>NZ_CP177115.1:0-2444874 GCF_046717495.1 Corynebacterium sp. LaCa54
GTGACTGACCCACAAGCGAACCTGCATGCCATTTGGCGCGCGGTCGTTGATGACCTGCTCGCACAATCCGAGCAACCCAATTCCGAGGTCCCTAGTTTTTCCCATTCACAGCGCCTTTACCTTCAACTGGTCCGCCCCATCATGATGGTCGAGGGCTACACCCTCGTCGCCGCCGAGAATCTCGATGCCAAAAATGTGGTCGAAAATGAATTGGGCGAGTACATCGCCAAGGCCTTAACCCGACACCTCGGACGTCCCTGCTCCTTCGCGGTTACCTTGGCTACTCCGCAAGAACCACAACCACCGGCCACAGAGCCTTCTCCACAGGCAGCTCCCCCGCAACAGCAGCAGGCTCCGCAAGCGCAACAACCCCAGCACACGGAGCCTCCCCAGAACTACATTCCGCGCCCGCAACACTCTAATACCGGTACACAACCAGCGCCCGCACAAAACAACTGGCAATCCAGCCATGCCCCAGCCAGCTTGGATGAACTTGCCCAGCACTATAACCAGCAGCAGGCGCAGTCCGCGGGAAATTTCACCGACGCTAGCTCTAATTCCGCTCGCATCCCGCGCGAGGCTCCGGCACATGATCCCAACCGTGAAACTTCACTGAATCCGAAGCACACCTTCGATAGCTTCGTTATCGGTTCTTCGAATCGTTTTGCCAATGGGGCAGCCGTTGCTGTGGCCGAAAATCCCGCCCGTGCATATAACCCACTATTCATCTGGGGTGGCTCTGGTCTAGGCAAAACGCACCTTTTGCACGCCGCTGGTAATTACGCCCAGGTGCTGCACCCGGGTTTGCGCGTGAAATATGTGTCTTCGGAAGAATTTACGAATGACTATATTAATTCGCTGCGTGATGACCGCCAGGAATCCTTCAAACGGCGCTACCGCAATCTCGACATCTTGATGGTCGATGATATCCAGTTCTTGGAGGGCAAAGAATCCACCCAGGAAGAGTTCTTCCATACTTTCAATGCGCTGCACCAAGCCAATAAGCAGATCATTTTGTCTTCGGACCGCCCGCCGAAGCAGCTGACAACGCTGGAGGATCGCCTCCGCACGCGCTTTGAAGGCGGTCTTATTACCGATATTCAGCCACCAGATCTGGAAACGCGCATCGCGATTTTGATGAAGAAGGCGGCAAATGACGGCACCGAGGTGGATCGCTCCGTGCTTGAGCTCATTGCCTCGCGCTTTGAATCTTCCATTCGCGAGCTCGAAGGCGCACTTATCCGCGTTTCGGCCTATTCCTCTTTGGTAGATGAGCCAATCAACGTAGAGATGGCGGAAATCGCATTGCGCGATTTGGCCCCGGATTCCGCTGATCGGCAGATCACCGCTACCTCAATCATGGAGGTCACGGCAGACTTCTTCGATATTGATGTAGAAACTCTGCGCGGCGCCGGCAAGAAGCGCGCGGTAGCGCATGCTCGCCAGCTGGCGATGTATTTGTGCCGCGAGCTTACCGAGCTGTCCCTGCCCAAGATCGGTGAACAGTTCGGCGGTAAGGACCACACCACCGTCATTTATGCCGATCGCAAAATCCGCAAAGAGATGACTGAAAAGCGCAATACCTATGACGAGATCCAGGCGCTTACCCAACGCATCAAGAATCGCAGTCGCGCCTAAGTCTTAGCGTGCTGCCTCCGCGCTCTCCTTTATATAAGGAGGGCGCTTTTGTTTTCCCGCTCCCGTTTCCCAGATTTCGCCGGGGTCACTTGGGGTTGAAACCAGCTAGAAAGCTAGACAGAATCCTCCACGCCGCACCGGCACACCCTTGTAATTTCACAAATAAGGCCCGAAACCCTCTAAAAAGGGCCGTTTATCTGCAAGAAAAGTTATCCACAGCGTTATTCACACTTGTGTAATTTCATCTTTGTAATTCATAGATCTTACTCACAGTTTTTGATTCCACAGGCCTTGTGCTGGGAGAACCACCCTGTGATCAGTGTTGTGTGTAGATCAGTGATCAAATGACAAAACCTGTGGATAAAACGGCGATCCCACTAGTTGTCCACAATTCACCCCGATTGATCACAGCAAGATCACAAGATTTGCCACACCCCAGATCTGCGCCATGAACTTGTCATTTACCTAGTTACCCACAGATCCCACAGCGCTTATTACTACTACTAAATTATTTCTCTGATCTGTATAGAAGAAAGAGGGTGTGTGGAATTCGGCCCGCCCCGCCTCCGGCCAGGCGCGGATCGAGCGGGCAAAGATGGAATTACACGTTGTGGCGCACCGCGCCCAATGCGGTAAGTTGGAAGCCAGTCTTTTGTAAGTAACAAATTTCCTACTTGCCTCAGAGGAGCTCTTCGCACCATGGATGAAGCCGTGTCATTTCGCGTTGCCAAAGATGACCTTGCCAACGCCGTAGCGTGGGTTGCTCGCAGCCTGCCTTCCAAGGTCACTCAGCCCGTGCTTCGCGCGATGTTGATCACCGCGGATGACAATGGTCTTGAGTTCACCGGCTTCGATTATGAGGTTTCTACCCGCGTCCGCATCGCCGGCATGGTGGATGAGCCCGGACAGATTGCGGTAGCCGGCAAGCTCCTCTCCGATATCGTTGCTTCTTTGCCCAACAAGGAAGTAGAGATCTCCCAGGTAGATTCCAAGGCACTGGTTACTTGTGGTTCCTCTCGCTTCGAGCTGCCACTGATCCCACTGGATGATTACCCTCAGCTTCCGGTATTGCCAGAGGTTACGGGCACTATCCAGCCACAGCTTTTCGTCGAGGCCATCCACCAGGTCGCTGCCGCAGCCGGCAAGGATGACACTCTGCCTATGCTCACCGGTGTGCACATGGATATCCATGGCAAAGACATTGAGATGACGGCAACGGACCGTTTCCGTCTGGCCATGCGCACCTTGGAATGGGAGCCGAAGTCCCCGGATGTCGAAGCCAAGCTATTGGTACCTGCTAAGACCCTCCAGGAAACCGGCCGTTCCTTGGATCCGCATCTCAACATTCCGGTAGAGATTGCCGTGGGCACCGATGACAATATTGGTGCCGATGGCCTCTTTGGTCTGCACGCTGATAATCGCGAAACCACCACGCGCATGCTGGATGCGGACTTTCCCAATGTGCAGCCGCTGCTGCCGAAGAATCACACCAATATTGCCTCCATTGAGGTGGCACCGCTGCAGGAAGCAATCCGTCGCGTTTCTTTGCTGACGGATCGTAATGCACAGATTCGCATGGAATTCGCCGATGGGCAGGTAACCCTATCTGCCGGCGCGGATGCCGGTAATGCGACCGAGACCTTGCCGTGCGCTTTCCATGGCCGCGATGAGTTTCTCATTGCCTTCAATCCGGGCTACCTCAAAGATGGCTTGGCAGTCATCAACACCGACCGCGTGGTCTTCGGCTTCACCGAGCCTTCCCGCCCAGCCATTATGATCCCAGAACCGGAAGAGCTGCCTGAGGCCGATGAAGATGGCAACTTCCCCACGCCGAAGACCAACTTCACCTACCTGCTCATGCCGGTTCGCCTGCCGGGCTAATGTACGTCAGGGATCTCGATGTTCGGGATTTTCGCTCATGGCCCGAACTTAATGTGCAGCTAGGGCCCGGGATCACCCTTTTTGTCGGGCGCAATGGCTTTGGCAAGACCAATATCGTCGAGGCCATTGGTTATACTGCCCATCTTTCCTCCCATCGCGTATCTCACGATGCACCGTTGGTGCGGCAGGGTGCCGATAGTGCACGGGTGTCTATTACCGCGGTGAACCAGGGCCGCGAGCTCACTACCCATTTGCTGATTAAACCCCACGCGGCCAATCAAGCGCAGATCAATCGCACGCGCCTGCGCAGCCCCCGTGAGCTGCTGGGCGTGGTAAAAACGGTGCTCTTTTCCCCGGAGGATTTGGCCTTGGTGCGCGGGGAGCCGGCCGGACGGCGCGCTTATCTCGATAGCATCATTGCCTCGCGGACTCCGCGCCTTGCGGGTGTAAAGGCCGACTATGACAAGGTACTCAAGCAGCGCAATGCCTTGCTGAAATCAGCCTCCGGCAGCCTGCGCCGCGGCTATTCCGATAGCGACGGTGCCGCCGCATTGGCTACCTTGGATACCTGGGATGCGCAGCTTGCCCGGCTCGGCGCCCAAGTAATCGCCGCGCGCCTTGCGCTTGTCGACGCCCTCTTGGACCACATCCCCGCCGCTTATTCCGGCCTGGCACCAGAATCGCGGCTGGCGCAGGTGGAATATAAGTCCACTATCGATACCTCGGATCGCGAGGTACTAGAGGCCGTCTTGCTTACCGAGTTGGCCACCGCCCGGCAGCGCGAGATTGAACGCGGCATTTCCCTGGTGGGCCCGCACCGCGACGATCTGGTGCTTAATCTGGGTGATCAGCCGGCCAAGGGCTTTGCCAGCCATGGTGAGACGTGGTCCTATGCCATTGCGCTGCGCCTGGCGGAGTTTAATCTGCTGCGGCAAGAGGGAGGATCGGATCCGGTGCTCATTTTGGATGATGTATTTGCCGAGCTTGACGCCAAGCGCCGCAAGCAGCTTGTCCACCTGGCCGCCGAGGCCGAGCAGGTGCTCATTACCGCGGCGGTAGATGAGGACCTACCGGGGAACTTGGAACCCATCGTGCGCTACCGCGTGAGCGTGGAAGATACCGATACCGGCCGCATCTCCAAGCTCAGCGCTGAGGATGCCGTTGAGGATGGGGATGGTGACAAGGATGAGTGAGGAACAAGGGGGCGTCGGCAAGCAGCGCATTGATCCTGTCACCCAGTACTTTAAATTGGTACGGTCCACCTCCAAGAACCCGCCGAAGCTAACCCGCCTTGTGCCGAAGATGCCGGTGCCCTCTCTAGAGAAGGCACAAAAGCAGGGGTATATGGGCTATCAACGGGGCATTCCTACGGGACCAGATGGCAGGAAGAAACGGCGAACGCTGGCGGTGCCGAGCCTGGGAGCCCAAATCAGCCGCGAGGTAGTCAATCGCGGCTGGGAGCACGACTTGGCCAATGGTTGGGTGATGGGTAATTGGGAGAATCTCGTGGGCGAGCGCATCGCCGCCCATACGCAGCCGCAACGGATTAAGGACAAGGTTGTCTATGTGTCCTGCGATAACTCCACCTGGGCTACGGAGCTGCGCTATCTGCAGCGACAAATCCTGCGGAAAATCTCTGACCGCCTAGGCCCGGATGTCATTGTTGAGCTGCGCATTCATGGGCCCAAGCAGCAGCGAAATTATGAGGGGCGGCAGTGGGTGAAACCACAAGGATCGCAAGATACGTATGGCTAATAGGTTGCACTTGGATCCGACCTTTAAATCCTAAATAACCTCAGAGCGCGCCAGATTCCTATCTCTCACGGGTGTGGGGTGTCTTTCAGTAGGGGGTATCCGTGTAGAATAGTTAAAGTCTTAGAATTAGCTATAGCCAAAAGGAGAGCACGAATCCGTGGCTGAAGAACACGCATATGATGCCGGGTCAATTACGATCCTGGAGGGCCTCGAGGCCGTCCGTAAGCGCCCCGGCATGTACATTGGTTCGACCGGTTCGCGCGGCCTGCACCACCTCATTTGGGAGATCGTTGATAACTCCGTCGATGAGGCTATGGCCGGCTACGCCGATAAGGTTACCGTCAAACTGCTGGAAGATGGCGGCGTCGAGGTCATCGATAATGGCCGTGGTATCCCGGTAGAAATGCACGCCTCCGGCGCACCTACCGTCCAAGTGGTCATGACGCAGCTGCACGCCGGCGGTAAATTCGACTCCGACTCCTACGCCGTATCTGGCGGCCTGCACGGCGTCGGCATTTCCGTGGTGAACGCGCTTTCTACCCGCGTAGAAGCGGAAATTAAACGCGATGGTAAGCACTGGTATCAAAACTTCCAGAACGCCGTCCCGGATGATCTCGTTGAGGGCGGCAACGCCCGCGGCACGGGTACCAAAATCCGCTTCTGGGCGGATCCGGAAGTATTTGAAACTACCGAGTACGATTACGACATCATTGCTCGCCGCCTGCAGGAAATGGCCTTCCTGAATAAGGGCCTATCCATTGAGCTCATCGATGAGCGCGTTACCGAAGAGCAGATCGAGCTGGAAGAAATCGCCGATGCAGAATCCGGCGAGACCAGTGCGGATGAAACCTCCTTCGATGATGCCCCGGACGCTGGCGATACTTTCAACGAAGAATCCGGTGAAGCGGCGGAAGCTGCGGCGGAAAAGAAGCGCCGCAAGAAGATCACCTTCCACTACCCGGATGGCTTGACCGATTACGTCAAGTACCTCAATAAGTCCAAGACCGCGATCCACCCGACTATCGTTTCTTTCGATGCCAAGGGCGAAGATCATGAGGTGGAAGTAGCACTGCAGTGGAACCAGGGCTATAAGCAGTCCGTGCACACTTTTGCTAATACCATCAATACCCACGAGGGCGGCACGCATGAAGAGGGCTTCCGCGCGGCCCTAACCTCCCTGATGAACCGCTATGCCAAGGAGCATAAGCTCATCAAGGAAAAGGATGGCAACCTCTCCGGCGATGACTGCCGCGAGGGCTTGGCCGCCGTCATTTCCGTCAAGGTGGGCGATCCGCAGTTCGAGGGCCAGACCAAGACCAAGCTGGGCAATTCCGAAATCAAGGGCTTTGTCCAGCGTGCGGTGAACGAGCACGTCAATGACTGGTTCGATGCCAATCCGGCTGAGGCAAAGGCCATTATCAATAAGGCCGTGTCCTCCGCACATGCTCGCATGGCTGCCCGCAAGGCCCGCGAGATGGTGCGCCGCAAATCTGCCACCGACCTGGGCGGTCTGCCCGGCAAGCTCGCGGATTGCCGCTCCAAGGACCCGAAGATTTCCGAGCTCTACATCGTGGAGGGTGACTCCGCAGGTGGTTCCGCTAAGGGCGGCCGTGATTCCATGTTCCAGGCCATCTTGCCTCTGCGCGGCAAGATCTTGAACGTGGAGAAGGCCCGCATGGATAAGGTCCTCAAGAATGCTGAGGTCCAGGCGATTATTACTGCACTGGGTACCGGTATCCACGAGGAATTCGACATCAAGAAGCTGCGCTACGACAAGATCGTGCTCATGGCCGATGCCGACGTCGACGGCCAGCACATTGCCACGCTGCTATTGACCCTGCTCTTCCGCTTCATGCCCCAGTTGGTTGAGGACGGGCACGTGTACCTGGCTAACCCGCCGCTGTACAAGCTCAAGTGGTCCAAGGGCACTCCGGGCTATGCCTTTTCCGACGACGAGCGCGATAAGCTGTTGGCCGAGGGTCTGGAGCAAAACCGCAAGATCAACAAGGATGACGGCATCCAGCGCTACAAGGGTCTGGGCGAGATGAACGCCGCCGAGCTATGGGAAACTACGCTCGACCCGAGCACCCGCATCCTGCGCCGCGTGGATTTGGAAGACGCGCAGCGCGCCGATGAGCTCTTCTCCATCCTCATGGGTGACGATGTCTCGGCCCGCCGTTCCTTTATTACCCGCCGCGCCAAGGACGTCCGCTTCCTGGATATCTAAAGCGCAGCACAAAGCCCACCGTGGAATTTCTGCGGTGGGCTTTAATTGTGGCGTTTTAAAGCGCGATCCCTAGGCCTGGGAGCTGCGCTGATCCGCTACGGCGAATCCCAGGGAGGCAAGACACATGGACAGGATGACGCCGAAGCCGGCGACGATGGAAAGCGGCCAGTCCGCGTTCGTGCCGTGCAAGGTGGCAAAGACTATGGCCGTGATGACGGCAAGACCGATGGCCGTGCCGATGCGCTGGCCGGTCTGGAGGACAGCGCCCGACGATCCAGCGTAGGCCTGAGGGACATGTGCCAAGGTGAGCGTCTGGTTAGGGGAGATGACCGAGCCTTGCCCGCCGCCCACCAAGGAGAGCGACAGGACCATCCACCATTCGCTGGTGCCCCATTGCTCGGTGGCCCAGATGAGCGCAATGGTGGAAACGAGCCCGGAGATGGTCACCATCATGCCGATAACCACGACCTTGCGGCCGTGGACGGACACTGACCGGCCGGCCAGTGTGGCAGAAATAGAGCTCAACAAAGCGGCTGGAATGCCTACGGATCCGGCAGCGAGGGCGGAGTGCCCGAGACCGCTTTGGAAGTAGAGCGCGACGAGCACCCAAATGCTGGTAATACCCATAAACCACAAGGTGGCGATGATGGTGCCATTGCGAAAGCTCGCAGTAGCAAAGATATTAAGATCCACCATTGGTGGATGACCGGTGGCCTTGTGTCGTCGCTCCCACAGCACCCATGCCACCAGTAAAAACGCGCCCAGGAGCAGCAGCCACCACACGCCAGGTGTTCCAGAAGACTCCATGAAGGGGAAGAGGATGGCCCACACGGCGGCGCCAAGGATCACAGCACCAATGGGATCAAGGGTGGCTAGGGTCTTGAAAATTCCCAGTTTATTGCCCATTTCATCGCGTACACGAGAAAACAGCGGCCGCGGAAACCACATCAATCCCAAGATGATGGCAATAAGGCCGACGGGGAAATTGACCAGCATGGTCAACCGCCAGCCCAGGTCCGCGCCACCCAGGCGTATGAGCAAGCCGCCAAGTACCGGTCCAATGGCCACGGCGAGGCCCACCGTGGAGCCAAAATAGCCGAAGGCGCGGGCCCGCTCGGGGCCGCGGAAGTACTGCTGGATCATGCCCACGCCCTGGGGATTAAGCAGGCCAGCACCTATGCCTTGGATAAAGCGGGCGGCATTGAGTGCCTCAGCATTAGGGGCAAAACCGGCGACTGCGGCGCTGATGGAATAGATAGCGATGCCAGCTAGAAAGATGCCGCCGCGGCCGACGAGATCTCCGGCGCGGCCGGCCGCCACGAGGATGACGCCGAAAGTGAGCGCATAGCCGGAGAGCACCCATTGCACATCCGAATTAGAGGCCCCTAAACCCGATTGAATAGAGGGCAGGGCCACATTAACAATGGATACGCTCAGCAGCGACATAAAAAGCGCCGTGAGCAAAACGATAAGTACCCGCCAGCGAGCGGGATCTTGGCCGGCGGGGTACTCGGTCTGGTTAGCTGCGGAAGTAGTCACTTCCACACTTATACCTGGCGTTTAGAAGGCGATTCAACTGCCGGAATCTACATATGCTTCTGCAGCACGCGGCCGAAATCCGGAACCGCAGGGGTGAGGAATTTCGAAGCCTTAGCGCGCAGGGAGTTATAAGGCTTGGATAGTGCGGGGGAGTTGACCTGCTCGGCATGCTTATCGGCTACCGCCATGATGGCATCACTGACCTCGGCGCTGCGCGGCTCCAGGAAGGAACCGAAATCCTGCTCAGAGCTGTTTTCAAACTCTTGCCAGTGCGGGTCCATAGCGTCGAGGACATCCGGTAGCACGCGGCCTAGCGCCTTGGTGATGATGGCGGAGTCGACCTTCTTCGCGGCGGCGACTGCGCCCTTCAGCGCCATGCCGGTAATGCCCGATTGCTTGGCGACGACCCCCTCAACCAGCTCGCCACAATCGCTAATCACCGCAGTGCGCTGCGGACCTGACATAAGTTCAGAAAGATGTCCCATGCTGCACCACCTTACGCGAGTTAAGCCGGCTGTCCCGGCAGGCCAGGGAGGTTGGCCTGAATGGCAGCAATCTGATCGGCGATCTGGCCCAAGCCAGCATCGCGGGCTGCCTTTTCCAGATCCACGTTGGGGGAGTAGAGGGCCACGGCGCTGGCCAGGGCGGTGACGCCCGCGGCCGCTGCGGTGATGATCAACGTGAGATCCAGCTGGGAAGAACCGGTAGAGGAACCACCAGTCTGGCCCTGTTCAAATTCCGGATTTACCTCGTCTTTCCAGGAATCCGCCTCAGCTGCAGTAGCGGTAGGAGCAGTGACGGCGGTGGCAGCTAGGGCAACGGCCGTAAGGCTCGATACGGCGATCTTCTTGACGTGGGACATGGTGCTAGTTCCTTCCTTGGGTCACTCTTCCCAAAACTTAGGCAACTTCTTTAACACTAAGGTAGACGCGCACGGTGAACTTTGCGAACTCTGCGTTATACCCGCTCAGCGCCGGAACGCGGGCTAAAACCTCCGCCATAGCGCGGGCGGCATCGCGGTGGCTATCGTGGATGGCTATTCCTTCCACCTTGGCAGTGCTGGCCGCCGCAGCGGCCGCAAGAGCAGCAAAATTGGTGACGCGGACGTTAAAGCGCGCGCAAAACTCGCGTGCCAAAAGGTAGAGCTGTTCGGTACTCATGATCACCTAGGACTGCGTGGGCCGGGCGCGGCGGATTTCCGCCTCCAGCTCAGCGCGGCCGGGGAGGAGGGCGCGGGCGGTGGATTGCACGTGGGCGTCGGCAAGCGTGCGGGCTGCCGCCGCAACGATGGCGCGCACTACCGCTTCATGTTTGGAGGTACCCTGCGCCGAGGCCAGCAGGGTGAGCGCGTGGTCTTGTTCGGCCGTAAGCCGCAATGTCATTGCCATGCCTTAGTGATACCACGGTGATACCATGCGTGCGGCAATTCGGGCCCTGAAAGGCGCTAAAGGGTAGAATCTGGCGTTATGAGTGACAATAACGACGATCTTTTTGATCGCATATTTCCCATTGACATTAATGAGGAGATGGAGTCGAGCTACATCGACTACGCCATGTCCGTCATCGTCGGCCGTGCCCTGCCGGAGGTGCGCGATGGACTAAAGCCGGTGCACCGCCGCATCCTCTACGCGATGTTCGATTCCGGTTACCGGCCGGAGCGCGGCTACGTAAAGTCCGCCCGCCCGGTCTCGGACACCATGGGTCAGTTCCACCCGCACGGTGACTCCGCCATCTATGACACCTTGGTGCGCTTGGCCCAGTCGTGGAATATGCGCTACCCACTGGTGGATGGGCAGGGTAACTTCGGCTCCCGCGGTAACGATGGCCCAGCAGCAATGCGTTATACGGAGTGTAAGCTCACTCCGCTGGCCATGGAGATGGTGCGCGATATCCGCGAAAACACCGTTGATTTCTCGCCCAACTACGATGGCAAAACCAGCGAGCCGGACGTACTGCCGTCCCGCGTTCCAAACCTGCTGATGAACGGTTCGGGCGGCATTGCCGTGGGTATGGCCACCAATATCCCTCCGCATAACCTCAACGAGCTGGCTGAGGCCATCTACTGGCTACTGGATAATCCAGACGCCGATGAAGAGGCTGCGCTGGAAGCCTGCATGGAACGCGTTAAGGGCCCGGATTTCCCCACCGCGGGCCTCATCGTGGGCGATCAGGGCATCAAGGATGCCTACACCACCGGCCGCGGATCCATCCGTATGCGCGGCGTGACCTCCATCGAGGAATCTGGATCCCGCCAGACCATTGTGATTACCGAGCTGCCGTTCCAGGTCAACCCGGATAACCTCATCTCCAATATCGCGGAGTCCGTGGCCAGCGGCAAGATCGCGGGTATTTCCAAGATTGAGGATGAGTCCTCCGACCGCGTTGGCATGCGCATCGTCGTCACCCTCAAGCGCGACGCCGTGGCCCGCGTGGTGCTCAATAACCTCTACAAGCATTCCCAGCTGCAGACGTCCTTCGGTGCCAACATGCTCTCCATTGTCGATGGCGTGCCGCGCACTCTCCGCCTGGATCAGATGCTGCGCTACTACGTGGAGCACCAGATCGAGGTCATCGTTCGCCGCACCCAGTACCGCCTGAATGAGGCCGAAAAGCGCGCCCACATCTTGCGCGGTTTGGTCAAGGCACTGGACATGCTCGATGAGGTCATCGCCCTTATTCGCCGTTCGCCCACCGTGGACGAAGCGCGCGAGGGCTTGAAGGAGCTTCTCGACGTCGACGATATCCAGGCCGATGCCATCCTGGCCATGCAGCTACGCAAGCTGGCTGCCCTGGAGCGCCAAAAGATCATCGATGAATTGGCGGAAATCGAGCGCGAGATCGCTGATCTGAAGGATATCCTCGCCCGCGAGGAGCGCCAGCGCCAGATTGTCCACGATGAGCTGGCAGAGATCGTCGATAAGTATGGCGATGAACGCCGCACCGAAATCATTCCGGCAACCGGCGATGTGACCGATGAGGATCTTATCGCCCGCGAAAACGTTGTAGTCACCATTACTTCCACGGGCTACGCTAAGCGCACCAAGGTGGATTCCTACAAGGCGCAAAAGCGTGGTGGCAAGGGCGTACGCGGCGCTGAGCTCAAGCAGGACGATATTGTCAAGAACTTCTTCGTCTGCTCCACTCACGACTGGATCTTGTTCTTTACCAACTTCGGCCGTGTTTACCGCCTCAAGGCCTATGAGCTGCCAGAGGGCGGTCGCGCCGCACGCGGCCAACACGTGGCTAACCTGCTGGAATTCCAGCCGGAAGAAAAGATCGCGCAGGTCATCCAGATCCAGTCCTACGAGGATGCTCCTTACCTGGTTCTCGCCACCCAGCAGGGCCGCGTGAAGAAGTCCCGTTTGACCGATTATGAGTCCGCGCGTTCCGCTGGCCTTATCGCCATCAACCTCAACGAGGGCGATGCGCTCATTGGTGCACAGCTCGTCTCCGAGGGCGATGACATCCTGCTCACCTCCGAGCAGGGGCAGGCCATCCGCTTTACTGCGGACGACGACCAGCTGCGCCCCATGGGCCGCGCTACCGCTGGTGTGAAGGGCATGCGCTTCCGCGGCGATGACCAGCTGCTGTCCATGTCGGTAGTCCACGATGGCGAGTTCCTCTTGGTTGCCACCTCCGGCGGCTACGGCAAGCGCACCGCTATCGAGGAATACACCACGCAGGGCCGCGGTGGCCTTGGTGTTATGACCTTCAAGTACACCCCGAAGCGCGGCAAGCTTATCGGCGCCATCTCTGTGGATGAGGATGATGAAATCTTCGCCATTACCTCCGCCGGTGGCGTCATCCGCACCGAGGTGGACCAGATTCGTCCGTCCTCCCGTGCGACCATGGGTGTGCGCTTGGTGAACCTGGCCGACGATGTCGAACTGCTTGCCATCGACCGCAACGTCGAAGAAGATGGTGAGGAAGACGCTCAAGCTGTGGCTAAGGGCGAAAAGACCGTGGATGAAGTCCAGCAGGAGCACAAGGCTGGCGATGCTTCCAAGGATGAGGAGTAATTAATGGCACGACGAGACGTAACGATTACGCGAATCTCGCCTATCTCGGCGTTCCGCGTCGGTCTGGCCCTGTCACTCGTCGGACTGATCGCCTGGATGCTGGCCGTATGCCTGCTTTATATTGGCCTGAACCAGGTGGGGATTTGGGAATCGCTCAATAGCCTCGTCGGCGGCGTCGGCGGCGGATTCGAGGTCACCTT
Source organism: Corynebacterium sp. LaCa54 (assembly GCF_046717495.1). Classification (NCBI taxonomy): domain Bacteria; kingdom Bacillati; phylum Actinomycetota; class Actinomycetes; order Mycobacteriales; family Corynebacteriaceae; genus Corynebacterium; species Corynebacterium sp. LaCa54. The sequence continues at coordinate 13,260 of NZ_CP177115.1, forward strand.
CGGTGTCGTCATCTCCGCCTCCGCGCTCATCGGCGTTATTTTCGCCGTTCTCCTTACGTTGCTGGCACCACTGATGGCGGTTATTTACAACGCCATCGTGGACGTCTTTGGCGGCCTGCGGGTCGACCTAGACAGCCGCTAGCGCCTCTCTTGCGGTTGAAGATACCGGCACCTTCGGGTGCCGGTATTTTTCTTTCTTTCGTGCGAATCTTTCCCCGCTTTTGAGTTGCCGGAAATATCTGCTGAACAGGCGATTTGTGTAAATCCGGGGATAGTATGTAGAGTTAATTCTCGTTCCGCACAAGGGCCTATAGCTCAGTCGGTTAGAGCGCATCGCTGATAACGATGAGGTCGCTGGTTCGATTCCAGCTAGGCCCACCACGGAACAATGGGGCATTAGCTCAATTGGTAGAGCATCTGCTTTGCAAGCAGAAGGTCAGGAGTTCGATTCTCCTATGCTCCACAGCATGTAGTCCGGCTTCCTCTTCGGAGGGGCCGGACATTTTTCATTTCTGCGCTCATTCTCAAGCACTCTGAGAAGTGACACAATGGCGAGTGATTTACTCGGATCACCATTTTCGTCCATATAGACCAGCAAAACCGTCGACGAAAACCGAGTTTTGGATGGACGATATCGTTGAAGACAACGGCTAAGCCAGTCTCGAAAAGGGGGTGTTCCTATATAGGTTGTCAACTCCGTGGGTGGGCTTGTTGGGGGTGTGAAGGGTTTCTGCTTCGTCTCGTAGATGTTGTTTTGGGTACCTTGAGGAGCCGGTTGGGCTTGCTGTGCAATCGGCTTGGATGGGGGTCTGTTGGCTTTAGGCTGCTGCAGCCTCCTGAGCTGTAGAGATGTCTCGGTAGTGCTCGCCGTTTCGCATCATGGAGAAGAGAGCGTTGAGGCGTCGGCGTGCGAGTGCGACGACTGCGGCGTTGTGTCTTTTGCCTTCTTTGCGTTTTCGTTCATAGAATTGCCGGGAACGCTCGTGGAATCTGATCGATGCAAAAGACGATTGCCATAGGGCGTTCTTTAATTTTTGTTGCCAGCGCGGTTGGGTGAATTCGGCATAATGGACGTTCCTGATTGATTTGTCCGTGGTGATAGGCCTGTATAGGACGCTAGGTGCGCTGCATCGGGGAGGTCGGACATATCGCCAACAGTCATGAGGATCTGCGCGGCGCTACGTGGGCCGATGCCGGGCATGGATAAAAGAATCTCGGTTTGAGGAATGTCTTGAATGAGCTTGAGTACCTGTGCTTCGATTTCCTTGCGATGCTCGAGTTTGGCCAGTGCGTCTTTGGCGGACATTGCTACGCCAAGTTCGGCGTATTCTGCGCCGGCAATGGACACGGTCTGTCCGTGGATGGCAGCAAGCATGGCATCGATGACAGGCTCGGGATTGCGCGCTTTGTGACTGCGCGCAAAGGCTGCTAGGCGTGTTTTACCGATGCGTCGAATCTTGGTGGGGCCGCCGTATTTTGCAAGTAGGTGGAGGATCCATTTTCGGTGAATCATCTGTCCGCGCAGGACATGTTCGAATGCAGGATAGGTTCCCACGAGCGCGGATCGCATCTGGTTAATTAGGCGTGTGTAGGCCCGGGCGAGGTCTTCGTCGATACCGTTGAGAACTTTTGGCTGGGTAAAGACTTCCTCAACGCGGTCGACGCTGCGCAGGGAGTCCGGAAGGTTAAGACCGGCATGGGCGATAACGTAGGCGTCGCGTACATCGGTCTTTGAGTTGCCGACGTGGATGCGAGAGAGCTGTCGCATCGCAAGCCCTGGTAGATAGCGATCGTCTGCCCCCCATGTCTTGGGCGACTGCGACGGTTAATCGGCCGATGTTGTTGGGCTGATCGACAATGACAAGGACCGAGGCGTTGTCGGCGAGGAATTGGCCGAAGAGCTTGCGTAGCGAGCCTTCATGCTGATTGATGCGTTTGGACAGGACTTGCCTGCCTTGGGGATCGAGGACGCAGGCGTGGTGGAAGTATTTGCCGACGTCCACGCCAATGACGAAGTCATAGGCCATGGGTGTGTTCCTCCTAGCGATGAATTAGAAGTTGGACTATTTGAGCTTCATCGCTGGGGGTGGTCGGACATACTTAGTACTGGCATCTACATTACTGTGAGACCTCATACCACCTGGGCTGGGTCAGGTTCCTATTGAGCTGTTTGAGTATGTCACTGTCTTCGGCGGCATCACCCCCGGATCATTTTCAGACAGGGGCGGGAATAAGCCATACCGAAGCCAGCGACTAGTTCTACTGTCCTTTCAGACGGAGGGAACGGAAATAAACATAACCCGCCCAATCGGGTGGACAGGCTATGAATCTTCGGTGCCCTGAGGTGGAACTGCTAACAACGAAATGGGGGGGAACGGGGGCAAAGTCAATAATTCGAGTCTGGCATAAGTTGATAAGGATTGCCTAACCTAATACTGTTTCAAGTTATGGTCCCGATCGGGAATCGGCAACGGAAGCGAGGCGGCGACGATGAACAGAAAACGTGGATCGACCAGAGAACCCCTCTCCGGAGGGGGAGTCGGGGACGCGGGCCCGGACGGGACGGGCGACGGCGACGCGGTGGCGTCGCAGACGGACGACGGGCGGTTGGTACACGTCGCACCGGTCGCAGCGGGTGGCCGACCATCCACCCGCGATATGCTCGTCGCCGCCGCGATCGGCGTCGCGGGGTCTCTCGTCGTCGTGCCCCTGACCTACCTGCAGGTGTTCGCTGGCATCGCCCACGTTTATCTCGTCGCGGCGACGCTCGGGTTGTGGTTTCTGCAGTGCGTCGTTCCCCTCATCGTCGTCCGCAAGCCTGGCGCGAGCCTCATCGCGTGCCTTGCCATGGGCGTCGTGTCCGCGGCGACCACCCCGTTCGGCGTCGCCGCGATCGGGGCGCTGATCATGGAAGGATTGCTCATCGAGCTTCCGTTCATGGTCACCCTGTACCGGCGGTGGACGCGTCCCCAGTTCGTGGCGTCGGCGATGTTGTTCTCCGCGATGATGGGAACGATGGCCCCGCGCGCAGTTGGCGTCAACTCGCCGACCACGCCCATGACCCTGATCAGCTTCGGCGTAGCCTTGGCATCGAGCCTGGTGTTTTTGGTCCTGGGCTTTGCCGTCGCAAAGGGTCTTCGCAGTCGCGAGGTCACCCGGTGACCGGCGGAGCGCCCGTGTGCGCCGGTGCGACACGCGGGACGGCCCCGGCCCGGTTACGGGTCAGTGGCGCGGGCGTGCGGCACGCCGATGGGCGATGGGCACCTGACATGGTGGATCTCTCCTTCGATTTCGGCACGATCAACGTCATTACGGGACCCGTGGGATGCGGAAAGACGAGCCTGGCCCACCTCATCGCTGGACTGATCCCCTCGCACATCCCCATCGACCATGCCGGATCCGTGCATATCGTCGATGCCGACGGCACCGAATGCCCCGTGGACGGGGACCGGGTCACCTTCGTCGGGCAAGACCCAGCGACGCAGGTGCTCACGCTTCGAGTCGTCGATGACGTATCCATGGCCCTCGAGTTTTCCCTCGTGGAAGCTGACATCGTCGCCAAGCGATCAGCCGCGGCCCTGTCAGAGCTCGGGCTGTCAGAGCTCGCGGAGAAGGATCCGTGGGCTTTGTCGGGCGGGCAACGCCAGCGGATGGCCATCGCCGGTGCGGTGGCCAGTGCGCCGGAGGTCATGATCTTCGACGAGCCCGCGGCCCACGTCGACGAGGATGGTCGCCGGTCGCTGTTCGCCGCTATCCGTGAATTGCGGGCTCCGGGGCGCGTCATCCTGCTCATCGAGCACGACCTCCGCCCGTTTGACGGGTGGGTCGACACGGTGACAATCCTTGATGTGGACGGGAGCGTCGCCGCCCAACGAGCGCCGGAGGGCATCGCGGTGAAGGGCATTGCGACGACGGCCGCGACCACCGGAACGCCGGACGACAGTACGCCGGGCACGGGAGCGCCGGACCGTCCCGGTCCGGACCGGCGGCGAAAGTCCCGGAGGGCCGGGAATGGCACCGATCCGGATTCGGAGGCGGATGCCGTTCCGCTGCTGGCCTTGACCGGAGCCAACGTGGCCCGGGGCGGGGAGCGGATCCTGAACGGGGCTGATCTGACACTGGAACGGGGCGAGATCCATGCTCTAGTCGGCGCCAACGGAGCCGGTAAGTCCACCTTGCTGGCGGTGCTGTCGGGCCAGATGAAGGCGGGAGCGGACATACGGATCGACGGCGAGTCCGCCCGGCGCGCCCCCGACGCCTTCGCGTCGTGGGCGTTCCAGAACCCCGAGCACCAGTTCACCCGTGCGACCGTCGCCGCGGAAATCGCCTCCGCGCTGGCTGGCACGGACCCGCACGGACCACTCGGCGCCGATGAGCTGAGGAAACTGCGGGAAGCCTTGTGCCCCCGGGCACTTGACCCTGTCTCGCCGTTCGTCCTGTCGGGTGGACAGAAAAGACTGTTGGGAATCTTCCTAGCGGCGGCGGCCAATCGCCGTTTGCTGCTTCTCGACGAGCCGTTGGCGCACCTGGATTCGCCGAGCTCGCGCATCGTACTGGATGCGCTGACGGAATACGCCGGGGCCGGCGGAACCGTTGTGTTCACGTGCCACGACCGCCGTGCCGCGCGAACGTGGGCGGATCGGGCGAGCATCGTCGCCGAAGGGAAGGTCGCCTGGTCTGGTCCCGCGGTCGACGTGCCGGCTGCCCCGGAGCCGTCCCGGCGGGATCGCGCACTGCCCGCGGCCGGCGCAGGGACGTCCGGGAATGAAAACCCCTGGACCAGTGAATCCGCCCCTCGAAGACGCGCAGGGTTGAACGCCATCACGATTGTCGCGGCGGTGATGCTCGTCGTCGCCGCCGGGCTGCTCTCCGGCGGAGACGCCGTTGTCGCGCTGACGGTGGTCGCGTTCCTCGCACTCGCTGCGATCGCGGAACGCGACGTTCGGGCGACGGCAGGGAAGGTCCTCCTCGTCCTGTTGAGCGGGGTGTTGTTCGGCTTGATCGGGTGGCGCTCCGAGTTCTACGGAGGTGGGGATGCGGCGGAGGCCGTCCGCCACGGCATCCATCACGGACTGCTGTTGACGGCCGTGTTCGCGGGGACGGTCCTGGTCTCCGCGTGCATGCGCGTCGAGGAGCTTTTCGACGCCATGGTGCAACGCCTCCGGGTGCCTTACACATGGTGCACCATAGCGATTTCCGGGGTGAGCATCGCGGCGTTCCTGCGCAGCGAAATCCCCCAGCTGACATGGGCGATTAGATTGCGCTCGATGCGACCAGGGCAGTTTTTCCGCTCCGGTTTCATTCGCGCGACGACGCCCGCGCGCATCGCCTTCCCCTTGTTCGTCAGCGCCGTGCGCGGCGCCGAAAAGCTGTCCCTGACCCTGGCGATGCGCAACTTCGGCCGCCATCCGCGGCGTACCTTCCGCACCGATCACCCCTGGCGAGTGCGTGACGGTTTCGCGGCCGCAGCGTCCGCCGCGGCCTTCGTTGCCGCCCTGGTGTCCGCAGTGACTTGACGGGCACCCGGAACCGGCGGGCCCCGAGCCCGCGAGCGTTTCCGAGCCTGTGCGGAGACGCGCCCCACCCAGTTGCTTCACCCCTTCAACCCTTCAGACACATCCTCCGGGTCACGCCATGCGGGCCCGGTCCGCCCGGCACCTGCATGGCGCCGACAACCGAAAGAGGTACCAGTGAACACGATCCGGACCATCAGCGACGTGCTTCGGGACAAGGCCGATGAGACGAAGAAGGGGATCACCTTCGTCGAGAACCGGCGGGACGTCTTCGTCCCGTACAGCCGGGTCCATGCGGAGGCGGTGGCGGTTGCGACTCGGTTGGCCGAAGCCGGCATCGGCCCCGACGACCGCATAATCTTCCAGGTTTCGGAGAACCGCGGGCTCATCCGGGCGTTCTGGGGCTGCGTCTACGTCGGCGCGGTTCCGGCGCTTGCGCCGCCGGTGTCGGGCCCGGCTGACGTCGACAGGGTGCGGACGCTCTTGGACATGATGCCCGGGGCCCCGATCCTGGTCGATGAACGCAGTCACACGCTGCTCACCGGCGCAAACGGTGCCGTAGTCGTGGACGAGGACCGGCTGCTCGACGTGTCCATAGTCAATGACGCCGCCGCGGAACCGGGGGCGGCGATGCCGGGTGATGCTGAATCGGACTTCTCTCAGCCGGGGGACGTGGATTCCGGGGAGGGCGCCGGCGCGGTCCCCGCGTTCCCGGTGCGGGGTGGGACGGGCGGCGAAGCCCTTATCCAGTTTTCGTCCGGTTCCACGGGATCGCCGAAGGGCGTCATCGTAACCAACGAGTCCGTGCTGAACGGTCTGCGCGCGACGATCCCACGCCACGCGCACCGGTACGAGAACAAGATGCTCACGTGGCTGCCTTTGACCCACAACCTTTCGCTGATCGGCTTCCACGTCTACGCCCTTTTCCGTGGGTATGACCAGGTGTTGCTGCCGGTTTCCGAGGTGATCGCCGATCCCCGGAGTTGGTTCGAGGCCGTGACCAGGCACCGGCCGACGGTGACCGTGTGCCCGAACTTCGCGTTCAAGCACTTCCTGCGCCATCTCGAGCGCCGGCCCCTCGGGCCCGACCACGGTTATGACTTCTCCAACGTCCAGAAGCTGATGAGCGGTTCTGAACCCATCGACGCTCCATTGGCCCGGAAGTTCCTCGCGGCGATGTCCGCCATGAGCCTCCGGGAGGATGCCCTGACCTCCGCCTACGGAATGTCTGAAGCTTGCCTGCTGGTCACGACCCGGGACATCTACTCGGGTCTGTCCACGGTGCGGCTTGACCGGAAGGGCATCACCATGGGGCAGCGTTTCGAGGACATCGAGAGCGAGTCTGGAGCTGAGTTCGTCGCCTTGGGCAAGGCCGTCCCGGGGATCTCGTTGACCATCCGCGATGACGGGGGCGGGGTCCTCGGCGACGGCACCGTCGGTGAAATCCACATCGCCGGCGCTCCGATGACCCGCGCCGCGATCACGGCAGAGGGGATCGTGGAGCACGAGCTTACCGATGACGGGACGTTCGCCACGGGGGACATGGGCATTCTCCGCGACGGCGAGTTGTTCGTCCTCGGCCGGAAGAAGGACATCATCTTCGTCAACGGCCGGAACTACTATTCGGCCGATTTGGAAGCCGTGCTGGAGAATGTGCTTGACCGCGATGTCGCCGTTCTCGGCCGGAGCAACCCAGCCACGGGCGAAGAGGAGATCGCCGTGTTCCTGGCCAGGCAGACCCCGACCGATCGTGCGGCCGACGGTGCGACCGGTGTCGGGCAATCGGACGTGGATGAAACTCCGATCGATGAACAGGCGGTGGCCCGTTCCGCGATGACCGAGCTGATGCGCGTCGCCGGGGTGCCCGCTTCCCGGGTTCTGTGGGTCGACGAGCTGCCCGTCGCGTCTAACGGCAAGAAGCTCCGCCGCAAGCTCGAGGCTCTGCTCTGAGGCGATGACCATGACCAATGAAACGATCGCGCCGGCCGTCGCATCTACCGCCGTGGGAGGAACCCGCACCGGGGTCCGAGTCGCCCCCGAACGGCTGTCGGAGTCCATCGCCGACGCCATCGGCGTGCACCTGGATTCGGCGGACGTGAAACTCCGCGACCACATCCCGAACTCCCTGACTTTCCTCCAGATGTTGCTGGCGCTGGAGGATGAGTACGGGGTCAGCATCGATTACGCGGCGATGGACCCCGGGGCCACGGTCGCTGATTTGGCGGCCACCATCGACGCGGCCCGGGGTGGCGCTGATGCCGGATCTGCCGCAGGCGCCGCTGCCGACCCCGCTGCGGCGACGGATGAGTCGGATGACGGCGGGGCCGGCAAAAATGGGGCCGATCCCGCGGATGCGGTCCCGCTCAATCCGATCCAGACCGCCTATCTGCTCGGCGCGGACGAGGACATCGAGCTTGGCGGCCAAGCGACGTACATCTACGCGGAATCCCGGCACGACCATCCGCTGCCGCAGGTGGAGGAGGCCGTGCAGGCGGTCTTCGGGCGTCACGACGTGCTGTTCCATCGGCTCGACGTCGATGCCGGGGTCTTGAGCCCGACCGGCGCGTGCCTCGCCACCGTCGAGGTAGTCGGGTCCGGCGACGATGTCGACGCGGCGGTGGGGGAGATCCGTCGGGACATGCGAACCGCGGCGCGATCGTCGAACGAGGACGGTCCCATGGTCGCCGCGAGGCTGCTCGCAGATGCGGGCGGGTGCAGGATGTTCATCTACTTCAACATGATCGTCATGGATGCGGGTTCGGTGTACCTGTTCTTCGACGAGCTCGAATCCCTGCTGGCCGGGGAGTCGCCGGCTCCGGCTTCCAGATATGGGGATGCCGTGGCGGCAATCTCCGCGCGCCGGCGCGACGGGAAACGGCCCGAGGACCTCGCCTATTGGGAGAAGAAGGCCGCAGATCTGCCGCGGCGCCCGGAGTTCCCGGCGGCCGTGGAGGGTGGCGACGATTGGTCGACCCGGCGCTTGGGCACGGTGCTTGACGCGGAGGTCACCGCCAAGCTCGGCGAACGTGCCCGCCGCATTGGAGTTACCCTGTCGTCGCTGGTGATGGCCGTCAACGCCGCCGTCGTCTGCAGGTGGCTGCCCGAATCCGCGTTGACGGTCAATGTGACTGTCAGCGAACGCAGCGGCCTCGCTGCGGGCACGAGGGTGATGGGAGATTTCACTTCATCGATGCTCGTCGGCGTCGACGCCGGGAGAGCCGCGACCATCGACGGGTTGGCGGAGGTGATCGACCTGGACATCCGCGAAGGGCTGTCCCACCGCGGCGTTTCCGGTGTGGAGGTACTACAGCGATTCCTTCGGGACGCGGCCAATCAGTCCCAGGCCACTGCTCCGGTGGTGTTCACCAGCTACCTCGGCGGCGAGCGGGGAAGCGGGCGCAGCCCGGTCATCGAACGCGTCTACACGCAAACCGCGCAGGTGTGCCTCGACATTCAGGTGATGCCGGCATCGGGCGGGATGGTGTTGTCGTGGGACGTGGTCGACGATTACTTCCCTGCGGTAGATGCGATGTTCGGGGCCGTTGCGGAGGCCCTGGACGTGGTGGCGGAGGGTGGAGAGGCTCTGCCCATCCGTCATGCGGAGACGGAGGGGGCCGTCGCCCGCTACAACGACGCTGCGGGACCGATCCACGATGACACCCTGGTTTCGCTTGTCGAAGCCGCATGCGCGGCGACTCCGGACGCACCGGCCGTGCGCCTCGCTGCCCGGGGCATCTCGTACACCTACGCCGAGGTCTGGGCCCGGGCCGGACGCATCGCCCGCCAACTCTCGGATTCCGGCGTCGGGGCGGGGGATGCGGTGATCGTGCGCTACACCAAGCATCCCGACGACATCGTCAACATGGTCGGCGTATTGCGTGCGGGAGCCGCATTCGTGCCTGTCGACGCGGGCATGCCGACCCAGCGACAAGAATACGTCGTGGAAGCCTCAGGTGCGGCGGGCCCGATTCTGGACACCGGCATGATCGATGAACTGGACCAAAGCGGAGTGGCGGGCGTCGGCAAGCCCGCAGCCGCGGAAGTCTGCGACCGCGCGGGCAGCGCGGGTGCTCACTCTTCGCCCGGCACTGCCCCTGACGACCTTGCCTACGTCATCTTCACCTCGGGGACCACGGGCCGTCCAAAGGGTGTGCGGATCAGTCATCGCAACTGCGTCAACACCATCCTCGACGTGAACCGGCGGTATGGAGTCACCTCCGCCGATCGCATCATCGGATTGTCGTCGCTGGGATTCGACCTGTCGGTCTACGACGTGTTCGGTGCGTTCGCGGCAGGCGCGACGGTGACGATGGTCGGAGACGAACGCGACGCCGATGAAATCCTCGACGTCTTGCGGGAAGAGCGGGTCACGCTGTGGAACTCCGCGCCCGCCCTGTTGGAGCTCGCCCTGGTCCGGGCGGCGGACGACGACGTGTTCCCGGATGTGCGCACCGTATTGCTCAGCGGCGATCGCATCGCAGCGGGGCTTCCGGCACGCGCCATGGCCATGTTCCCGAACGCGTCGATCAATAGCCTCGGCGGTGCGACCGAAGGAAGCATTTGGTCCATCCACTGCCCGCTGCAACGCGACAGCCTGGAAAACCGCATTCCCTACGGGTACCCGCTGGCGAACCAGGGCATCCACGTGCTCGCGCCCGACGGGGTGCATTGCCCCGTTGGCGTGCCGGGGGAAATCCACATCAGCGGTCTCGGGGTCGCGCAGGGGTACGCGGCCGATCCGGAGCGGACCGCTGCCGCCTTCGGGCATGTCCCAGGTATCGGGCGCTGCTACCGGACCGGAGACGTGGGCATGTTCAATGCGGAGGGTTTTGTGGAATTTCTCGGCCGCCGCGATCGTCAGGTGAAAATCGCGGGCTTCCGCGTCGAACTTGGAGAAATCGAATCGGTCCTCGAGCGGTCCGGCCTGGTGACCGCGTCGATGGCGGCGGTCGTCGAATCGGGCGATCGGGGACTCCTGGCGTGCCTCTACGTTCCGGCGGACGACATGACCGGCTCGCGGGATGCCGTCCGGGCCGAGCTTGCCCGCTGCTTGCCAGCGTACATGGTACCGACGGTCCTGCTGCCGGTGGCGCACCTGCCCGTTACCGTCAACGGGAAACTGGATCAGGAGGAAATTCGTAGGCACGTCGGCGCCGCGGGCGGCGGGGCAACGGCCGATAGCGAGGCCGCCGGGGCCGGAGCCGTGGGCGCGCCTGGTTCCGTCGCCGACCCCGGGGCGATCGAGTTGGTGTCCGGAGTCTTCGACGAGATCCTCGGGGAAGCCCCGTCGACGGGTGCCGCGGATCCGACGTGTGGCGCGGGAGAGTCTTTCTTCCGCCGCGGCGGCGATTCCTTGCAATTCCAGGTTATGATGCGCGCGATCCGGCAGAAGACGGGAGTCCGGCTCCGTTTCCGCGACGTCATCGCCGACCCGACCATCGCGCACATCGCCGGCCTTGTCTCGGAAGCCATGCGGGAGTCCAGGGCCGAGTCTGAAGACGTCGCCGAGGCAATGTCTTCCCTCGATTGCGCCGTCGGTGCCGGTTCAGCCGCAGGAGGCGCCCGAGAATGTTCCGCGAGTGCCCACGGGAAGGATCCGGTGGAACAATTCGGGGACGACCCCCACGCGCCGTTCCCCCTGACCGACATGCAGAAGGCCTACTACGTTGGCCGGAACTCCGGGTTCGAGCTGGGCGGCGTCACCGAGCACTACTACATCGAATCCGTCACAGAACCAGGTATCGACATCGACCGCCTGGAGGAAGCCCTCGACAATCTAATCCGCAGGCATCCGATGTTGCGCGTCGTGTTCACCGCACAAGCCACGCAGCGGATCCTGCCGGAGGTTCCGCGCTACCGCATTGACGTCGCCGACTACCGGGCCGCCGATGAGGCGACCGTGGTCGAGGCGGTGCGGCGCAAGCGCGATGAGCTGAGCCACCAGGTATTCGATCTGGGCAGCTGGCCCTTGTTCCATCTGTCGGCGTTCGCGCTCCCGGACGGGCGGCACCGCCTGTTCTTCAGCGTGGACATGATCATCGGAGATGGGGCGAGCCAGCGGATTTTCATCGACGACCTGGACAAGCTGTACCGGGGAATGGAGCTTCCCCCTGTCACTGGCGACTACCGCACGTACGTCTTGGAGATGAAGCGCCGGGAAGCTTCGGCGGTCGGGCGGGGCGAAGAGACGTTGACTCGGACGGTGGTCGAGGAATTCCCGCCCGGCAACACCCTTCCATCAAGCGGTGCGGCCGCGGACGTGGATGTGCCGCGGATGCGTCGCCTGACGTACACATTCACCGCTGCGGAAACCGCACTGTTGCGGGAACGGGCCAGCGCCGCCGACGGCAGCGTGTCCGCACTGCTTCTCGCCTGCTATGCGACGAGCTTGTCGCTGTGGTCGAGGGGGGATTCGGTCGGCATCAACATCACCACGTACAATCGTGATCCCGAAATCGCCGACGTCGCCGGCGTCTTCGGTGATTTCACCGGCGTGATTCTGATGCCGGTGAAAGCGGCCGCCGACCATGATCTCCGTTGGTGGACGGCGGAACTGCGCGACCGGCTGCTCGGGCACATAGCGGCCGGGTACTCCGGGGTGTCGTTGCTCGGCGCCATCGCGCGCCACCGGGGTCTGCCCGTCGGACAGGCCGTAGCGCCGTTCGTGTACACCTCGTTGCTGTTCGGCGAGGGTTCCGCGGCAGGCGATGGCTCGGGCAGGGATGCCCACGTCCTGGGAGACGTCGATTACGCCATCTCCCAGACCCCGCAGGTGCTGTTGGACAACCAGGTGATGGAGGTCGACGGGCGTATCAACGTCGCCTGGGATTTCGTCGAGCAGATTCTGAAACCGGAACTGGTGGAGGACATCTTCGACCACTACATCAGGTCGGTGTCGGGCTTCGCCGGGGGCTGCCCCGAAGCGGCGCCGCTGAGCGTCGGCCAGGTTCGGCACCTGCGCCTGGCGGTCGGGGGCACTTCTTCCGGCGGTGGGGCGATCGACGACGGCGTCGCGGGCGCGTCATCGGCGGAGCGCGACAGGTCGGGCGCGATCTCGAGGATCGCATCCGGGGACCTGTTGGGCCGAGCTCGCGGATACCTGACGGTCATCACCGGGATGGTCCGGGCCGATCTCGGCGGCGCCGAAGCCGGCGCGGACGACGACCTGTTCCTCCTCGGCTACGACTCCCTGGGATTCGTGAAGCTAATGCAGCGGATTCAGGACATCACCGGGGCGTCGGTGCCGCTCGCGGAAGCGCTGGCCAAGCCGACGCCACGTGGCGTGGCCGAGCTCGTCGACCAGTCGACGGCCACGCCGACCGACCGGCGGGACGCGGATGACCCCGGCGCGTCGGCCGCGGACCGTTCGCTGGTCCTATTGCGCAGCGGCGATGAGGCGCGCCCGATCTTCCTCGTCCACGGCGGATTCGGCACCGTCGACATCTACCGAGACCTGGCACTCGCGATCCCCGGTGGCGGGCAGGTGTGGGGTGTCGGCTTCGCGGAGTTCGAGAGACCATTCCCCCACGCTACCGGCATCGGCGACATCGCGGCCCACTACTCGGGCCGGGTCCGCGAGGTGCTCGTCGACGGTGCCGCCCCGGCGATCGTCGGATGGAGCCTCGGCGGCACTATCGCAGCCGAGATGGTGCTCCGTTTGGCCGATCTCGATCCCGCGCTGGTATTTCTCGACAGCCTGGCTCCGGGGATCGCGGTCGACGTCGGGGATTTCGACGCGGAATCCGAAAAGGGGCTGCTGTCCCGGGTGGTGCCCTCGATCGCCAATCTCCCGCACGGAACGCCGGTTTCCCGCCTCTGGGCGGAGTTCGACGGGGTCGACGAGACCGACGGGGAACGGGGGGCTCGCCTGCGTGCCCTGGCCGCGGCGGTCGCACCGACGCTCCTGGAGGACCTTGGGCTTTCCGGCGACCGGGTGACGGCTACGGAGTTTAACTCGCTGCGCTCGCTCATCGATGCCCGTACCCGGTACCGGCCCGAGGGGCGGGTGAGGGAGGCGTTGTTCGTTCTCCCCGATGACGGCGAGGCCCACAACCACGACCAGTGGCGGGACCACCTCGTCGATGACCTCTGCGTTGCCGGCGTCGCGGGAAACCACTATTCGTTCGTCCTCGGAGAGGATGCCGCGCTGACTGGGGCTCTCATCGGGGAGTACATCGAACGCCGGCGCCGGGCACCGGAAACGGATGACAGGGCAGTGGACCCGTCGTCCGATGGAATCGACCGGTCGCGGGACCGGGGAAAGGAGATAGAAAGTGACTGACCGACGAAACGGCGGGGAAGCACGGGACCGCGACGGGGGCGAACCCGTGAAAGTGCTGGTGGCCGGAGGTACCGGCGTCACCGGACGGCTCGTCCGGGGGATGCTCGGCGTCGTCGATGGGATTGAGCTGGCCTACACTTCCCGGCAGAAACCGGACGATGGCCCGGGGCGGCACTTCCCGCTGAGGATCGCCGCCGGCCACAACGAGATCTGCAGGGTCTTCCACAAACACGATTGGGTGGTCAACTGCACCGGCCCGTTCGAGGTGCATGCAGACTCACTCGCCCGTGCTTGCATCGACTCAGGCACCGGGTACATCGACGTCAACGATTCGATCGACGCCCGCCGCGCAATCATGGCCCTCGACGGGGATGCTCGGCGGGAGGGGGTTCCCGTGCTCACCGGGTTCGGCCTGTGCCCGGGCTTGTCGACGGCCCTGTTGATGCTCGGGGCCCGCGCTGCGGGGGCCGAAGAGGTCCGCGATGTGCGGGTCGATCTGCGAATTGGCGCCGACCAGGAATCCGGGGCCGCGTCCGTCGAGTCGATGTTCCGGACCATTCGCGGCGGATACCGCGCGATGCTCGGCGGCGCCATCGTCGAAGTGCGGCGCAACCTGGTGTCGTCGCAAAGCGGAATCGGCTACGAATGCCCGGACATCGACGTCGTACGCGAGGTGTGCCCCTCGATCCTCGGATATTCCTACCACGTCGCCTTCGATGCTCTCCCCGATGAGTCGGTGGAGAAGATCCGCACGTCGAGACTGTACGCGATGCCCGTCGTCTCCGGTCTGCTCGCCCGTCTCGGGGCGGCCGTGACGTCGCGGAAGGCGCGGGCGAAGGGCACTCCGCAACCCGCCGAGCTGGTCGTCGCACTGTCCTCCGCCGGCGCGGGCGATGCGGGGTCGGCGGCCGAGACAACCGTCGTCCGGGCGACTGGCCCGGGTTCCTACAAAATGACCGCGGCCATTGCCGCCGCCACCGTTGCGTCGGTCACGGGGAAGCCGGTCGCGCCGGGGTGCCGGGATCTCGTCGGCCACCCCCGGCTCCTCGAACCGGTCCTCGCCTTCGCCCGCGATGCGGGCATCCATATCGAAACGCCGCATGACAACCTGACAACGGGGCCACTGCCGGCAGCGGCCCACTGCGACACCAAAGAAAAGGAGAAACGATGACGGATCAAGCTGAACGGGGTGCGGCGATCGTCGTCCGCGACCTCACGAAGAGCTACCCGATTGCGGGCAAAGCCGGCACCGCGCCCGAAGGCGGGGCAGGTGCTCCGCCGGACGGCGGGCGTAAGGGAAAGCGCGGCGCCCGGATGCGCAAGCATGTGCTCGACGGCGTGAGTTTCACCGTGCCCGCCGGGTCGATCGTGTCGTTCCTCGGCCACAACGGCGCAGGCAAGACCACCCTCATCCGAATCCTGTCGACGCTCATCACCGCAGACTCCGGCGAGGTGAGCATCTTCTCGCGCGATGTGAAAGAGGATCCGGCGGGCGTGCGCGCCGACATTGCCACCACCGGCCAATTCGCGGCGATCGACGAGAACCTCACCGGCCGGGAGAACCTGGAGTTCTTCGGGCGTCTGCGCGGACTCGACCGCGCCGACGCGGCCGCCCGCGCGACGGAACTGCTCGCGCAATTCTCGCTCGCGGACAGTGCCTCGACGTTGGCGTCGGCCTATTCGGGTGGTATGCGGCGCCGCCTCGACATCGCCGCGTCGCTGTGCGTCGTGCCCAGGTTGCTGTTCCTCGACGAACCCACGACGGGGCTGGACCCGGTCAGCCGCGAAGAGTTGTGGGGCTTCATCCGGCAACTGCGGGACGACGGAATGACCCTGGTGCTGACCACCCAGTACCTGGAAGAGGCGGAGGCGCTGGCAGACCACGTCCATCTGCTCAAGGACCGCCGCATCGTCGCCAGCGGAACGCCGGAGGAATTGCGTCGCGACTTCGGGTCGCACGTGCTCCGCGTGTCCTTCGCCACCGCCGCCGGGGCGGAGGCATTCGCCCGCTGCCTAAGGGGAGCGTGTCTGGACCGCGCCCGCGTCGCGGGGAAGATGGTGTCCCTCGACGTCGCCCCCGGACCGCAGGTCCTCGAGGCGGTGGCGCGGGCGATGGAGGCCTCGGAAGCGTTGCCGGATTCGCTGAGCGTGTCGCCGCCCACCCTTAACGAGGTGTTCATATCGATGAACGCGGGGGGTGCGGCGCGATGAGTGCGACGTCGGTCGCGGCGTTCCTCCGTCGGGATCTGCTGCTGTTGCGACGCAACACCGCGTCGCTGATCTCCATGTTCGTCGTTCCTCCCCTCTTCCTGCTGTGCCTGTACGCGGTGTTTGGGTACTCAGCAGGGCAATCCGGCTTCGGGTACCTGCGTTTCGTGCTCGGCGGCTGCCTGTTCCAGGCGGCGATGTTCACCGCCGCGGCGTCGGCGATGGCGGTGGGACAGGACGTCGAATCCGGGCTCGTCGACCGTGTGCGCGTGTTGCCCGGGGCCACGGGCGGCTATGTCGCCGGCAGGCTCGCCACCGATGTGCTGCGGATGTCCGCGTCGATCGCGGCGCTGCTGATCGTCGCGTGGGCCTGTGGCCTCGACATGGCTCTCGGTGACGTCGCGTGGACAGTCCTGTGGTCACTGCTCGCTGCCGCGGTCCTGTCCCTGGTCACGGACGGGGTGATCCTGATGGTGCCCGCTCCGGTGTCGACGGCCTCATCGATCCAGGCGCTGGAAATGCTGCTGCTCATGTTCTCCACCGCGTTCATTCCGACGACCGCTGTGGACGGCTCCCTGCGCGACATCGTGCGCCACATGCCTTTTTCGCCGGTGATCGAGGTGATCAGGGCGGCGTCCCCGGGCGCCTTCCCGAATCACGCCGGGGAAGAGGCCGCCCTGTGGCTCGGTGTCGCGACGGTCGTCGGAATCGTCCTGTTCATCCGCCTGTTCACCTCGAGGAGCGAATCATGATCGACGCCATTTTCGTGCATCTGCGGCGCATCGTCCACACTTGGCTGCGGCGCCCTGACTTCTGGTTCATGACGTTCATTGCTCCGCTCGTGTACCTGTTCATCGTCAACCGCATGTTCGGTAGCCTGGTCAGGCAGCTCACCGGAGAGTTCGAACTCCGGAACGCGGTCATCCTTGTCGTAACGGCGTGGGCGTTCATCTTGGCCATCACGGGATCGTCCACCGTGTTCGTTGAACGCAGCAATGGCCTCCACGAGCGGTTGATCACAATGCCGGCACCGTACGCGGCCGTGCCGACCGCACGGATAATCGCCGAGTTCATCCGGATCATGGCGATGACGATCGTCGTCGCGGCGGTGGCCGCCTTGCTTTCCGACGGCCCCCTGGAGGTGTCCTGGTGGTGGAGGATCACGGTGACCGGCGCGATGGTTGCCGCGGCGGCCGCATGCACCGGCACGTACATCGCGTTCTCCATCACCAGCCCCCAGGGATCCGTGGCCCTTATCCCGTTGATAATCGTTGCGATGTTCGTCAACACGGTGCTCATGCCCGCCGACCACTTCCGTCCCCTCCTGCGCGGAATCGCCGGGCACACCCCCGTATCCGCGGCCGGCGAGGCCGTCAACGGTACCGGGGCTGCGGGTCTGGTGGTCTGCGCGGCCTGGTTCTTTGGTATCGCCGTGCTCGCGGCGTGGGGCATCGCCGTGAAAACGAGGCCGGGGGAGTCTGCATGACGGCCCGCGAATCCGAGCATCTAACCCGAAACCGCCGCGTGGACGCGGCCCACACACCCGGAGACAGAACCAGATGAAGTCGATCGCCCAGATCGTCCAGAACAACCGCAGGCTCCTCGCGGCCTACGAGGACAAGGTCCAGCCGAGGTTCCTAAGCCGCTATGCGCGCGAACCGATGGACGCCGCCGCCGTGTACCGGAAGCTCCGTGCGCTGGATCCCGGGCCGGATGCGCCGGCCCGGGTCCTCGACCTCGGTTGCGGAACCGGGTGGCTCGCCCGCACGCTCGCCGCTGAGTCTCGCTATCGCAGGGCGAACATCGTCGGCTACGACCTGTCGCCCAATGCGATCCGCATCGCCCGCGAACGCGCCGCCGCCGACGGGCTTGGGGCCCAGACGGAATTCCACGTTGCCGACATCCTCACGCCGCTCGCGGGAGAGCCCGGCGGGGCCTGTGAAATCTGGGTGTGTGGCGCGCTCCACCAAATGAAGGATGCGGGAGCCGCGCTCGGCAGGGTCTCCGGGCTGCTCGCCGACGGCGGCATCGCTTACGTGCAGACATTCGTCGAGGATCCCGACGTGAACGAGCGGGTCGACATGGCCGTCATGGCGAAGATGGGCCACCGGGTGTTCCGGGGCAGCGAGCTCGAGGACCTCGCCGAAGCCAACGGGCTGAAGCTGGACGGAGCCTCACGCGCCGGCATGGTGTATTTCTGCACTCTCGCGAAGAAAAGCGCGATCGGGGAGGCGGGGAAGTGAGCGCCGTGGACGGGACCGTCGGCCCGTGGTCGCTGCTCGCCCCGATCCGGACCCGGATGCGTGCGGTGGTCGCGTTGTCCGTCCTGTCGTCGGTGGCTACCGTCGCTTCGCTGGTCGGCATCATCGACATCGCGATAACGTACCCGGAGGCCCCGGTGCATCGGACGTGGTTGGCCGTGGTTGTCATCGTCGTCGCCGCGACGGTGCGAATGGCTGCGGACGGCGCCGCCGGCATGCTCTCGCACCGGGCGGATAACGACCTGCAGCTCCACCTCCGGCGCCGGTTGGTTGCCCATATCCGGAAGCTGCCGCTGGGTTGGCTGGACGCCCGGCGCTCGTCGGGGATCATCGGGTCGGTTGAGAAGGACGTCGCGGCCGTCCACCAGCTCATGGGCCACACCGTCGGCGAGACCGTGGTGGCGGTGCTGGTTCCCCTGCTTTCCCTCATCGCGCTCGTCGCGGTCGATTGGCGGATCGCGGCGGTGGCGGTCGTCCCGGTGCTGGTCACCTTCGCCCTGATGGGCGTGATGATTTCGCGCGGAGCCGGTCTTCAGCGCGACTACGAGCGAGCCTCTGAAAAAGTGACGGCTGCGGTCATCGAGTTGGTGCGCGGCATCCCGGTGATGAAGTCCTTCGGACGCGCCAGCCAGGGCGCGGGCCGCTACGATGCCGCGGCGTCGTCGTTCGTCCGCGCGTGGTCCGCCTGGTCCCGGCAGTCGAACATCTATCTCGGGCTCATCGACGTGGTGACGTCCCCGATCACGGTCCTCGCAGTGGTGTGCGGCGCCGGCCTCGCTTTGAGGGACACCGCGGGCGGCAAACCGGAGGGTCTCGTCGCCGGGCTGGTTCTCGGCCTTGGACTCTCCGCGGCGATCGTGAGGGTGGCTATGAACTCCGAACCCATCATCGCGGGGATCGCCGCCCTGAAGTCCATCGCGGAGGTGCTGGGCACGCCGCCGATCACCGAGTCCGCCGAGCCGGTGCCCGTGCACGGAGGCGCGCTCGAGGTCCGGAACTTGGTCTTCTCCTACGGGGATGGGCCGCGGATCCTCGACGGGATGTCCGCGACGTTCGAATCGGGGGCCCTCACGGCGCTGGTGGGACCCTCCGGTTCCGGAAAGTCCACCGTCGCCCGGCTGTTGGCGCGTTTCCACGACCCTGTCGAAGGCTCGGTGCTGCTGGGCGGCGACGATCTTCGCGACATCGCCGTGCGCGACGTGCACCGTTCGGTGTCGGTGGTGTTTCAGGATCCGCAGTTGCTCACGCTGCCCTTGCGGGAGAACATCCGGCTGGCCAGGAGAGACGCCACCGACGGCGAAATCATGGCGGCCGCGAAGCTCGCGAACCTCGATACGGTCATCGCGGCGCTGCCGAAGGGCCTGGATTCGGTGGTCAACGTCGACGTAACCTTTTCCGGTGGTGAGGCGCAGCGCGTGGCCATCGCGAGGTCGATTGTCACGGACGCGCCGGTGCTCATCTTCGACGAGGCAACCGCTTACGCGGATCCGGCTTCTGAGGCCCTCATTCAGTCCGCAATCGAGCGTTTGGCTCGTTCGCGGACGGTGATCGTGATTGCGCACAGATTGAGCACGATCCGCAACGCTGACCGCATCCTCGTTCTCGATGGGGGAGCGGTCGCGGAGGCGGGCACCCACGACGAGTTGCTTGCGCGCGGTGGCCGCTACCGGGAACTGTGGCGCGCGTTCGCCCTCGACGACGAACCATCCGCCCCGCGGGGCACTGAAGCAGACGATGAAAAGGCAGGGAACCGATGATCCGGGACTTGTGGTCGATGACGGATCGGCACTCGAAGATGACGCTGGCGTGGCTCATTGCGTTGGCCGCGCTTGCCGCGCTGGCACAGGGAGCGGCGTTCGTCGCGCTGCTGCCGCTGCTGTCGGCTCTGGCCGAGGGAGATGATGCGACGGCGTGGCGTTTCACCGGCGTCATCGCCGGCCTCGCGGCCGCCCATGCGGTGCTGTCCCTCGCCGCGGGGACGGTCGGCAGGGCGAATTCCGCAGCGGTGCTGTCGTCCCTGCTGCGTTCCCTGGGCGAACGCGTGCTGACGTTGCCACTCGGTTACGTCACCAAGTCCACGGCCGGCCGCTTTTCGGAGATGGCGTCTTCGGGCATGGCGTTCGCGGCGTCCGTGCCGCACGTGATCCTGCGGCCCGTCATCGCCGCTGTGGTTACGCCGACCGTCATCGCTCTCGGAATTCTGGCGATGGATTGGCGCGTCGGGTTGGTTCTCGTCGCGTCGGCGCCGGTGCTCTTCTTCGCCTACCGGGCCATTGGCCGGGTCGGCGGGGAGTCGGACGAAGCGCATGCTGACGCCGTCGCTGCCGTCTCCGGCAGGCTGATCGAGTTCACCCGCGGCCAGCAGGTGATTCGCGCCGCGGGCGACGGTTCGGCGGCGGACGCGATGGTGGATGAGGCGATCCAGGCCCAACACGATGCGTTCGCGAAGGCGACGTCGACGCAAGGCGCGGCCATCGGACGGTTGGGCTCGGTCGTCCATGCGGTGTTCACGGCGGCGGTGGTCGTCGCCGTGGCGGTCGCCGCGACGGGCGGGATGTCACCGGCGCATTTGGCGCCGATGCTCATTGTGGTCGTCCAGTTCACCGGACCGATCACCACGGCGGGAGCGTTGTCCGGCGGTTTCGGCGCGGGCCGCAACACGTTGGCTGCGCTGCGTGACCTGCGGGCGATCCCCGTCCTTCCCGAGCCTGCCGCACCGGAGCTGCCCGACGGGCATGACGTGGAGTTCCGCGGCGTGAGCTTCGGGTACGGGGAGAAGAAGGTCCTCGACGGCGTCAGCTTCCGTGCGCCTCAGGGAGCGCTGGTCGCCATAGTGGGACCTTCGGGGGCGGGCAAGACGACGGTCATGCGGCTGCTGTCGCGGTTTCATGATCCGGACTCGGGGGAGATCCTCATTGGCGGGGTGCCCTTGCCTCGGATCGGCACCGACGGCGTGAACTCGCTGGTGACCCCGGTGTTCCAGGAGACGTTCCTCTTCGACGCGTCCGTGCGGGACAACGTGGTCTTCGCCGACCCCGGATTCGGTTCCGGGCCCGGCGACGGAGACCGCTTGCGCGAGGCCGCCCGGCGATCCGGGGTGGACCGCATCGTGGAGCTGCTGCCTTCCGGGTGGGATAACCCGGTGGGGGAGGAGGGGACGCTGCTGTCGGGAGGCGAGCGGCAGCGCGTCGCCATCGCCCGGGCGCTTCTGAAGGATTCCCCGGTGGTGCTTTTCGACGAGCCGACGTCCTCGCTGGATGCGGCCACTGAGCGGGCGATTGTCGGCACGATGGAAGCGTTGCGCGGCGATCGCACCGTGATCGTCGTCGCCCATCGCCTGCACACCGTCCGCGATGCCGACCTCATCGTCGTGCTTTCGGAGGACGGGACGGTCGCAGAACGGGGCACGCACGATGAATTGCTGGCGAAGGGCGGCCGCTACGCCGAGTCGTGGACGTGCCGGACGGGAGGCTCCCCGGGCGCCTGATCCTCGTCCGTCGAGGACCATCGCTCCGGTCCGGTACCGGTGCAGTGGTCCCGCCACGCCGTCCCGGTCAGCGGGTCCTCGACGATGCCCTGGGCGACAGGGTCGTAATTGAAGCCGTAGTGCTCGGTGCGGTGGGCGGGGCACACGTCTTGGACGGTGATGTTGGTGACGCCGGGTTCCCGCACGAAGGAGTTTTAGTGGGGGAGCACGGCATTGTCGTGCCGCGTGCCCAGGAAGGTGTACCGCACGCCCGGTCGAGTGATGTCGCCGATGGTCAGCTCATTCAGCAGCATGGAACCGGAGATCTGCTGTTCCCAGGCAAGCGCGTTCGTTTTGCCGGCGTTTCGGGAGTATCCGTGGCGCATCTCGGGGTGGACGTCAAAGCGATCGGCTGCGCTGTGCGCCCGGGGCCCGTGGTTCGAGGCACCGGTACCGATGAGCTGTTCGACGACCCGGTCCCCGCCCAGCTCCCGGATGTAGTGGTGGGGCAGGGGTCCGCTGCCCTGCGAATACCCGACGAGGTTGACCGCCGGGGCTCCGGTCGCGGCCAGCACCCGGTCGACGACGGAATCAAGTGTTTTCGAGCTGTGGCGGATGTCGCCGCTGAACACAGCCCATTCGACGGGGTGTCCATCGACGACGAGCGGGTTGTCGGTGAACGTGTAGGCGCAGAGCCCGGCCCGCCCATTTCGCGTAGGCGTCCTCCCGGGTCCCGGGAATGAGGATGACGGGCAATTCACCGTCCCGGGGCGGCACCGGAAGTCGTTGGCGCCGGGGGCACCAGACCGGGCTTGGCCATGGACAGGGCCCGGGCGGCCGCGGGTGAGGTTTGCCGGCGGCCGAGCCACCGGTCGGGAAACCGCCGTCCGACAGCGACGAGGGGATTCTCGTCACCTCGTCGGGGGTGTTCCTATATAGGTTGTCAACTCCGCGGGTGGGCTTGTTGGGGGTGTGAAGGGTTTCTGCTTCGTCTCGTAGATGTTGTTTTGGGTACCTTGAGGAGCCGGTTGGGCTTGCTGTGCAATCGGCTTGGATGGGGGTCTGTTGGCTTTAGGCTGCTGCAGCCTCCTGAGCTGTAGAGATGTCTCGGTAGTGCTCGCCGTTTCGCATCATGGAGAAGAGAGCGTTGAGGCGTCGGCGTGCGAGTGCGACGACTGCGGCGTTGTGTCTTTTGCCTTCTTTGCGTTTTCGTTCATAGAATTGCCGGGAACGCTCGTGGAATCTGATCGATGCAAAAGACGATTGCCATAGGGCGTTCTTTAATTTTTGTTGCCAGCGCGGTTGGGTGAATTCGGCATAATGGACGTTCCTGATTGATTTGTCCGTGGTGATAGGCCTGTATAGGACGCTAGGTGCGCTGCATCGGGGAGGTCGGACATATCGCCAACAGTCATGAGGATCTGCGCGGCGCTACGTGGGCCGATGCCGGGCATGGATAAAAGAATCTCGGTTTGAGGAATGTCTTGAATGAGCTTGAGTACCTGTGCTTCGATTTCCTTGCGATGCTCGAGTTTGGCCAGTGCGTCTTTGGCGGACATTGCTACGCCAAGTTCGGCGTATTCTGCGCCGGCAATGGACACGGTCTGTCCGTGGATGGCAGCAAGCATGGCATCGATGACAGGCTCGGGATTGCGCGCTTTGTGACTGCGCGCAAAGGCTGCTAGGCGTGTTTTACCGATGCGTCGAATCTTGGTGGGGCCGCCGTATTTTGCAAGTAGGTGGAGGATCCATTTTCGGTGAATCATCTGTCCGCGCAGGACATGTTCGAATGCAGGATAGGTTCCCACGAGCGCGGATCGCATCTGGTTAATTAGGCGTGTGTAGGCCCGGGCGAGGTCTTCGTCGATACCGTTGAGAACTTTTGGCTGGGTAAAGACTTCCTCAACGCGGTCGACGCTGCGCAGGGAGTCCGGAAGGTTAAGACCGGCATGGGCGATAACGTAGGCGTCGCGTACATCGGTCTTTGAGTTGCCGACGTGGATGCGAGAGAGCTGTCGCATCGCAAGCCCTGGTAGATAGCGATCGTCTGCCCCCCATGTCTTGGGCGACTGCGACGGTTAATCGGCCGATGTTGTTGGGCTGATCGACAATGACAAGGACCGAGGCGTTGTCGGCGAGGAATTGGCCGAAGAGCTTGCGTAGCGAGCCTTCATGCTGATTGATGCGTTTGGACAGGACTTGCCTGCCTTGGGGATCGAGGACGCAGGCGTGGTGGAAGTATTTGCCGACGTCCACGCCAATGACGAAGTCATAGGCCATGGGTGTGTTCCTCCTAGCGATGAATTAGAAGTTGGACTATTTGAGCTTCATCGCTGGGGGTGGTCGGACATACTTAGTACTGGCATCTAC
Organism: Corynebacterium sp. LaCa54; assembly: GCF_046717495.1. Taxonomy (NCBI): domain Bacteria; kingdom Bacillati; phylum Actinomycetota; class Actinomycetes; order Mycobacteriales; family Corynebacteriaceae; genus Corynebacterium; species Corynebacterium sp. LaCa54. Next base: position 37,359 of record NZ_CP177115.1, read on the forward strand.
ATTACTGTGAGACCTCATACCACCTGGGCTGGGTCAGGTTCCTATTGAGCTGTTTGAGTATGTCACTGTCTTCGGCGGCATCACCCCCGGATCATTTTCAGACAGGGGCGGGAATAAGCCATACCGAAGCCAGCGACTAGTTCTACTGTCCTTTCAGACGGAGGGAACGGAAATAAACATAACCCGCCCAATCGGGTGGACAGGCTATGAATCTTCGGTGCCCTGAGGTGGAACTGCTAACAACGAAATGGGGGCGATGTTGGACGGGAGCGGCATCTACAAGGTTGCGCGGCAGCGCGCCGAAGAGATGCTCGGCTCGCAGGTGCTGCATCCTTTTGGTCCCGACTGGGACGTATTTAAAGTACGCGGCAAAATTTTCTTGCTGTTGACAGCGGTGACCGGTCAACAGCAAATGATCATTAAGGCCGAGCCGGAGGACTGCCAAGCGCTACAGCAGCAGTATCCATTCATTGCGCCGGGCTACCACATGAATAAGCGGCATTGGGTTTCTGTCTATCCACACGCAGATCTGCACGAACGGCTGGTAGAGGAGTTAGTCACGGACTCCTATCGTTTGGTGGTGGAAAAGCTGCCGAGAGGGCGGCGGCCGATCGATCCGTCCTCTGTGCACTAAAGCCCTTTGTATTAAGGACAATGGCGAGTCACTTTAAAATTAAAGCCATGTTGATAGAATAAATCCCATGACCGAGCGCGATGACTACTGGCTAAATGATGAAGAGCTCGCATCATTTATGTCCTTAATGAGCGTAAATATTCGCTTGACCAATATTTTGGATGCTCAGCTGCGTGATGACGCAGGCCTGAGCTTTTTTGAATACACGGTGCTCTCTCGGCTATCTGAGGCGGAAAATCGCGAGATGCGTATGCGTGATTTGGCGATTACCGCCAATGGATCTTTGTCTCGCTTGAGCCAGGTTGTTACGCGCCTAGAAAAGCAGGGGTGGGTCGTGCGCCAGCCGTGCCCGACTGACGGCCGCACCACCATGGCACAGCTGACGGATAGCGGCTGGGATAAGGTAGTCGAGACCGCGCCTGGACACGCTAAGCAGGCGCGAAGGTCCGTAATGGATAACCTGACCCGCACGCAGATCCGCCAGATGCTGCAGATCAATCGGCGGATCATAAAGGCCATTGAGAATGATGAGCGCTATGGTGGGCGCTATTAGGCAGTGTGCCTTGCGAGGCTATTGCTTGGGATAGCCGCGGCGGCCCGAGACGGTTTTATCGAATGGGATCCAAAACCGCAGGGCTGCTTCCTTGTTTTTCGAGATGCCGATGCGCGGTCCGCGTACCCATTCTGGTTCGGAGGTTCGCTCAATAATCTGAATTGGTTGGTGGTTATCTTCCAGCGTGAAGCCTAAGGCCTTACCCAAGTTGCCTGGTCCGCGGGCGAGATTATGAAAATCGGTGGTGCCGCGGCGGGCGAAGGCGATATCGGCGCCCTCGATGATTTCGCCGCCGCGCAGCAGGCAGCCTTGGCCGGTGCCATCAGGGGCGCAAACGATATTGACGTTGCGGTGGATACCATAAGAAATATAGACGTAGAACCTACCCGGCGGACCGAACATGGCCGCATTGCGCGGGGTCTTGCCATTGAAGGTATGTGCAGCGGAATCCTCGGCACCGAGGTAAGCCTCAACCTCCGTGAGGCGGATGCTTACCCCGGCATGGGTGAGGGTGCAGCCGAGGAGTTGGGGAGCGACGGCGTCGGCAGTCAGGGCAAAATCAATCATTAACCACGAGCGTAGTAGCGCTTACCTGCTACAGGGGTGCGCAGGAGGCGATCCAAGCTCACGGGCTCGAGGCCCTTCGCGCGCAGGCCGTCGATAACGCAATCGGCGGCGTCCACGGTGGTGGGGTGGATATCGTGCATCAGCACAATGGAGCCGGCGCGGGCGCCTTGCACAGCCGCGGAGCACACATGGTCGGAGTTGCGGTCCTTCCAATCCACGGTGTCGACGTCCCACAGCGCTTGGGAGACGCCCTTATCGCGGGTGGCCTGATCCACGGTGGCGTTGGTCGCGCCATAGGGCGGGCGTACCCAGCGCGTGCCTTGGCCGGTGGCCTTTTTGATGGCGGCATTGCCGGCGTCGATTTCCTGGGATACCTGGTCATAGGACAGGGTGTTGAGCTGGCGGTGGCTCTTGGTGTGGTTGCCGATGGTGTGGCCCTCGGCCTTCATGCGCTTGAGCAGCTCAGGATGCTGATATGCGTTGGGGGCTAGCACCATGAAGCTTGCGTGCGCGTTCTTTGCCTTGAGCTTGTCCAGTAGGCGGTTGGTCTCGGCACCGGGGCCGTCGTCATAGGTGATAGCTACGCAATTGGCACAGTCGACGCCACCTTCGCTGCGCGGCTGCGGCTTCTTTGGAGCTGGGGCGGCGGGTGCCTTCTTCCCGGGGGCAGAGTGTGGAAATGCCTGGGAGCTGAAGTCTTCGACCTGTGCGCGGGCATCCTCGAGGCGATGGTTGATTTCTCCTTGAATATCCGCGCTTGAAGACGCAGGCAATCGTGGGATTTGCGGTAACTGTGCATGAGCGGCTGCTGGCATGGCGGCGGCAATAAGCACGGTGAGTGCAGAGGTGAGGATGCGGCGCATAGTGTTCCTAAAAATGAGGGAAAGTGGACATGATGTGCCCATGACCCTAGCGCTCGAATGTAACCAAAGTGATAGGACATGCCTAAAGTGTCCAAAGTGATTTGAGTGGTTCAGGTTTTAAGCGGTTTGTGGTTGCTTCGGCTGCGGTAGTAAAGTGTGTAGGCACTGGGGCATTAGCTCAATTGGTAGAGCATCTGCTTTGCAAGCAGAAGGTCAGGAGTTCGATTCTCCTATGCTCCACAGCATGAAGTCCGGCTTCCTCTTCGGAGGGCGCCGGACTTTTTCAATGCAATGGGTGGATATACGTTTATGTCGCGCCTTTTGTCCATCTAAACCAGCAAAACCGTCGACGAAAAATGGGGTTTAGATGGACAAAAGTCCTGATCTTCGGAAGTCCGGACAGATAGTGCAAGGTCGCGGGGAGGAAACTTTAAGTACAGTAAGTGGGGAATTATTACTATTACGCGAAACCATTAGGAGACTAACCATGGCCGCCAACGTTCGCTACAACGATCCCTTTACCTCCACAGAGAAGAAAGTTTCGGCGCCGGAGGGCGCAGAATACGTTGTGGTGCGCAAACGTGGCGAGGCCGCAGTGGATGGCGAGGTCATGAGCTTTCACGGCACTCGTGAAGAGGCGCGCGAGGCGGTTATGGCCGGGCTGACCGAGGAATTTAAGACGGCCGTGGATAATGAGCCGATTTACGTTACGCACGCCCGCCTGCGCTCGCTTTAGAAGCGTTTTAGCATCACAAAGTGTCCCTCGTGGCTGCCCACGTGTTCAAAGCCGAGGTGCTCATAGAGCCCCTTCGCGCGGGGGTTATCGGGGTGGACGGCTAGCGAGATGCCGGGGGCATGCAGGGTGTGGGCGAGGGAAATAGCGGCGTCGATAAGCGCGGTGGCAATGCCCTGTCCCTTATAGCGGGCCTCAACCGCGATGGCGATCTCCGGAATGGCGGGCTCGACAAAACCAAAGCCGTGGTTGTCCTCCGTTCCCCAATTGAGCCACACGCCACCGGCCGGGACAAGCTCCTCCCAGGCGATGAAGCCGCCCTGGTTGGGATCCCAATTTTCCACGTAGAAGGCAAAATCATCGGCAAAATCGGGGGAAAGCTCGCCGTGCTCGTCACCGAAGGTATCGGTGAGGAAGTTGAGGCGGGCGAGGTAGGTGCGGTCAGATTCTTGGGTTGCGCGAAGTTCCATGGAATCCACGATAGTCGCCAGTGGTGCACACGGGGTACGCATGCGAAAATCCCCTCCGCACAGGCCAGTGACCTGTGGGAAGGGATGCGGCTGCCGCTTAGGCTAGGTGGTAATTGCGGACGTCGTGACCGTTAAACTCGCGCTCGATACCGGCCTCGTCTACGGAGTGGAAAGTGGTTCCGTTATCGATGGCGAAGCGCAGGTTATCCACGCGAGAGGAAGGGTCTTTAGACACCGCACCCGCTGGGAAGTAGTACGTTGCGCCGTCTTTGAGCTTGACGGTAAGGGTCTCAAAGCTCATTGTTCATCTCCTTGTAGAAAGATCCCTAATGTGGGAATTCAATCAAGAGATTTTTGTCTAAGCAAAGAAATGAGATCTAGGCAACGCTGAATATACCCCCACGGCGGGGTGGAAAGCGTATTTATTCTTTGACCTACAGGCGGTGCTTGCCCTCGTTTTGGTGGTCATCGGTAATGCGGGTGGTATCGGCTGGCTGAGCTTCTTCTTCGCGGTGCTTGGCCAGCTGCTCGTCGATGGAACCCAGCAGTTCCTCATCGCGTACAGCGCCTTCCTCAACGAGGTCAGACTGGGTGTCATTCTCGCTGGTGGAGGTGTAGACCAAGGTGGACTCAGGGGCGGTGTGGGAAGCGGACTGGAAGTCATCCACGCGCGGTGGGGTCTGGGATGGCTTGTCGTTGGAGCGCAGCCAGTAGTAGGCGGCACCGGCCGCGGCGGAAAGCACAGCGATAATGCCGGCGAAGATCCAGCCCTTGGAGGACTTCTGCTTCTTCTGTTTCTTGGCTACCTTGGCGGACTTCTTCTTAAGGTTCTTCTGCGCCTTCTGAGAATCCTTTTTGGCCTGCTTGCGGGCCTTCTTAGCCTTCTTGGTGGCCTCTTCCTTGGCGTCACTAAGGCGCTCGGTGGCGTCCTCGCGGTAGTTGTTGAACTCATCCAGGGCGCGCTCGAGGCGGGAGTGCGCGGCGCGGGTGACGGCGCCTGCCTGGCGGCGGGACTCGGCGAAGCTGCCGTTATCGCGCTCGTCCATCTTCTGCGCGGCCTCCTCTAGGGCGGTGTAGGCTTCGCGGGACTTTTCTTCGCGGTAGTTGTTGAACTGGCTCCACAGGTTCGATGCGGTCTTGAAGGCCACGTTCAGTGTCGTGGGGTTCATGGGGTGGAACACTCCTTAACTCAGATTTATCAATTCGCTTTCACCCAGCATAGTGACGTGTCGGGTGGTGTACCACCGTGAGCGCGAAGGCGTGCAGGGGGAACGTGCCAGAAATAGACCGCTTGGTTCAGAATATACGATTATTATTCAGCCAATTTTTCGCCAACCTCGCAGTTTGCAGGCTTGCAATGGTAATACCATTGCACAATCGCTACCGCGCAAACTGAACAGCTTGGTACGTTTTTGTCAACGCACCGACGACGACCAGCAAAGGAGGTGACCATGAGCCCGCGACTTTCGGCTTCCGCGCCCTTGGATTATGAAAGCGAAGAGGAATCCCATGTGCCTGAGCGCCTCGCCCTTTCCTTCGAGGTAATCCCGCCGCGCCACGATGCCGATGCCGCCAAGATCGACCGCTTACTAGAAGTCCTGGAAAGTTATCACCCCGATTACATCGCTGTGACCAGCTCTCAGCGCTCCGGTTGGTTGGAGGGAACCGCGGCCTTCATTGAGAAGATTTCGCATAACACCTCTATGCGCCCCCTGGCGCACTTAGCGTGCACGGCCGGGACGCGCGACGAGCTCATCGGGTGGATCAATCGCTTGGTAGATGCCGGAGTTCGTGGCCTGCTGGCTCTGCGGGGTGACCTCCCCGAAGGGGGCATGCCAGAGCACTACCTCCAGCATGCCGATGAACTGGTTCGCCTCATCCGGGAATTGGAAAGCCACCAAGCGGCCCGCTTTGCTGCCGGCCGACTCGCTGTAAGTGTGGCGTGCTATCCCAGCGGCCATGCTGAATCCAAAAACGAGGACGAGGACTTCGACGTCCTGCTCAATAAGCAGCGCCTCGGCGCGGACTTCGCCATCACCCAACTCTTTTTTGATGCCGAGGATTTTCTCCGCTTCGCCCAACGGGCGGAGTTGGCCGGGGTGAAAATCCCCCTCATTCCGGGGATTATGCCCATGACCAGCCTGCGCCGGTTGGAACGAATGGGGCAGCTGTCCGGGCTGCCCGTACCCGAAAGGGTGCGTACTCGGCTCGCGGCAGCGAAAACCCCAGAAGAGGAATACGAAATCGGCATGGAGCTTACCGCCCAATTGGCCCGCACCATCGTGGCCGGGGGCGCAGAAGGCCTCCATATCTATACCCACAACAATCCCGACATCACTCAAGACCTGTTATCTCGAATCGGAGTAAGCAATGACGAACACTAATTTCCCCAAGGCGACGATTGAGGGCTACCCTCGCGTCGGCACTAACCGCGAGCTCAAGCGTGCGCTGGAATCCTACTGGGCCGGCCGCATCGATGCAGAGACCTTTGAGTCTGCCGCTCATTCCCTGCGCCTGGATACCTATAACCGCTTGCGCGACCTCGGTCTTACTGAGGACTATGCCATTCCAGCCGACGTCGCTTACTACGACCAGGTGCTCGAGACCGCACTGACCGTGGGCGCCGTAGCCGGCGAGACCCTGGATGATGAGTTCACCTTGGCTCGTGGCAATAAGGACACCGCGCCGCTAGAGATGACTAAGTGGTTCGATACCAACTACCACTACATCGTCCCAGAAATTTCTGATGACCAGGACTTTAAGGCGCACCCACAGCGCGTTATCAAGCTAGTGGAAGAAGCCCGCGCAGCAGGCCACACCGTGCGCCCATACCTCGTCGGCCCGGTTACCCTGCTGGCCCTGTCCAAGCAGGCCGAGGGCGCGACCAAGTCCCCGCTCGACCGCTTGGATGATGCCGTCAAGGCCTACCAGGAGGTACTGGCCGAGCTGGATAAATCCGGCGTGAAGTGGGTACAGCTGGCCGAGCCTGCCCTGGTAGCGGACCTGACCGTTGCCACCGATGAGGAGCTTGCTGCCCACATCAAGAGCGCCTATGAGTCCATCTTGGGTGCGGATAACCGCCCGCAGGTCTACCTCACCACCCCGTATGGCTCTGCGCGCAAGGGCCTTGACGTTCTGGCGGAGCTTAAGCCAGAGGCCGTCCAGGTGGATCTTTCCGTGGGCACCTTGGCTCTCGATGAGGGCTACCTTGAGCGCGTGAAGAAGCTGAACTCTCACGTGGTTGCCGGGCTTATCGACGGCCGCAATGTCTGGGCCGCCAACCTACGTGACCTGCGCTCCAAGTACGAGGACCTCGAGGGAAGCCTCGATTCCCTCTCCGTATCTACCTCCGTATCCCTGCAGCATGTGCCGCACACCGTGGAGGCAGAAACCAAGCTGCCGGCCGACGTCGCCACCTGGTTCTCCTTTGCCAATGAGAAAGTCAAGGAAGTCGTAGCCCTCTCCCAGGGCCCACTGGAAGCGCCGGAGGCGTACAACATCAGCGACCGCGCGGTGCGCACCCGTGCTGACTCTGAACGTATCCACAATGTGGCGGTGAAGGCGCGCATCGAGAAGCTGCCGGCCGGCGAGGTCAAGCGCGAGCCTGCCTTTGCCGAGCGCAACGAGGCGCAAAAGGAACTCGGCTTGCCGCAGCTGCCGACTACCACCATTGGTTCATTCCCACAGACCAAGGAAATCCGCCAAGCGCGTGCGGCGCACCGCAAGGGCGAGCTTTCCGACGCCGATTACAACGCCGCCCTCAAGGATGAGGTCAAGTCCGTCATCGAGCTGCAAGAGCGCCTCGGCCTCGATGTACTTGTACACGGCGAGCCAGAGCGCAATGATATGGTCCAGTACTTTGCCGAGCTGCTCGATGGTTTCGTAACCACCGAAAACGGCTGGGTCCAGTCTTATGGCTCCCGCTGCACCCGCCCGCCAATAGTCGTAGGCGACATCTCCCGCCCGGCTGCGATGACCACCGAGTGGTCCAAGTACGCCCAGTCGCTCTCGGAGCACCACGTCAAGGGCATGCTTACCGGCCCGGTGACTATCCTGGCCTGGTCCTTCGTGCGCGATGACGTCCACCAGTCCATCTCTGCGGACCAGCTCGGCGTCGCGCTGGCGGATGAGGTCCGGGACTTGGAAGAGGCCGGCATCGACATCATTCAGATCGATGAACCCGCCTTGCGTGAACTGCTGCCTTTGCGTGAGGAAGACCGCAAGGCCTACCTGGACTGGGCCGTGCGCTCCTTCCGCCTCGTTGCACTCGAGGCCAAGCCGACCACCCAGATCCACACCCACCTGTGTTACTCCGAGTTCGGCCAAATCATCGATGCCGTTGCCGGCCTCGATGCCGATGTCACCTCCATCGAGGCGGCCCGCTCCCGCATGGAACTGCTCGAAGATATCGACGAGACCTTCCATTCCGAGATTGGCCCGGGCATCTACGATATCCACTCCCCACGCGTGCCCTCCGTGGCGGAGATGGCCGAGCTCATCCGCGCTGCGCTCAAGCACGTGCCGGTCGAGCGCCTGTGGGTTAATCCAGACTGCGGCCTTAAGACTCGCGGCTACGAGGAGACCGAGGCCTCCTTGCGCAATATGGTGCTGGCTCGCGATGAGGTACGTGATTCCCTCTAAGTCCTCTTAACCTCATAGAATCCCGGCTGGGAAATGGGCAACTAGCCCTTAACTGGCCGGGATTTCGCGCTTTGCCTTGCGGCGCTTGTTGATCCACCCGATGATCATCGGCAGCACGGAAATTGCCACCACAATCAGCATGATGATGTCGATGGAGTGAGCAATGCCCGGGATACCGCCCAGAAGTACGCCGACCAGCAGCATGGAGCCTACCCAGCCGATGCCACCGAGGATATTCCAGCGCAAGAAGGAGGAGTAGCCCATTTCCGCGGTGCCGGCGGCGAAGGGGACGAAAGTGCGCACGATTGGTACGAATCGGCCCAATACAAGGGCCACCGGGCCGTGGCGCTGGAAGAAGTCTTCCGCGCTATCGAGGTGTTCGGTGCGCAGAACGCGGGCATCGTCCTTGAAAAGCTTGCGGCCAAAGCGGCGGCCCAAGTAGAAGCCCACTTGGTCGCCGGCAAAGGCGGCCACCGCGGCCACGACAAAGAGCAGCCAGGCGTTGATGTCGAGTTCGTGGCGCAGGATGGCCGCGGTAACGAGCAAAGAATCACCCGGCAGGAACGGGAAAAGCACGCCGGACTCGATGAAGATGACCACGGCGACGCCGAGCAGAATATAAGGTCCAAAGCTTTGGAGCAGGGAACCTGCGTCCATAAGGTTGTGGAGGGAGGACAAGAAATCCATGTGCGGATCCTTTCTTAGTGGTTCTTTTAGTATCCTCCGCAAACTGCAAAGTAGCTGCGAATCCACTGGGTGTCCGAATGGAACCGATATGTTTCTTTTCTCCTCCTAGCTTCCGGGTAAGAAACATCACTAGCCTGGGAGTATGAACCACTCCGCATTCCGTAATAGTCAAGACACTTTTCTCTCCGACGCCCTCGCTGGGCTCATCGCCAACCACCCCGATGCTCGCTGGCACGACGTTGGCTTCATTGGCCGCTCCACGCCGCTGCGCACCGCGGACGGTGATCCGGCAGTGGCGGTGATTTCCGGTGGCGGTTCCGGTCACGAACCGATGCATGCCGGGTTTGTCGGCCAGGGCATGCTCGCAGCGGCCTGCCCGGGGTTGCTCTTTACCTCCCCGAACGCGGTCCAGGTCAGCGAGGCCACCCAGTGGGCTGACCAGGGCAGGGGAGTAGTCCATGTGGTGAAGAATTACACCGGAGACGTCATGAACTTTACCGTCGCTCGCAACGCCGCCGAGGCGGTAGACACCCGCACGGTGCTGGTGGCCGATGATATTGCCACCGATGGCAATGAGGACGGCCCCGGTCGCCGCGGTACGGGTGCGACCATCCTGGTGGAAAAGGTCGCAGGAGCTGCTGCCTACCGCGGCGATGACGTGGATAAGGTTGCTGAATTAGGGCAGCGCGCCGCGGATAATTCTCGGAGCATGTCCGTGGCGTTGGGTGCCGGTTTTATGCCGACTACCGGCCGCGAGACCTTTGATCTTGCAGCCGGCCAGATGGAGGTGGGTGTGGGCATTCACGGTGAGCCGGGCACCCACACCGAGCAGGTAGATAGCGCGAGCGCTATCGTAAATCAGGTCCTGGATAAGATCGTGCCAGCCCTTGAGCTGGGTCAAGGCGATGAAGTGGTGTGCCTGGTCAACGGCCTAGGCGGCACCACCCCGCTGGAGCTGAGTTTGCTCTTTGGTGAGGCCGCCGCGCAGTTGGCCCAGCGTGGCGTCACCGTAGCCCGGTCGTTGGTGGGTTCCTATGTCACCGCGGTCAATATGCACGGTGCTTCCTTTACTCTGCTCAAGGCAGATGCGGAGCTGCTCGAGCTTGTCGACGCCCCCACTGCCGCCCCCGCCTGGCCGCACACCCTGGGCCGCGCGAAGGCGGTGGAACCCGCCACCATCACCTTCCAGGATGAACTTTCTACCGAGGGCGAAGAGAATCAGTGGCTCACCGCCTTTGTGGAACGCCTGCAAGCCTCTTTTGAAGCGCTTACTGAGCTAGACCGCCGGGCCGGCGGCGGCGACTTTGGCCAGAACATGGAGGCTGCCTTCGGTGGCATCAAGCTTCCCCTGCGCGGTACGGATACCGAGATCTTCACCGGGCTGGCCAAGCGTCTGCTCGTCCTCGCCGGTGGTACCTCCGGCGCCGTATTCGGCACGCTCTTTAATGAATTGGCTCGGGCGGAGTCGCTGGCGGATGGGCTCAACGCAGCGGCTGACCTAATCCACGAGCTTGGCGGCGCCCAGCGTGGTGATCGCACCATGCTCGATGCCCTCATTCCGGCTGCAGAAAAAGCCCGCGAGCTAGGTGTGAAGGATCCGGATGCGGAGACCTTGCAGGCGCTTTTCGACGCTGCCCATGCCGGCGCCCTCGACACCGAGGATCTCGCGGCAAAGAAAGGCCGCGCCTCCTACCTGGGAGATCGCAGCAAGGGCGTTATCGATCCGGGCGCCATCGTGGTCAGCTGGCTCTTTGGGGGAGAACCTCTCTCAGCGCACTAAGCGAGCTGAGATCTCCCTTACCGGTACGGTCGAGGTGGAGCGCATGCAGACCCGCTGTGCGAGCTCCCTGTACGTCGTTGGCCAGGGAATCGCCCACCATGAGCGTGTTTGCGGGGGTCACTTCGAGCTGGCGGCAAGCAGCGAGGTAGGCCTCCCGTTGTGGTTTGGGGCAGCCGAGGTCGACGGTGGGGATGAGGAGGACGTCGGCAAGCGCAAGGCCCGTAGCCTCCAGCTTCGCCTGCTGCATTTCGCGCTCGCCGTTGGTGAGTATGCCGACCTGAAAACCGGATTCGAGGGCCCAGGTGAGGGTGGGCAGGGCGTCGGCAAAGGCGCGCCATTGCTCCCGGTAGGCGGAAAGATAGCCGTCATAGGCGGCCAGCGCCTCGGCATCGCTCATGTTCCGGCCGAGGAATTCGCGGCAGCGCGCCGCGCGCTGGCCGTGGTGGGAGACCTCGCCGCGCTCATAGGCTTGAAACCATTTTCGTTCAATGGCCGCGAACCGCGCATGCTGGCCCTCGGGCAGGCCGAGCTTGCGGCACCACTGATCCACCGCGTCTCGGGCCGCGCCGGTGTGATCGAGCAAGGTGTCATCCAGATCAAAAAGAAGCGCGCGAATCATGCCTTCAGGCTAGCGCGATCGCTGACAGCGTTATGTCATGCGCGGCAGGCACGCGTTAAATTCTTTACAATGGCTGGCATGACTCAGAAGACCGCAACTGCAACGATGCATACCAACTACGGTGACATTGTTATCGATCTCTTCGGTAACCATGCACCGGTAACCGTTGAAAACTTCATCGGCCTGGCCAAGGGCGAGAAGGACTACTCCTCCCAGAATGCAAAGGGCGAGCAGTCCGGCCCGTTCTATGACGGTGCAATCTTCCACCGCATCATCGATAACTTCATGATTCAGGGCGGCGACCCGACTGGCACCGGCCGCGGTGGCCCGGGATACCAGTTCCAGGATGAATTCCACCCGGAGCTGCAGTTCGACCGCCCATTCCTGCTGGCCATGGCTAATGCCGGCCCAGGCACCAACGGTTCCCAGTTCTTCATCACCGTGGCGCCGACCCCGCACCTGAACAACCACCACACCATCTTTGGCGAGGTAACTGACGCTGCTTCCCAGGAGGTCGTCTCCAAGATCGCCAAGGTGGATACCGACCGCATGGACCGTCCGCACGAGGACGTTGTTATCGAGTCCATCGATATCGCGTAATCGCCTTTTTCCTCGGGCCCGTCACCGCATTATTCGTGCGGCGGCGGGCTCGTTGCAGTTTTCCCGAGTTATCCACAGCTAGATCCCCGCCTAAAGGACTGACAACTTCATGACCATGGTGAGAAACTATGTCCGCGCTACCCCAGCGACCGCACTCATTGCCGCCGTGTGCATCATCGCTTGGCTGATTACCGCGGTGCAGGCGCGCACGCTAGGAGCCACCTTCTATGATTCCCCGCTCGCAGCGGATTGGGGCCTGTGGGGACCGGATTATCCCTTCCGCCCCCAGACTGCGCTGTCTTCGGAGTTCATGCACCTAGACGCGGGGCACTTGGCGGTGAATATGATCATGCTCTTGCTCATAGGCAGGGAAGTGGAGCGGACGCTTGGCACCGGGTTGTATCTTGCCGCTTATTTCACCTTTTGCCTAGGTGCGTCCGCCATGATCTTGAAATTCGACTTCAATACCCCCACCGTCGGCGCCTCCGGTGCGCTCTTCGCGCTCATGGTCATGCTGGTAGGTGCTTATCGTCAACGCGGACTCGATCTCCGCGCGCCCATCGCCCTGGTTGTGGCGAACGTGGCCTATACCTTCTTGGCCAATGGCGTATCCCTATGGGGACACTTGGGTGGGTTGTGCACAGGTCTTGTGTTGAGCCTTTTTCTCTATCGAAAAAGCTCCTCTCTTCGCTGGGGCGGTGTTGTTGTGGTGGCCGCGATACTCGTCGCGTTCTTGGCCCAACAAGCTGGGTTTTGGGGATAACTGTGAATTTTGATCACCGGAAAGCATGTGCGAAAGAATTCCACAATGTTTATCCACAATGTGGATAACTACATTTTTGTAATTTACCGAACGCTTTTCCGGAGTTTTCCCTGATCAAGCTGGTCTAGGCCGTGCGAAAGTAAGAAAATCCGCCTGTGGAAGTCCGTGAAAACAGTTATCCACAGGGTGTTAATAATTGTGTGAAATTCACATTTCACAGGCTTTCTCCACAGCCTGTGGATAACTTTCTACCCACTGTGTGAGCAAGACTGATAAATTTGGGTACTGACCTGCATAAGGAGCATTGTGGATTATCAACCTCGCGCTGTGATCGTCGGCGCAGGACCGAATGGACTCACGGCCGCGGCGCGTTTGGCCATGGCTGGCTGGAGTGTGGATATCTACGAACGGACCGACTGGGCCGGTGGTGCGGCAGCCTCCTCTGCGGAGATTTTTCCGGGCACGATTGTGGATCTCGGAGCGGCCGGGCACCCTTTTGGCGTGGCGAGTCCGGCGTTCCGCGCCCTCGATCTGGAATCCCATGGTTTGCGGTGGCTTAACGCCCCCTATCCCATGGCCCATCCGCTAGAGGGAGCCCCGGCCGGAATCCTGCAGAGTTCTTTGGCGGATACGGCCGCGGAGTTGGGAGCCGATGCTCGCGCGTGGACGCGGTTGCACGGACACATTGTCCGGCACATTGATGAGCATGTGGCGAATGCACTAACGCCGTTGGTGCGTTGGCCCGATCGCCCCGTGCGCTTGGCACAGTTCGGCGCGGCCGGCATCGCGCCCGCCAGTCAGCTCGGGCGGGTGGCATTCGATACGCCACAGGCGCGCGCCCTCTTCGCAGGCAGCGCGGTACATGCGATTACCTCGCCTACTAGGCCACTTACCTCCGCATTCGGCCTGCTCTTTGGCGGGTTGGGCATGACCCGCGGCTGGCCCGTGGTGGAGGGTGGCACCGGAGCTCTTATCGACGCCCTCTTAAACCTCCTCCGTTCCCACCACGCCCGCCTCCACACCGGATGCGAGGTCACCGATCTGCGGGAGCTGCCTCAGGCCGATGCGACCATCCTGAACCTCACCCCGCAGCAGATCCTGGGGCTGCGTGGGCTGGAGCTTCCCAGCCGTGTTCGCCGGAGCCTGGCGCGCTGGCGATATGGCAGCGCCGTCTTCAAAGTGGACTTTCATCTCAGTGAGCCCGTCCCATGGGTCGATCCGCGCGTGGGCCAAGCCGGCACCGTGCATGTGGGAGGCACGGTGGAGGAGATCTGTAGGGCAGAGGGGGACGTCGGCAAGCGGCGAATGCCCGAGCGACCCCTAGTATTGGCCTGCCAACAATACGTGGCCGACCCTTCCCGTGGGCTTACGCTGTGGACTTATGCGCACGTCCCGCGCGGCTATGCGGAGCGCTATCCGGGTGAGGTAACCGAGCTGATTACTGCGCAGATCGAACGCTTTGCCCCTGGTTTTCGGGATACCATCCTGGCTACCCACGCCACTAGCCCGGCCGAGTTGGAGCGGTGGAACCCTAACCTGGTCGGTGGCGATATTGCCGGCGGCGCGATGACTGGGCTGCAAACTCTGCTGCGGCCACGCCTTTCGGCCCATCCGCATCGCCTTGCTCCAGGAGTATTTATGGCCTCCAGCTCCGCAGCTCCCGGCGCTGGCGTGCACGGCATGCCGGGATGGTGGGCCGCCGAGGAAGCACTCAGCGGGTGGAAAGGCGGCGCTGCCAGAAAAAGAGGCCCGCGCCGATGAGCCAGAGAGTCGCAGCGGCGAAGTACCCAGGGATGGTCGTGGTGCGGGGCAAGTAGGAACTGCCTGGGACGAGTCCTGCTATGACAGGCTCGAGGAGGAAGCCTAGGACGGCGAGATAGTCGAACCACCGGAACTGGGCCGAGGCCGCGCCGGCCAGCCCCAATACTGGTCCAGAGAGGAGAGCCAGGAAAAACCACTGGGCGTTGTACTCAAATGCCTCGCGCCAGTTGTACACACCGAAGACCACGAGCAAGGCGTAGTGCACGGCCAGCATCAAGACGATAATTCCCGTACCGGCCAGGAGTGCCTTGAGCCACCGGCCCGAATAATTCTTGCCTATGAGGTAGCTAAAGATTCCCCACACCATGCCCGAGCCCAGGACATTGCCTAGGTAGTTGCGCACGGAAAGGCGGAGGGGAGCGGCGCCGGTGAGTAGGGTGGGGTCGGCAAACGCGATGTGCACGGCCGCGTAGGCCACAGAAATGATGAGGCCAGCAGCAAAAATGTGGCGAGACATGTGGCTCCTAGATATGAAAAACCCTCGCCACCTACAGGAAGCAGGGAGCGAGGGAACAGGCTGGGAGGTCTAGCTTAGCGCCACCCCATGGTCATCAGCAGGCCGATGATGGCCAAGCCAAAACCGATGCCATAATTCCAAGCGCCGAGGTCCGCCATGAATGGGATGTCCTGGCCAGCGAGGTAATTGACCACGAGCCACAGCAAGCCGATGACCATCAGGCCCAGCATGATGGCTACGTACCACTTCGGGGTGCCCTCCGAATTGATCTTGACGGGGGTGCGGTTGGTAGCAGAGCTCGAGGTAGGGACGGAGGAGCTCTGAGAAATCTTTGACTTCGGCATAAGATACCTTTTCTAGATTTAAGTTCTTATCTAAGTTCGTACTGAGACCTTAGGATACCAGCAGCTATGGCTGCGGCAGAAGTGCAGCGGGGTCGAAATTCCACAGGCGGACCTCAATGTTTTGATCCTTGCGCATGGTATCGCCTGGATTCACAGAGGCCCAGCCAATCTTATTGTTATCCACCAGAGCGCCGGTAGGCACGGGCTCGCCCGGCACCAGCTGGCCAGTCCAGCCAGCCGCGCGGAGTTCATCTTCGGCCTGCTTCTGACTCTGTCTTACCAGGTCAGGAGCCTTAAAGAGCATGCCATTGGAGACCTCAACGGTGACCGGCTTGCCCTTTTCCAGCTCCGCGCCCTCATTGGATACGCTCAGCACCGTGCCCTTCGGCTCCAAAGAATCGACTTCGCGCACGTCTACATCAAAGTCATTGGATTCGAGGCGGCTTTGGGCATCTTCTACATTCATGCCGGAAACATTGGGCACGCGCTTCTTTTCGACGCCCTTAGACACCGTCACCCGTACCTTCGATCCCTTAGACAGCTGCGTGCCGCCGGCCGGATCCTGCTTGATGATTTGGCCGGCTGGTGTTTCATCGTTTTCCTCCGAAACGTCGGAGTTGAGTGCCAAGCCGGCCTCTTCGAGGGCCTGGGAGGCTTCATCCAAGGTCATGCCGGTGATGTCCGGGACATCTGTAATTTCCTTACCGGAGGACACAGTCAACGTTACCGAGGCATTCTTTTGCAGCTCGGAACCCGGGGCGGGGTTGATGCGAATGGCATTATTGCGAGGGATATCCGGGTTGGCTTCCTCATTGACGGTAACCTGCAGGCCCATGTCTTCGAGTTCCTTAACCACCTCGTTGCGCGGCCGGTTTTCCACCTCGGGCACGGTGATCTTGTCTTCGCGGGCCGATTGGGTCTGGCGTGGCTTTTCGGGATCCTCCTTGTCATTGGAGAAGAAATCCCATGCGAAGTAGCCCACGATAGCTACTAGAAGGGCAGCCAAGAAGGCAGCCAACCACTTCATCCAGCCGCCGCCCTGCTTGTCATCCTCTTCGGAGGGGCGGGTGGATTGAATCGGTGCGCGGTGCGCTGCCGCGGGGGCCGCAGCGGCACCCACCATCTCGGTAGGCTGCTCGACCTCGTCCTCATTAACATGCATGCGCGCTGCCGCGGTGACCTGTCCATTGCGCAGGCGTTCCAAATCGCCGGCCATCTCCCAGGCGGATTGATAACGATCCGCAGGGTGCTTCGCCATTGCGGTAAGCACCACCGAATCAATGTTGACGCGCTGGGTGGGGGTTAGTGAAGGATCCGCGATGAGCTCCGACGGTGGTGTCGGCTCTTCCTGTACGTGCTGATAAGCAACCGCAAACGGGGTTTCGCCCTCAAATGGGGTCTGATCGGTAAGGGCCTCGTAGAGCACGCAGCCCAGTGCATAGACGTCCGAACGGGCATCCGCATTCTTACCGCGGGCTTGCTCGGGAGAAAGATATTGGGCGGTGCCGATAACGGCGGAGGTTTGCGTCATCGCCGAGGTGGAATCATCCAAGGCGCGAGCGATGCCGAAGTCCATCACCTTCACCTGGCCGGTGTTGGTGAGCATAATATTTGCCGGCTTGATATCGCGGTGGATAATGCCGGCTTCGTGCGAGGCTTGCAGTGCATCCGCTACCGGTTTGAGGATATCCGCCGCTTCCTGGGCGGATAGTGCTCCATCCTCGCGAATGATATCGCGCAGGGTGCGTCCATTGACCCGCTCCATGACGATATACGGGATGGTCATGCCATCCAGCTCGGTTTCCCCGGTGTCATAAACCGCCACGATATTGGGGTGATTCAACTTGCCCGAGTTCTGGGCCTCGCGGTAAAAACGCTCCCGGAAATTGACGTCGCGCGCCATTTCCGGGCGGAGCATCTTTACCGCAACCTGGCGGCCTAGGACAGTGTCTTCGGCAGCATAGACCTCAGACATGCCGCCGGCGCCGATGATCTCGCCTCTCCGATAGCGGTCATTGACCATCGCTTAGTCACCCTCCTGTGTCAGTAAATCAGCCAAGTCTCCGGGGAGCTCATTAGCCTGCGAGTTTACTGGAGTATCCAGCTCAGGTGTGTTTTCAACGTGCGTATCCTGCGGATTCTGTTGCGTCGGTAGGGCCGGGGGCTGCTGTTGGTGGGTGGGCGAGTGGCGCGTGGGTGTCTCACGGTGAGTAGTACGCGGAGTCTCTTCTTGCTCCGTCTCCTGCGGCTCGGTCTCTGTCACCGTCACCGGTGCTGGGGCCTCTTCCGTATCTTCGTCCGGGGTGTCTTGGTGGGTGGTGGTGGGATCGCGGTACTCCGTAACCACCGAGGTTTCCGGCGTGCTGGAGGGTGCGCTCGTTCCCTCGCTATCGCTTAGCTGCTGGTAGGCAAGGTAACCACCGCCGGCCAAGGCCGCGAGGAGCAAGGTGATGCCCAGGCCCTTCAGAAAGGAGGAGCCACCCTTCGATTCCTTAACTGGAGCGGTTCCCGCTGCCGGATGGATCGTGGTGGGTTGGGCGACGTTGCCCAGCATCTCCGTCGAGGCGGACGGCGATGGTTCTGGTGCGCGCTGCGTTAGTGGAGCAGACTTGGGCTGCGGCGGGCGCTTGCCCAAGCGGACTGCGGAGATGGCTAGAGTGAACTCGTTGCCATCGGCGTAGCGGGTGGCCGGATCCTTGCGCAACGCAATGCGAATGAGCTCGCGCGCCGGGGCGCTGATATTTGTCGATAGCGGATCCGGCTCCTGATTGATATGCGCCAGGGCGATGGACACGGAGGAATCTCCGGTAAAGGGACGCTTGCCGGCGAGCATTTCATAGCCAACGACGCCGAGCGAATAGACGTCGGAAGCCGGCGTGACATCCTTTCCCTGTGCTTGCTCGGGGGACACATACTGTGCGGTGCCTACCACCATGCCGGTGCGAGTAAGCGGCACGGCTGCGGCCGCCTTGGCAATGCCAAAGTCCGTGATCTTGACCTGGCCATTTTGCGTAATGAGCAAGTTGCCGGGCTTAATATCGCGGTGCACGAGCTCCATGCGGTGAATGATGGACAGGCCATGTGCAGCCTGCTCGAGGACGTCGAGAGCCAGCTCCTCCTGGAGCGTATTTTCGCGCGCCAGCAGGTCTGCAAGGGATTCGCCACGGACGTATTCCAAGGCCATGAAACAGAATTTGCGGCCGTTGTCTTCCAGCTCGCGGTAGTCATAGGTAGCTACCACGTTCTCGGACTGAATAGATTCGGCCGATTTCGCCTCGTTGCGGAAACGCGAGAGGAACTCTTGGTTATCGGAAAATTCCGGGCGTAGAACCTTGAGTGCGACCTCCCGATCATTGCGGGTGTCATCGGCCAACCACACGGTGGACATTCCGCCGTGGCCGATTACCCACTGCAGCTCGTAGTCGCTGCCAATCAGTGCCTGGAGATGTTCCTTATTCTCGGCGCTATTCATTACTGCTCCCCCTGGTATGCGCGCAGGATAGCGCGGCCAATTGGGCCGGAAACCTTGCCGCCCGTCGCGGACTCACCTAAGTTACCACCATTTTTTACCACGACGCCCACTGCGATATCCCGCTCCGGATCGAAGGCAACGTACCACACGTGCGGGGCTAGGCCCTCGCCATGCTCAGCGGTACCGGTCTTGGAAGCAAAGCCATTGCCATCATATCCAGCGGAGGAACGCTCCGAGGCATACATCAAATCAGTAAGCGTAGCCGCAGTTTCCTCGTTAACCGCCTGGTCCGCCTTCTTTGGTTTGGTGGTGCGGATGTCCTTCATCTGGGAGTCGGTAATGCGATTGACCAGGTAAGGCTGCATGCGGGTGCCCTTATTGGCCACGGTGCCCGCCATAACAGCGGCTTGCAGCGCGGTCATGGTGACATCGCGCTGACCAATGGCGGACTGCGCCGTGGCCGCCCCATCCGGCAAATCGCCCAAGGTACCGGCGGAGGTGGAGACGCCCAGGTCATAGTTTTCTCCCACGCCAAAGGCCTTGGCATACTTGCGCAACTCATCTGCGCCAAGCTGCTCCGACATCTCCACAAAAGCGGTATTGCACGATAGTGCAAAGGCGGTCTGCAGGGTCACCGCATCTTGGCCGTTGCACTTTTGGTTGGCATAGTTAGTCAGCTCCGTCACCGTGTCTGGCAAGGTAATGACATTGGAACCGGTCAAGGTGGAGGAAGGATTAAAACCGTTGTTCAGACCGGCCGCGGCGGTGATGATCTTGAAAATTGAACCGGGAGGTAGCGTTTCTGCACCGGCGTGGTTGACCAGCGGCTGCCCCTCCTGCTCTTGCAGGCTGGCCCAAACATCTTCAGCGGAATCGCCCATCAGATCATTCGGGTTATAGCCAGGGTTGGAGGCCATAGCCAGAATCTTGCCGGTGGAAGGCTGAATGGCAACCGCAGAGCCCTCGTAACCCGGGCCCACAAGCTGATCATAGGCAGCCTGCTGGAGTGCAGGATCGATGGTGACCTCTACATTTGCGCCCTGCTTCGGCTTATCGGCCAGAGCATCGAGCCAGTTTTGCTTCATCAATGAATCATCGGTGCCATTGAGGATGTCATTTTGGGAGGACTCTAGTTCCGAGGCACCAAATTGGCTCGACAGGTAGCCGGTCAAGTTGCCAAAGGCCGGTGAATCAATGGGGTAGGAGCGCGAGTAGGTCTCGTCTGGGTTCTGCGTCGACTGTGCCAACACGGTATTGCCCGCGAAGATCTGTCCGCGCGGGGTGGTCTGCATTTCCATGAAGCCGCGCATATTCCGCGGATTATGGGCGTATTTATCTTCAGAAAAAGCCTGAATCACCGTCAAGTTGACCAGCAAGATGGCCGTCAAAATGATGGCGAATAAGGACACTAGACGGATGGATCTATTCATCGGTGAGCCTCCTGGACCGACGGGAACATGGAGGTATCGCTCGGCGCATTGCTCGAGGTCTCCTGCATGGGGCGACGAGCCGCGTTAGAGATCCGCAGCAAGATCGCCAATAACACATAGTTAGCCATGAGAGAGGAACCACCGGCAGACATGAACGGCGTGGTCAAACCGGTCATCGGCAGCAGGGCGGAAATGCCGCCGGTGACCACGAAGACCTGGACTGCCAAGGTAAGAGAAAGACCGGAAGCCACCAGCTTGCCATAGGTATCGCGGGTGCGCAGCGCAGTGCCAAAGCCGCGGATGGCGAGCATACCGAAAAGCACCAGTACGCCGGCAAGGCCAATGAGGCCGAACTCCTCACCGATTGCAGCAAGGATGTAATCCGAGTGGGCCACCGGAACGAGTTCTGGATGCCCCTCGCCCAAGCCGCTGCCAGAGATGCCACCGGAAGACATGCCGAATAGCGACTGGGAAAGCTGGAAGCCCGTGCCATCATAATTGCCCAGCGGGTCTAGGAAGTTAGAAAAGCGTTGCTGGATTTTCGCGGAGATCTGATAAATACCGAAACCACCTACACCGACGAGGACAACGCCGATAAGCAGCCAGCTCACCCGGCCCGTGGCCATAAACAGCATGCCAAGGACGGTGCTAAACAGCAGCAGCGCTGGGCCGAAGTCATTGGAGATACCCATGATGACGATCGCGATGGCCCAAATGATCAGGATGGGTGCGAGGTCGCGCAAGCGCGGCAGGGAGATACCCAGTACTCGGTATCCCGCCACGGTAAATAGGGAGCGCTTCTGCGTCAGCAGCATGGCAAAGAACAAGATCAGCAAGATCTTGGAGAACTCGCCGGGCTGGATGGAAAAGGGACCCAAGTTTAGCCAGATGCGTGCCTCCACGCCTGGAGGCTGCGGCCAAACCAATGGCAGGGCCAGCAGGACAAGGCCTGCGGCACCCAAGATATAGGAGTAGCGCGTCAGCGAGCGGTGATCCTTCAAAATGGCCAAGACCAGCACGAAGAGCACGAGTCCGACGATGGTCCACATGACCTGACGCACCGCGAGCCCGCTTTCATTCACCAAATCCAGGCGGGCCAGCATGATGAGCCCAATGCCATTGAGGATCGCCACGATGGGCAGCATGATCTGATCGGCATAAGGTGCTAAGAAGCACATCACCAGATGGGCGACGGTAAAGACGCCAATGAAACCGCCAATGAGATAAACCAGGTCCATGGTCAGAGCGTTGTCCTGGGAAAGCTCCAGGCTGACCAGGGTAATAGCGAAGACAATGGCGGCTAGGATGAGCAGGCCGAGTTCGGTCCCTCGGCTAAAAAACTTTTTCACAACCTACACCTCCCGGCAGGTGACGCCAGGCTTGTTTTTCTTGGCATCCTTCTTATCTTTTTGGCTCGGCGCAGTAATACATGGCTTGAGCGCCTTATCGCCCAAATCATTGACTTGCTGCTGCACCTCACCCAGATCACCAGTGGAGAGATGGTCGACGGCGCTGCGTTCAGATTCCGGTAGGTCCGTAACCTTTAGCGGTGCAAAGTCGCCCTTGCACGGCTCGCCGGAAAAGAGGAGCGAATTGCTGTCATTGATGCACACGTATTGGTTCGTGGAGTGTAGTTCCTTGCCAAAGACGGAGTAATCAGCACCCTGTTGGATGGTGATTTCCTGTGCCTCGTTGGTAGCTACGTAATAATTATTGGACAAGAAGTTCTTTGCCCACAGTCCGGCACCGATGACCAGTGCGAGGACGATGAGCAGGGCAAGAAGGACCTTCCAGCCGGTCTTTCGGCCGGAAGTTTCCTCCTCCGCTTCGTCATCATTAGGCTCTGGGCGCTCGTTTTTGCCATCCGCCATGACGGCCGGCGGAATTACCTGAGGCTTGCGGGAGAGTTGTGCCGCCCGCGAGGCGGAAGAATCCGGATGGGTTGGGTCTTCCGTAGGGCCCGCGAGGGCGCCGACGCGGAATGGTTCGTGCTCCTGGGGGCTTTCCTCGGTTACTTCACCGATAACCACGGTGACATTATCCGGGCCTCCGGAACGGATGGCTAGGTCCACTAGGGTGGAGCCGGCCTGCTCAATGCTGCCTTGCCCCAGTGCGGTCTCAATAGTGGAGGCGGTTACCGGATCCGAAAGCCCATCGGAGCACAGCAGGATGCGATCGCCCGGCTTGGCTTCGAGGGTAAACAGGGTTGCTTCGACCGGGCGGCCCGTATAGGCCTTTAGAATGAGGGACTTCTGCGGGTGCGACGAGACGTCGCCTGGGTCCAGTTCGCCCTTATCCACCAGGGATTGCACGTAGGTATCATCCTTGGTGATCTGCTCGAGTTTGCCGTCGCGCAGCAGGTATCCGCGGGAATCACCCACATGGCAGACGCCGAAATCCGTGCCGTTGAAGAGCATGGTGGATAGCGTGGTGCCCATGCCTTCGGTTTCTGGATGGGCCTTGACGTGATCACTGATGGCCTCATTGGCCTGGTCAGCGGCCGCTTCCAGCAGTGCTTTAGTGTCTTCCTGGCCCGGATCTTGGTCCAAGATTTCTAGGTGGTTGACCATCAGCTCGGAGGCAACCTCGCCCGCCGCGTGGCCACCCATGCCATCGGCCAAGATCAAAAGGTGAGGACCGGCGTAGCCTGAGTCCTCGTTATTATCGCGAATGAGGCCGCGATCGGACTTAGCAAAGAAGTTCAGCTTCAGTGTCATGCGTTCAACCTCACGGTAGTGCGGCCCAGCTTAATTTCGGAGTCCGCGCCGACTACCTCGGGTTGGTCGATGCGCACGCCATTGACAAAAGTGCCATTGCGAGATTCCAAATCTTCTACTACCCATTCGCTACCGCGGCGGAATAGCCGGGCATGGTGGCCAGAAGAATAATCATCGCCCGTGACAAAATCGCAATCAGAGGCTCGGCCCAGCGTGCAATCCTCTAGTGTGCCCAATTCCATGTGGGAGCCTTGCAACGGCCCCTCAACGATGGACAGCTGCTTAATCGCTTCCCGACGCCGCGGTGCCCCCACCTTCTTCGACTGTTGGCGGATAGCACCGGCGGACTTATTGGTATCGCGGCGCATGGCGTTCAAGGCCACCAGGATAAAAATCCAGAGCAGAGCCAACAAGCCGATGCGAAGCGCCAGCATGATGACTGCATCCATGGCGACCTCCCTTCCTTAACTGAACTTAGTAGCTGTGCGAATCAAGGCCCGTGATGCGGACCTCGATGTGGGAATGGCCCATGGTGATCACGTCGCCATCGGCAAGCAGCCAATTATCAATCGGCGTTTCATTCACGGTGGTGCCGTTGGTGGACTGCAAATCCACCAGAACCGCATCCTGGCCGTTCCAGGTGATTTCCGCGTGCTGACGGGATACGCCCGTATCCGGAAGCCGCAGGTCGGCGTCGTTGCTGCGGCCGATAATATTGGAGCCTTCTTGCACGTGATAGACGCGCGAGGAGCCATCCTGCAGCATCAGGTTGACTGCGGGGCCCTGCGGCTGCGGAGCGGGTTGACTATCTGGAGCAATGAAAGCGGTAGTTACCGCGTCATCAGCCGTATTCTCGTGCTGCTCGGTCATCTGGTCCTCCTGACCATCAAAGTCGTGGAAAATAGCCTCAAATCCGGTCTCTTCCGTGGGCTCGTGATCAATAAACGAGGACACGCGAAGCTGACCCGTGCGCAAACCAGATTCCTCCGCCACACGCACAATCACGGGGCCCGCGAGGGACCATCCGCTATTGCGAATGAAGCGCGACAACTGGTCTGCACAATCGGCCGGCACATTGCGATCCTGCGACAAGTTCTCCAAATCCTTGGAGGAGACACCCACAGTCATTACGTTCGGACTATAAAGATTGTCATCGTCGCCGCGCGCGAGATTGTCCTGAGCTTCTTGCTTTAAAAGCTCATCAATTTCCGCGGGAACGACCTTGCCGCCGAAGACAAGGGCCATGCCGTTATCAAGGCCGCGTTGCATGGCGGAGTCCAGCTTCGCCAGCTTTTCTAAAAACGCCACGAGCCATTCTCCTTTCCACCATGCAGCGATCAGTAGCGATCAGTATAGTTTGTTCACTACCTCGAAACGTAGATGGCGACGCGAAAGTTCCCAGAAATTTCCCTTCTCTTTGCCCGAAATAGTTTATTTTTCCTGCAGATTTGTAGTTCTGAGCAGCATTCGTGGTATCTTTATCAAGTCGCTAAGACATCCACACCCTGCCCGGGTGGCGGAATTGGCAGACGCGCTGGCTTCAGGTGCCAGTGTTCGATAAGGACGTGCGGGTTCAAGTCCCGCCCCGGGCACCATGAGCAGTTGTACAAACTGCGACACCGGAGGTAACAAACTCGAAAGGGTTCGTGACCTCCGGTTTCTTTGTATTTCTGAACTTTAGCGGTCGAGGATTGCAAGTGTGGGGATTTACATCCTAACTCCCGCTCTCGGCTGTTAAACTCTTGTTTTCGATGGTGTCAACAAGTCATCTTGCTTGTTATCTTGATCTGACGCCCTGGCATTGGGTCTTAGGCATACTGTGTAGGCAGTCGGTTCGAAGTCGGACGACTTTGCTGGGCTTGGATGGCAAGGTTGAGCGGCTAATTATTTTATCGGGTGATTTAGTAGTTCGTTTGGGGGGCTGGGGCTTTACGTTTGCGGTATCTCAGCTGGGGCCCATAAGCCAGTCAGTTTTTAGGGATTTGTTGTACGGGAAAGCCGGTGTACTTAATTCTTTCCCGGCTTTAGCTCCCACTTTGGGGCACTTGGAATCCTCCAACTGAGATGTTTTCCTTGGGGTGTTGGAGGATTTCCTAGCTGTTGAATCCCGATTTAAGAATTAATCGACTGGGCTGACGCGGATAAGGTTTCCATCAGGGTCGGCAACTACGAAGGTGCGGCCGAAGACGTCATCGTAGGGTGGCTGCACAATTTGGACTCCTTTTGATTTCCATAGACGGTATGTCTCATCAATGCGGGTTGCCGGTCCATCCAACATCAAACCTATTTCGCTTGTTCGCGGTGCTTGTTTCTCCATGTGGGTGTTATGGCCGGTCCATACAGCAAACAGGACATCCTGTGAAATTTCGAATGCTACATATCGAGGACTGATGAACGATGGCTGCATGTCGAATAAATCGCTGTAGAAGGCAGTCGAGGTCTCGACATCAGAGACATAAGTCAGGAAAAGATTGGGGGTTGGCATTGCCATTCTCCTCTCGGTGAGTGGTGTTGTTTACGTGGCCAAAGCGCATTGGACCAAACAAACCTGACAAGGAGTGTCATATTCCGAAAAATATTGTGGTTCCAGTGATAATTGCGGCATGAGATCGGCGCGACTGTTGTCTATGCTCTTGTTGTTGCAAACACGAGGCCGTGTTACGTCTGCGGAGTTGGCTTCACATTTTGAAGTTTCGCAGCGCACAATACTGCGTGACGTTGATGCGCTCTCGGCCGCGGGGATACCTGTTTATACGGAGCAAGGTATGCATGGTGGGATTGTGCTTGATAGGCGTTCTCGGTTGAATGCTTCTCGATTGGATCCGATTGAGATTCAGCTGTTGAGGATTCTTGGTGTTGGGGCGGATTCACTCGCGCACTTGGGGTTTGGCCAGGACATCGCCTTGTTGCAGGAGAAGTTGAACGCAGTCTCATTCTCTAGAGCATCCGATACTCATAATTTGGAAGAGAAGGTTCTATTTGATTCCAGTGGCTGGTTTAGCAATGAAACCCAAAGCGACTTAGAAGGTCTGCTGGAGGCTGTACGGAATGAAGCTCGAATTGAGGTGTTGTATCGCCGAAGTGGGGACAAGAAGCTGCAACGTGCTGTGGCTGATCCTTATGGGCTTGTGCACAAGGGTAGACGTTGGTACTTGGTCGTCGATGTCGATGGGGAACCAAGGATGTTGGCAGTCTCGCGCTTGGAAACCTTTCGCGTTTTAGGTCAAGCTGCTCAGCTTCGTCAAGGGCAAAGTTTGGCAAGGGTGTGGGCGCAGCTCGTTGCAAAATTGGAAGAAGACATGCCTGTTCGTATCACCGCACTTCTTCGAGCGAATAGGCTTGATATGGCATCTCGCATTTTGGGATCACGGCTTATCCACCATGAACCCGTGGA
Organism: Corynebacterium sp. LaCa54; assembly: GCF_046717495.1. NCBI lineage: Bacteria > Bacillati > Actinomycetota > Actinomycetes > Mycobacteriales > Corynebacteriaceae > Corynebacterium > Corynebacterium sp. LaCa54. The sequence continues at coordinate 63,904 of NZ_CP177115.1, forward strand.
CGAAGACTTTGTCCGTATCGTGGTGGGATATGCGGATATTCAGGGGGTAAGGCAATTGCTTCAGTTTGGGGACCATATCTGGATCACTGATCCCCCAGAAGCGGTAAAACTCACTGCTGATCTGGCTAATGAACTTGCGAAACGACATAGTGGGACCACAAGTCCTGGATCATAGAGACCATTGATGGGCATCGGGATACCGTCGTAACACCTCTGCTGAAACGGAAAGAAGTGCGCTAACAAACTAAGAGCCCTCGAGAGTCTGGGGTTGCCCGCAATTTGTGGACACGTAGTGGAGCTACCTAGTGGTGAGGCAGCTATTTCTTTTCTGTTTGTGGTTAGACCAATTCGGTTCTCGAAGTCGACGGGGCTGGCCATCCCGAGTGCTTCAGTGCCGGCGCCGACGGTTGTAGACGACTTCAATCCAGTAGGCAACGGCCTTCCGTGCGGCATCACGGCATCGCCATCATTGGCGACCAGCACTTGTCATTCCGTGTTTGGTGCACACCCGCTTTAGATGGGGCATCGAGGAGGATTCCTATTCATCCTCTCATGGTGAACCTAGGCAGCTAACACACCGGCACTCCACCGGGGTATTTAAGGACCCAGACTGGGTTATCCCTCCAGATAAGTGAAATCATCCTAATAGCAACGCGCCAGAATGGCTAACCATCTAACCTCGCCAACACATCGTTTCGTTTAGACCGAACTTTCTTTGCTCCAAGATCGTAGCAATTCGAGCAGTTCATCCTGTTGTGTACTGGACAGGTGGTTGAGTGCTTTTCGCTCAGCTGTGGCATGGGCTTCAACGATGGACATTATTCGGTCGCGTCCTTCTGGCGTTAGTGTCAGAGTTTTTCCTCGCTTATCGCTGAGATTTATTTCTTCATCAATGAGTCCTTGCTTCTTGAGCTTGTTAAGTCTTCCGGTAATTCCGGCCTTTGACAGAAGTAGGTCGTGTGCAAGTTGTCCCGGGGTGATGTTTTCCTGGCGGAGGATCGTTGCTAGAACATCGAAGTCGCCTGGAGCTAATTCAGCTTGTTCATGGATGGTCGTCACTTCGTTTTTGATTGCTCTTAACAGATGGGTGAGGCGAAGAGTTGTTTCCATTGCATCCACATCGACGTGGGGATTTATCCTCGCCCATTTGTTCATGGCTGTGGAGATGGGGTCCATTTTGTTCCTTTCGGGTTGCTGAAACTTAGTGTAGCGCTTGACAAAAGAAGTTCGGTAGCGAACTATATAGTTTGTCAGCGAACAATCTATGGAGATTTGAGATGTTAATTTCTGAACCCGAAATAGTGGCAGATGCTTCCTCCTCTCGCCTTCCGAAGGCAAGATTGCTGGTGGATGCCTCGGATGCAAAAGGAAATGTAAGTGTACAAAACATTCAACTTTTTGATGGGGGCGAGGGAGCCGTCCCACATTTTCATAGGATTTCGTGTGAGTTCTTCTACGTCACTAAAGGGGAGCTGGAGTTTTGGGAGGATGGCCAAATTTACCAGCTAGGCGCGGGTGATTGCGCATTGGTTCTTCCGGGAGTTCCTCATGCTTTTGGAGCCGCTAAGGGTAGCGACGCGGATGTACTGGTAACTATCGCACCCGGTGTGGAGAGGTTTGAGTATTTCCGTATCTTGGGCGGGATAGTGAGTGGCAAGGTTCCTGAAGATGAGCTTGCCCGTCGAGAAGATGAATTCGATACGTATTTTGTGGATGCACAAGATTGGAGAGCGCATAGAGGAGGATAGGGATCCAGAATCTACGCTGCTTGCACTCTGGATGAAGGGGGGCGGACTGCGAGTGCCTTAGAGGATTGATTATTGCCAAACATGTCAAATCGGAATTCGAAAGCAGATATGCCAGTCCTACAATTGGCAGGGTTAGCGTTTGCCGCTTTCTTGGCCATAATGACCGAGACCATTCCTACGGGGGTTTTGGTTGATATGGGTGAGTCCTTTGGAACGACAACGGGAAAAGTAGGACAGTTTCTAACCGTTTATGCAGCTGGATCTGTGGTGGCTGCAATACCGGTGATGGCGGCAACTCGAAAAATGCCGCGTAAGCGTCTTTTGGTTATAGCTATCATGGGGCTTGGCGTTTTCAACGCTCTCACTGCTATTACTTCGTATTTGTGGTTAGCCTTTTTTGCTAGGTTTCTTGCCGGTATGGCCGGAGGTGTCGTTTGGGGTCTTGTGGCAAATTACGCTCGGAGTTTAGTCAGTTCGGAAAACGAAGGTCGCGCACTTGCCATTATCGGTTTTGGGCAGCCTTTGGCCTTAGCTTGTGGAGTCCCGCTTGGTGCATTAGGGGGTCAACACTTTGGTTGGAGGTTGACGCTTGGCATGCTAACAGTCGCATCCATCGTTTTAGCGTTATGGATTACGTTTGCAGTTCCTTCCCGGCCGGGACCTGTTGGAGATGGCCCAGGAGCCAATGTTCTTAAGAGATCGATTTTGATGCCTGGTGTGATGGGGGTGCTTGTAGCGCTTTTCGGCTGGACAGTAGCGCACAACATGGTTTACACGTACATTCAACCTTTAACCAGTGGTGTGGGAATAGCTCTTGGAATAGATGTTGTGCTTCTATTTTTTGGGATTTCTGCGGGGATCAGTATTTTACTTACTGCTGTCGTTGTAGATAAGAGATTGTTTCTGACTGGTCTAATCTCAGGAGCGTTGATGCTTTTAGGATTCTTGCTTTTGTCGGTACCGGCAGCTCCCAACTATTTTTTCATTTCAGGAATAGTCGTCTGGGGACTGGGATTTGGTGGTGCACCGACAGTTCTGCAGACTGCTTTAGCCAGAAATACAGTTAACTTGGCAGACATTGCACAGTCCTTTTTCGTTACTATCTTCAATCTTGGTGTAGGTATCGGTGGTGCGGTCGGTGGGGCAGTATCGAGTCTTTGGGGTGCTTCTGCTCTTAGTATTGGTGCAGGGGTGGTGTGTGTCTTGGTTTTCGGATTGCTCGTTGTAAGGAGTAGAGATTTTGGAAGGCAGCTTTGAGAGCTAGGCCACACACTTAGGTCGGGAAGAGCAGTCTTCGCTGCTCTCCGCCCAACTTTGCAACAACACCGTTCATTTCGCCCAATCGATGAAAGTCATTAGCACAAACAAAAGTGACCTTAACTAACTGCTCTAGTTAAGGTCACTTTTCTTGCATCATGATTTTACGATTTAATTACGCTCAAACCGTAAACGGACGTCCATAGTCAATGTCCTCATTACTCTTTTCCTGGAACGGAGCTAAAAGGTAGCGGCTTTTCCATGGGCAAGGAACTCTCCACAGATAGTAATCATTACCTACATATCCGTCTTCCCGTTGCACTCCTTCTGTCTCAGGTTGGGGGCGTACAACTCCATTAAACTTTTCGGGGATAAGGGCTCTACGACCTACTGGATCTGTCCACTGGAAATCATGTTCCCATCCTTCGTTAAAAGAACACCCATCGAAATAAACTAATACCTCACTCGGGGAACTGAGAGAATGGGGAGGGTTCTCTATCGGAATTTTCTCGTACCAAATGTCATGGTCTACTTTTTTGCCTTTATCAATCCACTCGAGAATCTCTTGCTCATCAAAACTGGCACCTGCAAAAACCTGGATTGCTCCATCAGGATCGGATAGAAAGAAGCGTTTGACGTAGGCAAGGTAAATATTAGATATATGCATTAACCGAGGCCGATCTTTTAAAGGTTGCCAGGAATCTTACATTTAACGCGCGCTGGATTACTATAAGCCCTCGCATAATAAGTTCCCGTTGAGGTAACAATTGTTCCTTCAGTTACCCCGATAAATGAGGTTTCGACGTCTCCAATGCAATCTTGTTCCACTTCACGCGAGGTGTACTTATGTGGAAGATTCTTCTTTTTATCGAATTTATAATCCGGTTTATTATCTGTACCACCCCTTAAATCAGGTGCTTTTTCCACCAAGCATAGTACTTATAGCGCAATGTATTAACGTGCGTCACGCTCAGTACCTTTTCTGTACACTCCGTATGTGGCTTGAACCCCACGGCTTTAAAGTCTGAACTTTTACGCTTGATGAGGAAACATCGAATGATGGAATATCAACTCGCTCTTTGAATGCAGGTGTATGCACTGGAACATTTGCGAATCACCAGGTAGAAGCCGGAGGAATTGTCTCTTATGGATTGCATGTCCGGTGTACTGGAACTGGGTTTCTTCCTTTAAGCGCAAAGATCAGGCTTCAAGAAGAACATCTCGGAGCTGTTTATGAGACCGTAGATGAAACCTCTAAGAATCTTACTGAGGGTGGCTACGGATTTGTTCGTGGAGAAGCGATCTGTGACCCAACTACTTCAGGGCATGATTATCGAATTGATGGAGAGATTTTTGTAGGAAAGCATCATGACTTTGGTATCTCCAAAGAAGTCCATCTTCCATGCAATGTGAACTAATTACTCTGTATAAGCCAGGCTTTTAGTTCCTCCTCTGCGCGCTCACAACCACCTGGGTAGTTTTCGTTCAGCTCTTCAGCCACGGAGTCAAAGATTTTCTTAGCGATAGCCTCAGCATGGTCAGGTTGAAGCTGCCCTCTTAAATCATTTAAGGGGGCAGAGAGAGTGGCATAAGGACTGGGGCGTAAAGAATAAGACCGCATGTCAGCGGCATATATTCGAGGAGTTGTCCCCAAAAACTGAGATTCAAGGACGACGTTTCCGAACACTAATGACGATAGGTTTTTCTCTTCCATAGTCGGCAGTTTACGGAAAATAAGGTGTGTTAACTGCCGACTTATTCAACTATGGGGTGTTGTTGCAAAGTTGGGGCAGTAGGAAGGGCGACGTGAAATAGTCACAGCCATGGGTATCTTCTTCGGTCGTCATTTCCCCGTGACATCATTCTATGGGCAGTGGGTGGTACTGCCGCTACGGGGTGAGCTACCGCGATCTGGAGGAAATGATGACTTCAGCGGGGCGTGCCGGTCGATCACACCACGATTCTCACCGCTGGGTCCAGAAATACGCCCCTGAGCTGGACAAGCAAACACGGTGGTACCGGCAGGTACCTGACTGGCAGGCCAGTTCTTGGCGGGTGGATGAGACCTATATCCGGGTCGGCGGCAGGTAGTGTGCTACCTCTATCGGGCGATTACCGCCGGTGGCCAGACCTTGGACTTTTACCTCTCTTCGAAGCGAAACGTGGCCGCAGCGAAGTGTTTCCTGGCCAAGGCCGTCAGATCCAATGCGTCAGCCGGGTATCTCAGAGTGATCAACGCCGATAAAGCACCCTCCCTTGCCAGGGCAATCGCCGAGTTGAAGTCAGAGGGAATCTGCCCGCCCACAGTGGAACATCGGCAGGTGAAATACCTCAACAACAGCCTGGAAGGCGACCATGGTCGGCTGAAGCGGATCCTCGGGCCGAAAGGCGCGTTTAAGAACCGGACATCTGCATATCGGACGTTGAAAGGGATGGAGGCGATGCACTCATTGCGGAAAGGGCAAGGCGCGATGTTTGCCTACGGGCAACCGAACCCGGACGCGGTGATCGTCAACCGGGTCTTCGAGACGGCCTAACAACGCCCACACGCAGCGGCCATCAGGGAATGAGAAACTGAGTCTTCGCTGCTCTCCGCCCAACTTTGCAACAGCACCGTTTTTCGCGAGTACGCATCAGCCAGATGCTTCCCCAGCGCGTGAGCTTGGGGCGAAAAGGAGCGCCGAATCTGGGGAGAGAAGCCGCGAGTCCTGCTGATAGCTCCAGCAGCGCCAGAATGCGTACACATGCCGCCACTGCCCCGGAGTAATGTCCGGAGCCACCTAAGCGACCGACCGACGGAAGAACCCCCGCTAGTGTCCCTTTTTCACACTGGAGGCACGGCGCTCCCTCCCTCAGGAAGGCCGGGGGTTGCAGGGCTTGAGCAGCGTCGAAAAACTAGCGGCTATTAGCTGGATTGTTCGATAAAAGCTTTTAGTGCTTCAGCCACAAGGGCCTGCAGGGTGACGCCGCGCGAGCGGGCCGCATCAGTCGCTCGAGCCTTGAGGTTAGCAGGCACGCGTACGTTCATCGATACGAGCGCGGGGGGCGTGGCAGCGGCAGCTCCAGGGCGTGGAGGGTAGCGACTTGGACGTCCTCGATGGTGTAGTGCTCGCCTAGGCGGTGAGCAGCCTCCGGGGCGAAAGACTCCAGGCGGGCGCGGGCAGCTTGGGCAGCGGGTGAGGGCGGACGTTTACGTGTAGACATGATTTCATGTGTACACATAGGCGAGCTAGGTTGCTACTTTTTATTACTACCGCGCTAGCTAGCTTGCTATCTAGCATTCTTTCTAGCACCTCCTCTTTCTCCAGGACGCGGGATTTTCCTACGGAAGTAAACTCGCGTACTTCGGGAAATCGCCTGCATAAGGCGCGCTTTGTTTCTTCTGTTGCCGAGGGGTACCAATCCCATGGGCCGTCATTGGATAGCAGGTAAAGCGAGGTATATGCGGCCTGTCTATCCGCATACCGTGCGGCTAGCTTGCAGGGGTAGGGGTCGCTCATGGTGAGCAGCTGTGACACCGGGAGCTGACCACGAAATTCGTCCAAGATGAGCACGTCATGCGCATCATATCCATCAAAAGCACCGCTATTGTAGTGGGTGGCGCGGTAAATATCGGCCCAATCCGCGCTTTCTAGGGCACTGCGAGTTTTTCCAGTTCCAGTAGCGCCGAAAAAGCATTTTACCTGTACATCGCGCATTTTACGGCCCCAGGTTTCGGCATTGCGTGCTTCAATTAGCGTCCGGCATTGGCGCTCGAATTTCCAAGCGTTTTCGTTGCTAGCTAGCAAGCTAGATAGCTTGCAGTTAGAGGACATGATTTCTTCGCGAAGCTCCTCCAAGTCAGAGCGTTGACCTTGACTCTCCTTGAAGTCGATTTCGCCTTTGACCAGCGGAAATTCGCCTTGAAACCGCGTTTTGCTTTGGTCACGTAGGCTACTGCTTCACGAGCAGTGCCGCGTCTAGGCTCCAGATGTGCTGTCGGGAGCTTATTTTTAGCGTGCTAAATCGTATCGGCTGGTCGTGGGATAGGTATATCTGCCAGTGTAAATAGCTGCTTTTTCCTTTTTCTAGCTGACCAATATATGCCGAGTAGCTAGCTAGCTTGCTTTCTACTTCGTCTCTGCTAACACCTTTGTCTTCATCTGCGGGAATCGTTAGCAGCCAGTCGCGTGTTCGCTGGTCAGAGTGTTTTTGGTGGTGCTGTTGCAAAGTTGGGGCAGTAGGAAGAATGTCTGAGGTTGACTACGATAGTGCTCGAACCTCGAAGTAATCAAGCTAGTTGTTGTTAAAAAGGAAGTCTATGAACCCTGCTGCACTGATCGTGATCGATGTTCAATATGCCTTTGATGATCAAACATATTGGGGAAAGCGTAACAATCCGGGCTGTGAAAGCAATATTTCCTGTCTGGTGAGTACTTGGCAGGATAGAGGTTGGCCGATCGTGGTTGTGCGCCATGATTCCGATCGCCCAGGGTCGCCACTACATCCAAGTTCCGCAAAACATTCATTCAAAGATTGCGTGCCGCAAAACTTCGACTTGTTAGTCACCAAGAACGTAAATTCGGCGTTTTACGGTACCCCGTCCTTGGAAGAGTGGTTGCACACACGGGGGATCAACAAGCTCGTAATTTGCGGCATCACTACCAACCATTGCTGTGAAACTACCGCACGCATGGCCGGAAATCTGGGATTCGACGTGTCATTCATTCTAGATGCCACTGCTTGTTTCCCGCGCACTGATCATGAAGGAAAAACTGTATCCGCAGATGAGATCATGCGTGCCACTGCTGCAAATCTTCATGGCGAGTTTGCCAACGTAATGACAACGGCGAACTATGTGGAAGCCTGTGCGAGAAACTTCAATTAGGGTGCGGCGGAGACACTGACGGTGTCGGCGAGTTATCAGGTGGCCACGGAGTTTCTCCCGCCGAGTTTTCCTGTCCATTCCTATCCTGTAGCCAGTCAGCTCGCCGACAAGGTGTGCGCGATGTACGAACGCCACGGCGCGACCCCTCCGGGGCGGGCGTCGACGCGCTACCACGATCTCTACGACATCGCCCTGATTGCCTCTGAGTTGCCCGTTTCGGCGGCGGAGCTGAGCTCCGCCCTGAACACCCAGTGCAGGGTGCGGTCGATGACCCTGCCGCAGCGCATCACCGTGCCCGATAAGAAGTGGGAAAGCGAGTACCCGTTGAAGACGCGGGCATTTACCAGGGTGCGCAACAATCTGAGGGATGTCGGTGAGGCGTTGCGTATCGCCGGTTTCCTTTTGGACCCCATCCTGGGCGGGGTTCCTGCCACCGCGGCTGGGGTGTGGGACCCTGTCAGCCTTGCCTGGCGGTAGGCGACGTCTCCTGCCCGCCACCGGTGCCCGGGGAGCGGGGCGAGCATGACCCGCGGTGTGTTATCGTTGGCGGATCTTCTCGGCCTGCGCCTGGACCATGCGGGTGAAATCTTCGGGTGCGACTTCGGGGGAGCCGGAGACGGTGTAGGTGGCCCCATCGATCTCGACGTAGGCGATGCGACTGACGGAGCCGTTGTCACCGGAAAGGGGAGAGGAGGACTGCGTCAGGGTCACCTCGGCGGCGGTGACGGAGTCGGCTCCGTCGACGCGCAGCTCCATGGGTGCCGCAGTATAGGACGTGGATCCGCCGGCGTGGGTCCTAGTGATCGACTCGCATCCCGACACGTCACGGGGGTGGTTCAACAGCTGCGGGTCGGATGAGACGGTGACGCTGAGTGTCGCGTCAGTGGACTCGTTGGTGAAGTCGCGGGCCGCGATGACGTCGGGGTTCTGAACGATTTTGGAGATGTAGGTCACGGCGGTGGGGATTAAAGCGGCGCATTCGGCCGGGTCGGCGGTGACTTCCTGGGCCATGGAGACCATGTCCTGGTTGATGCCGGGGTTTTCGGCTTCCTGGTCCTGGATCATCTGGTTGATGCTATCCATGGTGTAGCCCTGCGGGGCGGCGGTGTCGTCGACGATGGTGGTGTGGGGTCGACGGGGCCCTTGTCGACTGTCGGGGAGGCAGAGACCCCGGTGGCGGGGTCGTCCCCGGTGTCCTGGTTGGTGGAGCAGGCGCCGACGGTGGTGCAGGCGGCGGCGAGGGCGAGGGCGGGCACTATGTGTCGGTTCATGCACACACGGTAACAAACACCCCGGTCATGCCCTCTGGCTGGCTTGGGATCGGAGGTGCGCGGGGGCGAACATGTGTCGGGTCCCGCCGCCATGGATTCCGGTGCGGGGGGCACGTGGGGTGAGTTACCATTGCCGCATGCTGTCGCTTTACGAGGAATTTCCCGACGACCCAATTACGCAGAGGAGCGCTAAGGAAGAGGAAGTCGAATTCCACTTCATCGTCTCCTCGGTGCCGGAAAAGAGGGTCGTGGATGATGACTGCGCCAAAGACAAGTTCGAACTCCAATTTATGCTTATGCCTGGTGTGGCTCTCCGGTTACTTCCCGACGGGGAAGTAACCACCGGGGGGATCAATGTGTGTTACCCGCACCTGTTTCACACCCGGCAGGGAAAGACGCTCTGGGATCCGCGGGAAATCGCCGATCTGGAGCCGTTCAAGGTGTATCGCGCGCGGGGTAGCTACTTCTTTTCCGATATCAGGAAGGAACCCTACGTCACCATTTGGGAAATGCTTGATCCGCTGCCCGACCCAGAGATGGAGGAACTCTCGGCCAAGACTGCCGAACCGGTGATCCTGGAGACCAGTATCGGACAACTGGTCCTTGACCGGACGTTTTCGACTTTCGAGGGTAAAGTGGACGACCTCGGCGTCAAAGTCAGTATGTGGTACGAGGGGCCGGAACTGCTCCTCGCGGGCCAGGGGAACATGGCGAAGAAGTTCAAGTCGGCGCTGAACTTCATCAACAACGTCCTCTCCCAAGAGTACCTCGATAGCGCGCGCATGCTGGGGGCCGAAAAAGCGCTTCCGGCCGCGAACCGGTGGCGCCACGATGTGGCCGAGGCGGAAGGCAGGCCGACACCCGCCCCGAAACTCGGGGTGGAGGACGTCTACGCCAAGCTGACTCCGACTGCGGTGAACATTCCCCACAGGGGAAACATTGGCGTCGAGTTCGACGACGGGTACATGTTCGGTGGGCACCCCGTGACGGTGAAGACGAAGAGGGACGGAACTCCCACCTCGATCGAGATGGACGTCTAACCCGACAGTCCTTCTCCCACCCTGCCCTGCCGGGCAGGATGAGGGTTGATTGCCGGGTTGTCGCTTACTAGACAGGGGCTTGGCGGAGCGGAATGCGCTCACCGTGAGGTGTTTTCGCTGGTGAAAACCCACTTGCTCTGCAGGATGAAGTTGAGGGTGGTGGCTGTTGCCTGCGAAATCACCCACGAGAGGAAAACCGTGTGTTCGAAATCCGCCAGCGGGATACGGGCGAGCTTGTTGACCAGCACCGCCATGTTCAAACACGCGGTGTAGACGATGAAGGCCCTCAGCTTCTCGGTGGTGGACCGGTTGCCGGAGAAAGTGACAACGCTATTGGCGTAGTAGGCGAACAAGCTGCCCAGGATATAACTGATTGCCCGGCTGATCAGGGCGTTTGCCCCAGAGGTTTCGAGGAAGTGCATGGTGCCGAAGTCGATGGCGGCACCGATGACTCCCACGATGCACAACAACACCACTGCCCGGGCGTTTTTCGTGCACCTGCCCGTCGGCCGTGGTCTATCTTGGGAGTCGTCGACTGTCTGGCTTGGGATGAGGTGCGTCTGCGGGGGTCGGGTAGGCCAGCTGGGGCTTTTTATAAGGTGAACTAGATGAGGCCATGAATATGGGCGAAGGGGTCGACAGTGCTGTCTGTTTGTGGCTGATATTCCGCTAGCGTGGTCGCTTCTTCAAAAGCTTCTGCGCCGAAGAGGTGCTGGATCAGCGAGGCAGTCATGTCCAAACCCGCCGCAACGCCCGAGGATGTCCATATTTTTCCATCCTCCACCCAGCGGGCTTGAGATTGCCATTCAACATCATCATCCAAGGAAGAAACCCAACCGAATGCCCTCTTGTTGCTCGTTGCTCGGCGCCCTTTAAGGAGACCCGCGGCTGCCAGTAGGGCTGACCCAGTACAAACCGATGCCACTATCTCGGCGCGCTGTCCCGTTTCCTTTAACCAGGACAGGAAGGTGGTGTCTTGAACTAGGGTTCGCGTCCCCGCACCCCCGGGGATCAGGAGAATATCCGGATTCTCGAGGTTTGTGTAAGGCAGATCTGTCAACACACGTACGCCCTGGGCGCTCTGGACGGGCTCTTTTTCCTTTCCTAAAAACTTATATGCATGTCCGGAACCTGACTCAAAAGCTCCACCGGCCCGAAGACGTCTAACACCTCGAATCCTTCAAAAAGGATGACGGAAACATGTCGCTCCCCAATCAGCTTTCCCATAGTCATAGATTACGTGGTAGAGGGTGTGTCAGTGTGGTACACCCTATTGTTACGCCGGTTTGGGGTGGAATGTTTGCTGTAAAATAGGGCCGTTCCTAGCATTGTTTTACACGTGTCTAGTGGGGTCTAGGTCTTATGTTTACAGAAAGTGGTGAGTGTGGTGTTATCGTCTGACGGTTTTCATATTGAAAGTCATATTGACTCTGTGCCCGCGTTAGCGCGGGTGAAAGATCTGCATGGTGGGTTGTCGTCGGGACAGCAGGCGTTGGGCAGGATTGTGCAGTCTTTGCTTGCTGACGCTGATGGTCTCGACGGGGCGCAGTTGTCTGACTTGGCTCGGGTGGTTGAGTCGTATCGTGATGCGGTCATAGAACAGGAGAATGCCGCCTTTGAACCCTTGCGGGGCGAAGATTAATGGGCGATGACTCCGGTTCGCGTGGGCAGCGGGTGGGTTATATCCGTGTCTCGACGGTGGAGCAGAATAATCAGCGCCAGAAAGAACTACTCAATGCTTCCGGCAGGATTGACCGTTTCTTTGAGGATAAGATTTCCGGCCGCACCAAGACTGCCCGCCCTGGACTTGTCGAGTGTATGGCGTATGTGCGCGACGGTGACGAACTCGTCGTGTCGTCAATCGATCGCCTCGCCCGTTCACTGGCGGATTTACGCGGCATTGTTGATGAACTCACCAACAAGGGTGTGACTGATACTTTCCTGCATGAAAATCTCGCGTTTGCAAAAGACACCACAGATCCACGCGCGGATTTAATGCTCGGCATTTTAGGTTCGTTTGCGGAGTTTGAGCGGGCCATTATCCGCGAGCGCCAGGCGGAGGGGATTGCGTTGGCTAAAAAGGCTGGCAAGTACAAAGGCCGCAAGCCTGCTCTTAGCCCGCAGCAGGTGGCGGAGATTAAGCGACGCACACTAGCGGGGGAGTCGAAAGCAGCCTTGGCGCGAGAGTTTAGGGTGACTCGCCCTACGGTGTATCGGGCGTTGAAAAACGCCTAAAGCGGCGCAGTCGTACGGTAAATCAGCGTGCCCACGGTGCCTGCCGTATGGCAGGACATATGGCTAAACACATAGAAAATATATGTTTCCGAGAATGCGCCACTACCCGCACTGTCTACGTCTAAACGACAGCAGTAATAAATAGGAAAGGGCACTCCCACCAGCGGGAGTGCCCTCGTTTACTCGATTCAGAAGGGGAATTTGAGGCCTAAGATAAGGCCCACGATTGTGCCACACATACCCAAATAGGATAAATAACTGATGCCCGTATAGATCTCATTTAAGGGGAGACTTTGGTCCTGCGCCAAACCGTATAAGTTCCGACGAGAAAAATGACGGCAAAGACTCCAGCGATTCTAAAGTAGAAAAAACCATTTTCTAATCTACGAGAAATATCGGCTAATGAGGTTGAATTCCCCTCAGCCAAAGCCTTAGCAACGTGTATCGCATTTAAACCGCCAACAAGATACCCGAGACAAAGCGATAACGATATAAAAATCGCAATCTTCATCAGAGCTACTAAGGATGAATTGCGTGACACTGCTCTCCCTTAAATTCTCCCATTACAAATAGACGTGCACACTCAGCATTGCTTTTAACATCGAAGTTTTTGAATCCTGCATCATGTGCATGCCCAAGAGAGCAATCATTGTGGGTTGCCCCCTTACGGGTTGCATGAATCCCATTCTCGTCTCTATTTTGGTAGTCCACTCTCCAGTTACACAGCGTTCCGTTAGTAAACGTCACGGATGCACTTTCGGAGTCTATGTGACCGCCTTTGCCCTTAATTGCATGCTCAAGATTCACTACGGGAACTTTGAAGTCATGCCCTTGAAACTTAAATCCAAAGCCGCTGATTTGGGCCGATCCGAATGCTGATCTATCCGCAGTGTTCGGAACTGGATCACTTCCTTCAGGAAGGTAATTGTAGGCCGTTGGATCAGTACTTTGGTAGTTTCCGCCCATAATCGTTTGGGACTCTTCCTGATTTCCTTGTGTCGTTTCTGCTTGAGCGGTTCCAGACAAGACAGGAAGGATAGCCAAGGCAGATAGAAGGGAAGCGGCAGTTTTCAACATCTTAGTCTTATTCACAGTTTTCCTAACCATATGAAACACCTTACTTATACTAAAGTAAAGCTGAAATTTGCTGTCGTCAAGGCAGTAAACTTATACGCAGTCGTCAGCCCTTCCATGTGTCCGACTGTATGCAGTTTTACCTGCTGGTTCCTGCATTGAACCGGACCCCAAAATGCTAGTCCACAGGACTAATAGACCAAAGGAAATGAGCGGTACCACCAGTTCCTACGAGAGTCCAGCATGGGCAAAAGGAAAGAGGGTGACAAGGAACAGGAAGTACTGCGCTTGTTCGCGGCTGACGGTCTGGATAATTAAGACCAAAACAACCGTGAGCACGGCGAGGGACTCAAGACCCCACTGACCCGCGTGGCACGTCTTGCCATATGTGAAAGCATATGGCTGCGTATTCTTCTCGGCTATGTCAGTGGTTGCGCTGTTAGTAGGCCTATATGTTGCGGGGGAGCAGTGGTGTGACGTGGCTTCCTCGCCAGGTGTTGGTGGCGCGGAAGACTTGACCTTGGTGCAAAATCTTTCGGCCAATTTCACCGCGTTTGAACCCGAACAGGGCGTGGAGCATGTTCACCGTGGCGGTCGCATCGGCTACTGCTGCGTGCGCGTCAGGATTGTCCAGTCCTAGGCGGTCAAGGAGTGCCGGTAGGTTGTAGGGGCCGCTATCGAGTATTTGCTTGGCAAGGTCAATGGTGTCAATAAAGGGGAAGAACTCGTCCTCGTCCTCGTCATCGTCGACGCCGGTCATGCGGTCGAACTCAGCAACGATCATTTTTGAGTCAAACGGGGCGTTGTGGGCAAATAGATGCATGCCGTCGATGTAGCTCGTGAAGTCCCCGTATACCTCGCTAAAGGTTGGGGCGGTTGCCACCATGTCGTTGGTAATGCCGTGAATGTGGGAGTTTTTAATAGCCTTACCGTCAGGGTTGAGCAGTGTGTGCCAGGAATCGACGGGGTTGAAATGTGCGTCGGCGCGTACGGCAGCGATTTCAATGATGCGGTCGTAGCGCTTGTTAAAGCCGGTGGTTTCGGTATCAATGAAGGCAAAGACCGGCTTGCCCGGTGTGCGCGGGGTGTAGCGGTTAAAAAGGTTTTCTAAAAATCCCATGGCCTCAAGCCTAGAGGCCCATACCGACATGGAGGCCTTCCATCTCCCGTGGTTCTTTTCCAAGAAAGTCTAGAAGACACAAGGGTACGTGGAGGGTTATAGGACTGTGGTTGTTGTGGGGTGTTTTGGTGGCAACCAAATCTATTGATTTGGGCGGCAGCCCAACGAGCCGTCAGGCGAGGCGGGAGCGTAAACAGTAACCCGTAGTGAACGGTTTTGTTGGTTGAGCGGCTGGGGATATAGATCTACAGGGATATAGTTATAAGCCACCTGGGAAAATAGGTAAACCCGCAGGTAAAACCCTGTGGATAACTAGCCCTGTATGCGTAAATATGCGCAGGCGTATGCGTAAATATGCGCAAGTTGTTTTGAGGCAAAAAGAAAGCGCCCCGGAGGGCGCTAGTCTTCTGCGTTCGGTTTAGTCGAGTTCGGGGCGTGATGGTTTCTGCTGAACTGATGGGGCAGTTCTCGTGACCGTTACTCCGTCTGTGTTGGCTTCGATGCCTGCCTGTGGCCACGTTTGGAGAATGTCGGCTATTGATTTCTTCATCTCAGTCCGAAAGTGGGCCAAATCGTTAGATGTCTTCAATTCTTTGGTGGCGAAGCTGGAGGCGATCATGTCCCAGGTGATGGGGGATCATCATCTGGGCAAACATGATGTCCGCGTCGTTGTGATCGGCGGAGATCTCCCCGTCCGCCTCAGTCGTCGCCGTGGTGATCTCGGTCGTCTCAGCGGTAGTCGTCGCAGTGCTGGTGGCCGAGGTGGTGGCGTCGGCGTTGCCTGACTCGGTGGCCTCACCGCAGGCGGCCAGCGCCAGGGTGGAGGCTACGGCGAGAGCGGAAAGAACAAGGGTGCGCTTCGTGGTGGAGCCTTTCAGAGTCATATGGGGGCAGTGGAGAGAAGTGGTGGATCACTGGACGGCGGTGGATGCCGGAGTAGGCGTGGCGTGTTCCTCTTTCGACTCGGTCGGAGCCAGGTGAGCCGGATCCAGATCAATGCGGCGCAACAGCTGGGCGTTCAGGGCCACCACGATGGTCGAGGCAGACATCAAGATCGCGCCCACGGCCGGGGACAGCACGAACCCGATCGAGGCGAGCACTCCGGCAGCCAACGGCACGGCGAGGATGTTGTAGCCAGAGGCCCAGATTAGGTTCTGGATCATCTTGCGGTAGCTGGCCTGGGACAGCTCAATCATCGACAGCACTGCCCGCGGGTCATCACTGGCTAGGACCACCCCGGCAGATTCCATGGCCACATCCGTGCCGGCACCGATGGCGATACCGACGTCCGCGCGGGTCAGAGCGGGGGCGTCATTGACACCGTCACCGACCATAGCCACGCTCAAACCCCGGTCCTGCAGCTGCGTGACCTTGGTGTCTTTGTCCTGGGGCAGGACCTCGGCGAAGACCTCATCAATGCCTAGGTCCTGACCAACCGCCTGGGCCACCTGCTGCGCGTCGCCGGTGATCATCGCGACCTTCACCCCGCGGTCCTGCAGGGCTTTCACGGCGGCGCGGGATTCGGGGCGGATCTTGTCCTCGACGGCCACCGCACCGATGATCTGACCGTCGCGGACAATATGGAGCACACCGGCCCCACGCCCGGTCCAGGCGCTGGTGGTGTCGGTGAGCTCGGCCGGGGTGGTGAGGTTGAACTCGCGCAGCATGTTCGGCCCGCCCACGAGGATCTCAGCGCCATCGACAGTGGCCCGGACCCCTCGGCCGGAGGCGGCGCTGAAACCAGTTGCACGGATTTGCCGACGGGAGGCCTCGGGATGGGCGGCCGCGGCTGCCACGATGGCGCGGGCCACGGGGTGCTCGCTGTCGGCCTCCGCGGCGGCGGCTAGGGCCAGCAGCTCGCCCTCGGTGACGCCGACAGCTGCCGCGACACCGGTGACCGCGTGCGCACCCTCGGTCAGGGTGCCGGTTTTGTCGAAGAGCACCACGTCGATGGTGCGCATCCGCTCGAGCGCCATCCGGTCCTTGATGAGCACCCCGGATTTCGCGGCCCGCTCGCTGGAGATCGCAATGACCAGCGGAATCGCCAGGCCCAGGGCGTGCGGGCAGGCGATGACCAGCACCGTGACCGTGCGCACCACGGCATCGTCCGGGCTGCCGATGATGGTCCACACCACCGCGGTGATCAGAGCGGAGATCAGCGCGAACCAGAACAACAACGCCGCCGCCCGATCCGCCAGGGCCTGGGCCCGGGAGGAGGACTCCTGGGCGTCGGCAACCATGCGTTGGATCCCGGCCAAGGCGGTGTCCCCGCCGGTAGCCTCCACCCGGATGCGGACGGTGTTGTCGGTGGCCACGGTACCGGCGACCACCTTGTCACCGGTGTCGCGGAAGACGGGACGAGATTCGCCGGTGATCATCGCCTCATCGAATTCGGCGGCTCCGTCGAGGATGGTTCCGTCGGCCGGCACCCGGGCACCGGCCCTCACCAGCACGACGTCGTCGACGACCAGCTCGGAGATGGCCACGGTGCGGGTGGTTCCGTCGATGACTTTCTCGGCCTCATCCGGCAGCAGGGCAGCCAGCGCATCAAGCGCGGAGGACGCGGCCCCGAGAGCGGACATCTCCAGCCAGTGGCCCAGCAGCATGATGGTCACCAGCAGGGCCAGCTCCCACCAGAAGTCCAGCTCAAAACCGCCCAGCCCCAGAGTGGTGACCCAGGAGGCGACAAACGCCACGGTGATGGCCATGGCGATCAGGAGCATCATCCCGGGTTGGCGGGATTTCAGTTCTTTCCATCCGCCCTTGAGGAAAGGCGTTCCGCCGTAGACGAAGATGATCGTGCCTAGCACCGGGGGGATCCAGGTGGATCCGGGGAATGCCGGGAGGTGGTAGCCGAGCAGGTGGGCGACCATGGGGCTGAAAACAACGACGGGAATGGACAGAATCAGCGACCACCAGAAACGGTCCCGAAACATTGCGGTACTGTGTCCGGCGTGTTCGCCGTGACCATGAACGTGGTGGTCTTCGTCCAGGGCGGCGTGCGTGTGATCGTGGGGCATCGCCTGGCCGTGGGTGTCGGCATCCGCGTGGTGTTCGTGGCCGGCATGATCCGGGTGGTGGGTGTGGTCTGTTTCCGGAGCGGAGTGATCACCATGGTGATCACCGGAATGGTGGGGAGTGCTCATGACGTTCCTTTCGCTCAACCCGGTCGGGGTCGAGATGATGGGTAAAACTGATCAGGATAAGACGGTGTAGCCGGCCTCCTCGATGGCCCGGCGAACCATCTCCGGAGGTACGACACCGGTGACCGTGACGGTGGAAACACCACCAGCAGCGAGATCAATCTGGACGTTGTCGACCTGGGGGAGGGCCTGAAGGGCCTGGGTCACGCTTTTCGCGCAGTGCCCGCAGGTCAGGCCGGTGACCTGGTAGCTAGGGGAGGACCCTCCTGCTGACGAGTCGCTGGCGGCAGGGATAGAGGCGGTGTCGGCACGTGAGGCAGGTCCGCAACAGCTGCAGCCGTGGGAGACCATCGGCAAGAGGCGGGGCGGGGAGGTGATCATGGGAAAGCTCCTACGGGTCGGTGGGATGCGGCGATGCTACTCTCTAACGTATACCCCCCCGGGGTATATTTTCAATGGGTGGAGGGCACGGCCCTCACGCGGGGTAGGGTGTGGTTACTGAGCAGCCTCCTCACTGTCGGGAGGGGACAGCGGGAGGCGGAGGGCAAACACCGCTCCGCGACCAGGTCCGGGGGAGGTGGCGGTGAGAGTGCCGCCGTGGGCCTCGATCAATGCCTTGGAGATGGTCAGACCGATACCGGACCCGCCGTCGTCCCGGCTGCGGGCGGCATCCCCCCGGTAGAAGCGTTCGAAGATGTATCTGAGCTGGTCAGGTGGGATTCCCTCGCCGTCATCGGCGACGTGGATGAGCGCGGTGGACGCCCCCTGTCGGTGGACGCTGATCCGGACCTGCCCGCCGGCCGGGGTGTGCCGTAGCGCGTTCGACAGCAGATTGCTCATCACCTGGCCGAAGCGTTGCCGGTCCACGAGCACCCGGGCGGTGTCTGTAATGGTCTCGACCTGTAAATCGACGTCTTTGTCAGCATAAGCTTCCTCCGCGGCAGCAGCGGCGGTATGGAGCAGATCCCCGAGCTCTTCCTCCGCCAGGTCCAAATCGATCCGGCGTTCCTGGGCCCGGGAGACATCGTCGATGTCTTCCATCAACCGGGTCAGGTGGGTGAGTTGGTCAGCCATGATCGTGTGGGTGGCATTATTCCAGTCCACGACCCCGTCCTGGAGACCATCGAGGTAGACCGTGAGCACCGATAAGGGGGTGCCCATTTCGTGGGCCAGATCAGAGAGCATCTGGCGGCGGACCTGTTCGGTGTGTTCCAGCCGATCGGCCATGGTGTTGAAGGCATGCGCCAGGGTGGTGACCTCGGGGCCTGCTTTTCCGGCGGGCACGCGGATACGGGAGTTGCCGGCCGTCAGGCTGGTAGCGGCGTGGGTAAGATCCTGCAGGGGGGTGCGCAGACGACGCGATAACCACAGGCTGGCCAGTAGGGCGCTGATTAAGGCGGTGGGCAGGGCGACGGCCAGGGTGATCAGGTTGGCGCCCCGGTAGGCCTGCTCGGCATGGAACAGCTCCAGCGAGGGGTCCTCCCGGCCGGTCATCAACATATGATCATGGAATAGGGTCGGGCCCACCATCGTGGCCACGGCCGCGGCCACCAGCAGGCTAATCACCACGACCAACACCTGGGCGGCCAGGAAGCGGAAGGTCAGGCCGGGTCCGTGATTCATGGCTGCCCCATCCGGTAGCCCACGCCACGCACGGTGTCGATAAACCCCCGGCCCCGGGTGTCGGTGCCGAGCTTGCGACGCAAGTTGCCGATGTGGACATCGACGATGCGTTCATCACCGACCCAGGTGGTGTCCCAGACCTCGGTGACCAGGTCGTGGCGGGTCAGCACCTGGCCGGGGCGCAGGGCCAGGGCAACCAGCAGCTCGAACTCCGTGCGGGTGAGCTCCACGGTCGTCTCCCCCACCCGCACCTGATGGGCGACGGGGTCAAGGATGAGGTCACCAACGCTCAAGGGGGTGGTCACCTGCGGTGGGGTGGTGCTGGTGCGCGGGCGGCGCAGCACCGCATGCACCCGGGTCACCAGTTCCCGGATGCTAAAAGGTTTGGTGATGTAGTCATCCGCCCCCAAGGTCAATCCGCTGATCTTATCGTCCTCGCTGCCACGCGCGGTGAGCATGAGGATGTAGCAGTCCGAGAAGGTGCGGATCCGTCGGCACACCTCCAGGCCGTCGAGTTCGGGCAGCCCCAGATCCAGGACCACGACATCGGGGGAAAAGCGACGGGTCTCGTCCACGGCCTGGGTGCCGGTGTGCGCCTGGCGGGTATCGAAGCCGGCCCGGATGAGGTAGGAGGCCACCATCTGAGCCAGGGGTTGTTCATCATCGACGACCAGCACCCGCCCCGGGGGCGTGGCGGTGGTCGGTGTGCGGTCAGCCATAGACCCCAGTATCGCTCCGGCCAGGGGGGAATACCACCCTCGCTCAGTGCCCGGCGGGGAAATCTTCATCAAATCTTCAAACATCACCCTTCGACCGCCGTCACCACTGTGCCCCACCCCGGGCCGGCGGCATCGTCTCCCCTGGTCGGTTCAGCAGGCGCCACCAGGGATTTCACTGCCTGCACCGCATACCCGGGGCGGGTAGACGGACATCGCCCACGGCTGTGGGGTGGTGTTCCGGTGGTGACCCAGCCCACCGAATTCACCCCCTTTTTCGCCCTGTTATAAGGCTGTGAGCAGGGGTTTTGATTTCTAGTCCGTCAGGCACCCGTGCTAGATAAAGGTATGGCATCGACCTTGAGGCGGTGTCTTCTCACGGTCTTACCACGATCCAAGGAGATTGACGTGAAACGAGCAGTGATCGCAGCCGCCGCCCTTGCCCTCGCCCTCACGGGGTGTTCGGCTGCCGACCCGGAACCCACCGCCGACGGGACGGTGTCCCAGGATGCATTCCTGACTGCCCATGGCCTGGCCGACATGGACGCGGTGGAGATCATTGATCACCTCGACCGGCAGAAGGTCACTGAGCGTCCCACGGATCTGAAAGCCTCAGTGCGTGCCGATGAACTGCTGCTCTCGAGTGATGACCAGGAAGTCGTGGTCGATCTTCCCGACAATCAGACGTATGTCTCGATCGCACCCTATCTCACCTCCACCCACGACTGCTTCTACCACAGCCTCACGACCTGCCTGGGGGAACTCGGCAATGAGGATATCCAGGTCACGATCACCGATGAGGCGACCGGTGAGGTGCTGGTGGACGAGGCGACAACCACCTTCGACAACGGGTTTATTGGCTTCTGGCTTCCCGATGATGCCACCGGCCTGATTGAGGTCAGCTACCAGGGGCGTACCGGCACCGCGGAGTTTTCCACCGCCGACGACGGTGCCACCTGTGTCACAGACCTGCACCTGACGTGATGGCTCAGCAGGGTCCTCACCTGCGCCTGTCTCCCGTGTCACTGAAATCTAACACCAAGGAAGGTTAAATCATGATGAACGGATTTTCCCGACGACAGTTTCTGCTCGGTGGGCTCGTCCTCGCCGGCACCGGGGCCGTGGCCGCCTGCACCAGCGACCCTGGACCCGCTGCCTCGGCACCAGGTTCCTCTCTTCGCCCCACTCCCACCCCCACTGCGCTCGGTGAGCCGACGGTGCGCCGGACACTGACCGCCCGGCCCCTCTCTCTGGATATCGGCGGCATCGAAGCCAAGACGTGGGGATACGTCTCTGACACCGGGGATACGGCCATTGAGGCCACCGCCGGCGACGTCCTCCAGGTCGATATCACCAATGAACTGCCTGAGAACACCTCCATCCACTGGCATGGCATCGCCCTCCACAACGCAGCCGACGGTGTGCCCGGCATGACCCAGGACCCCATTGAACCTGGCGAGTCTTTCTCCTATGTTTTTGAAGTCCCCCACGGTGGCACCTACTTCTACCATTCCCACTCCGGCCTGCAGCTTGATCGCGGCCTCCACGCCCCACTGATCGTCCGTGACCCGCAAGACGCTGAGGACCAGGACGTCGAGTGGACCATCGTGCTCGACGACTGGGTCGATGGCATTCAGGGCACTCCCGACGATGAGCTCGACAAGCTCACCGCAATGGGTTCGGGCGACCATAACGGGAAGAAGGGAATGGGAGGTCACGGCCAGATGATGCACGGCACCCCGGACCGGGTACTGGGCGGGGATGCCGGCGATGTGATGTATCCGCACTACCTCATCAACGGACGTATCCCCCGAGCTCACCGGACCTTCGAGGCTCGCCCGGGCGACAAGGCCCGCCTACGGTTTATCAACTCCGGCGGTGACACCATCTTCAAGGTGGCCCTCGGTGGTCACCGCATGACCGTCACCCACACCGACGGCTTCCCTGTCCAGCCCCGGGAGACCGAATCGATCTACCTGTCGATGGGCGAGCGTGTCGACGTCGAGGTCATCCTCGGCGACGGCATCTTCCCGCTCACGGCTTTGGCGGTGGGTAAGGACGACCGCGCCTTCGCCGTCATCCGCACCGCCGGCGGCCAGGCCCCCCACCCCGATGTCGACTTCCCCGAGTTGTTGTCCACCGGACTGCTTCTGTCCTCCCTGAAGCCAGCAGACCGTGCACTCCTACCCGAGGACACACCAGACCGAGAAGTCAGCATCGACCTGGGCGGGCAGATGATGCCGTATGAATGGAGCATTCTCACCGACGGCCAATCCTCCTCCGCGACCGTGCAGGAGGGCCAGCGCCTGCGGATGGTCATGCGCAACAGGACCATGATGCCCCATCCCATGCACATCCACGGCCACACGTGGGCGCTGCCCGGCAACGGCGGGCTACGCAAGGACACCGTCCTTCTCCGCCACGGTGAAACCATGATCGCCGACCTAATCGCTGACAACCCCGGTGAGTGGGCATTTCACTGCCATAACGCCTATCACATGGAAACCGGGATGCTCAGCTCGCTTCGCTACGAGTAACCCCCACAGCAGGGTTGAGTGCCGAGGTGGGCGGGGGTGTCCCCCGAGTAGTGAACACGGCGTTGGTGTCAGGGGTGAGCAATGTGTGCCAGGAGTCAACGGGATTGAAGTATGCGTCAGCGCGCACGGCAGCAAGTTCAATGATGCGGTCGTAGCGCTTGTTAAAGCCGGTGGTTTCGGTATCAATGACCGCAAAGACCGGCTTGCCCGGTGTGCGCGGGGCGTAGCGGTTCAGGAGGTTTTCTAAAAAGCCCATGCCCTCAAGCCTAGAGGCCCATACCGACATGCCCGCCTAAACGCTATCGAACAGGTGTTGTTGCAAAGTTGGGGCAGTAGGAAGGGCGACGTGAAATAGTCACAGCCATGGGTATCTTCTTCGGTCGTCATTTCCCCCGTGACATCATTCTATGGGCAGTGGGTGGTACTGCCGCTACGGGGTGAGCTACCGCGATCTGGAGGAAATGATGACTTCAGCGGGGCGTGCCGGTCGATCACACCACGATTCTCACCGCTGGGTCCAGAAATACGCCCCTGAGCTGGACAAGCAAACACGGTGGTACCGGCAGGTACCTGACTGGCAGGCCAGTTCTTGGCGGGTGGATGAGACCTATATCCGGGTCGGCGGCAGGTAGTGTGCTACCTCTATCGGGCGATTACCGCCGGTGGCCAGACCTTGGACTTTTACCTCTCTTCGAAGCGAAACGTGGCCGCAGCGAAGTGTTTCCTGGCCAAGGCCGTCAGATCCAATGCGTCAGCCGGGTATCTCAGAGTGATCAACGCCGATAAAGCACCCTCCCTTGCCAGGGCAATCGCCGAGTTGAAGTCAGAGGGAATCTGCCCGCCCACAGTGGAACATCGGCAGGTGAAATACCTCAACAACAGCCTGGAAGGCGACCATGGTCGGCTGAAGCGGATCCTCGGGCCGAAAGGCGCGTTTAAGAACCGGACATCTGCATATCGGACGTTGAAAGGGATGGAGGCGATGCACTCATTGCGGAAAGGGCAAGGCGCGATGTTTGCCTACGGGCAACCGAACCCGGACGCGGTGATCGTCAACCGGGTCTTCGAGACGGCCTAACAACGCCCACACGCAGCGGCCATCAGGGAATGAGAAACTGAGTCTTCGCTGCTCTCCGCCCAACTTTGCAACAACACCTGTTCGGAAAAGCTAATCCAGCTGCACGGGGGGCGTGTTGAAATGCTTCCGCCGGCTGGAATGATGGTGGGTGCTATTTTGGCTGGGCTGTTACTGGAGTATTCCGGTTTCTTATCGGTGACAGTTACTTTTATCCTCGTGTCAGTCGTAGCAGTACTTACGCTCTTTGCCCTGGGTAAGAACTCCATTGCGATAGGCGTTAAACAGCGGTGAGCGATTATATATTCGACCTTGATGGGACTATTTAATCAGGTGAGTACGCTTATTTGTCGATGGTAAATATGGCAAGCAGCAAAGTTACTCCCGACGTGTCTACTTTCCGAGGGTCAGGCCCACAGTTTACATTGGTGTCCAAACCGTAATGCTGTTTATGACCATGATCAGCAAAGCGTTGAGAATGCTACTATCGCAATCATTCTCGGATGATGACATTGCACATCTCGACTGCTTTAACGTCGTCCGCTGTAAGTCTAGGCAGCTTCGTCGTCAACTAAAGGACAGTGGGTCATGTCAGAACTTGTACGACTAGAGCGTCTTTGTAAGACCTACCCTAATCAAGAAAAGCCCGCAGTCGACAACGTTTCTCTAAGCATCGACAGGGGTAGTGTCTACGGTTTAATTGGGCGCAACGGTTCAGGAAAAAGTAGCTTAGCTCGTATCCTCACCGGCATACTACGCCCTACTTCCGGCCACATTTGGATAAATGAAAGCAGAGATGCGTCCGCAACCACTCACTGGCAGAGGTCAAACGTCGCATATTTGTCGCAATCTCCGCTAGCCCTAAACACCATGACTGTAGAGGAATCAATGAATTTCTTTGGTCGGCTGTACGGGACGAAGTCATCGAACAAGCAGCAGAAACATCTCCTAGAAAAGCTAGGCATTCTTCGATTCCGCAATCGAGAGGTGAGATCGCTATCTGGTGGACAAAGTAAACTTGTCCAACTTGCAATCGCTATCTCCTCAAACCGCCCTTTCGTCATTCTGGATGAGCCCACGAATGAGCTGGATGCGTTAAATCGCCGTCTAGTATGGGACGAAATTGAGGCACTCTCTCATAAGGGAGTTACCGTATTGGTAATCACTCATGCAGTTTCCGAAGTTGAATCCTGCCTAACTCATCTCGGAATTATGGATAAAGGGCGGCTCATTGCCAACGGCACGGTTAACCAAGTCATGCAAAACGTTCAAAATAGACGAACCATTGCGTACCGCACTGAGTCCAATAGTGATAAAAGTTCAGAACCTTGCGAGCAGATAGTAGGTGTCGACGAAGTTCCGAGAATTGTCTCGAAACTATGTGACGAAGGAGCCGGCGATATTACTATTAGCTCACCCAATCTCGAGGATGTTTTTGTCAACCTAATCGCATCCCAAACGAATGAAGCATGAGTAACACCTTTACGTTTACACGCATACAGCTGACTAATTGGCGCTGGTCTTGGCCGTCCATGCTGCTTACTGGGATTGTCGTTCCTGTTCTAATGTCCTTAGGGCTTGGTGTGTACGCACAAAATTTAGGTGGGGCCGCCGTTGAGTACGCTGTTATTGGTGGTCTATCTTTTTCTTTGCTATTCGAGTTGCAGGGTAAAATTGCCACCAATATTTCCTTTATGAAGGCGAATGGAGCTCTAGATCAACTAGCTGCTACTGGGGCAAAGCGCCTCCAGTTTGTTGTGGGGAGCTTTATCGCCTTTAGTCTCTTAGCTACTCCTTCACTGCTCATAACTCCAGTTGCGGTAGTTAAGATTCTCGGGCTTTCTTTATCTCCTTCTTTCACTATCATTCCAGCCCTATTTTTTGCTGGTTGTGCTTTTCTTTCTGCCGGAATGATAATTGGAGCATTATGTTCCAGCCTTGAGCAGGCATCTTCCATCTCATTGTTATTGGCTATTACGCTGCTAAGTCTCGGCCCGGTTGCCGTTCCTGAAGACTTGTTGCCTTCGTGGCTTCAGATAGTGGGAGAAGCCAACCCGGCTGTCCACATAAGTGAAGCCATTAGATACGGCCTCTTTGGCGGCGATGGAATCCCCTGGGTATCCATAGCATATTTAGTAGGTGTCACTGCCATCTTGCTTATTGGTGCTGTGGTTTCTCTACCCTGGCGGCATAAACGGGAATAAAAGTTTTTCCACACACAAATAATTTGACACGCTCCGATAAAACTTACACTGCGACTGTTAAAACTAAACCGTTTAGAGAAGTATGCAAGGCTTAATAGGTAGAATTTCAGATAGCAGCAACCAGGCTAAAATTTTTGTGCTCTTTGCGCGTACGGAAGCTACGTCTGACGAAGAATTTGTCGGAATAGCTTTAACCAGAGAGCAGGAGCGTGCCATGGGCGAGCATGTTGATTCTCCAGGTATAACCTGTTGGACTGAAGAAGTTCCCCTTGACGGCTGGGACGGAAAACTAGACAAGTCTCGTTTCCCGAGACTTGTCTATCTCGTTTTTAGGGAGGGGTATGCGCAACATTCCTCCGTGCGTTTCCAAGAAATGAGCCCAGATATATTGGCTGCATTTACCACGCGTGAAGCAGCTCAAACTGAGGTCGTTTCTCGGCAGAAAAAGGAGCCTTCATTCTTACCGAGTGAGTATCATATATGGGAAGTCGAGTTCGGATTTTTGACCGAAAACTTCCGTGGCCAAGGTCCAGAAATCCCCATGTACTGAGCAATCCGTTGTGTATCCCTTAGATTATGCCGCAAAGAATACGCAAATATCTCTACCACGGTGAAAAAGCGGAATGGGCTTTATCATGGACGGTTTTCGTACGAGTGTGTTTGACGGTGCGTAGAGCTTAGTCCAAGAATGCAGTGATGCACGGTTGATTCTAAACAATGCTGACACTGAGCTCAGCGAGTTCTCCTTATTGTTCTTGTAGAGTGCTACGGCATCGCGTTTGAACTGTTCGGAGTACCTAGACATGGTGGTAGATTACCTTTGTACCCAACCTAACCGGACTGGGCATCAGGTGTCCACCTAATAGGGGTTAGATCTGAAAGTGCCTACGGGAATGTAGAACTCCTTTCTGCATTATGCGGCGAGCGTTACAATTAGCGCCGCGATGGAAAGGATAAGCATGCCCAAACAGTTAGCCCAGAATTCGGTGCCGGTGAATTTGGCTTTCAGGTGAGCGAAGGCTGCAGCAAAGAAATATGTGACGATGCCTGCTAGTGCCGCAACTCTGACTCCGGGGTAGGCAAGTCCGACTATCAGCCCGGAAATCGCGACGCATTTGATATAGATGAGAGCCCACCACCATTGGCGTGGGAATTTTACGCCGGTGAGGCATTTTTCAATGAACTTAACGGGACGAATTGACAGTATGACGTCGCCTGAAAGAATGACGGCAAGGAGAATGGAAGGCCAGATAGGGGCTGTTTCGTCGAAAATCATAGTTGGACTCCAAATACGCTTTCTAGGCGATTGATGATTGTGCGTGCTTGGTCTTTTAGTTCTTGCGACGAATAAAGTCCGGCGGCCCAGCCGATTAGCAAACCTAGATAGGCGTGATACAAGACTCCTGCAAGATCGCGAGACTCATCCTCGGTCAATCTTGATGCCGCGAGACGTCGAAGGATTTCTTCCGTGAGAAGATGTTCCAAGCGTCTGAGCTCTTGCCCTTGATCGCCAAGTTCAATGAGAGCAGATGCGTAAGCGCGGGATAGTTCGCTGTGTCCTGCAAACATCTCCAAAAATGGATTGATGACCGAAATGAGATCTCCAGGTGGTTGAGTCCTGAGTCCGTCATGAATCTTTGCAATTTTGTGGCTGATGCTTTGAACCAGCAGTGCGCGCTTTTCGCCGACAGACATGACTGTGCCAACGCTGACACCAGCCTTTTTCGCAATTTCTCTAATGCTGGTATCGGCATATCCCGTAGTTTCGAAAAGTTCGCCTGCAGCGGTTAACACCTTTAGGCGCGTTGTGTTCTTCGAGCGCGCACGTGAGTTTTTATGAACAGGTTCAGTGAACATGTTCATATCGTAGCAGACATCTACTCTCTGTTCTTTTCCTTCGTCCGCAGCATATCCATGCTCATCACGGCGCCGATGATGGCAGCATGTTGTTGCTCGTTGAGACCTGGGGTGATGGCTAGGCAGTAGGTATTTTTACCCATGAAGTAGTTGCCTACGCCGGTCCACTCGTTGGTGACGTTGGCAAGCTGGCGGCCGTGGGAGGTGATGGAGAGGTTCCAATCCCAGAAATCGCCGCGAATTTCGACGTCAGGAAAGCCCTTCATGGTCAGCTCCAGCTTTGTTTTGAGCATGGAGAAACGCTTGGTAATGACGGCCATGGGCTGTTCGATTCCCGGCAAGTGCACCTCATAGGTATCCCGCAGAAAATTCGGCGGATCCGAAATCGTCATGACCGTCTGTAGGGGGTTGCCTTCAGCATCCGTGAGTGCGACCTCCAAGCTGCGAGAGGATTTAAACACCATATCTTTAAGACTGGTGGATTGCAGGATCGTGCCCACAGGGGTGCCGTCGATATCGGTGATCATGAACTGATCATTGAGGAAGGACTTGGTCTGGGTAATTACGAGCTCATCCAGTGTGAATAAATTTTGCGTCATGCCAGCCACTGTAGGGCAGCTGGTGGAATTATTCCTCCTCCCTAGGGGTGGTTTTCTGCTGGCGCATGAGTTCTTGGGCCTCTTCATATGCTCGGGCGCGGTGGGCGGTCATGGTTTGAGCAAAGGTCTGCACCCAATTCTTGTTCTTGGGTGCCAGCGGGCCGGAGGGCTCCGTGGCGGTCCAGGTGCCATCTTCAAATAGCCAGATGATGTCGCGCGTATGTGGGTCCATGACATAAAAAGCGCGACCATCGGTTTTCACATTGTGGTGGTGCTGGCACAGGCAGGCGAGGTTTGAAGGCGTGGTCGGTCCGCCGTCCGCATGGTTGATGCGGTGATCCTTTTGGCAGGCCGTGGCTGGGCGATTGCAGCCGGGGTAGCGGCAGGTGCCGTCAAATCCTTCTAAGTACGCAGCCATGGCCGCCGGGGTGACGTAGCCCTTGACCTCCTGGTTAGGATCCATCTCTCGGATTTTGGTGTAGGGCAGCGCATTCGAGCGCGCCGGGTCGAGCCAGCCCACGGATTCAATAAACGCCGGGGAATTGGGCACGTCGGTGGCTTTATAGGCGTTGAGGATGATTTCGGGGGCTTGGGTGCGGCCGGTGAGGAGCGCAACGGCGGCGTCGGCAAGCGAGCAATCTAGCTCTAGCGCGGTCTGCCGGATGCACTTATCGACGCTCGCGATAACCGCCGGGTCCGCGCTCAAAGTCACCGCTGAGGTGTTATCGCCCCAGTTCTCCATGGTGTAGCGCGGTTGGGTGGGGCCCTGGGTGACTGCCAACGTGTCATCCGCGAGGTTGATGAGTTCGTTGAGCTTGCGCTTAATCTGCGCCTGCGTACGCATAGTCTGGTTCGGCCGGGTAGGGGTGAGGTAGGCGGTGAGCTGCTCATCGATCCGCTCCACCACCTTAGGGGTCGGGTTGCCTAAGCGGTTGAGGGACTTATTAATGGCAATAATCCGGTCGAGGTCTAAGTGATAGAGGCGGTGCTGCAGCGCCTGGAGCTTGGGAAGCTCCTCCAAGCGATGCAGCGCCATGAGGATATGGTTAATCCGGCCTTCATTGACGCCAGTGGTGCGGTAGAGGGATTGGGTGACTAATTCGAAATCAGAATCGAGATCGGGCACTTGGTTCACCCAGAACTCGTATTCCGCCTTTCGCATTTCAAAGGCTGAGCGTGTGGTGGGGTCGGTGGTGTTGGTCGTGGAAAAGTAGGGTTCTTCCATGGCGCATCGTACCTAAATTATCGTGTGAACTTGTGTACGATTCACACCTTATAACACCCCTCGGACACGAGCCTTTTCCTTCGTATTTTCGCAGCTTAACAGCTATATTCTGGATCCTTGGTGGGCAGAGTAATTTCGCTTCTTTGTGCCGCATATCTCCTATCTTGCTTGCGTATGAAACGCAGGCCCCAAATAACCAGTGTCCACGTGATGAGGGCGATAAGGAGAATGGTCACCGGCCAATCACCCGCAATGATGGTCGAGGCATTGAATAGGGTATGCAGGGCGATGGCGGCCAGCCAGAATCCGGCCACCTGCCAGTATCCGTGGCGTACCCCCGCATAGAGCTTGCCGACGCCCCATGCCGCAACCCCCGTATACAGCGCATGGCTAAAGGCGCCAGTGAAGAATCGTCCGATACCGGTAATGATGACGCCCCAGAGGTCGCCGTCCAAGTCATCGATGGCCGCGTTGAGGATGAACGGCACATTTTCCATGGCATCAAAACCAAGGCCTACCGCCATGCCGATCGCGGCGGCTTGGTAGGGATGCTTCACGCTTCCAAAAGCCGCAATAATAATAACGACGCCGAGGAGCTTGATGGTTTCTTCCGGAAGCGGCGAGTAGAAGGCCGCGTATAGGTGGGTGAGCGCACCCCATAGGATGCCCTGCCACATCGGCCGCGGCCTAAACCACCAGAATCCCAGTCCAAGCGTCAAGCCAGCGCAGATGAGCGCACCGATGAGCCCCACCTCGGTAAAACGGCGATCAACAAAGAAAAAGCCGGAAACTACCAGGCCGAAAGCGATAGATAGCCAGTACAGATTCTTCATGCCTTTTCTACCTCCTGGGCAAGTTCTGCAGCGCGCGGTCCGTGCAAGGAGAGGAACGTGGTGGGGCCATCGCCCTCAATGCTGATGGCTACGAGGCCGCCATCGCTAAGCGTGCGCTTATCCCCGTCGCGGTCGATGTCTCCTTCCGGCATGGCCGTACCTTCCCTCATTGCCCGGAGGTACCGGCGGGTGGCTTGGTCTTTGTCCTGTACGCCGACTTCTTTAGCGCGGATCTGGGTGCCGTCACAGTCCCAGCGCGGCTCGGCAGTGGTGGAGCCATCTTCTTCCGTGCAGGATAATCCGGGGATGCGCGCCTGGCCGGCCTGCACCTCAGAGGTGGGGTTGTCGTATATATCTGGCAGGAGTGCATTGGTGCCATAGATGGTGCCAAATACCACGCCCGCCGCGAGGATGAGTGGTGTGCTTTTCATGTACTCAACGCTAAGTATGCCCTGCTCATCGCGGTATCCTCCGCGGGGAGGATTAAGCCGGCCATAGGGAGGAATTCTCCCCCATAAGCTCTGCCAAGGCCTGTGATAGGTTGGGTGCGTGTTTGAGGAATTAGAGGAAGAAGCGGAAACGAAAGACGAGCCCAGCCGCGTCTGGTGGCAATGGTGGGCGCCCATCGCCATGATCGCGGTCTTCGTTGGCCTGCCGCCCGCTGTCTACCACCTTGTTTCCGGACTTATCCTGCTCATCCTTATGGCCGTGCTGACGGTGATCATTGCTCTTGTCGACGGCGCCACTTTCCGCGCCTCCTGGACCATCTTCTGTGTGGCTGGGCTGGCCTATTTTGCCGCCATGTCCCTGTATTTCAATGAGGGAACGTGGATTTACCTCCCAGTGTTTGTCTTTCTGGCATGGGCTGCGAGCAAGCTGGGTGCCGTGGTGGGCTCCAAGGCAGGGAAGAGCTAATGGAGACCTGGCGCCTAGAGCACCCCGAGGTGGGCACCATTGAGGTGCAGCGCGGATACGATGCCGAATTCGCGGAGATGGGCCAGTGGCCTAAGAAAGCGAAGGACTTCACCCCGGTTCCAGGCGATGCAACCCTGCCGGAACGCCTCCGGCTCTGGCGGAAGAATCCCAGCCCGCGCCTGCAGATTGTGGTGAACGGGGAGGTACGTAGCCGCCACGATCGGCCGCGTGCGGGCCGGTATTCGCTTAAGAAGAAGATTGAAAAAGACCTCACCCTGCTCGAGAACTCCGCCTCGCGCAGCAAACCTTATCTGGATATCCAAGCCTCTCCTTTTGGCGAGCTTCTAGACGTCTACTACCGCAATGGCGAGGAGGCAGTTGCCCTCGATCCACCGGTCGGCTCACTGGGAGAAAAGCGCCGCAAGGCCATGGAGGAAAGCTCCTTTAAGCGGGTGTTGTATCCGCTCCTGGGCGGCTTGGGAAAGTCCGGCTGGGCCATTGGCGTGATCGTGCTTGGTCCGATCATTAGCCGCATCTTGTCTCGGTTATTGCCGGATTGGGAGCTGCCGGATATCGACCTGCCGGATATCGCGCTCCCGGTGCCGGAGTTGCCGCAGATTGAGCTGCCCGTGCCAAATATCGACCTTAATATTGACATAGACCTGCCCGATTGGCTCGTATTCTTAATGGACTACAGCAAGGTGTGGGTGCCGATCATCATTGCCATCGTGGTGGGCATTCAGGCAGTGCGCAATGCCAAAAAGTCTGAAGAAAAGAAGCAGCAGTGGCAACAGGGTGGCGCGTATGCTGACGGCCATGAAGATTCACGGCGCGATTGATGCGGAAGGCCGGTGCAAGCATTGGCATTCCCCGTTGGACGTGGTGGCCAATAAGTGCGCCACCTGCGGGAAGTATTTTGCTTGCGCGTTGTGCCACGCCGAACTCACTGACCATGAGTTTGGTCCCATGCTTGCCGACGCCCCCTCAGTCCTCTGCGGCGCCTGCCGCACCGAGATGAACTACCACGCTTATGCCGCCGTGCCTGCCTGTCCCCACTGTGGGCATAAATTTAATCCCGGCTGCAGCGCGCATGCCGGGATCTATTTTCAGCTAGACCGCTAGAAAGAAGACAGTTGCTGTAGCTGCTGGATTTGCGGAATCTGCGGCAGCTGGAATTGGGATACAGCGTTTTGGGCAATCTTGGCCGCATCCGGGATGCGGAAGGTCTGGCCCAAGAACGGGACGTCGACAGTCGGCTGGCCAGGGATGGTGCCCAGCTCGATGACCTTGGCGTTCTTGGCTGGCGCCGGGGACGGAGCCGGAGCCGGCTTTGGTGCGGGAGCATTGCCGCGCTGGCCGCCAGTGTTGACCGGCTTGCCCTGGCCAGTAGTGCCGTTTAGGCCGCAGCGGGCAATAGCCTCGTCCATGCGGCCGATGGCGTCGCGAACCTCGTTGCCGCGTGGGTGCACGGTGGCAACGGCGAGGGCCTGGGACTTTTTCTGGTTGTAGTCAGCGGAGTTGGTCCAGTACTGCTTCGCCTGGGAGCAGGAAATCTGGCCGGCGGGCATCTTGGCTAGAAGGTTATCAACGGCGTCGGCATGGGCAGCGGCAGGGGCGGCGAGGGTTACGGTCAGGGCGGTAGCTGCAGATAGCAGCGCGGACTTACGTGCAAAGCTCATGCCAGACATCTTGCCACACTTGTTATGCCTGTGACAGGCCAAGGAAGCGATTGACCAAGCTGCGGTAAGCGCGCACGGTGAGTTCGAGGTCCTCCAAGTAAAGGTGCTCGTCGTGGCTGTGCAGCTGCGAATTGGCGCTGGCCATATCGCGGCCCTCGGCGTGCATGGCAAAGCCATAGGCATTGCCACCCTTGCGCCGAGCAAAGCGCAGATCCGAGCCGCCGGTGGCGTGAACTGGGACGACGTCTTTATCGGGGAAGAATTCCTTGGAGGTGGACTCAATGGCGCGCCACAGCTCGGTATCGGTGGAGGATTGCGTGGCATCTTCAGTAATGAGGTGTTCGATTTCTACCTCATCGGCCATGTCTCCAAGCGCGCTGCGCAGGAAGTCATCTAGATCCTCTTGGGTCTGGCCGGGGAAGGGGCGCACATCCATTTCCAGGTAGGCATGTGAAGGCAGCACGTTAATGGCGCCGCCGGCGCGCAGGACGGTCTCGGCGATGGTGGTATGGCTAAAGGCATGCGCGTAGGCGGCGAGGTTGCCGAACTTGGAGTAGTCACCGGTGCCGTCGATAAGCTCCTGCTCGGTCTGGGGGTCAAATTTGAAGGTGCGCACGAAGCCCTCCCAGATCTCATTGGAAGCCGTGGGCGGCTCAGCGGCGGCGATGCGGCGGGCCACCTCACCGATCTTTACGATGGCAAAGTCCTTGCCATAAGGGGTGGAGCCATGGCCGGCATCGCCATGTACGTGCAGGCGGCGCTGGCCGGCGCCCTTTTCACCCACGTTGAAACCCACCGCGCCGGGCAGGTGGCTGCCGCCGGTTTCAGATAAGCAGTTCTTCCAGGAAAAAGCATCGGGGTGGTTTTCGGACATAAAGCGCACGCCGAGACCGCCGCGGGCCTCTTCATCGGCCATGCCGACGAAGGCAAGGGTGCCGCCCGTATTGCCGGTGCGGGCGACCTCGCGCGTGACGGCGGCCATGGTGGCGGTAATAAATAGCATGTCTACGGAACCGCGGCCGTAGAGCTTGCCGTCCTCGATGAGCGCCTCGAAGGGAGGCTTGGTCCATTTAGGTTCGTCGACGGGGACGACGTCTGTATGCCCCATGAGGGTGAGCGGTTCTTTGTCCGGATCGCCGGGGACGGTCACGACGATGGAAACGCGGCCTGGGTGGGACTCGAAGCGCT
Organism: Corynebacterium sp. LaCa54; assembly: GCF_046717495.1. Lineage (NCBI taxonomy): Bacteria > Bacillati > Actinomycetota > Actinomycetes > Mycobacteriales > Corynebacteriaceae > Corynebacterium > Corynebacterium sp. LaCa54. The sequence goes on from NZ_CP177115.1 coordinate 98,110, forward strand.
CAATCTGCACGTCTTCGCCCGCGAAGAATTTTTCTAAACTATCCGCATTGCGTACCTCGTGACCGGAGTCCGGCGTGAGGTCGTTTACGCAGGCATTGCGGATAAGTTCTTGGAGGAGGGAGAGGGTGTCATCATAAAGCGTCATGCTATCGAGCCTAACGCTGGGAAAAATTTTATGTGATTTTAACCAAAGCTGAACGCTGTTCAAGTATGGTTCACACTATGAGCATTATTGACATCGCCCGCGAAAAAGCACTGGAGCAAGGCAAAGGCCTCAACCAGGAAGAACTGCTGCAAGTACTACAGGTTCCGGATTCCCAATTGGAGGAAATCGCCGATATCGCCCACCAGACCCGCCTGAAGTGGTGTGGTCCAGACGTATCGGTGGAAGGCATTATCTCCATTAAAACTGGCGGCTGCCCAGAAGATTGCCACTTCTGTTCTCAGTCCGGCCTCTTCGAGTCCCCAGTGCGCGCCGTGCGCCTCAACATCCCGGAGTTGGTGGAGGCAGCGCAGAAGACCGCCAAGACCGGTGCTACTGAGTTCTGCATCGTCGCTGCGGTGAAGTCCCCGGATGATCGCTTGCTGGACCAGGTAGGCGAGGCGATTGCAGCGATTAATGACGCCGTCGATATCGAGATTTCCTGCTCCCTGGGCACCCTGACCCGCGAGCAGGCGCAGCGCCTAAAGGACATGGGCGCGCAGCGTTATAACCACAACCTGGAGACATCCCGTTCCTTCTTCCCCAATGTGGTCACCACCCACACTTGGGAGGAGCGCAAGCAGACCCTCGACTATGTGCGCGAGGTAGGCATGGAGGTTTGCTGCGGCGGCATCATCGGCATGGGCGAGTCTTTGGAACAGCGCGCCGAGTTCGCCGCGCAGCTGGCAGAAATTGATCCCTGCGAGGTGCCGATGAACTTCCTGGATCCGCGCCCGGGCACCCCATTTGCGGATCGCCCGCTGGTTCCACTGGGTGAGGGCCTGCGCGCCGTGGCGGCATTCCGCTTGGCTATGCCGTCTACCACCTTGCGCTTTGCCGGCGGCCGCGAGCTTTCGCTTGGCGACGACGGCACGGAGCGCGGCCTGCTCGGCGGCATCAACGCCATCATTGCCGGTAACTACCTGACCACCCTGGGCCAGCAGATTGAAAAGGATGTGGACATGTTGAACCGCATCGATCTGCCGATTAAGGCCCTGTAGTGGCTGGTTTATCCGCGCCGACTTCCGAATTGGCCGCTGCCGTCCTGGCTGGGGATGAGCCGATTTTCCATCCGAATACCGGCAAGCCGATCGAGGAAGTCTTTACGCTGCACCCTGCAGCCGCAGCTGGACTCGATGTGCCGCGCTACTGCCAAATCTGTGGTCGCCGCATGGTGGCCCAGGTACGCCCCGATGGCTGGCATACCAAGTGCTCGCGCCACGGGGAGCTGGATTCGGAGTGGCTATACGTAGAGCACTTGCCCGAAAGCTAGCATCGGGAGCATGGATCCAGCCGTCTCCCTTGCGCACCAGTCCGCGCTGCGCTCGATCGCCCGAGTGGTAGAGGAATCGGCGCCGCATACGGAGCCAGGGAGGGCTTTAGGGGACGTCGTCAAGCAGCTGCGCGAGGGCCCAGTGATGGTGCTAATGGGGGCTGGGGTGTCGACGGAGTCGGGCGTGCCGGATTATCGAGGGCCGCGCGGCTCGCTGAGTAGGCACCGGCCGATGACCTATCAGGAATTTCGCCACGACCCGGCCGCGAGCCATAGGTATTGGGCCCGCAGCTTTGTGGGGTGGCGAGTCATGGATTCCGCGGCGCCGAATCGCACGCACTACGCGCTCGTGGAACTGGAGCGCGCCGGGCTGATTAATGGCGTGGTTACCCAGAATGTGGACGGCCTGCATAAACAGGCCGGGACCGCGAACTTGGTGACGCTGCATGGCGATATGGAAACCGTCGTGTGCCTGATGTGCGGATATCGGGAGGCGCGGACGCATTTCGATGCGCGTTTGGCCGCAGCAAATCCGGGGTACTTGGAGCGCCTAGTGGTGGAGGCAGACCAAGTGAATCCGGATGGTGACGTGACCCTGGATGAATCCGACGTGGCGGCGTTTCGCATGGCCGGATGCGAGCGGTGTGGATCGGAATTATTGAAACCAGACGTCGTCTACTTTGGCGAGCCCGTGCCGGCTGAGCGCCGCGATGCCGCCTTTGCCGTGTTAGGCCAGGCCCGCTCGCTGCTGGTGGCTGGGTCCTCTCTTGCGGTGATGAGTGGGTATCGCTTTGTACTGGAGGCAAAGAAACAGGGCAAGCGCGTGGCCGTCATCAATGGCGGGCCTGGCCGAGGTGATCAGAAAGTGGATACGCTGTGGCGCACGCAGGTGGGCCCAGCCTTTGACGCGGTTCTTGATGAGCTGGAGCTCTAACTAGCGTGGAATGGTCTCTACTAATTCCAAGATGGTGCGCACGATGGCGTGGACGCGCTTATCCATGGGCATATCCTCGTGCATGACCACTGCTCGGCGGTCGAAGTCTTGGACATAAATATTTCGCACGGTGCCCTCTGCGACGCCGCGGGGGTCGAGGAAGCAGGTCTCGGGGGGGACCACGACGGCATCAGACCGCGTGGCAATGCAGGTATAGCTCACGCCGGATTCCAAGTCGCCATCGCGATTGGCCTCGCGTAACGCTTCGCTGCCGACAATTTGGTCCATTCCCGCCGGCCCAAACCAGCCATCGATGACGGAGCGCATAACCGCCTCTTGGCGTGGGGTGCGAATGAGGCGGCTGACGATGCCGCCGTAAGTAGTTCCGTGGTTTGGCGCGCTGATGCACATCAGATGGAGGACATGCTCGGCGCCGCCAATCATGCGCATCCAATAGCGGGCAAGCAGCCCGCCCTGCGAGTGGCCGATGAGGATGACCTTGTCCGCGCCGGTGGCCATGCGCACGGTGCGGATATAAGCATCGAGTTGCTCGGCGGATTCTGCAAGGGGTTGGGTGGCGCGACGGCCGTAGTCAGGGGCGAAGACCGCCCAGCCGTCTTGGCGCAGTTCATTGCCGAGGATTTGCCATACGCCCTTGGTATCGCAGGTGCCGTGGATGAGGATGACCGGCCAGGGGCGCTGTGCGGTAGGACGTGCACCCCAGTCATCTTCGAAGATCCCACGTGGCTTCATGCGTGCACCTAGCGGGAGGGTAGCGGCGGCATCGGCGTCGAGGGCGGTATCGCCGGGGCTGGTCTTTATCTTCTGCGCTTTGATGAGGTCCGCAATCTCGGCCGCGACCTCCTCGCGCAGTGCCGTGGCTTCGGCAGGGGAGGCGACACCGCGACGCGGGGAATCGGTCAATTCCTTCTCGCTGGCACGCCAGAATTTGCGGAGTTGTTCGGAGATAGTGGATTTCAACTCAGCCATGGTTCCGGATTGTACTCGTTATTGCAGGTTAACTGTGTTTTTGTCAGGAGTTAAGAAATTTATGGGCAAACCCTTGACCATCCTACGAAAGGTTTATAAACTTAGGCTTGCCTAATCACGGGCGGTGCTTGCAGGAGGGTGCGCTCCATTCCCTCCTTGGGTACCGAGAGATTAGTCATGGGGAGAAGGCCCGCCGATGTGCTGTCGGCGGGCCTTCGTTGTGGATAAGGGGCGGTTCGTGGCCTGAAGAAAAGGTGGCGCAAAAGGGGTGTAAAGAAGATATAAAAATTGCGAGCGGGAGGCGTAAAGATAGCGCAAAGATTGCCTAGGGCAGCGGGGGTGTGGTCCTAACGTTTGTGCGTAGCAGGTGCTGCCTTGGTACCGGCACCTGGCAGGCATACCTGTCAGGCATAGGAAAGTTTCACTCGCACAAGGGGGTTTCCCACATGTTAGACATCGTGGCAATCCTGATAGCCATCCTGACGGTTGGCTGTCCCTCCGTCCTCAACGAGCTTCTGGACGGTGATGCATAACCATGAACACCATTACAGCGGTCATTGGCCTCATCATTGTTGTGGCCTTGGTGACCTACCTCATCATTTCCTTAGTTGATCCGGAGCGTTTCGCATGATCGCCGGCATTGGGGCGGTGTTACCGCAGTTCCTCGCCCTCGTCGTCTTGCTCGCGGCGGCATATGTTCCTTTGGGCAACTGGATCGCACGCAGCTACACCTCTGACAAGGACTGGGCGATAGAGCGTGCGGTGTATAAGGTCCTGCGCGTTGACCCAAACCGCGGGCATAACAGCAAGAATTACAGCCGTGCATTGCTTGGTTTCAGCTTGGCATCCGTACTCGTTCTTTACGCGGTGCAGCGCCTACAAACCGTTGTGCCTAGCTTTGGCAATTCCCGCTCCGAAGCGGTGGAACCGTGGATGGCGTTTAATACCGCGGCGTCATTCGTGTCCAATACCAACTGGCAGTCCTATTCGGGCGAAGAAACCCTGAGCAATGGTGCGCAGATGCTTGGCCTGACCGTCCAGAACTTCGCCTCCGCGGCTGTTGGCATGTGTGTGGCGGTTGCGCTCATTCGCGGTATCGGTCACTTGGGATATAGCCGTGACAAGCTGGGCTCTGAGAGCGGACAGCACCTCATCGGAAATTTCTGGGTTGACCTCACCCGCGGTTTGGTGCGCATTCTTTTGCCGCTTTCTCTATTGATTTCCTTCGTCCTCATCTTGGGCGGAACCATGCAAACCTTCGGGTCCAACCTGGTGAGCTCCGCGGGCGTGGATATTCCGCGCGCTCCGGTAGCTAGCCAGGAGGCAATTAAACTGCTGGGAACCAATGGTGGTGGCATCTTCGGCGCCAACTCGGCGCACCCTTTTGAGAACCCCACTGGTTTTACCAACCTCGTGGAAATCTTTTCTTTGCTGGTTATCTCTTTCTGCTTTATCCGTGCCTATGGGGTAATGCTGAAATCGCAGAAGCATGCCTGGACCCTGCTTGGCGTCATCGGCGGCATTTGGACCGTTATGGTTGCCTTGGTGGTATGGGCACAGCACACTACCACCGGTGCGGCAGCACAGGCAGCTGGCGGCAACTTGGAGGGCATCGAACAGCGCCTAGGTATTGACGCTTCGGCACTCTTTGCGGTGTCTACCACGGGCACTTCTACCGGTGCGGTCGATTCGATGCACGATAGCTACTCACCATTGGGTGGCGGCTTGTTGATCCTCAATATGCTCCTGGGCGAAATTGCACCAGGCGGCGTGGGCACGGGTCTCTACGGTCTGCTGATGGTGGCAATCCTCGCCGTATTTATCGGCGGCCTGCTCGTTGGGCGCACACCGGAGTTCATGGGCAATAAGGTCGGCCGCAAGGAAATCTCCGCGGTGAGCCTGTACATCCTCACCATGCCGGTCCTCGTCCTGGTAGGCGTGGGCGCATCGGTGGCTCAGCGCAAGCTGGTGGAGCTTTCGGCGACCAACTACGGCGCTCCTGGAACCCCGGATAACGCGCACGGTCTCTCCGAGGTGCTTTATGCCTTTACCTCGGCCTCGAATAATAACGGCTCGGCCTTCGCGGGCCTGACGGTAACCGAGCCCTGGTGGCAAGTCACCCTCGGTATCGCCATGCTGCTGGGCCGCTTCCTCCCCATCGTTTTCACCCTGTACTTGGCGGGCAGCCTAGCCGGTCAACGCCGGCAGGCCACTACCGCCGGCAGCTTGCCGACGTCCGGCGTGACCTTCGCGCTGCTTACCATCGGCGTCATTGTGTTGGTCGCCGCCCTTACCTTCTTCCCCGTTCTTACCTTGGGTCCCATTTCGGAGGCACTCTCATGACAACACCAACTATGACCACTGAGCAACGCACTCCCCAGCGCTCTGCCACCAAAAACAGTGGGTTGGCTGCGGCAGCGTTGAAATCGTTGCCGCACAAGATGTCCCCGCTCGCCCAAGCCCGCAACCCCGTCATGTTCGTGGTGTGGGTAGGCGCCGCGCTGACTACCCTGTGGTCCATCTTTAGCCCCAGCGTTTATGGCTGGGTGGTGACCGTATGGTTATGGTTTACCATTGCGTTCGCCGCGTTCGCTGAGGCATATGCCGAAGGCCGCGGTAAAGCCCAAGCGGATAGCTTGCGCGCCGTGCGCGATGACGCCACCGCTAACCTGGTCACCGATGGCGGCATCGAGGTTATTGCCGCTTCTGAGCTCACCAAGGGCGCTATCGTGCGCGTGGAGGCCGGAGAGACTATCCCGGGCGACGGCGACGTCATTGAAGGCGCGGCAACCGTCGATGAATCTGCCATTACCGGCGAGTCTGCTCCCGTGGTTCGCGAGGCCGGTGGAGATCGCTGTGCTGTGACCGGCGGTACCGTGGTCTTGTCTGATTCCATCCTGGTACAGATCACCTCGGAGCCGGGATCTACCTTCGTCGATACGATGATTGCCTTGGTGGAGGGAGCGGAGCGCCGCAAGACCCCGAATGAGATCGCGCTGAGTATCCTCCTGTCTACCCTGACTATTCTCTTCCTCATTGCGGTTACCGCACTGGCCCCAATGGGGCTGTTTACCGGCGCGGAGCTCTCCCCGCTCTCGCTGGTGGCCCTGTTGGTCTGCCTCATCCCAACCACCATCGCTGCCCTGCTATCCGCGGTGGGAATCGCGGGAATGAACCGCCTCGTGCACCACAATGTTCTGGCTACGTCCGGACGAGCGGTGGAGGCGGCGGGCGACGTAGCGACCCTACTCATGGATAAAACCGGCACCATCACCTATGGCAACCGGCAGGCCACCGGGCTGATCGTTGCGCGCGGTGTCGATGAGCAGGAAGCTGCGGAGATAGCCCGCGTTGCTTCGGTTGCCGATGAGACCCCAGAGGGTCGCTCCATCGTGTCGTGGTTGACCGAAAATTACCACCTTTCTGCCGCAGCAGGAGAGGAAGAAAAGACCGCCGAGGTCATTCCATTTAGCGCTTCTACCCGCATGTCTGGGCTTGATCTCAAAGGCCGAAAACTACGTAAGGGTGCCGGTGATGCTGTGCGCCGGTGGGTAACTGAGGCGGGTGGCGACTGGCCGCAAGAAATTGAAGACTCCGTGACCCAGATTGCAGAAGGTGGTGGAACCCCGCTGCCCGTTGCTGTGGAAGAATCCGACGGCACCCGCAGGGTTATTGCGGTGGTGCAGCTCAGTGACGTCGTCAAGCCGGGCATGGCGGAGCGCTTCGCCGAACTGCGCCAGATGGGCATCAAAACCATCATGGTGACCGGCGATAACCCGTTGACGGCAGCGGCCATTGCGAAAGAGGCAGGCGTCGATGATTACATCGCGGAGGCCACCCCAGAAGACAAGCTGGCCAGGATCCGCGAGGAACAGGCGCACGGCCGCATGGTTGCTATGACCGGTGACGGTACTAACGATGCACCGGCGCTGGCGCAGGCGGACGTGGGCGTGGCCATGAATACTGGTACCTCTGCAGCGAAGGAAGCCGCCAATATGGTGGACTTGGATTCTGATCCGACCAAGCTTATCGATGTCGTGCGCATTGGCAAGCAGTTGCTCATCACCCGTGGGGCGCTTACCACCTTCTCTTTGGCTAATGACTTAGCGAAGTACTTCGCCATCTTGCCGGCCCTGTTTTCTACCCAGCTTCCGCACCTCGAGCGCCTCAACGTGATGCACCTGCACTCGCCGCAATCCGCCATTGTGTCTGCAGTGGTATTCAATGCGCTCATCATCGTTGCTCTTATTCCATTGGCGCTCAAGGGCGTGGCCTATAAGCCGGCCTCTGCTTCGTCCCTGCTCCGCCGTAACCTGGGCATTTGGGGACTGGGCGGCGTGATCACCCCATTCCTAGGTATCTGGCTCATTGACCAGGTAGTCAACCTGCTTCCAGGCATGTAGAAAAAGAAGGATCAAAAAATGCGTGTCTATTTTCGTAACCTCGCCGCTGGATTCGTAGCCGTACTATTGTGCGTTATCGCACTGGGAATGATTTATCCTGCTGCCGTGTGGGGAATCTCCCGCATCAAGCCGGACTCCGCCGAGGGCAATCTCATTTACCAAGGTGAGTGCCTAGCTGGCTCGACCCAGCTGCAAGATGGCCAGACCGAAGGCCCGTACTTCTTCCCCCGTTCCGAAGGCATGAGCAATTACGGCGCTAGTAGCTCCGAGCTAGAAAAAGCCGTGCAGGAGCGGCGCGGGGACATCGCCAAGCGCGAAGGCGCCGCTCCAGAAGATGTTCCCACCGATGCGGTAACCGGTTCCGGCTCTGGTGTCGACTCTGGCATTAGCCCTGCGTACGCTGAACTACAGGCTCCGCGTGTCGCACGAGAGCAGGGGATGAGCACCGAAGAAGTGCGACGCCTCATCGAAGACAACACGGAGCATGCCAGCCTCGGGTTCCTAGGCGAAGACGCAGTTAACGTCACTACTCTCAACCGAGCGCTGCCCAATCCCCCGTCCTGCTCATAAGATGAGTGCTATATGAACGACAAGAAAGTTCCGGCGCGCACCAAGCGTGGCGCTTTGAAGATCTACCTCGGCGCGGCGCCTGGGTCCGGTAAGACCTGTGCAATGCTCAACGAGGCGCACGGCCTTGTGCTGGCCGGCCGCGATGTGGTCATTGGCATCGTGGAAGATCATGGGCGCGAATTCACTCGGGCGCTGTGTGATGGCCTTGAGACCATCCCGCGGCGCTACGCCGCCGGGCTATCCACCGGAGAACTCGATACTGCAGCCATCATCTCGCGCCAGCCGGAAACCGTTCTGGTCGATGAATTTGCCCATTCCAATCCGCGCGGTGAGGAACACGCTAAGCGCTGGGAAGACGTAGAGGAACTCCTAGCCGCAGGAATCGATGTGATTTCTACCCTGAACATCCAGCACCTCGAAAGCCTCAATGACGTAATAAAGCAGATCACCGGTATTTCCCCGCAGGAGACGGTGCCGGACGAGGTGGTGCGTGCGGCGAACGAGATCGAGTTGGTGGATGTATCCCCGCAGCTCTTGCGCACCCGCTTGAGGGATGGTCAAGTCTATAAAGAAGCGCGCATTGCCCCTGCCTTGAATAATTATTTTAGGGTGGGCAATCTGACTGCACTGCGGGAGCTTGCCCTGTTGTGGTTGGCGGACCAGGTTGATGAGGCTCTCGCATCCTACCGTTCTGAACAAGACATTACCGATACCTGGGAGGCGCGGGAGCGGGTGGTCGTGGCCATTCAGAACGTCGCGCACGCAGAACTGCTCATTCGCCGTGGGCGCCGCATCGCGTCCAAATCCTCAGCCGAGCTACATGTGGTCCACGTAATTTTTGGGGATTCCTTTTCTTCCGGTGAATCTTCTGTTGCAGGTTCCGCTCAACAACTGGCCAAATTACAATCCTTGGCTCAGGACGTGGGGGCCCGTTTGCATCAGGTCACCGGTGACTCGGTGCCAGAAGCGCTGCTTAATTTTGCCCGCAGCGTCAACGCCACCCAGTTGGTCCTGGGGGTTTCACCACGGCGTCGCTTAGGCCTGCACTGGCGCGGCACCGTTGCTGAGGCCGTGTTGCGGGATTCAGGCAAGATCGATTGTCACATTGTTAATCTTCCGTCCGATAAACCCTCGCCTCTTTCACCACTGCTGCGACCATTGCATTCCCTCCCGCGCCGGGCGGTGTCTTGGGTAGGCGCAGCTGTCGCTTTCATCGCCTTGACCGCACTGTTGCAAGGCATCGACGGCTCAGCATTGGGAACAGGCACGTGTTCTGCTTTTTACTTTGCACTGATCCTCCTCGTGAGCATGCTCGCTGGCCTGTGGCCGGCGGTAATTATTGCGTTTGCCTCGGGCTTGGCGGTCAATTGGTTCTTTACCGAACCCCTGTACACCTTCGATATTGCTGAGCCGGCTAACGCTGTCATCCTCGTGGTCATGGTAGCCATTGCCCTGGCCGTGGGCCTACAAGTGCGGCGCACCAAAATAGAGCACCATAATGCGGCCATTGCCACGCGCGATGCTGAGCTCTTGACGGTCTTTTCCCGCGCAGCCCTCAACCGCCGTGCGGACGTATCTCCCATCGACGCAGTGCTTCGCAAGGTAGGAGAGACCTTCGGCTGCCATAAGGCCGTGCTTCTTGACGCCTCCGGGGACATACTCTCTACCTGGCACGCTTCGGCGGCCTCGCCCCGGCAAAGTAGACACCTGCATATCCCCGCAAAGACTCATAAACGTGAGGTAGAAACGTTGGTCTCCAGCGAGGACACTACGGTCCAGATTGTGATGGAGGGCCCAGCGTTATCCGCCCGCGACCGTGCTTTGGTGGCGGTTGTGGCAGGTTACTTAGCCGGCATCGTGCGCCGCGACAAGCTTTCGGCTGAAGCCGCACGTGCCGATGCCATTGCTGCCGCTGATGAATTGCGTCGTGCGCTGCTATCGAGCGTGAGCCACGATCTGCGCACGCCCCTAGCAACGGCCAAGCTGGCTGTGTCCTCTTTGCGGAATTCCGAAATCGAATTCAGTCCAGAGGATCAAGAAATACTGCTGGCGGAAACCGCAGCTAGCATCGATCAACTCACGCTGCTCGTGACCAACCTATTGGATCACTCGCGCTTGAGTGCAGGAGCGGTAACTGCACGCCGGGATACTGTGGAGTTATACGAGGTAGCCAATCGGGCTATTGCTTCCTGTGCCTTTGGACATAGCAAGGACCAACTTGGTCGCATTCATATTGGTTCTGGACTCCGTGGCCGCACCTGTTGCGCGGATAGCGTTTTGCTGGAACGCGTGCTGGCGAACCTATTCGATAACGCTTTGCGCTATGCGCCGAGCGGACCAGTCAACGTTGATGCGCAGGTTATAGATGAGCGCGTGGAGCTGAGTGTGAGCGATGAAGGGCCGGGAATTTCACCAGAAAAGCAGGAGGAGCTTTTCCAAGCTTTTCAGCGCTTGGGCGATACCAGCAATGACAACGGGGTAGGTTTAGGCCTCTCCGTTGTACGCGGATTTGTGGAGGCCATGGACGGTACTATCACCGTAGAGGCCACTCCAGGAGCGACCTTTATCCTGAGTTTCCCGCTGCGGGAGGAGAAAAGCCATGACTGATAAGAAGGCCACGATTGTCATTGTGGATGATGATCCGCGTTTGCTCACCACCCTGAGCATTAATTTTAAAGCGCGTGGGTATGAGGTGTATTCAGCCAGCACCGGGGCGGAGGGTCTGCAGGTGGTCTCCCAGCATCAGCCCGATGTGGTGATTTTGGATATGGGTCTGCCGGATATGGATGGGCGGGAGGTCCTCGATGGGATTCGAGGGTGGTCAGCAATTCCCGTTCTGATTCTTACGGCCCGGTCCGATCCCCTATTTAGTGCCTCGGCCCTAGATCGCGGTGCTGATGATTATGTGACCAAACCCTTTTCTATGGAAGAGCTCTTGGCCCGCGTGCGCGTGGCTTTGCGGCATGGCAGTCCCCAGCATCCATCTGCTCAGCGGGAAGCCACGATGGTGCGGGCGGGCGATGTGCTGATCGACGTCCCTCGACACTCCATCACCAAGGCAGGAAAGCCCCTTCACCTGACCCCTACTGAGTGGGGCGTGCTTACAACGCTGCTGCGTGCCCACGGCGGTTTGGTGCGCAAAGAAGACCTCCTCGCAGAGATTTGGGGCCCGGGATTCGAAGGGCAAAGCCACTACCTGCGCATCTATACCTCGCAGCTGCGCCGCAAACTGGAAACCGATCCCTCTGATCCCCAATATCTGCTTACTGAACCCGGGTTGGGATACCGCTTCATTACCTCCCCAGGAGTCTAGGAGTAGCTGACGCCATTTTCTGCAGTGGCAATTCTGTGCAGTGGAGGGGTGCGAGTTGGTATCCATAACGCTTATGCGTCGAGGGCTTCGGTGTGCCCTGCGCATTTAACCAACTGCAAGCGCGTGAGAACTAAACATTTCAACTGGTCACCAGCGATTGTTCGTTCTCTAAATCATTTCTGGTGCTGCAGATTAGTTGCTTTTCCCTGAAGGGGTGACGGTGTCTGTCATGCTTTCCTGACCAAAGAACCTTCGAGCATATTTTTGGGTAGAAGGGTCTATTAAATCAAGCTACGTTGTACGCACCGTTAGAAAAAGGAAAAAGGCTCTCTACTTTCATAAGCTTGGCTCGATTCATTGTTCCAACGTTGAAAGTTATGAATTAGAGACGTCTGGGGTTGAAAGCTTGGTATCTAAAAATAGAACTCCTCAAGACTCCGGTGTTCATTTATCGCTGTCTGGGTGGGGCTTTATCTGCGCACCTACATTCGTGCAAGAAATCTTGCACGAATCTCTCGGGTAGCTTACTGTGGTCAATCGTTCAGGAATTCTTGCACGATTGGAGTTGTGATGAGCCCACGAAAGTATGAGCATCCGGCCACCGAGGACCTTGAATTCGTCCGTGTTCTGGCTGCGGTAAGTGATCCCATCCGGTTAGAGATGGTTAGGCGCCTGGCAGACGGTCAGGAGCACGATAGTTTGACGCTCGCTGATGACCTGCCTCGATCTACCCTGACCTACCACACTCGGCAGCTGCGTGAAGCCGGTGTGACGTGGACAAGAAGCCAGGGACGAACTTGTGTTATCTCTTTGCGCAGAGGCGATCTAGACGAACGGTTCCCTGGTTTGCTCGATATGGTGATTTCGAATGCTTAAACAGCTGTGGCCGTTAGTTTTGGGCAGTGTAGCGCTCGGATTGGACGCATATGTTATCGCTGGGCTGCTATCACAGATTGCAAACGACTTGGGTACAAGTGGCAGTGTGATCGGCTTGGGCGTTACCGCCTTCACCGGCGCGTACGCAATATCTGGTCCGCTGTTCTCGGGTAGGGCAGGCAAAGATCCGCGGAGTGGTCTGCTTGGAGCTGTTGCTGTGTTTTCTTTGGCGAATGTCGTGACTGCAGTCTCGCCTACAGTGAGCGTTTTTCTCGTGTCGCGCTTAATCGCAGGTGCGGCAGCGGGAATTTACTCGCCGTTGTCCTCAGCCGTAGCGGGGATGTCTGTCCCAGCAAAGTATCGCGGGCGCGCACTGTCAATGGTGCTGGCTGGCTTAGCGGTGGGAACTGTCGTGGGCGTACCGGTGGGATTGGGGGTAGCTAAACAGCTAGGCTGGAGGGCTACCATCGGTTTGGTCTCGGCCATTGGAATAGTGGCGTTAGCGGGTCTAGCGTTGCGCAAAGCGAGTGTGGTACCAGCTGTGCCCTCCTCCTCGTTGGGGCAGCGACTCCGAGTCATCGGCCGAGTGGATAATTTCCTGACGACCTTAGTTACTTTCTTTGTGGGAGTGGGTTCGCTGGGGTTGTACACCTATATTCCTGTAGTGCTTGATCGTGTGCAGGTAGACACCATTGCTGGCATGTGGGTCTGGGGTATCGGCGGGGCAGTGGGTGCTTTTGGGATTGGGAGGGTGCTTGACAAGGTTAATAGTTCACGCAAACTAACGGTCATTATCATTGCATTACTCGTGACTGATTTCGCTCTACTGCTGCTCTTCCCTTCGAGCCACGTGGTGGCAGTGGTGTGTCTTTTTGCTTGGGGGCTTTTGGGGTGGTCGTCTATGGCGCCGCAGCAGCATTCGATGCTCAGTGCAAACCCTGACGAAGGGGCGACTGCTGTTGCTGCTAATGCATCTGCGAACTACCTTGGCTCGGCAGTCGGCTCCGCAGTGGGTGGATTACTGTTGCCCTCCTCCACGGGAATCCTGTTAGGAGCATTAGGTGCAGTCCTAGTAGGAATCGTCTGCAGTATTGGGGCCAGTGCCTCTTCTCGCTCTCATACTGGGGACAATGTGAATTAGGAATACTTCGGATTGATGGGACTGATACCCGAATTGACATAGTCGAGCTCTTCGTCGTGTTCCCTTTGAGACCTTTGCTTGGACAATCTTAGCAGCTAAAAGGACTGATCCTAGGCCTTTGATTTTCTCGCAGTAAATCATGTCAGTAGTGGTATCACTGAAGCCACCGCGGAAAAGAATAATGAAATGCGCGGACCGCTGCCGCGCTGCGAAGTCCCCGCTACACTCGCGCTTATGACCGATCTGCAGCATGTCCACTCCGTTGATGAGGCGGTAAACCGCCTGATCGAGATTTACGAGAATTCCTGCGAGCTTGCGCGCAAGACTTTGGAATCAGGAAACCTTGATGACTATCGCTATGTGGTTTATCCCAAGGTCACGGTGGATATCCGCAAATGGCAGCCGATCGATCGTTCCGAGCCCTTCGGCTACGTTAACGAGGCCGGCAAGTACTCGGCGGTAATCTCCAAGCCGCACATTATTAGGGACTACCTGCACGAGCAGCTGACTCGCCTGGCGGGGAATTATCCGTGCGATATCTTTGTTGGCCAATCCGACCAGCGCATTCCACCGGAGTACATCAAGGACACAAGAAAGGCCCCGCAGGAACGCGGACCCATTCCGCGTCCGACGCTGGATGAGGTCAATGATGCAATCATTGATGGCGAATGGGATGCCTTCCACGGTGCGGAAAAGCCGCTTTTTCATTTTGGCGCCCAGCGCTTTGATATCGCGTGTGCACGCATTGAGCACTACACCGGCATCGAGGTCGATACGGTGCAAAAATACATTTTGTTTACTAACTACGCGATGCACACCACCGAGTTTGTGAAATTCGGTTTGCGCGAGTTGACCAGGGAAGACTCGCGTTATACCGCCTTGGTGCTGCCCAATGGAGAGACCATCCACCCCAACGATGCGGTGGACCTCGATGTGGATGGTCTAACTTTGACCTCTCGGTACCAAATGCCGCGCTTTGATCTGATTACTGCCGGTGGTGATGGCATCACGATGATCAATATCGGCGTAGGCCCCTCGAATGCCAAAACCATTACGGATTGCTTGGCGGTGCTGCGGCCGGAGGCCTGGATCATGATCGGCCACTGCGCTGGCATGGATGGGCGCATGCGCATCGGGGATTTGATTTTGGGCAATGCCTATCAACGCAATGACCACATCTTGGACCAAAAGGTCGCGGCGACCTCCCCCATCCCGGCGATTCCGGAGGTACAGCGCATGCTCGAATCTGCGGTGAAGGCGGTGTACGGCGATGATAATTCGCTCATGCGAACCGGTACGGTGCTCTCCACCGATGATCGCAATTGGGAGTGGCGCACTAACCGGGATTTGTGGGAGTGGCTGCGTACCTCCACCGCGGTGGCTGTCGATATGGAATCGTGCACGCTCGCGGCCAATGGTTACCGCTACCGCGTTCCTTATGGAACTCTGCTTTCGGTCTCTGACCTGCCATTGCATGCGGTGCCGAAGCTGCCGGCCCAGGCGCAGGCCTTCTACTCCAACTCGAAGGAAGCTCACGTGATGTGCGCGGTGCGTGCGATGGAGCATCTAGCCGAAAATCCGGAGCGCCTGCGCACTCGCAAGCTGCGCCGGACTTTGGGCGAGGTTCCATTCCGGTAGGTGCCTTTTCTTTGGCAGGCAATGCTCGTTAAACTACAAAGAAATCCCATGACGCAAAAGGAGCCACACAATCGTGACTGAAAATTGGATCCACCCGGACCGGGAAAACCTCACCTGGGAGGTCTTCGGCGAGGCGAGCCGTAACCTGTCGGAACAGATTGTGGAATCTGGTTGGTTCCCTGACCTTATCGTGGGTGTTGCCCGCGGCGGCCTCATCCCAGCCGGTGCTATCGGTTATGCCATCGGTGTCAAGGCCATGGGTGCTATCAACGTGGAGTTCTACACCGATATCGGACAGACCCTGGAAGAGCCGATCATCTTGTCCCCGCAGCTGGACACGGATTCGCTCAAGGGCAAGAAGGTACTGGTCGTAGATGACGTCGCGGACTCCGGCAAGACCCTGGATCTGGTGGTAAATCTGCTTAAGGAAACCGCAGACGAGGTGCGCTCGGCCGTCATTTACACCAAGCCGAAGACCATTTTTGAACCGGACTTTTCGTGGAAGAAGACCGATCAGTGGATCAACTTCGCCTGGTCCGTGCTGCCCGTTATCACTGCAGATGGCTCCTTTAAGGAAGGCTCCTAAAGTCCACTAGGATGTGCAGGCGTGATTAAAGAACAGCCTGCCCCAACCGGCGTCATCGCCAGTTTCCGTTATGCATGTTCCTCGCCCGCGCGCCTGCGCAAAGAGGTATTCGGCGGACTCGCGGTGGCGCTTGCTTTGATCCCGGAGGTCTTAAGCTTTTCCATCCTTGCGGGCTTGGACCCGCGGGTGGGATTGTTTTCCTCCGTCGTGATGGCAATGTCCATTGCCTTTACCGGTGGCCGGCCGGCGATGATTTCCGCGGCGGCCGGCGCGGTGGCACTCGTTGTCTCACCGCTCGCGCATGAACATGGGCATGACTACGTGGTCGCCGCGGTACTCTTGGCGGGAATCATGCAGGTGGTGCTGGCCGCGGTGGGCGTCGCCAAGCTCATGCGCTTTATCCCGCGCTCGGTGATGACGGGGTTTGTGAATGCGTTGGGAATCATGATGTTTACTACGCAGCTGCCGCACCTTATCGATGTGCCATGGATGGTTTATGTGCTGGTGGCCATTGGCCTAGCCATCATGCTGGGCCTACCGCGGCTGACCACGGTGATTCCCGCCCCGCTCGTTACCATTGTGGTGGTCAGCATCATTGCGGTCGCGGCCGGCTGGAAGGTCCCCGATGTGGCGGACCAAGGCGAGTTGCCTACCTCGCTGCCGGGGCTTTTCGTGCCGGATATTCCGTGGAACCTGGATACCTTGCAGCTGATAGCGCCCTATGCCTTCGGTATGGCACTGGTGGGGCTGATGGAATCGCTGCTAACGGCCAAGCTGGTGGATGATATTACGGATACCCACTCCGATAAAACGCGCGAGTCCTTTGGTCAGGGCGTGGGCAATATCCTCGCCGCAGCCATTGGCGGTATGGGCGTGTGTGCCATGATTGGCCAGACCATGATCGGTGTGAAGGCATCCCAGGCGCGCACGCGCTTGTCGACGTTCCTCGCGGGCACCTTCCTCCTCATCCTTTGCCTTCTTCTGGGCGAGACCGTCGGCCGCATTCCGATGGCCGCCCTGGTGGCGGTGATGATCATCGTGGCCGCAACTACGGTGGATTGGCATTCGGTTCACCCGCGCACGCTTAAGCTCATGCCGCTATCAGAAACGCTGGTGATGCTGGTGACGGTCGTAGGCACGCTGGCCACACACAACTTGGCGGTCGGCGTGGTGCTCGGTGTGGTGACAGCATCCATTGGCTTTGCCCGCCGCGTGGCGCACCTGGTGGAGGTAAAACAAGTAAGCGATGCCGAGTATGCGGTGCGCGGCCAACTCTTTTTCGCCTCCTCCAATGACTTGGTCTACGCCTTCGACTACACGCTGGACACCCAGCGCGTGGTGGTAGATATGACGGGGGCCGAGGTATGGGATGCCTCTACGGTGGCGACGCTGGATGCGGTGCAGAAGAAATATGCCGATCGGGGCATCGAAGTAGAGTTTCGCGGCCTGGAGGGAGCTAGTGCGCAGCGCCTTAATCGCCTTAGCGGCCGCCTAGGTGACTAACATCACATTTATGAACTGGGGTGCGGGGGCTTAAGTAGTAGGCGCCGAACAGACCTTGAGTTCACGTTGGCGTAAATGCAGAGGATCTGCGATGACCTCGCGTTCTTAGGGGAACTTTGCCTGCGTGTGGCGGCAAGCTTTGTCTTGGCTAACTTAGGTTATCCAATCTAAAAAAGCATAATGACGTGCAAGTTTACTTAAGTAGGCCTTGCTGGATTGCGGGAGAATCTTCGGTAGTGTGGTGCTTAGCACTTATTGATTTCCCTGCACAGAAAGGTTTTTACAATGGACGAGAAACTGCAAACCCTCCTGAATAACCAGGTCATTAGCGAGTACGGCGCTTCCATGGTCTATACCCAGCTGGCCTTCGAGATGGACAACCTCTCCTTCCCGGGTATGCGCGATTGGTTTATGGGCCAAGCCGCTGAAGAGCGCGTGCATGCCGAGAAGATTGCGGATCATTTGCTTTCCCGCGGTTATCGCGTAGAGCTCAATGACATTCCGGTTGGTTCGGTGAAGGCCGCTAACCCGCAGGATGCTTTCCAGGCTTCCCTGGAGCACGAGCAGAAGGTCTCCGAGGAAATCCGCACCATCGCTCGCGCGGCGCTGGACGCACAGGATCTGGAATCTCGCCAGCTCGTTGACTGGTTCCTGAGCGAGCAGGTGGAAGAAGAAGCTACCGTTTCTGAGATTCTGGATCAGATCAAGCTGGTAGGAAATGACGGCTCTGGCCTGCTACGCATCGATGAGCGCTTGGCTGGTCGCACCGAAGGCGGCGCTGCCTAAGCGCGCCTGGGTGAATAACAAACCCATCAAGATTTAGAGCAATCCTCCCACGGCACTGCAGTGCCGTGGGAGGATTGTTTCTATGTCAACACAACGCAAGGCTTTCTGTGCCATGACGCTTTTGATTCTGGCGCTTTTTCTCATCGTGGGAGCGGCGATTATGTCCACCCACGTGGCCTTGGGGGTATTCCTGACCACTGCGGCGCTCATGCTCGGTCCATTCGCCGGGCTCGCGTTGCTGGTGTACGGTGCCGCGGGCAAGCGCGGCTTGGTCACGCGCTCGCTGTATAGCCTTGGTGGCATGTTGCTCATTGGTGCGATCGGCGGCATTTTCGCCTTGTCTATGGAACAGGTCTCCGCGATGCTGCCCGTTTTTGTGGCCGGCGCCGGTGTGGGAATCGCAGCCGTGCTGACCCAGGCGCCGAAACGCGCATAAACTGGCTCTCGTTATGCCCAAACTCCTTTTTGATATGTATGGCGTGCTCATGCGCCCGGCTACCCCAGAAAGTCATGCAGCCTTGGAGCGCCTCCTCGCACCATCCGATGCGGAGGCGATGTGGGAGGCTTACGGGTTTTATCGCCCAGACTATGATGCCGGCATCTTTAGCGATAGCCACTTTTGGAATGAGGTAGCGGCCCGCGCAGGGTTGGGGGAGGTACCCGTAGCGGAGGCGGTAGCGTGTGAAAACCGCGGTTTGCTGGAGGCCGACCAGGAGATGGTCGCTTTGGTCAAGGGACTTATCGGAGAAGGCTATAGTGTAGGCATTTTGTCCAATATTCCCACCACGCTGGCGGGGCAGGTGCGCGAGAAGCATACCTGGCTAGAGGACTGCGCGGCGGTGACCTTCAGCTGCGATATTGGGCTGGCAAAGCCGCACCCGGAGGCTTATCGCGTAGCCGTGGATGCGTTGTCCGCGCAGCCGAAAGATACCTATTTTTTTGATGACCGCATCGACTACGTTGAGGGCGCTAGCTACTGTGGTCTCAATGCCCACCTCTTTCGCGGTATCGACTCGGTACGTGAGGTGCTAAGCACACTGGAGTGAGCGGCCTAGCTCCAGCGGTTGGCGCAGGAGCTGGTCGGTGGCCACGGTGCGGGCTACCGCGCGGACAATCTCCTTATGGCTGGGGATCATGCGCAGCTGCAACTCATCGCCTGCGGAGGCGCGGACGGTGGCGGCGAATTGCTTGGGGGCCTTCGGGTCGTCGGTAAACGCGCCGCCGGCGATGACCACGGTGGCCGGGGAGTGGGCTTTGACCAGTTCCGCGGTGATGGTGCCCAATTGGCGGGCGCGCTCGTCCAGAATGGTGCGGACGGTGGGATTGGATTCGGCGATTTGGGCGGCCTCGGTAAGCGAGGCAGCCTTCACTCCCTCCTGCCGTATTGCCTCGAGGATGTGCCGGGTGGCCAGCAGGCGATCGGAGGCGCCGTGGCCAAGGAGTTCAGAGTGCGTTTGCGGTACGGGAATAATGGGACTGACCTCGTCTTCGACGGAGAGTGCCGAGCCGATGGAATCATCTGCAAAGAGCACCAGAACTCGCTCGCTGGTGCCAATCTCGGCCGCTTGGGTTTCGGAACCCAAAATAGCTGGGATCGCGGAGGAGACTACTACGGGTACGCCGAACTGGAAGCGCAGGCGTTCGGCGATGTCCACGCCGTGCCAATTGAGGTTTTCAGCGGTGACCAAGCCGTTGTCATCCACGGTGCCGGAGGTGGTCACGCCGAGGGAGACCAAGCGGTGGTTCAGGTTGGTCATCATGCGATTGATGCCGGCCATGATGTGCTCGAGGAAGTCATCCTCGCTGAGGTTTGCTACCGGCGTGGCCAACTCTTCTTCGCTTAAGGTGCGGCCCTTGATGTCATAGAGGCCGATGTAGGTCTGCTTAGTGCCCACGGAGATGCCGCCGAGCGCCCAGTCATTATCGGCCGCCTCAAGCGGCACAGTTGGCCGGCCGCGCCCACGGGACTGGGTGAGGTCGGTGCGTTCCTGGATAAGGCCCGCGTTGAGTAGGGAAGTAGTGGCGCGCGTGATGGTGGGCTGGGAAAGCCCGGTGGCTTCCACCAACTCGCTCCGGGTGATGATCGGGTTCAGGCGCACCAAATGGAGGCACTTTGCGGCCGGCGTGCGGGGCCGCGTGAACACTGGGCCAGATTTGATCATAAAAAGGAGTATAAGCATCCCAGACTGCTTTGTCTAACCTGATAAATTTTTCATGTACCGAATGGTCTAAAGGTGGTGGTGGGGGCGCAGATATCTATGCTGGAGAGCATGCAGTCAGTAGCGGTTTATTGTGGTTCAGCAACAGGAAACTCCCCGGCCTATACTCAGGCGGCACAGGAATTGGGCACCGAACTGGCCCGACGCGGCCTGAACCTGGTGTATGGCGGCGGCAATATCGGCTTGATGCGCGAGGTGGCGCAAGCCTGCTTAGCCGCCGGCGGCACCGTCACCGGCGTGATGCCGCAGTCACTGGTGGATCTAGAGATTTCCCACCCCGGCCTGACCACCCTAGAGGTCGTGGGCTCCATGGCCGAGCGCAAGACCCGCATGGAGCAGCTTGCCGATGCCTATATTTGCCTCCCCGGCGGCGTTGGCACCCTTGAAGAACTTACTGAGGTACTCACCTTGCAGCAGCTGGGCCACATCCGCGGCCCAGTAGGCCTAGTTAATACCGCGGACTTTTGGTGCCCCTTCTACGCCATGTACGCCGCCATGGCCGAATCTGGCTTTATCTTGCCGCGCTTTGTAGACGCGCTGGTAATGAAAGAGAAACCGCAGGACATCCTGGATGAATTCAGCCACTGGAACTATCCCGGCACAAAGTGGGACAACGATTAGCTAACAAGTTCGCAACTTCATCCTCCCCGGGTGGCCTATAGCCGATACTTAGGGATAGACTTCCTCGTTATGAGTTCTGAGCAGACCGCCAAGCGCCAGCCCTCTCTACTGGACGCTTCGTGCGATAACTTCGTTCACGACCTAGCCGAGCTTTCCCCCACCGATGCCACCGCGTGGGGCATTGACGGCTACGAGGGCGAATTGCAGGATTTCTCTCCCGAATACTTCACCGCCATCGCGGATCGCACCCGTGAGATGGTTGCGGACTTGGACGCCCTGGATGACACCACCGATGAATCCGATGATGAGGATGACTTTGATGAGGTGGACTACGTCACCGCGGCCGTTTTGCGTGATCGCCTGTGCCTCGATCTAGATCTGCACCACCACAGCGAGGATGTGCGCTGCCTAAATAATATCGCCTCACCGGTGCAGACCATTCGCGATACCCTGCTACTCATGCCGCAGGATACGGAGGAGGACCGCGATGCCATTCGCTCCCGCCTATCCAAGGTGAAGAACTCTTTGGCCGGCTACCGCAGCTCCCTGGAAGAGGCGGCCTCCCACGGCATGGTGGCACCACACCGCCAGATTTCAGAGGTCATTGTGCAGTGCGAGCGGCTTGCCGACGCCGACTCCATGCTCGAGTCCCTCGGCCTCGACGCCGACTCCGCCGAGGTACAGCAGGCCAAGGAGGCCTTTGGCGAGTTTTCCGATTGGCTCTCCAATGACCTGCAGCCTCAAGCCCCCACGAAGGATGCCGTGGGCCGCGAGCGCTACGAACGCTTTTCCAAGCTCTTTGTAGGCGATGCCGTCAACCTCGATGAGGCCTATGAATGGGGCCTTGATCAGGTGCGCACCCTGCGGGCGGAGCAGGAAAAGATAGCCCACGAGCTCTATGGTTCCGATTGCTCGGTACGCGCGGCGATGCGCAAGCTCAACCACGAGGAGCGCTATACCCTGCGCGGCACCGATGCCTTGGTGGAGTGGATGCAATCTACTGCCGATGGCGTCATTACAGAGCTTAACGGCAAAGAATTTGATATTCCGGAAGAAGTAGAAGAGATCGAGTGCTGCATCGATCCTGCCGGTACCGGCGGCATCTTCTATACCCCGCCGAGCGATGACTTCTCCCGCCCGGGCCGCATGTGGTGGTCCGTGCCAGAAGGCCAAGACACCTTCCACACCTGGCAAGAGCTGACCACCGTTCACCACGAGGGCGTGCCGGGCCACCACCTGCAGCTAGGCTCCGCACTGGTGCAGGAGGATCTCAACTTGTGGCGCCGCGCGGTGACGTGGAATTCTGGTCATGGCGAGGGCTGGGCTCTCTACGCCGAACAGCTTATGGCCGAGCTGGGTTACATGGACGATCCGGGCTTCCGTATGGGCATGTTGGATGCGCAGCGCCTGCGCGCCGCCCGCGTCGTCGTGGACATCGGATTGCACTTGGGCAAGCAGTTGCCGGATTGCTCGACGTCCGGCGTGTGGGACAAGGCGCACGTGAAGACCTTCATGCGTGAGAATACCGCCATGGATGATGCGAACCTCAATTTTGAGGTCAATCGCTACCTCGGCTGGCCGGGCCAGGCGCCGTCCTATGCTTTGGGCCAGCGCTTGTGGCAGGAGACCCGCGCCGCGGCCGAGAAGCAGGGGATGAGTGCGCGCGAGTTCCACTCCGAGGCCCTCGCCCTTGGTTCCGTGCCGATGTCCGTGCTGCGCGAGGCCGTTCTGGACAACTAGCGGCGCAGCAGTCGCTGGGCCAAGCGTAGCAGCTGTGGCAAGTAGCCCGCTACGACCAGTACCGCGATGAGGCGGGTGAGCTGGACTGCGATGACCGCTGGGCCGGCCCCGCCCTCCGCCGAGAGTGCGAGCACCGTCTCTAGCGCGCCGGGGCTGGTAGCCAGGTAGGCCTCGAAGTAAGTGATGTGCAGCCACTTGGTTAGCGGCCAGGCGGTGGCCGCGCAGATACCGATGATGACCACGATGAAAAGAACCGTGGCGGGCAATTGCTTGGCAAAGGCCTTGAGCGCCGGCAGCGAAAGCCCACCGCCGCAGACCCAACCAATGGACAAAAAGGCCATCACCTTAAAGGCATAGAGCGGTTCGAGCGTGTGGCCCTCCGGCAACACGAAAGAGGCTAGAACCGTCAGCAGCAATGGGCCGAGTACCGCGGCGGCGGGGAGATGGAGGAACTTGCCTACCTTTTCTCCTATGCAGGCAATGGCAATCACTAGGGCAACTATCCACCAGGTGGTTTCGCCGTCGACTGAAAGATCTGCCCCCTCTCCGGAGGGCGTGTCCAATAAGGCGACCACGGCCGGTAGCGATACCGAGACTACTAACAGGCGCAGGTATTGGGTGAGGGCGACGTAGCGGAAGTCGGCACCGAGTTCGTCGGCAAGCGCGGGCATCAGCGAAGCACCGCCCGGCAGCATGGATAAAATGCCGGTTTCGGAGGAGACATCGTCTGGCTGCGCGCGGTGTAAGAGGTGGCCACCGATAACGCCTACCATCAAAGTGACAAAGGACATCGTCAGGGCGGCAGGCAGGAAGCCAAGCAATTGGCTCACCGGCACAACGGTCAGCGGGATGGCAGCCATCATGCCGATAAAACCACGCGACAGGCTATAAAAACTCCGGTTTACGTGCAGATCTTTCCCGGTAAAAAGCGCCATGGCGCCGGAGGAGAGGATCGCTGCCAAGATCCAAGCAGCAGGTACGTGCCACATGCTAAACAGCCAGCCCAGCACGACGGAAGCAAGAACGACAAGGGCCCACCGTGCCACGGTATGGGCACTAAGCCCGGTGCCTTCCTGCTGTGCGGCCATGCGAGCCTCCTCGTTCTGCTGCGACAAAAGTATAATGCCTTCTTTTACTCCACTATGGGGAGGCCGGTAGGCGGGTTATCACCTTACATCATTCAAGATTTATGATCGGGGGCATGGAAATTGATGTGGTGCAGTGGGTAATTCTCTTCTTTGGTACCGCGGCCGCGGGGTGGGTCGATGCGGTCATCGGCGGTGGCGGATTGATCCTGATCCCGATGCTGCTGGCGGTCCTGCCGGGCCTTGCTCCGGCCGCCGCTTTGGGCACTAGCAAGCTTGCTGCGGTGACTGGCACCGGATCCGCTGCTGTGACCCTTGCGCGCAAGGTGAAGCTGGACAAGGCGGAGATGGCGCGGTTCATCCTCATCGCGCTGGTCTGTTCTGGGTTGGGGGCCAGCGTGGCCTCGAGCCTCGATAAAGACGTCATGCGCCCCATCATTATCGTGCTCATGGTGGCCGTGGGCATCTTTGTTGCCTTCAAACCAGATTTTGGCAGTAGCGATTCGGCCGGGACCCGTGGCGGTTGGCGGACCGTCGTGGTCCTGTTACTCTCCGGCATCATTTCCTTTTATGATGGCATCTTCGGCCCGGGTACCGGAATGTTTTTGATCATGGCCTTCACCTCTATTTTTGCGCAGAACTTTCTGACCTCTGCGGCCATGGCCAAGGTAGTCAATACCGCTACCAACTTCGGTGCGCTCATCGTATTTATTATTGGCGGGCACGTGTGGTGGACGCTCGGCATCGTGCTCGGCGTAGCCAATATCGCCGGCGCACTTCTCGGCGCTCGTACCGTGCTCGGCGGCGGTGCCAAATTCATCCGCTACGCGTTACTTACTCTGGTGGTGGTCATGAGCTGCTACCTGGGCTGGCAGCAATGGGGCTAACTACATTCGATTTTTGGTGCGCGCGGTAGCAATCGCATTCCACGGGTCCTCCGGCCACGGGTGCTTGGGGTAGCGCCCGCGCATATCGGCGCGCACGCCAGCATAAGGTCCGGACCAGAAGCTGGCGAGGTCATCGGTGACCGCGAGCGGGCGGCCGGCGGGGGAGAGCAGGTGGAATTGCACGCGGTGGCCGCAATATTCGGGGGATTCGGCCAGTCCAAAGCATTCCTGCAGCTTGATGTGGACTACGGGGCGATCGCCGGACCAATCGATTATGGCATCGCGGCCGGAGGGAACCGGGAGGCGCTCGGGGGCGAGCTCGTCGAGGTGGGTGGCTTCCGGCCAAGGCAGAAGGCGTTGCAGCGCGGGGTACATGTCGAGCTTGGCGGCGGGAGTTCCTTCCGCGATACGGTGGAGCTCGGGTCCGAGCCACTCGGCGGGATCCGCGGAATCGACATCGGGCCACGGCTCGCCAAAATGGGCGTGCAGGTGGCGCAGGCGGTCTTTTAAACTTTGGGCCTTCTCGCTAAAGGTAAAGAGACCTAGGCCTTCTTCACGGATGCCGGCGGCAAGGGCCTCCTCGGCCGCGGGGCCGGTGACCTTGACAGGGGTTTCAGAAAGCGTGATGGCGCCCGCGGCCTTGACTTTGACGCCGCGCACACGGCCATCGCGCAGGAAGGCGCGGGTTTCTTCGGTGACGCCGATGGCAGCCAAGGCTGCGGTTTCCTCGATGCGGGCGGCCGAGCGGATGATGGCATTGCCCGCGTTGGACAAGGACACCTCCGCGATGGCAAGCCACGGCGCTCCGGCCAAACCTGAGTTATCGAGCAGGCGGGCGCGAGTGCCGCTGGCTAGCAAGTAATCCTCGCCCATGCGCTTGGCCACCTGCTCGGGAAAGGCGGTGGCGACAACCTCGCCGGGATCAGCAGGGCCGAGATCGTCTACCAGTCGGGCGAGCCGCTTGACTTCTTTTTGGGGTGGGCGGTGACGGGTGAGATTGGGGGTTAAGGGGGCGTCGGCAAGCGAGGCGATAATGGGCGCGGCTTGGCTACCGTGGCGGAGCAAGGAGGCGCCGAGGCGCGGATCGGTGGGTAGGAGGGCGAGTTCCTGTGTGGCGCCAATGCGCTTGAGGGTTGCCTGCGCGGATGCCAGAGCTTGGGCCGGGGGCGGATCGAGCAGCGGGAAGTCTGGGCCCGCGCCCCAGCAGTCCAAAAACAGCGCCGCCTGGGTGAGGTCCGCGGAAAGTATCTCCGGGGTGGTGTGTGGGGAAAAGTGCTGGTAATCGTTCTGCGAATAGCAGCGAATTACGGTGCCGGGCGCCTCACGGCCGGCACGACCAGCGCGCTGATCAGCACTCGACTTTGAGGTAGAAACCGTCACCAGTCCGGACATGCCACGTTGGGCGTCGCGCCGGGGAACGCGGGAGAGCCCGGCATCGACCACTACGCGCACACCCGGCACGGTAAGCGAGGACTCCGCGATAGAGGTAGCCACGACGATGCGCTGTTCATCGGTATACAGCCCGGCGTCTTGCTCCGCGGTGGTTTGCTTGCCATGCAGCGGGAAAACATTGTGGTCTTCCAGCGCATCGCACACGAGGTTGACTTCGCGCACGCCGGGCACAAAGACCAGCGTTGATTCTTGCTGGCGGGCTGCTTGCTTGGCGACGTCCCCGTAAAACTCCCTCGTTCCCGCCGCCCTGCCCGGCATGGGGGCGTATTGGATGTCGAGCGGATGGGTGACCGCCTCGGTCACGTGGACGGGCGCATCCATAAGCTGGGAAAAACGTTGCGCATCCACGGTGGCAGACATGGCGATGACGCGAAAGTCCGCACGCAATTCGGCCAGCTCCAGGCACATGCCTAGCACGAGGTCTGTATCGAGCTGACGCTCGTGAACCTCATCGATGGCGACGGCGGCTACGCCCTCGAGTTCCGGATCCTTAAGCAGACGGCGCAGCAGCACGCCCGGCGTGACGAACTCGACGTCGCTGCCCCTGCGGGACTCGCCCCGGATGGCGAAACCGACCTTGTCCGGGCTACCGCTGAGGGTGCTTAAACGCTGCGCGGCCGCGCGCACGGCCACACGTCGCGGGGCGGTGACGATGACCTTGCCGCGCCCTGCCGCGTGATTGGCCAGCGCCGGTGGCACAAGTGTGGTCTTACCCGTGCCGGGCGGGGCCTGGATGACGACGTTTCCGGTGCTAGGTAGCGAATCGATGGTCTCGGCTACGGGAAGTCCCGCGCCGATGCGAGCGAGATCAAACATTTAGTTGGCGGCTCCAAAACTCTCGACGGGGCCGTTGAGATCCTGGCGCTCCCAGGCCTCCTCATTGTCTTCCAGCTTGCGCACCACGCGGCCGGGTGATCCCAGGACCAGCGAATTATCCGGGATATCGGTGGTAATAAGCGTGCCTGCGCCTATAACGCAGTTCTTTCCAATCGTGATGCCCGGCAGCACGGTGACATTAGCACCGAGCCACGTATTATCACCGATGGTGATGGGCTTGGCTATCTCCCAGCCGCCGGCGCGCATCTCATGATCGTTTACCGGATGCCCCACCGTAATCAGGGAGCAATTGGGACCCACCATGACACCATTGCCGAGCGTCACCTGGGCTTGGGCCAAAATGGTAGCGCCAAAGTTAATGAAGACGCGCTCGCCGCATACGAGATTGCAGCCATACTCCAGGTTGAGCGGCACGTGCAGGCCCGGCACCGCAGATTCTTCCGGCAGTATCTCGCGCAGGATGCCTTCGGCACGCTCTTGGTCCGTATTCTGTAGTTCATTGAGCTGCTTAACCAAGCGAAAAGTGCGCTGGTGCTCTTCCTTCGCCTCCGGCATGCTCGGCAAGAACCACTCCCCACCGGTCATCCGCTCCCATGAGCCGTAGCGTTCCAAGTCCTGCCGCTCCTGTGCATCCATGGGTGTCATTGTAGAGGGTGATACGCCCCTAGTTTTCTCTGACTGGTTGGGGCCCTTGGAGTATGCCCATCAAGCGTGATCAGGAGGCAAGGGAACCTTATCCGCCTGGTGATGGATCGCGGTGAGGTAGACAAGCATTGAATGCCAGTAACACGAAGACTATCGAAGAAGCATCCTAGCGAACCGACACCACCCCCGAGCCGGTCCCCAACACTGACACCGACCCCGATCTAGAAAGAACTGATACACCACTTCCATGGACTTGACCTTGTGGGTAACCTCGTAGTCTTTTAATCCCGTGTCCATATTCGTTTCGAGGTAAGTTCCAGATCCAGCACATCGCTCCATGTAGATGGAACGAAATGTTTGCTATCAGTTTTGAACCACATAATTCGACCCGGATCATCAAAATCTAGGTACTTGAGGATTGACTCTCCGGCAATGTCGTACGCCCATAGGTCGTGGACATTTTCATACTCGACCGAGTATTGGTGAAAAGTTCCCCTAGGCTGAAAGATGGCTTCAAAGCCTACAAAGGCCGTCCCACTAGGCGTTTCTACTTTCAGGATGATGTATAGAAATTTATCGATCCACGCCGCAACGCCATGAAACTTCGGCAAGGAAGCGGCAGGTTCCATTCTGAACCTATTTTCACTCAAGGCATCCTCAGTCAGGATTTCTGCCAAATAGAATGCAGCGTCTTTTAAATCGAAATGATCTTTTGGGCGTAATGGCATTGTCCTAAATCCAAAGTGGGAATAACTCTGCTGAACTAGCCCTTGAAACTGGGCTGGTTTAATTCTAGGTGGTTAGGGGTTTAGGGTGAGGTCATGCTTTTTGATTCGCTGCCGCGGCCGAGCGTGCGTGTGGCTCCGGGGGTGGGGCATGTGCCGGGATGGGTGGGCGTCGATAAGCAGAAGGCCTTGGTAGAAGAGATGCGTGGCATTGCGCGCGGGTATGCGGCGACACCGATGGCGATGGTGCGGCCGCGGTTGAAATCCGGCGGGCAAATGAGCGTTTTTCAGTTGCATCTGGGCAGGTATTGGCATTATCCCAGCTATCGGTATGTGGACAATATGGACGGCACGCGGGTTCCGCCGGTGCCGGAGAGCCTGCGGCGGATTGCTCCGGGGGCACTGCGCGCCGCGGCTGAGGTAGCACCTGAGCTAGAGCCGTGGGTGGAGAACTTCGTGCCGGAGATGGCGCTAGTTAATTACTATCCGCCGGGCTCGGCCATGGGCATGCATGTGGATGATTCGGAGGAGTCACCCGCCCCGGTGATTTCGCTCTCCATTGGGGATGAGGCGCTTTTCCGCATGGGTCATACCGAGTCGCGCACGCGGCCGTGGGATGATATCACGCTGTGCTCTGGGGATTTGGTGGTCTTTGGTGGGCCAAAGCGCTTTGCCTACCACGGGGTAGTGCGCGTTAATGACGGCACATTGCCGGAGGGGTGCGGATTGAGTGAAGGACGTATCAACATCACCATCAGACAAGTATCTGCGCGGGCGGTAAGCTAGGGATGTTACATAAAGCTTGAAGGAAAGAAGGTTCTCTTATGTCTCGTATCGGCATCATCATCGGTACCACCCGCGATAACTCGGCCGGCAAGGTAGTAGGTGAGTGGCTTTATGATCTTGCCCAGGGGTGCCAGGATGGGGTGGAGTACACCCTGCTGGACCTCAAGGAGTTTGATGTTCCGCTGCTGACCACTGACGTCATTCCTGCCACCGCCAATAAGCAGTATGCGGATGAAAAGGTGCAAGCTTGGTCTGATGCGGTGGATGCCTGCGATGGCTTCGTATTTGTTACCCCGGAGTACAACCGCTCCGTGCCGGGTCCGTTCAAGAATGCCTTCGACTGCTTGGCCGGGGAGTGGACCGGTAAGCCGGTTGCGTTCGCCGGTTACGGTCCAACGGGCGCAATCCGCGGTGTGGAAGCATGGCGCACCATCGTGGTCAACTTCTCCATGCCGCAGCTGCGCAATCAGCTCGACTTCGGCTTCTTTACTGACTGGACCGAAGGCGAATTCCGCCCTGTAGATGCCAAGGTGGAACGCACCAATTCCTTGTTGGCCGAGCTGGAAGACTCCTTGTAACTTCCTTGAATGCGTAATATTAGAAGGAATGGGCGAGGAAAAACTGGATTAGTAGCTGATTTTGCTTCCGGAATCACGTATACATTCGCTCGTTCCTTGACCCCAATAGGTTGCAGATTATTGGGGCGCGTAATCGATAAATTCGCCGGAGACACCGGTGGTGCATCTTTTGAAATGGGCGTAATAGTTTACGCTTTCGTTAAGGAGTTTTGCTCCCATTAAGAACGAGCGGGTTCCTAGGTTGCTAAAGGTGGTGGCGAAAAGGACTAGGAACCGCTAGGCGATACTGTGCTAGAAGCCGCGCATTGCGGATGGAAAATCATAATGGACCCGTTACCGAAATCCACTTCAGCTTGGTGGTTGGAACTCCTGCTGGTGTTGCGATTGTCTGCGACGAGCAGCGGCGCGGTTGCGCTTTACGATTGTCCTGTCGACCTTTGTTGTTAAGATTCCGTCGAGGCAATCCGCTTGGGGCGCCACCCAGCCGACTTCCGTTAATGTGAGCACGGTGAACATCTAATTGCCCATACAGAGTTAAGTCATTTTGGTTAATTCTCTAGTTCTCTGGCTGGGTATTCGTGGTTTCTGTCTGTTTTGTAAGAGCGAGTGCGTCCAAAGGAGAGAATTGCTAACTAAAGATATAAAACGCGCGGCAAATGATCGCAAACCTGTTATGGTCGCGGTTCTCTGCTCCGAGACTTGTTGCTGTAACAACACTTTAAACCTGGAATACACTAGGTCACAGCAACGTCTTGAGCGGGAGTAGCAGAGCGGAAATCGAGCGACAAAAGTTTACCAGCGGGATCTGCCGAGGCCTCTTGCTGAGAAACTTAGATATAGATAGAGCTGATTCGGCGAGTGTGACTTACTGTCACCGACTGCCGGAGCCTCTTATCGCGGCAAATATGCGAACCACCGTTAGGCTGGGAAATATTGACTAAAAATTGAAGTTCAGTGGGATTAGTACCTCATAGGGTTCCTTTGCTTGTCCTTAGGGGCTAGTGGTCCAGATCATTAACGACCTTAGATAAATCTGAGTATAAATAGTAGTTATCTGAGTCTTCCGCACCACGTTCACTTAGCCAATCGGCAATTGACCTCCAAGTGTCCCGTGACTCATCTATATCTTTTTGTTGGTCAAAAATACTGATAAGAATTGCTTCAGTGTCCGCTGCGAGACGCACCTGATTAAATTTATTATTTTTTATCGCTTGGAACAGTTGCTCTATATGCTTTCTATCTAGGTATTTTGCAAAGAGCTCCAAGGTGCGAAGATTCTTCTCAGCATCGCGAAAACTTCCCGAGTCTTCGACTAAAACTAAAGCTCTTTGAATTAAAGCCTCATGATCGGAAATCGAATCATGCGACATGGCTAGTTGATCTGCATCCAAGGTCTTGATTAATTGAGACCAACGATCCCTATATATCTGTTTGAGCGGTGGGTTGCCAACCAAGTAACCTTTTGAAAAGAGCTCGGAGTCATTAGTTGTGGTGATTACCGCTGATAGACGCTTTTCGGCAGTCTCGGGGAGGCTATCCCAAAATATCTGGTGGGAGCCGTATGCTCCGACCGCACGGATGAGAGTGGTGTCATCTAGACTCCCGCTCGTCTCCCAATTAGAAAGAACGTCATTAAGCGCTCTTTCGAAGTCTCTAGGTGCTGCCGTGCTAAGGCTGCAAGCTGACGATCGTGCACGTGAACCTACCTTCGGATCTTCTTCTGGGAGTTTCTCGGGCGGCATTAAGCTCCACTTGACCAAAATTTTGCAAAGGTTAAATTGGGTGGACTCTCTGGAACGCCGGTAGAAACGGTCCACAAAATAATCCTCATCGTCGGGCCAGCCGTCGCTTATGATTTCTTTCTCCATAAGATCGAGCTGAGCCTTACCTGCTATCGGTGGATGAGAGAAGGTTGCACGGTGTGCGGCGATAATATGGGACCGGACCAGTTCTCCACAGGGTTCAAATAAAGTCTCGTTGTCGATAAAACCAGGGTGAGCGCATAGGTCTCGATCTGTTTTGAGCCTCCGGAGTTCTTCGCTTTCTCGATGGGTCAGAAGATTAAACTTATTTTCGCATTCGTCGAGAAGTTTCCTTTCGAACTCTTGAGCTCGACCCACATTTTTATCCCTAATCGCGGTGTCTAGTTTGTTTAGGTGTTGGCGTGCATCGTTAGCACCAGAATCTGCTAGATATCGAAGTTTATGGATTAGATCTACAGCAACTGCGATCCACAGCGAAACTAACGAGGCCCGGTGGGCGCCTGCTTGGTAGCAACTAATAGCTTCGGACAGCAGCGCCCGTGTTTTGGGGTTCTCTATTTCTAACTCGAGTGAGCTGAGATCTTTCATGCGAGATCCTGAAAATCTAGGTTGGGATTAGTGCAGCTGCCGATCATAGTCGTTATTGGAAAGATTGCAGAGGTTTGCACAATAGTTGAGCGACTTTTTCGGAGTAAATCTTCAAAGCCCCCGCTGCTCACGAAGAGCGCGGGGGCTGAATGCTATGTGGCCGGTTTAGTTACTGCAGGCCGAACTGATCCCACGCGGCAGGGGAGAGGTTCTGGTACACGTGCTTGTGCTCCTGGTACTCGGCCAAGCCGGTGGGGCCAAGCTCGCGGCCATTGCCGGACTGCTTGAAGCCGCCCCACTCTGCCTGCGGCAGGTATGGGTGGAAGTCGTTGATCCAGATGGTGCCATGGCGCAGGGCGCGGGCGACGCGCTCGGCGCGGCCGGCGTCGGAAGTGTAGACGGCGCCAGCCAGGCCGTACTCGGTGTCGTTGGCGATCTCGATGGCCTCCTCCTCGGTGGTGAAGGTCTCGATAGTCACGGTCGGGCCGAAGGCCTCGTCGTAGACACAGTCCATCTCGGTAGTGGCGCCATCGATGATGGTCGGCAGGTAGTAGATGCCAGCGCCCAAGTCGGTATTGCCGGTGCCGTGCTGACCATTGGTGTCCTCGCTGGTAGCTGCGCGGCCGCCGGTGAGGATCTTGGCGCCCTGTTCGCGGGCCTTGTCCACGTAGGCAGCGACCTTCTCACGGTGCTCGGCGGAGATGAGCGGGCCGGTCTCGGCCTTGTCATCGGTCGGGCCGCCGATCTTGATCTTATTGGCGCGCTCCACGAGGGCGTCGACGAACTTATCGTGCAGGGACTCTTCCACGACGATGCGGGAGCCTGCGGAGCAGACCTGGCCGGAGTGGAAGAAGGCGCCGTTGAGGGCGTTGTCCACGGCAACATCGAAATCGGCATCGGCGAAGATGACGTTCGGGTTCTTGCCGCCGAGCTCAAGCGCGGTGCGCTTGACGGTCTCAGCCGCATTCTTGGCGATGATCTTGCCGGTGACCAGGCCACCGGTGAAAGAGACCATGTCCACGTCCGGGTGCTGGGAGAGCGGGTTACCGCAGTTAGCGCCAGCACCGGTAATGAGGTTGCCTACGCCGTCCGGCAGACCGCACTCCTTGAGGGCGGCCATGAGCAGCATCGCGGTGTGTGGGGTGAGCTCCGCCTGTTTGAGGACGAAGGTATTGCCGGCGGCCAGGGCCGGGCCGACCTTCCAGGAGACCTGCAGCAGCGGGTAGTTCCATGGGGTAATCAGGCCACAGACGCCGACGGGCTCGGCATCGATGCGGGATCGCAGGTTGGGATCCTGCGGGTCGACTACGCGGCCGGCCTGGTGCTGGGCCAGGGTGCCGAAGTACTCAAAGGCGTTGGCGATGTCATCCATATCGCCCAAGGACTCCTCGTAGCGCTTGCCGGTATCAGCGGACTCGGCTTGAGCGAAAAGTTCCTTGTGTTCACGGATGAAATCGGCCACGCGGATAACCAGCTTGCCACGCTCGGCGGACGGGGTATTGGCCCACTCGCCGTTATCGAAGGTTTCACGGGCAACCTTGATGGCGCGCTCGGTGTCCTCGTCGGATGCTTCGGAGACTAAACCGACGGTGGAACCATCGGC
Organism: Corynebacterium sp. LaCa54; assembly: GCF_046717495.1. NCBI lineage: Bacteria > Bacillati > Actinomycetota > Actinomycetes > Mycobacteriales > Corynebacteriaceae > Corynebacterium > Corynebacterium sp. LaCa54. The sequence continues at coordinate 131,854 of NZ_CP177115.1, forward strand.
CGGGCAGATGATGGTGCGGGTTTCGCCGCTTTGGGCGGCTTCCCACTTACCGTTGATGAACAGGGACTTCGGGGCGCCATCGGTATGCACGCCCTTCAGCAGCTCGGTCTGGGTGGGGTCGAACAAAGTGTTCTGGGTGCTCAAGTGAAAAGCAACCTTTCTCTCATAGAGGTAGTTGTAGTGGCCAGCTTAGCTATCTTCGCGCCAGGTGCGCTCAGGCTCGGCGCCATCGGAGACATCGGAGTCGCCCGGCTGGGTCTGCTGCATGTAGAGGAAGGCCAAGTGGCGTTCATAAAGATCCAGCACATTGTTAATGATCTGATTCTCGGAATAGCCGTAGACGTCATAGCCCAGCGAACCAGTCATGTCATAGACCTCGAGGCGGTAGTACTCGTCGCCTTCGCCCGCGCTGAAATCGGGGCGCTCGGCCGCGACCGGGAAGAGCTGGTAGCGGAACATGCGCTCATTGTGCAGCTTTACCTCTAGGTCGAGCTGGGGCAATTCGACGTCGGGAAGCTCGCTGGTGAGCAAGATGGCGTCGTAGCCGCGGGTACGCATGTGGGTAGCAACCTGCTCCAAGGCGTAGGTGGCGGTATCGCGCAGGTAAGTATCCATCTCCTTCTTGGAAGGGAAGGTATTGGCGCGGTCGAGGCGGTTCTTCCACAGGTTGGAATCCGAAGGCTCGCGCTCGGTACGGGAGGAAATCACGCCATGCATAGCGGTGGTGCGGGCCTCGCGCTGCACGTTTTCAAGGCGTAGCGACTTCCACAGGGAGAACATGATGAGGTAGACCACGAAGGCAAAGGGCAGGCCCATCACGACGGTCGCGGACTGCACGGTGGCGATGCCATCGATCTGTAGCAGGGCAAGGGTCAGCGCACCTACGGTTACGGACCAGAAGATGCGCAGCCAGCGTGCGCCATCCTGGCGGTTATCGGTGATGCGAGAGGTGAAGTTGGACATCACCAGCGCGCCGGAGTCGGCCGAGGTGATATAGAGCAGTAGGCCAATAAAGGTGGTCAAGAAAATGACGATGCCAGAGCCTGGGAACTCGTGCAGCATGTCGTAGAAGCCTTGCTCTGGCACGTTAATCGCGTTCTCGGCGAATTCGGGGTAGTCACCGGAGCGGACCATGTCCAAGGCAGTGTTACCAAAGAAGGACATCCACATCAGGATGAATAGGAATGGGAAGGTCAGGGTGCCGAAGATGAACTGGCGCAGGGTGCGGCCGCGGGAGATGCGGGCCAGGAAGAGGCCGACGAAGGTCGCCCAGGCGATCCACCATGCCCAGAAGAAGAGGGTCCAGGACTGCATCCAGGTATCTACGTTGGCTTGGTCTTCGGCGAAGGCGAAGGTCTCCATGGTCCAAGATGGGAATTTTGCGACGTAGTCACCGATATTGGTCACGATGGCATCGAAGAGGTAGGCGGTCTTGCCAAAGACCACGACGTAGACCATCAGTGCGATGGCCAAATAGACGTTGAGCTCGGAGAGGAAGCGAATGCCCTTATCGACGCCGGATACAGCCGACAGCGTGGCAATGGCCACCGCAATAATGATGAGGGCGGACTGCAGTCCAAGGCCCTGCTCGATGCCGAAGATGAGGTGGAAGCCATAGGACAGCTGCACCACGCCGATGCCCAGGGAGGCGGTCACACCGAAGACGGTGCCCAACATGGCGGCGATGTCTACCGCGGAGCCGATAGGACCGTGCACGCGCTTGCCGATGAGCGGGTAGAGCGCGGAGCGGATAGCCAGCGGCATGTTCAGGCGGTAGGCAAAGTAGCCAAAGGCCATGCCCATAAGTGCATAAAGCGCCCAGCCGGTGAGGCCATAGTGGAACATGGCATAGACCACGGCTTCCTTGGCGGCCTCCATGGTCTCGCCGTCACCGACCGGTGGCTGCATATACATGGTGACCGGCTCGGCCACGGCGAAGAACATGAGGTCCACGCCGATGCCGGCGGCAAAGAGCATGGACGCCCAGGAGAAGGTATTGAATTTCGGCCGCGAGTGATCCGGGCCGAGGCGGATATTGCCGGCATTGGAAAAGGCAATATAGAGCACGAAGACCACGGCGATGGTGGCGGTGAGAACGTAGAACCAGCCAAGGTTGTGGCCGATCCAGCCGGTCACACTGGCGAGGGTTTCTGCCGCGGAATCGCGGCCGAGCCCGGCATAGAGCGCCATGGCAATAATGAGGACGCCAGAGATGATAAATACCGGCCAGTTTGTCTTGGGAGCAGGGACCTGATCCGCGCCTACGGCATCGCCGGTTTCGGCCTTGTAGCTGCCGACGAGGGCGCGGACTTGGTAGCGCGGGCTGCGCTTCTTGGGCTCTCCAGAGGGGGTTGCGAGAGAGGTGTTTTTACCCCCTTCTTGGGGGTCTTTATGTGAAGTGAGAGACTCCTCAGGATTGTGAGGATCAAAGTTAGCCATCTACTTCTCCTATTGCTGGTTGTTTTGGGCCGAATCTTTCGCACGAGTGCCCCAAAATGCTCACAAGATCGCAGGGAGAGATAGGTGAGTGAAATGAATCATATTCGGGCGAACTATGCGCAAAGACTGCGGATTTCATCTCCAGAGAAATCCATCCGGACAAGGTAAATATACATTAAGATGGGCAAACTTCTAGCGGGATGTGTACTCTGGAGGCAGTGCCCGCACATAAGGCGATGTGAATAATTACAGACTTTTGTATAAATTACAATATTTTCACTTCCGGTGGGGCAATCTTGACGTGTGAAATATTTCACAGAAAGAAGGGGATTTATGGGTTTTATGGACAAGCTGACCAAGAAGCGTTCCGCTAAAAAGGTCACCGATGAAGTAAGCGACGTAGTCGTCGTTGGCGGTGGCTCCGCAGGCTCCGTCATCGCCGCACGCCTGACCGAAGACAAGAACACCCGCGTGCTGGTCCTTGAGGCTGGCCGCCCAGATTCCTTGTGGGATCTGTTCATTCACATGCCATCCGGCTTCTCTTTCCCAATCGGCGCAAAGAACTATGACTGGATGTATGAGTCCGATCCAGAGCCAGAGATGAACGGCCGCCGTGTCTACCATGCTCGCGGCAAGGTCCTTGGCGGATCTTCCTCCATCAACGGCATGATCTACCAGCGCGGTAACCCGATGGACTACGAGAAGTGGGGCCAGAACCCGGGCATGGAGAACTGGGACTTCGCCCACTGCCTGCCGTACTTCAACCGCATGGAAACCGCCGCTGCGGCTGAGCCAAACGATCCGCGCCGTGGCCACGATGGCCCGCTGTACCTCTCCCGCGGTCCGGCTACCTCCGAGCTCTTCCAGGCCCTGTTCAAGTCTGTGCAGGAAGCCGGCTACAACCTGACCAATGACGTCAATGGTTACCGCCAGGAAGGCTTCGCTCCGTTCGATCGCAATATTAAGAACGGCAAGCGTTGGTCCGCTGCCCGCGCCTACCTGTACCCCAACATGGATCGCGAGAACCTCGAGATCCGCACCCGCGCTTTCACCACCAAGATCCTCTTCGAGGGCCAGAAGGCCGTCGGCGTCGAGTATGAGTGGCAGGGCGGCGTTCACCGCGTCTATGCCGAGAAGATCGTGCTGTCCGCCGGTGCCATTAACACCCCGCAGCTGCTGGAGATCTCCGGCATTGGTGACCGTGAGATTCTGGAGAAGCACGGCATCGACGTCGTCAAGCACCTGCCGGGTGTGGGCGAGAACCTGCAGGACCACCTCGAGGTCTACATCCAGTATGAGACCACCAAGTCCACCGCGTCCTCCCAGCCTTACCTGGATAAGTGGCGTTGGCCGTTCATGGGTCTGCAGTGGCTGCTGACCCACAAGGGCCCGGTTGCTACCTCCCACTTCGAGGGAGGCGGCTTCGTGCGCTCCAATGAGAATGAGGACTACCCGAACCTCATGTTCCACTTCCTGCCGATGGCTGTGCGTTATGACGGCCAGAAGGCGGACGTCAAGCACGGCTTCCAGTGGCACGTTGGCCCGATGTTCTCCGATACCAAGGGCCACGTTCACATCAAGAGCGCCGATATCCACGACAAGCCGTCCATCCTCTTCAACTACCTGAAGACCGACCAGGACCGCCGCGAGTGGGTTGAGGCCGTACGCGTTGCCCGCTCCCTGCTGGATACCAAGGCCATGGAAGAAGTAGGCGCCCGCGAGTTCAGCCCGGGCCCGGATGTCCAGACCGACGAGGAAATCCTGGAGTGGGTTCGCAACGACGGCGAGACCGCGCTGCACCCATCCTGCACCGCCAAGATGGGCGCGGAGTCCGATCCTATGGCCGTGGTTAACCCGGACACCATGGGTGTATGGGGCGTCGAAGGCCTCTACATTGCGGATGCCTCCGTCTTCCCATCCGTGACCAACGGCAATATCTACGCCCCAACCATGATGGTGGGCGAGAAGGCTGCCGACCTCATCGCCGGCCGCACCCCGCTGGAGCCAAACTACGCCGAGTGGTACAAGGCTAAGCACGATATGCCGCTCTACGCTGAGGGCGAAGCAGTCCGCGATCACAAGCACTCCATCCAGGGCGCTGACCACTAAGCAGCCTGCCGCCGGATTGCTCTAGCGCCGCGTTTCCCATTCTTGGGGCGCGGTGCTTTTGCTTGTCGACGCCCCCTTTCCCGTGCACCTCTCTGCTGGGCCAGAACCATGGTTTAATCGTCGGGCAAGGAATCGGCTCCGCTGGATTGAAGTGACAGAGTAAAGGAAGACATTGATGCTCAGCATTATCGCCTTAGTAATTAGTATCGTTTTCGCCGTATCCGTTCTGAGAAAGCTCGATGACATCGATAGGCACCTGAAGGAGCTGCTCTCCTCGCGCGAAGATGGCGAAACACCGCGTTAATCGTGCGGGTGGCTAAGGAGATGGTGAACGAATTTCGAATTAACCAACTGCAAAAGGCCCATACCGACCGTGAAATGGAATTTTCCTGCGATGTAGTTTGAAGGGCTATGTCTTCGTAGACCAAAGTGGTTTCCAAGCAGCAGTTCCAGTACTTCGTACGCGGGGTAGCCAACACCGCCGACTTCAAGGAAGTATCATTCCCGGATACCAGCGAAAAGAGATAGTCATTTGGCTATTAGAAAGCTTCGCTACGTGTGGTTTGACCCGTACGCAATGTCCGTGAGTGTCTAGCTCTTGATGGAGAACCTGGTGTCAGTGTCGCTGGCCGCACCTACGCCGCCGTCATGTCCGCCGACACCCTGTTCATCACCATCCCCACAGGGGTGGGTGTGGACATCCACGTGAAGATTCTGGAGAATTTCGCCGCCCACGTCGCCCCTCGTTGGGTTGGCAGGCGAACCGTGAAGGACTAGTCATCGGCTATCCCATCGACTAATTCTTGCAGGTCGCAGGACTTTCGCGTGACTGTTAGTTCAGCCCATTTTAAATAGTTCATCGCACACTGTATAGTTCAGCACATGCTGACTATTGCTTCGCGCCTCGACGTCATGAACCGGCTCGGCCGGGCCATGGCTGATCCGACGCGCTCCCGAATCCTGATAACCCTACTAGACGGTCCGAGCTACCCGGCTGTGCTCTCGCAAAGCTTGGATCTGACCCGCTCGAACGTTTCGAACCACCTGTCTTGCCTGCGCGATTGTGGCATTGTCGTCGCTGAGCCGGAGGGCCGCAAGACCCGCTACGAAATCGCCGATCCGCACGTCGCGGCAGCGCTCGAAGCGCTAGTCAACGCGACACTGGCCGTCGACGAGAATGCCCCCTGCATCGACACTGAGTGCTCGGTGCCCGGCTGCGGCGAGAAAGGAGCGGACGTATGAGTTCAGCATGTGGATGCGAACACGAACCCGCCACGGAGATCGACGAGCTCGATCGGCCATGGTGGAAGGACCCTGAGCTACTGCTGCCGATCTTCTCCGGCGTAGCCCTCATAACAGGACTGGCGCTGGACTGGTCCGACTTGGAGACGCCCGCGACGGTACTGTATTGGGTTGGCCTGCTGTTGGGCGCTTACACGTTCGCGCCTGGAGCGATCCGGAACCTTGTCACGAAGCGCAAGCTCGGCATTGGCTTGCTAATGACGATCAGCGCGGTCGGCGCGGTGATCCTCGGATTCGTCGGAGAAGCCGCGGCGCTAGCATTCCTGTACTCGATCGCCGAGGCACTGGAAGACAAGGCGATGGACCGGGCTCAAGGCGGACTGCGGGCACTGTTGAAGCTGGTACCGCAGACCGCGACGGTGCTGCGCGACGGCACAGCGGCCGAGGTCGCAGCGAAGGACCTCGAGGTTGGCGAGCTAATGCTCGTGCGCCCCGGGGAGCGGATCGCCACGGACGGCATCATTCGGTCCGGGCGCTCCAGCCTTGACACCTCAGCGATCACCGGAGAATCCATTCCGGAGGAGGTTGCGCCCGGCGACGAAGTGCCTGCGGGAGCGATCAACTCCGCCGGGGTGCTGGAGGTCGAGACGACCGCAGCTGGAACGGACAACTCGCTGACCACACTCGTGGACCTAGTCGAGCAAGCGCAGGCGGAAAAGGGCGACCGCGCCCGGATCGCCGACCGGATTGCCCAACCCCTAGTGCCCGGGGTGATGATCCTGGCGGTGCTGGTCGGCGTTATCGGCTCACTGCTGGGCGACCCTGAGACGTGGATCACCCGTGCGCTGGTAGTCCTGGTCGCAGCGTCGCCGTGCGCGCTGGCAATCTCCGTGCCGCTGACGGTCGTGGCCGCGATCGGCGCGGCCAGCCAGTTCGGAGTTGTCATCAAGTCCGGCGCGGCGTTCGAGCGACTCGGCGGCATCCGTCACCTGGCAGTGGACAAAACCGGAACCCTTACCCGCAACCAGCCTGAGGTTACCGGAGTGGTCCCGGCAGACGGATTCGATCGGACGCAGGTGCTTTCCTTCGCGGCAGCAGTTGAGCAGCAATCGACGCACCCCCTCGCCGCGGCGATCGCGGCAGCGGGGTCCGAAGCGCCCACCGCCTCGGACATCAGTGAGGAAGCTGGGCATGGCATCGGCGGCACCGTCGAAGGCCGACGGGTGCTGGTGGGCAGCCCCCGATGGATCGACGCCGGGCCACTGAAAGCGGACGTTGAGCGCATGGAGTCCGAGGGCCAGACCTGCGTCCTGGTCACCGTCGATGACGCTCTCGCCGGGGCGATCGGGGTCCGCGACGAGTTGCGGCCCGAGGTGCCCGAAGCCGTGCAGGCCCTGCACGCCAACGACGTGGAAGTAAGCATGCTCACCGGCGACAACACTCGCACCGCCCGGGCGCTGGCTGGAATCGCCGGAATCAACGACGTGCGCGCCGAGCTGCGCCCTGAGGACAAGGCAAGCATCGTCGCCGAATTCTCCTCCAAGACGCCGACGGCGATGATCGGCGACGGCATCAACGACGCGCCGGCACTGGCGGGCGCGACGGTGGGCATAGCGATGGGAGCGACCGGCTCTGACGCCGCGATCGAGTCCGCTGACGTCGCCTTCACCGGCCACGACCTCCGGCTAATCCCGAAGGCGCTGCAGCACGCCCGCCGAGGAAGCCGGATCATCAACCAGAACATCGTGCTGTCTCTGGCCATCATCATCGTGTTGTTGCCACTGGCGATCAGCGGCGTGCTGGGCCTGGCCGCCGTCGTGTTGGTTCACGAGGTCGCCGAAGTGATCGTGATCTTGAACGGCCTGCGGGCTGCGCAAGCGAAGCGCTGAGGCTGTGACCGGCAAGTCTCATAAGGGTTAAACCACACACGCCGAGCGGACACACCATGGGCCAGGCACGTCATTCGAGTTTACGGTCCGTCTCCGTGGAATCGGGATCGTACTCGGTGATCTGTCCCTTCTCGGTGCGTGTGGGCACGGGGCTGTGGGCGAGCCACCACCCGGCACGTGCCCCAGCCGGTCAAGGGCCCCGAGCGCTCGGCGTCTCCAGCGCAGATCGTGGAAGGATCGAACTTGCTCAGGGACCAAGCGTCACTGCGAGACTCTTTTTGTCCCGCAACTTGAATAGTTCAGCGGCCTTGATACCGCGGACATCCATTCGGAGTGTTGCCGAGTCTCATCGACACAGCCTGCGACTACCTGGGCAGTGTGTTTGACAAAGGACCCCACCCTCATCAGCATTGACGAGCCCTCGCCGTTCCAGTTGCCGTAACCGACTAGATGCAGATTCTTCACCGCGGTTTCGCGGCCGCGCATGAGGTGGCGGAATAGACCGAGAGCCGAACGAAAACCAGCGCACCAGATCAGATGGTCGTGGTCGTGCTCACTAAAGCTATCGAAGATGGGGGATGTCCCCGAGGTTCGGGCCGGAATCGCCGCCGAGCATCCGGCGGCGGCCGCGTCGGCGAACGAACAGACCGCGCTTCAACTTACCCCCCAATAACGCGAAGCGCCATCAACGCCTCGCGTTACACGTTTAATTTGAACTCCACAGAGTGTCGGCGCAGTTTAACGGGTGCGAGATTCATTCTTGGACCCAGCCCAGTCGCTGGCGTTAACCTTGCACAAAACTACGGCGATGGTCCTGGACGGCCTTGCTGACTGAGCACCCGGCACCTCCATCACAGGCGTTCGTGCTCCCCACATCCTTCGCTCAAGCGGACTTCTATCCCGTAAACCGATGTTGTCACCCCTCCAGGACGGTAGCCTTATCAACCCAGCGAGCCAATAGACTGAAAGCCGCGAGCTGCTCCAACGCGATTTGCTCCTCACCACCGTCGTGTGGAACATGCATCCCGGGATTGCGGATAGCCGCGTACAAGCCCTCTGCAAAGGCGCGGGCGCCCCGATGCAGGTTCTCAAACGTCTTACTGCCATCATTTTCCATAAGCCGAAGGCGCGGCGCATTACGCTTCGGATCATGGAGTGAAAACGCCTCGTTGAAAAGTGCTGTTTCAGATACGTCTAGGCGGTTCAGTTTCGCTTGGGTCTCTGCATTGACGCGGATGGCAGCCTGCATCACGGCTTGATGGTAGTGTCCGTGATTCCAGTAACCCTTGCCATTTTCCCACGCCCACGGATGCAGATTGGCTGCATCTAAGTCTGGCGTATTCTCTCCGAGCTTTTCAGCGAGTTCAGACCGACGTTCAAGCGCTGTCTTGGCCCGGGCCGCTTGACCCCTCAGCCAGCTATACTCCTTGTCCTGGACCGGGCGTCCTTGTCTCCACCCGGGAAGCACTCGGTCAAGGATCATTTCAACGACATGGGCGCGTGCCGCAGCCTCAGTCGGCGATCCACTCATAACGGTTCCAAGGTAGGCGATGCCCGGGCCCATGTCGGGGACTACCTTCGCTGTGACTTGCAGGAACGCGTCTATCTCATTGATCGCCCACTCGGGGTCCAGCTCGGCCATGCCTCCATTATGACGTATGGGGCTGACATGGCCGGAGAGAACTGGTCTGATACCCCCACCAGAAACACCCCGCATTGTTGCAGGCGCGCTGACGCGCGCCCATCATGGAAACCATGAGCGATCCCAACTTCACGATCCGCCAGATCACCTTCGACTGCCACGATCCCTCAAAGCTCGCCAAGTTTTGGTCCGCCGCAACCGGCTGCGAAATCGCCGCGGATTACGGCGATTTCGTGATGGTTGATTCCACCCCGGCGCTGGGATTTCAGCGCGTTGAGGAGCCGACACCTGGGAAAAACCGCATGCACGTCGACGTTGGCGGGGCGGAGCGCGAAACTTTAATAGAACGCCTCAAAGACCTAGGCGCCACCGAACTCACCACCCACGAAGCGCCGGGATTGGTGTGGACCGTCATGCAGGACCCGGAAGGCAACGAGTTCTGCGTGGGTAACCCCGGGGCCTAGCTACACGTTGAACTTGAACTCGACTTGGTTCAAGTCATCCGCGTGGCCCCGCGGTCGACCGGCGCCGGGTTGATGTGCGCGTTGGGGTGTGCAGCGGCACAGTGTTTTGGGTCACGGCATTGTTGGCTGGCTCTCCGCGGTGATCACTGCACGGCCTAGTGTGTTGGGTGCGCTGCAACTCATTGGCGGGCTATTCCTTATTTATATGGGTGTATCTTCGGTTCGCTCCGGTTTCGCCTCCCGCCGCGCACCTACGGTGGTGGTGGGCACCGAGGATTATACGGATCAGGCCATCGCGGCCGGCAGCATTAATGACATGACTGGGTGGCGCGCCTATAAGCTCGGGGTGGTCACGAACCTATCCAATCCGAAAGCACTCGTGTTCTTCGGCGCGGTTTTCGCGCAGTTTATTCGCCCTGATATGTCGCCCGCTTGGACCGTTGCGGTAGCGGTGATCCTCTTGGCGATGTCCGTGACGTGGTTTTCTACCTTTGCTCTCATTGTGCGCGCGGCATCGCGCTGGATTGCGCATCATTCCGCGGCCATCGATATCGTTTCCGGTCTTATCTTTGCGGTGCTGGGACTGGTTATGGCCGTGGAGGGCGTCATCGAGCTCTTTGGTTAGTGCAGGTGGCGGATTTCTATAAAAGAGTTGATATAGGAGCTACCTAAATCACAGGACTTACCTGTTTCGCTGCAGGTGAGAGCGTCCTTATAGTGGCATGCGTTGATCCAATGGCATGCGAGTATGGAGGTGTTAGGTGGCTATTAGCGCCCTAGTGACCCTGATGGGCGTGTGGTTCGCGGCGATGGCTTCGCCGGGGCCAGACGTAGTGCAAATCATTCGCTTAGGTGCGCGTTCTACGCGCGCAGCCGTCTGGGCGGCGCTTGGTAGTACCACCGGCCTTACCATTTGGACCGTGGCCTCCTTGGCGGGGCTGTCCGCGCTGATTTCCGCGCACCCTGGGATCCTCGTGGCGCTGCAGGTTCTCGGTGGCTGTTACCTGCTGTGGATGGCCTATACCGCCATTACCGGTGGAATCAAGGAGCGTCGCGCGCCCGCAACCGTCGTGGGCACCGAAACCCGCGCTCCGCAGCCGCGCGGGTTTACACCGGACGGCATTATCAAGGCGGGCACTGCCTACCGCATGGGATTTATCTGCGATCTCTCGAACCCTAAGGTGGTCATCTTCTTCGGCGCCATCTTTGCCAATTTCATTGATCCCGGTATGGGCATTGACGCCACTCTCATGGTGGGCGCCGTATTGATTCTGGAAAGCCTCGTGCTGTTTGTGGGCGTGGCTTTGAGTACTCGTGCGGTTTCAAAGTGGATGGCTAAGAACTCCGCCTGGGTGGATATTGTCAGCGGTGTGGTCTTCCTCTTGCTGGGTGTCATCATCCTTTTTGAGGGCGTGCGTGGACTTATAGCCATGTAATCTGGGGCCATGATTTTTACCACTACCAATACCGTTGATGGTTATGAGATTACGGACTATATCCGCATTATCGCCGGGGAAACCGTCATCGGTATTAATATGCTGAAGGATTTCGGGGCATCCATCCGCAATATCACCGGTGGGCGCTCCGCCGGGTACGAAAGCGAGGCCATCAAAGCACGCGAAGCGGCACTCGATGAATTGTGGCGGCGCGGTCAGGAGCTCGGGGCCGATGGTGTGGTGGGCATCGCCTTCGATTATTCGCCCATGGGAACGTCGAATGACATGTTGATGGTCACGGCCACTGGCACGGCGGTGAAGCTGCGCGCTCGTGATTAAAATCGGCAAGAAAACACTGGCCCTGTGCGCTGGGTTATGCGCGGCCGCCGGACTCATGGCGGGTTGCGAGGAAGAACCGCCGCAGCCGGGCAGCGTGCCAAATGAATCGCAAGGCGCGGCCGATGGCTATATCACCACGCTGCCGGACCAGGGCACAACGGCCAATGGCCGCTACCAGATCATTAACCTACAAAATCATCGCAGTTTTGTAGTCCACGTGCCGTTTAATGCGGATAAGCACCACCGCTTGCCCGTGGTCGTGGCGATGCACGGCTATGAGATGGACGCCGGAAATATGTTTAAAGGCACTGACCTTTCCCAAGGCGATGCCATTACCGTCTTTGTCCAAGGTGCGGGCAAGGCGTGGGCACCGGCACCCTATGCGGTAACCAGCTTGGAAGATGACCTCAAGTACGTGGATGACACGATTGATTTCGTCCGGCGCCATTATCCCGCCACGGACACCACCTATGGCGTGGGCTTTTCCAATGGCGGCGGATTCGCCCGCGCGGTGACCTGCAAGCGGCCGGGCCTATTCGATGCGGTGGCCACGGTTTCGGCGGCAAAATATGACCGCGTGGAAAAAGACTGTGCCAGCGAGCCCACCGATTACCTGGATATCCACGGCACTAAGGACGCGCTGATGAAATATGGCGGTGGGCGCCAACACGGAGCGCACTACCACTCGGTCAAACAATCGCTGCGCGGGATTGCGAAAGAGAATGGGTGCAATCCGTTTCCAAAGAGGCGTCGGAAAGAAGCAGTGGAGCACTTCACCTGGCGGGTATGTGATGCGCGCACCGAGCAGTACACCATCCACGGCGGCACGCACACGTGGAACGGTGGGGCCACGGACCATTCCGGCTTAGTTAAGGCAGAATGGACCACCGATACGGTGCTGGATTTCTTCCATATTGCCCACCCGTAGTCAGCGCAGCGCGCGGGCTGGGTAAGCTGGGCGGCATGCTAGACATTCCTATCAACGGCGACTCCATCAAATTGGGGCAGTTCATCAAGCTGGCCAGCTTGGTGGCTACCGGCGGCGAGGCCAAGGAACTCATCGCGGAAGGCGTGGTTACGGTCAATGGCGAGCCCGAAACGCGCCGGGGCGCCACGCTCCACCCGGGTGACGAAGTGTGCATCGAGGATGCCTGCGCACGTGTGGGCGAGCCGGACGATGACGATGATTACTTTGATGAGGCCACGGCCGATGATGACTTTGATCCGGAAAAGTGGAGGAATATGTAGATGCCAGCATTCGAAGCTGAAGTGGGCATGCCCTACTGGATTGACCTGACCACCTCGGACCCGCGCAAGTCTGCACGCTTCTACGAGGAAGTCCTGGGGTGGGAGATTTCCGCCGAGTCCGCGGAGGAAAAGTCTTATCAGATGGCGCGCTTGCAGGGCCTGCCCATCGCCGGACTTATCCCGCAACCGGAAGAAGCACCCATGCCGGATACTTGGGTGACCTACTTCCTCTCTAAGGACATCGCAGGTGATTGCCGGCGCGCCGAGAGCCTAGGCGGGCGCATCCTGGTGCAGCCGCAGCAAGTGCAGCTAGGTCATATGGCCTTGCTTGTCGACGCCGCCGGCGGTATGTTCGGCCTCATTCAACCCACCGGCCCAGAACACTTTGTCGCTGCCGGCGAGCCCGGCACCCCGGTATGGCACGAGCTCACCGCTACCTCGGGTTTCCAGCGCGCAATGGATTTTTATGGCGAGCTTTTCAATTGGGAAATTCGCGCCATGCAGTCCGAGGATGGGAACTTCATTTACGCCACCGCGGAAGAAGACGGTGCGCCGTTTGCCGGCCTGTGGAACGCCGAGGGCCAGTTCCCGCCGCAGGTGCCGAGCTTCTGGCAGACCTACTTGGGCGTGCGTGACATCGACGCCGCTGCGAAGAAGGCCGTGGAACTAGGCGGCGAGGTCATCCGCGAACCATGGGATTCGCCCTTTGGCCGCATGTGCCTCTTGGCCGATTCCACTGGTGCGACCATCACCCTCACCGAGGTCGAAGACGCCCCTGAAGAGGAGCCAACCGAAGCGGATGACGTGCTGGGGCTCGACCCGCAGTAATCGCGATGAGTGAGTCGCCACTGGTCAAGCGCGTATTGGCGGTCGTGGCCGTGATTCCACCCGGCAACGTCACCTCCTATGGTGAGGTGGCTAAGGTGGCCGGTTGCGGCGCGCGCAATGTCGGTACCGTGTTAAAGCGCCACGGTGCCGGTACCGCCTGGTGGCGCGTGGTCCGCGCCGATGGCACCTCTCATGATCCCGTCCGCGCGGCGGACTACTGGGACCGGGAGGCCATCGCCCACGCTGGCGGCCGCGTTAAAATGCACGAGCACGGAATCGACACCCGCGAATTACAGGAGTTGATGGAGTGAGGGCCTGGGTCATCCTTTTTCTCGCGATTGCGAGCGAAGTCGTGGGTACCATCGCGCTGAAATACGCCGTGGACCATTTCTGGATCTACGGTGTTGCCGCTCTTTGTTTCATCCTCGCCTTCGTGCTCCTGCACCGCGTCATGCAAAAAGGCGTCAATGTGGGCGTGGCCTACGGCCTCTGGGCATCCGGCGGAGTAATTTCCACCGCGCTGCTTTCCGCCGCGCTCTTTGGCGAGCCGCTCGGAGCAGTAAAACTCGCTGGCATCGCGCTCATTATGGCCGGCGTATTCTGCGTGGAAATGGGCGCTAAACCGCACGAGGATGAAAACCGCACGGTGGAGGTGGCACCGCAATGATCTGGTTTCTGCTTTTCCTCGCTACCGCCATTGAGGTCACCGGCACGCTGTGCCTGCGCATGTCCGCGGTGACCGGTCGTCGCTTCTGGGTTGTGCTCGTCGCCCTGTGTTATGTCAGCGCCTATGGTTTCTTGGCGCTCGTGCTCAAGGCCGGCATGGACTTGGGCGTGGCTTATGGCATCTGGGCTGCCACTGGTGTCGCGCTTACCGCCGTCGCCTCATATCTCCTCTTCAAGGAGCCATTCACCTGGTTAAAATCCCTCGGAGTGGTTCTGATCGTCGGGGGAGTGCTGCTGGTAGAAGCTGGTGCGTAGCACCTGCGGGGGCGCTACTATATTTTCATGATGAAAAAGCTGGCGGTAGGTTCCCTGGTTACCGCACTCTCCCTCGCAATCGCCCCTGCCGCCCAGGCTGTCACCCTCGATCCGCACGCTGTGCCCGCGCGCACCCAGATCACCGTCCGGCATGATTCTGGCGCGACTGTGTCCACCGCTAATGCCCATGAGTCTCGTCCCGCGCTGTCATTGAGCAAGCTCTACTTGGGCTATTGGGTCCTAAAATACGGTGCGCCGGCCGACAAAGCCCGCGTGGAGCACATGATCCGCGTCAGCGATGACAACGTGGCTACCGACTTGGATCGCCGCTACCCGCAAGCCATCCCCAGCACCATCCACGAGTTTGGACTGCGCGAAACGCACTACACCGGGTATTGGGGAACGACCACTACGTCCACCGAGGACGTAGCGCGTTTTACCTCGCGTATTCAGCACGATCCCATTGCCGCACCCATCATGACCGGTATGGCCAACGCCGCCCCTGTGGCTGCCGATGGCTACCGCCAAGATTTTGGTACCTCACGAATTCCGGGCGTTATCGGTACCAAGTTTGGCTGGTCCGATAATCGCCGCATCCATGCCTCGGTATCCACCGCCCCTGGATTTACCGTAGCCGCCAATACCTACGGTGACGCGGGCACTCATACCGCAGATGTCACCCGGGCCGTACATAATGACCCAGGCGCACTACCCGCAGCGGGCGGTTCTAGCCAAGCTATTGGCGCGCGCATCGAACGCGATTTGAATCTACAAGGCCCCGCGCGTCAGGCCGTTCGCGATGCCACCCGCACGGCAGCGAGCTACGAGCGTCAAGCCTGCGCGAGCGCGAACCAGGCATTGGCGCAGGTAACGCCGATGCGTGTGTGCAACTAGGACTTGCAGAGCTCGACAGAACTACAAAGCGTGCTGGGGTTGGATGGCGCAGGCGGCTTTAACGGATGAAGGCGAGGGCGTCTTCGGCGGTGCTGTGGCTGTAGCTCTCGTCGGTTTTGGCAAGCTTATTACCGCGCAGCACCAGCCAGATGCTCAGCGGGTAAAGAATAAGCGCCACGACAACGGCTTGGATGATCGAGGCCACCTCGGAATCGTGCAGGTAATTCCAGCAGAAGTGCAGTGTAAAGGAGGCGGCTAGGGCGCCGAGGAAGACTCCGATGCGCCACCACCAGGGTTTGGCGGCGGCATAGAGTGCCCAGCCGATGCCCCAGCCGGCCAGCGCGGTGAGCAATACGTGTAGGCCAGGACCGGCGATAAGGCGCAGGCCCCACATTTCAAAAAGCCCCTGGATATCGCTATCAGGATGCATGGTGGCGCCCATGGCGCCGTAGAGGATATTTTCGCAGGCCTCGAAGCCAAGGCCCACCACTGCGCCCACCATCCAGCCGTGCCACGGGCGGTTGAGCTGGCGGAAGGACATGAGCACGAAGATTACGCCGGTGGCCTTAGAAATTTCTTCCGGATAGGCACCGCTCCACGACATCATGGCGTCGACCCAGCCGGAGCCAATGGCGAGCTGCATGACCGGCCCAGCGCTGATAAGCGCCAAGGCAACGGCTACTCCGCCGCCCCAAAGGAAAGCCAGCGTGGCCCATAGGCGCGCCGGGCGGGCCCACATGGGGCTGCGTTGCAGCAGGTAGATGACCAGCGCCACGAGTATGGCGGCGATGAGCAGGCTGAGCAGGCCCATCAGGGGAGAAATCAAAAATGTGCTTAGCGTCTGGAAAAAGAAGGCGATGAGTCCAATGGCGGATAAGATCCACAGCGTGGTGCGAAAGAGCTTAGACATCTAGAACATCAACTCCCCGGAGAAATCAGCGAATTCTGAATCGGCATCGGCGGGTAGATCCTTTTGGCCGAAGGCATGCCAAATGCGGGAGGCGGTGGCGCGGGCCTGCTCACCCTTGCCGGTCACGGTGACCACCCAATCCTTGTTTTCGTCCTCGCCGGTGCCGTCGAGGGAGAGGGCGGCGGTGGAGGAGGGGGCGTCGGCAAGCAGGAGTGCCCCGTTAGTGCCGTCGAAGGTAGGGGCATCGGCCGGCAAGGGCGCCATGGCTAGGGCGCGGACCATGCGGCGCAAGGTGGTGGCATCGTCTTTGGCATCTTCGGTAAGGGTGGCTTGTACGCTGACATCGCCGCAGTTCCAGCCGATGCTGGCGAGGGATTCATAGTCGCGCTCGCAATAAAGATCGGGAACGTCAATCTCCCAGTCCTGGCTGG
Organism: Corynebacterium sp. LaCa54; assembly: GCF_046717495.1. NCBI lineage: Bacteria > Bacillati > Actinomycetota > Actinomycetes > Mycobacteriales > Corynebacteriaceae > Corynebacterium > Corynebacterium sp. LaCa54. Next base: position 148,706 of record NZ_CP177115.1, read on the forward strand.
GCTCGGCTAGGGTGACCTGCTCGACGTCTGCGGAAGAATCCCCCAGCGCCGCCTGCACGATCATGGGCAGGGCAAGAACCACCGCCACGAACGCAATGACGGCGCAGAAAAGGCGCCGCGGATGCGCTGGAGGAAAGCGATAAAAATTCATGGACCACACCTTATCTTGTCGCTTTGCCCTAGAGTGGCAAGCATGAAAGATCTTTATCAACTAGTCAATGGACCCTGGCTGGAAAGCCACGTTATTCCCGATGATCGCGGCGTGGACGGCACCTTTCACGCGCTGCGCGACGAAGCTGAAGAACTCGTCCACGAAATCGTGGAAAAGGACACCGGCCGACCGGGCAAGCTCTATGCCTCCTTTATGGATACCGAAGGGGTTAATGCGGCCGGCATGGCTCCATTGGATGCGGATCTGGACCGCCTGAGCGCGGCCGACCCAGAGGAATTAGCGCAACGCCTGGGTGAACTCGAGCGCACCGGTGTCGGCTCCCCGGTGACCTTTTGGGTATCCAAGGACTCTGGTTCCGAGGACGCCATTGCCTATGTCATTCAATCCGGCCTGGGCCTGCCGGATGAGGCTTATTACCGCGAGGAAGCTCACGCCGAAACACTGGCCGCCTATGAAAAGCATGTGGCAGAGATGCTGGAGTTCCTCGACCCAGCCCGCCTCTTTGGCCTAGGCGCCGAGGTAGCCGCCCAGCGCATCGTGGGCTTGGAAAAGGAACTTGCCGCTGGCCATTGGGATGTGGTCTCCACACGCGATGCGGTCAAGACCTATAACCCGTGTGAGTTTGGCGAGCTGCCCGCCATGGCGCGGGCCGTGCTCTCCGGCGGCAACCTGCCGGAGCACCGCGTAGTCAATATGATGCCGTCCTACCTCGAGCACTTCGAGAGCCTTTTTACCTCCGAGCGCATGGCCGATTGGCAGCTGTGGGCCACCTGGCACATCCTGCGCTCCCGCGCGGCCATGCTGCCGGAGGAAGTAGGCGCGAAGAACTTTGAGTTCTACGGCACCAAGCTCTCCGGCGCCACCCAGCAGCGCGACCGGTGGAAGCGCGCGGTAGGCCTGGCTGAGTCCCTCGTGGGCGAAGAGATTGGCCAGGTATTCGTGGATAAGCACTTCCCGGACTCCTCCAAGCAAGAGATGGATGAGCTGGTGGACTACCTCATCGCCGCCTACCGTGAGCGCATCTCCCAGCTGGAGTGGATGACCCCGGCCACCCGCGAGCGTGCCTTGGAGAAACTTTCCCAGTTCAAGGCCAAGATTGGCTTCCCGGATTCCTGGCGCGATTACTCCGGCCTCGAGGTCTCCGGCAAGGGCGCGGACCTGTTGGCTAATGCGCGTGCCGGCTCTGCCTTTTCTCACGACTTCGAGCTGGCCAAGATTGGCAAGCCGGCCGATCGCGATGAATGGGTGACTACCCCGCAAACGGTCAACGCCTTTTATAACCCAGTGGTCAATGACATCACCTTCCCAGCGGCAATCCTGCGCCCGCCGTTCTATAACCCGAAGGCCGATGCCGCAGAAAACTTCGGCGCCATCGGTGCTGTCATCGGCCACGAGATCGGCCACGGCTTTGATGACCAGGGCTCGCAGTTTGATGGTCAGGGCAACCTGAACTCCTGGTGGTCCGATGAGGATCGCGCCGCCTTTGAAAAGCTCACCGCCAAGCTGGTGGAGCAGTTCAATGGCCAGGTACCGACGGTGCTCAAGGAGGCCGGCATCGAATCTACTGGGGTGAACGGCAGCTTTACCCTGGGCGAGAATATCGGTGACCTAGGCGGCCTGGGTATCGCCGTGGTGGCTTTTAAGAACTACTGCGCCGATAAGGGCATCGACCTGCAGGGCAAGGAGGAAAAGTTCGAGGTAGACGGTGCCGAGCCAGAGCTGGCTGAGCACACCTACAATGGCCTACAGCGCTTCTTCCTGTCCTGGGCCCGCGTATGGCGCACCGCCATCCGTCCGGAGATGGCCACCCAGTACCTAGCCATTGACCCGCACTCGCCGGCGGAGTTCCGCTGCAACCTCATTGCGGCCAATATTGCGGAGTTTTACGAGGCCTTTGACGTGGCAGAAGATTCTTCCATGTACATTGCGCCGGAGGATCGCGTCACCATTTGGTAGACCTTTCCGCCGGTAGGCGGTGCGCGTAGGCTCGGTGGCATGACTAACGCAGATGCTAACCAGGATCCGCACCGCCCGCTGGAGCCGGGACAGGAGTGGCACATCGGCGGCCAGGACCGTCAGATGGACGACAAGGAGCAGCTTGAGCAGCTCGTTGCCTATATCGATGCCCACTACGACACCCCGGATTTCCGCCCGCCGTGGGCTGGGGGCGGCTCTCCTGAGGCGGATCAATATTGCGCGCTCTTGCCGGACCGGATTACACACGCGGCAATGATGGTGCTCGGCACTGCGGTGGATCATGCGCTGCCGGGCACCGCCTATACGGAGGGCATCAGCGTGGAAGAATCCGAGGTGGGAACCATTTTTCGGCCCACAAAGTCCACCGGCCGCTGGGCGGTGTCGCTCCACTCGGGCGGCTGGTGGCGCGGTGCTGGCCAGGCGCTGGAGATGCAGTGGCGCCCTGAGGTAGCAGCCGCCGCACAGCTATCCGGTACCACCATCATTGATGTGGATTATCCGCTCGCGCCTGCGCACACCGTGGCGGAGATGGTCACTGCCGTGCAGCAGGCCATCGACTATGCCCGCGCGCAGGATGCTTCCAGCGTTACTACCTGGGGATATTCCTCCGGCGGGGCACTAGCGGCGCTTGCGCCTGCCGACGCCCTCCTGCTCACCTTCCCCGATTTCGGTGCCCTGGAAAATCTGCCTGAGGATCTCCGTGCCGGCTATGCAATTCCTGCGGACCTTTCTAAGCTCTGCACGGATATTTTCGTCCAGACCGCGACCGAGGATGAGATTGCTGCGCGTGTTTCTGTGCCCGGCGCCGTGGCGCGCGATTATGTTTCCACCCACCGCGTGTCTACCCCGGCGGTTGCCCGTCAGCGCGTGCGGGATGCGGCCGCGTTTCTGGCAGAGGAGTTGGAAAAATAACAATTCCCTGGCGGTTCCATGCTAAAAGGGAACTAGTTTCAATAGGATCGCGACTAGTTCCGCATGACCATATCCACTCATGGCGCGCTATCGCGCCTGCATAAATTCACCGGCGTAATCATTGCGCCCTTTCTCATCGTCGCAGCGTTAAGCGGGTTTCTCTATGCCTTGGCGCCCACCTTTGAACCGTGGATTTACCACGATGAGGTGACAGCCACCGCGCAAGGCAGCCCGCGCAGCCTTGATGAACAGATTGCCGCCGCCCAGCGCCAGCACCCGGATGGGACCGTGGTTCGAGTCGAGCCTTCCGAAGATCCGCAGGAGACCACCCGCGTGCTTTTCGACGACCCCACCGCTCCCAATTCCAGCTATACCCACGCCGTCTTTGTAGACCCGGTGGATCTGCACATCACTGGCGAACTACAACAATATGGCGGCTCGCGGGCGCTGCCTTTCCGTACGTGGGCCTCTAATGGCCACCGCACCCTATGGTTGGGCGAGCCTGGCCGTCTCTATGCCGAACTTGCGGCCTCGTGGCTCGGCGCGCTGAGCATCCTCGGTCTCTACCTGTGGCTCAAGCGTAAACAAAGGAATAAGAAGCAGCCCTCTAAGGTACTGGCGCTGCACGCCCGCGTGGGTGCCTGGTTGTTGCCGGGCTTCCTCTTTCTTACGGTTACTGGCCTGACATGGTCGCTGGTAGCGGGCACAAGTATTGGCAAGGTGCGGGAGGAACTTAATTGGAAGGAACCGTCCGTGGCCACCTCCGTTGCAGAAGCGGGGGCTAGCACTGGGGCGGGGGAGCATGCCAACCACGCCGAGCACGTGGGGCACGCGGGGCACGCTGGGCATACGGGAAACCACGATGCCGCAGAACTCGCCGGAGCCCAAACTGCAGAATCGACCGCCCGTAGCCAGGGTTTGACCGGGGTGCTGGAAATGACTCCGCCGGAAAAGCCCGGCGATGCGTGGGGCGTGCGGGAGGCTCGTGCGGCCTTCAAGTTACGCAGCGACGCCGTAGCGGTTACTCCGAACGGCGAGGTCATCGACCGCATCAATTCCGCCGATTGGCCGCTTGCCGCGCAGCTTACTTCGTGGCTCATCCAGCTGCACATGGGGACGCTTTTTGGAATCTATAGCCAGGTTGCATTGGCGGTACTCGCCCTCGGCCTGCTCGTGGTGAGCATTGCGGGCCTGTGGATGTGGTGGAAGAAACCGCGCCGCAGCCTGCCCGAGCTAAAAATTACCCCCGCCGTGCTGGCGGGGGCGGTGGCCTACTCAATCATCGCGCCGCTCTTTGGCGCTTCGCTATTGCTCTTTTTCGTAGGTGATTGGATCGTGCGGCGCCTGCGCGCCCCGAAGCGGGATCGGGGCGCGGCCGCTGGGGAGGTTACTCCTCGCCCTCGGGGCGAATCTTCATCTCGGAGTCTTTCCACAGTCCGGAACGGGTAATGTCCTCATAATCAATCTCGGCTGGGACTGGGGCATTGCCCTGTGAATCGGTACGCAGTTCGTACTTTTCGATGGCACCCCAGTCGCGGGCCCAGTCATTATTGAGGTAGCTCGGGATCTCATAGGAGTAGTTGACCGCCTCCGCGGTGGACATGGCGCCACCGCCGGAGAAGGACTGGAAATCCGTCAGCGAGGTCTGTGCCGAGGAGTCCGGCAGGATGCGGTACTGCGGAATTTCGGTAACGCCGGCAAAGTGGTCAAAGGTGCGCTGGCACGGGAACTGTAGGGCTACGGCCCAGTCCAATAGTGCCGGGGTGTCCTTGGAGAACTGGTTATTGATGGTGTCTAGCTCTGGGACGCGCGGTGGAGTAAAGGCCAGCCAGTCATCCTCATCGGTGGAGTCATCCGTTGCTACCAGGCGCACCACGTTGGCATCCTTTGGCAACTTATCCAGTGGCAGGCGCAGGTTGCGCCACTTTGGCGTGGCACCGACGGCGGAGAGTTCTTCCTCGCCAGTATTGGTGACCTTTCCGGAGTCATCGATGGTGCCGTACTCGAGGCTAAGCTTCATGCCTTCCTGCTCTACCCCGTTGACGTCGTGGTGGTAGATATTGCCGGCTGCAGATACGGCGAGCACGGGAGTATTGTCCTTGGCCTCTGGCAGGTTGTACCACTTGGTGGTCACTTCAGAGGTGGAGTCTTGCTCCTCGGAATAGGAGCCGAGCACCGGGACCTTGGTGTAATCCAGGTTGAACGGCAGGTGCATGGTAGAGCCATTGACACCCTCAGTGCCGCGTACTCCACCCTCCGAGGTATTGGTGGTTTCCTTGGACTTCTTGTCCTTTTTGTCTTGCTTATTCTTTGTCTCCTGGGAATCCGCGGAATCGCTGTTACCGCCGGATTCGGTATCCGCACCCGAGGTAGCGGTCTCCGCGCTATCGGAGGAGGAGTCGCTGGAGCCATCCGCGATGGCACCTACGGAGGCGGAATTCTGGTTTTCCGGCTCGATGGATTCAGGGATGAAGTTTGGATCGAAGCCCTTGTGGGTCTCGTCCTGGTCCACCAGGGAATCGCCCAAGTCGCCTTCAACCGGGGTCAGGAAGGAATCATTGGTGTTGGTCTCCACCATGGTCTGATCCGCCAGAGCGCAGGTATTGCCGCGCAGGGAGGCCACGTTGCCCTTGCCCACGGAGTAGGAATCCGCCTGCGAGACGGTGGCCTTGGCAAAGGAAGCACACGATAGCGCTATCACGATGGCACAGGCCAAGGCGATGGGCGCGGACATGATACCGGCGGAGCGCGAAACCTTAGCGGCGGCATTTTTCTCAAATTCCGCCAGGGTGCCGGCCTCTTCTGCTTGGGACTTGCGGTAGCTATGGCGCAGGGACTGCACTATGCCGATAGCGAAGATGACCAGCGCGATGGCAAGGAGCACCTTATTGGCCTCGATGGCCTTGAATTGCACCGTACGGTCCCACCACGGGATGCCAAAGGAGGAAACGTACCACCAAGCGTTCCAGCCGGCGAAAGAGATGGCCAATAAGAAGACCACCGCGGCGATAGCGAAGGTGCGAGCGCGCGGCGAGCGCAGTGCGAATTGGGAGAGCACCACGGCACCGAGGGCGGCGATAACACCGGCCACGCCGGCGTAGATGCCAAAGTGGTGGGTCCACTTGGTGGGGGTGAACATGAGGAAGAACATGGACAGCGCCACAATAATGAGCAGGCGCTGGGTCGGGCTAACGGCAGCACCGACGACACGGCGGTCTTTGATGAAGGCCGCCACGATGAGCACTAGGCAGAAGAGCATGGTGAAGACCGCGAAGCGGCGGGTGAGCGAGCCATCCACCGATTCCTGGAAGAGGGTGGAGTAGCGCGCGTACTCCGCGTACCACGGCAGGGAGGGGCCAACCTCGGAGCGCACGCGGGTGGACTCCAGCACGGTCGATAGCGTCTGGTCACCAAAGGCGGCAACCATGATGGCGGTGCCAGCGCTAAGGAATGGCGCAATGAGCGCGAGCCAGCCCAAGGTGCCACCGCCCATGGACGGTACGCGCTCGGCCATGGCGCGGAAGAGGTGCGGCAGGCTGACCAGGAAAACGCCCACGGCAAAGAGGCCGGTGGGGCCGGCGGCCAAGGTGATGGTTGCGGCGATGGTGCCCACGGCCGCCGGGAGCAGGCGGTGGGTGGAAATGGCACGCTCAAAAGAGGCCCAAGTAAACATCACGCCAAGCGCCACGATGGGCTCGGGGCGGGTGCCGTTGTTATAGGGCAGCCAGAAGGCCAAGAACATAAGCGCCGCGGTCCAGTGAGCGACCCGGCGGCCGTCGACAAGCTGGCCAAAGCGCGGGAGTATCTCGCGGGAGAGGATAAACCAGATGATGAGCCCAGAAATCAGGCCGGGCAAGCGCACGAAGACCGAGGCGGTGGAAATCTGGGAGAGAACGGCAACCAGGTCATAATAGGGGGCGCCGAAGGGCGCCTCTGGCACGCCGTACCAGCGGTAGTAGTTGGCCATGTAGGTCGCGTGATCGAAGACGCGGCTCATGGAGAAGATGAAGCCATCATCGGAGGTATTGGCGCCGAAGATATACCAAAATCCCAAGACGGCGGCCACCACGCCATCGAGCGGGCGCACCTTCTTCCACGTCTTAGGCATGAAGCCAAAGCGGCGGCCATCGAGGCGGTCGATGCGCCATAGGCAGAACAGGGATACGACCACCATGGCGGTGCCCAGCCACATGGCGATGGTCTTGAGCACCGTCGGGGAGGAGGTGAAGCGGGAGTTGATATCGACGTGCACATTGAGGCCGTCGTCAAGCAGGGCCTGCACGTCCGCTTTATCGTCTATTTCGGTATAGACACCGGTGACCTGCGGGCGAAGATCCTCCTCGGTGGTCTTTTCATGATCCCCCACGCGCACGCTGGTGCCATCGCCCGTAGCGGAAATCTCAATCTTGGCGTCCTTAGGGAGCTTGGCTACCTCTTTGGAGTTGAGGGTAAGCAGAACCTCATCCAAGGAGACAACGGAAAGGCCCTCCTCATTCGCGCGGACGAAAAGACCGCGGTTGGAGGCCTTTTTTGACTCCGGCGGGACGGTGCCGTAGACCATGGACTGTCCCTCACGCAGCTCATCAACTGCGGAGATAGGGATAGTGGCCTGAAGATCCTCCGGCGCCACGGAAATGAGTGGCGCGTTGATGGATTGCACGGAATCATGCTGCGGCCAGTCATAAGAGGACTGAGTTTGGGTCACCGGCAGTAGCGGGGTGGCTACAAAACACAGGAAACCAATCAGTCCGGCAATGATCGCGGTCCACCGCAGGCCCGCGGGGGCGGCGGTGAAGCGGGAGCTAGCAGGTCGCGCTTGGGTGGTATTCGTAGTGAGGCTATCTGACACGGCGATTAGTCTACGTCAGATAACCCTCTCCGCCCGCGGGCACACCCTGCCACGGGCGGGAAGTGTGGGTGAACTTACTTGGTGCGAACGGCTGTTACGAAGGGGCCGGTCTGCTTTAGCTTCCAGCCCTTGTCAAAGACATCGGCGTTGAAGAAGACCGCGCGATAGCGAATATTCGGCTGATTGGGGTAGATATCTTCTGCCAAATGTAGCTTGAAACCATCGTCCTTATTTTCTAAATCACCGCGGAAGATCATGACATCTGGGCTGCGCCACGCAGCGGAATCCAGGGCCTTGCGGAACTCATCCGGCTTCATGTCCCAGGAATCGTTGGCCCAGGTTTCAATCTGCTCATTGCGGGTGCTGAACTCACCCAGTGGATTGGCATAGTGGCTGGTAAAGGCGTTGAAACCCCAATAAGGGTAGTAAGACATGAAGATCTTTTCATCAGTAAGCACCACCGTGTCATCCGGCGTATAGCCCTGGTCCTGGATGAAGTTGTGGATATCCAGGTAGTAATGAGCAGAATCGCTAGTGAAGCGGTCGGCGCGCTCGCCATAGCCATCGGTATCGCTATAAGCGTGGTCGATGGCGTCCTCGTTGGCCTCCGGAATCTGCTGCGCATAGAAGACGCCGGCCAGGGCAAGGATAATGCCCAAGACCGCGGTGATTTGCTTATTGGTGGTATGGGAGAAGCGCGCCGGGTAGAGGCGGTGTACGCCCAAGAGGCGAACCTCGGCTAAGGCTAGGACACCGGCGGTAGCAAAAAGGAGTACCACGATGATTTCCAGGCGGAAGCTCAGCAGCGTGGTGCCGGCCAGCGTTGCCACCATAGACACAACGATCCATAGATAGCTGCCAATGAGGGAGATGCCCAGCGCGCGCACCTCTTGGTCATTGAGACGAATGACCATGTAGATAAGTCCCATAAGGCAGAGGAAGCCCACAATGCTAAAGGACAAAAATGGCACCGGAATCTGGGTGCCTTCCTCCGGCAAGTAGTGCTGCGCGGTGGTCTGCAGCGGTACTGGCGAGTGCATGACCGCCCATATATAGGGGCCCCAGGCGATGAGCGCAATGGCAATGGAGCCTGCCGCCATTACCGCCAAGCGCACGATGGGGCGCCACGTATGCTCATATAGCGCGGTAAAGAGCGCGATGAGGCTGACCACGGTGAGCGCGGCCGCACCGGTGAAAAGCGTGTAGAACGTGGCGGAAATGCCCAGGTAGAGTGTCACACCCAGGGTGGAGAGCCAAGAGCCACGGAAGGCGCGGGCGCTGAGCACTGCGACGGTGGGCAGGCCCATGGCGATGACCGCGGAGTAGGGCTCCTCGGCCGCGATGGTGAGCGTAATCGCGGTGGTGACTAGGGCGATGGCGGTGGCGACCGGTAGGGAGCTGGTGAGGCGCTGCCAGAGGGGCACCAAAATGCAGCCGGCTACAGCGATGGAGATAAGCGCCCAGGGCTGGTAGACCTCCCATCCCGGAATGCCCAATAGCGCTCCCAAGCGGCCGCCCAGCCAGAACCAGCCAATGGGGTAAAAGGACGGCATATCCTGGTAGTTCATATCCGCATAGCCCATCTCATCCACTGAGCGGGTGAGGAACTGGGTGCGGAAAGCCTGATCCACCTGCACGCCGTCGAGCCACAAACGGGAGGCGGACAGCGGCAGGCCCACGGCAGCCAAGGTCAGCAGCGCGGGGGAGAGGTAGGTGACCGCGTAGGTCAGCCAGACCCGCCAGCGCGGCCGAGTAAAGCAATCCTTGTAGTGGTCATAAAGCCACCACACGCACAGCCCGCCGGCTAGAGCCAGCGTGACCACTACGCCCACTGTGCTCAGCGCGCGGGTGACCATGGAGGTATTAAAAGAAGGCAGAGATACCGTCTTGAAGGCAAACCAGCCCAGCAGCGTGACCACACCACTGGCTAGGGCGGTCAACACAATACCCAGCAGGGTCGCGCGATGAGTCAGCGCATCGGCGCGGTAGGCCTCGGTGCGCGGATTTTCGCTCACGGGCGTTGACTGGGTGGGTATAGCTGTGCTTGTCATGCCCATTAGTTTCGCATACCCAAGCGCCACAACCCAGATTTGGCGCGGGCAGGAAAACACTTGCTTTCCGACGCCCCCTTATACACCACCGCCCCCGCCCCTCCCCGCCGCGGGCGTGCAGCGAGACGGAGGAGCGGGGGCGAGGCGGCTGGCAGGCGCCAGTGCAGAAACCGCGGTGATTTAGAACGGCAGCTTGCGGAAAATGGCCTGCGGAATGAACTTGAATGCCAAAGAAACGTATTCAAACAGCGGGTGCACGAAGATGGACTGCTTGCCATCGAGCACGGCCTTCACGGTGGCTTCGGCAACATCGGAGACGTTGACGGTCAACGGGGCGTCGCCAGCCTCGGCGGACATCTTGGTGCGCACCTGGCCCGGGCGGACAACCAGCACGTTGGCGCCGGTGCCGCGCAGAGCCTCTCCCAGGTTGATGTAGAAGCCGTCCACGCCTGCCTTGGAAGCACCGTAGACAAAGTTGGAACGGCGCACGCGCATGCCAGCCACGGAGGACATGGCGACGATGGTGCCGTGGCCCTGGTGCTTGAACTTCTCGCCCAGAAGCACGCCCACGGAAACCGGGGCGGTGTAGTTGGTCTGCGCGGAGGCGACGGCCTTGTCGTGGTTTTGCCACAGCTCCTCCTGGTCACCCAGGGTGCCGAAGGCAACGATGGCCACGTCTACGTCGCCACGTGCCCAGGCTTTATTGATTACCTCTGGGTGGGAGTCAAAGTCAGTGGCGTCGAAGTCTAGAACCTCTACGTCAGCGCCGCGAGATTCCAGGTCTGCCTTGGCCTGGGCGATCCGCGGGGACTCCGGGCGGGCAGCCAGGGTGACCTTGGCGGGGCCGCGCTGCAGGAATTCGGAGACGACGCCGAGGCCGATCTCAGAGGTGCCGCCCAGAAGCAGGATGTGTTGTGCTTGGCCTACTGCATTAAGCATGGTCAGTAAATCTCCTTAAAGGTGTTATTTCCAGTGATTAGTGCAGCTCGAGGCGGCGGGACATATCGGAGGCGAAGACGCCGGTCGGGTCGATTTCATTGCGGGTCTTCAGCCAGCCCTCCATGCCCGGGTACATCTTGTGGAAGTTCTCCGCGGAAGTGCGGGACTCCTTGGCCAAGTAGAGGCGGCCGCCGAATTCCATCACGCGGCGGTCCAAGTCATCCAGGAACTTGCCCAGGCCCGGACGGATGGGGAAGTCCACGCAGACGTTCCAACCCGGCATTGGATAGGACAGCGGCGCGCGGTTGCCTTCACCGAAGAGCTTGAACACGTTGAGGGCCGAGTAGTGGCCGGAGCGTTGCATATCGCGGATGATCTCCTTGAACGGCTCCACGGCCTCGGTCGGTACCACGAACTGGTACTGCAAGAAGCCCTTGGAACCGTAGCCGCGGTTCCACTCACCGATGAGATCCAACGGCTGGTAGAACTGCGTCAGGTTCTTGACCTGGTTCTTGGCCGGTGCACCCATGGTGTAGTAGGCCAATCCCACAGCGGAGAGGGAAAGCTTATTCATGGTCCAGGACGGGAAGATATCCGGCACCGTCATCAGCTGCGGCGCATTGAACTTCAACGGATCCTTAGCCAGCTTCGGGGCTAGCTCTTCCAGCTGTGCCAAGGTGGCCAGCGAACCGCGGGAAATGGTGGAGCGACCCAGCTTTGGTTCTGGGGAAATGACATCGAACCAGGCGGAAGAATAAGTGTAGTTGTGCTCGGAACCATCGGAGTGGAAGGCGATGGTTTCATCCAAGTTATCGGTGCGGTCCGTATCCGCGATGAAATAAGCGGTTTCCGTCTTGGTCATGCGGATGGTGGCGCGCAGGATGATGCCGGTTAGGCCCATGCCGCCAACGGTGGCCCAGAAGAGGTCGCCGCTGGGGTCATCCTCGGAGCCTTCCGGGGTCAGGTGCAGCACGCGGCCATCGGCCACGAGCAGCTCCATGGAGACCACGTGGTCACCAAAGGAGCCGGCGGAGTGGTGGTTCTTACCGTGAATATCCGGGCCGATCGCGCCACCGATGGTGACCTGGCGGGTACCCGGCAGAACCGGAACCCACAGGCCATAAGGCAGGGCAGCCTTCATCAGCTGGTCTAGGGTGACACCACCATCGACGTCCACCAGAGCGGACTCCGGGTCGATGGAGTGGATCTTATTGAGCTTTTGCATGTCGATGACCAGGCCGCCGCCATTTTGGGCGGGGTCACCGTAGGAGCGGCCCATACCGCGGGCAATGACGCCACGGCGCAGGTGGGCGGGCTTATCCGAGTTATCTTCTGCAACCTGGGCCACGGCCTTCTTGATCACGTCCACGTCTTCGGTGGCGAGAACATGGGCGGTCGTCGGGGCGGTGCGGCCCCAGCCGTGCAGGGACTTTTCAGTGGTATGTAATTCCATCTCTTACTCTTTGCTCGACGGATTTGTGTCGCCTCCCTAGCCTACCTAGCTCACACGAGGGTAGACGGAGTGGCGCGAGTGATATTCAGAACAAAACGGACGCTTGTACTGCCCGAATGTGTCCGTTTATAGATCCATAAGCGCGCGGATTTCCTCCGGCAGTTCTTCCTGAGATTCAATAATCGGGCCATCGTACTCCCGCAAAAGGTCATAGACACGAGCGCGCGAGGAGGAATCCAGCATGGGCAATTCCTCTGCCATCAGGCGAGTCATGAAAGGACTCAACGGCACATCGGTGTGTTCCGTGGCCTCGAAGTGGCCGTTGCGCTTATCGTCTTCCGCACGCACATCCTGAGCCGCCTGCTGCGCTGGCGTCATGTGCTCTGTCTTATCCGAGTACATGCGCATTAGCTTACCGCCGCTTAAAGTGGTCGCTATGACCAACAACCACGAGACGCAAGATCAGCGCCAAGACAACTACGCCCTCGATGACACCCTGGCGGGCCGCATTACCCAAGCCGCTGCCGTGGGTATCGCGACCTCTTATCCGGATTGGATCACATCCAAAGGCGGTTTGATTACTGCCTATACCTTGTCTTTCTTTGGTTTTGGTGCCCTGGTGGCCTATACCAACGCGCACGCGGAACAGGATGGTGATGAGCCGCGCTCCCCGCAAGATGCATCCGATCAGGGCCTCAAACCCTGGGCCATTTTTGCCGCGGTGGTACTGCTGCTCATCCTAGGCGGCTGGATGAACGTTGCAATTTCCCGCCGAATGGTAAAGTTCCTGCGCAAGCGCGGTGCCAAGCGGCCCTGGACTCTGTTGGGCGCCGTTGGTGCGGCACTGACGTTCCTAATTAGTGAGTTGGAAGCGCGCGATATCGCAAAACTAGCAGCCTAAAACTTGCGTATGGTGGGGCTCATGAACGCAGGGGTCACCGATATCGCACAGGCGCGGGCCAAACGCGCCAATAGCGTGGTATCCCTCAAACGCGAGCCCCTAACAATCATTTGCCAAGCCGCGAATATCCGCGCCGATGGCGAGGTGCACCGCCAGATTGGCTTTAGCGATGCCCTGACCTTCACCGAGTTGCACCGTGTGCTGCGCATTTGCTTTGGCCTGCCGGAGGAGGAATCCCCCTGGCACTTTTATGAACACACCGAGGCGCGTGGCCCGCGCATCGATCCGGAACGTCAGGCCTCCGAATTCCTTTGGCGCGAAGGCGATCAAATCGACTTCGCCTGGGGGCTATGGGACTTCGAGCTGGTGGTAGCTGAAATTTATCCGCGCGATAATGGCACCCCGGAAGCGCTATGCGTAGGCGGTTCGGGCTCGCTCTTTGCACCCTTTGAATTAACCAGCGTCAACCGGGAATTGACCGGGCAAGAAGTCACCGATGAGGTCCTTTCCGCGGTAGCGTCCCCTGTGCGTGATTTGATTGAGCGCACCAAACTCTATGACTTTGTTCCGCTGCTGCAGGCGATGGACCTAAGCAGGGGTACCGAATTGTCACCGCAAACTGCCCGCGTGCTCGCCAGCCTGCCGCGCGAGGTTACCCATGAAGGCAAAGACGCCTTTTGGTCCATGGCACTAGCCCTATCGTGCATGGGTGGCGCGGAGCTGACCGATTCCGTCGTGGAGACCACCATGGATGCCCTCGGCTGGGTCAATGACGATGGCTCGGCGCTGACCGGGGCTGAAGTGCGGGAGTTATGTGCGGCATCGTTGCAGCAATTGGCGGGGATAGGCGCCTATGGTGCGGAATCCGCCGCGCCGGTGGATCGGTTGGACATGTACCGAGCGCTCTTGCGCGGGTAGGCTACTCACTCGTGACTAACTCCGCTGATGACGCCGTAGAAGTAAAACCTTCGTCCACCTCGCTGCACACCCAACTGGTGCGATTTATTTCCGTGGGTGTAGGTGCCGCCGCCATTGACTATGGCCTGACGCTTTTATTGACGTACTTGGGACTGCACCGTTCCGCCGCCAAGGCCATCGGTTGGGTCTTTGGCACCATTGCCGCCTACCTGGCTAATGCGCGGTGGACCTTTGGGGTCAAGGTCTCTGGCCGTACAGCCGTCACCGTGGGGATCTTGTACGCCTCCACTTTCGCGGTTCAAAACTTCCTATACTGGGTGCTCAATGAGCCGCTTTTATCCCTTGGCTTAGAAGGCGTGCTTAAAGACACCATCGCCTTTGTCATCGCCCAGGGCGTGGCCACAGTGACCAATTTTGCCATTCAGAGGGCCTTCATTTTTAAAGAAAAATAACCTCACCACGGGAATCGAGCCCGACCAATCTGCGCGCGGGGTGTCAAGCTCTCGGTGGTGGCGGGTATGTGCCGCGCTTATCGATGCCCCCCTTGCCCAGCCCCTGCAGTTCGGCATCGGCCTAGCTAGGGCGCCGGAAATCTTCCCTGCGCCCGCGGTTGTGAAGCTTGAGCCATTCGATAAAGCCGGCCGGATCGTGGCGCTGGATCAGGAAGAACCAGCCAAAGCGGGCGAATTCCTGTGGCAGTAGCTTGCGCATGCCGCGCTGCCACAATAAATAGCCGCGATTGCGGTAAGTGAAAAACCGCTTGAACTCACCCTCTGGGAACTGGGTGTGCATCTTGCCGCCCAAAATGGGCTTGAACTCATCCGATCCATCTGGGTGCAGGTAGCTCGTGGTCAGAGCCGTGCCGAAAGAGAGCCCGGAATTGACCAGCCGGCGGTGGTATTCCACCTCATCGCCGCGGATGAAGAGCCGATAGTCCGGTACACCAATGATCTCCATGGCCGCTGCGGAAATCAGCGCGCCGTTAAATAGCGATGCAATGCCAGGCAGGAAATCGCCCTCCAGCTCATCCATTCGCCGGCGCCACACCAGACCTTGGCGCAGGGGGAAGGCGAGCTGGTCGGGATCGTTGATATTGCATACCGCTGGCGAGACCTCATGCAAACGGTTGGCCTCGGCCACCCGATACAGCTCCGCAAGTACCGTGTGATCGGCGGGGCGGCCATCGTCATCGGCACACCACACGGCATCCGCGCCCAAAGAAAGGGCGGTGAGAAAGCCCAGCGCAAAGCCGCCAGCTCCGCCTAGATTGGTCTCCGAAGGCACGTAGACGCCGCGGTCTCCCGCCATGGACTCGACAAGTTCACGCACTGCATTTTCCGCACCATTATCCACCACGATCACCCACTGCACGGGGTGGGTTTGGTGTACCACCTGTTCGAGCGATGCCCGCAGCAGTTCGGCGCGCTGATGGGTAACAATGACGGCGGCGGTAGAACCGGTAGAAGTCAGGGTGGCAGTCATGGGTTCCATCTTGCCACCGGGGTGGGGGACCAGCGCAGAAACACTCCGCATTGGTGGAGCGAAAAGTGGATATAGGCGCAGCTTTGCGGATACTGTGAAGCCTATGGAAAACTTCTGGCCGCCTTTTGCGGTGACCATTCGGGCCTGCGATGATACGGGCCGCGGAGTTGACCTGCGTGTCATGCGCGATGAGGACATCGCACAGGGAGCGCAGGTGTGTGCGGAAGATATCTATGGCGACGACATTCCAGAACATGCATTTCCCTGGCTTTTTGATGAGAAGACGAATACCCCCGCCGCCATGGCCCAGCACCGATGGGAGCACCGAGCGAAGCTGTGCCCCCAGAAGTGGACCTTGGATTTCATCGCTCGCCAGGTAGAAACCCAAGAATTAGTAGGCGTGGTGGACCTGGCGGCAGAAAATTTTGCGGCCGCACGGGAAATAGAAACTGCATCATGGGTGCTGCACCGCTTTCAAGGCCAAGGCTATGGCACGCTTATCCGCCAGGCGATGGCGGCGTTTTCCTTCTTGCACCTCGATGCGGGTTCGCTGTGCACCAGTTGGATAAAAACCAACCGCGCCTCAGCCCGGGTGAGTGAAAAGTTGGGCTACCGCGTTAGCACCGAGGAAAAGGAAGAGCCTGCGGGCCCAGGAAAAATTAACCGGCCGGTGGTCAGCGCGCGCCTAAGCGCTGCGGACTATCACCGGCCGGAAGGGGTGCAGGTGGACGTGACGGGTGTGGGGGACCCGCTGCTGCATATGCTCAGCTAGTTGCCGCTGGTGTCCTCATTTTCAAAACGCTCGCGCAGGTCGCGGACGTAGTCGCCCACCTCAGGTCCTTCGTACTCACCGACGACCTCGGAAACTTCGCCTACCGAGCGGATCTCACCGTGGTCGATCCACAAGGCGGTATTGCATAGCTGGGCCAAAAAGTCATTGGAGTGGGAGGCAAAGACCAGGATGCCGGAGCGCTTCACCAGCTCCTGCAGGCGTACGCGTGCCTTGGCCATGAAGGCGGCGTCGACCGCACCAATGCCCTCATCCAACAACAGGATTTCCGGCTCAATGGAGGTCACCACGCCGAGTGCCAAGCGCACTCGCATACCGGTGGAATAGGTGCGCAGCGGCATGGAGAGATAATCGCCGAGCTCAGAAAACTCCGCAATCTCATCCATCTTCTTTTTCATCTGCTTGATGGACTGGCCCAAAAACAGGCCGCGGATAATGATGTTGTCGTAGCCAGAAACTTCCGGGTCCATGCCTACGCCCAAATCAAAAACGGGGGCCACCCGGCCGCGCACATCGGCAGAACCGCGGGTGGGCTCATAGATCCCAGACAAGAGGCGCAGCAAGGTGGATTTGCCGGCGCCGTTATGGCCCACCAAACCCACACGATCGCCCTCGCGCAGGTGCAGGTTAACGTCCTTCAGGGCTTCCACCACGACGGTGTTTTGGGCATTTTTGCCAATGGCGCCACCGGCAGAAGAGAGCATGGCCTTCTTCAGTGAGCGAGATTTGGCATCAAAGATGGGAAAGTCCACGCACGCGTTATACGTATCAATCGAGACCATCAGTCAGTATCCTTTCGAGGAATCTCCACAAGTACAGGGCGTGGGCTTAGACCCAGTAGCTGACGCGGAAGCGCCACTTGCGCATGACCAAGCCGGCGATGAGCAGGCCGAGCACGGTGCAGCCGATAACGATCCACCAGTGGTAGGCGGCTACCGGCTCACCGATCATGGGTGCGCGGACGATTTCTAGGTAGTGATAGAGCGGGTTGATCTCCGCGATGCGGGCTCGCCCGGCCACGGCACCGCCCTGATCCTTCAGGGTATTGGTCATCCACACAATCGGGGTGACGTAGAACAAGAGCTGGGTTAAAGCCTCCAGCAGCGGGGCTACGTCACGGAAGCGGGTGGCAATGATGCCAAAGAACATCGTGACCCACACGCCGTTGACCAACAACAACGCCAAGCCTGGGATAAAGAGGAAGAACTCCCAACCCAGGCTGCGCGGGAAGATGAGGATAAGCAACAGCCAGATGATGAGGTTATGGCCCAAAAATAATGTTTGGCGCCACACCAAGCGGTAGACGTGCACCGAAAGAGGGGCGGGAAGCTGTTTAATCAAGCCCTCATTATCAATGAAGACGGTGGAGCCTTCCTTGATACAGCCCGAAATGAAGGTCCACATAATAAGGCCCACGGTGACGTGGGGGAGGAACTCCGCGACGGGAATCTGGAAGAGCATGGAGTACAAAAGGCCCAAGGCGAGGGCCATCACGCCGGTGGCGATGGTGATCCAAAACGGGCCCAGGACAGAGCGGCGGTAGCGCTGCTTAATATCTTGAATACCCAGTTTGAACCACAGCTCGCGCTGCTGTGCACCCTGCGCAAGGTCCGCGAAGGCGGCCTTGAGGGTCTCGGACTGGGACGCTGGGGTGGCCTCGCCGTCTGGCTGGGAGGTCATGCGGGCGATATCAGCGCGCAGTTGATTGTTATCTTGCACGCTCAACACCCTAGCGCGCGGGCTGCGCAAACGGGAACTACACGCCGCTAGCCTGCGAAAACGGCCATATTCAGCGAAAATCCAGATTTGGGAAACTTGCGGCAAACGCGTATACAGTAGGGAATCGACCGCCACTGAGTGGCGATGCCTAGCGCGAAAAAGAAGGGACCGAAATGCCAGCAGGAGCTTCGGCGCACTATGACGTATTCAGTGTGCGCGGTTTATACACCGGGCTATCTGATGGTTGGACCTACCTCAACGCGCACGCGGTTCCCCAGATTTCTGAGAGAGTAGCCTCCGGCGTGGCCCGCTCTTTCCGTATGTCTACCGCGGTGGCGCCCCAGGAAGGGCCGGGCGGCGCCCACTCTGCCACACCCGCCCCGGGGCGATTGGAAGGAGATGGGAATTACACCGCTGCGCGCATGGCCGTAGCAGATCTGACCGGTTCCAAAGCAGACCGCGTGGTGCTCGGTCCCTCCCTGCCGGTGCTATACCAGTCCTTGGCGCATGCGGCGCGCCCGCTGCTCGGCAGCAATTCCTCACTAGTGCTCTCAAAGCTGGACCCGCCTTCCTTGTATTCAGCATTTTCTGAGGTTAAAGCAGAAACCCGCTGGGCCCAGCCGGACTTAGGTACGGGTGAGTTGCCGGGTTTCCAATTCGCCGAGCTTGTCGACGGCTCCACGCGACTCGTCGCTTTCTCTGCCGCCCACGAGCTTTTGGGTACGGTCTCCCCGACGGCTGAGATCATAGACACCGTGCATGAACGCTCTCGCGCCTGGACGCTTCTCGACGTCTCTGGGATCGCCCCCTACCGTCCCATCAACTTCGATGAGCTCGGTGCCGATATCTTGGGTCTCGACCTTGGTCTGCTGGGCGGCCCGCAGCTAGCGGCCTTGGTATTCCGCGATACCCGTATGTTCCGCCGCCTCGATGCCCTCGATCCGGTGCATGCCAGCAAGGGCGCTCGCAAGCTGGAAACGCCAATTTCCTCTGGCCTGGCCGGCGGTGTCGGACCACTCGTGGACCATCTTGCCGCCCTCGCCGGTGGGGAGAATGGCTCCCGTCGCAAGCGCCTGCGCACCTCTATGGATGCGCTTAGCGCCTACCTCGAGGACCTGCGCGGGGACCTTTATTCCTTCTTGAGCACCCTGCCCGCCGTGCATATCCTTGGCGTGACCGGGGAAGCGGCCGCGGGTGCCTCCGACGATCGCCTGCCGCGCCTCACCTTCGCAGTAAAGGGTGTTCCGGCCGAGACGGTTTATAAGCGCCTCTTTGATAACGGCCTTGTTACCACGCTTGCCCCGCAGACCCCGTTGCTTACGGAGATGGGTGTGGAAGAAATCGGTGGTGCCGTGACGGTTGCGCTTGGCCCCTTCAATACCTATCACGACGTCGAGCATCTCATCCGCGTCGTAGCCTCGCTGGCTTAAACGGCAAGCACCAAGGTGCCGGTGACCTCGCCGCTGTCTAGGGCAGTGTGGGCTTGGGCGGCGTCGGCAAGCGGGTAAGTGGCGTGCAACGCATGCTTTACCCGGCCATCCTCCAACATGGGCCAGACATTTTCTACCGTGCCGGCCACAATCTGGGCCTTATCGTCTAAGTCGCGGGCGCGCAGCGTCGTACCCTGAATAGTCAGACGCTTGGGCAACATGGCGCCCAAGTTAATTTCTGCTTTGGTGCCGCCCTGCATGCCAATAATGATGAGCTTGCCGTCCTTAGCTAGGCACTTCATATTCTTTTCAAGGTATTTTGCGCCGATGATGTCCAAAATGACATCGCAGCTTCCCTTCAACTCGTCTAAGAAGTCCTGCTTCTTATAGTTGATGAGAATGTCGGCGCCCAGCTCGCGGCAACGCTCCAACTTCTCTTGCGAACCGGCCGTTACCGCCACTTCTGCTCCTAGCGCCTTGGCTACCTGAATGGCAAAAGTACCAATGCCACCGCCTCCACCATGGATAAGCACGCGCTGGCCCTCGTGGAGGTTCGCCTCAATGCCCAAGTTGGACCAGACGGTGCATCCAACCTCGACTACCGCCGCGGTTTCCTCAACGCTATACCCCTGGGGTAGAGGGAGTAGCTGGCCCTGTGGGACCGCAACGTATTCGGCGTAGCCACCACCAGCGAGCAAACAGCCCACTTCGGTGCCCACCTCCCAGTCGGTATCCCCGGCGTCCGCGATGGTGCCTGCTGCCTCCAAGCCTAAGATTTCCGACGCCCCCGGTGGTGGCGGATAAGCTCCCATCGTTTGCAGGATATCGCCGCGGTTAACGCCCGCTGCCTGCACCTTGACGAGCACTTCGCCTGATTGCAGTTGCGGAACGTCGACCTCTTGGAGTTCCAAGGAGCGACGCTCCTGGGGATCGGTCTGCACGATTGCCTTCATCTTTGTTGTAGTCATAGGGCCCAATCTAACGGAGCTCATGTGTCCTGCGCCACGAAAGGGGCTGTATTTCAGAACTACAGGTGGATTTTTGGGAAACCAGGCCATCTATTTAGTAGACTGACCAAGTTGCTTCTTGGGCAAGGAGATTGCCTTCGATACGCAACTTGGAGACGTGGCAGAGCGGCCGAATGCACCGGTCTTGAAAACCGGCGAGGTAATACCTCCGCGGGTTCAAATCCCGCCGTCTCCGCCAACGTCATAATTTATGACTCGGCGATACCTCGGTAGCTTCTGGCTCACGCTAGGAGTTACCGTTTTCTCGTTTTACTTATGTGCGGCTATCCCGGGAGGCCTCACCCTGGATGGTGTTAACCCGAACTTGGTCATGGCGGGGCACCGGAAAACGGCTTGGGGTTAAAACCTGCTTCTTGTGGTGCTGCGGCATTTCATACCGGGGGATGATGTGCCTGGTGCGGCGCAGACTTAATCTTGGAAATGTACAGGGCAAGTGAGATGTGATTGTGGTCAAGCTCTGTAGCGAAGATAAAAATCACTCGGCGAAAGGACACTATGAGCACTTCGGAGTTTTACCTAGCAGCAGCGGAATCTACTAACCCTAACGATACGTGGTGGTTCCTCGGGTTCCTTCCCATCCTTTTGCTCGTCGCGTTCTGGATAGCGGCCTTAATTTCTATCATTTTTTCTGGGTACACGCTTGCGGCGAAGGTGCTCTTTATCGTCGCTACCTTCACACTGCCCTTCTTAGGACCGCTGATCTGGTTCCTCTTTGTTCGCGGAAAAGAAGACAAGAATAGAAGGGTCTAGACGACTCGCCGGGGGCGCGTTAAGACGCTCCTTGTTGTTCCAACCACGCGTTAATACCGCCACGCAGGGAAACCACCTGTAAGTATCCGCGCTCGCGCAGAGCGTGGACGGCTTGGGCGGAGCGGATGCCGCTGGCGCAATATATAACGGCTACCTCGTCCCGTGCGATATCGGGGTTTTCACCGGCGAGGATGCGGTTGAGGGGAAGATGCGCTGAATTAGGAATGGTAGACTGGGCGCGCTCGGGGTCTGTGCGGACATCGATAAGCATGGCGTGAGCAGGGATCTCGCGGACCTCGGGGGCATCGTCCGGCTGGGTAGGCTCCGCCCCGGTGGAACGGATGGGGATATACTCCCACGTCCCAGAAAGGGCCTCGTAGTAGCCGAGCGTGCCCATAAGCGGGGTGCCGACGCCGGTAATGATTTTTAAGGCTTCCAAGGCCATCGCGGATCCCACCACGCCGACGATCGGCCCCAGAACGCCGGCCTGGGAGCACGAAGGAACCTCGCCTGGGGCAGGGGCAGTGGGAAAGACATCCTCGTACACGGGGCCCTTGCCCGACCAAAAGACGCTCATTTGCGCATCGAATCCCAAGATAGAGGCCCAAATGTGCGGAATGCCCAAGCTATGGGCGGCCCAAGAGCACAGGTAGCGGGCGTCGAAATTATCCGTGCCATCGAGGAGCACGTCGCAGCCGCGCAATTGCTCGAGGGCGGTGGCCGTTTCGAGGCGACCATGGCAGGTGATGTCCACCTCCGGATTGAGCGCGCGGACGGCGGCCGCGGCGGAATCAGTCTTCGGCGTGCCAATGGCCGCGGTGGTGTGGATGACTTGGCGGTGCAGGTTGGAAGGGGAGACCACGTCGTCGTCGAAAAGCGAAATGTGGCCTACGCCCGCACCGGCCAGGTAGAGCAAGGCGGGGGAGCCTAGGCCGCCGGCGCCGATAACAGCCACGTGGGCTGCGCTGAGCTTGCGCTGTCCCTCCTCGCCCCAGAGCGCTTCTTGGCGGGCATAGCGGATGCTCATTCCAGCCCCACCCAGTGAGTGGAGCCATCGCCGTGGCTTTGTTCTTTCCAGATAGGGACCTCGGCTTTGACGCGATCGGCGCATTCTTCGGCCGCACGAAAGGCATCGCCGCGGTGCGCGGCGGCCGCAACTACGGCAAAGGCTAGGTCACCAACCTTGAGATCCCCCGTGCGGTGGGCGGCCCAGAGGCGCACTGGGTGGTTAGCCGCGACAGAATCGGTGACTTCCTGCAGCTTTTCCGGTGCGGTTGGATGCGCGCTATAGGAAAGAAGGGTGACATTCGGCCGGCCGCCATCATGATCGCGGACGACGCCTTCAAAGGTGACAACGGCACCCATGGCGGCCGTGGCGGTCTCTTCCTTGGCAGCGGCAAGGTGGGATTCAAGGGGCTGATCGCCCAAAAGCGTGCCAATGGTGCAGCCGGTCTGTTCGGCCACATAGGAGGGATCAGTGCTCATGTACTCCTTCTAACATATCGACGATCGGAACAATTAATTTATCCAAAACCGCACAGCCGTCTTTTACCCCGCCGGTGGAACCAGGCAGCGTCATAGCAAAGGTGGAGTCATTAACACCGGCAATCGCGCGGGAAGCCACCGCGGTGGGCACGCTTTCCAAGCCTTTCTGCCAGAAGGCCACTGCGATGCCAGGCAGCTCGCGGGTGATATGCGGCGCGACAGCTTCTACCGTCTTGTCATCTTGAGTCAGGCCGGTGCCACCAGAGGTCAAGATGACCGAGGGCTCTTCGGCGAAGGCGGCAGCAACGGCGGCGGCAATATCGGCATCGGGGACGATGCGTGCATCGGGGCAGTCAAAGCCCTTGCGTCGCAAGAATTCCACCGCGATGGGGCCGGATCGATCCTCGTAGATTCCTGCGGCGGCGCGGGTAGAAGCGACGATGACGATGGCGGTGCGCTGTGGGCTCATAGTGGGTAGACCTCAACTTCCTGGCCTTCCGCAAGGCGTTGGCCGGCTGGGATGCGGATGAGATGGGTGGCATCGGCCGCTTGGGCGAGCAGATGGGAGCTGGCACCACCGAGGATATGGGCGTGGGAATCGACGCGCCCACGGCGAAATTGCTCTTTGTGCGCGAGGCCTTCAATGCCTGCCGCGAGCGGAACGCGGAAAGACTCCGGTGCCCAACCCAGCGCCGGAGCAACGAAGAGGCGGAAACTTACCAACGTGGAGAGGGGATTTCCCGGCAGACAGATTACCGGCGTGCCGTGGAAAGTAGCGATACCCTGTGGCCCGCCGGGCTGCTGGTCCACATGGCCGAACCAGCCATCGAGCACTTGGCGTACTACTTCAAACTTCCCAGCAGAGATTCCGCCCGAGGTAATGATGGCGTCCGGGTGATGTTGCGCAATGGCGTCTGCGAAAGCGTGGGTTAGGGCCTCCGGGTCATCATCGGTGGTGGTATAGCCCGCGACGTCGATGCCGGCGCGGCGGGCCAATGCCGTCAATAACGGCGCATTGGCGTCAGGAATGGCGGCGCTACCACTGCCGATTTCTGCTCCGCCGGTGCAAATCAGGATGCGGGCGGGGCGGTAGACCTCCACCTCGGCGATGCCTTGGGAAGCAAGGGCGGCCAAGCGGACCGGCGTGAGTTTATCGCCCTGGGCCGCCAGGAGGGCGCCTTCTTCTAAGTCCGAGCCGGCGCGGCGGATGAATTGCCCAGGTGAGGTCTCCGGCACGGTGACACGGTCACCCGGGGCGAGGAATTCTTGTGGTTCGCAGTGCTCAATGGGCACGATGGCTGCAGTTCCTTCCGGCACCTTGGCGCCGGTCATGATGGGGCAGGCCGCGTTGAGTGAGCCGTGGAGCACTTGGGCGGGCTCTGTACCGGCGGCGATGGTGGGGCCTACCTGGTAAGTCCCGGCCGCACACTGGGGGAGGGCGTAGCCATCCATTTGTGAATTATCAAAGCGCGGGGAAGGGAAATCAGCGCGGATATCCGCAGCTAAGACCATTTCCTGTGCCTGATTGAGGGCCACGGTGGTTACGTGACGTACGGGCAGGGCCGCGGCGACTTCACGCGCGTGGGCTTCAGGTGTGCGCATGACGGCTAGTTTACCCACGGTCTCGACACGGCAGGGGTGCGTAGGCATAGTAGAAGGCATGTTGACCGTTCACTATTTCGCTGCCGCACGCGCCGCCGCGGGGGTGGCTTCTGAGCAGGTAGACGCCCCCGCTACCTTGGGTGATTTGGTAGTGCAGCTGGGCAAGGACCATACCGGCACCACTGCGGCCGGCATGAGCCTGAAAGAAGTGCTGGGGCGCTGTAGCTTTCTTATCGACGGCGCTGGGAACACCGCCATGGATTCTCCCCTGGCCGGCGTGACCCGCGTGGACGTTCTGCCACCTTTTGCGGGCGGCTAATCGCGCTGGCGCAGCGGACTAGTAAAGAAATTGATGACGCTGCTGACGATGGACAGCACGATGGCGACGATAATCGCGGCGCCCCAAGAGTCGATGACAAGGTGGCCAATCCCGAGGTCAAGCGTATTGAGCGCCCACTCCACGATGATGAGCGCTGCGCCGTTTATGACGAGGGAGAACAGCCCGAGTGTCAGGCACGTCAGCGGTGCGCCAAGGACGCGCAGCACCGGCGTGACTACGGCATTAATGATGATGAAGACGATGGCAATGGCGATGAAATTTCCGGTTTCGGCCGGAGTGATGGAGATTCCGGGAATGACAGTGACCACGGCCCACAGCGCCACCGCAATGGCAAAGACATTCAGGGCGAAGTTAATAAGCGATCGCATTTAGCCTCCTACGGTTGCATTCCATGCCTTAAGCAAAGTGTCGGTTTCTTCCTCGGTAGTAACGGTAATACGAATTCCCTCGCTAAAGGCGCGAACGAGCACGCCGCGTTCGGCGAGGCGGGCGGCTATCTCCTGCGGAGTGCCAAGACTGGCAAGATTCTGAGCCGGCAGCCACACGTGATTCGCCTCGGAATGCGGCACGCCCCAGTCCTGCAGGGCTGCTTCTAAGCGCTCGCGCTGGACGACGGTCTCCTCGGTACGCTCCCGCAGCGAATCCTGCGCCGCCAGTGCCGCGCGGGCGCCAACCTGTGCCACGGTGCTGGCGGAGAAGGGGATAGCCACCTTATTGAGGGCTTCAATGATATTTTCCGGGCCGAAGGCATAACCGATGCGGACCCCGGCCAGGCCATAAGCCTTAGAGAAGGTGCGCAGGCACACCAGGTTGGGAAAGGTACCCACCAGCTCCGTGCCCAGCGGAGTGTCGGTGGCGCGGTTGTATTCGATATAGGCCTCGTCGAGGGCTACGAGGACGTCGGCAGGCACGGCATCCATGAATGCGGCGAACTCGGCCTTGGTAATCGTGGTACCCGATGGGTTATTGGGATTGCACACGAAGATGAGCCTGGTTTTATCCGTGATTTTCTTCGCCATGGCAGGAAGGTCCACGCGCTGGTCTGTACTGAGCGGAACCGGAATGGGGTGGGCGCCCACCACTTGGGCGAAGATGGGGTAGGCCTCGAAGGAGCGCCATGGGAAGAGGATTTCTTCGCCAGGGGTGGCGGCAATTTCAGCCAACTGTTGGCACAGTGCGGATGAGCCGGTGCCCACCGCCACCTGCTCCTGATCCACGCCCAGGTGCGCGGCTAGGTCCTCGCGCAGTGCGGTGGCCGCAATATCCGGGTAGCGATTAGCCTGTGCGGCTGCCTCTGCCATGGCCGCGGCCGCTTCTGGCAAGGGCGGGTGAGCCGTCTCGTTAGAGGAAAGCTTGAGTGCGTCATCGTTGCGCGCACCAGCGACATAGGCAGGGATGGCTTTCAGATCGGGGCGAATCATGCCTACCACTGTAGGGCCTGCGCCTTTGCTACGGGAGCGAAAGCAGGGGGCTAGTTTGGCAGCGACGGGGTAGGCAGGTATTCTCAAACGAGGTTCCTTGTGAACCGTGGAGATGTGCCAGAGCGGCCGAATGGGGCTCCCTGCTAAGGAGTTGACCCTTCTGGGGTCCGGAGGTTCGAATCCTCTCATCTCCGCCAATTAATCCCGAGCGAGTGTGCTCGGGATTTTTTATTCGGGTTTTATTCTCGCCGGCGCCGTGAAGCGGAGAAATCTGCTATTTGCGCTGGTACTTGGCGCAGCGGCGGAAGAGCGTGAGCATGCCGGTGCCGAAGATGAAGCTTCCGGTAAAAGCCGCAGCGCGCAGGGAAGTGACCTCGTGGAAGAGGGCAGGCACCATGAGAATGGCGATAACAGAGCTAATGACTCCTAGGACGAGGAAAGTAATCGTCACGATAGGTCCCAGTGTGGATTGCTGCGGCATGGGGGTCAGTCCTTTCATCACTCAATTCTGATGAAAATAACTCTAGGTTGCCCTCCCAGGAGCTGCAATAGGAAATTCTTAAGGGATCAAGCAGGGCCTTAGGATTCTAGGGCAGGAAAGACCTCGTCGCGCAGTAGGTGGGCGAGCTCGCGATTTGGGTTGGTGGGGTCTACCCATGCGACTTCCGCAATCTCTGCGGCTGCGCGGGCAAGGATTGGGCGAGGATAGGTAAAGATGTGGCCGCGCACGGTTTCGCCGGGTTCGTTGGCGGCCGGCGCGTCGAAGGTGCCGAGCGGGGAAAGCTCCGGGAGGCGGACCTCCACACCGATTTCCTCTGCGACCTCGCGGGCTGCGGCCTGTGCGGGGGTTTCGCCAGCCTCAAGCTTGCCGCCAGGTAACTGGAACTTGGTGGACGAATCCTTGCGCACGGTGAGGACATGGCCAAAGGAATTACGGAAAACTACGGCGGCAACTTCAATCATGGGCCCGACTATAACTCGCTGCGGCGGGTTAGTTCAGAATGCCGGGTGCCCACTCGCGCTCCACTTGGGCAAGCGCTGCTTCTATTTGTTGCTCTTTCAAGCCGATGTCGGGAGTACCGGCGGATACCGGGTCACCGGCGAGCACGGCAAGTAGTGTCCAGCCATTATTAACGCTGGGGCTCACACGCAGATCGTCGGGGTTTTCCGCAATGGCAGTGCCATCTGACCTCATCAATTCAGGCGGATAGTCGACAGCTTTCACGGTTGCGAGCTCTGGTAGTACTTCCGTGGAGCCATCAGGAAAGAACACCATGATGCGCGCCCGGTGGAAGTAATAGTGGTCATCGCCTACAGGGTTCTTTTCTTCCTTGGTATCACAGTGGTAGAAGTTTCCCACCAGCACGGGATAAAACTCGAGCCAGTTATTGGCCCACGCTGTGCGGAGCAGAGTGCGCTCATTGTGGGTCGAGGCCAGCCAGCGAACGGGCTTGGAAATGCCGAATGCGATGATGGACAGGCTGATGAGCAAGGCGATGCGGAAATCGAGCCCGGTAAGAGCAAAGGGGAAGAATCCCAGAATTACGATGCTACCCATATGGAAGAGCTGGAAGAGGAAGTCGAATTTCGTATGGTTCTTGGAGGGGCACGGGCCGTTGTTAAAAACGGTCTCGCGCAAGCCGGTGGCATCGGGGCGGGTATTTGGGGTGCTGACGCGCTTGATGTTCTCTTTGCTGAAAAACTCGTCCTCGTGCGGGGAGGATGGCACGTAGTTGCACAAGCGCAGGTTCATAGGGGATGGATGCTCCTTGGCTCAGGGGGCTGGCCTGTGCCTATGAGGCTACGGAAAGGCGAAGCGTTGCGTGGGCTTGTCGCGACGCAAGAGACAAATGAATATAAAGTGGTGCCCATGAGTGACTCGAGGTTTCCCCGTTCGGTGTTTGCAGTTGGCACCGACCCTGATCCGCGTTTCACGCTCGCTAATGAGCGCACGTTCCTGGCGTGGATTCGCACTTCCCTGGCGTTGATTGCTGGCGGAGTAGCACTTGAGGCCTTTGACGTTCCGCTGCCAGGCACCCTGCGTGCCGCGGTATCGGTCTTCATGCTGATAGTCGCCATAATCTTGCCCGTGGTGGCGTGGGGGCATTGGAAGCAATCAGAGCGCGCAATGCGAGAGAATCGATCGCTACCATTTAGTTTCGGCCTTCCGGTCCTTGTTGCTGTAATCGTGGTGGTGGCTGGTGCGCTTTTGGTAGGCGAGTTCCTTGTCTAACCAGCCCTTTGATCCTGGTCTGCAACCAGAGCGCACGCGCCTGTCTTGGCAGCGCACCCTTTTGGCGCTTTCCTTAGTGTTGCTAGGCGTGATGCGGGCGGTGAGTGTGCACGTCTTCTTGCCGCTCGTCCTCCTTGCCGCCGGGGTGCTGGCGCTGGTCTTGGCGGTGTGGCAACGTGCCTCGCTTGTCGACGTCGCCCTGTCTTCCCAGGCTCCCCTTCCGCATGCAATCATTTTGGCCAGTACTGCCGGTCTGGTGTCTTTGCTGGCAGCCTTCGCCCTGTGGGGTCTATTCCTGTAGTCATCCCGGTGTCGTCATTGAGGTGGCTTCTGGGCGTCGTCATGCGGCCAGGGAGGATCTCTGGCGGATTTTCTGGGAAAATGGCGTAGTCTAAGAAGGCTGAAGTCAATAACCTGGGGCTGGAAAGGCGGGTAGGCCATGGCGGAGACCACCGAGCGGGCTAGCGATATTGTCGAGGCATGGCTCAAGCAAGAAGACGCCATTGACCCCACCAAGGCCCCGCGCCTCCAGGAACTCCTGGAGAGGGTGCCCCTGCAGGAACTCATCGCCGTCGTCGAGCGGCAAAATGCCGTCCGGTCGGCTTTGGCCCTGCGCTTGCTGCCGCGCCAGAAATCAATCGTCGTCTTTGATGCCCTCGATGCAAAGCATCAGGCCGATATCATCGATGAGCTGGGCAATGCTGATGTCTATGAGTTCTTCGACGAGCTTGATCCGGAAGACCGCGTGGCTTTGCTGGATGAGCTGCCTGCGGAGATTGCGGACCGGCTGCTGCGCTCACTGACTCAATCCAAGCGCGATGTCACGGGCGTGGTGTTGGGCTATGTCAAGGGATCGGTGGGGCGCCGAATGTCCCCCGAGGTGCCTGGAATCCACCCGGACATGAGCGTTAGGGACGCACTGTTTAAACTGCGGGAGACCGCACATGAGCTGGAAACTATCTACACCGTGCCCATTACCCGCGAGGATAGGCGTCTTGTGGGAGTGGTGAGCTTGCGCGAAATCTTCACCGCTGATGCCGCGCTGACCATGGCCGATATTATGCACGACCCCATTTTTGCCCGTGCTAGTGCTGACGCGGAAGAAACCGCGCGTTGGTTCCTCCCATTGGACATTCTTGCACTGCCTATCGTGGATGATTCGCACCGCTTGGTTGGTCTGCTGACGTGGGATGACGCTACGGACATTGTGGAGGAAGAAGATAGCGAGGACTCCGCTCGTGCTGGCGGTACCGAGGCCCTTCAACAGCCGTACCTATCCACGCCTTTACTCAAGCTGGTGCGCTCGCGCATCGTATGGCTGCTCGTACTGGCAGTTTCTGCGCTGTTGACTGTGCAAGTATTGGACTCCTTTGAAGGCACGCTGGCCAAGGCCGTGGTTCTCTCACTATTTATCCCGCTGCTGACCGGCACCGGTGGCAATACCGGCAATCAGGCTGCCACCACGGTGACCCGTGCTTTGGCGCTGGGCGATGTCCGCACCCGCGATCTCGTGGCCGTTTTGTGGCGCGAGCTACGCGTCGGCATGTTGCTAGGTGCCGTGCTCGGCTTGGCGGGACTGGGCCTGGCTACGCTGGTTTATGGCATGAGCATCGGCCTGGTCATCGGTTCGACGCTGTTTTTGATTTGCTCGATTTCTGCGACCGTAGGCGGGCTGATGCCCATCGTGGCTAAGACCATCGGTGCCGATCCGGCGGTCTTTTCTAACCCGTTTATCTCTACCTTCTGTGATGCTACGGGCCTCATTATTTACTTCCTCATTGCTAAGACCGTCCTGGGCATTTAACCCATCCTTCATCGATCGCGGGTGGAGGAGTGGTGGAGCCATTTCTGGTTTTAGGCAGGTGCGGTGTGTGCTATTCGGGGGTGCGGGGGTGGTTTATTGTGACGGGATATGGTTTCTGCGTCACATGTTTTGTATGGTCAGTGCATGCTTCGCAGTGAATTAGATAACTTTCTATTTGCTGTCTAGGCCAGCTAATAACCTGGGAAGTGCGGAGCATATCCCTCAGCACAGTCCTCTCTTAGTGAAGGAGCGCGCGGTATGACCACCCCGCATACTCACGAATCCACCGCCCACACCGAAGGTGACGAAGCCCCTAAAGTCCCACGCGGCGAATGGCGCCGGCAGTTTATTGGCCTCTTCGTGGGCTTGGCATTGGCGGTACTTGTCTTCTTTATCTTCCCCTCCAATGCCATCGAGACAGTCCAAGGCTCCTCTGGCGCAGATCCGGAAGCCGAGTACACGCTTGGTGCCATCCGCGCTGTTGCAGCGGTGACGATCCTTATGGGCGTGTGGTGGATGACTGAAGCTATTCCGCTCGCTGCCACCGCGCTGCTTCCGTTGGTTATTTTCCCACTAGCTGGCGTCGGATCAATCAAGGAGGTAGGCGCCCCGTATGCCTCCGCCACCATTTTCTTGTTCATGGGTGGCTTCCTTATCGCGCTGTCCCTGCAGCGCTGGAACCTGCACCGCCGCTTGGCCCTCTATGTGGTGAAGGTGATTGGTACCTCTCCCAAGCGCCTCATCTTGGGCTTTATGCTGGCCACCGGATTTTTGTCCATGTGGGTTTCTAATACGGCTACGGCCGTGGTGATGCTGCCTATTGGCACCTCGGTGCTCGCGCTGACCGCAGAGACCGTAGGTGGCTGGGAGAAGCAAAAGAAATTTGCCACGGCCCTCATGCTGGGCATTGCCTATTCCGCGTCCATTGGTTCGCTGGGCACGCTCATCGGCACCCCGCCGAATGCCTTCCTGAACGCGTATATGGCCGATACCTGGGGCGTTACCCTTGGCTTTGGTCGATGGATGGCGGTCGGTGTGCCGCTCGCCGTGATCTTCCTGCTGATTGCTTGGGCACTACTTATCACCATTTTCAAGCCAGAGATGAAGGATATTCCGGGCGGCCGCGAGCTTATCGACGATGAAATTAAGGCTCTCGGCCCTTGGACCCGTCCCCAGATTATGACCGGCGTCATCTTTGTTCTGGCCGCCGCAGCGTGGGTAATCCTGCCGCTGGTGCTTAAGGAATTTGAGAACTATGACGATGCCATCGTGGGTATCGCTGCCGGCATCGTGCTCTTTATTCTTCCGGCGGATAATCAGCGCCGCACTCGTCTGCTCGACTGGAAGACTGCCAATGAGATGCCGTGGGACGTTCTCTTGCTCTTCGGTGGCGGCCTGTCGCTGTCCTCGGTCTTTAATTCTTCCGGACTGTCTTTGTGGATCGGTGAGATGGCTAAGGGACTGAGCGTCCTCCCAGTTGTCCTTATCGTCGCCGCCGTAGCCGCACTGGTGCTCTTCCTGACTGAGATCACCTCTAATACCGCAACGGCTGCCACCTTCATTCCAATCATGGGCGGCGTTGCCGTGGGGGTTGGCCTGACCGCGGAGGGAGATATCAACGTTCTTCTGCTCACCATCCCAGTGGCGCTCGCGGCAACCTGTGCATTTATGCTCCCCGTGGCTACCCCGCCGAACGCCATTGCCTATGGTTCTGGCTACGTCAAGATTGGCGAGATGATCAAGGGCGGTCTCGGACTCAATATCATCGGCATCTTCCTCATTACCCTTACGGTGTATCTGCTGGCAGTGCCTATCTTCGGCCTCTCCATCTAGGGACGTAGCCATTCCCTAATGAAAAACGTTATCATTAGGGAATGGCTACACTCGTTACCGTGCTGTCCGGATTTTTAGGCAGCGGAAAAACCACGCTCTTAAACCATCTGCTGGCCAACCGCGAAGGGCGCAAGCTGGCCGTCATTGTCAATGACTTCTCCGAGGTCAATATTGACGCCGCCCTCGTTGCCGGCGAGGGCCACCTTGAGTGCGGCGAGGATCGCTTTGTCGAGCTATCCAATGGCTGCATCTGCTGCACCTTGCGCGAGGATCTCATCGAATCCGTGGGCAAACTCGCCCGCTCCGGCCGCTTCGATCAGATTGTCATCGAGTCCACTGGCATTTCCGAACCCATGCCCGTTGCGGCCACCTTTGAGTGGGAGTTTGAGGATGGCACGACGCTTGCCGAAGCCGCGTCTATCGACACCATGGTTTCCCTCGTTGACGCCTCGACCTTCCTGACGCACTTACGCCGCGGCAAGAGTCTCGCGTCCCAGAACATCGAAGCCACGCCTGGCGACGACCGCACCGTGGCTGACCTCCTAGTGGACCAAGTTGAGTTTGCTGACCTTATCCTCATCACCAAGACTGATTTGGTTGATGCTGCCGAAACCGAACGGGTCATCGCTACCGTGCGCGCCATGAACCCCCGTGCCCGCGTCGTGATTGTTACCAACGGTGTCATCGACCCGCGACTCGTCCTCGATGCCCACTTGTATGACACAGCTACCGCTGCCGCCTATCACGGCTACGCCGAAGAACTGGCCAACCCACATACTCCCGAGACCGAGGAATATGGCATCTCCTCGGTGGTCTTTCGTGCGGATCGGCCCTTTAACCGCGAGCGCTTACTTGCCGCCCTGCGGGCCAGCACCGGTCTGGTGCGTTCCAAGGGTTATTGCTGGATCGATACCGATCTGCGCGTTGCGCACGCCTGGCAGCAAGCCGGCCCGAACCTCCAGATCATGCCCGCGTCCCTCTGGGCGGCCAATGGCGTGACCCCTGGTGCTGAAATTGTTCTCATCGGCATTGACTTCGACCACGAGGCCACCCTGCAAGCTTTCCGGGACGCCCTGCTTTCCGACGCCGAAGTTGCCGCCCTCATTCCTTCCTAAAGCCTTCCTGCTTCTCGTGGGTAAACACCAAGTGAACTGGGGATTTGGTAGTTTCCCAGACCGTGGGTATAGTTATTTCTCGTTGCACAGCAGAGCACACGCACTGCTTACCAACGGTCTGCGCCCGTAGCTCAACGGATAGAGCATCTGACTACGGATCAGAAGGTTGGGGGTTCGAATCCCTCCGGGCGCACAAAATAAGCCGCCTTCGGGCGGCTTTTCTTGTATCTAATCTATTTCGCAGGTGCCCGTCTATGAAGTCTTCCTCATTGCTGCCGGGGCTCATTGCTGGCATTGTCCTTGGCCTCGCACTATGGCTCGGTTCTGGGAGCCTGTGGCTCCTTCTGGGCGGAGTTGGCTTAGTCTAATATGCGCCCCGCTTCTCAAGCTTGCTGCTGATCCCTCTCGGTCGCGCAAATATCGCGATGATAACTTCCGCGATTAGGCGGATTTTCGCTGCAGTAAAAAGTCTTAAGTAATCCCTTTATAAAATGCAGGACACGTATAAAACGTTCACAGCAACCTTCCAAACAGGCTTAGTAGAAAAAGAAAGTCTTTATTAATAAGGGGACTGCGGCAACGCGCTCCCCTCTGTCTTGAAGGAGAACGCTCGGTGTCCGCATCTTCGCGCATCGTTGGGCTTGATATAGCCCGTTCACTTGCCATTATTGGCATGATAGTCCTGCACATGGCCTCCCTCGTGTGGCATACCAAAGTCATTCTCAACGGCCTGCCCGCCGCGCTTTTTGCCATTTTGGCGGGCATCACATTGATGATTATTGCCCGCAATTTCACGGTGACGACGCTTCTGCGCATCCTCGCCCGCGGCTGCATAATTACACTCATCGGCCTCGCTCTACTGCCCCTTGGAGGTGAGATTCAGGTCGTCCTAGTAGTAATTGGCATCACCATGATGTTGCTGTGCTGGGTTCCCCCGTTGCACTGGGCCTGGAAGCTAATCCTATTCGCTGCCGCCACCGTAGCCGCGACCGTGAAATACGCTCCGCTGACCCTACCGCAGGTCTACCCACTGCTGGCCTATATCGCATATTTCCTCGCCGGCATGCTGCTCTATGAAATCTATATTCGCAAGCAACGCGCAGCTGCGCAGTGGGTTTCCACTGCGATAGCCGGCATCGTTGCCGCTATCGGTTTTTACTTCCGCTTTACTACGGACATTCCTGGCTGGCTACGTTTTACCGGCCACACCGGCGTCGTGGGTGAGATCATGCTGTCCATTGCCGTCGCTGCAGTCGTCCTACACCTCTGCCTGCTTGCTGGTCGAGCTGCGCCCAAGCTGGTCTATCCCTTTGCTGCGCTGGGTGCGATGTCGCTGAGCATCTACATCTTGCACGTGCTCACCGCCTACTACTGGCAAAGCCACATCGCCCTGCACAACACCGCCTGGGCCTGTGCCTTCATTGCCCTCTTCCTCGTTATCGCAACCCTGTGGCGCCGCCTGATAGGGAAGGGGCCGGCCGAATGGGCCGTCGCCAAAGCTATTGCCATCGCCGTTCCTGCCGGAAAGAAGGACTAATCATGCAGCACAAAATTTTCCCCGCCTTGCTCGCCGCCAGCATCGTTGCACTGACTGCCGCCCCGGCCACTGCGCTCGAACACGGTGATCCAGCAACGGACTCCCCGGAGGCCCGCACCGTCGCTCAACTCAAGATAGGACGCGTGGGTAGTTTCGGTGATTGTACCGGTACTCTCGTGGCCGTCCAATGGGTGCTCACCGCACGTCACTGCCTCGAGTCTGTGAATAACACGGGCACCCAGGCCCGCATTAACGGAACCACCTACGACACTGATTCCTGGGCACTGTCCCCGCTTTCCGACGCCGCCCTTCTCCACCTCACCGCCCCTGTCACCGATACAAAGCCCGCAGAGATTTCCACCCAAGTTCCGGAACCGGGCAAACGCGGCACACTCTACGGCTGGAGCAGTAGTTCTTCTATGGCGCGCCGCGGTCAGCTGCCCCAAGCGGAAATGGAGGTGGCCGAGCTCCTCGGCGGTAGCCCCGCCGGACCTGCCGGCGCGGACGCTGCCGCGAGCACCGGTGAGGATACCGATGGCGGAGAAAGCGTTCCCGCGGCCGAGGCTATGCCGGGGCTTAAAGCACCGGAGGGTACAGAAAGCGTGCCAGCCGGCGAGGCGATGCCGGGTGGGGCGATGCCGAGCGGGGCGCCCGATGGCCCGATGCCGCTTATCGAAAGCGCCATCCTTGATGTTCACTCCACCGGCCGAGCCGGTATGCAAGGCGGTGACTCCGGCGGCCCCTTCTTTGTCGACGGTAAACTCGCCGGACTCGCCACGGCGGGCACCGCGAACGGGGACCCAGACCTGCCTTCACCTAGCGCGGCTATTACCACGCTGGCCGGCACCAAGGACTGGATCGAGGGAGTGGTAAGCGGACGCGATAAGGAAGCGATTCTCACCGCGGAAACCACTCCCGAACCGCCGAAAACCCCGCAGACCAGCGCCGACCACGCTTGGCTTTATGCCGAAATAGCAGTGCTAGGTCTTATTGCCGCCGCGGTAGTATCCCGCATTCCCGGCCTACGGGGTCGCAAGCGCTAGAAAATCTCGATGCGCCCACCCAGGGACTCGGACTGGCGCAGCTGCGCCACCCAATTCGGGCCGCCTGGGTGTAGGCGCAGCACCGGGCGGGAAGAAATCTTGACCGGGGAGACCGATTCCTTGCGCGCGCCAGAACGGGCATCGATACGGGTGCGGGCGCGATAACCGGCGTCGGAAAGCTCGGCGATGGAAGGCTCGGGGGAGTCGAGCTTCTCGCGGGCGTCGCGAAGCAGATCCAAGGCCTCGTCCAAAGCCTCCACCAACGCCGGGGCATTGGTTTCGCACATCTGCTGCACTAGCTCCGGCTGCGTACCGGCCACGCGCGTCGCGTCCTTGAAAGAACCGGCAGACAGGGACTGCGCCAAGATTCCGCCGTTATCGCCCACTACAGCGAGAATTTCGGCGAAGACATGCGGCAGGTGGGAAATGCGCGCCACCGCTGCATCGTGGTTAGCCACGCGGATAGGAACCGCCTCCGCGTGCACCATCTGCGTCATGCGTACAACCTCGGTAAAGGTCTCAATCCACTGCTTAGGAATCTTTTCCCCACGCGCCTCGCACTCGGCGGCATAGTCATAAGTGATGCCCCACGCCGCACGGCGGAAGAGATCCCGCTGGGAGTTATCCCAACCGGATTTGGAGGTGCCCGCCATCGGGTGCCCGCCCACGTAGCGCGATTCCATGCCGCGTTCGAGGACCTGCTGGCGCACCGCGGTCTTTACGGAAACCACATCTGTAATGCCGCAGCTAGGCGCGTGCTCCTGGATGGCATCGAGGACCTCGCCCACTGCGGTCATGGGAACAGCGATGACGATGAGCGCATCTTCGGCTTCCGCGCGGGTCAAAATAGCGGGAAGATCATCGGTGACGTCAAAGCCCTGCTTTACTGCAGTGCGGGCGCCAGAAGTGGAGTGGTTATATCCAAAAACGGGGTGTTTATATCCGGCTAGATCGCGCAGCAAAGAGCCGCCGATGAGGCCGAGGCCAATAATG
Organism: Corynebacterium sp. LaCa54; assembly: GCF_046717495.1. Taxonomy (NCBI): domain Bacteria; kingdom Bacillati; phylum Actinomycetota; class Actinomycetes; order Mycobacteriales; family Corynebacteriaceae; genus Corynebacterium; species Corynebacterium sp. LaCa54. The sequence continues at coordinate 185,483 of NZ_CP177115.1, forward strand.
CAGATAGGGCGTTGAACATCTTGAGAACTCACGGTGACAATTGTGGCACAACACGACTAATCTCACGAGGTATGAGCAACGAAAATTACTCCTTCGCAGTAACCGTCGCCCGTAATACGGGCCAGTGGCTGGTGCGCAGCTTCAACGATGACTTCGAGGATCCGCAGACCTCCATCAATGCGGTGCGCAGCCTGCGCTCTGAGGGCGCTGCGTTCGCGCTGCTGTGCGTGGAGGATGCCTATTTCATCGCCGTGCGCCCCGTGCCGGGCGGGGTGAAGATGCTCATTTCGGATGCCACCTATGGCGTTGATGATGACTTTGCGGCCGATTTCATGGATATCAACGACCATGAAATCCCGGATGTGGACCCTGAAGAGGCCGACCCTTATGGCGAGGGCGATTTCGATATCTTCGCCGATCTCGGCCTATCCGAGGATCAGGTGGGCTACATCATCGACAATGACGAAGACTGGCCTTCTGATATGTTGCTGCGCATCGCCGGCGAGCTCGGCTTCGGCGATGAACTGGAAGACGTCATTGATAACGCCTGAGCCCCTCCAGCGCGCAGAGGCCCGCATGCGCCGCGCCCTGGACGTCGCCAAGTGCACCCCGGCAGGCGATGTACCGGTGGGTGCGGTGCTTTTTGACGCCACCGGAGCCGAACTCGCCACCGGAGTAAACCGCCGCGAGCAACGCGCCGATCCCACTGCCCACGCCGAGGTAGAGGCCATCCGCCAAGCAGTGCGCGTCTATGGAGACGGCTGGCGCCTTTCCGGCTGCGAACTTGTCGTCACCCTAGAGCCCTGCGCCATGTGCGCCGGTGCTTTGCAGGCTGCGCGCGTTTCTTCCGTAGTCTTCGGCGCTTTTGAACCCAAGACCGGCGCGTGCGGCTCGCTTATCGATGTCCTGCGTGCCCCCACCGCCCCCTTTGCCCCGCAGGTTCGCGGCGGCGTTCTGGAAGAGGAATGCGCGATGTTGCTCAGAAACTTCTTCGGCGACCTGCGCTGAAAGTGCGTACACTGGTGCTCATACATTATCCGTCTACTCAAAGGAGTGATTATGGGCGATTTGGAAAACAAGAAGGATGGCCTCGTAGGCAAGGCAAAGGAAGCCTACGGCGAAGCTACCGATAACAAGGACGTAGCTAACGAGGGCAAGGCCGACCAGGTCACCTCCGAGGCTAAGGACAAGCTGTCCGACGCTGCCGAGGGTATCAAGGACAAGGCTAACGAGGTTATCGGCGGCCTGAAGGACGACTAATCCTCATCCGTATTTCTGCATATCGCTGCGCTGGCACCCCGCTGGCGCAGCGATTTTGTCGCTCGGGCGCACTCCCGTAATCTGGAACGCGGTGGCGTGTCCGAGCGGCCGAAGGTGATCGCCTCGAAAGCGATTGTTGGGTAACCCCCAACCGCGGGTTCAAATCCCGCCGCCACCGCACCGAGATCCCGGTCTGTTTGCGCAGGCCGGGATTTTCTTTTTCCCGGCTAGGCCGCGGGGCACGGGGGGAGGGGCCCGGCTGGCCGCCAGCTGTGAAAACTGGGACGCAGGTGGCTTCGCGATAGGGGATTATAGGGTGCGGCCACTACACTAGGGCGAAGTTCACCCCGTCCCCCACGTGAATGCGAAGGTACATCTACCCGTGGCTACATTGCTTTATCGTCTTGGGCGCTGGTCTTTCCTCCATAAGTGGAAGGTCATCGTGGCATGGCTGCTGCTGCTCGCCGCCGTTGGCGGTGCCGCCGCTTTGCTGATGAAACCGATGACGAGCGAGTTCTCCATCAAGGGAACCCCGTCTATCGACGCCACCTATAAGACCATGGACCTCTTCCCAGAGGGCGGCAACCCTGCCAATTCACCCTCGGTCAACGTGGTCTTCAAGGCCCCAGATGGCCAGAAGCTTTCTGATCCAGCAAACCGCGAGGCCATCGACGCCACCATCTCCTACCTCGAAGACAACCTGAAGATGGGCGATACCACGCGCTTTGGCAACCCGCTTGAGGTCTCGCCCCGTCTGCAAGATCAGGTCATCCACCAATTCACGGATATGGGGCTGCCGGAAGCATCTGCCCGCGCTGACGCGGATAACCTCGCGATGGTAAATGACGATGAGACCATCGCATATACCACCTTCAATTTTGACGCCGAGTCGCCTTATAGCGTGGAGCAAGCAGATAAGGACACCGTCACGGAGGCGATGAATATCGCCCGCGACCGCGGCCTTATCGTCGAAGGCAATGGCGCCGGATTTGGTGATGAGATCGCAGTCAATTCCACCTCCGAGATTATCGGCCTGGGCGTCGCCTTCCTCGTGCTCATTTTCACCTTCGGCTCGCTGGTGGCCTCGGGAATGCCTTTGGTCTCCGCCGTCATTGGCGTGGGACTCGGCGCGCTCAGCATGCTCATCGCCACCCACTGGATTGAGCTCAATAATATGACCCCGGTTCTGGCCATCATGATCGGCCTGGCTGTGGGCATCGACTACGCACTGTTTATCCTTTCGCGCTACCGCGCCGAGCGCCGCCGCATGGATGGGCCCGATGCCGCAGGCATGGCGGTGGGTACGGCCGGCTCCTCCGTGGTCTTTGCCGGCGCGACGGTCTTTACCGCGCTCTTCGCGCTCATCATTGCGCGCATTGGCTTCCTCACGGCCATGGGCTTGGCCGCCGCCGGCACCGTCGCCATCGCCGTGTTGGTCTCGCTCACGCTCATCCCTGCGATGCTGGGCTTGCTGGGCGATAAGGCCTTCAATGGCCGAATCCCCGGTGTGGCCGGCACCCCGACCCGCAAGGGCAAGCGCCGCCGCGGGCCCACCATGGGCAACCGGTGGGTGCGTTTAGTCCAGAAGGTGCCCGGCCTGGCTATGGCGCTGGTCGTGCTCTCCTTGGGGGCTATGACCGCGCCGGTACTCCAGATGGAGCTTGCCCTTCCGGCCGATACCACGTCGAACCCCGATACCACCCAGCGCAAGGCCGCCGACATCATGTCCGAAGGCTTTGGCCCCGGCGTCAACGGTCCTTTCCTCGCCGTGGTCGATGCCCACACGGTCAACGCGGAATCCGGCGCCTTGGCCCCGCTTGTCGACGCCCAGTCCCAACCCGAACCAGCCCCCGCTCCCGAGCAGGATGCGGCCGAGAATGCTGCCCCCGAAGAGGAGATGCCTGAGCAGCCGCAGGGGGACCAGCCCTCAGCCGAGCCGGAGATCGCCCCGGCCGCTGAGGTGGTAGACACCTCCGCAGAGGATAAGGCCGCGCTCGCGTCCTTCCTCTACACCGCGGACCAGCTCAAGGGCTTGGGCGGGGTGAAGCACGCGCAGATTGTCGGCCTGAGCCAGGACAAGCGCGCCGCACAGATCATGGTTACCCCTGAAACCGCGCCCACGGACGCTGCAACGGTGAACGTCGCGCACGCGCTGCGCTCGGCCACCGGCGAGATCGAGGACGCCACCGGTACCGACATCGGCCTGACCGGCCTGACGGCCGTGCAGCTCGATATCACCGAGCGCCTCGAGGAAGCCATGGTGCCGTACCTGGCCATCGTCGTGGGTCTGGCCATTGTGCTGCTGCTGTTGGTCTTCCGCTCCATCTTGGTGCCGCTGGTTGCGGGCTTGGGCTTCCTGCTGTCCGTCGGCGGCGCCTTCGGCCTGACCGTCCTGGTCTGGCAGGAAGGCCTGTGGAACCTGGTGCCCGCGCCGGGCCCGCTGATTTCCTTCATGCCCATCTTCCTCATCGGCGTGACCTTTGGCCTCGCGATGGACTACCAGGTCTTCCTGGTCACCCGCATGCGCGAGCACATTTCTCGCCACCCGGAGGGCACCGGCGGGCGTTATAGCGCCGTCGACGAGGCCACCATCACCGGCTTTACCCAAGGCGCCCGCGTGGTAACGGCCGCAGCCATCATTATGATTTCGGTCTTCGTGGCGTTTATTAACCAGCCGCTGCCATTTATCCAGATCTTCGGCTTTGCCTTGGCCGCCGGCGTGCTTTTCGACGCCTTCTTTATCCGCATGACCCTCGTCCCCGCCACCATGTTCCTTATGGGCCGCGCGACGTGGTGGATGCCAAAGTGGCTGGCCAAGATTCTGCCCACCCTGGACATCGAAGGCACCGCCCTGGAAGAAGAATGGGAAGCTAAACACGCCACCCCAGCCCCTATCCCTGCAGACAAGGAAGAAGAATAGAAATGGACTTGAGCTTCGACATCGGCAAGCGCCTGCCCGAAGGTCCCGGCAAGCACGGCCGCAGCGGTGTCATCCGCACCCCACACGGCGATATTCAGACCCCGGCCTTCATCCCGGTGGCCACTAAAGCCACGGTAAAGACCCTGACTCCGGAGCAGATTCGCTCCACCGGCGCGCAAGCCATTTTGTCGAATGCGTACCACCTTTACCTGCAGCCAGGCCACGACATTGTGGACGAGGCCGGCGGCGTGGCGGAGTTTGAAAACTGGCACGGCCCGACCTATACCGACTCCGGCGGCTTCCAGGTGATGTCGCTGGGCGTAGGTTTCAAGAAGGTCCTTGCGATGGATATCGCGGAACTTAGCGATAAGGACATCCGCGCGGCAAAGAAAGAGCGCATGGCGCAGGTGGACGAGGACGGCGTGGATTTCAAATCCGTTATCGACGGCTCCAAGCACCGTTTCACCCCCGAGAAGTCCATGCAGATCCAACACGGGCTGGGGGCAGACATCATGTTCGCCTTCGACGAGCTGACCACGCTCGTTGATACGCGTACCTACCAGGAAGAATCCGTCGCGCGCACGCACCGCTGGGCTAAGCGCTGCCTGGATGAGCACGACCGCCTCACTCGCGAGCGCACCCATCGGCCGAAGCAGTCCCTGTGGGGCGTCGTTCAGGGCGCGCAGTATGAGGACCTGCGCCGCCAGGCCACCCGCGGCCTGCTCGACCTCGATCGCACCGCCCGCGAGGAAGGCAAGCGCGGCTTTGGCGGTTTTGGCATCGGCGGCGCGCTGGAGAAGGAAAACCTGGGCACCATCGTTGGCTGGGTCTGCGATGAGCTACCCGAGGACAAGCCGCGCCACTTGCTCGGCATCTCCGAGCCGGATGATATTTTCACCGCAGTCGAGGCCGGTGCCGACACCTTCGACTGCGTGGCGCCGACCCGCTTGGCGCGCCGCGGCGGCGTCTACACCCTCGACGGCCGCATGAACCTCACCAATGCGCGCTTTAAGCGCGATTTCGCTGGCGTCGACGAGGAATTCGGCGGCTACGTATCCGAGAACTATTCCCGCGCCTACCTGCAGCACCTGCTCAAGGCGAAGGAATTCCTTGCGGGTACGCTGTGCACCATCCACAACGTGGAGTTCATGATTCGCCTGGTAGATAATATCCGCGCCGCCATCGACGGCGGCTACTACGAGGCCTACCGCGATGAATTCCTCGGCCGCTACTACGCAGGCAAGTAGTCCTCGCGCTTTTTAACCCACGAGATAACCATGGCCGTCACCGGCAGCATGACGGCTTCCATCAGGGTCTTCCACACGAATCCCACGATGACGTAGTTGATGAAACCACCCACCGTATCCACGCCGATTACCGGCGCGGCGATGGCGCAAAACAGCAGCGTATCGCCGAATTCGCCCACCACGGTAGAGGCGATAAGGCGCGCGAAAAGCCCCTTTTCGCCCGAGCGCTTCTTCATCGCAGTCAGCGTCCAGGCATTGAGTAGCTGGCCCACGAGATAGCCGGCTAGCGAGGCGGCCAGAATCTGCGGCATCAGGCCAAGCGTGGCCGCGAAGGCCTCCTGGCCCTCATAGAAATCGGCCGCCGGCAGCCAAATGGCGATATAGAAGCACACGGCCGCCAAGATGGCCATCGCGAAGCCGATGTAGACCGCGCGCCGGGTGGATTTAAAGCCATAGCACTCGGAGAGCACGTCGCCGACGATATAGGCCAGCGGGAATAGAAAGAAGGCACCGTCGGTCACCAGCGGGCCGAGCTGGACGCCCTTGGTGGCGTTGATATTGGAAATCAGGAAGGTCACCACAAACACGGTGACCAGCCAAGGGTAGAGAGTAGAGCGGACGGGAATGAAGCGCACTTCAGCGCCGTTCGTTTTTTCCATGCCCGCCATTGTGCCAGCCCGTAGACTGTGGGCATGAATTCTGCGACCACCGGCGCCGGCCGCTACGCGCCGAGCCCCTCGGGGGATCTGCACTTCGGCAACCTCCGCACGGCGCTTCTGGCGTGGCTTTTTGCCCACTCGACGGGGCGGCGCTTTGTGGTGCGCGTGGAGGACATCGATAAGCAGCGCTCCTCCCAGGAATCGGCCGAGCGCCAGCTGGCGGACCTGCGCGCGCTCGGACTGGACTGGGACGGCGAGGTCATCTACCAGCACGATCGCGACGCTGCCTATGAGCAAGCCTTGGACCAGCTGCCCACCTACGAGTGCTATTGCTCGCGTAAGGACATCCGCGAAGCCTCCCGGGCCCCGCACGCCATCCCCGGCCAGTACCCGGGCACCTGCCGCAACCTCACCGAAGACCAGCGCGCGGCCAAGCGTGCCGAGCTTGCGGCCCAGAATCGCCGGCCCGCCCTTCGCCTGCTTGCCGACGTCCCCACTTTCACCATCCACGACGCCCTCCACGGCACCTATACCGGCGACGTGGATGACTTCATCCTGCGCCGCGGCGGCCAAGACACCGGCTGGGCGTATAACTTGGCCGTCGTCGTCGACGATGCGTTCCAAGGTATCGACCAAGTCGTCCGCGGTGATGATCTGCTCTCCTCCGCGCCGCGCCAGGCCTACCTGGCCTCGCTGCTCGGCATCGCAGCGCCGGAGTATATCCACGTCCCGCTCGTGCTCAATGAATCTGGCGATCGCCTAGCCAAGCGCGACGGTGCGGTGACCATGCGGGAAATGGGGGAGGTGGGGGACGTCGTCAAACAGCTGGCGGCCTCCCTGGGATATGAAGCCGACAGCGCCGCAGAGCTGCTCGCGCAATTCGAACCCGATCGCTTGCCTCCTGATCCCTATACCTGGCACGGGTAAAATCTGGGCCCATGGACGTTCTTTTGGTGCTCATTGGGCTCATGCTGCTGACCGTGTTCGTCGTCGCCATTGGCGACAAAATTGGGCTGCCGTGGCCGGCGTTGCTGACGATCATCACCGCCTGCGCCGTCTTCGTGCCGGGGCTGCCCAGGTTTGAGCCGCCCACCGAGCTCATCCTGCCGATTTTCCTGCCGCCGCTGCTGTGGGCGCTGGCCCGGCGCACCTCGTGGGGCGTTATCCGCGAACAATGGGTGACCATCCTGAGCCTTTCCGTGCTGTTGGTTGTCGCCACCACGCTGGCCGTCGGTGCCACGGCCTACGCCTTCTTACCCGGCATTAGCCTGGCCGCCGCCATCCTCATCGGTGCGGCCATCGCCCCACCGGACCCCGTCGCAGTCGATGCCGTGGCCGAGCCCGCCGGCATCCCGCGCCGCATCATCACCACCTTGCAGACCGAGGGCTTGTTTAATGACGCCGCTTCTATCGTCGCCTTCAATCTCGCGCTGACGGCCGTGACCCAAGGCGATGAGCTCTCCTTCGGCGGTGGTGTGCTCAACTTCTTCTACTCCGCATTCGTCGCGGGCGGCCTGGGGTGGGTCGTCGGCCGGCTGGTGGCGCTGTTTATTACCCACGTCCATGACGTCACCGCGCGCAACGCGCTGACCTGGGTGACGCCATTTGCCGTCTACCTCATCGCGGAGGAACTCGGTGCCTCCGGCGTTATCGCCGTGGTCATCGCGGCCGTAGAACTTAATTCCCGGGCCGATATCCAGGCCGAGGACCGCCTATCCGGTCAGTCCTTCTGGGAGACCATCGAACTGCTCTTTACTGGCGTGGCCTTCGGACTCATTGGCCTGACGGTCAATACCGCCATCGGCGAAGTGGGCTCGGACCTGTGGCATTCGGTGGTCGTGGGCGTCATCTTGTCCCTCGTGGCCTTTGTTGTCCGTTTGGTGTGGATGTATGCCTATTACCGCATCAACGTCTCCCGCGGCCGCCCACGGGTTGCGCCGCTGCGCCTGCAAGAGGTACTGCTGATGACGTGGTCCGGCATGCGTGGACTTGTCACTTTGGCGCTGGTTTTGTCCATCCCGGCGGGCGTGTTTAGTTTCCACCATGAGCTCGCCGTCATCGCGTTGACGGTCTTGCTGGCCACGATGGTGGTGCCCGGCCTGCTCTTGCCGTGGTTGATGGAGCGACTCGACCTCACGGAAGCCTCCCAGATTGCCAGCGATAAGATGCGCGCTGCCGTGGTTGGCCGTGCGCGTGCGGCCAGCATCGAGGCACTGTCGAACTTCCGGCCGGATGGGCATATCGCGCCCGACGCCGAAAAGGTGGATCCGGAAATTTCCGCCAACGTTATCCAATGGCTGGAAGACCGGATTGGTGATGGCGAGGATGTTTCCGAAGACTCCCGCAAGCAACGCGCCTGGCAGTTCCGCCACGTAGCTCTGGAGGCCCGCCGGACCGCTCTGACGGCGGCACAGGAGGAGCTGCTGCGCATGCGCGGCTATCGCGCCTATAACCCGGCCATCGTGGACGAGGTGCTGGAAGAAATCGACCGCATGGTCCTGGGCACCAAGCGCCACTAGGCTGGGCGGCATGAATGCCTTCGATTATGCGCAGCTTGAGGACGCGCTGGATTACCTCTATGACTTCCTCGACCAGGATCTGGCGGATCGCGTGCGCGCCGAGCGCGAGTTTGTGCCGGCCGGGCTCGAAGGCCTGCTTGCCGACGACTCCCTCGACGACTACGTCTGGCTGTGGATCAAGGACTCGGGCCCGAACGGCTTCCGGCAGTACCTGCGCGACGGAGGCTATCCCGAGGCCGAGGTCGCCCAGGCCTTCCTCTGGGCGCGCACTGAGTGGGGCATGAACACCCCGCCGCATATTGCGTGGCTAAAAGAAGACGGCTACGAACCGTCGGTCATCGATTAGCGGCTAGCGCGGCGTCGGCTAGCGCGGCCAAGCGCAGGTATAACAAAAATCCCGGCTCCGTTGCTATGCAGCAGGAGCCGGGATTTCTTGTGGCGGAGGATGTGGGATTTGAACCCACGAGGGGCGTGAACCCCGCACGCGTTCCAGGCGTGTGACATAGGCCGCTAGTCGAATCCTCCGAGAAGAAACATTAGCAGCCGTGGCAATTATTTTACCAATCGCCAGGTCAGGTCGTGTTTTCGGGGAATTTTAACCGTTGTGTGGTGGCTAGGTATCGAGAGCGGTACCCGCGAGCGGCGGAGGGCTGCGCGGCCGGAGTCCCATTTGGCTAAACCGGCGCTCGGGCGTTAAAGTATGGGGCAGGATTCCGCGTGGCGTCCATCCTCTGAACTCCCCCAGGGCAGGAATGCAGCAAGGGTCAGGAGGCTCTGACGGGTGCGCGGGGTCCCCTTTTTGTATGGCGTGCGTTACTATTGGGGGCTAAAAGTCGCCCTATACATGGAAGGTAGACATACGCATGTCGCTTCTTACTTTGGAATCGTCCGAACTAACTGAGCTCGCCGCTCAGGTCCGTAAGGACTACGAGGACCTTAAAGCTAAGGGCCTGAAACTGGATTTGACCCGCGGCAAGCCAGCGAAGGCGCAGCTAGACCTCTCCAACGATCTCCTCGCCCTGCCAGGCCTGGGCCATTACACCGACGCGGCCGGAAACGACCTGCGTAACTACGGCAACCAAAAGGGCATCAAGGAACTGCGCGACATCTGGGGCAAGCTGACCAACATGGACCCCGAGCTGCTCGTGGCCGCAGATTCTTCCTCCCTGAACATCATGTTTGACCTGATTTCGTGGGCGTTCCTCTTCGGCACCAATGATTCCGCGCAGCCGTGGAGCAAGGAAGAAAAACTCAAGTGGATCTGCCCAGTGCCGGGCTATGACCGCCACTTTGCCATCACGGAGCAATTTGGCTTCGAGCTGGTGACGGTGCCGATGGAAGAAGACGGGCCGGATGTAGAGGCCGTCGAAAAGCTGGTGGCGGACCCGACAGTCAAGGGCATGTGGGTGGTGCCGATGTTCGCCAACCCCACCGGCGCCGTGATTTCTGAGGACAAGGCCCGCCGCCTCGCCCGCATGCAGGCCGGCGCACCGGATTTCCGCATCGTGTGGGATAACGCCTACGCCGTGCATACCTTGACGGAAGAATTCCCGGAAATCCTGCCGATTCTGGATATCGCCGCGGAAGAAGGCAACCCGAACCGCTTCTGGGCCATGTCTTCCACCTCGAAGATCACCTTCGCGGGCGCGGGAGTGGGTTTCTTCGGCACCTCGGAGGATAACCTCGAGTGGTACCTAGAGCATGCCGGCATTCGCGGCATCGGCCCGAATAAGATCAACCAGCTCGCGCACCACGAGTTCTTCGGCTCCGCAGAAGGGGTGCGCGCGGTAATGCGCCGCCACGCCGCGCTGATTAAGCCGAAGTTCGATGCGGTGCTGCGCATCCTGGAAAAGCGCCTGGGCGAGTACGAGGTGGCGCAGTGGACCAACCCGAAGGGTGGCTACTTCATCTCCCTCGACGTTGTCGACGGCACCGCCAACCGCGTCTGGGAGCTTGCGCGCGACGCCGGCATCCTGCTTACCCAGGCGGGCTCGGCCTTCCCTTATGGCCAGGACGACAATGACCGCAATATCCGCCTCGCCCCAACCCTGCCGCCGCAGGAAGAGGTTGAGGCCGCGATGGACGGCGTCGCTACCTGTGTGCTGCTTGCCGCCGTGGAGAAGCTGGGGGCCTAAAATCAACGCCGACGAGTCTGCCCTGTGGCTGAGCGAGATTATCCCGGCGCCGCTGGAGTTCCGCTACGTCGATGAGCGCCGGCTAGGCCTCGCCGCGCTTGCCGACGCCCAATCGCTCGCCCTCACCACCACCTTCAATAACACCGACACCGGCCTGCAGAGCCAGGACGACGGCACCGATGTGCGCTGCGAGCTGTTGACGGTGGCGCGTACCGGGCAGCCCGAGGTGGCTGCCGCCGTAAACGCCGCGGCCGATACTTTCGAGAAGGCCGACGGTCTGCTTCCGGCGCAGCCGGGCGTGATGCTGCCGTCCATCCTCGACGCGCCGGGAATTACCGTGCACCACGGACTCTTCATCGCGCCGTACCTGTGGGGCGGGCAGACCCCGCAGTTTCGCGAAGAGGGCCGCCTGACCCTCATCCTGCAGCTGGTCATGCTGACAGATTCGGAATATGCGTTTGGGGTAGAAGAGGGCGTCGGCAAGCTGCAGGGGGCAGTGGCCGAGCAGGGCATTGACCTGCTGGACTGGTCGCGCGAGGGTTAGCCGGTAAACTGGCTAACCGTGGCTTTATACCGGAAATACCGTCCAGCAACGTTTGCGGAGGTCGTGGGCCAAGAGCAGGTCACCACGCCGCTATCCGCCGCCCTCGATGCGGGGCGCATCAACCACGCCTATCTCTTTTCCGGCCCGCGCGGCTGCGGCAAGACCTCCTCGGCGCGAATTATGGCCCGTTCGCTCAACTGCGAGCACGGGCCGACCTCGACGCCGTGTGGCAAGTGCGATTCCTGCGTCTCCCTGGCCCCCGGCGGCCCCGGAAACTTGGACGTGACGGAGCTTGACGCCGCCTCGCATAATGGCGTGGAAGACATGCGGGAGCTGCGCGATCGCGCCTACTACGCGCCGGCCGAATCGCGCTACCGCATCTTCATCATCGACGAGGCGCATATGATTTCGCCCTCCGGCGCTAACGCGCTGCTCAAGGTAGTGGAGGAGCCGCCGGAGCACGTCATTTTCATCTTCGCGACCACGGAGCCGGAGAAAATTATCGGCACCATTCGCTCGCGTACCCACCACTATCCCTTCCGCTTGCTGACCCCGCCGGCCATGAAGGGCTTGCTGCAGCGCACCGTCGCGGCCGAGGGCGTGCATGTCGAGGACGCCGTATACCCCATGGTCATTGAGGCGGGCGGTGGTTCCCCGCGCGATACGTTGTCCTTGCTGGACCAGCTGCTGGCCGGTGCCGGGCCCGATGGCCTGACCTATGACCTCGCCCGGCCGCTTTTGGGTGTCACCGATGTTTCGCTGCTTGACGACGCCATCGACACCCTCGCCAACCAAGACAAACCCGGCCTCTTCGCGATGGTGGACCATGTCATCGAGGCCGGCCACGACCCGCGTCGCTTCGCTATCGATTTGCTCGACCGCCTGCGCGATCTGATGATCCTGCAGGCTGTGCCCGGCGCTATCGAGGCCGGCCTCGTCTCCGCGCCCACCGACCGCGCTTCTGTGCTTACCGCCCAGGCGCAGCGTTTTTCCGGCCCGCAGCTGACCTACTTGGCTTCCACGGTCAACGACCGCATCAGCGATCTCACCGGCGCGACGTCGCCGCGCCTGCTGCTGGAAATCATGTGCGCGCACCTGCTTATCGGGTCCACCGGCCCCGCGGCCACCGGCGCCACCGTCCCCGCGGCCGTGCCCGGAGCGCCCGTGCCTGCCGGCCCTGCGACCCCGGGCGGTGCCGCCGCGGCAACCTCAGCTGTCGCAGGTGCCCAAGACCCCCAGTCCGCTGCGGCCGCCATTATCGCGCGCCGTCGCGCCAAGTCCCAGGAGCAGCACTCCGCTGGCTCTGAGCCCGCCCCTCAGCCGCAAACGCAAACCCAGCCCCCGGCTAAGACCGCGCAATCGTCCGCCGAGCAGCAAACCCCGCAGCAACAACAGCAGCCGCAGGTAGAGCCGCAGCCGCAGTCGGAGCCGGAGCCGGAGCCGCAAGAGTCCCAGGATCCGTGGCAGCGCGAACGGCGCATACCGCAGTCGGCGCCGGCCCAGCAGGAGCGGCAGGAGCAGCGCGAGCCATTGGAGAAACCCGTACCGGCCCGCGCGGAGGAATCCGCCCAGGAAGCAACGGCGCGATCTGGGGGCCAGCCCGCTGCGGAGACGGCGTCGGAAAGAGTGTCGGAAACGGCGCAACCGCAGGCAACGCAAGAGCCGGAAGGCGACTTTGCGGAAACCGTGAGGGAGAAATGGGTGGCGTTGAGGGGGAGCGTCGGAAAGCGGAATAAGGTAGCGGAAATTATGCTTGCCGAAGCCCGCGTGCTTGGCTTCCGCGATGGCACGCTAACGCTGGGACACACCACCGGTGCCCTTGCCGAGCGAATCAATGCGCCCGCCAATAACGCCGTTATCGTGGAGGTACTCAAGGAGGAGTTCCAGCGCGATGTGGCCGTGACCTGCGTGGTAGGCACTGATCCGAAGACCGCCGGTTTCAATGCCCCACGGCCGGCGCAGCGCAAGGAGGCGTGGACACCGAATCAGCCCGCGCGCGAGCCTGCCGACGACCAGGAGGCGGAGAGTAAGCAGGAAAACACGCCGGGCTGGCGCTCGCGCATCGCACGGGCGACGCAGGCCGCCAAGCAGCGCGATGAATCGCAGTTCAGCAACGGCGTGCCGCTGCCGCCCGAACCCGAGCCGGAGCCCGATGAGGTACCGCCCGAGGAACCGCCGGCCTATACCCGCGATGACGAAGAACGCGACATGATGGAGGCCGCGCAGTCCACCGGTGAAATGGATCATCGCAGCGCTACCGAGGTAGCTATGGAATTGCTGGAGCGGGAACTAGGCGCGCGGCGTGCCTAGGCGGCGAGCACGGTACACTCGGGCGGTAGCGAAATTTAAAGTTGATTTAGAAAGGAAACACCATGGCTGACCAAGACCCAATGCAGCAGGCAAATGACATGAACGACCTCATCGCGCAGGCCGCGCAGGTGCAGGCGGATCTGCAGAAGGCGCAGGAAGAAATCCTCGCTACCAACGTCGAGGGCCAGGCAGGCAATGGCCTGGTCAAGGTGACCATGACTGGCGGCGCCGAGCTCGTGGACTTGCAGATTGATAAGTCCATCGTGGATCCAGAGGACGTCGATACGCTGCAGGACCTGGTTATGGGTGCGTTCAAGGAGGCCCACGCTGCGGCCGGACGCCTGGCACAGGAAAAGATTGGCCCGCTGTCCCAGGGCATGGGTGGTCAGGGCGGCCCGTCTTTTGAGGATGTCTTCGGCGGCAACCAGTAGCCCGCGCGATACGATATAAGGCCGTTGCCCCGGGGTGGGGCGGCGGCTTTTGCCGATTTTGGGAGTAATTGATGTTTGAAGGACCTCTGCAAGACCTCATCGACGAGTTTTCGCGCCTGCCGGGAATCGGCCCGAAGTCGGCGCAGCGCATCGCGTTTCACGTTTTGCACATGGAACCCGAGGACATCGAGCGGCTGCAAAACGCGCTGGGCGCGGTGCGCGACGGCGTGACCTTCTGCCGCATTTGCTGCAATATTTCGCGTGAGGATGTCTGCCGCATCTGCATTAACTCGCAGCGCGACGCCTCTACTATCTGCGTGGTCGAGGAACCCAAGGATATCCAGGTCATTGAGCGCACGGGCGAGTATGAGGGCCGCTATCACGTCTTGGGCGGCGCGCTGGATCCGCTGGCGAATGTGGGTCCGCGTGATTTGAATATCTCCACACTGCTGCAGCGCCTAGGCGGTGTGTTGCCGGACCGCGAGCTTGCAGACTCTACCCCCGAAGCCCCGCTTTACGACGCCACCCCCACCATCCACGAAGTCATTCTCGCCACCGACCCCAATACGGAGGGCGAGGCTACCGCTGCATACCTGGTGCGCTTGCTGCGCGACTTCCCTGATTTGAAGATCACCAGGTTGGCCTCCGGCATGCCGCTCGGAGGCGATTTGGAGTTTGTGGACGAGCTCACCTTGTCTCGCGCGCTTTCCGGCCGCCTGGCCATATAGCACGTTTCGCGCCTCGGCCAGTACTGGGCGAATGCGGAGCTACAGCGGCTAGGGCACGGCGGCCGTAGGCCCGGTTCGCGCTCGGCCGGTGAATACCGGCGGGCCGTGCGCGTCGTTTGTCATAGTGCTGCGTCTGCTGCTGCGACCGCTGCGCCTGTTGTCGGGTTCGTTGCTGTGCCCTATGTGTGTATGCCTGTCCTGGCTAGCGGGCGGGAGCCAGGCGATCCGGCCCCGAATGCGCGCCATCCGGCCGCGGCCCGGCAGCCCGTTGATGGAGTTGTGATACGGGCACAATAGCGTCATGTTCTCAGGATGGGTGTGGCCGCCGCGGGAGTATTCCAGGAGGTGGTGGGCTTGCCATTCGGAGGCGGGGCGTCGGCAAGCGGGCCAGGCGCAGCGGGCGCCTTCGGCCTGGAGCATGCGGCGTTGCTTGGCGGAGGCCTGCCGGGTGCGGTAGAGGTTGACCGGGCCGCGCTCGGGATGGATGAGCGTGAAGAGTCCCGCGCCGGCTAGGGTGCGGCGGACTAATTCGGCGCCGGTGATGGTGACGCCGTTGGTCATAGCGAGGCGGATATCCTCGCCGTTTCCGGCGAGGATTTTCAGGTAATCCGGCAGCTCGATGATGACATTGGTGGTCACGGTAGCGGGCGCGGCGGCGCGGGAGCCGTTAAGCCAGGCTAGCGGGTCGGATTTAGCGGCGGCCCAGATATCGGCCATTTGTGCGGCGGGGCCGGTGAAACTCAGGGTGGTTTTCTCCCCGTGCATTATCCGGCGTCCGCCGTCTTCGCGCTCGGGCGGAGGGTTGAGTTCGCGCAGCAGACGGGTAGCCGCGCGCGAGACGTGCGCGGTGGTGCCGGCGGTGGCGCAGAGCTGCTCGCGGAATTGCCAGCGCTTGGTGGGGTCGCTAATGCTGCGCGAGCGACGGGCGATAAGCGCGAGGGTCTCTAGGCAGTGGTGATTGCGGCGCGCGGCGGCCAGTGCGCGGGCTTGGTAGCGCGAATGGCTGGTGGGCGAGAGAAAGGCCGCGGCGGTCCGGCGCAGGGTGCGCGCTTGGTCCGCGGGCAGGGGCAGGCTGGAGGCGGCGTGGGCCTCTTCGAGAAGATCCACGCCGCGCTTAGCGATGTCGCCCAGCTGCTCCAATAACGTCATGCCCCGCAGCCTATGGGCGGGGGCAGGCGGCTACAAGGGCAGGCGGCCGAGCCTGTGGATAACTCGGGGTTTCAGGGCCGCCGGGTGAAGTTATCCACAGGTTTTGGCCTATCTTTGGGAGCGCGGGGGCTCAGAGGCGTTGAAACGTTCGACGCGCAGGCGGTCGACGGCCGGAATCTCAATCGGCTCGAGGTCCGCGAGGGCCACGCCCATCGCTTGTGCGAGGAGGAGATCGGCCAGCTGCGGGTTTCGGGCCAGTGCCGGGCCGTGCATATAGGTGGCGATGACGCTGCCTTGGACGGCGCCTTCGTAGGTGCGCTGGGTGGAGCCATCGGCAAGGTCGGCGGTGGCGGCCTGGTCTGCATTGCCATTGCCACGCGTGAGCGTGCCGAGGGGCTGCGCGGAGGGGCCAAGGATGGTGGCGCCCAGGTGGTTTTCAAAACCGGTCAGCGGCTCGGTGAGGTCCGCGGTAACTCCAGCGTGGGTGGGTTTGGAAGCCACCTCGCCGATGGCACGGTCCTGCATGCCGGCCGTGGTGGCATCGAGCAGGCCGACGCCGTCGATGATGCGGCCGGAGGCGCGGAAGGACTCGCCCAGGACCTGCAAGCCAGCACAAATGGCAAAGACCGGGCGGCCGGCGTTGGCGGCGCGGCTCAGGCCGCCATCGGAAATCAGGTGGTCCGCGGCTAGGATTTGCGCGGTATCTTCGCCGCCGCCGAGGGTGTAGATATCCAGTGTCTCAGGCACGGGCTCGCCCAAGCGGATGGGGTGAATCTCTGCCTCGAAGCCGCGCATGCGGGCGCGCTGGCGCAGGACGAGGGCGTTGCCGTCGTCGCCGTAGGTACCGAGGACGTCGGGAAGCACTAGGCCGATATTAAGCATTGGTGGCCTCCTTGGAAAGCGCCTTCTTCAAATCGCGGAAGGCGGTGTAGTTGGCGAGGACCTCGATGCGACCCTCCGGGCAGGCGGCGAGCGCATCGAGCGGATCCGGGATGAGCTCGTGGGAGATATCGGCGTAGACCAGGCGCACCGCCAGGTCGGTGCCGCGCTCGCCGGCGGCCTTCACGCTGAGGCCATTGAAGCCTTCGAATTTCACGTCCCACAGCCAGGACATGTCAATGCCATCGGCCACCTGGCCGTTGGTGGCGATGATCAAGCCATCGGCGCTGCGGTCCACCATGGACAGCGCTTCTTGCCAGCCGGCCGGGTTCTTGGCCAGCAGCAAGCGAATCTCGCGGCCGCGCCAGTGAATGGTGGAGTAGCGACCGGCCACATCATCGATGCTTTCGGCGGCCGCAATGGCTTTGTCGAGGTCCACGCCGAAGCCTGCGACGGCGGCAGCGATGGCTTGGGCCGCGTTGCCCCGGTTAGCACGGCCAGGCAGCGCCAGGTTCAGGGGGCGTTTAGCGGTGGGGGTGATAATGCCATGCTTATCGACGCCCCACGTTGGCTGCGGCCGGCGGAATTCGCGGCCGTCGGCAAGCGGCTTGACGGCGTACCAGTCATCCTCGGTGCGCACGACGTGCCCGCCGGTGCGCGGGCAGGTAACGGAATCGCCGAGCCAGCCGGCGCCGGCCGAAACCCAGATGACATTCTTGGCGTCATAGGCCACGGAGGTCATCAGAACGTCATCGCAGTTGGCGATGACGAGCATGTCCGGGTGGGCTTCCACAGCGCCGCGCAGAGCCCGCTCGATCTTATTAATCTCGCCCACGCGGTCGAGCTGGTCGCGGGTGAGGTTGAGCAGAACTAGCGCCTGCGGGTTCAGGTTATCGGCTACGTGGGGCACGTGGAGCTCGTCCACCTCGAGTACCAGGTGGGAGGCGTCCTTGCCGGCCATGAGTGCGGAGATGATGCCGGCATCCATGTTGTCACCGCCGTCGTTGGTGGCTACGGTGTGCTCGGCGCGGACTGCGGCGGCTAGCATGCGGGTGGTGGTGGACTTGCCGTTGGTGCCGGTCACTAGCACGGCCGGGCGCCCACCGCCCAGGTTGGTCATGATGGAAGGGTCAATGGCATTGGCGATTAGACCACCGATCATTCCGCCGGCGCCACGGCCGGTGGCGCGGGAAGCGGTGGTGGCCAGCTTCGCGGCGGTAGTGGCGGTGGTGGTGCGCAACTTCCTCAGCGCACCCGGGACTCTAAAACTCATGTCCCCTAGGGTAGTCGCGCGGGCGGCTTAGTCGTTCTTTTTCCCCGCCGAGCCGCCAGAATTTCGTCGGCCCCTGCCGCGACCACCGCGGCCGCCCCGGCGACGGCGGCGCTTTTGGTTCTTAGCGCCGCCTTTTTTGTTGTTGTGGGATGAGCGTTGGGGCCGGGGCGTGGGTTTGCCGGATTCGGGTTCCGGCACGGCGTCTTCGATGCGGGTGAGGGCGTCAAGAAACGCGGTATCGGACATCAGCGGAATGCCCTTGCGGTGGGCGTGCATGGGTTTTCCCACCAGGTCAGTGGTCACGTTGCACACGACCAGCGAGGATTCGCGGGTGAGCTTTTCGGAATAATTGAGCTCCTCACGCATGAGCGCGGCGATGATGGCGTCCGGGTCCTCGAGGATTTCCGGAGCGACCACGATTTCCATGCCGCGGCGCAGTTCCTTGCCCGGCTCGTATTTGCCGGGGTTGTGGTGTTGGGCGGGGGCTTCGGCAGCGTCGACTCGCACGTGGGAGCGTTGCAGGCCGAAGCGGTCGGCGCGCACGTCCTCGGGCGCATAGCTGCGCACCGTGCCACCTCGTTGCTTGCGGTAGAGCGCGATGAGCAGTTCGGTTTGTTCGCGCGAAGTCTCGGGTTCGGGCCGCTTGGCGCGCTCCACCGAGGCCTGTGGCGAAGCGTCCAAGCCGCTCTGCTTAGCGACACCCCCTAAGCGCACATCATTCGACCGCACCTGCTGCGCATAGGAGGTGCCCAAAGTATCGATGATGCGGACGGGGGTGGGTACGTGTCCGACCTTCTGGCGGCGCCGGCGGCCCTTGTTGCGGCCGCGGTTGCGCGCGCGATTTTGGCGGGCGGCGGCCATCATGGCACGGCGGGCCTCGGCGACGAGAAAACCCCAGGTATAGGGGAGGTCGTGGACGATGAGTGTGCGGCCGTCAATAAGCTTGTCCAGCGATTTGAGGATCTTGCCAAAAGCTGGCGCCTGCTCAATATCGGTGGTGCTCAGCCCGTGGAGGTGGCGCGGCCCGGCATCGATATCGGGCTTGAGGACGGCGTGGAATTGCTGGCCCTGCTCGCTGGCGTCGTTGAACGTAATGGCGTCGATAGTAACGATGCGCCCGGTGCTGGGATGGATGCCGGTGGTCTGGATGGTCAGCGCCACATAGGGAAAGTCCGCTTCCTCATTGGGCGAGTCGGCCTGCTGTGGCTGTTGCTGGGCCGGTGGGTGCGGTTTCGGTTTCGGCTTGGGTTTCGGGGCGTCTGGCTCTCCGGAGGCACGGATCGCGCGGCGGGGCTTAGTGCGGCGCTGTTCCATGCCTGGTTTGGGCGCTGTGGACCTGGCCGCGTGGCGCGAAGCTACCGTCGCGGGCGACGGCGCTGGGGCCGACGCCGACGGGTGCTGCGGGGAGGGGCCAGGTGTGTTGTTCATTAAACTCAGTGTAGTATCCCGCATTTCGTGCAGGGGGACAGGGCGCGCCGCTTAATCTTCTACAACGACGACAATGACCTTCGGCGGGGTTGTTTGTTCCTCAGGGTGCCCCGGTGTCTCTGGCTGCTGCGGTTCAGCCGGCTCTTTCGGCTCTTTCGGCTCTGTCGGTTCTTCTGGTTCGAGCGGTACGAGGGGGTCATCCGAGCCGTCCGGCGCGCCGCGGTCTGCCGTGGGCAGTTCCGGTTCGACCTCTGGTTCTGGCTCCGGGGTGGGCACGATTTCCGAGCCAGGGATGGTCGTCGTTGGGACAGTAGTTTCCGGCTCTGGCGTTGGCTCGAGTTCGGAACCTGGGATAGTGGTGCTTGGCACGGTGGTATCCGGTGCCGGCTCAGCCTGGGGCTCCGAGGTCAATAACGAAGATGTCGTTGTAGGCGCAGTCGGCTCCGCAGGCGTTGGCTCTGAGGACTCTGGTGCGGGCAGTGGCGTCTGCTTATCCGTCGAGGTGGTGGCGCCGGCTTCAGTTGTGGTCGTTTCAGCCGAAGTCTTTTCCGAAGTAGGCGTATTTGAAGTAGGTAGGTCGGACGGCTCGGCAGGTGCGGTAGCCTCCGTCGACGTCGTGGCCTTCGATGGTGACGTCGAAGTTGCAGAATCCGTAGATGCCGTGGTCTGCGCGGGCTCCGTGGTCTGCGTTGTCTGGGAAGGCTCGGCCGATGACGAAGACGTGGAGGTTGCAGTCGGTTCCTTCGCCGCTAGCTGCGGCGCCGGCTCAGAGCTGGAAGATGGCGCCGCGGCCGGAGTCGAAGCCGGGGTCGATTCGACGTTATTAGCCGTAGCGGCGGCGGCAGCGGCTGCGGCGGAGGTGGCGCGGGAAATTGCCTGGGAATCCTGGCGGTGGTGCTCGCCATGGTCCTCACCACGGTGCTTGCCGTGGTGGCCGGCGGCAGGGGTCGTGGCACGGTCAGTCTGAGGGGTGTGCGTCGGCCGCGCCTGCTTAGACGGTTGGGGCGCGGGGGCGTGGCGGTGCTGCGGTGGTGTCTCAGAGGGGGCGTCGGCAAGCGGGTGCTGGGTCGGGGAATCCGCGCGGGATGGCGCGGCGACACCGCTGGTGGGGCCAGCATCGTGGATGCGGGGCGTGGCGGGGTGCGCGGGGCGCTTGGGACCAATGCCATCGAAATGGGAAGAATCGTCGGTGGAATGATTGCTTTTCGGAGCAGGCGCGGTGGAATGCGAGTGGGTGTCCGAAAGAGCTTCGTCCTCACTAAGCATGTGGGTAGCCACGGTGGTGCCGCCACCAACTAGCACGGCGACACCGGCTGCGGCCAGCAGATTCGAGGTCACGGCCCCAGAAACGCCGGCGGCATTGGCGGCAGAGGTGATGGCAAAACCACTTGTGGAGGAGGTGCCAGCGGCAGAGATTCCGGCAGTGGGGCCGCTGGGAACGCTGGTTGCGGCCTGTGCGCGGGCTGCGGTGGCCGCGGACATGACGGCGGCGCCACCGGCGACAACGCCCAGAACTAGGCCGGCGTGGTGCCTATTGGCAGCGTTGTGCGCGTAGATGGTCAGCGCGGGGCGGTCATCGGCGTCGTAGTGGAAGTAGCCGTGGGCAATGGCGAGGCGGCCGGATTTGGTGCAGTCGAGCACGGCGGGGGCAATCTCGCGGGCGGCATCGCGCGGGAGGGAGCCTAAGAAGATGCTATTGACATAGACATCAACGGTATTTCGCCGCAGGAAACCACGGGTGCGCAAGGAGACGAGGTAGTGCTCGTCGGTGTGCGGAAAGCCAGTGACGTCTTTGGAAAACTCCGTCAATGTGGCGGCAGCCTCGCCCGGCAGCATGGTCCAGCGCTGCGCCGGCGGGTTATTGGCGGGGATGCACAGGTGCGGTGCCGGCAGGAGCAGGTTGAGCGTGGGCCACTCTTCGCCGGAGGCATCTGTCATGCTCACGTGGGCGGTGGCGCGTGGGCGTAGGCCGGCGCTGAGAACCCAGTCAAAGAGTGCGTAGGCCTGGGAATCGGCGGCGCTGAGACGGCCAAGGAGAGAATCGCCGATCCACACCGCGAAGCCGTCCTGGGCGGTGCGGGGGCCGAGCTCCGCAGAGAGGTAACCGCCTTCTGCGGCGGTGGACTCGAGCAGTTCGCTGAAAACTTCTGGCGAAACATCCTCGATGGGCAGATTATGGATCACGCCAAAACCGTGGTCAGGGACCACGTAGGTGGCGGAATCCAGCGAAGTCATTGGGGCCTTTCGATAGGGGGTAATAGTAACACTGTATTTTAGGCACTGCCGTGGGCCATTTCCAATTTCCCCGGCTGGTGAACAAGGGTGTTACCCTGCCCGAAAGTTTTACAGAATAAAAATGAGCACGGCGATGAGCGCTGCAATCACCAGTAGGGCCATGACGGCGGGCCACCACCGGCGGCGGGGTGCGGGGTCATCGGTGCTTATGGCGCGGAAGCTCGTAGTTTCGAAGGTTTCCGTGGCGGCGGGGGAGGTAGGGGCGGCGTCGGCAAGCGAGGCTTCCTTCGAATCCGGCAGCGGCGCCCCCGCGTAGATGCTGAGCACGCGGCCGGTGTTGCGCGGCGCATGATAGGCATGGGCCAGGGTTATGCCCTGCTTGGCGACGTCCACCCCTTCCAACCGCCCCACAAACTGCGGGCCCATATAAGCATCGGTGCCGGAACCGGTGCTGCTGGGCGAGAGCGTAACCAATACGTGCATGCGGGCGTGGGCGGGAATGTCCAGATCCGCGGGAAGATCGGCGATGTCGATGGGTGGGGCATAGCCCAGCATTGTCCACGGGCCCGCTGGCGGATTATTCGCCGGCAGGCAAAGGCCCGGCCGGGGCAGCAGTAGCGACAGAGAGCCATCGGGCTGCGGCGCGGCGGTGGCTGCAGGGGTCAGCCCGGCGCGAAATAGTAGATCTATTTCGGGATACTCCGCGCGGTCGGCGCTGGTGATGTGCCCGATGGTGGAGTCGGTACGCACCTCCAACCCGCCGTCTGGGCGGGGTGCCAAGGTGACGGTGAACTCTCGGTTTTCCTTCGTCTGCGCATCGTAGATGGGCAGGGCCTGCACGGCGCCCAAGCCACGGTGCGGTATGAGGTAGGTAGAAGAAGGCATACCCACCCTTCTACCACGCCGGGCCGCGGCGCCGGCGAGCAGGCCTAGGCCAGGGCGCGGTTGACGGCGGAGTTAATCGCGTTGATGGAAGCCCGCGTGGTGGACCCGGCGATGCCCGCTCCCCAGACCTTGTTCTGGTTGACGTCGGCGGCGATATAACAGGCGGCCTCGGCGTCGTCGCCGGCGGAACGGGACTGCTGGGAGTATTCCATGACCTCGAAGTCGATGCCCAGGGATTCCAGGGCGTTGGCATAAGCCGCAATGGGTCCGTTACCGCTGCCTGAGACGGTGGACTTTTCCCCGTGGAAAGCCACGGTGGCGGTCACCGATGCATCCCCATCTTCTGTTGGGGCATTGTCCATATGGAAAGACTCCAGGGTCAGCGGATCCTCGCGGTCCAGGAACTCGGTGGCAAAGATATCCCACATGTTTTTGGAATTGACCTCGCCGCCTTCGGAGTCGGTGATTTCCTGGACCACGCTGGAAAATTCCGCTTGCATGGCGCGAGGCATATTGATGCCGTGATCGGTCTTCATGATGTAGGCAACGCCGCCCTTGCCAGACTGGGAGTTGACGCGGATGACCGCCTGGTAGTCGCGGCCCACGTCCTTTGGATCGATGGGCAGGTAAGGAACCTCCCAGATGGCCTCGCGCATTTCTTCCCACGAGACCTCGGTATTATTCGCGCCGGGGCGGATGGTGGCTGCCAGCGCGTCCAAGCCCTTATTAATTGCGTCCTGGTGGGAACCGGAGAACGCAGTAAAGACCAATTCGCCGCCATAGGGGTGGCGCTCCGGCACGCGCAGCTGGTTGCAGTATTCAACGGTTTCGCGAATCTGCGGCAGATCGGAAAAATCAATCTGCGGGTCCACACCCTGGGTGAGCATATTCAGGCCCAAAGTGACGAGATCTACGTTGCCGGTGCGCTCGCCGTTGCCAAAAAGGCAGCCTTCGATGCGGTCCGCGCCCGCCATAAAGCCAAGTTCGGCGGCGGCGATTCCCTCGCCGCGGTCATTATGCGGGTGCAGTGAGAGCACGACGTCCTCGCGGCGGGCAAGATTGCGGTGCATCCATTCGATGGAATCGGCGTAGATATTGGGCGAAATCATCTCCACGGTGGATGGCAGGTTGATGATCATTGGATTCTCTGGGGACGGATCCATGATGTCTACCACCTCATCGCAGACCTCGCGGGCGAAGTCCAGCTCGGTACCGGTGAAGGATTCGGGGGAGTATTCCCAGCGCCAAGTGGTATCTGGGTAGTCGGCGGCGATGGACTTAATGAGTGTGGCAGCATCGGTGGCCAGCTTCTTAATGGCAGGTTTGTCTTTGCGGAAGACTACGCGGCGCTGCAGCTTCGAGGTGGAGTTATAAAAGTGCACGATGACGTTCTTGGCGCCCTCGCAAGCTTCAAAGGTGCGGCGGATCAGGTGATCGCGGGCCTGTACCAGGACCTGAATGGTGACGTCATCGGGAATTTTATTGCCCTCGATGATTTCGCGGACAAAGTTGAAATCGGTTTGGGAGGCAGAGGGGAAGCCCACCTCGATTTCTTTGTAGCCCATCTTGACCAGCAGGTCGAACATGCGGTGCTTGCGCTCTGGGCTCATGGGATCAATCAGCGCTTGGTTACCATCGCGCAGATCCACCGCGCACCACTGGGGAGCGTGGGTGATTTTCTGACTAGGCCATGTGCGGTCCGGCAGGTCGATGTTTTCTACCTCGACGGCGAAGGGTTGATAGCGCTCGTGGGGCATGGCGGAGCCGCGCTGCTTATTCCACGCGGGTTGTCCTTCGCGGCGTGGGCCGGTGGGGGTGGTGATGTCGCGCGGGGCGCTGATAAAAGAGTCGGTGGGGGACATGGGGTGCGGTTTCCTTTTCTGGTGTCTATGGGGAAAGACGGCCAGCTGGGCTTGGGTAGCCGGACTCCGCGACGGGGCGCTGGCCAGTGCTTAGGCCGAAATCCCGCCGCGGCAGATAAGGAGTAGGTCATTCCGCTGTGTCATATCGGTCACACTACAGGCTTTCTCACTGTGCGGCAAGAGATTTCATTCAATGAGACGCGGTGGTGGTGGGGTACCATGCCTTTCGTGTCTAATCCCCGCCATGCCAAGCCCCAAACATCATCCATATTGCGTTCCTTGTGGGCGCCTGCCGCACTCGTTGCACTCATTGGAGCCGCATTGCGCGTAGGCGTACTCGCAGCGGTGGCCGCCGCGCAGGACGATAAGCTGTGGGGGCTGCTCAATAAGTGGGACGCTAAGCACTACGTAGAAATCGCCCGCGGCGGGTACTTTGGTGCGGATATTTCTACGGATGGGCCGGTCCATGAGACGACCATGGCCTTCTTCCCGGGATTCCCCTTCCTCGTGCGTGGGTTAAGCAGCATCTTTGGTACCGACGAAGCGGGCACGGCCATTGCGCTCAATGTGCTCTTTAGCATCGCGCTGGCTGCCGGTGTGATGGCCTTGGCTGCGCGCATGGGCATGGGGAAGTGGGCCCAGGTGCTCAGTGCTGTGATGGTGACCTGTGCGCCGATGTCCATCGTGTTTTCCATGCCGTATACCGAGGCACTTTTTGGGGCCCTGGCCATATGGGCGGTGGTGGCGCTCGTAGATGAGCGATGGTGGGCTGCCGCGGCACTAATTTTTGTAGCCGGACTCGTGCGTCTTACCGCGGTGGATCTCGTTGCGGTCTTTGCATTCATGGTGCTGCTGCGGGCGCGAAAGAACTGGCGGGCCTGGGCCGCGGTGGTGTTTTCGGTCGTGCCGCTGGTGGGGTATTTGTGGTGGTCGAGCAGCCATCTCAAAGAAGTTGGCGGTTATTTTGGGATCCAGAAAGAACATTGGAACTCCAGCTTTGATGGCGGCAAAGCCACGGTTATCTGGCTTTGGGAGACGCTTAGCGGGGCTACTAACGGTGGATATCTGCTCAGCGCCGGCGTGATGATCGCTGCCCCGGTTTTCCTTGTGTTGGCATGGCGCCGCCTGCCGTTAGCGGCCTGGCTATTCTCTGCGGTGCTGATGGCGAACGTGCTGCTTTCTGATGGCATTATGCACTCGCGGCCCCGGCTGCTCCTGCCGGCGGTGATTGTGTTGTTGCCGTGGGTGAAAAAGGGGACGTCGGCAAGCGTGGCGGTTGGCGCCTGGGCCCTGTTCGGGGCGTGGTTTTCGGCCTATATGCTCGGCGTATTTGAGTGGGCCATTTAGCCGCGCTGGCTTACCGGGCTGCGGGAGAGCACGATGGTGGAGAGCACCATAACGGTAAGGGCGATGAGCATAATTGCCCAACCGACGGCCGTATCGATGAGGAATTTCTCTCCCAGCACCATGTAGCCCAAGCCGAAGGCCACGATGGGTTCAAAGATGGTCATGGCCGGCAGGGAATGGGCTAGGGGGCCGGCATTAAAGGAATATTGCTGCACTACGGTGCCGGTGAGCGCGAGACCGATGAGGCCGTAGAACTGCCAGCTTGCCAGTAGCGTGGCAAGGCCTTCGTGGGTGAAAATGTCCACCACGGCCTTTGATAGCAGGGCGACGAAGCCGTAGATGACGCCGCAGGCCGTGCCCAACGCTAAGGGACGGTTATCCGGTAGCTTCGTGGCTACCGCAGCAAGTAGGGCGAGGGTGACCAACCCTACAAGGAGCGCCGGCCACCAATCGCTCCATTCCGGGCGGGGGTTTCCTGCGACCGGACGGCCGTAGACGACCATGATGCCCACCGCGATGGTCAATGCAATAGACCAAAAGACCTCGTGGAAAGGCATTTTGCGGCCGGAATACCACGCCGAAAGCGGCAGGGTAAACATTAAGGACAGCACCAAGATGGGCTGGACCACCAGCAAGGTACCAAAACCGAGGGCGATGACCTGCAGGCCATAGGCGCCAATGGCGGCCGCGGTGCCCACCCACCACAAGGGGTTGGACATGGCGGCGCGCATGACCGAATCATCGGCGTCGAGGGCAATGCGGTGGCGGATGACCGTGCCCCAAGCAACCGTCAGCGCGGATGCGAGCGCGAAAAAGATGGCGAGGAGGTTGCTTAACACCCGCTCAACGGTAGTAAAAAATCCTGCTATATGCATATTCTTCCCTGCATGGCGCGCGTTTTTCTGCGCTGAGGAAGCGAGCGTGTGGTGCGCTTAACATTGGGGGCGTGTGAATAAAAATTAAGCATTGTCTAGGAATTATGATGAGGGCAAAGACCCTGCGGGGTAGCATGGGTCTTTGACTAATGAACGACAGGTATTTCCGGGCGTGTACACACACGCCAGGGATGCCTTGAACGACGAAAGGCGGCATCCTTACCGTGGCCCTGATCGTGCAAAAGTATGGCGGCTCATCCCTCGAATCCGCAGACCGCATCCGCGCCGTTGCGGAGCGCATCGTGGCCACCAAGAAGCAGGGCAACGACGTTGTCGTGGTGTGTTCCGCCATGGGCGATACCACCGATGAGCTGCTCGACCTTGCCGCCCAGGTCAATCCTGTCCCGCCGCAGCGAGAGATGGATATGTTGCTCACCGCCGGCGAGCGAATCTCTAATGCTCTGGTGGCCATGGCAGTGGAATCGCTTGGTGCCCACGCCCAGTCCTTTACCGGCTCCCAAGCCGGAGTGCTCACCACCGAGCGCCACGGCAATGCCCGCATCGTGGACGTCACCCCGGGCCGCCTGACCGAGGCTTTGGACGAAGGCAAGATTTGTATCGTCGCCGGCTTCCAGGGCGTTAATAAGGAATCGCGCGATGTCACCACCTTGGGTCGCGGTGGCTCCGACACCACCGCGGTGGCACTTGCTGCCGCGCTGAAGGCGGATGTGTGTGAGATTTATTCTGATGTCGACGGCGTCTACACCGCAGACCCGCGCATCGTCCCAGACGCGCAGAAGCTAGACAAGCTCTCCTTTGAGGAGATGTTGGAGATGGCCGCGGTAGGTTCCAAGATTTTGGTCCTACGCAGCGTGGAGTACGCCCGCGCGTTCAATGTACCCTTGCGAGTTCGCTCGTCTTATTCAAATGACCCCGGCACCCTAGTTACCGGATCGATGGAGGATATCCCCGTGGAAGAAGCAGTACTAACTGGTGTAGCAACCGATAAGTCCGAGGCAAAGGTCACCGTCCTGGGCATCCCGGATCGCCCGGGGGAGGCTGCGAAGGTCTTTCGCGTCATTGCCGATGCAGAGATCAATATCGATATGGTCTTGCAAAATGTCTCCTCCCTGGAGGACGGCACCACCGATATCACCTTCACCTGCCCGCGTGCCGACGGCCCGCGTGCCATGGAGCTGCTGAGCAAGCTGAAATCTGAAGGAGGCTGGGCCAATGTGCTGTATGACGACCAAGTGGGGAAAGTCTCCCTCGTCGGCGCCGGCATGAAATCCCACCCGGGCGTTACCGCAGAGTTTACCGAGGCCCTGCGCGACGTCAACGTCAATATGGAGCTCATCTCCACTTCTGAAATCCGCATCTCCGTGCTCACCCGCGAGGCTGACCTGGAAAAGGCCGCCCGTGCACTGCACGAGAAATTCCAGCTTGGTGGCGAAGAAGAAGCCACGGTTTATGCTGGAACCGGACGTTAAACACCCACAGCAACTACAGAGGATTTATAGTCATGACCACTGTTGCAGTAGTAGGCGCTACCGGCCAGGTCGGCCGCGTTATGCGCTCCATCTTGGAAGAACGCAATTTCCCGGCCGATAAGGTGCGCTTTTTCGCCTCTTCCCGCTCCGCCGGCACCGAGCTCGAATTCCGCGGCGAGCAGATTACCGTTGAGGACCTCGCCGAGGTTACCGAGCAATCCGTCGCCGACGTTGATATCGCCTTGTTCTCTGCCGGTGGTTCTACCTCCAAGCAATGGGCTCCAGTGTTCGCCGCGGCCGGTGCGACCGTGGTGGATAACTCTTCGGCCTACCGCAAGGATCCAGAGGTTCCCCTCATCGTCTCCGAGGTCAACCCACAGGAAGCCAAGAACACCCCCAAAGGCATCATCGCGAACCCGAACTGCACCACCATGGCCGCTATGCCGGTGCTGAAGGTCTTGCACGATGCCGCGGGCCTGAACAAGTTGCGTGTGTCCTCTTACCAGGCGGTCTCCGGCTCCGGCCTGGCCGGCGTGCAGGCGCTGGCCGCGCAGGTCTATTCCGTTGGCGAGCACAATGTGGGTTTGGTCCACGATGGCTCTGCACTCAATGACGAGGACTTTGGCCCGTATGTGGCGCCCATTGCCTATAACGCGCTGCCGATGGCCGGCAACCTCGTGGATGATGGCTCCCTAGAGACCGATGAGGAGCAAAAGCTGCGCAACGAATCCCGCAAGATCCTAGACATTCCGGAGCTGAAGGTTGCAGGTACCTGCGTGCGCATCCCGGTCTTTACCGGCCACACCCTGACCATCCACGCCGAGTTCGACAAGGCAATCACCCCCGAGCAGGCCACCGAGCTTTTGAGCGGTGCCCCGGGCGTTAAGCTTGCCGACGTCCCCACCCCGCTCGCTGCCACCGGCATCGACGAATCCTTGGTAGGCCGCATCCGTCAGGACCAGACGGTGGACGATAATAAGGGCCTCGTGCTCGTTGTCGCCGGCGATAATCTGCGCAAGGGGGCCGCGCTCAACACCATCCAGATCGCGGAGCTACTCGTTTAAGCAGGTTCCGCTTCGTCGCAGGTTACACAAAAAGCTCGGCGCCCTCCTTCCTCGTTACGGGATAAGGAGGGCGCCGAGCTTTTATCTTGATTGACGTGGGCGAGAAGGCTAGTCCTCAGAGACTGGCTTGGCGGTGCCCGTAGCCTTGCCGCTATCAGCGGCAGCATCCTTCTTGCCAAAGTCAAGGTCGCTATCGGAGGACGGAACCTCCGGCTTGGTGTGCTGCACGTAGGTCACGGATGGCTCCGGATCTTCGCGGTCGTAATCAAGATCGTCATCGTTTTCGAGCTCTTCGTGGATCTCTTCGGCGATATTGGTGACGAACTCGGTGGTTTCCATATTGGACGCCGCAGCCAGCTTGCGCAGCTCGCGCTCATTTTTCTTGGTGAAGCGCTTACGCGGATCCAGGCGGCGGGAAACCAGCTCGTGCGCGCGCATGCGGCGGTCGGACTCATCCGAGAGCTTGCTGCCTTTCTTAATGCGGTTGAAGACCATCACCACGATCATCAACAGACCCAGGTAGCCCAGAATTGGGTAAACATTGCTGACCAGCGTCTGGAAGCCCACGAAGGACAGGACGAAGCCGATGATGCAGCACACAGCGTAGACAGGGTAGAAGCGCTTGGGATTATTGCGGGTCAAGCGCTTGCCCAAGGCGTAGAACATACCGATAGCCGTATTGAAGACCATGCCGTAGATGATGAAGGTCATGAACACGCCGAATACCGGGTGGATGCTCGTGATGAGGGCCAGCACCGGCATATCCTCGCCGTTGACGGTCTCGGCCTCGAAGAAGAGGGCGAAGACCAGCAGGGCTAAAAGGATCAGGTAGAGCAGGCCACCAATGAGGCCGCCGATGCCGACTGCGCGGTTATCCAGGAAGTTACCGCCAATGACGATGGACATGGACACAGCCGTCATAACGTTCAGGCCGGTGTAGTTCAACGCAGACAGCCACCAGTTAGGTAGCGAGGTATCGACGTTAGCTACTGCCCAGTCATTGAGGGAAGAAAAATCAACATCTGCGTTGAGAATGGTGTAGCCGGTGGCAATCACCACGAAGATAATGATGAACGGGGTGATGGTACCGATGACCGCGGTCACGCGGTCAACATCCATCAGGCCGACGAGCAGTACCAGAATCAGCATCGCGGTGGCGCCTACCCATACAGGTATGGACGGGAATTGCTGATTGATATTCGAACCACCGCCGGCGAACATGACGAAGCCGATGGCGAATAGGGTCACCAGGGTGGACCAGTCCAAAATCTTGGCGGTAAACGGCGATGCGACCTTGTCGTAGACAGCGGTATGTTCCTCGGCCTGGAAATACGAGCCGAGCTGCAGGATGGACACGCCGGTGATCATCATCAAGCCAGCGGCTAGGGCGATGCCCCACAAGCCCCACTTGCCAAAGGCCACGAAGAACTGCATAGCTTCTTGGCCAGAAGCGAAACCCGCGCCCACGACGACGCCGATAAACGCCATGGAAATTCCGATTGCGCGTTTTAACATGAAAGGGAGAAACTCTCTTACTCACACGCGCCGGGCCCGGCATTGGGATCGCGCGGGCCCGGATCGACGGTCGATTTATCACGTGTGTACAGATCTAATAAACCACACATTGGACAAATCTTTCGGGCAAGAATCGCCCTAATTGTGGCCTCCTTCACCCAGCGTCTGGTGCTCAATCTGCAGCTAAATGCCAAAAACTGGGGCTCTTGGGGTGCAAGGTAACCAGAGCGTAACAATTTGCAGGTGAAATTATCTCGCCGCCTCAAGGGGCCGGTATGGGGGTATTAACCTGTCCCTGCGATCAGATCCTTGCGGGCGCGCGCGACGCGGGAGCGGATAGTACCTACCCGCACGCCAGCAATCTTGGCCGCCTCCTCGTACGTGTAGCCCAGCACCTGGGTGAGAATGAGGGCTTCGCGGCGGTCGGCCGGGAGGGCGTCGATAAGCGCGCGGGCATCTATCCATTCACTCCATGCCGTGGACTCTTCTGGTGCAGCACCCATGGCGTCTTCGTATTCGGTGGCAGATTTGCGCGGCCGGGCCATATCGTGGCGAATATTATCCACCCACACCCGCCGGGCTAAAGACAGCAACCACGTGCGTGCCGAGGACCGGGCTGCAAAGCGTGGCAGGGCGCTGATCACGCGCAGATAGGTCTCTTGGGTGAGATCGTCGGCGCCTTCCGGCCCGCCTAAATGCGCTAGCAAACGCCACACATCATCCTGGGTAGCCTTAATAAACTCCGTCAGCGCCGCACGGTCACCGCGACCGGCCCGAAGGGCAAGGTCGGTGACGCGGGCGTCATCTGCTGCGGAGTGGTGAGTCACCTGAATGAATCTACCAGTAGCCCCTACACTCCTTTTAGACCCCTGACAACCGGTGATTCTTTTGCCACACTGGTGGTACATATCCACTGATTGCCAGGAGGCAAAATGACTGATTTCACCGCTGATGACATCCTGAACAAGGGCCAGCGCCCCGCTGGCAAGGGCAATACCACCCGCCCGTCTGGCCAACCAGTTCCTTCCGAGAACACCTCGGTGACTGCCGGCCAGCAGGGACCAGTGGTGCTCAATGACATCCACCTCATTGAAAAGCTTGCCCACTTCAACCGCGAGCGCGTGCCGGAGCGCACCCCGCACGCTAAGGGCCACGGCGCCTTCGGTGAGCTGCACATTACGGAAGATGTATCCGCCTATACCAAGGCCAAGGTCTTCCAGAAGGGCACCGTCACCCCGATGATGGGCCGCTTTTCCACCGTCGCCGGTGAGCAGGGATCCCCGGATACCTGGCGCGATGTACACGGCTTTGCGCTGCGTTTTTATACCGAGGAAGGCAACCTGGACATCGTGGGCAATAACACCCCAGTCTTCTTCGTTCGCGATGGCCAGAAGTTCCCTGACTTCATCCACTCCCAGAAGCGTCTGGGCACCAATGGTTTGCGCGATGCGGATATGCAGTGGGATTTCTGGACCCGCAACCCGGAGTCTGCCCACCAGGTCACCTACCTCATGGGTGACCGCGGCACGCCGAAGTCGACCCGCCACCAAAATGGTTACGGCTCCCACACCTTCCAGTGGGTCAACGAAGAAGGCGAGGCTTTCTGGGTGAAGTACCACTTTAAGACCCGCCAGGGCGTAGAGAACTTCACCGACGAGGAGGCCACCACGACCGCCGGCCAGAACCCGGATTGCCACCGCGAGGACCTCTACAACGCCATCGAGGAGGGCAATTACCCAGTCTGGGACGTCAAGGTACAGATCATGCCGCTGGATGAGGCGGAGAACTATCGCTTTAATCCTTTCGACCTAACCAAGGTCTGGTCCAAGAAGGATTACCCGCTGCACGATGTGGGCTACTTCGTGCTCAACCGCAACCCACGCAATTTCTTTGCGCAGATTGAGCAGGTGGCGCTCGATCCATCCAATATCGTGCCGGGTGTTGGCCTCTCCCCAGATAAGATGCTGCAGGCACGCGTTTTCGCCTACGCTGACCAGCAGCGCTACCGCATTGGCCCGAACTACCAGCAGTTGCCGGTCAACCAGCCGCAGAATGTGGATGAGGTCAATACTTATCAGCACGAGGGCAGCATGCAGTTCCTTTTCAATGCCCCGGAGGATCCGGTGTACTCACCGAACCGCTATGAAAAGGGCACTGGCGTGCTTGACGACGCCGCTGTGAATGACCGCTCCCAGCTCGAGACCACCACCGCGGCGGAGCTTTATATCAATCCGGAGTCCTACGGCGGCGATCTGGTGCGTGCACCGTACGTTCGCCACTCCGAAGATGATGATTTCGTGCAGGCGCGCGACTTGTACGAAAACGTCTATGATGACGCCGCCAAGGAGCGCTTGGTTACCAATATCACCAATGCTATGGCAGGTGTATCTGAGGAAACCGAGGAGCGCGTTTACGACTACTGGACTAAGGTGCACCCAGCCCTTGGCCAG
The DNA here is from genome assembly GCF_046717495.1 of Corynebacterium sp. LaCa54. Lineage (NCBI taxonomy): Bacteria > Bacillati > Actinomycetota > Actinomycetes > Mycobacteriales > Corynebacteriaceae > Corynebacterium > Corynebacterium sp. LaCa54. Next base: position 218,688 of record NZ_CP177115.1, read on the forward strand.
CGCGTGCGTGAGGTCTACGCCGAGAAGAAGTAATCCTTCCGCGGCAGTCCCTCCGCACTAAAAACTCCGCCCCCGTATCGCGCAGTTATAAAGCACGGTACGGGGGCGAAGTTATGCTGTGCGGCTAGTCGCAGCGGCGCATATTTTCGGTAAGGAAAGCGGGCGCCCCCTCGGCGGCCCACTTGTCTACGTCGTAGCACGGGGCGGTCATGCCGGAGGCGGCTTGGCCAATGGGCTCAATGGCTACCCACTGGCCATTGTCGTAGCGCGCCCAAGCTGTCCAGTCCGTGCTGTCCTTGCCGAAGTGCGCCCATTGGCCATCGCAGTCACTGACTCGGATATTTGTCATGCTGGGGGCCGTGGGTTGTAGCGCTTCTGGGGAGCAATCGCCCTGGCCTGTATCGGCGGGCGCGGCGGCCTGGTCTTCGCCCTCTTTATCGCCTGCTTCTGCGGGGGATGAGGAGGGAGCTGCTTCTACGGAAGTAGGTTCAGCCTCGGCGGTGGTCTCTGCGGCTGCCGACGTGGTGGCCTCACTCGTGGCTTCTTCGGAGGAGGTCTCCTCGGCGGAGGAGCTAAGAGCAGCGGCATCGGAAAACTCGGGTTCTGCGGACGTATCGGCGTCGTTGGAGCAGGCAACAAGGCCAAAGCACAGCGGCACGAAGGCCGCGGTGGCAAGGTAACGGGAAGGAGCTAGGGAATAAATGTGGGGCATGCCATATATTCTAGAGTAATCGGCAATGTGGGGTGCTCGGCGCGCCTGCAGCAGGGGAGTGACCTGCAAGGATAGGTTCATTACCATGACCTCACGCCTTGCTTCCCCAGACGCTGCGTCTCCCTCCCGGTGGCGCAGCGTCCTCTTGATCTTCTTGCTTGCCCTGCCGTTGGTTATCGGAGCTACGGTGGCGGGCCTCGCGCAGTGGGAACCTGCCCAGGCTTGGTCTAGCGCCGCGCAGCCGTTTGGCGCGCCACGGGAAAATTCTTCCTCTCCAGAGGTGAAAGAAGCCGCCGAAGCAGCCAGCCGCGCCCAGGCACAGGCAAGCATGCTTAAATCGGGCGCCAAGCAGCTTGACGACGGCACGGGGGAGCTCAACAAGGGGGCGGATGAGCTTGGAGGGGGCGTCGACAAGCTGGCGACGGGCTCCCAAGAACTGGTATCCGGCCTCAATCAGCTGCAGTCTGGAACCAATACGCTCGGTGGCGGCGCCACGGAGCTGGCCAATGGCGTAGGTGGCGCTGTGGACCAGGTGGTCGGCCTCGGGGCCGTCCAGGGGCAGATCCTGCAGGCCATCGATGGCACGATGCACGATCTAGAAGGCAATAAATCCAAAGAAGCGAAGGATATTCGCGCGCAGCTGGGTGATCTCCGCGCGCAGGTGAATAATTTCCGCCTGGATAATTCGGTAACTGGCCAGCTCAAGAAGCTCAAGGACGGCTCGCGCGATCTGTCCAATCAGTTGGCAGTCAATGGCTACGCCTATCACGATGGCGTGAATCAGGCGGTATCGGGCGCGCAAGAGCTCAATGAGGGTATAGCGGAGCTTAGCAAGCGCGTCGGTGAGGCGCAGGAAGGCGTGGACAAGCTTGACGACGGCGCCGGCAAGCTCTCCGGCATGGCGGCCCAAAATCAGACGAACGTGGGCGATATTCAGCGTGCCCTGCCGCCGGTGCATACTGCATCCCAAGGCCCGACGCATTTGCTGAGTCCTATTGTGGCGCTGCTGATCTCCGCCTTGGTCTTGCTCGCAGGTGCGGCAGCTGGCGTGGCCTGGCACGTAGGGTTCCGCCCTTGGCTAATGGTGGCTGGCGGAACGCTGGCTGCGGTGGCCATCGGGGAAATCCTCCTCTTCGTGCTTGCCACTGGTATTACTCCCGTGGCGGCGGCCTGGGCTGGGGTGGCGCTTCTCCTGGGCGCGCTGTCTATGACGGCCATTACGCGTGGCCTGCTAGGCCTGTGCGGTATTACTGCCGGCAGTATTCTTGCGGCACTCTTTGGCATCGGCCAGACCGCGCTGGTGGGCTGGTTGTGGAAATCCGCCGCAATTGCCGGGGTTTCTAAGGTATGGCAAGTTATTTCTAATCTTTTGCCGCTGAATTGGACTACCGCGGCTGTCACGGTGGCGGGCAACGAAGGCGAACAAGCCGTCCTCTGGGCTGGGATTGCGGTATTGTTGGCTGTCACTCTCGTTGGGTTAAGTGCAAAATGGTGGGCCTTGTCCACAGTAAAAACTAAAGATTCGGTCAATTAGGTCTGAAAATGCAGACCTAAGAATAAAAAATATTGGTGGAAACTGGGAATCTTGGTGTCCGCTACCGTTTGCATTGTGTGAATGCTACAGTTGGTCTTGCTCACAAAGCCTACTTAGGGGGTAGGCAAACGGTTTCTCCAATCCGTTGTGAGTGATAGGGAATAGGGACGACGCGGCGCTGTAGGGGCACCGCGTCGTTTCCCATATATGGGGTATTTATCTGCATTTTCTGCGCAAGAATCCGTGCACAACGGCCGCCGTTTTATCGGGGTGGGGTAGTTTTCACGCTTTGCATACCTTTTTGACGACACTTATCTATAGACAATTCAATTCAAAGTGGTGTGAATTTTTTTGAGGTAGTGGTAGTGCTGCCGGTGGCCAGGGTTTAATCTGAGTCACGCCCCGTCTATCTGTGTCACGTGCGGCACGGCGGGACGTCAACTTGTAAAGGAGCACTATGCAGACCCCGCTCGGCCTTACGACCGTAGGCCTTTTGGTCATTTTCGTGACGGTGGGAATTTTAATTCGCGGCCGGGTAAACCCCATCATTCCCATGACATTGGTGCCTGTAGTTGGTGCCCTAGTATGTGGATTTGGTCTAGGCGAAATATCTGACTTTTTCAGTGAAGGCTTAAGTTCCGTCATCAACGTTGTGGTGATGTTTATCTTTGCCATCATCTTCTTTGGCATATTGCAAGATGTTGGCCTATTTACTCCGGTTATCCGCGCGCTCATCAAGGCTACCCGCGGAAAAATCATGGCCGTAACGTTGGGCACTGCGGCGATCGGCGTAGTAGTGCACCTCGATGGATCTGGTTCTACCACCTTCCTTATCACCATCCCCGCGCTACTCCCGCTCTATCGTGCGCTGAATATGTCGCGCTACGTGCTTATCACCATTGTGGCGATGGCCGCCTCCATAATGAATATGGTTCCTTGGGGCGGCCCGCTTGGCCGGGCCGGCGCCGTAGTCGATCAAGAGCCCAATGCCATCTGGGTGCAACTTTTGCCCATTCAGGGCGTAGCGATTGTGCTGGTCTTCGTTTTGGCTGCGCTTTTGGGGTGGCGGGAAAAGCGCCGCATAGCGGGTTTGCGCGAAAGCGGCGAAATAGCAGGCGGCACGGCAGTAGACGTGAATTAATTTGCCGATGAATTCGCTGCTGCACAGGTACGTGAACAACATAAATTGGGCTACCACTTCCGCACGGGACGCTGGGTTACCGTGGTCAACGTTGTCGTAGCCCTTGCGGTCTTAGTGGCTCTGCTATCGGGCGTAGTTCCGCCCGCCCCAGCCTTCCTCGTGGCCACTACTATCACGCTAGCCATTAATTTCAGCGGTTCCATGGAACAAGGCGAGGCCCTACGGCGCCATGCGCCTAATGCATTGGCCATGGCGGGCGTCATTCTTGCCGCGGCCATGTTCTTGGGCGTTCTCAATGAAACGAAGATGCTTGAAGAAATCGCCCTGACGCTAGTTAACGTCTTGCCGGAGGGTGTCGCGCCGCATCTCCACGTTATTGTGGGCTTCTTTGGTGTACCGCTTGACTTGTTGACCTCGACGGATGCCTATTACTTCTCAGTTCTTCCTATTGTTCAGGGAACCGTGGAAAGCTTTGGGGTCAGCGGTATGGGTGCGGCTTGCGCGCTCATCATTGGTAACGTGGTGGGCACCTTCGTCTCGCCGTTCTCACCCGCATTATGGTTGGCGTTGGGGCTAGCGGAAGGCCAGATGGGTAAATATCTCAAGCTGGCTTTCCCCATTGCGTGGCTATTTTCCGCCATCTTGGTGGCCGCGGCGCTGTTTATGGGAATGTTGGCCTAGTAAAGGAAAGGCCCGCAGCACAGCTGCGGGCTCATGGTCGGGATAACAGGATTTGAACCTGCGACCTCTTCGTCCCGAACGAAGCGCGCTACCAACCTGCGCCATATCCCGGCGTTCCGCCTTGAAAAGCGGTACCTCGATACTTTAACGCAAGCTAAGCGCAATCAACAAAACGGCAGGTGGTTGCGTTTAGTCCACCTCAGTGATTTTTAGCAGCGTGGCGGAGGGCCGGCAGAAGATGCGTACGGGGGCAAATTTGGAGGTGCCCAAGCCATTGGAGACATGCATTTTCATCGGGCCGAAATCGTGGAGCCCCTGCACGCGGTCGCGGTCGATGCCGCAATTGGTTACCAGTGCACGGGATCCCGGCAGGCAAATTTGGCCGCCGTGGGTGTGACCAGAGAGCGAGAGTTGGTAGCCGTCGGCCGCGAACTTCTCCAGCACGCGGGGTTCGGGAGCGTGGAGGAGGGCCAGGGACAAATCAGCATCCTCGTTGGGTGGGCCGGCGATTTCGGAGTAGTCATCTAGATCGTGATGCGGATCGTCCACGCCGGCGGCGGCAAGACGGACGTTGCCCACCTTAAACTCATGCCGAGCCTGGTTGGCATCGCGCCATCCGTGCTCCATAAAGGCGGCGCGCATACCGCGCCAGGGCAGATCCACATAGGAAGGCTCCCGCTTTTTGCCCAGCAGATACTTGAAGGGATTGACCGGACGCGGGGCCCAGTAGTCATTGGTGCCAAAGACAAAGAGGCCGGGGCGGGCCAGCAGCGGACCGAGAGCGCGCAGCGTATCGGGTACGGCCTGCTGATCTGAGAGATTATCGCCGGTGTTGACTACGAGGTCCGGCTCCAGGGCGTCGAGGGCGGAGACCCAGGCAATCTTGGTCTCTTGGTCCGGGATCATGTGCAGATCAGAAAGGTGGAGCAACCGAAATTCCGGCTTGCCACGCAGAGTGCCCTTGGGCAGGAGAGGGAGCGTATATTCCTTGAGCTCGAATTTGGTCAGTTCGCTATAGCCCCATGCTGCGGCGCCCAGGCCCGCAGCGGTGAGGCCGCCAAGAATACGTAAAAGTTTCACGGCTACCACCCTACCTGGCGTACATTGATAGGCATGAGCGAGCTAAAACAAACCATCCGTGCAGATCTGAAAACCGCAATGAAGGCGAAGGAGAAGCAGCGCACCAGCGCCATCCGTGCCTTGCTGGCCGCCATCCAGGCCGAGGAGACTAACGGCTCCCGGCACGAGCTGGAGGACGCCGATATCCTTAAGGTAATTGCGCGCGAAATCAAAAAGCGCCGCGAGTCCGCCGAGGTCTATGAGGAAAATGGGCGTCCGGAGTTGGCTGAAGCCGAGCTTGCTGATGTCCCCTTCTTCGAGGCCTACCAGCCCCGCCAGCTAGACGAGTCCGAGCTGCAGGCCTTGGTGAAGGAATCCATCGCCGAGGTCGAAGCCGAAAACGGCGAAGCACCCACCATGAAGCAGATGGGTGCCGTAATGAAGGTGGCCAATGCCAAGGCCGCCGGCCAAGCGGACGGCAAGCGCCTGTCCGCTGAGGTCAAAGCCCAGCTGAGCTAGAGCGGGCGAGACCACACTGGGCGGCGGAGCCTAGCGGCCAAGCAGGCTGCGGATATCGTTGGCAAAGTTATCGATGTCCTCTTGGCGGATGCCAAAGTCTTCCGGCGAGAATCCGCCCCCTCCACCGTCACCGCCTGTGCCGCCAGTCGAGCGGCCCGGACTAGTAGCACCGTCGGTATTAGCGCCGCCGGTGCTATTTTGCGTGCCGGTGGAGTTAGCATCGGCCACGCCGGAGGAGGGGGATTGGGAGGCCCCGGCGCCGTCGGAAAGCTGCAGCGTAATCTCTGCGCCCTTCTTCTTTCCGTCCTTGCCGGTAATGGCGCGAACTACGCGGCCATAAGGCACATCGCCGCCGATGACGCGGGAAGTCTTGACCACATAGCCCTTAGCTTCCAAGGCCTGGCGCGCCTCGGCCTCGGACTTGCCACGCAGGCCATCTAGGGTCTTATCGGCCGTGGTGCCGTTATCGTATTTCTTATTGTAATTCGGCAGACCAGCCTTGGTTGCTATCGGCAGCTGGGAGGCCATGCTGAAGAAGGTCTGCGCCGGCTCCAGGCCGCCGTAGAGGTTGCCCCAACCCGCACACTGGCGCACCGGGCCAGTACACAGCGGGACGGTGGAGGTGCCGTCGTTATAAATATAAGGAGCGGCGGAAATGCCCTCATTGAATCCCAAGAAAGCAGAGGACTGGTTGGACTCGGTGGTGCCGGTCTTTGCCGCGATAGGGCTGGAATAGCCGGCCGCCTGGGCGGCATCTTTGGCCGTGCCCTGCTTGGCATCTTCGGACAAAGCATTGCTCATGGCGCGGGCCACGTCCTTATCCACCGCCTGCTCACAAGGGGTTTCTTTAAGGTAGACCTCGTTGCCTTCCTTATCGGTGATCTGGGCGATGGGGTTGGGTTCACACCATTTGCCATCCGAGGCCAGCGTGGCACCCACATTGGCTAGCTCCAGCGGGTTGACCTGGTCTGGGCCCAGGGTAAAGGAACCCGAATTGGCTTCCTTGGTGTGCTGGGCAATCGAGGTGTCCTTATCAAAGCTGCCCTTGTCATCGTAGGAGCGCAGGCCCAAGCGCACGGCCATATCAACGATGGGGGCTACGCCTACCTGCTCGGTGAGCTTGATAAAAGGCGTATTGGGCGAGTGGGCCAGTGCTTCCTGCAGCGTCATGGTGGCCTTATAGGCGCCAGCGTTTTCCACGCAGTAGCGGTCCGCCGGGCAGCCGGCGGCGCCGCCGTGACCAAGGCCTTCCGCCTCGTAGCGGGTGGGCACATCCACGGTGTTTTTAATGCCATAGCCTGCCTCAAGCGCGGCCGCGGCGGCAAAGACCTTAAACACGGAGCCGGCGCCGTTGCCTACCAGGGAATAGGGCTGCGGCAGGATGGTTTCATTCTTGTCCAAGTCCAAGCCATAGTCACGGGAGGAGACCATGGCCAGCACCTTGCGATCCGATTTACCGGGTTTGATGACGTCCATGACTTCCGCCACGCCCGGGGCGTCCGGGTTGGTGTGGCTTTGCACGGCCTGAAGGGCCTTATTTTGCACCGTTGGATCCAGCGTGGTTTTGATGGTGTAGCCACCGCGCGCCAGCTGTTCTTCGCTAATGCCCTTCTTATCCAGGTACTTCAGCACATAATCACAGTAGAAACCGCGGTCACCCGCGCCGATGCAGCCATTGGCTAGCGTTTGGGGCTTCTTGCCGACGCCCAGCTTTTCCCCCTTATACTTATCCGCTTCCTGCTGCTTGATATAGCCGTTATCCGCCATGGATTGCAGGACGAGATTGCGCCTTTCGGTTACTTCGCCAGTGTTGGTATAGGGGTTGAGACGCTCAGAGGATTGGACCATGCCCGCCAGCATTGCTGCTTGTGGCACCGTGAGCTCAGAGGCGTGGGTGCCAAAATAGGTGCGGGCTGCGGCCTCGACGCCATAGGCATGGTTACCAAAAGACACCAGGTTGAGATAGTTGGTGAGGATGTCATCCTTATCTAACTCCTCATCCATCTTGGTAGCCATGCGCATCTCGCGCAGCTTGCGGGTTATGGATTGCTCGGTGGCCGCGGCACGCTCTTCATCGGTGGTAGCAGAAACCAACAGCAAGTAGTTCTTTACGTACTGCTGATCGATGGTAGAAGCACCCTGAGAGACACCACCCGAGGTCAGGTTGGTCCACAGTGCACGGAAATTGCCCTGGAAGTCTACGCCTTCGTGATCATAAAAGCGCTCGTCCTCAATGGAGACGATGGCGTTTTTCATGGCTTTAGAAATCTTCTTTCCCTCCACCGGGTGGCGGCGCTGGCTGAAGACATAGGCCATGTCCTTGCCCTTGGCATCTTTAATAGTGGTGACGCCAGGGATATTACCGGCCGTCAGATCTTGCAGGTCAGATTGCATGGTTTCGTTAGTACGGGCAATCGCTACCCCGGAAATGCCCGCGAAGGGGGCAAGGGCCAGGGCGATCAGCGCGCCTACCAAGACCGTAGACAGGGCTATCTTGGCCAAAGATTTGATGACAGTCACGCCCCATACACTACGTGGTCGCCCTCGGTGGGTGGAAGATCACTCGCACCCCCTAAAGTGTGACGTGTTAGACAATCTTCTACCTGGGTGAATAGACTTAGGCGCGTTACATAGTATTCCGTCTGGGAAGGAGCACACTCACCCATGACCGTTCGTGTGAAGACTGCTGGAATGTCTAATACAGCCCGAAATCCCGAGCGTGGTGAGTGGGTTACCCAGGCTAAATGCCGTAAAGGTGACCCGGATGCCCTCTTTGTGCGCGGTGCAGAACAGCGCAAGGCGGCGGTCATCTGCCGCCACTGCCCGGTGTTGACCGAATGCCGTGCCGATGCTTTGGATAACCGCGTCGAGTTTGGTGTTTGGGGCGGGCTGACCGAGCGTCAGCGCCGTGCATTGCTGCGCAAGAACCCTCACATCACGGATTGGGCGCACTACTTGGCTGAGGGCGGCGAACTCGTCGGGATTTAAGAATTTTGACGGCGTGGGGCGTATTTAATAGTTAGAATGGGACCCATGACTAAATGGGAATACGCAACCGCACCTGTTCTTACCCACGCTACGAAGCAGATCCTCGATTCTTGGGGTGAAGACGGCTGGGAACTGGTTACCGTCACCCCTGGCCCGAACCCAGAAAACGTCGTGGCCTACTTCAAGCGCGAGGTGGCAGAGTAAATGGGCTTTCATGCTCGCTTGCGGGAGCTGGGGTACGAGCTACCGGGCGTCGCCAAGCCGCTAGCTTCCTATGTGCCGGCCGTGCGCGTAGGAAATCAGGTCTGGACCTCCGGTCAGCTTCCCCTCGTGGAGGGAACCTTGCCGCTGACCGGCAAGGTTGGTGCCGAAATCACTACGGAACAAGCCCAAGAACAGGCCCGTATCGCGGCGCTCAATGCGCTCGCCGCCATCGATGCTGAGGTGGGCCTAGATAATATCTCCCGCGTGCTAAAGATTGTGGGGTTCGTGGCTTCTGATCCGGGCTATGCAGATCAGCCAGCAGTTATCAATGGCGCCTCGGATTTCATTGGTGAAGTCTTTGGGGATGCCGGAACGCATGCTCGCTCCGCCGTTGGTGTGGCTGCGTTGCCTAAAAACGCGCCGGTAGAGATCGAACTAATCGTAGAAATTGCTGCTTGATCGGATAGGCTAGTAACTATGGAGCACCCTGCATATAGTCAATTGCGTCCCGTCAGCCAATCCGTTGGCGTAGTCCTTTGTGATAACCCCAGCTACACCGCCCTTGAGGGTACGAATACGTGGATTATTCGCGCCGCTGAAGACTCCCGGGCGATCGTCGTAGACCCGGGTCCAGAGGATGAAGGCCATCTCAACGTTGTGCACCGCAACGCAGGTGAGGTGGCATTGATTTTGATTACTCACCGCCACGATGATCACGCATCTGGCGCGCAGCGCCTGCGGCAGATGACCGGCGCCCCCATTCGCGCATTCGATCCGAGTTACTGCAACGGTGCCGAGGCGCTGCAGGATGGTGAGCATATCTCCCTCGACGGCATCACCCCTCGCCTCGAGGTTGTTCACACCCCTGGCCATACCGCGGACTCCACCTGCTTTTTTGTGTGGAGCGGTGAAGTAGGAAACTCCCGTCTCGAAGGCATTATTTCCGGTGACACCATCGCAGGCCGTCACACCGTTTTGCTTTCGGAGACGGACGGAAACTTGGCCGACTATCTGCACACCTTGGATACCCTAGAGGAGCGCGGTAAGGATATCGCGTTGTTCCCAGGGCACGGCCCAGATTTGGATGACACGTCCCAGGTAGCTCGCAAGTATATCGACCGCCGCCACTACCGCCTTGATCAGATTAAGGAGATCCGCTCCCGCTTGGGTGAGGATGTAGATCTGAATACCCTGGTCAACGAGATGTACGATGATGTGGATCCGGTACTGCGCCACGCTGCGGAGCAGTCCACTCGCACCGCGCTGAAGTATTTGGACGGCAAGACTAAATAAGCCGTATCTCCTATGTGCCCCTTTTTCCTCCTAGTAGGAAAAGGGGCTTAATTGTTTTAGCCCCTGCGCTGGTGCACCAGGGAAGTGGGGCTGGCCTTCACGTAATGCTGGGCAAGGGGGGCGAAAACCAGCGAAACCCCCGCTTTAAGCGGGGGTGTGGCGAGCTCGCGCTTACTTAGCGAGCGCGGCGGGCGAGGTGCTCGGTATCGACAATGAGCACGGACTTGCCCTCGAGGCGGATCCAACCGCGGTGGGCAAAGGTGGCGAGCGCCTTGTTGACGGTCTCACGAGAGGCGCCGACCAGTTGGGCAATCTCTTCCTGGGTGAGATCGTGGTTTACGCGCAGGGCGCTGCCTTCCTGGACGCCGAAGCGATTGGCCAGCTGCAGCAAAGTCTTTGCCACGCGGCCGGGAACATCCGTGAAGATGAGGTCGGCCAAGTTGGCGTTGGTGCGACGCAGGCGGCGTGCCAAGACGCGTAGCAGCTGCTGTGCGATTTCGGGGTGGTCACCAACCCACTTCTTGAGCAGCTCGGAGTTCATGGTGGCCGCCTGAACTTCGGTCACGCATACTGCGGAAGAGGTGCGCGGGCCCGGGTCGAAGATGGACAGCTCGCCGAACATATCGGATGGGCCCATGACGGTCAGGAGGTTTTCGCGGCCGTCCGGGGCGTGGCGAGCGAGCTTAATCTTGCCCGAGGTGATGATGTACAAGCGGTCACCAGGTTCGCCCTCGTCGAAGATGGTGGTTCCGCGCGGATAGCGCACGGTCTCCATCTGCTCGATGAGGTGCTGCACTGCAACGGGATCAACGCCTTGGAAGATTCCGGCGCGGGAGAGGATGTCCTGTACGCCTTCCACGTTTTACTCCTTGGATGTCGACTACGAAAGTCCATAGATGCGCCTGCGCCACATCTGGGTGCGGTCTTTCATGCACTCGACAATGCGGAACAAGCGGGGTCACTGTGTAACGAGTTTCATCTTACAGTGTAATTGGTCACTTTTGGTACTTCAGTGAATTTTTGTCACACTATAGAAACTCTGATCGTGCTAGAGGCACAACTCCGGCCAGCGAGTTTGCGGCTTAGTCAGCGAAAACAACTGCCTCGAGCTTTTCCATCAGGAGGGCGAAAAGGGCGATCGCAAGCGGTACCAGAATCACAAGTGAAATCATGTTTTCCTAGTCTACTAAGCTTTATGCCATGAATTCAGCACTGTCAGCGGCCAGCGCGCCGGAGCTACGGGCACCGGAGATAAATAGGCGTTTGGCACAGGAGTATCCAGATGCGCGTTGTGCCTTGGATTATGACTCCCCGCTGCAGCTTTTGATAGCCACGGTGCTTTCTGCCCAGTGCACGGATGAGCGCGTGAACTCGGTGACCCCTGAACTCTTCTCCCGCTACCCCGAGGCCGCAGATTATGCAGCAGCGCAGCGGTCGGAACTGGAGCGCATCCTGCGCCCGTTGGGTTTTCAACGAGCTAAGGCGGGACACCTTTTAGGCATAGGGGAGAAGCTGGTGGCAGATTATGCAGGCGAGGTTCCCCGCACGGTTAAAGAGCTCACCAGCCTGCCCGGCGTGGGGCGTAAGACCGCGCTGGTGGTGCTTGGGAATGCCTTTGGGATTCCGGGGCTGACGGTGGATACGCACTTCGGCCGCCTCATGCAGCGGCTCGGGCTCACAGGGGAGACGACGCCGCTAAAGATTGAGCGGGACATCGCCAAGCTCCTGCCAGAAGAAGAGTGGACAATGTTTTCTCACCGCGTCATCTTTCATGGGCGCCAGGTATGCCATGCGCGCACGCCGGAGTGCGGTGCATGCGTGCTGCGGGATATGTGTCCAGCGGCTAGTGGGCGCTAGGCTTAAGGCATGAAGAACTACGTCCTTGGCACGGTGATTGCCGCGATCCTCATTGCCGTTATCGCCGTAGTGGGGGTCTCGCAATTGCGGGGTGGGGACGAAGCCGAGGAGGCGTTGCTAACCGAGGCTGCTCCGCAAGAAGTTCCGCAGCGTCCAGACTGTCCAGCCGGCACCGTAGCTGGGGTAGAGCTGGATTGCTTGGGCGGTAAGGCCACCGGAAAGCGTGCCGATGAAGGTGTGAGCGTGGTCAACGTGTGGGCGTGGTGGTGCGAGCCGTGCCGCGCGGAGCTTCCCTATCTGCAAAAGGTGGCGGAGACGCACCCAGAATGGCAGGTCGTGGGTGTGCACGCGGATAAGAACGCGGGAAACGGTGCGGCTTTCTTGAATGACGTGGGAGTGGATCTGCCGAGCTTCCAGGATGCGGATAATAAATTTGCCGGTCAGTTAAGCCTGCCAGGCGTAGTTCCGGTGACAGTGGTGCTCAAGGACGGCGAAGTACGCAAGCAATTTGCGCAGCCCTTTAGCTCCGCAGCGGAGATTGAACGGGCCGTGAAAGAGGCGATTGCGGCATGAGCCAACTTCGTCCCGAGTACACACCAGAATGGCTCAAGCCAGCGTTGGGGGTAGACCCGAGCCAGGTGCAAGAGCTCATTGGCAACCGGCAGGCCTCGTCACTCAATGGCACTACTGCGCAGGTGCCGGTCAAACGGGAAGCAGCCGTGCTCATGCTGCTTAGCGGCGAAAGCGCGGAGGAGGGCAGCATTTTGCTCACGCACCGCTCGCCGTCCATGCGTTCTCACTCCGGACAAATTGCCTTCCCGGGCGGCCGCCGAGATCCCGGTGATACCTCGCTAGTGGATACTGCGCTGCGGGAAGCCTGGGAAGAAACGGACCTGCAGCGTAATTCCGTGACCCCGCTGGAGCAGTGGAGCCAACTGCATATCCGTGCCACCGGCAATCCCGTGAGCCCGATCCTGGCGCATTGGAACCAGCCGGGGGAGGTCTATCCCGCCAGCCCTGATGAAACCGATGACGTCTTTCTCGTTCCCATCCGGGAATTGGTCGATCCACACAATCGCTTCGTGGTGGGCTTTAGAAAATGGCAAGGACCAGCATTTCATGCCAATGGCTATGTCATCTGGGGGTTTACCGCCGGCGTGCTTTCGGCCCTCTTGCAGCACTCTGGGTGGAGCGTTCCTTGGGATAATAATTCAGTCATGGACCTGCGTGACTCCCTCAAAAACTCCCGCAATAATGAGAAGATGTCCTAACCGCTTGTGCCGCGGTACGTGTACGTCTTAACCCCCAAATAGAAAGAATCCATAGCCATGACTCCTGCGCTTATCGTTGACGGCCTGATTGTGGTCGCCGTCCTGTTGGCGCTACTTAGTGGGTGGCGCAATGGTGCCCTCGCGGCAGTTTTGGCCTCCATCGGAGTGGGTGCTGGGGTAGTGCTGGGCATTGCCGTGGCACCTGCCGCATTGCGCCTGGTGGAGCAGCCCTCGCTGCGCTTGCTGCTTTTGGTAGGGATTTTGGTGCTATTCGTGGGCATCGGGCAGCTCATCGGCTCCTCTCTGGGCGGCAGCGTGCGCGACCGCATGAAGGCGCGCAAGACGCAGCGCCTCGATTCTGCGGTGGGTGCGGTATTCCAAGCCTTTGCCGCCTTGGTGGTTATTTGGCTGATTTCTATCCCTGTGGCCACCAACTTGGGTGGTGCGGCCGGTCAGGGCCTGCGCGATTCGCGCATTCTGGGCAACCTCAACTCGGCCGCGCCGGCGCGGGTAGCGGCGCTGCCCAATGGTGTGGCGGCAATGCTTAATGAGTCCGGCCTGCCGCCATTAGTGTCGCCGTGGCAAAACTCTATTAGCACCGAGGAGGTAGAAGAGCCGGACCCAGACGTGCAGGATCCGGAGCTGGTGCGCCGCATGCGGCCCTCCATCATTCACGTGCTTGGCGACGCCGAAGAGTGCTCCCGCCGCCTCATGGGTTCCGGCTTCGTAACGGCCGATGACTACGTGATCACCAATGCCCACGTGGTGGCCGGCACGCAGACCGTGCGCCTTGATACCAAGCTGGGGCTTAAGGATGCGACCGTGGTCTACTACAACCCAGACGTGGACGTGGCGGTGTTGCATTCGCGCGACCTCGGCATCGATCCGCTGCCGTGGGCCCAGACCCCGGCCCAGACGGGCGATGATGCGATGGTCATGGGCTTCCCACATTCTGGGCCTTTCGACGCCGAGATGGCGCGTGTGCGCGATCGCATCACCATTTCCGGCCCGGATATTTACTCCCACGGGCATGTGGAGCGCGATTCCTACACCGTTCGTGGCAACATCCAGCAAGGAAATTCCGGCGGCCCGCTGGTCAATACGGCCGGCGAGGTCCTAGGCGTGGTCTTTGGCGCCTCGGTGGATGACTCTGAGACGGGCTATGCGCTCACCGCTGATGAAGTCAACAGTCAGATCGGGGACGTCGCGCAGCTTACCCACCCGGTCGATACCGGTGAGTGCGTGGCCCACTAGGTATATTCTTGGAGCCACGCCCCCAGCGTAGAGACGAACTCCGCCGGTGCTTCCACGTGAGGTAGGTTCTTCGCACCGGGCACGGTCGTGGCGGTAAAACCGTGGCGGGCGCGCAAGGCGGCGCGACGGACCACGGGATTCCACAGCCGTTGTTGGGCGTGGATGAAAAGGACGGGTCGTTCCACTGTCAGTTCCACCCAGTTCAGGGGGACAACGGCGGTGCGCATACGGTGGTTCCACATGATTCCGCGCCGAACGCTGCCGATCCGGGAGGCGCGCAGGCGTAGATCGAGGATGCGGTCAAAGGTGGCTCCGTTAAGCGAAGGCCCCGTATCCAGCTCCAACTCCTTGCGGTAGGCGCGCGGGCTAAGTAGCAGGTTCTGGGCGCGGGTAACGCGGGGTAGGCGGCACAGCAGCGAGCGCAGGTTAATCCACCCAAAATCCCACGGCCGGGCGGCAATCGCTCGGCGCAGATCCACCGGGTGAGCGGCGGAGATGGAAGCCAAGCCGCGCACCCGCTCGGGGCGCTCAGCGGCTAAGCACCAAGCCACCGCGCCGCCGGTATCGGCACCGACCACAAAGGCATCGTCGTGGCCCATGGCCTGGATGAGCCCGCTGATATCGCCCACCAAGGTACGAATATCTTGCCCCGCATCAATAGGTGGCTTATCGGACATGCCAAAGCCGCGCATATCTACCGCCGCGACGTGGAAGCCGCGCTGCGCAAGCGGCGCAATGACGTCTTGGTAGTCGAACCACCCACCAAAGGCGCTGTGGATGAGTACCACTAGTGGCTGCGTGCTCTCTCCCGCCGTGGCCACGTGCAGGCGGATGCCGCGGGTATGGACGAAGTCATGCGCATAAGGTCCCTCCAGCTCCACCGTTGAGGGAGGCAGGGGTGCAAAGGCCATGGTGCCGCCTTTCTATAGTTGGGGCAGAAACGGTAGAGGATAGGGGAAAGTACACAAAATCCGCCCCAGGCTAGCTAGGGCGGATAGAGGGGAGCACGACTGCGTGGCGTGCTGCGTGTGCGTGGCGCCTGCCGGTTTAGGTGTAGAGGCCGTGGGTGGTCTTTCGGTCCAGAGACTTTTGTGCCTTGCCCGGAACCAGGTTCTTGAGCTCCTTGGTGGAGTCAATGGTCTTTTGCGGCGCCTTCACCTGCTTGACGTTCTTCAGACCAACAAAGGCCAGGATGCCGGCGAGGACGATCATGATCAAGAAGACGATCAGGAACGCTGCCCAGCGGTCCAGCCAGATGGCGAGGAGCTCTGCCAGGAAGAAGAAAAAGAAGAAAGAGCTATACAGCGCGATGGTGCCAGCGCCGCCGAAGAGACCAGCGCCAATTCCGCCCTTCTTTGCGGACTCTGCCAGCTCGGTCTTAGCCAGCTCCACCTCGGAGCGTACGAGCTGGGACATCTGCTCGGTGGCGTTGGAGACCAGCTGGCCTACCGAGGTCTCGGACGAGGACGTATCCACGTCACTCAATGGGATCGAGTTCACCTTCGGTGCAAATTGATCAGTACCGTCGGTATACAGTCCATCGTTGCTCACGATTAATTCTCCTCGCGTTTATCTAAACCTTGTAATGTCCCTAATAATAATGGAATCACTATTTCTCCCATGGTGCCACGCATACGTAGGGACTTCCACGGCTATCCTAATGTATATGTCAGAAATTGACGCGTTATCCCCGCTGTTTCGCCTGCCGGGGGTGAAAGAAAGTGCAGAAAAAGCCGCCGCTGCCATTGCCCGTGCACACCGCCGACCTGCAGGATTGCGAAAGTTTGAGGTTATTTCTGCCGAGTCACTTATGCGCGGTGCCCGTTCTAGCGTGGCGCTTGATGGCTACGCCTTCCCCCCACATCCGGGCCCAGAAAATGTGGAAGAAGGGCCGTTGGCCAGCGCCGTAAGCGCCTACTCTGTGGCCGCGCCGGAGCTCTTGGACACCACGGTGCGCTCCTTTGCCCGCGCGCCGTTGCAGGTTTTAGCGCGCATTGACGTCGCGGCCGGTGGCACCGGTATCCCAGCCGGTGAAAGCGCACGACTGCAAGGGCTGGGCCGGCTTATCGCGCAGGGTAATGGTCCCGCCTTTGATCGCCTTCTACCGAGCGTGGTCCATGCCGAGATCGCCGCAGGGCAGTTTTTCGGCCCTCGCAGCGGCCTCGTCGCTCGCGTTGCTTCCCGCCTTGCCGCTGTGCATACGGGTTTTGACCCGCGCGGTTTCGCCGTGCCCGAGGTTTACTACACCCGCCACCGCGCTGAGTATGCCGATGCGGTGGATAATTACCGCACCGCGCTTGCCGACGCCCTCCTTACCCACCTCGCTGCCTGGGCAACCGGTGGTGCAGAGGCCGACGCGATTGCGCGAGCCGCTTAAGAGGTATGCCGTGGCCCGCGCTTGGGGAAGCTGGGGCGGTCAGGGTGCTGGGCAAGCCACAGCCCGGCGCCGATAGCCGCCACGGTCCCCGCCAGCACGGAGGCGCCGATTCCGATTTCTTTAGCGGATGGCGCAGGCAGGAGCGGCACTGGGTCCTTAAAGGATCGAATATCCCACTCATGGCTGATGGCGTGGCGCTTTAATTGCTTGTCCGGGTTGACCGCGACGGGGTGGCCAACCTTCTCCAGCATCGGGATATCCGTAGCGGAATCCGAATAGGCATAGCTGGCATTAAGATCAATGTTTGCTGCAGCGGCAGTGCGCTCTAGTGCTTCCGCCTTATGCGGGCCCTTGCAATAGAAGAGCACCTCGCCGGTAAAGCGTCCGTCTTTTTCTGCCAATTCGGTGGCGATGACGTGCTCGACGCCGAGCTCCTCCGCGATGATGTCTACCAGCACGGCAGCGGAGGCAGAGACAATGACCACGTGGTCGCCTGCGGCGCGGTGGGCACGGATAAGTTCCCGGGCCTCGGCATAGATGGAGGGAGTGACCACGTGGTGCATGGTGTCTCGGGCGATGGAGCGCACTTCCTCCACGGACCACCCCGTGACCATCGTGGTGAGCTGATCGCGGCTAGCGTCCATGCCTTCGCTGGAGAGGCCGGAAAACATATAGCTGGCTTTCGCCAGGGAGAGCTGCAGTGCTTCGGCCGGGGAGATGAGCCCGTTGTGCAAAAACTCGCGGCCAAAGGCATAGGCCGAGGAGGTGGCGATGATGGTTTTATCGAGATCGAAAAACGCCGCGGTGCGTGCGTGTTCGCCGCCGGCGCGACTCGTGCTAGCGGGGCGGGGAGGAAAGGATTCGCGGGAATTCGTCATGGTGTGCTGCCGAGTGTAGCCGCCCTTCGCGCTTAGTGGTGTTGAAGTGGCTGCAGTTAATGGTGGTTGGCGTGTCAATAAAGTGGGATTGGCAGCCCATGCGGGGGATAAAGTAGTGAACACGCATTCGGTGCAGGTCAGCGCCATGGCCGTTGAAAAACTGCTGTTAGCTGTTGTGGTTGGGTGGCGAACATGTCATAATAATGCGTGCAAGGCCCCGATATACTGTGCGGCCTGCCCCGGCTCACCCCCCGAGGCCGGGTTACTGACGGCCCGTGCGCACACCCCCCGATGCACGGGCCGTCACCTATATCTAGCGCCATGTGATACGAGGTTATCCACAGGTTTTTAGTTGAAGTGGCAACCAAATCAGGACCACACGGTGACTTATCGCGGGTTATCCACAGTGCCACCGGAGAGCCCTCGCTGCGGTTGCACGGATGCTTCAGGCTATGAGGCATGAACGCATTACATCCTGATTCCGCTGCCATCGTCGTTGCCGTCGGTGACGAAGCACTGCGCGCCGAGGCTATCCATGCCGCGGCTGCTACCAGCCACGATGTGCTTACCGTAACCGATCCCCGCGACGTCCCGCGCAGTCTGCCAGGCGCCTTTGCGGTCCTGGTTGATTCCCTCATGGCCCGCGTGGTGGCGGCAGCGCAACGCCCCTACACCGCGCCTGTGCCAGTACTATTCCTTGCCGCGGACCCTGGACCGATTGACTATGAAGCGGCATTAGCCTGTCACGCGGAGAGCGCCTTTATCATTCCCGCCCAGGTTAAGGAGCTGCTCGCGGGCATTGCGGCCGCGGGCACCCCGCAGGACACGCGACCGGGTAGCGCCACCATCGCCGTGGTTGGGGCGAGCGGCGGGGTGGGGGCTTCTACCTTCGCGGCCGCCTTGGCCCGCACCCAGTGCGCTGCGGATGGACGCGCCCTGCTTATCGACGCCCACGCATACTCCGGTGGCCTCGACCTCCTGCTTGGCGTAGAGGCGGAAGCGGGGGCGCGCTGGCCGGAGCTTACCGTGGGCGATGGCAGTATCGATGCCGCCGATCTCTACCGCGCGCTGCCCACTACGCCGGATGGGGTAGCGGTGCTCTCGACCGCGCGCAGTACCGTCGCGGATCCCTTCCGCCTGGAAAAGGACCTGCTCGCGCGAGTAGTGGGCGCGGCCCACGCGGGCGAAGGGCTATGCGTGGTGGATTGCACCCCGGAGACCGTTCCGGATGCGTGTACCCACGTGGTTATAGTGGTGGCCGCAGAAGTGCGCTCGGCTGCATCGGCCGCGCAACTTATTGCGCGCTTCGGGGCTGCGCGGCGCAGCTGTGTGGTGGTGCTGCGGCAACGCCAGTGGGCATCGTTAAGCGCGGCGGAAGTAGAAAGCATCATCCACAGCACGGTATTGGCAGAACTGCCAACCGCCCGGGGCCTTACGCGCGCGGTGGAAATCGGCGGCCTCCCGCAGCGCCTCCCGGCACCCTTGCGCAAGGCTGCACACGCGGTCCTCGAGGAGGTAGGCGCGTGAGTGAGCAGAAAGTAGCACAGGAAACGCTGGAAAAGATGCAGCGTATCATCGCCGCCGAGCCCGACTTGGTGCATGATGCGGCAGCCCTGGCTCGGCGCATCCGCGCAGAAGCCGGCGTGATTAGTGACGTCGCGGTACTCGACCTACTACGCCGCCTGCGCCAGGACGCCACCGGAATGGGCCCGCTTGATGCATTGCTGGGGCGAGAGGGGGTTACCGATGTCGTTGTTAACGGGCCGCATGCGGTATTCATGGACCGCGGCGAGGGTCTCGAACGCACTGACATCACCTTCCGCGATGATGGCGAAGTCCGCCAACTGGCCAGCCGACTGGCGGCAGCCTCCGGCACGCGCCTCGATGATGCTCAACCTTATGCCGATGGCCGCGTTAGCCGCCCTGATGGCGTCGTCCTGCGCGTCCATGCCTTGCTGAGCCCGCCTGCGGTGGCCGGAACCTGCCTGAGCCTGCGCGTACTGCGCCAAGCCCAGACCACCCTGCCCCAACTAGTAGACAACGGCACGGTGCCAGAAGATATCGCTACGCTGCTGCGCGCTGTGGTGGACAAGCGAGTCTCATTCCTGGTTATAGGTGGAACCGGCTCCGGCAAAACCACCTTGCTATCCGCACTTTTGGGAACCGTCTCCGAGCGCGAACGCATCCTCGTCATCGAAGACACCGCCGAGCTCTCCCCGCACCACCCACACTGCGTTAGCGTGGTCTCGCGCCGGGCCAACGCGGAGGGAAGCGGCGAGGTCACGATGTCACAATTGCTCCGACAAGCGCTGCGCATGCGCCCAGACCGCATCGTGGTAGGCGAGATCCGCGGCCGCGAGGTGGTCGATCTCCTCGCCGCCCTCAACACCGGACACGACGGCGGCGCCGGTACGCTCCATGCCAATTCGCTCTTTGAAGTCCCCGCCCGCATGGAGGCCCTCGCCGCCCTTGGCGGCCTGGACCGCGTGGCACTGCACTCACAACTGGCAGCGGCCGTACACATGGTGCTGACCATGGAACGCACCCCGCAGGGCCGCCGCCTTGCCCATATTGGCGTGCTCGAGGGAAACCCGGTTACCCCGCGCATCATCTGGAGTGCCGAAGACGGGCCGGCGGATGGCTTTGCGGAATTTTCCGCACAACTTCTGGGCGAGCGCGCCGGGAAGGCCAGCCATGCTTAGTTTCCTCCTGCTCGCCGCCGCGCTGCTCCTGCCCGCGCCCTCTATCGCCGGCCGCCTAGCTTCCGCAACGCGCCAGACACGAGCTAGCTCCGTGGTCATCCTGGGGGCGGTATTTTGCGGCAGCCTGGTCTTTTACTCAGTGGGTCGCATCAGCGTCGCTATCGCCGCCGCCATAATCGCCTGGTGCGTGTCCTGGTACACCAAAGACCTCGTGGCCGCGCGTACGCAGCGGCGCGGCCGCGAAGGGCTGGCCGCCTATTTGGGAGTGGTCACCGCGGACCTGCGGGCAGGGGCGACCCTGGCTGGGGCACTTGCCCGCGGGGTGGAGGCCCTGCCGGGAACTACCCCGCGGGAGGTATCCGCCGCACTGGAAGCAACGGCCGCCCTCGCTGCGCGTGGCGCGCCGCCCCACATGGCGCTCACGGATGCGGAGGATACAAAGGCCCTGCCGGAGCTTTCCCGCTTAGGCCACCTGCTGGAGCTTTCCACTTACCACGGTATTGCGGTGGCCAGCTTGCTCGACCAAGCCCAAAGCCGCCTCGATGCTTCTCGACGCCACCAGCAATCCACCTCCGCTAGTCTGCAAGGCCCCCAAGCGACCGCCACGGTGCTCGCGTGCTTGCCAATAGCCGGCATCGCCATGGGCGGGGCCATGGGCGCTAACTCGCTCGGCTTTCTTTTCGGCGGCGGGCTGGGCGGTGTCCTTCTCGTGGTAGGCGTGGCGCTGGCCTGCGGCGGCTTCGCTTGGTCGCGCGTCATTATTCGGAAGGCGGCTGCATGACCCCGCTCATCTTTGTGGCCTTGGCCGCCCTCGTTGGCCTCCCACCGCACACTGGCCGGCTGGCAGTTACCAGTGCGACTGAGACCACCGCCAAGACCCCGCGCGATGGCCCGAAAGCGCGTGGGGGACTGATAAGCAAGCTCAAGCCCGCAGCACCGCTGGACCCGCTGATAGTAGCTGGCGACGTCGAACTCTTCGCAGCGTGCCTGGCCGCAGGGCTGTCCGTGCACGGAGCCGCCACCGCGGTCGCTCGCACCGCGGACGCTCAGACGCAGGACCTGTGGGAGACCGTCTCCGCGCTGCTAGGCGTTGGAGTTTCCACGCAGTCCGCGTGGGGCCATATGAAGGGCCAGGTGGGGCTGGAGGACTTAGCACAGCTTGTCATCATGTCGGGCCAATCCGGCGCCACCATTGCGGCCGGATGTCATCGAATCTGTACTTCTTTTCGCGCGGAAGCATCCGCCCACGCCACAGCACAGGCGGAGCGCGCAGGAGTATTCATTGCCCTCCCGCTGGCGGTGTGCTTCCTGCCGGCATTCATCGTTCTAGGCCTTGCGCCCGTAGTAATCAGCCTGGGCGCGCAACTTCTCTAAACCTCACTTGAAAGGACACTAATCATGCACGCACTTACTAAGTATCCCCAGCTCATCCGCAATGACGAGGGGATGAGCACCATCGAATATGCCATGGGCTCTCTAGCAGCAGCGGCGCTTGCCGGGGTGCTCTACATGGTCATCAACGGCGGCGGCGTGGTGGATGCCATCGAAGGCATCATAACCGACGCCCTCTCTAATACCCCCAGCTAGCAGCTCTACGTAACCCCAGCCGGCGGGACCATTCCCGCCGGCAGAAAGGAGGAATAATGCACAAGGTATTTGATGACGATGGCTCCGTGACCATCGAGGCCGCCTTAGCTTTAAGCTCCCTAGTCTTGGTCGCGGCGGGAATCGTGGGTGCTATTGCCACGCTGGCATCCTATATCGCCGCTGTGGACATGGCGGGTGCGGCCGCGCGTGCGCATGCCATCGGCGTCGAATACCACCCCGCGCGCGAAGATGCCCAAGTCAGCGTGGAGGAAAGCGGTGGGCTGGTGAAGGCGTCGGTAAGCGTGGAAGCCCCCATCGGCACCATGCGCTCCGAGGCAGTCTTTCCCGCCGAGGTGGGCGGAAATGAGTAAGCCGCAACGCTGGGGCGAGGAAGGCTATGCCACCATCGCTGCGGCCGGCATCATTGTCGCCATCGTGAGCCTGCTGCTTATCGTGGCGGCGGTGGGCTCGCGCGTAGCCGCACGCCACGAGGCGCAAGTGGCCGCCGACCTCGCTGCGGTCGCTGGCGCCTGGGCACTTGCTACTGGCGAGGATGCCTGCACCGCCGCGGGCGATACCGCCGCCCTGAATGGCGCCACCCTAG
The DNA here is from genome assembly GCF_046717495.1 of Corynebacterium sp. LaCa54. Lineage (NCBI taxonomy): Bacteria > Bacillati > Actinomycetota > Actinomycetes > Mycobacteriales > Corynebacteriaceae > Corynebacterium > Corynebacterium sp. LaCa54. Next base: position 241,349 of record NZ_CP177115.1, read on the forward strand.
AAACCTGCACCGAATCCGGTCGCGACGTCATCGTCACCGCGGCAGTGCGCGGCCGCTCTACCCAGGCCAAGGCCGGGCCGGTGTGAGCCAGCGGAAGGAGGCAGCGCGGCTAGCCCTGCGTCATGGTGACCAGCGCGCCGAGTAGCTTGATAGCACCATCTTTGCTGAGCGGATTATTTCCGTTGCCGCACTTCGGTGATTGCACGCACGACGGGCAACCGGATTCGCAAGGACACGAGCGCACCGCCTCGAAGGTGGCCTCTATCCATTCGGGGAAGCGGCGGAAGCCTTCTTCAGCAAAGCCGGCACCGCCCGGATGGCCGTCATAGACAAAAACGGTGGGCAGCTGGGTATCGGGGTGCAGTGCGGTGGATACGCCGCCGATATCCCAGCGGTCGCAGGTGGCGATAAGCGGCAGTAAGCCGATGGCGGCGTGCTCGGCCGCGTGTAGGGTGCCGGGCGTATCGGAGGCCGTCACGCCCATGGCGGAAAGTGCCAGCGGATCGATGGTATAGGCCACGGCTCGGGTAACCAGGCGCTGTTCGGGGAGATCGAGGGGGATGTCGTCACCAATGGTGCCATCGGCAAGCCGCACTTGGTAACCGGTGACGAGATCGGTGACCTCTACCTCCACGTCGGCTACCCACAGGCCCGGGGAATAATTGACCAGGTTATCGGCCTCGCGCAGGATGCGGATATCCGTGGTGGAGCGCGGGGTCGTCGAATAATCCGGGGCCTCGGGGCGGGCGAGCGCCAGGTAATCGCTGAGGATGAGTTCCTCGATGACAAAACTTTCGCCTTGGTGCAGGTACACCGCGCCGGGGTGCACCTGGCTGGTGGCGCGAGCGGCATCGATGGTGCCGAGCAGGCGGCCGTCGGAAGAATCCACGATCATCACTTCCTCGCCTGACCCGCCGCGCAAGGAAACGGCGGTATGCGCCGTCTCCGGGGAGAGTTCCTCCGGCGAGTGGGCAGGAATGGGTACGGCGAACCACCCGCGCTCGCGGTGGCGCAGCAGGCCAGACTCGGCCAGCTGATGGACCACGTCCTGGGCTCCCCAGGCAGCAATCGTGGCATCATCCAGTGGTTTTTCTACCGCAGCGCAGTAGACATGGCCGAAGAGGATATAGGGATTGGCCGGGTTGAATACGCTGGCCTCCACCGGCTTGCCCAGCAGCGCCTCGGGATGGTGGACCAGATAGGTATCCATCGGCTCATCGCGGGCGATGAGTACTACGAGCGAGCCCTGCCCGCGGCGGCCGGCGCGCCCGGCCTGCTGCCAAAAACTGGCGACGGTCCCCGGGAAGCCGGCCGTGACCACGGCATCGAGCCCACCGACGTCGATGCCCAGCTCGAGCGCGGAGGTGGTGGCGACGCCGAGCAAGGAGGCGTCGTCAAGCGCGCGCTCTAATGCACGGCGGTCCTCGGCCAGGTAACCCGCGCGGTAGGCGGCGATGCGCTGGGCAAAATCGGGCCGGCCCAAACTACCGGAGAGCACCTCGGCCGCACGCATGGCCACCACCTCGGCCGAGCGGCGCGAACGCACGAAGGTCATGGTGCGCGCACCCTCGGCGATGAAAGAGGCCATCATCTCGGCCGCTTCGGTGGTGGCGGCGCGGCGCACCGGCGCCCCGTGCTCACCCTCGGCGCCCTCGATGAAGCCTGGCTCCCACAGGGCTACGGTGCGCGCACCGGTGGGGGCGGTGTCCTCCGTAATTGCGCGGGCCGGCCGGCCGGTGAGGCGCTGTGCATGCCGGCCCGGGTCCTTCATGGTGGCCGAGGCATAGATAACCGTCGGCCGCGAGCCATAGTGCGCGCACAAGCGCAGCAGCCGCCGCAACACGAGCGCCACATTGGCGCCGAATACGCCCCGGTAGGAATGGCATTCATCGATGACGATGAATTCCAGGTGCCGCAGCAGCCGCGCCCACCGGGCATGCGCGGCCAGCAGGGACATATGCACCATATCCGGGTTGGAAAAAATGAACCGCGAATGATCGCGCACACCCGCGCGGGATTCCTGCGGCGTATCGCCGTCATAGGGCGCGGGCACCACACCCTTGAGCGCCGGAATCCCCCGGCACAGCTCCAGCACCGCCTGCAGCTGATCCGAACCCAGTGCCTTAGTGGGGGTGAGATACAGCGCGCAAGCGGTCGGCTCCTGCGCCAGCCGGCTCAAAATGGGCAGCTGGTAGCCCAGGGATTTTCCTGAAGAAGTGCCGGTAGCAATCACCGCATCCTCGCCTTTCCAGGCGGCCTGTGCGAGTTCAGCCTGGTGCCGATACAGCTTGCCGACGCCCCCTTCTACCAGCTTCTCCCGCAACTGCGGCAGTACCCACTCCGGCCACTGCGCATACTGGGTGCGCTGAGGGGGCAGGGTGGTGTGAAAGGTGAGAGTGGACTCATCGAGGCGGCGCTGGATGAATTCGAGGAGCTCTGTTCCCAGGGGATTATCTGTTTCCGGGTGAGACAATTTTTACCCCCTTGTGGGTTTGGTCTATCGCTTTGGCGTGGAACGTGTCACACTGATATAAGGCCAATGATGTCTTGGTGCGGTGTTTACACTTTAAGGTACTGCTAAAGGACGCATTTACCGAACCCCCTTGGTGCGGAATCGCTGCACCGATAAGCAAGAAAAGGACTGCACACCATGGCACAAGGAACCGTTAAGTGGTTTAACTCTGAAAAGGGCTACGGCTTTATCGAGCGCGCGGATGGCGCCGGCGATATCTTCGTCCACTACTCCGAGATTCAGGGCAGCGGCTTCCGCACCCTAGAGGAAAATCAGCAGGTCACCTTCGAGGTTGGCTCCGGCCCGAAGGGTGATCAGGCCCAGTCCGTGTCCGTCATCTAGGCGGCCTGTTCTCCCCGCTACGGCGTCTCCGCGTAGCCGCGGCGGGTATCCCACCACTCGGTGAACTTATTCTGCAGCTTCTGCAGGCCCACGCCGATGATGATGGCTGCGATGATGCTGACCACCACGGCGAGTACTGGCGAATTAGAAAAGGCCATGCCGCCGAGATAACCAATGGCCAGCGCCTCGCCAGCCCAGAGGGCGACGCCGATGGTGTCGAAGAAAACAAAGACGATCCACGGGAACCTCATGGACCCCAGCAGGATGGTCATAAACAAGCGGGCTGAAGGGATGAAGCGGGCGATAATAATGGCGGCCCCTCCGCCGCGGCGCATATTTCGCTTGACCCAGTTCAGCCCTTCGTAGGCCTTAGATCCCTTTGGCACGCGCTTAAGCAAGGGCATGAACCGCGTGCCTAGCAGGAAACAGAGATTATCGCCCATCATGGCGGCGATGAGCGCCACGAAAAACATGGTGGGCAGGTGGGGGAAGCCCTGCGAGCCGGACCAGGCGCCGGCCATATTGAGCGGGATTTCTGACGGCAGGACGGGGAAGAAGCAGTCACCAAAGATCAGCGCGGCGACCAGCGGGTAGATCCACTCTGTGGACATGACGGTTTCGATCCACATAGTGATTGTGTCGACCATGAATCCTCCCCGGGTGTCGGCTTAGGTGTGCTATCGTGCCCCACAATGCTTTCACAGTTACTGGGCATTCTAAGTAGGCCAGTATAGACCCGTTCCGTGGGGGTACATAGTGCCCCTGAAAACGGCCTTTTGGCAGAACCGCGTATATGGTGCGAGAAAGGAAACACAGATCAACTGTGTACGCTAGGGGCGATTGCTGAAAGCGTGCATACCTTATTGTTCGCATCATCGAAAGGGATGAAGTCGAAGTGGCAGAAGCAGCCGGGCCGGGAAAGACCTTGGTGATCGTCGAGTCGGCGACGAAGGCGAAGAAGATTCAGCCTTACCTCGGAGATAAGTACATCGTGGAGGCCTCCGTAGGCCACATCCGCGATCTTCCCCGCGGCGCTGCGGACGTACCGGCTAAGTATAAGAAGGAATCCTGGGCGCGCCTTGGCGTGAACCCAGAGGACGACTTCGCCCCGCTATATGTGGTGAGCCCCGATAAGAAGAAGAAAGTCGCGGACCTAAAATCCAAGCTGAAGCAGTGCGATCAGCTCTACCTCGCGACAGACCCCGACCGCGAGGGCGAGGCCATCGCCTGGCACCTGCTTGAGGTCTTAAAGCCCAAGGTTCCGGTGCGCCGCATGGTGTTCAACGAGATCACCAAATCGGCCATCCTGGAAGCTGCGGATAATACGCGCGATCTGGATTACAACCTTATCGACGCCCAGGAAACCCGCCGCATCCTGGACCGCCTCTACGGCTACGAGGTCTCCCCAGTGCTGTGGAAGAAGGTCATGCCGCGGCTTTCTGCAGGCCGCGTGCAGTCGGTGGCTACCCGCGTCATCGTCGAGCGCGAGCGCGAGCGCATGGCGTTCATCCCCGCGGATTATTGGGATCTAGCCGCCACGCTAGATACCGGCGCTGCGGATGCGGATAATCCCGCTACGTTCGACGCCCGCCTCACAGCCGTCAATAGCAAGCGCGTGGCCCTGGGCCGCGACTTTGATGACCACGGAAACGTGAAGAGCAAAGACGTCATCGTCATCACCGAGCCGCAGGCCAAGGCGCTAGAAACCGCACTGAGCGGCGCGGACATGCAGGTCGCTGGTGTCGAGCACAAGCCTTATACGCGCAAGCCTTATGCGCCGTTTATGACCTCTACGCTGCAGCAGGAGGCCGGCCGCCGCCTGCACTTTACCTCCGAGCGCACCATGCGCATTGCGCAGCGCCTGTACGAAAACGGCCACATTACTTATATGCGTACTGACTCCACTTCGCTGTCCAAGCAGGGCCTATCAGCTGCGCGCAACTCCGCCACCAGCATCTATGGCGCAGAGTACGTTTCTGATTCCCCGCGTGTTTATGACCGCAAGGTGAAAAACTCCCAGGAGGCTCACGAGGCGATTCGCCCAGCCGGCGAGTCCTTCGCCACCCCGGGCCAGCTCTCCGGTCAATTGGACGCGGAGGAGTTTAAGCTCTATGACCTGATTTGGAAGCGCACCGTCGCCTCCCAGATGGCCGATGTCAAGGGAACCTCCATGAAGGTCACCGTGGCCGGCACCGCCACCACGGATAATGGCAGCTATGACGTGGAATTCTCCGCCACCGGCCGCACCATTACCTTCCCGGGCTTCCTGAAGGCCTATGGCGCAGATGACGCCAAGGGTGACAAGAAGGGCGAGACCCACCTGCCACATTTGGAAGAGGGTCGCGCCCTGAACGCCAAGGAGGTCTCCGCCGAGGGCCACTCCACCAACCCGCCGGCGCGCTATACCGAGGCCAGCCTGGTCAAGAAGATGGAAGACCTGGGCATCGGCCGCCCGTCCACGTATGCGTCCATTATCAAGACCATCCAGGACCGCGGCTATGTGGTCTCGCGCGGCAATGCGCTGGTGCCATCGTGGGTTGCCTTTGCCGTCGTGGGACTGTTGGAGGAGAACTTCACCGAGCTGGTCGACTATGACTTCACCTCTTCTATGGAGGATGAGCTGGACCAGATTGCTACCGGTATCGAGGACGGCACCGCCTGGCTCAACGGCTTTTATTTCGGCAACGCCGAGGCCAACGAGCAAAAGGCGGCCTCCATTGCCCGCCACGGTGGCTTGAAATCGCTTATCGACGTCAACCTAGAAGCCATCGATGCCCGCAAGGTCAACTCCCTGCGCCTTTACACCGATACCGAGGGCCGTGATGTCTTCGTCCGCGTGGGTCGCTATGGCCCGTATATCGAGCGCGCCGTCGGCACCAATGACGACGGCAGCATCGAGTACCAGCGCGCCAACCTCTCTGAAACCGTCACTCCGGACGGCTTGAACGAGGAGCTGGCGGAAAAACTCTTTGCCACCCCACAGGGCGGCCGCGAACTGGGTGAAAACCCGGCAAATGGGCGCATGATTGTGGCTAAGGAGGGCCGCTTCGGCCCGTATGTCACCGAGGTGGTCCGCGATGATGAGCGGGAGAAGGCCGAGGGTGAGGCCGAAGAGGTCGTCGCCAAGGAGCGGGCCGAGGAAGACAAGCAACGCGCCGAGGAAGGCAAGCGCGCTAAGAACTGGGAAACCAAAACTGCCGGGAAGCAGAAGGAAAAGCGCGTCAAGGAGTACATCGAGAACAAGCTGAAGCCGGGTACGGCCTCGCTATTTAGCTCGATGGAGCCCTCTACGGTGACCCTCGAAGAAGCCCTCCAGCTGCTGTCCCTGCCGCGCGAAGTGGGCGAGGATGACGGCGTGATGATCACCGCCCAAAATGGCCGCTACGGCCCGTACTTGAAGAAGGGGACTGATTCGCGCTCCTTGGCCAAGGAAGAGCAGATCTTCACCATTACCTTGGACGAGGCCCGCCGCATCTATGCCGAGCCCAAGCGTCGCGGCCGCGCCGCGGCCCAGCCGCCGATCAAGCAGCTAGGCGATAATGACGTCTCCGGCAAGCCCATGACCGTGAAGGATGGCCGCTTCGGCCCGTACGTCACCGACGGCACCACCAACGCCTCCCTGCGCCGCGGCGATGACCCGGAGCAGCTTACCGACGCCCGCGCGAACGAGCTCCTCTCCGAGCGCCGCGCCAAGGAAGCTTCCGGCGAGACCAAGAAGAAGTCCACCAAGAAGTCCTCTAAGAAGACGACCAAGAAGAAGGCGACTAAAAAGGCCACCAAAAAGTCCACGAAGAAGGCCGGCAAGAAGGCAACCAAGAAACCTTCCCCCGGCACGAAGAACGTGGTGAAGGCCGGCTCGCGCAAGAAATAACCACGTAAGGTGGCGGGCATGAACGATTTTCTTGCCCGCACCCAGGAAGGCGCTGCGGCCCTGCGGCGCGCCGTATCCGATATCAGCGCACAGCCGCAGCTTATCGCCTCGGTCCGCGAGGAGCCCGCCGTTGGCGCCGGTATCCTAGCCGGGGTCATCGCCCAAGTGGAAAAGGCCCGCACCCTGACTCGTCCTTCGGCGCTGGGCGTGGCGGCTTTAACGGCGAACCACGCCGCCTATGCCTGGAGCCTGTATCGCCGCGGCGCGCGCAACGATGCCCTGGGCTGGGGCCTGCGCGCGGCCGCATGGGGTGCGGGCGTTGCCGCTACCCGTAGCCAGCCGACGTCCGCCGCAGTGGCAGTGGGTGGCGCGGCCGTGCTTGCCACCTCGGCGCTGGCGGGCGACCCAGTGCTGCGCACCGACGCCGGCAAAGGCATGAGTCACGGCGCTAATGTGCTCGTCGCGGCCGAGGGGCTAACCGCCTTGCGTGCGGCGCTGAAGCAGCGCAAGCACAAGGCGCGGCTAGTGTGCGCGGCCGAAACCGGCGCCCTAGTTATCGGCCATCTGCTGCTGATTGACGGCCTTCACCGCACCCGGTAACTGCGGCTGCATCGTCGGACCATAGGACAGGCGGCGGTGCACCGCCTCGAAGGGGCCGCGGCGGCCGCAGGCTTCCAGCACGCAGGCGAAGATGAGTGTGGCCAACCACACCGCGAAGGCCATCACCGCTTGGCCGAAGGCGCCCAGCTCGTGACCGAAGTTCAGCATAAACGGGTGCACGAGGCAGAAAAAGAGGATGGACTGCCCCACATAGCCGCTCATGGAGCGCTTGCCCAGCGCCGCAAAGGGCCATAATACTGCGGGCAGCGGTGCGCCGGCCGCGAGTCGCTCCTGCTCTGGCTGCAGCACCAACGCGAGTCCGGCTAGGATGCCGGGGCCAGTGAAGACGCCGAGGAAAGAGTTGGCATTATTGGCCGCATTCGCCCAGCGCTGCTCGATGACCCCAAGCGTGCTCAGAGACCACAAGGTACCGATAACCACGGTAATGATCACCGCGACGGCCACCCAGCGCAGGAGGGTGGGGCGGTGAGAGGGGACGTCGGCAAGCACGCCTTGGCGCGCCCACACAAAGCCCACCAGCATGACGGGCAGGTACATCAATAAAATGATCGGCGTGGCCAAGGCCTGGCTGCCTAGGGTGACAAGCTGGCTGAGCAGCAAATCGGGGTAGGACTCGATGGTGCCGATGCCCTCCGTGGCCACCACGCCGAGGGGATCCAGCGCGCCGGAAATGAAGGCCACAATCCCGCCCAGCGCGCATAGTGCGAATAGAATATAGGCCACGCGCATGAGGGAGGAATCCCGCTTGCGCAGCAGGAATGCAATCACGATTCCGGCCACGCCATAGAAGAACATGATGTCGCCCCAAAACAGCAGCACCATGTGCGCCGCTCCCATCACTGCCAAGAAGGCATAGCGCTTGGCGATGACCCTGCGCGCCCCCTGCACCGGAAACCCGCGCCGCCACAGGCTCAGCGCGATGAGCCCCACGCCAAAGCCCAGCAGTGTAGAAAACATGGGCAGGCCGCGGTTGTGGACAAAGAAGGCGGCGAAGACGACGGCCGCCTTATCCCACACGCTGCCATCGATGATGCCGCCGAAATAACTTGCTGGCCGGTCGGTGGTGATGATCCACGCCGTGGTCATATTGGCCATGGCGATGCCTAGAAGGGCCATGCCGCGCGCCACATCGGGCACGATCATGCGGGGCCGGGGAGCTGAGCTCACTTAAAAACCTCTTTATACCTCGGAACGTTCTGCCAGGGTAGCGCGGATAGGGCGAGCCAGCTGGGTCATGCGGTGACGGCCGCGCAGCTCAATGGATTTCATCATAGTCCAGCGGGCCTGCTCGGCCTCGTTAGCGGTTTTGAGCGTGGCGGCGTTGGTCAATACTTGGCCCGGGGTGTCCTTGGCCAGCTCGGTCAGGCGCGCGGCCTCGTTGACGGCATCACCGATGACGGTATATTCAAAGCGATCGGCGCCGCCGATGTGCCCGGCGACAACGTGCCCCGCGGCCACGCCGATGCCGGCTTGCAACTCGAGTCCGCGCAATTCACTGCGCAGATCGCGGGCGGCCTGCAGGGCCATGGAGGTGGAATCATAAACGTTGAGGGGAGCGCCAAAAACTGCGAGGGCTGCATCGCCCTGGAATTTATTAATAATTCCTTTATTGCGGTGCACCACCTTGACGACGTGCTCGAAGAACTTATTGAGCTCCTCCACAACTTCTTCGGGGGAGTGGTTAACGGCAAACGTGGTGGAACCGATGACGTCAATAAAAAGCACCGCCACTTTGCGATCCTCGCCGCCTAATTCTGGGCGCTCCTCCAACGCACGTTGGGCCACCTCGCTGCCGACGTAGCGGCCGAAAATATCGCGCACGCGGTTGCGCTCCCGCAGGCCACGCATCATTTCATTGAAACCGGCTTGCAGCACGCCTAGCTCGGATCCGTCATAGATATCGACCTCGGCATTGGTCTCACCGCGGCGCACCCGATTGATGGCGTTCTGTAGCTCCACAATCGGGTCTACGACGCTCATTACCGCAAAGCTGGTGCCGATAAAACCGGTAGCCAGAGCGGTAAGCGCCAAGGCGGTAATGGCGGGAACAAGATCGCCGGCGGTTCCAGGGAAAAGCCCGGTGAGCTGGGCAATCAGCGCCAGAAGGATGCCGATGAGCGGCACCCCGGAAGTCATCAGCCAGGTGGATATCAGGCGGTATTTGATGGGTGGCTCGAGCGTAGAATCCTCAAAGCGCCGCGCCACCGCCTGGGCGGCAACTGGGCGCACAAGGCGCTCTGCCTGCAGGTAGGTCAGGATGATAACCACCAAGCCGGCCAAGGTAGCGGATACGCCTACGACAAGCCCCAAGCGGCCGGATTCGCGCCCGGAAATGACCACGGCCAAAATGATGCCGATGAGCCATACCGCGGCCGCCACTGCGGACTGGTAGACGGGGATGCGCAGCACCAGGTTGCGCACCATATTTGGATCGTGCTCGTCCGGGTTGCGCTGCCAGTCCAGCACCGGGCGGAAGAGCAGGAGGGTTACGGCAATTCCGATAATCACGGCGAAGATGAGGTACACCGCGGCGACACCCATCAAGCTTGGCAGCTCGGCGGCAAAGTCCTTGATTTCCGGCATAGGAAGGAAATAGAGGACGAATGTCATGATCGCGATGGCGCCGATGAGGTTCGCACCGAGGACTAAGGCAGCGTAGACCGGCCATTGGGTTCCCATGAGCCATCGTGCGCCGCGCAATAGTCTGTTCATGTCTTCATACTTTAGTAAGACCAGTAGGCTAGGGCGAGTGAATACCGGAAGCGTTGCGCAAAGATTGGCAGATACCCCAGGCGTGGCCCGCACCATCCTGGATGCCGCTCGGGCAGCTCGGGGGACGCCGGGGGCAGACCCGCGGGCAATGAGCCATTCCTGGCTATTTACCGGCCCGCCGGGCTCCGGCCGATCCCTGGCCGCCCTCGATTTTGCGGCCGCACTCATGTGCACGGACTCGGAAGAGCCGGGCTGCGGCCGGTGCGAGGCCTGCCAGGCAGTGCTGGATGCGAAGCAGCATACTGACTTGGTGCTGGTGGATCCGCAGGAAGTCATCATTCCGGTGGATACGGTGCGCGAGGTCATCGGCCGCGCCGCGAGCCTGCCCACGGTGGCGCCCTGGCGCGTAGTGATCTTCAACAATGCCGACCGCCTCAATAACAACGGTGCGAATGCCCTGCTCAAGACCGTGGAAGAACCGCCGGCGCGCACAGTGATCATCATGTGCGCTCCTTCCGACGCCCCCGAGGACTTCTCCCAGACCCTCCGCTCGCGCTGCCGCCACCTCTACATTCCCTCCCCGTCGGTGGAGAGTATTACCGCCCAGCTGGTCAGCGAGGGCGCCTCGGATCACGACGCCCACTTGGCCGCCCTCACCTCCCTCCGCCACGTCGGCAGGGCGCGGCGCCTCGTCAACGACCCGGCGGTACAAAAGCGCCGCGCGGTGGCCATCAACCTGGCAGAAGAGGTCTTCCACGGCTCCCAAGGCTTTCAGGCGGTCACCTCGCTGCTGAAATTGGTCGACTCGGAGGCGAAGGAATCGCATAAGGAACAAGAAGAAGCCGAACTGGCGAAGCTGGAGCAGACCCTCGGCGTAGGTGCGAAGGGCAAAGGCGCGGCTAAAGCGCAGCGCGATGCCCGATCCGCCATTAAGGATCTGCAGGACCAACACAAGAAGCGAGCGAAACGCCGAGTTATCGACAACTTGGACTTAGTTCTTATCGATCTCTCCGGTGTGTACCGCGATGCGCTCATGCAGAAAGTTGGCGCGCAGGTGGACCTGACCCACCCGGACTTCGCCGGTCTTTCTGGTGAGCTAGCGCAACGCGTGAGTGAGGAAGGTCTGCTGGACTGCCAGGCCGCCATCACGTTGTGCCGCGAGCAGCTCACACAAAACGTCGGCACGCAGATTGCCTTCGACGGGTTGGTGGGCCGACTGCGTCGCGCGTGCCTATAAGCGGGTGCGTAGTCGGGGCCGATTTCTATTCCGCGGCGCCCCTAGGTTAAACTTTCTCTTGCTGCACTGGCATATGCCAAGCAGCGTGCCGCCTTAGCTCAGTCGGTAGAGCATTTCACTCGTAATGAAAAGGTCGCGAGTTCGATTCTCGCAGGCGGCTCCACAGTGGCCGCAGGTTATCTAGCCTGCGGCCTTTCGCCGTTGTGGGCACGGCAGTGGGTGCAGAGCGTTAAGCCTCGCCGTGGTTGTGCAGTAGGCGCGGGACCACCTTGCCGGTGGCGTTGCGCGGCAGCTGGGATAGGAAGTGCACATCGCGCGGCACGGAGTGATCGGCGAGCTTGGTGCGGACCCACTCGCGGATGGCGTCGGCCGTGAGGGCCTTTCCGGTGGCGTCGGCAGTAGGCACCGCCCACACGGCGATGCGCTGGAAGGTCTCGCCATCTTCCACGCCACCGGCATGGACCTCGTGGATGCCGGGCATGGCTTCGAGGACCTCGGTAACGGATTGCGGGTGAACATTCTCGCCGCCGACGATGATCATGTCATCGGCGCGGCCGACCACGTGCAAGAAATCATGCTCGTCGATATAGCCCAAGTCACCGATGGAGATGAGCCCGTCCACCTTATTGAGCCGCAGGTTGGGGTTGGTATAGCCGGTCATTGCGGTGGAGTTGGTCAGGTAAATCTCGCCCACCTCGCCGCGCGGCACCGGGTGGCCTTCCTTATCGAGGATGCGCAGCTTCGTGCCGGAGGTCACGCGCCCAGCGATGGTGGGGTTGGCGGCCACCTGGTCCATGGTGGCGGTCGTCGCCAGGGCGAGTTCGGTGGAACCGTATACATTGCAGAGGATGGCGCCGAAGCGCGCATTGGTCTCCTTGACCACCTCCGGGGTCAGCGCATTGCCGGCCGAGGCGATGAATTTCAGGCTCGAGGCATCGAACTCACCGGCCGGATCCCGCTCTACCAAGCGCTTAAAGAAGATAGGGGAGGAGATCATGCCATCGAGGCGGTAGCGCTGGACATCGTCAAGCACCTGCTCCGCGTCGAATACGCGGCGGGTGACGATGGTATTGCGCAGTCCGAGTGCGATATTGATGCAGGCCCATCCCCAGGTGTGGAAGATGGAGGCGGTGATCTGCAGGCGCTGGTCGGCGCGCCATGGAATGGTATCCACGATGGAGGCCAGCACTACCGGCAGGGTCGGTTCCGGCCGCACAATGCCCTTCGAAATGCCGGTGGTGCCGGAGGACATGAGCACGATCGGGCCGTGCTTGGGGAAGCGCGGCAGCTCCACGGCCGGTGGATTCTTCACAATCTTGTCTAACTTCGGCAGCTCGCTAGCCCCGGTATCGTGCGCGATGATTACGGGGATATCGGTATCCACGCGGTCGATGAACTCATCGTCTACCACGAGCACGTTGATGCCGTTTTCTTCGATACATCCAGCCAACTGCTCCGGCGAGGAGCCCACGTTGAGCAGGTAAATGGAAGCGCCCGCATAGCCCTTGGCGCCGAGCGGGATGATAATGCCGCGGCCGTTGCGCGCCATTACGCCAAGGCGGATTTCGGGCAGGTTCAGCGAGCGGAGGTAGCGGGCGAAGCCCTAGGCGTGGGTGCGCAGCTGACGGTAGGTGAGGGTGCCGTCGTCGTCGATAAGCGCTAGGCGCTCCGGGCAGGTGAGGTATCCCTGCTCAATTTCACGCGCGGTGGTGAAGCGGTAGCGGGCCGGGTTAGGTGCAAACTGAGCTGGGCCTTCGCGCCGCCTTGGTGGCTGATGAGTCCGGCGTTATAAAGTGCCGGCACAAACCGGCCGAGGGCTGCTGCGTGGAATGTGAAATCAGAAAAATTCACGGTTGGGGTAGCTCCAAAAAGCGAAGATAACAAAAAGGTAACCATGGACGATATCGTGAGAGAGGCGCGCGGTGTTGCCTCCAACTCGAAATTACAGAAGTGACTACAGTTACCTGAAGTTACTGGTGTTTCTAGAAAAGGATCTCATGAAATCTCTGCAGCTCAAAGTCCTCTCCGTGGTGGCTTCCGCGCTGGCCGTAGTGGGTGTGGCGGTTGCGCCACAAGCTTCCGCCGCGGAGCGCAACCTAGTAGCCTTCGGCGATTCTGTCCTCGCGGATCCAGATGCCGGCTCCTACTTTGCTCACCGTTTCGATCCCTCTAAGGGTGTGGGCGTGGATTGCCCTACCTCCAATAACTACGCCAAGCGTGCCGGTGCCAAGCTGCGCCTTCCGGTGCGTGATTTCTCCTACTCCGGTGCCGTGTCCATGTCTCGCGGCCCGCAGGTTTCCCAGCAGGTGGATGCGGCCATTCGTAGCGGCGCGCTGACTCCGGCTACCAACCGTGTGGTAATCACTACCGGTTTCAATGACACCTATAACCACCGCGAGCTCAACCTGCCGCAGATTCGCAAGCAGTTTGCGGACCACACTGCACCGCAGATTGAGCGCATCAAGCGTGCGGCTCCGAATGCGCGCGTGCAGATCGTTGGCTACCCCACCATCGGTTCTGGCCCGTACTATTGCCTCTTCCACTTCGGTCCGCGCCCGGCTGATTCCACCTTCCTGCCCGGCATTCAGGACTTTGAGAATAAGGCACAGTGGATGCAGGTGGACCTGGCGGCACGTACCGGCGTGCAATTCCTGGACATGAAACCTTCCACCCGCAATAACGGCATGTGCGCCGATGCAAACCAGCGCATGTGGGCTGGTCTAGTGGACTTTAGCGCAGGCGACGGCAACCTGCCCATCCACATGAACCAGCGCGGCCACGAGCATGCGGCCAATGTCATTGCCCGCTCTTAAAAAATATTTTCATTAATGTGCCGATTTTGAAAATATCGGTACGCTCGGGCGCATGACTGTAAAAGCTGTTATTGCCCGTTCCAAGGGCGCGGAAGTCGAAACCGTCAATATTGTTGTCCCCGACCCCGGCCCTAATGACGTCATCGTGCGCGTGCAGGCCTGCGGCGTATGCCACACCGACCTTGCTTACCGCGATGGCGATATTGAAGACGCCTTCCCGTTCCTGCTCGGCCACGAGGCCGCAGGCGTGGTGGAGACCGTAGGTTCTGCGGTCACCCACGTGGAGGAGGGCGACTTCGTCATTTTGAATTGGCGCGCCGTATGCGGCGAGTGCCGCGCTTGCAAGAAGGGCGAGCCAAAGTACTGCTTCAATACCCACAACGCCTCGAAGAAGATGACCCTCGAGGACGGCACCGAGCTCACTCCTGCGCTGGGCATCGGTTCCTTCGCGGAAAAGACCCTGGTCCACGAGGGCCAGTGCACCAAGGTGGAAGACACTGACCCAGCCGCTGCAGGCTTGTTGGGCTGTGGCATCATGGCGGGCCTCGGCGCAGCCGTGAATACCGGTGACATCCAGCTCGGCGAGTCCGTAGCCGTCTTCGGCTGCGGCGGCGTCGGAATGGCCGCCATTGCGGGTGCCAAGCTGGCAGCCGCGGCAAGGATCATCGCCGTGGACATTGACGAATCCAAGCTGGAAACCGCCCGCGAATTCGGCGCGACCGATACTATCTGCTCCAAGGACCTGTCGGAACAGGAAGTCATCGACGCCGTCCGCGAGCTCACCGGCGGCTTCGGCACCGACGTTTCCATCGACGCCGTGGGTATCCAGCCCACCTGGCGCCAGGCCTTCTACTCCCGCGACCACGCCGGCCGCATGGTCATGGTGGGCGTGCCAAACCTCACCGACCACGTGGATATCCCCGCCATCGACCTCTACGGCCGCGGCGGTTCCATCAAGCCAGCGTGGTACGGCGATTGCCTCCCGGAGCGCGATTTCCCCGCTTATGTAGCGCTATCCAAGGCCGGCAATTTCCCGCTAGAAAAGTTCGTTTCCGAGCGCATTGCGCTTGACGACGTCGAGCAGGCCTTCGCCACCATGAAGTCCGGCAAGGTCCTGCGTTCGGTGGTGGAGTTCTAATGCGCATCGATAGCACGGTTACTTCTGGCAAGTTCCGCCTCGACGGCGGCGAGTGGGACGTGGATAATAACGTCTACGTCGTGGGCGATGACTCCAATGTTTATGTGGTGGATCCCTCTCACGATCTCGATGCCGTAGCGGAGCTGGTAGGCGATCGCCACGTGGAAGGCATCCTGCTCACCCACGCGCACAATGACCACTGCGAGCTCGCCCCCGAGGCCGCCAAGCGCTTCGATACCGAGGTTTACCTGCACCCGGACGATGACATGCTGTGGCAGGAATCCAACGGCGATGCCCCATATACGCCGCTGGCGGATCGCGGTCAATTCGATATCGGCGGCGAGAAAATCACGGTCTACCACACCCCAGGCCACTCGCCGGGCTGCGTGGTGCTGCACGTGGGCGAGACGCTGCTGTCGGGCGATACGCTCTTCAATGGCGGCCCTGGTGCCACTGGCCGCAAGTACTCCGACTTCGATGTGATCATCGAGTCGCTGAAGAACGTGGTCTTCACCCTGCCGGAGGACACCAAGGTCCTGCCGGGGCATGGCGACGCCACCACGGTAGGTGCCGAGGCCGCACGCCTCGACGAATACATCGAGCGCGGTTACTAGCCGTTAGTACGCCCGCAGGTACTCGCCGTAGCCGGACTTAAGCAGCGGCTCGGCGAGTGCTTCTAGCTGGGCGCGGTCGATAAAGCCCGCCTCATAGGCAGCAACCTCGGGCGATCCGATAACGATCCCGGTGCGCTTTTGCATCACCTCAACATAGGCGGAAGCCTCGCTCATAGAGTCCACCGTGCCGGTATCGAGCCAGACGCTACCGCGGTGCAGCCGCTGAACATTCAGCTCGTCGCGGCGCAGGTACTCCTCATTGACGGCCGTGATTTCCAATTCGCCGCGGCCGCTGGGCTGGATGCCCTTGGCAATGTCCACGACGGAGTTGTCATAGAAATACAAGCCCACCACCGCGTGATTCGACCGCGGAACCTCCGGCTTCTCTTCGATGCTGAGCGCATGCCCCGCAGCGTCGAATTCCACCACGCCGTAGCGCTGCGGATCCGAGACCTCGTAAGCAAAAATGATGCCACCCTCCGGATCCTGGCAGTGGGTGAGCTCGCCGCCGAAGCCGTGGAAGATATTATCGCCGAGCACCAGTGCGACGCTATCGTCTCCAATAAAATCCTCGCCAATCAAGAAGGCCTGCGCGAGCCCCTCCGGCCGCGGCTGGACCGCATAATCGATCATGAGTCCGAGCTGGGAGCCGTCACCAAAGAGGCGTTGGAAGGCACCCGCATCCTCCGGGGTGGTGATGATGAGGATTTCCCGAATACCCGCCTGGATGAGCGTGGTCAGCGGATAGTAAATCATCGGCTTGTCATAGATGGGCATGAGTTGTTTCGAGATGCCCTTGGTAATCGGGTAGAGCCGCGTGCCGGAACCGCCGGCCAGGATGATGCCTTTCATTTAATCCTCCGGGTAGAGCGCTAGGTACAGGGCAAGGGCCGCGCGCCAATTCTGCGGCTTGAAGCGGGTGGCCTCGATTTTATCCAGCGCAAACGTCGATTCCTTGGGCCGCGGCGCCTCCGGTCCCGCGATTTCGCGGTACTGCTCGGTCGTCACTGGCGTGACCTCGGACGGATCGTGGCCGAGCCCGATGAATACCGCCATGGCAATCTCATCGCGGCCCACGGTATCGCCCGAATTGGATAGGTTATACACGCCGTAGTCCGCGTCGGACTTGAGCAGGTGCACGATGCCCTTGGCTAGGTCCTCGGCAAACGTGGGGCGGCCACGCTGGTCATGGATGACCTTCGGCTCCACGCCCTTATTAGCCAGCCGGCGCATGGTGGACATGAAATTCTCGCCATCACCAAAGACCCAGGAAGTACGGATGACGTAGTGCTGCGGCGCAGTCTGCGCGGCGGTATCACCCGCGGCTTTCGACGCCCCGTACGCACTGAGCGGCGACGGCAACTCCGCCTCGGTGTGGACCTCGTTCGCCCCATCGAAGATATAGTCGCTCGAGACATGCACCAGCGTGATCTGGTTTTCTGCGGCGATGCGTGCCAGCTTTGCCGGCCCTTCCGCGTTGACGGCCCACGCGGCGGCGCGGTCGTTTTCGGCGCCGTTGACGTCGTTATATGCCGCGCAGTTAATGATGGTCGAGTACTGCTTCCAATTTCGCTCTGGCGGATTGGTGATGTCGAAGTCGGCGTGGGAGCAAAATTCGGCGTCGCCAAGCAGGCGCTTCAGCGCCCTCCCCAACTGCCCATTCGCACCCGTGACGAGGATGCGCCGGGCGGGCATCGGGCTCACCTCTTCGAGGCTGGGGTGCTGCTTGTCTTTCTCCGAAATCTCGGTGAGCTCTAATGGCCAGTCCACGATGTCGAGGTTCACCGCGGCATAGCGCGCCTCGGCCGACCAGTGCTCATTGACCAAGTAACTATAAGAGGTATCCTCCAGCGCTTGAAAGCCATTGGCGACGCCTCGCGGCACAAACACCGCCGTCTCCGGCCCAATCTCGTGGGTAATAACCTCGCCGAAGCTCTCCGACCCCTCGCGCAGGTCGCACCACGCACCAAAAATCTTGCCCTGCGCCACCGAGATGAGCTTGTCCCAAGGCTCGGCGTGCAGCCCACGGGTAGCGCCGGCGTGGTTGAAGGAAATATTGTTCTGCACCGGCTGAAAGCTCGCGAGTTCGGGCGCGAGACCGGTGAGCTTTTCCCGCTGCCAATTTTCTTTGAACCAGCCGCGATTGTCCCCGTGCACGTCGAGGTCGATGATGAGTAGTCCCGGGATGGCGGTTTCAGTTATGTGCATGTCTACTGTCCTTGCTGCTTGTAGCGGGTCTCTACGTCTTCTTTCTCGGGCTTCCACCAGTCTTCGTTATCGCGGTACCACGCGATGGTGTCTTGGAGGCCGGCGCGGATATCTGTAAACCGCGGGGCCCAGCCCAATTCGCGGCGCAGCTTGGTGGCATCCATGGCGTAGCGCTGATCATGGCCGGGGCGGTCCGCGACGTGCTCATAGAGGGCGCGCCCATCGCGGGTGTGGCCCATAATTTCGCAGATAAGCTCGATGGCCTGCTTATTGCTGATATCCGGCTGATCCGCGCCGATAGTGTAGGTCTCTCCAATCCGGCCGCGCTCTAGGATGGCGAGCACTGCCTCGTTGTGGTCATCGACATGAATCCAATCGCGGACCTGCTCGCCCGTCCCATAAAGCTTGGGCGTGCGGCCGGAGAGAATATTGGTGATCTGGCGGGGAATGAACTTCTCGATGTGCTGATACGGCCCATAATTATTGGAGCAATTCGAGATGGTGGCGCGCAGCCCAAAAGAACGCACCCATGCGCGCACGAGGTGGTCAGAACCTGCCTTGGTGGCGGAGTACGGGCTGGAGGGGGCGTAGGCGGTGTTCTCGTCAAACTTGGTTTCTGCCCCAATCTCGAGATCACCGAAAACCTCGTCGGTGGAGACATGGTGGAAGCGGGTATCGTGCTTCCGGCACGCCTCCAACAGCGTGAACGTGCCCACGATATTCGTGTGGAGGAAGGGGGAGGGGTCACGCAAAGAATTGTCGTTATGGGATTCGGCGGCGAAGTGAATTACTACATCGGCGGCAGCGACGAGCGGTTCTACCGTCGCAGAATCGGCGATATCACCCTCGACGAAGTCAATATCCAGATCGTCGAGGTTGGCGCGGTTTCCGGCGTAAGTGAGCTTATCAAGCACCGTAACGCGGGTATCGGGGCGCGCCTGGCGCATGAGGCGCACGAAATTGGCGCCGATAAAACCGGCGCCGCCAGTGACGAGCATCGTTTGCATGGTTATCCAGTGTAGGGCAGTCGGACGGGCTGCTGTGGCAGGCCGCGGGCCCGCGCGCAAGAGGTCAGGCCGCGCCCGGGGGAGACGGTGGTGGCGAGGGCGGATCCGTGAGCCTGCGTCCCGGGGCTTGTTCCGCGGCGGGGTGGTCGTTGACCTCTACTGTGGGCGATAGCCCGCTCGCGTGCGCGGCCCGGTAGCCCACCCGGCCGGTGCCGGGGTCCCGTTCGGCGTGACCCATTCCGTTGCGGCCATCGCGGTAATCGTTATTGTCCACGTGGTGGCGACGGCACAGCAGCGTCAGATTTTTTAGGTCGGTGGCGCCGCCGTGAGACCAAGCCTGCAGATGGTGGACATCGCAGTCCTGCCAGGGGCGGTGGCACTCGGGGTGGGTGCAGACAAGCTCGGAGGCCGCGAGGGCGAGCTTCTGCCAGAGGGAAGCGGTGCGTTTGGTGCGGCCAAGTTCGAGGGGAAAGCCCTTCTCATCCACCGCACAGAAGAAATCGTGCTGCGCGGCACCCAAGCGGAGGAGATCGAGCGGAGAAAGCTCGATGCCGGTGCTGGTGGCGAAGCGGGTATCGCCGCCCATCGCCTCCAGTTCTTCCAAGGTGGTGGCGACGAAGAAAGAACCAAGGCCCGCTGAGTCCTTTTGGGTGGCAGAAAGGTAGCTCGACAAGGCAGCGGTCAATTGGTCCGCCATGCGCTGGGCATAAGTGCGGGTATCATCCTCGGCGCTGAGATCGGCGCTGCCTTTATTTTTGGCGGGAGCAAAGGCACTGGCAAGGATGGCGGCCGCGGAGGCGTCGAGGTATCCGGAGATATGCACACCGCCGTCAGCATCTTGGCGGGAGATGCTAAAGCGCCGCTTGCGGGTAGCGGCGTGCGGATCGGGCTCGCCGGCAGGATTGAGGGCGTGCTTATTCGCCTTGCGAACTGCCTTACGCAGCCACTCGCGTAAGGAATCGAAGGAGCGGCGCTTGGCCTGCTCGAGGGCCTGGTTGCGCAGCTCGCTTGGGCCGGGGATGGCGTACTTGCTGAGGCTGCGCAGCTCATTCTCGATGAGGTTAAGGATGCGCTCAGGGATAGGCTCTTCTTCGAAAAGCTTCTTGCGGCGCTTTTCCTCTTCGCGGCGCTCGCGGTCGGCGCGGCGGCGGGCTTCTTCCTCGGCCTGTGCGCGTGTGGCGTCATCAGCATCGGGATCAGCAGGTGGGGGAGTGGGCTCCGGTTCGGGGATAGGGGCAAATAGGTTGCGCCCATTGCGCAGACGGGCGGCGGCTTCGGACTCGCTAAGACCTAGGCGGGCGGTCAGGTAGTCCTTGGCCTTGGAGGAGCCCACGCGGCGGCCGGCGTCATCGCGCTCCGCGATGAAGGCGAAGGCAGCGTCAATAGCGGCCTTGTTGCCCAGGGCCCTTTCCAAGTGCTCGAAATGAGGGTGAAGAAGCTCGAAAGAGAGGTCGGAGGGATCCTGCATGAGGGCGCGCAGTTGGGTTAACCCGGCGGCAACTTGGGCGATGGCGGAGTCTATCTCCGCGTGCTTGGTGGTCTGCATAATCCCCCCTCCTGTTCGTTTACATGTTCTATTCTACCTAGATAAAACACCCCGTCAACAGGAAAGAAGGGATTGGTCAATAGATTAGACAATCCCCAAACAAACGCAGGGCCAAAACCACTAACTCGGGAATGAAGGAAGGGCCGTGTGGTTGAGCCAAGCGTCTACGGTGGCGTCGAAAAGCGCGGCATCAGGAGCGGCGGCGCGGAAGGAATCTAGCACCATGGAAGGCTCCACCACCGAATGCTGGTGCTCGGTGAGGTAGCTGCGGAGGGTGCTAAAGAAGGCGTCGCCAAGCAGGCGGTGAATGGCGTGCACGGTCAAAGCACCGCGCTTATACACGCGGTCATCGAACATATCGCGCGCACCCGGATCGGAAACGGTGAGGTTCTGCGCCTTGCGGCCTAGAACGTTGTAGTGGGAACGTGCTGCCTCGCTCGCGGTGGTCTCGCCCTTGTGCTCGGCCCATAACCACTCGCTGTAGCAGGCAAAGCCCTCATTGAGCCAGATATCCTTCCACTCGCTCAGGCCTACGGAGTTACCAAACCACTGGTGGGAAAGTTCGTGGGCAATGAGGCGCTCGAAGGCGTGGTCTCCCTTCACATGGTTGGATCCAAAGATAGAAAGCCCCTGCGCTTCGAGCGGAATCTCCAACTCATCTTCCGTGATGACCACCTGGTAATCCGCAAACGGGTAGGGGCCATAAATGGAGGTAAAGAAGTCCACCATCTCCTGCTGCTGGGCAAATTCATTCAGCACCCGCTCGCGCAGCGTGGCTGGAGCCCAAGCCCGAGTGGAAGGGCCCAAGGCAAAGCTGGAAAACTCACCTACCTGCACCGTAGCCAGGTAGGTGGCCATGGGCTGGCGGGTACGGTAATGCCAGCGCGTGGTGGAGCCGCCCGCCCTGCGGGAGACGAGGTCGCCATTAGACACAACGATAAAGGGATCATCGGCCGTAATGATGATGTCATAGAGCGCCTTTTCAGACGGTGTATCGTCGCAGGGGAACCAGCTCGGCGCGCCATTGGGCTGGCTGGCCACCAGCGAACCGGACTCGGTTTCTTCCCAACCAATCTCGCCCCAGGTGGTGCGGATGGGGCGAGGGCTACCGCCATAGCGAATAACCAGCTCAAACTCCGTCCCGGCGGCGATATTATCGGCAAAGCGCAGGCGCAGCTTACCCGAAGACTGGCGGAACTTTGCCACCCGCGGTGCGCCCTTCGTGGTCACGCGCCGAGCCACCATCGCCCCGCCCAAATCCAAGGTCAAAGACGTTAAATCGGCGGTCGCTCGGATTGCTAAAACGGCCTCGCCGTGGAGCAAGTTGGGCTCCACGCGGTAGGTCAGATCCAGCGTGTAGTGGGACACCTCAAATCCGAGGTTAAAATCCACGCCGGTATAAGGGTCAGTGTGGGTACGCGAAAGGGCGGTAGGAAGCAACTTCATAATGCTGCAAGCCTACCGCCCTTTTAGCCGCGGAAAGAAACGAGCTTATTTATTGAAAGCGCGCTCGAAGACCGGCCAAGAATCCTTGAGGTCCGCAATCCAGTGCGGCCAGGAGTGGGTGCCGGTATTGCGGAAGTTATAGGTAGCCGGGATGCCAGCCTGGTCCAACTTGGCCTTGAAGTTGTGGGTGCAGTAGTTCACGCCAGCCTCGATGGCGCCGCCTTCCACCTGCAGCTTAGCGGAGCCCAAAGCAGCGGCGGCAGGGTTGTAGCCCTTAGCCACGTTATAGGAGAAGGTATCCTCCTTGCCGGCCAGACCGGAACCGGAGGAGATGTACAGCTCCGTGCCGCGCAGCTTCTCGTGGTTCATCATCGCATCGTTATAGCGGTTGGTGGGGGAACCGAAGGGGCCCCACATCTGCTCTGCGGAAGCGCCACCGCGGTTAACGGTGAGCTCAACGGCCTTGTGCTCTACCGGGTAGGCGGTAGCCGCACAGCCGGCGTAGGAACCAACGGCGTCATAGAAGCCTTGGTTGTGCTCTGCCAGCAGCAGGGAGGAGGTAGCGGACATGGACATACCCGCGATGGCGCGGTGGTTATCGGCCTTGATGTGTCCCTCGATAGCGCCCGGCAGTTCCTTGGTGAGGAAGGTTTCCCACTTCTGCGGGCCCTTAAGATACTGGGAGTTCGGCTCGGATACCCAGTCGGTGTAGTAGGAGAAGGCACCAGCCTGCGGGATGACCACGTTGACGTTCTTGGAGTGGTAAAAATCCACGGCATCGGAAAGCTTCAGCCAGTCCATGTCCTGCTCCGCGCCGCCTGCGCCATTAAGCAGGTAGATGGTCGGGCGGTTCTCATCCGTCGCGCGAATGACAGCCAGCGGAATCTTGCGGCCGTTCATAGCCGGGGAGGTGGCCTGCAGCTTATCGACGCGCGGATCGTCCTTGTACTTCTGGTACCAGGTCTGCTGCTCCAACTCCGGGGTGACCTCTAGTGGGGCCAGGGTGGACTGGGCGGCGTTGCCTGCTACCTGCTGCGGGGTGAGCTGTGCGGCGCCCGCCATCGGGGCGCTAGCCAAGCCTGCGCACACTGCGGTGGCGGCCAGGATGGAGCTAAGACGCTTCATTGTGCTTCTTTCCTGTAGTTAATGAACTCGTTGATTATACTTCTGCGCTACTTATTCCGCAGCGCCGGCAGCCTCTGGAGCTTCGGCTTCCTTGCCCTCGACGAAGTCCTTATCAGGGGACTGGTCAGCGGCGCTCGGGGCGTCCTTGATCTGCGCATTTTCCTGAGCCTGCGGCGCATCGATGGAAAGCTCGTTGGGCTTTACTTCCGGCTCGGCCGGAGCTTCTGCGGCGTCCTTGTTAAAGCCACGCTCGAAGGTCTTCCACGAGGAGAAGATGTCATCGCGCCAGCCCGGCCAGGAGTGGGTGCCGGTATTGCGGAAGTTCCAATCCGCCTTCATGCCCTGGGAATCCATCTTGGCCTTGAGATCGTGGGTGCAGGAGCTCATAGCAGCCTCGATGACGCCGCCCTCCACGATGAGGGTGGACGATCCCTTAGCGCCCCAGTCATTGGCACCGCCCAAACCGCTATTCACGGAGACGTAGGTCTCGGATGGGCCCAAATTCTTCGGGGTGGCATTGACCAATGCGTCGTTGTACACGTTGTACTCACTGCCCATAGCGCCCCACATCTGATCGGCCGAGCCGCCGCCGCGGTTGACAGTCAGCTGGGTGTACAGGCGCGGCAGCGGGCGAGAGGTAGCCGCGCAGCCGGAGAAGGAGCCCACCGCGTTGTAGAAGCCCGGGTTGTGCTCCGCCAGCAGCAGGGAGGAGGTAGCGGCCATGGACATGCCAGCGATGCCGCGCTTGCCATTGCCTCCGATATGATCCTCTAGAGCGCCTGGCAGCTCCTTGGTCAGGAAGGTCTCCCACTTCTGTGGGCCCTTGAGGTAGCCGGCATCCGGCGTAGAAACCCAGTCAGTGTAGTAGGAGAAGGCACCGGCCTGTGGGATGACCACATTGACGTCCTTGGACGTGTAGAAATCCACCATGTCCTGCACGCCCTCTTGCTCTGGGTTGACGTCGCGCTTCGCGGTGGCGGTGATCCAGTCCATGCCCTGCTCAGCGCCGCCCGCGCCGTTGAGTAGGTACAGGGTGGGGCGCTTCTTTTCAAAGTTGCCGTCTGGGGAGATGACCGCAAGCGGGACCTCGCGGCCACCCATGGCGGCGGAGGTAGCCGTCATGACCTTGACGTGGTTGCCGTAGTGGTTGCCCTGGGCGCTCTTGTGGCCGAAGGCATAACCCTTCCACTTGTCCTTGTCCTTTAGTCCGGCAATATCTACCACGCGGTTTTCGCCCTCGGTGGTGATGGCGTAGTTGATATTTTCCGGATCTGCCGAGTCAGTGAGGTTTACCTCGCGGATGGTGGATGGGGTGGCGTCCCCCTGAATCTTGGCCGGCTCGACGGCGGAGGCGATAGGGGCGGAGAGGACTCCTGCCGCGATGGCGATGCCTGCGACGCTGGAGCCGATAGAGCGCAAAGTATGCATATTTTTAGCTTCCTCGAGTTAAGAGAATCTTCTCAGTAGGTATCGTTCCGCATAGCGGGAGTGTTAGCAAGACTCTATGCCTTAATAGCCCTTTTAATGTAGCAAAACCTGTGACGCATGTGGTTTGTGTGTCATAATTCTGAACGCAGCGCTAACCCAGCGCTCATGTAACGGCGGCGCTACAATTCCCGTTAGTTCTAAACGTGTGAATAGTGCGGTCCCATCCGCGGGCCCATCCCTCGCTCTAGGCAAAAACAGAAAGAAGAAAAATGAACGTTTTCGATTCCATCCTCGTATCCATCAACGAAGTTCTGGGCCAGTTCCTGCATATGGGTTCCTCCATGTCCTCCAACGCTGCCCTGGCTCTCGGCCTGTTCTAAAATACCGAGCCCATAGCCCTGCACGACGTCGCGCGCTTGCCGACGTCACCGTGCAGGGCCTTTGTGCGTTTTACCCCCGAAGCGTGGGGTACACGGGCAAAAGAGTGTGACCCAATGCGCGACATGGAGGGGAAAGTTACGTATCCTGTAGGGCGTGACTAATGAACATTATGACGTAGTAGTACTCGGCGCGGGCCCTGGCGGCTACGTGGCCGCCATCCGTGCAGCTCAGCTTGGTAAGAAAGTTGCCGTAATCGAGAAGCAGTACTGGGGTGGTGTCTGCCTCAACGTAGGCTGCATCCCTTCCAAGGCACTGCTGAAGAACGCTGAGGTTGCCCACACCTTCAACCATGAAGCAAAGGACTTCGGCATCTCCGGCGATGTTTCCTTCGACTTCGGTGTAGCCCACAAGCGTTCCCGCAAGGTTTCCGCGGGCATCGTCAAGGGCGTTCATTACCTGATGAAGAAGAACAAGATCACCGAGATCAACGGCCTTGGCTCCTTCAAAGATGAGAAGACTATTGAAATCACTGACGGCGATGACAAGGGCAAGACCGTCACCTTCGATGACTGCATCATCGCTACCGGCTCCGTGGTCAAGTCCCTGCCGGGCGTAGAGCTCGGCGGCAACATCGTGTCCTACGAGGAGCAGATCCTCAACGATGAGGCCCCGAAGTCCATGGTTATCGTCGGCGCTGGCGCCATCGGCATGGAATTTGCTTATGTTCTGTCCAACTACGGCGTGGACGTCACCATCGTGGAGTTCATGGACCGCGTTCTGCCGAACGAGGACAAGGATGTCTCCAAGGCCATTGCTAAGGAGTACAAGAAGCTTGGCGTTAAGCTGCTGACCGGCTACAAGACCACCTCCGTCAAGGACAACGGCGATAATGTCACCGTTGAGGTCGAGTCCAAGGATGGCTCCAAGCAGGACACCCTCACGGTGGACCGCGCCATGATTTCCATCGGCTTCGCCCCACGTACCGAGGGCTTCGGCCTGGAGAACACCGGCGTTGAGCTCACCGAGCGCGGCGCTATTGCCATCGATGACACCATGCGCACCAACGTGGACCACATCTACGCCATCGGTGACGTCACCGCGAAGCTGCAGCTCGCACACGTTGCTGAGGCACAGGGCGTTGTCGCCGCAGAGACCATCGCCGGCGTGGAGACCCAGCTTCTGGGTGACTACATGAACATGCCGCGCGCTACCTTCTGCAACCCGCAGGTCGCTTCCTTCGGCTACACCGAAGAGGCCGCAAAGGAGAAGTTCGTGGACCGCGATATCAAGGTCGCTACCTTCCCGTTCTCCGCCAACGGCAAGGCTGCCGGTCTCAACGAGACCGCGGGCTTTGTAAAGCTCATTGCGGATGGCGAGTATGGCGAGCTCATCGGCGGCCACATGGTGGGCTCCAATGTCTCCGAGCTGCTGCCGGAGCTGACCTTGGCGCAGCGCTTCGACCTCACCGCTGAGGAAATCGGCCGCAACGTTCACACCCACCCGACCCTCTCTGAGGCCATGAAGGAAGCTGCCGAGGGCATCGGTGGCCACATGATTAACCTCTAAGCAGGGGCGCTTGGCGACGTCGCCTTGAGCGCAACACCCACGGCACCGCGCCGTCCCCCGCCCACCGGGCAAAGGGGCCGCGGTGCCGTTTTGTATGTCTACGCCCCCGAAAAGGCTCGTCGTGGTGATGTGTAACTAGTACGGTGCCACCGCTGAGCGGTGGGCATCGATGCTGATGACCTCGTTAATGGGTGGGAAGGCGCGCTGCGCACAATTCTCGCGCGGGCAGGTGCGGCAACCGGAGCCGATAGGGGTAGCAGAAGAGAGATCTTTGAGGTCGAGACCTTCTGCGTAGACGGTGCGGTCGGCGTGGCGAGCCTCGCAGCCCAGGCCAATGGCGAAAAGCTTATTGGTATCGCCAAAGCGGCCTTGATGGTGCTGTACCGCGCGGGAGATCCACAGGTAATTGCGGCCATCGGGCATCTGGGCCAACTGACGGGAAATAATGCCCGGCTGGGTGAAGGTCTCGTAGACATTCCACAGCGGGCAGGTGCCGCCATTATTGGAAAAGTGCACGCCGGTGGCGGATTGTCGCTTGGACATGTTTCCGGCGCGGTCGACGCGGACGAAGGTAAAAGGAATGCCGCGCAGGTTATCGCGCTGCAGGGTGGACAGCCGAGAGGCGACGGATTCATAGCCCACTCCGAAGACCTGGCAGAGGTATTCCACGTCGTAGCCGGAGCGTTCAGCCTCAGAATGTAGCAGGGTATAGGGCATCACGGTGGCGGCGGCGAAGTAGCTGGCCAATCCGCGTTGCGCTAGGTTACGCGAGGCATCCGAGGTAAACGGCTCATTTTTTACCAAAGATGCGATCTCCTCGCCAGCCTCGAGGAAGCTCAGCTCCGCGGCCATGCGGAAGGCGCGTTGCCCTTCGCTTAAGCGCGAGGCGAGCCGAAATTCGCCGGTCTCGCGGTCGAAGCTGTGCAGCGTGCCATCCATCTGTGAGGTGATGTGAATGTCTACGTTGTGGAGATCGCGCAGGCGCTGGGCTAGGGCATGTTCGGTGTCGCGGATGCCGAATTGGGTGACCGAGAGGGCGTCGGCAAGCTGCTCCGCATGGTGGTCCAGGCCGTCCAAGTAGTTCTGGCGGGCATAGAAGAAATCGCGCACCTCATCGTGCGGCATGGACAGTGCCTGGGTGGCCTCGGTGGTGCGGCGGGTATCGGTGGCGAGTGAGAGCTTATCGCGCACATTGCGGTAGCGGCGGTGGACATCCACCAGCGTGCGGGCGACGGTGGGGTGGTTATAGACCAGCTCGGAGAGCTCCTGCAGCTCGACGGGGGAGGGGCACAGCTCCTTGTCCTGGATGACGTCCTGGATCTCCGCGAGGAGGCGCGAGTCATCGTCGCGGGAGAAGAAGGTGGCGTCAACTCCGAAGACTTCGGTGATGCGAAGGAGGACCGGAACGGTAAGTGGCCGAACGTCGTGCTCGATCTGGTTGACGTAGCTGGCCGAAAGGCCCAGCGTGGCGGCTAAGGAAGCCTGGCTGAGATCGCGCTCACGGCGAAGTTGGCGAAGGCGGGATCCCACATACGTCTTGCTCATGCCGGAAAGGTTACTGGGTGGCCTGCGGGTGTGCACCTTAATCGCAAAGATCTTGCGAAGAATATTCACCCTCCTGTGGGGAATATGTGTGTTTCATGCGAAAGTTTGACACATAAAGGGGTAAGGGGGTCACTCCCGTAACACTGGGTGACCAAGTTCACAACTGGTGGAAGATTTACGCAACGTCAATATTGCGAAATTGCGAGCAGCCAAGGTAGTGACGTTTTGAATCCGGGCATCTAAGGCAACCCTTACCTAAAAGAATTCTGAGTTTAACCGTACCGCCGTACCGTTAGATGAAACGCCGCCGGAATTGACTGGTAACCAGCGGTTAAGCCCAGTTAAGGTGAGGACGACAATGGAGGTGTCATGACTTTAAGAAATCCCGACCGTGAGGCAGTAGCTCACGGCCACATTACTAACGAACCAATCCGTCAGAAGCCGGGAGTGCCCTCTTGGGTTCTGAAGCTCATCATGGCCGTCACCGGCCTGCTATTTGCACTTTTCGTCGTCGGCCACATGGCCGGCAACCTGAAGCTGTACTTGCCGGCTGAGGGCGGCGACGAGGCTCTTGATGAATATGGTGCATTCCTGCGCTCCATGGGCGAGCCACTGTTCCCGCATGAGGGTGCGTTGTGGATCATCCGCGCAGTCCTGCTGGTTGCCATCATCGCCCACATCTATGGTGCGTTTGCTCTCACCGCACGTTCCAAGGCGTCCCGCGGCAAGTTCCGCCGTAGCAACCTGATGGGCGGCCTTGATTCCTTCGCTACCAAGTCCATGCTGGTTACCGGCATCGTCTTGCTGCTGTTCATCATCTTCCACTTGCTGGACCTGACCTTGGGCGTACAGCCCATCGCCCCAGGTGACTTTGTGGAGGGTGCGGTGAAGGCCAATATGATCGCAACCTTTAGCCGCTGGCCGGTCACCATCGTGTATGTGATCGCCATGTGCTTCCTGTTCCTGCACCTCACCCACGGCATTCGCCTCGCTGCTTCTGACCTGGGTATTACCGGTGCGAAGTGGCGTCAGACCTTCCTGATCCTGGCGTACGTCATCCCGGCCGTTGTCTGCATCGGCAACATCGTTATGCCTTTGTCCGTTGCCCTGGGCTTGGTCAGCTAAAGGAGTTAGAAACCCATGACTAATACTGAACTCAAGCGCGAGCACCCCAAGTTCTCGCATCCGCAGTCCATCGTTCCGGGCGTATCTGCCGGCAACATTCTGGAATCCAATGAGCCGCACGGCGTGCCAATGAAGGATATGTGGTCCCACCAAAAGGACCACATGCAGCTGGTTTCCCCGCTGAACCGCCGCAAGTTTGAGGTCCTCGTTGTCGGTACCGGCCTATCCGCCGGCGCCGCTGCGGCCGCACTGGGCGAGCTGGGCTACAAGGTAAAGGTATTTACCTACCACGACTCCCCGCGCCGCGCGCACTCCATCGCCGCGCAGGGTGGTGTCAACGCTTCCCGTGCCAAGAAGGTGGACAATGACTCCGCCTACCGCCACACCAAGGACACCGTCAAGGGTGGCGACTACCGCTGCCGCGAGTCCGACTGCTGGCGCTTGGCCAACGAATCCGTGCGCGTTATTGACCACATGAACGCCATCGGTGCACCATTCGCTCGCGAGTACGGCGGCACCCTGGCTACCCGTTCCTTCGGTGGTGTGCAGGTCTCCCGTACCTACTACACCCGTGGCCAAACAGGTCAGCAGCTGCAGCTGTCCACCACCTCTGCGCTCTACCGCCAGATTGGTCTGGGCAACGTGGAGCTCTTTGCCCACAATGATCTGCAGGACATCATCGTTTACAACGACAATGGAAAGAAGCGCGCTGGCGGCATCGTTACCCGCAACCTGATCACCGGTGAGCTCAAGGCCTTCACCGGCCACGCAGTTGTGCTGGGTACCGGCGGCTACGGCAACGTCTACCACATGTCCACCCTGGCTAAGAACTCCAACGCCAGCGCCATGATGCGTGCGTACGACAGCGGTGCCTACCTGGCTTCCCCAGCCTTCGTGCAGTTCCACCCGACGGGCCTGCCAGTCAACTCCGATTGGCAGTCCAAGACCATCCTGATGTCGGAGTCCCTGCGTAACGACGGCCGCATTTGGTCCCCGAAGAAGGAGGGCGACGACCGCGACCCGAATACCATTCCGGAAGAAGAGCGCGACTACTTCCTGGAGCGCCGCTACCCGGCATTCGGCAACCTGGTTCCGCGTGACGTTGCTTCCCGCGCCATCTCCCAGCAGATTAACGCTGGCTTGGGCGTTGGCCCGCTGCACAACTCGGTGTACCTGGACTTCCGCGACGCCATCGAGCGCCTGGGTAAGGACAAGATTCGCGAGCGCTACTCCAACCTCATCGAGATGTACGAAGAGGCCATTGGTGAGTCCGCCTATGAGACTCCGATGCGTATCGCTCCGACCTGCCACTTCACCATGGGTGGCCTGTGGACCGACTTCAACGAGATGACCTCCATCGACGGCCTCTTTGCTGCCGGTGAGTGCTCCTGGACCTACCACGGTGCTAACCGCCTGGGTGCTAACTCCCTGCTTTCGGCTTCCGTTGACGGCTGGTTCACCTTGCCGTTTACCATCCCGAACTACTTGGCTGACCACCTCAATGAGGAGAAGCTGGCGGAGGATTCCCCAGAGGCACAGGCAACCCTGGCCCAGTCCCAAGAGCGCATCGACCGCCTCATGGGCGTGCGCGGCGAGAACCCGCACGGTCCTTCCTACTACCACCGCCAGCTAGGCGACATCCTGTACCACGGCTGCGGTGTGTCCCGTAACGTGGAAGACCTCAAGGAAGCCATCACCAAGATCCGTGAGCTGCGCGAGGACTTCTGGGCTAATGTCCGCATCCCGGGCGAGGCCAACGACATGAACCAGGTGCTGGAATACGGCCTGCGCGTTGCCGACTACCTGGACCTGGGCGAGCTCATGTGTGTTGACGCTCTGGACCGCGACGAGTCCTGTGGCGCCCACTTCCGCGAGGACCACCTCACCGAGGACGGCGAGGCAGAACGCGACGACGAGAACTGGTGCTTCGTTTCCGCCTGGGAGCCGGGCGCTAATAAGAACGAGTTCATCCGCCACGCTGAGCCGCTGTACTTTGATTCGATCCCGCTGATGACAAGGAACTACAAGTAATGAAACTGACACTTGAGATCTGGCGTCAAGCCGGACCGACCCAAGAAGGCCACTTCGAGACCGTCCAGGTGGACGATGCCTCTGAGCAGATGTCCATCCTGGAGCTGCTGGACCACGTCAACGAGGGCTACATTGAGCGCGGCGAGGAGCCCTTCGCCTTCGCCTCTGACTGCCGTGAGGGCATTTGTGGTACCTGTGGTCTGACCGTCAACGGCCGTCCACACGGCCCTGGACAGAACACCCCGGCCTGCCAGCAGCGCCTGTTCAACTTCACCGAAGGACAGACCATCAAGCTGGAGCCATTCCGTTCCGCTGCCTACCCGGTTATCAAGGACATGATCGTCGACCGTGCGGCACTGGATCACGTGATGGAGCAGGGCGGCTACGTCTCCATGGATGCTGGTACCGCTCCGGATGCGGATACCCTGCACGTCAACCATGAGACTTCCGAGTACTCGCTGGACCACGCTGCCTGCATCGGCTGCGGCGCCTGCGTTGCTGCTTGCCCGAATGGTGCTGCACACCTGTTTACCGGTGCGAAGCTGGTGCACCTGTCCCTCATGCCGCTGGGTAAGGAAGAGCGTGGCCGCCGTGCCCGCAACATGGTCGATGACCTGGAAGCCAACTTCGGCCACTGCTCCCTCTACGGTGAGTGCGCTGATGTTTGCCCGGCCGGCGTTCCCCTGACCGCAGTATCCGCGGTTACCCGCGAACGTGCACGTGCTGCTTTCCGTGGCAAGGACGACTAAGCTAAGGTTATTCCGTAGGAATACAAGGAACGAGAGAAAGACAGAAAGACTCCGCCATGAGCGATAACACCCACGCAGTCGCTGACTACACCAGCGAGACTTACCCGGAGTTCTCCGGAAAGATTCAGGACGCCTACATTGAAGGCTACGACCCAGTTTCCTTCGGTGCTCCTCATTCTTCCCTCATTCGCACCTCCACCTGGGTGGGCATGGGTCTGATCCTGTCTTGCCTCCCGGCTGCCGGAATCCTCATCTGGGGCCTCGGCGTGTGGGATACCCCGCTGGGCACCGCCGGCGAGGGTGACTACACCCTGACCACCATCATCGGCATCATCGCTCTAGCCGTTGTGGCTATCGCCGCCTTCAGCACCGTCCACTATGGCCGCCGCTACTACCGCAAGTACCGCAAGGAAACTGGCCGAGCTAACTAAGGCGCTTGCTGTACCAGGCAATGCCTAAGTTTCTGTACTGACTCGACGTCACCCCCGTCTCCACAGCATGCAATCCATGCAAGGAGGCGGGGGTTGCGTGATCTCTCAGTACCCAAGTGGCAATGTCAGATGGACCAGGCGGCGATTCAGGACATCATTGCAACGACGACTGCCACCGAGCATGTTCGTTGCTGGCACTAGTGTTAGAGAATGAAGCTCGAAAGCACCTTCACAACCCCAAGGAGAACTCATGACCCACCGCGCGGACGAAGGCCTCGAAACGGCTACGACATCGGCATCGTCGGGTGCTGCTCCCGTGCCGCAGGCTGGTAACCAGGAGGCCCGGCGGGCGGACTTGCGGCGGTGGAAGGCGATTGCGCTGTCGTTCCTGATTGGTGCCGCGGTGATCTTTTTGGGGTGTTCGTGGTGGCAGGCGTCGGAAAGCGGGGCACCTGTGTGGGTGGGCTACGTGCGTGCAGCGGCGGAGGCCGGCATGGTGGGTGGCCTGGCGGACTGGTTTGCAGTGACCGCGCTTTTCCGCCGGCCGTTGGGACTGCCCATCCCACATACGGCGCTGATTCCGAATAATAAGGACCGCGTGGGCGATGCCCTGAGTGACTTTGTGGAGGAAAACTTCCTGACCGCAGATGCGCTGAGCGCCAAGGTGCGCGAGGCGGAGCTGCCATTGTGGCTGGCACGCCAGGGAGTCGAGCCCGGCAAGGCGGAGGAGGTCTCCGCGTGGATTGGTGAGCGTGCGGCCAGCGTGGTGTCGGATTTGGATGCGGAAGAGGCAGAGAATTTCATCCGCACCCAGGTCATGGACCGCCTAGCCGAGCCCGAGTGGGGCCCGCCGCTGGGCAGACTGCTGGAGGGCTATATTGCAGACGGCAAGGCGCGCCCCCTGGAGGATGACCTCATCGATTGGGCCCACGGCAAGATTCTCAGCATGGAGTCCACGGTGGTCACCGCCATCGATGAGCGCATGCCGGGCTGGGCGCCGCGCTTTGCCCGCGAGATGGTGGGGGAGAAGGTCTATACCGAGCTCGTAGAATTCGCCGATGAGGTCCGCCGCAACGGCAACCATGAGGCCCGCCTGGCCATTCGCCGCAACCTGTCCAAGCTGGCCTCCGATCTGCAGTGGGATGAGGACATGCGCGGGCGCATCGAGGGCATCAAGCAAGAGATGCTCGCCTCTGAGCAAGCGCAGCAGGCACCCGCGGCCATGTGGCGCACGGTCTCCACCACGCTCATTGACCAGCTCAATGACTCGGAGTCTTTCCTGCGCCAAAAGATTACGGCCAAGGTCAAGGAGCTGGCGCACCGCCTACTCGAGGACTCCGAATTTTTAGCCCAGGCAAATGCGCTCGTAGACAAAGCCGCGCGCTACGCGGTGGAGAAATTTGCCCCGGAAATCATTGCGATTATCCCCGAGACCATCAAGCGCTGGGATGCGGAGGAAGCCTCCCAAAATATCGAGCTCATGGTGGGCAAGGACCTGCAATTTATTCGTTTGAACGGCACCGTCGTCGGTTCCCTGGCAGGATTGGTGATATTCGCGGTCAATCACCTTATCTTTGGCGCTTAGAAAAAAGGAGTAATGAACAATGAGCGATAATAAGAAGATTTTTGATTCCCTGAAGGATGCTGGCAGCGCTGCCTTTGACGTAGCCAAGGACTTCGGCGGCCGCCTGCAGGAGGAGCGCGCCCAGCACGCTCATGGCGCCGAGGCCAAAAGCCCCTATGGCGCCTCCGGCAAGGAGAGCTTGGTGGATAAGGCCACTGCCACCGCGAAGGAGTTCGGTGCCACTGTGAAGAAGGCCGCCGATGGCACCCGTGAGTCCGCTGCTTTCGACGCCGCTAAGGGCAAGTTCTCCACCGCCTATAACGAGACCCGCGAGGGCGTCATGGACGCCTATAATTCCGCCCAGGCCCGCCGCGCGGAAAAGAAGAATGCGGCGCGCCCTGGCCAGGATTCGGCTCCTTCGCAGGGCGATAATATTATCGATGGCGAAGTAATCGACACCGACGACCCACAGAATTAACCTGCATGAATTCACTTTTTGAAATTGCGTACTACTTGGATGCCTATATTTTGCGCATCCTCGCCCTGACCGCCATTGTCGGCGCGGTCCTCGCCGCCACCACGCGCGAGGATGCCTTCCGAGCCGGCGACCGTCAAGGTAAGTGGGTGTGGGTAGGCCTGCTGGCCGGCTCCGCGGTAGCGATGGCCACCGGCTTGGCTTTTCTGTCTTGGATCGGCGCGGTCATTACCGGCGTGTACTGGTTTGATGTGCGCCCGCAGCTCAAGGCCATTATCAACGGCGACTACAGCTACTAATGCTTAATTTGCTTGACGCCCCGGCCGCGACGGTCAAGGAGCGCGCCGCCGATAACACCGTCCTTGTCTCCCCGCACCATGTTTCCCTTGCCGCAGGCGCGGGCGCGGCCGATATTATTTCTGTCGCGGGGTATCCCACCGGCCGCCACCACACTCTCATCAAGGCCTCCGAGGCGCGCCTGGCCATCCAATCGGGCGCCAGCGAGGTGTGGGTCAGCCTCGATGCGAGCGTAGCGGATGCCAATGCCGTGCTCTCCGAGCTCATTGCCATCCGCGAGGCCTGCCCGGATCCGGCCCGCTTGGGCCTCATCGTGCCGGACGCCCCGCTTGCCGACGCCACCCTTAAAGCCGCCCATCAAGCCGGCTACCAGCGCCTCATTGTGCGCAGCCGCAAGGCCGCGGATTACGCGGAATCCGCGGCCGGTGAAGAAGGCAAGAAAAAAGGACCGGAGTTGGCCGCTGCCACACTTCCGGTCCTCGAGTTTCCCGCTCCCGCGGTTTAGGCGGCTTTCTCCTGCGCGTCCTGCTGCGGCGCGCCATTGCCCGTGGCGCCGCCCTGGCCCGCGGAGTCACCGCCGCCGGCGAACTTATCCATGTCGTTCATCGGGACATCGGTGCCGGTGATGGTGAGCTTGAGCTCGCCATCGAGCACCTCTACGGAATCGACGTTCATGTCAGAACCCACGAACTGATCCGACATGCCGTTCTGCAGGGCGGAAGAGATAGCTTCGGTGGCCTGATCCGGCAGCTCGAGGCCGAAGATGGAGGCCTCGGTGGCGCGGATATCGAGCTTTCCATCGTGGGCGGTGGGCTCTAGCGAGAGGTTGGCAAGGCCGCCGGCAAACTTCACGTCCAGCACGTGGTCTTGCTCGTTGGCGTTAATCTCTGTAACCACCATATTGCCCACCTTTTCGCTGCCGGCCTGCTCGGAAATGCCCTTCTGGAAGGACGCCAGCAGGTAGTCATCCGGCACGGTGGTAGAAGCGCGCAGCTTGCCGGCCACCGGATTCTCCTGGTCGGTGCTCATATCTTCTACGTGGATCTCGGAGGCAGGCTGGCCCTTGATATCAGTGCCATCGATTTGCAGGGTGGACGGCGTGGTCATATCCATCTGGGAAATGGAGCCCTTAAACAGCCCTACGAGCAGCGGGCTGCCGCCAAAGCTGACGGAGGGATCTTCTTTGACCTGGATACCCTCTTCCTCGGCAGCCTGGTTAAACTGCGAGGTCATCTGGTGACCGATGAACCAGCGCAGGCCGAACTCGGCCAAGAGGATGAGCACGAGTAGTGCCACGAGGATGCCAATGATGATTTTCCAGGCGAGTGAACCTGCCGATTTCTTCGAAGCCATGCGTACCAGTGTGGCGCATGAGACGGCGCGGGGCAAAGTTTGCGGGAGTTCTCGGGCACATTGCTAGGCACTTCACAGCTGCCCCAGCTGTCATCACCGCGCGGCGCGGTTAGTCCCGTGGCGCGACGGACTCCCAGTCCACGGTCAGCACATTATCGCGCAGGCGCCGACGGATGGTGTGGATAGTAAAGGGGGCGTCGGCAAGCGCGGCTCGTGCCATGCGCCAACGCACGCGCGGGCCGTAGGGCGCCCACCCCGCCGCGTGGTCCCAGGCCTCGTCGGCGGCCTTAAGCAGCTCGTGGATGGGCTCGCCGGGAACGTTGCGGTGAATGAGGATTTTGGGCAGGCGCTCGGCGATGTCTGAGGGGCGCGCCACATCGAACGGGTCCCACGCCAGGGTGAGAGTCCGCGGGCCGTGGGCGTCCAGCAGCAACCAGGCCGCGCGCCGGCCTAGCTCATCGCAGGTGCCCTCCACAAAGAAGCCACCGGGGGCCAGCCGAGAACACACCGTCTGCCAGGCCTCCTGGACCTGGTCCACGTCGTATTGGCGTAGCACATTAAATGCGCGCACCAGCTGTGGCCGGTAGCCGGCCAGTTCAAAGCCGCCCAGCTCGAAGCGCACGCCGTCGCGCGGCGGCAGGACCCGGTCCGGATGGATTTCGAGCCCCCGGACGTCTACCTGCGGATTCGCCCGGCGCAGCCACCCTGCCCATTCCACGGTGGTGGCGTGCGAAGCCCCGTAGCCTACATCGAGCGCGAGCGGCTTTTCCACGTGTCGCAGCAGCGTGGAAATCTCCGGGTGCGCGAGCATCCATCTATCGCAGCGGCGCAGGCGGTTGTGATTGGTAGTGCCGCGGGTAATAACGCCAAAAGGCCGACCCGCAGCTGCGCTAGCGCGCAGATTATGTGCGTGGTCGGCCATAGATTTCGGTGCTGTAGAACTTAGGCGTTCTCAGAGATCCACTGCTCGGTGAGCTTGCCTTCGTTATCGAAGAGCTCAGCCAGGGATTCGCCCACCTTCGGCTCGATGGCGGCGCCCATCATCGGGATATTGACGGAAATCTCGTTGACGTAGGACAGCTTGGTCATCTCGCCCTCGCCAGCCAGGGAGATATCGCCCTTGAAATCAACCGGGGTGCCCTTGACATCTGCGGTGTAGTTAACGTCAGCAGCCTCACCGTTGAGCTCGCCCACGGTAACCACGCGCTTGACCTTCAGGTCCTGGGAGACCATGGCGCGCACTGCCTCTGGCAGCAGGGTGGTCGGCAGAACCTCGAAGAGGGTGGCTACGTTATCGCTGAAGTCGTGCACCTGGCCCGCCTCGGGGGAGAGGTTGGCCACGATGTACTCCCAGTATTCCTTGGTGAGCAGCGCCTTGTGCACCTTTTCGATGGGCTGATTGATGGTTACGGTGTTTTCACTACGGGTTGACATGC
The DNA here is from genome assembly GCF_046717495.1 of Corynebacterium sp. LaCa54. Classification (NCBI taxonomy): domain Bacteria; kingdom Bacillati; phylum Actinomycetota; class Actinomycetes; order Mycobacteriales; family Corynebacteriaceae; genus Corynebacterium; species Corynebacterium sp. LaCa54. The sequence goes on from NZ_CP177115.1 coordinate 278,922, forward strand.
TTAACAGACTACCTTGGTAGGCGTGCTTGATAAATCTTTGACGCAACAGCTCACAGCGATCGACGGCGTGGAACTGGACTCTACCGCCACCTTTGCGGATCTGACTACGCTGCGTGTGGGTGGAAAACCGCAGGCCGCACTGCGCTGCTCGCAGCCGGATGCCGCCGTGTCCGTTGTCCGCGCCCTGGATCGCGCTGCGGTGAAGTTCATAGTCGTTGGCGGCGGCTCCAACCTCTTGGTGGCCGATGGCTCCGTGGATGTCGTCGCCGTCATCCTCGACTTTGATGAGGTGTCCATGGACACCGAATCCGGTCTGGTGCGCGCGCAGGCGGGTGCCAACTGGGATGATGTGGTGGCTCGCTCCGTTCAGCTTGGCCTGGGTGGCATCGAGTGCCTGTCCGGCATCCCCGGCACGGTGGGTGCGGTTCCGGTGCAAAACGTGGGCGCTTATGGCGCAGAAATCTCCGAGGTACTTACCCGCGTGCGCCTTTATAACCGCCGCACCGATAGCGATGAGTGGGTCCCCGCCTCCGATCTGGAGCTAGCGTATCGCTATTCCAACCTGAAATTCACCGGCCGCGCCGTGGTCCTTGAGGTGGAGCTCCGGCTCGATACCGAGGGCCTTTCCCGCCCGCTGCGCTTTGGCCAGCTCACCCAGAATCCGGGCGAGCGCCGCCCCGTGGCCGAGGTCCGCGAGCAGGTCCTCAAGCTGCGCCGCGGCAAGGGCATGGTGCTCGACGCCACCGACCATGACACCTGGTCCGCTGGCTCTTTCTTTACCAACCCGGTGGTGGACTCCGCTCTTGCCGACGCCGTCCAGGCCAAGGTCCGTGCCTCGCTTGGCGACGCCACCGCAGACTCCATGCCCCGCCACCCCTCTGCAGAGACCGGCCGGGAAAAGCTCTCCGCCGCCTGGCTCATTGACCGCGCCGGGTTTGCCAAGGGCTACCCGGGCTCCGGCCGGGCCACGCTCTCGACGAAGCACACGCTAGCGCTGACCAACCGCGGCGAGGCTAAGGCCGCCGATATCGTGGACCTCGCCCGCACCATCCGGGACGGTGTCCGCGATGCTTTCGATGTGGAGCTCGTGCCCGAACCCGTCTGGATTGGCCTTTCCCTCGACGAGTAGCACGCGACTGCTTTTCGCTCCGGGCTCTAGGGCCTAAAACCTACAAAGCAGCCACGATAGCGCCCTTAACCACACGGTTTTCGGGGTCTATCGTGGCTGCTTTTTCAATTCGGCACCTACCGTGCCGGTGGATCCGCTTAGCTTAGGCGGCCATGACCTGGAGCCACTCATCCTTAGCGCCCAAGAATGCTCGGGCCGCCTCCTGCGCGCCCTCCAAGCTGTGGTGCGCACCCCAACCGCACTGCTCTTCGTTGGCGGCCGGTACCTCGGTAGCGTTAAGAATATCGTTGAGCGCGCCTTCCACCGCGCGCAGCAGCTCATCTTGCTCCATGCCGTTGGTGATGGCGTAGAAGCCAGTGCGGCAGCCCATCGGGGCAAAACCGATGAGCTTATCGGTGTAATTGCGCATGAAATTGGCCATCATGTGCTCCACCGAGTGCAGCGCCTTGGTATCCAGGTGATCCTGGTTCGGCTGGCAGAAGCGCAGGTCATACTTGATGATTTCGACGCCGCCGCCCAAATCCGTGCGGTCGGCCACGCGAATATACGGGGCGCTGACTAGGCGGTGGTCGAGTTCGAAGGACTTAACGTTGAGCTTCTTTTCATTCTGTTCAGTCATGCTTCTCCAGTGTAATCACAGCTGAGTGTCACTTCCTGAAATAGATTCTTTACCGCATACGCTGGGATAATATGAGCACACTGGACGATTCCGCCGAGGTTCCTGGCGCCGCACGCACCCCTGGCAATTCGTCTTCCGGCGAACCGCCGAGCACTGCGGCTACTCCGGTGGGCAAATCCGTCTATGAGGGCGCGGATAAAATCGTGCTGAGCACTGCGCCCACCATGGTCAAGATTGAAGGCCACACCGAAAATGTCGATCCGTTGGCCCGCGGCAACCGCCTGCGTAAGGAAAGCTGGGGGCTGGTGCTCCGCCGCGTGTGGGCGGACTTCTTCCACGATGCCTTGATGGATCGCGCCGCCACGATGACGTACTTCACGCTTATGGCCTTTGCCCCTACGGTGCTCGCGGCCTATTCGATAGCGACGCTCATCTTCTCCTCGCGGCGTGCCGAGGTACACGATTTAACTTCGCAGTTCATTGCAGACTACGTGCCCAGTTCGATGACGGAGCAGGCCGAGCACCTCGTGGGCTCCATCATTGGCTCCACAGCCCAAGGCACCTTCGCGCTGGTGGTATCCGTGCTGGTTTCTCTTTTTGCCGCCTCGGCCTATGTGCGTGCCTTCTCGCGCACCGCCAATACCGTCTACGGGCGGGTAGAGGGCCGCGGAATAATCCGCACCTGGGCACTCATGTGGGGGCTTACTATCGTCCTGGTCATCGGCGCGGTGATCGTGCTTTTTGCTAACCTGCTGCGCGATACCATTGTCAGCGGTGTGGTCGAACCGCTGGCCGGCAAGCTAGAGATGCAAGGCACCGCGGACTTTTTGGGCGGCATCTTTATGCCGGTGTGGAATTGGCTGCGCTTCCCACTCACCGTGGTGGTCGTGCTGACGTTGATTGCCATCCTGTACCACTTTTCCCCGAATGTGCGGCCGGCGCGCTTCCGCTGGATAACTCTCGGTTCCGTGGTGGCGCTTAGCACCAATGTCGTGGTGTGGGGAGCCTTCGCGCTGTATACCCAGCGCTTTGCTGGGGCCAGCGTCTACGGAGCCTTCAGCCTCATCATGGCCGTATTCATGGCCGTATGGCTATCTAATACGATGCTCATTTTGGGTATCAAAATCGATGCGGAGGTATTGCGCGCCAAAGAACTGCAACTGGGTCTGCACGCCGCGCGGCATATTCAGGCCCCGCCGCGTTCCGATGCCGCCGCCAAATCCCAAGCCCGTGCCCAACATGACCTGGAAGAACGGTCCGAGTGCATTTACAAACAAGCGGTGCGCAGAGCAGAAAACGACGCGGACTAGTCGCGGTGAAGGCGGGCGAGGAGATCGCGCCGGACATCGCGGCGGCGCAGCTTGCCTAGCTGATCACCGGCAAGCTTATCCATGGCAAAGAATCTTTGCGGTACCTTATAACGCGCCAGCAGCCCGCGGCAGTGCTCGCGCAAGGCGGCTTCGTCGAGCCGGACACCAGGAGACAGGACCACGCAGGCAGCGACGTCCTCAGAACCATCGGAGCGGGGAGTGCCTACGACGGCGGCTTGGGCGATATCGGGGTGGGAAGTTAAAGCCTCCTCCACCTCGCCGGGATAAACATTGAAGCCGCCGGTAATGATGATTTCTTTAATGCGGTCCACCAACCGGATATGGCCATCGGGTTCGCGCACGCCCATGTCACCGGTGCGGAACCAGCCCTCGTGGAAGGCGGCGGCGGTGGCGGGGGCGTCGGCAAGGTAGCCGCCAAAAACCTGCGGGCCGCGGGCGAGGATCTCGCCGGCCACGCCATCTGGTTGGGTACGGCTGAGGTCGTGAGGATCGCCGATGCGCAGCTGTGTGTCCGGCAAAGGCAGGCCGATGGTGCCGGCGCGCCGGGTGTCATCAAGGGGATTGATGGTCAGCACAGGAGAGGTTTCTGTAAGCCCATAACCTTCCACCAACATGCCACCGGTGCGTGCTTCCCAGGGATCGATGATGCGCGAGGGCAGCGAGGCCGCGCCCGAGATGGAATAGCGCACCCCGCCGAGATCCGTGGGGGCGGATGAGCCAGCGGCGGTGGGCGCGGCCGCCATGGCGCGCTCGTAGATGGTCGGCACGCCCGGCATCCAGGTGGGGCGGCGCGTGGCAAGCGCTTCCGTCACTGCGTCGGTGTGTGGAGCGGCAAGCAGGATGATCTCGGCCGCACACCGCACCGCGAGCAACACGCTCATTGTCAGGCCATAGGAATGAAACATGGGCAGCGCGGCCAGGAAGCGCTCGTGGCCAGCGCGCAGCGGGGCCTGGGTTTCTAGCTGCAGGCAGTTCGCCGCGAGGTTGCCGTGGGTTAAGACCACGCCCTTGGGGCGGGCGGTGGTGCCGGAGGTGTAGAGGATAAGGGCGGCGTCGGCAAGCGTGGCGGGGTGCGTCTCCACCGGGGTGCCGCTGAGGGGAAGCGGCTCGCTAAGGGAAACGGAAATGGTGGTCTCTACCTGCGCGGAAACGGTGGGGGCGATGTCGTCCCAGGCGATAGCCACGCGGGCGCCATGGTGGGCGAGCAGCGGGGTGAGCTCGTGCGCGGTATAGCGCGGGTTATGCTCCACCACCACCGCGCCCAAGCGCAGGATGGCGAAGAATGCCACCACGTGCTGCGGGCAATTGGGCAACAGGAGCGCCACGCGGTCGCCGGGCTGCACGCCCATCTCGCGCAGGGCCCCAGCCGCGGCTGCCACCTGGGCATCGAGCTCGCCATAGGTCAGTGTCTGGCCGGCGAAGTAGGTGGCGGGGCGCTGCGGAAACCTCGCGACGGCCGCCGCGAGGAAATCTGTCAAGGTAGCGCCATAGTGAATTTCTGCCATAGCCGCTAAGTTTAGGCCTTTGCCTCCAGCAGCTCGAGTAGGTCCTTGCGCACCTGGTGGCGGCGAATCTTGCCCAGGTGGTCGCGCGCCAGATCTTCGAAGTGATAGAAGGTGCGCGGCACCTTATAGCGGGTGAGGCGCTCGCGGCAGAATTCCTTCAAGCCCTCGGGATCGAGCACGGCGCCATCGCGCAGGGTAACGCAGCCGACGACATCCTCGGAGCCATCCTGGCGCGGGCGGCCCACGGCGGCGACATCCACCACGTCGGGGTGCTCTGCAATTGCCTCTTCTACCTCTGCGGGGTAGACGTTGAAGCCGCCGGTGATGATGATTTCCTTAATGCGGCTGACTAGGCGGACCCAGCCGTCTTCTTCCATGACTGCCATGTCTCCGGTGCGGAACCAGCCGTTATGGAAGGACTCCTCTGTTGCTTCTTGGTTGCCAAAATAGCCTTGGAAAATTTGCGGACCACGCGCGAGCAACTCGCCTGGCTGGCCATCAGGCTGGGTTTCATCCAGATTCTTCGGATTGGCAATGCGTACCTCGGCATCTGGGAATGGGAGCCCCACATAGCCAGGGCGATTCTTTCCGTTCATTGGGTTGCCAATTAACACGGGGGAGCACTCGGTCATGCCAAAGCCTTCTACGAGTCGTCCGCCGGTCATGGACTCCCACCGTTCCACGATTTCTACGGGCAGTGTAGCGGCACCGGAAAAAGCGTTGCGGATGCCGCTTAAGTCCACGTCTTTGTCTTCGGCTGCGTCCATGATCTTCTGATAGAGGGTGGGAACCCCTGGCAGCCAGGTAGGCGTGCGCTTTTTCACGATGTCCAGGATGAGCGGCATTTGTGGGGAAGGAAGCAAGATAAGCTCGGCGCCCATGTACACGCTAAAAATGCACAGTGTGGTCATGCCGTAGGCGTGAAACATCGGTAATGCGGCGAGGAAGCGCTCTTTGTGCTTTCCCATTTCTGGAACCCAAGCTTGGCCTTGGACGCAATTAGCTATGAGATTACCGTGCGAGAGCATTCCGCCTTTGGGTTTTCCGGTGGTGCCGGAAGTGTAAAGGATGAGCGCGACGTCAGCCTGGCTGATGCGTGGCATTTCTAGGGCGCTGCCGTCGCCGCCAATAGCTGAGCCGATCAGGGTAGACCACGCTACTGTGTTTGGTGCATGCTCGGTGAGCTGCTCGCGTTTAGCAGCTAGCGGTGGGATAGGCAGGCGGAGCGCGAGGCGCTTGAGTGGTGGCATGGCATCGACCATGTTGACGGAGACGATGGTCTCTAGCGGGGTAGTCGAGCGCAGCTTTTCCAGCGTGGAGGCGGTTTTATCCCAAGAGATTGCTACGCGGGCACCATGATCTCGGAAAAGGCCTTCCAATTCGTGGGCGGTATAAAGTGGGTTGTGCTCGACCACGGTGGCACCAAGTAGCTGCACCGCATAGAAGGCCGCGACGTGCTGAGGGCAGTTGGGCAGCACGATGGCCACCTTGTCGCCTGGGCGAATACCAAAAGCCTTGAGCCCGGCCGCGGCGGCGCGCACTTGGGCGTCGAGCTCCGCGTAGGTCTGCGTGCGGCCGAAGAAATAGGTGGCGGGTTTATTGGCGTTGACCCGCAGGTTATCGCGGTAATAGTCGACGATGGTTTTATTACCGTAGTCCAGCGTGTGAGGGGTCCATTCGCTGTAGTGATCGAGCCAAGCTCGGGAGGTGGAAGCGGACACGCAAAAACCTTTCGTTTGGGTAAATAATTAGTTTTAAAAAATCAGTATAGAGAAAACGTGAAGAAGCCCTCTAGTTTTCTTCCAGTGTCAGCAAAAAACGTTTGGCTTCCAGACCGCCCGCATAGCCGCCGAGCCCGCCGTCGCTGCGCAGCACCCGGTGGCATGGCCGCACGATGAGCAGGGGATTGGCACCGCACGCACTGCCCACGGCCCGCGTCGCGCCGGGCCGGCCCAGCAGCTTGGCGACGTCGCGGTAGGTGACCGTCTCCCCATAGCCAATCTCGGCCAGTTGCGCATGCACTGCGGCGCGAAAGTCGGTCGTCGCAGGCGGGTCGAGGGGCAGCTCGAAGGCGCGGCGCTGGCCGGCGAAATACTCCGCGAGCTGTGCCTGGGCGGCGTCGAGCACGTCCGCGCTGCGCTTTTCGATGCCCCCTTCCTCTACACCGCCCACCGCTTCCTGCAGGGTGCTGGCCGCGGTGAATTCGACGCGGGAAACCCCCCGCGGGCTCGCCTGCAAACGCAGGGGTCCGAGGGGGCTATCGATTAGGCGGAACAAGTTAATTCTGCTCGGCCTCGAGGCGGCGGATGAGGTCTGCCTGGACCTCGCGGCGGCGGATCTTGCCCATCTGATCCTTAGCCAGCTCTTCAAAGTGGTAGAAGGTGCGCGGGACCTTGTAGCGGGTAAGGCGTTCGCGGCAGTATTCCTTGAGTCCCTCCGGGTCGAGAGCGGTGCCATCGGCCAAGTCGAGGCAGGCGACGACGTCCTCGGAGCCATCTTCGCGTGGCCGGCCTACCACGGCGACGTCATCAATGCTCGGGTGCTCGCGCAAGATTTCTTCCACCTCGCCCGGATATACGTTGAAGCCGCCGGTGATGATGATCTCCTTGATGCGGCTAACCAGGCGGATGAAGCCATCTTCTTCCATAACGCCCATGTCACCGGTGCGGAACCACTCGCCGTGGAATGCGGCCTCGGTGGCCTCCTCGTTATTGAGGTACCCCTTGAAAATCTGTGGCCCACGCGCCAAAACTTCGCCTTCGGTGCCATCGGGCTGGGTTTCATCGAGGTTATCTGGGTTGGCGATGCGCACCTCGGTATCCGGGAAGGGGATGCCCACGTAGCCGGGGCGGCGGTCGGTGCTCATAGGGTTGCCCACGATGATGGGCGAGCATTCGGTCAGGCCATAGCCTTCCACCAAGAGGCCACCGGTATAGTTCTCCCACTTCTTGACCGTGTCCGAAGGCAAGGTAGAAGCCCCGGAGAAGGCTGCGCGCACGCCCTTGATAGGAATCTTCTGCTCGTCGGCGGCTTTGACGATTCGCTCGTAGAGCGTCGGCACACCCGGCACCCAGGTCGGGGTGTGCTTTTTCATCAGCTGCATAATGAGCGACATATCTGGCTTAGGCAGGATAACCAGCTCGCCGCCGATAAACTGCGCCAGGGTCACGTTCATGGTCAGGCCATAAGCATGGAAGAAGGGGAGGGCGGCGAGCATGCGCTCGGGCTTATCGCCCAAGCCCGGCACCCACGCCTTGCCCTGCAGGAGGTTGGAAAACAGGTTCCCGTGCGAGAGCATGGCGCCCTTCGGGGCGCCGGTGGTACCAGAGGTATACATGATGAGCGCGATGGTGTCCTTGTCCACGTCTTCCGGCGTGGTGATATCGCTGCCGTCGCCACCGATTGCGTTGCCCACCAAAGTTTCCCACGGCACGGTATTTGGCGCCGGGGAAGATAGCTGCTCGCGCTTGGACTTGAGCGGCGGAATAGGCAGGCGCAAAGCGGCGCGCTGCAGGGTGGGCATGGCGTTGATCATGTTGATGGACACGACCGTTTCCAGGTTGGTGGTCGCGCGCAGCTTCTCCAAGGTCGGCGCGGCCTTATCCCAGGCGATGGCGATGCGTGCGCCGTGATCTTGGAAGAGTCCTTCCAGCTCATGGGCGGTGTAGAGCGGGTTATGTAGTACCACCTGCGCACCGAGCTTCAAGATGGCATAAAACGCCGCGATGTACTGCGGCGAGTTGGGCGCGACGATGGCTACGCGGTCACCTGGCCGCACGCCGAAAGCCTTCAAGCCCGCGGCCGCTGCGCGAACCTGGCGGTCTAGCTCCGCATACGTTTGGGTGCGGCCGAAGAAGTAGGTGGCCGATTTATCGGCGTTGACCTCAAGGTTATTGTCGTAGATATCCAGCAACGTGGTGTCGCCGTACTCGAGGTGGTGCGGTGTCCATTCCGGGTAATACTGGAGCCAAGCCTGTGATTCGTATGCGGACAAAACTTTACCTTTCGGTGGCGTAGGTTTCTGGCAGGGGCCAGTATAGCGCCGGTAGAATTGAGCGCCATGCGCATCGCCATGATCTCTATGCATACCTCGCCGATTGAACAGCCCGGCTCGGGGGACGCCGGCGGCATGAACGTCTACGTCCTCAATAGTGCGCGCCAACTGGCTCGCCGGGGGATCGAGGTGGACGTCTACACGCGCGCCACTCGGCCTAGCCAGGGCGAAATCATTGAGGTTGAGCCCCACCTGCGCGTCATTAATATCGTCGCCGGGCCGTACGAGGGCCTGGATAAAGAGGATCTGCCGACCCAGCTGGCCGCTTTCGCGGGTGGCATGGTGCAATTTGCCAAGTGGCAGGGCAAGAAATATGACCTTATTCACTCGCACTACTGGCTCTCCGGCCAGGTGGGCTGGCTACTGCGGGATCTCTGGGGTATTCCGCTCATCCACACGGCCCATACCCTTGCCGCGGTGAAAAACGCCTCCCGGACCGCGGATGACACCTTGGAGTCCGAGGCCCGCCGCATCTGCGAGCAGCAACTGGTGGATAACGCGGACCTGCTCGTGGTCAATACCGAGCAGGAGGCCCGCGACCTGGCCGAGCACTATGACGCCGAGCGCGACATCATCCGCGTAGTTTCGCCCGGCGCCGACGTAGAGCTTTTCACCCCTGGCACGGACCGCAATACCGAGCGCTCCCGCCGCGAGTTGGGTATTCCGCTGCACACCAAGGTGGTGGCTTTTGTCGGGCGCCTGCAAAAATTCAAGGGCCCAGAGGTCCTCATTCGCGCCACGGCCGAGCTCTTCCGCCGCGAACCGACCCGCAACCTGCGCGTGGTCATTTGTGGCGGACCATCGGGGGCTAATACGGCGCCGGAGGCCTATAGGGAGTTGGCGCGTGAGTTGGGCGTCGATAAGCGCGTGCGCTTTTTGGGCGCCCGCCCGCCCGAGGAGCTGGTGGGGGTCTACCGCGCGGCTGATATCGTGGCGGTGCCTAGCTATAACGAGTCCTTCGGCCTAGTGTCGCTGGAGGCCCAGGCCTCTGGCACGCCGGTGGTAGCCGCGGCCGTCGGCGGGCTGCCCATCGCTGTGGCCGAAGGGGAGACCGGCCTGCTGGTGCACTCGCATGACCCATCCGACTGGGCCGATGCCTTGGCCCGCCTGCTTGACGACGACCCCATGCGCATCGCCATGGGCGAAGCCGCCGTCGCCCACGCTGCGCGCTTTAGCTGGGCCAGCTCCGCCGCCGCGCTCGCAGAAATCTATGACGAGGCCAGCCGCATCGAGGTCCCGGATTGCCATCAACGGCGGGCGATTGGGGATTAAACCCCGACGCCGGTAATAATTTCATGGCATGCTGGAGGCATGACTAACGGAAAGCTGATTCTTCTTCGCCATGGCCAATCCAAGTGGAACGAGTCCAACCAGTTCACTGGCTGGGTCGATGTAGATCTGACCGAAAAGGGCGAGGCGGAAGCCAAGCGCGGCGGTGAGCTGCTCGCGCAGGAAGGCGTTCTGCCCGATGTACTCTATACCTCTCTTCTGCGCCGTGCTATCCGCACCGCAAACATCGCTCTCAACGCCGCCGACCGCCACTGGATTCCAGTGGTGCGCGACTGGCGCCTCAACGAGCGCCACTACGGCGCCCTGCAGGGCCTGAACAAGGCCGAGACCAAGGAAGAGTACGGCGAGGAAAAGTTCATGGCATGGCGCCGCTCCTATGACACGCGCCCGCCAGAGTTGGCCGATGACTCCGAGTACTCCCAGACCAATGACCCGCGCTACGCGGACCTGGACAAGGTCCCGCAGACCGAGTGCCTGAAGGACGTCGTCGCCCGCTTCGTGCCGTACTTCGAGGAAGAAATCCTCCCGCGCGCCAAGAAGGGTGAAACCGTACTCATCGCCGCGCACGGCAACTCCCTGCGCGCACTGGTCAAGCACCTGGACAATATCTCCGATGACGATATTGCCGGCTTGAACATCCCAACCGGCATCCCGCTGGTGTATGAGATCACCGAGGACGGCTCCGTAGTAAATCCAGGTGGCACCTACCTGGATCCGGAAGCCGCCGCTGCCGGTGCCGCCGCCGTTGCTGCGCAGGGCGGTAAGTAAGAAACTGCGCCACAGTCCCCGGGGAGCATTCCCTGGGGACTTTGTGGTGGATAGGGTAGACACGTGGAATTGATTCTTTCCTTTGCCGCCGGCGTGGTGGCCTGCGGGCTGGCGCTGCCGGTGATTTCTTGGCTGCGCGGGCGCATTGCGCGCTACCGCCAAGCCACCGATGCCGAGGCCAACCAAGTGACGACGGTCAGCCAGGTGCTGCATTTGGCCGTACAAGGCTCGCCGACGGCCCTGGCGGTGCTGGACCGCAACCAAGAAATCGTCATGTCCAATCCCGCCGCCCACGAGATGTCCCTGGTGCATGACCGCGCCGTGAACCCAGACGTGTGGCAGACCGCGCAGGAGGTCTTCGAGGACAAGGAGACCCGCACCGTCGACCTGGCCATTCCCAAGCGCCGCACGGGGCACCGCGTCACTCAGTTCAAGGCGGTCATTAAGCCGCTGACGCTTAACGACGGCCGCTTTGTCATCATCTACGGCACCGATGAGAGCGAAAACGTCCGCATGGAATCCGCACGCCGCGACTTCGTGGCAAACGTCTCCCACGAGCTCAAGACCCCCGTCGGCGGCATTGCCCTGCTGGCCGAAGCCCTGCTCCAAGACCCCGGTGACCAGGAAACCGTCGAGTACTTTGGCAACAAGGTCTACAAGGAAGCCAACCGCATGGCCGATATGGTCAGCGAACTTATTTCCTTGTCCAAGCTGCAAGGCGCTGAAGCGCTGCCAGAGATGGAACCGTTGGCCGTCGATGACCTCATCGAGGAAGCGCTCTCGCGCAACCAACTGGCTGCGGAGGCTCGCTCCATCGAACTCAACCGCGGCGCTTCCGCAGGCGTGCAGGTCAAAGGAGATAGGTCCCTGTTGGTTACCGCCCTGTCTAACCTCGTCTCCAACGCAATTAACTATTCGCCGGAGAAGATGCCGGTATCGGTCTCCCAAAAAGTGGTGGACGGTGGGGTCGTGCTCATTCGCGTCACAGACCGCGGCATCGGTATCGCACCGGATGATCAAAAACGTGTTTTTGAGCGCTTCTTCCGCGTAGACCAAGCCCGGTCGCGGCAGACCGGAGGCACTGGCCTAGGATTAGCAATTGTTAAACACGTGGTGGCCAACCACGGCGGCAACATCAAACTGTGGTCCCGGCCCGGTACGGGTTCTACATTCACTATTGAGTTGCCTATCTACAGGGAAGAAAAGCCAGCGCAGGATGCTGGCATGAAGGATAATGAGAAAAAGGATGCCGTCACTGCGGCGGCGCCTGGGCTCCCGCGGGCAGTAGCACGCGTTGCAGCACGTCGAAAGGATAAAGCACAATGACCACCATCCTCATCGTTGAAGATGAAGAGTCGCTGGCAGATCCGCTGGCATTTCTCCTCCGCAAGGAGGGCTTCGAGCCGATCATCGCGCACGATGGCCCCACCGCGTTGGAAAAGTTTGCCGCTAACGATATCGATATCGTCCTTCTAGACCTCATGCTGCCCGGCATGTCTGGCACCGAGGTATGCAAGCAGCTGCGCACTACCTCGTCCGTTCCGGTCATCATGGTGACCGCGCGGGATTCCGAGATCGACAAGGTCGTCGGCCTTGAGCTGGGCGCCGATGACTACGTGACCAAGCCCTATTCCTCCCGCGAGCTCATCGCGCGCATCCGCGCGGTGTTGCGCCGCGGCCACGATTCCGGCGCCGGTGCCGATACCGAGGCGGAGGAAGAAGTAGCCGAGCAGATCCTTGAGGGCGGCCGCGTCAAGATGGACGTGGAGCGCCACACCGTTACCGTCGCGGACGAGCCGGTATCCATGCCTCTTAAGGAATTCGACCTCTTGGAGTACCTGCTGCGCAACGCCGGCCGCGTACTTACCCGCGGTCAGCTCATTGACCGCATCTGGGGCGCCGATTATGTTGGCGACACCAAGACGCTCGATGTTCACGTCAAGCGCCTGCGCTCCAAGATCGAGGAGCAGCCCTCCCGCCCGAAGCACCTGGTTACCGTGCGCGGCCTGGGCTATAAATTCGAGCTCTAGCTCTCCGCCTGCTGGCTTCCTGCCTGTAGGCTCCCGGCCTTCACGCTGGCCGGGTGCTGCGTGAGCTGGACGCCGTGCTCGGACGCCGCGGCGCGGGCCTTGCAGTGCGCGGCCAAGATCTCATAGGACTCCCGGCCCATGAGCGCTACCAGCTCGTCCTCGTGCGATTGCCACATCGGCAGCGGGTTGGCGTGGCAGGCGGCATCGGCCGAGCAGTACCAATCAAAGTCTTCGCCGCCATTGCCCCAACCGCGGCGGTCATACTCGCCAATCTGCGTGCGTAAAATCTCCTGGCCATCCGGGCGCTCTTCATAATCCTCGTAGCGGCGCAGCGGTAGCTGCCAGCACACCTCGGGTTTGACCACGGTGAGCTCCTCGCCGGCATCGACCGCCCACTGGTGCAGCGCGCAGCCCGTACCCGTTGCCCAGCCGGCGCGGTTGGCAAAGATGCACGCGCCATCCACAATGGGGGTCTTCAGCGCCGGTTCCGGTTCGCCGTCCTCGCCGTCGAGCTCGTCCCACTCCAGCCATGGCTCCAACTCGTCCGTAGCGTCCTGCGCGAGGAACTCATCTACCCCCGCTGGGCGCAGCTGCCAATACTTGGCGGGCATGCGCGAGACGGCGTCGTAAAGCTGATCGCGGTCTTCCTCATCGGCCATATAGGCGCCATGCACGCAGCAGCCCACCTCGGGCTGGCTCTTATCGATGCCCCGGCATGCCGACGTCCCAAATTGGCAGCTGTAGTGCGATTCCACCCATGTCAGGTCGATGGAAAAGACGTGGTGCGGGTCGTTCGGGTTGGTAAATTCGAACCACTCCCGCGGGAAATCGGGGGCCTCTTCGCGGCCCGCTCTTATCGACGCCGCCGCGGGCGAGCTCGCGGGAAAACCTAGGTATACCGTGTCAGATTTTGGGCGATTCACACCTAACCACGGTAGACCTACTACGCTATTAGTGTGCGATTAGGTGTATTAGACGTCGGAAGCAATACCGTCCACCTCGTTGCGGTCGATGCCGCGACGGGCGGACGGCCCACTCCGATGAGCGATTGGAAGACCCCGCTCCGGCTGGTAGAACAGCTGGACAAGAAGGGCAACATCCATGAAAAGGGTGTAAAGAAGCTGGTCAGCGCCGTAGCGGAGGCGAGCGAGCTGGGCGATAAGCTGGGCTGCGCTGAATTTATCGCCTTTGCTACCTCGGCGGTGCGCTCTGCGCCCAATTCCGAGGCCGTGCTCGATGAGGTGGAAAAGCAGACCGGCGTACGCCTGCAGATCCTCTCCGGCGTGGAAGAAGCCCAGCTGACCTTCCTTGCTGCCCGTCGCTGGTATGGCTGGTCCGCCGGCCGTATTACCAACCTGGACATCGGCGGCGGCTCGCTAGAGCTGTCCACCGGTACCGACGAGCACCCCGACCTTGCCTTCTCCCTCGACCTGGGCGCTGGCCGGTTGACCCATAGTTGGTTCGACACCGACCCGCCAGAGAAGAAAAAGGTAAGCGCGCTGCGCGATTTCATTGATGCAGAGCTTGAAGACGCCGCCCAGCAGATGAAGGCCATGGGCCCCGCTGGCCTTGCCGTGGGTACCTCCAAAACCTTCCGTACGCTGGCCCGCCTGACCGGTGCCGCACCTTCGTCTGCCGGCCCATACGTCAAGCGCACGTTGACTGCACCGGGTCTGCGCCAGTTGATTTCCTTCATCTCTCGCATGACTGCGGCAGACAGAGCAGACCTAGAAGGTGTAAGTTCTAACCGATCGCACCAAATCGTTGCCGGCGCTCTAGTGGCCGAGGCATCCATGCGGGCCTTGGACATCGAGAAGCTGGAAATCTGCCCGTGGGCGCTGCGTGAGGGCGTCATTTTGCGCCGGACCGACAAGGGATTGGAATAGGAAGAGATCATGGCTGACAAGAACAAGTTGACCGTGGCAGAGCTGCTGGCTCGCGATAAAAAGGCCCGCGGCGAGAAGGGCGGCAAGGACGAAAAGCGTTCGCGCCGCCACCGCCGCAGCCTCGATGAAGGCGGCATCTCCGTTGCCGAGCTAACCGGCAACCTCAAGAAGGTCAAGGCTTCACCTGCCGAGGCCAAGCACACCTCCGTCTCCATCGACGAGGACGCTCCCGTCATCCGCGCCCCCAAGGCTGCCGACGCGACCGATGCGGACTCCGCAAAGAAGTCCGCCGACAAGCCAGCTTCTCAGTCCGCAGCCACGACCGCCGCTCAGCCTGCCGCGCCGAAGGCTGCACCCAAGGCTGCACCAAAGACCGCCGCAGAGGCAGCACCAAAGGCTGCTCCTAAATCCGCGGACAAGCCCGCAGCCAAGTCTGCTGCCGCCGCGGCACAGGAGGCGCCGAAGAAGAATCAGCCTTCTGCGGATGACACCGCGGTAATCCAGCGCGTGGGTAAGGCGAAGGAGGAGGATGCCAAGACTGCTGCCGCCAAGCCTGCCGGGGCTGAGGCAGCTGCCGCGAAGCCCGTTGCCGAAAAGCCGAAGGCCGACAAGGGCGCGAAGGCAGCCGGAGCGGGAGCTGCGGCAGCTGGCGCTGGAGCGGCCGCCGCGGCGGTGCCGGCGTCGAAGAAGGCGGGCGTCGCTAAGGATGCCGAGGAAACCGGCAACCTGCCCAAGGTCGAGGACGACAAAGAGTGGATCGAGGAAGAGCACGAGAAGCTCAACCCAGTGTCCATCCTGCTGATGATTGTCGCGGGCATCCTGCTGGCGATTGTCATCTTCAAGGGCTTTGAAATTCTGTGGGATAGCTTCCCGCGCCTGGTCGTCGCCATCCTGGCGCTGTGCGTCACCGCAATTATGGTGGGCGTGACGCACGCCCTGCGCACCGCGCGCGATGGGTTCTCCATGTTCCTGGCCGGCTTTACCGGCCTTATCCTGACCTTCGGCCCGCTGCTGTTGGTTATGCTCTAAGCCCCTCGCTTGTCGACGCCCCGGTTACCCCACGCGGTAGCCGGGGTTCCGCATTTTTGGCATGGTGGAGACTATGACAAAGATTGCAATTTTAGGCGGCGGACAGATCGGTGAGGCTTTGACCTCGGGACTTGTAGCATCGGGTTTTGCGGGCTCGGATATCACGGTCACCAACCGCACCGAATCACGCAGCCAGGAACTCAAAGAGACTTATGGCGTCGCCACCACCAGCGATAATGCGGCGGCGGTAGACGGCGCGGATTATATCTTCGCGTGCGTGAAGCCCTACGCCATCCTGGATCTGCTCGAAGGCCTTGAACCAGCCAAGGATGCCGTGGTCGTGTCCATGGCCGCGGGCCTGACGCTAGAGCAGCTGCAGGGTGCGGCGGGCGAAGGCGTGCCGGTGGTGCGCGTTATGCCCAATACCCCCATGTTGGTGCGCCGCGGCATGTGCACCTGCGCGGCCGGTGAGCACGTGAGCGACGCCCAGATGGAGGGCGTGCGCGAGCTGCTGGAGGCCGTCGGCGAGGTAGCGGTCATCCCGGAGAAGAATATCGACGCCGCCACCGCGCTGGCAGGCTCCTCGCCGGCCTATTTCTTCCTCGTGGCAGAAGCGCTTGTCGATGCCGGCGTGCAGCTCGGGCTTCCCCGCGACGTCGCTGAGAAGCTTGCCGCCCAGGCCGCAGCCGGCTCTGGTGAGATGCTGGCTAGCTCCGGCCGCTCGGCCACCCAGCTGCGTGCTGGCGTAACCTCGCCGGGCGGCACCACCGCGGCCGCCGTCCGCGAGCTGGAGGAGTCCGGCCTGCGCGGCGCGTTCTACCGCGCGGCAGAGGCTTGCTCTGACAAGGCCAAGGAGCTCGGCTAGCGCCGCCGTGTGCGACCTCCCCGTGGTGGGGGTGTACCCACCCGGGAGTGTTGGGGCGGGTGTTAAGCAGCGCTTTTAGGGGAAACCCTAATGAATGCTGTGAAAAAATTTGGCACTTGGGTCGCATTAGTCACATGTTTCACGATAGGCTAGGGCAAGCACGTGCGTGAAGTCCTGTGGGAGGGGAAGCCTACAGCGCGTAACGAGCTGAAGGGTTAGATATATATGGCAAATGAAGAAAAGGGAACCTTTCTGACGATCGCGGAGGTCGCCGAGATTATGCGCGTCTCCAAGATGACCGTCTACCGTTTGGTTCACGCAGGCGAAATGCCGGCTGTTCGCGTCGGACGCTCCTTCCGCGTTCACGAGTCTGCCGTCAACGAGTACCTGGAGGCTTCCGTCTACGGAGCCTAGGCTCGCGCCGCACAGACAGCGCCCACCTCTGTTGGCCCTCGTGGTCAGCGGTGGTGGGCGCTGTTGTTTCTCACTGTTGTTGTCGCGGGCACTTTTTGGTCACGGGCTGGGTGCTGGGTAAGATGGTGTGCATTCGTGTCGGCTCGCTGATGTGGCCCGCGGTCCGTGTGGCCACGGCGGCAAGAGTGCACCTTCGCCGTTTTAGCGCTGACAAGTTTGACAGTACGTACTACACGAAAGTGAGGACTCCATGGGTTCCGTCATTAAGAAGCGCCGCAAGCGCATGTCCAAGAAGAAGCACCGCAAGATGCTGCGCCGCACCCGCGTGCAGCGTCGTAAGCTGGGCAAGTAAACCCCAGCCCGCTTCTTGCCCTCCGCCATTGTGCGGAGGGTTTTTGCATGCTTGCCGACGTCCCCCTGCGCCCTCTACCGCCCTGGCTACCGCCGGTAGTAGCGCCAGCCGCCATAGGAAAAGGCGGCGGTGGCCAGCGCAGGGAGGCCATAGGTGCGGATGGCGCGGCGCACGGAGCGATAGTCGCGCACCAGCCAGCCGCGGTCGCCAGCAATATCGCGCAGCTTGCGGTCTGGGTTAATGGCCACGGCGGTGCCGACCATGGACAGCATCGGCACATCGTTGGCCGAATCCGAATACGCGGTGCAGCGCGAGAGGTCGAGGCCTTCGATGGTAGCGAGCGCGGCCACGGCGTGCTTTTTGCCGGGCCCGTGGAGGATATCGCCGACCAGCCGTCCGGTGAACTTGCCGTCCTTGACCTCCGCGACGGTGCCGAGCGCGCCCGTAAACCCGAAGCGCCGGGCGAGCACCTGCGCCAGCTGGACCGGCGTGGCGGTGACCAGCCACACTTGCTGGCCGGCGGCTAGGTGCATCTCCGCCAGCTGCGTGGTGCCGGGGTAGGCGCGGCGGGCTAGCGAGGCATCCACGATCTCCTCGCACAAATCCACCAGCTCGTCGACGCTGCGGCCTTTGACAAACTCCAGTGCCTGCGCGCGGCCGGCGGCCACGTCCTTGGCATTTTCGCTGCCGGAGACGCGGAACTTGAGCTGCTTCCACGCAATCGGCAGGATTTCAGAAAGACGGAAGTAGCGCTTGCGCGCCAAGCCAAAGGCGAATTCCACGAGGGAAGAGCCTTGGATGAGGGTGTTGTCGACGTCGAAAAACGCTGCCGCGCCCACATCCACCGGCACGTCCGGGTCCTGGGCGGTGATGCGCTGCGCGCCAGCCGCGTCATAGGAGCCGGTCACCGAGTCCACGCCGGAGGCAAAATCCTCCAACTCCAGCCCGAATTCCTCCAGCGCCGCGGCGGCCGCGGCTTCACCGGCGGTGCGCTGCGATTCCTCGTCCAACGGGGCGAGCGCCTGGGTCTCCAAGAAATTGCGCAGGTTACCGCGCGAGGCGGTCCAGTTGGCCAAGAAATCGCGGGGGGATTCGGGGAACCCTGGGGGAGTGGTAGCGGACACGAGTGGGACAAACAGCTTTCGCAAACGCGGGGTGGACTAACGTGTCCATAGTAATGGTTTCGACCGCCGCCGTCCTTGTGAGGAGAAAATGTCCCAGCATCTCGTCGAGCTCATGGTACGCACCACCTGCGGTTCTTGCGCGCGCGTGAGGGAGCAGATCACCCCCGTCGTCGAGCAGGCCGGCGCGGAACTTGCCGTGCGTAACGTGGATGAGGACGCGGAGCTGGCCATGGAGTTCGGCGACCGCGTGCCCGTTGTGGTCATCGACGGCGAAGAGTTTGCCTGCTGGGAGGTAGACAACGAGGAGTTAGCGGCCGAGCTGGCTGGTTGATTCGGGATCCGCGACACCGACGGGTAGTCTTTTGGAGGATTAAAATCAATCAAAGGGTTGAGGAGTGTTGTGCATGAGCGTGCTCGTCGTGGGCATGTCCCACCAGTCGGCGCCGGTGGTGCTGCTGGAAAAGCTGAGCATGGATAGTGCGGTCCAGGATTCCGCCTGCGGGCAACTCGTGGCGGCCGAGCCTTTATCAGAGGCCATGATTATCTCCACCTGCAACCGCATGGAGGTCTACACCGTCACCAACTCCTTCCACGCCGGCGTGCAAGAAGTCGTGCGCGTGCTCACCCAGGTTTCCGGCGTGGGCGAGCAGGAGCTGCGCAACTACCTCTACGTGCGCTATGCCGACGCCGCGGCCGAGCACCTGATGTCCGTGACCTCCGGCCTGGATTCCATGGTGATGGGCGAGCAGCAGATCATCGGCCAGGTACGCAGCGCCTACCAGTCCGCCTCGGAGCAGGGCACGGTCGGCCCGCGCATTCACGCGCTGGCGCAGGCCGCGCTTCGGGCCGGCAAGCGCGTCCACTCCGAGACCGATATCGACGAGGCCGGCGCCTCCATGGTGTCCTTCGCCTTCGACCAGGCCCTGCAGCGCCTCGACGCCGCGGACCTGACCGGCAAGACCGCGCTAATCCTTGGTGCGGGCGCCATGGCGTCCCTCGCCGCCACCCACGCCGGCCGGCTGGGCGTCAAAGAGCTGGTGCTGGCCAACCGCACCCGCGAGCGTGCCGAGCGCCTGGCCAGCCACGCCGAGGAGGCGGGCGTTGCCACCCGCGTCGTGGACTTTGCTGAGCGCGCCGCCGCGCTTTCCGACGTCGACCTTGCCATCTCCGCCACCGGCGCCGATAACTTCACCATCGAGGCCGCCGACCTCCCCGCCGGCCGCGATCTCATGCTCATCGATCTCTCCCTGCCGCGCGATATCGACGATGCCGCCGCCGCGGCCGAGGGCGTGGACTTGGTCAATATCGAGCGCCTGAGCAAGTCGCTTTCGGCCGCCGATACCGATGTCGCGGCCGGCACCAGCCCGCACGTGCAGGCGCGCCACATCGTCGACGAAGAACTGGCGGCCTATACCTCGGCCCAGCGCGTGCGCGACGTCGCCCCGGCCGTAAGCGCCCTGCACCGCCGCGCGGCCGATCTCGTCGAGTGCGAGGCCGCGCGCCTGCAGCACAAGCACCCCGAGCTCGCGGGCAAGCAGCTCGAGGACGTCCAGCGCGCCCTTAAGCGCGTGGCCGATAAACTGCTGCATGAACCGACGGTGCGGGCGAAGAAGCTGGCGGCGTCGGAAAGCAGCGTCAGCAGCGAGAACGCTCTGCAGGAACTCTTTGGCCTGCAGCTGGAAGGCTCCGGCGTGTCCGTGGCCGTCAATGAACTGCCCACCATGACTAAGGAGGCCTAAATGTTTCAGATTGGTACCCGCGGCTCCAAGCTCGCCACCACCCAGGCCGGCCATGTGCGCGATTGGCTTATCGACGCCGGCTTTGACTCCCAACTCCACATCGTTACCACCGCCGGCGACGTCAACATGGCGCCCGTCGAGCGCATCGGCGTCGGCGTATTTACCCAGGCGCTGCGCGAGGCCCTCTATGCCGGTGAATGCGATATCGCCGTGCACTCGTTTAAGGACCTGCCCACCGCGCCCGATGATCGCTTCCGCCTCGTCGTGCCGCAGCGCCAGGATTCCCGCGAGGCGCTCGTCGCCCGCGATGGCCTGAGCCTGGCGCAGCTGCCGCAGGGCGCGCGCGTGGGCACCTCCGCCCCGCGCCGCATCTCCCAGCTCGCCGCCCTCCGCCCGGACCTGGAGATTCGCCCGCTGCGCGGCAATATCGATACCCGCATGTCCAAGGTCACCGACGGCGAGCTCGACGCCGTCCTGCTGGCCTACGCCGGCCTGCTGCGCGGCGGTTACGCGGACCGCGCCACCGAAATCTTCGAACCCTCCGTATTCATGCCGGCGCCGGCCCAGGGCGCCCTCGCCATCGAGGCCGTGGCCGGCACCGAGGCTGCCGCGGCCCTAGACGCCATTGTCGACGACCGCGCCTCGGCCGCCGCGGCCGGTGAGCGCGCCGTGCTGGCCCGCCTTGAGGCCGGCTGTACCGCGCCGGTGGCCGCCACCTCGCGCTGGGACGGCGACCAGCTCACCGTGCGCGGTGGCGTCTTTGCGCTCGATGGTTCGCGTCAGCTTACTGCCACCGCCTCCGGGCCTGCGGCCGAAGCCGCCGAGCTCGGCGCGCGCGTTTCCGACGAGCTTTTCGCCGGTGGTGCGGCCGAGCTGCTGGGCAAGTAATTTCGCCTTTAGGCGCTAATAATTTAAGGTGTAGATACCACAAATCATTGTCCCGCAATGATCCGGCCCCCTTTAAGGGCATCCCAGGACTTAAGGCCTGGGATTTTGGCCGTTATGACCGTGTCACCCACCGCCGGCGCGGGGAACCACACCGCATGCGATCATGTCCGTGCGCGGTGCCGCGCGCCCGAATTTAGAAAAGAACTTTATGAGCAATGCCGCGCCAGACACCCAATTGGGCAAGATCGTCTTTGTGGGCGCTGGTCCAGGTAATCCCGACCTGCTGACCGTCCGCGCCCGCGAGGTTCTGGCAAATAGTGCCATCGCCGTGACCGATCCAGAGGTCATGCAGGGGGTGCGCGATGCCGTCGCAGCCGCCCTGCCCGTTCCGCAAGAGCTTCTCGACGCCGCCGAGGCTGAATACGCCCAAATGTGCGCCGACGCCAAGGCCAAGGGCGCGCGCCGCAAGCCGCCCCGCCCCGCCCCGCCAACGGCGGCGGTGCTGTATGAACCGGGAGAGGATATCGTCGGACAGCTGCGTGAATGCTTGGTTGAGGCCGACGGCGAAGATGTCATCCGCCTCGTGACCGGCAACCCGCTGCACCGCGAGTCCATCAAGGCCGAAATCAATGCCGTGGCCTCCGCAGGCCTGGAATTCCAGGTCGTGCCGGGCATGTCCCTGCCGTCGACCGTGCCGTCCTTTGCTGGCATTGCACTCGGCTCGACTTATACCGAGGCCGATGTCACCAACGGTGCCGATTGGGACGCATTGGCCAACGCCACGCAGCCCATCGTTCTGCAGGCCACGAAGGAGGACCTGCCGGTCATCTCCGAAGAGCTACAACAACGCGGCATGCCGGCCGAGACCGAGGCTTTTGTCACCGTGCACGGCACCACCCGCCTGCAGCGCACCTACGAGACCACTCTGGGCACCATGGGCAAGCTCGACGCTGACCTTGTCGGCCCGCTCGTGGTCACCCTCGGCCGCAGCATCGACGACCGCACCAAATACTCCTGGTGGGAAAACCGTCCCCTCTACGGCTGGCGCGTGCTCGTGCCGCGCACTAAGGAGCAGGCTGGCCCGATGTCCGCGCGCCTGGCCGGCTACGGAGCCATTCCCCAAAACGTGCCCACCATCTCCATCGAGCCGCCGCGCAATCCGGCACAGATGGACCGCGCCATTAAGGGAATCGTTGAGGGTCGCTATAAGTGGATCGTCTTTACCTCCGTCAACGCAGTGAACGCGGTGTGGGATAA
Organism: Corynebacterium sp. LaCa54; assembly: GCF_046717495.1. NCBI lineage: Bacteria > Bacillati > Actinomycetota > Actinomycetes > Mycobacteriales > Corynebacteriaceae > Corynebacterium > Corynebacterium sp. LaCa54. Next base: position 301,202 of record NZ_CP177115.1, read on the forward strand.
GATCGCCCAGCTGGGCCTCGACGCCCGCGATTTCGCCGGCGTCCACCTCGCGGCCGTGGGCACCAAGACAGCGGCCGCCATCCGCGCCAAGGGCATGGTCCCGGAGCTTTTACCGCACAAGAAAAAGCAGAACGCCGAGGGCCTGCTCGATGTCTTCCCCAACTTCGTGGAAGATATCGACGCCGTCGGCCGCGTCCTGCTCCCGCGCGCCGATATCGCGGCCGATACCCTCGTGGATGGGCTCAAGGCCCTCGACTGGGAAGTCGATGACGTCGTGGCCTACCGCACCGTCCGCGCCGCCCCGCCTTCGGCCGAGATCCGCGACATGATCAAGACCGGCGGCTTCGACGCCGTCGCCTTCACCTCTGGGTCCACCGTGCGCAACCTGGTGGGCATTGCGGGCAAACCGCACCAGCGGACGATCATTGCGTGTATCGGGCCGTCGGCAAGAGCGGCCGCGGAAGAGATGGGCTTGCGCGTTGATGTCGTGCCCGAGGTCGCGGACGTACCCGCACTTGTCGACGCCCTCGCAGACCACGTCGCCGCCCTCCGCGCCGCCGGAAACCTTCCCGCGCCGAGGAAGAAGCGCCGCTCGCGCAAGAAGGCTACTAAGGTCGACAAGGCATAAGTTTTAGTCTCGCTCTAAGGAGTACCCAATGAGCACCTTCCCAGCCCGCCGCCCACGCCGCCTGCGCACCACCCCCGCGATGCGCAACCTTGTGGCCGAAAGCCAGGTCCGCCCCTCGGACCTGATTTTGCCCATGTTCATCGTGGACGGTCTCGACGCCCCGCGCGAGATTCCCTCCATGCCGGGCGTTTACCAGCACACTTTTGATTCCCTGCGCCGCGCGACCGAAGAGGCGCTAGAAGCCGGCGTGACCTGCGTCGATCTTTTCGGCGTTCCGCTCGAGGAAGACAAGGATGATACCGGCTCCGTCGCGTGGGACCCGCAGGGCATTTTGAACCGCGGCATTTCCTGCCTGCGCGAGGAATTCGGCGATGACCTCATCGTGATGGCCGATACCTGCCTCGACGAATTCACCTCCCACGGCCACTGCGGCGTGCTGGATGACAAGGGCCGCGTGCTTAACGACGAATCCGTCAAGCTCTACCAAGACATGGCCCGCTCCCAGGCCCGCGCCGGCGCCCACATCGTCTCCCCGTCCGGCATGATGGACGGCCAGGTGGCCGCCATCCGCGCCGACCTCGACGAGGCCGGCCACGAGGACGTGGCCATCATGGCTTATTCCGCCAAGTATGCCTCCGCCTTCTTCGGCCCGTTCCGCGACGCCGTCGGCTCCTCCCTCGAGGGCGACCGCCGCACCTACCAGCAGGATCCGCGCAATTTCCGCGAATCCCTGCTCGAGGTCGAGCTCGACATCGAAGAAGGCGCGGACTTCGTCATGGTCAAGCCCGGCCTGCCTTACTTGGATGTGCTTTCGGCCGTGGCGGAGACTTCTCCCGTGCCGGTTGCGGTCTACCAGGTCTCCGGCGAGTACGCGATGGTCAAGGCCGCGGCCGCCAATGGGTGGATTGACGGCGAGGCCATCATGCTCGAGTCCCTGACCGCGTTCAAGCGCGCCGGTGCCGACCAGATTCTCACCTACTTCGCTACCGAAGCCGCCCGCCTGCTCAAGTAAAGGATCCCTGTGACTGTTACGCCCCCGTCGTCCGCCCCTGCTCCGCGCTCGCCGCGCACGCAACGCCCGGAATCCGTGGCGTACATGCTGTGGCTGTGGATGGGCGCGCTGTGCGGCGAGGCCGTGCACCAGGTGCTCAACGTGGTGCTGACGCTGCTCAACCACGACGTACTCATGTCGCAGGCCAAGGAGATGGCCAAGTCCGCACCGGCCGGCGTCGATGAAGCCCAGCTTTCCGACGCCTTCCTCCGCACCGCCGCCTACGCCTCCGTCGCCCTTTCGGCAGCCATTTCCTTGGCGATTATCGTGCTGCTGGCCTTCCTGCTGCGGTCCTTGGCGCGTCGCGGCAAGCGGGCCGGTACCTCGCGGCGCGTGTGGTTCGCTTTCTCGCTGTATTTTGGCTTCCGCATCCTGCTGACCTTCATGGTTACCCCGGCCGGCGCTGATGTGCCCGATTGGCTCTTTGCTGCCGATGGCATGGTGCAGATCCTGGTCGGCGTCGCGGCGGTGCTCGGCCTGATTTTCTCCGTGCGGGTCGATACCTTGGATTACACCGGCGAGCTCGAGCAGATGCGCGAGCTGGAAAAGGAACTCGAACAAGCGCAGCGCGAGAAGAAGCGCGCCGAGCAAGAACGCAAGCGTGCCAAGGATGACCAGCGTAGCAAGCGCACTGACCGGGAGGACAAGCGATGAGCAATACCGAGCGGCCCGGACCCCGGGACTATAACCGCGCGGCCAGAAATACCTCCGCCAGCCAGAACCTCGACGCCTGGCCGCGGCCGCTGCGCTGGGCCTATTGGGTGCTCGTCGTCAGCGCCGTGCTCATGCTGGTCAGCGGCCTGGTGGGCATCTTCGGCTCGGGCGGGCCGCAGGTAGAGCCCCAGAACCCGCAGGTCGCGGAGTATCTTCATTCAAATCGCCTATTTGTTGCGGTGACCAATACCGTCGGCGCCGTCGTGCTGGCGCTCTTTGCCGCGCAGCTGGCCAGCGGGTCCAAGTGGGCGCGCCGCATCATCACCATTGTCATCGCCATCGCGCTCTTTAATAATATCGCCGCCCTGGCGCTTGGCATTGGCGGGCTTAGCCTGCTGATTATCCCCATTTCCTTGATCATCGCCCTCGCGCTGCTTTTCCAGCCGCAGTCCAACCGCTTTATTAAGGACCGCAGCTTGCGTGGCTAATTAGCCCCCACTCCAACTTTTGATTCATAATTGGGGCATGTCTCGACTTAATCGTGCCCCGCTTATCGACGCCGCCCTCGGCCGCACCCCCTCCCGACCCCCAGTCTGGTTCATGCGCCAGGCTGGCCGTTCGCTGCCGGAATACCGCGCCGCCCGCGAGGGGATTAGCATGCTCGATTCCTGCTTCATGCCAGAACTGCTAGCAGAAATTACCCTGCAGCCGGTGCGCCGCCATGACGTTGATGCTGCCATTTTATTTTCCGATATCGTCGTCCCGCTCAAAGCCGCCGGCGTCAAGGTCGACATCGTGCCGGGTCGCGGGCCGGTGATGGAGCAGGCGGTGCGGAGTAGGGAGGACGTCGGCAAGCTGCCGCTGCTAGAGGCCGATGTCCCCGAGGTCACCGAAGGCATCGCCCGCATCCTGACCGAGCTCACCGAAACCCAAGCGCTTATCGGCTTCGTTGGTGCGCCGTTCACGCTGGCTAGCTACCTCATTGAGGGCGGGCCGTCTAAGAACCACGAGCGCACCAAGGCCCTCATGCACGCCGAGCCGGAGACCTGGCATCTGCTCATGCGCCGCCTGGTGCCTACCATCACCCGCTTCCTGCAGGTGCAGGTCGACGCCGGCATCGACGCCATGCAGCTTTTCGATTCCTGGGCGGGCTACCTCAACGAGCGCGACTACCGCGAATTCGTTTTGCCGTATTCGCGAGAAATCCTGGCCGGCGTAGATATTCCGCGCATCCACTTCGGCGTCGGCACCGGCGAGCTCTTGCCAGCAATGTCGGAGGCGGGGTCGGAGGTCATGGGCGTCGACTATCGCGTGCCCATGGATGCCGCGGCCGAGCGCGTGAGCGCCCGCGTGCTGCAGGGCAACCTTGACCCGGCCATGCTTTTTGCCGGCGACGACGCCGTGCGCCAGGCCGTACGCACCATCCGCGGCGAGGTCGATCGGGCGCGCGAGCGCGGCGATATTGACGGCCACATCTGGAACCTCGGCCACGGGGTCCTGCCAACTACTGACGCGGAAGCAATCACCCGCGCCGTTTCCATCATCCACGAGGAGGGCTAAATGCGTATTGCGATTATCGGTGCCGGCCTGGCGGGCTTGACGGCCGCTTACGAGCTGCGCGACCACGACGTCGAGGTTTTCGAGGCCGCCGGCCGGATCGGTGGCAAGCTGTACTCTGTGCCGTTTAACGACGGCCCGACCGACATGGGCGCCGAGGCCTTCCTCGCCCGCCGGCGCGATGCCGTGGAATTTATCGAATCCCTCGGTCTCGGCGATAGCTTGGTCGAGCCCTCCGGTCTGCACTCGCTGGTGTACTCCGGCGAGCTCAAGCCGTTGCCGCGCGGCGGAATGATGGGCATTCCTTCGCACTCGGAGCCGGTCGCGCATTTGGTCTCGGCCGAGACCGCGCGCCGCATCGACAATGAGGAGCCCTTCGAGTGGACGGCGGGCAGCGACGTTTCCGCAGGCAAGCTGGTGCGCCAGCAGTTTGGCGACGACCTCGTCGACCACGTTATCTCCGCCCTCCTCGGCGGCGTGTACTCCTGTTCGGCCGATGATCTGGGTTTGCGCGCGACCATCCCGGCGCTGGCGGAGACCCTCGACGCGCTGTCCGAGCGCGGCCCAGTGACTCTCTCGGCCGCGGTCCGCACGCTGGAGGAGGCCCGCGCGGCCGCGCCCCGCAGCGGCGGCCCCGTCTTCCAGACTTTTCGCGGCGGCTACGCGCAGCTTTATGAGGCACTGGCCGAGCAATCCCGCGCCAAGATCTACCTCGATACTTTTATCTCCGGCATCACTCGCGAGGGCGAGCAATTCCGCCTGGCCGGAGCACCGGCCGATGCGGCGCCGTTTGATCGCGTGCTGGTAGCTACCCCGGCTCCGACCGCGGCGCGCCTTCTTAGCAAGGTCGCCCCGCAAGCGGCGGGACGGCTGAAGGGAGTGAAGTTGGCAGCGTCGGCCGTCGTGGGGTTGAAATTCGAGTCCGATACAGACCCTTCGGGAAACGCTTTGCCGCAGAATTCCGGCATTCTCGTGGCCACCGACCAAGACGATGTGCACGCCAAGGCCTTTACACTTTCCTCCCGCAAGTGGCCGCACTTGGCTGAGCGTGGCGGTGCCCTCGTACGTGCCTCCTTCGGCCGCTTTGGCGACGACGCCATCGTCCGCGCCGAAGAAGACGACCTTGTCGACTATGCCCTCGATGACCTCCAGCGACTCACCGGCTTCGACGGCCGCGCCGCGGGTGTCGCGGAGATCTTCACCCAGCGTTGGTTCGGCGGCCTGCCGCGCTACGACGCCGGGCACCTCGAAACTGTGGCCGGCGCACGCGGTACCCTCGCGGCGACGCCGGGAGTCGATGTCACCGGCGCCTGGGCCGGCGGCGTTGGAGTGCCCAACGTCATTGCGGATGCCCGCGCCGCCGCCGCGCGCATCGTCGGCTAGCGGTGCCGCACGATTCGTGCATTCCGGGTCATACGCTGTGGCGTGGTGCGGGCATGCCAAAGTGGCAGCAGGGCATCCTGCTGCCTAGCGGCATGAGTGCTAGTGCGGTGGATCCGGCGGGGTCGGTTGCACTGGCTCGTTCGGGCTGGACGGCGATGCGGCGGTATCGGCCCATGGCGGTTGCCATACCACGCGACCTCGGCGGCGAACGAGTCGCCCGCGGACAGGCGGGGCATTCGGGTCATCGTCATTGGCACCATTGTGGTACGGGCAGCAGGTGGCGAGGTTTGACATGTTGGTCTCGCCGCCGTGTCGCCACGCTTGCAGGTGATGCACCTGGCATTTATCCGCCGGGTAGTTGCACGCGGGCCACGGGCACACAGGGTTTTCGGCGGCAGCCATGAGCCGCTGCTTTTCGCTGGCCATGCGTTCCGTCCGGTAGAGGTTGACCGCACCTTCGTAGGGATGGACGAGGGTGATAAGCCCGCGCTCTGCCAGCGTGCGCGAGACAAGTTCCGCGCCGGTGAGGCGGGCACCGTTGGTGAGCTGGATGGTGATTTCCTCGCCGTCGCCATCGATGATGCGGTCGAGTTCGTCGAGCGTGATAATTGCATTCGTCGTAATGGTTGGACGGGTGGCTGGGACGGCGCCGGAAGGGGAGAAGAGCTCCGCAACGGAATCGAGAGGCGCGTCCTCGTCCAGGCTGGATTCCAAGTCCGCGATGAGCGAGGAAGGCCCGGTAATAGCGAGGGTCCACGGCGCGTCCTTGCGACGGCGGATGCGCACGCCGGGGCGTGGCGGGGTCGGGGGATTGAGTTCGCGCAGCTTTTTACGCGCTAGCTTTTCCATTTCATCGGTATCGGCGGCGGTGCGACACAACTCCACGCGCAGGCGCCAGGCATCGCGCTTGGTCTTGGCGCGGGAAGCGTAGCGCTCGATTACCTCCAGCGTGGGCAGTGGGTGGGCGCGGTCGCGCGCGGCGTTAACCGCCTGGCGTTGGAGGCGGGTAAAGGAGGTGGGGGCAAAGAGGGCGTCGGCAAGCGTGAGCAAGGTGAGGGCCGTTTTATTGGGCGCGCCGGCGGCGCACAGCTGGTCTTCAGACATGCCAGCGCACCCGGCAACGATATCGATGCCGGGCGCCAAGGCCGCGAGATAGGTCTGAAGAGCTGTCATGCCCCGCAGCCTAAGCCACCGCGCGCAATCTGTGCGAGGGTGAGCGCGCGAATCTGTGGATAACTAGGGCCGGAAGGGCGAATTTCGGCCCGCACTCGCTGCGGGCCTGTGGATAACTAGCCCTTATTGCGGAAGACGAAGATGGAGGAGAAGTCTTGGTCGCCGTGGCCCATCGCCTGCATTTCCTCGAAGCGGCCGATGGCGGCAGTCAGGGCGGGCAGCGGCTTGGTGGAGGTCATCTCCATGAGCTTCGCGTCCTTAGCCAGGGCGTCGACGGTGAAATCGCCCGGGTCGGTATTGCGCTCGCCGGTGATAAATGGCGCCTTCATATTCGCGATGAAGGACAGACCGGTGATATCAAGCATTTGCAGCACAACCTCGGAGTCTAGGCCCTCGGACTCGCCGAGTTGCAGGGCTTCGAGCAGGCCCTCGGCGGTGACGGCGAGCGCGAGGTTCGCCAGCAGCTTTCCGATGGCCGCCGTGGCCGCCGCCTCCACCCCGATGAGCTTGTCTTCTCCCGCCCAGGACTCGGCGAGGGACATGGCTTGCTCGCGGCGGGCGTCGTCAGGCGTGCCCACATAGATGCCGAGCTTGCCCTCGCGGGCCGGGCCGAGCGTGCCGACGACCGGGGCGTGGACGTAGGTTTCCACGGCGGCGGCGAATTCGCGGGCATCGTTGGGCGAGACGGTGGTGGTATCGATCCAGGTCACGCCGGCGGGGATGAGCTGCGGCTCGACGACGACCTCGCGGACATCGTCAGGCCCGAAGAGCGAGGTGATGATGACCTCGGCGTTCACTACGGCCTCGGTGGGCGAGGCGGCAAGCTCGGCGCCTTCCTCCACCAGCGGCTGGGCACGCTCGGCGGTGCGGTTCCAGACGGTCAATTCGATGCCGTCTTGCTCATTGAGCAGGCGGCGGGCTAGTTCGGTTCCCATGCGGCCAGTTCCAAGAAATGCAATCCTCATGGTTTCCCAGTGTGCCATCATTGGGTGCAGGTTCGCCGCGTCTTGCGCGAGCCCCGGACGGGGGGAGCCGTACCCGGCAACGCGACAAGACGGCCAGGAAGCAGTTATGGCGTGGTTCATCTTGATTTTCTCCGGCGCAGTCGAGGCCGTGTGGGCGGCGGCATTGGATAAATCCGCAGGTTTTACGCGTTTGTGGCCCTCGCTTATTTTCCTCGTGGCCTGCGCGATTTCCATGGGCGGGCTGGCGTGGGCGATGCGCAGCATCCCGGTAGGCACGGCCTATGCGGTGTGGGCGGGTGTTGGCACGTCGGGGCGGTTATCTATTCCTTCGCGGCCGGGCACGAGGTCGCCACGGTGTGGAAGGTGTTTTTCCTCTCCATGATCATCGGCGGCATCGTGGGGCTGAAAGCGGTGAGTTAGAGACCCGGAATCCGCGGCGCGGGAGGCAGCGGCGGCGCAGGCGGTGGGGCGGGCGCAGGCACGGCGGGCACTGCCGGCATATCAGGCACCGCGTCCTCGATGCGCCCGCGGACCTCATGCGGCGGAATGTTGAGGTTCGGCAGTCCGCTCTTATCCCGCGCGGGAGGGCGTGGCGCTGCCGGTCGCGGTGCGGGCGCCGCGGTTGACGGCGAAGGGTCCGCGGCCGGCGGCGAAGGAGGCGCCGTGTCTTCCTGCGGCAGGTCGCGAGGGGTGAGAGGGTGGGGAGGGGGCTGCCAGGAGGGGGCGTCGGCAAGCGGGGCGGCACCTACCGAGGTAGGCAGCGGCCGTTCGGGCGCGGGCCGGGCACAACCGGCGAGGCAGAAAGCGACCAGGATGGCGAAAATGACAGTGCGCTGCATTGAAAATCCCCCCGAATTGAAAAGTGCAACGCCCCGAAGTTTAGCGGCTGACTGTGAATCGCGCACTCCAACTTTTGTATAGCGCGCGAATCGCTAGAATGTCAGATATGCCTAATACTTCCCAGTCGCAACAGTGGTTTGAGCGTTCCTCCAAGGTGATTCCGGGCGGGGTGAACTCGCCGGTGCGCGCGTTTGGCTCCGTGGGTGGCCAGGCCCGCGTGATTGAGCGCGGTGCGGGCTCGCGCCTGTGGGATGCCGACGGCAACGAGTACGTTGACCTGGTCAGCTCCTATGGCCCGATGATTCACGGCAATGCCCACCCAGAGATTGTGGAGGCCGTGCAGCAGGCCGCTGCGGGTGGCTTGAGCTTCGGCTCGCCTACCGAGGGTGAGGCTTTGCTCGCCGAGGCCATCGTCGCGCGCACCGCGGCCGATAAGGTGCGCATGGTTAACTCCGGCACCGAGGCCACCATGTCTGCGGTGCGCCTAGCCCGCGGCTACACCGGCCGCACCAAGGTGCTGAAGTTCGAGGGCTGCTACCACGGCCATGTGGATGCGCTGTTGGCCTCGGCCGGCTCCGGCGTGGCGACCTTTGCGCTGCCGGATTCCCCGGGTGTTACGGGCGCGACAGCGGCCGATACCATCGTCGTTCCTTATAACGATATCGAGGCCGTGCGCGAGGCATTTGCGCAGCACCCGGGCGAGATTGCCTGCATTATCGCGGAAGCCTCGGCCGGCAACATGGGCACCGTGGCTCCAGAGGAAGGCTTCAACGCCGCGCTTGCCGACGTCGCCCATGAAGACGGCGCCCTCCTCATCCTCGACGAGGTCATGACCGGCTTCCGCACCTCCTATAAGGGCTGGTACGGCGTCGACGGCGTGGCGGCGGACCTGGTGACCTTCGGCAAGGTCGTCTCCGGTGGCCTGCCGGCCGCTGCCTTCGGCGGCCGCGCCGAGGTTATGGACTACCTCGCCCCGGACGGTCCGGTCTACCAGGCCGGCACGCTGTCCGGTAATCCGGTGGCCATGGCCTCCGGCCTGAAGTCTTTGGAGCTGGCCGATGAATCGCTCTACGAGCGCCTGCAGGCCAACGCGGACCGCCTGACCGGCATGATTTCTTCCGCGCTGTCGGCCGAGGGCGTAGCGCACCACATCCAGCGGGCGTCTTCGATGTTCTCCATCCGTTTTGCCGAGGGCGAGGGCCGCAACTTCGCCGATATGCAGGCGGCCGAGACCTTCCGCTTCACCCCGTTCTTCCACGCCCTGCTGGATAACGGCATCTACGTCGCACCAAGCCCATTCGAGACCTGGTTTGTCTCGGATGCACTTACCGACGCCGACTTCGAACTCATCGAAGCCGCCCTCAAGCCCGCCGCCCAGGCCGCGGCCGCCGCGCGTCCCGCGCACTAAATCCCGCACACTAAGGAGAGACATGACACGCACCATCGTTCACCTCGTGCGCCACGGCGAGGTCCACAACCCGGAGAAGATCCTCTACGGTCGCATCCCGGGCTATCACCTGTCCTCGCGCGGGCATTCCATGGCGGCGCGCACCGCGGAGTCTTTCCGCGATCATGACGTGACTTACCTGGCGGCCTCGCCGTTGCAGCGCGCCCAGGAAACCGCGCGGCCGATTGCGCAGGTAACGGGGCTAGACGTGGACGTCGATAAGACGCTCATCGAGTCCGGCAACCGCTTCGAGGGCCTGCGCACAAAAGGCCTGCGTTCCGCGCTGTGGAACCCGCGCCGCTGGCCGCTGCTGGTCAACCCGCTGGAGCCCTCGTGGGGCGAGCCCTATGAGCAGATTGCCGAGCGCATGCTGGGCTCCATCGAACGCGCCCGCACCGCCGCGGCCGGCCACGAGGCGATCTTGGTCAGCCACCAGCTGCCCATCGTGATGGTGCAGCGCACCGTGCTGGGCCAGCGCCTGCCGCACGCGCCGTGGAACCGCGAATGCGACCTGGCCTCGGTTACCTCCCTGCTTTTCGATGACAACCAGGTCACCGATATCTTCTACTCCTCGCCGGCCCAGGAGATTTAATGGCACTACAACGCAAACGCGCGATCGGCGCGGTGCTGGCCGCGGCAGCCATCGCGCTGCCGCTTGCCGGGTGCTCGCAGGACGCCGATAACGCGCAAAACGCGGTTGCTACCGGCGGAAACTTCGAGTTCATCACGCCCGGCGGCGAAAAGGTCATCAACTACGAGGAATCCGAGCGCAAGCCGCTGCGCACCTTCTCCGGCGAGGATGTGCGCGATACGGAAAAGACCATTTCCCTGGAGGACTTTGAGGGCGAAATCGTCGTGCTCAACTCCTGGGGCCAGTGGTGCGCCCCGTGCCGCGCCGAGGCCGATGACCTCCAAGAGGTCCACTCCGAGCTACAGAAGCGGAAGATTGGCACTGTCTTGGGCATCAATGTGCGCGACTATAACCCGCAGGTGTCCAATGACTTCCTCGAAGACAACGGGCTGAAGTATCCCTCCATCTACGATCCGCCGTTTAAGACCGCGGCGGCCCTGGGTGGTGTGCCCACCTCCGTGGTCCCGACCACCATCGTCTTGGATAAACAGCACCGCCCGGCTACGGTCTTTTTGCGGTCCATCACCGCCAAAGACGTGATGGACGTAGTGGACAAACTAGAAAAGGAATAAATGGATAACGCAGCGAGCATCGGCAACTCCTTTGCCGAGGCCGCGACCTCCGGCCCACTCATTCTGGGCCTGCTCGCGGCCGCCGTGGCGGGGTTGGTGAGTTTTGCCAGCCCATGCGTCATCCCACTGGTGCCCGGCTATATTTCCTACCTAGCCGGTGTGGTGGGCGGCGAGGTTACGTTCGACGGTGAGTTGGGGGTGGGCGTCGGCAAGCGCAGGCAATGGGCCGTGGTGCTGGCTGCCGCCTTGTTCATCCTGGGCTTTACCGTGGTTTTCCTGCTGGCGACGGTCTCCGTATTCGGCGCGATTTCCGCGCTTCGGCTCAATGAGGAAACGCTCATGCGCATCGGCGGCGGCGTGACCATCCTGATGGGTGTGGTTTTCCTCGGCGCGATCCCGGCGCTGCAGAAGGACACCCGCATGGCACCGAAGCGTTGGACCACCTGGCTGGGCGCGCCGCTGCTGGGCGGGATTTTCGCGCTGGGCTGGACGCCGTGCCTGGGCCCAACGCTGGCCGCCATTATTTCCGTATCGGCCGGCACCGAAGGCATGACGGCCGCGCGCGGCGTGCTGCTCATCATCTTTTATTGCTTGGGCTTGGGCCTGCCGTTCCTGCTGGTAGCGCTGGGCTCCGCGCGGGCGATGCGCTCGATTTCGTGGGCCCGCAAGCACTCGCATACCATCCAGATAATCGGCGGCGTGGCCATGATCCTCGTCGGCTTGGCACTGGTAACCGGCCTGTGGGGCGAGTTCATTAGCCTCATCCGCCAGTGGACCGGCAACTTTGGCGCAACCCTGATTTAGGAGAGACGTGAAATATTTCCGCAAAGCCTGGCATTGGCTGACCAGTATGCGCACCGCGCTAGCGCTGCTTTTCTTGCTGGCGCTGGCCGCGATTCCCGGTTCTTTGCTGCCGCAGCGTGACCTCAACGAGCAGAACGTGCAGGACTTCATCGAGTCCAACGGCAACGTGGCGAAGATCTACGACAAGCTGCAGCTTTTCGACGTCTTTTCTTCCGTCTGGTTCCAGGCCATCTTCATTCTCTTGGCCATTTCCCTAGTGGGCTGCATCCTGCCGCGCTCCTGGGATCACTACAAGGCGTGGAAGACCCCGCCAACACGCGCGCCGAAGTACCTCCACAAGCTGCCACTGGCGGCCGAGGGGCATTCGGATAAGAGCGAGGAAGAGCTCTCCGCGGAAATCAAAAAGCGCCTGAAGAAGTGGCGCGTGGCCGAGTACTCCCCCGAGGAAGACCGCGCCGGCGTGCACACCTTCTCCGCAGAGCGCGGCTACGGCCGCGAGCTGGCCAACCTGATCTTCCACGTGGCATTGGTGGCCATCTTGGTCACCGTCGCCGCCGGCCGCTTGGTCAACTACGAGGGCCAGGTCATCGTGGTTACCGAGTCCGGCTCGCAGGGCGGCGGCCAGACCCTGGATCAGTCCACGGAGTTCTGCAATACCTCCACGTCCAACTTTGACTCCTTCCGCGCCGGCCCGCTTTTCGACGGCACCGGTCTCCACCCCTTCTGCCTCATCGCCCATGACTTCGCGGCCGAATACCTGCCCAACGGCCAGGCGGAGATGTTTACCTCCAACGTTTCCTACGCGGAGGGCGAGGACATCTACAAGGATGACTCCGAGTGGAAGGATTATGAGCTTAAGGTCAACCACCCGCTGCGCTTGGCGCACAACCGCGTCTACTTGCAGGGCCACGGCTACGCGCCGACGGTCACGGTGGAATGGCCCAATGGCGAAAAGCGCACCCAGACCATTCAGTTCCAGCCGAATGACACGACCTTCTTCTTATCCTCCGGCGCGATGCGCTTCGACCCACCGGCAGGCATGCACCCGGATCTCTATGACCGCCGCCAGAACCAGATCGCCATCCAGGGCCTGTTTGCGCCCACGGCCGAGTGGGCCGGCGAGAACGGCAAGCTGCTGCAGTCCGCATACCCCGGGCTGCAGGATCCGGCGATGGCCATCGATATCTACCGCGGCGATGCCGGCCTGGACACCGGCACCCCGCAGTCCTTCTTCTCGCTGGACCCGAACCTGGTGCAGTCCGGCCAGCTGCAAAAGATTGACCGCGTGAACCTCAACCAGGGCGAGGACGTCACCCTGGACGATGGCACGAAGATCACCTTCGACGGCGCCAGCGAGTTCGCCAATTACCAGGTCTCTTATGATCCTTTCCAGAAGTGGGTGCTGGCCTCCGCGCTGGTGATGCTCATTTCCCTGGTGGGATCGCTGGTGATTAAGCGCCGCCGCGTCTACATCCGCCTGCGGCCGAACGCGGCTGGCGGCACCGACGTGGAGATGGGCGGCCTCGCCCGCACCGACCGCGCCGGCTGGTCCGAGGAGTTCCACGAGCTGCACCGAGCGCTGCTGGAGCTGCCGGACCCAGACGAGGTCGAAGAAGACGAACTTTATACCGATGACTAGCGCCCCGGCCCGATCCAACAAAAGTTGGATTGGGCCGTTTCGCTGAGTAAGGTAATCAGCACTTACCCCGCACGTGTGAAGGCTAGGAGCATTCATGCAGATCGATCAGAATCTGTCTAATTTCTCGGATATCGCGGTGCAGACCGCCTTTGTGGTGTACTGCGTCGCGCTCTTTTTGTCGCTGTTTTACTACGGCCGCATGCAGGGCATCATCGAGGGCCGCCGCGCCGTGAAGTCCGAGGCCGCGAAGGTCTTGGTGGGGGCGGGCGCTGGGGGCGTCGACAAGCACAGCTATGCCGGCGAGGTTGCCCAGTCCTCTTCCGGAATCACGGCCGATGAGCTGCAGGAAAAGGAGCGCAAGGCCGATAAGCTCGGCGGCATGACCAGCGCGCTGATGTGGGTGGGCATTGCCCTGCACGCCGCGGCGATTGTGCTGCGTGGCCTGGCTACCGGCCGCTTCCCGTTTGGCAACCTGTACGAGTACGTGCTGATGGTGAGCTTCGGTGTGCTGCTGGTGGGCAATATGGCTATGCAGCGCAAGGAATGGCGCACCGTGTGGCCGTGGCTGCTCACCCCGACCCTCGCGCTGATGTTTTATGGTTCCACCAAGCTCTATGCCGAGTCCGCCCCGGTGGTGCCGGCGCTGCAGTCGCACTGGCTGCCCATCCACGTCACCGTGGTTTCTTTGGGCGCGTCCATCGGTATTATCTCCGGCATTGTCTCGCTGCTGACGCTGTTCCGTATGGCGCAACCGAAGCATGCCGAGCATGGCTTCTTCGGTGCGGTGGCCCGCCCGCTGCCTTCGGCCGCGAAGATTGACCAGCTGGCCTACCGCCTGGCTGTTATCACCCTGCCGACCTTGGGTCTGGGCATCATCCTGGGCGCCATCTGGGCTGAGTCCGCTTGGGGCCGCTTCTGGGGCTGGGACCCGAAGGAGACCGTGTCCTTTGCCACCTGGATCCTGTATGCCGCGTACCTGCATGCGCGTGCGACGCCGGCCTTCCGCAAGGCGGCGCCGTGGATCAACGTCATGGCGATGGCGCTGATGGTCTTCAACCTGATCTTTATCAATATGGTCGTCTCCGGCCTGCATTCCTATGCGGGGCTGAACTAGATGGCGGAGCATACGAGCCCGCGCCATAAGCAGGGAAAGCCGGCCGGCGATAATGCCGTGATTTTGGGCCTAGGCGCCCAATTTGCCGAGCGGCGCCGCGAGTTGGGCATTTTGCAGCAGCAGCTTGCCGACGCCGCCGGTATCTCCCGCTCCACCCTCCACACCATCGAACACGGTGGTGCGGGCGTGCGGTGGGAAAAGATCACGGCCGTGGCCGAGGCCTTAGGCCTAGAGATGCGGTTCGTGCCGAAGGAAGCCTAGTCCTTCTCGCCGTCGGCGTCGCGTTTGCGGCGCTGGCGGCGTTTTCTTCTTCTGCCTCCTGTGCGCGGCGTTGCTTGAAGCGCTCCTTTTCCAAGTTCCAGAGGAATTCCTCGTCATCGTCGGGGCCCTTGATAGCGCGGGGTTGGTCCACCTCGTGCTTTTTCCATGTCGAGGGCCCGAAGGCCTTCCAGACGAGGTAGGCAGCGAGAACAAAGAGTAGGAGGAGGATGATTCGGCCCATGCGTGCGATTCTACCTGCACCGCGTACAATCAACCCCCATGACGCATAACCCTGAGCCACCCAAGCCGGACCCAGAACTGCGCCGCCGTTCGCGCGCGGCGCTGTGGAAGTACGGGCTCGCCCGCGTAGTGCTATTTATCGCATTGACCGTGGTGATTGAGCTTTTGGCCATCGCCATCGGTTTTCCCATCCCGGTGCTCGTCTCGGCACTGTTGGCGCTCTTCGTGGCGCTGCCGCTATCGATGCTGATCTTTAAAAAGTGGCGCATAGAGGCCACCCAGACGCTGGCCGAGTACTCCGCTCAGCGCAAGGCCCACAAACGCTGGGTGCAGGCGGAGCTGGAAGGCCGCGGCGCGCAGGACTAGACGAGGATGAGTGCGGCGGCCTCGATAATCGCCCACAGGAGCATCGCGCGGCCGGTCAGGCCGAGCACGGGGATAAGCTTTGGTCCTTGAGCGCCGCGATTGACGGTGCGAATGGCACGCAGCGCGAAGGGGAAGTAGACCAAGCCGGCGAGTGCGAGCCAGCTGCTGAAGGCAATGCCAATGGTCAGCAGGAATGGCAGAAGGAGCAGCACCGTAAAGAGCAGGCGTGCCTTCTCGTTTCCGAGGCGTACGGCGAGCGTAATCTTGCCGGTTTCGGCGTCGGAGGGAATATCGCGGATATTATTGACTAAGTTCACCCCGGAGCTCATCGCGCCGATGCCCACGGCCAGCGCGAGGCCCGACCACGACAGGCGGCCGGCCTGGGTGAATTCGGTGCCGAGCACAGCGACGAGCCCGAAGAAGATAAAGACGGCGACCTCGCCGAGCCCGCGATAGCCATACGGGTTCTTGCCACCGGTATAAAACCACGCGCCGGCGATGCATAGCGCGCCGACGAGGATGAGCCACCACGCATGCGCCGCGAAGGAGAGCGCGATGCCGGCGAGCCCGGCCACGGCGAAGGCGGCGAAGGCCGCGAGTTTCACCTGCTGCGGGCGGGCCAGGCCGCCGCCGGTGAGGCGCTGCGGACCGGTGCGGTCATCGTCGGTGCCGCGGATGCCATCGGAATAGTCATTGGCATAGTTCACGCCGATGATAAGTGCCCACGCCACGATGAGGGCGAGGAGCGCGCGGCCGAAGTGCGCGCCGTCGGCAGCCGCTGCGGCACCAGTACCAGCGATGACTGGGGCGAAGGCATTAGCCCACGTGTGCGGGCGTGCGCCTTGGAGCCAGTCTTTGGCAGTTGCGGGATAGGCAGAAAGTGACATGTCAGTTATTGTGCCACGCCACCGCGGGCATGCTGTGCACAAGGGACGTACACGGCGGATATATAAAAGCCACGGGTATGGCGGAAGCGCGTCGTACGTACCCAAGAAAGGACGGCTGTGGGCCACACCCGTGACAAAAGTTCAATGCGTTGAACTTTCTTAAAGTTATCATGTGAATCGCTCGCGGGGCAAGGCCTTTACTACGATGAATGTCATGCATTTAAGCGATCTCCCTGAACGTACCCAGGACTACCTCAAAGTCCTGTGGGACCTCTCCGAGCACTCCGGCGGCGCGCCCATCGCGCTCAAGGAGCTGGCGGGGCGATTGAACCAAAAGGTGCCCACGGCGTCGGAAGCCGTAAAGCGTCTCGTTGCCCAAGGGCTGGTGGAACATGAGCGCTACGCTGGCGTTTCGCTGACCCCAGAGGGCCAGGCACTGTCCATGGGCATGGTCCGCCGCCATCGTCTCCTCGAGACCTTCTTGGTCAAAGAGCTGGGGTACACCTGGGACGAGGTTCACGAGGATGCCGATCTCCTCGAGCATGCATGCTCCGATCGCTTCATCGATCGACTCGATCAGCACCTGGGCCATCCTCAGCGCGATCCCCACGGCGATCCCATCCCCGACGCGCAGGGCAGCATCGAGGACCTTGGCACGCTCACGCTTGACGACGTCCCCCTTCACACCCCTGTCACCATCGAGCGGGTATGCGACGGAGACACCGAGCTGTTGCGCTACCTCGACAGCCATGGCGTCGGCCTGGGCGTCGAGGTCGTAGTCGATTCCCGCGTTGCGGGCCTGCTCAACCTGCACGCAGGGGACGAGGAGTTCTCTCTTGCGGAAGTCGCGGCCGCCGACGTGACGGTGCGCGCTAACGAAGTCTAATCAGTTCTTAAAGAGCCCTGCGACACCACGACGGTCCACCTTGCCGGGGCCGGTCAGCGGCATCTCAGCAATGCGGATAATCTCGCGCGGAATCTGCCACCGAGGCAGGTCATCGAGCGCTTCGAGGATGTCGGTGCGCGAGGCCCAGCCGGTGTAAGCTGCGGCGATCATCTGGCCAAGACGTGGATCAGGGATGCCCACCACGCATACACTGTCGACGCCCGGTACCTGCAACAAGAGCTGTTCCAGTTGTTCTGGGTGCAACTTCAACCCGCCCGAGTTGATGATGCTGTCCAGACGTCCAGTGACGGTGAGTTGACCGTGGGCGTCGAGCTCCCCGGCGTCGGAAGTTGCGAACCAGCCACCGACGAAGTCGCGCGATTCCACATTGCGGTAGCCCTGCGCAATGGTCGGCCCGCCCAGGAAAATGCGGTTATCTTCCCCGATGCGCACCTCGGTGCCGGGCAGGGGAGTGCCGTTGTAGACGCAACCGCCCGCAGTCTCCGAGGAGCCATAGGTGGTTACCACGGTGATGTCGAGCTTGCGCGCAGATTCCAATAGCTGGGGATGTGGCGCTGCTCCACCTACCAGGATGGAGTTGAAACGGCGCAGTGCTTGGATGCCGTCCAGCGAATCGAGTGCCTTGTGCAGCTGCATCGGTGTGAGCGCGGTGTACATGCGGTCCTCGGTGTGGGCGAGTTCTTCTGCTGCGCGGGCGAACTCGGTGATGTTAAAGCCTTGGGACAGGTCGAGGCACAGTGGCTCCACACCCGCCACCAACGAACGCACGAGCACCTGGATGCCCGCGATGTGGTGGGCGGGCATGGCCAGTAGCCATTGGCCGGGGCCACCCAGGAAAGAATGGGTGGCATCCGCACTCGCCACCAGGTTAAGCGGGCTTAGCTGCGCACCCTTCGGTGTGCCCGTGGAACCCGAGGTGGACACCACCAAAGCAATGTCCTCAGCAATCGATTCGCCCGCGCGCATGTGGTTGCGCAGCAATTCCGTCCGCGTGCGGTCCGCTGCGGGAAGGGGTAAGAGCGTGGACTGCCCAGCGATGGCCTTCTCGAGGTCATCCAAAATTCCTGCGGGATTGCGGGGATCGACTGGGAGTGGGGCGAGGATATGAGTCACGAATAATCAGGTTACCCGGGCATATCGCTCGTCCCGGGAGGCGGCGCGCCGGGCGTTTAGAGCAAGGCGCGCAGCCCCATGCTGAGCAAATAGAACACACCCGCCAGCACCGCGATGCAGCCGCCCGCCGACAAACTGAGTGCGGCCGCCAGCCAGAGCCCGCCGCATGCCAGCGCAATGCCCGCGATACCGGCACCGAGCATGAGCTGGGTCGGGCGCTTGATCCACGGCTGCAACGCCGCCGCCGGGGCTACCAGCAGCGCCAGGGACAAGATAGTGCCCACTGCGGGAATCACCACCACCATGGTCACGCTGATAAGCGTGAGGGTAAGCAAGTCATAGCGGCCGGGCTTTCCGCCTTGTGCGCGGAAGGACGTCTGGTCGAAGTAGAAGGAGACCAACGTCCGGCGAAATGCCACCAGCACGCCAAGGCTGACCACCACCAGGGCGCCGACAAACCAGACATCCTGCGCATTGACAGTGGTCAGCGAGCCCACGAGAAAGCTATCCACGTGGATAGGTAGCGGTTGGAACCAGCGCAGCAACAAGATGCCCAGGGAAAATCCCAAGGTGAGCGTCACGCCGGCGGCAGCGGTCGAAGAAATGCCCTCGACGGTACTCAACCACCGCATAAGCCAGGCCAAAGGCAGGCAGAACAGTGCCGCCCCCACCATCAAACCCGTGGAGAGATCCAAGCTCAGAAGGTTGGCCACTACTACACCGAGCACCGCGCCGGGGAAGATTCCGTGCGACAGGCTCTCAGCGAAAAAGACGCGCTTGCCCATGACCATCAAGGTTCCAACTAAGCCAGATAAACATCCCACAGCGATGGCCTCAAGGAGGGGCATCCGCAGGATCTCTGGATCAAGATGAGACAGTCCCATTAGCTAAATACCCCCTTCAAGCCCGCTAGCGGCACGGTGGCAACCAGCATCAAGCTGACGATTGCCTGCGGCGAAATCTGGTGCGTGGTTTGGGACAGCATGATGGCAAATCCAACCACCACTGCCAGCGTGGACAAACCCGCAGCCCAGAAGCACATGCTGCGCGGGGATCCTGCGATCAAGCGCGCCGAGAGGCCTGGAATGACAATAAAACCGATAACCAGCAACACACCCACTGCCGAGCTAGCCGCCACCACGATTAGGCCAACCGCGATATTCGCAATGAGCTCATAAGCCGCCACGTTGATGCCCATGGCGCGGGCCGCTGTGGTATCGAAAGCGACGAGAATCTGCATGCGCCAGGTTGTCAGGATGAGTAGTGCCGCAATCACGCAGAGCGTGACGGAGGTTGCCAGCCTGGACTGCGTGACGTCGAGAAGCCGGCCAAACATGAGGGCCTCCAGCTGCCCGGACTTGTCGCCATAGGCCAAACTGATGACCACGCCGATGCCGTACATAAAGGTCAGCACCACGGCCGTTCCGGCTTCCATATCCAGCTTCTGCGCTGACTGGCCCTGCCCAGAACCCAGAGAAGCCAGCACCAGCACCGTCACCGTGGCCACCGCGGCCGCACCCGGCACGATGCCCGGGATGCCGCCCACGATGAGCCCTACCACGATGCCCGGAAAAACCGAGTGCACGAGGGCTTCCACCGTAAATTCCATGCGGCGGAGATTAACGAGGACGCTAATGGCAGCTCCCGCAATCGATAGGCACAGCAGGAAGAGGAAAGCATTGCGCAGGTACGGGGCGAAGAGAATCTGCTCTATCACAGTCGCGCGCCTTGCTCCATATAGGTTTCCACTGCTTCCTCGGTTCCCATGGTGCGGACCTTGCCGTCGATCACAAACGCCGCCCAGTCGCAGGTGTGCTGCGCCAAGATGGGGTCGTGAGTGGAGACGAGCAGGGCGATTCCTGCTTCCTTGAGATCCGCAATGATCTGAATCAGGATTCGGCGACTTTCTTGATCAAGCCCGTTGAAGGGTTCGTCGAGAAGCACCAGCTCCGGGGCCGAAACCAACGCGCGCGCGATGAGCACGCGCTGGCGTTGCCCACCCGAGAGCTGGCCAAACCGCGTCTCGGCGAGGTGCTCCATCCCCACTTGTCGCAGGGCATTGAGTACGCAGTCGCGGTAGCTACGCATGCTCGTGCACCTGTGCCACCAGCTCACTGAGGGCAAAAGGCCCATTTCCACGACCTTGTAAGCCGTGACGGGAAAGCTCAGGTCGGAGTCTTGGTACTGCGGGACGTATCCGAGCGAGGCGTCGATGGTGGCCATGCCGCGCAAGGCAGCCAGGCCAGTGATTGCCTTGAGCAGGGTAGATTTGCCCGCGCCGTTGGAACCTAGGAGCGCCACGGCCTCGCCCGCGCGGATCTCAAGGTCAACGTCGGTGAGGATATCCCGGGCGCCATAGCCGCAGGTGGCATTGTGCAGAGTGACTAATGGGGAAGACATAAAGAGCTACTTTCGCTTGGCGAAGTCGAATTCCTGCAGCGATTCTGGCAACGGTTGCTGCTTGGAGTCCCAGGCGCTGACCAGGGTGTTGATGTTGTGGACGATGGATCCGATGTAGGTCTCGCCCTCACTGCCTGGCACACCTAGCGAGTCGCCGTACAAAGCGTCGTCGGATGTAACCGCCTTGACGCCTGCGGCGCGGGCGATGGCCTCGATGGACTTCGAGCTGTTGGAATTCTCCGCAAAGATGGCCTTGGCACCGGACTCGCGGACCTTCTTTACCTGCTCATCGATGTGGCTCGAGGTGGCGTCCTGCTGGTGGTTGAAGTCAGACAGTGCGGAGCCGATGAATTTCACGCCATACTCGTTAGAGAAGTAGCCGAAGGCGTCGTGGGAAGAGAAGAGCACGCGGTCTTGCTCAGGAACTGCGGACATGGAATCGCTGGCCCACTTGTCGAGGTCCTCCAGCTGGTCGGTGTACTTCTTGCCGGCGGCGGTGAAGGCGTCCTTGGCCTGCGGGGAGGCCTGGGACAACGTGTTGACGATGTTGTCGACCTGAATCTTGGCCTGCTTCGGGGAGGTCCACACGTGCGGGTCGTACTTGAATTCTGGGGCCTCGCCGTCCTCCCCCGGGAAAGGCCACGGGCGCGGGCTCACGTGTTCGATGCCCTCGTCGATGGTGTACTTGCCGTTGCCATCGCCCATACCTTCGCTCTTGACGCCCGAGGTCACGGCCATGACGCCGTGGAAGCCGGAGGAGTCCACGGCTTGGTCGAGGAAGTGCTCGAGGTCGACTCCGTTGACGAACATGTAGTCGGCCTGGGAGAGCGCCTGCATCTGCTGCGGGGTCATCTCGTGCTCGTGGGCGCTGGCGTTGGGGGCGAGCAAACAGGTGAGGTCGAGGGTCACTGGGCCCTCGCCGGAGTTGGTCTCCGCACCCTGGGAGTCGACCTTGTGGAGCTTGAGGCCGCCGGCGGCTACCTGGGTGAGGTAGTCGCAGATCTGGGTAGTCGTGGCCACGGCCTTGACGGTGTCGCCGTCCTTCGGCTTTGCAGCGTCGATGGATTCCTTCGAGGCGCTGCAAGCGGCGAGGCTGGCGCCGAGTGCGAGGGCGCAGGTGCCTGCGAGAATGCGCTGTAGGGGCCGGCGTGGGGTGCTGTGATTTGAGTTCATAATGAACTTCCTTTGTATTAGGAGAAGTGAACTCAACAAACACTAGCACCCTTGAACTAGATTGTTCAACGTAATGAACTTAGGTGGTCCTATCTCTTCCTTAAGCTGCCAAAATTTAAAAATGCCTCTCACTTCAATGAGTGAAGTGAGAGGCTAGGAAGCGGTGGCCTTATTTGGCTACTTTTGCCTTTTTGCTGAAGGGGAGCTGATCCAGGGAGCGTATGCCGGGGCCGGCGGCGAGCATCAGGCCCGCGACGGCGACGGTCCATTCGGAGAACTTTTGCCAGCCCTGGGCGATGAGAATTACGCCCAGGGCGACGCGTGCTGCGAGCATGACGAATGAGTTGCAGAGTTTCATGTTCGACACTTTAAGTATTAACTATGGGCATGTCCACAATTGCTTGAGATGTCTCACTCCGGTCCGAGGGCGTCCCACGCCATTTACTCCGCTACATGTATGGATTGCGCGGGGTGTCCTCCTGATCGAAGGGACGCTCCCCGCTGTCCTGCGCATCCTTGATACGCTTGAGCATCCACACTCGCGAGACGATGACGCCCGCCAGTGCAAGTGTGGCCAAGCCGATGGCGAAAATCCACATCGTGCTAACTCCTGGCTAGTAGTAATACGGGAACTGCTCCCACTGCGGGTCGCGCTTTTCGAGGAATGCTTCTTTGCCCTCGACGGCCTCGTCGGTCATGTACGCCAGGCGGGTCGCCTCGCCGGCGAAGACCTGCTGGCCCATGAGGCCGTCATCGGTCAGGTTGAAAGCGAACTTCAGCATGCGCTGGGCTGTTGGGGACTTGCCGTTGATTTCGCGGCCCATCTGGATTGCGGCGTCTTCCAAGTCGGCGTGATCGACAACCTCATTGACCGCGCCCATCTCATACATCCGCTGGGCATCATAGGTGCGACCCAAGAAGAAGATCTCGCGGGCGAATTTCTGGCCCACCATCTTAGCTAGGTAGGCCGAACCATAGCCGGCATCGAAGGAACCCACGTCCGCGTCCGTCTGCTTGAAGCGCGCCTCCTGGCGGGAGGCGACCGTCATATCGCAGACCACGTGCAGCGAGTGTCCGCCGCCGGCCGCCCAACCATTGACCACGGCGATAACCACCTTGGGCATGGTGCGGATAAGGCGTTGGACCTCGAGGATATGTAGGCGGCCGCCTTCCACCTTCTCGCGGGCGGTGTCCACGGTGGATTCATCCGCGGTGGCGTCATCATGGGCGTGCTCGGTGGCGTAGCGGTACCCGGAGCGGCCGCGAATGCGCTGGTCGCCGCCGGAACAAAACGCCCAGCCGCCGTCCTTTTCGGAGGGACCATTGCCGGTGAGCAAAATCGTTCCCACATCCGGCGTGCGGCGGGCGTGGTCGAGGGCGCGGTAGAGCTCGTCTACGGTATGCGGACGAAACGCATTGCGCACCTCTGGGCGGTCGAAGGCGATGCGCACGATGCCGTTCTTGCGGCCCTCGCCGTTGAGCCGGTGATAGGTGATATCCGTGAGGTCTTCAAACCCCTCTACGGAATGCCACAGTTCCGGCCGAAAGGGATTATCGGTGCTGTATTTTTTCTGCTCGCTCATAAAGGCCAGCTTAGTGGCAAAAGAAGAATAGTCCCCATTCCCAACCCTCACCCACACACGCTGCCCAGCAGGCCGGTAATAATCAATACGCGATACTGCGAGGTTGTTGCCCCGCACAATACCCGTGTACGCCATACCAGCGCGGTACTCCATGCCATGGGGAGACTTGAACTCCCCGCCCCTTAAAGCGCTAAAGGGGGCCAGGGTCCCAGGATTTTCCCCTCCAGGGTGGGGGCCTGCTCGCTGCAGGTGTGTGGGCTACCATCGCGCGCATTAAGCAGCGCGCGATATGACTATCCGTTTTTCAGTTCGGTATTCCAGTTCAGCTGCTGGATGCGGGTATCCAGCTCACGGTACTGCTTAGACAAATCATCGACGCGCTTGCGCAGCTCCGCCACCGGGATGGTAGAGACAAACTTGATCTCGGTGCGGGAATAGCGATCCGAGCGCGTGCCCGCCCGCTGCGCCAGGTCGTGGTAGATCCGGCGCTTGCGCAAGAGGCCGTCGCGAAGCGCGAGGGCCTCCATCAAGTTCCTCTTCTCATCAAAGGCGGTGGCGATATTCGTCGCATTGATGGCCTGCACCAGCTCATCGATGCGCCCGGCCACGCCGTCGAGCTCGCGCAGCAGCTCCTGCGGATCCTCATCCGGGGTATCGCCCTCCTGCACGCGGGCCACGGTGAGCAGCCGCTCGTGCAGGCTATTGAGGCGCTCCTGTGCCTGGGCGCGCTCCGCCAATGCCTCAGCTAGCAGCATAATTCCTCCTTTATTGGTATAGGTTTCCAAAGTAGCGCAGAGCGGGGGAGGGGTCAATGGCCGGCGGGCGCTACCATGAAGACCATGCATATCGATGACGTCCTTGACCGCGCCCACGTAGTCTCCCTCCCGCTTGCCGTGCGTTTCCGCGGCATCACCACGAGGGAGGCCCTGCTCATCGAGGGCCCGGCCGGCTGGGGCGAGTTCGCGCCCTTCTTGGAATACGGCCCGGCCGAGTCCGCCGCGTGGCTGCGCGCCGGGCTCGAGGCCGCCTACGAGGGCTTTCCAGAGCCGGTACGCGATTCCATCGAGGTCAACGCCACCATCCCGGCCGTGCCCGCCAGCGAGGTCCCGGCCGTGGTGGAGCGCTACCCCGGCTGCCGCACCTTCAAAATCAAGGTGGCGGAGAAGGGGCACACGCTTGCCGACGACGCCGCTCGCGTCCGCGCCGTCCGCGACGCCGTCACCCAACGCGGCGATATCCCTATTCTGCGCGTGGATGCCAACGGCGGCTGGAGCGTCGATGAGGCGGTCGAGGCCGCGCAGATGATGATGCCGCTGGACTATATGGAACAGCCCTGCGCCACCACCGAGGAGCTCGCCCAGGTCCGCGGCCGCCTTATGCGCGCCGGCCTCTTTGTGCGCGTCGCCGCCGATGAATCCATCCGGAAGGTCGCCGACCCTTATCGCGTCGCCGAGTTGCAGGCCGCGGATGTCGCCGTGGTCAAGCCCGCCCCGCTTGGCGGCGTACGCCGCGTCCTCGAAGTGGCCCAACACCTGCGCCAGCGCCACATGGACATCACGGTGGCCTCCGCGCTCGACACCTCCATTGGCATCAACATGGGCCTCGCGGCCGTCGCCGCCCTCCCGCGCATCTACGACGATGAAGACATCGACGTCACCCCAGCCGCCGCCGGCCTTGCCACCGGCTCCCTTTTCGAAGAAGACGTCACCGCCCCGCGCCCGCTTATCGACGGCCACCTTCCCGCCGATATCCTCGCCCCCGACCCAGACCGTCTCGCTGCGCTCGCCGCCCCCGCCGACCGCCGCGACTGGTGGTTCGACCGCGTTCGCGCCTGCTGGCCGCACCTTTCTGAATCGCACCCTTCTGACTAGGGCCTAGAGCAAACTCTGGTGAAACCTCCACGCCGGGGTCGCCAGCGCCCGACGCACCTTTTGCGGCCGGCTCTTTAGCCCGCGCACGCTGCGCCGATGCGCCACCGTTTCCTGCACCGTCTCCACCACTAGTTTGAGGTGGTAGTCGGTGCACTCATCCGTAAACTTCAGCGGCGCCCATCCGTGCTGCACCGCGTGATTGGTCTTCCACGTCCCGATGAGGAATTCCCGGTGATTATTCTCCGGCGCGTGATAATAAAGCGAGTCCAAGTCCACCACCGTCGTCCCCGCTTCGAAGCCTAAATCCCAGGTATACGGCCCAAGCCGGAAATTTGGCACCGGCTTGAGCCCCACCCGCCGCATCTCGTGGTACATCCGCTGCTCCCATTTCGACGCCGTCCCCACCGGTGCCATTTCTGCTAACTCGCGCACCGCGTCCCTTTTCTTACTGATCACCAGCTCTAAATCGGCCGCGAACCTCCCCCTTCCGTTGAGCCCGCGATACGCCTGCGCCAGCGCTTCTTTCAGCAGCCACTCGCTGCAGCGCTCGAAGCTCAATGCATCTGCTACCGCCTGTGCCGGCAACGCCATCCTTACACCCTTTATCCGATTCGCCGGCACCGGCCGCGACCTCACCGTATACACCACATCATCCGCTCGAATCCGGCAGTTTTTATCCACCCGGATCACCGCCGGCAGCTGCACCTCGCATAAGCCGTAGGCCGCGAGCGCCGCCGTCCCCGAAAACACCGCATCCGGATAAAGCTGCGCCACCGCGGCTACTTTATCTTTCGCGCTCGCCTCTGCAGCGATATAACAGTTGCGCCGCAAGCGCAAAAGTGTTCCCCCACTAATCCTGCTGCGGATTTGATAGTCAGTAAGGCCTAAATCTAGTAATTCATTTCTCGTCCACATGACTCATTGGACTGGAAATCTTCCGGAAAGGTTCCACCTTCCTAGTTTCAACGATTTCGTCCATCTAGAACACCTAAACCGTCGACGGTTTTCGCCATATGGGTGGACGAAATCGTTGAAAGCCGGTGAACCGCTAGAGAGAGCCGTTAAAAACTGCTGTCAGGCTTCAGACTGCCCAACCCACCACCTGTGCGTACGCTAGAGGACATGTCTACTATCAAGGTCCGCGATGCCCACCTGCACAACCTGCGCAACGTCGACGTCGATATGCCCCGCGGCAAGCTCGTTGCGGTCACGGGAGTGTCTGGTTCCGGCAAGTCTTCGCTGGCGTTCGGCACGATTCACGGTGAAGGCCAGCGCCGCTATCTCGAATCGGTAGCGCCCTTCGCCCGCCGCCTCATTAGCTCGGCCGTCGACCCGCAGGTCAGCCAGGTAGAGGGCCTACCGCCGACGGTCGCGCTGCAGCAATCCACCTCCGGCGGCGGTGCGCGCTCCACGGTTGGCACCGTCTCCGCGCTCTCGAATAGCGTGCGCCTGCTCTATTCGCGCGCCGGGGATAACCCGGAGGGCCTGTACTCGGATTCTTTCTCTCCGAATACCCCAGAGGGCATGTGCCCGCAGTGCCACGGCACGGGCGTGGTCCACGAGCCGACCGAGGACTCCATGGTCCCGGATCCCACCCTCTCTATCGAAGAAGGCGCCATCCAAGCATGGCCCGGCGCCTGGGCCGGCAAGAACTTCCACGACATCCTGATGAATCTGGGCTATGACCTGGATTCGCCTTGGCAGGACCTGCCGCAAGAAGACCGCGACTGGATCCTCTTCACGGAAGAGCGCCCCGTCGTCACGGTGAAGCCGCTGCGTGGCAAGGATCAGATTCAGCGCAATTATGAGGGCACGTGGCGCTCGGTGGCCAGCTACCTCAATAAGACGCTTGCGGAGACCCAATCGGATACCCTGCGCAAGCGCACCCTGTCCTATATGGAATCGCGCGAGTGCGAGACCTGTGGCGGCCGCCGCCTCAACCCGGCCGCGCTGAAGGTCACCTATGCGGGCATGCCGATTGATGAGCTGGGCGCGCTGCCGCTGGATAGGGTGCATGAGGTGCTCAGCAAGCAGAACCCGGAGGAGAATTCGGCCGAGGATTTGCTCCTGCGGCAGATTCTGCCTGCGTTGACCTCGGCGCTCGAGCTCGGCTTGGCGCACCTAAGCCTGGATCGGCCGACGCAAAGCCTGTCCGGCGGCGAGATGCAGCGCATCCGTTTGGCGGCGCAGCTGCGCTCCGGCCTCTTTGGCGTGGCGTACGTGCTCGACGAGCCCTCGGCCGGCCTGCACCCCGATGAGCGCGACGCGGTCATGGATATGTGTCGCCGTTTCATCGCGGCCGGCAATTCTGTGCTCTTGGTGGAGCATGACATGGATTTGGTCGCGCAAGCGGATTGGCTCGTTGACGTCGGCCCGCTGGCCGGCGAGCGCGGCGGCAACGTGGTCTATTCGGGCCCAGTCGAAGACTATGACGCGGACACCCCTACCGCCAATGCGCTGGCTCACCGCACGCTCGCGCTTGCCGACGACCCCCGCACCCCCTCCTCCCACCTCGCCCTGCGCGGCATCAACGCACGCAGCATCGACAACCTGGATGTGGATTTTGGCTTGGGCCAATTCACGGCGGTCGCCGGTGTCTCCGGTTCGGGTAAATCCACCCTGGTCAGCGCGGTGCTGGCTGGCCTGCTGCGACAGTCCGCCACGGCCGTTTCCGATGAGGAAGAGACCGAGGACAAGGGCTGGTCCGTAGAGAGCACGGAGGGCTTTGACCGAGTAAAGCGCGTCGTGCAGATTACCCAGAAGCCCATCGGCCGTACCCCGCGTTCCACGCTGGCAACCTATACCGGGCTTTTCGATAACGTCCGCAAGCTCTTCGCCTCCACCGACGAGGCCAAGCAGCGCAAGTGGACGGTCTCGCGCTTTTCTTACAACGTAAAGCAAGGCCAGTGCCCCACCTGCGGCGGCGCGGGCAAGATCGAGGTGGAGCTGGTCTTCTTGCCGGGCTCGTACACCACCTGTCCGGAGTGCGGCGGCGCGCGCTTTAACGACGAGACCCTGGAGGTGACCTCGCAGGGCCGCACCATCGCGGATATCTTGGAGCTCACCGTCGACGAAGCCGCAGAGGTATTCGCCGAAGAAGAAAAGATTTACCGCGCTATCGCCACACTGCAGGCCGTCGGCCTGGGTTATCTCCGCTTGGGTCAAGGCGCGCCGGAGCTGTCCGGCGGAGAGGCCCAGCGCATCAAGCTGGCCACGGAGCTGCAGCGTTCTCGTAACTCTCGCCGCGGCCACACGGTCTACCTGCTGGACGAGCCCACCACGGGCCTGCACCCAGCCGATATCGACCTGCTCAATACCGAACTGCACAAGCTGGCGGATGCGGGCCATACGGTAATCGTCGTCGAGCATGATCTTTCGGTCATGGCGCATGCGGACCGCATCATCGAGATGGGCCCGGGCGCTGGCGAAGATGGCGGCCGCATCATCGCGGATGCCACCCCGGCGCAGGTCGCCGCAGAGGATACCGCCACCGGCCGCGCCTTGAGCGCACGCCAAGCGCACTAAGCGGCGAGCCTCCGCTGCCCGTTAGCTGTGGGAGTCCTCTCTAGGATCTCACAGCAAAATGGGGTAGAGGTAGAGGGTATGACTACTAAAGGCCCTCATGGCGATAATAATGAAACCCGCAGCTGGTCCAGCCCGGCGGATGATGCCACGCGCCAGATAGGCCGCGTGCCCGATAATGCCGCCGGCTCCAGCCGCGACCACGCGCGCCGCGAGCACCCCAAGCAGTACTTCCCAGGCGAGCAGCAGCCGCAGAATGAGACGCGTCAATTCGATGCGGCCGCCGGCTACCAGCAGGGCTACGGTCAGCAGCAAAGCTACGGCCAGAACTATCAGCAGCCGGCCGGGCAGGCATATGGCCAGCAATACGCGCAGCAGCCCGAGTACGAGCCGGTGCCGTCGAACTATGATCCGGACCAGCCGGAAAAGCGGAAAAAGAAAAGCGGCGGTGGCGGCGCCATGGCCGGCGTCTTCGCGGCTATTGCGGTGCTAGCCGTACTGGCTGCGGCCGTGCTGTTTTTCCTGTGGCGCAATGCCGCGGACGAGGCAGATAAGCCGGATCCAGAGCCCGTGACGGAGACACTGACCACGCAGGTTCCCACTACCGTGACGCAGACCAATGAGCCGGATACGCAGGATGAAAATTCCAATAAGCTACCGAAGCTGCCGGATTTCCAAAATGAGCTGCCCTCCGATATTCCGACCGAACTACCGCCAGAGGTGCAAGACCAGCTGGATAAAGGTGCCGATGTGGACGTAGAGGGCCTCCTCAATGACCTCCTGGGCGGCGGCGAGCAGCCGGCTGGCCAGCAGGGCACTCAGAACTAAGTGCCAGCCACCTGCCCGGTAAGGGAAATGGCGCGCGGGCAGGTAAAATCGGGCGGCATGAATGAATCGATGCAGTTGGCTGAGAAGGTAGCCGCCCAACTGGCGCGCCACCTCACGGATGTCGTCTTGTGCCCTGGTTCGCGCAACGCGCCGCTGTCGTTGGCGCTTTTAGCACGTGATGATATCCGCGTTCACACCCGCCTCGATGAGCGCGGGGGAGCGTTTACCGCCCTAGGCATGGCGCGAGTGCAGCGCCGCCACGTGGGCGTGGTGATGACCTCGGGAACTGCCGTGGCCAATACCCTGCCGGCCGTGGTGGAGGCACACTATTCCCATACGCCGCTGGCGATCATTAGCGCGGATCGGCCGGAGCGCCTGGTGGGCACGGGGGCATCGCAGACCATCGAGCAGCAGGGCATCTTTGGCGTCTATGCGGATACCACCCAGGTCACCAGCGCAGCTGATCTGGAGGCGATGTCCCAGCGCTTCCGCGCAGACCTGCAAGTACACATCAATGTGGCTTTTGATGCCCCGCTTGTCGACGCCGCCTTGCCCGCCCGTACCTCCGGCGACGGCGTGCGCGAGCCTGCACCGTCCTTTGTGGACCACGGCGAAGTAGCGGTGGACTTGAGCAAGAACACACTGGTCATTGCCGGTGATGAAGCCTGGGAGGTAGAAGGCTTAGAAGACGTGCCGACCATCGCAGAGCCAAGCGCGCCGGGCCCGTACCATCCGGTGCATCCAGCGGCGGCGCATATCTTCCGCAAGGCGCAGGTCTCCGCGAACGATTATGTGGTCAATACCAAGGTGGAACAGGTCATCGTCGTCGGGCATCCGACGCTGCACCGCGGTGTGCTGGCGCTGATGAATGATCCGGATATTGAATTGGTGGTGCTCTCGCGCACCAAGGACTTCACCAACCAGCGTGGTGAGGACGCCCGCCTTGGCACCACCGTCAAGGTCACCGGCGAGCCGAGCCGCGAGTGGATGAAGATCTGCGAGGGTGCTACCGACATGGCGGGGCAAGCCGTGCGCGAGACTCTTGAGGACGAGGAACTGGGATTTACCGGGCTGCACGTGGCGGCCGCGGTGGGCGATACGCTCTCCGTCAACGACACCCTGGTCCTTGGCGCCTCGAACCCGGTGCGCGATGCTGCATTAGTGGGCCTGCCCTTCGACGGTGTCGATACGTACTCGCCGCGCGGGGCGGCCGGTATTGACGGAACCATTGCCCAGGCCATCGGTATTTCCTTGGCCACGCAATCGCTGGATCCCACCAATTGGCGTGCCCCACGCGTTATGGCGCTGATGGGTGATGTCACCTTCTTGCATGATGCGAATAGCCTGCTCATTCCGGAAGACCAACCGCGGCCGGAAAACCTCACTATCGTCGTAGCCAATGACAATGGTGGCGGCATCTTCGAGACCCTTGAGCAGGGGGCCGATGCGCTGCGCGCGTCATTCGAGCCGGCGTTTGGGACGCCGCATGGGGTGGACGTCGGCAAGCTGGCAGAAGCCTACGAGGCAGACTACCGCGAGGTCACTACCCCGCAGGAGCTGCTGGATACGCTGGCGGAACTTAAGGAATACTCCACCGGTATCACCATCGTGGAAGCAAAGACCACCCGTGCCACGCGCCGGGCGCTCACTGAGAAGTTGACCGCAAAGGTGGGCCAGTAAGTGGCTTCGCCGCAGCATAAACCGCATGCAGCCGTGGTGCCGCGCTATACGGCTGCGGTCTATCGTCGCCGCCTGCACCAGCTGACGCTGGCGTTGTATCTGGCCGCACTCGTGGGTGCGGTAGGCATGGTCATCGGACCGGCGCTTAATGATCACGCCATCGCCGCCCATCCCGCGCGTGCTCTGGCCACGGTCAAAGACGTGGGAATGCTGCGCACCACGGTGGATTTCCAAGACAGTGAGGGGATTTACCACACCCCGAAGCACGGGCTGCTTTATCCCAGCGGCCTGGGTGAGGGGCAGCAGGTGTGGGTGCAATACGCCCTCGATGACCCTGATCTGGTCAAGGTAGAAGGCCGTAAGTGGACGCTGGCTATCATCCCAGCGGCTTCGGTAGGGGTGGTGGCTACACTTATTGCGGCCGCTTTGTGGAAGCTGATTAGCTTCTTTACCCGCCGTGCGGAGAAATAATTAACCAAGATTTTCCACTAGCTTCACCATTAACTTAAGAAAATAGGTCATTATGGTGGCATGCGTGTTGCGATCGTGGCTGAATCCTTCCTTCCCAATGTCAATGGTGTGACCAACTCAGTGCTGCGCGTTTTGGAGCATCTGCACGAGACGGGGCAGGAGGCCATTGTTATCGCGCCGGGCGCCCGCGAAGGCCAAGAGGAAATTCCGGACTACCTCGGATTCCCCATCTACCGCGTGCCCACCGTGCGCGTGCCGCTGGTGGATTCGCTTCCGGTGGGAGTTCCTACAACGGCGGTGGATGAGGCGCTGCGTGATTTCAAGCCGGATATCATCCACCTAGCCAGCCCCTTCGTACTCGGCGCGGCAGGTGCCTTCTCCGCCCGTCAGCAACGCGTGCCGGCCGTGGCGCTGTACCAGACTGACGTCGCCGGTTTCGCCACCAAATACCATGCTTCCGCGCTGGCCTATGGCGTCTGGGAGTGGCTGCGCACCATCCACAACTCCTGCCAGATGACCCTGGCACCGTCCTCGCTGACCATCCGGGATCTGGAAAAGCACCACATTAAAAACGTGCGCCATTGGGGACGCGGCGTGAATGCGGAGCTTTTCCACCCATCCAAGCGCTCTGCTGAGCTGCGCCGCAGCTGGGAGCCGAGCGGCACGAAGAATATCGTCGGCTTCGTTGGGCGTTTGGCTGCGGAAAAGGGTGTGCACCGGTTATCGGCGCTCAATGGACGCGAAGATATCCAGCTGGTCATCGTGGGCGATGGGCCGGAGCGGCCCCTATTGGAAGCCCAGCTTCCTGGGGCCGTGTTTACTGGCGCTCTGTCCGGCGAAGAACTAGCAGCGGCCTATGCCTCCCTGGACGTTTTTGTCCATGCCGGTGAGTTTGAGACCTTCTGCCAGTCCATCCAAGAGGCGCAGGCCTCCGGCGTGCCGACCATTGGGCCGCGTGCCGGTGGTCCGGTAGACCTCATTGAGGAGGGCTATAACGGGCTTTTGTTGGACGTGAAGACCTTTGTGGAAGACCTCCCCAATGCGGTGGATGCGCTGCTCAATCCAGAGATCCATCAGGAGATGCGCGATAATGCCCGCGAGTCCATTTCTTCCAAGACGTGGAAGGCGCTGTGCGAGCAGCTCGTGGGCTATTACGAAGAGGTGCTGGAGGATACCCGCCGGGTGCCCCTGACCATTCTGGGGCAGCGCCCGGAGCTGCCGCGGTGGGCGGCTCGTGCCCTCGGCGCCCGCGTGGCCTAAACTGATCATTTGTGTCTAAGGCAGATCTGGATAAAAAGCCCTTCGATGTGGCGCGCATGTTTGACGCCGTGGGCGAGAAGTACGACCTCACCAATACCGTCTTGTCTTTCGGGCAGGACGCGCACTGGCGCAAGCGTACCCGCGAGCGACTAAACCTACAGCCGGGGGAGAAGGTCCTCGATCTTGCGGCCGGCACCGCCGTATCCACCGTGGAATTGTCCAAGTCCGGTGCGTGGTGCGTGGCGTGCGATTTCTCCCGCGGGATGTTGGCCGCTGGCCGTGAGCGTGACGTACCCAAGGTGGCCGGCGATGGCATGAAGCTGCCGTTTGCGGATAATACTTTTGATGCGGTGACCATCTCTTATGGACTGCGCAATATCCACGACTTTGAGCTCGGGCTGCGTGAAATGGCGCGCGTGACCAAGCCAGGCGGGCGTCTAGCGGTGGCGGAATTTTCCACCCCGGTGGTGCCGATTTTTGGCACCGTGTACAAGGAATACTTAATGCGCCTGTTGCCGCCGGTGGCGCGCGTGGTTTCTTCTAATCCGGATGCCTATATCTACCTCGCGGAGTCCATTCGTGCATGGCCGGGGCAAGAGGAGCTCGCGGCGGCTATCAATCGCAATGGCTGGGCCGAGGCTGGTTGGCAGAACCTTACCTTTGGCATCGTGGCGCTGCACTCGGCGGTCAAGCCCGCCTAGGTGCGGGCCTGGGCCCACGCCTAGAGACATGAGGGGGACGGGGACCAAGCCGCGGTGGAATCCCACAGGGGAGTATCGCGGCGGAGAGACGATACGGTGCGGCCAGCAGCGCGCCAGGTGCGCGCGATAAGGTCGCGGTCATCGTCAGTAATGAGGTTTCCCATCAGGCGAGCGGCGGCCGGCATGAGCATGCGGCCGATGGGCCCGCGCAGGGCCAGCGGACCGGCAATCGGGAGGAACTGCGGGTAGGTCAAAAGGCGCGCGGCCGTGCGGGCGAGGAGGAAGGATTCGCCGTAATGTTCGCGCAGGACGGCTGGCCAGGCGAGGGTGAAATCCTTTGGGCCGAGTAGATCCACGGCAAGCGCGGCAGTCTCCAAGCCATAATCGATGCCTTCGCCGTTGAGGGGGTTGATGCAGGCGGCGGCATCGCCGATGAGCATCCAATTGGCACCGGCCACGTTGGAAACAGCGCCGCCCATGGGCAGTAGAGCAGAGGTGACGTGTTCAATCCCCCCTAGTCCCCACTCGGGGCGCTGCTGGGCGGCGTAGAACTCGAGCAGCTTCTTGGTGTTGATCTTGGCGGGGCGCTGCGCGGTCGAGAGCGCGCCAAGGCCGATGTTGACCTGGCCGAGCTCAAGGCCGAGCGGGAAGATCCACCCGTAGCCCGGCTGCACCTCGCCGTCTTCGTCTTTAAGCTCCACGTGGGAGTGCATCCAGGGCTCATCGGCATGCGTGGAAGAAGCATAGGAGCGTGCGGCGATTCCATAGACTTCCTCGCGGTGCCAGGTGCGGCCAAGTTTCTTGCCAAAGGTAGAGCGCACGCCATCGGCCACAATGACCCACGTGGCGTGTACGGTGGCTTCGCCCACGCGGAAAGACGTCACGCGGTTTCCTTCGAGCATGGGATCGGTAGCGGGGGTGCCGGTGATAAGGGTGGCGCCGGCGTCTACGGCGGCGTCGACAAGCAGGGCATCAAAGCGATAGCGTGGCAGGGCCGTACCCACCTGGGAAGGGTAGGTCTTCGGCCACGGCGCGGTAATATCGCCGCCGTATCCGTGCAGCTTCAGGCCGCGATTGCGGTAGGAGGCGTTGACCTTAAGGCCCAGCTCGTCGAGCTGATGCATCGCGCGCGGTGTGAGACCGTCACCGCAGGTTTTATCGCGGGGAAACGTCGCGGAATCAATAAGGAGGGTGTCAAAGCCCGCGCGTGCGGCGTGAATCGCGGCGGCGGCTCCGGCAGGTCCAGCGCCAATGATGGCGACCTCGACATAGGTTTGGGAATCGATCTGCTCCGACATGAGGACTATCATTGCATGAGTTCGCCCCCTCGAGTGTGTTTAGGGGCGCGGATTGGACTACGGTAGGTAATCGATTATCTCTGGCTTTTAGTTGCAAGGAACACTATTTAATGACTCACGGTCAATCGCATGCCACGCACGTGGATCTTGGTGATCCGCAGCTCAACGAGCGCATTGGTGCGGGCATGGAAGCAGTAGAAGACAAGCTGCGCAGTGAAATCGACCGCGGCCAGGACTTCTTAAAGGATAAGGTCAGCCACCTGTCCAAGGCCGGTGGCAAGCGCTTTCGCCCTATGATGGCGCTATTGGCCTCCGAGTATGGTTCGCGTCCGGGCTGCGAAGAGGTTGTTAAGGCCGCCACCGTCGTGGAGATGGTGCACGTGGCCACTCTTTATCATGACGATGTCATGGATGAGGCAGACCGCCGTAGGGGCGTGGAATCCGCGAATTCGCGGTGGAATAATTCCGTGGCCATCCTCGCCGGCGATGCGCTCTTGGCGCATGCCTCCCGCCTGATGAGCGAGCTGGATACCCACACCGTAGGCCACTTTGCCGATACCTTTGAAGAGCTGGTTACCGGCCAGATGCGCGAGACCATCGGCGCGGGCGAGGCTAATGCCGTGGAGCACTATACGGCGGTTATCCGCGAAAAGACCGCCGTGCTCATTGCCTCTGCGGGCTACTTGGGCGCCTATCACTCCGGTGCCTCGGCCGAGCATGCCGCAGCCCTGCACCGCATTGGTGGTGCCATCGGCATGATCTTCCAGATTGTGGACGATGTCATCGACATCTTCTCCGACCCTAAGGAATCCGGCAAGACCCCGGGCACGGACCTGCGCGAGGGCGTATTTACCTTGCCGGTTCTCTATGCCTTGGAAGAAGAGGGTGAGGTGGGCGATAAGCTGCGTGAGCTGCTCACTGGGCCGCTGCATTCCGACGCCGAGGTGGAGCGTGCCATTGAGCTCCTGCGCCAATCTGGCGGCCGACAGAAGGCGCTGGAGGACATCACTGCCTACTTGCGCGTGGTAGAGGAGCAGCTCGCCGTGCTGCCGGAGAATTCGGCCAGCCAGGCCCTGCGCCAATTGGCGGATTACACTGTGCGCCGCGTGGGCTAGCTGCTTGGCGACGCCCTCCTCTATCGTCTTTTCCCCTTATGTGCTGGCGATTTGTAGGTAGGTGGGTGGTTCGTAGTAAAGTACTTACTCGCACCACACAGTGCATGCCAGGTTGCCCGAGCGGCCAAAGGGAGCGGACTGTAAATCCGCCGGCATTGCCTTCAGAAGTTCGAATCTTCTACCTGGCACAGAATGAACCCCGCAAGCAGATGCTTGCGGGGTTTCGTCGTACCTGCAGTCGTGAGACGGGTGCTACCGGCAGGGCTCCTGTCTGCGGGACCTTTGAGCCCTGTGGAACACCGCATAGGCACCGATGAGGGATACAGCTAGGAATATCCCAGCGGCCGTGAAGTAGAAAAATCCATTTCCTAACCTACGAGAAATATCCGGCAATGAGGTGGAATCCGATCCCGCCAGGGCCTTGGCAACGTATACCGCATTCAAACCGCCAATGAAATAGCCGAGGCAGAGCAATGATGAAATACCAACTGCAATCTTTAGCAGAACTGTTAAGGATGAATGGCGGGGTTCTGTAATCTTTAACTCCTCTCATTTTGGCCTTCAGGACCAGCAAACTACACCTTCCTAAGGTGCTGTGTACAAACAGGCGTGCTCGGTAGCCATACCATCAGTCACAGAAAGTCACTGTAGAGATGAAGGTATGAGGTTTAGCGATAGGATATGGGATATGAAGAAGATCCGAACGATGCTGGACGGGGTAAACGAGATTCACCTATTTCAAAGCCAGCGAGTAGCGCAGGCAGCGCAGCAAGCGCATCTGCGCAATCGGACTCGCAGTTATCGGGCGCACCGGAAAATAAACGCAGCGATTTCCCACCAGTTGGAGGAGCGCTCCCTGGCGTAAATAGACTTTCTAACCTTGACGACCAAATTGCTGTGTGGGCGCATCAGGGGCCAACTCCGCATCCACAGATAATCAAACAGCACAATGACATTCAGCCGGGCGCAGGCGATCGGATTATGGAGGACGCTCATGCAGATATTGTCCTCGATAGGAAAGTTACAGCAGAATCTTTCGAGTACGCGATATTTGAATCAAAAGTACGGCTCTTTACGGCCGTAGGTGTCATTTTCGGCGCGCTCATCCTTATACCGGCGATACTCGTTCTTTTTGACCCACCGGAATCGATAGTTGGTACTGCGGCGGTGGGCCTGGCGGCAGCAAGCCCACTAGTCCGCACCCTCATTGGCCCTAAGCAATCTCAGAAGGACCAGTTAGAGAGCGTGGAGCGGGGAGGGGTTTAAATCTCGAAGTAGGCGCGCAGGTCGGCCGCAATAGCATCGAGGCGGTCGGCGTCGGGGGACTCGAGGTAGCACTTGAGCTTCGGTTCCGTGCCGGAGGGGCGAACGATGACGCGGTCATCGTTGTCCGTGAAGAACTTGGATCCTTGGGCGAATTTCTCTACCTTCGCCACGGGCGAGCCAGCCAGTTCGGTGGGCGGGGTAGATGCGACCTTATCCATCGCTTGAGCGATGATGCTGAGGTCATCCACACGGAAGGTCAGCGGTTGGGTATACAGGGCCCCAACGGCGGCATAGATGCCCTCCAAGCGCTCCAGCAGGGTGGTTCCTGCGGCCTTGCACTCGGCCGCGAGGCTGGCGAGCACTACGGAGGTAGCGATGCCGTCCTTGTCACGGACAGCGGTGGGATCGGGGCAGAATCCAATGGCTTCCTCGTAGCCAAAGGCGAGATCCGGGGTTCGTGCGATCCACTTGAAGCCGGTCAGCGTCTCCTCGTGGCCGAGGCCGTAGTGCGCGGCGATGCGCCCGAGCAGGCGGGAGGAGACGAGGGAATTGGCAAAATTGCCGGTCGCCCCGCGGCGGGCCAGATAGTCGCCCAAAAGGGCACCGGTTTCATCGCCGGTGAGCTGGCGCCAGGAGCCAGAAGCAGTAGGTACGGCGGCGGCGCAGCGGTCGGCGTCGGGGTCATAAGCGATAAGGATATCGGCGCCGATCTCCTCAGCGTGGCGGATACCCAGATCAAGGGCGCCGGGCTCTTCCGGGTTGGGGAAGGAGACGGTGGGGAAATCCGGATCCGGTTGGGTCTGCTCAGGAACTAGCGAGACGCGGAAGCCACAGCGGGTGAGAAGTTCTTTGCCCAAGGCAGCACCAACGCCGTGCATGGCCGTGAGCGCGATGGTGACATCGGAGCTTTCGCCTACGAGTTGTGCCGCGCGGTCGAGGTAGTCGGCGCGGGTATCGACGTTCTCGACATTCGCCGCAGAAAGCGGGATTTCATCGGCATGAGGTGCCGCGGCGATGGCTTCCGCGATTTCGGCATCGGCGGGTGAGATAAGCTGCACGCCTTCCGCAGGGCCGGTGGCGATGCGGCCGCCCAAGTACACCTTGTAGCCATTATCGGCCGGCGGGTTATGTGAGGCGGTAACCATGATGCCAGCATCCGCCTTGAGCTTGCGTACCGTGAAAGCGGTCAGCGGGGTGGGGTTTTGTGCGGGCAGAACCAGGGCCCGGCCGCCGGCCGCGGAGATGACCTGAGCCGCATCGCGCTGGAATTGCGCGGAGCCGTGACGGGCATCGCACCCAATGGCCACGACTGGGGTATCGACCTGCTGCTTGAGCCATGTGATGAGCCCGTAGGTGGTGCGGATGACCACGGCGCGGTTCATGCGGGACTCACCCGGGCCCACGGCGGCGCGCAGGCCCGCGGTGCCAAAGGCCAGGGGGCCGGCGAAGGCGGAGGCGAGCTCAGCGGTATTGCCCTCCTCAATCCAGGTGTTTACCCGGCGGGCTGTATCCGGATCAGGGTCGTGCTCGGCCCACGTACGGGCGTAGTCATAATCTACGGCGGCGTTCGACATGGACTAGAGCTCCTCGAGGATCTTGGCGGAGGAGGACAGGCCCAAGCGGGTCGCGCCAGCCTCAATCATGGCTAGGGCGTCCTGTGCGGTACGGATGCCGCCAGAGGCTTTCACGCCTAACTTATCGCCTACGGTCTCGCGCATGAGCTTTACGGCATGTACAGAGGCACCGCCGGCCGGGTGGAAACCAGTGGAGGTCTTGACAAAGTCCGCCTGGGCGGCTGCAGCGGCCTTGCAGGCGAGGACAATGGCGTCTTCGGAAAGCGCGGCGGATTCAATGATGACCTTGAGAACCTTGCCCGGGATGGCATCGCGCACGGCCTGGATTTCGGCCTGCAGATCCTCGGCGCGGCCCTCAATGGCTAGCGGGATATTGATGACCATGTCCACCTCTTCGGCGCCATCGGCAACCGCGCGGGCTGCCTCAGCGGCCTTGATCTCCGGCTTTACGGCACCGGAGGGAAAGCCGACGACGGTGGCAATGTGCAGGGAGTCAGGAACCTCGATGGGCAAGGCGGAGGGGGAAACGCATACGGAGTAGGTGCCCAGCTCGGCTGCCTCATTTACCAGGGCGCGGAATTGTTCCGGGGTGGCCTCCGGCTTGAGCAGGGTGTGATCGATGATGGATGCAACGTCGGTGCGGGAAGTCATAATTTTCTCCTTAACGGGCTGGGCGGGATTCGGAACGGGCCATCTTGAGGTCAGAAACTACGTATAGGGCAATGCCAATAGCAGCCACGGCGGCCAGGATCCACAGCACGGTGTTATAGCTGGCGAGGTCCTGCAGCTTGGCGGTATAGGCAATGCCCAGCGGGATGGCGATATTGATGGTCAGGTTATAAAAACCAATGGCGATGCCGGACTTGACGGCGCTGATATTGCGCAGCGCGGTATTAACCAGCGGCGCGTACATCAGTGAAAAGCCGGAGGCGAAGGCCACGATGGCTGCGATGAGAATAGCGACGTGGAGTTGCACAAAAAGCGCGGCCATCACCAGTGCGCCGGCAACTAAGGCGAAGGCGGTGTAGATGGTGGCGCGGGAGGATAAAACGGTGCCGATCTTTCCGGAGAAGATGCCGATGAGGATGGCGCAGATATAGCCCGGGATCATCAACAGGGAGGCTTTATCGATATTCATGCCGTGCAGGTCATGCGCCGCAAAAGGCAGCAAGAAGATGAAGCCCATCTGGGTGGAATAGACGAAGAAGACCATGAGGATGGTCCACACGTAGCGGCCGTTGGTGAAAAACTCCGGGGTGACCACGGGATACTTGGCGTGGCCGATGTGGTAAACAAAGCCCACCACGCCGAGGACAGCCACGATGAGATATACCCAGTCGAACTCCTGCATGAATAAGGTCAGGCCAGTGGCAAAGACGGCGATGAAAAATAGGCCGAGCACATCGAGGTGTCCCTCCACGGCCTCATCTTCTGGCACCAGCTTGATGATTGGTGGGATGGTCAGAATGAGGATGAGCGGGATGAGGAACATCGCCGTCCACGAGACATAGGTGGAAATAAAGCCAGAGGTCAACGCGCCGATGAGCAGGCCGGCTTGGAAGGCGGCGGTGGAAAAGCCCAGGTAGGTCTTTTGATCGGCCTCGCTCAAGTGCTTGGTCACGTAAATGACATAAAGCGTCTCCGCGGCGGCGAGGCCGGCGGTTTGAATGAGGCGACCGGCCAGCACCATGGGCCAGAAGCTAGAAAAGGCGAAGGCTAAGATCGATCCCACGGCAATGAGGACGACGCCGGTGAGCATGAGCTTGCGGATGGAAATGGAATCCGCCAGCGCGGCATAGACCACGGCGCCGATGCCGATGATGACGCCGGCGAGGGAAGCCTGCAGGGAGGCGGTCTTAACGGAAAGGTCGAGCGCCTGGGCAATCGGCATGGTCATCGTCTTAAAGCCGTTATCAATAACCAATGAGAAGACGAAGACGAAGAGCAGGATGGGGACGGCAACCTTGGGGTTTACCGCGGAGCCTGGCCGCTTGTCCTGCGGGGAAGCAGAAGTAGTAGAAGTAGTCACGGGGAAGGCGTCCTTTTAGTCGAGCGCGTTAAGCGGCAGCGCGAGTTCAATCATGGTGCGGAAAGCGGTTTGGCGTTCTTCGGCGGAAAGCTTGGTACCGTGCACGAGGTTGTCGGATACGGTGAAAAGCCCCAGCGCGTCGACGCCGGCTTCGGCCGCGGTGGCATAAAGCGCTGCGGATTCCATCTCTACGCCGAGCACGCCCATGTGCGCCCAGCGTTCGTTGACGGATTGGTCAAAGTTATAAAAGATATCCGAGCTCAAGATATTGCCCACGTGAATGTGTGCCTGCTGCTTCTCGGATTCATCCACCAAAGCCTTGAGGAGCTTCCACGAGGCGGTCGGAGCGTAGCTGCCCGGCAGGTTGTACTGGCTCAAGAAATTGGAATCGGTGGAGGCGGAGGAGGCGACGATGACATCGTGTAGCTCGATGTCTTCCTGCATAGCGCCGATGGAACCGACGCGGATGAGCTTCTTTACGCCGTAGTTGTGGATGAGCTCCCAGGAGTAGATGCCGATGGAGGGAATACCCATGCCGGTGCCCATGACCGAAACGGGGTTGCCTTTATAGGTGCCGGTAAACCCCAGCATATTGCGCACGCCGTTGAACTGGACGGTGTCTTCCAGGAAGTTTTCGGCGATGAATTGTGCGCGCAGTGGGTCGCCGGGCAGCAAGATGGTTTCTGCAATGGGCGCGCCCTGCGGGTTGATGTGTGGGGTGGCAATATCGGTAGCGGACATAGCTTCGCTCCTCGGTATGGGGTGGGGGATTTTATAGACCAAGCTTAAACCCTCAGGACCCCGAGTCAATGGCCGTATTTGCGGCTGGTCAACAACTGTGGAGAGCCTCACTGGACTCAGCCACCAGCATCCGTGCCGAGGTCACTGCACGCAGTAAGCATTGCCACGCTTGCCGACGCCCCTTTTCCCACACCCCCCAATCCACATGCCTTCGCACGGCTGCCGGTACACGGTAAAAAGCGTGGCCGAGCAGTCCGCAGCGGTGGACTGCCATGCCGTTTCTCTAACAGCATTCAAAAGGTGCGAAAAGGCCTCACAAGGTCTATGCATTTTTACGCTCTGACGTGGCGATTTGTGTAAAACGTTGCAAGCAGGTTAGATTATTGGAGTCCGCAACGGAGAGCACAACGAAATAGCGATGTGTTCAACGCTAGGATGTGCCCCCTTAGCTCAGTCGGCAGAGCGTTTCCATGGTAAGGAAAAGGTCGACAGTTCGATTCTGTCAGGGGGCTCCATTCATGTTCGGAGGAAGAAATTCCCCAAGGTGAATATGGCGGTGTAGCTCAGTGGTAGAGCAAGCGACTCATAATCGCTGTGTCGCGAGTTCAATTCTCGCCATCGCTACCGGGAAAGAAAGGCGCCCGCAGGGCGCTTTTTTATTACCGCGCTGAAGGCTTTGCAGACCCGCCTGGTTTCAGATTGGAACTATGGCTCTGGTAAGGTCTTCAACGCTTGATGCTGAGGCATTAAGAGATAAAAGAATAGGGGCGTGGCGCAATTGGTAGCGCAACGGTCTCCAAAACCGTAGGTTGCAGGTTCGAGTCCTGTCGCCCCTGCACAGTAAACCCCGTCACTTGATTTCAGGTGGCGGGGTTTGTTCATGCCATATTTTCCCGGTCGAGCCTTGCTCGCCGCTGTGCTCGCCCAATGTATCCAAGGCCACGTCTTATAAATGCGGTGGTCAGCTTTTCATGCAGTGCAAGCTTTGCTAGGGTTGACAAAGTTATGGAGGTGCGCGTTAAGCGCCCTATTAGATTTAGTTCCCAAGGAGGGTTAGCTGTGAGCGATGAGCAGCAGCCGAAGAATTCGGGTGCACCGCGCCCGACCGGTAAGCGTCAGCTCTCTGGTGCGGCTACCACGTCCTCCGCGGATTACGCCGATAAGCACGTCGTCCGCGTAGAGGATAAGAATCACGATGACACCCCAGGTGGTGGCGTAGCCGCTTTCCCTGGCGAGGTGGCAACTGAGATGAAGAAAGTGGTGTGGCCGACCGCTAAGGAGATGCTGCAGTACACCCTCATTACCTTTGCGTTCCTCATCGTCATGACCGTTTTGGTGTGGGGCGTGGACGCTCTGGCTGGTCTCGGAGTTGAGCAGGTTCTCTCTGATTAGTAAGATAGCCGCATAATCTTTTATCCCGCTGTTTCCGCTGAAGGAACGGCGGGATACTTTTTGCCCATACGCGGGCGGGTAGGCTGGTCCTACGCAACGCGCCGAGGAATTTTTGGAGTAAGAATCATGAGCGACGAGAATAACGTCGAAACCGTAGGCACTTCCCTCGAGGAGGCTATGCAGGCCAACGTGCAGGAGCAGGCGGCAGAGCACGCTAGCTCCGTTGAAGAAGCACAGCAGGAGGACGCTACCCCAAGCGCGCCCGCAGCAGAAGAAGCAGCAGAGTCCACCGACGCCGCAGCTGAGCCTGCTGAGGCAGCCGAGGCACCGGAAACGGCAGCGGCCGACGCCGAGGGGGCGGAGGCCGAAGGAGCGGCAGAGACCGCAGCTCCAGAGGCTGGCGAGGATGAGTCCGAAGACGCCGCCTACCGCAAGCGCCTGCGTGCGTTTACCCGCGAGCTGAAGAAGCAGCCGGGCCAGTGGTACATCATTCAGTGCTACTCCGGTTACGAAAACAAGGTAAAGACCAACCTGGACATGCGTGCCCAGACCCTCGAGGTGGAGGACTCTATCTTTGAGGTTGTCGTTCCTATTGAGCAGGTGCTCGAGAACAAGGACGGCAAGAAGAAGATTGTGAAGCGCAAGCTGCTGCCGGGCTACGTCCTCGTCCGCGCCGAACTCAATGACGCCGCTTGGTCCGTCATCCGTGAAA
The DNA here is from genome assembly GCF_046717495.1 of Corynebacterium sp. LaCa54. Taxonomy (NCBI): domain Bacteria; kingdom Bacillati; phylum Actinomycetota; class Actinomycetes; order Mycobacteriales; family Corynebacteriaceae; genus Corynebacterium; species Corynebacterium sp. LaCa54. The sequence goes on from NZ_CP177115.1 coordinate 345,050, forward strand.
CCCCTGGTGTGACCTCCTTCGTGGGCAACGAGGGCAACGCCACCCCGGTTAAGACCCGCGATGTGGCTAAATTCCTGATGCCGAACGAAGCACCGTCCACCAAGGGCGATGCCGCCCCGAATGAGGCCGAGGGCGAGCAGGTCGTGGCCATGCCAGAAAAGGAAGTGGCAAAGAAGTACGCCCACGACTTCGAGGTAGGCGAGGCAGTGACCATCCTGTCCGGCCCGCTGGCCGCAGTCTCCGCCACCATTTCCGAGATCGACCCAGAGACCGGCAAGATGCAGGGCTTGGTATCCATCTTTGGCCGCGAGACCCCAGTGGAGTTGTCGCCGACCGAGATCGAGCGCATCTCCTAAAAGTGATTTTGTGCAGGGCGCACGGTGTTCTAAACTAGAACGCCGTGCGCCTTGGGCGTGCGTATAAGAAAAACGTTTCATCCTCCGGTGGCCCACTGAAGGTGAGCATCCGGACGGGATCCCGTTATTCATCGTGGCGGCTATCCCGGTAACACAGGAAAGAGGTAATTCGATGGCTCCTAAGAAGAAGGTATCTGGCTTCATCAAGCTGCAGATCGAGGCAGGCGCCGCTAACCCGGCACCGCCAGTTGGCCCGGCACTGGGTGCCCACGGCGTCAACATCATGGAGTTCTGCAAGGCTTATAACGCCGCTACCGAGAACCAGCGTGGCAACGTGGTTCCGGTTGAGATCACCGTCTACGAGGACCGTTCCTTCGACTTCAAGCTGAAGACCCCGCCGGCAGCTAAGCTGCTGCTGAAGGCCGCTGGCATCAAGAAGGGCTCCGGCGTTCCACACACCGACAAGGTCGGCTCTGTGTCTTGGGACCAGTGCAAGGAAATCGCAGAGACCAAGTTTGCGGACCTGAACGCACGTGACATCGAGAACGGCGCTCGCATCATCGCCGGTACCGCCCGCTCCATGGGCATCACCGTTGATGGCGCACCGGAGAAGTAAAAACTTTATGTGGTAGGGCCAGCTACGGCCCGCCGAACACCACACCAATCCAGAAAAGGAATTGTTAAATGAGCACTAAGTCTAAGGCTTATAAGGCCGCTGCGGAACTGGTAGATAAGTCCCGCCTGTACCGTCCGATCGAGGCCACCAAGCTGGCTAAGAAGACCTCCTCCAAGAACTTCGACGCCACCGTTGATGTTGTCTTCCGTTTGGGCGTTGACCCGCGCAAGGCTGACCAGCTGGTTCGCGGCACCGTTTCCCTGCCTAATGGCACCGGTAAGGACGTTCGCGTTGCTGTCTTCGCTGAGGGCGAGAAGGCTACCGCCGCTCAGGAAGCTGGCGCTGACATCGTCGGCACCGCTGAACTGATCGAGCAGATCAACGAGGGCAACATCGACTTCGACGTTGCTATCGCAACCCCGGATCAGATGGCCAAGGTTGGCCGCGTTGCCCGCGTCTTGGGCCCACGTGGTCTGATGCCGAACCCGAAGACCGGCACCGTTACCGCAGACGTTGCTAAGGCAATCTCTGAGGTTAAGGGCGGCAAGATCTCCTTCCGCGTTGATAAGGCTGCTAACCTGCACGCCATCATCGGTAAGGCTTCCTTCGATGCTGAGAAGCTGGCTGAGAACTACGGCGCACTCATGGATGAGATCCAGCGCCTGAAGCCTTCTTCCGCTAAGGGCATTTACATCAAGCGCGCTACCATCTCCACCACCTCCGGCCCGGGCATCCCGGTTGACGGTTCCGTGGTCAAGGATTACACCGCTTAAGCAGTTCTGACGCACTGCGTTTAAGGCTAAAGGGCTTCGAGGCAATTCCTCGAAGCCCTTTTTCTATATCTCGAGCCACTAGTAGTTATGTGGCGTCAATATCGTCTGGCACCCATTCGCCGCCGTCGTAGTAGACGTTTCGAGCCAAGGGGATCTGGTGCGAAGCAGACTCGAGGATGTGCATAAAATATCCGGCCGTGTTGGGAATGGCGAGGGTATCTCCTACGGCAATGCCCGCTGGAAAGTCCATTTCGCGGCGCAGAATCACCTCGTCTTCAATGCAGTAGGCACCGACTACAAAGCCGGTACGTCGCTCGCGGGAGACCTCCTTTGCTGAACCGGCTGTAGGCACGAGGAGGGGGTCTAGCAGGATGTCATCCGCGGCGGTCCGGCACTGCGTGCGATTCATCGCCACACCGATAAGGGGCAGGCCATCAGAACGTTCTTTGAGAAAGCTCACCTCGGCGAGGATGACACCGCAGCCGTCGAGGAGGCTGCGGCCCGGTTCTAGATGGAGGGCGATGTCCCGCTCGCGCAGGGCACCACCGGCGTTGCCGTAGCCGGGGACCTCACCGGAGAGAAGTTGGTTCAGCCACTGACCGCGTGTCGGCTCCTGCCAGAAAGGATAAGTATTGGAGAGCGGATCCGATTTCCAGGTAAAGGGGGCACCGGTACCAGCTCGTTGCGCAGAGATACGTGCTGTGTAGTTTTCCCACTGCTCGCGGGATTCTAAATAGCTCATGGGCACGCCGCCGCCGATATCGATGAAATTAGCGGGTTGGTTCATTGCGCGTAGGTGCTCGACTAGAGCAATGGCCTCTGCAAGGGCGGTGCGGCGATCCGCCTCGCTATAGCCATGCAGGTGAACGTGTACACCCACCGCACGAAGATCTGCGGGCCACTCCGTTTCCTGCCATATAGGCAGCCTTTCCCCGAAGCGGGTCGGTGGTAAGGCGTCTGGATCTGGAGCAAGGCGTGGCGCTACGCGGGCGGTGGTTTCTAAAGCTCGCGCGATGGCGGCGATGCGGCCGCATTCTGCGCGAGAATCGCACGATATAGTAACGCCACGCGAAATCGCGAGGCGGAGCAAACCATCGCTTTTGATAGCAGCGCTGAGGATGATGCGCTCTGGGGCTACATCGCGCTCGAGTACTTGGCGTAGCTCGTTCTCACTGGCTACATCCACGCCGAGTCCGCTCTCGCGAGCGGCATCAACAAAGCACAGCGCCTTATTGGCTTTGCGGGCGAAAAATACCCGAGTTTTCACGTCGTGCGAAGCACCGGCGTCTAGTAGCTCTTGGGCATTGTGGCGCAGTGGCGCGGGATTGAGCACGTTCACCGGAGAGCCATAGCGCGAGGTTAGTGCGGTCACTTCTTGCGGGTTCTCCACGAGCTCTTGCAACCACCGTTCCCATCGGGCACGCAGCGGCACGGTGCCGTGGACCGGCAGTGGGGCAATGGGAGGGGTGGTCATGGGTTTCCTACTTTCTCCGCCCAGCGGGGGATGTCATCGTGTACTAAACGGTTAAGAGAGTCATGCCCGGGCAGGGAGAGCTCATTCATGCGGCCAATTTCCACCACACCAGGAACGTTATGGAAGGGGGAGGGGGTGGCTTGGGGAGCCACAGTGGCGTCGATAAGCAGGTCCACGCCGCCCTTCTCCCGCCAGGAATCTATCTGCTCAGGAGTGCCTAGATACTGGGTATCCACCACCCCGGAGTGGATGAGCTCGAGCAGGCGCCTGGCTGTGACCGGTGGCGGGCCAAAGGCCACCCGCTCGAGGGTGCGTGAGAGCTCGCGGAACCCGGGCATTGGGCCGTGCGCCTGGTGCCAATCGACGCAGTCTTGGAAGACCCCACGAAAAGCCGCGCCCACGGCCATGGCCGGAGTCAGAGGACCAGTGCCCTCGGCCGCACGTAGGGAAGCCTCGAGCTCAGCGAGCGCATCGCCGGTGAAATCCTGACCATCAATAACGGCTGTTAGTTCCGCACTAGTGAAGTCGCCGAACTCGTCTGCGGCCCCGATGAGGATCTTGCGCAAGTCTGTGGCGTTAGTGATATGCGCACAGGCCTGCCGCCACTGCGTCGAAACCTCCGGCAGCGGTGTCTCCGGAGAAGGCTTTACCTCCATAAATCGCCCGCTGCGGCTCACCGGATAAATGACCTCGGCGGTATCGCCATAAAGCAGGCATACATCGATAAAGCTTAAGGCGGCACCGCGTACGCCGACTCGCCGTGGAGCGCTAGGGAGGTCGGCGCCGAAATAAAGACCGGTGACGGGCACACGCGAAGCTTCGTGGACCAAGGAACCAGCATGCAAATGGTCGTGTCCGGTGCAGACTAGGACGTCGTCGAAAGAGGTGCCATCGACCACGAAGCCTTCTCCGTCGCTGCTCACTTCGCTCACGCGGTGCGGCAGGTGGCGGATGCGGATGTGCGCCGGCGCGCGCTGCAATGCGGCGGACCAGGTATCGGCGAGGAATTGGCCCACTTCGGCGCGCGGTGGGAAGGCATCGGTGGTGTCCCCACCGCGGCGGGCGCGCCATGCGTTGAAATTATCGTGGGCGGTGGTGACGATGGCGCAGTTGACGTTGAGGCGCCAGTGCGGCGGCTGCTGCGGGCGGTAGACAGCGCCTGCACCGGCCGGATACGGGTCGAAGACCGTGACATAAATGGGGATGCGGGCGCGCTCGATGAGTTCCTCTACGGCCCAGAGACCGCGCGGGCCGCCTCCGATGATGGCAATGCGTCGGGCAGGCTTAGGGGAAGTCACTGCGCCGTCCCTTCGCTGCGCGCGGCAAGTTCCGCAGGTGAAATGCCGAAGTTTTCGCATACCCAGGAATCGTTATAGATAGTGTCTAAGTAAGGCTGGCCGGCGTCGTGTAGCACGGCAACCACCTCCGCCCCCGCCGGCAGGGAAGGCGCGAGGCGCTGGAAGGCTGCGATAACAGCACCGCCGGAAGCACCCGGCAGCAAACCCTCGGCCCGGGCGAGCCTGCGGGCGGCCACGATGGCCTCGAGATCGGGGACCCGCTCGACGGAGGAGGGCGAAAATTTGGTGGATAGGTCGGTCACGATACCTGCGCCATAGCCGGGCAGCATGCGGGTGCCACGCTCACCGCCGAAAAGTACGGAGCCCTCTGCATCAACGCCGATTGTTTGGGTACTGGCTCCCACCTCGGAAAGTTTGCGGACACAGCCGCCAAGGGTTCCGGTGGTACTCATAGCCACGAGCACATGGCTGGGTGCCTGCCCGAGTTGATCCAGGATCTCAGTCATAGTGCCCTCCGCGTGGGCGTGAAAGGCGGCTTCATTGGAATACTGGTTGAGGTTGAAAGAATCGGGGATCTCTTCCAATAGCTCGGCCACGCGGGTGCGGCGGGCGGTAAGCCAATCGCCGGTTTCGGGATCTGGGTGGTCGAGCAATTCCACGTGTGCGCCATAGGCCCGCATGGTGGCCACCGTAGAAGCGTTGACGCGCGGATCCACCACGCAGTGGAACTTCATCCCCTGCAGTGGGGCCTGGCGAGCTAGAGCCATGCCCAGGTTGCCGGAGGAAGATTCCACCAACGTCGACCCTGGGCGGATATCGCCGGCGGCAAGGGCCGATTGGATTAGTGCTCGGGCGGTACGGTCTTTTGCAGAGCCGCCGAGGTTGAACTGTTCGAGTTTGAGATAGAGGTGGACATCCGGCCGAGGATTGATCGCCTCCACTCGCATGAGTGGGGTATTGCCGATGGGCGGGTGCGCTTGAGAATAAATCCTAGGGCTCATCATTGGCCCCATGGTAGACCTTTATTTCTGCCTCTTCCGCCGACCTAGTCCTTGATCTCCGCATAGGCGTCGAGGGCGGCTTGGCGCGATTCCTTTAGGTCCACTATGGGTGGGCCAGACAGCGCGGGTGCCCAGCGGCGCACATATTCGCCGTCGGGGTCGAAGCGCTTGGCTTGGGTTTCGGGGTTGAAGATGCGGAAAAATGGTGCGGCGTCATCGCCGCAGCCAGCCACCCACTGCCAATTGAAGGGGTTGGAGGCGGCATCGGCATCTACCAACGTATCCCAGAACCATTCCTCGCCCAGGCGCCAGTGGATACCGAGGTTCTTGGTGAGGAAGGATCCCACCACCATCCGTACGCGGTTGTGCATATAGCCGGTGGCCCATAGCTCGCGCATTCCGGCGTCGACAAGCGCAATGCCCGTCGTACCGGACTGCCAGTCTGTCAGGCGTGGGTCATCCCAGGACCAATCGAAGCGGTCGAATTTTTCCCGTACGTTTTCGGTAGCAAGGTTGGGCAGGTGGTAGAGGCGGTGCCAGGCAAAGTCGCGCCACAGTAGCTCGGAATGGAACTTGGCGCACTCCGGCTCCTCGGCCGCGGCGAACCACACTTCGCGCGGGGAGACCTCGCCGAAGCGCAGGTGGGGAGAAAGTAGAGAGGTAGCATTAAGCGCGGGGATATCGCGTTCCTTGGCGTAGTTGGCCAGATCCAGCTGGGCTAGGCGCTCCCGCGCTCCGGCTTCCCCGGGCGTCCAGTGCTCGGCCAGGGATGCGGCCCACGCCGGCTCGGTGGGCTTGGGCCAGGAACACGCAATGCTTGCCGACGCCCCCATCTCCGGCACCCCCTCCGGTTCATCGCCTGCCACTTGGGAGGAGGCGGCCTTGGAGAAGGGGGTAAAGACCTTATAGGGCTGGCCCTGGCCATTGGTGACCTCCCAGGGGTCGACCAGGGTGAAGCCGGGTGAAGAAGTGGCGGTAATGCCACGAGCAGTCAAGTTTTCCTTGACGGCGGCATCAACCTCGCGCAGCGGGCCGTGGTAGCGGCGCGTCCACGTGACGGTAGTGGCGCCGAGTTCGGCGGCTAGGCGGGGGATTTCCACGCGGGCATCACCGGCGACGCGAATGAGCTCCACGCCGTGCTCGGCGAGGTCGTGTGCAAGGGCATAAAGGGAGCGCTCGCGCCACCACGTGGTGGCGCCGCCCAGTGGGCGGGTGCCCGGATATGCCGGCTCGTCGAGCACGACGGCGATCAAGGGAACGCCTGTAAGCGAGGCGGCTTCGGCCGCGCGGCGAAGGGCCTGGTTATCGTGTAGGCGCAGGTCATCGCGAAACCACATCAGGCAGGTCATGTCGGCTATCCTACGCGGCGAAAACGGGGATTTGGAGAAACCGTTGGTGGGAAGGTAGTGTTTTCCACGAAGTTTGAACGGCCGCTTCAGGCCGAGTCAAAGTTCACCGAAGACCGTTGGTCATCCATTTGGATCGAAGGTTCTCCATCCTAGGAGGCGGCCCACGCAGGAGACACTTTGCGATTATTCGCGGCATTCTCTTATGTCGCGCGCCCTGTGCTCTTGCACGGGGCTTTTGTTATTTCGGGTAACCGAAATAAGGAAGGTCCCGGCGGAATAATAAAAGAGATGTTTTGGAAGGAGGCGAGAGACAATGGCAAACCCAAAGAACACTGCAGACCTGGCAGAGCTGAAGGAGAAGCTGGCTGGCGCTAACTCTGTTGTATTGACCGAGTACCGCGGCCTGACCGTATCCCAGCTGCAGGAGCTGCGTAACGATCTGGGATTTGACGTTGAATACTCCGTCGCCAAGAACACCCTTTTCAAGATCGCTGCCAAGGAAGCTGGCATCGAAGGTCTTGATGATTTGCTGACTGGCCCGACCGCAATTGCGTTCATCAAGGGCGAGGCAGTGGATGCTGCGAAGGTCATCACCAAGTTCGCTGATGACAACAAGGCACTCATCATCAAGGGTGGCTACATGGACGGCAACGCACTGTCTGCCGACCAGGTTGAGGCCATCGCCAAGCTGGACAACCGCGAGACCACCCTCGCAAAGCTGGCTGGCGCTATGAAGGGTTCTATGGCGAAGGCAGCCGCTCTCTTCAACGCTCCTGCAACCAAGGCTGTACGTACCGTCGCAGCCCTGCAGGACAAGAAGGAAGCAGAAGCTTAAGTCGTCACAAAAGACGCACAATTACAACACCGTGCGCGTTGCCTAATGTAGGTGCAGCGCTCACACAACACAGAAAGGACTTGCCATCATGGCTAAGCTCACCAAGGACGAGCTCATTGAAGCTTTCAAGGAAATGACCCTCATCGAACTGTCCGAATTCGTTAAGGAATTTGAAGAGGTATTCGACGTTGAGGCTGCTGCTCCGGTTGCTGCTGTTGCAGCTGGCGCTCCGGCTGAGGGCGGCGCTGGTGCCGCTGAGGAGAAGACCGAGTTCGACGTCGTTCTGACCGACGCTGGCGCTAAGAAGATTGGCGTTATTAAGGCTGTCCGCGAGATCGTCTCCGGCCTGGGCCTGAAGGAAGCTAAGGAAATGGTCGAGGGTGCTCCTAAGGCTATCCTCGAGGGCGCTTCCAAGGACGACGCTGAGGCTGCTAAGACCAAGCTGGAAGAGGCTGGCGCTTCCGTCGAGCTCAAGTAATTTCACTGAGCTTTCCGCTTTTAAATCCCCACTTCTACCGCTGCACGCGGTGGGAGCTGGGGATTTCCTCGTTTTGTGTTTGCGAGCGTAGTGCGTGGAGTGCAGCAATGGCCAATAGTGTCAAAGTATGACACCATGGCGTTGTGGAGTTTAGGAGGGTAGCTTAGAGCGTTTTCACACAGATGGTAAGGCGCCAAAGTATGTACCTCCTGAACTGCGGAAGATCCTGCGCCGCAAACTCATCATGATTGACCGGTCCGTTTCCCTAGCTGATTTAAGGATTCCACCAGCAAATCGTTTGGAGAGACTGAAAGGGCAGTGGGACGGATTTTATTCCATCCGCGTTAACGCGCAGTGAAGAGTAGTCTTTCGATGGACAGGGAAAGGAGCTGTGGACGTTGACTTCATCGATTATCACAAATGAGGGAGAGGAAGCTTCGGATATCATATCCGTTCCACACCCTGGGGAGGTTCTGCGCGAGGAGTTTCTGGAGCCGCTCGGACTTACTCAATACCGCTTAGCCAGGGATATTTTTAGCTCCAAATCCCAAATTTCAAAGCTGGTCCGTGGACGCATTGGGATTAGTGCGGAAATGGCGCTTCGTCTCTCTGCCTATTTTGGCAATTCGGCGGAGTTTTGGCTGGGACTGCAGGAAGAGTTTGATCTTTGGTGCGCGCGCCAAACCACGGATACTAGCAGTATCGTTGCTTGGAATAAGCACACTGCTTAGAAATCAATCCGGCACGGCGGGGTGGCCTGTAGAAACCAGGAATTTCCGCCAAGGGCTGTAGAATTAGCCCCCATGCTGCCCAAGTCCCGCATTTTTTCCGTCCTGCTCCTAGGCCTCGGTGTCGCGTTGATCGCCGCTGGTGTTGTGGCGCCGGCATTTTTGGATTTTTCCCCGCGGCTGCCGCTGAACCTGAAAAACAGCACCTGGACATTGCACGATGATTCCGCGGATTCCCAGCAATTGTCCAAGGATGGTTCCGCGCCGTATTCAGGCCCCATGACTTACCAGATCAACATGGATATCCAAGAGCCCTCGGACGAAGAGAAGGCTACCGTGCGCATCGGTGAGACGCGTATGCGCGGCGAGGGCGAAGGCTTAAACGACTTGAGCCAGGCCCAGGTGTGGACCTACCCGGTGGACCGCCTGAGTGGTGAAGCTATGGGGGAGGCCTCGTTGAGCCATACGCTCGCGACTCCATCAGATACGGTGACCATAGACGGCTACTGGCTCAAGTTCCCCGCGGATGCCGAAAAGACCAATTACCCAGTCTTTGACCCGACCCTGCGCAAGGCCGTCGATGCGGTCTTTGAAGAAGAAACCACGATGGATGGCCGTACGGTCTATCGCTATCACCAAGAAATTGAGCCGACGAACGTAGCGCAGCTTTATGCAGCCGATGGGAATACCACCAGCCTGCCCAAGGAGGGCGGCGGCGAGGAACAGGGGTACTTGACCCACTCCGGTAACCGTGACTTCTATGTAGACCAACAAACCGGACTCGTGGTGGGCATGGATGTAGACATCGATGACTACTACGCAGACCGCGAAGGCGTGGGGCGCGTGCGTGCCTTCGTCTTTGATAGTTCTACCTCCGAAGAGGACCAAAAAGAGCTGCTGAAGGAAGCCGCAGAATTCCCGCGCGATCGCGTGGCGGAGATTGTCCGCTGGATAGTCATTGGAGTAGGCGCGCTGCTTGCGTTACTAGGAATCATCGGTGCGCTGGGGCTATTTGGCGGAAAGAATAAGCACGCCCGCCGGTGTGGCCACCACGCGCACAACGGTGGAAGCGCGGTGCCGGTGAGCCGCTAAAAGAGCAGCTAGGAGCCTCGATCGCCGGCAGGGTTGCGGTATAGAGAGATTTTAGTGGTAGGGTGCTCACTGGTTACCGCGCGGAGTTGCGCGGTGTGGACGCGTTAGCGCCGCGGCGAGCACGAACTTGCCCCCTAGCGTGGTAGCGACACGCCCCAATAGTGGTGTGTCTTTACATGACAGGTCTTTTCCTATAAGCTATTTCGTTGCGCTGGAATCTGGATCTTCGGTGCACATTTAGCCTTTCAGGCCGGTGATGGCAAAACCGACTTGACAAGGTGATTTTGTGCATTCTGAACCCAGACACTCCACAGTAGACCGAATGCTAGAATTACCAGCGGTTTTGCGGCTCGTCGGCCAGGGCGAGCAGGCAATCCGCGTGAGGTGCTGGAAGGACCCATCTTGGCAGTCTCCCGCCAGACCAAGTCAGTGGCCAATATCCCCGGAGCCCCGAAGCGATACTCGTTTGCAAAAATTAGCGAGCCCATCGCCCTGCCGGGTCTCCTTGACGTACAACTTGATTCTTTTGCTTGGCTCGTCGGCTCGCCGGAATGGCGCGAGCGCGAGCAGGCTGCGCGTGGCGATGATGCCCGCGTAACGAGCGGCCTCGAGGACATCCTCGAAGAGCTCTCGCCGATTGAGGACTACTCGGGCAATATGTCCCTGTCCTTGTCGGAGCCGCGCTTTGAACCGGTGAAAAACACCGTGGATGAGTGCAAGGAAAAGGACATCAACTACTCCGCGCCGCTGTACGTGACCGCAGAGTTTATCAATAACGACACCCAAGAGATTAAGTCGCAGACCGTTTTCATCGGCGATTTCCCGATGATGACGGATATGGGCACGTTCATCGTGAACGGTACCGAGCGCGTCGTCGTCTCTCAGCTGGTGCGCTCCCCGGGCGTGTACTTCGATCGCTCGATCGATAAGTCCACCGAGCGTCCGCTGCACTCCGTGAAGGTTATTCCTTCCCGCGGTGCATGGTTGGAGTTCGACGTCGACAAGCGCGATACCGTCGGCGTGCGCATTGACCGCAAGCGCCGCCAGCCGGTTACCGTGCTGCTTAAGGCACTGGGCTGGAGCGAGGAGCAGATCAAGGATCGCTTCGGCTTTTCCGAGCTTATGATGTCCACCCTGGAATCTGATGGTGTGGCAAATACCGATGAGGCATTGCTGGAGATTTACCGTAAGCAGCGCCCAGGCGAGCAGCCAACCCGTGAATTGGCACAGTCCTTGCTGGATAACTCCTTCTTCCGTGCGAAGCGTTACGACCTGGCAAAGGTCGGCCGCTACAAGGTCAACCGCAAGCTGGGTCTGGGCGGCGACCACGATGGTCTGATGACCCTGACCGAGGAAGACATTGCCGTCACCCTCGAGTACCTGGTCCGCCTGCACGTAGGCGAGCGCGAGATGAAGGCGCCAAACGGCGAGATGATCTCCTTGCACACGGATGACATCGACCACTTTGGTAACCGCCGCCTGCGCACCGTAGGCGAGCTCATCCAGAATCAGGTCCGCGTGGGCCTGTCCCGTATGGAGCGCGTTGTGCGCGAGCGCATGACCACCCAGGACGCGGAGTCCATCACTCCGACCTCCCTGATTAACGTGCGCCCGGTCTCTGCTGCTATCCGCGAGTTCTTCGGCACCTCGCAGCTGTCCCAGTTCATGGACCACAACAACTCGCTGTCCGGCCTGACTCACAAGCGCCGTTTGTCCGCGCTGGGCCCGGGCGGTCTGTCCCGTGAGCGCGCCGGCATTGAGGTGCGAGACGTTCACGCTTCTCACTACGGCCGCATGTGCCCGATTGAGACTCCTGAGGGGCCGAACATTGGCCTGATTGGCGCGCTGGCTTCCTATGCCCGCGTGAATGCCTTTGGCTTCATCGAGACCCCGTACCGCAAGGTTGTGGACGGCAAGATTACCGATCAGGTGGAGTACCTCACCGCTGATGAAGAGGATCGCTTCGCTATTGCTCAGGCTGAGGTCGAGCAGGATGCAGAGGGCAACCTCACCGGCGAGCGTATTGAGGTCCGCCTAAAGGACGGCGATATTGGACTTACCGATGCCTCTGGTGTGGACTACGTTGACGTCTCCCCACGCCAGATGGTGTCCGTGGGTACCGCCATGATTCCGTTCTTGGAGCACGACGATGCTAACCGTGCCCTGATGGGTGCGAACATGCAGAAGCAGGCCGTGCCGCTGGTTCGCTCCGAGGCTCCGCTGGTAGGTACCGGCATGGAGCAGCGCGCTGCTTATGACGCTGGCGACGTTGTTATCACCCCGAAGGCCGGTGTGGTAGAAAACGTCACCGCTGATGTCATCACCATCATGGATGATGAGGGCCAGCGCGACACCTACATCCTGCGTAAGTTCGAGCGCACCAACCAGGGCACCAACTACAACCAGACCCCGCTGGTTTCTATGGGCGAGCGCGTAGAGGCCGGCCAGGTTCTGGCCGATGGTCCTGGTACCCACAATGGTGAGATGTCCCTCGGCCGCAACCTGCTGGTTGCCTTCATGCCGTGGGAAGGCCACAACTACGAGGACGCCATCATCCTCAACCAGCGCATCGTGGAAGAGGATATCTTGACCTCCGTCCACATCGAAGAGCACGAGATCGATGCTCGCGATACCAAGCTGGGCGCGGAGGAAATCACCCGCGAGATTCCGAACGTCTCTGAAGACGTCTTGAGCGATCTGGACGAGCGCGGCATCATCCGCATCGGTGCCGACGTCCGCGCCGGCGACATCCTGGTGGGTAAGGTCACCCCGAAGGGCGAGACCGAGCTGACCCCGGAGGAGCGCCTGCTGCGCGCCATCTTCGGTGAAAAGGCCCGCGAGGTTCGCGATACCTCCATGAAGGTGCCGCACGGTGAGGTAGGCAAGGTCATTGGCGTTGCCCGCTTCTCCCGCGATGATGATGACGATCTGGCCCCTGGCGTCAACGAGATGATTCGCGTCTACGTGGCCCAGAAGCGCAAGATCCAGGACGGCGATAAGATGGCCGGCCGCCACGGCAACAAGGGTGTTGTGGGCAAGATTCTGCCGCCAGAGGATATGCCGTTCATGGAAGACGGCACCCCGGTAGACATCCTGCTGAACACCCACGGTGTGCCACGTCGTATGAACATCGGCCAGGTCCTCGAGGTTCACCTGGGCTGGTTGGCACACGCCGGCTGGAAGGTTGACACCGAGGATCCGAAGAACGCCGAGCTGCTCAAGACCCTGCCGGAGGAGCTCTATGACGTTCCTGCGGATTCCTTGACCGCGACCCCGGTCTTCGACGGTGCTACCAATCACGAGATCGAGCGCCTGCTGGCTTCCTCCCGTCCTAACCGCGACGGCGATGTGCTGGTGGATGAGCACGGCAAGGCCACGCTTTTCGACGGCCGCTCGGGCGAACCGTACAAGTACCCAATTTCGGTTGGCTACATGTACATGCTCAAGCTGCACCACTTGGTCGATGAGAAGATTCACGCCCGTTCCACCGGTCCTTACTCCATGATTACCCAGCAGCCGCTGGGTGGTAAGGCCCAGTTCGGTGGCCAGCGCTTCGGCGAGATGGAGGTGTGGGCAATGCAGGCATACGGCGCTGCCTACACCCTGCAGGAGCTGCTGACCATCAAGTCCGATGACGTCGTCGGCCGCGTGAAGGTCTACGAAGCCATTGTTAAGGGCGACAATATTCCAGATCCGGGCATCCCTGAGTCCTTCAAGGTGTTGCTCAAGGAGCTGCAGTCCCTGTGCTTGAACGTGGAAGTTCTTTCCACCGACGGCACGCCGATGGAGCTGTCTGGCTCTGATGACGATGACATGGATAGCCCATCGCTTGGCATTAACCTGTCCCGCGATGAGGGCTCTTCCGCTGACATCGCCTAATTAGTTTCTTGGTCCACCGCGGGGTAAGTCCCCGTGGTAGGGCGTAAACGTTCCATTCATACAAAGCCATCAATTCCTCGACAACGAGGATGAAAGGGAGACATTACGTGTTTGACGTAAATCTCTTCGACGAGCTCCGCATCGGTCTGGCCACCGCAGACGATATTCGTCGCTGGTCCAAGGGCGAGGTCAAAAAGCCTGAGACCATTAACTACCGCACTCTGAAGCCGGAGAAGGACGGCCTCTTCTGTGAGCGCATCTTCGGCCCCACCCGTGACTGGGAGTGCGCTTGTGGTAAGTACAAGCGCGTCCGCTACAAGGGCATCATCTGTGAGCGCTGTGGCGTTGAGGTCACCAAGTCCAAGGTTCGCCGTGAGCGCATGGGCCACATTGAGCTGGCCGCTCCGGTAACCCACATCTGGTACTTCAAGGGCGTTCCTTCCCGCTTGGGCTACCTGCTGGACCTGGCTCCGAAGGATCTCGAGCGCATCATTTACTTCGCCGCCAATATCATCACCTCCGTGGATGAAGAGGCTCGCCACAACGATCAGTCCACCCTGGAAGCAGAAATGCTCCTGGAGAAGAAGGACGTTGAGGACGATACCGAGTCCGAGATCGCAGAGCGCGCCTCCAAGCTGGAGTCTGACCTGGCTGAGCTGGAAGCAGCCGGTGCCAAGGCCGATGCCCGTAAGAAGGTAAAGAACGCTGCCGATAAGGAAATGCAGCACATCCGCGAGCGTGGCGAGCGCGAAATCGCCCGCCTGGATGAAATCTGGAATACCTTCATCAAGCTGGCTCCAAAGCAGATGATCATCGATGAGACCATCTACGAAGAGCTGGTTGACCGCTACGAGGATTACTTCACCGGCGGCATGGGCGCAGAAGCCATCCAGACCCTGGTCCGCAACTTCGACCTCGAGGCTGAGGCCGAGGAGCTGCGCGAGATCATCAACAATGGCAAGGGCCAGAAGAAGATGCGTGCCCTCAAGCGCCTGAAGGTCGTTGCTGCCTTCCTGCGCTCCGGCAACGATCCGGCCGGCATGGTGTTGGATGCCATCCCGGTTATCCCGCCAGAGCTGCGCCCAATGGTGCAGCTGGACGGTGGCCGCTTTGCTACCTCCGACCTGAATGACCTCTACCGCCGCGTGATCAACCGCAATAACCGTTTGAAGCGCATGATCGATCTGGGCGCTCCAGAGATCATCGTGAACAACGAGAAGCGCATGCTGCAGGAGTCTGTGGACGCACTCTTCGATAACGGCCGCCGCGGCCGTCCGGTTACCGGCCCGGGCAACCGTCCGCTGAAGTCCCTGTCTGACTTGCTCAAGGGCAAGCAGGGCCGCTTCCGCCAGAACCTGCTGGGTAAGCGCGTGGACTACTCCGGCCGTTCCGTTATTATCGTTGGACCGCAGCTGAAGCTGCACGAGTGTGGGCTGCCGAAGCTCATGGCGCTCGAGCTATTCAAGCCGTTCGTCATGAAGCGCTTGGTAGAAAACGACTATGCCCAGAACATCAAGTCCGCCAAGCGCATGGTTGAGCGCCAGCGCCCAGAGGTGTGGGACGTTCTGGAGCAGGCCATTTCTGAGCACCCTGTGATGCTCAACCGTGCACCTACGCTGCACCGCCTGGGCATTCAGGCCTTCGAGCCGAAGCTGGTTGAGGGTAAGGCTATTCAGCTGCACCCGCTGGCTTGTGAGGCGTTCAACGCCGACTTCGACGGTGACCAGATGGCAGTCCACCTGCCGCTGTCCGCTGAGGCACAGGCTGAGGCCCGCGTCTTGATGCTGGCGTCCAATAACATTCTGTCCCCGGCATCCGGTAAGCCACTGGCTATGCCGCGTCTGGATATGGTTACCGGCCTGTACTACCTAACGATGGACAAGTCCGAGGACGAGATCGGTGGCAACGGCCGCTTCCGCGAGGCAGAAGAGGACAAGCCAGCAACCGGCGTTTACTCCTCCTACGCCGAGGCCCTCATGGCCTATGACCGCGGCACCGTTGGCCTGCAGGCCCCGATCAAGGTCCGCATCGATCACCTTCGCCCGCCGAAGGAGATCGAGGAGGAGCAGTTCCCAGATGGCTGGACCAAGGGCCAGGCATGGATGGGCTACACCACCATTGGCCGCGTCATGTTCAACGAGTTGTTGCCATGGAACTACCCGTACCTCGAGGGCATCATGGTCCGTAAGGGCGGCGGCTCTGGCAACAAGGTACTCATCGGTGACGTGGTCAATGACTTGGCCAATAAGTACCCGATGATCACCGTGGCTCAGGTGCTGGACAACATGAAGGATGCCGGCTTCTACTGGGCAACCCGTTCTGGCGTGACCATCACTATGTCTGACGTTCTGGTTCTGCCGAATAAGACCGAGATCCTCGAGTCTTATGAGAAGGAAGCAGAGCGCATCGAGCGTAAGTACTGGGAGCAGGGTGCTCTGACCGAGCGCGAGCGCTACGATCGCCTGGTTGAGCTGTGGAAGGACGCTACCGATACCGTCGGTGAGGCCGTCGAGAACATGTACCCTGACCACAACCCGATTCCGATGATTGTGAAGTCTGGTGCGGCCGGTAACATGCGTCAGATCTGGACGCTGGCCGGTATGAAGGGCATGGTTGTGAACTCGCACGGTGATTACATCACCCGTCCGATTAAGACCTCCTTCCGTGAAGGCCTGTCCGTGCTGGAGTACTTCAACAACTCCCACGGTTCCCGTAAGGGTCTGGCCGATACCGCGCTGCGTACCGCTGACTCCGGCTACCTCACCCGTCGTCTGGTGGACGTGGCCCAGGACGTCATCGTCCGCGAAGAGGACTGTGGCACCCGCCAGGGCGTTCGCGTCCCCATCGGCGAGGTTTCCGGCGACAAGGTGGTTCTCTCCGAGCTGTGGGAGACCTCCGCATCCGGCCGCGTTCTCGCGACCGATGTCAAGGACGCCAACGGGGAGGTCGTGGCCGAGGCCGGCTCCGACCTCACCGAGGAACTCACCCAGAAGCTGTTGGACTCCAAGGTTACTGAGGTCAAGGTTCGCTCCGTGCTGACCTGCCAGACCCCGGCTGGCGTGTGTGCCAAGTGCTACGGCAAGTCCATGGCTTCCGGCCAGCTGGTCGATATCGGCGAGGCCGTCGGCATCGTGGCGGCACAGTCCATTGGTGAGCCGGGTACCCAGCTGACCATGCGTACGTTCCACCAGGGTGGTGTCGGTGGCGATATTACCGGCGGTCTGCCGCGTGTTCAGGAGCTCTTCGAGGCCCGTAACCCGAAGAACCGCGCTCCTATCGCTTCCGTTGACGGCACCGTATCCCTGTCCGATGAGGGCAACTTCTGGACCCTGACCATCACCCCGGATGACGGTTCGGATGATGTGGTCTATGAGAAGCTCTCCAAGCGTCAGGGCCTGGCTCAGGTCCGTCGCCCGATGGAGTCCAACCCGGATGCGATGATCGAGCGTTCCCTCAAGGACGGCGACCACGTCGAGACCGGTGACCGCCTGATGCGCGGTGCGGCTGACCCGCACGACGTGCTCGAGGTCCTCGGCCGCCGTGGCGTGGAGCAGCACCTCATCAACGAGGTGCAGGCTGTGTACCGTACCCAGGGTGTGGCTATCCACGATAAGCACATCGAGATCATCATCCGCCAGATGCTGCGCCGCGGTACCGTCATTGATGCGGGTACTACGGACTTGTTGCCGGGTAACCTCATCGACCTTTCTGAAGCTAAGCAGCTCAATGCTGCTCAGGTTGCAGAAGGTGGCGAGCCGGCTCAGCTGCGCTCGGAGATCATGGGTATTACCAAGGCTTCCTTGGCTACCGAGTCCTGGCTGTCCGCTGCATCCTTCCAGGAGACCACTCGCGTGCTTACGGACGCCGCTATTAACAAGCGCTCCGATAAGCTCATCGGTCTCAAGGAGAACGTGATTATCGGTAAGCTCATCCCGGCCGGTACCGGTATTTCCCGCTACCGCAATATTTCCGTCAAGCCGACCGAGGCTGCGCGCAACGCTGCATACTCGATTCCGACTTACGGCGATTCCATCTATGGCGATGACGGCTTCGGTGAGTTCACCGGTGCCTCCGTGCCGCTGGATGAGGACTTCACTTTCTAGGGTGCAGCTGAATCTGCGTTAACGCGGGATATTGATGGCCCCGCCTTCCTGAATGACAGGAAGGCGGGGCTGTTTCCATGTTTAGGGTGTACCGCTAAACTGCTCTGCTAGTATGAATGCAGCTTTTGGCAAGGCGCCTTTAGGGGAGCGCTGCCTAAGTAGTTGAAAAATGCACACATCACGGGTGCTTGTCAGCTGCCATTGTGTAGCCGAGACTGGCTGAGATGCCGCCACATGCGCGGTGAACCGTAGAACCTGATCCGGATAATGCCGGCGAGAGGGAGGAAAATTATGTCTACTACAAGTGCGTCCGCTGCCCCGAAGCGCAGTTTGAATTGGCGCGTGGTCGATATCGTGGTTGCATCTGTTCTGGGTGTAGCTTGCGGCTTCGTATTCTTGGGTTGGAACGCAGTGGGCTATGCTTGGTTCCAAGCTATGGATGCTATTACCCCGGGCTTGGGCGGTATAGCCACCGGCATTTGGCTCATTGGTGGCGTGCTGGGTGGCCTTATCATCCGCAAGCCAGGTGCAGCTGTATACGTTGAGGTCCTAGCGGCCACTGTGTCCGCAGTGCTGGGTTCCCAGTGGGGCATTGAAACCCTGTATTCCGGCTTGGCACAAGGGCTAGGCGTGGAAATCATCCTGGCTATCTTCCTGTACCGCAGGTTTGGCTTTGGAGTTTCGGTATTAGCCGGCATGGCGGCTGGCTGGGGTGCTTTTATTCTCGAGCTATTCCTTTCCGGTAACTTGGCTCGCTCCTTCGAGTTCCAAATGATTTATTTGGTTACGCTGACTATCTCCGGTGCGCTCCTCGCCGGTGCTTTGGGCTTTTTCGTGGTGAAGGCGCTAGCGAAGACAGGCGCTTTGGATCGTTTCGCCGCAGGCCGCGAACAGCGCGCTTAGGGCGTATTGGCACTGTGACTGACTTTTCCACTCTGGCGGGAAGGCCCACAAAAATTACCGCCCGCGGTTTTGGCTGGACGCATTCCGGGCGCACCCAGCCAGCGTTAGCTGATATTGACCTGGTTATTGAACCGGGCGAGCGGGTATTGCTTTGCGGCGACTCTGGATCCGGAAAATCCACCTTCCTAGCTGCTATAGCCGGGGTACTGGGTTCCGATGAAGAGGGAACCCGCACCGGAGAGATCCTCTTGGAAGATTCCACTGGCGCAGTGGAAGAACCGGGACATTCCATTCCCGTAGGGCTGGTGTTGCAAGACCCAGATTCGCAGGTTATCTCAGCTCGGGTGGGAGACGATATTGCCTTCGGCTGCGAGAACCTAGCGTATCCGAGGGAAGAGATTTGGCGCCGCGTAGCCGCGGCCAAGGATCTGGTCGGCCCGTTCGTAGATTTGGATTTCCCCACCGAGCGCCTGTCTGGTGGGCAAAAGCAACGCCTTGCTTTAGCGGGGGTAATCGCTATGGGTGCCGGTGTGGTGCTGCTCGATGAACCCACTGCCAATCTTGACCCTGCCGGCGCACGCGATGTGGTTCGCGCCGTTTCTGCACTGGTAGAAGAGACTGGGGCTACCCTTGTGGTGGTAGAACACCAGCATACGGCATGGGAAGGATTGCTTGACCGTGCCGTGGAAATTGCGCATGGGCGCATCGTGGCCGATGGTCCCTTTGAGCAGATAGCACGACGCCGCCGTGTCGAAGAGCTCCCGCAGGCGCGCGAGTTGGGTGATGGCGCAGCTAGGGAAGGAGACGCTGCGCTCTGGAGCAAGGATTTGGTTACTCGCTTCGGCCCACCGCGCACGATTTCCCTGCCGGCGGGCGCTTCGACTGTGATTACAGGTCCTAATGGTGCAGGAAAATCGACATGGTTGATGACCATGGCGGGCTTGCTGCCGGCTATCTTCGGCGAGATCGGAGTGGCAGACTTTGTGCGCCGTGGGGTGAAAGGGCCACCGATTCGGTGGAAATCTCGTGAGTTGGCAGACCGCATTGGATTCGTATTCCAAAACCCGGAGCACCAGTTCGTTTCGCGCACCGTAGCGGAAGAGCTGCGCGTGGCACCAAAAGTCATGCGAGTAAAACCCCCGGAAGAGCGCATAGACCAATTGGTGGATTCCCTGCGCCTGGAGCACCTTTTGGAGGCTAATCCCTTCACGCTTTCTGGAGGCGAGAAGCGCCGCCTTTCGGTAGCTACTGCGTTGGTAACGTCACCTGAGGTAGTACTTCTTGACGAGCCTACTTTTGGACAGGACCCGCAGACCTTTGTGGAGCTGGTGCGCTTGCTACGCGAGCTAGCCGATGGTGGCACCACCGTTGCCTCCATTACTCACGATCCTTTGTTTATCCAGGCTTTAGGGGATCATCATGTGGAGGTGGAGGGTGCCTAACCTTTTACACGGAGCCAATCCGCTTACCCGAGTGTTTATGATGTTTATCTGGGTCACTCCCATTTTGGCGTCCATTGACTGGGTTTCGGCAGCGGTATCGTTAGTGCTTACTCTGAGTTTCGCCCCGTTATGCGGGGTATCGTGGGCGCGAGTCTTTAAGGCCGGATGGTTCCTCTTCTTGGTCGCCCCGATTTCCGGCATTTCCATGCTGCTTTATGGTGAGCCCAGCGGCACCGAATACTTCCACTGGTGGCTTATTCATGTCACCGAAAATTCCCTTAGCCTGGCCATTGCTATTACGTTGCGCGTCTTTGCCGTAGCTTTGCCCATGGTGGTGCTCGCCCGTGATATCGACCCTACGGAGCTGGGTGATGCTCTCTCGCAGATCTTGAAGCTGCCTTCGCGTTTTGTCATTGGTGCAGTGGCCGGTGTGCGCATGATGACGCTTTTTCAATCTGATTGGCAGTCGCTGGGGATGGCGCGCAGGGCGA
Organism: Corynebacterium sp. LaCa54; assembly: GCF_046717495.1. NCBI lineage: Bacteria > Bacillati > Actinomycetota > Actinomycetes > Mycobacteriales > Corynebacteriaceae > Corynebacterium > Corynebacterium sp. LaCa54. Next base: position 365,868 of record NZ_CP177115.1, read on the forward strand.
GGGGGCTGACGGACGTCGGCAAGCTGAAGCATCTGCTTACTATGTCCTTCGGGCTATTGGTCATCGCGCTGCGCCGCGGTGGCAAATTGGCCACGGCTATGGAGGCGCGCGGATTTGGGCGCACCCCACCCGGAGGAGGGGCACGCACGTGGGCGCGTTCCTCCCGGCTGCACGCCCGCGATGGGTGGATTATGGCCATAGGTACTGTCCTCGCTTTTGTACCGGTGGTAGTTTCGGTACTCACTGGGGCCTGGAGATTCTTCGGCCTATAAACCGCGAAAGCAGTGATTGAGCGACCATGGACTTTGATAGCCAACAAGAGCGCCTTCTAGAGGACGTCGTCAAGCTGGCGGCAGCCAGAAAGCGTGCCTTTAAGCCAGTGACCGTGCTTATCGACGGCCCTTCGGGTGCCGGAAAAACCTGGACTTCCGCCGCGCTGGCCGAGCGCACCAACTGGCGCGTGGTACACCTCGATGAGTTCTACCCCGGCTGGCACGGCCTGGACAAGGGCTCTGACATGGTGGCAGAACAGGTATTGCGCACCATGAATCCCGGCTATTGGCGCTGGGATTGGGAGGCGGACAGCCCTGGAGACTGGGCTAGCCTCGACGTGCGCGATGATCTCATCGTGGAAGGGGTGGGCTCCGTAACCCCGGCCAATATCGCAGCCGCAAAGGAGAGGGGAACGGTAGTTAGCGTGCTTATCGACGGCCCCCGGGACCAACGCCGCGAACGCGCCATCGCCCGCGAGCCCGACTACGAGCAGTGGTTTGAAACCTGGGAAGCACAGGAAAAGGACTACTTTGCCACCAAGGCTGCTGAGGCTGATTTAGTTTGGGAATGGTCCTAGCAGGAAGAAGGTGCCGATCGCGTTTTGTATAAAGCGTAATCGGTTTGCTAGTCTAAACGGCAGTTCACTATGCGTGCCTTGCTGGCGCGCGGTGAAGAGTCTGATCCTTAACAAGGCACCGACCTTGGGAAGAGTTCTGGACATGCGGCAGCGCCCCGGGAAAGAGCGCCCATTTTTGCATGTTTGGTTTTTCCTTCGGTATTGGTGCAATTCGACAGAAAGACTGTTAAATGCCAACTATTCAGCAGCTGGTCCGCAAGGGCCGCCACGATAAGCGTAAAGAGGTTTCCACCGCTGCGCTGAAGGGTTCCCCGCAGCGTCGCGGTGTATGCACCCGCGTGTACACCACCACTCCTAAGAAGCCGAACTCCGCACTGCGTAAGGTTGCTCGTGTTCGCCTGACCACCGGTATTGAGGTTTCCGCCTACATTCCGGGCGAGGGCCACAACCTGCAGGAGCACTCCATGGTCCTCGTTCGCGGCGGCCGTGTGAAGGACCTTCCTGGTGTTCGTTACAAGATTATCCGCGGCGCTCTGGATACCCAGGGTGTCAAGGACCGTAAGCAGGCACGTTCCCGTTACGGCGCAAAGAAGGGACAGTAATAAACAATGCGTAAGAATGCTGCTCCGAAGCGTCCTGTAGTCAAGGACCCGGTATACAACTCCGAGCAGGTAACCATGCTCGTCAACAAGATTCTCCAGGACGGCAAGAAGTCCACCGCAGAGCGTATCGTCTACGGCGCTCTCGAGGCTTGCCGCGAGAAGACCGGTACCGATCCGGTTGGCACCCTGGAGAAGGCACTGGGCAATATCCGCCCAGACCTTGAGGTTCGCTCCCGCCGTGTCGGTGGCGCTACCTACCAGGTGCCGGTTGAGGTTCGCCCTGACCGTGCAAACACCCTGGCACTGCGCTGGATGGTGACCTTCACCCGCCAGCGTCGCGAGAACTCCATGATTGAGCGTCTCGCAAACGAGATTCTGGATGCCTCCAACGGCCTCGGCGCTTCCGTTAAGCGTCGTGAGGATACTCACAAGATGGCTGAGGCTAACCGCGCCTTCGCTCACTACCGCTGGTAATTTCAGCACTCATTTCAATGGCCCAAGCAACGAGAAGAAAGTTTCGCGCTGGCTGCCGGCAGGTTTTCTCCGGCGGCGACACAAAACTACATATCTCTTGCTTGGGTCATTTTTTGCCCTAATGGGTGTGATTTCTGGGCGGTATGCCCGCCCGGTCCAGCGGCATCGTGGAGTGTCCAGTACACTGAAGCGATGGAAGTCTAGGGGCATGCGTGCACCTAGGACGGCCAATAGTGGCAAAAATTAAAAGACCTTATCCATGCAGGCGTCATAGCCAGAAACCTGGTCACGGCGTCGACGACTATTAAGTTGGGGTATAAACGTGGCACAAGAAGTGCTTAAGGATCTGAACAAGGTCCGCAACATCGGCATCATGGCCCACATCGATGCTGGTAAGACGACGACCACCGAGCGTATTCTCTTCTACACCGGTATCAACCGTAAGGTGGGCGAGACCCACGACGGTGCGTCCACTACTGACTGGATGGAGCAGGAGAAGGAACGCGGCATCACCATTACCTCCGCTGCCGTGACCTGCTTCTGGAATAACAACCAGATCAACATCATTGACACCCCGGGTCACGTTGACTTCACCGTTGAGGTTGAGCGTTCCCTGCGTGTTCTTGACGGCGCCGTCGCAGTCTTCGACGGTAAGGAAGGCGTTGAGCCGCAGTCCGAGCAGGTGTGGCGTCAGGCTGCTAAGTACGATGTTCCGCGTATCTGCTTCGTTAACAAGATGGACAAGCTGGGCGCTGACTTCTACTTCACCGTTCAGACCATCATTGACCGCTTGGGCGCTAAGCCGCTGGTTATGCAGCTGCCTATCGGCGCTGAGGATGACTTCGACGGCGTTGTCGACCTGCTGAATATGCAGGCAATCACCTGGCGTGGCAAGGTCGAGACCGGCGCTGAGCCTACCTACGAGGAAATCCCAGAGGACCTCAAGGACAAGGCGGAAGAATACCGCGAGAAGCTGGTTGAGACCGTTGCTGAGTCCGACGAAGAGCTCATGGAGAAGTACTTCGGCGGCGAGGAGCTGACCATTGACGAGCTCAAGGCCGGCATCCGTAAGCTCACCATCAACTCCGAGGTCTACCCGGTTTACTGCGGTACCGCCTACCGCAACAAGGGCGTGCAGCCACTGCTCGACGCTGTGGTTGACTTCCTGCCAAGCCCGCTGGACGTCGGCGAGGTTATCGGCCACGAGGTAGGAAACGAGGACAAGGAGCTTACCCGTAAGCCTTCCGTTGAGTCCCCGTTCTCCGCACTGGCATTCAAGATTGCTGCTCACCCGTTCTTTGGCCAGCTCACCTTCACCCGCGTCTACTCCGGCCAGGTCACCCCGGGTACCGAGGTTATGAACTCCACCAAGGGCAAGAAGGAGCGCATCGGTAAGCTCTTCCAGATGCACGCCAACAAGGAAAACCCTGTTGAGCAGGCAGACGCCGGTAACATTTATGCTGTTATCGGTCTGAAAGAGACCACCACCGGTGACACCCTGTGTGACAAGGATAACCAGATCATCCTCGAGTCCATGGACTTCCCGGATCCGGTTATCAAGGTTTCCATCGAGCCGAAGACCAAGGCTGACCAGGAGAAGCTGGGTACCGCTATCCAGAAGCTCGCAGCTGAGGACCCAACCTTCACCGTCGAGCTGGATGAGGAGACCGGCCAGACCGTTATCGGCGGCATGGGCGAGCTCCACCTCGACGTTCTTGTTGACCGCATGAAGCGCGAGTTCAAGGTTGAGGCGAACATCGGTAACCCGCAGGTTGCTTACCGTGAGACCATCCGTAAGAAGGTTGAGTCCATGGAGTATACCCACAAGAAGCAAACCGGTGGTTCCGGTCAGTTCGCAAAGGTTATCTGCACCATCGAGCCGTACAACCCGGACCCAGAGACCTTGGAAGAGGGCGAGTCCGCAACTTACGCATTCGAGAATGCCGTCACCGGTGGCCGCGTTCCGAAGGAATACATTCCTTCCGTTGACGCTGGTATCCAGGACGCAATGCAGTACGGCTACCTGGCAGGCTTCCCGATGGTTAACATCAAGGCCACCCTGGAAGACGGCGCTTACCACGACGTCGACTCCTCCGAGATGGCCTTCAAGCTGGCCGGCTCCCAGGTCTTCAAGGAAGCAATGGCCAAGGCAAAGCCAGTTCTGCTGGAGCCGATGATGGCCGTTGAGGTTGTCACCCCTGAGGAGTACATGGGCACCGTTAACGGTGACATCTCCTCCCGTCGTGGCCAGGTCTTCGCTATGGAGGACCGTTCCGGCGCGAAGGTCGTTAAGGCTAAGGTGCCGCTGTCCGAGATGTTCGGTTACATCGGTGACCTGCGTTCTTCCACCGCTGGCCGCGCAAACTTCACCATGGTCTTCGATTCCTACGCAGAGGTTCCATCCTCCGTTGCACAGGAGATCATCGAGGAGCGCACCGGCAGCGCTAACTAAGCAGTAGCCCCGCTCCACCCGCGGTTTGTCCGGGCTGGTAATCTTCGCCAGTAGATGCCAGACCCGCCGCGGAGCGGGACAACTGGGCCAGGGTAGCGGCGGGCTGAGTTTGCAGCTTAACCATTTAGGTTGTGAATTGAGCCGGCCGTTACCCTCCCAGGATCCTTTTTAGAAGATTCTTGTCGAGGGAAATGGCCGCGATATTTCGCGGGGTTACCTCCTATAACGGCGGTTTGAAAAAACCGTGGCATAAATCTAGGATCGTGTAACTGGCACGTAAAGAAAGCGTCATTAGCGCTTTGCCCCACATACTGTGGGTCGGGTGCCAATGACAACTGTCAACCACGTGGCTGCGAAGGTCGTAGCCACCATATAGTCCAGGAGGACATACAGTGGCAAAGGAGAAGTTCGAGCGTACGAAGCCGCATGTGAACATCGGCACCATCGGACACGTCGACCACGGCAAGACCACCACCACCGCAGCGATCACCAAGGTTCTGGCTGACCAGTACCCTGAGGAGAACCAGGCATTCGCGTTCGATATGATCGACAAAGCTCCTGAGGAGAAGGAGCGCGGTATTACCATCAACATCTCCCACGTTGAGTACTCCACCCCGAAGCGCCACTACGCACACGTTGACGCTCCGGGCCACGCCGACTACATCAAGAACATGATTACCGGCGCTGCTCAGATGGACGGCGCTATCCTGGTTGTTGCTGCAACCGATGGCCCGATGCCGCAGACCCGCGAGCACGTTCTGCTTGCTCGCCAGGTTGGCGTTCCTTACATCCTCGTTGCACTGAACAAGTGCGATATGGTTGATGATGAGGAAATCATCGAGCTCGTTGAGATGGAGATCCGTGAGCTGCTCGCAGAGCAGGACTACGATGAGGAAGCTCCTATCGTTCACATCTCCGCTCTGAAGGCTCTCGAGGGCGATGACAAGTGGGTACAGTCCGTCGTTGAACTGATGGAAGCCTGCGATAACGCTATCCCGGATCCGGAGCGCGCTACCGACCAGCCGTTCCTGATGCCTATCGAGGACATCTTCACCATTACCGGCCGCGGCACCGTTGTTACCGGCCGTGTTGAGCGTGGCCGTCTGAACGTCAACGAGGACGTTGAGATCATCGGTATCCAGGAGAAGTCCCAGACCACCACCGTTACCGGTATCGAGATGTTCCGCAAGATGATGGACTACACCGAGGCTGGCGACAACTGTGGTCTGCTTCTGCGTGGTACCAAGCGTGAGGACGTTGAGCGTGGCCAGGTTGTTATCAAGCCGGGCGCTTACACCCCGCACACCAAGTTCGAGGGTTCCGTCTACGTCCTGAAGAAGGAAGAGGGCGGCCGCCACACCCCGTTCATGAACAACTACCGTCCGCAGTTCTACTTCCGTACCACGGACGTTACCGGTGTTGTTCACCTGCCAGAGGGCACCGAGATGGTTATGCCTGGCGACAACGTTGAGATGTCCGTTGAGCTCATCCAGCCGGTCGCTATGGACGAGGGCCTGCGCTTCGCTATCCGCGAAGGCTCCCGCACCGTCGGCGCTGGCCGCGTTACCAAGGTTATCGACTAGTCGATACCCAGTAACCGCTCAGTAGGGCTATAAAAAATCCGCTTCACTTTCGGTGGGGCGGATTTTTTGACCTTAACCCACTTTCTCCGCGATGCACGAGCGTCGGCAATAGCCGTTGCTGCCTTGGCCGGGCGGTGCTGGCCTATAAAAGAGGCCTCCCGCTGCATCCTGTTTGATTGATGCTGCGGGAGGCTTCAGCGCATTGCGCTTTTAGGCGTGCAGGGAGTTGCTACTTTTCCCAGCCGATGTCTTCCTTGGGGAGGATGGCGAAGCCGTTGGCACCGTAGTTGGCCAGGCCCTTCTTTACGCCGACCATTTGCGGACCGTTGGCGAAGGGGAGGATACCGTAGTGGCCGAAGGCCTCCGATTCGAGCTCATTCACGCGGTCGATTTGTTCGTCCTGGGAAGGAAGCTTCTGCAGCTCTTCAATCTTCTTATCAAATTCCTTGGTGCCAGTGCTGGACATATTTAGTGTGGAATCGCTGGCGTAGTACTGGCCAAAGTAGGCGACTCCAAATGGATCGGAGGAAGCAATGGCGGACAGGAAGAGATCGAAGTCTCGCTCAGAGGTTACCTTCGAGAACTCAGCAGAAGGGCGCTCTTCAATCTTGAGGTCAACGCCGACGTCCTTGAGCATCTTTTGAAGTGCGGCGGCAAGGGACTTGGATACCTCATCGTCGCCGATGAGGATATAGCGCAGGGATAGTTTTTCGCCGTCTTTAGCAAAGATTCCGTCATCACCTTGTTGATATCCGGCATCCTCGAGCAGCTTCTTGGATTGCTCGGGGTCGAACTTGATGACGTCCTTGATATTGTCCTTGTAGCCCTCCTGGGTGGAGTAGAGGGTAAGCGAGCCCGGCATCTCTTCTTCATAGCCCAGGCCGTTATAGCGGATCTCGGCCAGCTGATCGCGGTCGATGGCGGAGAAGACGGCGTGGCGCACATCCTCATCCTTGAGCTGTGGCGCCTTGGAATTGAGGGTGAGGATGACATTGGCAGGGCGCAATGCTGCGCGGATATCGATGTCCTCGCCCATTTCACTGGCAATGGTGAGGCTGTTCTTATCGGCCACGCCAGCCGCGTCAATTTCCCCGGCTTGGAAGGCGTTAATGGTGGCCTGGGATTCCATGACGCGGAAGCTTGCCTTCTTGAGTTTCGGCTTATCGCCCCACCACTTCTCATTTGGCACGAGGGTGAGGGTCCCACCCTTGAAGTCCACGTTGTCTACCTTGAATGGGCCGGCGCCGTACTGCGGGTTCAGTTTGCCCAGGTAGGCCTTGTCAAACTTCTCTGGGCTATCAATAGCGGGGTGGAGGGCGGAATCAAGCGGTGGATGCGCCACGCTTGAATAGTTCGTTAAGTATTTCACGTGGGGTTGCGCCGCCGAGGATTTGTCGGGGTGTTTCGTTGAGCTCATTTTGCACCCACGCGACATGTTCGGGTGTGACGGTGGCAAAGTCGGTGCCCTTTTTGTAGAACCTGCGCCTGATCTCGCCGTTGGTGTTCTCGTTGGTTGGTCTCTGCCACGGTGAGTGCGGTTCACAGAAAAACACCTGGCAGCCGTCTTTAATCTGGACTTGTGCTGTGACAGCCATTTCTGCGCCTTGGTCCCATGTGATGGTCTTTAGCTGCTCGGTGTTGAGGTCTTTGACCATGTCCTGCAGGGTTGCGACCACGGTGTGTGAACTGTGCTCATCGGGAAGGTGTCCAAGCAGGGTGTAACGGCTGGTGCGCTCTACTAGGGTAATCAGCGCGCTTTTGCCACCTTTACCAATAACAAGGTCGCCCTCCCAGTGCCCGGGAATAGCCCTGTCATCAGCTTCCGGGCTGCGGTGGGTGATCTCAGCACCTTTGATCCAAGGGCGACCGGTTAACACGCCAGCGTTTCGGGCACGACGCTTGCGTGTTGAGCCGCCGCGGATAAGTACGTCTTTAGTCTTCATGACTTCTTCAAGCTCGGCTCGCAGGCTGCCTTTGCCTTGAATGTATAAGGCACTGTAGATCGCTTCGTGGGAAATACGCATGCTTTCATCATCGCTGAAAGCATGCTCAAGCCATGCACTAATGCGCCCAGGTGACCACCTGCGGGCAAGGCAATCGACTACTACACCCCGAAGCGTTGGGCTTTCATCGAGCTTGCGTAGTTTTGGCCGCACCATCCGACCAGCAGTAGAAACAGCAGCGTTGTGGGCGTTATACCGCAGCTGCTCTGTGCCGTCCTCATCGACGATCTTCCAACCATTACGGGTGATTTCACGAGCGACGACACTGTGGTGCCTATTTATTTTCTGCGCGATGGCTCGTGCCGAATCACCGACACGACATCCCGCTTCAATAGCAACACGGTCTTCAACAGTAAGCCTGCGACCACGCCCTACTAAGGCGTGTTTGTCGAATACGCCGCTAGGAAATCCATCAACGGCTTGAGTTTTCATCGGTGCTGGTATAACAGAATCTTTACCCAGCTTCTTGCCTGTATCTGGCAAAGACACCACCGCCTCATCAGGCGTTCGACGATGTCGCTGCCGGCGTAACTTCGCATACCGCTGCTTCCTTATCCACCCATACACGGTAGAAGGATGCATACCGATAGCATCAGCCACTGTCTGACAGCTCTCACCAGCAAGCACTCGCTCCACGGCCTGGGCACGTTTATCAGGTGACAAGTGGGCGCGTCTAGGCCGCACTTCGATTACACCAGCTTTCTTTAACCTGCTGTGAAGCAAGCCAGTCGATATTCCAACAGTCTGTGCTGCTTGACTGATCGACATACCTGCACGCACCAACCCAACAGCCTCACGGACAAACGGATCACGCAAACGACTCGCACGCCTGCCTGGAGGTTCGACACCTCTTACCCTCAACCAACCGTAAACCGATTCGGGGCCTACACCCACATCACGCGCGACCAGGCTAACTGCCTCGCCTGCCACCACGCGCTCAACAGCAGCATCCTTAACATCCTTCGGAGTCCAACGCGTCACAACTACCTCCCGGTCGAAGTGGCGCATTCACCCCTTGACAGCACGCCCTGCCACAACATCCAGGAGTCCAATTGTTTCATGCCGATTTAGAGCACTACTTAGCCATTGTTGAGCGGGTTTATGTTGCGGTGCAGCGGAGTGGAAGGCATAAACGAGAATGTTGACATCAGGAATGATCATCGAGTACCGCCCACACAGCTTCTTTGTTGCTGAGATCAACTAGAGCCGGTCCGCCGCAATCGAAGGAGGGCAGGTTAACGGGGGTGTCTTCGGTACTGATGCGGGCTTCCTTCTTGAGGGCAGCGCGGACCGCCTCTTCGACGTATGAGCTCAAAGTGACATTGTTGGCTTTGGCTTGGACCTTCGTTTCTTCAAGGAGTTTCGGCGGGAGGTTTATCGTCGTGCGCATACCTTTAGGGTAGAAAGCATCAAGTCATCATTCAAGAGGTGCAATGATGTATCTGCCTTCAGGAAGCCGTGAAAGGTTGACTGGTGTCTTAATTCAGTGCGAGCGTCAGGATCAGTACTCCGATGGAGAATGCGAGCATGCCTAAGCAGTTGATCCAGAATGCGCTACCGAGGAAGTGGGCGCGGACATGGGCTGCTGCGGCCGCGCAGAAATAGGCGATGACTCCAATCATGGCTGTGATTCCTACGCCGGGGAACCAGAGGCCGGCAATGAGTCCTACGGCGGCGAGGCACTTGATGACAATGAGCGCCCACCACCAGTCCTTGGGGAGTTTGACGCCGCTGAGGCAGGCTTCGATGAAGGGGACTGGTTTGAGGGAGAGGGCGGCGTCGCCAAGCAGAATGGCTGCTAGTAGAAGGGAGGGCCAGGCTGGGGAAGATTCTAGGATCATTGGGTTACTCCGAATGCGGTGTTGAGGCGTTCGATCGATGAGGCGGCTTGGGATGTGAGGTGCTCGGTGTCGTAGATTCCGGCGGCCCAGCCGATGAGTAAGCCGAGGTAGACGTTGTACAGCAGGTCGGCGTACTCGGCCGCATCGGCGCTGCTGAGCCTGGTGCCGAGTCGCAGGGTGATTTCATCGGTCAGGAGCGTTTTGAGTGCGGTGAGCGCTTCGCCTTGATTGCCTTGTTGGATGAGTGCTGCGCCAAAGGCGCGGGAGAGCTCTTCGTGGCCGGTAAACATCTGGAGGAAAGGTCTCAGGACATCGAGAAGGCTATCGGATTGTCCCCGGATGTCATCGTGGAGTTCTGAAATGTGTTGGCCAATGGTGCGGATGAGCAGCGTTTGTTTGTCGCCGACTCCCATGACGGTTCCCACGCTAACGCCAGCTTCGGATGCGATAGTCCGGATGCTGGTGGTGGCGTAGCCCTGAGTGAGGAAGAGTTCGTAGGCGGTGGCTAGGACCTTGCTGACGGTGCCAGCTTTGGCGGCCGAGCGCGATGAGTGAACGTGTTCAGTGAACATGTTCAAAAGGGTAGCTCTTGATGGTTTCGAGGTCAATGACGCCGAAGTGTTGACAGTTGGCGCTAGGCCAGCGTGGGGAAGACGCGGTCGCGCAGCAGGTGTGCAAGCTCGCGGTCGGGGGCTGCTGGGTTGACCCAGGCGGTGTCGCCGATTTCGGCGGCGGCATGGGGTTCGTCGGCGGTGACGGTGCGGGTGTAGGTGAAGATGGTGCCGACGACGACCTCGCCCGGTTCGTTGGCGGCGGGAGCGTCGAAGGTGCCGAGTTTGTTGAGGCTCTCGGCGTCGAGGGTGAGGCCTACTTCTTCGGCAACTTCGCGCAGGGCGGCGTCGACAAGCGCCTCGCCCGCCTCGGGCTTGCCGCCGGGCAGTTGGTACTTGGTGGAGGACTTCTTGCGCACGGTAAGCACGTGGCCTTGTGGGTTGCGGATGACGACGGCTGCTACTTCAATCATGGCTGCTGATTGTAGGCGGCCTAGAGCAGCGGCAGGAGCACGAGGGCGAGATTGAGTGCGATGACCAGCGCGGCAAGCGTCCAGCCCACGGCCATAGACCAGGGTTTCGCGGCGAACTCACCCATGACGTCCCGGGAGCCGGCATAGCGGAAAAGCGGGATGATGGCGAAGGGGATGCCCAGGGAAAGAAGTGCCTGGCTGACCACCAGTGCCATAGTGGGGTCGACCCCGCAGCCGATGATGACCAGCGCCGGGATGAGCGTGACCAGGCGGCGGACTAGTAGGGGGACCTTGATGTGAAGCAGGCCGTCCATGATTTCGGAGCCGGCGTAGGCGCCCACTGACGTCGAGGCGAGGCCGCTGGCCAGCAGGCCGATGGCGAAGAGAACGCCGGCCAGCGGGCCGAGGTGGCTGGCAATCGCCGTGTGGGCCCCGGAGATGGTCTCTGTGCCGTCCACGCCGTAGAGGGCCGAGCCCGCCAGGACCAGCAGGCCCACGTTGACGAGCCCGGCGATGGACAGCGCCACGGCGATGTCCGCGCGGGTGCCGGCCAGCACGTGGGGGATTTCCAGGTCGGGGTAGCGCTGCTTGGTCAGGGAGGAGTGTAGGTAAATGGCGTGCGGCATGACGGTGGCGCCCAACATGGAGGCGGCCAGCAGGATGCTGTCCTTGCCCTCTAGGTGGGGGATGAGGCCGCCGGCCACGTCGGCGGGGTCGGGCGGGGCGATGGCGAGGCCGGCAAGGAAGCCGATGCAGATGACCAGGAGCAGGCCGATGACAAGCCCCTCGAACCACTGGTTCTTCTTCTGGAAGATGAGGAGAATGATGGAGACCGCGCCGATGATGAGCGCGCCCGCGAACAGGGGGAGGTTGAAGAGGAGTTGCAGGGCAATGGCGCCGCCGATGACTTCGGCGAGGTCGGTGGCCGCGGCGATGAGCTCGGCCTGGGCCCACATGCCTAGGCGCGCGCGGCGGGAGAGACGCTCGCCCATGATTTCCGGCAGGGAGCGGTGGGTGACTAGGCCCAGTTTGGCGGAGTGGTACTGGATGAACATGGCCATGAGGTTGGCCACGACGAGTACCCACACCAGGAGGTAGCCGTAGTGGGAGCCGGCGCTGATGTTGGCGGCTACGTTGCCGGGGTCGACGTAAGCCACTGCAGCAACGAAGGCGGGGCCGGTGAGGCTGATTAAGGTCTTACGCATAGGCATCTCCATACCAAAAGTTCAACTACTTGAAGTCTAGTTTTCATCGCCATATGTTCAAGCCAGGGGGCGGAATCAAGCGGTGGATGCGCCACGCTTGAATAGTTCGTTAAGTATTTCACGTGGGGTTGCGCCGCCGAGGATTTGTCGGGGTGTTTCGTTGAGCTCATTTTGCACCCACGCGACATGTTCGGGTGTGACGGTGGCAAAGTCGGTGCCCTTTTTGTAGAACCTGCGCCTGATCTCGCCGTTGGTGTTCTCGTTGGTTGGTCTCTGCCACGGTGAGTGCGGTTCACAGAAAAACACCTGGCAGCCGTCTTTAATCTGGACTTGTGCTGTGACAGCCATTTCTGCGCCTTGGTCCCATGTGATGGTCTTTAGCTGCTCGGTGTTGAGGTCTTTGACCATGTCCTGCAGGGTTGCGACCACGGTGTGTGAACTGTGCTCATCGGGAAGGTGTCCAAGCAGGGTGTAACGGCTGGTGCGCTCTACTAGGGTAATCAGCGCGCTTTTGCCACCTTTACCAATAACAAGGTCGCCCTCCCAGTGCCCGGGAATAGCCCTGTCATCAGCTTCCGGGCTGCGGTGGGTGATCTCAGCACCTTTGATCCAAGGGCGACCGGTTAACACGCCAGCGTTTCGGGCACGACGCTTGCGTGTTGAGCCGCCGCGGATAAGTACGTCTTTAGTCTTCATGACTTCTTCAAGCTCGGCTCGCAGGCTGCCTTTGCCTTGAATGTATAAGGCACTGTAGATCGCTTCGTGGGAAATACGCATGCTTTCATCATCGCTGAAAGCATGCTCAAGCCATGCACTAATGCGCCCAGGTGACCACCTGCGGGCAAGGCAATCGACTACTACACCCCGAAGCGTTGGGCTTTCATCGAGCTTGCGTAGTTTTGGCCGCACCATCCGACCAGCAGTAGAAACAGCAGCGTTGTGGGCGTTATACCGCAGCTGCTCTGTGCCGTCCTCATCGACGATCTTCCAACCATTACGGGTGATTTCACGAGCGACGACACTGTGGTGCCTATTTATTTTCTGCGCGATGGCTCGTGCCGAATCACCGACACGACATCCCGCTTCAATAGCAACACGGTCTTCAACAGTAAGCCTGCGACCACGCCCTACTAAGGCGTGTTTGTCGAATACGCCGCTAGGAAATCCATCAACGGCTTGAGTTTTCATCGGTGCTGGTATAACAGAATCTTTACCCAGCTTCTTGCCTGTATCTGGCAAAGACACCACCGCCTCATCAGGCGTTCGACGATGTCGCTGCCGGCGTAACTTCGCATACCGCTGCTTCCTTATCCACCCATACACGGTAGAAGGATGCATACCGATAGCATCAGCCACTGTCTGACAGCTCTCACCAGCAAGCACTCGCTCCACGGCCTGGGCACGTTTATCAGGTGACAAGTGGGCGCGTCTAGGCCGCACTTCGATTACACCAGCTTTCTTTAACCTGCTGTGAAGCAAGCCAGTCGATATTCCAACAGTCTGTGCTGCTTGACTGATCGACATACCTGCACGCACCAACCCAACAGCCTCACGGACAAACGGATCACGCAAACGACTCGCACGCCTGCCTGGAGGTTCGACACCTCTTACCCTCAACCAACCGTAAACCGATTCGGGGCCTACACCCACATCACGCGCGACCAGGCTAACTGCCTCGCCTGCCACCACGCGCTCAACAGCAGCATCCTTAACATCCTTCGGAGTCCAACGCGTCACAACTACCTCCCGGTCGAAGTGGCGCATTCACCCCTTGACAGCACGGAAAATCTTCTTTCCGGTGAGCTCGTTGATCTTGAGCGCGCCCCACACCACAGCGATAGAAGCGACCACCACGTGGGTATTCATTGCGATGATGGAAATGCCCTGCCAGATGCGGTCGCCGGTCTTGTACTGGCGCGAAGCAGTATAAACACCCACGGCCACGCCGATGAGGATGGACAAAATAGTAGAAAGCAAGAGCAGCTGCGCGGAGACCCAGATGCGGTAGCTAATTTCTGAGTTCACCACCTCGCCCACTGGGGATTGGCCCCAGTCCCATTTGGTGAGGATATTGGTCAGCCAGGTCCACCAGCGTTGCACTAATGGGGTATCGGGGCTGAGGTTATAGGGTTCGAGGAGGTTATTGATTTCCTCCGCCGAAAGCGGCGGGCGGCGGCCGATGTAATTGGACCGTGGGTCCAGAAAGCTGGCCGCCAAGAGATAGGCGAGGTTGGTAGCCAAAAAGATCATGAGTAACCAGCCCAGGGTCTTTTTGATCAGATATTTAGTCATAGAGATTCTCCGTGCGTGGTTAAGCAGGAAACGGGATGCAAATGTGGTTCCAACGAGCGAATCGTTGTATGTGACCAATTTAATAATCGGTTGTGCAGGACACAATCGAATTAGCCCCGTGATGTAAATCCCCTTTAACTTGATAGGTATTGGCGGAGGTGGCGAGGTGGGAAAATGGTGCAATAAAGCGCCGATGAACAGGGATATGGCGTTCGCGATTGTTGAACACTTATAGTATTTATTTAATTGAATGAAATTAACTCGGGGGTGAATATCTTCGCCCGCGCCCCGACCTCTTGCCTGTCGCCGGCGCTGGGTAGTCTTGGCGGATATGGATGACCCCACCCGCATCGATCCCACTCTTGAGTCCCTCCGTCGCGCCTGGGAAGGCCAACCCGACCTCAGCCTCGCCACCTTCTTTGCCATGCTGGCTAATCGGGGCATCGGTTGGGGTGCGAGCGATGCGGAGCTGGTAGCGGAGTTGCAGCGACAAGCGGCCGTGCATCCACCGCTTCTGCCCTTGGATAACGGACGCATTGCGGAAGGGGAGTGGCTGGTGCTTGCCGAAGCCCCCACTAACCGCATTACTGCTACGCCCACCCACGTCATCGTGCGCCGTCCACAAGCTCAACCCGTGGTATGGGCATATGATTCCATTCGCCCAACCGGGCCCGGCCGGCCTTTTACCATTCGTGATACAGAAGGCTTCGAGCACCGCTTTGGCGTGGTTACCAGCCTCATGCGGTTGAGTACTAAGCGCCCAGACCTCAAGGGCCTGAAGCGGCAGGAGTTAGGCGATTTCGTCTTTGTTCTTCGCTTCTCCGGGGCCATTGGTGTTCTTGACCATGGGTTACACCTATTTGCCAAGGAAAATCGCCGCGTTACTCGCCAGGATTATTCTTGGCAGCGAATAGAAAAATGCCGCCCCGGAGAGGAACTGGAAGTGATCCTCGGGGGCGGCGAATCGGCCCGTTTGGGGGCCATTGAAGAGGTCCTAGTGGCAGAGACCCCGAACCCGCTATTCGGATAGGTCCTTCAGAGGCCCAACCTTGCTGAATTGCAGTTTGTAAATGGTGTCCAAATCCGCGTCCGGGAAAGCCGCGCGGAAATCGCGTTCATTGGTCTCCACGGTGCCAGTAAGGCGCTCCACCGGGGTATCCGGATTGGCCGTGACCGTGTACTGCAGGGTAGGGCGGGCGCGGTCATAAGCCACGAGCCGCTCCACGTGCTCGACGCCCTTAATCCCATCCAGATCCTGGGCCACAGCACCGGCAATAGCGTTCATCGACGTCGTAATAGATCCCTTGTCATTAGACGATGCAGACTCCACGTTATTAAAGCGACGGTGGCGCAGGTTAGCTACCACGAGCCACAGGCCTACGATAAGCAGTAGTGCGGAACCACCGGCCAGCGCCCAGACCCACCAGTCATTGTCCGCCAACGTCTTCCATGCATCGTGGTCTACCCACAGGGCTAAATACTTGGCAAACTCCACATTGAAGTGGATAAGGATGGGCCACACGCCCAAAGCGATGAGGATAATTCCCAGCAGGCCGAGCAGGATACGGTCAAAAGTAGCAAGTTTTCTAGACATTGTTATCCAACTCCGGAATCTTTTCTACAGCTACGGTGACCTGTGGCGGATTCTTTAAGTGCGCCAGGCACTGCGTAACCGCGGTCTCTACTCGGCCCTGCAGCTCGGCATCGTCGGTATCACCATTGACGGTGACCTTAGCGGTCTTTTTATCCGCTGAGGTCTGTGCGGAGGCAACACCCGGCACGCGGCGAGCAGTCGCCGAAGATAGGCGAGCGATATCTACCGGCCGCATCCACATGGACGCGGTATCGGAAGCCAGCTGCAGGTGCGTTGTGCGGCGCGTCTTTAGCGCTGCAAATAGGAAGATAAGGCCGACGATAATGGATGCGACACCGGCCCAAATCATCCAGGTCTGCAGCTGTTCAGTGGCGATGAGGTTAAGTACTGGCTGTACCCATGATTGGGCATCGGAACCGGAACCTACAAGCCACGTCTCGCGCACGCCGACGACGCCCGCGACGATCAGAAGCAGCCCTAGAATGACAGCCCACGTTCGCGCCGCTGGAGACGCCTTCGGCTGCTGCCCAAAGTGTTCAGGCATGTGCTGTTCAGCCATGGTTGCCTCCTTGTGGGCGGTAGGGGTTTATGGAAATGGCGCGCAACGGTTCCGGCCGCGGCGCATCCACGTGCAGTGGGCGAGGGTTGGCCGGGGTGACCTCAATACGTTTGAGTGCTTGTGGTCGAGGGGCTTGTACCTTTCGCACAGGCGTGGACTTAGGGGTCTGCACGCGGCGCGGTGACCATTCGTGGCGGATCTCGATATCACGCAGCGGCTGCGGCCGAGGAGTTGATACCTGTACTTTTCGCGACAGCGGGCGAACCTGTCCGCTGGGGACCAGCTTGGCTGGGCGCGGTGCCGCCACGCTGTGAACGTGTACCGGCTTAGGCTCTTTGAGAGGCCGCAGCGCAGGTTCGCCCGGGGAAGAGACTTCGCGCAAGTGGTGGTCAGGGAGGTCAGCAGAGACACTGCGTACCTCAGTCTCGCGCGGAGTGTTTACAGACCGCACCGCGATGTCGGAGTCCAGGGCAGTGACGCTGCGCACCGGTGTTTTCTGCGGCGTGGCAATGCTGCGTACGTTGACCGACTCGGCAGTGACCGGCTGCCAGACCGGCGAGGGCGTGATGTGCGGCGCGACGGCAGCAGCAACCTGGCGCTGCTCCACTTCTGCCGCTGTGACCCGATTGCCCGGAACGGAACCGCCAACGGTGACATTAACGCGTGTCGTGGAATAACCGGTATGTGCCGCGATGGCTTCTGAAATGGCGGTGCGGGTATGCTCCGCCACCGTAGTAACCGGCGAGGGCCACACCACGCCGATAGTGGCGTTGACGGCCGCTACCTCGCGCTCCGAGTCCATTTGGACCGAGACCCGTGGAAAACCGCGGCCGCCGATGCCCGCTAGCTTGGCCTCTATGGCCTTGGTGCCGGGCACGCTAGCGATCGCGGCGGTAACGATGTGTTCCATGGTCCGCAGCGAGATACGCGTGTGGCCCTGAGTGGAACTATCTGTCATTAACCTTGGCCTTTCTCCTTACCAATGAGGCCATTCCACACAGAGGTGAGATCGATACGGCCATCAAAGTGTGCTCCCACGATTCCGCCAATGGCAGCAAGGAGTACGGCGAGCAAAGTAGGACCCCAGCCTAGGTACAAAAAGAAGGCAAGAATAAGGCCGGAAATGATGCCCAAAGTGGTGTAATTTTTCATATCTATTCCTTCGATGGAGCAGCGGATAAGCCATCCACGGCGTCAGAAAACTCAACGTCAATGCGCTGCAGTTCGGGACATGCCCCACGTGCGGCGGACCGGATATCTTCTGCCAAGGCATAAAGGTCCGGCGCCGCGCTGATATCGACGCGGATGTTGATCTGCAGGTGGCGATCATCGCGCGGATTGGGTCGCCGCATGCCGACGATGCGCTCGCCTGGGAGGTACAAACTCACCGAACCGAACGAACCGCCGTCGAGTGCAGCGACGCCGCGGACTTTCGTGACGGCCTCTGCAATAGCGCGGGCGTGGCTTACCTCGAGCTCGAAATGTGCTCGGGGCTCAGGCATTGGGCTTAGGCCTGACCCTGGTTCAAAGCAGCCTGGTCTTCAGACTCGGACTCATCCTTCGGCAGCTTGACATCGTGAACAACAACGTTGACGCGCTCGACGCTCAGGCCGGTCATGCGCTCTACAGCATTCATGATGTTGCGGCGGATAGCCTCAGCGAGCTCGTGGATGGCCACGCCGTACTCAGCCGTAATTGCAATCTCGATGCGGGCGGAGCCTTCTGCTACCTCTACGTCTACGCCCTGGCGGACGTCCTCGGAAGCACCGAAGGACTCGCGAATATTGCCGATCATGCGGGCGCCGCCGCCACCCAATGAATCCACGCCGGAAACCTCGCGGGCTGCGATGCCGGCAATCTTGGAGACCACGACATCGTCGATGGTGGTGGTGCCGTACTGGGTTTCCAGGTTGTTATTTACCTCGCGCTCCTCGGAAGCCGGAACCTGGTTATCGGTATTTTGTGCAGGAGTCTTGTTTTCAGACATAAGTGTTTGTGCCTTTCTTTATCGAGTGCTGTGAGAAAGCGGTATTCAACTATCTAGGCAGGACAAATTGTCCATAGCCAATGACACCGAGCTTAGATACTTCTCCGGCAATCGTGGGGTGCGGAGCAACAAAATTATCCAAAACGTGATTTTTGGCACGGTTTAATACGCGGCTTGAAAAACCGCAGCCCAACATGCTTAAATACAAAGGTTGCTTTAACAGGGCAGCGAGAACCGAGATGTGGTGCGAGCGACGGACGTCGTCAAGCACAGTCTTGGGGAGACGCTGAGCTGGTAAAGCGAACATGACACCTTCGTTGTCGCCATGTTTCAGGGGAACTTGAAACATTGACTGGAAGGTCATCCGATCGGGCTAGGTCCGCGTTAGAGCAGTGACACCCCGAGAAGATGGACCGGAGAAGGGGCATGGCAAATAAACAGCGGCAGTAGACGAATTGGACACTCTCCACGTGTAATGCGTGAAAACCGTCCTCTTCACAATACTTTGACTACGGGTCTTGTACCCCGTCGAGAGCACTGCGTTCTGGCACTTGCCATGTACCGCAACTCTTGGTCGTCATGACAGTCAGACCACTGGCGTTGTGTCAGGCCCCCAAGCCCGGACAACGTTATAGAGAAATCGAGAAGCAATTTCCCACCGCTTCACGCCCCGGAAACGCCGGGAATGTGAAAGTGGGGAAGCGAGGAAGAGGATAAGCGTGGCGGGACAAAAAATCCGCATTCGGCTGAAGGCCTATGACCACGAGGCTATCGACGCTTCTGCAAAGAAGATCGTCGAGACCGTTACCCGTACCGGTGCTCGTGTAGTCGGCCCAGTGCCGCTCCCAACCGAGAAGAACGTATACGCAGTTATTCGTTCTCCGCACAAGTACAAGGACTCTCGCGAGCACTTCGAGATGCGCACTCACAAGCGCCTGATCGACATTCTCGACCCAACCCCGAAGACCGTTGATGCTCTTATGCGCATCGATCTTCCGGCAAGCGTCGACGTGAACATCCAGTAAGCGACTTTGGTGGAGAACAAATAATGAGTGAAAACGAGATCAAGGGCATTCTGGGCAAGAAGCTCGGCATGACCCAGGTCTTCGACGAGGACAACCGCGTTGTACCGGTTACCGTCGTCGAGGCAGGGCCATGCGTTGTCACCCAGATTCGCACCCCCGAAACCGATGGCTACAGCGCCATCCAGATCGCCTTTGGCGAAATCGACCCACGCAAGGCAAATAAGCCGGTTGGTGGTCACTTCAAGAAGGCTGGCGTAACCCCACGCCGTCACGTTGCGGAAATCCGCATGGACGACACCTCTGCTTATGAGGTTGGCCAAGAGGTCAAGGTTGACATCTTCGAGGGCATCACCTTCGTTGACGTCACCGGCAAGACCAAGGGCCACGGCTACGCTGGTGCCATGAAGCGCCACGGCTTCGCAGGCCAGGGCGCAGCTCACGGTAACCAGGCCGCTCACCGCCGCGTTGGTGGCATCGGCGGCGCTGCTACCCCGGGCCGCGTCTTCAAGGGCAAGCGCATGGCTGGCCGTATGGGCCAGGACCGCGTGACCACCCAGAACCTGAAGATTCAGAAAATCGATGCCGAGTCCAACCTGCTGCTCATCAAGGGTGCTATCCCTGGTGCGCGCGGCGGCCTCGTCACCGTTAAGACCGCAGTGAAGGGCGGTGCACACGCATGAGCAACCTCAAGCTAGACGTCCACACTTCCGAGGGTAAGACCAACGGCTCTGTAGACCTGCCTGCTGAAATCTTTGACACCGAGGCATCCATTGCTCTGATGCACCAGGTTGTTAACGCTCAGCTTGCTGCTGCACGCCAGGGCACCCACGCAACCAAGACCCGCGGCGATGTCCGCGGTGGTGGTCGCAAGCCTTTCCGTCAGAAGGGCACCGGCCGTGCACGCCAGGGCTCCATCCGCGCACCGCATTACACCGGTGGCGGCACCGTCCATGGCCCACAGCCGCGCGACTACGCACAGCGCACCCCTAAGAAGATGATCAAGGCTGCTCTCTTCGGTGCACTGTCTGACCGTGCTCGCAACGAGCGCATCCACGTCATCGAAGAGCTCGTACCGGGCCAGAAGCCGTCCACCAAGTCGGCTAAGGCCTTCCTCGAGTCCCTGACCGAGCGCAAGAACGTGCTCCTGGTCATCGGCCGCGAGGACATCAACGCTCGTCGTAGCGCTAATAACCTGCCTAACGTTCAGATCCTGGACGCTGGCCAGCTCAACACCTACGACGTTCTCTACTCCGATGACGTTGTGTTCTCCGTTGAGGCGCTACACACCTTCATCAACCGCGCAACCGGCGCGGATAAGGAGGAGAACTAATGGCTAAGATTTCTAACCCACGCGATATCATCATCGCCCCGGTTGTATCCGAGAAGTCCTACGGTCTGATGGAGCAGAACGTGTACACGTTCTACGTCTCCACGGACTCCAATAAGTCCCAGATTAAAGATGCCGTAGAGCAGATCTTTGACGTCAAGGTCGACTCCGTGAACACCGTGAACCGTGCAGGCAAGCGTAAGCGCACCCGCACCGGTTACGGTCAGCGTAA
Source organism: Corynebacterium sp. LaCa54 (assembly GCF_046717495.1). Lineage (NCBI taxonomy): Bacteria > Bacillati > Actinomycetota > Actinomycetes > Mycobacteriales > Corynebacteriaceae > Corynebacterium > Corynebacterium sp. LaCa54. The sequence continues at coordinate 386,918 of NZ_CP177115.1, forward strand.
GTCCACCAAGCGTGCATATGTGACGCTCCGTGAAGGCAGCGACTCCATCGACGTCTTCGGCGGCGGCGCTTAAGCGTCACCGGAGAGCCGAAAGGAAAAGGAAGAATTATGGCTATTCGTAAGTACAAGCCGACAACTCCGGGTCGCCGCGCATCCTCCGTTTCTGAGTTTGACGAGATCACTCGTTCTACTCCGGAGAAGTCCCTGCTGCGCCCGCTGAGCAAGACTGGTGGCCGTAACAACTACGGCCGCATTACCACCCGCCACATCGGCGGTGGCCACAAGCGCCGTTACCGTCTGATCGACTTCCGTCGTAACGACAAGGACGGCATCCCGGCAAAGGTCGCTCACATCGAGTACGACCCGAACCGCACCGCAAACATTGCACTGCTTCACTACGTTGATGGCGAGAAGCGCTACATCATCGCCCCTAAAGGCCTGAAGCAGGGCACCATCGTAGAGTCCGGCCCGAATGCAGATATCAAGGTTGGCAACAACCTGCCTCTGCGTAATATCCCGACCGGTTCTACCATCCACGCTGTTGAGCTCAAGCCGGGCGCTGGCGCTAAGCTGGCTCGCTCCGCTGGTGCTTCCATTCAGCTGCTGGGTAAGGAAGGCAAGTACGCAGTTCTGCGTATGCCGTCTTCCGAAATCCGCCGTGTGGATATCCGCTGCCGCGCCACCGTTGGTGAGGTTGGCAATGCCGAGCAGATGAACATCCGCTGGGGCAAGGCCGGCCGTATGCGTTGGAAGGGCGTTCGCCCGACCGTCCGCGGTGTCGTTATGAACCCGGTTGACCACCCACACGGTGGTGGTGAGGGTAAGACCTCGGGTGGTCGCCACCCTGTGTCCCCATGGGGTCACAAGGAGGGTCGCACCCGCAACCCGAACCGTTACTCCAACAACATGATCGTGCGCCGTCGTCGCCCGAACAAGAAGCGCTAAGAGGAGGTAAACAATGCCACGCAGCCTTAAGAAGGGCCCGTTCGTCGATGAGCACCTCCTCAACAAGGTGGATGCTCAGAACGATGCAGGCACCAAGCAGGTCATCAAGACCTGGTCTCGCCGCTCGACCATTCTCCCCGATTTCATCGGTCACACCTTCGCCGTCCACGACGGCCGCAAGCACGTGCCGGTTTTCATCGAGGACTCCATGGTCGGCCACAAGCTGGGCGAGTTTGCACCAACCAAGACCTTTAAGGGTCACGTCAAGGATGACAAGAAGGGACGTCGATAAGCGATGAGTGAGACCATCACCTCCGCATCCGCCACGGCCCGCTACGTCCGCGTCACCCCGATGAAGGCACGTCGCGTGCTCGATCTGGTCCGCGGCAAGTCCGTAAGCGAAGCCCTGGCTATCCTGAAGTACGCACCGCAGGGTGCTTCCAAGCCAGTTGCTAAGGTCGTTGCTTCTGCAGCCGCTAACGCTGAGAACAACTTCGGCCTCGACCCACGTACCCTGGTCATCTCCGAGGCTTATGCCAACGAGGGTCCGACCATGCGTCGTTTCCAGCCGCGTGCACAGGGTCGTGCATTCATGATTCGTAAGCGCACCAGCCACATCACCGTGGTGGTCGAAAGCCAGCAGGAAGGGGCCAAGTAATGGGCCAGAAGATCCATCCTCACGGCCTACGTTTGGGCATCACTTCCGACTGGAAGACCCACTGGTTCGCCGATAAGGACTACGCGAACTACGTAGCCGAAGACATCAAGATTCGTAACTACCTCAACAAGGGCCTCGAGCGCGCCGGCATTGCCGACGTCGTTATCGAGCGCACCCGCGACCGCGTCCGCGTCGACATTCACACCGCCCGCCCGGGCATCGTGATTGGCCGCCGCGGTGCTGAGGCTGACCGTATCCGCCGCGAGCTGGAAAAGCTCACCGGCAAGATGGTTGCCCTCAACATCCTCGAGGTCAAGCAGGTAGACGCAAACGCAACCCTGGTTGCTCACTCCATCGCGGAGCAGCTGGTTAACCGCGTCGCATTCCGTCGTGCAATGCGCAAGGCTATCCAGTCCGCTATGCGCCAGCCACAGGTTAAGGGCATCAAGATTCTGCTGTCCGGCCGCCTGGGTGGTGCTGAAATGTCCCGCGTTGAGCGCTACCGCGAGGGTCGCGTTCCGCTGCACACTCTTCGCGCCGAAATCGATTACGGCACCGCAGAGGCCCACACCACCTTCGGCCGCATTGGCATCAAGGTGTGGATCTATAAGGGTGACGTCGTCGGTGGCGTACGCGAGTCCGAACTGAACGCTCCGGCACAGGGCCGTGGCCGTGACCGCAATGGTCGCTCCCGCCGCGGTGGCCAGCGCCGCCAGCGTGCACAGCAGAAGCAGGAGGGCTAATCCATGCTGATTCCTAAGCGTGTTAAGTACCGCCGTCAGCACCGCCCGAACCGTCGCGGCGTGTCCAAGGGCGGTAACCGCATCAACTTCGGCGATTACGCTATCCAGGCTCTCGAGCCGGCGTACATCACCAACCGTCAGATTGAGGCCGCACGTATTGCCATCAACCGCCACGTCAAGCGTGGTGGCAAGGTGTGGATCAACATCTTCCCGGACCGTCCGTTGACCCAGAAGCCGCTCGGCGTTCGTATGGGTTCCGGTAAGGGCCCGGTTGAGAAGTGGGTGGCTAACGTTAAGCCGGGCCGCGTACTTTTCGAGATGAGCTATCCGAACGATGCCGTTGCAATTGAGGCTCTGCGCCGCGCTGGCCAGAAGCTTCCTTGCAAGGTCCGTATCATCAAGAAGGAGGACCAGTTCTAATGGCAACCGGTACCCCCGCCCACGAGTTCCGTGAGCTCGACAATGCTGAGCTGCAGTCCCGCCTGAAGGATGCGAAGGAAGAACTGTTCAACCTTCGCTTCCAGAAGGCCACCGGCCAGCTGACCAACAACCGCCGCATCGGCACGGTTAAGCGCGACATTGCCCGCATCTACACCGTTCTGCGCGAGCGCGAGCTGGGCCTGTCCGTTGCTCCGGGAGCTGAGGCTTAATCATGAGTGAGGCTAACGTGACTGATTCCAAGAAGGCACCTACTCCGAAGAAGGAGAAGGTCAAGGGCGCTCCTAAGGTTCGCACCGGCTATGTAGTTTCCGACAAGATGAACAAGACCATCGTTGTCGAGCTGGAAGACCGCAAGCAGCACGCCCTGTACGGCAAGATCATGCGTTCTAACAAGAAGGTTAAGGCGCACGACGAGGAAGAAACCGCAGGCATCGGCGATCTCGTACGCATCGCTGAGACCCGCCCGCTGTCCAAGGACAAGCACTTCCGTCTCGTTGAGATCATCGAGAAGGCTAAGTAAAAACTAGCCAGCGCAGCCCCTGCTCCGAATCTTATGGTTCGGGGTAGGGGCCTTCGCCGTTTTAAGGCTTCGCTACGGTCGGGCCCGTCCATAAAACCAGTAGGGAACCCACGTGACGGCGGTGGTATCCAGGCCCCACTCATTCACCGCGAGGCCTCGTACGCTCTTTGCTAGCTCCCCCTCGCCGGAAGCCCACACGTACCCTGGCCCCGGCGCACGGGCATAGTCCGCTCTTAGAGCGGCTACGACAGCATCCGCCTCCTGACGCGGCTGGGTATAAATGATGCGCAGGCTGCGGACGCTCGTCTCCCACCGAGTTGCAAGGCCCGGCTCTACCTCGTCCTCGCTGGTTACCACGGCCATAACATCGGTGGCTCGAAGCGTCGCCGGGTTATGGTTTTCTTGGTAGGCCAAGATGTGCCGCAGGGCGGGCAGGGCGGATGCATCGGCGACTAGAAGTTGTGCCGACTCGGTTGGTCGCCACAAGTCGTTGCACGTAAAGAATCCCGCCGTATCGCCGGCTCGTGCGCGGCGAATCCACCGCGAGCCAGGTCCGGAATCGCCGTGGGTGACCACGTCGACATCGACTGTGGCCTCTTCTGAATGGAGCGCGCGGATGGTATACCAGCGCAGGTCCGGCCGCCTCTCCTCGCAAATCGCGCTTACCGCCGAGCGGAGGTTTATGCCGTCGACGGGGAAGGGCCTAAATTCCTGTCCGGCTTGTGGCATGACGAGTCCAAAGAATTCATCGGGTCCGGAGAGGGTGTATGTCCGGAATGCCTCGGCATAAAACGTCAGGCGGTGCAGGCGCGGCCGGATCCGTTTATTAGCGGTCAGAATAACGGGGATGAGTTCGTGTTGACGCATCGTGGCGGATTGTGGGGAAGAGTTCATGCGTCTAATATACTCATAATAAACTAAGGCTTGCCTAAATTACTCTTTGCGGTATAGGCTAAGCAAAGTTATTTTCCTCCTTCTTGAAAGGGCTAGCCTGGTGAAGATTTTCGGCCGTCGTAGTTTGGGTGCAGTAGCAGTGCTTTCTGCCGGAGTCGTAGCCTTAGGAGGCTGCTCCCGCGGTGAAGGCGATGAAACGGCTAAGACTACTGACGCTTCCAGCGAGCAGCGGGTGGCTAGCCTGGGCCTGGGTGACGCCGATACGCTGCTTGCCCTGGGGATCACTCCCGTGGCGGTGGCACCGTGGGGTGCTGAGGGCGATGGCGATCCCTCCGGCGTCGGCCCCTGGGCAGAGAAGCTTTTGGGCGATGCAAAGCCTGAGGTGATTTATAACACCGCAACCGGATTCACCGCGGATACCTTTGAGCAGATCACCGCGGCAGACCCCACCCAGATCATTGCGGTGAACCAGGCCGTGGATGCGCATACGAAGGAATCCCTGGAAGACATCGCGCCTACCACCGTCAAGCCAGATGGCTATGAAGACTGGCAGGTGCCCTGGGAAAAGCAGGTAGAAACCATTGCAGACGCGGTGGGTAAGGAAGACGAAGGCGATAAGCTTATCGATGACACCGAAAAGGCCTTCGAGGAATTCCGCCGCGAGCACACGGAATTGCAGGATAAATCTGCGGCCATCGTCATGCCTTATGACGGCAAAATCGGCCTCTACACCGAGGAGGACGGGCGCGGACAATTCATCGAGGATCTTGGCATGGAGATCCCCGATGCCTTGCAGGGCGATGGCAGCAGCTTCTTCGTTGACATTGCCCCAGAAAATTACGCAAAACTTAACCAGGTTGATTACCTCTTTGTCCTGGACTACAACGGTTCCTCCGAAGCCTTGAAGAAGGATAAGACCTTCCAAGGCCTCGACGTTGTCAAGGATGGTCGCGTGCGCTACCTGGATACGGATACCGGTAATGCCATGAGTATGCCGAACCCGGTGACCATCCCCTGGGCAGTAGATAAGTTTGAAGAGAAGCTGTAATTGTCAGCAACCACGAAAGTCGGCCAAAAAATCCAGACGGATAACACCGCAGATAGTCCTACCGCCACCGGCGCCGCCGCACCGGTAATGACGCGGGCACCTCGTCACAAGCTGCTCCTTGTTGCCCTCATCCTCGCCAGCCTGGTGTTGGCGGTGGCGTCCTTGACGCTAGGATCCCGCTCGATTCCGCCCGGGGAGGTCATCGCCGCCCTGCACGGAGCAGGGGAGCAGGATATCCACGATATCGTGTGGAACCTGCGCATGCCGCGCACCTTCCTGGCTTATTTCGCCGGCGCGGCCCTTGCTGTGGCCGGTGTACTGGCGCAATCGTGGACCAGAAACCCGCTGGCGGATCCAGGGTTTATTGGCGTTACCGCGGGTGCGTCATTCTTTGTTGCCATAGGCACGGCCATCGGCATTGCTACCTCCACCGGTATGCGGACTACCCTCGCGCTCGCTGGCGCGGGTATTACCACGCTGCTGGTCTTAGCCGTATCGCGGCGGTTTCAGGATCCTCTGACGCTCGTTCTGGTAGGTGCCGGCGTCTCCGCCGCCTTGGGATCGGGCGCGATGATCATCGGCCTTTATTCCACGGACGTCCTCGATAGCATGCGGCGGTGGACCATCGGATCCACCTTTGGCCGCGGCCCAGAAGACGTCGCGATCGCGGGCATAGGGCTTGTTATCGGCCTAGCGTGCGCGGCGATGGCAGCCAGACCCCTCGATCTTTTGGCTATGGGGGAGGAGTCCTCCCTCGCCTTGGGCGGGTCCCCCACCACCGCGCGGGTGGGCGCGGCGCTCAGCGTCGTGGTGCTGGCCGGCAGTGCAACGGCGGCAACGGGGCCCATTGCCTTCGTCGGCTTTGCCATTCCTCACATCGTGCGGCGGGTGGTGGGCCCTAGCGTTGCTACCATGCTTTTGCCCTCCGCGCTCTTAGGTGGTTGTGCCGTGCTTGCCGCCGATATCATCGGCCGCCTCATTGTGGGTAACTCGGAGCTGGAGATGTCCATCGTCCTCGCGGTAGTGGGCGCACCCTTCCTCATTTGGGGTGCCCACCGAGGAATGGGCAGAACGTGGGGGTAAAACGCATGACCACGATCAGCACAATTTTAACAGCGCAGCAACGCCGTCGGCACGCGCGCGTGCTCGCTTCCACGTTGGCATTTATCCTTATCGCCCTTATCGCGTACTTAGTATTGTTGGGGCAAGGTTCCGTGGAACTGAGCCCACGTCAAGTCATCGATGTTCTCACCGGCGGCGGCAGCGAGAGCCACATCAGGGTGGTGTGGGACTTGCGCCTGCCGGTTGCTATCGCCACCGTCATCGTGGGCACCGCCCTCGGCCTGGCCGGTTCTTGGACGCAAACCATGGCCCGCAACCCGCTCGCCTCGCCGGATATTTTAGGCGTTACCGGCGGGGCATCGGTGTTGGTGGTCCTGGGTACCGTGCATTCGCGCCCCAGTTTCGCTGAGGGTATCCCGGAGTTTTGGTGGCGGGCATGCTTGGCGACGATCGGCGCCCTCCTCGTTGTCCTCCTCCTCGCCACCCTTGGTGGCATCGGTACGAGCAACCGCATCGTCATCGTCGGTATTGCCTTATCGCTGCTGTTTCAGGCCATCGTGGCGTATTTGATGCGCAGCACCCAGGTCCTGCGCGCTGCGGAGGCGCAAACGTGGCTTGCGGGATCGACTGGATTTGTGCGCATGGAGGTCATCCTCCCCCTGCTGGCGGCATTAGCGCCGTTTTTCGCTATAGGCATCTGGTGCGCGGGGGAGCTGCCGCTGCTTGCCCACGATGATTCCTCCGCAACCACCCTGGGCGTGAATATTTCCCGCCAGCGCGCCCTGCTGCTTATTGCGGCAACCGGTATCAGCGCCGTGGTGGTTTCGGTGGTGGGACCCATTGGGTTTATCGCGCTGCTAGCGCCGCACCTGGCGCGGATGGTGGCGCGCACCCCCACGCCATCGCCGCTGGCGTCGGCAGCCGCGGGCGCGGCGTTGCTTACCGTGTGCGCCGTCATCGCTGGCGCTATCCCGGTAAACGCGCCGGTGGGTGCGGTTTCCTCGGTCATCGGCGGCTGCGCCTTGGTGATAGTGGTGTGGAATGCGGCCGGGCGCAGCTAAACGTTGCGCCGCGGCACAGCGGGGGAAACGGACAAACACAGCGCCGGATGGTGCTAGATAGTCGTACGTGGATGAAGGAAAAGATATGACGAATAATCGGCCTAATCAGCCTAAACAGCCCACGAGCGCGAAGCCTCGGTGCAGTCTCCACGCCACCGGCATTCATGCGGGATATAAGGATGGCGAGGACATCCTTGCCGGCGTCGATCTGCACGCCCGTGCCGGCGAAGTCACCACGCTCATTGGGCCCAATGGCTGTGGCAAGTCCACGCTGCTGAAAACTCTCTCGAAAATCCTGGCCCCGCGGCAGGGCAGCGTCATGGTCGGGGACGCTGACCTACATGCGCTGTCCGCGAAGGATGCCGCGCAGCAGGTGGCGCTGCTGCCGCAGCACCCCGTGGCCCCCGATGGGCTACGGGTAGGCGAGTTGGTCGCGCGCGGGCGTCATCCCTATCAGGGGAGGATGCGCGGCCTTTCCGCTACGGATCGGGAGACTATCGCGCAGGCCTGCGAGGCTACCGACATTGTGGACTTCCTCGATCGTGATATCGCTTCGCTATCGGGTGGGCAGCGCCAACGCGTCTGGCTGGCGTTGGCACTGGCACAAGATACGCCTGTGCTGCTTCTCGACGAACCCACGACCTTTCTCGACCCCGCCCATGCCATGCGCATGCTGGAGTTGGCTCGCGCACAGGCGCAGGTGGGAAAAACAGTGGTTGTAGTCCTGCACGATCTCATGCTGGCCGGCCACTATTCTGATTCCATGGTGGTGATGAAAGCCGGCAAAATTATCGCTCGCGGGGCGCCGAAACAAGCGCTATCCCCGAAGGTATTGGAGCAGGCCTATGGCATCGAGGCTGAAGCCTGGGAGGATCCGCTCGGCGATGCTCCCATCATTGTTCCCCGCCGCGTCGTAGCGGCGCATTAGTGGAAGCCTGCCAATTGTGGCTGTTGCCCAGTCGCTCTAGTTGACCTTTCTTTGTATATCTAGAAAGGAAATTGCCACTACAAAAAGATTGAGCACGCTTCCCGCGCCGAGCAAAAAGGTACCGATTCGATAGGAACCTGTGCCCACGGCCGCCATATTGCCGTAGATATAGACCCAGATGCCCCAGCCGATGAGCAGAACGAGGCCGGCAAGACCAGAGAGCAGGCGGAGGCTACGAGGGGAGGTAGGGGCGAAGAATTTATAGGCGGCGTCGACAAGCGCGCAAGCCGCTAGCCCCAGACTCAGCCCGCCGGTCAACCAAACAGGAAGTAGAGCGGAGGTGCCAAAGACTACGGGCAGGATAAACGCGAGAAACGCGAGGATAAAGAGCGCGGAGTGCAGCCACAGGGTGCGCTTGGTGTAGGTCATACTGGAAACTGTACTAAGAATTACCCGGCGTCCGGGCATTTCAATCTTGTAGGGGCTTCGTTTTCCGTTTACGTGGATCCTGTTTTTGACGAAACAAAACTGCGCCGGCCGGGCCGAAGCCCGACCGGCGCAGCCAGTCTCAATTCAGTTTCCTATTTACTAGGAAGGCTCTTGCTTAAGCGAAGAACTTGCAGCGTGCGGCGAAAGCGCCAGCAGCGACCATTGCAGCTACGGCCAGAGCAGCCAGAGCCTGTGCAACGGAGTTGGAGCCGGTCTCAGCGGACATACCACGTGCGGAGTCTGCGGACTCGCCAGCAGCTGGTGCAGATGGAGCGGAAGGAGCGTCAGCCTGAGCAGCGTCGCCCTCAGCGAGCTGACCGACCTGGGCGATAACTTCGTCCTTGTTAGCGTTCAGCATCTGCTCGGAAGCAGCCTTTTCCTCAGCGGTCGGTTCCTGGTTCTTGCGTGCCTCGTCCTTGACGTAGGTCTTGCCGTCCTGGGAAAGGTACCAGGTGATGCCACCGATGATCAGTGCAGCTGGCAGTGCCAACCAAGCCAGCTTATTCTTGTCGAATTCAGGCTTCGAATCCTCAGACAGGAACGCCTCAGCGTAAGAATTGCGCATCTCGTCGGTGATCTCTTCATTCACCAGAGCTGGGTCGTTGACGTAAACCTTCGGATCCTTCAGGCTCTGGTACCACTCGTTGCCCTCGGCGTCCTTCTTCGTAGCTGGAGCAGGGATACCTTCTTTGTTGGAGCTCTCGGAGTCAGTCCCCTCGGCGTCGGCTGCGCCTTCAGTGTCAGTCTCGTTTCCAGGGGTCTCAGGATCAGCGCTTTCACCATCCTTTGACTGCTGACGCTCCCAGATGGCGCGAGCTTGATCCTCAGTGAGGGTAGGTACGGTGTCCTCGCCGGCTGGGTTCTCAAAGCGGTTGCGTGGTGCGTAGCTGCCGTCGGGCTGCTTGTCGTAGGTAATGCCATTGGTCTCGATGGAAGCCGGTAGTGGCATCTGAGCCTGGGCAATAGCTGCGCCGCCAAAGGCGAGTGCGCCGGTCAGTACAGCAGCAGTCAGGGTCTGTGGCAAACGCTTCATGTGTTTCTCCTTCGGGAAATATGGGAAAGAGCAAAGAAACGTCTTTCGCGGGCAAATACCAGTAGTCACAGAATTTGCAGTTGTTGCATGAAAATCAGAAGTTAACTGAAATTCTCATGCGTTACAGCAGTGAAAGATCAAACCATTAGAATGGCTGCGCGATGGACTTTGCACTGAGCGTTGTTAAAGTGTGGTTCATATGTGCAGATTGTGGCGATGATTTTGGAGCCTATGCGTGTCGTAGTATTCGAAATAAGAGGCCGAGGGGTAAGTGGGTGTACTGACGGAAACATATGTGGAGGTAGGGGGCGTCGGTAATCACTAAGCGGCGTTTTGGTATGGGCGCTGGCGTGTGGTTGAATGTATAGGTTGCAAAAGCTGGTCGGCCCGTAGTGGTGCGTTTCCGAACCGCCGGTCCGAGACCCTTCGGCACAGTCCGTTGTCAAGGCTTGAGCATCGCAAGTTTGTAGACCGCGTGCGGCAAGGACGGAAATCTTACCGCACATCAATCCAGGTCAGGAGACCCATAGTGATTCAGCAAGAATCGCGTCTGCGCGTCGCCGACAACTCTGGTGCACGTGAACTGCTGTGCATCCGCGTTCTCGGCGGCTCTGTCCGACGCTCCGCTGGCATCGGCGACGTCATCGTCGCGACTGTCAAGGACGCTGTCCCAGGTGGCAACGTCAAGGAAGGCGACGTAGTTAAGGCAGTTATCGTCCGTGCGAAGAAGGAAACCCGTCGTCCAGACGGCTCCTACATTCGCTTTGACGAGAACGCTGCAGTTGTTCTCAAGGGCGATAGCGAGCCTCGTGGTACCCGTATCTTCGGACCGGTTGCTCGCGAACTTCGTGACAAGCGTTTCATGAAGATCGTTTCTCTCGCACCGGAGGTGATCTAGTCTTATGAAGATCCATAAGGGAGATATGGTGATCGTCATTTCGGGCCCAGATAAGGGCGCGAAGGGCAAGGTCATCGAGGCATACCCAAAGCGTGACAAGGTCCTCGTAGAGGGCGTTAACCGCATCAAGAAGCACGTCGCAAACTCTGCTGCCGAGCGTGGCGCCGAGTCCGGCGGAATCGTTACCCAGGAAGCACCGATCCACGTGTCCAACGTTGCGATCGTTGACTCCGAAGGCAACCCGACCCGCGTGGGCTACCGTTTCGACGAGAACGGCAAGAAGGTCCGTATCGCGCGTAGCAACGGGAAGGACATCTAAAAATGAGCGAGAACTACACCCCGCGTCTGAAGACTCGCTACCGCGAGGAAATCCGCAAGACCCTGAATGACGAGTTCAAGTACGACAACGTCATGCAGATCCCTGGTGTCACCAAGGTTGTCGTCAACATGGGTGTTGGCGAAGCCGCACGTGACTCCAAGGTCATCAACGGCGCACTCGAGGATCTGACCGCTATTACCGGTCAGAAGCCGCAGCTGCGTCGCGCTAAGAAGTCCATCGCGAACTTCAAGCTTCGTGAGGGCATGCCCATTGGCGCACGCGTTACCCTGCGCGGCGACCGCATGTGGGAGTTCCTAGACCGCCTGCTGACCATCGCGCTGCCACGTATTCGTGACTTCCGCGGTCTGTCTGATCAGCAGTTCGACGGCCACGGCAACTACACCTTCGGCCTGTCCGAGCAGTCCATGTTCTACGAGATCGACATCGACAAGATCGACCGCCCTCGTGGTATGGACATCACCGTCGTTACCACCGCTACTAACGACGACGAGGGCCGCAAGCTCCTGCGCGAGCTCGGCTTCCCGTTCAAGTAAATAGCGCTTGAGGCATTCCCCCGGCACTCCGAAAGGAGGCCGGGGGAATTTTTTGGTTTTAGTGCCGTCGGTGAAGCCACGCAGCCGCGCCTACAAGGAAGATAGTGGCGCACACGATGGCAATGATGGGAGACATACTTTGGCCGAGGGAATTGCCCAACGGCGTGGTTTCGCCCAAGTACCAGGGAAAAAGGAGCGCCAGCAACGACAGGGGGAGCGCAATTCCCGCAGATGCCTTCGAGTCCAGTGCGCTACGCAGCGTTAACGCGACGCCAACCGCAGCGAGACAGAAAAGGATCGTGGATGCTGAATGAATAGGTACTACCCCAATGAATAATCCGAATCCGAACACAGCGGTCCACGCTGCGGTAGCTGCACCCAACAAGGCAGTTTTCTCCTTGCGTAGCGAACGGGCCGTGCTCGTGGCCTCGTATTTCTCATCCCATGAACTATTCAGCAACGCCAGTATGGAGCCTGCGACGAGCAGTGGCAGCAGATTGAAAACGAATACGGGACGGTTCAGTGGCGCTCCGAAGAGCTGTGGAACGGCCAAGTTATCCAGGAACTGCGCTACCACGCCAAGGCAGAGGATTAAAAAGAACTCCGGCCAACGGCGAAGTCTCAGGTAGGGACTCATTGTGCAACCCCCAGCGGTGGTAGCTCGGAGCTGCACGTCTGCATGGTGTGAATAAAGGGAGCCAGAGCCACGGCTTGCTCTGCGGGCGAACGGTGAGAAAGCTCGTTTTCAATCCAGGCGCGCGCAGGAGTAGTTGAACTTTGTGCGCTGAGGGTAGTAAACCTGTCGTCCTCCGCTCTGAACGCATACGTGGCCCAGTCCGAAAGTACCTGGTGTGCGTTGCGAGAGGCAGAAGTTTCTTCGCAGGGGGCGCTGAGAGCGCAGCGCCGCAGCTTGAGCCTCATAAACCCGCGTGTACAGGGCCGCTGGGCTGGCCACTGTGTGGGACAACTCCGTGGCGTGATCGGAGCCGGGTTGACCGTATGTGCCGGTGAGGGGAGGAAGGCCGGCGTCGACAAGCATCTGCGTGAATTCCTGCCAGTGCGCGTCTGCGGCTACGACGAGTTCGTGATCTTCTGGCCAACTGCAGTATCGCTGTTTGTTCGCATCCCGGGTGCAGCTTGCCGACGCCTCCGTGGTGTCCCGTGCCCGCGTACCTTGGGGCCCCACTGCGGCGGAGCCAACAGCGGCGATGGTGATGATGGCGAGGAGAGTCAGCGCGGTGTAACGCGGGGCAGGGTGGTGGCGTGTCAGTGCGGCAAGGACACAGGCGCTTAAGGCCGCTACCATGACGGCAGAAATTGCGACCGAAGCCACCCGTCGCTGCCGTGCTATCAGCTCGTACCCATTGCCGGGGAAGAAAAGAAAGCGTAGGGAAGCCGGCGTGGAATCCGCACACGCCGATACCACGCACAAAGCTAGCGTGAGCAGTGCTGCGAGTAACGCGGCGAGAAGCCGGCGCCGGACAAAGACACCCAAACCCGCACCGAGAACCGCACACAACACAACCCACACAAGGCTGCTAATGATGACGAGGAACCATGGCGAGCTGCCCACGGGTGCGGTATAGACAAACCCTGCCAGGATCATGAAGTCGATAAGAATGCTGGCCAGTCCCCATGCCAGCGCCAGGCCGACGAGAAGTACTGCTGTGCGGGCGCGCGAGGTGGATGTGGAGCGTAGAAACGTGGCGTCCTGGCTTCCTGCGTCCCATGCAGCAATACTTTCGAGAAGTACGCCCGTAGCCGCGGCGACAACCGCGCAGATTGCGGTGGCCTCTGGCCAGGAACCGGCGACGTTACTGCCCCGCGCAGAGGCAAAACTCAGCAGTGCGGTGAAGAGTACAACAGGAATGAAGCGAACGTGTCTCACAAAGCAGCCCCTCCCCGTGCCCCGTCGGTAGCTTGTTCGGTGACGGCGCAGAATCCTTGTTCTACGGAGCCGTACCTTTCGATGAAATCTGCAACAGAAGAATCGACTGCGATGCACCTACGATGAAGAATGAGCGTGCGATCGGCGGAGTCCATATCAGCCGCGACGTGCGTAGACATGAGGACAGTGGTGCCGTTCGAAGCCATGTCACGCAGTGCGCGGATGAGTGAGGATCGTTGGTGTGGGTCGAGACCTGCGGTGGGTTCGTCGAGAAGCAGTACATCTGGCTCGTGGACAATGGCCCGCCGCGACCATGGCGCGGCGCTGCATTCCACCGGACATCGCGCAGGCGGGTAGTGCTGTGGTCCTCCAAGCCAATTATCCGCAAGGCATTTACCGCGTGCTGGCGTGCTGTCGCGCGGTCTAGTCCGCGCAGCCAGCCAACGTCTGCTACGAAATCCACTGCGCGTTGCGCCGGATCAAACACACTGCGTTGCGGAACCCAGCCGACACGTTGCCGCCACGAGTCGGAACGGCGGACGTCTTCACCGCCCACGAAGATGGTTCCTGTTGGCGGGCGTAGCTCACCGGCGATGAGCTGCATGAGCGTGCTTTTCCCCGCGCCATTTGCGCCGAGAAGGACGGTGAGCCCTGGGGCGAGGTCGAAGGATATATCGCGAACAACCTTAGTGCGGGCGGAGTAGCCGTAGCTGAGGTGCTGGACAGACAGGAAGGGTGTCATTCCCGCCAGTTTTTCTTAAGTGAAAAGTGATTGCAATTGGTTGCTGAAGATCAGGGATTCACCTGCGGTGCGTGCGGCGGAGTACGATACAAAGGTCTCTGAAATCTGAACCGTACGAGGTACTTGATGTCCTTGAATGATGCTGCCGCAGCAGCCGTGACGAAGAAGGTCACGCTCCTAGAGCAATCTTTCTCCCGCTTTGCTGTCCGTTCTACTTTGGCCGGCGTGTACCTGGCGATCGGTACGGCATTTGCTGCGGTGATGGGTATGGGCGTCGAGAAGCATGTGGAAGGCCTCGGTTCTCTGGTCTTTGCCTGCCTGTTCGGTTTGGGCCTTTTTGCCATCGTCATTCTGGGCGCGGACCTAGCCACCGGCAACATGATGTACATGGTCTACGGCGCCGTGAAGAAGCAGGTGGGCTGGGGAAAGGCGCTGTGGCTCCTCGCAGTCACCACGCTATTCAACCTAGTTGGCGCCGTGCTTTTCGCCGCAGCCATGGGTATGTCCGCCAAGCTCGGCGGCATCGACCCAAATCACCTTATCGTCGACCTCGCGATGGGCAAGCTCCTCAAAGGACCAGGCGGCATGTTCGTGGAGGCCATACTGGCCAACTTCGTGGTCAACATGGCGATTATCGGCGCTATCTTTGCCAAAGACATTGCCTCCAAGTTCTTCGTCATCGTGCCGATCATCGCCTGCTTCGTGGGCTTGGGCCTCGAGCACGTCATCGCGAATTTCTGCCTGATGACCCTGACCTTCTTCTGCGCCAGCCCGCTACCGGAAGGTTTTACCCTTTGGGTGGTGTTGGCCAATTGGTCCATCGTGTGGGTAGGAAACCTCATCGGTGATGGCTTCCTAATTGGTGGCGTGTACGCCTGGCTTAACTCTGGCCCGGAAGCGTATCGCGACTAAGCTGCGGCGTAGTACGCGAGAAGGCCAACCCCGCACGAGCGGGGTTGGCCTTTACTTATCGCGCCGTCGATTCTGGAGAATGCAACGGGTTGTCCATGTCCCCGGCGTAGATGAGCGAGGACTCCTGGTCGCCCAAGTTCACCATCGATAACGGGTTGCGTAACTGCAAGCGGTTGAGGCACGAGTGCTTGAACTGCGGCGCGAGCACCGGAAGTTTCTCCAGCGTGCCGGGGAAGCGGCGTTCGTAATCCAGTACGACTTCACGGCAGGTGAGCCAAAATTCGGTCTCAGTGAGCAATCCCTCCCGGTCGAAGAGCGCGGCGAGGTGGCGCAGCACGCCGTCGAGGACGTCGGTGTGGATAGATAGCGCGCGCTGGGCACCGGTGAAGTCGCCGTGATCGACCTGCAGGCGCTCTAGTCCCGCAGGCATGTCCACGCGGGCGTCAACGACCGCGGCCTCTTCCCCCAGGTCCTTGAAAAACGCGCCGACGGGCGCGCCGTTGTCGAGCTCGAGGATGACATTCTCGCTGTGCGGCATGAACACGATTCCGTACTGGGCGAGCGCGTGGAGGACTGGGACAAGGTACACGTCGAGCAGCTGACGCAGCCATTCTTGCGGCGGTAGACTCGATTGCGCGATCCACTCGGCGGCGAGTGACTCTCCTGCCGGGTCGACGTAGAGGCAGCCCGCCAGGGTCACGGCCACGCTCGTGGCGGATAGCTGCGGCACGGGCGAGTCGCGCCACAGCGCGGAGAGCATTTTCTCTCGCCCGCTTGTTGAGTCCGCGGGCAGCGGGTGGCGGTGGTAGGTGTCGCCGCGGTAGCCTACGGCGACGATTTCTTTGAGCAGACGCACGTTGCAGGCCCGGAATTCCGGATCGACATTGAGCTGTTGGGCTAACCAATCGTTGATGGCGGGCGTGGTTTCCATGTACGCCGGCGAGAGCCCGCGGACGAACCCCATGTTGCGAATGCCCACGGCAGTCTTGACATAGGGCAGCGCCGGGCGCGAGTGGTTGAAGAACGTCCGCAGCGACTGCTGGGGGCGAAATAGGTCGCTGCTGGTGCCGATGTACACCAGATCCCGGGAAATGAGCTGGGCGAAAAAGATCGTGGAGATGCAGTTGTCCCACTGCCACGGGTGCAGCGGCAGCGGCACATAGTCATCCGGGTCGCAGCCCAATTCTGCGAGCGCCTGCTCATAGCGCGGCTCGAGGTCTCCGAGCTGTTCGGCGAAGAACCCGGCTAGGTCCGCGACGTCTTCTGATGCCGCCACCACGCAGTGCTCCCGCTTGGCGGCGAGCCACACGATGTGTACGTCGGCTCCCGCCTCCGGCGCGTAGGCGCGTAGCTCGGTAAGGCTCATCCCGCCGCGCCCCGAATTCGCGAGGAACCCGGGGTGCCCCTCATACATTGCTGACTCAGCGGAGACGAGATAGTCCGCCTGGGCATTCGCGCGCTCCTGGGCGCTGGCGGCGAGCTGCGGTGCGCGCAAGCTTTGCGCGGCGGGGCGAGTCGCGAGGGCGCGGGCACGGCCGGCGAGGGTCGCCTGAATTTCTTCGATGTAGGTGTGCAGGAACCCCGGTTCTATGCCCAGCTGTTCTGCGGCCCCGGCGATGAGCTCAGCCAGGTGCAGCGGGGCGGCATCGGCAGCTTCGATGCTTTCGGGGACGACTTCGAGATGCTCCAGCCCGTACTGGTGGGCCGAAAAGCTCAGCTCCCGCGGCCCCAAGTGGACCGACCATCGTTCTGAGTCCGGGTGAAAGCTCGGCGTCAGCAGTCTTTCATGGCTAAATTCGCGGATGGCCTTGGCGATGAGCTGGCGCTCAGCGGTCTCGGCCGCGCACAGCGCATTCGCCACCGGCGACAGCGAGGCGCGCGCGGCAGCCGCTGAGGAATAGAAGTCTGAGGCAGTACAACGCTGCACCCGTGCCGTCTTCGTGTGCCCGCCTTGAAGCAGGCGGACCTCGTTAAGTCCCGGCACATCAAGGAAGCCGGCCTCGGCGTTCTTGCGGTGAATTGCGCCATTGGCTACGTCGGGCTCCACGAGGAGTTCGCGGAAACCTCGGCAGTCGATGAGCCAGCGGATGACCGCGGCGAAAAGGCTGCTGGTTAGCCCAGAAACGTGGGCACCGGCCGGCGGGGCGACGAGGAAGTGCAGTCCGCGTAGTGGCTCTTCCAGCGTCAACTCCCTGACACCAGCAGCCTCCGAGCTAGCAGCCCCGGCCAACACCGAGTCCAGCACCACGCGGCGCGGGTCGTAGTCCTCGACGATGCCCATCGGTCTGCGCGGGGCGGCAGGGTACGGGCGCAGCTCGAGGATCCAGGCTTCTTCGTGCGGGGAGGCGCGGAGCCGGTCGTATTCGACGGCGACGTCGTTGACGCTGGCCTGTTGCATGCCCCAGAACGCGCAGTGAGGATCGGTGAGCCACCCGTGAACGAGCTCGGTGTCGCCGGGGGTGAGCGGGCGAAGGCGCACCGTGCCGTGGGGAGTGAAGATTTCGTCACGTTCGGTATTGAGCATTACTGACCCCCGAAGGTCTGGAAGGCGACGGAACGCTCGATGGGATAGTACTCGCGGCCGGTGATGGCCTTGAGAATAATGGAGTTCCTCCACGGTCCCATCCCGAGATCCGGCGCGATGAGCGAATGAAGGTGTTCCTCGGCGTTTTGGACGAAGAGCGACTGGGCGGCGTCGATGGCGAACTCGGGATCGATGGCCAGGCGCCCGGCCGTGTCGAACTGGACTTCTTCGCGTGCGGTCTCCAGGAAGCTGGGGAAGAGCGGGGCCTTGTAGCCGGTGGCGAGCACCAGCGCGTTTGTCGCGTGCGTGCGGGTTTCGCCGGTCTCGCCGTGGGTCAACGTCAGCTGGAACGGGGCGGACGCGTCTGCGTCGCATAGCGCCGCGCTCCAGCCGGCTAGGAGCGTCGAGGCGAATGGGCGCGGCAGGCCCTTCGTGATGGACAACCGGTAGTAGGTGTCGTAGATGTGATTGACGAGCTGGCCGGAGATTCCCTTGTAAAGATTGCGCTGCTCGCGGTTGAGCCGGTCGCGCGTCGCGGCGTCCAGGCCGCGGAAGAACTGCGCGTACTCGGGGCTAGTCATCTCGAGGGTGAGCTTGGTGTATTCCATGGGGAAGAAGCGCCCCGAGCGGGTGACCCAGTCCAGCCGCGTGCCCTGGTACGCGGCAGGTTCCATGAGATTGGCGTAAATCTCGGCCGCGGACTGCCCCGACCCGATGATGGTGACGGACTCCTGGGCGAGCAACTCCTCCTTGTGCTCAAGATAGTCCGCCGAGTGTACGGCGAGCCCGGCTTCCGGCGCAGCCCGCAGCTCGGCGGGAATAAACGGTATGGTGCCCACTCCGACCACGACGTTGCGGCTGAGCACCGTGCAGGTGTCCCGTGGCCCGTTGACGGTGACCTCCCACAGATCGTCGACGCGGCGCACCGACGTCACCGTGGAGTTCCACTCGAGCGTGCTCAGCTGCTGGGAGACCCAGGTGCAGTAATCGGAGTATTCCTCGCGCAGCGGGTTGAAATCCTCCTTGATGTAGAATTGGTGGATGCGCCCTTGCTGCTTGCAGTAGTTGAGGAAACTGTACGGGCTCGTGGGGTCGGCGAGGGTGACCAGATCGGCCATGAACGGAACCTGGATCGTCGTCCCAGGAATCATCATCCCGGGGTGCCAGCAAAATTCCGCGCGCGAATCGAAGAACGCCGCGCGCAGCGCGCCGCCGTCAACCAGCGGCTGGCTCAGCGCCGCCAGGCCCAGGTTGAACGGCCCGATCCCGATGCCCACCAGGTCATAGGGCTTAATGCTAGATTCGGCATCAGCGGCGGCGGCAGTGCGGGCGGTGGTGGAAGAAGACATTACAAACTCCTGTTTTAAGTTTCTGTGGGTCGTGGTCTAGCGCGCGGGTTGTACCGCGAGAGCGCTGGGGCTCGGTTGAGCGTTGGCTTGGTCGACGGCGTCCATCTCGCGTTCGATGAGCCCGAGGATCGCGTCGATATCTGTGCCACGCAGCTGCGGATCGAGAATGGTGAACTTCCAGCACGGCGCGCCCTCGAAGGTGGTGGTCGCGACAATCACGTCGCCCCGCTCGAGCAAGCGCTGGCGGACGATGTGGACGAGGCTGGCGGGGGCATCGGCAGGCGTAAACAGCACTGTGGAAAGCTCCGGTGTGGCGCGCAGTGCAAAGCGTGGATGGGCGTCGACGCGCCGGGCGGCATCGCGGGCCGCGGCGCAGCAGGCGTCGAAGGCCTCCCCGAGGGCGTCGGCGCCGTGGGTGCGCAGCGTCATCCAGAGCTTGAGCGCGTCGAAGCGACGCGTGGTTTGGAGCGAGAAGTCTGCGAGATTGTGGTCGGTGGCGTCTTCGGGGTTGAGGTAGTCCGCGTGCCACGACACGAGGGCGCAGTCGGCGGGATCGCGCAAGAGAATCGCGCTGCAGGCCACCGGCTGGAAGTAGCCCTTGTGGAAGTCGACGGTGACGCTATCGGCCGCGTCCATGCCGCGCAAACGGTGCCGTTGCGTGGGTGAGAGCAGCAGGATGCCTCCGTACGCGGCGTCGACATGCAAGTGCACCCCTGCGTGGCGGCAGACCTTGGCGATGCTCTCTAGCGGATCGATGGTGCCGCGGTCGGTTGCCCCAGCGGTGGCCACGACGGCCATCGGCGTGTAGCCGTCCGCCACGTCGGCCGCGATGCGCCGGGCGAGATCAGCTGCGTCGAGTCGGTGTTCGGCATCCGATTCGATAGTGATGACGGCGGTGTCCGCGAGCCCAAGGAGGTGGGCGGCGCGCAACACGGAGTAGTGGGCGTGGCTGCTGGTGTAGAGGCGCAACTGGGAAAGTCCCTGCACGCCTTGAGCGCCCAGCGCCTTTTCGCGCGCAATGTAGAGCGCCTGCAGATTGGATTGCGTACCACCGGACGTAAAGACCCCGCGGGTGCGGGAATGCGGGTCTTCCGGCCAGCGCAGCTTGCGCGCGAAGAACTCGAGGAGGTGGCCTTCGATTGCGGCGGCGCTCGAGGCCTGATCCCAGCTTTCGACCGCGGTGTTAACTGTGGTGGCGAGCAGATCCGCGCCCACGGCGGTGGCGGTGATCGGACAGTTGAGGTGGGCGATGTAGCGCGGGTGGTGGTACCACACGGCGTGGTCGAGCCAGAGTTCGCAAAGCTCAGCCAACGCGGCGTCGAATGTACCAATTGGGTGCTCGAGGTCAACGCGTGTGACGGCCGCTGCTGTCTCATGGGCGTTGCGACCGGAGCGTGGCGCGTCGCCCTCGGCGAGATACTGCGTGAGGGTGTGCTGGCTGTGGTGGATGATTGTGTTTAATGCAGTCGGATCGGCTCTTACGAAGGAATCGACGAAAGGGGCCGGTCTCTCGTGACGAATTTTGTGCATGTTAGGATACCCTAACATAGAGTAGGCTACGGTAAAATTATTTAATGGAAAGTGGTGCCGCGCGCGGGCACGCTGCGGTGATCCGTGGTCACGGCGGGATGTATTTGCTGCACCGGCTCGGGGAAGGGTGCGAAAGCACTGGTCTGATGCGCAGTGCGCGGGGTCGACGGCTGAGGTCTCGGGCATAGCAGGAGCGGCACAGGGGCGAGTAGAAGGAATGGGCGTGCGGTGCATTTCTACGGGTTGGTTGCGGGCGCAGGACGTGGCGAGGGTGGGATGTGGAAAAGCGTCTTTCACTTCGGACAAGGCCGAGGCGGGATAAATCAATTCTTGTAGACCTTTTGTGTGGCGGTGGCCATACAACAAACCGTGTGGCCGCGAGCCAGAAGGCCCAGGCTAAAAAACATGAAGACAGCATTGCTTGTAGGTGGCGGCCTGATCGGTTTCTCGTTTGCCCAGCGCTTCGTCGACGCGGGGTGGCAGGTGCGCATGACAGACGTGCGCGCAGAACTCGCGGACGCGGTGGCGCAGGAGTTCGGGGACAAGGTTCGGTTCTCGACAAACCTGGAGGATCTCACGGACAGCGTCGATTTCGTCCAGGAAGCAGGGCTGGAGTCGCTGGAGTTCAAGCACAAGATCTTCGCACGGCTGGCGGGACTTACCGATGCCGCCATCCTCGCCAGCTCGACCTCAGCCATCCTTCCTTCCAAGAGCGCGGCAGACAATCCCGCAGCCGAGCGGATCGTCATCGGTCACCCGTTCACCCGCCGGCACTCATGCCGGTTCTCGAAGTCGTGCCGGGACCGGAGACCGCGCCGGAGACGGTCGAACGCGCGCTGGAGGTCTACCGAGAGCTCGGCTTCGAGCCCAGCGCGATGAAGAAGGAAATCCCCGGATTCGTGGGCAACCGCATTCAAAAGGTCGACATGTGGGAGGCGATTTCACTCGTGCAACAGGGGGTCATTGACGCGAAGGACCTCGACACGATTTTGCGCAACTCGCTGGGGCTGCGCTACGCGGCCACAGGCCCGTTCGAGTCCAACCGTTTGGGCGGCGGCCCCGAGGGCATCAAGTCGACTATCGAACATATCGCGGGAGCCTGGGAGACCGAGCCTGTCGCCGGAGTGCCCGACATGTCGCATCTCGACGAGGTGTACGCGCAAGTCGATGTCCCTACGACAACTACGCCGAGACCTTCGAGTCCGGCACCCGCCGCCGCAATGCGCTGCTGCGCGGCTTCCTCGACGTGCGCGCTGCACACTAGCGCTTACTCGGCGCGCGGAGTTATTCGGGGCGCAGGATGCGCTGGGCGACCTCGACATCAGGGTTCGCCGCGCGCAGGGCGTCGAGGATGTCATCTGCCGCCAGGCGCAGATCGTCGTCCGTGAGCGGATCCAAGGCCTCGAGGATATAGAGCACGCTGGTGGTCTCCGGCGTGGGCTGGACTCGGTGCTCGGGCCGGAAGCGCCGCGCGGCACTACCCGCGGCATCGCGCACCGTAGCGGTGCCTACCTCGATGCGCACTAGGCCCGCGAAGCCATCGAGGGCGAACGCCGTGACAGGCAGCTCGAAACGGCGGGCGACGGCGTTGCCGAGGGCAACTACGGGGGCATCGGAAGGCTGGGCGCCCAGATCAAAAAGCGCGGGATCGAGCCCGGCGTTCTGCCACGCCGTGCGCCACGCGGCGACATGGGGCTGGAATGCTGACGGGGCGGCGGGGGTTTCGGCAACCGGGGAAGTGACGTTGCGTGCGGCGATGAGCAGCGCGCGGTAGTCGGGGCGCGGGGTGTCCAGCTCGACGTTGACAAGGAAATCGATAAGGCTCATTTCAGGTCTCCCGAGTAAAGGTTGAAGCGGTCGCCGCGTGCGAAACCGACGAGTGCCATGCCGGTTTTGCGGGCAGTGTCGACGGCGAGCGAGGAGGCTGCCGATACCGCCACGAGCTGGCAGAAGCCCGCCATCGCAGCCTTCTGCACGAGCTCGAAGCTGGCGCGCGAGCTCATCACGAGGATGAGATCGCTGGCCGGAAGCAAGCCCTCCATGAGCAGGTGGCCGATGACCTTGTCCGCGGCGTTGTGGCGGCCGACGTCTTCTCGGATGACGATGGGCTCGCCACCCAGCGTGAAGGCGCCAGCGGCGTGGATGCCGCCGGTCTTGCGGAACTGCTTCTGGCCCTCGCGCAGCCTATCCGGCAGCTGGGCGATAACGAGCGGGTCGACCGGCACGTGGGGGATGGGGTAACGGGTCTTCTTGGCTAGCTCCTCGATGGACGAGGTACCGCACACGCCGCACGCGGAGTTGGTGAGTGTTAGGCGCAGCTCTTTGAGCGAGATGACGTTGTCGTCGCGCATCTCAATGTCGAGGAGGTTGTAGGTGTTGACACCGTCGCGGGTGGTGCCCTCGCAGTACTTGGCGGACTCGATGTCGCGGGCGGCCTGGATGTGGCCCTCGGAATGGAGGAATCCATGGGCGAGCTCAACGTCGTGGCCCGGGGTGCGCATGGTCGTGGTGAGAGTCTGGCCATCGACGCGGATTTCGAGCGGCTCCTCGCCAGCGACGGTATCGGCGCGGGTATCGACCTGGGTGACCTGCGTGCGCTCCTCGTTGAGGCGGACCTTGGTGACCGCGAACTTGGAGGTGGTGCGGCCCGCCACTACTGCACGGCTTCCTTGAGCTTGGCGATGTTGGCGCGGGCTTCCTCGACGTCTTTGCTGGCCAGACCGACCACGAAGGCGGTGAGCGGGGCGGCCGGGCGGGAGCGATAGTGCGCGACGTCCTTGGTGAGATCGAGCAGCTCGCGCACCAGCGCCGTGGCGTCGTGCGGATCGAGATCCAGCGTCGTTGCGACCTCTTCAAGCCACTCGTGCGCGGTCTGGATGGGGTCTTTGTCTTCAGTCATGAACTCAACTGTAGTCGCGGCCCTGCCTACAACCGCGAAAGTCCCGCTCGCGACGGGACTAACGGGGGTGCGGCGACTTAGAAGTCGTTCGCGTTCTTGCCGGTCGGTTCCAGACGGACAATGAGGGACTTGGAAACGGGAGTCTCGGAGTCCTTAGTCATCTCTTCCACAGGCACGAGGATGTTGAGCTCAGGGAAGTAGCCGCCCACGTAATCCTTGGCGATGTCGTACTCGACCAGGCGGAAGTTCGGCGCGACGCGGCGGCCCGAGGCGTACTCGGAGACAACGTCGACGATGTCGCCGTCCTTGAGCCCGCGCTCGGCCAGGTCCTTCTTGCGGATGAAGATGACACGGCGTCCACCGCGCACACCGCGGTAGCGGTCAACCAGGCCATAGGAGATGGTGTTGTACTGGTCGTGGCTGCGCACCGTGGTCAGCAGCAGCTGGTCGCCCTCAAGCTCGATGGTGTCGGTGGCATTGATGGTCAGCTGGGCCTTGCCGTCCGAGGTGTTGAAGATGCGTTCGCGGGCCGCGTGCGGGAGCATGAAGCCGCTGGGGCGTTTGAGGTGCTCGTTGTAGTTCTCAAAACCAGGGATGACGTTCGCGATGTGATCACGGATGACATCGTAGTTGTCCATCATCGGGCGCTAGAAGGCGTCGCCGAATGCACGCTCGCCGATGCCGCAGATGATCTGCATTTGGGAGTGGAGATTCAGGTCGCGGTTTCCGCGGCGCTTCGGGAAGGACGCGGAAACCTTGGAGTCCGATGCCTCGACAGAGACCTTCTGCGGGCCCGAGGCCTGAATGTCGACATCGGTGCGGGAGCGCACCGGCAAGATAAGCGACTTCTCACCCAGCCACGCACACGTGCGGTTGAGCTTGGTGAGCATGTGGGCCGACTGCTAGGTGGCAGAAATGCCGTCTTCAAGCGCCGTCGTGTCCGACATCGCGCGGATGTAGTTTCCGCCCAGTGACAGGAAGAAATCGACGTTCTTTTCGCGCAGCTGGATACCCGCGCCAGTGGAAGAAACGCCGTGCTCGCGCGGAACGTCGAAGCCAAATTTTTCTTCCATGTTGGCCAGGAACCACTCCGGCATCTTCTACGAGATGCCCATCGTGCGGTCACCCTGGACATTGGAGTGGCCACTGAACGGGCCGGAGCCCGCGCCGGGCTTGCCGTAGTTGCCGGTGAGCAGTAGGAAGTTCATCATTTCCTGGATGGTGGCCACCGCGTTGCGGTGCTGGGACACGCCCAGCGTCCACGCGAGAACAACCGTCTCGGACTTCTCCACGTAGTCGACGATGTTCTTGACCTCGGCCTGGGAGACTCCGGATCCGCGGGAAAGGGCGGCATCGTCAAGCGAATTAAGGTGCGCGATGGTCTCGTCGACGTTGGAACAGAACTCCTCCAAGAACTTGCGGTCGAGCAAGTCGCGGCGAATGACCTCGCGGTTGATCTGCTGGAACAGCGCGCGGTCGCCGTCGAGGCGAACCTGGACGTACTCGTCGCTAATCTTGTCGGCCACGCCGAGGGCGCCCTTGACGGACTGCGGCTCCTTGAACTTCATTAAACCAGTCTCCGGCATGGGATTGATAATGATGAACCTGCCGCCGTTTTCCTTCTGCTTCTTAAAGGCGGTCAGCGAGCGCGGGTGGTTGATACCCGGGTTCTGGCCCACGGAGATGATGTGTTCCGTGTTGTATATGTCTTGCATGACGATGGAGCCCTTGCCCACGCCCACGGTCTTGGCGAGCGCGACACCCGTGGAGTCGTGACAGAGGTTCGCGCAGTCCGGCAGGTTATTGGAGCCGTGGCGGCGGCCCAGCACACCGAAGATGAAGGCGGACTCGTTGACGGCCGTGCCGGAGGTATAGAAGATGGCGCGGTTCGGGTCCGTGGCCTTGAGCTGCTCCGCGATGAGGTCGTAGGCCTCGTCCCAGGAGACGGGGTGGTACTTCTCGTCGCCGAGCGAGCGGTCGCAGAGCATGGGCTCGGTGAGACGGCCGAGCTGGTTGAGCTCCTAGTCCGGCATCTCGCGCACCTGCCGGACGGTGGTGTTGGCGAAGAACTCGCGGGACACGCGCTTGGACGTGGTCTCCTGGGCGATGGCCTTGGCGCCGTTCTCACAGAACTCGACGAAGTTGATGTCGCCCTGCCCCGGCTCCGGCCAGGCGCAGCCGGGGCAGTCAACGCCTCCATGCTGGTTCATTTTCAGCAGCGGCACGAGGCCGTGGTTCGGGATTGCCTTCTCCATCGCGTGGTATACGCCGCCCACGCCTGCAGGCGCGGTGACGCGGTGGCCGATGCGTGGGTTGTCGAAGCGGTTAGCGACGGGATTGGCACGAGAAACTGTAACGTTTGGGGTCATGCCGGCAAGCTTGCCGATAAGCAGGGAGAATTTTGGAAAAGGCCAGGTCGACGTGTAATGTAAATGCTCGGACTCGTGCCCGCACGCTGTTTATGCAGCTCACATGGGGATGAGTACCCGCAATTCAAGAAGTTCATTTCAACTTTGTTGTAGGCCCCTCGCCGTAGATAGCGGACCGTTGTCTGAATTAAAGGGTGGCGAGCGCCTCACGGTACTGACCGTGGGGAGCGTGAGTAGCCCGAAATCACACGGAGAACGCTTTGGTGAGCACGGGAACCGCAACGAGAAAGGTACACGGTCACTCATATGACTATGACTGATCCTATTGCCGACATGCTGTCGCGCGTGCGCAACGCAAGTAATGCGCACCATGACACCGTGTCGATGCCTACCTCCAAGCTGAAGGCAAATATTGCCGACATCTTGAAGCAGGAAGGCTACATCGCTGACTACACCGTCGAGGGCCACACCCTGTCCCTCGAGCTGAAGTACAACAACCGCGAGCGCTCCCTGTCTGGCCTGCGTCGCGTGTCTAAGCCGGGTCTGCGTGTGTACGCAAAGTCCACCGAATTGCCGCAGGTTTTGGGCGGCCTGGGCGTGGCTATTATTTCCACGTCCCACGGCGTGCTGACTGACCGTCAGGCTGAGGAGAAGGGCGTAGGCGGAGAAGTTCTCGCCTACGTCTGGTAAAGGGAGGTTTGACACATGTCTCGAGTCGGTCTAGCACCAATCGCCGTGCCAAACGGCGTCGAAATCAAGATCAACGGCCAAGACGTTGAGGTGAAGGGCCCAAAGGGTACCCAGAGCGTTAACGTTCCAGAGCCAATCGCCATCAACCTGGAAGACGGCGTACTGTCCGTCTCCCGCCCTGATGACCACCGCAAGCACCGTGCTCTGCACGGTCTGTCCCGCTCCCTGCTGAACAACGCCGTTATCGGCGTGACCGAGGGCTACACCATCAAGATGGAAATCTTCGGTGTCGGCTACCGTGTCCAGCAGAAGGGCAAGGACCTGGAATTCAGCCTGGGCTACTCCCACCCGATCCTCATCGAGGCTCCGGAGGGAATTACCTTCGCAGTGGACGGCGCAACCAAGCTGTCCATTACCGGTATTGACAAGCAACTAGTCGGACAGATCGCCGCTAATATCCGTCGTCTGCGTAAGGACGATCCTTATAAGGGCAAGGGTATTCGCTACGAAGGCGAGCAGATCCGTCGCAAGGTCGGAAAGACGGGTAAGTAAGCAATGGCAAACACTGAAAACACCAAGCGCACTCCAGTCGGCAAGGACATCTCCTCCCGTCGTCGCGAAGCACGCGCACGCCGTCACTTCCGTATCCGTAAGACCCTGCGCGGCACCCCTGAGGCACCGCGCCTGGTTCTTCACCGCTCCTCACGTCACATGCACGTCCAGGTCATCGATGACCTGGCAGGCCACACCCTGGTCTCCGCATCCTCCATGGAGGCGGACGTTCGTGCACTCGAGGGCGATAAGAAGGCCAAGGCTGCCAAGGTAGGCGAGCTGGTTGCCGAGCGCGCAAAGGCCGCTGGCATCGAGCACGTCGTATTTGACCGCGCAGGCTACAAGTACCACGGCCGCGTCGCTGCGCTGGCTGACGCCGCACGTGAAGGTGGTCTGAAGTTCTAATGATCATCGTCAACGGAAACATCAACGGAAGGAACGCCTAATGTCGGACCGTGAACAGCGTGACGGCGGACGCTCCGCCGAGAACAACAAGAACAACCGCGGTGGCAACGGCCGCCGCAACGATCGTCGTAACCACCAGGACAACGAGCGCGATAAGTACATCGAGCGCGTTGTGACCATCAACCGCGTCTCCAAGACCGTTAAGGGTGGCCGCAACATGTCCTTCACCGCTCTCGTCGTCGTTGGTGACGGCCAGGGTCAGGTTGGCGTTGGCTACGGCAAGGCCAAGGAAGTCCCGGCCGCAATCCAGAAGGGTGCTGAAGAGGCTCGCAAGAACTTCTTCCGCGTTCCGATGATTGCCGGCACCATCACCCACCCGGTTGAGGGTCGCGACGCAGCTGGCATCGTTATGATGAAGCCTGCCGCACCTGGTACCGGTGTTATCGCCGGTGGTGCTGCTCGTCCAGTGCTTGAATGCGCTGGCGTGCAGGACATCCTGTCGAAGTCCCTGGGCTCCGACAATGCACTCAACGTCGTCCGCGCTACCGTGGACGGCCTCAAGCAGCTGGTCCGCCCTGAAGAGGTTGCCGCACGTCGTGGCAAGTCCATCGAAGAGGTCACCCCGGCCCGTATGCTGCGCAAGCGCGCAGGTCAGGAGGCATAAGCAATGGCTCTGAAGATTACACAGGTAAAGGGCCTGGTGGGCACCAAGCCGAACCACCGCAAGAACATTGAGGCCCTCGGCCTCAAGCGCATCGGTCAGTCCGTAGTTAAGCAGGACACCCCGATCGTTCGCGGTATGGTTCACAAGGTTCGCCACCTGGTCACCGTCGAAGAAGTGGCAGGGGAGTAAACCATGGCTGATATCATCAAGCTGCACGACCTGCGCCCAACCGCAGGAGCAAATAAGCCTAAGACCCGCGTTGGCCGCGGTGAGGCATCCAAGGGTAAGACCGCTGGTCGCGGTACCAAGGGCACCGGTGCTCGTAAGCAGGTTTCCGCTGCTTTCGAGGGTGGCCAGATGCCGATCCACATGCGTCTGCCTAAGTTGAAGGGCTTCAAGAACCCGAACCATGTTGAGTACCAGGTAGTCAACGTTGCTGACCTGGCTGAGAAGTTCGCAGATGGCGGCGACATCACCGTTGCTGACATCGCAGCTGCTGGCCTGGTCCGCGCTAATAAGCCGGTCAAGGTTCTGGGCAACGGCGACATCAACGTTAAGTTGAACGTCACCGCTGACAAGTTCTCCAAGTCTGCTGTTGAGAAGATCGAGGCTGCTGGCGGATCCGCCAACACCAAGTAATCTCTTTCAAGTAGATTTTCGTCCCCCTCTCCGCACCAGCGGAGCAGGGGGACGATTTCGTTTGGTAAGCGCCCTGGTGCCGGTATAGAGCGCAGTACCTTGGTTATGGACACAATTGGTGCTGGAAATAGCTGACAGGAAACCTTTATTAATAAATAAGGTTGCCGGTATGGCGATATATATTCATGAGTGTTAAAGTCAATCTTAGTTGAAAATCATCTACCGTTAAGGAGACTCTTATGTCGTCTATTTCTTCGCTGCTCGCAACCGCAGTCGCTGCCATCATGCCATTTGCCGGCTCTACCGGCCCAGTCGACGCCCAGGAACAGCTCTCCCAGCCGGATCCTGCTGAGACCACTCAGACCGCGCCTGCCGAAGTTGGCGAGCAGAACGCTCAGGACCAGCAGCCCGGCGCTCACGCTGAGAAGGGCCGTATCACCGGTGACAAGGAAGACGTCATCAACGGTGACGCAGAGGGTGCCGAAGAGGTCGATCCAGGGTTCAACGGTGGCAACCTGCAGAGCGGTAAGCTGGCCGTGCAGCGTGAGCTGGCCCTAGCTACCCAGGAGGCCGGCCACGAGTTCATGAACATCGAGTTTAAGGATGACCACTCTGCTCACCTGACCTTCCCGGAGACCTATAACCCGGAGAAGGATGAGGCAGCTGTGCAGCGCGTCATGGACGCCCTGAAGATCAACGGCTACGACAACATCACCGCGGCCTACTAAAGCGCGAGTGTCCCAAGACTTCGGGACGAAAAAAGAGGGTGGAACGCTCGGGGAGGGCGTTCCACCCTTTATGCTTTTCCAACCAGGGTAGGCGCGGGGGAGGGAAGGCCTAGGCCTCGTCTACGGTTTTTTCGTACAGGCCAGGGAAGCGGTCATCCGGATCGGTAACCGCTTTGATGGTGGCGGGAAGGTTGCCACCGTAGAGTTCTTCGAATTTTTCCCGGGAATAGAAGGCTTCAGAGTAAAGGGACTTGTGTCCGCCAAGCTCGTTGACCTTGGATTCAATGACGCGGTTGAAAGCGCCATTATTCGGGGCGGAAGGGTCGACGTGGTCGCCTTCTACGCCGGACCAAAAGCCAACATTGACCCAGGTCTGCCCGGGGCGAAGCGGGTAGAGCGGCCAGGGGTCGCTCGAGTTAGAGGCGAGGTCGCCGGTGCCTACTAGCTCTTCCACGCCATCGCGAAGTCGGATTGGACAGAGCCACACCGGCTGGATATCGGAAGCATTAAAGAACCAATGGAGGAATTCCGGCAGGTTTTCTGGAGTGACCTCGATATCTTGGACCACGCGTTCAGCACGTGGCTTGCCGTGGGGCTTTTTGATGAAGTTATATTCCAGCTCGTATTTGCGGTCGAGCCGGACCAATTTCCAATAAAAAGAACTGCGGCGCAATTCGCGCGGCCACACCTTGCGCACCTTCGGGTTCTGCGCGCCAAAGGCGCGCGAGCACCAGAACCAGTCGGTATCCCAGCGCCAGATATAGTCGCGGATGGTCAGGCGGTCGCGCCGAATGTCAGAGGCGTGCTGGAGGCTGCGGTAGTAAATCTTGTCCCGCGTGTAATCGGAGGTTGGGCCCTCCTCGTCGGTAAAGCGGGCGAAGACGAGGTAGGCCTCGTCCTCGGAGAAGACCACGCCGTCGAGGCCATGGACGGGCTCGCCGCGGTGCGTGTGGGAAGAGGCGACGTCGGCAAGCACGCGGCTCGCCTCCTCCACGGTGTGGAAACGCTCCTCGCGCAATTCCACATAGGCGGGCACGGGCTCTAACTCGATCTTCAGGCGCACCGCATAGCCCAGCGAGCCATAGGAGTTGGGGAAGAGACGGAAGAGATCCACATTCTGCTCGCGGGAGCAGGTAAGGATCTCACCCGTGCCGGTAAGCACGTCCATCTCGAGGACGGACTCGTGCGGCAAGCCATTGCGAAAGCTCGTGGATTCCACGCCCATGCCAGTAACCGCACCGCCCAAAGTAATGGTCTTAAGCTGCGGTACGACGAAGGGCATGAGGCCATGGGGAAGGGTGGCATCGACGAGGTCCTCATAGGTGCACATACCTTGCACATCGGCCGTGCGAGCAACCGGATCGACCTCGATGACGCTGCCCAGGCCGGATACGTCTAGGCCCTCTTGCTCCTCGCTACGGCTGCGGAAAAGATTAGAAGTTTTCTTGGCTAGGCGCACGCGCTTTCCGGCCGGTACGGCACGGAAGCTGGCGAGCAGCTTGTCGACGCCCTCCTGGTGCGCCGCCCACCCCACCGGCTCAATGGGCATGGCATCTACCGGGCGTGGTTGAGCGGAGGCAACGCGTTCGCGCAGATTATCAATGAGAGTCATAGCAAGCCTCCTTAAAAGCGGCTATCTTCCCACCACCGGCGCTCGGGCACGCCGGCGCGGGAGCCGGCCTCGCCCAGCTTGACGCCGAGGAAGTGGTACAGGTTGATGATATTGCGCTCAAATCCCCACTCTGAACCGGCCATATAAATGCCGTAGAGGCGGGCAGTAGGCAGTCCCACGGTGGCGCAGGCCTCGTCCCAATTTTCCTTCAAGTTCTCGCACCAATCATGCAGCGTACGCATGTAGTCAAAGCGCAGTGACTCGGTGTGGATGACCTCAAAGCCGTTGTCCTGCATGGCCTTGGTGACGTTGCCGGAACCGGTGAGCTCGCCGTCGGGGAAGATATAGCGGTCAATGAAGCCGCCCTTGGGCGTCTTGTGGTTATCCGGGTAGGTGATGTTGTGGTTGAGCATCAGGCCGCCCACCTTCAACTTGCCATGGAGGAACTTGAAGAAGTCATCGTAATTCTTTACACCGATGTGCTCGATAATTCCGATGGCGGAGATAGCATCGAAGCCCTCTTCGGTGATATCGCGGTAGTCCATGAAGCGTACTTCCGCTAAGTCTTGGAGGCCTTCCTCCTCAATCTTGCGCTGGCCCCACTCTGCCTGTTCCTTGGATAGGGTGACGCCAATGGACTTCACGCCGCGGCGCGCTGCGTAGCGCACCATGCCGCCCCAGCCACAGCCCACGTCCAAGTGGCGGTCGCCCTCCTGGAGGCGCAGCTTGTCAAAGATGAGGCGGTACTTATTCTCCTGCGCTTCCTCCAAAGTGGCGTCTGGGGAAGGGTAGTAGGCGCAGGTATAGGTCATCGAATCGCCCAAGAAGAGCTCATAAAAGTCATTGCCCACGTCGTAGTGATCAGAAATGACATCAGCATCGCGCTGCTTCGAGTGCTTGGATAGGCCGTCGTGTAGCTTGCGGCGCAGCCACGAGGCTCGCTCTACCTCTGGTACCGGCTGGATTTGGAAGGCACCCATGGACGCTAGGGAACGGACAACACGTGCCAGCGTTTTTGCATCCGGCTTGTGGAATTTGTCGTACATGGCATGTAGGGCGTCGAAGATGCCATAGGGGTGGGCTGGGTGATCGCCGTGTACCGTGATGCCGTCGGTGACATAGGCGCGGGCGAATCCCACATCGCCGGGATGGGTGGCTATAAAAGACAAGCCTTCAAGGCTGTTAATAGTCACCTTGTACTGGGCATCCTCCGGTCCGGTCGCGGATCCGTCGAAGGCTTCCCAGCGGAAGGGATTGGGGCTAGGGACAAATACGTCGATGATCTCAGCTACGGTCATCGGCGTGAATTTCTTTTTCATAAGTACTTCTTTCGAAAATAGTTGGTTCACACCAATAACGGCCTCGTGGCTCATGGGGCTGTGAGGTCGGAGACTTTACTAGGGGATTGCATGTGTGCAATACCCCCTCATGGTAAACCCCGTAGGCAAAACGTGCGAAAGAACAAGCAATGATGGTCACACTATTGGGTATTAATGTGGCTATGGGGGACAAGGCTGGTAGGGTTGTGGGGTCATAAGTGTTCAACCGTCCCTGAAAGAAGCCTAAAATTCCCCTTAGCTGTCCAGCTTGAGGGGTGCGGTTTCCTAGGGGCAGATGAGTTTCCACCTCCGTGTATGAGCGCGAAACCCTCCCTAGATTTCGCGTTCGGCAGCGGTAGGCCAGGAGGATTTTGTAGTGTCCGCCATTATCCAGGCTTTTAAGGATGCCGACCTACGTAAGAAGATCATTTTCACCATCGTGATGGTCATTGCGTACCGCGTCGGCGCACAGATCCCGTCCCCGGGTGTTGACTATGCGTCAATTGCTGGCCGCTTGCGCCAGCTGACCGAGCAGTCCGGAGACCTTTACTCCGTCATTAACCTCTTCTCGGGTGGCGCGTTGCTGCAGCTGTCGATCTTCGCCATCGGCATCATGCCGTACATTACGGCCTCGATTATCGTGCAGCTGTTGACCGTGGTCATTCCCCGCTTCGAGGAATTGAAGAAGGAAGGCCAGTCCGGTCAGGCCAAGATGACCCAGTACACTCGCTACCTGACCTTGGCGTTGGCGTTGCTACAATCCTCCGGCATCGTCGCACTGGCAGACCGCGAGCAGCTGCTGGGCCAGGGCGTACAGGTCTTGGCAGAAGACCGTAACTTCTTTACCCTCATCGTCCTGGTAATCACCATGACGTCGGGCGCCGTGCTGGTGATGTGGATGGGCGAGCTCATCACCGAAAAGGGCATTGGTAACGGTATGTCCCTGCTCATCTTCGCCGGCATTGCAACCCGCCTGCCTACCGATGGTGTCAGCATTTTGCAGAATAACGGTGGCCTCGTCTTTGCCATGGTCGTTGCTGGCTTGGTTGTCCTCGTTGTGGGCATCACCTTCATCGAGCAGGGCCAGCGCCGTATCCCGGTCCAGTACGCCAAGCGCATGGTTGGCCGCCGTCAGTACGGTGGTTCCTCTACCTACCTGCCGCTGAAGGTCAACCAGGCCGGCGTTATTCCGGTCATCTTTGCCTCCTCCCTTATCTACATGCCGGTGCTCATTACCCAGATCGTGAACTCTGGCTCCGCCGGTACCCCCGATAACTGGTGGCAGCGCAATGTCATCGCACACCTGCAGGCGCCATCGTCCTGGCAGTACATCGTGCTGTACTTCGTGCTGACTATCTTCTTCGCTTATTTCTACGTTTCGGTTCAGTACGATCCGGCAGAGCAGGCGGATAATATGAAGAAGTATGGTGGCTTCATTCCGGGTATCCGCCCGGGCCGTCCGACCGCGGAGTACCTTGGTTATGTGATGAACCGTCTGCTGTGCGTGGGCGCCCTGTACTTGGCAGTTATCGCCATTTTGCCGAATATCCTCTTGGATCTCGGTGTGGGCCGCGCTTCTGCCAGCGGTACCTCCGCCTTTGGCGGTACGGCCATCCTGATTATGGTCTCTGTCGCTTTGACTACGGTCAAGCAGATCGAGTCCCAGCTACTGCAATCCAACTACGAAGGACTACTTAAGTAATGCGTCTTGTACTTCTAGGCCCTCCCGGTGCCGGCAAGGGCACCCAGGCAGCTATCCTCAGCGAGAAGCTGAACGTTCCGCATATCTCCACCGGTGACCTCTTCCGCGCCAATATTGGCGAGGGCACTCCGCTGGGTGTGGAAGCAAAGTCTTATATCGATGCAGGCAAGCTGGTACCTACCGACGTCACCGCTCGTATGGTCGAGGATCGCCTCAACCAGGACGATGCCAAGAATGGCTTCCTGCTGGACGGCTTCCCTCGTACTACCGAGCAAGCAGACATCCTGGAAGAGCTGCTGTCCAAGAAGGGTGAGAAGCTCGACGGCGTGCTCAACTTCGAGGTATCTGAGGACGTAGTTGTCGAGCGCATGATGGCTCGCGGCCGCGCCGACGATAACGAGGAGACCATTCGCACCCGTCTCGGTGTATACCGTGAGGAGACCTTCCCGCTCATTGAGCACTACGGCGATGCCATTATCCCCATCAAGGCCGAAGGCACCGTGGAGGAGATCAACGCCCGTGCGATGGAAGCACTGGGTAAGTAAGCATGGCTTTTCGACGCCGCAGTAAGCGCATCCCCGCCCGTACCCCGGGTGAGCTAGACGCCATGCAGGCCGCCGGCGAGATCGTCGGTAAGGCACTGCAGGAAGTCCGCGCTGCTGCGGCGTCTGGCGTATCTACCATCGAGTTAGATGCAGTGGCCGAACAGACCATTCGCGATGCCGGGGCTTATCCCACTTTCAAGGGCTACGAAGGCTTCCCGGGCTCCATTTGCGCTTCCGTTAATGATGTCATCGTCCACGGAATCCCAGACCAGGAAACCGTCCTCGCCGAAGGCGACCTAGTCTCCATTGATTGTGGTGCTACGCTCGACGGCTGGGTCGGCGATAGCGCCTGGTCCTTCGCCGTGGGCGAGCTCGCCCCAGATGTCGACGCCCTCAATAAGGCCACCGAGTATGTCCTTATGGAGGGCATGCAGGCTATGGTTCCAGGCAATCTGCTTACCGATGTCTCCTATGCCCTCGAACAAGCCACTCGCCGTGCTGAGGAGAAGTTCGGTGTGGAGCTTTTTATCGTCGATGGCTACGGCGGACACGGAATTGGCCGCACCATGCATGAGGATCCCTACCTAGCTAACGAAGGCCGGCCCGGACGCGGCCCGCTGATTCAGGAAGGTTCCGTACTGGCCATCGAACCCATGCTAACTTTGGGCACAGAGGATTCCGCCGTCTTGGAGGATGACTGGACGGTCGTTACCCTCGATGGTTCCTTTGCCGCCCACTGGGAGCATACGGTGACCGCCACCGCCGATGGTCCCCGTATTCTCACCCGTCGCTACTGACATATATTCCCCAATATTGCCTGTTGTACTAGGCAGATACCCCCCCGAAAGGTTATACTCACAGCTATGTCTAAATTTAGCTTCCGCAAGTTCCGTGCCACGGTCGCAGCGCCCGCAGTCGCTAGCGTGATGGCCTTGAGCGCCACCGTTGCGGCTCCAGCCGCTACTGCCCAGGAGGTTCCTAACCTGGATCAGCTCAGCTCCAAGGCAAACTCTGACCTCGCACAGCTCGCTTCTCAGTCCGGCCTAGATAAGCTCACCGCTGATGCAAAGGCACAGCTGGATAATTTCTACGGCCAGACCCGCGAACAGGCGTGGAACACCCGCAACCAGATTTTGGACCAGGCAGAGAAGTTCTCTCCTGAGCTGGCCCCTAGCGTTCAGACTGCGGTGGATGGCGCCGTTGAATTCCTCTTCCCAGGCCTGATTGCTCAGAAGAATGAGGAAGCACGCAAGGCTCGCGAGGCTGCGGCCCGCGCTAATGCCGAGCGCGTTGCCGCTGAGAAGGCTCGCTCCGAGGCTGCCGCACGCAAGGCGGAAGCACAGCGCCGCGCTAACGAGTTTGACCGTGGTCCGTGCCCAGCGGACGCCAAGGTGTGTGTTGACTTGAACGGTCGCCGCACCTGGCTGCAGGACGGTGGCAAGGTCTCCTATGTCTCCCCGGCAATGTCCGCAGGCATGCAAGGTCAGGAAACCCCACGCGGCACCTTCCACGTCACCCGCAAGGTAGAGCACGAAATCTCCCGCGAGTTCAATAACGCGCCGATGCCGTACTCCATCTACTTCACCAACAATGGTCACGCCTTCCACTTGGATGACCCGGCCGTTGACTCCAATGGTTGCGTACACCTGCCGCCGGACGCTGCAAAGCGTTACTGGGATAACGTGCAGGTCGGCGATAAGGTATTCATTTACTAAAACCTCCCGCCACTGCGCTCATTGATTCCCCCGCGCTGGTTCCCCGAGAAGGGGGTCGGTGTTGGGGGATTTTTTCGATCTGCCAGTCTTAAAACTCTGACCGTGGGCACAAGGGTAGGGGAGCGGAGAGGTCCATTATGGGACGTCGGAAAGCGCACTGGTTTGGAAAACGTGTCGCTGCAGCGTATGCTGTTAAGTCGGTGTATTACGCCAGTGAGACTGGCGCAGATACGCCACCGCAGTAGACAACAAACATGCAGGTGACGGCACACTTGTCCGTCGCCAGAAAAGTAGAGGTTATGGCTAAGGAAGGCGCAATCGAGGTAGAAGGCCGCATTATCGAGCCTTTGCCCAACGCAATGTTCCGTGTCGAGCTCGACAATGGACACAAGGTTCTTGCACATATTTCTGGCAAGATGCGTCAGCACTACATTCGCATCCTCCCAGAGGACCGCGTGGTTGTAGAGCTGTCTCCTTATGACCTGACCCGTGGACGCATCGTCTACCGCTACAAGTAAAAACTGTAAGCCTCCTCACCCAAGGGTGGACCTGTAGGTTCACCCTGTCCACCTCAGGCTACGGTGGCCTGAGCCCACACTGGTAAGTAACCCAAGGATTCCCGGCACGGTCCGGGCGAAGCGTTGCATGGAGTGGGACGGATGGGGAGAAAACCGCCGTAACAACCCGAAAGGACACGCCATATGGCACGTCTAGCTGGTGTTGACCTCCCACGCAATAAGCGTATGGAGGTCGCTCTCACCTACATCTACGGCATCGGTCCAACCCGTGCCAAGGAACTGCTAGAAAAGACTGGCATTTCTCCTGACCTGCGCACTGACAACCTGGATGATGACCAGCTGTCGGCGCTCCGTGACGCAATTGAGGCTACCTGGAAGGTTGAGGGTGACCTCCGCCGTCAGGTTCAGGCTGATATCCGCCGCAAGATTGAAATCGGTAGCTACAAGGGTCTGCGCCACCGTCGTGGCCTGCCTGTACGTGGCCAGCGCACCAAGACCAATGCGCGCACTCGTAAGGGTCCGAAGAAGACGATCGCAGGAAAGAAGAAGTAATTCATGCCTCCAAAGACTCGTTCCGGCGCGCGCCGTTCCGGCCGTCGCGTCGTAAAGAAGAATGTGGCTCTCGGCCACGCATATATCAAGTCCACCTTCAATAACACCATCGTCTCGATCACCGATCAGACCGGTGCTGTTATTTCCTGGGCATCCTCCGGCCACGTTGGCTTCAAGGGTTCCCGTAAGTCCACTCCGTTCGCCGCTCAGATGGCAGCTGAGAACGCTGCACGCAAGGCAATGGATCACGGCATGAAGAAGGTTGACGTATTCGTCAAGGGTCCGGGCTCCGGCCGTGAGACCGCCATCCGTTCCCTGCAGGCCGCAGGCCTCGAGGTTTCCTCGATCACGGATGCCACCCCACAGCCGCACAACGGCTGCCGTCCGACCAAGCGCCGCAAGGTTTAAGGGAAAGGAAGAGGTAAGAAAATGGCTCGTTACACTGGCCCCGCTACCCGCGTATCCCGCCGTCTTCGCGTCGACTTGGTCGGCGGAGATATGGCATTCGAGCGCCGCCCGTACCCACCGGGACAGGCTGGCCGCAACCGCATCAAGGAATCTGAGTACCTGCTGCAGCTCCAGGAGAAGCAGAAGGCAAAGTACACCTACGGTGTGCTGGAGCGTCAGTTCCGTCGCTACTACGCAGAGGCTAACCGCCTCCCGGGCAAGACCGGCGATAACCTGGTTATCCTGCTCGAGTCCCGCCTGGACAACGTAGTTTACCGTGCAGGTCTGGCACGCACCCGCCGCCAGGCTCGCCAGCTTGTCTCCCACGGTCACTTCACCGTGAACGGCAAGAACATCAACGTTCCTTCCTACAAGGTCACCCAGTACGACATCATCGATGTCCGTGACCGCTCCAAGAAGATGGAATGGTTCGAAGATGCTCAGGACGCCCTCATCGATGCCAACGTACCGGCATGGCTGCAGGTTGTTCCTGATACCCTGCGCATCCTCGTGCACCAGCTGCCCGAGCGCGCTCAGATCGACATTCCGCTGCAGGAGCAGCTCATCGTCGAGCTTTACTCGAAGTAAACTGTTATTCCGCGAGGCCTTTAATGGCCTGGCGGAGAACCAGGAATCTTCGAACCCGAAGATTTTTACCCCTCTACCGGCGTCAAATAGCGGTCGCCGAAAAGGAGAATTGCAATGCTCATTTCCCAGCGTCCTCAACTCACCGAGGAATTCATCGACTCGTCTCGTTCCAAGTTCGTCATCGAACCGCTCGAGCCGGGCTTTGGCTACACCCTCGGTAACTCGCTGCGTCGTACCCTGCTGTCTTCCATTCCGGGTGCAGCAGTAACCTCCATCAAGATCGATGGTGTTCTCCACGAGTTCACCACCATCAACGGTGTGAAAGAAGACGTTTCTGAGATCATCTTGAACATCAAGAGCATGGTGCTTTCTTCCGACTCTGATGAGCCGGTAGTTATGTACCTGAGCAAGGAGGGCCCGGGCGATGTCACCGCGGGCGATATCCAGCCGCCGGCTGGCGTGGAGATCCACAACCCGGATCTGCACATCGCTTCCCTGAATGACACCGCCAAGCTGGACATTGAGCTCGTCGTCGAGCGCGGCCGTGGTTACGTCCCAGCCGCTCCTACCTCCGGTGAGATCGGCCGTATCCC
This sequence comes from Corynebacterium sp. LaCa54, assembly GCF_046717495.1. Classification (NCBI taxonomy): domain Bacteria; kingdom Bacillati; phylum Actinomycetota; class Actinomycetes; order Mycobacteriales; family Corynebacteriaceae; genus Corynebacterium; species Corynebacterium sp. LaCa54. The sequence continues at coordinate 425,993 of NZ_CP177115.1, forward strand.
GGTCGACCAGATTTACTCCCCGGTTCTGAAGGTCTCTTATAAGGTCGAGGCAACTCGTGTTGAGCAGCGCACCGACTTTGACAAGCTGACCATCGACGTCGAAACCAAGAACTCGATCTCCGCACGCGATGCACTGGCTTCCGCCGGTGGCACCCTGGTTGAGCTTTTCGGCCTGGCTCGCGAGCTGAACAACGCTGCCGAAGGCATCGAGATCGGACCCTCCCCGCAGGAGACCGAGTACATCGCTGCTTATGGCATGCCGATCGAGGACCTGAACTTCTCCGTCCGCTCTTATAACTGCCTGAAGCGTCAGGAGATCCACACCGTGGGCGAGCTCGCTGAATGCACCGAGTCCGACCTGCTGGATATCCGCAACTTCGGCCAGAAGTCGATCAATGAGGTAAAGATCAAGCTGGCTAACCTGGGCCTGGCTCTCAAGGACACCCCTGAGGACTTTGACCCGACCCAGCTCGAGGGCTACGACGCAGAAACCGGTGACTTCAAGGACCCGGCTGCTGAGGATTCCGAGTAAAGAACCCCGCTGACTTGCGGCAATTACCTAATTGCCGCGCGCTCAACTTTTACCGCATACGAGGAGTACACAATGCCAACCCCTAAGAAGGGTGCCCGTCTCGGCGGCTCCGCCAAGCAGCAGGCTCACATGCTGAGCAACCTGGCAGCCAGCCTGATCGAGCACGGCGCTATCAAGACCACCGATGCTAAGGCGAAGGTTCTTCGCCCGTACATCGAAAAGATCATCACCAAGGCTAAGTCCGGCACCGTTGCTGACCGCCGCGCAGTGCTGAAGCTCATCCCACGCAAGGATGTCGTTTCCTACCTGTTCGACGAGGTCGCACCGAAGTTTGAGAACCGTGAGGGTGGCTACACCCGCACCATCAAGCTGGACAACCGCACCGGTGACAATGCCCCGATGTCCCAGATCTCCCTCGTTCTTGAGGAGACCGTGACCTCCGAGGCTAACCGCGCTACCCGCGCTGCCGCTTCTAAGGCCGCCGAGGCTGAGGAAGCTAAGGCAGACGAGGCTGCAGAAACCGAGGCACCTGCTGAGGAGACCGCAGCTGAGGAGTCCGAGGAGAAGTAGTTCCCCTTCGGCCTTAGCGCTTTGCCGCCGCCTTTCCCACTTGTGGGAGGGCGGCGGCTTTTTATTTCTGGACTCTTCCGAACGGTGCACGGGGAGCTGGGCCCGGCTCTGGTCGAGGGAAGTGCCTCCGGTAGCATGAGTCCCACCATGACTGTTGCAGCATCTACCACCGCAGAAGGGCCGGCAGACGGGTTCGTGCGCCTGCGCTTGGACTTGGCCTATGACGGAACGGATTTCCACGGCTGGGCGAAGCAAAAAGGCGGTCTGCGCACCGTGCAAGGCGTGCTGGAAGAAACACTCGCGATGATTGCCCGCGCAAAGGTACCGCTAACGGTCGCCGGCCGGACGGACGCCGGGGTCCATGCGCGTGGCCAGGTTGCCCACGTGGACGTTCCCAAAGAGATGCTGGAGCAGCGCTCAGTGGCGGGGGAACCGGGGAAGCTGGTGCGTCGGTTAGCAAAGCTTTTGCCTGAAGACGTGCGGGTACATAGCTGCGAGTTTGCGCCCGCGGGCTTTGATGCGCGTTTCTCGGCGTTGCGCAGGCATTATGTATACCGGATTACTACCAGCCCGCGGGGCGCTTTGCCGACGCGTGCGCGGGATACCGCCGAGTGGATAAAGCCAGTGGATATCGATGCCATGCAGGAGGCCGCCACCGCGTTGGTAGGCCTGCATGACTTCGCGGCCTTCTGCAAAGCTAAGCCGAATGCCACGACCATTCGTGAGCTGCAAGAGTTCTCCTGGCGGGATATTTCAACGCCTGAGGAACCAGAGCTCTTCGAGGCCCGCGTGAGCGCCGATGCGTTTTGCTGGTCGATGGTTAGGTCCTTGGTGGGGTGCTGCCTGCGTGTAGGGGAGGGGCGCCGCGATGCCGACTTCGCCGCAGCGCTGCTCCACGAGACCAAACGCTCCTCCAGCATCCCCGTGGCTCCGGCGAAAGGGCTTTCTCTGGTGGCCGTGGATTACCCGGCGGCGGATCAGCTGGCCGCCCGCGCCGAGGCTACTCGGGAACGGCGCAGCGCCGACTAGCTTTCCAGGTGGCGGTAGGAGCCTACCTGGGATAGCCTGTGTTCTGGGTGTACACAGACTTTTCGGGGGAAAATCATGGCACGTCCGCTGCCTACTACTAAGGCCCAAGTTTCGGGGCATAAATTTCTGCGCCGCCGCGTCGAGCACGGGCTCGTATTGGGCGATATCAGGATGATTCATGATCCTTTGGCAAGGCGGCGCAAGGCCCTGCTTTTCGGCGGAGTGGGCGTAGCCTTCCTTGCGGTGGGCTCCGGCATGCTCGCATGGCTGCAACCGAGCCCACAGCCGGGTGATGCGCCCATCGTGCGCTCGAAGCAAGGCCAGCTATTTGTGGATGTCAATGATACCTACCACCCAGTCTTCAACTTGGCTTCTGCGCGCATCATCGCCGGTCAGGCTGCCGAGGCTCAGGCGATAGGGGATGAACACCTGCACGACGCGCTTCTGGGGTCCCCGGTAGGGATCGCGGATGCCCCGGGGTACCTTGCGGCTGCCAGCGAGACTCCGCAGCAGCGCTGGGCGGCCTGTTTGGCAGGTAAAGAGGAGTCCTCAGGGGCGGAAAACCCGACTAGCATCGGCGGCCACCAGGTTGCTGCACAAGAGGTCATCGTGCTTGCCGAGCCCGACCAGGAAGGCCTAGGGCCGGAGCGCGCCGCATTGGTGGAGACCGAAGGCACGCAGTGGCTTATTACTCAGGACGGCCGGGTGGCGTTGCCTGATCCCTCTAGCACCCAGGGGCGTGTGGTGCGTCGCGCGATTGGTGTGGACGACGGCACCCACGCCTGGCCCATGCCGCCTGAGCTGCTCAATGCTTTTGCGGAGTTGCCTCCGCTGAATTTTCCGGCGCAGCCGCCGGAGGTCGTAGACACAGGCCAGGGCCTATGGGCGCGCACACCCGATGGCGTCGCCGAGCTTACGCCCACGCAGGCGCAGATGCTTATTGGATTAGGCGCCAAGACGGCGACATCCACGGCCCAGGAGATTGCTGCGCTTGCCGACGTCCCCTTAAACCTCAACCTTCCCTCCACCACTTTCCGCTTTGTGAGCCCAGACGATGGTTGGATGTGTGCGAGTAATGAGGGCGGCGGGGAAGTGGTACCTGCCCAAGCGGGTACCGTAGCCTTGGCTGGTGAGGCGGTGGCGCAGCGCTTTGGTGGTCTCAACGGCGGAGGCGTAGGAGTAGATAGCGGTCATGGCTACCACGTGGTTGCACCGACGGGTCAGCGGCACGAGGTCAAGGATAAAGAGACCTTAGAGGCGCTGGGCACTGGTGTAGGCGCGCGGGTGCCCTGGGAGATTCTGCGTTTGCTGCCGGAAGGCTCGGCGCTTAGCCGGGAGCAGGCGCTGCAGGTCAGCTCTTAGACCACAGCCCGCGCCACGTTGCCCACGCGGCTAGCGCCAACGCCAACCCGCCGAGTACCCATGCACTGTGCATAGGTGCGCGTGATGTGCTCTTTTCGGCGGGGCGGATAGCCATTGCTCGGGTATCTCCGAGCGTGGATGATTCCACGTGGGTGAGCACCGTGAGCGGGTCGACGAATCCGTGTCCCGGCTCCGCGGCGTCTTCTAAGCGTTTACGCAGGGCGGCCGGGCTGTCATCGGGGAAACGCTGCGCCAGTAGGGCCGCCGTGCCGCTGACTACCGGCGCGGCAAAGGAGGTGCCGTGAAATTGGGACGTGCCGTCCGTGCCCTCTTTGCCGTCGGCCCATCCGCCGGCGGGATTGAGCGCGAGTGGTACAAATCCTTGCGCGGCCAGTTGTGGGCCATCCGCCGAACTCAGAGAGTAGTCAGCGAGCTCGTGCGAATCCGCTTGGGCGCTTACTGAGAGCACTGTGGGCGAATCCGCTGGAAATACTCGGTCACCCATCTCGCAGCTACCGGAAGAAGCGTTGCCGGATGCGGCAATTACCACGGATCCAGATTCTTCCGCATGTGCTAAAGCACCGTCCAACCGGGAAGTATCCACCTGGGCGGCCACATCCGGCGGGACGCAAGAAACAACGGAGATATTGATGATGCGGGCGCCGCCATCGGCGGCGTCATCAATCGCTTGGGCCAAGGTATCTAGCGAGCCGGTGGTATTGTCTTCTCGCTCTTGGCGATAATGCGCGCTGGTTTGGCGCACAGCGTAGATTTCCGCCCGTGGCGCGATACCAATATCGTGGCCGGCGATGATACCGGCTACGACGGTGCCGTGCAGGTCGCAGTCGCGGTGCGGCTCCGGTTCCTCCGGCGCGATAAGGTCCGCGCCGCCGCTGAGGTGCCGCAGCTGATCGTGGGTAGCCACGCCGGTATCGATAACGGCAACCTTTACGCCCTCCCCGGTGGCAAAGGAGTGCAGACGGGCGCGGTAGTTGAGCTGATCCTCGCTAGGTTGGGGCGAAAGCGGTGAGGAATGCGCGATTGCGCATTCGCGGTCCGGTTCACGTGCGGTCGCATCGGGAGCGGTTACTAATGCCGCAGCACCTAAGGTAACGGGAAGTATTGCCACAGCTATGCAAGCAAGAAGCGCCGGGCTTATCCACAATGTAGTAGGTAGACTGCGCATCATCCGATACCCCTGATGAGCATGAAAACGCCGGTTAGGTGGGCGGCGAGTGGCAAGCTGGCGGCAATAGCTAGGGATTCGATGCGCTCAAACCAAGCGATGGTGGTGGGTTCTAGCCCCGCCACCTTGGACGCCCACAGCGGGGCACTAATCATAGCGATGAGAACGAGACCGGAAATCAAGGCTGGTGCCCAAGCATGTGCGAGCCCGGAATCTACTATCGCGTGGGTGGCACAGAGACAAGTAGCCAGGCACGCGGCAATTGCCAAAACCATGAGTGCCCAACTGGCTAGCGCACGACCGTGCCGGGAGGCGTGCATAATTACGGCACCCGCGGAAGTAACACAGAGTGCTTGGACGAAGCCCGCGCCGGAGCCCTCAGTTCCAAAAAGCACCGAAATGTACTCGGTGAAAGAATCAGGCGCGCCATGGGTCGGCGATAGGGCCGGACCACTGCCTGTAAACGAGAGAGCGATGAGCGCCGGAATAAGACAGAGTGACAGGCCGCAGCACATTCCCTCGTAGGCGCTGCTGGCGCGGCACGCGCGGCTATCGACATCCGGCTGGCTAGCATCGGATACCGCAAGATCTTGGCCGGCCGTGGGCAGCTGCGGAACCTTGAGGCCAGCAGTAGCAATGCTCAATGCAGGGGCAGTGGCCAGCATAATAATGCCGGCGATGATGACACAGGCAGCGGCCGCCGTACCGTGGCTGGCGTGTAGTCCTGCCTTTGGTCCAGGCAGCAGATACCCCAATGCCGCGATGAAGATGAGAGCCGAGACAGTGAGTGCCGCAGAGCTGGTGCGAACCGTGCTTAACCCGGTGACGTGGCAGGCAAGTAGCACGATGAGCAGGGTGAAACAGGCGGTAAATGCGGCAAAAGGCGCCTCATCCAGCGAGGGCGAAATTATCACCCAGCCGCACGCCATGCTGGCCACCAAGCTAAGGTGCACCAGCGACAGGACACGGATCCACAGGGCGAGCAAAAGCGCTCCTGCGGCCAGCGCCGCCCACGCCGCAAGGGGAAGGGTGCTAACCCAGAGCAAAGCGAAGGCGGCAAGTAGCCCTCCCCACGCCCAAACAACAGGAAGGGCAGCGGTAGTATCCTCCTCGGCCGCGGCGGCAAGCGATTCTGCTGCATCTCGAATCACCGGCGCAGGGCGGCGCTCGCGCGGACTAATAACCAGGATGGCGCCTTCGGTAAGTGGAGTGGCGGCCAGCGGGGCGGTGAGATCGATAGCGCGGCCAGAAACAGTACTGGCGCGCCAGGGCTCGGAAATCGTGGGCGCATCCACTAAGTCCGTGATTTCAGCCAAAAGCTCGCCCACGCTGGAACTCAACGGTAGTGCCACGTCCGCCTCTTTGTGGAATGTACCGGCGTGAATGCGGATGGTAAGGCGCAGGTGGTGCGCTGTAGCAGTAGTCATTATTCCCCCGAAAGTCAATGGATTGTGGGCGTCCCCCTTGCCCAATGCCACATATTGTGGCTTACTAGTGGCGACGTGTCCACCGCAGCGCGAGGAATCTTGGCAGGGGGCTAAGGGCGCTGGCGCGTGGCTCGGGGGAGGTTACCTAAGCATGCTTGGGATCGGGGATACCCGTGTAATTGAGCCGTTGACCATGCCATTGCGGGATGCTGCACCGCCGCTGCCCACCGGGAGCATTGAGGCCGAGGAGGTCCCAGAGGCAGTACGCCCACAACCGGTACCGCTGGTGCGGCTGCTCCTTCCGGTGGTGATGATTGCGGCGATGCTTGGCATGGTCGCCCTTATGGTGCTTGGTGCGGGAGATTCCCGGCAGATAAGCCCGATGGCCTTGATGTTTCCGCTGATGATGCTGGCGAGCATGGCGATGATGTTTGGGCCCAATAACAGCGGGCAGGATCCTGATGAAACCCGACGCACCTACCTGCGCCACATCAAAGCCTTACGGGAAAAGGCCCTATGCAACGCTTCTGCGCAGCGCGCACATGAGAACTATCGCCACCCCGCACCGGAAGAGCTTAGCGCGCTGATAGGCTCGCGTCGCATGTGGGAGCGCGGCCCCGATGACTCGGATGCCCTCGAGGTACGCGTAGGAACTGGGCCTACCACGCTGTGCACTCCCATCAACGTGCCGGATTCTGGAGCCACCGAGGACTTAGACCCAGTGTGTGCAGTGAGCATGCGCCAGACCATCAAAGCGGTGGGTACCGTGCCCGATATGCCGGTGGTTATTCAATTGCAGGCTTTTCGCTTTCTTTCTGTTTCCGGTACGGCGTCGACGCGAGGTGAAGAGCCTGCGGATCCCGCCCGCGATATGGTGCGCGCTATGGTCCTCCAGATGGCATTGGCGCATGGCCCAGAAGCTTGCGGCATCGAGGCTCGTGGTGGGCCGTGGGAATGGCTAAAGTGGCTGCCCCACGCTCGCACGCCGGAGAAGGCACGCTTTCGCATCCTCATTGTCGATGGCGTGCTGACTACGGGCACCGAGGATTTTTTCCACGATGATTCTTACACCACCATCATCGAGGTCGCAGGGGCGCCGTCTTCGGCGCTGGGGGTACGTGCCGAGCACGAAGGCCTAAGCCTGGTGGCAGGGGAGCACTTGCAGGTAGTCACCGCAGCCGGGGTGGAAGAACTAGGGGCTCCCGATGGAATGAGCGTGGCCGCTGCGACATTGCTTGCGCGCAGCATGGCTTCCTTTCGCCGGCCCGATAGCACCTCTGGCCGCCATGGAAGTGACCTCATGGGCCTTTTAGGCTATCGCGACGTGGAAGAACTAGCGGCCAGCGGCATGTGGCATGGCCGAGAAGGCTCGGCGCGCCTCATGGTGCCCGTCGGCATCGATACGGTCGGCCAACCCGTCACGGTGGATCTTAAGGAATCTGCCCACGGTGGCATGGGCCCGCATGGCCTGTGCATCGGCGCGACCGGCAGCGGCAAGTCGGAGCTCCTACGCACCCTCGTCACCGCGCTTGCAGCTACCCATAGTCCGGACGAGCTGAACCTCGTACTGGTGGATTTCAAAGGCGGCGCTACTTTCTTAGGATGTGACCACCTGCCGCATACCTCTGCAGTGATTACTAACTTGGAAGAGGAATCTACGCTGGTAGAGCGCATGTACGATGCCATCTCCGGTGAGATGAACCGCCGCCAAGAGTTGTTGCGCACCGCCGGAAACTTCGCCAACGTCAGCGAGTACAACGCTTCCGCCGCTGCAGTACGCGAGCACGGGCCACTGCCCGCCTTGGTCATTGTTGTTGACGAGTTCTCGGAGCTTTTGGGCCAGCACCCTGATTTTGCGGAACTTTTCGTTGCCGTTGGCCGCTTGGGGCGCAGTCTCCACGTGCACCTGCTTTTAGCCTCTCAAAGACTTGAAGAAGGCCGGTTGCGGGGGCTGGATTCCCACCTGTCCTACCGAATCGGGCTAAAAACCTTCTCTTCGGCGGAATCCCGTCAAGTATTGGGCGTGACCGATGCCTACCATTTGCCCGGCCAACCCGGCGCGGGCTACCTCAAGTCTGATGCCGAGGCGTTGATTCGTTTCCAAGCCTCCTATGTTTCTGGGCCCGTGCCGCGCCGGGCGATAGCTGAAGCTCATGGGGACGGACCCGCCGTAGCCCGCGGCCGCGTGCAGTTCTTTCGAGGTTGGGCAGAGGAGGAAGAAAGCACTAGCCCTGTGGTTGTTCTCGATGACACCACCACTGTGCTTAGCGAGGTCGTGCGTGCCGCGGCAGAAGAAGCCCGATTGCGTGATCAATCGGCGCACCGTATCTGGCTGCCGCCGCTACCACCGGTCATTGAGCTATCTGCATTACCCGGACTGTCTAGCGGAGCGGACGTGGGCGCCTCGTCGTCTGTTGCAGGTAACGGGACGCTGCTGGCTCCCGTCGGCATTATTGATAGACCGTATTACCAACGCCAAGATGAGCTGATAATTGATTTCCACCAGCACGGCGGGCACATGGCCTTATGCGGCGGCCCGCAGTCAGGAAAATCAAGTGCGCTGCGCACCATCGTCTCGGCTCTGGCGCTACGGCATAGCCCCAAGGCGGCACGCTTCTACGTCATCGATTTGGGTGGCGGTCAGCTAGCGTCTCTGGAGAGACTGCCCCACGTTGCCGGAGTTGCCGGGCGTGAGGAGGGGGAAAAGGTGCGGCGCATTGTGGACGAAGTAGCCGGTCTTGTTCGCCGCCCGGAACAGTGCGCAACTTTCCTCGTCATCGATGGCTGGCACCACATTGGCACCTCCAGCGCGGAGTTTGAAGACATAGCGGAGAAAGTCACAGAGATAGTCGCCGATGGCGCCTCTGCCCACGTGCATGTCGTCATTGCCACCTCGCGGTGGACCACGATGCGCCCCGCTATCCGCGATCTCATAGCGAACCGACTTGAGCTGCGCCTTGGTGAGTCCTTGGATTCGCTTATTGACCGCAAGTTGCAGCAGAAGCTACCCAGCGCGCCGGGCCGCGGGCTCACCTTGGCCGGAGAGAATATGCTCCTAGCTCGCACATCAAACCAGGACATCGCCCACATTTGCCGCGTTCATACCGCAGCCGATCCAGTTCCGCAACTCAAGATGCTGCCCGCGGTACTCACCCCGTCTGCCCTTGCTACTCAAGGGGAAATTCCCGACGGCGAGATCGCCTGGGGCATCGGCGGACGGGATCTCGATCCGCTGACGTGGAATCCATCGCGCGAGCCGCACCTAGTGGCAATAGGAGCGCAGGGTTGCGGCAAGTCCACCTTCTTGGCACAAATAATGCGCGGTATCTGCGCCTTCGCGCGGGAAGACGCTCGCCTTGTGGTCATCGACCAGCGGCGGGCCCACTTGGGAACTTTGAACCAAGACATGGTTGCCGCTTATGCCGCAACGCAGACAAGTGCACAAGAGACCATTCTCGATACTGTCCGGACACTGGAATCCCGCCTGCCGGGCCCGGATATTACCCCAGCGCAGCTCGCCGCACGAGACTGGTGGAAGGGCCCAGATATCTACTTAGTCATCGACGATGCGGACCTGCTGAGCGATATTGCCCTTTCACCGCTCCTGGAGCTACTCCCGCACGCCCGCGACATTGGCCTGCATCTCATCGTCGCTCGCAAGTCCGGTGGCATTGGCCGCGCCCTTTTCGGCCAATTCTTCTCTGCAGTGCGCGATCTTCAACCAGCGTTGCTGCTTTTCGACGCCGACCGGGACGAAGGCACCATCTTTGGCCTTAAACCCAGCCAACAACCACCCGGCCGCGGTCAGTGGAGCATCCGGGGTGAAAACCTCGGCGTCGCCCAAGTGGTGTACCCAGAAGGAGAGAAGTAAATGACCACCAACCTCAGCGCGAATTCGCATACCGGCGCCCCAATCACTGACGGTGGGGAGACTAACGCTGTACCAATTACCGTCACGATCCTAGACGCGGCCACCATTTTTGAAGGGCCTGATTCGGTATACCGCTACGACCTGCCGGGTACCGGCATCGTGGAAGGTTGGGCTTTGGGGCAGGTCATGGATCAGATTTCAAAGTTGGCCGGGCCGTCCTGGCCCGACGTGGAAGCTTGCGTGGTGGCAGACTCGTCCGGCACGGACATTGCGCAGGAGGCCACCACCATTGTCAGCCGGCAATTGGAAGTCACCGGGGTGCGGCTCATTGACCCAGAACCAGCTATCTCCTCGTTAGCTACGTCAACCTCATTTGGAACCCCTACTCATCCGGCTACGGAGATTGCGGAACCAGCTTCTCCCACCAGAGTGATGGAAGCGCCAGCCTATGATGAGCCAGTAACACCAAGCTGGTCCGACCGGCTGCGCGGTTGGCTCGGGGCTATTGATATCTTCCACCTCGCAATTGCAGTGGTCATTATTGCCGTTGCCGGAGCTTCCTGGTGGGCTATCGGCGCACGAGATTCAGCAGACAGTGATGCCGCCTCAGGTGATTCCCGCCCACAACCACGCGCCGCACAGCCGGGCCGCGACAGCGCAATGGAATCCGTGCCCAACTCGCCAGAGTCCAGTGCCGTGGATACTGCAGAACCAGGTGGTAACGAATTAAATCCAGGGGAGAAGCATCTAGATATTGAGGGGATGTTTGTGGTCGTTCCCACCGGGTTTCATACCAAGGTAGAAGATGGGTTGGTTACCGCCACCGGGGAGGATCCGAACCTGCGTATCCTATTGGCGGCGGATGAAATGTTTAACGTTCCGGCGGATGCACTTTTTAAAGAAATCCGCGCGCAGGTCGACGAAGACCCGGCGCTACGCGATGCCACCGATAAGGCCGGGCGCCTGAGCTATACCGAAGACCCAGGGGACGGCTCTTTGGTGGAGTGGACTACCTGGGAAGACCGTGGGCATCAGATGTCTGTGGGGTGCCATACCCGCCACAATTCCAATGCTGTGCAAAAGGCAGCCTGCCGCATGGCTACGGAAAGCCTGGTCAAAAAATAGTCTTAAAAACTTTGCCCCAGGCGGGAACCGTTTGGTGGAAAGTTCAGTCCAATAAAGATGAGAAAGCACAGATGCTTTTTCGGGGGAATATACACAATCTCATCCGCCCTAAGGAGGGGCGCACTCTTATGTCTCAGACTTTCAAGACACAAGCCGATGTCATGGTTGCCACCGCCGGCAAAGTCGATAACACCAATGATGAAGTCCAAGGCGAGCTCACCCGCCTGCAGGGAGTCGTCGACTCTGTGCGCGGAAGCTGGGTAGGCCAAGCCCAGGTCTCTTTCGATGACCTGATGCAGCGCTACAACACCTCTGCACAACAGCTGCGCGAGGCATTGGCCTCTATCTCTGACAATATCCGCAGCAACGCCCACAACTTCGACAACGTGGAAGCAGAAAACGCCCAGGCATTCTCCAATGTTGGTGGCGGCCTCGCCCTCTAAACCGCACTGCACAGTTCTCTAGTCCACTGACCAAAACCTATAGATTTACAGAAGGGAATCCACCACCACATGTCCGAGATCAAGTACGAATTCGGTGCCATTTCTTCCGCCGCAGCTGATATCAACGCTACCTCAGGTCGCATCAACAGCACCTTGGCAGACCTGAAGGCGCGGCTGCAGCCGATGGTGAGCACTTGGGAGGGCGAGTCCGCAGTGGCTTATAACCAGGCACAGGCCAAGTGGGACAAGGCATCTCAGGAACTCAATACCGTGCTCGCGACCATCTCCAAGACCGTCTCTCAGGGCAATGATGCAATGAGTGACGTCAATCGTCGCGCCGCCGCAAGCTGGGGTTAGATCCGCGCCCCGCCTGCACTGTTTCAGGCTGTCTTGGCCGAGCTTGCGGTGCCACTGACCACACTTGAGTGGCAGGAGGCGGACGCAGCCGCAGTCTTGGCAAAAGATTGCAGCGTGAGCACTTTTTGACCAACACCTCTTTTCCTCTCTTCCACCTTTTCAAGTCGTACCTTTCTAGCCCACACCCACGAGCCGGTACCTTCCGTTTGAGCCGCGGAAGGTACCGGTTTCGGCGTTTTGGTTTTCGAGCGGGTCAGCAAGTAGGGTAGGAGACCTATGTGTTCGCTCGTCGGTTAGCAGCTGACGAAGCGCTCCCTGCAGGTCTCCACCGGCCGCTGTACGGGAGTGGATGGATGCTTAGCGCTGGCCGGCAGTTCCGAGACAGACTTTCAAGGAGTCAAATTGTCTACTTTCCACCCAAAGAGCGGTGACATCACCCGCAAGTGGTACGTCATCGACGCTACTGATGTGGTGCTGGGCAAGCTCGCTTCCACCGTTGCAGACCTGCTGCGCGGCAAGCACAAGCCACAGTTCGCACCGAACGTTGACGCTGGTGACCACGTCATCATCCTCAACGCTGACAAGATCCACGTTTCTTCCGTTAAGCGCGGCCGCGAGATGCGCTACCGTCACTCCGGCTACCCGGGCGGCCTGAAGTCCATGACCCTGGGTCAGTCTTTGGACGCCAACCCGGTTCGCGTTATCGAAGAAGCCGTTGCCGGCATGATGCCGCACAACAAGCTCTCCCGCGCTTCCATCAAGAAGCTGCACGTCTTCGCAGGCGAAGAGCACCCGTACGCCGGCCAGAAGCCGGAAACCTTCGAGTTTAAGCAGGTGGCACAGTAATGTCTGAGCAGAACATCGACAACAACGTAGCCGACGCTGCTGACATCGCTGCAGCAAGCGCCGCTACCGAAGAGTTCACCAACACCATCGGTGATTCCATCGCACCGGCCGAGACCGAAGAGGTTGAGGCTGCCGCTCCGGTACACGAGGGCCCGATCCAGACCGTCGGACGCCGTAAGCGCGCCGTCGCTCGTGTTCGCCTCGTTGCTGGCTCCGGCCAGATCGTGGTTAACGGCCGCGAGTTCGGCGAGTACTTCCCGAACAAGCTGCACCAGCAGGACATCCTGTTGCCGCTTACCCTGCTGGAGCGCGAGAACCAGTTCGACCTCAAGGTCACCGTCAACGGCGGCGGCCCAACCGGTCAGGCTGGCGCCCTGCGTCTGGCTATCGCTCGTGCACTGAACATCTACAACCCAGGTGACCGCACCGCCCTCAAGAAGGCTGGTCTGCTCACCCGTGATGCTCGTGCAGTTGAGCGTAAGAAGGCTGGTCTGCACAAGGCACGTCGCGCACCGCAGTACTCCAAGCGTTAATCTCGCTTCTACTGCGCGCGCAAACGCCGAGAATGCCGCTGCTTCCCTTTTGGAGGAGGCGGCTTTCGTCGTTTTATGGAAGCGCGGGTGGAAGGAATATTGCTCAACCTGTCGATAAACCAAAAGCTTGATTTCGCCTAAACTGCCCCAACATGCAATCGCTGGGCACAGGCATGCATAATTGACTGCATGACTCGACTTTTTGGAACCGATGGCGTTCGCGGCCTCGCGAACAAGAAGCTGACTCCGATTCTGGCCTTGCAACTAGGCCAGGCCGCTGCGGAGGTATTCACCGCCCAGCGGGAATCCTATGAGCGTCGGCCGTTGGCCATTATTGGTCGCGACCCGCGCGTTTCCGGCGAGATGCTGGATGCGGCGATTGCCTCCGGTTTGGCCTCCCGCGGCGTTGACGTGGTGCGCGTGGGCGTGTTGCCGACCCCGGCGATTGCCTACCTGACGGATGATTATGGCGCGGATCTCGGCGTAATGATTTCTGCCTCCCACAACCCTATGCCGGATAACGGCATTAAGTTTTTCTCCGCCGGCGGCAAGAAGCTACCGGACGAAATAGAAGACAAGATTCAGGCCACTATGGAAAACCTCACTGAGGACGGCCCGACTGGCACCAAGTTGGGGCGCATCATTTCGGAGGCGCCAGACGGACGCGAGCGCTACCTCAACCATTTAAAGGAAGTGGTCTCCACGGATTTGAGCGGCATCAAGGTGGTCGTAGATACCGCCAATGGTGCGGCCTCCAAGGTTGCTCCCATCGCCTATGAGGCGGCCGGGGCTGAGGTTATTGCTATCCACAATGAGCCGAACGCCTTTAATATCAATGAGGACTGCGGTTCGACGCATATTGAAAAGGCACAGGCGGCCGTCGTCGAGCATGGCGCCGATTTGGGCCTGGCCCACGATGGTGACGCCGACCGTTGCTTGGCTGTGGACGCCGAGGGCAATGTGATTGACGGCGACCAGATTATGGCGCTGTTGGCCGTGGGCATGAAGGATGATAATGACCTGCGCTATAACACCTTGGTAGCAACCGTGATGTCCAACCTAGGCCTGAAGCTGGCGATGCAGGAACAAGGCATCGAGGTGCGTCACACCGCAGTAGGCGACCGCTATGTTCTAGAAGAGCTCAACCGCGGCGATTTCTCCTTGGGCGGCGAGCAGTCCGGCCACGTGGTGTTGACGGATGATTGCACGACCGGCGACGGCACCCTTACCGGCCTGTCTATCATGGCGCGCATGGCCAAGTCCGGGAAGTCCCTAAAGGAATTAGCATCGGTAATGACCGTGCTACCGCAGGTGCTCATCAACGTGCCGGTTTCTGATAAGGGCGTCATCATGGATGCCCCCGAAGTACAAGAAGCCATCGCTCAGGCCGAGGAAGAACTCGGCGAGACCGGCCGCGTCCTGCTGCGACCTTCCGGCACCGAGGAAGTTTTCCGCGTCATGGTAGAGACTGCGGACAAGGAGCAGGCCCGCAAGGTTGCAGGGAGGCTTTCCGCCATCGTTTCTTCGGTCTAGAGTCACCGCTTAGTGTGGAAGATTTTTATAATCCGAGGGAACCATTTGGCGCAATCCCCAGTCCAATGAAGGTGAGAACTTTTACCGCATATGGATTTGGGGGAATACACAAGTGTCTGAGGTTTTTCTTCGCCCCTTGGAGGCGATGTCCGCACTACGGCAGGTCGTAGCCGATAACGACGAGCAACGCGATGCCCACCGGGCCGAGGTACCGGATTTTCCGGTGGCCGCGGCTGGACGCAATTTTGGCGGCCACGGTGAGCGCATTCGTGATGTCTTGGCGCGCATCCATGAGCGCGGCGGGCAGAGGTTGGATAATTTATCCGCCACCGCCCACGCCGCTCATGAACAGGTGCGCGCCTTCGCCGATTTTGATAAGTCCTTTGGCAGCTCCTTTGCACGCGGTAGGGAGGCTGGCAGCAAGTGAGTACGCTGACAAAATCCCTGTTGGGGGACTACTCTAACGCTATTTCTCAATTCCAATTCGCCTGCCTGGGCAGCTACTCGGGCCCCAGCATGCCGATGAATCTACTAGGAGAGTTAGTCGGTGCGGTTGATGGCATTGCGCCCGAAAATTTGGTGAAAAATACCGTTGCGGCAGTGGGCGGCAATCGCCCGAAGGGAGGCGGTGCTGGACTAGCGGGCTATTTGCAGCAGGATGATTCCGAGGTTGCTCAGGGCGCCATGCGTGAGCACCTGTGCGGCGTGCAGGAAGACTTCGACATTGACCGCCAAGATGCCGCACATCTGACTAGCTCGGCGGAGCAGTGCTCAGGCGCTATTGCTGACGTCGTTGATGTCTCTGACACGGCCCTTACCGAGCTCGTCTCTGCGGTCATCCCACTGTTAAATATTTTGTCCATGGTCGCCACCAAACACCCTTTAGCCAGGTTCATCATCCCGATTCTTTCCACGATCGGGGGGCAAATTATTGAGGAGACAAATCACAATATCGCCAGCACCTGCCGCGACCGCGATGATGCGATCGAATCCTGTTATAGCGAGTTTGAATCGCGCTGTGAGTGCGTCTGTGAGCGCCCATTGCCAGAAGAATCTCCGAAGCCGGCGAAGCCTACAGATGATGCCTGCCCCGCACCAGTAGAAAAGTGCCCGGATACCCCAGCTCCCACCAAGCCGATGCCGAAGGAAGAGTGCCCGCCTCCGCAGTCCACCGAGCCTGCCCAAGTGGAGTGCCCACCAGAGTCCAAGCCCATGCCAGAGCCTGACTCCAAGCCGGAATCACACCATGCCACTTCCAAGCCGCCACAACCGACGCCTCTTTCACCAACGCCTACTCCACCTGAGGCATGCCCTGCACCGGAGCCTGCAGCCGAGACGGAAATGCACACGGAGACCTCATCAGAGCATGGTGCTGGGTGCCACTGCTGTGAGTGCACCGAGCAGTCAAACACCGAGCGGACAGTACAGCCGGAGTGCGAAGTAGGGACCACTAAGCCAGCACAGGCGGAGATCATTCCGCCGCAGGAGCCGCCAGAACAGCCGGAGCGGGTAGAAGAGCCATGTCCCGAGCCAGAAGCTAATCCAGAGCCGAAGCTCAAGCCAGAAATGGATACCGAACCCGCTTCTGAACCGGGCACAAGCGAGGAACCTCTGTGCCCAGACAATACCGCGGAGAGTACTGAAGAATGCGTGGATAAGAGCCAAGCCAGCTCAGGAGGCTGTGAGATCGAATCCTCCTGTAGCGGTAGCCTCGGCCTGGTCGGAGCCGGAATCGCATTGGTGGGAGTGGGCCTCATAGTGGAAGGCGCTGCACAGTGCTTGGAGAACATGTCCGAACTGGATTGTCCGGTGCAAGAACCCGAACCCGAGACTGTAGATGAGCCGGAGCCTGATCCCTGCCCTGAGCCTAAGCCAGAGCCAGAACCGGAGCCTTGCCCTGAACCTGAACCGACTGGTGATGACGGAGTCATAACACCGCCCCCAGAGCTGTCTCAGGTAGAGGAGCCAACGCCGCCGCCAGAGAAGGTGGCTCACCTCCAAGCCGCCGGTCCAGCGGAGGCCCCGGCACCGGCTTCTGAGCCAGCACCTGAGCAGGGCCCAGCACCGAGCCAGGCACCGGACCCAGCACCTGTACCGGATCCAGCGCCAGCGCCACAGCAGGAGGCGGCACCCGCACCAGAAGAACCATCCATTAAGGCACGAAAGGCAGGGCAGTGGTAATGAATAATGATTTCGCAGAGTTTGCGCAGGGCTTTCGAGAAAGGACGGCTAAACGCTTGCTGGAATTTGAAAAAACGCTGGCGAAAGCGCAAGACGAGCTTGAAAAATCCGCGGATAAGGCCATGCAGGAGGCACGGAGGGAGAAGGGGCAAGTGGGGCGTCGACAAGCAGCGGCGCCCAGGCCCCGATATGGCGCTGCCCCGGCGCGTTCACGAAACGCGTCGGGGCAGGTGCAATCAGTGCTGCGGCGGGGCTAAAGCCTTAGGCGTCGCGGGTTACGCCGGCGCGCTCGGCCAAGTCTTCGCCTACCAGGCTTTCTACCTTCTTCGCGCTTGCCTCTGGATCTGCAAAGGCGGCGTAGGTGGAATCATCATTTAGGGTGGCCAGCAGGAAGCCGGTGAGCAAACCGCGGGTGATTTCGGTAGGGCCGGACTGGAAAGCAGCCGTTCCGATGGCCAACTTGCGCAGGCGATCCTCGGTAAAACCAGCCTGGCTACCCTTGTCGACGGCGCGGAAGCACACCGGGCCACGCCAGTTATAGGCCAGCTTGGCGGGGTTGCCAGCATTGAAGATGTCTTCTTGGCCGGAACCGATGACTAGGCCCGGGGTGTCAATGCGGCGGGCAGCCTGCACCGCAGAGGGGGAGGTGACCGAGGGGTAAATAGCGGCGACGGCGGCGACTTTCTTATTGTCCAAGGCCCCAAGCACGGCGGTGCCACCGCCCATGCCGTGGCCAATCATGCCGAGCTTGCCCGGGGAGACCGTAATGTTTCCGGAGCCTAGCTTTACCCCGGCGGCAATCTGCAACGCGGATTCCATATCCGCAGCTAGGTTGCGGTGGTCGGGGAAGGGGCCGGTCTCAGAATCGGGGGCTACCACGACGATGCCCCAGCTAGCCAGGTGGCGCAGGGTGGCGTGGTAATCCTTAATTTTGTGCATCCAGTCATGGCCAAAAGCCACCGCGGGCAGGCTCTGGCCCTCCGCGGGGGTATAAACCTTGCCGGTGATTCCGGCATAGTCAAGGTCGCCAACCAAAACTCGGTTGCGGCCACGCTTCGACAACGTTGCTAGATGTTTTTTCAAATTCGCAGACACGCATTCCAGGATAGATGAAGATCACCCGCCAGGCGGGAAAGGGTGCGGGTTTATCTGAGAAAAATCTACGCAGTATCCGGCCGAGGAGCGGGTGTGGCGGCGAGCTTTCCTAAGCCCCTCCTAACTTGCGACGCTAAGCGCAGGGGAGTGCAATGTGTGAACAACTACGTACTCTTTTTCTGGGAAGGCAGGCTGCGGTACATGACTACCGGCGTCGTTGATGTGCAAGAACTTTCTACTCGCTATGGGATGGAGGTAAAGACCGAAGTCATTGACCGCGTGGCACATGCCTCCGATGCCTCGCACTACCTGTACACCCCCAAGGCAGTCATCGAGGCTCGCTCCGCCGAGCATGTGGCGGCCATCTTCCGTGCGGGCCGGCAGCAGAATGTTCCGGTAACTCTGCGCTCCGGTGGCACCTCTCTGGCAGGTCAGGCTTCCGGCGATGGATACCTGGTGGATGTGCGCAAGCACTTCCGCGGTATAGAAGTTCTTGATGAGGGCAAGCGCGTGTGCGTCCAGCCCGGCGCGACGGTGCGTCAGGTCAACGCCCGCCTAGGCCTGCGCAACCGCAAACTGGGGCCGGATCCGGCCAGCGAGTCTGCCTGCACCATCGGCGGCGTGGTGGCTAATAACTCCTCCGGCATGGCCTGCGGCACTGAGCTCAATACGTATAACACTCTGGAATCGCTGACCTTTGTGCTGCCTACCGGCACCGTAATTAACACCGCCGATCCCGATGCAGACCGGCAGTTCCAGGAGCAGGAACCGGAGCTGGTGGACACGCTTATCCGCCTGCAGCGCCGTGTACGCGATAACCAGGAATCCGTGGATATTATCCGCCGTCACTTCCAGCTGAAAAACACGATGGGCTATGGTCTCAATTCCTTCCTCGACTTTGATAGCCCGGTCAAGCTTTTTGAGCACCTGCTTATCGGTTCGGAAGGAACCCTGGCCTTCATTGCGGAAGCGGTTTTCCGCACGGTGCCGATTTCTAAGCTGACCACCACCACGGTGGCCGTATTTGATGATCTCAGCGCTGCCACCAAGTCCCTGCCGGCACTTTTGGAGACCGGAGCGGCCACCCTGGAGCTGATGGACTCTGCCTCTATTCGCGTCGGTCAAGGCTTTGATAAGGTGCCGCAGGCCATTACCGGTTTCGATGTGGATAAGCAGGCCGCGTTGCTCATTGAGTATCACGCTGATGCCCAAGAGGAACTGCAGGAGAAAGAAAGCAAGGGATCGCAGCTCTTGCGCGAATTGCCGCTGCAGTCCCCGGCAGCCTTCTCGGCTGATGCCACAACGCGCACTACCGCTTGGAATTTCCGCAAGGGTCTGTACGCCCAGGTAGCAGAGGCGCGCCCGTCTGGCACGACGGCCCTTTTGGAAGACATCGTCGTGCCTGTCGGCGATCTGGCAGATACTTGTTCTTCGCTGCAGGAACTCTTTGCCCGCTATGGATATGATGATGCCGTCATTTTCGGCCACGCCAAGGACGGCAATATCCACTTCCTGCTTACGGACCGCTTTGAAGGCGATGATGCCATCGGTCGCTATAACGGTTTCAACGAGGGCATGGTGGACTTGGTCCTCTCGGCCGAGGGCAATCTCAAGGCGGAACACGGCACCGGCCGCGCCATGGCGCCGTATGTGCGCCGCCAGTACGGCGATGAGCTCTATGAGGTAATGCAGGAACTCAAGCGGGCCTGCGATCCCACCAACACGATGAACCCCGGCGTCATCTTGGACGATGACCCCGATGCACACATCAAAAACATCAAGCTCAATCCCACCGTGGAAGAGGAAGTAGACCGCTGCGTGGAGTGCGGCTACTGCGAGCCGGTCTGCCCGTCGCGCGACCTCACGCTTACCCCACGCCAACGCATTGTGGTGCGCCGCGCCCGCAAGCGCGCGGAAGAAGCTGGCGATAGCCAACTCGTCGCTGAGCTAGATCGGGCCTACGAGTACATGGGCGTCGAGACCTGCGCCGTGGATTCGATGTGCCGCACTGCCTGCCCAGTAGGCATCGATACCGGCAAGTTCATCAAGCGCTTGCGCCGCGAGGAAGCCCAGCCAGCGCAGCAAAAGCTGTGGGGTGCTGCCGCCAAGAACTGGCAGGTAGTCAGCCAAGGCGCCGGGGTAGCGCTTACCGGCGCGCACCTATTGCCCACCGAGCTAGTCAAAAAGGTTACCGATGTGGGCCGCAGTCTCATCGGTGCCGATAATCTCCCGCAGTACCAGCCAGAGTTGGGCAAGGGCGGCAAGTCCCGCGGCCGCTTGGCCGGCCGCGTAGGTGATCGCTATGCCCAGACCACCGGAATCTATCTGCCCGCCTGCGTGAACACCATGTTCGGCCCGCAAGGCGGCGGCAAGGGTGCTACCGATTCCTTTGTGGCACTCTTGGAGCGCGCCGGGGTCGCGCTGGAGGTTCCGCAGGGCATCGACAAGCTTTGCTGTGGTACACCATGGTCTTCCAAGGGCATGCAGGCCGGCCACGATGCAATGGAGCAGCGCGTGCGCGATATTATCATGGACGCTACTGATGGTGCGCGCCTGCCGGTTATCGTGGACGCCAGCAGCTGCACCGCTGGCTTTAAAGATATGTTGGAGTCGGTGGGTATCACCGTTATTGACGCCATTAGCTTTACGGCCGATACCTTGCTGCCGCAGCTGGAAGTAAAGAATCCAGTGGCTTCCGTGACTGTGCACCCTACCTGCTCTGCTTTCCAACTGGGCATGATGGATGATGTAGAAAAGGTGGCCCGCGCCGCCGCGGCCGAGGTACACATTCCCACCGAGTGGAATTGCTGTGGCTATGCCGGCGACCGCGGCATGCTTCACCCGGAGCTTACCGCTGCCGCCACCCGCGCCGAAGCGGCACAGGTCAGGGCAATCGGAGCGCAGTATCACGCCTCGACCAACCGCACTTGCGAGCTTGGTCTCACCCGAGCCACCGGCGAGGATTACCACCACATTTTGGAGCTTTTGGAACAGGCATCGCGCTAGTTTTCCCAGCACAGTAGCGGGTGGGGTGCCGTGCCTTGCTTGCCGACGCCCCGCCCGCCTAGAGCTTTGCCCCTTGTGCTGTAAAATCAGCAACCATGTGTGGAATTGTTGGATATATTGGTCACGCTGGTGGTGGCCGTGATTACTTCGCCCTCGACGTAGTTCTAGAAGGGCTGCGCCGTTTGGAATACCGCGGTTATGACTCCGCTGGCGTAGCAATGTACGCCGATGGAGATATCAGCTGGCGCAAGAAGGCCGGTAAGGTCGCTGCGCTGGATGCTGAGATTGCAGCCCGCCCGTTGCCTGACTCCGTGCTGGGTATCGGCCATACCCGCTGGGCTACCCATGGTGGCCCCACCGACCTGAATGCGCACCCGCACGTGGTCGATGGCGGCAAGCTGGCAGTGGTACACAACGGCATCATCGAGAACTTTGCGGAGCTCAAGTCCGAGCTTTTGCACAAGGGCTATAATTTTGTTTCCGAGACCGATACCGAGGTCGCTGCCACCTTGCTGGGAGATGTCTTCCACAACGAGGCAGCCGGTGACCTGACCAAGGCTATGCAGCTAACCTGCGCTCGCCTGGAGGGCGCGTTTACCCTGCTAGCCATCCACGCCGAGCAGGCCGATCGCATTGTTGCCGCTCGCCGCGACTCCCCGCTGGTTATCGGCTTGGGCGAGGGCGAGAACTTCCTCGGCTCCGATGTATCCGGCTTTATTGATTACACCAAGTCTGCCGTGGAGATGGACAACGACCAGGTTGTGACCATCACCGCGGACGAAGTGGAAATTACCGATTATGAGGGCAACCCTGCACAGGGCAAGCCTTTTGAAATCAAGTGGGATGCCGCCGCTGCGGAAAAGGGCGGCTTTGATTCCTTCATGGAAAAGGAAATCCACGACCAGCCTTCCGCCGTGCGCGATACCCTGCTGGGCCGCTTCGATGAGCAAGGCCAACTGACCCTCGATGATCTGCGCATCGATGAGACCGTGCTGAAGTCCATCGACAAGATCATCGTCATTGCCTGCGGTACCGCCGCCTACGCCGGCCACGTGGCGCGCTACGCCATCGAGCACTGGTGCCGCATTCCTACCGAGGTCGAGCTCGCCCACGAGTTCCGCTACCGCGATCCGATCGTGAACGAGAAGACCCTCGTTGTTGCGCTGTCCCAGTCCGGCGAGACCATGGATACCTTGATGGCCGTGCGCCACGCCCGCCAGCAGGGCGCCAAGGTTATTGCCATCTGCAATACCCAGGGCTCGTCCATCCCGCGCGAATCCGACGCCGCGCTCTACACCCACGCCGGCCCGGAAATCGCCGTGGCCTCCACCAAGGCCTTCCTCGCGCAGATTACCGCCACCTACCTGCTTGGCCTCTACCTGGCTCAGCTGCGCGGCAATATGTTCGCCGATGAGATCCAGGGCGTTCTTGCTGAGCTGCGCCACATGCCGGATAAGGTCCAAAGCGTCATCGACGAGGAAGACCAGGTGGCCAACCTGGCCAATTCCATGAAGGACGCGGAATCCGTGCTCTTCTTGGGCCGCCACGTCGGCTTCCCGGTGGCTCTCGAGGGCGCGCTGAAGCTCAAGGAGATCGCTTATCTGCACGCCGAGGGCTTTGCCGCAGGTGAACTCAAGCACGGCCCAATTGCGCTTATTGAGGAGGGCCAGCCGGTCTTCGTTATCGTGCCATCCCCACGTGGCCGCGACTCCCTGCACTCCAAGGTCGTCTCCAATATTCAGGAGATCCGTGCCCGCGGTGCCATCACCATCGTGATAGCGGAAGAAGGCGATACCGCCGTGGAGGATTACGCAAACCACGTCATCCGCATCCCGAAGGCCCCGACCCTCATGCAGCCGCTGCTGGCTACCGTGCCACTGCAGATCTTCGCCGCCCACGTAGCCAAGTCCAAGGGCTACGACGTGGACCAGCCGCGCAACCTGGCCAAGTCCGTGACCGTGGAGTAATCCACTCCAAGCGTCCGCCGTTAGGCCCCCTTACCTGCCGCGTTTCTTGCGTGGTAGGAAAGGGGGCTTCCTTTTTGTTTGTACAAATTTGTGTAGGCACGTTGCTCGCTCACCGGCCCCTACCCGCCCGAATTCAGCAAAGGGGTGAGCAGTGGCACAATGGTGGACATGCTGAAAACCACCATTGATCTCTCCGCCATCGCGCACAACGTCCGCCTCATCAAGGAAAAGGTAGGGCCTGAGGTCAAGCTCATGTGCGTGGTCAAGGCCGATGCCTATGGCCACGGCGCGGCCAAAGTCGTGCCGGTAATGGCGCGTGCAGGCGCGGATAGCTTTGGCGTGGCCACTCTGCGGGAGGCGGTGGATTTGCGCCGCGCGGGTGTGGAGGCACCCATCGTGGCGTGGATTTGGCAGACGGACGAAATCCTCGAAGAGGCACTTGCCTGCGGCATTGAGGTAGCAGTTAACTCTCTTGAACAGGCACATAAGCTGGTTAAAGCCGATTTTCCTGCTGAGATATATGTCAAGGTAGAAACCGGCATGCACCGTTCCGGTGTGGATGAAGAGGATTGGGCGGACACTTTTAAGGTGCTGCGCGACGCCCCACAAATCAAGGTCCTCGGCCTTATGTCGCACTTTGCCTGTGCTGATGAGCCGGATAATCCACACAACGACGCCCAAGAGGAGGCGTTCCGCAAGGCCCTGCGGCTCGCGCGCGAGATTGGGCTGGAGTGCCCAGTCAATCACCTGGCCAATTCACCAGCTGTGCTGACGCGTCCTTCCTCCTATTTTGAGCAGGTACGTGTGGGCGCCGCCTGCTATGGTTTGGAGCCTATTGACGGCCGCGAGCATGGTCTGCGCCCAGCCATGACTTGGTCCGGGCAGATTTTTAACGTAAAGCCGATTCAGCCAGGGGAAGGCACCTGTTATGGACTGACCTGGAAGGCGGATAAGCCGGGATTTTTGGCCACCGTGGATTGCGGATACGCCGATGGTCTACCGCGTGGTTATCAAGGCGACTTGCATGTAGGCATCGGCGGGCACCTGTATCCACAGGTAGGCCGAATCTGTATGGATCAGATTGTGGTGGACTTGGGCGACAACCCCCATGGCGTGGACACGGGTCAAGCTGCCGTGATTTTCGGCAACGGGGGAGTATCGGCTACGGATCTCGCCGCGGCGGCAGGAACCATCAACTACGAGGTGGTCTGCTTGCCCGATGGCCGCACCGAACGCGAATACATAGGAGAAGAAGATGCGCAGTAGCTTTCCGGAATCCGGCAGCCGTGACCTATCCACGGTGGAAGAAACCTATGCTTTCGGCGAAGAGCTGGGCGCGGCGCTCGAGGCTGGCGATGTGGTGATCCTGGATGGGCCATTGGGGGCTGGAAAGACGACGCTAACGCAGGGCGTCGCCAAGGGCATGCAGGTCAAGGGGCGGGTAACCTCGCCGACCTTCGTGATTGCCCGGGTGCACCGCTCAACCGTAGGTGGGCCGGACCTCGTTCACGTTGATGCCTACCGTTTGCTCGATGAAGGCGGCGCTAATTCCGGGGATCCGCTAGGGGAGCTCGATGCTTTGGACTTGGACACGGAGCTAGAAGACGCCGTGGTCATCGCCGAATGGGGCGGGGGACTGGTAGAGCAGATTGCGGAACGTTACCTGTTTATTAGCATCGACCGCGAGCCGGCGGAATATGCGGGCGCAGACGAGGATGTTCGCCGCTTCACATGGTCGTGGCGGGGAGGTTTATAACACATATGCCCACCTTAAGGGCGGATAAGTGATGAATATCCTAGGTGGAGAACTTGCTCCGAGTATAACCAGTACGTAATTCTATTGAGGTGTTGAATTTTCTCGCCTCTAGTCCTTTGCTATCTCTCTTCGTCATCATGGCGGTGGGTCTAGCGATTGGCAAGATCAAGATCTTCGGCATCTCCCTCGGTGCCGCGGCTGCGATGTTCGTAGCTTTGGGTCTATCTACCGCTAATCCTGATATCCAAATCCCGCCTTTGGTCTATCAATTTGGCCTGGCGATTTTCGTTTATGCCATTGGCCTAAGCTTTGGGCCTTCCTTCGTCCGCGAGTTTAAGACCCGTGGCTGGAAGCTCACGGTATTCATGCTGGGAATGCTGGTTATCCTGGTCGCCGTAGGCTTTGGCCTCATCCGCGCCTTTGGCCTGAGCGTGCCAGAAGCTACCGGTATGTTCGCCGGTTCGCTTTCCTCCACACCGGGTATGGCCGCCGTGGTGGAAATGGTGGGCGATTCCACCCCGGTTGTCGGTTACTCCCTGGCCTACCCGGGTGCGGTTATCGGCGCGATTCTGGTCGCAGCTATCGGCGCCAAGGTGGTTAAGGTCAACCATGAGGAAGATGCCCGCGCGGAGGGCATGATTCCCGCCGAGCTCGTGGCCAAGGGCGTGCGCTTGACCAAGAACTTTAATGATACCGCTGGTCATATCTATCGCGTAACCGGCCAGACTGTCGTTGCTACTCGTATCGTTTCTGACGAAGAGCGTCACCGCCTCGCCGTCCCAGAAATGCCGCTATGCGAGGGCGAAGCATACCTCCTCAATGGCTCCGAAGAGGCCGTCGATAAGGCCATTGAGATTTTGGGTGAAGAATACCCGGTGGAGCTGACCGAGGAAGCCGGTCTAAAGTACACCCGCGTTACCGTGTCCAACCCGGACATTGCCGGTAAGTCGATCCGCGAGATCAAAGCTCTTGACCACGGCTTTATCATCGCTCGTGTCCGCAAGGGCGATAAAGACCTCGTCCCGCACCCGGATACGGTGCTTAACTATTCTGACCGCGTTCGCGTAGTAACCAGCCCGAGCCGCCTGCCGTACGTGCGCAAGTACCTCGGTGACTCTGAAGCTGCTTTGGGTAACGCGGACCTGCTATCCATGGCTATCGGCCTGACGCTGGGTATGTTGCTCGGCCTCATTCCGATTCCGATGCCGGGCGGCTCCACCTTGCAGCTAGGCTTCGGCGGCGGCCCCGTGGTCGTCGGCCTGCTGCTGGGCTACCTCAACCGGACGGGTCCGCTTAACTGGCAGATGCCGTTTCACACGCGCGAAACCATTTCTAATATGGGACTGACCCTCTTCCTCGCTGGCGTGGGCACCTCGGCCGGCGCCTCCTTCCGCGATGCCCTAACTGATCCGTCCTCCCTGACCATCATGGGCGTGGGCCTTATCATCACCTTGATCTCCGCCATTCTTATCGGTGTCATCGGCATGCTAGTGCTGAAGCTGAAGTGGGACGAGGCCATGGGCTGTGCGGCTGGTATGACCACCAACCCTGCGGTCTTTGCCTATATTCGTGACCAAACCGGCACCGAGCTGGCAGCTCGTGGATGGGCCACGGTTTATCCCACCACGATGATCGGCAAGATTATTGCCGCGCAGGTATTGCTCCTGTTGTTGCTATAGCGCCAATACATCGCGTTAATTACTCACCCACAGGGTCGCCCGCCTACACTGGCAGGCACTACCCTGTGGGTTTTGTGTTGCGGTTAACCAGGTAGCATCGGTTGCCAGATAAACCGCCCACCGCCTGAAACTTAAAAACTTTTCAAGGAGCCTTACTCACCCCATGACTAAATTCGCTCGCAACCTTACCGCCGCCATTATCGCCATCTTTATTGTTGTCATGATGGTTCTCCTCGCCTCGTCTACCCTGCGCGAGGACAATCCATTGGAGGGAAACCTCAGCTCCACGCTGTCTAAGACGCCGAAAAACTTGGAGGCGATGAGCCTTATTCCTTCCGATGTCTACGGCAAGGACTATGCCGCTATTGGCTTCATCTGCCCGGGCATGAAGGAAGATAAGGTCAAAGAGGCACAGATCGATACCAAGGACATCACTTTTGAAGATGGCAAGGTCCCAGAGGGCAAGAGCTATGCGGTTGCCATCTCCCAGAGCACTGAGCCCTTCATCGAAGAGCTGGACCCGGAAAAGGTCGAAGTCTGTGAAATGATCAATACCCAAATCAAGGCCATGGAGCAGCAGGGCCAGAGCCTGGATGGCGGAGTACCGATGGTCCAGGGCG
This sequence comes from Corynebacterium sp. LaCa54, assembly GCF_046717495.1. Classification (NCBI taxonomy): domain Bacteria; kingdom Bacillati; phylum Actinomycetota; class Actinomycetes; order Mycobacteriales; family Corynebacteriaceae; genus Corynebacterium; species Corynebacterium sp. LaCa54. The sequence goes on from NZ_CP177115.1 coordinate 453,111, forward strand.
CTCAGCCTTTGGCGTTCCAGCGTCAGGATGGAACCTGGAAGCTGGTTGGCTAATGCGCGTCCTCGCGATCGACACGGCAACTACCGCCTTGGTCACCGGGGTAGTAGATACCGCCACTGGGCAGACCACCGAGCGCGTATTGGAAGATACCCGCGCTCATAATGAGCTGCTCATACCTACGATCACTGACGCCCTCGCAGAGGCAGGCATGGAGTATTCCGACCTAGATGCGGTGGTCACCGGCGTGGGCCCAGGCCCGTTTACCGGGTTGCGCGTGGGGATGGCGACTGCCTCCGCGCTTGCCGACGCCCTGTCCATCCCCCTCCACGGCGTATGCACCCACGATGCAATCGCCCATGCTGCCGGCCTCCCCGCGAGCCCCGCAGACGCGGACGGCGAGGCCACCGCCTTGGTGGCTACCGACGCACGCCGCAAAGAGATCTATTGGGCCACCTACCGCGCCACCGATTCTGGTGTGCAGCGCATCTCTGGTCCTGAGGTAACTAAGCCGGCAGAAGTTGAGGTGGGACTCACCGGTACTGCCGAGGTCATCATCCCCGAGCGCCTCGCCGCTCAGCTACCGGAGGAGCTGACCGAGCTGCCGCACCGCGCGGCCCATCCCACCGCAGCAGCCCTAGTGGCTGTAGCTGACCTCACTGCGGAACCGGCCCCCGTTGTGCCGCTCTACCTACGCCGCCCGGATGCGGTTCCGCCGAAGCAGCAACAGCTGTCGGCCGCCATCCCCAAGGTGGAACTGTGAAGCTGCGCGAGTTGACCCCGGCCGACGCACCCCGGTGCGCCGAGCTGGAAAAGGTCCTTTTCCCCGGAGAGACCCCATGGTCCAGCGGAGTCTTCCACCAGGAAATGGCCCAGCCCTTCAACTTCTATTTCGGGGTAGAAGGCGCGCTCGACCCCGCGCACGAATCCACAGTGCTGCTAGGTTATGCGGGAATCGGCATGATGGGGCCAGCGGCTGATCCAGAATTTGAAATCCACACCATCGGCGTCGATCCCGCCGCACAGCGCCGCGGCATCGCTCGCATGATGATGGACAATATTTGTCATATTGCGGATCTTAAAGACGCCCCGGTCTTCCTCGAGGTACGGGTAGGCAACGAACCTGCTATCGGCCTTTATGAGGGGTATGCCTTTGCCAAGCAGGGGATGCGTAAGAATTATTACCAACCTTCCGGAGCAGATGCGCACGTGATGGTGCGCCCGCGCCAGTCCGAGCGTTAAAGAAACTTAAGGAGCAGTCATGAAGATCATGGGCATCGAGTCCTCCTGCGACGAAACCGGCGTGGGCATTGTCGAGCTTCGCGAGGACGGCCACATGGAAATCATCGCCAATGCTGTCGCTTCCTCCATGGAGCAGCACGCGCGTTTCGGCGGCGTCGTCCCGGAGATCGCCTCCCGTGCCCACCTTGAGGCCATGCCGCAGGTCATGCAGGCGGCGCTGAATGAGGCGGGTATCGCTAAGCCAGATGCCATCGCCGCCACCGTGGGGCCAGGGCTAGCCGGTGCTTTGCTGGTGGGTGCCTCGGCCGCCAAGGCCTATGCCGCGGCTTGGGGCGTGCCTTTCTACGGCGTGAACCACCTAGGCGGCCACGTTGCCGTGGCCAACCTGGAAGGCGAAGAGCTGCCGCATTCGGTGGCCCTTTTGGTCTCGGGTGGGCATACACAGCTGTTGGAGGTAGAGGCCGTCGGCAAGCCTATGCGCGAGTTGGGCTCCACGCTTGATGACGCCGCCGGTGAGGCCTACGACAAAGTCTCGCGCCTGCTTGGCCTCGGCTACCCGGGTGGCCCGGTGATTGATAAGCTCGCCGCGCGCGGTAAAGCCACCATCGATTTTCCGCGCGGCATGTCCCGCCCCGAGGATCTGCGCGGCCCGCACCGCCACGATTTTTCCTTCTCTGGGCTCAAGACCTCCGTGGCCCGCTACGTGGAGCGCGCCGAAAAGGCAGGGGAAACCATCAGCGTGGAAGATGTCTGCGCCAGCTTCCAGGAAGCCGTGGCCGATGTCCTGACCGCCAAGGCCGTGCGTGCCTGCGAGGACACGGGCGCCCGGGTGCTGCTACTGGGAGGCGGCGTGGCCGCTAATTCCCGCCTGCGCAAGCTGGCTAGCGAGCGCTGTGCCGCCGCTGGGGTCGAGCTGCGCGTGCCGCGCTTTTCGCTGTGTACCGACAATGGCGTGATGATCGCGGCCATTGGTGCGCAGCTTATTCATGAAGGTGCCCAGCCCTCTGGCCTCGGAGTTGGCACCGATACCCAGCTGGATGTGGAAGAGCCGCAGTTAACCTAAAGTTCTTCTTTCTCGCTCTGCAGGCGGGGTGCGGGGCCGGTACCCTAAAAGGCGTTCATGCCCTCTTGGCTTTGTGAAGGAGCTTTCTCTCATGACCGTCGGTTTCCTTGTCAACCCTGATCTCACCCGCCGCAAGCTGGAATTCGAGCTGGAGCACGCCAACCAGTTCTTGGGCGGCACCACTGAGGACCGCGTCTCCGTAGTATTCCAAGAAGACGGCACCACCTATGCGGCGCTCTACAACCCCGAAGCCAAGGCCGAAGGCGCCGAACCCAACCCAGTAGCCTCCTTGGCGCGCAACGCCGCCGCCACCGGCAATGCCGCTTTCTTGCAAGACCCCATCCGCTCCATTTGTGGTCCGGTCATCTTCGTTGATGCCGAGGGCGAAGATAAAACCATTGACGCCGTCATCGAGTCCGTGGAGCAGGGCATTCGCGCCGTCAAGAACTACCGCGAAGATAACCCAGAGGAGTACACGCTCTGGCGCGCGGCCGTTATCAATTCCACCAAGAGCCTTTAAACCTAGCCCCTCACAGGTAGGGTTCAAGCGCTTTTCGCGCGCTCGTAATACGGTGTTCACATTCTTATGGTGTCCTAGGGAGCCGTACTGCTTTTTCTAAGACTCCAAAAGGTGAAAACTGTATGCTTCGATCATCGCGCTTCGTCGCCTCCTTCGTTACCGCCCTTGCCGTGGGCGGTGCCGCCACCATCGTGCCCGCCACCCCGGCGCTGGCCGCTGATTCGCCCATCTACCGCACCATCCTGCAGCCGGGCGAGGATGAATCCCAGGTAATGGTTACGTGGCGCACCAAGTCCAAAGCCGACGAAGTCCTCGAGGTTACCGGCCCGGAAGGCACCAAGACTTTCCGCGCCGAGGAACGCGATTACGGCGCCCTGCTTTATAAATCCCAGTTCGCCACCGCCACCGATCTGCAGCCGGATACCGAGTACTCCTATCGCGTCGGTTCCGAGGAAAGCGGCTGGTCCGAACCAGAAACCTTCAACACCGGCTCCAACGGTGATGAGTGGTCTTTCCTCACCGTTGCGGACCCACAAATCGGCGTGGACCTCAAGGTAGATGACCAAGCGGAGCAATGGCGCAAAACCATCGCTCACGCGGCTTCCCATGTGCCCAATGCCAACATGATCTGGTCCCTAGGGGATCAAGTAGAAGGCTGGGGCGCCCAAGTGCCGCAGTACGATGCCTACTTCTCCGCCCCGGAAATTCGTCACATCCCGACCAATACCGTTCCGGGCAACCACGAGACTTATAACCTCACCATGAAACATCATGATGAGCACTTCTCTAACCCCCACCAGGCCGAAGATATCCGCGACCACTACTTCGAGCGCAATAACGTGCTCTTTATTGGCCTGGACTCCAATGCTTCTTCCGACGCCGATATTGCTCGCCACGAGCAATTCCTGCGCGAGGCCGTGGAATCTCGTGGCGCGGATAATGACTGGATCGTAGTTGGCATGCACCACGGTCCGTATTCACAGGGCTCGCACCACTTTGATAAGGACGTCACCAACCTGCGCGAGAAGCTCACCCCGGTACTCTCTGAGCTCAACGTGGATGCCGTGCTCTCCGGCCACGACCACATCTACACCCGCAGCCACCTGATGAAAAACAACAAGCCAGTCCTGCCAGAAAAGAAGCCGCAGCGCGGCGATGTCCTCGAACCCAAGGATGGTGAGGCCTTGTATCTGACCACCACCACCGCGGGTGGCGGCAAGTACTACGACTTCACTGACGTTAATAATCAGAAGCACAAGGGCGCACGCATGGAGACCATCGATCCGAAGCTCGCCCATGAGTCCACCGCCATGTGGCGCCAGGACTACACCGAGGACTACATGCGCGTGGATGTCTCCGATGACAAGCTCACCTTCGCTACCTTCAACGAAGCCGATAACACCCTGGTAGACAAGGTTTCGCTGAAGAAGAAGGACCGTGGCGCTGCGCCTGCCGACGCCTCTACCGACCCCGACACCCCAGAGGTGCCACAGGATCCGGAAGGCGGCAGCTCCCTGAGCTCCAGCGATGCTTTGAGTGGACTCAGCTCCAAGAAGTAGCTCGCGTCGCCGGCGTTATTAGCGCTCGGTGTGGCGCAGCCACGCCAGCACGGCCTTGACCCGTCGGTTAGAATCCTCGGGCAGGAACCCGAGCTTCGTAAAAACATTGGAGACATGCTTGCTTACCGCGCCAGCGCTAAGAACGAGCGTGTCTTCAATTTCTTTATTGCTCAACCCCTGCGCCATCAGTCCCAGCACCTCCCGTTCGCGGGCGGTGAGTTGGGCGAGGCCAGTGCGCTTTGCAGACAGCAGTGCCGTAACCACCTCTGGGTCCACCACGGTGCCGCCGCGGGCGACCTCGTCGAGCGTGCGCACGAATTCCTCTACATCAGAGACGCGCTCTTTGAGCAGATAGCCAAATCCCCCGTGCTCCAAGAGGCGGTCGAGGTAGCTTGCCGCTACGTATTGGCTTAGCACCACCACTGGTTGGGTAGGGTTTAGCGCTCGCAGGTCATGGACGGCTCGCAGGCCGTCGTCAGTCATGGTGGGCGGCATGCGCACATCGCTGATAATGAGGTCGAAGGCTTCTCGCCCAGCGATTGCGCGCAGTTCTTCGGCATCCGTGGCGGCTGTAACTCTATGGCCCAAAGAGCTGAGTAGCTGCTCGAGCCCGGCGCGCAGCAGCGCGGAATCTTCCGCGAGTAATAGTTTCATTCCGCCTCCTTCAGCGGCAGCTCGACTAGTAGTCGGCCGCCGCGTTCGCCCGCGGCAGTCTCGTGTGCCGCGGCAAGTTTTAGCGTGCCGCCCAGTGCGGCGGCGCGCTCGCGTAGCCCGGCTATGCCGGTACCGGCTCCCGACGTGGCGACTGTCGCCGCGTCCGTGGTGGACGCCTTGGCCGTGGGGCTGAGGTCGGGGCCGGTGCCATTATCAACGATGTCCAGGCGCAGCATGTCCCCGAAAGTAACCGTTACCTTCGCCTCGGTGGCCGCGCCGTGCTTGGAGGCATTGGTAAGTGCCTCGGCCACCGCATGATAGGCCAGCAGGGCAGTGGTCTCGTCCACGGAGCGTTCCGGCCCGTCCACGTGCAGTTCAGTCTCCAGCCCGGAGTGGGCGAGTAGCTCGTCGAGGGCGGGGATAAGCCCGGCGTCGAAAAGCACCTGCGGGGCAATGCCGCGCACCGTTGCGCGCAGGGAAGCCAGGGCCAAAGAAGCATTATGTTCCGCATCGGCCAAAGCAGGCAGCGCCTCGGACGGGGCCTGCAACTTCGCCGCCGCCAAGTTGAGCTTGAGCGCGGTCAGGTACTGCTGCGGTCCATCGTGCAGCTCGCGCTCGATGCGGCGGCGCTCGCCGGAGAAGGCATCGATAAGCGTGGCGCGCGAGGCCGCCAACTCCTCGGCCGAGGGGCTCAACGCCAGCCGAGTCAACGAGGTCGACGCCAAGACCAACAGGCGGTTGAGCCCCACCAATAAAGCCACCAGCAACGGCGCGGTGAGCCAGCAGGTAAAGAAAATGAGCGGCCGGTTGGTGGTAGACCACTCGCCAAAGGAGAATTCGGTCTTTGGCACGAATGGCGCAATGACCAGCACACCCGCCGTAAAACCCAAGGCAGTCCACGCGGCAAAGCAGGCAGCTGAAAGCAATAGCTGCATAATAAGGTGATAAAACTGCTGCCAATCAAACCACCGGCCCGCACGCCGGGAAGGGATCTCCACGCCCATCCACCGTGCACCCAACCGGCCGACAAATTCCGCGGCGCGTCCCACCAGCGGAACCCACGGCAGCATCAGCACCGAAACCACCAACGCCGGGATAAATAGCGCGCCAAGGACAAGGCTCCACGCGCAGGCTTTGAGGGTTCGCATAACCCAAGAGCCTAGCCGCCTTACCCGGCGTGGAGCAGTAGAGCTAGCTCTACCATTTTCTGGGCAGCCCGCCCCATGTCTTTCTTCTGCGCGGCCGAGTGGAATCAAAGGCATGTTAAAAGCAGAAAATCTCACTAAGCGCTACGGCCGCCGCACTGTGCTCAAGCGGGTCACTGTTTCCATCGCCCCGGGCGAATTCGTCGCCATCATGGGGCCTTCCGGTAGCGGTAAAACCACGCTCCTAAACCTGCTATCCGGGCTGGATAAACCCACTTCCGGACAAGTCAACGCGCCGGGGCGCAGGCAGCGTGCCTTTGTATTCCAGGACTATAACCTCTTGGAATCCCTCAATGCGCAGCGCAATGCCACCTTGACCGCGCGATTTTCCGGCCGGCGCCCGTCACGCAGCCGGGTGGCGGAGGTCTTTGATTCGCTCGGCCTTGCTGGTCTGGAGCGCCGCCTGCCCGCACAGCTTTCCGGTGGTCAGCAACAACGCGTGGCTGTAGCCCGGGCCCTGCTGGCTCAAGCGCCCTATATCTTCGCCGACGAACCCACAGGCGCGCTTGACGACGCCACCGCATCCACCGTCCTTTCCCACCTGCGCACCGCCGCCCGCGATGGCGCCAGCGTGATTATGGTGACCCACTCGCACCTCGCCGCTGAAGCGGCCGACCGCGTTATTTCCCTTGAGGAGGTAGCCCATGCTGGTGTGGCTTAAGGACTTACAGTCCAATTGGTTATCGTGGCTGGCCGTGGCGCTGACGTTGGTGGTCTCTTCCACCTCGTGCACCCTGGCGCTAGCCATGCTGGTCGCCTCCTCCGGGGCCGAAGAAAACCCCGCCGGCCCGGTGGGCGGCACGGTACTCGGCATGGCCCTGTGCGTGGTGGTGTTGGTGACGCTATCGCAAATGCGCCTTATCATCGCCGAGCGCGAGCCGGTCTACCGTTCCTGGCGCATGGTGGGCATGCCGGGGTGGATGATTATTGCCTTCATTCTAGGCCAGGTCGCCGTAGTCAGCGCGGCCGCAGGGCTGCTTGGAGTACTGCCGGCCGGCCCGCTGCTCGCTCCGTGCGTACGCGCGCTACGCAGCGATGGCATCCCCATGCCGGACCTTGCCATTACCGGCCAGGTCACGGTCATTGCGGTCATAGTCTGCATGTCCGCAGCGCTAGTTGGCGCGCTGCCTCCACTACGCCGAGTCTTCCGGCCGCGCACCACCGCACACCCGGCCTGGACCGTGGTGAAATTCTTGCTCGCGTCCGCGGCCATCGGCAGCACGGTTTACGGGTGCCTGCACATTGCCGATCCCGGCGATCTTCTCTCGGCCGAGATGGGCTTGGTCATCCTCGTCGCCCTCTTTTGGCCCTGGCTTATGCCCGCTATCGACCAATGGACCCACGCGGCCGGCATCGCTGGGGCCAATGTACGCGTGCGTCGCAACTTTTCTACCCCGCACATCGTGCCGTGGGTCCTCGTCGGCGGATTTATCGTCGCCGTAGGCTCTGGCCTGCGCTTTGAAAGCGCCGCAGGCGCCGGCGGCACCCTATCGTCCTGGCAGGTCTTCGTCGCCCTTTTAGGGCCTGTCTTTGCCCCCAGCATCGTGAGTGCCGTGCTCACCTCGCTGCTCATGCACGGGCGCATTGCCTCCGATATCCGCGGCCTCACCCTCGCCGGCGCTACCCCCGGGGCCTGGGCGCGCATACAAGTGGGGGAGGCGGCCTGCCTCACCCTGACTGCGGCCGGAGTGGTCTGGGCGCTGTGCTTGGCGACGCTCCTCCCACTCCACCACCTGCTCAGCCCACAGGTTCCTTTCGGCCAGACGTTGGTGGAGCAGCTGTGGTGGCCGGCCTTCGCCGTAATTTTTGGTGCGATGTCTATCGCCCTGGGCGTCGTCAAGCTGGCGCTTGCCGGCTTTGTACGCGCGGGGAATCGGGAGCGCTGAAAGGATCGCTGAGGGCTTAAGAATGTGGGCCGGGTCATTGTTGAGGGTTAGCAGTCGCGAGGGTAGAGTGCTAATCAGGTTGTTTGACCCACAGTTGTTCACCCGCGACGACGGCTGTGCTGGACATCCACAACCGGCACGCGCGTGCCATACCGGCGCGCATAAGAACACTACGGAGGAAACATCATGGCAAACATTAAGCCTCTCGAGGACCGCGTCCTCGTACAGATCGTAGAAGCTGAAACCACCACCGCTTCCGGCCTGGTTATCCCGGATTCCGCTAAGGAAAAGCCGCAGGAAGCTACCGTCGTTGCAGTAGGCCCAGGCCGCACCAACGACAAGGGTGAGGTCACCCCGGTAGGCGTCAACGAGGGCGATACCGTGGTCTTTTCCAAGTACGGCGGCACCGAGCTGAAGTACAACGGTGAGGAGTACCTGCTGCTGTCCTCCCGTGACCTGCTCGCCGTCATCGAGAAGTAGGCCTCACTATGGCAAAGCTTATTGCATTCGACCAAGAAGCCCGCGAGGGAATTCAGCGCGGCGTCGATACGCTGGCTGATGCCGTCAAGGTCACTCTCGGCCCGCGCGGCCGCAACGTCGTGCTGTCCAAGGCTTTTGGCGGCCCCACCGTCACCAATGATGGCGTGACCATCGCCCGCGATATCGACATCGAGGAACCATTCGAGAACCTCGGCGCCCAGCTGGTTAAGTCCGTTGCAGTCAAGACCAACGACATCGCAGGTGACGGCACCACTACCGCCACCTTGCTGGCCCAGGCACTCATCTTCGAAGGCCTGCGCAACGTCGCAGCTGGCGCTAACCCAATCGAGCTTAACCGCGGCATCGCGGCGGCGGCCGAAAAGGCCGTGGAGGAGCTCAAGGCCCGCGCCACCGCAGTCAATTCCTCGTCCGAGATTGCCCAGGTAGCCACCGTCTCTTCCCGCGACCCGGAGGTCGGCGAGATGGTTGCCGGTGCTATGGACAAGGTGGGCAAGGACGGCGTTGTCACCGTCGAAGAATCCCAGACCATCGACTCCGCCGTCGATGTCACCGAGGGAATTTCCTTTGACAAGGGCTACCTTTCCCCGTACTTCGCTACGGAGGAAGAGACCTACCACGCCGTGCTGGACGACGCCGCTGTGCTCCTCGTCCGCAATAAAATCTCCTCCCTGCCGGACTTCCTGCCGCTGCTGGAGAAGATCGCCGAGACCAACCGCCCAACCCTCATCATCGCAGAGGACGTTGAGGGTGAGCCGCTGCAGGCGCTCGTCGTCAACTCCATCCGCAAGGTGCTCAAGGTCGCAGCCGTGAAGGCTCCGTACTTTGGCGAGCGCCGCAAGGGCTTCATGGATGACTTGGCCGTCGTTACCGGCGCCACCGTCATCGACCCAGAGGTGGGCGTTAACCTCAACGAGGCTGACCTCGACGTTTTGGGCTCCGCTCGCCGCGTGACCATCACCAAGGAAGACACTGTCATCGTCGATGGTGGCGGCACCGCTGAAGCGGTAGAGGAGCGCCGCGAGCAGATCCGCCGCGAAATCGAGCGCACCGACTCCACCTGGGATAAGGAAAAGCTGGAGGAGCGTCTGGCAAAGCTTTCTGGTGGCGTGGCCGTCATCCGCGTCGGCGCCGCTACCGAGACCGAGGTCAACGAGCGCAAGCTGCGCGTCGAAGACGCCATCAACGCGGCCCGCGCGGCCGTGGAAGAAGGAGTCATCGCCGGCGGTGGCTCTGTGCTGGTCCAGATCTCTAAGGAGCTGGAGTCCTTCGCTGAGGGCTTTGAGGGCGAAGCAAAGGTCGGCGTCCTCGCCGTCGCCCGCGCCCTGACCCGCCCGGCATACTGGATTGCTGAAAACGCTGGTCTCGACGGTGCTGTTGTCGTTTCCCGCGTTGCTGAGATGACCAACGGTGAAGGCTTTAACGCCAATACCCTTGAGTACGGCAACCTCATCGATAACGGCATCATCGACCCCGTCAAGGTAACCCACTCGGCCGTGGTCAACGCCACCTCCGTGGCCCGCATGGTTCTTACCACCGAGGCCTCCGTGGTGGAAAAGCCACAGGAAGAGCAGCCTGCTGACGCCGGTCACGGCCACCAGCACTAAACTGGGCTACCAACATCGCCCGCCCCGCTTTGCGCGCGGCGGGTTTTGTTGTGCCTAGACTAGGGCCGTGGAATACATCAAGGTCACCGGTGATACCGACCCCGTTCGCAAGACCTTCGCCAAGGCCAATGGCATCAAACCCGCACTCTTATTCCGCGAGTTTCGAGGGTGCCTGCCTCAAGCGCAACGGCGCGGGTGTGGTCTACGTGGAGCCGGGCGTGATGAGCAGGTGGACTCCGGCCATATCGTCATCCGTATCGACCACAACCTGGCTGTGCTCGCGCACGCGGACTACGCCATCGATTTGGGCCTCGGAGCCGGTTTGGCCGGCGGCCAGGCGGTCTTTAGCGGCACGCCAGCAGACTTAGCCGAACAGCGTGACTCGGTGACGGGGCGTTTTTGCCGACGCCCTCGTCTCCCCCTAACTTTCCTGCCTTAAGCGTTGACCGGCGCGGCGGCGCGGCGACGCTGGCGAAGCTCTACCACGCGTTCGGATTCGCTCATTCCGCCCCAGACACCGTAGGGCTCGGCGGATTGCAAGGCATGCTCGCGGCACAAATCAATGACCGGGCAAGAATTGCAGATGGCTTTGGCGCGATTCTCGCGCTGGGCGCGGGCGCGGCCGCGCTCGCCATCCGGGTGATAAAATACGTCCGAGTTTTCTCCGCGGCAGGCGCCTTGTAGCTGCCAATCCCACAGGTCAGCGGTGGGACCGGGAAGCAAATGAGGCTGAGACACGTTACTAAGCTCCTTTGTAAGGGCGAGAATTCTTGTGTGGCTTCCGCAGCGTCGCGGAAAGCAACCTCACGTAGTGTTTCGCGCGTGGGTAAACGGTGGGTTACCGATTTTTGACTTTTAAGTATTATTCTCGCACTTCCTCTTCCTGCACCATGGTTTACCAGCGCAAACGCCGAAGGTTAACGGTTTGTGAATTTTCTTCCGCTCAGCTTGCATAGGTAATGGGGCTGCGCGTTGCCTTTGCATAAACTCCCCGTGTGCCAATATGGTTAGTTACCGGTCGAAAACATCTCAGAGGGTGCATACGTGAGCGATAGGGAACAGGAGCTAGCGGATCTCGTTCCGCATGCCGTCGACGGCAGCCGTCGAGCGCTGCAAAAAGTCCTGCAGATCATTCACCCGCAGGTCCTGCGTTACTGCCGCGCCCGCATCGGGGGCGGCCGCCAACCCACCGCGGAAGATGTGGCCCAAGAGATTTGCCTAGCAGTGGCTACCTCGATTGGTTCCTATGAGGACAAGGGCCGTCCTTTTATGGCCTATGTTTATGGCATCGCATTTAATAAGGTCACTGATGCTCACCGCGCGATGGGCCGCGATAAGTCCACGCCTACCGAAGAAATTCCGGAAGACTCCGCGCGTGAAGCCACTCCTGAAGAGTGGGCGCTAGAGGCCGACGGTAGTAACAGAATGCGCGCCTTGCTCGATACATTAAGTGATAAGGCGAAAAACATCGTTATTCTGCGCGTGTTCAACGGTTTGTCAGCAGAAGAGACTGCGGAAATTGTGGGTTCCACTCCAGGCGCGGTCCGTGTGGCACAACACCGAGCACTAGCTCAATTGCGAAAGACCCTCCAAGTCGCGCAGGAAACTGCACACTAAGCGGCTTGTGGCCCAATCTCACAGCAGGTATTTCATAACAGAAAGGAAGGGGGAGAGACACCATCATGGCTTCTAAGCACCACGGCGATAACGACGACCTAGCGGACCAGCTCCAGCCCTTGGTCGATGATGATGCATTCCTCACTGAGCTTTCGAAAGGCAACGACCCTTCCGACCGTCAGGATGACCTGGCGGGGTTGCTGCTGGAATTAAAGGGGGACGTCGACAAGCACATGCCTCCGGCCCCGCTGGTAGAAGGCGCTGAGGCGGAGCCTCAGGTTATTGATCTTGGTAAGGTGCGCAAGCGTCGCCGCGGCGGGCCTTTCGTGCATGGTCTCATTGGCGCGGCCGCTGCAACCCTAGTCATTGCTGGAGCCGGTGGCGCAATGCTGCATGCCGGAACTTTTGATAAAGGGGATAAGACCCGCAATGTAGAGCTGGCCGGAACGCTGGAAGAGATGGAATCTCGCGCGGCCGAAGGCGATATTGAAGGTGCTCGGGAACTGATGAGGGATGCCCGAGCCAAGCTGGACGCGGCCGAAGGCAAGGAAGAAAAGGCCATCGCCGCCAACAGTGAGGCGGAACACAAGCGCTCTGCGCACCCGAAGCCCGCCCCGCACACCGTGACGGAGACCGCCACCGAAACCGTGGCGGAAGAAGCTTCCCAACCGGAACAGCAGCCGGAACAGGTTACCGTGACCGAAACTCAGTACGCCACCGAAACCGTGGTAGTCACGGAGCCGGCGCAGCAGAACCCACAGCCCAACCCGAACGTTGAGGATGAGCCGACAACCACCATCGATATGGGCCAGCAGCTGTAGAAGCTAGCGGCCCTCTAGGCCATCCAAGTATCCCAAGGCATAGTCCCAGGGAACATAGCGGGAGGGATCCGGCTCGGCGCCCGGCTCATGTACTGGCGCTAGCTCCCCTTCGAGCGTGGCGCGCATATTTGCGGCCATGATATCCCACTCGTAGAAGTGGTTTTCCTGGCAATCCTCGCACAGGAAGAAGATGCCATCGATGCCGCGCGGGCCGAGGATGGACGCGAATTTCTGCACCAGCGCGAGGTCGTGGATGATGGCGATTCGGTCGTCGTCGGTAAGCGGCATGACCTGCTCGTCCTCCTCCAGGAAGGAGGCGGGGTCATTCGGGTCATCGGCGAAAGGATCGCGGGGCATATTGGCGAAGAAGTTCACGCCTGCGAGCCTATTGAACTTACCCTCCCGAGGCAATTTACCCCTGCCCAAATGGTGTCGTCGGCCGGCAAAGCACTACAGTTGTGGTAGCCGCTAAACCTGTTAAGGAGAGACCTCGATGAGCGAGAACCGTATTCATACTGGTGGAGATGACCCGAACAAGGTAGCCCTGCGCGGCCTGACCTTTGACGATGTGCTTCTGTTGCCCGCCGAATCCAATATCGTGCCCTCCGAGGTCGATACCGGCGCGCAGTTTACCCGCAATATTCGCCTCGGCGTCCCGCTTGCCTCGGCCGCCATGGATACCGTGACTGAGGCCCGCATGGCCATTGCCATGGCGCGCCAGGGCGGCATCGGCGTGCTGCACCGCAACCTGTCTACCGAGGACCAGGCCGAGCAGGTAGAAATAGTCAAGCGCTCCGAGTCCGGCATGGTCACCGACCCCATCACTGCCCGCCCGGATATGACCATTGGGGAGGTAGACGCGCTGTGCGCCCGCTTCCGTATCTCCGGCCTGCCGGTGGTAGATGAGGACGGCACTTTAGTCGGTATTTGCACCAACCGCGATATGCGCTTCGAGCCTGACTTTGATCGCAAGGTCAGCGAGGTTATGACGGCCATGCCGCTCGTCGTAGCGCGCGAGGGCGTATCCAAGGAGGAAGCCCTCGAGCTGTTGTCGGCCAATAAGGTGGAAAAGCTGCCCATCGTCGATGCGGATAATAAGCTCACCGGCCTGATTACCGTCAAGGACTTTGTAAAGTCCGAGCAGTACCCTAACGCGTCGAAGGACTCGGCCGGCCGCCTGTTGGTTGCGGCCGGCATCGGTACCGGCGAGGAGTCCTACCAGCGCGCCGCCGCGCTTGTCGACGCCGGCGTGGACGCCCTCGTCGTCGATTCCGCCCATGCCCACAACAACCGCGTGTTGGAAATGGTTTCCCGCGTCCAAAAGGACTTTGGCTCCAAGGTCGATGTCATCGGCGGTAACCTTGCCACCCGTGAGGCCGCCCAGGCAATGATTGATGCCGGCGCGGATGCCATCAAGGTCGGCATTGGCCCGGGCTCCATTTGCACCACCCGCGTCGTCGCTGGCGTGGGAGCGCCGCAGATTACGGCCCTGATGGAAGCCGCCGCGGTAGCTGGCCCGGCCGGTGTACCGGTGATCGGCGATGGCGGCATGCAGTACTCCGGCGACGTCGCCAAGGCCCTAGCGGCCGGCGCCGATACCGTCATGCTGGGTTCCATGTTTGCCGGCACCACCGAGGCACCCGGTGACATCGTGGTCTACCAGGGCAAGCAGTACAAGCGCTACCGCGGCATGGGCTCCATGGGCGCCATGCAGGGCCGTGGACTTTCCGGCGAAAAGCGCTCCTATTCCAAGGATCGCTACTTCCAGGCCGATGTCCGCAGCGAAGACAAGCTGGTTCCGGAAGGCGTCGAGGGTCGAGTGCCTTTCCGCGGCGATATCGATGCCATTGTGCACCAGATCGTCGGCGGTTTGCGCGCATCAATGGGCTATACCGGCTCCGCCACCCTGGCTGAGCTAAAGACCAAGCGCTTCGTTCAAATCACCGCCGCGGGCCTGAAGGAATCTCACCCGCACCACCTGCAGCAAATCGCAGAAGCACCAAACTACCGCTAGGAATATCATGCGTGAATACGCCGAAATTGGCATCGGCCGCGAGGCCCGCCGCACCTTTGATCTAGAGCAACTATCCATCGTGCCGCAACGCCGTACCCGCTCCTCCAAGGACGTGGATACCACCTGGCACATCGATGCCTATACCTTCGACATCCCTTTCGTGTCCCACCCCACCGATGCGCTCGCCACGCCCGAGTTCATCATCGAGATGGGCAAGCAAGGTGGCCTGGGCGTCATTAATGCTGAGGGTTTGTGGGGCCGCCACGAGGACCTCGAGGGCGCTCTAGCTCGCATTTACTCGCAGCCGGGCGATAACTCCATCATTCAGGAGCTACACGCTGCCCCGCTTGACGACGCCCTCCTTACCGAACGCATCTCCCAAGTCCGTGACTCCGGTGTCACCGTTGCTGTGCGCGTTTCTCCGCAAAATGCTCGTGAGATGGCCCCGAAGGTCATCGCGGCCGGCGCTGAGTTGCTGTTTATTCAGGGCACCCTGGTCTCGGCCGAACACGTGGCTACCGGGGGCGAGCCGCTGAACCTCAAGGAGTTCATCGGATCGCTGGATGTGCCGGTCATCGCGGGCGGAGTTACCGACTACACCACCGCGCTGCACCTGATGCGCACTGGCGCGGCCGGCGTTATCGTAGGCGCTGGTGTGACGACCAACGCCGAGACCGTTGGTATCGACTCGGCCATGGCCACTGCGATTGCCGACGCCGCCGCAGCCCGCCGCGATTACCTCGACGAGACTGGCGGCCGCTACGTGCACATCATCGCCGATACCGAGTTTGAAAACTCCGGCAATATTGCCAAGGCTTTTGCTTGTGGCGCCGACAGTGTCGCTCTCGGCCCACTGCTTGCTCAGGCCCGCGAGGCCGGCGGTAAAGGCTGGTACTGGCCCGCCACGGCCGGTCACCCGCGTTTCCCCCGCGGCTTCGTCCAGTTCTCCGGAGCTGATGCCGACTTGGATGTTGATTTCCTCACCGCCGGTACCCCGGCCGAAGCTGCAGAAGAGTCTGCCGCTCCTTCGCTTGAAACGGTGTTGCACGGTCCCTCCAGCGAGCCCTTCGGCCGCACCAACTTGGTCGGCGCGCTACGCCGCTCCATGGCAAAGTGCGGCTACACCGACCTGAAGTCCTTCCAGAAGGTTGAGCTCGCCGTCCGCCACTAATCGGCAATCTCGAACGCGGCTGTGCTTTCTTGGCGCAGCCGCGTTTTGTCTTCAAGCTTTCTTTTCCTCTGGAGAGGTAGAGCGTGGCGGAGAAGGAGGGTGGTCAGGAAACCAACTGCCAACCGCCTTCCCTCCTCCATGTGGTCTCGCGCGACATCGGCCGCCATTGTCCTGCATCGTGGACAGGGCACACGCGTGCTCCCGCAGGATTGAGTTCTACAACCTTCTTTTCCTCTTTCGCGCGCAGCACTACCGAATTATGCGCTACTTCTGGGTATCCCATGCGCTCTGCCTGCTGAGTGCCGCATAAGGGAGCCCACTCGTCCCACTTGCTTCCAAAGACTTCTGCGGCTGGGAGTGTTACCCGTTGTGGACCTTGTTCATCCAGCGCAGACGTCACCTCGGCCGTAGTTGGGGTAGCGTCACAACCGCATAACAATAGCCCGGTGGTGAGCACAATAGCCAAGCGCTTCATAAGCTATCAGTTTAGTGGGTTAGACTATGGGGCGTGACTAAGCCAAACACTACCCCGCGCCCCGTCCTCGTTGTGGACTTTGGCGCTCAGTACGCGCAGCTTATTGCCCGTCGCGTGCGCGAGGCCAAGATTTACTCCGAGGTTGTCCCTCACTCCGCGTCTGTGGAGGAAATCAAAGCTAAAGATCCCGCCGCGCTTATCCTGTCGGGTGGCCCGTCCTCCGTCTATGCTGACGGTGCCCCGGCCCTGAAGCCGGAGCTGCTTGAGCTCGGCATTCCTGTCTTCGGCATCTGCTATGGCTTCCAGGCCATGAACCACGCTCTTGGTGGCACTGTGTCGTCGACTGGCGAGCGTGAGTACGGCCGCACCGATATGAACGTTAAGGGCGGCGTACTGCACGCTGGCCTGGAGACTACCCATAAGGTATGGATGTCCCACGGTGATGCCGTATCTGCCGCTCCCGAGGGCTTTGAAGTTACGGCCACTTCGGCCGGTGCCCCGGTTGCAGCGATGGAGTGCCTGGAAAAGAAGATGGCCGGTGTGCAGTACCACCCTGAGGTGCAGCACTCGCCGCACGGCCAAGAGGTACTTACCCGCTTCCTGACCGAGATTGCCGGCCTAGAGCAGAACTGGACGGCCGATAATATCGCCGAGCAGCTCATCGCGGACGTTCGCGCTCAGGTGGGCGAGGACGGCCGCGCCATCTGTGGCCTATCCGGCGGTGTGGATTCCGCTGTAGCGGCGGCACTGGTGCAACGTGCCATCGGTGATCGCCTCACCTGTGTCTTCGTCGACCACGGCTTGCTGCGTGCTGGCGAGCGGGAGCAGGTGGAAAAGGACTTTGTCGCCTCCACCGGCGCGAAGCTGGTGACTGCGGATGAGCGCAGTGCCTTCTTGGAGAAGTTGGCCGGCGTTGACGACCCAGAAGCAAAGCGCAAGGCCATCGGCGCGGAGTTTATCCGTGCCTTTGAGCGTGCGGTTGCGGGCGTGCTTGACGACGCCCCTGCAGGCTCCACCGTCGACTACCTCGTCCAAGGCACGCTGTACCCGGACGTGGTCGAGTCTGGCGGCGGCGACGGCACGGCGAATATTAAGTCTCACCACAATGTTGGCGGTTTGCCAGATGACGTGGAGTTCGAGCTGGTTGAGCCGCTGCGTCTGCTGTTTAAAGACGAGGTACGCGCCGTCGGCCGCGAGCTGGGATTGCCGGAAGAAATCGTTAACCGCCAGCCATTCCCAGGCCCAGGTTTGGGTATCCGCATTATCGGTGAGGTAACCGAGGAACGCTTGGAGACGCTGCGTGAGGCGGACCTCATTGCCCGCACCGAGCTGACCAATGCCGGCTTGGATGACCAGATTTGGCAGTGCCCGGTCGTGCTGCTGGCCGACGTCCGTTCCGTTGGTGTGCAAGGTGATGGCCGCACCTATGGCCACCCGATCGTGCTACGCCCAGTGTCCTCGGAGGACGCCATGACTGCGGACTGGACCCGCTTGCCATACGAGGTACTGGAGAAAATTTCTACCCGCATCACCAATGAGGTGAAGGACGTCAACCGCGTGGTCTTGGACTGCACTTCCAAGCCACCGGGAACCATCGAGTGGGAGTAAAACGGCATGCGTAGAAGGCGCTCAGGCTATCTCTGAGCGCCTTTTCGCGCGTTTGAGGAGCGTGTTTACTCGCGCGGGGTAAACGGTGGACGCCACACAATGCGCCCGCCCACCCGCTCGAGGCGGCCGCGCCGGGGCGGAGCGTTGGGGTCATCATCGTTGACGCCGTTATGGTAGGCGCAGCACATGACCAGGTTTTTCATATTCGTCTCCCCACCGTTACTCCACGCCTTGAGGTGGTGGACCTGGGAGAGATCGGCCGGTTGGTTGCAGCCCGGCCAGGCGCAGCGTGGGTTTTCTGCAGCGGCCATGATGCGCTGTTTGTCATTGGCCACGCGCGCCGTGCGGTAGAGGTTGACCGGCCCTTCTTCGGGGTGCACGAGCGTGACGTAGCCGGTTTCTCTATCGCCAGAAAAGCCGACGTCGTTGAGTACGCGCCGCAGATATTCGGTGCCGGTAATGGTGGCGCCATTGGTCAGGTCGAGCTCGATATCGTCGCCGTGGCCGTCGCGGATGCGAATGAATTTGTCTAATGGCACGATGGCATTGGTTATCACCTCTGCCCGCGCGGCCGCTGCCTGGTCAAAGAAAATTTTTTCTACCGCCTCGAGCGATTGCTTCCCGGTCGCGGCCAGCGCGGCGTTGAGATCCGCGATGAAACTAGAGGTTCCGGTGATGGCAAGCGTCCAGTAGTCATTGGGGCGTCGGTAAGTGCGCACACCTGGAGTAACGGTGTTGTCTTTCATCTCGCCCAGGCGCCGGCGGGCGTGCTTGAGAATATGGCTCATCGCGCCGGTCATTGCGCAGCACTCCGCGCGTAGCTCCCAGGCCTGTTTCTTGCTCGGGGCGCGGTTAACAATGCGCTCTAGGGCGGTGAGTGTGGCGATAGAATGGGTGTTGCGACGGGCGTCGGCAATAGCACGGCGCTGTAGCCGGGTAAATTTGGTGCGGCCAAAGTAGCTCTCACACAAAAGAAGCAGATCGGCCGCGATGGCATCGGGCGCGCCGTGGTCCATAAGCTCGGACCCGGACATGCCCTGGCACCCGGCGATGATGTCCATGCCGGGGCCTAAGGCAGTGAGGTAGGTCTCGAGTGCGTTCATGCCTGCAACGCTACGACGCGCACCTACACCGGCGCACGGCCGGCGCAACCGCTGCGGCCAGTTGTGTGGATAACCCGGCCTACATACCCGAGGCGGGGCGGAAAAGCTGTGGATAACCCCGAAAAGTGTCGTATAGATTAGGCAAACGCGAGCCGTCGCGTGCCATCCACGTGGGGGAAGACGAGAAAGCTCAGGCCAAAAACCACCAGCCATACCAGGCCGGCGCCCCACGCGGGTAGGGCCACGATGGGGGCGAGCATCACCATAAGCCACAGAATCATCAGCGGCACGAGCTGTGCGATGCTAGGAACCAGAGTGACATTGCGCTTGGTGGCATAATCGCGCATCGCGTGGCGGTAGGGGTGGGCAAAGACGAGAACGAAAGCCGCCACGAGGCACACGAGCGCCCCGATTAGTGCAGCAAAAATATGTGCGCGGCTGGCCAAAAGCGCCACGGCCGCACCGATGAGGATGGACGAACCCAAACGCACCCATGGCGGAGTGGGAATGGGGGTGGTGTGCTCGCGCATGGCACCGTAGGCAGCGTTGAAGTTCATGCCGCTAAGGCTACCATTCGAACATACACTTGCATGTGTCCGGGTGAGGGTTCATACTATTCGGGTGAATCAAACGAGCGTTCGCCTAGAAAAAGCGGTGGCCGGACTAAGTAGGTCGGACCGTGTGGCGATGCTGCGTACTCGCATGCGCGCTATGGAGCGTGGCCCGGAAGAGGAGCTGGTAGATACGCTTCCTGGCCTGGCACGTCTGCTTCCTGCGGGCGGCTTGGCGCGCCGGCACGTGGTGCACTGTACTAACTGTCCAGCGCTTGTGGTGGAGCTTATCTGTCACCTCACGGCCCGCGGTGGGCATGTGGGTGTAGTGGGGTGGCCAGATCTTCTACTCGCACAAGTGGCCGAGGAAGGTGTTATCGAACGTGTGGTAACCGTCCCAGATCCGGGCGTGGATTCCTGGATGGTGACAGGGGTATTGGCGGAAGGACTGGACCTAGTCATCCATCATGGGCCGCCCGGTGAGGTGAGCCCAACCAAGGCCCGGCCGGTGCTGGCGAAGGTGCGCGGCGGGCGCGCGGCGGTGCTGACGGTGGGCACGCGCTTGCCCGGCACGGCGGTGGAGATAGGGGCGCAGGTGAGTGCCTATCGGGGAGTCGGCAAGGGCAGTGGGCGCATTCGCGGCGTGGACATGGACGTTGAGGTGACCTCGAAGCAGGCTAGCGTGCATGGGGTGCTCACGGTGGGCCAGCGGCGCCGGTTGGAGGCCGTATGAGGGTAGCGGCTGTGTGGTTTCCGGATTGGCCCATCCAGGCCGTCGGCGGGCAGGGTCCTATGGTCATTGCGCGCAATCACGCGGTTGCGGTATGTGATAGAGCGGCGCGCCGGGCGGGGGTGCGGCGGGGGATGCGCCTGCGTCAGGCCCAAGCGTTGTGTCCCGAGGCGGCGGTGATGGAGGCTAACCCGGACCGGGATGGTGCGGCGTTTGCGGAGGTTGCGGCTGGTTTGGATGCGGTGGCGTCCTCGGTGGAGGTGCTGCGTCCCGGCCTGGCCATTGTGGACGCGGGCGCGGCGCTGCGCTACCACGGGGAGAAAGCATTAGAGATGCTTGTCGACGCCTCTTCGTACGCTGGCTTCGATTCCACCCTCGGCGTCGCCGATGAGATTGCTACGGCCGTTATCGCGGCCCGGCACCGTGGCATGGGCGCGGTGGTGCCAGAGGGCGGCTCGCGAGAGTTTTTGGCCACCCAGCCCATAGGAGTGCTCGCCGCCGATGAGGCCTTGGGCTTTGATGCTGGGTTTGTTGCGCAGCTCGATAAGTTGGGTGTGCGGCGCCTGGGTGACTTAGCGGCGCTGCCGTTTAAGCAGGTAGCCACCCGTTTCGGTGAGACCGGGCGTCGCGCGCACGAGTTGGCCCAAGCCCGTGCGGATAGGCGCGTAGCTCCAGAAATGGCGCGCCCAGACCTGGCCGTGGAAATGGAAGAGCGCATCGAGCGCGTGGACGCGGCGGCCTTCGCGGCCCGTCAGCTAGCGTCCCGGCTGCATGCCCGCTTGGAAGAGGCCGGCAAGGTCTGCCTGCGGCTGCGCGTGGTGGCGGAGTTTGGCACCGGCGAGGAGTTGGCGCGGGTGTGGCGCACACAGGAAGCACTGACGGAGCAGGCCACCGCGGACCGCGTGCGCTGGCAGCTCGATGGCTGGCTCTCGCGTGCCACTGGTGGGGGCGCGGCCATCCGCCGCCTCGCACTGGAGCCGGTAGAGGTTGCCACCCCGTCCGCCACCGGGCTCTGGGGCGGAGAGGGATCTCAGGAGCAGGTCAAACGTGTGATCGCTCGCGTGCAATCGCAGCTGGGGGTTGACCGCGTGCTGCAGCCGCGGGCGGTGGGCGGCCGTGGGGTGGCCGAGCGCATCGAGTACGTGCCCTATGGCGAGCAGCGCGACGCACCGCCACAAGGCGAGTGGCCCGGCCGTATTCCGGCACCCCTGCCTGCGCGGCTGGGCGGTGGGCCTAATCATCCGGCCGCGCGCATCCGGCTTATCGACGCCGCTCGTCGCGAAGTATTCGTCACCGCCGAGGCTCTCCTTTCGGGGGCGCCGGTGGCATTGAGCTGGGGCGCTCATCGCTTCCGCGTGCTGGGCTGGGCCGGTCCCTGGCCGGTGGATACGCAGTGGTGGACTAGTAACCCGCAGCACGTAGCGCGCCTGCAGGTGGTGGGCCAAGCCGACCACGAAGAGCACCAGCGGGCCTGGCTTGTGGTATGGTCCGGCGGGCGCTGGCGGGTGGAGGCGACCTATTAATCGCGAATATCGACTACGAGGCGGGTGGGGTTATCGAGCACCTGCACGGAATAGGGCTTGCGCGAGGTCATGCCGATGACGAATTGGCAGCGGCCCTCGTAGGTACCGCCATTGACCACCTGGGTGACGACTCCCTCTACGGGGGCATCCACCACGCCGATGTGGGGATCGTCCTTCCCCGCCTCGAAGGGGTAGACCACGCCGTCGATATTGACATTGAGTGCGGTCTCGCCGGAGTGGTCAATAGTCTTGCCAGAACCCTGCTGCGTGGGCGTGTCGGCATAGTCTACGAACCAGCCGGGAGAGCCGCTGCCGTCGAGTTCAAAGACAACGCGTTCAAAACCCTCGTGCTGGCCGATGCGCACGTTGGTCACCGTGAGCTCGGAGGGGGCCTGCGGCCGGAGGGTTTTCATTTCCATATTGGCCTGGCCTAGTGGATTGAGCCGGGAGTTATCCGCAGATGCAGCCATGGTGGTGCGGTCCGTCTCTTGGGCGGCGCAGCCGCTGAGGGAAGCAGCGACGAGAAGCGTTGCGACGAGACGGACTTTCAACATGCCCCTAGGTTATAGTTTCGGCCGTGAACTGTATAGCCGAGGGGGTATTTCGTGGCCGAATTGTGGCCAAGGGTGTGAGCTGAAATGCAGAAAGGTTAGGCTTAGGTATATGACCGAGTTCTGTTCAGATATCCAGGTAGAGCCGCTGCCAGGCACGGCCAAGAAGGAATCCGTCTATGTGCTTTTTGAGTGGCCGGGCGGATGGTCGCGAGACGTGCTCGATGGCGATACCTTTGGGCCGGATCTCACGGCGCAGCTTAAGGCCAAACTGAAGGGGGTGGCGGGGCTGCAGCTTATCCGTCGGCCGGGCCGCGACGGCCGCCAGGTAGGCAAGATGCACCGCTGTTACCTGGTGTGGGCCGAGCAGGGAGTGATGGAACTCGTGCTGCTGACAGGGCCAGAGAAAATCCTTGATCTGGATCTGACAGGGCCTGGACGCAATGGAGGCGGCGCAGTGGAAACACCGCTGGTTTTGGTGTGTACGCACGCGAAGCGCGATACCTGCTGTGCGGTCAAGGGGCGGCCGTTGGCCGCGGAGCTGGTGGAGGATTACCCGGATATGGTCTGGGAGACCTCGCACACGAAGGGACACCGGTTCGCGCCATCGGTCATGCTCATGCCGTGGGGCTATTCCTTTGGACGAATGAATAAAGAAGCCGCCGCGCAGATGATTGCGGCGGCGGCGCGGGGAAAGTATTTTTACCCGGTAAATCGCGGGCGCGGTATTTTCGGCCCGCGCGGCCAGGTGGCGGAATTGGCGGTGGCCCGAGCGCTTATCGACGCCGGCGAGGAGCTCTCCTACGGCCAGCTCACCGCCACTGATAGCGGCGAGGTCAGCCACATTGACGGCCGGCGCTGGCGCGTGACGCTCGAGGAGCGCGAGGTAGAAGGTGTGGTTTCCTCGTGTGGTGACGCCCCGAAGACGGGCCAAGCCATCGTAGCGACCGGCGTGGAGCCGGTCGCGGGGTAGGGCGGCGTCGGCAAGCGGGGGCTAGCGGCGCATGACCTTGGAGGAGAGCCAGTTACCGAAGAACTGGGCGGCCTGCACCAGCACGATGATGATGAGCGTGGCCACGACGGTGACCTCCCATTCGAAGGCGCGGTAACCGTAGACGATTGCAAAGTCACCCAAGCCGCCGCCGCCGACGTAGCCGGCCATAGCGGACATGTCCACGATGGCGATAAATAGGAAGGTGTAGCCCAAAATCAGTGGGCCGAGGGCCTCTGGGACGATAACGGAGGTAATGATCTTCCACGGCGAGGCACCCATGGAGCGGGCGGCCTCGATAACGCCGGGGTCGATGGACACGAGGTTTTGTTCCACCACGCGGGCCACGGAGAAGGTCGCGGCGATGACCATGACGAAGGTGGCCGGTCCGCGGCCGATGGACCCGCCCATCACTATGACGGTCAGTGGCTGGGCAAAAGCCAGCAAAATGATGAACGGGATGGGGCGGACGAAGTTAACCAGCAGGTTGACAATGAAATAGACGAACCGGTTTTGCAGGATGCCGCCCGTGCGGGTGGTATAGAGCAGCATGCCTAGGCCAAGGCCGAGGATGCCGGAAACGATGAGGGTAGTCGAGACCATGATGAGGGTATCGACGATGGCATCGGCCAGTGAAGGGCCGAGGCGGTCCCAGTTGGCTTGGGCGAGGGTGGTGACGGTCATCGTGCAATCTCCTCAATCTGGGTGGTGGTAGAAAGCGTGCGGTAGAACTCTTCGATGGCGTTATTGTCGCCGCTGAGCCGTACGGTCAGCTTGCCAAAGGAATGCTGCTGCAGCGTGGTGATGCCGCCGTGGACGACGGCGATGGATACGCCGGCTTCCTTAAGGCGGGCGGCGGCGGTGAAAAAGCCGGATTCCTCGGTGAGGTTGATGGTAAATAGGCGGCCTTCGTGCGCGAGCAGGTCGTCGGTTTCAACGACGTCGGGCTCGTTGCGCAGCGAGGTGGCTACGAACTTGGCGGCCACGGAGGTCTGTGGGTTGGAGAAGACCTCGTAGACGCTGCCTTGTTCCACGACGCGGCCGTTTTCCATCACGGCGACCTTATCGGCGATGGAGCGTACGACTTCCATCTCGTGGGTAATAACCACGATGGTGATGCCAAATTCCTTGTTTACCTGACGCAGTAGGTCGAGGACTTCCTGCGTGGTGGTGGGGTCGAGGGCGGAAGTTGCTTCGTCGGCAAGCAGCAGCGAAGGGTTGGTGGCCAGCGCACGGGCAATGCCGACGCGCTGCTTCTGGCCGCCGGAAAGCTGCTCTGGGTAGCTCTTGCCCTTGTCTCCTAGGCCGACGAAATCCAGCAGCTCTTGCACGCGCTTGGCGCGCTCCTGCTTGCCGACGCCCTGCAGCTGCAGCGGGTATTCAATATTGCCGGCAGCGGTGCGCGAGTTCATCAGGTTGAACTGTTGGAAAATCATGCCGATATTGCGGCGAATGCCGCGCAGCTTCTTCTCGGACATGCCAACGATATTGGTGTCATCAAGCAGCAGCTCTCCCGCAGACGGGGTGTCCAAGCCGTTGATCATGCGTACAAGGGTGGACTTGCCGGCGCCGGAGTAGCCAATGATGCCGACGATTTCGCCGGGCTCAATGGTCATAGAGACATGGTCGAGTGCCTTAACTCGCGCCTTTTTCTGTTTAAAGATCTTGGTGATCTCGCGGAACTCGATGCGGGTGCCGCGTTGAGTGGAATCTGCCACGTGTTTGCGTCCTTAGTTAGGAAAGTGCCAAACCCCGCCGGGGGTTCCGGCGGGGTAAAAGCAAGGGTGATTAGTCCAGATCTGCTTCGAGCTTATCTAGGATCTTCTGCAGATCCTCCTGGCTGCGCTCCACCTCGACGGAGGTGCCGGCGGAGTCTTCATCGACGCCCTCCTGGACGGCGTCGGAGTGCCATAGCTCGGCAAGCTTCTTGATGTCTTCGTTATCGGCGTCCTCCTCGCGAACGGCGAAGACATTGATGTACGGTTCTGCTTCTTCAGAATTCGGATCGTCTTGGAAGATGGCGGTCTTCGGATCGATGCCGGCGCGCTCCAGGAAGGAGTTATTGATAATCGCCGGGGTGCCCTCGCCGTGCGCGGACGTGGTCTGCGCGGCGTCTACCGGGGTGACCTTGACCTTGGACTTCTTTTCATCAATATCCAGCGGGGTGGGCTCCAAGTTGTCCTTGTCCTTCAGGGTAAGAAGGCCGGCCTGGACTAGCACGTTAATGGCGCGGGCCTGGTTGGTGGAGTCATTCGGGATGGCGACCTCTTCGCCCTCGATGCCGTCGAGGGAGTCGTGGTCCTTCCAAAACAGTGCTAGCGGCACGATTTCGGTGGCCACGATAGGCACCAGGTTGGTGTCATTGCCGTGGTTGTACTCCGCCAAGAACTTCAGGTGCTGGAAGTTATTGGTATCCAACTCGCCTTGATCCAGAGCCTGGTTCGGGGTGTTGTAGTCCGCGAATGGCTGGATATCAATGTCATAGCCAGCGTTTTTCGCTTCCTGCTCGAATGCTACCCACGCCTTCTTGGCGTCGTCGGTGGTGCCCACCTTGATGGACTTGGAATCATCGGAGGAGCAGGCCACCAAGCTGGTGGAAGCGATAGTTACAGCGGCGGCAGCAGCCACTACGCGACGGATCTGCATGGGGGTTCCCCTTCTTGTAGGAGTTGAAATAATTTGTCTGTTTAGCAACTTAGCAATCAGCGAACCGCTTTGTCTATTGTCGGCATCACGTCTTACGGGGTTGTATAGAACAATGATTCGATATTACGCTGTGCGGGGTGGAATTTAATGGCGGAAAAGCACTGTCGTGGTCGCGGGTGGAGCGCATTCTCTCTGGCCGCGAATCTGCCGCGCCCGTGCCGGTTAATCACCTTCATGGGCCAGCCGATTCTGCTCAGCGCGGCCATTCTGCCGTCCCCTTTGCGGAGTTGCACGCGGTAAGTTCGTATAGCTTTCTCGACGGCGCTGCTGAGCCGGAAGAGCTGGTTGGCCGGGCTGTGGAGCTGGGGCTCGAGGGGCTGGCAATCGTGGACCGCGATGGCTTTTATGGGCTCATGAAATTCGCTGAAGCCGCTGCTAAAGCGAATCTTCCGGCCGTATATGGCGCGGAACTATCGCTCGCGGAAGCGCCGGTGACCGTGTTGGCGCGCACCCCGGAAGGCTATCGCCGTTTATCGCGCCTTATTGCACACGCGCGGATGGAAGCTGGGGAGAAGGATCGGGTGGATTATCCGCCACTAGATGAGGTGGCGCGCGAGTTGGAAGGGGAGTGCTTCTTTCTGGTGGGGCCGGAAGCGTTAGCAGAAATCGATAACCTGCTCGAAAGAATAAAAATAGACAGCATAGTTCTCGAATATTCGTGCAGCATGTCCCCTGAGGATGCGGATCGGCACCGGTTCCTCGATAAATACAATAACTTGCGGGCCATCGCAACCGCACGGCCCGCGGCGGCGACCCGTGACCAAGCTCGGCTCGCCGCCGCCAAGCGCGCCTTGGCTCGCCGCGAATCCCTCGCGGCCGCTGCGCCGCACGCCCACCCCATGGGCGCCGGCTGGCTACGATCCGGCGAGCAGATGGCACAACTTTTACCTGACCGGCCGGAGCTTATTGCGGAAACTGTGCGTCTGGCTCGCGAGTGTTCCTTTACCTGGGATGCGCTTGCCCCGAACCTGCCGCACTTTCCCGTTCCGGAGGGGCATACCGAGATGAGCTGGCTGGAGCATGAGGTCTGGCGCCGTGCCAAGGAGCGTTATGCCTCGCGGCCGGCCGAGATTAAGCAGGCGGCGAAGAAGCAGATTAGGCATGAGCTGGGCGTCATCAAGCAACTGGGCTTTCCCGGCTACTTCCTAATTGTGTGCGACCTGGTGGATTTTTGTCGCCAGGAAAATATTTTGTGCCAGGGCCGCGGCTCGGCCGCTAACTCTGCGGTGTGTTTCGCACTGGGTATTACCAACGCCGAGCCCATCTCCGCGCAGCTGCTTTTTGAGCGCTTCCTTTCCCCGGACCGCGATGGCCCGCCCGATATTGATATCGATATCGAATCCGGCCGCCGCGAGGAGGTAATCCAGTATGTCTATCGCACCCACGGCCGGGAACGAGCCGCGCAGGTGGCCAATGTCATTACTTATCGCCGCAAGGGGGCTACCCGCGATGCCGCCCGCGCGCTAGGCTACCCGCAGGGATCGGCCGATGCGTGGTCGAAGGGTACCTCCGAACCGCCTGCTGAGGTCTCATCTTTGGCCGAGCAATTCCTCGGCCAGCCCCGCCACCTAGGAATCCACTCCGGCGGCATGGTGCTGTGTGACCGACCCATTGCGGACGTCGTCCCCATGGAATGGGCCCGCATGGAAAACCGCTCCGTGCTGCAATGGGATAAGGACGATTGTGCGGCCGCCGGCCTAGTGAAATTCGACCTGCTCGGCCTTGGCATGTTGGAGGCGCTGCACCACATGATTGACGCCGTGCGCGCCACCACCGGCCGCGAGGTGCATCTGTGGGAACTCGACCTCGCCGAGCCGGAAGTCTATGACATGCTCTGCCGCGCCGATGCGGTGGGCGTCTTCCAGGTGGAATCCCGCGCGCAGCTAGCCACGCTGCCGCGCTTGAAGCCGCGCCGTTTCTTTGACCTAGTGGTCGAAGTCGCGCTTATTCGGCCCGGCCCCATCCAAGGCGGATCCGTGCACCCTTACTTGCGCCGCCGCGATGGCCTAGAAGAGGTGACCTATGACCACCCCGTCTTGGAAAAATCCCTAGGCAAGACGCTGGGCATCCCCCTTTTCCAAGAACAGCTGATGCAGATTGCCGTAGACGCGGCAGGTTTTTCCGGCGCCGAGGCCGATGACCTGCGCCGCGCCATGGGGTCGAAGCGCTCGCCGGCGAAGATGGCCGCGCTGCGCAGCCGCTTTTTTAACGGCCTGCGCGAGACTAACGGCATCGAGGGCGAGGTGGCGGATAAGCTCTGGGCCAAAATCGTGGCCTTTGCTGCCTATGGTTTCCCCGAATCGCACTCGCAGTCCTTTGCCTCACTGGTGTATTTCTCCGCGTGGTTTAAGTACCACTACCCGGCGGAATTCTGCGTGGGCCTGCTGCGCGCGCAGCCGATGGGCTTTTATTCCCCGCAGTCGCTCATCCAAGATGCCCGGCGCCACGGCGTGCGGGTGCTGCCGGTGAGTATCAATGATTCTGGTGCGCAGGCCCGCGCAATGGGGTCGGGCGAGATTCGGCTGGGCCTCAACCTCATTAAGGGGTTGGGGGAGTCCGCCGCCGAGCGCGTGGAGGCGGCCGCGCCTTTTGCTAGCGTGTCCGATCTTTCGCGCTGGGCGGATCTCAGCGTGGAGCAGGTGGAAGCGCTGGCCACGGCTGGGGCATTGGAGTGTCTGGGGTTGGATCGTCGTCAAGCGTTGTGGCAGGCCGGAGTTGCCGCCACCGAGCGCGAGGGAATGCTGCCTGGCACTTCCGCGCTGGCTGCACCGCACCTGCCTGGCATGTCCGCCTTCGAGCTTATGGCTACCGACGTCGCTTCCACCGGCGTGACCCATAGCCAGCAACCGATGGAGCTGGTGCGTGCCTCGCTTGCCGACGTCCTGCCTGCTTCCCAACTTCCCCATGTTCCCGATGGCACCCGCGTGCGCATCGCCGGCATTATTACCCACCGCCAGCGCCCGCGTACTGCGTCTGGCTTGACCTTTTTGGGCGTGGAGGATGAAACCGGCCTGATGAACGTGATGGTTTCGCCCGGATTGTGGTCGCGGCATAAGGTTGTGGCCCGCACCGCCCGTGCAATGATCATTCGCGGCATCGTACAAAACGCCACCGGCGCGGTCAGCGTGGTCGCGGATAAGCTCGAGCCGCTGGACTTTGGCGAATTCCTCTCCCGCGGCTCCCGCGATTTCCGCTAGTTTCCTCCGCTGCGCAGCTCGTCTGCGTTGAGCTTATTGGCCAATTCCTTGGCTACCGCAAAAGGGATCCACAGCAGTTGGGTATAGATGAGCTTGGCAAAGAAGATGGCGATACTCGCCCCCGAGGTCGCCTCCTCCACTGCGGTTTCCTCCGCTCCGAGGAAGCGTAGGCCGAATGCGGTGGCAACGGCGACGAGGAAGAGCACTGTGGAAGTAACCACTGCGGTCTTGAGTCCTTGGTCGCGGGCGTCGGTATGCAGGCGCAGTTCGTACTCATCCATCTCCGTGGTAGGCACGTCGAGGTGACGGATGGACTGGCGCAGCCATGTGGTGCAGGTAGTCGCCGCGATGCCGGCAATCGGCCATAGCAAGTTAGACAAGCTGAGCGCGATGAAGTGCAGGGCTGCCGTCACGATGGCCAGGCCGAGGAAAATGTCGCCGGCCAGGACAAGGCGCTTGCGGCGGGAAACGGAGGCGGGGATTGGGCTAGCCATTAGGAATTCTTCCTATAGATTTCAGTGGACATGGGGGAAAATTCCTGGCGGGAAAAAATAGCCTCCACGGGGAGGTCAAAGACCTCGCAGACGCGGAAGGCTAGGTCCAGGCTGGGGGAGTGATCCCCGCGCTCAAGCGCGCCGACGGTTTGGGGGTTGACGTCGATGGCCTCGGCCAGCTGCGCGCGCGACATGTCCCGCTCGGCGCGCAGTACACGTACCCGGTTATAAATGGGTGCGGAGGGCTTCTTCTTTGGGGACATAAGTCAAAGTATTGCATAAACCCAACATCCTGGCAAGGGTTGCTACTCGACGCTGAAGATATCCCCTGGCTGGCAGTCCAGTGCCGTGCACAGCGCTGCCAGGGTGCTAAAGCGTACGGCTTTGGCGCGATTATTCTTTAGAACGGAGAGGTTAACTGGGGTGATGCCCACTTCTTTAGCGAGCGCCGCGCCGGTAATGTCGCGCTCTTGCATAATCCGGTCGAGGTGGCAGATTACTTGGGGTTCTTGTGCCTCAGACAAGGCCTTCGACCTCCTCTTCCAGCGTGCAGCCGCGCTTGATAGCGGCCGAGAAGAGCTGCAAGGTGCAGACGAAGAGGTAGGGAAGCGCAAGCTCGCCAAGCGACGTTCCATCCTGGCTGGCCCACCAGTCGATTCCAAGCTGTGAGGAAGCCCAGTTATTTCCTAGGCCTTCGAGCACGAACCGTCCGATAAACCAGACGAGGATGCCAATGGTCATTCCGTTTAGGGGGCGGATATTTTTCGTATTAAAAACCTGTCCGCGAAGCATCGGCTTGACCAAGTGATAGGCAAAGAACGCGATAATTAGGATGGCCGCAATCTTGACGACGAGCGCCGCGCTAAGTAGCCACAATGGTCCACCGTCGAGGTTGTGTTTGCTTAGACCTTCCGGAACGGCCGCGCTCAGGGCGGTGGAAAACCTTCCGGTGGCAAGGTCGCGCAGGTAAGTCGGGCCGAGGATGATGATCGTAAGGAGGGCGAGACCGGCTGCCGCATTAATTTCGCGGCGCTCGGCCTTGGAGGTGGGCTGTGGGGTGGTCATGACAATCCTTTCTGTCGATAACTTATCGACTTTCGATGTTGTCGTAATTCGATAATATCGAGTAACGATAAGTTGCGCAAGGGGTGGGCCCGATTGATACTGTCAATAACTATGAGCGAAGAAATGAATCCCGTCTCGCCGCGCCTTGTGACCTCGCGCTATATCCACCACCTGAGCTGGATGTTTCTGCTCGCCGCGGCCGCCGCTGCGGCAGGCTTCTGGTGGACCCCGTGGTTCTACTGGGCGGCCGGCATCTTCGTCGGTCTTTTCTTCTGGCTGCTCTGGCTCATTCCCGCTCAAGTGCGCAATATGGGCTGGCTCGAGACCGACGATGAGTTACTTATCACTCGCGGCAAGCTCTGGCATTCCTTCACCGTGGTGCCCTACGGCCGCATCCAGTTCGTCGACGTGACCTCCGGGCCCATCGACCGCGCCCTTGGCCTGAAAAAGCTGCAGCTCCACACGGCCTCTGCCAGCACGGATGCCACCATCAAAGGCTTGGAAGCCCCGCTTGCCGACGCCCTCCGCACCCGCCTTGCCCACCAAGCCCGCGAACGGATGAGCGGCCTATGAGCCCCCAGCCGAACTTCCGTCGCGTCCACCGCCTCACCCCGCTGCTGCGTCTGTGGTCGGTCATCCTGGCCCTCATCGCAGCTTTCGCCCTCAACGTCAACATGGAGGCCCTGCGCGATATCTTCGCCTTTATTACCGGCGAACACCGCGGCGAGGCCTTGCGTGATACCGCCCTCGCCCTCGCTGGTTTCATCGCGGTCTGCGCGGTGGTGTGGCTCGCCTCCGGCCTATGGTGGCGCCGCATGGGCTATCAGCTCGGCGCGGAAGAGCTTTCCCTGCGCCGCGGCCTCTTATCTGTCCAATTGCGCACCGCGCGCTATGACCGCACCCAGGCCGTTGACGTCGTGGAACCCGTCATCGCCCGCCTCTTTCGTCTCGCGGCCGTGCGGGTGGAAACCGCGGGCGGCCAATCTTCTGTCATCGAAATCGCCTACCTCAAAAAGTCCGACGCTGAGGCCCTACGCGATGACATCCTCGCCCGCGTTCACGGCGCTCCCACCTCCCAAACCGAGGCGCCGGCCGAGGAATCGGCTGAAGAACCGGCCGAGGAACCAGCTCTCGTGCCCGAGATCCCCATCGCCCGCTCCCTGATTGCGGCCGCGTTGCGCACGTCCACGCTTTTCCTCGTCGGCTTCCTTATCCTCGTTGTGGTTACGCGGCTGCCGCTCTCGGCCGCGCTGCCCATCCTCGTCGGCGCGCTGCCCAACGCCTGGAACGTGCTCGATTCTTCCTGGCGTTATACCGCCCGCACCGACGGCGAGGTACTCAATATCACCTACGGCCTGGCCGATCGCCGCCGCCAAAGCATTCGCCTCGACCGCATCCACGCCGTGCAGATCACCCAGCCCTTCCTCTGGCGGCCGCTGGGCTGGTACGAGGTACGGGTTTCGGTGGCGGGGTATGGGGCGTCGGCAAGCGGGAAGGCTTCTGGTTCCACCCGCATCCTGCCGGTGGGCACCCTCGCCCAAGCCCGGCAATTCCTGCCGGCCGACGCCGCACCTACCTACGCCTCGCCAACCCGCGCCAAGTGGGTTTCCCCGCTGGACTACCGCCAACAAACCGTGGCGCTTACCGGCGGCTACGTCATAGTGCGCAACGGCCGGCTCAATCGCCGCGTCAAGGCCATCCACACCTCCCATATCCAGGAGTTGACCTATCGCCGCGGACCGATTTCGCAGGCGCTCGGCCTAGCCACCGTCGGCCTCGACCTAGTCCAGGGGCCCGTGCGCATGGACGCGCGCAACCTCACGCTTGCCGACGCCACCGCACTCCTTACCCAGCTACGCTCCCGCCAACTGCCGGAGCTTAAACCGCCCCGTTAAATCCCAATTGGCGCCACGCCTCAAATACGGCCGTCGAGGCCGAATTCGACAAGTTCATTGAGCGCCTGGCCGGCACCATCGGAATGCGCACGTGGTCCGTTACGCGCGGATGATTGATGTGCTCCTCTGGCAGGCCGGTCGGCTCCGTGCCAAAGAGTAGGACATCGCCTTCTTGGTATTCGATATCCGTAAACCACTTATCCGTATGCGTGGTAAAAGCGAAGACGCGCGCGCCCGGCAGCGCATCCATGCAGGCCTGGAAGTCCTTGTGAATCTGCACATCGGCCAAATCGTGATAATCCAGACCGGCGCGCTTTAAGTGCTTATCGTCGAAATTGAAACCCAGCGGCTCAATCAGGTGCAGGCTCGCGCCCGTCACCGCGGCCGTGCGAATCGCGTTGCCCGTATTAGTAGGGATGACTGGGTTATCAAAGACAATGTGCAGCTGGCTCATGCCTTCAGTCTAGGATGGTGGCTATGAGCGCTACCAAACTAGATGGCACACTGTACCGCGACGAGATTTTTTCCGACCTTGCCCAGCGCGTGTCCGCGCTGAAGGAGAAGGGGATTACCCCTGGCCTGGCGACCGTCCTCGTAGGTGAGGATCCGGGCTCCCAATCCTATGTGAAGATGAAACATCGTGACTGTGAAAAGCTTGGCATCAACTCCATCCGCAAGGACCTGCCGGCCGATATCACCCAGGAAGAACTAGAAGCCGTCATCGATGAGCTCAACGCCGATGATGCCTGCACCGGCTACATCGTCCAGTTGCCGCTGCCTAAGCACCTGGATGAAAACGCCATCCTCGAGCGCATTGACCCCGCCAAGGATGCCGATGGCCTGCACCCAGTCAACCTGGGCAAGCTCGTGCTCAACGAGGAGGCGCCCTTGCCGTGCACCCCGAACGGCTGCCTGCATCTGCTGCGCCGCTTCGGCGTCGAGCTCAACGGCGCCAAGACCGTGGTCATCGGCCGTGGTGTTACCGTAGGCCGCCCCATCGGCCTGATGCTTACCCGCCGCAGCGAGAACTCCACCGTCACGCTGTGCCACACCGGCACCAAGGACTTGGCCGCTGAGACCCGCGAGGCCGATATCGTCATTGCCGCCGCCGGCCAGCCCCACATGCTCACCGCGGACATGATTAAGGAAGGCGCCGCGCTTCTCGACGTCGGAGTCTCCCGCGTCGACGGCAAGCTCACCGGCGACATTCACCCAGATTGCTGGGATAAGGCCGGGTTCGTCTCTCCGAACCCAGGTGGCGTCGGCCCGCTGACCCGTGCCTTCCTGGTACGCAATATCGTCGAACGCGCGGAAAAGTTGGCGTGAATCTAGATAATCCGCACGACGCCGAGCTCGCGCCCTCCCCACTGCCGCCTGCCGCGCAGTGGGCAGCAATTGGCATCTTCGTGGCCGGCGTGGTTATCTCCGGCGGCTATGCTGTCTTCGAATACTGGCGCCGGGCCACGTTCCTCCTCGGCCTGGCCCTGCTG
Source organism: Corynebacterium sp. LaCa54 (assembly GCF_046717495.1). NCBI lineage: Bacteria > Bacillati > Actinomycetota > Actinomycetes > Mycobacteriales > Corynebacteriaceae > Corynebacterium > Corynebacterium sp. LaCa54. The sequence goes on from NZ_CP177115.1 coordinate 487,344, forward strand.
TGGCTCACCGTGGTCCGACTGACGTGTGATTCCAGCCGCGTCGGCGTGCTGGCCGTACGCTCGCGCCGCTTTGACGCCTGCTTTACCGGCCTGCTCGGCGCCACGATGGCCTTTCTGGCCTTTTCTGTGGACGCGCTCGGTAGCTAGTTATCCACAGGTTTTTGTAGAGCCTTCACCTAACTCGGCCCGAAAGGGTGTGGTTCGGGCGGTTATCCACAGGCTCTGGGCCACCACCGCGCGCCGTTATGCACGGCCGGCTTAGGTTCGGTGCCATGATTTCGAACTACCTGGCTGCCGTGAACTCCCCGATGGTGCTCATCGAGGAGTGCGTTGGGCTGTCGGTAGAAGAGCTCGTCGATAAGGGCTTTAGTGATCGCGAGGCCGCCGAGTTTGCCCGCCTGGCCGATACTTACTTCGGCCGCACCGCCTTTGGTGCTAAACAGCGCGCCGCCCGCCGCACTTCGCTGCCGCTCGACGCGCTGAAAATTATCGAGCACTTCGCACAGAAGATGAAAACCCAGCGGGCGGCCTGGGCATTGCGCGAGGAACTATGTGCCCTGCGCCTTTCCACCAGCGAAATTGATAAGCACGCCCGTCGCCTAGTGCGCGAGGAGCGTACCACCAAGCGCTCCGAAGGCGTGCGCCTGACCCGCCGCCGCGATGACCTGTGGACCCTGACAATTACCGCCGAGTCCGAGTTGGTTGCAGAAATTAATAACCACGTCTCCACCGTCGCCGATGCTCGTCGCGTCTTTGCCGAGGGCGCCTCTACCTCCACAATCACCACCAATGTGGTGCTCAACCTGAATGAGATGGTGAAGGTCACCCACGGCGAGGACGTCACCTTGCAGCTGACCAACGGCGCCCAGATATCTGGTGCGGATCTTGTCCGCCGCGCGCTTGCCGACGTCGGCCTTATCACCCTCATTCACCCCGTCACCGGCCCCGTCAACCTTTATCAATCGCGGCGCTTGGCTACATGGAAGCAACGCCAAATGGCGATGGCAGAAAACCCGGTGTGCCCGTGGCCCGACTGCCACACGCCGGCGGATGAATGCCAAGTCCACCATCTCACCCCGTGGCTGCTGGGCGGCGATACGAATCCCGAAAACCTCACCATTGCGTGCAAGTATCACAATGCTGTGAACGACGATGACCCGAATGCACCGCCGCGTCGCGGCCGGCTCGAGCGTCGTCCTGGAGAAGGCATCGTGTGGCGCCCGCCTTGGGCGAAGCCACCCGACGATCGCTGAGCCGCTTCGTCCCTTCGCCGCTCCAGCGCAGCGCATAGTGCGCGCTGCGCGGCTTTGGCGATCATTGCTGCCGCGAGTTTTTTAAATCGAGTACTCGGTGGGATCGCCTGCCGCTGCATCAATGCGCGGGTCTGGCTGGGAAAGTCTAAGGAAGTTACGCAGTATGCGATCCATTTGGCGTGACTCGGTAAGGAAGGCGTCGTGGCCTACCGGGGAGACCACCTTGGCCATAGCCAATAGATTTCCCAGATTGCGCGAGATATGTTCTTGCTGGTGATACGGGTACAAGATGTCCGTGTCTACGCCTACGACCATTGTAGGTACCTTGGATGATCCCAGCGCGCGGTTGAGCCCACCGCGGTCACGGCCGATATCGTGGCGGTTTAGTGCCTCGGTGAGAGTGACATAGGAGCCGGCATCGAAGCGGTCGGCCAGCTTGATGCCTTGATAATCCAGGTAGGAGTTAACGGCAAAGCGATTATCGCGGCGGCGGTAAGGCCCGAGCGGGTTCTCGCCGGTCTGTGCCTGAACACCGAAGCGCTCGTCAATCTCCTGTTCGCCGCGGTAGGTCAGGTGCGCAATGCGGCGCGCGGCCGCCAGCCCCTCGCGCGGGCGCTGGGAGGAAGCGTAATAATCGCCGCCGTGCCAGAACGAATCTTGCTCGATGGCCGCGATCTGCGCCGACTGGATGCCAATCTGCCAAGCGGAGGCGCGGGCCGATACGGCAATGACGCAGGCCGCGTCGAGGAAATCGGGGTGCATCAGTGTCCACTCGAGCGTGCGCGCACCACCCATTGAGCCGCCGATGACGGCATGCACGTGGGTGATGCCAAGTTCGTGCAATGCGGCACGCTCGGCCGCAACGAGGTCGCGCACGGAAAGCGCGGGAAAACGCGAACCCCAAGCACGGCCATCGTCTGGGTGCGGGGAAGCCGGGCCGGTAGAGCCGCCGCAGCCGCCCAGTGTATTGGTAGCGATAATGCACCACTTCGTCGTATCCAGCGCCTTGCCGGGGCCTACTAGGTCGGCCCACCACTCGGCCACATTCGAGTCACCGGTAAGCGCGTGTTCGACCAGGATGACGTTATTGGCCCCATGCGGATCGCCGAGGAGGTGGCCGAAGCGGTGGTAGGCAATGTGGGCGTCGGCAAGCGTGGCGCCGGCTTCGGTGTGAAAATCGCCGATGCTAACTAGCTTCATGCCAGCGCGTTAAAGCCCAGCTCGAGGTCCGCGATGATGTCATCGATGTGCTCGATGCCCACGGACAGGCGGATAGTGGATTGAGTAATGCCGGCCGCTGCCAGCGCAGGTTCATCGGATTGCGAGTGCGTGGTGGTTGCCGGATGCACGGCCAGGGAGCGGGTATCGCCGATATTGGCGAGGTTGGAGTGGAGCTTGAGGGCGTCGATAAACGCCCAGGCTTCTTCGCGGCCGCCGTCGATGTCGAAGGAGAGCACGGAGCCGGTATAGGCATAGCCGAGCTTTTCCTTGGTGGCCTTATACGGCGAGGAGTCGAGGCCGGCGTAGTTGACCTTGGTGACCTTGGCGTGGCCTTCCAGGTACTCGGCGACGGCTTGGGCGTTGGCATTGTGCTTTTCGACGCGCAGTCCCACCGTCTCAATTCCATTCAGCGTCAGCCAGGCGTTGAAGGGGGAGATGGCGGCGCCGGTATCGCGCAGCAGGCCAGCGCGGGCCTTGAGCGCGAAGGCCGAAGCGCCGAGGTCGGCGTATTTGAGTCCGTGGTAGGCCTCATCCGGGGTGACGAAATAGGGGAATACGGGCTCGCCGTTGCGGGTGACGGTCCAGTCGAAGGAGCCGCCGTCGATAATCGCGCCGCCGACGGCCGAGCCATTGCCGGTATAGAACTTGGTAGTGGAGACCACGACGATATCTGCGCCGAGGTCCAGCGGCCGGGCGAGGGCGGCGGTGGCGATGGTGTTATCCACGATGAGCGGGACCTGGTTATTGTGGGCAACCTCGGCGATGGCGGGGATATCGAGCACATCGGCCACGGGGTTGCCGAAGGTCTCGCCATAGAAGGCCTTGGTATTTGGCTGCACGGCGTCTTGCCAGGAGGCCGGGTCGTCCGGGTCCTCGACGAGGGTGACGTCGATGCCTAGGCGCTTGAGCGTGACGGTAAAGAGGGTGGAGGTGCCGCCGTAGAGGCGCGGGGAAGTCACGATGTGGTCGCCTGCCGAGGCGAGGTTCAAAATGGCTGCGGTTTCAGCGGCCTGGCCGGAGGCGAAAGCGACGGCGGCGACGCCGCCCTCGAGGGAAGCGAGGCGTTCTTCCAGTGCGTCCTGGGTGGGGTTGGTGAGGCGGGTGTAGATGGGGCCGGCGTCGGAAAGATTGAAGCGGTTGGCCGCGTGCTCGGCGTCGTTAAAAACGTAGGAGGTGGTCTGGTAAATCGGCACATTGCGGGCGTTGTGGTGCCCGTCGAGGTTTTGGCCTGCGTGTACAGAGCGGGTAGCGAAGGACCAGTTGGAATTGGAGTTATCGTATTTCGTCGTCATGCTTGGCAAGACTAGACCAAGCGGTATATATAGCGAATGATTTTGTAGAAACGCGCTGGCAGCCGTGAGAATAAAAATAGACCAAGCGGTCGGTGTGGCGCTTGGTCTGGTGGGGTGTCTTTCTTAGTGGCGGCGGTCGTGCTCCTCGAGCTGATTAGCAATGCGGCTAGTATTCGCGCGGGTGTCATTGCTATTGCGCACGAGCGTGACCACGAGGGCGATAATTCCAGCGAGGATAAGGACGAAAACGAGGATGAGAAGGAGCTCAATCGGACCTAAAGACATCTAGTACCTTTCGTTTATGATCGTTGGAATTAAGGTATCACTGCCGTAAAGCGGCCGCGACTGCAGAAAGGCTTTCGCGTAGCTCGGCATCGCTGAGGTGGCCGAAGCCGAGTACGACGCCGTCTTCAGCATCGGCGCCGCCCCAATAATCGCGCAGCGGGGTGAGTTTGATGCCGCGGGCGGCAGCGCGGGGGACAACGGCCGGATCGCACAGTAGGACTGCGTGGAGACCACCGTGGATGGGAAGGAGCTGGGTGCCATCGATGGAGCCAAGCGCTTCGGCCACTAGGTTGCGGCGGTGTTTATAGGTGCGGCGCATGCGGCCGGTGTGGCGTCGTAAAGCGCCGCTGGCAAGGTAGTGGGCGAGCGCGGCCTGGGGGATGGAGCCGACGGGTTGGCCGAAGATATCGCGCACGCGGTCCACGGCCGGGCGCAAGCGTGGCGGGAGGACGAGGTAACCGCAGGCAATCGAGGGGGAAATGACGGAAGAAAAGGTCCCGAGTAGCACGGTGTGTTCTGGGGCGAGTGCGGCCAGGGCAGGCAGCGGCTGGCCGACGTAGCGCAGCTCGGAGTCGAAGTCGTCCTCGATGAGGAGGGCATCGTGCGCGCGGGCCCATTCGACGAGCTCCGCGCGCCGGGCTGCAGGCAGGGAGCCGCCGTAGGGATATTGATGGCTGGGGGTGACGATGAGGGCGTCGAGGTTGGCGGTGGGAACGGTGACGCCGTCGGGGCCGGTGGGGATTTCCAGCAGCGTGTGGCCGAGAGCCTGGGGGACCCGGCGCAGGCTGGGGTAACCGGGTGATTCCACGCCCACCTGCAGCTGGCGGCCGAGGGCGCGCAGGAGTACCGAAAGGCCATCGCGGGCGCCGGCCGTGATGAGGACGCAGGTTGGGTCGACGTTAAGCCCGCGCATGTGGCGCAGGTGCGCGGCGACCTCGCGGGGGAGGTCTCCGGAGGGGTCGACGGCCGCAGCGCGCCACGCGGCCCTCCATTCAGGGGTGAGGATTCCCGCGGTGTCGGGCAGTCCGGGCGTCAGTGACACCAGCTCGGGCTCGGCGGCCGGTTTGGGGGCCGGCTCCGGCCGCGGGGCGCGTGCGTGGGGGAGCAGCGGGTTGATGACGGTGCCGGAGCCAACCTCGGCCGTAAGGTATCCCTCGGCCGTGAGTTGCTCGTAGGCGGTGACTACGCTGCCTCGGGAAACGCCGAGCTGGGTGGCTAAGGTACGGGTGGAGGCAACGCGCTCGCCGGGCAGGAGGGCGCCGGCGGCAACCTGGGTGCGGAGGGCCGCGGCGATTTGCACGGGCAGCGGCCGCGTATCAGAGGGATCGAGGCGGAGAGGCACTCCTTCATCATAAGTGGTCTAATCCAACACGCTGAAAATGGCTCTTGTCTTGTACCAATTGTGTGGGCCACTATGTGACCTATGACTGAACAGGTAAATGAACAAGGACGCGCCACTACGCGCGTGAAGCGAGGACTAGCCGATATGTTGAAAGGCGGCGTCATTATGGACGTCGTCACGCCGGAGCAGGCGCGCATTGCGGAGGACGCGGGTGCGTCGGCAGTTATGGCGTTGGAGCGTGTGCCGGCCGATATTCGTGCGCAGGGCGGGGTGGCCCGCATGTCGGATCCAGAGCTAATTGAGGGCATCGTCGAAGCGGTGGACATCCCGGTCATGGCCAAGGCCCGCATCGGCCACTTTGTGGAGGCTCAGATCCTCGGCGAGCTGGGCGTGGATTTCATCGATGAGTCCGAGGTGCTCAGCCCGGCCGATTATGTCAACCACATCAATAAGTGGGACTTCGATGTGCCATTCGTGTGTGGCGCGACCAACCTGGGTGAGGCGCTGCGCCGCATCACCGAGGGTGCGGCCATGATTCGTTCCAAGGGCGAGGCCGGCACGGGCGATGTCTCGGAGGCCGTGAAGCACCTGCGCACGATTAAGGCCGAGATTGCCCGCCTGCGCTACCTGGATCGCGATGAGCTCTACGTCGCGGCCAAGGAGCTGCAGGCACCGTACGACCTGGTCGCAGAGGTTGCGGAGACCGGCAAGCTCCCGGTTGTGCTTTTTGTCGCCGGTGGCGTGGCCACGCCTGCCGACGCCGCCCTTGTCCGCCAGATGGGCGCCGAAGGCGTCTTCGTCGGCTCCGGCATCTTCAAGTCCGGCGAGCCCGCCAAGCGTGCGGAGGCCATCGTCAAGGCGGCGACCCTCTACGACCAGCCGGCCGAACTCGCAAAGCTTTCCCGCGGCTTGGGCGAGGCCATGGTGGGCATCAATGTCAACGACGTGCCTGCGCCGCACCGCCTGGCCGAGCGCGGATGGTAGCCACCGTTGGGGTGCTGGCGCTGCAAGGTGGCGTCGAGGAGCACCTGCGCATTCTTGATGAGCTCGGTGTTGTTACTCGCCGGGTGCGGGTGCCGCGGGACCTGGACGGGCTCGACGGGCTGGTGATTCCGGGCGGCGAGTCGAGTGTCATCGACAAGCTGGCGCGCAGCTTCGATCTGGCCGAGCCGCTGCGCGACGCCGCAGCTGCAGGCCTGCCGGTGCTCGCGACCTGCGCGGGACTCATCTACTGCGCCCGCGAGCTCGATAACCCCGCGCCGGGGCAGCAAACCCTGGAGCTAGTGGACGTGACCGTGCGCCGCAATGCCTTTGGCAACCAGCGCTTTTCCGAGGAACGTACCGTGCCGGTCGCGATGGGGGAGGAAACGCTCGACATTGAGGCGAGCTTTATCCGCGCGCCGCTGGTTACCCGCCTAGGCGAGGGCGTCGAGGTCATCGCGACGGTGCCGGGAGAGGGCGGCGACGCAGTGGTCGGCGTGCGACAGGGCCGCGTGACAGCGCTGAGCTTCCACCCAGAAGAAAATGGCGACGCCCGCGTGCACGCCGCCTGGCTCGATAGCTTCTAAACCCGCGCGCACACTAAAGCCGCCCCGCAGCGAAGCAATGAACGCTGCGGGGCGGCTTTTTGGGAAGAATTACTTCTTCAGGCCGTCGATAATCTCGTTGAACTTTGCTACCGGGCGCATGACGGCAGAGGTCTTCTCGTCATTTGGCCAGTAGTAGCCGCCGAGGTCTGCGGGGTTGCCCTGGGCGTCGACAAGCGCCTGGGCAATCTCGTCTGCCTGGGAGGACAGCTGGGAAGCTACGTCCTTGAAGGCGGCGGCGAGATCGGCGTCATCGGTCTGGTTAGCCAGCTCTTCGGCCCAGAAGGTGGCCAGGAAGAAGTGGGAACCGCGGTTATCGATTTCGCCTACCTTGCGGGACGGGGACTTGCCCTCATTGAGCAGGCGCTCGGTGGCCTTGTCCAAGGTAGCGGCCAGGACGCCGGCCTTCTCGTTGCCGTTGGTCTGCTTTTCGTGGCGGAAGGACTCAGCCAAGGCCAGGAACTCGCCGAGGGAATCCCAGCGCAGGTGGTTTTCTTCTTCTACCTGCTGGACGTGCTTCGGGGCGGAGCCGCCGGCACCGGTCTCGAAGAGGCCGCCACCTGCCATGAGTGGAACCACAGATAGCATCTTGGCGGAGGTGCCCAGCTCGAGGATGGGGAAGAGGTCCGTGTTGTAGTCACGCAGCACGTTGCCGGTAACGGAGATGGTGTCCTCGCCGCGGCGGATGCGCTCGATGGAGGTCTTGGTAGCGGTTACCGGGTCCTCGATGGAGATGTCTAGGCCCTCGGTGTCGTGGTCCTTAAGGTACTTCTCCACCAGGGACTGGATATTGCGGTCGTGGCCGCGCTCCGGGTCGAGCCAGAAGATGGTCTTCATACCGGACAGGCGAGCGCGGTTGACGGCGAGCTTGACCCAGTCCTGGATCGGGGCGTCCTTGGTCTGGCAGGCGCGCCAGATATCGCCTTCCTCCACATCGTGGGAGATGAGGACCTCGCCCTGGGAGTTGCGAACCTCAACAGTGCCCGCGGCCGGGATCTTGAAGGTCTTATTGTGGGAGCCGTACTCCTCGGCCTTCTGCGCCATCAGGCCAACGTTCGGCACGGTACCCATGGTGGTCGGGTCGAAGGCACCATTTTCCTTGCAGTCCTCGATAACAGCCTGGTACACGCCAGCGTAGGAGGAATCCGGAATGACGGCGAGGGTGTCCTGCTCCTCGTCGTTCTTATTCCACATGTGGCCGGAGGTACGGATCATGGCGGGCATGGAGGCGTCAATAATGACGTCGGAAGGCACGTGCAGGTTGGTGATGCCCTTGTGGGAGTTGACCATGGCAAGGTCGGGGCCGTCGGAAAGCGCGGCATCGAAAGCGGCCTTGATTTCTTCGCCATTGTCCAGGTTCTTCAGGCCCTCGTAGATAGCGCCCAAGCCGTTCTCGCCGTTGAGGCCGGCAGCCAGCAGCTCCTCGCCATACTTGTCATATACATCAGCAAAGAAAGCGCGGACGACGTGGCCGAAGAGGATGGGGTCAGAGACCTTCATCATGGTGGCCTTCAGGTGGGTGGAAAAGAGCACGCCCTCTTCCTTGGCGCGCTTGACCTGTGCGATGAGGAACTCATCCAGAGCCTTGGCGGACATGAAGGTGCCGTCGATGACCTCGCCCTTGAGAACCGGCAACTCCGGCAGCAGGGTCTGCTCGCCGTCGGCGGTCTTAAGGACGATGGACAAGGTGTCCTCGTTTTCCAGGATGACGGACTTTTCATTGTGGCGGAAGTCGTTGTCCGCCATGGTGGCAACGTTGGTCTTGGAGTCCTTGGACCACTCACCCATGCGGTGCGGGTGCTTCTTGACAAAGTTCTTCACGGCCTCCGGTGCGCGGCGGTCGGAGTTGCCCTCACGCAGCACCGGGTTAACAGCGGAGCCCTTGACGGAATCGTAGCGGGTAGCGATGTCCTTTTCTTCCTCGGTGGAAGGGTTATCCGGGTAATCAGGCAGGTCGTAGCCGGCAGCCTGCAGCTCCGCGATGGCCTTCTTCAGCTGCACCAGGGAAGCGGAAATATTCGGCAGCTTGATGATATTTGCTTCCGGAGTCTTGGCCATCTTGCCCAGCTCTGCCAAGGCGTCTTCGACCTTCTGCTCTTCGGTCAGGCGCTCTGGGAACTGCGCGGCGATGCGGGCGGCCAGCGAAATATCTCGGGTTTCTACGTCAATGCCCGCAGTAGAAGCGAAGGCCTCCACGATGGGCTTGAGAGAGTAGGTCGCCAGCAGCGGCGCCTCATCGGTACGGGTCCACGTAATCTTTGCCATGATTCTCCTAATTAACGTTGGAAAATTGCTCAAGTGCCCAGAGTACCGATTTTGTGGGCGGCATGTGGGCCAGTTTGCTGATAGTGATCCCCCATTTGCGCCCCTTGAAAAGGGTTGCGTGGCTAGCATCACCCACTGGCTGGCGGGGTGGAGATATTCACGGCCGCCCGCTGCGGGCATGCTGCAGAAAAACGCGGGGTGTACCCTCACTCTCCATGAAAATCATCTACGAGCTAAGCCCGCGCAGCGCCCATGAACCCCGCATTCGGCGTCGTCCGTTGCCTTTACAAACGGAGATTACCGCTGGTCGCCGCGCTATTGTCATGGTGGCGATGGCGCTTGGTGCCTTTGCCATTGGCACTACGGAGTTCGTGTCGATGGGCCTGCTGCCGCTTATCGCGGATGATTTTGGCATTTCGGAAGAAAACGCCTCGACTCTCATCACCATTTACGCGATGGGCGTGGTGGTCGGTGCCCCGCTGATTGCGGCCTTTACCGGCAAGCTCCCACGCCGTCGCTTGATCCTGCTGCTCATTGGATTCCTCGTGGTGGGAAACCTGCTATCGGTGGTGGCACCGAATTACGCCATCCTCATGGTGGCGCGCTTCATTGCGGGTATGCCGCACGGTGCTTATTTCTCCGTGGCGAACCTTTCGGCCGCATCCATGGCGCCTCCAGGCGGCCGCGGCAAGGCCATGGCCTACGTAGGCATGGGTCTGGCCATCGCCACGGTCATTGGGGTGCCGGCCGCGCAGGCGCTTGGCTCCGCGTTAGGCTGGCAGGCGGCCTACCTTGTGGTTGTGGCGCTGGGCATTATCACCGCCATTGCGTTGTTTTTCCTGATGCCGCACATGACGGAGATGAAACAGACCGATATCCGCACGGAGTTTGGGGCGTTTAAAAATAGCCAGGTGTGGTTCACCGTCATCATGGGCGTGGTGGGCTTTGGCGGCATGTTCTCCGTCTATACCTATATTTCTTGGACCATGACCGAGGTTGCCGGCATGGATCAGAGCCTCATCTGGGTCGTGCTCATGGCCTATGGCATCGGCATGACCATCGGCAATGCCTTCGGCGGCTGGCTGGCGGACCGCAACCTGGAGTTTGGCATCATCTTTGCCTTGGCCTGCCTTATCGTTATCCTTACCGCTTTTTACTTCCTCTCTGGACACGCTATCCCGGCCACGATTTGCTTTGGCTGCGTGGCCTTTATGGGCTCCACACTTGTGCCTTCGCTGCAGCTGCGCTTGGTGCATGTGGCTGGCGACGCCCAGACTTTGGCCGCTGCGCTCAATCAGTCCGCGCTGAACATAGCGAATGCAGCGGGCGCGACCATTGGCGGCGCCGTCGTGGGTGCTGGTTTGGGCTACTCCGCTCCGGCGCTGGCGGGGGCCAGCCTGGCGGCTGCGGGTTGCCTGGTGTGGGCTGCGACGATGTGGGATAAAAAGCGCCTTGCTCGCCATTCATAAACGGACCGATATGCTGGTTGCATGACCCTTACCATCGCGAGCGTTAACGTTAACGGAATCCGCGCTGCGTGTAAGCAGCGCAATGAAAATAATCCCGGCATGAATGCCTGGTTAGAGGCGACTTCGGCCGATATCGTGCTCATGCAAGAGGTGCGCGCTACCCCGCAGCAGGCCGAAAAGGCCTTGGCCCCGGCCCTGGAGGCGGGCTGGCACTTGGCTCTTGCCGACGCCGCCGCAAAGGGCCGCGCCGGCGTGGGCATCTTATCTCGAACCCCGCTTGCTGACGTCGAAGTGGGCTTCGGCTCCTTTAGCGACGCCGGCCGCTGGGTTGCGGCCACCACCCGCGATATCCGCGTTGCCTCTCTGTACCTGCCTTCCGGTGATACGGATTCGCCGAAGTTGGATGAAAAGTACCGCTTCTTGGACGAGTTCCAAGACATTCTGGCGGATAACGCGGCGCGAACGAACCCCGATGGCAGCCCGGCCGAAATGGTGATCGGCGGCGACTGGAATATTTGCCACCGCGCCCAAGACCTAAAGAATAATAAGGCCAATGAAAAGAAGGCCGGACACCTGCCCGAAGAGCGCGCCTTCATGGACCACGTCTTTGGGGCGTTCCCGGATGATAAGCCGCAGGAAAAGAAGAACCTGGGGCAATGGCAGGGCGTCGTCGACTACGCCGGCGGCGAGCCGTGGGCCCCAACCACAGAGCCACAGTGGTTCGACGTAGCCCGTCGCCTCCATCCGGACGAAGACGGCCCCTATACCTGGTGGACCTACCGCGGCCAGGCCTTTAATAACAACGCTGGGTGGCGCATCGATTACCAGGCGGCTACCCGTCCGATGCTGGAGCGCGCGCAGCGCACCTGGGTGGAAAAGGCCCCCACCGTGGAGCAGCGCTGGTCCGACCATTCCCCACTAGTGGTGGAGTACAGCTGATGACGCCACTATTTAGCGTCCTTTACGTAGTCGGCATTACCGCCGAGTCCATGACTGCCGCATTATCCGCTGGACGCCAAAAACTCGACCTATTTGGTGTCACCATGATCGCCTCCATGACTGCGCTCGGCGGCGGCACGGTGCGCGATATGATCCTCGATGACCCTCCATTTACCTGGGTAGAACACCCCATTTATCTGGTGATTGTCATCGTGGCAGCAGTGGTGACGGTGGGCATGTCCTTCCTCATGCACTACTTCCGGCATCTCTTCCTCATCTTGGATGCCCTAGGGCTCGCGGTCTTTTCGGTGCTGGGCACCCAAATTGCAGTCCACCTGGGCCACGGGTTCATTATTGCCTCGGTGTCTGCGGTGATTTCCGGCGTCTTTGGCGGCGTGCTGCGTGACCTGCTTTCAGATCGCATTCCGCTGGTATTTTCCGGCGAATATTATGCCGCCATTTCCCTGCTGGCCGCGGCGCTTTTTATGGCGCTCTACCACGGCGGCCTAGCCGAAGAACCGGCCGCGATCATCACCGCCTCCGTGTGCTTTATTGCCCGCTTGGCCGCGATCTACTTCAAGAAGGGCCTGCCCGTCTTTGAATATCGCGATGCCGAACAGCAGATGGACCCGCGCCTGCGGTTGTCCGCGCGCATCGTGCGCGATGGCGCCCGCAAGGCCAAGCGCAAGGCAGGCGCGGCCACGCGATACGCCAGCCCCATCACGCGTCCGTTGACTAGGCCTTTAAGCCGCCCGTTTAAGAACAAGACACGAGCTTTTTCTACTGCGGCAGAGAGGGCGGACTACGACGATATTTCCAGCAACCGCATCGCGCGCCGCCCGAAGCAACAATCGATTACCCGGCCGAGTGGCCGGCACTCGCCAGGGGCGAGGGGAGTAAACGTGGAGCAGCAGTGGAGCTTTAATAAGGGGGACGTCGGCAAGCGCAAGGCGCCTAAACACAAGCAGTAGTGCTACTATGGGTAGGTCAAAAAATTCAGTAATCTGCAACGGAGAAAGTTCATGGCTCGCGCAATTATTTCTTTCGTCCTCGGCGCTGTAATCCTCGGCCTGAGCATCTGGTGGTGGACCGTTGTTGGTCCGTCCTTCGCTTTCCTCGGCCCCATCGTGCTCATGGGCGTGGGCGGCGCGCTGATGGTTTCCGGTTGGGCCATCCTGATGGACGTGGTCAGCCCCACCTCCCGCAAGATTTAAAATCTTTGCGTCGCATTCCCTCTGCCCTCCGGGCGGGGGGGAATTTTTCGATCCGGGAGGGACACTGCTGGGGGAAGGATGTGGACCGCGCGCCGGAGCTAGGGGGTAGGATAAAGCACCATGACTGCAGACAATTCCACCGTTTCCCGCGTCCTGTCCGGTATCCAACCCACCGCTGATTCCTATCACCTGGGTAATTACCTGGGAGCGCTGAAGCAGTGGATTGACCTGCAGGACGGCTATGATGCCTTCTACTTCATCCCTGACCTGCACGCGATAACCGTAGAGCAAAATCCGGAGGAGCTGCGCAACCGCACCATCGCGGGTGCCGCCCAGCTTATTGCCCTAGGCATTGACCCGGACAAGTCCACGCTCTTTGTCCAGTCGCACGTGCCTGCGCACACGGAGTTGACCTGGGTCTTTCAGTGCCTGACCGGTTTTGGTGAGGCCTCCCGCATGACCCAGTTCAAGGACAAATCCGCCAAGCAGGGATCGGACCGCACCTCGGTAGGCCTATTTACCTACCCGATCCTCATGGCCGCAGATATTCTGCTGTACTCGCCGGATTATGTGCCCGTGGGCGAAGACCAGCGCCAACATCTGGAGTTGACCCGCAACCTGGCCGAGCGCTTCAACAATAAGTACGGCGATATCTTCAAGGTGCCCGAGCCGTTTATCCCAGAGGGCGCGGCCAAGATTTATGACCTGCAGGAGCCGACCTCCAAGATGTCTAAGTCCGGAGCCAACCCCAAGGGTTTGGTCAACCTCTTGGATGCGCCGAAGACCTCAGCCAAGCGCATTAAGTCCGCCGTAACGGATGACTTGGGCTCGGTAGCCTTTGACCGCGAAAATCAGCCGGGTGTGTCTAACCTATTGGTCATCCAGTCCGCGCTGACCGGTGAATCCATCGATTCCCTGGTGGAGAAGTACGCCGGCCAAGGCTATGGCCACCTTAAGGTCGATACCGCAGATGCGCTGCAGGAATTTACCACTCCGCTCAAGGCACGCTTTGATGAGCTGATGGCGGATCGCGGCGAGCTCGAGCGCATCCTGGCCAAGGGCGCAGAAACGGCGCAAGAAATTGCCCAGCCGCTTGTCGACGACGTCTATGAAAAGGTCGGCTTCCTTCCTCGCCTGCGCAAGTAGCAAGGGGGCTGCTTCCCCCGTGCTCCACCCCACAAAGGGACAACAGGACATTTGCCAGTTACTCTAGGTGGGATAAATACTGTGCGAGCAAGAAGGGAAGCACGTGCCTACCACCACGCAATCCTCCTCGAAGAAGACGGACCACTACGGCATCGAACGCGCCAATGCCGACGATCCCGGTGCGGTAGATAAGATCCGCGCCAAGTCCGGATTCGTTGATCATCTGATGCGCATGAACGAGCGCTATGGTGCAGAAGGCGGAAACCAATTTGCCGCCGGCATCACCTATTACTCGGTGCTGTCTATCTTCCCGCTCGCGATGCTGATCGTGGCTACCGTCGCCGCCGTCTTGGCTAATCGCGAGGACTTGCTCAATGACTTGCAGTCCCAGATCACCAGCTCGCTAGATGGCGATATGGGCGATACGGTCAACGAGATTCTCGATACGGCCATTGAGCAGCGCGGGGCCATGTTTGGTATCGGTGGTTTGACCACCCTGTGGTCCGGACTGGGCTGGATGAATAACCTGCGCATCGGCATCTCGGCTATGTGGGGCATCGACGCCAACGAAGGCGGTTCCTTCCTGAAGAAGAAGCTTTCTGACTTGGTAGGTCTCATCGGCCTGATCCTGGCGTTCCTCATCGCCTTTGGCGTGACTGCCGCCGGTTCCTCTGGTCTTACCCAGAAGATTTTTGAGAAGGTCGGCATCGAGTCCTTCCCGGGCATGGATTTTGTGATTTTCTTTGTCGGCTTGGCAGTGGGCCTATTGGCTAACTTCATCGTCATGTGGTGGATGATTATGATCCTGCCGCGCACCAAGGTGCCGAAGAAATCTGGCCTCATCGGTGCGGCCATCGGTGCGGTGGCTTTCGAGCTGCTCAAGCAACTGTCTACGGTCATCATGTCTTCTGCTACCGGCAGCCCCGCCGGTGCGGTCTTCGGTCCGGTCATCGTGATCATGGTGGTCATGTACCTGATTTGGCGCGTGGTGCTGTATATCTCCGCGTGGACCGCCACCACCGCCGAGTCCCTGAAGTTTGCGCACCCGCCTGTCCCAGAGCCAGCCGTAATTCGCGTGCGCAATGAGGTCAAGGAGGGCGCACCGGCAGGCGCGACCTTCGGCATTGGTGCTGCTTTGGGTGCTGCGGCCGTGGGTGCGTTTAGCTTGCTGCGCCGCAAGTAAATCTCCTCCTAAGGGGTGAGGACGCCGCTGCTATTCGGCTTTAAGATAGAACATTATGAACGCCAATGACATCGCACCGAATCTTTATGAAGAATGGGGACTAGACCGCCGCGATGGCGAGCGGGAACTCTTAGTTTTACTGGAGTCCAAGGATTTGTCGCTAGAGCAGCAAGGTCAAGACATCGAGGACCCGCGGCGTGCGCAGCTGCGCATCGCCGCCAGCGTCTTGGGCTCTGCTGCGAAGCGCGCGGAATACGATAAGGCGTGTGAGGCGGGTCTGCGCCCCACGTGGGGTGACTTGGGACAGCTGGGCGCGATAGGCCAGTGGAGCCCGCGGCCGCAGCAACAGCAGCAGCCGCAGCAGTCGCAGCAGGCTCAGTTCTTTCAGTCTGGTCAGGCGGCAGGACCGGGGTACCAAGCGCACCAAGAATCACGATTTGCGCAGACTGCTAGCCCTTACGGGTCGCCGTATTCACGCAACCCCTTTGCCCCGCAGCACAATCCTTTCCCTCCGGCAACGGCGAACGCGGCCGTCCCCGCACCGCTGCTACAACACCCAGCGCCTGAAATCAGTCAGCGCGCCGGTCAAGATGCGCGCATCGGAATGGCCATTTTGGACCTATTCTTTTTCTCACTCATCAGCGGTAGCTTCGGCGGCGCGCTGCTTTCTGGTGGTGTGGATGAACTCTCGACGTTTATCGGTGGTGCCATCATCTTGCTGCTCTACGTTTTGGGCACTGAGTGTTGGCTCGGCGCCAGCCCGGCCAAGCTGCTGATGGGCTACACAGTGCGCGATGTCGATACCAAAGAGCGGCTTAGCCTCACCCAGTCCGCAAAGCGTCAGTGGTGGCGCCTAGTCAATATTGTGCCGGGACCTGGTACCTTCGCCAGCTGGGTGGGTGCCGGCGTGCACACCTTCACCATTACGGAGAAAAATAACCGCCGCGGCTCCCACGATGAGTGGGCTAACGCCGAAGTAGTGAAAAAGCACCCACGCAAATAGCCAGCAAAGCTACAGCGCCAGCGATGACCCAGCCAAGCCACCCCTGCACCCCAGCTAAAGAGGAGTTTGCAGATTGTGCCTGGGTATCGGGCGCAGGTGTGGGTGCGAGGGAGGCAGGAGAGTCGGCGTCGGCAAGCAGCTGGCCTACGCCATCCCCAGGGGAAACCTTATAGGCCTCGTACAAAAGCTTTTGGGCCTGTTCCCAGGCACGCGGGCCGTGCTCCACGGTGGTATCGAGCAGGACCGCCTGCAAGCGCCGACCATGGCGATCGAGCGCACCGACGAAGGTATGGTGCGCATCATCGGTAAAACCCGTCTTGCCACCAATGCCGTCCGGATCGTTGAGGAAAAGCCCGTTATCGTTGCCTAATTGGTAGCCGTCAAAATCTCCCCAGCCGGGAAAATCCACGGACTCCGTATCGACAATGCGCGCAAAGGTCGGGTTATGGAAGGCCGCGCGGTAAATGCGGGAAATATCCTCGGCCGAGGTAGACATCCCCGGGGCGTCGAGCCCGGAGTAGCTGGCCGCAAAGGTGGAATTCGTGCCAATCTCGGCCGCCTTGTCATTGACCTTGCGCAAAGTGACCTCGTCGCCGCCCAATTCCTGTGCCAGCGCGTGCGCGGCATCGTTGCCGGAAGCCATGAGCAAGCCCTCAAGGAGCTGCTCCACCGTGTACTTGCCACCGGGACCGATGCCTACCGCAGAGCCGTCAATCTGTGCAGATTCTTCGCCTACCTCGACCTTCTTGTGCAGATCCAGTTCGTCGATGACCACGAGCGCCAGCAGCGCCTTAATGATAGAGGCCGGCCGGTAGCGGCCGTTAGGGTCCTTCATCGCGATAATCTCGCCGGTATCGATATCGGAGACCATCCATGCTGCGGCCACTACATCCTTGTCCACATGGAACCCCGCAGGCAGGGTAGTACCGCATGCCTCATCGCTATCCACCGGTGGCAGCGGGGTGGGTGAGGCTTGCCCGGGGGCGAGCCGCTCCGAGGTGGTAGTGGCCTTTTCCGGCCGCTCGGCGTGGGGGCACCTATCGGTATCCGGGGCAGTGGTTCGCGTGGTGGTAGGAGTAGTCGGCGCTTCCGCCAGCGCGAGCGGTGGGCCGCTCAGCAAGACGGCGGTGAGAGAACTAGCGAGAATTCTTTTCATGACATGACACATCTTAGGCCCGTGCCTACGATGGGACGCATGCATGACGCGCCTTTAATTAGCCCAGAAAATAAGGACTCCGCCGCCGACGTGGTGGCCAAGCTTCCTAAGGTCTCCCTCTTTGAGACCATTACCTCCACGGCCGCTACGCCGGAGGAGCTTACCGCGACCATCCGTGAGCGCTACGAGGCCTTGGCCGCAGACGGCGTGGTCTACGCAGAGGTGCACCTAGACCCCGCAGAGCTTGGTCTCGACGCTGCCGCTGTGGTGGAGGCCGCCGCAGCCGCCCGCATCGCTGGTCTTGACTCCCGCCTTGTCCTCGCTGGCTCGGCCCCAGAGGAAGCAGTGCCTGATGATGCCCCCGTGGTGGGTTATAGCCTGCCGCAGGGCCAAGCGAGCGGGGCCGCAGATTTTCGTGCGGCTTACCTGCCCACCCAGATCCAGGTGGGAGAAGACTTCGCAGAAGTAGAACGTGCCGCCCAGGCAGGCGTGAATCGCCTGATCCATCCGGTCAATATGATCGATGACTTCAGCGCGAATATTGAGGGCATTGTGCCCGGCCAGGCCTCTGGATACATCCGCGACCGTCACATCCCGCTCGTCTTTACTCCACTTGAGGAAGCCGAAGACCTCAATGACCACCCGCTGCCGCTGCTGCAGCAGCTGGGCTTTACCTGCGCCATTTCTTCGGGCGAGACCACGCTGACCAAGCAGTTCCTCGCGCTAAGCGAGGCCTTCGGGTATGGGCTGGAGGAATTTTTCGATCTCACCGTCAAAGCGGTAGAGAATTCCTTCGCTGACCAGGAATTACGGCAGCATCTGCTAGAAACGGTTATCCTGCCAGCATACGAGGAATTATCTGATCCGGAGCTTGCCGGCCCGGACACGGAGGAGTCCCTCGCTGATGCGGCAGAAGCCGCTGAAGAATAAAAACGATTAGAGGAGATTTAGATGCCTTCTGTACTTTTTGTTGTTACCGCCGCTGAAGAGTGGACGCTGGCTGATGGCACTAAGCGCCCCACCGGCTACTGGGCCGAGGAGCTTATTGCCCCTCACCGCGTCTTCCAGGGCGCGGGCTGGGATATCCACTTCGCTACTCCGGGCGCAAAGGCTCCCGTAGTAGACGAGTACAGCCTGGAGGTTCTGCCAGATAATGTGCGCGAAGCACAGGAAAATTACCTCGCAGAGCTGGGTGTAGCGCTGGAAAACCCGATGAACCTGGCTGAGGTCAAGGAGGAAGATTATGACCTTATCTTCTACCCAGGTGGCCACGGACCAATGGAGGATCTGGCCTATGACCAGGATTCCGCTAAGCTCTTGCAGGCGCGCATGGATTCTGGCCGCGCCCTCGGCTTGGTCTGCCATGCCCCGGCCGCGCTCTTGGCAGTGGATAACGAGAATTGGCCGTTCAAGGGCTACAAGATGACCGCCTTTAGCAATGCAGAGGAAGGCGAGGAGATGGTTGCCGCCGCTAAGTGGGCGCTGGAGACCCGCCTGCGTGAGCTCGGCGCGGATTACCAGGAAACCGATCCCATGTCCCCGAACGTGATTGTGGACCGCAACCTCTATACCGGTCAGAACCCGGCATCTTCCGAGCCGTTGGCACAGCGCATCCTGCGCGACTTCTAAATGCACATACCGCGAGTTCTCAAGGCCGGGGCAGCCCTAACCGGGGTTGCCGCGGCCGCGGGGGCGGTGGCGTATGGGCTAAGCCGCCGGCCGTACCTGCGCGAGGTGGCACCGGGGTTGCGCAGCCCGGTTTTATATCTGCCGATGCATGTGCTTCCCGACGCCACCTTTGCCCACGCCAGCCGCTTCTTCGCCACCATCGACTTTTCTCGACCAATCCGGCATGCGGTGGACATTACGGAGTTTTCCGCCTCCTTCGATGGCCACGCTTTTAGCGCCCGCGTACTTACCCCACGCGGCGCTACCGCAGGGGCAGCCGCATCAGGACCGCGCCCCGTGGTGGTGTGGACGCACGGCGGCGGCCATCTCATCGGTGGGCCTGCTATGTATGACCCGCAAAATGCTCGCATGGCGGCCGAGTTGGGCGCCATCGTGGTAGCCCCGCGCTACCACAAGTCCACCCAGGAGCCGTTTCCAGCAGACCATAATGAATGCTATGCCGCGCTGCGTTGGGTACAAGAACACGGCGATACCTTGGGCGGGGATACCTCGCGCATCGCCGTCGCCGGTGATAGCGCAGGCGGCGGACTCGCCGCAGGCCTAGTTGAACGTGCCTTCGACGAGGGGCACCCGGTCCGCGCGCTCGGATTGGTCTATCCCATGCTCGATCACCGCACCACGGATAAGTCCGGCGCGGTGGGCCAATTCATCTGGACGGCCGGCTCGAACCGCGGCGCGTGGTCCATGTACCTGGGAAACGATCACCTGGATGTTGACCTGCCGCGCTATGCTTCGCCGGCCACGCGAGCCGATCTCTCCGGCCTGCCGCCGACCTGGATCGGAGTCGGTGGCATTGATCTTTTCCGCGATGAATCCGTCGCTTTTGCTCGAGCCCTCGACGCAGCCGGCGTGGAAACTACCCTCGATGTATGGGCCGGTGCCTACCACGGGTTTGACCAGATTAAACCCAAGGCCCCGCAATCGCGTGAGCTTATCGACGCCCTCATTGACCACCTCCGCCGCCACCTTTAAAGTCACACTCAGGGAGGTCAAGCGGTGAACTACAACACGCACGTATCGTGGGTCGTATTCTTCGTCAGCGCTATTGTGCTCGGCCTGATACTGGGCGGGGTCTTTGGAATAGGAACTCTAGGCCGCTCCATTGTTGGACTTAGTGCGGGCATAGGGTGGCTGATTTTCGATAAATACATGCGCGACCGGAGCCGACGCCAAGAGCAAGAAGCACGCGGCGACTAGACGCACAAAGCCGCCCCCTTCTCCTCCCACGTGCTGGGAGTGGGGAGGAAAGGCGAGGCGGCTGATGCCACGCGCGGCCGAGGCCGTGCGAACCGTGCTGGTTTAGAACTTGGAGAAGCGCTTGATGAGCATGTCTTCCAAGCCCTTCCACGACTCTGCATGCTCGTTGTACGGCTTGGACGGCACATAGCCGGCGTGTTCGGTAGAGCCGAGCATATAGCCCAAGTAGTCCTGCAGGCGGGGGTTGGCCAGCATATAGGAGTTAATGGAATCGTCGCCGGCCCAGTCGGCGGCATCGGCGCATACTTCGTAGCAACGCGCCATCTGATCAGAATCGACGGCCTCTGGGCCCTTTTCAATATCGCGCACAATGCCAATGAAAGAGTACTGGTTATCCGGGTGGACCTGCACTTCCAATTCGCCGGCGTTGGCAGCGGAGACAACCTCTTCCCAGGTGGATACGCGGGCTAGGTCGTGGTCATCGTTGTCCATGATCCAGCGCACCAAGGTCTTCGGAGAATCGAAGGTGAAGATTTCGCCCCACTTGCCCAAGAAGATGGGCTTGCCGTCCAGGTAGGTGCGTAGGGTGTAGACGGACTTGGACTGCGCGGTGATCTTGATGGGATCGATGCCGGCGGCGGCCCACGGGGAGTTGTCATACGGGTCGGCTGCCTCGGCGGCGGCCTTGCGCTTTTCTTCGGCTTCCTTGGCCGCTGCTGCGGAGGCGGCGGCAGCAGAAGAGATGCGCTCCTCGGCATCGGAAACCTTGGCCGCGTCAAAGTCATCGGTGGAGACCACGCGAACGTGCTGATCCAGATCCTCGATGACTCCCTTCCAATTGCCGGCGATGACGTGGCCCACGCCGGACCACTCGCTCATGCCCTGCTCGCCGGAGTAGTGGTCGGCGCCGCGGGAGACATTGCGCAGAATGGAGTGGGAAGCGAAGAAGATGGTGGTGTGTTCTGCACCGGCGACGTCAGCAAGCGCGGAGGCAATCTCCAGGTTGCGGGCCACCGTGGATACGTTCTGGTGGCTCGGGCGACCAGCCAGTGCCTCCGGCATACCGATGAGGTCATACTCATTGCGCTCGGCCGGGGTGACGCGGTTCGCATCGCGGCTGGCAAACTGGTCCCACTGCGGGTGGTCCAGCAGATCGTGCTTGGTGCCAGACTCTAAGAAGCACAGCAGCTCGGCAGGCGAGTTAAAGGCTAGGACGGCCTCGTCGTCGCCCAAAAAGGCCTGCCACTCGGAGCCATTTTGGCGCCACTTGGGTGCCCAGAGGGTATAAAAATCGCCCTCGGTCAGCGAGAGCTTTACAGGTACAATTGCGCGGGTGCTCATGGCGTTTTAGTCTACCCAACGCCCCAAGTAGCGCGCGAGAGCGCATCGGCCTTAGGACGTAGGGCGCCAAAAGCCTTTGAATTGCATACCCATATTTGTAGTGCGCAGCGGGTTGGTTTGCACCGGATCGCCGGCCTCTACGATTTCGCCATTGCCGGAATACATTGCCACGTGTCCATCCCATACCACCAGGTCACC
The DNA here is from genome assembly GCF_046717495.1 of Corynebacterium sp. LaCa54. Classification (NCBI taxonomy): domain Bacteria; kingdom Bacillati; phylum Actinomycetota; class Actinomycetes; order Mycobacteriales; family Corynebacteriaceae; genus Corynebacterium; species Corynebacterium sp. LaCa54. The sequence continues at coordinate 509,123 of NZ_CP177115.1, forward strand.
AGGTTGGAGTTGGTCCGCGCTGACTTGTTGGCCCACCGCTTGTTGATCCGCCGTGCGCGGCAAGTCCACTCCGGCCTGTGAATATGCCCATTGGGTAAGGCCCGAGCAATCGAAGCCACCGTTTCCGGTGCCACCCCATACATAGGGTTGGCCCACTTGGCTCTTTGCGGCGGCGACGGCAGCCTGACCGGCGGCAGAACCACCTTCGGCAGAGGGCTCCGGTGCCGGCGGGGGAGAAGGAGCCTCGTGTGCCGTGGCGTCGGCGCCAGCCCCCTCGCCCGCCGCAGATTGTGCAGGAAGAGCGGTGGCTTGCTGGGCACCGGTGGGGCTTACGGGGGCGTCGGCAAGCGCGGAGCGCACTGGCCGCTGCGCTACCGGATGCAAAGACTGAGCGGCAGCGCTGAGATCACCCATCAGGCGTTGCACGCGAGCAGTAGCCATGCCCAGGTGCTGGGAGATAAGTGCGCGAAGCTGAGCCAGAGCGGCTGCACGCGCCGACGGATCCAGCGACAGGAAACCCAGCGCGGTGGGCAGGGCCTGGCGCACCAGCTGCGTGGCGATGCCCACCAAATCCCGGATGGTGCCCGCTACCAAGGTGCGGGCCTGGCCGAGCGCGGCAGAGATGGTTGCATTATCGAGGTCGATGTTTTTCGCTGACTCGAGTAAAGGAGCGGGATTGCCGTGGGCGATGGCTGCCAAAGGCGCGGCGGCGGAAAGGTCCGGCACGCGGGGAAGCTCTACCTCCGGAAGCTGCGCCGGTTGCATGGTGGCGATCTGCTTGAGCGCGGTATCGAGCATCTACATCGCCACCCCAAAACGCTGGCCTAGCGCGGCATCGGTATCTTCTGCCTCGCGCGACATGTGGAAACCGGAGTGGGCTACCTGCCCCATATCGTTGCGTAGCACGCTCATGCGCGCGCCCACATTATCGAGCGCGGCATGCACGGCCTCATTAAAAGCAGTGAAAGCGGAATCTTCCGGCAAAACGGGATGGGGCGGATTCTCCCCTTGGGACTGGGCATGCAGGTCGCGGGCAAGGTGGCGGGCATAGTCGGTATCGATCGTGAAAGGTCTCATGCCCTATTGGACTGCCCAATGGCCCATTTGGTTCCCAAAAAGTTTAAAGTGGTGGTCATGGACATCCACGTAGTAGACCACCCGCTAGCCGCCGCCCGCCTGACACTCATGCGCGATGCGCGCAGCGATAACTCCGCCTTCCGTGCCGCTTTAAAAGACTTGGGCGCCATGCTCGTGTACGAAGGATCTCGCGACCTTGCCGTGGAGAACTTCGACTGCGCCACCCCGGTTTCTACCGCCCAAGGCACCCGCCTGCAGGACCCGCCCATTATCGTGCCAATTATCCGCGCCGGGCTGGGCATGGTGGATCCGGCCCTGTCCATGATTCCGGATGCACAGGTCGGCTTTATCGGCATGGCGCGCAACGAAGAGACGCACGAGCCAGTGCCGTACCTGGAGGCATTGCCGGAGGATCTGACCGGCCGCACGGTGTTCGTGGTGGATCCGATGCTGGCCACCGGTGGTTCCCTGCTGCACGCATTGCGTCTGCTTGCCGATCGTGGCGCCACCGATATCACCGCCATCTGCATGGTCTCGGCGCAGCCGGGTGTGGATGCGCTGGCTGAATCCGATCTGCCGGTGCGCCTAGTCACCGCCGCTATCGATCCTTCGCTCAACGAGGATGCTTATATCGTGCCGGGCTTGGGCGATGCGGGCGACCGCCTCTACGGCCCGCGCAATATCGACCTTTAAGGTAGTGTTCTCCCTGGAAAGGCGACCGCACTTTCCAGGGGGAGTATATGAGTTTCATTCATTTAATGTGGTCGAGTTATGGCCACGGATTTTCACAGCAATTGCGGCGCGTGCGGAAACGTAGGGGGATTTCGCAACAGGCGCTCGCGGAGATTTCTGGGGTCTCCCGCAGCCAAATTTCCAATTTGGAGCGCAATGAAAATGGCGTGCATGCCATGGCCGACCCGCAGCTGTCTACGGTATATAAGCTGGCCTTGGCCCTAGAAATCCCGCCGGCGGTGCTGCTGCCGGCCGGCGGGGACGTGGTGGAAGGGCATTTGACCGATTCCGCGGTGGCCGCCGCCGAGGACGTCGCGCCCTTCCCACAAGGCTATGTGGACCGGCGTCGGTTTGCCGCCACGTGGAATGGCGCCTTTTGCTAGAGCACCCCGCATCACCACCTGAGTTACTGAACCGCATGGTCTAGTTGTAGACTTTGCACCCAGACGTATTTCAACGACAGGGAAGGCACGCGGATGATCTCGGAATTCATCAACGAGTGGTTCAATGCCCACCGTGCGGAGGTCATTGCGTGGCGGCGCCATATCCATCGCCACCCGGAAACCGCGAACCAAGAGGTAGAAACCACCAACTTTCTCGCCTCAATCCTGCAGGACTACGGTCTGGTGCCCCAGCGTTTCCCACAGACCGGCCTCATGGTAGATATTGGCCCCGATACGGAATTAGGCCGATTAGCTTTCCGTGCGGATATTGATGCCCTGCCAGTTACCGAGGTCACCGGCCTGGAATATACCTCTGAGGTGCCCGGCAAGATGCATGCTTGCGGCCACGATGTACACACCACCGTGGCGCTCGGCTTGGCCTGCGCGTTGGCGGATTTTCAGCGCGTCCACGACCTGCCGCTGGGTATTCGAGTCATCTTCCAACCCGCCGAAGAAGTATGGGTCGGCGGTGCGACCGACGTTATTGAATGGGGCGCGTTGGAAGGCGTGCATTCCATTTTTGCCATCCACGCCGAGCCCAAGTTGCGCGTAGGCCGAATTGGCATTCGCGCCGGGGCGATAACCTCCGCTACTGACGTAGTGGAGCTCAATATCAAGGGTCCGGGCGGGCATACCTCCCGTCCGCACCTGTCCGCCGACGTCGTCTATGCCCTGGGCAAGGTCATCACCGAACTGCCCGCGCTGCTTTCGCGCCGCGTTGACCCGCGCACCGGCACCGTTTTGGTCTTTGGCCAGGTCAATTCCGGCTATGCGCCCAATGCCATTCCGGAGACTGGCAGCCTAACCGGCACCATGCGCACAGCCGATATTGGCATCTGGCGCGATATGCAAAGCCTCTTTACCGAACTGGTGGATCAGATCCTCGCGCCGGTAGGCGTAGAACATGAGCTGACCTATAACCGCGGCGTACCACCGGTGCTTAACGACGACGTCGCAACCGCCCTGCTTGCCTCCGCCGCCCAATCCATCGATCCGCAGGCCGTGGTCCAGGCCCCGCAGTCCTCCGGTGGCGAAGACTTTTCTTGGTACTTGGAAAAGGTCCCCGGTTCCATGGCGCGGCTGGGTTGCTGGTCCGGCGAAGGCGAACAGCATGACCTGCACATGGGCGATCTCATCGTGGACGAGCGAGCCATCGGCGTGGGCATCAAACTCTTCGGCGCCGTGGTTGAGCAGTTCATAGGGGAGAATGCGGAGACAGACTAACGCGCTTTAAGGTCCCACACGTTAGACTCGTAAGCGACTTTTAAAGTGGAGCCGATAAAGGAGCAAGTGCGTGTTGAACCAGACCAAGCGAATCGTCATCATCGGCGGCGGCCCAGCCGGCTATGAGGCCGCGCTGGCAGGTGCGAAATATGGTGCAGAAATCACCATTATTGAAGACCAAGGCATGGGCGGCAACAGCGTTATCTTGGACTGTGTTCCTTCCAAGTCCTTCATCGCTGGTGCCAATATCAAGACTGACCTGCGCCGCGCCGAAGATATGGAACTTAACCAGGGCATTGGCCAGGCCCACCTTTCCTTGACCGCACTGAATAAGCGCGTGCAGGATCTGGCAAGCAAGCAGTCCGCCGATATCCGCGCCACTGTGGAGTCCCTGGGCGCACGCGTTATCGATGGCCGCGGCTACTTCCCAGAGGATCAGGAAGCCGATGCCTTTGGCGGTCACAAGGTCACCGCCGTCTTTAACGAGGATGGTCACGAAGAAACCATTAACGCAGATCTCGTCTTGGTAGCTACCGGCGCCACCCCGCGCGTGCTACCTGGTGCGCAGCCAGATGGCGAACGCATCCTTACCTGGCAGCAGGTTTATAACCTCACCGAGCTGCCGGAGCACCTCATCGTCGTCGGTTCCGGCGTCACCGGTGCCGAGTTCGTCTCCGCCTTTGCGGAGCTGGGCGTTAAGGTCACCATGGTTGCCTCCCGCGACCGCATTTTGCCGCATGACGACGCCGACGCGGCCGACGTCCTCGAGACCGTGCTTAGCGAGCGCGGCGTCGAGCTGGAAAAGAACTGCCGCGTGGAAACCGTTAACCGCACTGAGGACGGCAACGTGCTGGTGACCACTCAGGACGGGCGTGAAATTACCGGTTCCCACGTCATTATGTCTATCGGCTCCATCCCGAATACTCAGGATTTGAAGCTGGAGAACGTTGGCGTGGAAACCGCCAAGTCTGGCCACATTCAGGTTGACCGCGTCTCCCGCACCAATATCGCCGGCATCTACGCCGCTGGCGACTGCTCTGACCTTTTCCCGCTGGCTTCCGTTGCCGCAATGCAGGGCCGCGTGGCCATGTACCACGCCTTGGGTGAGGGTGTGTCCCCGCTGCGTCTGAAGACCGTGGCCAACGCCGTCTTCACCCGCCCAGAGATCGCAGCCGTAGGCTTTACCCAGGCAGAAATCGAGGCCGGTGAGGTCGCCGCCCGCACCATCACCATGCCGCTCAATACCAACCCGCGCGCGAAGATGCGTTCCCTGCAGCACGGCTTTGTCAAGCTTTTCTGCCGCGCGACCTCCGGCCGCGTTATCGGTGGCGTCATCGTTGCACCGACCGCCTCCGAGCTCATTCTGCCCATCGCCATGGCCGTGACCAACCAGCTCACCGTAAATCAGCTGGCCGATTCCTTCGCCGTTTACCCGTCTCTGTCCGGCACCATTACCGAGGCCGCGCGACGCCTCGTGGCTCACGACGACCTGGAGTAAAGTTTCCCTCCGGTTCCTTGCACAAAACCGCCCAACCACAGGTAGGCATGGCCATCCGGCATGGTGACCGCGGCAGCGACGTATTGCGCGAGACCTAAAGTAGCTACTTCTTGGGCTTCGGTGGGGACGTGGTGAAGCGCATAGAGCAGAACGAGAATAACTCGCTTATCCGCCCGCTATCCGCTTATAACGGCGAGGAGCAGCGTTCGGTCCCGCCGAAGTCCTTCTAAAACTCACAAGCTCCCCCTCCTCCAGAGACAATTTTCATTCTCAGGGTGGGGGAGCAGCCGTTTTCCACGGATAGTCTAAGGATGGACGCGCTGTGCTAACTGATGCATCAATAGTGAGAAAACGATGACAGCCAAAGCTGAGAAGAAGAATAGACCCGGCCAAGGGGCGCCGATTTGGACAGTCCCTAGGCTATCAATAAGAATTGCCAGCAGGAGTGCTGCTGCATAGAAGCCGACAAGGATGCCAGCAATAAGCAAGAACCGGGTGAACAGAGAGCGTTGTTTGGCGCTACTGACCACTAAGCCGATGAAAGTGCCGATGTATCCGGTAAGTAGGTGGCCACAAATAAAGCTTCCCAAGGTCGCGATTCGAGCGAAGAGAGGCCTGAGACCGGAACTGCCTGGAGAGATAACCCACGATGAGTACATGTCTACGCCAGCGCGTAGCGCGGCATAAAATGTCAGCCAAGCAATGGCGCCGAATACGAACGCGGCGAGCCATAGGGTCGCGTGCATGCTCATCAGCCACTGCCGTGGGCGCATTCCCAGGCCACGAAGGGCCCGGTATTCAGTTGCGGTGAAGGCGCAGTAGAGGCCCCAAATGAATACGGCGAGAATTCCCCAGCCAGCAGGGTTAGCGCTAATCGTTGTTGGGTCGGTGGGCAGGAAATAAGGCACGCTCCACAGCAACGCGACGATAATGCAAACGGCAATAAGGGTCTTTGTGGCGTTGAGATTAAAGGTCTTCAGCAGGGACATTTTAGGACTCCTCTTGTCGGGTGCGGGCGGATTCAAGGGCGTGGGAAACAAGGGAATCAATGAGCTGGCCGTCATCGAGGTAGGAAACAGTGACGTGGGCGGCAGCTGCGGTATCAGCTGGAAATGGTACTGGGGACCAGGCATGAACCTTGGTGGTCGAGCCTAGGGAGGATTGGTGGAGGGGCAGGGCGTCGGCAAGCGCGAGTGCTTGCTCAACGTCCTTTGCGCTGCCGGTGAGCACGGGGTAGTGCGGCCGTTGGGATTCCAGGTCGGTGGGCTTATTGACCGTGCCGTCGTGCACGGTGATGACCTGGTCAACCAAACCTACGAGGTCTTCCGCGCGGTGCGAAGAAAGCACGAGTAGCCAATCCGGAGTGGCAGCGGCATGGGCGATGATGAGCTCTCGCAGGCGCGTCCGCGTCGGTGCGTCCAGGCCATTGAAAGGCTCATCGAGGAGGGTGACCGGTGTGCGCGCTGCCAGGGCAGTGGCGCAGGCAACCAGTTGGCGCTGGCCGGTGCTTAAAGAGCGGTTCTTGCTGCGCTTATCGACGCCCAAACTATCCAAAAGCTCCTCCGCATACTCCACGTCGAATTTATCGCGGACGTGCTCTGCGGCCCGCAGATGTTGGGCCACAGTAGAACCGGAAAGCAAGATATCGGCGCCGGTGCGCGCGATCGCCACTGACGAGGCGTCGATGCTGCCCTTGGTAGGCAGGAACCCCGCTACCGCACGCAAGAGAGTGGTCTTGCCTGCGCCATTGGGGCCGATCAATCCGTACATACCGGAGTTGAGATCGAGGTGCGGCACGTGCAGGCGGTGCTTGCAGGTGACGTTCTGCAACTTAAGGTGCGTCATGATGGTCTCCTTCGGCTTCGATGAGGTCGGCGATGTCGCTGGCGCTTAATCCCAATGCGGCCCCTTCTTTCAGGAGGGGAACGATGAAGTCTTCCCTAAGTGATTCTTGGCGTTGATGGCGAACCTTCTCGCGAGCGCCTTCGCGTACAAACATGCCCAAGCCGCGGCGCTTTTCCAGCAGCCCTTCCTCGAAGAGGACGGTGAGCGCCTTGGCAGAGGTGGTCGGGTTGACGGAGTGGAATGCGGAAAGCTCGTTGGTGCTGGGGGCGCGTTCGCCCTCTGGCAGTTCGCCACTGATGATCATGTCCCTAATCCCTCCTGCCAGTTGCTGGTAAATAGGCCGGGTGTCACTCATCCTGCGGCCCCTCTGATTCGTGGCATATGATTCCCTTTCCGGTGTATGGGTTAACCATTTATGTGGGTAACCATATAACGAAAGGTGCCCGCGGTCAACGGTAGGAGTGATATGGGGTGGAGCTGCGGTGTAAAAGCGGGTGTCCCCGCTGTGTAAGTTGTTGAATTAAAAATTTGCAACATTTACAGAATCGCCAACCTTGTTATTACTGGTCGACCTGTAGAAATGTCCGCAAGGTGGCTCCGTGGCTGGTAAGTGTGGCGAATTCGGCGTTAAAAAGGGCAGACATTTGAGGAGTGGCCCTCTAGACTGAGATGCGGATCACCCAACAGGAGGCGTTGCATCGCGGCGTCTTCCGAGCTGAAAGGAACACAGAAGTGGCTAATCCCGCGCTTCCATCGTTCAAAAAGATTCTGGTAGCCAACCGCGGCGAAATCGCCGTGCGTGCATTTCGCGCTGCCTTTGAAACTGGGGCAAAGACCGTAGCGGTCTACCCTCGTGAAGACCGTAACTCCTTCCATCGTGCGTTTGCGGATGAGGCCGTCCGTATTGGTACCGAGGGGCAGCCGGTAAAGGCTTATCTCGATATCGATGAAATCATTCGCGCCGCGAAGAAAGCGGAAGCGGATGCTATTTACCCCGGCTACGGTTTCCTTTCGGAGCGGGCGGATCTTGCTCGTGCCTGTGAGGACAATGGAATTAAGTTCATTGGCCCGACCCCCTCCACGCTGGATTTGACTGGTGATAAGGCTGCAGCGGTAAGCGCCGCGAAGGAAGCTGGGCTGCCGACGTTGCAGGATTCAGAACCATCGACGGACGTCGATAAGCTGGTGGAATACTCCAAGGATTTCAATTTCCCCGTATTCGTTAAGGCCGTTGCCGGTGGCGGCGGGCGCGGAATGCGCTTCGTAGAATCCGAAGATCAGCTGCGCGAGAAGGCTGCCGAGGCCTCCCGCGAAGCGGAAGCCGCATTCGGCGATGGCAGCGTCTACCTTGAAACCGCAGTAATCAAGCCACAGCACATCGAGGTGCAGATTCTGGCTGATAGCCAAGGCAACGTTATTCACCTCTTTGAGCGTGACTGCTCCGTCCAGCGCCGCCACCAGAAGGTAGTGGAAATCGCCCCAGCGCCGACGTTAGACCCAGAGCTGCGTGACCGCATCTGCCAAGATGCGGTAAAGTTCTGCGAACACATCAACTATGAGGGTGCAGGTACCGTGGAATTCCTCGTGGATGAGCGCGGCAACCACGTCTTTATCGAGATGAACCCGCGTGTGCAGGTGGAGCACACCGTGACCGAGGAAATCACCGGCGTCGACATCGTGAAGGCCCAGATGAATATCGCGGCCGGTGCCTCGCTGGAGGATATTCACCTCGCCCAAGACAAGATTTCCATCACCGGGTCTGCCCTTCAGTGCCGCATTACCACTGAAGATCCGAATAATGGTTTCCGCCCGGATACCGGTACGCTGACCGCGTATCGTTCGCCGGGCGGCGCTGGCGTGCGTTTGGACGGTGCAACCTCTGTGGGTGCAGAGGTATCGCCGAACTTCGATTCCTTGCTGGTAAAGATGACCTGTCGCGGCGTCAATTTCGAGCAGGCCGTGCAGCGCGCCCAGCGCGCGCTCAACGAATTCCACGTCTCCGGTGTGGCCACCAATATCGGCTTTTTGCGCGCCCTGCTGCGCGAGCCGGACTTCACTCAGACCCGTGTGGACACCAGCTTCATCAACGCACACCCGCACCTCCTCAAGGCACCGCCCGCCGTCGATGAGTCTGGTCGAATCCTCGAGTACATTGCGGAGACCACCGTTAATAAACCCAACGGCGAGCGCCCGACGGCACTTCGTCCCTTTGACAAGCTCCCCGAGCTGGACTCTTCTGAGCCGCTACCGCGCGGTTCCCGCGACGATCTGCTCGAGTTTGGGCCACAGAAGTGGGCAGAAAAGATCCGTAAGCAGCACGCACTCATGGTTACGGATACCACCTTCCGCGATGCCCACCAGTCCCTGCTGGCCACCCGCGTGCGTAGTACTGCGCTGGTTTCCGCCGCCGAGGCTGTCGCTCGCATGACCCCGAATCTCTTCTCCGTGGAGGCTTGGGGTGGTGCGACTTATGACGTCGCCATGCGCTTCCTCCACGAGGACCCCTGGGTACGCCTAGACATGCTGCGCGAGGCTATGCCGAACCAAAATATCCAGATGCTCCTGCGCGGCCGCAATACCGTGGGCTATACCCCATACCCAGATTCGGTCTGCCGCGGCTTCGTCCAAGAAGCAGCCAAGTCGGGCGTTGATGTCTTCCGCATCTTCGACGCACTTAACGACGTCTCCCAGATGCGCCCCGCCATCGAGGCCGTTCTCGAGACCAATACCACCGTTGCTGAGGTGGCCATGGCGTACTCCGGCGACCTTGCCTCGCCGAAGGAGAACCTGTACACGCTGGATTATTACCTCAAGCTGGCCGAACAGATTGTGGAGTCCGGCGCCCATATCCTCGCCATCAAGGATATGGCGGGTCTGCTTCGCCCAGAGGCTGCTTCCAAGCTGGTCATGGCGCTGCGCAAGGAATTCGATCTGCCGGTGCACGTGCACACGCACGATACCGCCGGTGGACAGATGGCCACTTACTATGCGGCTGCGCTCTCCGGTGCCGACATCGTCGATGGCGCCTCTGCGCCGCTGGCAGGAACCACCTCGCAGCCATCGCTGTCCGCGCTTATTGCCGCCTTCTCCCAATCCAACCGCGATACCGGCATCGACCTGCAGGCGGTTTCCGATCTCGAGCCGTACTGGGAGGCCGTGCGCCAGCTCTACGCTCCGTTCGAGAACGGCATCCCTGGCCCGACCGGTCGCGTGTACAAACACGAGATTCCAGGCGGTCAGCTCTCCAACCTGCGTGCCCAAGCCGTTGCTCTTGGCTTGGCGGATCGCTTCGAGGTCATCGAGGACACCTATGCAGCGGTCAATGAGATGCTGGGACGTCCGACCAAGGTCACCCCATCTTCCAAGGTCGTGGGCGATCTTGCCCTGCACCTTGTTGGCGCGGGCGTAGATCCTGCAGACTTCGCCGCTAACCCGACGAAGTTTGATATTCCGGACTCGGTTAACCAGTTCCTCCGCGGACAGCTCGGTACCCCTCCTGGTGGTTGGCCGGAACTGCGCGATAAGGTGCTCGACGGTCGCGAGGCGACCGGCGCCCAAATCAGCGAAGTTCCTGCTGAGGAGCAGCCGCACCTCGAGTCCGATAATTCGGATGAACGCCGTGCCAGCTTGAACCGCCTGCTCTTTCCCAAGCAGTTCGAGGAGTTCAACGAGTTCCGCCGTAAGTACGGCAATACCGAGGCGCTGACGGATACCACCTTCTTCTACGGTCTGACTGAAGGCGAAGAAAAGGTAGTCCACTACTTCCCAGAAGGCTCCACCGATCGCGCCGATCTCAAGCAGGTCGTGGTGCGTCTCGACGCCGTGGGTGAGCCGGATGAAAAGGGCATGCGTAACGTCGTACTCAATGTCAACGGTCAGATTCGCCCGATGAAGGTTCGCGACGAAAACGCCGAGTCCACCGTCGCCACCGTAGAAAAGGCTGACCCTTCCAACGAGGGACATGTCGCCGCACCATTCGCCGGCGTGGTCAATCCCACCGCCAAGCCTGGCGACGAGGTGAAGGCCGGCGACCAAATTGCCGTCATTGAGGCAATGAAGATGGAAGCTTCCATCTCCGCCACTAAGGATGGCGTGGTCGAACGCGTGGCCATCGGCCAGGCCACCAAGGTTGAAGGCGGCGACCTCATTGCTGTAATCAACTAGTCTGCACACTCAAGCGCCCCGCTTCCCTCGATTTATCTCGAGGCAGCGGGGCGCCTTGGTGTCTAGCAGCGGTAGAAATCAACGATTTCGCCCATCCAAATGACCAGATCCGTCGACGAAATCCTTGCTTTAGATGGACGAAATCGTTGATTCGCGATGATAGCGGAGGTTTGCCTTAGCCAAGGAGGACGGGCAATGCTAACGAGCCGACCAGGATGAGTATCACGAGGCCGAAAAAGACCTTGGCCTGCCACCGGGCATAATTAAACGACATTCCCGTACCGAAGCGCTTATCTACCAGTACCGCTGGGTCATCCGGGTTGTAATACATTACGCCCCATTTATAGAGGTGGTCATTGTCCGGTGATTCTTTGTCTTCATCGGAAAAGGGAATGCCGCGCAATTGCTCGGATAACCGGGATTGCTTGTAGAGAAGAAATACAACTAGACCGATGCTGCCACCAATGGCGAGAATCAACATTGTGATGATCGCGGCGCTGTGGAAGCGTTGATAGTGCGGGATAGGGCCGGTTACCTGTATGAAGGCCATCCCGGCGCTGATGAGCAGAGTAAGTACTCCCATTCCGGTGTTCGTGACAGCGAGGTTGGCTTCGTTACGCAGCCGCGCTTTAATGCTGCGCTCAGAGCGTGGGGACACCTCACTATGCGCGATAAAAGAGCAGATAATGGCAAATAGGCAGAGCTCGCCTAGAGCCACGAATGAGGAGAAAAACACGCTCCCGATTGATTTGTCGCTCCAATTGTCGGCTTCCATGGAGCCATTCCAATGCACGGGAACGGGGTCCGGAATGGCGGACCAGTGGGAAGCGACGATGATTGCACCGGCCGCGATGCACAACAGGGAAGAGAGCATGGTTACCCATGGAAAAGTCGGCGTAGGGAAGCCGTCGAAGTTGGGCGTGCCAATGGATTTGCGGGAAACACGGGCAGCGATGGTGGTTTCCACCTCGTCGAACCAGCCGCCCGCCTTTTTAGCGGCGATGATGCGGCGACGTTGGGAGATGTAGGCCCACATGCCACCGAGCGCTACCACGAGGGAAGGTAGTGCAGCTAATAACGGCAGTTTCCAGGCAAAGAGGGACATGGCCGTTGCCACGATGCCGCAGCTCCACGTGCGTGCCTTGAATCCAGCGAGGGCAGAGGTAACTGCAGGATCGGAAAGATAAGCCTTGGGCACGCGCACTCCGAGCGGTGTGCCAGGCGAGGCCAGGGAGGGGGCTGTGGCCATGATCCAGGTGATAACGAGGGTGGTGGCGGCCATTAAAAGTGTGAAAATCATGGTGATACTTCCAGGTCATTAAGGGTGTAGCTGAGTCGAGCGTGGAGCTCATCTGGGCTAAAGCCTTGGGCGCGGGCGAGTGCGACTACGCGGCTTAATTGCTCATTCAGTTGTTTTTCTTGTGAGGCGGTGCGAGAACCAGGCCTGACGATGGATCCGGACCGGCCGGCGGTTTCTACAAGGCCCTCGGAAACCAAGAGGTCGTAAGCCTTCTTTACGGTGGCGGGGTTAATGCCTATATCTTTGGCAACGCGGCGGACGGGATCTAGCTTGTCGCCATCGGAAAGCTGTCCGTGAGCGATAGCCAAAACGATTTCATCGTGAATTTGTTGAAATACGGGGACGTCAGATTCGGGGTTAAGGGTAATGAACATCTGTCACCTCCAATCTCTTTTCTGTATTACTTATAGTAACACAATCTGTATTGCTAGTTGTAATACAAAATGAGATCCCAAAGAAACCCCAGGTATGTGTGACTTAACGCAGTGACATACCTGGGGTGTTGGGGCAGGGAGACTAGAGGAAAAGAGCTACTGCGATGGCAGCAATACCGTAGCTCCCGCGCATGAAGTAACCGAAGACCTCGGGAGAGAAGGAGGCGCCGAAGCCGCCGGTATCGATGATATTCATGGTGGTCACACGTGCGGGACGGGAGCGCTTAAAGGCGGCGTAGCTAAGCCCCAAACAACATGCTGCGAGCGTGAACAGGGACAGCTTCCACACGGTGGCGATGAAGGCGGTGCCAAGAACGGCAGCACCTGCGGTGGCAGCCAGCGGCAGTCCCCAGTCGGGCCACGCACCATCGACGATGCGGCCGAAGGAGGCGGCGCGGCTGGTAGCGGCGCTGACAATGGTCCAAGCGGCAGTGAATCCAATGAGCGCAAGGCTGCCGAGCTGTGGGGCAAGCGCCAGGGTCAGCCCCATGACGGCGACTGCACCGAGGGGGATGTACCACCGGCGATACAGGCGCCAAGCAAAAAGGAGACTGAGCGAAGCCGTGGCACGCGAGCGCGGGCGCAGGCGCGCGGATTGGGAGGCGATGGCATCGGCAGAAACCTCAGAATCCAGTAGCCCAAAGGAGGACGAGCCGATGGCACGGGTACGGCCCGCGTGAAGGAGCGAGGCGAGATCGAAGGACCGCCAGCCGATGACAAACCGCAGCAGGGGTAGGGTTATCGCCGCATAGAGTGGAAGATGCAGTGACGTGCACAGGGCGAGGCCAAGGAGGCTTATGCCGGCGAGTTGCGCAATAGACAGCTTATCGACGCCTCCCATGCGCCCCCGCGGCCTATCCGCATAGACCCAACGCCCGAGCGAAAGGCTGCGCAGCGGATAGAGCGCCTCGAGGAGAACGATGAGGGCGAGCGAGCCGAACCCGGCACCAATGATTGCGGTGGCAGGAAGGGCGGCAGCCGTGCGCTGCGCGAGCGAGGGCAGAAGCGCTGCAGCATTGTGCCAGGCGTAAACGCTGACGCTCGCGATAAGTGCCGCGATGAAGGCGTAATAGATGGCTGAGGAGGCTGTGGAGAGAAGTTTCATGATATCTCCACCACCTCGTCGCAGGCATCGAAGATGGCTGGAGAATGGGAAGCAAGTACAACACAGCGGCCATCGGCTGCGAGGTGGCGTAGCTCCTCGGCCAAAAAGTCGATCCAGGTGTGGTCGAGGTGGCGTTCGGGCTCGTCGATAAGCAGGGCTTTGGCCGGCTGATAGAGCTGGGCTGCGAGGTAGACGCGCTGGCGCTGGCCCGAGGAAAGATCGCTGACCGCAGAATTCAGGATGGCTTGGTCGAGGGCCCAGAGCTCATGGATCTCGGTAAAGTCCACGCCGGTCCGGCGGGATAGCACACTAAAGTGCTCACCCACGGTGAGGTCGGGGAGAAAGACTGGGTCCCCGACGGAGATGACGGAACCGGCCGCCGCAGCGCTACCGGGCGCGGCACCGTCGATGAAAACGGTGCCATTTAGTGGGGCAATCTCGCCGCTCAACGTCTGCAGCAGCGTAGATTTACCCGCACCATTCGGGCCTTTCAGGCCGTATACGCGACCGACATCAAAGCCGCGATTGAGGTGCCCTAGGGCAGTGGCATGTCCGTAGGCTGCATCTATTTTCAACATCGTTGATAGGTTAGCAGACAGGCGGCTGGCCCTAGGGGGGGGGCTAAAAGCGGCGGAAGAATTTACCTGGGGCAAGCTCCTCGAAACCAGGCAGGGGCGTGGCCGACGAGATACCAGGAGCGGTCTGCTCGGCCGCGAGGTCGATGGCGTTGCTAATGAGCAGGGTGCGGGCGGCTGGATCGTCGGTGGCGACGACGAGCTCGGGGATTTCCTCGGGATCGAAGGGGGTGAGCCAGGCGGCGTCGTCAAGCGGGTGGGCTAAGGGATCGCCCAAGAAAGCTGGGCCTTTGTCAGCGGCGGGGTAGTAGCGCAAAAGCGCGGCGCCGCGGGGAGCAATGGTGGGATCCTCGTTCGCGGACATGGGCAAGGCGAGGACACCGCCGTCCACGATGGGGGACCACTCAGAGATATAAGAAGGGAAGAGGCCCGCGAGATAGTCGCGGTCCTCTTCCTTGGCCAAGCGCACGCCGAGGGAAGAAGCAGTCATTCTTCCAAGGCTAGCGGGGTAGGCTACTTGATTTCCAGCAGCACGCTGCCCTTGGTGGTAGAAGCGCCTGCTTCTACTGCCAGACCGGTAACGGTGCCGGCCTTATGCGCCTTGACGGGATTTTCCATCTTCATGGCCTCGAGAACGAGGAGGACCTCGCCCTCGGCGATCTCTTGGCCTTCTTCCACGTTGACCTTGATGACCGTGCCCTGCATTGGGGAGGTAACCGCATCGCCGGAAACGGCAGCCTTGGCGCCGGAACCCTTGCGCTTTTTCTTTTTCCGTGGGGCGCCGTTGATACCGAAGGACGCGGGGAGGGCTACCTCGATACGGCGGCCGTCGATTTCTACGGTGTGTACCTGGGAAGGCTCTGCCTCGGCAGCCTCGGCATCAGTGGAATCATCGTGGGCGGGAAGCTGGTTATCCCATTCCTCCTCGATCCACTTGGTGTAGACACCGAAGTTGCCGTCTTCTGCGGTGAAAGCTGGGTCAGCAACGATAGCCTGGTCAAACGGGATAACGGTGGGCAGGCCCTCAACCGTGTACTCGGATAGGGCGCGGGCGGAGCGACGCAGTGCGGTCTCGCGGTCTGGCCCCCAGACGATGAGCTTGGCCAGCATGGAATCGAACTGGCCGCCAATGACGGAGCCCTGGACGACGCCGGAATCCACACGCACACCCGGACCGGCCGGCTCGGAGTATTTCACGATGGTGCCAGGAGCCGGCATGAAGTTTGCCGCGGCATCCTCACCATTGATGCGGAACTCGAAAGCATGGCCGCGCGGGGCGGGGTCTTCCTGCAGGGAAAGCTCGTGGCCCTCGGCGATGCGGAACTGCTCGCGTACGAGGTCGAGGCCGGTGGTTTCCTCGGATACGGGGTGCTCCACCTGCAGGCGAGTATTGACCTCGAGGAAGGAAATGAGGCCATCGGCGCCCACCAGGTACTCAACGGTGCCGGCGCCGTAGTAGCCGGCCTCGCGGCAGATGCGCTTGGCAGACTCGTGGATGGAGGTGCGTTGCTCATCGGTAAGGAAAGGCGCGGGGGCTTCCTCGACTAGCTTTTGGAAGCGGCGCTGCAGGGAGCAATCGCGCGTGCCGACGACGACCACATTGCCGTGCTTATCCGCCAGCACCTGAGCCTCGACGTGGCGGGCGCGGTCCAGATAGCGCTCCACGAAGCACTCGCCGCGACCGAAGGCGGAGGTAGCCTCGCGGGTAGCAGATTCAAAGAGCTCGGGGATTTCCTCTGCAGAGTAGGCCACCTTCATGCCGCGACCGCCGCCGCCAAAGGCCGCCTTGATGGCAACGGGAAGGCCGTATTCCATGGCGAAAGACTGCACCTCATCGGCACCGGCTACCGGATCCTTAGTACCCGGGGCCATAGGGGCCTCGGCGCGCTCGGCGATGTGTCGCGCGGTGACCTTATCGCCCAAGTTGCGGATGGACTCAGGAGAGGGGCCAATCCAGGTCAAACCGGCGTCAATGACGGCTTGGGCAAAGTCGGCGTTTTCGGATAGGAAACCGTAGCCGGGGTGAATGGCATCTGCGCCGGATTTTTCTGCGGCGTCCAAAATCTTGTCAAAGACGAGGTAGGACTCGGCAGAAGTGGTGCCCCCGAGTGCAAAGGCTTCGTCGGCAAGCGAGGCGAAAGGTGCCTGGGCGTCTGGCTCGGCGTAGACGGCGACGGAAGCAATGCCAGCGTCGCGGGCCGCGCGGATCACGCGAACGGCGATCTCACCGCGGTTCGCTACGAGAACCTTTGAGATCTTTTTGGTTTCTACTGCCACGGCAGCAACCTCCTGAACACATTAGGTTGAATACGCAATCTATTCTTGCACACAAAAGCATGAGTTAATTTTCACGCACGCAAGGGGGACATTTTTGAACAAAAATAAACCCACATCCAGTGTGGACATGGGCTTATACGGCTAAACCGAAAAACTAACGCTCAATCGGCATTTTCACCATATTGCCCCACTCAGACCACGAACCATCGTAGACCTGCGCCTTTGTGAATCCCAAAAGATGCGTGAGTACAAACCACGTATGCGCGGCTTGGGCGCCCACGTGGGAATAGAGGATTGTGGCAGATTCAGGCTCCAACATTCCGTAATTGACCTGAAGCTCTTCGGCCGAGCGGAAGCAGGAGTTGGGGTAGGTGGAACGATCCCACTCGAGGTTGATCGCGCTAGGGATATGGCCGTGGCGCATGGTGGTGCCGTAGGCGGAATCGCCATTGGGATCGTGTTCGGTGGCCTCGCCCGCAAACTCTTCTGGGCTGCGGGTGTCTACGAGCGTGCCTTCGGTCTCGCGCACCTGATCTACGAAGGCGCGCAGCATAGAGTCATCGCGGCTTACTTCGGGATATTCGGATGCTGGGAAGTCTGGAACCATGAAAGAGGTATCGCGTTCCTCGGCCATCCACGCATTGCGGCCGCCATCGAGCAGGCGAACGTCCTTGTGCCCGAAGAGGGTAAATACCCACAGGGCGTAGGCAGCCCACCAATTGGACTTGTCGCCGTAAAGAACAATCGTATCGTCGGCGTTAATGCCCTTCTCTCGCATTAGGGAAGTGAATTCTTCTCCGTCGATGAAATCACGGGTAAGTGGGCTAAGTAGTTCCGTGCGGAAGTTAATGCGGGTGGCAGTGGGGATATGGCCAATGTCATAGAGGAGCGAGTCTTCATCCACCTCAATAACGCGCAGGCCTTTGATGCCTAGGCGTGCGGACAGCCACGGTGCAGACACGAGGCGTTCGGGATGTGCGTATTCCTGGAATGGGGGATAGGGATCAACGTCAGCCACTGTCCGCCTGCCTTTCCTATAAGGGTTAATAATTCGCTCCCACCACTTTAACCCGATTTTTCCCGTGATGATCACTCGGGCATTATTCCTGTGGCCTGAGATACAGGTTTTAACCGGTGATTGGGGCCGCCGGCCGGCGGGGTTAAAGGGAGGGGCAGTTGGGCGCGCGGAGGAAGAAGAGCTGGGATAAACTCGGGATATGGTGCGACAACGTGCTATGAACACCACCTATGAAGGGAACTGCAAGTGCACAAGGCAATTGTTGTATTTGAGGTAGAAGGCGGCTCGGATAAAGGCGCAGATGGCCACCGCAAAGACACCATGCCAATCGTCAATGCGATCAAGGAACAAGGCTGGGAGGCAGAGGTAATCTACTTCCATCCGGACAAGTCTGAAGAGATCTACACTCAGGTTTCTGAAAACTTTGATGCCTATATCTCCCGCGTCAACCCCGGCAATATCCCCGGCGGTGAGAAGGGCTACTTCGAATTGCTGAGCAAGCTGGCAGATGCCGGCCTGGTAGGTATGTCCACTCCGGCGGACATGATGGCCTATGGCGCCAAGGACGCCCTGGTTAAGCTCAATGACACCCCGCTGGTGCCGGACGATACTGCCGCGTACTACGAGGTGGAAGAGCTGCATAATACCTTCCCCACCTCGCTGTCCTATGGCGAGCGCGTGCTCAAGCAAAACCGCGGCTCCACGGGTGAAGGCATTTGGCGCGTGCGCCTCGCGGATACGGATCTTGCCCAGTCCGTTGAGCCGGGGACTGCGCTCCCGCTCGATACCGCTTTGAAGTGCACCGAGGCAGTGGATAACCAGACCCATGACTACAAGCTGGGTGCTTTCATGGACTTCTGCGACCAGTACATTGTGGGCGATAACGGCATGCTGGTGGATATGCGCTTTATGCCGCGCATTGTAGAGGGCGAAATCCGCATCCTGCTCGTGGGCAATGAGCCGGTATTTATCGTGCACAAGAAGCCGGCGGAGGGCGGCGATAACTTCTCCGCTACGCTCTTCTCCGGTGCCAAGTACACCTACGATAAGCCGGAATCGTGGCCGGAGCTGCTGGAGATGTTCGATAAGGCGCGTCCCGTTATCGCTGAAAAGCTCGGCGATACCAAGGACGTTCCGCTGATCTGGACCGCGGACTTCATGCTTGACGACGCCCCAGATGGCACCGACAACTACGTCCTCGGCGAGATCAACTGCTCCTGCGTTGGCTTCACTTCCGAGCTGGACATGGGAATCCAAGAAAAGGTCGCCGCCGAGGCAATTCGTCGCGTTGAGGCCGCGAACGCCTAGCGCTCGCTGTATCCTGCCAAGTAGCCCCACGGGACACCGTGGGGCATTTTCCTACCATCCCTAAAACATTTTGAGGACCGCATAATGGCTGATAATGATTTCAATTCCGCCGGTTTCCCGAAGGATTTTTCCCCGCGCGATTTTTCCGAAACTCCGCACCACCGCGCTGGGGATGCTGCGGAAAACGCTGAGGGAGCCAGCGCTGCCGAGGTGAATGAGACCAAGGAGTTTGGCTCTTTCGATGTAGATGAAACGAAGTCATTCGGTCACACTGATCCGTCTGGTGATTTTGGAAACCCGCGGGATCTGTCCTCTCAGAAGCCAGCCGAGGAGGATGCTTCGGCTGCTTCTGCGGCATCTCCAAGTACCGGCAACTCCGATTTCTGGGCCACGCAGTCTTCCGCCGCAGGTCAGGGCGCTGCCTCCCGTGCGCAGAACCCATTCACGGATTCGGCATCAACGGACGCTGCTGCGAACGGCAACCAATTCGGTTCCGCCCAGTCCACGAACGAGCAACCGGCTTTTGGCGGTTACGCTCAACAGCAGAGCACGGGCCAAGGATTCGGAGAGTTCCCTTCGGTTAGCGCTGCTCCTGCCGATTCTGGCCAAGATCTGGGTAATAAGAACAGTCGCATGAGCGGTGCTCTCAAGGGCTTGGCCAAAAAGGATGGGCTCTTGGGCGGACTTTTTGAATTCGAGTTCAAGCACTTCTTGACCATCACCCACGTGAAGGAGATCTATAAGGTCGCCATGATTCTTGGTGGAATCATGTGGATTCTGCACCTTCTCGGTGCCTTCTTATTCGCTACCGGCATGGGCATTTATGGCATCGAGGAGGACTCCGCCTCCGCCATCTTCGGAAGCATCTTCGCGTTCATCTTCTTAGCAGTCCTGTGCACCATTATCTACTACGCCTTTATGGTGGCTATCAGGCTGTTTCTAGAAGCCATGGTGGCAAACGTGAGGATCGCCCAAAACACCGGCGATATCCTCGACAAAATGGACTAATCTTTTGCGATGAGTGGCTCGCTGAACAAGGCGAGTAGCAATGCGAGAAATGAGGAGCGCCCCAGCAGATTGTGCTGGGGCGTTTGTCGTAGAGTCCGAGGCCTTTTGCGGGCTGGCTAAAGGCTAATCGTATGTACCCAGCTGATAGCTGTGATGATTGACCCACATCTTGTTGAATTCCTCGACTTCACCAGAAATTGGTTCAATGGTGTCGCCTTGTGCCTGTAGGCGCACGGTGTGGTGCGCGGTAATGCCCTCCGCGGTGGAGCGGCTGCGCTCTCCCCAGGTGAAATCGACTTGGTTGTCGGAGACTGGGGTGACGCTCTCTACCCTGTCGAAGGCGGACATGTCCTTGGCCGGGGCGCCATTGACATAGAGAGCTAGCCCATCAGCAATCGAGGCGCCGGTGCCTGCCGGGCCTTCCACGTCGCCCATTGAACCGCGGAAAATAATCCAGCTAATCGTCGCGCAGGGGTCGTAGGAGTTCTCGATATCGCCGATCCAAAAGTTGAAATCGCTGCCATCGTCAGCGGGCATGCGCCCAGGTGCCGTGCCAGAGGCGTAGACCTTGCGCGGGTCGTTAGGCAGCTTCGTGCACTCGCTGTCCTTGCTCTTATCCTGCTCCTGCGTGGCTGACTTCTCGCCCTTATCGGTGGACTCTGACGGGGAGGGCGCTGCTGCGGAAGCTGCATCATCCCCGCCGGCGGAATCATTTTCGGCAGGTGCTTGACTGGAAAAGACTGGCCGTTCGGAGGAAGAAGAATCCTTTTGCGTACCGCAGGCGCTTAGCGCTAGTGGCAGGGAAGTAGCAAGTAGCAGAGCGGCGGAGAATCGCCGCAGGCAGTGAGGTGGCACGACAGGCATGGCGGCTCTCCAGGTCTAGTCGAGGAGGGTGGCGACGCTGTCTGGGTCGGCGTCGGAAAGCATTTGGCGAATGCGGTCGTACTCATCGTCCTCGCCGATGGCCTTAGCGGCATGGCCGAGGGCGGCGATGGCGCGCAGCACGCCCTGGTTCGGTTCGTGGGAGAAGGGGACCGGGCCCCAGCCCTTCCACCCATTCCCGCGCAGGCGGTCCAGGCTACGGTGGTAGCCCGTGCGCGCGTAGGCGTAGGCGGTGATGAAAGCGGCTGGCTCAGCGCCCTCCTGCTGCTTAAGCTCTTGCTCAGCAAGCAAGGCCCACAGCAGCGGAGAATCCGGATGGGCAACGATGCCGGCGGCGAGATCCGAGGTGGAGTCCGCACCGGGATCGGCTGGCAGCTCAATGGGTTTCGGGGCAAGCATGTCTTTCATTTCCATGCCACCCCACTGTAGCGACGCCGGCGCCCAGCTACCAGAAATCGGAGACGTTAAGGTCAAATGAATACAGCGCGCGGCGCACCACCGGCAGGGAAAGCCCAATAACGGAGGAAGGATCGCCTTCGATGCGGTCAATGAACCAGCCGCCCATTGCCTCCAAAGTAAAAGCACCGGCGCACTGGAGTGGCTCACCGGATCGGGCATACGCTGCGATATCGGCTTCGCTGGCGTGGGCAAAGTGAACCGTGGTGGTAGATGTTTCCACATGGCGCCTATCGCCAAAGAGGAGGCAGTGGCCGGTAAGCAGCTCGGCCGTGCGGCCGGCTTGCTGGTGCCAGCGTTCGATGGTGGCTTCCTCGGTGTGCGGTTTGCCTTGTAACTCGCCGCCGAGCAACAGCATAGAATCGCCGCCGATGACGGGCTCGGTGGGGTAGCGCTCGGCCACCTTTTCGGCCTTGGCTGTCGCTAGGGCCGCCACGATATCGGCCGGTGGGCGGCCGGCGAGCGAGGCTTCAAGGGAGCGCTCATCAATGTCGGCCGGTTCCAAGACAGGTTCTACGCCCGCGCCGCGCAAGATGGACGCACGCGAGGGCGATTGGGAGGCGAGGATGAGCCGCATTAGAAGTACCGCACTGTATGGAAAGCGGAGGGATTATAAATGCGCTGCGACCCAAAGCGCTCGAAGCGCTCAGCCGGGTTGCCCCATTCATTGCGCTCGCCGATAGCACCCGAGTGCTTTGCACTCATCTGCGCCAACACCGTGCGCAGGGCCGCGAGCTCGTCTTCAGTGGGATTGCCCTTTACTACCTTGATTTCAGGCGTAGACATCTCGCCTCCTAAACAGTTCCGTGCTTCTTGGGTACCTGCGCCACGGCCTTGCGCTCTAGCAGACGCAGGCCTTCCACCAGGTAGTGGCGGGTGGCGGAAGGCTCGATGACATTATCGGCCAGCCCGCGCTCCGCAGCGGCATACGGGTGCAAGAAGAGCTCGTCCATCTCTTCTTCCTTTTCCTCAGAGCCATAGATGGCCAGGGAAGCCTGGGAGGCTTGGGTGACGGCAATTTCTGCGGTGGGCCACGCGTAGACCAGGTCCGCCCCCAGGTCTTTTGCACCCATAAATACGTAGGCCGGGCCAATAGCCTTGCGGGTAATTACAGTGAGCTTGCCGACGCTCGCTTCGGCCTGCGCACAGGCAAACTTCGACGCCCTGCGAAGCAGGCCTGCCTTTTCCTCTTCCGGGGTAGGCACAAAGCCTGGGGAGTCCACGAATTCCACGATGGGAGTATTGAAGGCATCGCACGTGCGCACGAAGCGCGCGGCTTTTTCTGCGGCGGCGGAATCCAGTGCACCGGCCAATGCTAGCGGCTGGTTGGCAACGATGCCGACGGTGCGGCCATCGATGTAGGCAAAGCCAGTGACGATATTTTGGGCCGCTTCTGCAGAGAGTTCGAAGAATGACCCCTCATCGACTACAGCCTTAATGACATCGTTTATGTCATAGGCCTGCGCGGCGGTATCCGGAATGACGCTATTGAGATCAAAGTCCGCGACGCTACCGGCATCCACACGCGGCGCCTCCGCGCGGTTATTGGCGGGGAAGTAAGCCAAAACGTCGCGCACGAGGGACAAAGCCTGCTTGTCGTCGCTGGCCACCAGGTGAGCGGTGCCGGACTCTGCGTGGGCTGCGGCGCCGCCAAAGGTCTCTGGCTCCGCGCCGGCCACGTGGCTGGCAGCCTGGTGGAGGGCGGTGCCTTGGGTGACTATGAGGACATCAGCAAACGTCGGCGCGAACGCCGCAATGCCGCTGGTATTGCCCGCGATAACGGAGATCTGCGGAATGAGGCCCGAGGCTTGGGAGACACGCGCCATGAGGCGGGCGTATCCAGCCATGGTGACGATGCCTTCTTGTACACGCGGGCCGGTGGATTCATAAATGCCGATAACGGGAACACCGGTCTTGATGGCGAGGTCATAAATCTTGGTGAGCTTTTCGGCATAAACCTCACCCATCGTTCCATCGAAGATTTCTCCGTCCTGGCTAAAGACGCATACGCGGCGGCCATCGATGGTGCCGTAGCCGGTAACCACGCCATCTGTATAGGGGCGGTCATGCTCGCGGCCGAAGTCGGTGGAACGGTGGCGGGCCAGTGCGTCCGTTTCCACAAAGGAGCCCTCATCGAGCAGCTGCGTCACGCGGGTGCGGGCGGCCGGCTCGCCTTCTCCCAGCGGTGCGCGGGACTCGGCAAGCTTGGCGTCCAGGTCCTCGATCTTGCCGACGGTGGTTTTCAGGTCAGTCATAGGCCCCCACACTACTAGCGCACCCCGGTCAATGCGGAATGAAAGGCAGTAAGAGCGAGGAGTGAAAATCGTTTATGTGGTACTTGCCACCGCACCGTGGACTAAGCATTAAACCTGGGAATTCCTTGAATGTCACCCCGCTCGCTTACCCTATTGTGGGGGTGGTGACCAGTGTAAACATTTTAGGGCGCTGGGCAGGTGAGCGCTAATTGTTGCACCTCAAGGGAGGTAAAAAGATTAGAAAAGTTTTCATTCAACTATTGATGTGAGTCTTGTAATCCCTTATTATTATCTGAGTCTTCATGAATGTTTCCCCTGTTTTTTAACGATCTATTAAGGACGGTCTTCTGGTGATTAAAAAGGGACTGCGCTTGCTCGCACCGCTCGCCGTAGCGACTCTCTTCACGCCAGTGGCGCACGCGGGAGATATTCCCCCGATGCCGCAGGCATATCCCATTTCCAACCTCTATAAGAGCTGCAGTGCCGCTGGCGACAATGTCGAGCGCGAATGGCGCTTTGCAGAAACCGGCCGCCGCTACATGAGCGATGGCACCCTGCAGTTCAAAAACACCACCAATCAAGAAGTGCCCTACACCGCCGAGGTAGAAACCGGTACCAATCACGAGATTGATGCCAATTCTAAGGCCAAGCTGCCTTCTGGTTGGGACACCACCGCCAAGTCCGATATTGGTCTGAAGATGACCAATGGTTGGCGCGATAAAGAAACTTTCGGCCCAGTGAAGCTGAAGCCGGGTGAGTCCTTCCGCGTCGAGTACGGGGTCATCGAAAAGGACTTCATCTCCATGTTCGTGGGCTGCAATGATGACCGCCTGGAAAACATCCCGGGTGCCAACGTCATCCGCGGTAAGGGCCCGGCCGAGCGTTACGCCTTTGCCTACATCATTAAGGCAGATGGCTCCGTGTCCGATCTGGCCATGGAAATTCCTTCCCGCTCTCCGGGGGCAAACTCCAAGCCGATCGAGGGTAACTACACCTCCGTATCCGGCCCGAGCCTAGAAAAGATTGCCGATCCTAAAAAGGATGAGATCATGCAGCCGGCCGCGGAACTGCAGCGCGATCCATCCTGGCCAAAGGAAGGCGATAAGTGTGAAGCTGGCGATACCTCCTGGTACCCGCTGGACATCACCGCTGTAAAGCCGACCTACCGCAAGGCCGGCTACTCCACCGACTTCCTCAACTGGTCCAAGGGCGATTATGAATTCGCCCCAGTGACTGACTTCGTCGTTGGCGCCGAGCACGCCCCGTACACCAACTGGCAGGGCAACCGCGGCGATATTCCGAAGGGCTGGCTGGAGTCCGTCGGTGCCGTAAAGCGCGCCTACATGCCGGTCGGCACCGAGCTCAAGCACGTTGACCTCAAGCCAGGCGAGCGCGTGCGCGTGGAGTATGGCACCACCATGACCCGCATCAACTACCGCGAGATTCACTGCGGCAAGAGCGGAAACTACGACCTCACCTCTAACTACAAGCAGACCTCCGCCCCGAGTGGGTTCTGGGCAGAGGCCAAGATCACCGATAAGGCCGGCAATACCCGTACTGAGGACGTCACTCCGGACGAATTCCGCGACCTGCCGGTTCCGACCCAGACCATCTACTAAACCCCACCACACCTACACAAGGAGAAAGTTCCATGTTCAAGTCCAAGATTGCTTCTACCACCGCGGCTCTCGCCGTTGCCTCCGGCCTGATCTTCGCTCCGGCCGCTAACGCCCTACCACAGCGCGACCTAGGCCCAGCTAACCCGACCACCATCGGCGAGCGCTGCTCCAACCCAGGTGACACCGGCCAGACCGTAAAGATCAAGCGCACCTACTTCGACGGCTCCGCTGGCTCTTGGACCGTGTCCAACTACAACGATGAGCCTTTGCCAGTTACCCGTTCTATCAAGGAGACCAAGACAAAGACTTGGAACGTGTCTGCTGGCGTCGATTTCAAGCTGTTGGATCTCATTAATTTCACCTTCTCTTCCAGCTACACCGATAGCCAGTCCTACGAGGTAGGCGAGCAGGTTGGTCCGTACAACATTGCTCCGGGCAAGACTGCCGTGCTGCGCGCCGGTTGGGTTGTTTCTGATTTCGAAGGTCAGAAGACCGTGTGTGGCTCCGACCACAAGTGGCAGGCTAATGGCGGCACCTTCACGGCTTCTCTGCCGAAGGAACGCCACGTCGAGGTTTCCACTCGTGACAACAACGATTGGGGCTAATCGTGAGCAAGACGTCCATCGCTAGCGTCCTCGCGGCGCTGAGCCTGGTGGCCGCTCCTGTTGCCCACGCCGCTGATTTCGGTGGGGACTTCGAGCTGCCCCAGCGCTGGAACGACGATTATAAGCCGGGCACGCATTGCTCGACACCGGGTGAAAACGGCACCTACGTCACCGCAAAGCGCCGCTGGTTCAAACAGACTGATGCCACCAGCGTGGCCAACCGCAACGACGAAGAAGTGCCGGTCAAGCACACCGTCACCAAGGCCCGCACCCAGACCATCGAGGTCTCCGGCTCCGTTGAGGGTACCGGTGATCTGGCCAAGGTGTTGACCAAGACCTATGGCTTCAACTACGTCAGTGAGCAGCACTGGAAGCTAAACCAGGTGGTTGGTCCGTACACCCTGCCAGCGAATTCGCAGGGCAAGCTGGTGTGGGGCTTTACCATGCTCGATACTGACGGTCAGGACGTTCGTTGCAACTCTGACCAGCAGTGGGAAGCCCAGGGCAAGCCGTACTCGGCCTCCGTGCCAGAAGCGCGCTACTCTGAGCTGCGCTTGGAAGACGCCCCTGAGTGGAACTAATCCACCCCATTAAGGAAGCGCCTCGCCAATCTGAAAGGACTGGCGAGGCGCTTTTCTTTCGGCTAGGCGCTTTCGGAAGCTTGAGTCGAGAGGACAGGGGTTAGGCAGGTAGCCAAGCGTAGCCATAAGGGCCAAGCTCCACCGGTCCGAGATCGATGGAGCGATCGCTGAAATTGTGCAGGCACAGCAGATCGCCGCGTTGGTAACCAAGGACGGCCTCTTCGCCGGTCTCAACCGGCTCACACGGCGCGGTACCGAGATCAGAGTGGGCATGGCGCTCGGCGATCATGGAGCGCACAGTATTGAGCAACGAGGCGGCGTCTTCAATCTGGGCGGCCACAGACGTTCCGCCTACAACCGGCAGCCGGGACGGCGCATTGATGCTGAAACCGGCGTGTTCGGAATCGTCCCACTGCATGGGGGTGCGGACCGCATAGCGGTCCGGAAGTGTCGTGTCATCGAGCATGCCAATCTCATCGCCGTAGTAGATAAACGGTGCGCCCGGCAGGGTCATCAATAGGGAGAACATCAGCTCCACCTTGCGGCGGTCGCCGTTCATCAGTGGCATAAGCCTGCGGGCAATACCCACGTGCGCGCGCATACTGTCTTCTGGCAGGTACTCCTGGTACATCAGATCTCGCACGGTATCGTCCACCATTTCCAAGGTGAGCTCATCGTGGTTGCGCAGGAAGGTACCCCACTGGCAGCCTTCCGGTAGGGAAGGCAGTTCGTCGAGGATGGAGTAGACCGGGGTGGCGTCGCCAAGCGCCAAAGCCTGATACAACCGCGGCATGACCGGAAAGTTGAAGACCATGTGGAAGCGCTCGCCCTGGCCGTAGAATTGCATGGTTTCGGCCGGCGGCTGGTTGGCCTCCGCGATGAGCACGGCATCCGGGTAGTGCGCATCCATGAAGGAGCGAATCTTTTCCACAAACTCGATGGTCTCCGGCAGGGACTCACCGCCTACACCATCGCGCTCAAAGAGATAAGCAATAGCATCGAGGCGCAGACCGTCCAAGCCCTTGTCCATCCAGAAAGACAAAATTTTGAATACTTCCTCCTGCACGGCCGGGTTATCGTAGTTCAAATCCGGCTGGTGGGAATAAAAGCGGTGGAAGTAGTACTGGCCGCGCTTGTCATCCCAAGTCCAGTTGGAAGTCTCCACGTCAGTGAAAATGACGCGGATTTCGGGGTAGCGCTCCGGGTCATCGCCCCAGACGTAGAAATCGCCATAGGGGCCTGTGGGATCCGTGCGGGAGGCCTGGAACCATGGGTGATCGGAGCTGGTGTGGTTGAGCGCCAAGTCCGTCATAATGCGCATGCCACGGCGGTGCAGCTCCGCAATGAGCTCTTCAAAATCCTCCATCGTGCCATAATCTGGGTGGATGGAGTAGTAGTCCGCAATATCGTAGCCATCATCGCGCAAGGGGCTGGCATAAAACGGCGACAGCCACAGGCAGTCCACGCCGAGCCATTGAAGGTAGTCCAGCTTATCGATGACCCCGCGCAGCGTTCCTACCTCCTTATCACCATCGGCCTTAAACGAGCCGACGAGGGCCTGGTAGAAGACTGCATTGTGGTACCAGCTCATGAAAGGTCCTTTCTTTTGGCCCGCCAGGTTAGGTAGGTAAGAAGGCACAGTACTCCGGCCACGAGACCGGGCCAGATGGCGGGGGAGTCGTGAAAGATGTTGATGATGGCCTGAATAACCGCGAGGATGCTGAAGAAACCAAGGAAGCCCAGCGCGGTATCCCACAGCATGGCCCTGCGCATTAGGCCTTGACACCACCTGCGGTCAGGCCAGCGACGATGCGGTGCTGGAAGATGAGCACCATGATGACCAGTGGGATGGTAACCAGCGCGCCAGCGGCCATGGTCGCGGCATAGGGGTACTCAAAGGCCGAGGGGCCGGAGAAGCGTGCAATGGCCACGGTCACCGGCTCAGTATCGGTGGTGGAGAGCTGCTTGGCCAGCATGAACTCATTCCACGTGGTGATAAAGGCGATGATCGCGGTGGTAAACAGCGCTGGCGCCGCCAGTGGCAATAGCACCAAACGGAAAGCTTGAGAACGCGAGGCTCCATCTACCCGGGCTGCTTCTTCCAGTTCCCAGGGAAGTTGGCGGAAGAAGCTCAGCAGCGTATAGACCGTGAGAGGAAGCGCAAAGGAAATATTGGGGATGATCATTGCGCGGTAGGTACCAATCCACTCCAGGTTGCCAAAGAGCTGGAAGAGCGGGGTGACCAAGGCAATCGCCGGGAACATGGAGGCGGCCAGAATAATGCCGGTCACGATTCCCTTGCCAGGAAAGTCATAACGGGAGAGCGCATAGGCGGTAAAGACACCGATGAGCACGGCCACCGCGGTGGTAATCAGTGAGATGAGAAGCGAGTTACCGAGCGCGGCAAGGAAGTCATTTCCCTTATCGGTAGCCAAGGCATCGCGGAAATTATCCAGCGTGACATGGGTAGGCCATGGCGTGGTATCAAAGGTGAATCGCTGATCCCGCAGCGCGGTTACCAGCATCCAGTAGAAGGGAGCGAGGCCCCAGAACATGATGAAAATGATGCCGGCGAAGTGTCCGAATTTACGCATTATTTAGCTGCCTTCCTGCCGGAGACATCCGCACCAAGGAAGCGAATGAGGATAAAGGCGACGACGAAGATAAGAAGGAAAATGAGGGTGGAGAGCGCGGAGGCGGAATTGAAGTTGCCTTGGCGCATATCCTCCACCACCAGCTGCGAGATGGTCGCGGTAGGGGAGTTGGAGGAGCTAGAAATCATGATGACCGGCAGGTCATACATGCGCAGTGCGTCCAGGGTGCGGAAGAGTACGGCCACCATGAGCGCCGGGCGCACCAGCGGGAGAGTGATCCGGAAGAACGTCTGGATACGATTGGCGCCGTCCACGCGGGCGGCGTCGTAGACGTCCTTAGGAATCATCTGCAGGCCCGCCAGGATAAGCAGTGCCATAAACGGGGCGGTCTTCCACACATCCGCGATGATGACGGCCAGGCGGGCGTAGAACGGGTCCGTGGTCCAGGCGATCTGTGCTCCAAGCAGCGAGTTGACGATGCCATCCGGGGCAAACATGAACTGCCATAGCTTGGCCGTGACGGCCGTTGGAATGGCCCAGGGGATAAGTACCGCCGCACGCACGAGGCCGCGGCCGCGGTACTCACCATTCATGATGAGAGCCATCAGCATACCCAGGATGGTCTCCAGCAGCACGGTAACGACGGTGAAAAAGAGCGTAATCTTGACTGCGGGCCAGAAATCTGTGGCGATAACCCCCGGTGGGCAGGTGGAAATCTGGCCGGTACCGGAAACGCATCGGTTATTGATCCAGTACAGGTAATTTTCCAGTCCGGCAAAACCGCCTTCCTCAAAAAGCCCCGTCTGCGGGTTGAGGTGCCTATTGCCTTGGAAGGACAGGAAGATGGCGCGGATGATGGGGTAGCCGATGATGACGGCGAGCACGATGAGCGCCGGAGCAATCAGCCCGGCCACGCGCCCGTAATTTTTGCGCTGGGGTTTCGGCGCTCTTGCCGACGCCCCTTTCGGCGTCCCCTTGGACGCAGTCGGCGAAGCTATAGCCACGCTGGTCCGCCTTTCTGTTAAAGAAATGCTGTCTATTGGCTAGATTCTATCCCCAATAGGGGAGTGAAAACCACAAAGGGTGAGGCGGCGGTATGCCCGCCTACCTCACCCGGATTGGGAATTTAACCCTGGGAAGCCGATTCGATGGCCGCCTTCATATCGGCGGTGGCATCATCGACCGACTTGTCATCCGTCAATGCAGCGTAGGCATTGTCCTGGATGGCCTTAGAAATCGCCGAGTAGAACGGGGAAATCGGGCGCGGTGCCGCGTTCTCCAAGGACTCCTTGAGCGCCGGCAGGTATGGGAACTCCTGCTGTAGCTGCGGGTCATCGTAGATGGAGGCCAAGACCGGTGGGAAGGACTGCTCCGCGAAGGACTTCTGGTTGTCTTCGTTGATGATGAACTTCATAAAGTCGAGCGCAGTGCCCTTATTCTTGGAGTTGATATTGATACCGTTGTTGTAGCCACCCAGCGTGGAAACGCCTACGCCGTCCTTGCCCAGTGGGGCCTGGACCTCGACGTCGACGCCGGCATCAACCGCATTGGAGTACATATATGGCCAGTTCACGGCGAAGGCGGTCTTGCCTTCGGTGAAGGCCATATTGGTTTCTTCCTCGGTGGCGGCGGTGGAGTCCTTGGAGATGGTCTCCTCCTTGTACGCATCCACCATGGCCTGCAGGCCGTCTTTGGCTTCCTTGGAATCCACGGTGACATTGCCGTCCTTATCCAAGACAGAGCCGCCCCAGCCTTCCATGAAGTCAGCGGTATTGAGCGCAAGGCCTTCATACTGCTTGAGCTGGGTGGTCAGACAGTTCTTGCCGTCTTCCAGCGCCTTACATGCAGATTTGAGATCTGCGAACTTCTCGGGAGCCTTATCCGCGAGCTTGGTATTGCGGAAAAGCAGCTGACCATTGGTGTTCTGCGGCAGCGCGTAGAGGACGTCGTTATAGGTGGCGGACTCTACGGTGGCCGGCAGTAGCTCATCCGTATTGGTTTCAAAATCACCATTGAGCGGCTGGAGCCACTGGTTGGCAGCGAACTCCGCGGTCCACACGACGTCCAGCGCCATGACATCGTAGTCATCGCTGCCCGCCTGCAGGGACTGCACGAGGGTCTCGCGCTGGGCGTCAGCCTCGCCGGCCAGCTCCTTGAGCGTGACCTTCTCGTCTGGGTGCTGCTCGTTCCACTTTTCGATGATGGGGGTCACCTTGTCCGTGTCATTTTTGCCCATGGCAAAAGTGATGGGGCCGTGCGCATCCGCCCCGCCTTCGGAGGAATCGCCCGCAGCGGAATCGGAGGAGGACGAAGAGCAGCCGGCCAGAGCCAGAACTGCAGTAGTCGCAACGGTGGTGCGAAGCAGGAATCTCTTCATGGAATTCACCTTTCGGAAAACTTTCGGTTCTTTAAACCTAAAATACGGAAATCGAAAGGTGGATAATTTTGACCTATTTAACTCTAAATGGGGGTAGTAAAGGGGCGGTGGGAGGTTGGACTACGTACCTGCGGCACTGTGACCCAGTGTCCGCCGTGGGGCTAATCCTGTGAGATACGGCGCCCCGTTTCTGGGTCAAAGCGGAGTGCTTCGCGCGGGTTGAATGTCAGTACGACATCTTCGCCGCGCTGTGGTGGGGTACCTTCGGCGCGAGCAACAAAGCGGTTTTCGCCCACGGTGACGTAGACATAGGACTCGGCGCCCAGCTCTTCCACAATGTCCACCACGCCCTGGAAACCCACTGGGCCCTTGTTGATAAACATCTTTTCTGGGCGCACTCCTACGCGGCCACCGTTGTAGTCAAAGATATTCA
The DNA here is from genome assembly GCF_046717495.1 of Corynebacterium sp. LaCa54. Taxonomy (NCBI): domain Bacteria; kingdom Bacillati; phylum Actinomycetota; class Actinomycetes; order Mycobacteriales; family Corynebacteriaceae; genus Corynebacterium; species Corynebacterium sp. LaCa54. The sequence goes on from NZ_CP177115.1 coordinate 540,933, forward strand.
TGGCTGGTGAGCCGATGAAGCCGGCGACGAATTCGTTTGCGGGGGCGTCATAAAGCTCGCGCGGCGGAGCCACTTGCTGCAGTTCGCCGTCTTTGAGCACCGCTACGCGGTCACCCATGGTCATCGCCTCTACCTGGTCGTGGGTGACGTATACCGTCGTCGTACCCAGTCGCTGCTGCAGGCTGGCCAACTCGGCGCGGGTCTGAACGCGCAGCTTGGCATCCAGGTTGGATAGTGGCTCATCCATGAGGAAGGCCTTCGGCTCGCGCACAATGGCGCGGCCCATGGCCACGCGCTGGCGCTGGCCACCGGAAAGGTCCTTGGGCTTGCGCTTGAGGTACTCGGTCAGACCGAGCGTCTCCGCAGCTGCGTGCACCTTGGCCTTGATGTCGGCCTTGGGCAACTTCGCCAGCTTCAAAGCAAAGCCCATGTTTTGTTCTACTGTCAGGTGTGGGTAAAGCGCATAATTCTGGAAGACCATGGCGATATCGCGATCGCCTGGCTCTAAGTCGGTCACGTCCTTGCCATCAATGGTGATGCGGCCGCTCGATGTCGGCTCTAATCCCGCCAGTGCGCGCAGCGTCGTGGATTTACCGCAGCCCGAAGGACCAACGAGCACCAGAAACTCGCCGTCCGCGATTTCGAGGTTCAAGTCCTTTACCGTGGGCGCGCTCGCGCCGGGGTAGGTGATGTTGACCTTTTCAAAAGTGACCTTTGCCATGCGCAACACACTAGCACCATTGGTGGCCGGTATCCTTAAGGCTTATGACTGCACTTGATTTGGAACGCATTCGCACCGCATTGGCCGATGATTTCACCACCATCGATTTCGTGGAAAAGACCGGCTCCACCAATACCGATTTGATGCAGGCCACCAACGTTGCGGATGGCACTGTGCTGCTTGCCGACGAACAACTTTCCGGCAAGGGCCGCCTCGGCCGCTCCTGGACCGCACCGGCCGGCTCCCAGGTCATTTTTTCTGTGCTTTTGCTACCGGAATCTCTCGATCACTTGGGCACCCTACCTCTGGCCGCGGGCTTGGCGGTCACCGATTCCATCGAGGGCACTGTACTCAAGTGGCCGAATGATGTGCATATCGATGGCAATAAGCTGTGCGGCATCCTCGCTGAGGCCGGACCCGTGGGCCAGGCTTTCAAGGCCGCGCCAAAGACCGAGCTCACCAAGGTGGAGGTAGGTAAGGCAGAGGTCAATAAGGCCGAAGTCAACAAAGCTGAGGTCAACAAGGCGGAGCTCAATAAAGCCGTAGGCGGTGCCGCGCCCTCTGCGCGCGTGGTCGTGGGCATGGGCATCAATGTCACCTTGACCCGCGAGGACCTGCCGATTGAAAAGGCTACCTCGCTCGCTCTCGAAGGCCGCGATACCGACCGCACCGAGCTCGCCATTACCGTGTTGAAGAACCTGCGCCGCCGCATTGTGCAGTGGGAGAACCACGATCCGCAGCTCCTGCGCGATTACCGTGCGGTGTGTTCCTCACTGGGACAACAGGTGCGCCTAGAAACTCCATCCGGCGATGTTAGTGGGCACGTGGATGAAATCGGCGAGGACGGCCGCATCATGGTCGCTGGTGAGTACTATTCCGCGGGCGATGTCACGCATCTGCGCCCACAGCAGTAGACCGCACAAGAGACACGGGAGGTAGCATCCATAGCTATGGGATTAATGAAGATGGGCCAAGGCGAGATCAAGCGCGCAGATGTCTCCGCGCCTTTTCGCGCATTGATTTTCCCTTTTCTCGAGCTCATCCTCATTACCGGTCTACTGTGGATTGCCATCGGTTGGTGCGATGTCCAAGCAGTAGACCCGATGCTGCGCAATGGACTGGTCGCGGTGTGGGCGCTGTTGGGAATCTGGCGCTTTGTCATCCCGCTTTATAAGGCCCGTCGCAAGCGCTTCATAGTGACCAATAGGCGCGTCATCGCGCGCGAGGGGCGCACTATCGATTCGATTCCGCTGCAGGATATTCGCGGTGCTCGAAAACGACGCGGCGGAGTGTCTCTAGCCATCCATGGTTGGGACCGCGCCATGTATTTCCCTAATGTTGCAAAGCCCAAGCGCGTGGCTGAGATTATTAATGATCGCCCTTGGTTTTAACCTCAGTGGTGTGCAGCTGGCTATCCAGGTCCTCCGGCGAGAGGTTGGCGCGGCTAAATTCCTGCGTCAGCGGCAGGCGCAGCTCTAAATCAGAGGCGGGGCAAAGCTCAACCGTTGCCTTATCTACTACGTAGTCCAAAACGTGCCCACCGGAGGTGCGGGCGGCGTCGATAAAGTGCACGTGACAGCCTGGCACCGAAATTCCTTTTTCATAAACGGGGGTGCGGAAGCCGCCGATGACTCCTTCGACGTTCTGAAAGTGCAGCTCTTTATCTCCGCCGACGGCCTCTGACATCGGTGGGTAGGGCTTTTCCTGCTTGACCACCGTGCGGGTGGTGACCTCCTTAAAAGTGCCCACGATGCGCACCGCATACATGTAGTTGGCGGAAGGCTCGAGCCTATCGATAAAGGCGGAGAGCTGATCGCGGCGCAGGCCCGCGGGGGCGTCGGCAGTAATGCGAGGAACAAAATTGGTGGCTACCGCATAGGGGGTGCGCTGATCCAAATCTGCAATCTGTGCGGAACCATCGCCCCGCAGTTGGTAGCAGGTGCCGTCCAAAATGATCATCTCACCGTCGAGGCCATCGAAGGTGCCCAAGCCGAAGTTTCCCTTACCTAGCAGCTCTGAAATGGTCATTTCGCCGTCATAAATGCCATCAAGCAAAGCGGTCATGAGTGAATTTTGGAAGATGGTATGACGAGTGAACATAGTATCCAGGCTAGTATTGGGGGACGTGAGTGACTTAAAGCCTATTGTAACTGTTTGTGGCGACGGCCAGCTGGCCCGCATGATGCAGCCGGCCGCCGCGGAGCTCGATATTCACCTGCGGATTCTAGCCAGCAAGCCGGATTCTTCCGCGGCGCAGGCCACCCCGGACGTGGTGCTGGGGGACTATACCTCCCTGGAGGAGCTGCGCGGCGTGGCCGAGGGCGCGGATGCCATCACTTTCGAGCACGAGCATGTGCCCAATGAGCACTCCGCCGCGCTTATCGACGCCGGATTTAACGTCCAGCCCCAGCCCACCGCCCTCATTTACGCGCAGGACAAGCTAAAGATGCGCGAAAAGCTCGCCACATTCGGAGCACCCGTGCCGCGCTTTGCTGCAATCGATTCGGTGGCCGATGCCCGCGCCTTCTTCGACGCCGTCGATGGTCGCGTCTGCCTCAAGGCCCGCCGAGGTGGCTACGACGGCAAGGGCGTGTGGTTCCCCACCGCCGATAATTGCTTTGAGCTGGTTTCCGAGCTGCTCGAGGCCGGTACCCCTCTCATGGCTGAGGAAAAGGTGGACCTGACCCGCGAGCTTTCCATCCTCGTTGCCCGCCGCCCCTCCGGTGAGGCCAAGGTGTGGCCGATTACCCAATCCCGCCAGGAAAACGGCATCTGTGCCGAGGCCATCGCGCCCGCCCCCGGCCTTACCCCGGAACTTTCCCAGCGCGCTTCCGAGCTGGGACTATCTATTGCCGAGTCCTTGGGCGTGACCGGCGTGCTCGCCGTAGAACTCTTCGCCTTTGACGGTCCCGACGGCGAGGATATCTCCGTTAACGAACTGGCCATGCGTCCGCATAACACCGGTCACTGGACTCAGGACGGCTGTGTTACTTCCCAGTTTGAGCAGCACCTGCGCGCCGTGCTCGACCTCCCGCTAGGTGCGGTCGATGCGCTTGCCCCCGTCACCGTCATGGCCAATGTCTTGGGAGCCGACGAAGATCCTGCCATGCCCATGCCGGAGCGCGTTCGTGAAGTAATGAAGCGTTACCCGCAGGCCAAGATTCACCTCTACGGCAAGGATCACCGTCCCGGCCGCAAGATTGGCCACGTCAACGTTACCGGTGAGGACACCGACGAGACCCTGACCATCGCCCGCAAGGCAGCGCACTTTCTCGTGCACGCCGAATGGGCATAAAACTCTGCTTATAGAAAGGACAGCATGCAACCACACGTAGGCATCATCATGGGCTCTGATTCTGATTGGCCCACCGTTGAACCCGCCGCCCAGGTCCTCGCAGACTTTGGCATCCCCTTCGAAGTTGGCGTGGTCAGCGCTCACCGCACCCCAGAAAAGATGCTCGCATACGCAAAAGAAGCCCATACCCGCGGCCTGAAAGCGATTATCGCCTGTGCCGGTGGCGCCGCGCACTTGCCCGGCATGGTTGCAGCGGCCACGCCGCTGCCAGTCATCGGCATCCCGCGCGCTTTGAAGGAGCTCGATGGCCTCGATTCCCTTCTTTCCATCGTGCAGATGCCTAGCGGTGTGCCGGTCGCCACCGTTTCTATCGGCGGTGCAAAAAACGCCGGCCTGCTTGCTGCGCGCATTCTCGGGGCAGGTGACCCCGCTATACAGGACAAGATGGTGGACTACCAAAAGCAGATGGCCGAGGAAGTCGAGCAGAAGGATAAGAACCTGCGCGACAAGCTGCTGGGAGAGTAGCTCTTAGGAAAAGAAGTAAATAAAACAAGCACGTTTAGCCACAACCGCGGAGGTTTCGGCAAAACGTGCTTGTCTTCTGCGCGGTGACGTCGACGAACGCTAGAAGGGCACGCCGGAGCGCAAGATGACATTGGCAAACGGCGTGGTGGAACCGGTGCGCACGACAAAGGAGGCGCGGGCAACTTCGCGTTTGAGGTCGTCATGGGAGACCTCGGTGAGGGGTACTGCGGGAAGCAAGGAACGCACCTCGGTCGGGGTGGAATCGGCGATGGTGGCGGCTTCGACTACGACTTCGTCGAGGAGGGCGGCCAGCGTATCGGCAAAGGTGGGGATGCCAAAAATCAAAGTGAGGTCGATGACCGGCACCTCGTGGGGAATGGGCAGGCCGCAATCAGCGATGACAAAGGTATCAGTGTGGCCAAGGCGCGCAACGGCACCGGCGAGCGCGGGATTAAGGAGACCGGACTTACGCATTGGTGACCTCCGGCAAAGTGGATGCGGTCGTGGGGTAGGAGGGCTGCGCGCCGTTACCGGTGGCGGCGAAGGCGCCGACGCGGGCGGCGAAGGTGGCGGCATCGACAAGCGAGGCTCCAGCGAGGAGCTGGGCGCAAAAGGCACCTGCGAAGGCATCGCCGGCGCCGGTGGTATCCACGGCGGTCACGCGCGGGGTGGGGATATCCGCGCCGCCATCCGGGGTAGCAACGTGGGCGCCGTGGGCGCCAAGGGTCAGCACGACGGAACGGAAGCCTGCCTCTACCAGGCGGTGGGCGAGTTCGCGCGGGGCGCCGTCTGCAGGTAGGCCGAGCTGGTCCAAGATGAGCCCCGCTTCGTGTTCGTTGGCCAGCAGGGGATCGGCCTGCAGAAGCGAGTCACGGTCGACCTCGACTACCGGAGCGAGGTTAACCACCACGCGACCTTGCGCAGCGTCGACTGCCGCCTGAAAACCAGAGGCAGGGATCTCGCCTTGGAGGAGCACCACGTCGGCATCGGCGATGGTGGAGGCGCGGGCGGTGACAAAGGGGGCGTCGACAAGCGCATTGGCGCCGGGGGAGATGACGATGGTGTTCTCGCCATCGGCCGAGACGGTAATGACGGCGAGGCCCGTATTGGTATCGGCCTGCTCCACCGTGCCGAGATCGATTCCGGAGGTGCGCATATAGTACATGGCGGGCTCGGCATAAGGATCGGAGCCCACCGCGCCCACAAAGGCCACGTTGGCGCCCAGCTGCGCCGCCGCAACGGCCTGATTGGCGCCCTTGCCTCCAGCTAAAATCTCGCCGCCGGAGCCCAGCAGGGTTTCGCCGGGCTGCGGGTGGCGCTCGGCGTGGACGATGAGATCGGCATTGATGGATCCGACGACGGTTAGCTTGCTCATTGGAAATCCTCTACATTGTCGCGGGTAACGGTGATGACCTCGACGGGGACGTTCTTCTCCGCCGTGCCACCGTGCAGGAGCGCTGCGGCTTGTTCGATGGCGCGGGCACCGAGCTCTGCGGGCTGCTGGGCGATGGTAGCTTCCAGCTTGCCATCTTTGACTGCCTTGAGGCCATCGAAGGTGCCGTCAAAAGCCACCACCTTGACCTCAGTACCGGCGCGCGAGCCCAAGGCTTCGACCGCGCCGAGCGCCATTTCATCGTTTTCTGCAAAGATCGCCTTGATATCGGGGTTGGCTTGCAGCAGGTTGGTGGCAACGTTGAGGCCCTCCGTACGGTCAAAATTCGCCGATTGCTTGCCGACGACCCGAATATCCCCGTACTTCGCAATCTGCTCTGCAAAGCCTTTGCCGCGCTCGCGCGAGGCGGAGGTACCGGCGGTGCCCTGCAGGATAAGTATCTCTCCCTTTTCCCCGATGGAATGCGCGAGTGTATTCGCCGCCTGTGCGCCGCCGGCGACGTTATCGGAGGCCACCATGGAATCCAGTTCTACGCCGTTGACGTCGCGGTCCACGCCGATAACCGGCACGCCGTCATCCTTGATGCCGCGCACGGCCGGGGCGACGGCATCGGAATCGGTGGGGTTAACCACGACCACCTTTGCTCCCATCGACGTGGCGTTTCCCAGTTGATTGACCTGTTGGGCGGGGTCATCGGAGGCGTCCTGGATATCCAGCGGAACGCCGAGCTCCTTGGCCTTATCTCGTGCGCCGTGGCGCAGCTCAACGAAGAAGGGGTTGGTCTGTGTCGACAGCGCTAGCGTGATGCGGTTGCGGTCTTCTTCCGAACGATTGCAGGAGGCAAGGCCAAGCGCAAGCGCAGGCACGAGAAGGGTGGCGATGAGCTTTTTCATGGTGGGTGCTCCTTAGCTGGCCGTCTTATTACGGATAACGTCGAAGCCGACGGCCAGCGCAATGACCAAACCAATGACGATCTGCTGCCAGAACGAGGAGACATTGAGCAGATTCAGACCGTTGCGGATAACGGCCAAAAGAATTGCGCCGACCAGCGTGCCGGTGGCCTTGCCCTGGCCGCCGGAGAGCGAGGCGCCGCCGATGACGACGGCCGCGATGGCATCCAATTCATAGCCGGTGCCGGCCTGAGGTTGCGCAGATTCGAGGCGGCCTGCCATGACCATGCCGGCCCAGGCGGCAAAGAAACCGGAGAGTGCGAAGACGGCGATCTGGATGCGCTTGACCGGCAGGCCCGAGAGACGGGCGGCCTCGAGGTTGCCGCCGATGGCGTACATGGAACGGCCGAGTACCGTGCGCTCTAGGATGAACCAGCACATGAGCCCGGCGATGACCATCATGATGATTGGAACTGGAAAGCCCGCGATATCGCCGCCAAAGGCGTTGACGGCTGGGGCGGTTTCAATGGGCGAGCCTTGGGAGATGACCAGGGTAAGTCCGCGGGCGATGGACATCATGGCCAGCGTTGCGATGAAGGACGGAATCTTGCCCCACGCGGTGGCCATGCCGCAGATGGCGCCGGCCAGCGCTCCTACGATAAGGCCGATGAGCAACGTGAGCCAGCCAGGTAGACCAGCGGTGGAGAACATATAGGCCGAGACCATGGCACCGAGCGCGGCGACCGAACCTACCGAAAGGTCGATGCCAGCGGTGACGATGACAAAGGTCATGCCGAAGGCCAAGATTGCCACCGTGGCGGCCTGGATGCCGATATTGAGCAGGTTCGCCACGGTAAGAAAGTACGGGGTGGCGATAAACAGCGCGATGCACAGGGCAATAAGGCCAACGAGTGCGCCATTATTCATCGCCCAGTTAACTACTCGATTCTTGGTCAAGCTTCATCCTTGGGGTCAGTTCCGGCAGGTGCGGCAGCAGCGGCGGAAGTAGCGGAGGTCACATTGGATACGGCGAAGGCCATGACCTCGTCTTGGGTGGAGTCCTTGGGGAGTTGGCCGGCGAGTTGACCACCAGACATGACGAGGATGCGATCGGACATGCCGAGCACCTCGGGTAGATCGGAGGAGGCCATGAGCACGGCGCCGCCGGCAGCGGTGACCTCATTGATGATGTTGTAAATCTCCACCTTGGCGCCGACGTCGACGCCGCGGGTGGGTTCATCGAGCAGGAGGACCTTGGAACCGGCCAGTACCCAGCGGCCGAAGACGGCCTTTTGTTGGTTGCCACCGGATAAGTTCCGGATGGGCTGCGAGAGATCGGCCATACGGATGCGCAGCTTTTCCGCTACCGCACCGGCGCGGCGGCGTTGGCCGCTGCGGTCTGCAAGCCCTGCCTTGGCAGTGGGGTAGAGGGTAGCAAACCCCAGGTTATCGCCCACGGAGGCGTCAAGGACGAGCGCCTGGGACTTGCGGTCTTCCGGGATATGGCCCACGCCGGCGCGGATGGCCGCACGTATATCGCCTCTGCGCAGCTGCGTGCCGCCAACGCGGATGGAGCCGGAATCGTAAGGATCGGCGCCTGCGATGGCGCGAATGAGCTCGGTACGGCCAGCACCCACGAGTCCGGCTAGGCCGACGACTTCGCCGGCATGGACGGAGAAGGTGACGTCGTGAAAGGCGCCGTCGGAAGTCAGCTCGGAGACTTCTAGTAGGGCCTCGCCGTGTTCAGGGGGAACCTTGCGCGGGTATTGATTTTCAATCTCGCGGCCGACCATGAGCCGGACCAGCTCGTCTTCGTCCGTATCGGCAGGGACTTCGGCAATGAAAGAACCATCGCGCAGCACGCTAGTGGTCTCTGCAATTCGCGCTAGTTCCTCCAAGTGATGGCTGATAAAAATCATGGCCACGCCCTTGGCCTTGAGCTCCTCAAGCACGGCAAAGAGGGCATCGACCTCCTTACCGGTGAGCGCGGCCGTGGGCTCATCCAGGATAAGAATTCGTGCGTTCATGGACAGCGCCTTGGCGATTTCTACGAGCTGCTGCTTGGCGACGCCGAGCTCACCCACCGGCATATCCAGGTCCACGTCCAAGCCGATGAGATGCAGCGCGGCTTGGGCCTGTGCCTTGAGGTGTTTGTGCTTGACCAACCCGAAGCGGCGCGGGGTGCGCCCGAGCATGATGTTCTCGGCCACCGACATGGTGGGAACGAGGTTGAGCTCTTGGTGGATGGTGGCGATGCCCAGCGCCTCGGAGGCCTTGGTGTCGGGGATTTTAACCTCTGCGCCATCCACCACAATGCGGCCGGAATCTGGTTGGTGGACACCGGCAATCATCTTGATGAGCGTGGATTTTCCGGCGCCGTTTTCACCCAGCAAGGCTTGGACCTGACCCCGGCGGACGGTGAGATCCACGCCTTTAATGACTTCTACCTGGCCAAAGGATTTGGTTACGCTTTCTAAGCGCAATACGTGGTCACTCATGGCGTGGCCTCATCGAGGTGGTGGGCGGTGGACATGCGTGGGATGTAGCGGGTGTCTAGCACTTCGCCTTCTGGCTGGCGCTTTTCGTTAATAGCCGCGATGAGCTTAGCCGTGGCGGTCTCGCCCATCCGTGCAACATCCTGGTCCACTACCGAGATGGGAGAGGGCTGAAAGCGCAGGTAGATAAAATCATCGAAGCCGACAAGTGCGATTTCTTCTCCGATGCGCTTGCCCGCATTATGGCAGGCCTCGAGTGCGCCGGCAGTCATCATGGAATCGCCGGCAATAAGCGCGGTGACGCCCTCCTGCAGGAGCGCGATGGCTCCCTTATAACCTTCGCGGTGGCGGTAGCTGCCGTGGTGGATGTGGGTAGGCATCCCGCGCGTGGCGGCCTTAAATGCTTCGAGTCGCTGCCGGCCGGTGGAGGTTTCCTGCGGGCCGGACAGGTAGCCGATATGCGTGTGCCCCTTCTCCTTGAGCTGTTCCACGGCCTGTTCGATTCCCTTGTGTGGATCTGATAGCACTGCGGGAATCTGGCCCAGGGTCCGGTCAATGAGCACCAGTGGCCGGTAGGTGCGCGCCTGCTCGAGTGCTTCTTCGGCGCCTTCGAGCGGCACGGCGATAATGCCGTCTACCTGGCGTTCCATGAGGGCATCGAGCGCCTTGACTAGCCGCTGTGGTTCCTCGCCGCAACTGGTAATCATTGTGGCTAGACCCTGTTTATCGGCGGCCTCTTCAACGGCTGCCGCCATTGCGGCGAAATAGGCATTATCCAGGCTGGGGATGACTAGACCGATGGCATTCGACCGGGAGCTACGCAAGGCGCGGGCCTGGGCGTTGGGCCTATAGTTCAGCTTGATGGCCGTGTCCTTGACACGTTGGCGCGTGGATTCAGAGATAGCAGGGTTGCCCGAGAGTGAGCGGGACGCGGTAGAAATGGATACTCCAGCAGCAGCGGCCACGTCTTTAAGGGTGGTTCCGGCCATGCTGACCTCCTTGGGTTTTAAGGCGTATGAGCCATCGTCTGGCCCTACGGGGTGCAATCGATTGCATGCTCGAGTTAAACCTAAGGCCTTTTCTATCTTTCTGTCAAGGTGTGGCGAGTCTATGCTGGTATCCATGTCTGACCCGCTCCTCGTGTTGGGTTCCCGCGTAACCCACGGCTATCCCGGCGCTATGTTGCGTTCGCGTCTGGATAAAGCGCTGGCCCTTTATCATGGCCAGCAGATTATTGTCTCTGGTCGCGGCGAGGCAGGTCCGATGGCCACTTATCTTATTGAGCGCGGCGTACCTGCTGAGCGAGTAGTGGTGGAGCCAGACGCCACGAGTACCAATGAGAACCTGGAAAATGCACACCGCTTGGCCCCGCACGCCGTTTTGCAGGTGGTGACCAATGATTTTCATGTCCTGCGCACAACGCTGTGGGCCCGGCACCTAGGTATTGCTGTGCGCGTGCATCCCGCGCGCACCCCGTGGCGGTTAATGCCGCGTAACTATCTGCGTGAAGTTCTAGCTACCCCGCACTCCGCAGCGCGAATAGCGTGGCGGCGGGTGTGTAGATAGCACTGCTGCTTAGTTGGGGGGGGGCTGTTGAGTCCCTTCCAGGTGTCCTCAACCCCCGAAAGAGGTTAACTGCAGGTTAACTCCATGGCGGTGAGCTGGTGAAACGGTAGATATACGCTCCTTATTATGCAAACGATTGACCGGCGCTTTGCCGTGCTCCTAGGCTAAATCCAACGAAAGTTATAGCCAGAAAGGTCTTTGTTATGACCAGTGGAGGAGCGGCTGGCTCTGACGCTGAATACCCCAGCGTCGCCATTTCTCATGGCGATTACGCGGCCGAGATTGCTCTGTTCGGCGGTGCAATCAAGGCGCTGACCTATCGCGGTGCGCCTTTGGTGGAAAGCTACGACGGTAAACCACCGCTCATGGCCGGGGTGGTGCTGGCGCCGTGGCCCAATCGCACCGAAGATGGCTGGTTTGAATGGCAGGGGAGCGCCCACCAGCTAGAAGTTACGGAGCCGGAGCGCAATAACGCCATCCACGGCTTCGCGGTGGACTGGTGGCGGGTAAAAGAACGCACAGAAAGCCGAGTGATCCTCGCTTTTGACATTGAGCCGCGGCACGGTTGGCCATGGGCCATTCAGCTGGAGGCTACCTATGCTCTCGATGAGCAAGGATTGCACCACCAGCTCACCGCCCGCACCGCGGACCCCGGCGAGGTTCCTTTCGCCTATGGGCTCCACCTCTACCTCTCCCCTCAGGGAGCTGGGGCGGAGGAAGCGGTGCTGAGCGTGGACGTCGGCAAGCGCCACGTGCTAGACGCGCGCAACCTGCCCACGGGTAAGACGGAGCAGGTGCGCATTGTCAACCAAACCATCGCCGAGGTGGATTGGGACGATTGCTTCCACGGTGAAGGGCCGCTGACGGCCATATATACAGCCGGTGGAAAAGGCGTGCGGCTGGAGATGGGCGAGGGCCTGAATTGGGTGCAGATGTTTACCCCGGCCGACTTCCCGCGGGAACAAGGCCCAGGCAAGGCGCTTGCGGTAGAGCCCATGAGCGCGCCGCCGAATGCGCTGCGTAGCGGGGAAGACCTCGCGCGCTTGAGTGCTCAAAATTCGCAGACTTATACGCTGCTGCTGGCAGCAGAAAATAATAACTAGAAAGGTCAGCCATGGAGACTGCTGAATCCGTATTGAGGCTCGATGCCTCTTGGGTGGATTACTTATTGGTAGCCATCTACTTCCTCTTCGTTCTAGGTATCGGCTGGGCCGCCAAGGCCAGGGTGTCTAGTTCCATCGACTTCTTCCTCTCCGGTCGAGGATTGCCCGCCTGGGTGACCGGACTGGCCTTCGTCTCGGCCAACCTAGGCGCGGTAGAAATCATCGGTATGTCCGCCAATGGTGTGGAGTATGGCTTCCAAACCATGCACTACTTCTGGATCGGTGCCATCCCCGCCATGGTCTTTTTGGGCATTGTGATGATGCCGTTCTACTACGGCTCCAAGGTCCGCTCGGTGCCGGAATTTATGCGCAAACGTTTTGGCAATGCCGCGCACTTGGTCAACGCGATTTCCTTTGCCGTAGCCCAGCTGCTCATTGCAGGTGTGAACCTGTACCTGCTGGCCACCATCGTAGAGGCCCTATTGGGTTGGCAGATGTGGGTATCGCTCTTGGTCGCCGGGTTTATTGTGCTGTCCTATATCACCTTGGGGGGCCTTTCGGCCGCCATCTATAACGAGGTGCTGCAGTTCTTCGTTATCATCGCCGCGCTTGCCCCACTAACCATTATTGGGTTGAACCGCGTGGGCGGCTGGAGCGGGTTAAAAGACGCCGTGGCCAATGACTCTCACTTCCACACCTGGCCGGGCACGGACATCTCCGGCTTCGAAAACCCGGTGTGGTCTGTCATCGGCATCGTCCTAGGCCTAGGCTTCGTGCTCTCCTTCGGCTACTGGACCACCAACTTCGTAGAAGTCCAGCGCGCCATGGCCTCGGATTCTATTTCCGCGGCCCGCAAGACCCCGATTATCGGTGCCTTCCCCAAGATGTTCGTACCTTTCCTGGTGGTTATTCCGGGCATGGTTGCTTCCGTGTCCGTGGCTGACTTGATGGAGGAGCGCGCCGAGCCGAACGACGCCATCCTGCTGCTCATGCGCGACCTGCTACCCAATGGCCTATTGGGTGTGGCAATTGCCGGTCTCTTGGCGTCGTTCATGGCCGGCATGGCGGCAAATATCTCGGCTTTTAATACCGTCATTTCCTATGACATCTGGCAGACCTACGTGGTCAAGGACCGCGAGGATGACTACTACTTGAAGTTCGGCCGCATCGCTACGGTTATCGCCACCGCTATTGCCATCTTCACCGCGCTTTTGGCACAGAACTTTGGCAATATCATGGACTACCTGCAGACCCTGTTTGGCTTCTTTAATGCGCCGCTCTTTGCCACCTTCATCTTGGGTATGTTCTGGAAGCGCATGACCCCGCACGCTGGTTGGTCCGGACTGGTGGCCGGTACTGGTTCCGCCATCGTTTTCTGGTACGTCGCTTCTTTCACGGACATGATTAATCTTCCAGGCCAGGGCACCGCCTTCGTCGCGGCCGGCGTGGCCTTCGCCGTGGATATCGTGGTCTCCATCGTGGTTACCTTGTTTACCCAGCCCAAGCCGGATGCCGAGCTGGTCGGCTTCGTTTCCTCCGTAACCCCCAAGGACCACTTTGAGGACTACACCGAAAAGTCCTTGCCGTGGTACCAACAGACCGTCCCGCTGGGCATTATCTGCCTAGTTATGGCCGTAGCACTCAACGTCATCTTTGCCTAAGGAGCCCAACATGTCTGAGAAAAAGCGCGCGGGCGCATTCGACCTGCGCAACGTCATCGCCGCACTCCTCGGCCTCTACGGCCTCATCTTGCTCGGCTGCTATTTCTTCCTTGACCCAGGCATTAACCCAGATACCGGGCAGGCCAAAAACGTCAGCGATAACCTATGGGCAAGCCTTGCTTTGCTGGCCGTGGCCGCCGCCTTTGTGCTGTGGGCACGCCTGAAGCCCATCACCATCCCAGGAGAAGACTAATGGTTGAGATTACCTCCGCCACGCTTGCCGACGGCCGCGAAATCCTCTACTTCGACGACCAACCCCACCCTGATCGCGTGCTCGTTGATTCCCGCGATATCCCTACCGTCGCCCCTGCTTCTGAGATGCGCCGGGATCCCCTGACAGGAGACTGGGTGGCCTTTGCCGCCCACCGTATGAACCGAACCTTCCTGCCACCGGCCAATGAGAACCCGCTAGCGCCCACGCGCGAAGGCCAGCTGCCCACGGAGATCCCCAGCCCTAGCTATGACGTGGTGGTCTTTGAAAACCGCTTCCCGTCTTTTGCTACCGCGGCCGACATCGAGCACCCCGAGGAGGATAACCTGCTTGGCATGGTGCCGCGCCTTCCTGCGCGCGCCCGCTGTGAGGTGGTCTGTTTTACCGAGGATCCCGCCCTTTCTTTTAAGGATTTGCCCGAATCCCGCATTCGCACCGTTATTGAGGCTTGGGCTCACCGCACCGCCGCGTTGTCCCAGATTGACGGTGTGCAGCAGGTTTTCCCCTTCGAAAACCGTGGTGAAGAAATCGGCGTGACCCTCCAGCACCCGCACGGCCAGATTTATTCCTATCCATTCCTCTCGCCGCGCCTGCGCTCCATCGTGGATTCCGCCCGAGCCTACGACGGTGACCTTTTTCAGGATCTCCTCGATCGTGAGCGCGCCGCCGGCACCCGCATCATTGCTGAGACCGAGCACTTCACCGTCTTCGTCCCCGCCGCCGCCAAATGGCCGTTGGAAGCTATGGTCTTGCCCAATGAACACATCCCTGACTTCGCCGCGCTTAGCGACGCCCAACGTGCCGACCTCGCGCCCTTGCTTAAGAAGCTGTACTCCGCGGTGGATCGCTTCTTTGATGGCGTGGACAAGACCCCCTATATCGCCGGCTGGACCCAGGCACCGGTGGACAAGGCACTGCGCCCAGGCATCCGCATGCACCTGCAGCTCTTTTCGCTTATGCGATCGCCCGGCCGCATGAAGTACCTCGCCGGCTCCGAGTCTTCGCAGGCGGTGTGGATTAATGACACCACCCCGGAGCGCATTGCCGCCCGGTTCAAGGAGATCTGGGATGCTTAACTGGATTGAGACCCGTACCGATGAGGAGCTCGCTGCCGCTGCGCGCGCCCTCTTCGCCTCTGCCTTCCCGGATTCGCCCGAGCCCGCCGGCGTGTGGGCCGCTCCCGGCCGCGTGAACCTCATCGGCGAGCATATCGATTACGCTGGCGGCGCCTCCATTCCCTTTGCGCTGGAGCAAAATACCGCCGTTGCTGTCGCGCCTCGCAGCGATGGGCTTATCCGCATAGCTTCCGAGTTCGACGGCTCCATCGCCCATGCGGAGGTGCCGCTCGCCGATGTTCGTCCGGGCCACCCCGCCGATTGGTCCGGCTACGTTGCTGGCACCGTGTGGGCCGCTACCGCGGCGGGCACGCTGTCATGCACGGGCCTTGATATCGCCATCGTCTCCGATGTCCCCGTCGGCTCTGGCCTGTCTAGCTCTGCCGCCCTCGAGTGCTCCACGGCCGTAGCCGCGTATGAGCTCGCGCACGGGCATTCTCCCGATGACGCTGCCCGCAGCCAGCTGGCGCAAGCCTGCATTCGCGCCGAAAACGAGGTGGTCGGCGCCTCTACCGGTGGATTGGACCAAAACGCCAGTCTCTTTGGCCAGCGCGGCAAGGCCCTCTTTTTGGACTTTTCCACTGGCGCCGTCGAGCGCGTGCCTTTCAATATCGAGGCCCAAGACATGGTGCTGCTCATCGCGGACACCAATGCCCCGCACACGCTTTCCGACGGCCAATACGCCTCCCGCCGCGGCATCATCGACGCCGTCCAATCTGCCGCCGGTTGCTCCATCCGCGAGATCTCGAATGCCGTGGACTTTGCCGCCACCGTCAATCCCGCCGAAGCGGAACTCTATCGCCGCCGCGTGCACCACGTGGTGGAAGAAACCAACCGGACCCTAGATGCCGCTACCGCGCTGGCATCTTCCGATCTAGATACATTCCGGCGTCTTATGCGCGAGAGCCACATCTCTCTGCGCGACCTTTATGAGGTCACCACTCCGGAGCTCGACTCCGCTTTTACCGCGGCCGGCGAGCTGGGCGCTCGCATGACCGGTGGTGGTTTCGGCGGCGCGGTTATCGCGCTCATCCCGCACTCCTCCGTCGAGTCCACCGCCCAAGCCATTTATGATGCTGCGGTTTCGCGCGGCTTTCCGGAACCTACCTTCTTGGTTGCGCGTCCGGGTGAAGGCGCCAGGCGCTTGGTCTGACTCCGCGGCCCGGCTCGGCTTAGCCGCGACCCTCCCAGCGCGCCTCTTGTCGTTGGGTCCATACTGATCAGGCTGATCTGAAGGCCGGGCCGCCTCAGATCGGCCTTAATTCCCTCAATTCGGCCTGATCAGATCAGCCCCAAAGCCCTAAGCGTTCGGGTCACAACGCCAAGAGAGCTTTCTGGATCCCCTCGCGCAGAGTCTCGCGAGACTGCTTCATCGGATGCGCAATCGCGCGCAACCCCATGTACGCAATCTGGTCGGCCGCCCGATTCAGCGGATCACCCGCATGCCCAAGTACACGGCGAATGTCGACCTCGCATTGGCCTTGGATATCGCCCCAAGCTTGCTGGAATCGGGACCGCGCACCCGAAGACACCCCTCGCCACGTGCGCCCCGGCCGCGACGCTTTAGAGCCGCGCTTATGCACAATCTGCTCGACCGCCTCCAAAGCGGCTACGGAATCGGACTCAATAACCGCCTTGCGCGCACCCACCTTGAGCAGGTATTTCAGCGCGAGCGTCAGTGCTTCGAGCTCGAGCTCATCCGTGCTCGCCTTGGTTTCTCGAGTTCGTAACCGGTAGTCGCCGTTGCCCGCAACGAAGCACATCGACCCCTTGAATACGGTATCCGAGGAAGCGTCGGTGGCTATGCGAACCACGTCGCCCTTGGACCATGAGGAGGCGCGCGAGAAGTTCGGCCACCAGTGTGCTTTCGGCGTCTCTACCTGTGCCGCTTGCTTCTTTTTCGGTGCCTCACCCATCTTGCGCGCCTTCCGTGCAGTAAGGCCGGCTTGTTTTCGGCGCACGGAGCTCGCGCTCTTCGAAGCCCTATTTTCTTCCGCAAAGCTTCCCGTCACCGTGAAACCGTCTGCCGTGAGTGCCGCTCGCAACGCATTCTGCCTGCGACCAGTGACAATCCACACCCGTCCGTCGAGTCCCTTGAGTGCGCGTTTGACCTCCCGTACGGCGATATCGACGATATCGCCCTTCTTAGTCTGGCCGCGGCGCACAAAACGCGTCTGCTTAGTATTGACCGCGATGACCCAGCCTTCGATGGTGCCGTTGGGGGCGGAATCCCAACGCTCGTCCCAGAGCGCGACCGCAACATGGATTGGTGCCGAGACCATGCCCGAGGTGATCTTGCGGGTACCGTAGGTGCGCGATTGCGTACCGGTAAGTTCTGAGAGCTCGATGGGTTCCATTATCTCTAGTAAAGCACGGTTAACCGCGCTGCTGAATTATCCCCGCACACCACCGCATTGAACTACTTCCCCTTAGGTCGAATGTGATCGAGCCGATCTGAGCACAACCCGCCCTCAACTCAGCCTCAACGCTCTCAATTCGGCCCGATTACCTTGGACCTAAAGTTCCGCCTCTCACTGAAGGTTCTCGGAAGTTCACCTTCCTGAGCCCCATGATGCGTGCTCCGCCCCTCCAGTAGTGAAGATGAAACCATGATTACAGATCACTTCATCAACCTTCGTTACGCCGGAGCCGAAAGTCCGCACCACTTAGCCCTCCAGTGCGGTGAGCTCACCCAGATAGCGCCCTGGGTCGCCGTTCCCACGGCCACCTGGAGGCAATGGGTGCGCCATAAACAACAATTCGCCAAAGTAGTCGCTGCCGGGTGGAGCACCCACCGCGCCGTCCTCATCAGTAAATCGGCCGCGCGGCTGTGGGGAATGTGGGTAATTTCCAGGAAAGGGGAGGAGGTGGAGTTAGCGGTGCCTTCGGGAAGCGTTCCCCCACGCAGGCTCACCGCGAAGGGCTATCGGTACCGCCGGGTAAAGTCCCTCCAGGAATCCACGGTGACGGTAGCAGGTGTGCGCACCACGCATCCCGCCCGCACCTGCCTCGAAGTCGCCCGGCTACACGGCTTCCCAGATGGCCTGGTAGCTACCGATTCTGCTCTCAGGCAACACGGCGTCACCACCTATGACTTGCGCGAAGAACTGGCAAGAATGCAGCGCACTAGGGGACAAGCAGCCATGCGTAAGGTTATCGAGCACGCGTATGGCGGATCGGAATCGCCCTATGAGTCCTATCTGCGAGCCCTCATTATCGAGCGTTTCCCGCAGGTGAAAATTGAGCCGCAGAAACCGCTGCTCGGGAAGTATCGGGCGGATCTCTGTCTCGATGGCTGGCTGGTGGTCGAGGTCGATGGCGATGCCAAATATGACGGTACCTACGGCAAGGAGCCCGTCCACGTGGTCAAGCAGCAGATAAAAAGGCAGCGAGCGCTAGAAAACCGCGGATACGTGGTGCTGCGCTTTGGTTCCAGCGAGGTGAAAGCGTCGGACGAGGCATTGCGGATAATCGCTAGCCACTTGGGAAAACGCGGCAGGAAAGTAGCCTAGATCACCCCCGCGCCACCCCACAAAGCATAAAGTTGTTGAACAAAAGGCATAGCAACCCTTAAGATGATGCGCATCACAAATTTAATGCGACCTGCATCACGAAAGGTAAAATCTAGTGAGTGCTGAGACATCACACGCCACTCCGGCGCGGGCGGAGGATAAGACCCCGCCAAAGGGCCTCGGCGCCATGGCCGGTGCCATGTTCCTCATGGCCACCTCCGCCATCGGTCCGGGATTTTTGACCCAGACCTCGGTCTTTACCGTGCAGATGGGGGCTTCTTTCGCGTTTGCGATTATGCTGTCCATCCTCGTTGACATTGCCATCCAGCTCAATGTGTGGCGAGTGCTGTGTGTAAGCGGCATGCGCGCAAATACCTTGGGCAATACAGTACTTCCTGGCTTGGGCTGGGTTCTTGCCGTATTCGTCTTTATCGGCGGCGCGGTCTTCAATATTGGCAATATCGCCGGTTCGGGCCTCGGTATCAACGCGATGCTGGGCATCGATGCGCGCATCGGCGGCGTCATCGCCGCAGCTATCGCCGTCTTTATCTTCCTCTCCCGCAAAGCCGGCATGGCACTTGACCGCCTTGTTGCCGTCCTCGGTGCGGTCATGATCCTGCTCATGCTCTACGTCGCGGTGGTCAGCCAACCACCGGTGGGCGAGGCACTAAAGAATACCGTCGCGCCAGGCGAGATTGACTTCTTCGTCATTACCACCATCATCGGTGGCACCGTGGGCGGCTATATCACTTTTGCCGGCGCGCACCGACTCATTGATTCTGGCCACACCGGCGTGGAAAACGTCAAGAACATTACCTATACCTCGGTCAGCGGCATCGTGGTAACCGGCATCATGCGCATGCTCCTCTTCTTGGCGGTGCTCGGCGTGGTAGCCACTGGGGTGGCGCTTTCCGATGACAACACCGCGGCCGATGCGTTCTACCATGCCGCTGGCGAGTTCGGCCTGCGTGCCTTCGGCGTAGTCCTCTTCGCTGCCGGTTTGTCCTCCGTTATCGGTGCGGCCTATACCTCGGTGTCCTTTGTGACCTCCCAGGAGACCTCGACGCGCACCCGTAATATCCTCACCATAGTCTTCATTGTGGTGTGCACGGTGGTCTTCGTGGCCATTAACTCCGCTCCGCAGAAGCTGCTCATCTTCGCTGGTGCCATCAACGGCCTTATCCTGCCCATTGGCTTTGCCCTCGTGATGTGGGTGGCCTGGCGCCGCCGCGACCTTTTGCATGGTTATAAGTACCCCAAGCGGCTTCTGGTCATTGGCGCCTTGGCGTGGGTACTGACCATCTTTATTGGTTTCAAGGCCTTTTCCGGCATCACCGAACTATGGGCTTAATGCGGACCCCGGAGCAGGTGCGCGAGTATGCGCGCACCCATGAAATGGCCACCACCGCTGGCCATGCCCGTGGCTTTATGCAGGCTAATCTGCTGGCGGTGCCGCAGGAATACGCCTTCGATTTCTTGCTTTTTGCCCAGCGCAACCCCAAGCCGTGCCCAATTGTGGGCGTGCTAGAGGCGGGGCAGTACACCTCCGAGCTACTTCCAGGTGGAGATATCCGCACCGATATCCCCGCCTACCGCGTCTTTGAAAACGGTGAGCACAGTGCCACGCTTGGCGACGCCACCTCGTACTACACCCCAGACATGGTCAGCTTCCTTATCGGCTGCTCCTTTACCTTTGAAACTGCCCTGCAGGATAACGGCATAGAGGTCGCGCACATTGCCCAGCAGCGCAATGTGCCGATGTTCAAGACCTCGATTCCTACCACCCCGGCCGGGGTCTTTTCCGGTCCCATGGTGGTGTCCATGCGGCCTATCCCGGCCGCACAAGTCTCCGATGCCGTGCGCATTACCTCCCGCTACCCCTCGGTTCATGGCGCCCCAGTGCACGTAGGTGACCCAGCGGCCATCGGCATTGCGGATCTCTCGTGTCCAGACTTTGGCGAGCCGGTAGAAGTACCAGACGGCTGCCTACCGGTCTTTTGGGCCTGTGGTGTCACCCCACAAGCCATCGTGATGGAATCCAAGCCGCGCCTGGCTATCACGCACGCGCCGGGGCAAATGTTAGTGACAAATGCCCGCGATCAAGATTTTCTCATTCCTTAATCCTCGAGCACGGCGAGGATCTTGCCGCACGTATTCATGAGGCTGTCATGCGTAAGCGTGGCAGCCTCATCCCGTTTTCCATCTGCGATGAGCGTGGCCAAGGTGATATTTCCTTGAATATGGTCCGCATGTAGTTGCGGGTAGCGCGGGATGGCCAAGAGGAAGGTAAGCCGCATGCGGGCGAGTAGATTATCCATCTGCTCATTCAGGGTGGGGGAGCCTAGCGCGGCCACCAGCGTGCGGTGGAAGCGCTGATTGATGGCGGAGACTTCCTGGTGCTCGCCGCGCGCCGCGTAGTCGAAGGCAGAGGAAGTGAGGGTGACGAGTGAGGGGGCGTCGGCAAAAGCGCCCCAACGCACCGCCGCCGGTTCGATGGCTGCGCGGGCGGCGAAGAGATCACGGATATAGTCTGCATCTGGCATTGCGAGGAAGACACCCCGGTTGGGGATGCGCTCGACAATGCGCTCCGCGGCGAGCCTCGTGAAGGACTCACGCAGGGTATTGCGCGAGCAGTTGAAGCGTTCGGCTGCCTTGACCTCGCTGAGGCGCTCGCCGGGCTGGAATTCGCCTGCGGAAATGGCTTCGCGCAACGCGGAGGCGACAGACTGGGAAAGCATGCTCACAACTGTACTAAAAAGTTGTGCACCTCACATTGAATATGAGGTGTACAACCCCTACACGAGCATTAATCGATGGTCGCAATAACCTTCGAGGAATCCAGACGGTCTCCCTCAGCAGCCAAGAGCTTGATGGTGCCGCCGCGCGGCGCCTTAATAGCAGATTCCATCTTCATGGCCTCTACGGTGGCGATGGCATCGCCTTCGGCTACGGTATCGCCGTCCGCGACGTTCCACGCCACAAGGTTGGCCTCGAATGGGGAGGTGACTGCGTTGTCATCGGTGGACTGCGCACCAGCCGAAGATGGTGCCGTGGATGCAGAGCCGCCGGCCGAGGCGGCGCCCGGTGCGGCAAGGAAATCTACTGGAACGCCAACGTTGACCAGCTTGCCATCGATCTCCACGGCAACATTGCGACGCTGGGTGTAGATGGCTTCGACCTTTTCCACCTGGTTGGCGGCAGATGGGCGGTAGTTGTGGTCAACCCAGTCAGTAAAGACACCAATCTCGGAAGCCCCCGCGGCAGCGGCATCCTCTGCCGGAGCAGCGGTACCGATGAGCGCGGGCTCATCCATCATGTCGCGGTGGAACGGCAGCACGGTGCGCACGCCGGTGACGGTGAATTCGCGCAGGGCAAAGCGGGCGCGGGCCAAGGCGATCTCGCGGGTCGGGCCCCATACCACCAGCTTGGCAATCAGCGAATCATAGTAGGGCGGGATGATGGAGCCAGAGCGTACCGCGGAATCAACGCGGATGCCCGGGCCGGTCGGCGGCTCGAAGGAGACAATGGTGCCAGGGCACGGAGCGAAGCCATTGAGGATGTCTTCGGCGTTGATGCGGAACTCAAAAGCATGGCCGTGGGATTGTGGATCCTCATCGAAGGACAGCGGCTCGCCGGCCGCGATGCGGAATTGCTCAGCGATGATATCGGTACCGGTGACCGCCTCGGTAACGGGGTGCTCGACCTGCACACGGGTATTGACCTCGAGGAAGGATATGGTGCCGTCTTCGGAGACGATGTACTCGACAGTGCCGGCACCGACATAGCCCACCTTGGCGCAAATGGAGCGGGCGCCTTCGATGATGCCGTTGCGTTGGGCGTCGGAAAGCGCGGGTGCTGGGGCTTCCTCAATGAGTTTTTGGAAGCGGCGCTGGGTGGAGCAATCGCGGGTGCCGAGCACGCGCACATTGCCGTGCGTATCGGCCAGCACCTGGGCCTCGACGTGGCGCGGGTGGGTGAGGAACTTTTCTACGTAGCACTCCGCGCGGCCGAAAGCCTCCATGGCCTCGCGGCCAGCGGAGTTGAACGCGCCCTCGATTTCTTCCATATTGTCTACGACCTTCAAGCCGCGTCCGCCGCCGCCATAAGCGGCCTTGATGGCAATGGGCAGACCGTGCTCTTCGGCAAAGGTGCGGGCTTCTTGCCAATCATCGATGGGATCAGAAGTACCAGGTGCCAGTGGTGCGCCAACCTCTTCGGCCACGCGGCGGGCAGCAATCTTGTCACCGAGTAACTCAATATGCTCGGGCGAAGGGCCAATCCAAATCATTCCGGCTTCAGTCACCGTGCGGGCAAAGTCGGCGTTTTCGGACAAAAAGCCATAGCCTGGGTGAATAGCATCTGCACCGGCACGCACCGCGATATCAAGCAGCGCGGGTACGTTCATGTAGGTATCGGCAGCCGTATTGCCCGGCAGCGCATAAGCTTCATCTGCTACCTGGGTATGCAAAGCACCCGCATCTGCTTCGGAGTAAATGGCGATGGACTTAATGCCTAGGTCGCGGGCGACGCGGGCGATACGCACGGCAATTTCGCCGCGGTTAGCAATGAGGACGGTTTTAATCTGCATTTTTATCTCCAGTGTTCAAGGCTTGAGGTGCTACGAGTTCAAAATTCACGCGTGCGCCGGGCGGCAGCTGCGCGGCAATATCAATATCTTCTTCCAAAACGGTGGCGATGACGGGGTAGCCACCGGTCACAGCGTGATCGCGCAGGAAGACTACGGGTTTGCCATTGGGCGGGATTTGGATGGATCCGGCGACCATGCCCTCGGACGGAAGTTCGCCGTCTTTAACGCGCTCAATCGGCTCATCGCCATCGAGGCGCAGGCCCACGCGGTTGGAATCTGAGGTGACGGTCCATTCAGCATCCAGGAAGGCGGAGACATTATCGCCAAACCAGTCATCGCGGGGACCGAGCACGCAGCGCAAGGTAGCGCGGGTCTTGCCATCGGAGCTTTCGCGTACTCGTAGTGGGTTGGAAAGCTGGGCATCGGTCATGCCGGTAGAACGCGGCAGCACACCGATGACATCGCCGGTGGTGACGGGGTCTGGGCCGAGGCCCGACAGGACGTCGGTGGCTGCGGAGCCAAGCTCGGATTCGGCGATGATGCCGCCGCGAATAGCGACGTAGTTGCGCATGCCTACCGTTGCGGGATCCACCGTGACGGTTTGCCCGGCCGTGACCAGGACAGGACGGGCGAGGTGAACCGGCATCTCACCAAGGCGGACACGGGCGGTCGCACCGGTGACGCAAATGACGGTATCGGTGAGCGCGTGGAGCTTAATGCCGCCAATATTTTCCAGCACGGTTGCTCCGCGCGGGTTGCCCACGGCCACATTGGCGGTCGCGGCGGCGGCGCGGTCCGCAGCACCCGATGGGGTCACGCCGAGGTCGCCCACGCCTGGGCGCCCCAAGTCTTGGTAGAGAGTGAGTAGGCCGGCATCGATTACCTCCATGCGCGGCAGGCGGGCAGGAGCGCGTTTAGAGCGCGCAGAGTGATCGACGAGCTCCGGTAGCTTATCCACGCTGCGGTAGCGCACGCGGTCGCCCGGCTGCACCAAGGCTGGCGGGTTGGCATTGGAATCCCACATCGGCGTATTGGTGGTGCCCAG
Organism: Corynebacterium sp. LaCa54; assembly: GCF_046717495.1. Lineage (NCBI taxonomy): Bacteria > Bacillati > Actinomycetota > Actinomycetes > Mycobacteriales > Corynebacteriaceae > Corynebacterium > Corynebacterium sp. LaCa54. The sequence goes on from NZ_CP177115.1 coordinate 565,113, forward strand.
CAGCTGCCAGCCACCTGGGGAGACGCGTGGGTAAACCGCGGAAAACTCGCCTGCAATGCCTACGGCACCGGCCGGTACTGCGGTACGGGGGCTGGAGCGGCGCGGCACGGCGCGGGCCAAGGACGGATCCGAAGGCGCGCAGTACGTAAACCCTGGGGCAAAGCCACCGAAGGCGGCAGTCCACTCGGTGGAGGTATGCCAGTTGATGAGTGCCTCGCGCGAGAGGCCAAGTAGGTCTGCAGCCTCATCGACATCTTTTCCGTCATAGAGCACATCGATTTCTACCGTGCGCGCCTCTGCGGTCGCGGCTGTGGCAGGGGAAAAGTGTTGCAAAAATTCCGCCGCATCGCGCGCCGAATCGGGTGCCTCAAAGGTCAGCAGCAGGGTAGTGGCGGCCGCAATGCAGTCCACCTGATTCTTCAAAGGCTTGGCAGACAGCGCAGCGTGCCAGTCCATGACTTGGTTTAATCCCTCCAAGTCAATGAGCAATGCGCGAGTGCCCACAAAATTAATGTGCATTAGATGAAGCTCCGAATCTCGATACCCTCAGCCCGCAAGCGCTCCACTACGCCGCGTAGCAGCTTCACCGCGCCGGGGGAATCACCGTGGGTACATACGGATTGCGCATCTACCTCGAGCTTCGTGCCATCCACGGCGGTAATCGAACCGGTTTGTGCTACCTCGAGCACTCGCTGTACCACCTCATCGGCGCTATCCAGCACCGCATTGGCTTCCTTGCGTGAGACGAGCGTGCCATCGGGGTTGTAATTGCGGTCCGCAAAAGCCTCACGGATGACGGTGAGCCCGCTTTGCTTGGCGACGTCCACTGCTACGCCCCCAGGCAGCAACATTACCGGCAAGTCACCAAAGGCCTTGATGCCCTTGATGACGCCCTCTGCCTGTGCCTTATCCTTCACGATCGCGTTATACATTGCGCCGTGCGGCTTCACATAAGAGACCGTGGTGCCATTGGCGCGAGCCAAAGCATCAAGTGCGCCGATTTGATAAGTCACCTCATCGGCGAGTTCGTTCGGGTTGTAATCAATAAAGCGGCGACCGAAGCCTGCGGCGTCGTTATAACCCACGTGCGCGCCTACGGTCACGCCGGCCTCTGCGGCTGCCTTAAGCGTGCCGGCAATAGAGTGTGGGTCACCCGCATGGAACCCGGTGGCCACGTTTGCTGAGGAGACCATCTCCAGCATCGCCGCGTCATCTGCGACCGGGTTGCCTGCAGTGGTCTCTCCCAAATCCGCATTGAGATCGATATGGAGCGCGGACATTCAACACCGTCCTTAAGATTGTTGAACAATTCGAATGGGTTTAAGTGTAACCCTCGACACTGACATTTGTGAAGCTGATTACGTTTGCACTACCCGCGTGTACACCCCCACCCGTATACGGGAAACCGCCCCGTCTCGGAGAAGGGATCCGAGACGGGGCGGCATAGCTCGCTAGAGTCCAAGAGTTCCTAGGCCCTAGCTTTATAAATCTTTAGCGTCCGTAGTTCTGGACGGCGTAGAGCTTGCCTTCAGAGTTGATGGCAACGCCAACGCCGATGGTCTTGGCGCGTGGGTCCAGCATGATCTTGCGGTGGCCTGGGGACTCGTACCAGAGCTTTACTAGCAGCGCATCGGAGTAGTCGCTCCATGCCTGCAGCACGTTCTCACCGCCGGCCGGGATATTGGCTGGGTAGTAGTTCCAGTGCTGCGGGCGGTGGCTGAGCTTATCGGCGCGAACCAGCTGATTGGCCCAATCCTGGGCTAGGCCATTGAGCGCACCGTTGGCGCGAACCGGGCGCAAGCCGTGTGCCTTGCGGTAGTCGTTGGTGTAGTTGATGATGTTCTGGACGCGGCTGGAAGCTGGAGCGACCGGTTTTGCAGCGGCAGCCGGAGCAACGGGAAGATTGGCGGAAGGTACCGGAAGGTTCACGCCACCGAAGCTACTCAAGGAGCTCGATGCCTCTGCAGGAGCTACGCCAACGCCGAGGGCGACGGCTGCTGCAAGTGCAGGAGCGACGAACTTCTTGGCGCAGAAGTGAACTTTGGGGGTAAACATAAGCGGTGCCTTTCTGCTGGAACCTAGCGGGTATCACAAGGGTGGAAATCGCGGGGTGTTCACGGCGAATTTCCGTTCCTCTTCACTTAAAATTTAATCAATTACCACGGGGTAAAAGCCAACTGACCAGCAATTATTAGGATTCCTAAAGATGATTTCCCGGAAAACTAATTACTTCTTAGTTATTTCTCGATTTGAGCTAGGAAACCCCTAAATTCCCTCAGTGACGGCGTTGAACGCCTCGCCCCACGGGGGTAATTTCCAATCCATATCTCAGGTTCCCGGAGAAATGAGGTTGATTTAAGGTATATGGGTCTAGTTTTAAGCCAGCCACCGGCGAAACTGGCCAGTTTCTTGCTAGAGCCTATGAAGAACCTTGTGGTTTCTGGTTGTCATAAGATTTATGAGATTCCACCATGTCGGCACATAGTCTCGCCGGAGCCTTTTAGGCGCATTGCCCCGTCCGTGGGGGCAGCAGAATCGCGGTATCTTCGCGCTGTTTAGGCATAAAAGAGCGCTCAGCGGAGAAATGCTGAGCGCTCGCAAAAGTAAGGCTTTTTAAGCCTGGCTGGTCGCGGCCGCCTTGTTAGTAGAGGGGGCGGGCGAAAGGGCCGAGGAAATGATGTCGGCGGCTTCCTTCCGGTTCCGTGCTCCGTGGAGTTGGGCGCGGAAGTCTTCCTTCATGATGTTGCGTGCGAGCTTGGATAATAGCTTGAGATGCTGCTTTCCGGCATCGTCGGGAACGGCGATAAGGAAGGCGAGGGTGGTTGGGTCCTCGCCCTCGGCCCACGTGACACCTTGGGGTAGGCGGGCGAAGGCAAGGGTGGGTACCTTTACCCCGGCAGACCGCGCGTGAGGAATGGCTACGCCGTGTCCCACACCGGTGGAACGGGTAGATTCGCGCTGCAATGCGGCGCTAGCGACCGCTTCCGCATCGGACATTCGCGGAGAGGTGAGCTTCACTAGGGAACGAATGACCTCTTCGCTGGAAGAGCCCAAGTCCTTATCCAGACTGATCGTGTCCACGGCTACCAGCGGTTTATCCTTGCGCTGCGTCAACCCTACTAGCAGGAGGATAAGGCCGGCACAGACCGCGATGCCGGCGAGCATGGCGATAAAGAAACCTACGACATTGTCTACGGCGCCGAGCGCCGCGACGATTGGCCCGCCGTGCATCACGTGGTCTTGCGCGCCAAATGCTCCGGCAAGTGCACCGGCTACGGCACCGCCAGCAACATTGGCGGGAATAACCTGCAATGGACGTGCGGCAGCGAGCGGAATAGCGCCCTCAGTAATGCCGAAGAATCCCATGAACAATGCCGCGATGCCGGCATCATTTTCCGCTTTGTTAAACCAGCGGCGACGCAGAAGCGTCGCTACGCCCACGGCAAGAGGTGGCACAGCAATGGCGCAGGCCGCCATGCCCATCGGCGCCGCGTTGCCAGCCGCGATCATGCCGCCGCCAAAGAGGAAGGCTGTCTTATTGAAGGGGCCACCCATGTCGAAGGCAATCATGGCGCCAAGGATGAGGCCCAACACGATGACGGAGGATCCCTGCATGCCGGCGAGGTACTCAGTCATTGTTTCGAAAGCGGCCGAGACAGGTGCGCCAATGAGCAAGATAAAGATAAGGCCCACGATGAGTGTGGTGAAAATCGGGATGACAATGATGGGCCAGATCGGTGCAATGAATTTGTGCACTGGAATCTTCTTAATGGCCAGGGCCACATAACCAGACAAAATACCGGTGACAATGCCGCCCAAGAAGCCGGCACCCGTTTCAGACCCATATAGTGATCCGGTGGTGGCGATGAGGCCGGTGATAAGGCCAGGCGCAAGGCCCGGTCGGTCCGCGATGCCCACAGCGATGTAGCCGGAGAGAACTGGAACCATCAGTGAAAACGCCAGAGCGCCGAGTTCATTGACAGTGTTCCAGAAGCTATCTTCTGGAATCGCCATGCCCTCAGGCGTGGGGGTGCCACCGATAGAGAGGGCTACCGCAATGAGCAAACCGCCGGTAACCACGAACGGGATCATGTGCGAGACGCCGTTCATCAGCGCTTTGTACAAGGTCTGGCCAATACTATTTTTGCGGGGCGCTTCTTCTTCCTGGCTGTCTGTAGATCCTTCCCAGCGCGCAGCGCTTAAGGACCTGCTTAGTAGTTCCTTTGGGTGTTTGATGGCCTCGTCCACGCCGGTGGCCTCGAGGCGTTTGCCGTGGAAGCGGTCTTTGGAAATTACAGTATCGGCACCAATGACAATGGCATCGGCGTCTTCGATATCTTGCTTGCTAAAGGTTCCTTCGACGCCGATAGAACCGTGAGTTTCAATCTTGATGCGGTAGCCCAGTTCTTGGGCTGCGGCCTCAAGGTTCTCGGCCGCCATATAGGTATGCGCGATGCCCGTCGGACACGCCGTGATGGCGAGGATGAGGGGCGATGACTCTGAAGTGCTCATGAGTCTTATTAAACGGCAAACGTTTGCGTTGGCACAATAGGGGATTGTCATCTTATGCGCCGGTACGCTGGAAGCACCCGACCGCAGAAAAGGACGCCACGCCGTGAGTAAAGCATCGCCGGATAATATCTTGCTCTACCTGCCGCAAAAGCAGGAGGACCAAGTACGCGAAATTTTTGCCGGCCTTGCCCAGCGCGGCTTTCCCGTCCAGCATCAACGCCCGCACATTACTGTGACCTTTTCACCGCACATGCAGCCAGAGGTCGTGGAGTTAGCGGCGCAGCTGCTGCCGCCTGTCATACCGGCAGATTTCCGGCGGGTAGGAAACGTCATTTTCGGCACCAAGCGCAAGCAGACGGTGGCTTGGCTGCTTGAAACGACCGACGAGCTAGAAATTGCCGCGCGAAAAATCAGTGCCGCCAATCCGGACGGGCGCGGGCCGCGGTGGACCCCGCATCTGACCATGGGGTTGCGCCTGCCGCGCGAGGAGGTTCCTGGCTATATCCACGCAATGGATGAGCTCACCTCATCGCATTTCAAGGAGTTTAGCGCCGTAGAAGCTGCTTATTGGCGGCCGCGCACGCAGGAAAAGACAGTACTGGCCGAGGCCTAGAGCAGGGCCTGCAGAGCGCGGGCAACGCGCAGCACGGTCAGGTCCTCGTCCGGCTTGCCGACGACCTGCACCGCATCACCCACGCCTTTTTCCTCTTCGCCGCGCAGCGGCACCGTAATCGCCGGCCATCCAAGCACATTGAAAGGCTCGGTCCAGCGTCGCAGGCTCGCGGCCGATTCCGCGGTATTCTCCGGGGTGATATCGGACCACTTGAGGGGGCCGGAATCGAGGGTAGGGGTAAGAATAATGGGGGCATCGCCAAGCAGGGCAAGAGCCTTTTCGCGCAGCTCTTTCACGCCCTGTGCAGCTGCGTCATAATCTTCCTGGCTGATATTTTCTCCGCCCAGCACTCGCTGCAAAATGACATCCTGGTACCTTTCGCGCTGGTCCAGCAATGGCCGGTGGACATCATAGACCTCTTTCAAACGCATCGGCTCGTAGAGCTCGGCCGTGGCGGCGATGGTGTCTTCCAAGTCCACTCCCTCGGCGAGCTTAAAGTCCGAGTGCTCTAGCACCGCCAAAAGATCTGCGAAGCGCTCTCCCTTGGCCTTGAGGGCCGTGACATCAAGAGCAGAAACATCCTGCGCCGCGGCCGGTTCCTCATCTGCGGTAGCAATAAAGGCCTGCTCAATGAGGTCAATTGAGCTGGCAAAGAATCCAATGCAATCAAAGCTCGGGGCGAAGGGGAAGACACCTTCTACCGGAATGAGCCCGAAGGTGGGTTTGAACCCCAGCACGCCCTGGCAAGCAGCAGGCACACGCACCGAGCCGGCGCTATCAGAACCCACCGTAAGCTGCAGCGCGCCGCAAGCCACCAAAGCGGCAGAACCAGAGCTAGAACCACCGCCGCAGATTTCGGGATCGCGTGGGTTGATAACGCGACCGTAGGCCGAGGCATCGCCCAAAATGCCATAGGAAAACTCCTGCAGGTTCGCCTTCGCTACCGGCAGCGCACCCTTCGCCGTCAAACGCTGCACCACTGGTGCATCCTTAACCGGTGCGCGCCCAACTTTGACCTTGGTGCCGCAGGTAGTAGCTACGCATGCTACATCCACGATGTCCTTGAACGCCACCGGTTGCCCCATGAGCGTGGGTGATTCATCCACCGCGTGCTCATCAAACGGGATGACGGTAATCACCGCGTTAAAATCCTGCTGGGCTCGGTGCAGGCGATCAGAAAGTGTAGCCATAACGGAAGCTAAGTCCTTTCAACGTCGGCGTCCTCTGCTGTTTACTATGTATTAGAAGAATGCAGATGTTACTACCGTACATCAGGAATCGGTGAACAATTTCCCGTTTCTAGGCAAAGCACCGCTTGCATGGTGTTACCCAGCAAAAATCCCCAGTGCATCCCATGCCAGCCAGCCTCCTTCGCGGAGGGTGAAGACGAGCTGGTTCTCTCCTTCCTTCAGGGTATCTTCGGCGAGAGCAAACTCGATTGCTGCCGGTCGCAGCGGGGTCGGTTCCCCGCTGGCATCGCCTTGGCGCGAACCTTGCGTTGCGCCTTGCGGGAGCTCTATTTGTTTATGAAAATCATTAACCGTGATATCGAGAACACCGCCGAGCTTGGTGGTATCAATGAGCCACAGTGCCAGTGCCGCCTTTGAGGCAGGCTTATCCAATTTCACCGTCCACTTCAGCGTGTAGGATTTGCTGCCGGCCCATTTATCGCCGGGACCGGGGAGGAGATAAGGGACGTCGGCAGGCGTAGCATCCGGTCCAACGGTGATCGTCTGGTCTGGGTGCGCAGTGACGATCTTCTTGTAGTCCTTTGGCGAGTACTGGAACTCTGTGCCTTTTCGATCAAAGGAACCAATCGTGGCTAGCGCTTGGCCAGCAGTGACCGAAGGCAGGGAGGTAGACGTTGCCTTGCCAGAAGGAGCGGACTCGGTACCGGAAGCATCTACTACCTTGACGTAGTAGGACCACTTTTCACCGGCGACGTCGCGCCGGGAGTGGCGGAAAAAGGGGAAGATGGTCTTGCCCAACAGCACGTCTACACCATTGGGATCGGTGCCGATGACACGGTAGTGATCCAAAACGACGTCCCAGGAAACAGGCTCCCAAGTGACGTAATTTTCCATGAGTCGCGGCTCTGCCTGAATGTTAGCTACGGCCGGCGGAGCAGCAACTGCACTAGAAGCTGGGGTAGAGGACCCTTGATCAGAGGAATGTTTGCGGGAAGAACCGTGGCGAGAGGAAGAAGAGGAAAGCGAGCTAAAAAGTCCCATGATGAATTGTCCTTTCGGGGTTTAGAGGGAGCGCAGCGTGTGCTCGCCGGCATTGGTACGGAAGGAGAAAGCAGTCTCGCGCGGGGCGGTATCATCGCGCTCAATCCAGGGCACGACGACGAATTCGGAATCGAGGTGCTCGCGGGTAGCGTGCACTTTGATGTAGCCACGGCGCTTATCCATGGCCTTCACATATGGCTTTTCCAACCACTCGGTGCTCTTGGAACCGGCAAAGCCATCGCCATCGGAAGCAATGGAGGTGGCGACCAATTCCACGCCGACGGGCTGGCCCGATTCGGATTGAATCTCGGCAGCGCAGTGTTGGTGAATATCGCCGGTAAAGACAACGGGATCGCTTACCTTAGATAGGGACTCGATAAGGCGGCGGCGCGCTGTTGGGAAGCCGTCCCATTGGTCGGTGCTATCGGCGATTGGTACGACGACCACGCTATTGACCACCACGTTCCACTGTGCCGGGGAGGTGGCGAGCTTATCGTTGAGCCACTGCTCCTGTTCCGCGCCCAAGATGCTGGCATCCTCCGCGGATTCCTCGCGGTATTGGCGGGTATCGACCAGGTTGAAACGCATTAGCGTGCCCACGTCGAAGGAATCATAAATGCGGTTATTGGGGCCTTCGGGAAGCGCGGGCGGGGCGACCGGAAGATTCTCATAAAAGGCACGGTAGGCAGCTGCGCGCTGGTAGAGGAAGTGCTCGGCCTTGGTGCCAATCTCGGACCAATTGCCGGCGTAGTTGTTTTCAACCTCGTGGTCATCCCACACAATCGCCATCGCAGCGCGCGCATGCGCGGCCTGCAGGTGCTCATCAGATTTGAAGAGCGAGTAGCGCAGGCGATATTGCTCCAGAGTCTCCACCTTTGCCTTGAAAACATCGGGCACGCTTGCACCCTGGCGCCACAAATTATTGCCTTCCACAATGCCGTATTCGTAGATATAGTCGCCCACGAAAATGGTCATATCCAGATCCGGCTCCTGCGCAATATGCTTCCACGGGGTGAAATAGCCGTGATACCACGCCTGACACGAAGCCACTGTGAAGGTGAAATCATCCACCTTCGCGCCGGGTGCGGGCAGAGTTTTAAACCGACCTACTGGGCTTACCTTGCCATCCACGCGGAAGCGATAAAAATACTCAGTTGCCGGCTCCAGTCCAGTGACCTGCGGATGTACCGAGTGTGCCAGCTCGCGTTGGGCTAAGGCCTCGCCCTGCTTGACGACGTCCCCAAACCCCTCATCCTTCGCAACTTCCCAACCCACGCGGACATCGCCGCCGGTCATGCCGCCGTGACCATCCTCAGCCAGCGGTTCCGGGGCCAAGCGGGTCCACAGGATCATGGAATCATGCCGCGGCATACCCGCCGCTACGCCCAAGCCAAAAAGCTCCGAATCCTGCGGCAGATCCCCACCTCGTGACGATCCCCATGAGCTTAGGCTCGACTGCGCACCCGCCTTTGCTGGTGCATTAATACCCGCAGCCACCGCCGCGGCCGACACACCTGCAATCTGCAGGAAGTTACGACGATTAAAAGAAGAACGACTATTTGAATAAGGCATACAAAGCTCCACAAAAGGTTTAAAAGGAACTTTTTCAGCCTAAGCAGCCGCGGTGAATCGCTGGTTAAATCAGCATGAAATCTATGGACTCCAAGGATCGTTCTCGAGGCAGTATTCAGCCGAATGTTCTGCCTGGCAGTTAAACCACCACTTCTGGTTTTCAGCGCGCATCTGCTCAACCTCAGCGGAACGTGTCATATAAGCCGGGATGCTGGGATCATAATCCGAATCTGAGCCGCCAGTACCGTTGCCTACCGGGGACGAGCACTGAGACGGATCGGAGACGTAGTGATCTGTTTGCGGGCACCGGTAGGGGTATTTTGCCATTTGCTCGTCGTGGAGGTTTTGGCATTCTTGCGCCCAGCGGATAGTTCCATCGCTGTACCAACCGTTGGTAGTCCAGCTACCGCCGCCGTAGACGCACTCGGTCAGGGTGGGTTCTGAGGTGGATTCGGTGGTGTTCGCTAGGGGAGCGTCGGCAAGCGAAGGCTCAGCTTCCGCTGTCGGTTGCGGCTCCGAAGAGGACGGCTCGGGCGCAGAGCTTGTGGAACTAGAGCTGATAGTTGAACTATTGGCCGTGCTGGAGGAACTAGTTGCGGTTGCTCCTGCCGGCTGCGAATCCGGAGAGGAACAAGAAGCCAAAGAAAGCATCACCGTTATGAGAGCGACGAAGTAGGAGAGAGTTTTCATAATCTATGGATAGTAGACAATGAGAAAATATCTGGAGCGCAGGATTCATCAACTACATTGAAAGCCATGACTTCCACCACCTCTGAGCCCCCAAAGCTCCAGCCCAGCTCCTATATCCCGTTGATGTTCGCACTGCTTACTGCGGTGTTTGCGTTCCAGCTCAATGCGTCGATGCTCTCGCCAGCCTTGGCGACGATGGAAGACGAGTTGGGAGCTACCACCGCACAGATCGGCCTGACGCAAACGGCATTCTTTACGGCCGCGGCACTGTTCTCACTATTCCTGCCGCGCTGGGGTGACCTCATCGGGCGCAGGAAGGTCCTCGTTGGCATGATGGCGGTAGCTGCGCTGGGGTGCGTGGTATCAGCCATTGCGCCGAACGTCGCCGTGCTGCTTATTGGCCGCATTATTCAAGGCGTGGCAGGTCCTACGGTCCCACTGTGCTTGATTATGCTGCGCCAGCAAGTGCTCAATGAACAGCAGTACGCCCTGTTGCTGGGCATTGTGACCTCGGTAAACGGTGGTATTGCCGGCGTGGATGCGCTGGCCGGCGGCTGGCTGGCAGGCAACTTCGGCTACCGCTCGGTCTTTTGGACCATGGCAGTTCTGTGCGTCATTGCAGTAGTAGCGGTGCAGGTATTTACCAAGGAGTCCACGGCCACTGAAACCCCGCGCATGGATTGGGCAGGAGTTCTACCTCTGGCGGTGGCGCTGGGTTGCGTTCTCACTGCGTTCAACGAAGCCGGCAAGCTTGCTGAGGCCAATTGGTTCCTCGTCATCATCCTTCTCCTCATCGGTGCCGCCGGCTTCTGGGCCTTCTGGAATGTGGAGAAGAAGGTCGCCGATCCGCTCGTACCGGTGGCCTACCTCAAACAACGCCGCACGTGGGCACTGCTTTCTACCACGCTGCTCACCATGACCGGTGTCTTTGCCGTGATGAATGGCCTTATCCCTAACCTTGGCCAGGATGCAGATGCCGGCGCCGGAATTTCTGCCAGCGCCATTTCTTGGGTCACGCTCACCCCATACGCCCTCGCCGGCTTGGTCTTCGGCCCGATTGCCGGCTGGATGGCCTCCAAGTTGGGCTATAAATACGTCTTGCAAACCGGCCTCATCGGTACCGTCGTCGGCCTGATTATTTCTATCTTCGTGGTTGGTGCCCCGAACGCGTGGACCCTGCTTCTCGTCTCTATTTTCTTGGGCGTGACCTACGCGGGCATTGCCAATATCATGCTCAATGGCTTAGGAATTGTGCTCTCGCCGGCCGATAACCAGGGCTACCTGCCCGGCATGAACGCCGGCGCCTTCAACCTAGGCGCGGGCTTGTCCTTTGCAGTGCTGTTCGCGGTTTCCGGGTCTTTCGAGCATGGTTACCGCGCGGGCATGATTGCCGGCGTCATCATTCTGCTTGCAGCCCTAGCTTTGTCCTTCCGCATTCCGCGACCGGAGTCCATCGATGACACCGTGGCGGCCGTCAACGCCCGAAAGTAGGCTCGTGGCATGACGCGAAAAACCATTCTGGACTGCGACCCCGGCCACGATGACGCGGTGGCCCTGCTTCTAGCCATGGGAAACCCCACCATCGAGCTGCTGGGCATTACCACCGTGGGCGGCAACCAGACCTTGGATAAGGTCTCCCATAATGCCCTGGTGGTCAAGGAAATCGCTGGTCACCCGGAGATTCCCGTTTATGCCGGCTGCGACCGCCCACTCGTGCGCCCCGTCGAGGTTGCCGAGGCCATCCACGGCTCCACCGGCATGGACGTGGAAGGTGTCCAACTTCCGGAACCAAGCACCGCGCTTGCCGACGCCCACGCCATCGACTTCATCATCGACACCATCATGTCCCACGAGCCCGGCACCATCACCCTCGTGCCTACTGGGCCGCTAACTAATATTGCGATGGCCGCGCGCAAGGAGCCGCGCATCGTCGAGCGTGTCAAGGAAGTAGTCCTCATGGGCGGCGGCTACCACGAGGGCAATTGGTCCCCAGTCGCCGAGTTCAATATCAAGATCGATCCCGAGGCCGCCCACATCGTCTTTGAAGAGCCTTGGCCTGTAACCATGGTGGGCCTCGACCTCACGCACCAGGCGCTAGCCACGCCGGAGGTGGAAGCCGAAATCAAGGCTTTGGAGACCCCAGTCTCGGAGTTCGTCGTCGGCCTTTTCGGCTTCTTCCGCAAGGCCTACCAGGCCAACCAAGGCTTTGATAACCCGCCGGTCCACGACCCGTGCACCATCGCCTATCTCATCGATCCGGACATCGTCCAGACCCGCAAGGCACCTGTCCACGTCGAGCTTGCCGGCGCCCTTACCACTGGCATGACTGTCACCGATCTCCGCGAGCCTGCCGACGCCTCCTGCCACACCCAAGTCGCCACCACCCTCGACCACGCCGGTTTCTGGTGCCTGGTTACCGACGCCCTCAAAAACCTCGCCTAGGCCACCTTCACCCCGCGAGCCAGCCAACTTTCAGCCACGTTATCGCCCCTTAACCCTCAGTTGGGGGGCCATAGCGTGGCTGCTTTCCTTGGCAGAGGCTCCCAACGGATGATTTATGCGAAATCATGTAGTCGCTGAACCAATTCAGCTATTGAGCCATCCTTAATTTTCTGGTGGAAGTTATTTCTGCCGAGATTCGTGGTTACCTTGATGTGCTTCGTCCAAACATCTAGGCCTTGGTCGCAATGACACAGATCGCACCGGTTGTGCCAGGGATGAGAACGGCGCAAAATAGGTCAGCGCTGGGGTTCAGCCTAAACTCGATTAAAACCCCAACCCTAGGAGCCACCATGAAGCAGCACAGTTTCCGCCACGTCGTTGTCATGGGAGTATCAGGCTCGGGCAAGACAACGGTGGGGGAGGCGCTCTCGCCGCTGGTTGGGCTGGAGTATCGCGATGGCGATGATATGCACCCGCAGGCCAATATCGACAAGATGGCGGCGGGGATACCGCTCGATGATGCGGACCGGGAACCGTGGCTGAAGCAGATTGGTCAGTGGTTGGCGGATAGGCCGGATGGTGCGATGGTGGGGTGTAGTGCGTTGAAGCGGAAATACCGGGATCTGATTCGCGAGTATTGCCCGGGCGTGGTGTTTGTCCACGTGCACGGGGATTTTGATGTGCTGTATGAACGCATGCAGCATCGGCCGGGGCACTTTATGCCGGCATCGCTTTTGCAATCGCAATTCGATACCTTGGAGCCGCTGGAAGATGACGAAACCGGCCGGGTCTTTGATGTGACACGGCCGGCGTCGGAAATTGCGGGCGATGCCGCAGCATGGATTAAAGCGGGTACTTAAAGCTGGCGCTAGAAGGCGGCTGCGGCGCCGTACATGACCAGGACTAGGGCGAAGCCGATAACGGAGATGAGCACCTGGTTGACAGTCCAGGTCTTAAGCGTGGTCATGGTGTCCATGCCCATGAGACGGCCGACGAGCCAGAAGCCGGAGTCATTGACATGGGAGCCGAAGACGGAACCGGCGGCGGTTGCAACAACGATAAGAGCGAGCTGGAGCTCGTTGAAGCCACCAGCTTCTACGGCTGGGACCATGAGGGCGGCAGCCGTAGTTAGCGCAACGGTCGCCGAGCCTTGGGCCAGGCGCAGGGCCACGGCGATGAGGTAGCAGGCCAGGATGACGGGGATGCCGAGGCCGGAAAGGGAATCAGCAAGCGCATCGCCAATCCCGGAGGTACGCAACACACCACCGAACATGCCGCCGGCACCGGTGATAAGCACGACCGAGCAGATGGGGCCGAGGGAGGAATCGACAAGCTTTTCCAACGCGGTCTTTTCTACGCCACGGCGCAGGCCCAAGACCACGAGCGCGACGAGGAGGGTAATCAGCAGGGCAATGGGGGTCTGGCCCAGCATGACAAAGAACCGTACCCACGCGGCGTCGGCGTCGATGGTGCCATAGGACGCCAAAGCATTGAGACCGGTGTTAAAGAAGATGAGTACCATCGGGATGAGCAGGATGGAAATCACCGTGGCGGCAGAGGCAGGCTTGTGAGGTTGCTCGTCCTCCGTGAGGAGGGGACCGGCGATGGCATCGGTTACCTTGATGGGGAATTTCTTACCGGAGAGCAGTCCAAAGCGGTAGCCGGAGATATACCAGGTGGGCAGGGCTAGGATGAGTCCGACTAAAAGAACGAGACCCATATCGGCGCCGTAGAATTCGCTGGCTGCAACGGGGCCCGGGTGCGGCGGCAGGTAGACGTGCATGACCGAGAATGCGCCAGCTGCCGGCAGACCGAAGGCAAGGACAGGGCCATTCAAGCGGCGAGCGACGGCGAAGATAACCGGCAGCATCACAATCAGGCCGGCATCGAAGAAAATGGGAAAGCCCATAATGAGCGACGCTAGGCCGAGTGCTAGGGGTGCTTTGGATTCGCCGAAGCGGCGGACCATGGCGTCGGCAAGCGATTTAGCGCCACCGGAAGCCTCCACCAGCCGGCCGATCATGGCGCCCAAGCCTACGAGCAGTGCCACCGAACCTAGGGTGGAGCTAAAGCTCTCTGTCATGGTGGGCACGATTCCGTCGAGGGGAATGCCCGCAGCCAGCGCCGTGAGTGCCGAGACCACCAATAGTGTGAGGAAGGCGTGAAGCTTGAAATAGATGACCAACACCTAAATTACGGCGATGGCGGCCACCGCAATGCCCAGCAGCGGGCCGGTCGACAGGGTGGGTTCCCACGTATCCATGGGCGGACTCCTTTTCTAATGCAAACCTTTGAATAACGGCAACGTTAGCAGCAGCTCTGCTTACCGACGCCCCCTTCCCCTAAATGCGACCAACCCGACACCCCTGCTGGGGTTGGCATATAAAAATTCCCTGGGAGCCAATGAACTGGCCCCAGGGTTTAGTGTTGGATACTGCATCCTGCGGGTTTACGTGGCAGGAAAACGGATTTTAACTGACGGCGGCATTTAGTTTAGACGTTCACCAGTGGTGGTGCTGAACAGATGCACATGGTCTGGGCTGGGAGAAACATAGAAAGTATCGCCCACCGCATAGCGGCTGCGGGCATTGACTAGGATTCCTGTCTGACCGCCCATGCGGGTAGAGGACTTAAGGATGCCATCGGCGGAGCTGCTGCCCGCGGCGCCGTTAAGGTCGCCATAAACGTAGGTCTGGTTACCCAGTTCCTCGATATGCGCGACAGTAAACTTTGCCCCACCGTTGCCGGTATCGCTTAACTGCCAGTCTTCAGGGCGGATGCCCACGGTGACAGTCTCAACGCCATCGAAGTTGTAATTGGCCAAGTTGATGCGGGTAGAGCCGATACGCAGCTCCGAGGAGTTATGGGATAGGTCGTAGATATTCATCGCCGGGGAGCCAATGAAACCGGCGACAAAGACGTTCTGCGGGCGGTCATAAATGGTACGGGTGGTATCCACCTGCTGTAGGACGCCGGCGTTGAGAACTGCGACGCGGTCACCCATGGTCATCGCCTCCGTCTGGTCATGGGTGACGTAGACGGTGGTGGTGCCAAGACGGCGCTGCAGGTTAGAGATCTGCGCGCGGGTGGATACGCGCAGTTTGGCATCCAAGTTGGACAAGGGCTCGTCCATGCAGAATACGGCCGGCTCACGCACGATGGCGCGTCCCATGGCCACGCGCTGGCGCTGGCCGCCGGAAAGATTGGCGGGCTTGCGGTCCAGCAGATCTTCCATCTGCAGGATTTTCGCGGCCTCTTGCACGCGAGACTTAATCTCGCTTTTAGGGACCTTGCGGTTTTCCAGTGCGAAAGACATATTCTGCGCTACGGACATATTGGGGTAGAGCGCATAGTTTTGAAAGACCATGGCTACGTCGCGGTCCGAGGGGCTCACGCCGGTGACGTCCTTACCGCCGATGCGAATGGAGCCGCGGTCGGTGGGTTCGAGGCCGGCGAGCATGCGCAGGCTGGTGGACTTACCGCAGCCGGAGGGGCCGACAAGGACCAAGAATTCGCCATCAGCAATATCGAGGTTGAGGCGGTCAACGGCGGGGCGTTTAGCATCCTTGGAGTAGATGCGGCTTGCGCCATCGAAGGTGACAGTAGCCATGGTTACCTTTCAGAATGTAGTGAGGGGAGGAGGGCGCCTGGGGGAGCCTACTTATTGATGACGGTCTTGACCTGGTTGTCATAAATGGACTGCAGGGTCTTTTGCAGGTCTGTAAGCACCTTGGTGACGTCATCGCGGTTGGTGACAATCTTTTCGAAAGCACCACCAATCTCCTGGTCCGCGCCGGGCAGGAAGACACGGGCATTATCCTGCGGGCGAGTCTCCGGAAGTTGCTTGATGGCGGTTTCGAAGTTCGGGTTTTCTTCCATGAACTTCTTCTGGTCCTTGTTGTCTACCGCGGTGGAGCGCACCGGCATATAGCCCACGTTCTGGGACCAGTAGCAGGTGTTTTCCTCATTGGTGATGAAGTCGATGAGCTTAATTGCAGCCAACTGGCGGTTCTTGCTGATGCCAGCTGGGATGGCAAGGCCAGCACCACCGGTAGGGCAGGCGCCATCGCCAGTAGGGTTAGGCAGGAATGCAGTACCGAGCTCGAATTTAGCGGTATCGGTCAGGCCTGCCAGGTCACCGGTGGACAGCACAGTCGCGGCTGCGCGGCCGGTGCCGAACTCCATGGCCATGTCATTGCCCACGTAGGAGTAGCCCTTCTTTTCATCGGTGATGTCTTTGAGCCACTCGACGGCCTTGATGGTCTTGTCATCGGTGAACTTCAAGTCCCACTCATCGGAGTAGGCACCGCCCTTGGACCACAGTGGGCCTTGGAAGATCCAGCCCAGGTAGTCCACGGCATCGCCCCAGCCAAATGGCTTCATCTTGGAATCGGCCGCGGCGAGCTTCTTGGACCACTCGTCCATCTCATCCCAGGATTTCGGACCGCGGTCTGGCAGACCGGCCTTCTTCCACGCGTCCTTGTTGTAGTAGAACAACGGCGTGGAACGAGCGAAAGGAAGCGCAAAGTGGCCGCCGTCGTAGTTGTAATCCTCGTAGAGTGGCTGCACATAGGTAGACAGGTCGATGCCGGCTTCTTTCGCCAGGTCATCCACGTTGGCGATCTGGCCGTTGATGGCAAAGTTGTACCACCAGACGTCGGAAAGCACCACGATGTCCGGTAGATCTTGGCCGGTGAGCGCGGCGTTGAATTTCTGTGCAGCCTCTTCGTAGTTCTTGCCGGCATCAACGAGGTTGACCTTGATATCAGGATTCTCCTTTTCAAAGCGGGAGATGATTTCCTTCTCAATGTCCTTAGACGTGCCCGGGTGGTTGGACCACCAGGTCAGTTCGGTGACTTCACCATCGCCGCCTTTGTCTTTACCGCCTTGTGGGTTAGTAGAAGAGGTGCCGGCGCAAGCGGCGAGAGTGGTGGCAGATGCGGCTGTGGTAGCAAGGGCGAGGAATGTGCGGCGTAGCATGTAGTTCTCCTGAAAAATCCTGGTTAAGGGGGGAAATAAAGTATGTGGAAACGGCGAGCGTGGGTGGGGTAGAAGTCCTTCTATCCCTTGACGGCGCCAGTGGTCAGGCCTTGAATCATGTACTTTTGCAAGGCTAGGAAGATGATCACCATCGGGATGATGGTGAGGATGGTGGCGGCCATAACCGGACCCCAGTTGGTCACGCCATCGTTGTTTTGCAGCATGGTCAGACCCACCTGCAGTGGGGCAACGTCCTCAGTATCGGCCATGAGGAATGGCCACAGGTAGGTATTCCATTCATTGACCATGGTGATGACGGAAAACGCGGTCAGCGTTGGCCAAGAGACCGGCAGGAGCACCTTGGTAAGCAGGCGGATGGGGCCGGCGCCGTCCATACGGGCGGCTTCCACCAGCTCATAGGGCAGGGATAAAAAGTGGTTGCGCATGAGGAAGGTGCCGAAAGCCACGCCGGCCAGCGGCACGATGATGCCCACGAAGGTATTGCGCCAGCCCAAGGAATTGACCAAGGCGTAGTTAGAAATGACGGTGATTTCGCTGGGCACCATGAGTGAGGAAATGACCAACAAGAACACCAGATGGCGGCCTGGGAAGCGCAGGATGGCCAGCGCATAGGCAGAGATGACACCAAGCACAATCTTGATGATGGACAGCACCGCGGTAATTACTACCGAGTTGCGCAGGTAGGTCCAGAAAGGCACGCGAGTGGTGGCATCGGAGTAATTCTCAGTCTCCCATACCGGCGGCAGCCAGTTGATCGGATCTGTATAAATATCGCCCTTGGCCTTGAAAGAGGTCATGAGGATCCAAAAGAGCGGGAGACCAATAAGGAGCAGTACCGCGAGGATGCCCAAATAGCCGCCTACGAGCTTGGCGCGACGGGTGGTGGGGGATTCATCCGTGACCATGTGAAGGGTTGAAGTAGCCATAGTGGGTTAACCTCGCTTATCCATGATGCGTACCTGGATCAGGGTGATGATGAGCAGGATCAGGAACAAGATGGTGGCGGCAGTCGCACCGTAGCCGGCGCGGAAGTTGACGAAGGTCTCGTTATAAATCTGGAAGACCAACGTCTGCGTGCCATTGCCCTGTGGGCCGCCACGGGTCATGACGTTGATGATGTCGAAGACCTGCACGGAGTTAAGAAGCACCGTGATGGAAAGGAAGAAGGTCGTATTGCGCAGCTGCGGCATGGTCACACGCCAGAATTTGCGCCAGCGTCCGGTGCCGTCGATAGCGGCGGCTTCATCCAGTTCCTTGTCTAGGCCCTGTAGTGCTGCCAAGTAGATGACGAAGGTATAGCCCAAGTTTTTCCACACGAAGGTGAACGTCACCATAAACATCGCCCAGCCTGGCACGGCATAGAAATTCGGGGAGTCGATGCCGAACCAGCCCAGCATGTCCTGGATGAGGCCAAAGTTCGGGTCAAAGACGAATTGGAAGGCGATACCAATGGCCGCGCCAGAGATGGCATAGGGCGCGAAGACCACCGAGCGTGCAAAGTTGCGGCCCTTAATGTTCTGGTTGAGCAGTAATGCCAGCGCTAGACCAATGACCATTGAGCCAATGACCGCAAAGAATGTAAATACCACAGTGTTGAGCACGATGGTCTTCGTATCCTCGCGGCTAAACCACTCCACATAATTGTCCAAGCCTACAAAGGTGGAGGTAGGGCTGGAAATATTCCAATTGAAAAAGGATAGCCGGATATTATCTAGCAGCGGCCGGTAAGTAAATACAGCCAGCAGGATCAGGTTCGGCGCTAAAAGCGCTGCGGCCAGCAGCCATTCCTTGTGGCGATTGCGCGCTGCTTTGCGTAGCAGCGCCGCAGAATCACTGGGGTTTTCCGTGTGGGCGGGACGGGCGATGGTAGTGCCTGAGTTGCCGCCACTGAGAGAGTCTTCCTGAAAGGTCACTCGGTCAATCTAGGGCGGATGGGTGAAGCCCAGATACATGGAAAACAAATAATCGGTGAATTATAAATGTCCGATGGGTTAAAGGTGGATACGTCATCGAACTTTCTGAAAACTCCAGCTCAGAGTGCCATGGCGCCTGTCTCTTTGCCATAAAACTATGGCTGGCATTACAAAAATGCCTTGCTTGCCGACGCCCACCTTTCTCCCGCCCTTCTACACTGGCACCCATATTCCACCGCGATTCCACAAGGAGGAAGCAATGTCTGTCCGCACTGTCTGCAGCAACTATGACTCCGTCAAAGTTTGGCAGGAGCCACTTTATAAGGACCTGCATCAGCACCCGGAGTTATCAATGCAGGAGGAGCGCACGCTTGGCATCATCAAGGGCAAGCTTGCTGACCTCGGGTTTGAACAAGTGGATGTAGGCGGTGGCGTGGTTGGCATCTTAGAAAATGGTGCCGGGCCAACTGTCTTGCTGCGCGCGGATTTTGATGGCCTACCAGTCAAGGAGGACACTGGCCTGGATTATGCCTCCACCGATACCGCCCTTGACTCGGATGGAAACCCCATTTCCGTCATGCACGCCTGCGGTCACGATTCGCACGTGGCCAGCCTGCTGGGCATGGGTGCGCTCATGGCGCAGGCCACCGACCAGTGGTCCGGCACCCTGCAACTAATTTTCCAACCGGGCGAGGAAATCGCTGCCGGTGCCCAGTCCATGGTGGATGACGGTCTGGTAGATAAGGTAGCAACTCCCGATGTTGTCCTAGGCCAACATGTTTTTGCTAGCCAATTTCCTGCTGGCACCGTTGCTCTTGCCGCAGGACCCTTTATGTCCACCGCGGTAAGTCTGGATGTCAAGGTTTATGGCCAAGGCTCGCACGGTTCCATGCCACACCTCAGCGTCGATCCAGTGGTGCTGGCCAGCTCCATTGTGACGCGCCTTCAGACAGTCATTTCCCGCGAACTAAGCCCTTCCGAGTTTGGCGTGTTGACCGTGGGTGCTATCAATGCCGGTTCGAAGGCAAATATCATTCCTTTTGAGGCTAACCTGAAGATCAACGTGCGTGCCTATAGCGAGCAAGTACGCGATAAAATCTCCGGCGCCATCGAGCGCATCGTCAACGCTGAGTGCCAGGCTGCCGGTAGCCCTCAGCCTGCTGAATTTAACTATCACGATGCCTACCCGCTTACCAGCAATGATGACGAGACCACGGCGCGGCTCCAGAAAGCCTTCACATCCTACTTCGGCGCCGACCGCGTTCTTACCGCAGAACCCCTCACAGCCAGTGAGGATTTCTCCACCATTGCGCGTGCCTTTGGGGTTCCCTATTGCTTCTGGGTATTTTCCGGCCGCGAAGAAGGAAAAGATGTTCCCAACCACAGCCCGCACTTCGCCCCACTGCTCCAACCCACATTGCGCACTGGCACCGAAGCACTTGCTGCCGCTGCATTGAGCTATCTGGGCAACGACTAAGCGGGAAACTGTACATGGCCGCACGGCTTTTAAAAGGTGTGTGGCCATTGCTGCTGGCATCCGGGCTGTGGGGGAGTAGTTCATAGCCGCCAGGTCTGGTGAGTTTTCTCTATGCAAGGTTTTCCTGCGTCCACCGTTTCTTAGTGCATTTAACCGGCAGACCCCTAAAACAGCTCCAACGCCCGGGCCTCACTTGGGGCCGCAGGGCGCTGGAACTGGTTCTCTCTATCTCTCTTGCGTTCTCTCAAACGCATGAACTTAAGATAACTTTCTAGCCTGCTACAGGCCTGCGTTTTACCTGTGAGTATTGTGGTAATGGGGTGGAAATCGGCTAATAGACGCGCAAACCTGCCCACGGTGTAAAGGGCGGCGACCTCTAGGCCGATGAAGAACTATTCATAGGGGTGCGGTTCTGCGTAGGATTCTAGGTAAAACTAAAAGTGTGTTCTCGGGCTTCGGTTGGGGTCGAGAAGCCTTTAAATAGGCGCTAAAACCGTGTCAGAGGAGGAGATGTGTCGCAACAATTTGATCCAGAATTGCACCGGCAAATGGGCGTGGAAGCGGATGTTGTCTTGCGGGTGGGAATGCTCCTAATGGGTGCCGGCACTTCTGGTTACCGTGTTTTAAGGGGGATGAAACGCAGTGCGCGTGCTTTGGGGTTTGACCACTTAGATGCCACAGTGGGTTTGACGCAGATTACTTGTACGTTCCACCGCGGGGAATATTTCAGGACAGTGATTGCCCGGCAACATTCTCCTGCGGTTGATGCTTCGCGGATAGAAGCCTTAGAAGACCTGACCCATAATCGGCTCTATGCGGGGATTACTGCCCAAGAATTGGCGGCAAAGCTGGATGGTATTGAGTTTGGAGTCAAAAAACGCTGGAGCGGTTTAGTTCTTTCTTTTGCCGCCGCGATCGCGTGCGCGGCGTTTGCGTATCTTAACTTTTTCCCGCTAGAAGCGGTGGGGTTGGTGGCTCTAGCGGCGTTTGCAGGCCAGTTTGTGCGGTACACGGTTCTCCACCGGCACGTCCATCAAATCGGGGGAGTAATTGCTGGCGGGGCAACGGCAAGTATCGTTTTCTTCCTTTTAACGGAATTTTTTGGTGCGATAGGCTCAGTGGCTCCGAGTGAATTGTCCTCGGGCGTGGTAGCAGCGGTTTTATTCTTGATCCCCGGATTTCCTCTTTTCTCTGCTTTGATCGACATTGCGCGTTTTGATTTGGAC
This sequence comes from Corynebacterium sp. LaCa54, assembly GCF_046717495.1. Lineage (NCBI taxonomy): Bacteria > Bacillati > Actinomycetota > Actinomycetes > Mycobacteriales > Corynebacteriaceae > Corynebacterium > Corynebacterium sp. LaCa54. Next base: position 586,790 of record NZ_CP177115.1, read on the forward strand.
GCAGGAATAGTCAGGTTAGGGTACGCCTTCACTGTTATATTTACAGCGACTTTCACGGTCTCGATGGTTAGCTGGTTGACACAACTTACCCCTGATCCGCCCGCCCCTGCACAGGATATGAAGTGGTTTTTGTTGGCGCCGGTCGCAAGTTTTCTGGGAATTGCTGGCTTTGCCTTTCTTTTCAACTCTTCCCGCCGCATGGTTTTGGTCGCAGCGTGTGTCGGAACGGTGGCAAACGAGCTCCGTTTGATCCTCATTCACGCAGGTACAACTATTTTCTTTGCGGCATTCGTGGGAGGACTATTGATTGGGCTGCTAGGTGCGGTTGCTTCTAAAAAGGCGCGCCTTCCTCGTATTACAACGACCGTTCCGGCTGCCGTGATTATGATTCCGGGGGTGACAATGTTTCGAGCAGTGTTTTATTTGAATGACGGTCAAATGGATCAAGCTTTGGCAAACGTTGCGACAGGAATGATGGTGGTTGGTTCTATTGGCGCCGGATTGGTGTTTTCTCGCCTGCTAACTGATAAGGATTGGGCATTGGGCCGACTTATTGATTTTGATAAAAAAATTCCGCAGAAGCCCTCTACAGCATGAAGTTAGGGTCTTAACTGGGAAAACGCCTGTGGCCCCCACTTCCTTTCGGAACTGGGGGCCACAGGCGTCTCTCTCACTGTTTCCATATATCGGCATGTGCCGCCCTGTGGAAACTGCAGGGGGTTCTCTCTATCTCTCTCATATGCGCTCTCTCAAACGCACGATCTCAGTATGGGGCACTGTGCTGTAGTGTCCATGAGGCTCGGCTGTTGGGTGGCTGTTAATGGCTGGGAGGGGATGGATAAGGCGCTGACAAGCGTAACAATTGTGGGGGAGTGCAATATTGGCGCATAAAAGTGACGTACACCATAAGTTGATTCTGTAGGGTTGAGGGCATGCGCGCAGCGGGCCTGCGCCGTTTTCAACTGCTTGTATAGCTACAGAATTGAGGTGAGGAGCATGTCTCCTCTCACTTCCCAACCCCCAGCCAATGATGCCGTACCGGCACAGGTGGAAGATACAGAAGAAACAAAACGCCAGCATCGCTCGGCCATCAAGGCAGCGTTTATAGGCACCTTCATTGAGTGGTTCGATTACGCAGCCTATATCTATATGTCCGCGATTATCTCCCGAGTCTTTTTCCCGGAGATGGAAGGCCGCCGTGCCCTGATTATGACGTTTGCGCTCTTTGCGCTGTCATTCTTGGTGCGGCCTTTGGGTGGCATCGTATGGGGTCACTTCGGTGATAAACACGGACGCATCCAGACCCTAACGGTCTCCATTGTGATGATGTCCCTGGCTACCGCGTGCATCGGTTTCCTTCCTGGCTATGCCACCATCGGCTTCGCCGCGTCCCTTTTGCTGCTGCTGTGCCGCATGGTGCAGGGTTTTTCGGCAGCCGGTGAGTATGCAGGCGCGGCCACGCACTTGGCCGAGATCGCTCCGGCCGGCAAGCGCGGCATATATTCCGCGGTGGTACCGTCCGCTACGGCTTCCGGCTTGTTGCTGGGCTCGCTCATTGCCTCGTTGCTGACGGGCGTGCTCGACGATGCCGCCTTGGATTCCTGGGGCTGGCGTGTGCCTTTCTTGATTGCGCTGCCTTTGGGCATGTATGGCCTGTGGATTCGCCGTCATACGGAGGAGTCCTCCCACTTTGAGGATCAGGATGAACCGGAAGAATCTCCGTTGCGGGAGGTGCTCAAGTATCCCAAGGCCTTGGCCATTGCCTTTGCTGGTGCGGTGCTCAACGCCATTGGTTTCTACGTCATCTTGACCTACCTGCCCACCTACCTCTCAGAAGAGTTGGGTATGGCCGCAACCCCGGCGTTTATAGCGTCCTCTGTTGCCTCCGCATTTTATGTGGGCTTTGCCTTGCTCACCGGCATGCTTTCGGACCGCCTGGGCCGCCGCACAACCATGCTGTGCGCGGCAGCTTTTATGGGCGTGACTATCATTCCAGCCTTTATGCTTCTCAACGGCGCCGGAATCCTCCTCGTCATTATCATTCAGGTTTGCTTGGGTGGCGTGCTGGCGCTTAACGACGGCGTCCTGCCCTCCTTCCTTTCCGAGCAGTTCCCCACGCACGTGCGTCTATCCGGCTTCGCGCTGACATTTAATACTGCCAATGCTGTCTTTGGCGGTACCGCTCCGATGATTGCCACCTGGCTTATTGATGTCACAGGACTGCAGCTTGCCCCTGCTTTTTATTTGGTGGCTGCGGCGCTGGTGACTGGAACCGCGGTGCTATTCGCGTCGAAAAAGAATAAGCTGCACCAGTAGCGTTTCGCTATAACAGGATAAAACGCCTGCGGCCCTCGGAACCGGAAGGAACCGAGGGCCGCAGGCGTCTCTCTCTACAAGGTGTTTCCATGTATCGGCCTAAGCCGCCCTCTGGAAACTGAGGGGTTCTCTCTATCTCTCTCGTATGCGCTCTCTCAAACGCATGATTAAAGTATGGGGCACGGGGCTGCTACCACAATGGATTGTGCCTGATAGGTCCCTGCTAGTTGCTGAAAGTTTACTGCTAGCCCATTTGTGACTTAGTAGTCATAACTTTCGGCAGTATTTGCATCCGCGCCAATGCGTTGCAGGTGTGTGCGGCGCTTTAAGCGGATGGCCGGGCGGGCTGCCATGCCGAGGCTGCCCAGGAGGTAGAAGACGGTAGCGACCATCGACAAGCCGGCAAGCGTTAGCACCGAGCCGAGGATAAACACCACGGAGATGGCGATATCATTGGCGATGGAAAACGTCTCGTATTTGTTTTTAATTTTGATTTCGTTATTCTGCCCGAGCTTGATTTTTAGGTCGGGGTCCTTTTCCTGTTCTGACATGATGCCTCCCACCTTGCCAGACAGGAAAAGTGCTTGTCGAACCACGTTTTTGTGGGATTATTGGAACATTCCCCAGATAGTGGCAAAGAGCACGATAAAGCCCATGACCGCCACGAAATAGTTGGTCTTTTTGCCGCGGAAGCGGGCTAGGGCGTCCACTCGGTAAATGACCCAGATGGGAAGCAGGTAGGTCATGAAGGCGAAGAAGACGCCGCCCACGACAGAAATCATGTCCAGGATGGAGGGGTTGAAAATTCCTACCAGTGACGTGGCGATGAAGATGAAGAGGTAGGTCCATAGGTCGAGCGTGCGGGCAGACATCTTCTTTGTGGCTTTCGGGGCGGCCAGGTTGAAGAGGTACTGGGTGCCCTCGATGGTGCCAAGGGCATGGCCGAAATAGGAAGAAGCCACTGCACAAATAACCACGATGGGTGCCATGTAGGCCATAAATGGGGTGCCGGTCTCGTTGGCGAAGTAGGAAAGTACCGGCAGGTTCTTGTCATTTGCCTCCTGCATGCCGTCTGCACCCATGGCCAGCGCGCAGGACCAGACAAAGAACATGGTGAAGACGGTTAGCAAGATGGCGGAATTGCGGATAACCTTATCGGATTGTGCGTGGTGGTCCGCGCCGTATTCCTTTTCCATGCCCAGCGAGAATTGGGAGATCGCAGCAACGAAGGAGAAGGAGAACACCAAGACGGGAAGGATAAGGATAATGGCCTTGATAACGCCGCCAGCGGTGTGATCGCCGGCCTCCATGAAGGACCCGAGGTCCCATTGTGGAATGAGGTAGAGCGATACTGCTGCCAGTGTCACGATGAGCGGGTAAACCACGAACTGAGCAATCTTCAACATGATGGCATTGCCAAAGGCAAGTGCCAGCGTCATCAGACCTACGCACAGCGGTGCCAAGATGTAGCGGGAAATTTCCGGCCCGCCTAGCTGGTTGACGATGAAACTATCGACTGTATTGGTAATAGATACGCCGTAAATGAGCACCACCGGGAAGATGGTGAACCAGTAGATAATCGCGAGGATGATGCCGTTGCCCCGGCCAAAGAAGTGAGTGAGTACTGCAAGGACGTCTTCGCCATGCAGCGGCGAATAGCTAATGATCCAGGAGAAAGCACGGTGGGCCAGGTAGGTCATCGGGAAGATGAGCAGGGTGGCTACCAGTAGCGGGACAAAGCCGAAACTGCCGGCGGAAATCGGCAAGAAGAGGATACCTGCGCCCACGGCAGTGCCGAAGAGCGTGATGGTCCACTGGCTATTGACGGCCTTATTGGTAGCTACCTGGCTGCCGCTTGGGGTGTCTGCGCCGCCGGTAGTGGGTGAACTAGCCGGTGAAGCAGGCGCATTCGCAGTCGTGTGAGACATAGAATTTATCCTTCAGTACGTGTGAATGAGCTAACATAAACAATCTATATGAAGGTTTTGGCAAACGAAAGCAAATGTGTGATCTAGATTAAATAAAAGCTAAAGACCGCCGCACCGAGGGTGGTGCAACGGTCTTTGGGAATCTTGCTAAGGCTTGGCAGCTAGTCCGCGATCAGGTTTTCTTCCTTCAAAAAATCGAGTGCCACGGTGGTGTAGTCCTCACCGTCGACGTCGACGCGGGCATTGAGTTCCTGCATCTTTTCGTCGGTAAGCAGCTGTGACAGGGGAGCGAAGAGCTCTTTAATTTCTGGGTGTTCATCTAAAACCTCGGTGCGGATAACCGGGGCAAGGTTGTACTTAGGGAAGAACAGATCAGGGTCCGTCAACACCTGCAGTTGGAGGGCTTTAATGCGGCCATCGGTGGCGAAAACGGAGCCAAAGGTGCATTCTCCCTTGTCTAAGGCGGCATAGACCGCGCCGGAATCCATTTCCTTAATGCGGCTGCGTGGAGGCTCTTTCACCCCATAACTCTTGAGCATGGGAAGGAGTCCATCATTGCGGGCGAGGAATTCGGCATCGGTGCAGAAGGTTTGCTGCTCGGGAGGAAGCTCCTTAATATCCGCGAGCGTCTCTACGTCCGATTCTTGGTGCGTCTTCTCACTTGTAGCCAAGGCGTAGGTATTGTTCATTGGCGCTGGCGGCAGCCACGTTAAGCCATTTTCCTTATCAGCCTTTTCCACGGCTGCGTATTGTTCCCGTGAACCAGGAACGGGATCATCATGGCCCAAATAGGTAATCCATGCGGTACCGGTGTACTCAAACATCGTGTCCATATCGCCTACTTGGAGGGCTTGGCGGGCCGAAGTAGATCCCGGAATATTGGTGAGATCCTTGACGTTGGCACCCGCTGACTGCAGCAAAATGGCTCCAATTTTTCCCAAAATGATCTGCTCGGTGAAGTTCTTTGACCCGATGGAAATGGTCTCGCCTCTCAGATCAATGCCGGCGAGATCGCCTTGCAGTTCGCCGCGGGGAATCAAACCACCTGCAGTACCAAGGCCACAGCCCGCCAGAAAAAGGGTGCCTACCGCGGTGAGTGTTGCCATCAGGCGTTTCATTTGATCATCCCCTTCGGCGTAAAAGCGAGTTCCAATAGTCGGCCCACCCATTCCACGGTGAGCGCTAAGGCTGCGATAAGTACCGCGCCCGAAACAAGGATCGGCGTGCGATAAAGGTTGATTCCAGAGGTGATGAGTCCGCCAAGCCCACCGGCATCGATAAACGTGGCAAACGCACCTGCGCCTACGAGAAGCACCAAAGACGTGCGGACACCGGTCATGATGACCGGCAGCGCAAGCGGAAGCTCTACCTTGGCGAGAACCTGCATGGGGGACATGCTTAGCCCGTGCGCTGCCTCAATGAGCTGCTTGTCGACGCCCCTTAAACCTGCAATGACATTGGCCAGCACCGGCAAGAAGGCATAAAACCACAACCCGAGGATGGCAACCGGAGTGCCGAAGCCGAGCCAAATGGCCAGGAGTACAATGACGCCAACGACCGGAGCTGCCTGACCAATATTGGCGATACCCGTGACCACGGGGGCAAGAAATTGCGTGGACTGTCTCGTGAGCAGAATCCCTAAGGGGATTGCGGCAGCGATAACCAAGAGTGCGGAAATAAGCACGAGCACGAGGTGCTCCCACGCCAAAGCCGCGACGGAATTGAGCTCCAAGGTGCGAGCCTCAATTTCATCAAGATCCGCGGTGGCGTGCCAAATGAGCCATCCGACAACTGCCGCGATGACTAGAACTGGAATACCGAAAATGAGGAGCCGGTTCTCTCCTCCGAGGCGTTTAAGCTTTTCCACTGCTACCTCCTTCACCGCGAGGAGAGTGGGCATCGGAGTTGATCTGACGGATGTAGTCATTGACCGTGTCATAAAGGAGCACGCCTTGGAATTTTCCGCGGCGGGTAACCATGGCGCCGCCGTGGGAGGAAGCAAGCATGGCCGACATGGCGTCGCTAAGCGTAGAACGAGCTTCCACCACAGAGGACAACTCTATAGTCGGATCAGGAATGAACTCAAAGCGGCTGAGCTGGCGTTTGGTGATCCATTCGCGCGGGTGATCGTGCTCGTCCAGGATAACGACAGTCCCTTCTCCGGCGGTATCTAAACGCTCGAGAACGTCTGCAGTCTTCTCGCCGATGCGCCCTATGGGTGGCGACCAAAGCTCAAGTTCATCCGCGCGCCGCAAATTTAGCTGCTTGAGGGCAGAGCCCGAACCGATGAAGTCTTCCACAAAATCATTCGCTGGTGCGGCCAGAATATTTTCCGGCGTATCGTACTGGCTAATCTGCGCGCCGGGTTCAAAAATGAGGATACGGTGGCCCAGCTTGATCGCCTCATCGATATCGTGCGTTACGCACACAACGGTCTTCTTTAGCTCCGATTGGATGTTTACCAGTTCATCCTGCAGGTGCGTGCGCGTAATCGGGTCCACTGCGCCGAAAGGCTCATCCATAAGCACCACTGGGGGATCGGCCGCGAGACCACGCGCTACACCCACACGCTGCTGTTGTCCGCCCGAAAGTTCTCGGGGGAAGCGGTCCCGGTAGATCGAGGGATCCAAGCCCACCATGTCCAAGAGCTCATCGGTGCGCTGTGAGATTTTGTTGTTATTCCATTTCTTGAGCTTTGGCACGAGTGCAATATTGTCTGCGACGGACATGTGGGGAATGAGGCCGCCGCCTTGAATAACATATCCGATGTCTCGGCGCAGCTGGGTGGAATTCTTCTTGGTTACGTCTTCACCGTTAATCCGGATTTCGCCGCTGGTGGGTTCGACCAGGCGGTTAATCATTTTAAGCGAAGTGGTCTTACCACAGCCGGAAGGTCCCACAAATGCCACGAGCTCTCCGGCGGGGATGCGGAAAGACAACTCTTTTACCGCAGGTGATTTCTGTCCTGGGTAAGACTTGGTCACGTGGTCAAAGACGATTTCAGCACCGCTGGTCTCGCTAGCTGAAACCGGACTTGATTGCTTGTTTTGTGTCATGCGGAAATGCCTTTCGGGGTGGTCAGTTTCTGGATGCCGGCAAGAATTGCATCCACGATGAGAGCGATTACCACGACGCCGAGTGTGCCGACTAGCGTGTAATTCAGCGCGTTGGTGCCGCCAATTTGGCTAAGGCCGGAATAGATATAGCCGCCGAGGCCTGGTCCAAGTGCATAGGCCGCGATGGCGGCCACGCCCATAGACATCTGGGTTGCCACTCGGATGCCAGTCATGATGATGGGCCATGCCAGTGGCAAGCGGATGCGAAAAAGAATCGCCGCTTTGCTCATGCCTTGTCCGCGAGCAGATTCAATAATGCTGGGGTCCACCGTATGTAGTCCGACAATTGCATTGCGCAGAATTGGCAAAACTGCATAAAAGACTACGAGAACTACGGAGGGCACTGTGCCGATTCCAAAGAGGGGAATGGCGAGGCCGAGAAGGGCGAGTGAGGGAAGCGTTAGGCCAATGGAGGATAGGGCATTGGCTAGGGCCGCTCCGCGTGGGCGTTGAGCCGCAAAAATAGCTATCACGAGAGCGATTATTAGTGCTACGGCCACGGATTGGATGACCAAGCTGGTGTGCTGATAGCTGCGGAAGAGGATGTCCTGCCAACGCGCAGCAATAAAATCTGTCATTTCATCACCTTAAAGAAAGAAGGAGAGGGTGGGATTGGTGTTTTAGTCTCTAAAAAACTCCCTTCGAGAAGGCATGACGTACCGGTCAAGGATACAAAGTTGGAGGTGGGTCGGCCAATGGACAAGAAGAAGGCCGCCGCACCATGGGAGGTGCGGCGGCCTTCTGTTTGAGACGGGCTAGGAAACTATATTCCTAGGGCAGAAGTGAGGTGTTCTTAGAACAGGCCCTCAGCCTTCTTGCCAAAGTCATTCAAGGTGTGCTCGCGGGAATCAACGTTCTGGTCGTTGTACTTGGAGTCATCACCCTTGATGCGGGAGGTCTGGGTTACCTCGATGTTATTGATGAGGCGGCCTTCCTTGGTCTTGCCATCGCCGAAGTCCAGGTTCGCAATGCGAGCCTCCTCGCCAGCGTTAATCGGGTTAGCCAGGGTTACCTCGAAGGAGCGGGTGGAGGTCTTCTCGTTGAAGCCCAGGTCACGGATGTGAGCGCCTTTGGAGGAACGCGGAGTGATGAGGCGGTCAACGCCCTTCGGGCCCTTGGCGGTCTTCACATCAACGCGGAACTGGGTAGCTGGGAACTCGCCGTAGTAGCGCTCGGAGCCAACGTTCTTGGCGCGGACTGCAACGGTGCCTGCGAAGCCAGCGTGCTTAGCGCCGGAAACGGTCATGTAAGGCTCGAGGTCGAGCTTGTGCTTGGAGTCCTTCTTGTCCTCCTTGGCATCAACCTCTTCCTGCTTCTTCTTGTCAGCAGCCTCTTCGTTCTTGCCCTCTGCCTCAGAAACCTTCTCGGCATCTTCCTTGGCGGTGCCCTCGGTGTCCTTGATTACCTCTGCGTCAGCCTCGAGGTTCTTGTCCTCTTGCACAACCTTCGGGTCGTTGACGTCGGTGGTGTTCTGGGCATCCTTGTTAGGAGCGTAGGAATCAGACAGCTTGTCGTACAGCTTGACGCGAACTTCGTTCTTAACCGGCTGCATTGCATTCCAAGCGGTCGGGGTGGACCAGGTGCCGTTTGGCTTGCAGTACTGCTGGGTACCGGTCATGTTCAGCACGCGGAAGCCGTAGGTAGCTTCACCGGTGTGGTTTGGCGGAACGTCGTAAGGTCCGATGGACTGGCCAGCCTCCCAAGACAGGGAGTAGGAGGCGCTAGCACCAATCTTGGTTGCGATCTCGTGGGAGATGCCTGCGGAGCCTTCAGCATTCTTGCCGGAGCCCTTGCCGCCCAGGTTCATGGACGTGGTCTCGGTGCGGTCACCGTTGACGGAAACGGAGATGGACTGGGACTTGGACAGATCCTGCTGCAGCGGGATGTCCTTCTTGGTCTGGTTGGTGGTGGAGATGGTGCCGGCCGGCAGGAAGCGATCGGAAACCTTGTAGACCACGGTGCGGTGGTCCTCCCACGGGTTACATACCGGGCGAGGGTTCAGAACGTTCGCCTTCATGTGGTCGGAACCGTGGGTGGTGTGGATGATGGGCAGATCCGGGTTCAGCGCCGGGGTTTCCGGGTAGGACTCGGTCTGGGTGGTGGCGCCAGCCAGCGGTGCCGCGAATGCGGTGCCGGCGACGATGAGGCCGGCGGTCAAGCCGGTCATGCGACGACGAATCGACATCTAGAACTTCTCCTAATGCAGGTAGAAAATGAATGAACTTATGAATGAAATCCAGCAACTCTCGACGTTGCGCTAAGAAAACGCTAAAACACGCTTAAAGTTACGTCATCTCTTAGATGTCTATATATTTTGCCTCCAGAAGGAGCGATATACTTCATATAGACCAAGCTGTTTATTAGGTCTTGTTCCTGCTAAGTGGTCGATAGTGTGTCAAAAATTATTGATGGATAGATGTCTATACAATTCCTATTTGGAGCGAATTGGAATACCCCCGTGTGGGGGTATTCTGCCTCTCCCAAAAGTGACGTACGAGTCTTGTAGGGAAATTACGGGCGTACCACTATATGCGTCGTACGCTGCATTTAAGCGGGTGAAAGGTGGTTATAAAATGCCTGCGCGTGAATGTTACATGTCATAAGTTATAGGCGTTTACATGGCAGAGGTTGGTGCATTTCGCAACCGGAACTGTCCAGGATGTTCCGAAGAGGGTGGGGTGCAGGGCTAGAAGAGGGCGGATTCGACGATCAGCATGAGGGCTGCAGAGATGGCCACAATGATGACGATGCGGTTGAGCAGTTTCCTATCTATAAATCGGTTGAGGTAGTTCGCTGCGATAAGTCCAATGACAATAAGGGGGAAATAGGCCGCCGCAGCGGTTACTTGGGTGCTGCTGATCTGTCCATTGAGGGTCAAAATTATAAGAGAAATTAAGGTTCCGAGGACGAAGGTGCCCGCCAAAGTGCCGCGGGTACGGTTCGGATCAAAACGCTTCATAATCAACGCCATGGGCGGGCCGCCTATGGAAGTGGAGGTGCCCAGGATGCCGGAGGCTACGCCGGCGATGAGCGTATTGAGGGTGGTCGGCCGCGGGCTCCATCCCAAACTGGATAGGGTCATGGCAAAGAGTACGGCGCAACCGATGAAGATGGATAATCCATCAGGGGACAGACTCGCGATTGCCCAAGCGCCTATTAAGGAACCGGGGATGCGGGCAAGAGAAGAGATTCCCACCACGCGCCAAGAAGTCTCGCGGTAGGAGCGCGATAGCGTATAGCTAGAAATGCACAACGCGAGCAGCAGAATGAGCGTGGGTAGCAGGTCAGGTCGAATGAGCGCGATGATGGGCGTGGCAATGGTCCCTAAACCAAAACCGATGGCGCCCTGAGTGATGGTGCCGGCAAGGATGAGGAGGCCGATGAAGATATAGGACCATGCGTCCGCGGAGATTCCCAGAAACATAACGAGTGCTAAGTGTATCTGGGCTCAATCCTGCCGACTAAACCTAGGAAAGGCGAGCTGTCACTTTCTCATTGGAGGCGATTTCCTCTAACCGCTCTGCTGGGCACACGCCGGCAACGATGACGGCGGAACCTCCCGCGGCGAGGGGCTCGAGCACGGCGCGGGAAAAAGACTCATTATCAGACCAGCCGGTAGATAGCAGGCGCTCGGCGCTCGCAGGAGTATTGACGAGTTGCGGCAGTGGCTGGGTTTCACCAAAGTACTGATCGCCGTAGAAGCGCACGGTAGGGCCGAAATCAATAGCGCCAGTGGGTAGATCGCCGCCGGATTCTACGACGCCGCGGCCAAAGGGGTCCTCGCTGATGAGCACGATATCGGCTTGGGGTTGACGATCATGGGCGGCGGGGTAGCGGGAGGGGGAGGTAAAGACGACGTCGGCAAGCGCGGCAGACTCGCCAAAGCTATAGGAAGGGCCGGAGGCGAGCGCACCCAAGGCCACAACGGCCGCTTGCCACGAGGAGGGCAGATCGATGGCAATGGTGGAATCTGCCTCTAGGTCGAGCTCTTCTTCCAGCATATTGGCGATCTTCGCTACCCAATTGTCGAGCGTTTGCCCGGAAAAATCCATGCGTGCGCCGGTGGTCTCGTTATATACGGTAAGGCGCGGAGAGGCGGCATCGGCATGCAAAAGATGGGCGAGTAGTTCCATACTCGCCCATCGTAGGGGAGAAGTGCTAGTTCACGCAGCGCGGGCCATCGCCACCGGCGTCGATTTCTGGGGAAACCTTGGCGGTACCGAAGTCATCGCCCGGGGTGCCTACCGGCTGGCTGGACTTGTCTTCCTCCGGCTCTTGGGCGCTGGCCTCCTTATCGGAGGGGCCCTGGTAGTCATCGGTAGCCACGACGATGAGGGTGTCATTATCGAGCTGCGGGTTCTCTGCCACCGGCAGGCCACCCAGTTTCTTGGCTAGGGCTTTCGCCTCCTTGCTCGTCGGATCAGCGGCTACCACTTGCGACTCACTGTAGATGCCCGGTTGCGCGTTAGCGGAGCGCTCTACCGTATAGCCCTTGCCCTCAAGCCAAGAGCCGATGCCGGAAGCTAGGCCGTCAATATTGCCGGCGTTGAGGACGTGGATATTGATATTAGGATCGACGTCCTTGTCCTTGTCCGCCTTTTTCTGCTTGTCCTTATCCTCGGCCTTGGCCTCATCGGTGGCTTCATCGTGGGACTTAGCCAAATCGTCCATGAAACGGTGAACCTCGGCGGCGTCGATAGTAACGATAGATTCGCCATAATCGCCCTGGCCGTCGATGGAGGTAACAGGGATGGTGGTGAAGGTGACATTGCCGCCTGCCAGGCCGGCAAGCTGGGTAACAAAGCCCATAATGTCCCAGCCCTCATCGATGACTACGGAGCGTTCCACCGCCTTGGCAATCTTGGAAAGCTTGGAGGGATTAGCCAGGGTGTCATTGTCCAAGATCTTATTGACCAGGGAAGCCATAAAAGCCTGCTGGCGCACGATGCGGTCGAGGTCGCCGCGCGGCAGGTTGTAGCGCTGGCGCACAAAGGCTAGGGCCTTGGCGCCATCGAGGGTCTGCTTGCCCTTGCTGAACTTAGCGCCAGACATATCGTCATTGACGTCATCATTGAGGCAGACTTCGACACCATCGACGGCGTCGGTAAGCAGGGTAAAGCCCAGCAGGCCCACCTCCGCGTAGTGGTCGATGGACACACCGGTCAAGGACCGCACCATGGCCAATAACCCTTCGCGGCCGGCCTCGACGCCCTGCTTTTCGATGTCCTTATCCGAGTGCGGCTTCTTTTTGCCCTTTGCTTCTGCCTCTGCGTTTTCCTGCTTGAGCTCGTCCACCTTGGCGTTCTTGTGAGAGGCGAAGACAGCATTCATCTTCATATTGCCGTACTCCGGATCCTTAACATAGGTATCGCGCGGAATGGACACGGCGGTAGCACGGGAACCATCCTCCGGCACGCGGATGAGCATCATGGTGTCGGTATTTTCCTCACCATCGGCCACGCCGGCGTGCAGGTCTGCTAGTTCCTTATCGGAGAGGGGATCGCCCTTAGCATCGGTGCGCGAATCCTTGCCCACCAGCAAGATATCCACCGCGCCATCGAGCGAGTTACCGGAAAGTCCCTTGCCGCCTAAGGACAAGTCCTTGGCAGAAGACATACCATTATCAAGCCGGCCGACGGTGGCATAACCCACGCCAGATACCACCAGGATCAGGGCGGATAGCAGGGCTACGATCGTCTTTATGGCCGTGGAACCTTTTTGCTTTACCGCACTAGCGGCAGAGGGCGCCGGCTGAATGGTGCGCGCCCGGCGAGTGTTCTCAGAAGTCACAAGTGGAGGCTTTCTAGATTGGTGGGGATCTGGAGACAGTTTAGGGCAGAACGTTAAAAAATTAGTGATCCGCGTCCGATTTCGCGTGTTCGGGCAGTGTCCCTGCCCAGCGCGAGGAGTGCTTGTGACTAAGCTCGTGGCCATTGTGACTACTCCAACTCAACTCCCACTGGCCGTGATCACCGTGACTTATAGTCCCGGACAATACCTCGGTAGTTTTTTAGACTCCCTGCCGAGTGCGTACGCCCGCGGCACCAAGGTGGTGCTTGCGGATAATGGCTCTACCGACGGTGTTCCCGAGGCTGCCGCCCGCGAGCGCGGCGGGGTAGATTTCCTCGATACCGGCGGGAATATCGGCTATGGCGCTGGCATGAACGCCGGTGCCCGCTTCGCCCGCGAGCGCGGCGGAGTAGATGAGGAATTTTTCCTGATTTCCAACCCGGACGTTGCCTTTAGACCGGGATCTATCGATCGGCTCATCGAGTGTGCCCGCAAATGGCCGGACGCTGCGGCCGTGGGCCCGCGCATAGTAGAGCCGGACGGCACCAATTACCCCTCTGCCCGTGCCGTGCCTACCGTCGCCACCGGCATTGGGCACGCCCTCTTTTCCTCGATCTGGCCCTCTAATCCGTGGTCGCGCGCTTATCGCAATGAAACCGATATGACTACGCAGCGGCCGGCTGGTTGGTTATCTGGTTCCTGCCTTCTTGTGCGTTGGGAGGCTTTTGAAGCCATCGGCGGATTTGATGAGCGTTACTTCATGTACCTCGAAGACGTAGATCTAGGCGATCGCTTCGCGCGTGCCGGCTACCAAAACATTTTCTGCCCAGAAGCAGTCATCAGTCACGCCAAGGGGCATTCCACACAAGCGCACGCCGGCGCCATGCTACGCGCTCACCATGACTCCGCCTACCGCTTCCAAGCAGACCGCCACCCCGCCTGGTGGCAGGCCCCATTGCGTGGTGCACTGTGGCTGGGGCTGCGGGTGCGTGGGTTAATTGCCTCGGCATCGGCAGGTTCTTAGGCCGCGGTGCGCGTGCCGTTGACCTAGATTGCGCTTTTAAGCTCTACACTGTCCCTCAGAAAATCACCGAATAAAACTGTCTGCATACATAAGGAAGACTATGACTGAAGCAGTCACCACCCACGGTGCCAGCACGGATGCAGTGATTCTCGTTGGCGGTCGCGGTACCCGCCTGCGTCCACTAACCATCGGTACACCGAAGCCGATGCTGCCGACGGCCAACTATCCGTTCCTGCAGCATCTTCTCGCCCGTATCAAGGCCGCCGGCATCGAACACGTGGTCATGTCTACCTCATATAAGGCTGAGGTCTTTGAGGAGTACTTCGGCGACGGTTCGGACCTAGGCCTGGAGATCGAGTACGTGGTGGAAGAGACCGCACTCGGTACCGGCGGCGGTATCCGCAATGTCTACGACAAGCTGCGCAATGACACCGTCATGGTCTTCAACGGCGATGTGCTGTCCGGCATGGACCTGGAGGGAATCCTCACCACGCACCATGACAAGGACGCCGATGTCACCATGCATCTGCTCAACGTGGCTGATCCTCGTGCCTTCGGCTGCGTGCCTACCGATTCCAATGGTCGGGTAACCGCCTTCTTGGAAAAGACTGAGGACCCGCCGACCAACCAGATCAACGCCGGCTGCTACGTATTCAAGCGTTTGGTCATCGAGTCTATTCCGGCCGATCGTGTCGTCTCTGTCGAGCGCGAGACTTTCCCGGGACTGCTGGCAGAGGGTCGCCTCGTTGTCGGTCACGTGGACAACTCCTACTGGCGCGACATGGGCCGCCCAGATGACTTCACTCGCGGATCGTCGGACTTGGTGCGCGGCATTGCGCCTTCCCCGCTGATTGAAGGCAAGACCGGCGAGTCCTTGGTGGATCCTTCGGCCGGCATCGCTGGTGGCGTGCTGCTGCTGTCCGGTACTGCCGTGGGCCGTGGTTCCGAGGTAGGCGCCGGATCTCGCCTCGAGGGCACCGTCGTCTTCGATGGCGTGCGCATTGAGCCAGGTGCCATCATTCATAACTCCATTATTGCCTCCGGCGCACATATTGGCGCCAACGCGGTCATTGAAAACTGCGTCATTGGCGAGGGCGCCCACATTGGAGCACGCTGCGAGCTTCTCGACGGCATGCGTGTCTTCCCCGGCGTTTCCATCCCGGACGCTGGAGTGCGTTTTAGCTCCGATGCTTAACGCTCCTGCCGTGGGCTGGGCCATGCGATAAGTCCGACTGGGATAGGCCGAACTGAGGAAAATGAGTCCTCGGTTCGGCCTTTTCCATGCGGAATTACTCAGCCTGTCCTTCTAAAGCTGCCACCATAATGCGAAATCTGTGCAGCGTTGGTGAGTACGTAGATCCCTTCTTTGAGAGAGTGTGCGCGCGACACGCCGGAATTTTCTGAAAATTGTTGACAGAAAAACGGGGTGCCACTACATGTAGTACCCCCTACCTATACCCCCGGTGGGGAGTAGTTGTTACAGATGTGACGCGTGGGGATCGTGTGCTGCGTTTTTGCCGAAAAGTGCGAAGAAGCCGCTAATTCGGGTTGACGATATTTAGTGATCCGGTGTGAAATTACATCAGTGAAAGAAACAGCGGCCGACGCTGTTACTTCCACACCGGCCCAGCGGGGTTACCCAAAGGGAATGTGGTGTACGGTCGGTTGCACTGATTAGAATTACCCAACCTCGGAGAAAGGAAAAGGCGTGGACAAAATGGCTAATAACAACGCCATTCTCCGTGGCGGTGCTGCTGCAGAGATGTCACTCGATGAACTCTTCGGTGCCGTCGAGCAGGAGTGGCAGGACCAAGCGCTGTGCGCGCAGACGGACCCTGAAGCATTCTTCCCTGAAAAGGGAGGTTCTACCCGTGAGGCTAAGCGCATTTGCCAGGCCTGCGCGGTGCGTGATGAATGCTTGGAGTACGCGTTGGAGCACGACGAGCGCTTCGGTATTTGGGGCGGGCTATCGGACCGTGAGCGCCGCCGCCTCAAGCGCGAGATTGGATAATTAAGGTGTCCAGAAAGGCCCCGGGCAAGCACATGACGTGCGGCCCGGGGCCTTTCTGCTGGGTCATATCGTGAAGGTGGCTACCAGCTATAGCGTGGATCCACTTCCTCCGGGTCCAAGTTGAGATAATTCGCCACGAGCGCGGTAATAACCGTACCTAGAAGCTCGGAACGCTCGGACGGGGTGGAAGCGCGCTGCTCGATGGGCATGCGGAAAATGACCAACCGGGCGCGCGTGGGGTGGCCGGCGGAGTCTACGCCGGCAGGAACCACGCGCCCGAGGGGGACCGGCCCATCGGCGATAATCTCATCCGGGAGCACGGTCATATCGGGTGAGAGCCGCATGCGCGGAATGGTGTCTACGGCTAGGTCGAGGCCACGCAATTGCGGGACGAAGGAGTTTTGGATGGGGGCATAGGCCTCCAAGACGGCCATGTCGAAGTGCTCGCGCGCGCTGCGGTAGCGCGGAGTCTGCTGGGGGAGGAGGGGTCCGCGCATGCCGTGGCCGTGTCGGTCGCGGGCGGGGCGGATGTGCGGGCGAGCGGCGGTCATGCCCTGATTCTAAGGCGCAGGTGGTCTGGATTTAGCGGTGCCACGCCGGGGCGAAGACTATCTAAATCTCAACTAAGGGTTTAGACTTATGCGCTGTGACTATTTCTCGCCATTGCTCCCGCCCAGGCTGCGGCCGCCCCGCCGTGGCGACATTGACCTATGCGTACGCGGACCAGACGGCCGTGGTCGGCCCGCTGGCGGAAGAAGAGAACCCGCACAGTTGGGACCTGTGCGCCACGCACCGCGATCGCATCTCGGCTCCGGTGGGCTGGGAGCTGGTGCGCGTCGATCGCATCGAGCTGGATGAGGAAGACGATCTGATGGCCCTGGCAGAAGCGGTCAAGGAAGACGGCCGCGTGACCACCGGCTTGGTCGATGACGGTAGCGCCGGTTCGGGGGCAGACCCTATCGACTATTCCGCGACCTTTGATGGCGCTGACCCAGCTAATTCGAATCACCCGGTCTTTCGTACCCGTCGCGTGGCTTATGCCAAAAAGGCCCGCCGTGCCCACCTTTCGGTTGTACCCGATGAAACAACGTCGGCGGAATCGGAACTGGACTGACACGGACCCCGCAGTGCGATAGTTTCCCTGCGGGCGAGAGTACTATAGCTGGGTATGCGAACTCGTGAGCAGCTTGATGCAGTAATTAAGGCCTATGACGTCCGTGGCGTGGTGGGCGAAGACATCGATGAAAACTTCGTGCGCGATACGGGCGCTGCGTTTGCCGCCATCTTGCGTGAGGAAGGCGAAAATACCGTGGCCGTCGGCCACGATATGCGTCCCTCCTCACCGTCCTTAGCGCGCGCCTTCGCTGAGGGTGTGACCTCGCAGGGCCTCAATGTGACCCTGTTGGGGCTGACCTCTACCGACGAGCTTTACTACGCCGCTGGTTCCCTGGAGTGCGCGGGCGCTATGTTTACCGCCTCCCACAACCCAGCCAAGTACAACGGAATTAAGCTCTGTCGTGCCGGCGCAGTGCCTGTGGGTCAGGAGACTGGTTTGGGGCAGATTAAGCAGATGCTTATTGAAGGCACCCCGGAGTACACCGGCACTGAAGGTGCGATTGCAGAGCAGGAGATTCTGGCTGGCTATGCGGACTTCCTACGCAAGCTGGTGCCGTTGGAGGATTCCAAGCCTCTCGTCGTGGCTGTAGATGCCGCCAATGGTATGGGTGGACACACCGTGCCGGCTGTCTTCGATGGCCTGCCTTTCGAGGTTCGTGATTTGTACTTCGAACTTGACGGTACCTTCCCGAACCACGAGGCTAATCCGCTGGACCCGAAGAACCTGGTGGATCTGCAGAAGTTCACCGTGGAGCAGAAAGCCGATATTGGCTTGGCTTTTGATGGTGATGCGGACCGCTGCTTCGTCGTGGATGAAAAAGGCCAGCCGGTTTCCCCGTCTGCCATTTGTGCGTTGGTGGCTGGGCGCTACTTGGATAAGTTCCCCGGCGCTACCATCATCCACAACTTGATTACCTCTAAGACCGTGCCGGAGCTCATCAAGGAAAAGGGCGGCACCCCTGTGCGCACCCGCGTGGGTCACTCCTTCATTAAGGCGCAGATGGCTGAGCACAAGGCCGCCTTCGGCGGTGAGCACTCCGCGCACTATTACTTCCAGGAGTTCTGGAATGCTGATTCCGGCATGCTTGCCGCTATGCACGTGCTGGCAGCGCTCGGACAGTCCGATAAGCCGCTAAGCGAGCTCATGGCAGAATACTCCCGCTATGAAGCCTCTGGTGAGATCAATTCCACCGTGGAGGATCAGAAAGCCGCTACCCAGGCAGTGCTGGATGAGCTGGCGGATAAAATTGAGTCCGTCGATGAGCTGGATGGTGTGACTGTCGAGCTCAAGGGAACCGAGGCATGGTTTAACGTACGTGCCTCCAATACGGAACCGCTGCTACGCCTCAACGTAGAGGCAAAGACCGCCGACGAAGTTCAGGCCATCGTCGACGAAGTCCTCGCCATCATCCGCCGTTAAACCTCGGCGCGCGAGTGGGAGACCATGTCCTCCCACTCCACGAACTTCTTGCGTTCGCGGCCCTCGCGTTCGCCCAGTGCGCGCTCGGCCGCGTCCAAACGTTGCCAGTCTTGCCACGTCAAGTATTCGATTCCCCGCTCGCTAAGGACCTCGGTGATGTCTGCGTCGCTGGAAGGGGAGGGGAGGGTGCCGGAGGCGGCGTCGGCAAGCAGCATGCCAATCGTCTCCGTGGCATCGGACTTGGTATTGCCAATGAGCCCCACTGGCCCGCGCTTAATCCATCCGGTGGTGTACAGGCCCGGAACTACCTTGCCGGCCGCATCGATGACATGGCCGCCATCGTTATTGATGACGTTTTTGTCCTGGTTGAAGGGCACGCCATCGACCGCATCGGAGCGGTAGCCGGTGGCGAAATAGACCGCCTGCACCGGCCATTCGGTGAACTTCCCGGTACCGTGCACGCTGCCATCCCCATTAAGGGCGGTGCGCTCGGTCTTAATTCCGCAGACTTTGCCGTCTTTCCCCAAAATCTCCACCGGCTGTTCAAAGAGGTGAATCTGCAGGGTGTGCGGTGCCTTTTTCGGATCTCGAATGGCGTACTGCTCGAGCACCTGGCACACCAAGTCAGTGGACTTGCTTTCTTGGCGCGCGGCCAGCGAAGCCTCGTCATAGTCAATGTCCTCCGGGGAGACCACGACATTAATGGACTCGGAATGGTCCAGCTCTTTGAGCTCCTGCGGGGTGAACTTGGCCTGCGCCGGGCCGCGGCGGCCGAAGACGCGCACGGTCTCGGCCTGGTTCTGGGCCAGGGAATCGTAGACATTATCGGGGAGTTCGGTCACCTTGAGCTCGTCACCAGTCTTGGCCAGGATGCGGGAGACATCAAGGCCCACGTTACCCACGCCGATGACTGCGACCTCTGTGGCGGAAAGATCCCAATTGCGCTCGAAGCGCGGGTTGCCATCGTAGAAGCCCACGAACTCGCCGGCACCATGCACGCCGTCGAGGTCCGCGCCGGGGATATCGCGGTGGCGGTCGCCCACGGCGCCGGTGGCAAAGACCACGGCATCATAATGCTGCTGCAGCTCATCGACGGTGATATCCCGGCCGATGTGCACGTTGGTCAGCAGGCGAATCTGCTCCGTATCGAGTACGCGGTGGAGGGATTTAATGATGCCTTTAATGCGCGGATGGTCCGGTGCTACGCCGTAACGGATGAGGCCAAAGGGGGCGGGCATCTGCTCAATGAGGTCAATCTGTACCTCACCACCGGTCTTTTTTACCAAGATGTCGGAGGCATAGATGCCGGCTGGACCGGCACCGATCACGGCTACTTTTAAGGGCTGATTCATGTTGTGCGAAGACCTTTCTCTTTTTCGCGGGGCTAGACCGCTGGGTTCATTTTCTTAGCTTTATCTTTCTGGCAATTGAACCGTCTGGTCTAGATTGCGGCAAGGCTAAGAATTAGTTTCTAAAATTATTCTGACCTTTGCGCAGGGTATGGCGATTTTTTACTTGAAAATAAAAAAGACCGCTTTGTCTGTCTGATTTAGACGGGTAGGTTGTCTTTCAATACTTAGGAAAGGCAGGTTGAGATCTACACCATGACCACCGCGACTAATACCAAGCGCACTCCCCGCGCCAAGAAGCCCGAAGGCCAATGGAAGATTGACGGTACCAAGCCCCTCAATAACGATGAGGTAATTAAGCAGGAGGATGGTGGGCTTTCTGCCAAGCAGCGCGTCATCGATATCTATTCCAAGCAAGGATTTTCCTCGATCCCTTCTGATGACCTAGCTCCTCGGTTCAAGTGGTTGGGCCTTTATACCCAGCGCAACCAAAACTTGGGCGGTGAGATGACCGCCAAGCTTTCTAACGCTGAGCTGCAGGATGAGTACTTCATGATGCGCGTGCGCTTCGATGGTGGCCGCGCCGATCCCGCCAAGCTGCGCGCTGTGGGTGAGATCTCGCGTGATTATGCCCGCTCTACCGCGGACTTCACGGACCGCCAAAATATCCAGCTGCATTGGATTCGTATCGAGGATGTGCCCACCATCTGGGACAAGCTTGAGTCGGTGGGGCTGAGCACGCTTATGGGGTGCGGCGACGTGCCCCGCGTTATCCTGGGCTCGCCTGTCGCGGGCGTGGCAGAAGATGAAATTATTGACGCCACCCCGGCCATTGAAGAGATCAAAAATAACTATCTGCCGCGTGAGGAGTTCCATAACCTACCGCGCAAATTCAAAACCGCCATCTCTGGCAACTCCCGTCAAGACGTCACACACGAGATACAAGACGTCGCATTCGTAGGCGTGAACCATCCACAGTACGGCCCTGGATTCGATTGCTTTGTTGGCGGAGGCCTTTCTACTAACCCGATGCTCTCGCAGTCCCTCGGCGCCTGGGTTCCCCTAGAACGCGTGCCTGAGGTGTGGGCCGGTGTGGTCGGCATCTTCCGTGACTACGGCTTCCGCCGTAATCGAAACCGAGCCCGCCTGAAGTTCTTGGTGGCTAAGTGGGGCATTGAAAAGTTCCGCCAGGTGTTGGAAGAGGAATACCTAGATGAGCCGCTGCTGGATGGCGTCCCGTTGGAAGTCGAGCCCGGCTCTCGCGATCATCTTGGCGTGCACCGCCAAAAGGACGGCAAGTTCTACGTGGGCGTGAAGCCTACCGTGGGCCATGCCACCGGCGAACAGCTCATCGCTATCGCAGACGTGGCTGAGAAATTTGGGATTAGCCGTATTCGCACTACCCCGATGAAAGAGCTGCTTTTCCTCGACGTCGATGAAGAGGATATCCCGAGCCTATCCCGTGCGCTCGACGAGACCGGACTGTATTCCCAGCCATCCGAGTTTCGCCGTGGCGTCATTTCCTGCACCGGGCTGGAGTTTTGCAAGCTCGCGCACGTGACCACCAAGGCCCGCGCCATCGAGTTGGTGGACATCCTGGAAGACACCCTGGGTGATCTGGATGTGCCGATTTCCATCGCGCTTAACGGCTGCCCCAACGCCTGTGCGCGTTCGCAGGTAGCAGACATTGGCCTGAAGGGGCAGATCGTCACTGATTCCGAGGGCAACCGCGTCGAGGGTTTCCAGGTCCATCTAGGCGGCGCCCTTGGCCTGTCTCCGGACTGGGGCCGCAAGCTGCGTGGCCACAAGGTCGTGGCCGATGAGGTGCCCGAGTACGTCATCCACTTGGTCAACAAATACAAGGAGCAGCGCGAGGAAGGTGAGCAGTTCCGCCACTGGGTTTTGCGCGCAGCTGAGGAGGACTTGCAGTGAATTTTCGCCGCCAGCCCAATCCCAACCGCAACCATCCCAGCTTCTGCCCGTATTGCGCCGGAACCGACCTCTTTCCGGACGAGGAAGACGATTTTGCCTGGAAATGCCAGGAATGCTTGCGGATTTTCTCCGTGCGTTTCCACGGCCAGGACGATGCCCCGGTAGCCCCTGCACCGGCCGTGTCCTCCAACGAAGCACTGAAGCGTTCGCTTGCCCGCCGCGGCCACACCACGGCGCCAAAGGCTTAAGGATGCCCCATGCCCGCACTCATTACCCTGGCCCACGGTTCACGGCATCCGGGTGCTGCGGCCGGAATTGAGCGTTTGACCCAGGCCACGGGCTTGCGTCCAGCTCGCGCGGCGCACCTGGAATTCAACGAGCCCGACCTCACCGCGGCCGCGCTCGAGCTTGCCCAGATGGGGGAGACCGAGGCAATCGTGGTTCCCCTGCTTTTCACCCAGGGTTATCACCAGCGCGTTGATGTTCCGCGTGCGCTTGCCGCAGCCTCCCAGACCTCACACTTGTCCCTCCACCTCGCCGCAGGCCTCGGCACCGGCGAGGACCTCGCCCGTGTGCTCGCCTCTCGTACCCGGCCTGGCGACGCCCACGTGGTCATCTATTCCGTTGGTTCCTCCGATTCAGCGGCGAATGATGCCATACGTGAGCTCGCCCACCGCACCTTCGCGCTCACCGGCGTACCCGCGACGGTGGAATTTGCTACCCGCGGTGGCTGCGAGGGGATCGTGCGCCTGTGCCGCGAGCATGCGGACCCTAAGCGCGTGCGCGTCATACCGCTCTTTGTCACCGAGGGGCTGCTCCTAGACCGCTTGGCGGGTGTTCCCGCGACCGTTGAGCACCCGCTCGGCACTGATATTTCAGGCCTCGTCGCAGACCGTTTTCATCATGCACGCCGCGGTGCACAGGAGGTATTCGCGCCATGCTAACTCTCATTCTCATCGCCCTCGCCGGTGCGGCCGCCAACCTCGTGGACGGTGGCATCGGCATGGGGTTCGGCGTCACGTCTACCACGATGCTGCTCCTTGCCGGCCTAGGTCCCGCGCAGGCCTCTGCCGTCGTGCACACCGCTGAGCTTGGCACCACTGCCATTTCCGGTTTGAGCCACGCACGCTTCGGCAACGTGGACTGGAAGACGGTGGTCCGCCTTGGCGTCCCCGGCGGTATTGCCGCGTTTGTGGGGGCCACGTTGCTGTCGAATATTTCCACTGCCGCTGCTGCACCGGTGACCGCACTCATCCTGGTAGGCATTGGTGCTAACCTCATCTGGCGGTTCTCCCAACCGCGCCGCCGCGGTTCCGCCTACAAGCGCTCGCATTCCACTCCGTTTCTCGCCGGCCTTGGCCTGGTGGGCGGATTTGTCGATTCTACCGGTGGCGGTGGCTGGGGTCCCGTGTCGACCTCCACGCTTATGGCCATTGGTCGGGAGCAGCCGCGCCGCATTGTGGGCACGGTCAACGCCGCCGAATTCCTCGTGACCTTGGGTGCCACCGCGGGCTTTATCGTCGGCCTCTGGCACGACATCGTCGGCAACCTTGCCGCCGTTATCGCGCTTCTCATCGGCGGCGCCATCACTGCTCCGATCGCTGCGTGGCTCATCTCCCGTATCAACCCAGTCCTGCTTGGTGGATTGGTGGGCACGGCCATCGTAGGGCTTAATATCAGCAAGGTTATCGGTGGCGCCGAGACCTACTTTGGCTGGTCAGTGCCATCAGCAGTTACCTCGATAGTCATCGCCGTCGTGGTCGCTGCTGGTGCGGCCGCAACAGTTCGTGGCACGCTGCGCACTACGCGTGCCCGTGCAGCGGAATTGGAAGCAGAAAACGCTGAGGAAGCCGCCCACGCGGACTTTCATGCCCCGGATTACCCAGAGCGTGTCGCCGCCGCCCATCACTTCCACGGTTCGCGCAGGTCAGGTGTCACCATCGTGCAGGATAAGGCGCCCGAAAGCCCCGCCTCGGACCGAACGTAGCGCATCGACTGCGGCCTTTGGCCAGGCAATAGACCAAGGTTTGGCTGCAGTAGGCGGAACGCGGCCGAAAGTGGGGTTAGGGCTTATGCGAGTCTTGCTACCCTGAACCCGCTAGAGGCCGGCCACCTCGCCGATGACATAGACCGCCGGCGAGGAGATATCGTGCTCTGTTATCGTCTGCGCCAGTGTGGCCAAGGTGCAGCGGTAAGCGCGCTCGGTAGAAAGCGTGCCTTCTTGGATGATGGCGCAGGGGGTGGAAGGGGAGAGGGAGGCTGCAATAAGTGTGCTAGCAATCGCCGGTGCATTCTTAACCCCCATAATGACCGCCAGCGTGGCGCCAGAACGGGCGAGAGCTTCCCAGTCCACCAAGGATTTCTCGTGGCCGGGTGGTAGATGCCCGGAAACCACCGTGAAGCCGTGGACGATGCCGCGCTGAGTTACCGGAACGCCAACGGCTGCGGGAACGGAAATAGCTGAAGTTACGCCCGGTATGACCGTGGTGGGAATCGAAGCTTCCGCCAGCGCTTGAACTTCCTCAAATCCGCGCCCAAAGACGAAGGGATCGCCTCCCTTAAGGCGGGCTACCTTGCGGCCAGAACGGGCATGAGTGATGAGTAACTCGTTGATCTTTTCCTGCGAGATTGACTTCTTATAGGGGAGTTTAGAGACGTCAATGAGCTCTTTGGAAGAAATATCACACAGCCTATCGAGCTGCGCTGTAGGTCCCAGGTGATCGGC
Organism: Corynebacterium sp. LaCa54; assembly: GCF_046717495.1. Classification (NCBI taxonomy): domain Bacteria; kingdom Bacillati; phylum Actinomycetota; class Actinomycetes; order Mycobacteriales; family Corynebacteriaceae; genus Corynebacterium; species Corynebacterium sp. LaCa54. Next base: position 611,517 of record NZ_CP177115.1, read on the forward strand.
GAGAATAACCTCTGCATCCTGCAAGGCGCGCATGCCGCGTACAGTAATGAGGTCCCACGCGCCGGGGCCGCCGCCAATGAGGGTCACGGGATGGATCTGTGCGGAAGTCATGGGACTCCATCTTAGTGGGTGCCCGACTATGCTTAAGCCACATGGATACCGGTAATTATGATGCCGAAACCGTGCGCTTTTTTGATGTCGCGCACGAAGGCGCTCAAATCCGCCTATTGGCCGGAGAAGTGGAGCTTTGGAGCGAGGCGCTCCGCGGGCTTAATCCTCGCTCGCTGGTCATAATCCCCACCGATGCGATTGCCAGGGAAGCCGCCCACTTGGGTGTCGGCCTTGCAGAGCCGCTGCGAATCCCGCTCGTCGTCACCGAATCGCTCCCGCGTTACGTGGGAGCATTGGACGTGGTTGTTGTCGTAGGCGAGACCGGCGAATGCGATTGGGCTTCGCGCGCATTAATTGCCGCCAGCCAGCGCGGCGCCACCACCGTTTTGATTGGCCCGGCCAAGGGCCCGCTCGTGGAGGACTGCCCGGACGATACCCTCATCGCCCCCTGCCTACCTACGGCAGAGGGCAGTTCGCCTGCCCGCAACATCGCCGCACTGCATGCTCTGTGCTGCCTGCTCTACCAGGACCCGACCGCGGTGAAAGAGATCCTGGAGGATCTTGCTGCAGCCGTGGACTGCGAACTCGCGCAGCTTTCCCCTGAGCGCGATGCCACTACCAATCCGGGCCGCCAACTGCGCGAATTTATCGAAGGCGCCCGCATCATCCACTCCTGCGTGCTCGACCCTTATTCCTTTTCTGAGCGGCGTGAGCACGTGCAGATCGACGCCCTCGTCGCTCGTATGGCTGCGACCATCTGGGCGGTGCATGGCCTGCCGAGCGCTTTCGTGGACCCTGCGGAATTGCGACGCGCACTCGACCGAGATTCCGATAGCTCCCGAGCAAATGATCTCTTCTTTGACCCCTTCATTGATGGCGATGGCACTACGGATGCTTTGGTACCCTTGAAGGTGATTTTCTGGGGGCAGGAAGAGGCGAACCTGCCCAACTCGCTTGCAGTCCGCAGCATTGACCCGGAACCGGGCCTCGGGCATCTTGCCCGCTCACTGCAGCTTATTACGCGGAGTTTCTCCGCGACCGCCTACGAGATTTCTAAAGGATAGAAACACATGCAGCTGTTGCACAGCGCCACCCGCAACTATTCCTGGGGCTCGCGTACCCTCATCCCACACCTGCAGGGTCAGCCCGATTCAGAAAAGCCCGTCGCAGAGCTGTGGTTCGGCGCCCACCCCGGAGACCCGTCTACGGTGGATGACCGCCTTCTCAATGAGGTCATTGCGGAGGATCCAGCAGGGCAGCTAGGCAGCCGCGTTTCCGCCGAGTACGGTGAGCGCCTGCCTTTCCTCCTCAAGGTGCTAGCGGCCGAGGAGCCGCTATCCCTACAGGCGCACCCGTCGAAGGAGCAGGCAGAGGAAGGTTTTGCCCGCGAGAATGCCGCTGGGATTGAACTCACCGCACCCAACCGCAACTACAAGGACGATAACCACAAGCCCGAGCTTATCGTTGCGCTCACGGATTTCTATGCCATGGCTGGCTTCCGCCCGCTGGCGCGCACTCGCGAGCTTTTTGCTGCCTTGGAGTGCCCCGAGCTGGATCATTACGTTGCCATGCTGGACGAGGACCCCTCGGTAACCACCGAGTCCGCCAACCTTCGCGTTCTCTTTACCACGTGGATTACCATCCCGTCCGCCAAGCGCAAGGAACTCATCGCCGCCATAGTCTCCGCTGGTGAGCGCCTTATTGCCGCGGACCCGGCCGATTGGAAGTCCCGTGTAATGTCCACGGTGCTGGAACTCAACCAGCGTTACCCGGGCGATATCGGTGTATTGGGTGCACTGTTGCTTAACCACATCGAACTTTCTCCCGGCGAGGCCGTCTACCTAGATGCGGGCCAGCTGCACGCCTATGTCTCCGGCCTTGGCGTAGAGATTATGGCCAACTCCGATAACGTTTTGCGCGGCGGCCTTACCCCCAAGTTCGTTGACGTTCCCGAACTAGTCAAGGTTCTCACCTACGCGGCTGCCGATGAACCGCGTGTTCAACAGCAGGATAAGTCCGCTCAGAATAATGTGCACGATGCCGCCGCATGGTCTTACCCGGTCCCGATTGAAGAATTCCTGCTAGACCGTGTAGAGCTTAGCGGAGCATCTTCTGTGGATTTTGATTACGATGGCCCGACCATCGCCCTGTGTACCGCAGGCTCCGTTACCTTTACTGATGCCGCCGGCAAGACCCTCACCGTGACCCCCGGCCAAGCCGTCTGGTTGCCTGCCTCTGAGGGGCGAGTCACCGCCACTGCGGCATCCGACGCGGCCGACCTCTTCGTCGCCCGCGCTTAGCCCGCCTGCGCTTAGCTCGCCTGCGCACCAGCGCGCTTTGCCGAACCCCTCTCCGCCGGGGCTCAGGCGAGGCGTGAAACTTCATTTCAGGCGCGCTGCCGCAGCTTTCGTCGCTGCGCGAGTGCCTCACATGGCTGTTTCTTTTACAGCTCTAATGGTCCGGCGTATACAAAAGCACGTTTCCTCGAAATTCGCGTTCAGAATCGAGGGAACGTGCTTTTTGTATTCAGCTAATAGAGCAGTGGTCTGTGGATTAGCGTGAAGGGGCTGCCTTGCGCGGCGCCTGCTTGGTCGGCACGAAATCGGTCGGCTCTTGGTTCTGCTCGGCAGAAGGCTGCTCTGCGGCGGCTTGATCGTCGCGTGGTACTTCTGCCTCTGCGACCTCTTGCTGCTTGTTTTCGGTTAGTTGTCCCCGGTCCGGGTTGGGCTTGTTCTCACCAGTGGTTGTGCCCGTCCCATTTTGCTCCGAAGGCTGCGTCGGGGAAGGCTGCGGAGCGGACGGGGCAGTGGTGGTTTGCGGAGCGGTGCCGCCATTGCCGCCGTTGTTGCCCTGGTTGCCCTGTGGGGAACCGGTAGCCTGCGAGCCGTTTTGATTGCTTGGGTAATCAGGCGTCGGGCGCAGAACGCCTTGGCCGGTGTCTTGTTCACCCTGGATGCTGCCCATACCCTGCGAGGAGGCTCCTTGTGGGGAAATATTCTCCGGACGATAAACCTTGGTGGGCTGGGTAGCCGCCTGCGGGTGCATGACCGCATTGGGGGCTAGATACGGATCACTGTTATGCGGCTGGTGGTGCTTCGAATCGCCGGACGAAGCTGTAGAGCTTGTCGCATGTGCAGAGCGCTTGTTTGAAGGCGAATGGTCCGTGGGAGAAGTGGTGGTCTCCTCGGCCGCAGTGTGCGTCGGGGAGACGGAGGTGGTCCCGGACTGATCCGCGGCATTGGAATAGTTAGCGCTCGGCGAGCTCATGCGCCAGACTGTGAATCCGACGACGGCCGCGGCTATCAGTCCGGCCACAATGAACACGTAGACGCGGCGCGAATCTGGCTTCATCGTGGCTGTCCTTTCTGTGAGGTGGGCTGATTTAACCCCATAGGAGGTGGCGGTATAGCACCGCGGTAACAAGTTGGTAACGAGACTATCATGTTTAGGAAACATTGCTACGGCGTTGCGATTCTGTGATACGCCAACAAAACGCCAGTTCGCGGATGTAGGATGCCCTGCAAACCTTTTCATTGCGTGCTTTCTTTAGCTGGGAAAGCGTGTATAAATGGCGCTGAAAGCACCGAAGGAGTCAAAAAGTGAGTACTTGGGACGAAGATATTTTCAGCACGGACCTCAACGTCGATTTCTTGGAAGAAATGGCAAACCTCGATGAAGAAGGGGTAATTCGCGCCGTTGAGGATGCCTGCGAAGTAGCACATAGCAAGCCACAGCTCAGTGAAGAAGAGGAACAGAACGCGCAAGCAGCAGCCACCATCGCTGCCATTTGGGCTGGCGCGCCCTTCAGTGCGGGCGAGGTTGTTGAAGATTACCCCTATATTAGGGACCTGGTGGGGTCTGGCAGCGAAACCTTGACGGAAAATGCCCTCGAGGTACTAGAAAATGTCGAGGAAGAATATGACCTCGAAGCGTTTATAGAGGCCCTGTCCTAAGCCATACCTACTGCCCGCAGCAGTGGCCTCATGCCAGACAAAATAGAAGGGAAGGTACCCCACACCTATGCTTATCAGCATCGAAGGCATCGACGGTGCCGGTAAGAATACGCTGGTCTCCACAATCAGGGAGTCGTTGGATCGACCCGTGGAGGTCATCGCCTTCCCGCGCTATGCAGAATCGATTCACGCCCAGCTCGCCCAAAAGGCGCTCTACGGAAAAATGGGTGACCTGACAGATTCGGCATATGCCATGGCAACTCTTTTTGCCTTGGATCGTTACGGCGTAAAAGACCAATTGCAGCGAGCTAAGGGTACGGACGCCGTGGTGCTATTGGATCGGTATGTGGCTTCCAATGCGGCATATTCGGCGGCGCGACTCGAAGACGATGCCGTCATGGACTGGGTGCATGATCTGGAATTTGGCACTTTAGGCCTGCCGCAAGCGGATCTGCAGGTTTATCTGGATACTGCGGTAGAAGTGGCGTCGGAAAGAGCGCAGGCAAGAGCCCAAGCAGATGCCAACCGGGAGCGTGACCGCTACGAGCGCGATGGCGGATTGCAGGAACGCACCGCCGTGGCCTACCAGCGCCTAGCAGATGCGGGCTGGGGTGGACGCTGGATTGTCACCGCCGATGCGGATACTATAATTTCAGCGATAAAAGACCTTGTAGGAGAATAAAACGTGGCGCCCAAGATTTTGGTAGTCGATGACGATCCGGCTATCTCGGAGATGCTGACCATTGTGCTCGAGTCTGAGGGACTTAAGCCCATTCCGGTCATGGACGGCAATGACGCCGTGCCCGCCTTTGAGCAACACGAGCCGGACCTCATTCTGCTGGACCTTATGCTGCCGGGCATGAACGGCGTGGATATCTGCCGCGCCATTCGCCGTGAATCCTCCGTACCCATCGTTATGCTGACCGCCAAGACGGATACGGTCGATGTAGTGCTAGGCCTTGAATCCGGCGCGGATGATTACATCACCAAGCCATTTAAACCCAAGGAACTCATCGCCCGCATTCGCGCGCGCTTGCGCCGCACCGATTCCGCGGAGTCTGAAATCTTGGAGGTGGCGGACCTCATCATTGACGTGCCGGAGCATACCGTGCGCCGCACGGATGGTACCGAACTGAACTTGACTCCTTTGGAATTTGACCTGCTGCTGGAGATGGCGCGCCGCCCTGGCCAAGTGCATACGCGTGAGTCGCTGCTGGAGTCCGTATGGGGCTACCGCAATGCCTCTGATACGCGCTTGGTTAATGTCCACGTGCAGCGCCTACGCGCCAAGATCGAGCATGATCCGGAGGATCCGCAGATTGTGCTGACCGTGCGTGGCGTGGGGTATAAGACCGGTAAGCCCGGCGCCGGGGAGTAAGAACCATCGGCATCATTGAACGTTTAAGGCGTATTCGAGACGCCTTCATTACAACGTGGCGTACCTCTTTGCAGGCGCGCGTCATTGGCATGATTTTGGTCGCCTCCTCGGTGGTCATGATCATCTTGGCCTACGCGTTGGTTTCTGTGCTGACTCAGCGCTTGGTTAGCCAAAAGGAAGACGTGGCGCAGCAGGAGCTGGAGCGTGCCCGCACGGCCGTGGAACAGCAGATTGATGCCACCAGTTCCGCCAATTCGGTGCAGGTACGCATCAATTCTGCACGTGCGGCACTGGGCCAGCTCTCTGCCCAGCAGGGCGATGCCCAGGCGGTTTATGAACCGGTCATCGTGGTGGAAAACCAGGATGGCTCGGTTATTACCTCGCCAGAAGGTTTCCCCGTGCCGGATCAGTTGCGGGAGATGGTGGATCAAGGTCAGATTGCGCAGCAGTATTTCCCGGCTCCGCGGGAAAACGGTGAGTATTACAACGCCCTGCTGGTAGGAACACCTACCGATACCGATATCCCGCATACTCAGGTCTACTTGGCACTGTCCATGGAGTCGGAAGAATCCACCATGGCATTGATGCGAGGCCTGCTTTCGGCGGCCGGTGTGGTCGTCGTGGTGCTGTTGGTGGGCATTGCCTGGCTGGCCACCCAGCAGGTTATTACGCCGATTCGTTCGGCTTCGCGCATTGCACAGCGCTTGGCGGCTGGTCATTTGAAGGAACGCATGGCCGTCGATAGTGACGATGAGATGGGCCGCCTGGCCGCGTCCTTCAATAACATGGCCGATAAGCTTTCTTCCCAGATTGCGCAGCTGGAGGAATACGGCGATTTGCAGCGGCAGTTTACTTCCGACGTCTCCCATGAGCTGCGTACCCCATTGACCACCGTGCGCATGGCCGCGGACATGATTGAGGCCGAAAGCGATAGCTTGCCGCACGGCGCCCAGCGAGCTTCCCGCCTGATGTCAAGCGAGCTCGATCGTTTCGAGGAATTGCTCGCGGACCTGCTAGAGATTTCTCGCCACGATGCCGGCGTGGCGGACCTGTCTACCGCCGCCATTGATCTGCGCTCCTGCGTGGAGTCCGCCTATGAGCAAGTCGAACATTTGGCTCGCGAGCTCAACGTAGAGGTCCAGCTCAACCTGCCGGATGAGCGCATCGCCGTCGAAGCCGATTCACGCCGCCTTGAGCGCATCTTGCGCAATCTTTTGGCCAATGCCATCGACCATTCGGAAGGCAATCCGGTAGCGGTGGATGTCGCCACCACGGAAACCGCGGTGGGCGTTACCGTTACAGACCATGGCGTGGGCTTGAAACCGGGCCAGGAAGAGCTGGTATTTAACCGCTTTTGGCGCGCGGATTCCTCCCGCAAGCGCCACTCCGGTGGCACCGGCCTGGGGCTGGCTATCGCCCGCGAGGACGCCGTCCTGCACGGCGGCACGCTGGATGCCACCGGCTACGAGGGCTTTGGCTCGCGCTTCCGCCTCATTATCCCGCGCACCCCGAATGCCGAGGTGGGAGAAGAACCCATCTCTGTGGAGATCCCTGGCGCACCCGTAAACAACCCTGCGGAAGGCAGCTCGTTGCCGGAATCGACCCCAGATGCCGGAGTTGAACTTCCAGAAGCGCAGGACTCTAGCACCGATAATCCGGGTGTCGAACCCGCCTCTGCTACGCCTGCCATTGCATCCGGGATGAGCTCACCGCGCGCCGAAAAGAGCGATAAGACTACCACTGGCCAGGCGAAGGGGGATGGCATCCTATGGCCCTCGGAACGAGAGCTCAACCGTGGTGCGGCCGCCCCAGATAGGCGCGCTTATAAGGCCCCGGACTTTGAGGGGAGGAGGAAGTGAGCGTGTTCAGCAGGAACTATTGCAAAACCGCGGTTTTTAGCACCGCAGCGGCAGTGCTTTTTGTCAGCGGTTGTTCCACTCTGCCGAGCAACACCGGGCCGCAGGTGGTCGGGACCTACCAACGGCAGGAAGACAGTCCTGGGGAAGTTATTGCACCGCAACCGGGCGATGACCCGGATCTGACGTTGCGAGATTTCTATCAGGCTTCGGCCGTGCCTGGAAATGACCACGAAGTCGCCCGTGGTTTTCTTACGGATACTGCCCGTGGTGCATGGGACGCCAGCGGCGATGTGATGGTGGTCGATAGCCTGGATATCGTTACCGCGCCCGCCAATAAACAAAGCTCGAAAGATAATGAACGCGCCTTTACAGTACGTGGCACTATTATCGGCCGCCTGAAATCCGGTGGCGCGTATGTCCCGGAAAATGAGGGCTATGAGGCAGTCATCTACATGAAGATGCAAGACGATAGGTGGCGCGTCGATGGCCTGCCGGCCGGAGTGGTGATGGAGCGCAATGAAATGCGCAACCACTACGCCCCGCAATCGCTGTACTTCTATAAGCAGAGTAACGATGTGCTGGTTCCGGATCGTCGCTGGTTGTATAAGGGGGGCGAAGAATCGGAGTCGACGCTTATCACGTTGTTGATGGAGGGGCCTTCGGCCAGCATTGCCCCTGCCACCCGCCGTGCGGCGGGGGAGAATGTTACCTATGCTGGCTATGACCGCGAGCAAGGCTACCAATTCGAAGGCCTAGTGGACTTGGACGCCCACGACCGCACTCTCTTTGCCGCCCAACTGGTGTGGACGCTTAGCAAAGCCGGCCATACCGGTCCCTTTAAGGTCAAGGCCGATGGCGGTGACCTGGTGGAAGGTATGGATAGCTTGAGCGTGGATGACTTTGCGGACTATAACCCGGAAGAAAGCAGCACCGCGTTGTCTAAGCTCTACGCCCTTAATGAGGGCAACCTGCTGGAGGTAGACGATGGCGTGGCCGAGCCCGTTCAATCCACCTTGGGCAGTAGCGGAGACGTGCAGTCCGTGGATGTGGCCGATAGCGGCCTCGTTGCGGCCGTGCGCCGCAAATCCAATAATGATTTCTCCCTGCAGATAGGCGAGCTCGATGGCCAGCTGCAGGATGCGGTGGATGGTCCCACGCTGGCACGGCCGACCTTTGAATACAACGGGCAAGCCGCGTGGACTGTGGTTGACGGAGATCGCATCGTGCGCGTGGTGCGCTCCAAGACCACGGGCCGCATCTCCAAATCCGAGGTGGATGCCCGCAGCATTGACGATATTGAGGGCGAAATCTCCGTCATCCGCTTGTCCCATAGCGGTGCCCGCGTGGCCATGGTTATCGATGGGCACGTGTATATCGCGGCGGTTGCCCAATCCAGCAGTGGGGATAAGCGCATCGTCAACGCCCGCGAGGTCGGCCCAGAAGTTTCCGGTTCGGCGCTATCGTTGGACTGGAATATGGATGGCTCGCTCATCGTTGGTACCTCCTCGAGCCAGTCACCCGTCTGGCGCATCGAGCAGGATGGTTCCTCGGCTTCGACCATGCCTACCGGTAATATCACCGCCCCCGTGGTGGCTGTAGCTTCCTCGCCCACCAAGCTTTTCATCACTGATTCTCACGCCATGCTTGAGCTACCTTCCACCGTGATGGATGAGACCAACTGGCGTGAGGTCTCTGGGCTGCAGGGCCGGCGTTCTTCCCCTATCGTTTCTAACTAGCCGTCGGAAGGCTTGTGCGGCTAGGGGGGAGGCAACACGATGAGCTTGGGGGAGCTTATTTTTCCGCGCGCGTGTGCTGGATGCGGCGCGCCGGGCGAGGTGTTGTGTGAACACTGCCGCGAGCACTTGCGGCACCCGCCCTACTTGGTAGCACGGCCCCGGCTGCTGGGGGCGCCCGTGTATGCCCTTGGCTCTTATTCCGATATTCGCCGCCGCATCATCATTGGCATGAAGGAGCGCGGCAACCAGCCGGTTCGCGAGTATGTCGGGGCCGTCTTTGCAGCTGGGCTGGCCTATCTGAGTGCCCGTGGTGATATCCCGCGCGAGTTCACCCTTGTTCCTGCGCCTACCCGTCCGCGCTCGGCGCGGGCGCGCGGGGGAGACCCTGTGGCCGCTGTGTGCCATACAGCGGCGCAGCTGCAGCGCGTGGGCGTGTGCGCGGCTCTTTCCATGGGGCAGTCCACCGCGGATCAGTCCGAGCTTAACGCGCAGGATAGGTGGGCTAACCTGCAGGGGCGAGTCCGCGTTCATGCTCCCATTGCTCGCGCCCCTGCGCTGCTTGCCGACGACGTCGTTACCACCGGCGCCACCCTAGCCGCGAGCATTGCTGCCCTGCAGGCCGCGGGCGTAGAAGTATGTGGAGCATTGGTCTTTGCGGATGCCTAGATAAAGGCGGGATCTACCCTCGAGGTAGGGGAGCGGGAAAAAATTTCGCCCTGTCAGGTCATAACCAGTGATACCATGAGGAGTGTCACAGAGAGATAGCTACTGTGATTGAATCCAGTCCCCACTACTCAAGGGAGGCATTTCAATGTCCCAGCCAAACAAAGCTCAGGTAACGATTACGGGCCGTAATGTCGAGGTCCCTGATCACTTTCAAGAGCGAGTCAATGACAAGCTGGCCAAGATTGAACGCCTTGACCCCACCCTGACCTTCTTCCACGTGGAGCTGCAGCACGAGCCGAACCCGCGCCGCGATTCTGAAGCGGATCGCATCCAGATCACCGCTACGGGTAAGGGACACATCGCCCGTGCCGAAGCAAAGGAAGATTCTTTCTACGCTGCGCTCGAGACCGCCTTGGGCAAGATGGAGCGCTCCCTGCGCAAGGTGAAGGTGCGCCGCGAAAACGTCAAGAGCGGTCACCGCGCGCAAAAGGGCACCGGAGAGATTGCCGCTGAGATGGTGGCACAGGCTGAGGCACAGCGCGCCAAGGAAGAGCGCTACGTTGACCCTTATGCTGAGACCGTCGAGGATGTTCGTCCCGGCCAGATTGTGCGCACCAAGGAGCACCCGGCTACCCCGATGAGCGTGGATGATGCCTTGAGCGAGATGGAGCTGGTTGGCCACGACTTCTTCCTCTTCGTTAACGAGGAGAATAATAAGCCCTCCGTGGTTTATCGCCGCCACGCCTTCGACTATGGCCTTATCTCCCTGGCTGAAGACGCGGAGGCCTAAAGCGCTCGCACTTTCCTGAGGTAATGACCCCGCTGCATAACTGCAGCGGGGTCGAATTCGTATCAAGGGAAATGGTGTCTTGGTGGGGGGGAGGTTCGACGTCGGCAAGCGGCTTTAAAGGCTTAGATATGCCAGATGAAGGTTGCGCGCATGCCCTATGCGCTAGGCGGAAGGTGCTTTGTTAATGCGAGTGAGTACAATAGCGACGAGTTAACTTTATTGTCGCGACTAGAAGGACTAACTAACCGTGTTTGGACTTTCCAAGCTGCTGCGCGCAGGCGAGGGCCGTACGGTCAAGCGCCTGGGCAAAATGGCAGACGACGTAATTGCCCTTGAGGATAAGTACGCGGAGCTTTCGGACGAAGAACTTAAGGCAAAGACCGATGAGTTCAAAACTCGTCTTAAAGACGGCGAAGAGATGAATGACATCTTGCTCGAGGCATTTGCCACCGTCCGCGAGGCTGCCTGGCGCGTCCTCGATCAAAAGCACTACCGCGTGCAGATCATGGGTGGCGCGGCCCTGCACTTCGGCAACGTTGCCGAGATGCGCACCGGTGAGGGCAAGACCCTGACCTCACTCCTGCCTGCCTACCTTAATGCGCTTGAGGGCAAGGGCGTCCACATCGTGACCGTCAATGATTACTTGGCAAAGCGCGACGCGGAGATGATGGGCCGTGTCCACCGCTGGCTCGGCCTGTCCGTAGGCGTCATCCTGTCTGAGATGCGCCCACCAGAGCGCAAGGCTGCCTACGATTGCGACATTACTTACGGCACCAATAACGAGCTAGGTTTTGACTACCTGCGCGATAACATGGTGCGCTCCCTCAATGAAGTGGTGCAGCGCGGTCACAACTTCTGCATCGTGGATGAGGTTGACTCGATTCTTATCGATGAAGCCCGAACCCCGCTTATCATCTCCGGCCCAGTAGACGGTTCCTCCCAGTTCTACAGTGTCTTCGCCCAGCTGGCACCGCGCATGCGCGAAGGCATCCACTACGAGGTAGACCACAAAAAGCGCACCATCGGTGTGCTGGAAGAGGGCGTGGAATACGTAGAGGATCAGCTCGGCATCGATAACCTCTACGCCCCGGAGCACTCCCAGCTGGTGTCCTACCTGAACAACGCCTTGAAGGCCAAGGAGCTTTTCACCCGCGATAAGGACTATATCGTCCGCAATGGTGAAGTCATGATCGTCGACAGCTTCACCGGCCGCGTGCTGGCCGGCCGCCGCTACAACGAAGGCATGCACCAGGCCATCGAGGCCAAGGAGCAGGTAGAGATCAAGAACGAGAACCAGACGCTGGCTACCGTTACCCTGCAAAACTACTTCCGCCTCTATGAGAAGATCTCCGGCATGACCGGTACGGCAGAGACCGAAGCCGCCGAGCTGCATTCCATCTATGGCCTGGACGTAGTGCCGATTCCTACCAATAAGCCAAATCAGCGTGCGGACCACTCTGACCGCATTTACAAGACGCAGGAAGCCAAGTTCGCCGCCGTGGTGGACGATATTGCTGAGCACGTCGAGGCCGGTCAGCCAGTACTGGTAGGTACCACCTCTGTGGAGCGCTCCGAGTACCTGTCCCAGCTGCTATCCAAGCGGGGAATCAAGCACAACGTGCTCAACGCTAAGCACCACGAGGAAGAGGGCCAGATCATCGCCCGTGCCGGCCGTCCTGGCACCGTAACCGTGGCTACCAACATGGCCGGCCGTGGTACGGATATCGTGCTTGGTGGTAACCCCGAGGTCATCCTCGATGAGAAGCTGCGTGAGCGCGGCCTAGATCCATTCGAGGATGAGGAAAAGTACCAGGAGGCCTGGGAGGCAGAGATCGATGCCGAAAAGGAACACTCCAAGAAGTTGGGTGACCAGGTCCGCGAGGCCGGTGGACTCTACGTGCTGGGTACTGAGCGCCACGAGTCGCGCCGCATTGATAACCAGCTGCGTGGTCGTACTGGCCGCCAGGGTGACCCGGGTGAGACCCGCTTCTACCTGTCCATGCGCGATGAGTTGATGGTGCGCTTCGTGGGACAGTCCATGGAGAACATGATGAATCGCCTCAATGTGCCGGACGATGTTCCAATCGAAGCCAAGATGGTCTCCAACTCCATTAAGGGCGCCCAGGCGCAGGTGGAGAACCAGAACTTTGAGATGCGTAAGAACGTTCTCAAGTACGACGAGGTGCTTAACGAGCAGCGCAAGGTGGTCTACGCTACCCGCCACGATATCCTCGATGCCGGCGATATTCAGGACAATATCCGCGGCATGATTGATGACACCGTTTCCGCTTATGTCGCCGGCGCTACCGCCACCGGCTACGTGGAGGATTGGGACCTAGATGCGCTGTGGAACGCATTGGATTCCCTGTACGGTCCCACCATTTCCCACGAGGAACTGGTCGAAGGCTCCGAGTATGGTTCCCCAGGTGAGCTTTCCGCTGAGCAGCTTCGCGACGCTTTGGTAGAAGACGCCAATAACGAATATGACAAGCTAGAGGAATCTGTAACCGCAATTGGCGGCGAGCAGCAGATGCGCAATACCGAGCGCATGGTCATCCTGCCGATTATTGACCAAAAGTGGCGTGAGCACCTCTATGAGATGGACTACCTCAAGGAGGGCATTGGCCTGCGCGCGATGGCGCAGCGCGATCCGCTGGTGGAGTACCAGAAGGAGGGCGGCGAGATGTTCAATGCGATGAACGAAGGCGTCAAGGAAGAGACCGTCCGCCAGCTCTTTATGCTGCGCAAGCAGTTCAAGCAGCAGGAAGAGGAACAGGCCGGTGAGTCTTCGACCGCTGCGAACAACAACGGTGGGGATACCGTAGAGGCCTAAAACCCGGTGTTCTTTCTCAAACTCCGCCCCGCACCCACTCTTAAAAGTGGGAGCGGGGCGGGTTTCTTTTTAGGGAAAAATGAGTAGAATATAAGAATCTTGTCCAATCTGCTTGTTTCCTGTGAGGAACTCCACTGACGATGCGTCGCCGTTCTTTGCGTCTAGGAATTACGACGCTTCTGTCTGCTACCTTGCTTGGTGGCGCCACCCCAGCCATGGCGTATGAGATGCAGCGCGACTCTGCGTCTTCTCTGCGCATCATCTTGGACTCGGGCGAAAAACTAGAACAGGACAACGCGGCAGCGGCCATTTTGGCTATCGCTACCCAGCGTAAGGAAGCGTTGGTGGCAGATGGAATTTTGTCGCAGGAGAAAGCGGATGCTGCCTTTGACCATTATTTTGGCGCATCCCGGCTCAATACTGCGCGCGCCGATGGCAATATCTATGCCACACCGCTCGATTTCCCGTGGGAGCCCGAAGCGCGTCCACAATCGCGGGAAGGCAAGCAGTTCACCGAAGCTGCCGTGCTGGATTACCTTGACGTGCTGGGTGCCAACTATGCCCAGGCGGTGATTCGCGCCGAGCTGGGTGAATTCACTAAGGATCTGCCGCAGTCCACTGCAGGCAATGCAGAGTCTTCTCCGCGGCCACAGAGGCCCGCCACCGGGGATACAGGCTCCGCCTTCCCGGATGAGTTCCCGGATTACGCGTCAGCGCTGCGCGATATCGTCACTATCACCAAGCAGGTCAATGCTCCCTTGGAAAAGGCCGCAGCAACCCACCGTGGTGTGAATACCGTACTCGCGGATGGCACTGCTGATGACAATTCCGGGCTATCCGTCCTGGAAGGTGGTCTGCTGACTACCGGTATTGCGGCGCTAGCAAGCGCTGCCGGAATTGGATGGTCCGCACTGAACTGGTCCGATATTCTTTCTCAACTCGGCCAGTTCATTTCCTAGGCGGTGAGGTCCGTTCGCATAGCTTAGAGCAAGCGGAACGAGGTTAATCCCGTGTGACTGGCTGATCCTGTAAAAGCATGCTGCTGTTGACCTATATAAACAGAGCCGAAATACTCTCCGTTTGAGCGCGCGTGCAGGCTTGTCATTTGCAATCTGTCCGTGGTGTAGGGGCTGGAGCGTTGGCGCACCCACGAGCCAATATGCAGCCGGATTGCGTCCGAATAGCGCGCGGAATTGAGGTGAGCTAGCGGCCGATAGCCGGCAGCAACCTCGAGTGCGAAGATTACCCAGCCTTGGATGCGGTGTTGGGCGGCGACCTCCGCGGACGTCGGCAAGCGGCCGTAGCGCACGCGATGAGGCGCGAGGAAGAGTTTGAGGTGTGAGTAGCCAGGGATGGGCTCGTACATGATGGGGAAGTAGTGCTCCTGAATAAGGGCAGGAGGCGGACGCGTGATAATTGTCTCATGCCCGGCCCGCGGCCGCCATTTCTGAGGGTTTCCTGAAAGGGGCGGCCGCGAATGCGCGCGCGGTTCGCTATACTCTCGGGGAGTTAAAGAGAAAATCGTAACCAAAGGATTTAAGTACATGCGTGGTCTGATCGTTGACTATGTCGGCGTCCTCGACGGCACCGAAGAAGATAACCGTCGCTGGAAGGCGCTGCTGGCCGCTGCCAAGGCAAATGGCGCGGCAACCGCCATCCTCTCCAATGACCCGGGCGGTCCAGGCGCGGAGCACATTCGCGAGTGGGAGTACCGCGGAAACGTAGATGCAGTTATTCTCTCTGGTGAGGTTGGGGCGGAAAAGCCAGAGGTCGCTGCATTTCAGGCGGCCGCAGATGCCCTAGAGCTTCCGCTCAATGATTGCGTCATGGTTGATGATTCTATTCTCAACGTCCGCGCCGCCGTGGAAACCGGCATGGTGGGCTTTTTGTACACCAGCTTTGATCGCGTTTCCGTAGAAATCCAGGCTGTCTTCGATATTGAAGGTGAGTTTTAGTGGCTAAAGCCCGCGTCTACATTCCCGCAACCTACGCCATGCTGGCGGAATTGGAAGAAACCGGTTCCCTTTCTGCGCGCTCCGGCTGGGGTTTCATGGTGACACCAGCGCTGCAGGATTTCTATACCGAGGGCGATGAAGAAGAGATTGCCTACTCGGCATTCCTCGAGGCATCTATGGCCTCTATGCGCCTTCTGGCCATCGGCGATGAAGAAAAGTTCCCGCATCGCCGCGTGGTCATCTCCGTGGACTTGGATGATTCTGTCATCACCCCGCGACCGGATATGGGCGAGCCGGTGGTAGAACTCCAGCCGGCGCAATTCAGCAAAGACGATCTAGCGGCCATCCACGTGGATATTGCGGAATCCGAAGAAACCACCGCGAAGGCCATCGAGGCTATTGACACCGCAGACCTTGGCGATGAGGACGCGGAGCTGGCCGTGGGAGATGCACTGGATAAGTTTATGGCCTTTTATCACCCCAGCGAGCTGCCTTTCCTCGTAGAATTGCTCTAAAACTGAAGGAGAAAACATGACTCAGCGTTTCAAGAACCTGGCTGCAGCCACCGTTACCGCAGGCGTAGCCCTCATTTCCGCGCCAGCCGCGCTGGCGGCCGATACCACCCCGGCCGCAGATGCCGCTGCCGATGTCGTGCCCACTACCCCGTGGCTAGCATTGCTAGAGACCTCGTCCCAGGGCACCTGGGGCCAGATCCTGGATGTGGTCTTTGGCATCGTAGATGTCCTGCTAGGCGTTATGGCCGATACCGGTTTCCACCTTTAATTTTCCCAGTCCACGTTGGTGCGCAGGGCCTCGAGCAGGCCGCGCACCGCGTCGCGCCGCCGCGCACTGGCGGTATCCGGAGGGATAAGCGCAGGGTCATCCAGCCCGCATTCTGGGTCCGCAGGCGGGCCCATATGCGTACAACCACGGGGGCAATCCTCGACGGCGGCTGCAAGATCTTCAAAGACACCGAGCACGTCATCTGCATCCACGTGTGCGAGGCCGAAGGAACGAATGCCGGGGGTATCGATAATCCAGCCGCCAGAGTATGCATCATCGGCGGGGAGGGGAAGCGCTACCGATTGGGTAGAGGTATGCCTGCCTTTGCCTACGCCCGATACTTCCCCCGTCTCCCTATCCGCATCCGGAACCAAGCGGTTGACCAGGGTGGATTTGCCCACGCCGGAGTGGCCGATGAGCGCGGTGACGTGGCCATCGATGTGCTGGCGCACGGACTCGAGGCCGTCTTCGACGCCGGCTTTCACCACCGTGACATCAAGATCAGCAAACTCGGCCGCGAACGGCTCAGGATCCGTGAGATCTGTTTTAGTCAGGCACAAGATCGGGTGGATATTGCCCACGAAGGCGGCGATGAGGGCCCGCTCGACAAACCCGGAACGCGGTGGTGGATCGGCCACGGCGGTGACGATGAGCATCTGGTCCGCATTCGCCACCACGATGCGCTCGTAGGGGTCGGTGTCATCGGCGGTGCGCCGAAGAACGGAGGTGCGCTCTTCCAGCTTCACTATGCGCGCTAAGGTGTCTTTCTTGCCGGAAGTATCGCCCACGACACCAACGCGGTCGCCCACCTCGATGGCGGTGCGGCCGAGCTCGCGGGCACGCATGGCGGTGACCCGCGGGCCGTCATCTAGCGCGACGCCCCATCGCCCACGGTCTTTGGTGATGACCATGCCGAACTTGGCATTTTTATGTTTGGGACGGTCCTTGGTGCGCGGCCGCGAACCCTTGCCAGGGCGCACGCGCACGTCGGATTCATCAAAGGAACCGAAACGCCTAGCCATTGCTCTCCTGTTGTTCGGGGTCCAGCATCGTCTCCCACATGCGGTCGAAGCCAGGAAGGGTCTTCGAGGTGGTAGAAATATCCTCGATCTCTATGCCCGGCACCTTCAGACCGAGGATGGCACCCGCGGTGGCCATGCGGTGGTCCGCGTAGCACGGCCATTCTCCACCGTGGAGAGGGACGGGGTCGATGTGCAGGCCGTCGGCAAGTTCGGTGACCTTACCACCGAGGGCGTTGATATTATCCGCCAGCGCCTTCAAACGGTCGGTCTCGTGGCCGCGCAGGTGAGCTATGCCGGTAAGGGTAGAGGGGGTGTCTGCCAGGGCGCACAACGCAGCGACGGTAGGGGTGAGCTCGCCAATATCACCCATATTGCGCTCAATACCCTGCAGCGCTCCGTCTTTGGAGCCCTTTGCAGTGACAAATCCCGGCTCTTGGGTGACCATAACGCCCATATCCACCAAGATATGGCGAATAGCGTCGCCCGGCTGCGTGGTATTGGCGGGCCAGCGCTTAATGGTCACGCGGCCGCCGGTGACAGCAGCGGCGGCAAGGAAAGGCGTGGCATTGGACAAATCCGGCTCGATGTTCCACTCTCGGCCGGCGATCGGGCCAGGGTGCACGGTCCACGTATTCTCGCCGGAGTCTACGCGCACGCCTGCCTGGCGCAGCATGCCCACGGTCATTTCCACGTGCGGCAAAGAGGGCAAGGGGCCGCCCTCATGGGTTAGGGTGATGCCCTTTTTAAAACGTGCACCGGCTAGCAGCAGTCCGGAGACGAACTGCGATGACCTAGAGGCATCGATGGTGACCTCGCCGCCTTCTGGCACCCCGTGCGAGCGCACGGTGAAGGGCAGGCTATCGCCGTCCACCTCTACGCCAAGGTGGCGCAGCGCATCGAGGGTGGTGGACATGGGGCGGGCGTAGGCCTGCTCGTCGCCGTCGACAAGCACGGCGCCATCAGCCAAGGCTGCAACCGGCGGGATAAAGCGCATCACCGTGCCTGCTAGGCCGCAATCTACCGTTGCGCCCTTGAGCGGGCCTGGGGTGACGTGGATGTCCTCGCCGTCGTGCTCGAAGCGCACGCCCATAGACTCCAACGCCTTTTCCATCAACTGCGAATCCCGCGAGACCAGCGGAGCGCGCAGGGTAGAGGGGCCATCGGCCAACGCGGCCAGAATGAAGGCGCGGTTGGTAATAGACTTCGAGCCCGGCACGTGCTGGGCCCACGTAATGGGGCCTGCCGCTTGCGGGGCGGACCATGGTTGAGACATATCGTCCATAATAGAGGGCATGTGCGGAAGATTCGTTCTTTTTACCGAGTCCCTCCTTGATGAGGTGGGAGAGCTGCCCGGAGTCACCGAGGTACATGCCCCGCAAGGAACCCCAGGACCCCGCTACAATATTGCGCCCACCCAGCCGGTGGCCATCGTGCGCGTGCGCGAAAGCCTTGCTCAAGTCGATCCTGCGCGGTGGGCGCTATTGCCGCACTGGAAGAAAGATCTTGAAGGCCCGCCGCTGTTTAATGCGCGGGCGGAGACCGTGGCCTCCAAGCCTTCTTTCCGGCACGCTTTTAAGGGGCAGCGCTGTCTCATCCCGATGAATGGTTACTACGAGTGGCGCCAGGAAAAGGGCGGCAAACAGCCCTACTTCGTGCGCGCGGAGGAAGGCCTGTTGTGGGCCGCAGGCCTCTGGGACACCGGCTTAGACCGCCTGTCCGCCACGATCATTACCACTGCAGCCACGGAAGAAATGGAGTGGCTGCACCACCGCCTGCCGCGCTTTTTGGCGGCCGAGGAAATGCGCACCTGGCTAGAGGGCAGCCCCGAGGAGGCCGCCGAGCTGCTCTTGCCGACGCCCCTGCGGGGCTTCCACACCCACCCCGCCGACAAGGCCGTGGGCACTGTATCCAACGACTATCCAGAGCTACTCGGCGAGTAGATCGGCAAAGCTGGCGTCACACAGCTGCGCGAGGTCCTCCGCATTGAGTTCGATATCTAGCCCGCGGCGCCCGCCAGAGATGAAGACGGTATCGAAAAGGATGGCGGTTTCCTCGATAATGGTGGGCAGTGGATTCTTCTGCCCGAGCGGGGAGATGCCGCCGGGAATATATCCGGATGACTTAGAGGCGTCGTGCGGATCGGCCATGGCGGCTTTGGAAACATTGTGTGCGACTGCGGCTTTTTTCAAGCTCAGGTGGTGGGTAGTAGGGATAACGCACACCGCCAATTTGCGCTTTGGTCCCTTGCCCGCGGTTAAATCGATGACCAGGGTTTTGAGCACGCGCTCCGGCTCTACGTCTAGAGCTGCGGCGGCGTGATCACCGAAGTGATCGGTGCCCGCTTCAAAGGTGTATACGTGGTGCTCGATACCGGCGTCTTCTACAACTTTGAGCGCTGGGGTGGCTGCGTGCGGGGACTTTTTAGACATGACTGGGATTCTAACGCTAGGCGTTAGTATGGAAATTGTGGCTAAAGAAACAATCAGCGAAAAGGAGCTGCAGCGCCGCTTTGAAGCGGAAGCGCTGCCCCTGCTAGATCAGCTCTACGGTGGTGCCTTGCGCATGACGCGCAATCCCCAAGACGCTGAAGACCTAGTGCAGGAGACCTACCTCAAGGCCTATAAGTCCTTCCATTCCTTTACTCCGGGTACGAATCTCAAGGCATGGCTTTATCGCATCATGACCAATAACTACATCAACTCCTACCGCAAGGCGAAGCGCCGGCCAACGGAGTCCTCGGCTGATGACTTGAGTGATTTTCAGCTCTATACCACCGCCGGACATGATTCCACCGGTCTGGAATCCGCCGAGGTAGCCGCGCTCAAGGACATGCCGGATTCCACCATTTCAGAGGCCATGAATGACCTGCCCGATGATTACCGCATGGTGGTTTACTACGCGGATGTGGAGGGCCTGGCATATAAAGAAATTGCGGAAATCATGGACACTCCTTTGGGCACAGTGATGTCTCGGTTGCACCGGGGAAGAAAACTACTCCGAAAAGCGTTGAAAGACGTGGCACGAGAACAAGGTATTGGATTAGAACACCCAGACATGGAGGAGAAGTAATGGAACGCGCAACGGAACACAACTGTGGTGCGTGTAGCTCCCCAGAGGTACAGGCCCTCCTGTGCGAGCTTCTCGATGAATCCACCACCTATGCCCGCGCGCTTGCCATCCGCGAGCACATCGCCCAGTGTGATTTTTGTCAAAAACGCCTCGAGAGCGAGGAGATTATTCGTTCGCTGGTGCGCAACTGTTGTAACGGGCAGGCCAAGGCGCCGCAGGCGTTACGCCGCCGCATCTCGGTTGAAATCACCCGCATCGAGACCACCTGGTAGTGCGGACATACGGCACGGGCTGCTAAGCGGCCTGCGCCGATTCGGCAAAGCAAAAGCCCGGCTCCTACGGTCTGTGATGACCGTGGGCCGGGCTTATGTGCTGTGCGTTATGCGCCAGGACGCTTGCCGTGATTAGCGGACTTCTTGCGGCGATCCTTGCGCTTGCGACCACGCTTGCTCATTGCGCACTCCTTCGTTGAGGGTATCTGAACTTTATTCAACTTTAGCGGCTAAGGGCGCCGAAACGAAAATTGGGGGCCGATGATTAAGCGGAAACGCGGGCGCGTCCACGGCCGCGGTTGCGGCGGCGCTTGAGGGCGCGGCGCTCCTCTTCAGATAGACCGCCCCAGACGCCGGCGTCCAAGCCGGACTCCAGTGCCCACTTCAGGCAGGAAGAGGCAACGGGGCAACGGTTGCAGACCAACTTGGCCTTAGCAATTTGGGTAAGTGCAGGACCAGAATTGCCTACTGGGAAGAACAGTTCGGGGTCTTCGTCGCGGCAAACAGCTTCGTGGCGCCAATCCATGATTGATATCTCCTAACAAAAATTCGACAGCAGAAAGCACAAGCACTTTTCATAAAATGAAAAGCAACCAATGCCATGGGTGGGTGGTTGTGTGAACTGGTCTGCGCGCAGTGGGGCCCGGTCTCGAGGTCGGGCCAGCGTCGCCGCCGCCAATGGTCCACATTGTGGTTACTTGAAGTTTCCTTCAAGTTAAGAAGAGGTTTACGTCCTCTTTCTTTTTGCTACCCCAGAATCATGACATGTTTACTCAGGCTCCGCTAGGGGTAGAGGCGAAAATGTGTTAAACATCACTGAATGGAAAGTGGTGTGGGGGTCATTTAGATAGACGCTGGAGTTGAAAGAAGCCTGTGAGAAACGCGCTGAACTGGCGCATTGACTGAAACTACTTGAGTGTGGTGACTAGAGAAGCGTCAAATCTGTCCGGTTAGCCCTTGCCCCCGCGAAACCTGAGTGGCGCACAAGAAAATGGCGTTGCCCGTGAGTAGACTGTGGGCTTGTGTCCAAACAAAACAAGAAGGTAAACACAAAGCAAAATGCTGCCTCCACGCGGTCGATTAGTGGGGAAGAAAAGACCCAGCACGGGGCGCCGCAACCAGTCCTCGTGGCCGCAGCACTCGCCGTGATTCAGTCCATCGCCGTAATCTGTTTTGGCATCTTCCTGATCGTGCGCGAATTGACCGGTGCGGAAAACGGCTCCATGGTGTCGGATTCGGGCTCTGGAAGCTTTGTGGGGCTAGGCACCGCACTCTTTATCTTTATCGTGTTTGGTTTTGTCATCATTGGCGCTTGGGCCATGGTCAAGGGAAAGCGCTGGGGTAGGGGAGCCATTATTTTGGTGGAGCTAATCTTGGCGGCTAGCTCCTTCCAAATGTTTAGCGGTGGATCGCCGCTACTGGGCGCGGTGACATTGCTGAGCGCCGCAGTGGTCATCTTCTTGCTGATGTTCGTACGCGCCTCCACTGAGTGGGCGGCAGCAAACTTTTAAAGTCGTCTTCACGTGTAAAAGGCCGCGCCCGGTAAAACCCGGAATGCGCGGCCTTTTTATGCGATGGTGGGGTACTAATCGGCGCTAAGGCCCACTACGTTATCGCCGCGGGTTTCCACAATGGTGTCACCCGCTAAGGTGAGATAAACGGCACCGCGGTAGGCGCCGCGGTCAACCGGGACGGTCCGCAGAGTCTTGCCAGTGGACCAGTCCATGACTGCAATTCCTTCTTTGGTAGGCACCAGCATCTGCTCGTTGACAGCGATGGGGGTGCCGATGGCCTCTTCCACGATGCGATCAACCGAGAGGTCGCTCGGCTTAAAGAGGTAAAGCCGGGAGCCATCAAACCAGGTCATATGGTGCGGCAAGTCCGCAGTTGCCGGCGCGAAGGGGGAGTCGCCGGTGTCTATAGCCGGAGAAGGCTCTGCTGGGGAAGAGTCGAGCTTTTTACCTTCTTTGTTATATGACTCGATGGAGGGGTGTGGTCCTGGCCGGTATACGGCGGCGGCCTTTTGGCCTACGGCGACAAGGCGGGCGCCATTGGTGGCAATGTCCACATCGGCGGCGATGTCCGGTTGACGGGAATCATCGGGGGTGGTGTCTTGGAAGCGCAACCAGGTGGTATTCGGCTTATCGGGGCAGGACTCGGTCAGGGCTAAGTTCTCGGTACGGGTAAGGGCCGAGGTGAGCGTGCAATCCTCATGCGGTTGCTTGTCCGGTTCTTGTTTTGCCTCCACGTCACCGTATTCCACGGTACGTACCATATCGGAGCGCCACAGATCGATGCGGTCGGTGGAGACCGTTCCTATCCGGTCATTGGAGGATATGGGTACCACCTCGTCCGAATTTATGGCACTACGGGTGCTGTCATACTCACCAGTCGCGGCATCAATCGCCACGGTATCTCCGCAGCCCACACCGGTCTTATAAGTAGCTACTATCTTGCCCCATGCAGCAGACAGTGAGCATAGTTCGGCATCAGTGCGCTCATAGGTCCACGCTTCGGAACCGTCCGGATTGGTAGCCGTGAGCGTGTGATCCGCATGTGTGATGGTCAGGCCGTGCGCCGAAACCGCTCGGTATTGGCCAGGCACCGGTTCATTGGGGAGGCTGAAGGACTCGTGGAGGTTAGTCGGGACTGTGGAAAGTGCGGGTGCATCCTTTTCCCCAGGAACGGCCGCCTGGCTCAAATGTGCCTGATTGATATTGGCAGTGACGGCTGCACCGCCTACCGCGATGGCGCAGACCACGGCAATGATGCCGGTGGCCTTCCAATCAGAGAGCGTGGAACGCAAAATGGGAGCCTTAGTCATCGGCGGCCTCCTCGTCGGCGCCGGGAGCTGCCGCGGCGCGCAGTGGTACGGGTGGGGGATTTCTCGCGGACTGAAACCTGGCCTACAACCTTGGTCTCGGGGCCTACGGTCTCCTCAGCATCCGCGGGGATGTCTAGCGCTTGGGCCAGCTCTGGGGAAGTAGAAAACCATTGTGGCGGCTCCGGCTCTCCCAAATCCAGCTCATCGTTAATGACTTGCCATTTGCCCAGCTCATCGTAGCCCACCAAGGTGATGGCGGTACCGGTATGCCCGGCGCGACCCGTGCGACCAATACGGTGGACAAAGGTCATTGGATCATCTGGTACCTGGTAGTTGATGACGTGAGTGACATCATCGACGTCGATACCGCGGGCAGCAATATCGGTGGCGACCAGGATGTCTACCTGGCCGGAGCGGAAGGCCTGCAGGGATTTCTCGCGGGACTTTTGCCCAAGGTCGCCGTGGACGGCTCCCACGCGGAAGCCGCGCCGGGCGAGATCATCGGCCAAATGGGCGGCCGCTCGCTTGGTGCGGGCGAAGATGATGGTGCGCCCGCGGTCGGCAGCCTGCAGGGCGTGCGCGACGATGGCAACCTTATCCATGCGGTGAGCTTGGAAGGTGACCTTGCGGGTGGAGGAATGAGTGAAATCCTGCTCGCCCGATTCGGCGCGGATATGGATGGGCTTATCCATAAAACGGCGGGCCAGCGTTAAAATCGCGCCCGGCATCGTAGCGGAAAAGAGCATGGTCTGGTGCGCATTGCCATCCAGAGCCTGCAGGATGGCCTCCACCGAGGGTAAAAAGCCCAAATCTAGCATCTCGTCGGCTTCATCGAGTACCAAGATGGCCACCCGGTCTAGTTGCAGATTGCCGCGCTCGTGGAGATCGATCAGGCGGCCAGGTGTACCGATGATGACATCGGCGCCCTTATTGAGCTTTGTGATCTGTTCCTCGTAGGGCCGGCCTCCGTAGATGGAAACCAAACGCACCGGTATGTCAGCGGCGGCTACCTGCAGGTCTTTGGTGACCTGCTGAGCAAGCTCACGGGTGGGGACCACCACGAGGGCGCGCGGGGTGCCATCGAGCTCTTCGATATCGGCATCATCAAAGACACGATCCAAAAGCGGCACGCCAAAGCCGTAGGTTTTGCCCATGCCGGTGCGCGCTTGGCCAATCAAATCCTGACCGGACAAAGCGATGGGCAGGGTTAATTCCTGGATTGCAAAAGTACGCGTGATGCCACGGGTGGCGAGTCCATCGCAGATTTCGGCCGCAACGCCGAGTTCCGCGAAGCTCGGTGGCTGGGATTTTATGTCAGACACACCTTGATAGTAGCCGGGATGGTTATAGTGGGGCCATTGACAATAAAACTCTAGTTAGAGGAGGAACCCTCATGGATATCAAGTTTGGCTTCGCAGACACCGCTCGCGAGCTGGTCATTAGCGCTGCAGGTGACCAGGCTGACCTGACGCAGAAGATCAATAGCGCCCTGGCGGATAACTCCACCTTGGAACTGGAAGATGACAAGGGCCGCAAGTACCTCGTGCGCACTGACCGCGTGGTCTACGTTGAGGTGGGCATTGCGAAGAAGCACGCCGTGGGATTCGCCGGCGCCTAAAGACGAGCACACCGGTCTGCTGATTCAGATTTTTAAAAATAAACGGGTAACCTAAGGCCCCATGGAAGACAGGGAGACTCGCCACGCTCACCGGAGCCAGGGCCATTCGCCGGACCACCCTAATGCGGTGGTCCGGTTTGCGCGTCAATATGGCTGGTGGCGCGTGGTGGCTATCCCTTTGATGATCGCCTTGACCATCTGGTTCATTGTCGATATCGCCACCGCTTCCTCCTCTGAAGAAGGGGCGGAAGAAACTACCACAGCTGCCCCGACGAGTGCCGAGAAAATCGGGCCTGATCCGGCTGATGCGGAAGCGGTCAAACGGGAAATTAGTGAGATGCCGCCCGGTGGGGCGTTTACCAAGCAGGGAAAGGGCACTTTCCATGAGGTGGGCGAGCCCGGCGCCGTAGCCGGTAAGGGTGGCGCGCAGAAGGTGCGCTATTCCATCGAGGTGGAAGATGGCCTCAATACCGCACCGTATGGCGGCGATGATTCTTTTGCAGCCATGGTGGAGGCCACCCTTTCTGATCCGCGCGGCTGGACCGCGCACAAGGACTTCGAGTTCGAGCACGTGGCCTCTGATGCGGATCCAGATACCCGTATCCAGCTGACCTCCTTGGGTACCGCCGCGGAGCGGTGCGGGGAGAAAATTGAAACGGAAACCTCCTGCCATACCACCATTACTGGCGAGTCCACCACGGTTATTAATGAGGCTCGCTGGGTGCGCGGTGCGACGCCGTTTGAAGGCGATATGGGTAACTACCGCCAGTACGTTATTAACCACGAGCTGGGCCACGCCATTGGCTATGCGGCCCACCAGCCGTGTGGTGGGCAGGGCAAGTTAGCTCCGATCATGATGCAGCAGACCTTGGATCTCAATAACAAGGCATTGCACGATCGCAAGCCCAGCGAGGTCTATCCTGATGAGGACGTGACCTGTGCAGCTAACCCGTGGCCTTTCCCCAACCCGGATAATAAGGATCCCCACCAACCCGAATAGGAGTTAAGGATGCCGCTTCCCCCAGAGCATGTTTTAAGCGCCTTTCACGCGGAAACTGGTGCTACCGGTACTCGCCGCGCTCAGGGCGATCAATTAGGCCCGGTGTGGGATAACGGCATCAAGGTGGGGGACGTGGTCTATTCGCAGGCCAGTCCTTTTGCTGCATGGTCCGCCAAGACGCGCGAGCGCCTAAGTGTGCAAGGCGCCCGGGTTTCCCGGCCAATTTTATCTAGCGATGGCCGTCATACGGCCGCTGGCTGGAAGGCCACGCAGTTTATTCCGGGGCAGGTCCGGGGGCGCATTGATGAAACCGCACAGATGGCGCTGCGCCTTGATACGGCTATGGCCGAGGTGGCACTTCCCACCGGGCAGCGTGACGATGTCTTTGCTCGCGCGGAGCGCGCCGCGTGGGGAGAAACGGGGGAGGCCTATCGCCCAGCTCTGCTTGCCGACGTCCCTCTTATCCCCGCCCACACCGCTCTTCTCACCACCACGGTCTATCACGGCGCCAACCCGCCGGGAATCGTGGACATTGTGCCGAGCGAATTTCCGCGCCCAGCCGGTTGGAGCGCCGCCCTAGTCATCGTCGACGGGCTTATTGCTCAGGCGGTTGATGATGAGATCTGCCAACGCTTTAGCCACGTGCCGGGCATGCAGGAGCTGCTCTTGCGTGCAGTGTCGTATCGTCGTCATATCAACGATCTGCATCCTGCTTCGCGTTCAAACGCGCGTTCGCACATTGAACGGGTGGAGCAATATCTGGTGTCGCGGGCATCTGCCATACTGGAGCGGTGAGTTACGACCCCCATTCCACCGCGCGTGCGGGAGTGGTCCTCCCACCGTCCCCGCAAGTGCGCCTCGTTCCCCGTACCCCGTCCGCCACGGCCCGCAGCTGGCCGGTTGACCTGCCCGAATCCGGTTCCTGGAAAGTAACCGGTGCGGCAGGCAGTGGCGTGTCGAGCTTCCTTATCGATACCGTCATTCATGCCCTGGACAGAGCCCAGGAAACTGGCGCGGATCCCTCCGGCATTCTCGTTATTGCGCCCTCGAAGGAATCCGGTGCCCGATTGCGCCGCGAACTTTCTGAACGCCTCGAGAATTACGCCGCACAGACCTCAATGGTGCGGTCTGTGCACTCCTTGGCTTTTGCGTTACTGCGCACGGCGGCCGAGGAGGAGTTACGGCTCATTACCGGTGCGGAACAAGATGCCGTCATTCGGGAGCTACTTATCGGTCAAGCAGAGGACGGCCACGGTTCCTGGCCAGAAGAGATGCGCCCCGCGCTGGAATATGTGGGCTTTGCGCGGCAGTTGCGCGATTTCCTTTTGCGCTCCATTGAACGAGGTCTGGGCCCAGGAGACCTGGAGCGCCTAGGCCACGAATATGGCCGCCCTATGTGGTCCGCCGCGGGCGAATTTCTGCGCGAGTATGAGCGCGTGCAGCTCCTCTCCCGTTCCCATTCATACTCTGCTGCAGAGTTGGTTACCGCGGTTCTCCAACGCCCTGAATTACTGCGCGATCATCCCTTCCACACCATTGTCGTCGATGATGCTCAACTGCTCGACCCCACCGCAGGAAAGCTCATTCTTGGGCTAGCTGCGCAGGCCAACCTCGTAGTTGTGGGTGGAGATACAGCCCAATCTGTCTTTGCCTTTCGTGGTGCTAGCTCGCGCTTTTTGCAGGACTTTCCAGCCGAGCATGACATTGAGCTCACCGAGTCCTACCGCAGGCCCACACCGGCGTGCATCTCTATCGTGGATTCGGACGGTCGGCTGCGCGACGTCGTAGCTAATACCGTGCGCCGCCGCCACTTGGAAGATGCCGTGCCCTGGCGCGACATCGCTGTCATTGTGCGCTCTACTAGTGACATTGGCCAAATGCGCCGCACCCTCCTAGCCGCCGGTGTGCCCGTACATATCAATCCCACCGACGTTGTCTTGGCCGAACAGCGTTTGGTCTCCGCTGTGCTGCTTGCACTGCGCGCCTTGGAGGAGGAACTATCTAACTCTGAGTTGGAAGAACTACTCACCGGACCTGTGGGTGGCGCCGATCCTGTCACCCTGCGCCGACTGATCCGTGGCTTGCGCCGCTGGGATTCCACCACTCGGGGCATCGATAGCCTCCGGGGCCTTCTCTACGGCGAGCTCCCAGACTTCAACGGACAGCTCACTGAACGGGAATATTCGATCCTCGAACGCGTTCGTGCAGTGCTCAGTGCCGGCCGGGAAGCGCTCACTTCCGGCGCTTCGGTGGAGGAGATTCTGTGGGCCGTATGGAGTGCTACCGAGCTGGACAACCGTCTACAGGCCTCGGCCTTGCGCGGTGGTGCAACGGGCTCGCAGGCCGACCGCGACCTAGATGCAATGATGGCGCTTTTTGACGCTGCTGGAGACTACGTAGAACGCCGCCCGGATTCTTCACTGAGCGCGTTTTTGACCCATATCACTGAACAAGAACTTCCCACTGGCGTGCGTGACCGCCGTACCGCCATCCCGCAGGCCGTAGAAATCCTGACTGCGCACGGTGCAGTGGGCCGCGAATGGGATACCGTCATCGTGGCCGGCGCCCAGGAAGGCAGCTGGCCTTCGCTAGGAGAGACTGGCTCCATCTTCGGGCAAGAAGATCTCATCGATCTCCTCGACCACGATATTGATCCCGATACTCCCGTCAGCCACATTGCCTCCCGCTTGGCAGAGGAGCGTCGTCTCTTCCACGTCGCTACCACCCGCCACCGAAAGCGCCTGCTCATTACTGCCGTGGAGAATCCAGAGGGCGATACGGTCTTCGAGCCTTCTCGGTTCATCGACGAATTCGCCGGACGTGGTGTCGATGTTCCCGGTCAAGCTGCGCGTCGCCAAGCAAAGCGGGCGCTGCGCCACGCTCAACTTCCGCGCGAATTGGGCCTCGATGTGCCCGAACCCGCACCCGTATCTTTGCGCGATGGTCTGGAGATTGATCCACTCGATGTTGCGGTGCTGTCCGTGCCGGCCTTCGTCGCGCAGCTGCGCCGGGTAGTTAGCAATCCGGAATCCGGTGAGGTTGAACGCAAGCAAGCTGCCCGCCAGCTCGCGCGATTAGCGGCGGCCGAAATCCCCGGCGCCCACCCGGAGCAGTGGTGGTCGGCGCGTTCCGTTGCGGCTGAACTGCCGTTGCATACTAGCGGCAGTTTATCGCCCTCTCGCGTAGAAGCGTTGCTCAACTGCCCGCTCAAGGCTGTGCTGGGCAATGTGGCTGAGGATCCAAGTACCGAGGAACACCTGCTCCGCGGTACGTTGGCCCACGCCTTCTTTGAAGCCATTGGCCGCGGTATGGATGCGGAAAAGGCCAAGCTTTTGGTGATGGAGGCTTTCGAGCGCATCCAGGACGTCCCGCAGTGGCAATTGCGATTCAAACTCGATGAGTTTTCCGCGCTATTGGACCGCGCCCGCGAATGGGCGCGCCAATCTGAGGTCAATCAAGAACTAGTGGGCGTGGAAATTCCTGTGGGCGTACATGTCGGTGAAGGCGTGCGCATCGGCGGCTATATGGACCGTCTCCTTCGCGATGAAGAAGGAAACTACTTGGTCGTGGACCTCAAGACCGGGAAAAACCAACCGGCCAAGAAAGAAGCCGAAGACCATGTGCAGTTAATGACCTATCAGCTCGCGCTTGCCCACGGTGCATTCGACGGCCATCAGGTCCACGACGGTGAAGGAATGCCGCGCCAGGGAGGGGTGCTGGTTTACCCAGGCGCAACCACTAAGAAGATTGGCGAGATTTGGCAAAGCGATAAATCTCCGGAAGCACTCGAAGAATTCGCCGCACTTCTGCCCCCGCTGGTGGAGGAAATGCGTGGTCCGCGCATTACTGCGCGTACCAATAAAGACTGCGACAAATGCCCAATTCGCTCCATCTGCCCCGTGCAGGAAGAAGGAAGGATGACCACCGATGCCTAAGAGCAACTTTTCCCCACAGCAAATCGCTGCGGCCTTGGGCAAGGATTTCCCGCCTACCGACGAACAAGCCCATGTCATTGAAGGCCCATTTAGCCCTAAACTCGTGGTTGCCGGCGCTGGTGCTGGCAAGACAGAAACCATGGCCTCGCGCGTGGTGTATTTGGTGGCCAATGGTTATGTGCGACCTGAACAGGTTCTTGGCCTGACCTTTACCCGCAAAGCCGCGCAACAGCTGGAGCAACGCATTCGCAGGCAGCTGATTCACCTGCGCGATTCCGGTCTCATCCCACCAGGCAGCGATGTGGCAGAAGCATTAGAAAACATTGCGCCGAAGGTATCCACCTATGACTCCTACGCCGGAGAACTCGTTCGTGAATACGGCCTATTAGTTCCGGTTGAGCCCACCGCGCGCATCATTACTGAGGCCGAGCGCTATTCCTTAGCCTACGATGTGGTGCGCAATTACACCGGCCAACTAGAAGACGATCGCACCCTAGCCACAATCACCGAGACCCTGCTGAGCCTCAGCCAGGATATTGATAACGGTCTCAAAGACACGAGCCATATCGCTGAGCATGCGCGCGATTTTCGCGCAGATATCGATAACCTTGACAAATCGAAGAAGAATGGCCCCGAATACTCTCAAAAGCTGCTGGGCTATATCCAGACACAGGAACGCCGCGTGCAGTACGTACCGCTGCTGGAGGCCCTGAAAAAGGAACAATCCGAGCGACAAGTCATCACCTTTGGCGAGCAAATGTCTGTCGCCGCCCGAGTAGCGCGTGATTATCCCGTGGTGGGCAGGCAACAATCCCAGCGCTACAAGGTTGTCATGTTGGATGAGTACCAAGACACCTCCTATGCCCAGCGCGTTCTACTTCGAAGCCTTTTCGGCGGCGAAAAAGATGAATTGTCGGTTACGGCTGTAGGCGATCCAATGCAGGCCATCTACGGCTGGCGCGGCGCGACCTCTGAAAACCTCACCGCCTTCGTGGAGGATTTTCCAGTCGCGCCGGGCACACCTGCTCCGAAGGACCAATTGACCACCTCGTGGCGCAACCCTTCGGGTGCGCTGGATTTGGCTAACTCAGTGGCGGAGAGGGTATTTGAAGGTGTTGAGCGTCCCGTGGATGAACTTTCTGCCGCCCCACATAAAGGCGAGGGTGAAATCCAGCTGGCCTACTTTGAAAGCGAAAATCGCGAGCGCGAATTTATCGCCGAACATTTGAAAAAGCAGTGGGACAAACGCGAGGGAGACACCTTCAGCGCAGCGGTTTTGGTGCGTAAAAATAGGCAGTCCGCGCCAATCGCTGCGGCCTTAGACAAGGCGGGCGTACCCAATGAAATCATCGGTCTCGGTGGTTTGTTGTGGCAGCCAGAAATCCAGGATCTCGTGGCGATTGCCACGATGCTCGTACGCCCAGAAGATCTGTCTGCAGCAGTGCGGGTACTGGCTGGCCCTATGTGCGGTTTGGGGATTAGCGATATTCAAGCCCTCGCTTCGCGTCAACGAAACCTCGCCGGAGCAAGGGAGGAGCGCTTGTGTTGGGAACCAGGAATGGACCCGGAAGATTACCTGCGAGCGCAGTTGGAAGATGTCACCGCAGAAGAACCGGATCAGCGCGTTGGCCTTGCCGACGCCCTGGCTGACTTGGGGGAGAGGAACCGCTATACCCCACAGGGCCTTGCCCGCATGGAAGAGGTATCTGCCAAACTGCGGCACTTGCGCACCTATTCGCTATCCAAGCCGCTGGTGGACATCTTCGCTGATATTGAGGCATTGTTTAATATCCGTACCGAAGTCTTGGCGCGCGGAAGCGCGGGGGGAGCGACGCACCTGGATAAATTTGCCGATATCGTCGCTAGCTTCCACGGTGATTCCTTGTACGCACTCTTGGACTATTTTGCGCTTGCACTCGAAAAGGAAGACGGTTTGGACATGGGTGAGGTGCCTGCCGCAACGGACCGTGTGCAAATTATGACTGCGCATAAGGCCAAGGGCCTGGAATGGGAGCATGTCTGCGTGGTGCATGCTGATTCTTCTAGCTATAACGCGCAAGCGGAGACCTTCCTTAGCAGGATCGACAAGGTCCCGGGGGAGGACGACTATATTGAGGTCCCAGAGGATGCCGAAAAGCGCTCGCAGTTCCAAAACGCCTGCGAAGAATTTAAGAAAGCAAATAGTGCCCTAAAGGCGGAAGAATCTGCGCGCCTTTTTTATGTTGCATTGACCCGTACCGAATCCACGCTGACCGTTACTGGCTCGGGAACCAATAACGCTTCTGGGAAGAGCAAGAAGGCGCCCTATGAATACCTAGAGCGCCTGAAAGAGCAATTCCCGCAGTACGTGGTGGAATGGTCCGTGCCAGATGAACCGTCCGAGGAGGACTTTGGTGAGAGCGCACAGTTCCCAGCGCTGAAGGCTAACCCTGAGGCAGTTGCCGGTGCCGATGCGGTGCTTGAGGCAATGGAAGAACTTCCAGACCTCAGCCACGGTGAAACCTTTGAGTTGTGGGAGCAGGAAGCTGGCGCTCTTATTGAAGAATACAGGGCTCTGCAACAGCCGGTGGTAGACGTTGAGCTACCCAGCGAGCTGACTGCTTCTGACATGGTTGCGCTGCGGGCAGATCCACTCCAGTTCGCACGCAGGCAACGCCGTCCAGTGCCGTTTAAGCCGAATGCTTATGCCAAGCGCGGTACCGCCTTCCACGCGTGGTTGGAGGACCGCTTTGGCAGCCCTGCACTATTGAGCGAGGAAGAGCTGCCGGGTACTGATGAGGCGGCGGACTATGACTTGGAAAAGCTGAAAAAAGCTTTCTTGAGCTCGGAGTGGGCACAACGTCAACCGGAATACGTAGAAGCGCCCTTTGAAATCACCATCGGTGAGGCCGTGGTGCGCGGGCGCATGGACGCGGTATTCCGCTTGGACGACGGCACGTGGATGGTGGTGGACTGGAAGACAGGCCGCCCACCCCAAGGGGAGGCTATGGACGCCGCCAAGATACAGCTTGCGGTTTATGCAGAGGCATGGCGGCGTATCCATGGCGGAGAGAAGATTCGCGCTGCTTTCTACTATGTGCACGATGGTTATACCTTTGAGCCAGCCCGCCTTCCACGTGGGGAAGAGCTAAAGAAACTCCTTGAATCGTCAGTTGAGCACCAAAAGGGCTAAGGTATGTGAGCGGTTGCGTAAGCACGCAATCTCTTGAGCAATCATTCGAGACCAGAAAAGGCGGGGCTAGTGGGCAAAAATCGTGCGCGAGCTATGAAGTCGCACTTTAAGAGTCGCTTCTTGCCGCAGGTTGAGCTGTCCTCGCAGCCGGACCACGCGCTCATTGACGTCATTACGGTGCCGAGGGATGAAAATTCCAGCCCGTGGCGTCAGTTGGGCAAGCGTGTGCTGTGGGCTTTAGGCATTGTTGTCTTCGTGACAGTCGTGGTCTATTTGGACGGCGGTGGATATAGCGAGGACATGTCGCTTTTGGATTCCGCCTACTATGCTGCGGTGTCGCTAACTACAGTGGGCTACGGCGATATCGTTCCTGTGTCCCCGCAGGCCAGGTTCATTAACTTAACGCTTATTACACCTGCCCGCCTGATCTTCCTTGTTTTATTGGTTGGCGCGACCTTGTCCGTGCTAACGGATAAGGCCCGACGTACTTTCCAAATCCAGAACTGGAGAAAGCAATTGCGTAACCACACCGTCGTTATCGGTTATGGCACCAAGGGCGCCGGAGCGGTGGCCGCGCTGCTGGCCGATGATGTTCCGTCCTCCCAGATCGTGGTCATCGATACCAACCGTGCGTCCCTCGCTCACGCCGAGCACCACGGATTGGTCACCATCTTTGGTTCCGGCACCAAGCAGGACGTGCTAAAGATCGCTGGGGTAGAGCACGCCAGCTCCGTCGTCGTTACCCCATCCACGGACGATACTGCGGTGCTGTGCTGCCTCTCCGTGCGAGAGCTTGCGCCCAAGGCCAAGATCGTGGCGTCGGTGCGCGAGTCCGAAAACCGTCACCTGTTGCTCCAATCCGGTGCGGATTCCGTGGTCACCTCCGCTGAGACGGCCGGTCGACTGCTAGGCCTGGCCACCGTCACCCCGACGGTGGTGGAGATGATGGAAGACCTGCTTTCACCTAATGAGGGCTTCTCCGTAGCCGAGCGCGCCGTGCGCGAATTCGAGGTTGGTTCTAACCCACGCCACCTGGCAGATATCGTGCTTGCTGTCCTGCGCAATAATGAGCTGCACCGAGTGGATACCGCGGACGCCTCCGCGTTGAAGCCGGGAGACCGATTGCTGTATATCAAGCATGAGATGGAACAGCCCATTGAGGTCATGGACGATGATGACGAGGACTAAATGTTCCTCCCAGTAACTCCTAGTGGCCTCGTTCCGGTTACGGGGGTGGGGGAGCCGGTGCTGGTGAAAGAGGTTCCCGGGGGCGTCGGCAAGCAGGTCGTGGTGGACCTAGGCACCTTGCAGGCATGCTTGGTCTCGGAGGATAGCGCCGGGAAGTTAGGCCGTTTGGAAAGTGCAACCTTTTTTGCAGACCAGCCGGTTATCCTGCAAGCCATTGCGCTGATCCGCAATCGGCGCGAGCAGCGCTTTGATCCGCGCACCGGTAACAAGCTGGACTACCCAGCACCGGGAATCGTGGGGCGCGATCCTTTGGACGAGCGCCGGATGGTCTTCCCGCGCCTAGATCCTGCCGTTATCGGGCTTATTCGCCTCAGCGGCGCCGACCGAATTTTGTTGGCGCGCAATCGCCGCCGCAATAGCTTTTTCTCCCTGATCGCCGGTTACGTTGAGCCGGGCGAGACCGCAGAGGCTGCTTTTGCACGCGAGACCCTGGAAGAAACCGGGCGCAGGGTGGACGATATTCGCTATTGGGGCTCGCAGGCGTGGCCACCGAGTGGCTCCCTTATGCTGGGCTTTTGTGCACGCACGGCTGATGTCCACCCCACCTGCCATACTGATGGGGAACTGGAAGAGATCCGGTGGGTGGAGCGCTCCGAGCTGCCTGAGCTTTCGCTTCCTCGTCCGGGTTCAATTGCACACACGATGATTATGGAGTGGTATCACGGTGACTAAGCCGGATTTGTCCCTGCTGGATGAAGATCAGCTGCGCGCGGCCACGGCACCGCGCGGGCCCGTGTGCATCTTGGCCGGCGCGGGTACGGGCAAGACCCGCACTATTACCTATCGCATTGCCAACTTGGTGGACCAGGGTTTTGTGAGCCCGCAGCGCGTGCTTGCGGTGACCTTCACGGCGCGAGCGGCCGGAGAAATGCGCGACCGCCTGCGCACCATGGGCGTGGCCGGCGTACAAGCGCAGACCTTCCACGCGGCGGCGCGCCGCCAGCTGAAGTATTTCTGGCCCCAGGTAGCAGGGGACCTTCCTTGGCAGCTGCTGGATAATAAATTCCCGCTGGTCGCCCGCGCGGTGCGTTCGGTGGGGTTGGATAATTCCAAGGATATGATCCGTGACGTCCTAGCAGAGATCGAGTGGGCTAAGTCCGCGCTGGTGAGCTCCGAGGATTATGAGTCTGTGATCGCCACTACGGACCGCAGCGCTCCGGCTGATCCCGCCAAGGTGGCAGAGGCCTTTCGCCGCTACGAACAGTCCAAGGCCACGCCGGATATGATGCACCTGGATTTCGATGACCTGCTCATGCACATCGCAGGTGCCATTGAAAATGTGCCGGCGATTGCAGAAACCTTCCGGGAGCAGTATCGCACCTTCGTCGTGGACGAGTATCAGGACGTAACCCCGCTGCAGCAGCGGGTGCTCAATGCCTGGTTGGGTGAGCGCGACGATCTCACCGTGGTGGGTGATGCAAATCAGACCATCTATTCCTTCAACGGTGCCTCTCCGGACTATCTGCTTAATTTCTCGCGCACGTACCCGGATGGGACCGTGGTCAAGCTGCAGCGTGACTACCGCTCGACGCCGCAGGTAACGGACTTGGCCAATCGGGTCATTGGCAAGGCCACAGGGCGTGCGGCTGGCACACGCTTGGAGCTGCAGGGCATGCGCGAGCCTGGTCCGGAGCCCACCTTTAAGGCCTATGAGTCTGAAGAGACTGAGGCCCAGGAGGTTGCCGGCCAGGTTCTCACACTGCTGGATCAGGGCGTGCCGGCCTCTGAGATTGCCATCCTCTACCGCATTAACGCTCAGTCAGAGCAGTTTGAGCAGGCGCTTGCTGACGCCGGAGTGGTCTACCAAGTCCGTGGCGGCGAGGGCTTCTTCCGTCGCCCGGAGATCCTAGAGGCCATTCGCGTTCTCATCGCCGCGACCCGTCGTGAGGACTTGCCGGATGATCCGGTGGCAATTGCTCGCGCAGCCTTTGTCGAGTTGGGGCTAAGCGCCACCGAGCCGCAGGGCGCGCAGGCCCGCGAGCGCTGGCAATCCCTCAACGCATTGGTAGGGCTCATCGAGAAGATTGTGGAATCGGCTCCTGGCATAGATCTCAACGGGGTGTTGGGAGAACTGCGCCGGCGCTCCACCGATAAACAGGCCCCAGCCATGGAAGGCGTCACGCTAGCTACTGTGCACGCCGCTAAGGGTCTCGAATGGGATGCGGTGTTCCTCGTGGGGCTGACAGAAAAGCTCATGCCTATCAACCACGCTATCAAGGCGGGCGATGAGCAGATTGAGGAAGAACGTCGTTTGTTCTATGTCGGCATTACCCGCGCCCGCGAGCACCTCGCACTGTCGTGGGCGTTGGCGAAGACCACTGGTTCACGAGCCTCGCGCGAGCGTACCCGCTTCCTCGATGGAATCGTGCCGGCGGCCGAAGACGCCTATGGCAAGGGGACTCGCTCGCGACGCCCGAAACGCTGCCGCGTATGTTCAGGTCTGCTGGGAACACCGGCCGAAAAGGTTATCGGCCGCCACGAAGACTGCGAGGGAGGCGGAGATGAAGAGGCCTTTTCTGCCTTGCGCTCGTGGCGTTCCCAGGTTGCGCGCGAGGAAAAGGTGCCGGCCTATGTTATTTTTTCCGATGCCACCCTGCAGGCCATGTCGGAGGAGCTTCCTGCCGATGAGGCAGAAATGCTGTCCATCTCTGGTGTAGGCCCCAGCAAGCTGGAGCGCTATGGCGCCCAAGTACTCGAGGTCATTCGTTCGGTGCGCAGCTAGCCAGGTTGGTTTTCCCGCCAAAACATACTGGGCAGCGCGGATGCGCAATGATGGTGCGCTGCTGGTGGTGACCGTAGACATCGACCTCCCACTGCTGCCCAGGGCGCGGCTTCGCGGTCGGCGCTCCCGGCGGCAGCGGCCGCCCCATAAGCCGCCGAATGATCACCTGCGTATGCGCCGCGACCGCATCGAGCACTACGGCTTCTGGCGTGCGGCGCACGCGGGGTAATTGGGTGCTGATGATATTCCAGCGCGGGTCCGTATCCACGCGGGACAGGTGCGCACACAGTGGGCACGGGCCTCGGCCCTGCACGCGTACCGGCCCAATGATGCCACGATTGTCCAATAAAGACACCGGAAGCCACGTGGTCTCCGTTCCCGCCAGCGCATTGGCGCAATCCAGCGGGCAGTGCAGCTGGTCTACGGCCAGGACCGGATACATGCCGTCGAGGTCGTGGATATAGGAAAAGATATTGTCGTCCTCTAACGGGATGCGAACTTGGAATCCATCTGCCTCCAGGCGTGCGCGTAAGCCTTGCGCCAGTGCGGATTCTCCCATTAAGACAAGAGTGTCCGATTTCTCTACGGCATCTTTATAAGGCCAAAGGATGCCATAGTCCAGTGCGTCCTCGATAAGGCTAAGCGCTGCGGCCTCATCTAGACCTGCGGCGCATAGTCTCCCAGACAAATCTTCTGGCCTCACTGGCTCGTGAGCGGTATTGAAGGCCGCCGCGACGGAAAGCGCGCTGCCCGTTTCTGCCACTCCAACGCGGGTGGCATCCATGCCAAATTGAACCACCGTTTCCTCGCGGCAAAACACTGCGCTGCCCGGCGCCAAAACTACCTGGGTGACACAAGCCCCCACGCCTATACCCCTTTCCCGATGCATGTGGATTCCATTGCACCACAGGTACAATCACCTGTCATGTCGAGCACGCAGCCCCCCGCACCACAAACCCCAGAGGTCAAAGTCATTCGTTCCGCCAAGCGGAAGAAAACCGTGCAGGCTCGCATGGTCTCCGGGGTACTCGAGGTACGCATCCCCGCCTGGATGTCCGCTCGCGATGAACGCGAGGCAGTGGCGGATATGTTGGCGCGGGTAGAAAAGAAACAGGGCAGTAGCCGCCGCTCGGACGCGCAATTAGAAGAGCGTGCTCGGCGGCTTAACGCGGCTTTCTTAGACAGCCGCGCTACCATCGGCTCTATTCGTTGGGTAAGCAATCAAAATACGCGGTGGGGTAGCTGTACTACCTCCACCGCGAATATTCGGCTGAGCGACCGGCTACAACACGTGCCGGACTATGTGCTGGATTCGGTAATCATTCACGAGCTCACCCACACCTTCATCCCGCGCCACGGGCGGGATTTTTGGCAGTGGGCGGACAGGGCGCCCCACGCTGAGCGGGCGAAGGGCTATCTTGAGGCCTACCAGCGCTGGGGCTGCTAGTTTTCGTCGTCCTCGTTGCCCTTTTCTTTCTGCTCGTCTTGACCATCGGCTTCCCCGGTCTCATCGCCCTGAGTAGCAGAGGAATCCTCACCGTTTTTGAGCATTTCCTCCAGCTTGGCAAACTCTTCCTCAAAGCCCTCATCAGGGCCGTCATCCAATAGGGAGTCGATAAAGGCGGCAGGGTTATCTAGGTGCTCTGCAGTTGGCAGGAAGTCCGGGTGGTCCCACGCCTTATCGCGCTTTTCCGCACCCACGGCAACGGTAGCGCGGCGCCACAACTCAGCGGCCTCAGAAACCTTGGGGGCGTTGAGCTCGATACCAACGACCTTGCTGAAGGCGTTTTCGGCAGAACCACCAGTGCTACGGCGGTGCGCCCATGCCTGGGTTAGCTTCGAGGTGGATGGGATGCGCTCGCCCAGTGCCTCTGTGACGACGTGCTCGGCCCAGCCTTCCACCAATGCTAGTAGGGTTTCTAGGCGAGAGGCTGCCGCAGTGTTCTTGGACGTGATGCGTGGGGAAAGGTCCATGCCTTGCAGCTTGCTCATCGCATCCTGGATTGCCTGGGGATCGCCGGACTCTAGGTTGAGCTCGCGGGTGACTTCCTCCAAGTGGGAGGTGTCAATGACCAGACCGATGGCATATTCCTCCACAGAGGAGACGATGCGCTCTACCAACCACGGCACGTGCTTGAACAGGCGCTGCCGCGCGGCCTCGCGCGCTGCAATATAGACCAGCACCTCTTGGCCAGGAATATTGAGCTCCCGGGCGACCTTCTGAATGGTCTGTGGCAATAGTGCCACGGTATTGGCCGGGGCGATGGGAAGACCGAAATCAGAGCCGGTCAACGCCTGCGCAGCCAAATCACCCAAGGCGTGACCGAGCTGCATGCCAAAGTTCATGCCAGACATCTGACTCATCATCTTGGTCATCGGGCCCATCATCTCGCGGGCTTCTTCCGGCATCGATTCCATCTGGGCATCATTCATATGCTCCGCCACCGGAGTGACCATGCGCTGCCAGGCCGGCATGGTTTCTTCCAACCACTGCTTGGAATCCCACGCCTTGGCCGTGCCGGAGGCGGTGGGCAGGTAGGTGGCGTCATCGAGCCACAGCTCCGCTAGGCGGACGGATTCCTCCACTGCCTTGGTATCGTCCGCGCTCACACCCTTTGACTGGGAGATTTGCTGCAGGGCGATGCGCTTGGCCATGTCGTAGTTAACAGGGCCGGAATTTTCCGGCGAGTTCATAGAAGAGCCCATGCCGGACAGCATCTGACCGAACTGGTTCAGCATGTCACCGAGGCCGCCACCATTAGCGCCGCCGAATGCGCCGAACGGGTTCTGGTCACGACGTCCGTCATTATCGTCGTCATCATTATTGGGGAAAGAAAAACCGAATCCGTTGCTCATGCGTCCTAATCTACCGACACCATCCGGCTAGTTTCCATGATCCCTGCTACGCTGACAGCGAACACGACGGCAAAGGTTGTAGGGTAGTGATTCGTGAATTCTCCTGCTAGCCGTCGCGTCCGCACCATCGCCTGGGGTGCTATCCCCGTCGTCTTAACCGGTGCGTTGGTATCGCTTGACCATATTCCCGGCACCGATGTGTCTTTGACCGTCCCCTATGCTGCCGAAGGCCCAGGCCCCACGGTAGACACATTGGGGGAGGTAGACGGCACCCAGGTCGTTGACGTTCAAGCCCCGAAAACCTATGACACGGATGGTCACCTCAACATGACTACGGTCTCCGTGCGTACCAATATGACCTTGGCCCAGGCGCTGGGACGCTGGATGATGACCGATGACACCATCGTGCCCATCGATACCGTCATCCCACAGAACATGAGCGATAAAGAAGTAGAAGAGTCCAATAAGCAGGCCTTTACTCAGTCCGAGTCCGCAGCGACTCTGGCAGCCATGGACTACCTGCATTTGCCGGTAAAGATCTCCATCGCAGAGGTGCTGGATAAGGGTGCTGCGCAGGGCAAACTGAAAAAAGATGATGTCATTACCGCCGTGGCGGGCAAGGAAGTCTCGGAGCCGGGTGAGGTTCAAGACATCATCAAGGAAAAGAGCCCCGGCGATAAGGTCACGATGACCGTGGAGCGTGGCGGCAAAAAGCACGAAGAAGAAATAGAGCTAGGGGAAAACCCCCACCAGAAGGGGCAGGCGATGCTGGGCATCGCCATGCTCTCGGTCCCTAAAGACGATATAGAGGTCACATACAACCTGCAGGATATCGGTGGTCCATCCGCTGGCATGATGTTTACCCTGGCGGTCATCGATAAGCTCAGCGAAGAAGACCTCACGGGCGGCAAATTTGTGGCCGGTACCGGCACCATTCAAGAAGATGGCAAGGTGGGCCCCATCGGCGGCATCCAACATAAAATCGCCGCCGCCCACGCAGCCGGCGCGGAACTCTTCCTGGCGCCACAAGATAATTGCTCCGAAGCCGCGGCGAGCGACCACGGGGACATGCCCATCGCGGAAGTGTCCAACCTGGATGAAGCGGTATCCACGATGAAAGACTTCGCGGACGGCAAGGAAATTAAAACCTGCCAATAAGCGGCCTACTTAGCTAGGCCCAGTTCCTTGATCTTCTCTTCCGGATCTTCCTGGTCTGAGGAGATCATCTGCTGCATGACCATGCCTTCTTTATTGTCCACCACGGTAATAACCGCCGTGGTGCCCAGCGTGGACCAGCCCACAACGCGGTCGCCGCTATCCTCAA
Source organism: Corynebacterium sp. LaCa54 (assembly GCF_046717495.1). Lineage (NCBI taxonomy): Bacteria > Bacillati > Actinomycetota > Actinomycetes > Mycobacteriales > Corynebacteriaceae > Corynebacterium > Corynebacterium sp. LaCa54. The sequence goes on from NZ_CP177115.1 coordinate 652,643, forward strand.
TGACCTGCGAGCTGCGCAGCTCAGTAAGCACCTGCGTGGTCTGCTTTGCCTTGGAGTGTGAGCGGAAGAACTGGAACTGGCCTACCTTCGGCCCAGAGCAGTTATACGAGTCATCCCCGCCCGTGGAATCGCAGCGATCGAAGTGCGCGAAAAGCTCTTGCGGTGCCACGGGCGCGAAGATGTCATAGGCCTTGGACACAGACTTTTCCATTTTTTCGCTCCCAGGCTCTGTGCTTTCCGACGCCGCCTCCGAGCTCGCCGCCGCACTCGACTCGACGCTGGATTCAGCGGCGGACTTGGAGCTGGATGCGGTGCTGGTTTCCTCAGTGGCATCCGCCGCAGTGGGAGCGGACTCGGCGCTGGCAGTGGTGGTATCTACGGGGACGTCGGCAGGCGCGGCATCATCCGAGGAACAGCCGGCAGCGCTCACGCCTACCCCCAGCAGGAGTGCTGCTGCGGTAGCGCGGGTAGCGGTCAGGCGAGTGAGAGTAAAGCGTCGCACGGTAGGAAACTGCTCCTTAGTCGCAAGCGAGAATTGTCTTTCCAGTCTAATCTAGTTCATCCGGGTCCTGGCTCAGCCCATAGCGCAGGGCCGCGATAATCCCGGGTGCTACCTGGGGGCCGCCGCGCAGCTGGATGTCATCCTCCGCGAATGGCCCGGCTGCTTCCAACTCCTCTTCGGTGGGGCGCAGCTGCAGCAATGTGGTTTCAATCCCTTCCTCACGCAGCGCACCGGAAAACAGGCGCGCCGGGCGAGGGGAGGGGTCCTCGCTGGAGGTATCGCGGAACCTAATCTCTTGGGCCAGGATGACGCCGGCCACCTCCCGCGGCCAAGCCAAGCGGGAGACATAGTCGGCCAACTGCTCAGAACCGGGCTCAATGTTTTCAGGCACATTATCCTGCACGATAAGGGTAAGCGGCGCCGCATCTTCCTCATCGAGGGCGGCAAGCTGGTCTGCTACCAAGTGGGTAGGAACGAGCGCGAAGATAGTGGGGCGGGCGTCCCAGCCCTCTGCATGGACGAATTCCACGGCTTCGGTCATCGCGCGGTTTAAAGCTGGCTGTGATAATTCGGGGGAACTCATAAACATCCTTATTCGTTATCTGTGTATTGCTTCCTTAAGCTGGAAGAAGTCTACAGGTTTTAAATTCGCACTATTTGATTGGAGCTGGCGTTGTCCTTAGGGTCATCCACACCAGCCGCCCCGTTGAAGCGGCCCCCGCGGGTCGCGACAATCATTGCGGCCATCATTGCCCTCCTTTTGTTCATCGGCCCCATGTTTGTGGGCCTGTACACGGATTGGAGGTGGTTTGGTGCGATTGAATACCGGAACGTCTTCACCACCGCGATTATTGCGCGGATAGTACTCTTTATCATCTTCGGCCTCATCGCCGCTGCCGTGGTGTGGGCCGCGGGCTACTTTGCCTGGCGCGGGCGTCCGGATTCGCTCGACCTTGGGGACTTGAACTCGCCGGTGTATCAGTACCGCAAGTCCATTGAAAAGTCCATGGGCGTCTTCTTCAAGGTCATCCCCGCCATCGTGGGCATCATTGCCGGTTTCATCGGCCAGGCTAATTGGCGCACGGTCCTGCTATTTTTAAACGGCCAGGAATTCGGCCAACAGGACGCCCAGTTCCACCACGACCTAGGCTTCTATGCCTTCACGTTGCCGGTATTGAAGATGGTGGTCAGCACCCTATCTATCCTGTTGATTTTGGCGTTCCTCATCGCGCTTTTCGGTCACTATGTGCTGGGTGGCATCCGCATTGGCAATAAGGCCGCAGGAGTTCGCGGCTCCATTTCCCACTCGGCTCGCCTGCAGCTGGCGATTACTGCCGGCCTGTGGATGGTTGTTCAGGTCATCGGCTACTGGTTGGAGCGCTACGAGCTCCTATATGCCCAGCACGATCTCTTTACCGGTGGTTCCTATACCGATATTCATGCCTACCTGCCGGCGAAAATCATCTTGATGATCATCGGCGTCTTTGTAGCGGTGGCATTGTTTATGGCCATCGTCATTAAGGACCTGCGCATCCCGGGTCTGGCCGTGGTGTTGATGCTGCTGTCCTCGCTGGTTATCGGCCAGGCATGGCCGCTGCTGATGGAACGTTTTTCCGTGCAGCCAAACCGTCAGGCAAAGGAAGAAGAATCCATTGCCCGCAATATTGAGGCCACGCGCTATGCCTATGGGCTTACCGATGACCATGTCACCTATGAAGACAACTGGGGTGGGGACGAGGTCTCTGATGACAAGGTGGCTTCTGATAACGCCACCATCAATAACCTCCGCCTGCTGGATCCGGAGATTCTTTCTCCTACCTTCACCCAGATGCAGCAGCTGAAGAATTTCTACGGCTTCCCAGAGACGCTATCGATGGACCGCTATGAGATCGATGGTAAGAAGCGTGACTTCGTCGTTGCTGCGCGCGAGCTGGATCCAAATGAGTTGCGGGAGAATCAGTCCGACTGGATTAACCGTCATACCGTCTACACCCACGGCAATGGCTTTGTGGCAGCGCAGGCCAATAAGGTCGATGAGGTAGCCCGCGATGCGGGCTCTGCCCGCGGAGGCTTCCCCATCTTTACCGTTTCTGATCTGCAGACCCAGGCCGGTGAGTCGGAGGGCGAAGGCGAAACCCAGGACGCCGAGAAGTCTCTGGGCATCAAGGTAGACCAGCCGCGCATCTACTATGGCCCGGTTATTGCTGGCGCTGCCGATGGCATGGACTATGCGATTACCGGCAAGACTGGCGATAACCCGGTGGAATATGACACCGATAGCTCCACCTATACCTATGACGGCAAGGGTGGCGTCGGCATTGGCAATATCTTCGACCGCACTATGTACGCCGCCAAGTACCGCGAGCTGAACTTCTTGCTTTCTGACCGCGTCGGCAGCGAGTCAAAGCTCCTCTACGACCGCGACCCGCGCGAGCGCGTGGAAAAGGTTGCTCCGTGGCTGACCACCGATTCTGCTACCTACCCGGCCGTGGTGGATGGCCGCCTGAAGTGGATCGTCGATGGCTATACTACTTTGGAGTCCTTGCCTTATTCCCAGCGCGCTTCGCTTTCCGACGCCACCCAGGACACCCTCAATCCTGATGGCACGACCCAACGCCTTGTCAATGACAAAGTGGGCTATATCCGTAACTCGGTAAAGGCCACCGTCGATGCCTATGACGGCAGCGTGGATCTCTACGAGTTCGATAAGAATGACCCAGTGCTCAAGGCTTGGGAGGGAGTCTTCCCGGACGTCGTCAAGCCAGAGGCAGAAATCTCTGACGAGCTACGCCAGCACTTCCGCTATCCGGAAGATATGTTCAAGGTGCAGCGTGACCTGCTGGCGCGCTACCACGTGGATGACCCGAATGTATTCTTCAACAACGATGCCTTCTGGTCCGTGCCGAATGACCCCACTGCGGAGGAATCTCGCCAGCTCAACCAGCCGCCTTACTACGTGATGGCCGCAGATCCAGAGACCGGCAAGCCCAGCTTCCAGCTGACGACCTCTTATCGCGGCTTGAACCGCGAGTTCCTGTCCGCACACATGGCTGTCTCCTCCGATCCGGAAACTTATGGCGATATCACCGTGCGGGTGCTGCCGACCAATACGCAGACTCAGGGCCCGAAGCAGGCGCAGGATGCGATGATGTCTTCTGACCAGGTCGCCCGAGACCGCACCCTGTGGGAAGGCACTAACGACTTGCACAACGGTAACCTGCTGGCCCTGCCAGTAGGTGATGGCGAAATCCTGTACCTTGAGCCGATTTACTCGCAGCGCAAGGACCAGGCCTCTGCCTTCCCGAAGCTGCTGCGCGTACTCGTGTCCTATAAGGGCCGCGTAGGCTACGCCCCCACTATCGGTGATGCCCTTGAACAAGTTGGAATCGATGCCAAGGCTGCTCAGAATATTGAGGAAGTCGACGGCGATTCTGGCGAAAAGACCGACACCAAGGACGACAAGAATAAGAAGGATGCCAAGGAAGATAAGCAGTCGGCCCCAGCCTCCGCTCCTTCCTCTTCCGACCAGGCAGGCGCCATCGATGACATCAACAAGGCTTTGAAGGGCCTAGAGGATGCTCGCGATGGTTCCTTCGAGGAATACGGCCGCGCCCTGGATGAACTCGATAAGGCAGTTGAGTCTTATCAGAAGACGGAAAAGTAGTTCTTTCACTCTTTAAAAGCAGCGATTAAGGCACCTGCCCAGCGGATTTGGGTAGGTGCCTTTCCCTATGTATAGTTACATGAGTCGCCAGGACAGAGCGAATACACTTAGTGTTAACGTACTGTTCAAGCGCAGATGATGGAAGTCATCTCGACGCGGGGTGGAGCAGCTCGGTAGCTCGCTGGGCTCATAACCCAGAGGTCGTAGGTTCGAATCCTGCCCCCGCTACCAACTTCCGGGCCCCTACCAGTGGAAACGCTGGTAGGGGTCTCTTTCGTTTTATGCTGAAATCGCCATTTGGTGCACTAGTCTCAAAATCCTGCACCGCGCAATCCCGCAACCGGATCTGCGCTTCACAAAGAGATCACTGCAGCACAACGACGCGGATATGATGATTTTGCCAAGAATTTCGGTCCTGACGTCGATACCTATACTCGGAACGAAGTGAGAGCCATCGAGGTAGAGGCGCACACCTCGGTCGGATTCAGCCAATCTGAAGCGGAAGCACTAACCGATTATGGTATCGAGAAGCTCAAGCAACAAGGCTTGTCTCAACCTACAAATATCCCGTGGAACCCTGGAGTGTTATAAGAGTGTTAACGCAGCTCACCAACGAACAGCTGACGCAATTTCAATCGGACCTCGAAGACATCGTCACGCCAACCATGGAACAGCTTCACACGCGAATCCAGGAAACAGGGCCCCTGTCATCTGATGACGCAATCAGATTCGTTGCAGATATCACTGCGCTGACAATATTCGAGCTGGCCGAGCGACTTGACGGAAACGCTGACAAACCCGGCGCCCTCAGCTACAGGTTCGCTGCAGCAGAAGGGGAAGAAGTGCGCCTGCCTGCCGAAGTGCTCAGCGCCATCACCGGATGGCTTTCCGCTCCACAGGATCGAAACCCCCTCGCCGGGAAGATCAGCCACCCGTACCCCTTCGACTTTTACGGAGCGAAAGACTATGCATAGCGATTCCGCACTGCTGCTCATCGGACGACTGTATGCGAAAGTTTACGACCAATCCATGGACTCGGATGCCGCTGAGCACCTCCACCACCTGCTGAGCAATATTCATGACACCACCGCCATCGATGAGGCCATCTACGCCTACCAAGGCGAAATACTCGGCATCCTGCTGGATTCAGTGAATCAGTCCGACTCGCTCGAGTTGTACACGGCGAGTACGTCGCAGCGCGAGTCTCTTAACTTGGCCATCACCGCCCTCGAAGATACACCTCAGTCTATGGTGGCACTCGACGCAATTGCGCAGTTGGCGCAGGTTGAACCACCAGCTCCCGGCCAAGCCAAAATCGACATCCCCACGGAAAATCTCTCGAGCGACGCCCGAAAACTTTCAGCGCTCGGCCTCCACCAGGGCATCGCCATTTCGGTCCCGCATTTGGGCATTCCGATCTTGGAAGGCGACGAAACCACTGACATCTCCACCTCGTCTACCGTATTGGGCGAGCAACGTTACGCCTCTGCCAAAGCCGTACCCAAGTGGCTGACTCACTTGTCGGAGGCTCCGTCCGCTAGCTTCGTTACGTACCAGAATTCGCACGGCGAGACCCTCCAGGTCAAGTTTAATGCCAAGGGAAACTACTTCCCGCTTCTTCTCACGAACCATAACGGAGACCGCCGCCTCGACAAACTACCGTCCGCGAGACAAGCCGAAAACCACATCGTGGCCTGGCTAGACAATTCACAATCACCGATCATCTAGCTGCCACTCAAAAGCGGTTTGGGTCTGTTTACTTTGGAGATAGAAAACTGGGGCCTGACCTCCCCGACGTGTCTAATTTCCGGGGTCAGGCCCATGAATGTCATGCGCAGGCTAAAAACGGTGGCCTGATTAAGATAAACTGATTGGTAAGGAATTTGTTGTGAAAGAAAGAACGATCATTCCGGGAATACTTTTTGGAATTGTCTTGGGCGTCGCAACCCTTTATGGCGGAGTGCTCCTGTCCACATGGCTTCCAATACCTTTCGTCTTCTATGGGCTACCTCTACCTTCATTGGTGGTGTTGGGTGTATTAGCCATATCTGTCTACATGTTGAAAAAGGATCGGCTTAGCGACCGATCATGGCGTGCTTTTGCCTTCACATTCGCCGCGGCTTTCGTCGTATCAGCGTTCTTATGGGTGAGCACCATTTCTGGCTATGGAAACTTCGCATAGCCTATAGATATGGAACCGTTGTAAGGCCAATGACAGTTAGCCGCTCTAGATTGATGAACTGCTCCCCATTCGCCGATGAGGGCCATTTTCGTTTTCTTCGGCGGCCAGCGGCAATGGGCACGGCTTGCACTGGCTCTGGCTCAGGGCGCGCCGGTGCCGCTGCTCGACGAGCCTACGACCTTCCTTGATCCCGCCCACGCGATTAGTGTTTTGGAGCTCGTTCGCAAGCAAGCCCGCGCTGGTAAGACAGTCGTTGTTGTGCTGCACGACCACATGTTGGCTGGTCAGTACTCCGACACCAGGGCGGTTATGAACAACGGCGAGGTCATAGCCCGGGGGACTCCCAAGGAAGCACTGCGGAAGGATATTTTAGCCGCAGCCTACGGTATCGATGTAGAAATCTGGGACGATCCTTTCAGCGACGCCCCCGTCATCGTTTCCCGCGCTGTGCTCAAGGGCTAGAGCAATCGAAAGATGAACACCAAAGACCGCAGTTTGGAGTTCGTTCGCAGAGGCTGTAGATGATCGTGGCTAGAGCGGATTTCGGTTTCCGCTCCTCACCGCTATCCCTCATGGAACTCATCCTGTGGCTGCATGGTCTGTCATGGAGAGGGAAGCAATCAGGCTCTAGACAGTAAACCCTTATAAAGCTAAGGTAAGCCTATGCAAAAGAGAGACTTCACTAAAACGCGTGCGGTTATCGCACTCGTGGCCACCTTAGCCCTAGGCGTGGGCCTTGCCGCGTGTTCTTCTGATTCTTCTTCTCAGGAAGCGGGCGGGGATAGGAAGATCGAGCGAGTTGTGGCGCTCGATTGGCGCTATGAGGAAATTCTTAAGGCCCTCGATGTGGACCCAGTGGGAATCGTGGAAATCGGCAAGTCGGAGGCACCAACTACTTTGAAGGGCCAGTTAGGTCAGGCGACCTCCGTGGGCCAAGCCAAGCAGCCGAACTTGGAGGTTATCCAGTCTTTGGAACCAGATCTGATTTTGGCTAGCCCTACCCGTCAAGCTGATATCATGTCGCAGCTGGAAGAGATTGCGCAGACGGAATCCTACCCAGATGAAACTTACTCGGACGTGCTGGATTCGATGGATGAGATCGCGGCCAAACTCGGCAAAGAGGAAAAGGCTAAAGAAGTCCGTCAGCGCATCGAGGACAAGATTGCTCAGACCAAGGACGCGGTAAAGCCGGGGAGTCGTGCTGTCGTGGCTGGCTGGTCCAGCGAGATGCTCTATACCTGGGTCAACCCTTCTTTCCCCCAGTCGCTACTGAGTAAAGTGGGCTATGACTACGCCTTCGAAGGTGAGAAGTCTTCCATCGAATCTAAGACTGATGTAGCGGAACTGACCGGCGATAAGCTCCCTGGAATGAAGGCTGACCGAGTCTTTATGTACAAGGACGTCGAAGCGTTTAAAAAGACGCCCTATGCCAAGGGCAGCGGTGACATCGTAGAGGTAGACCAAGATATCTGGTCGCGCGCCCGCGGGCCATTATCTGCCGAGCATATGCTCGATGACATTATCGCCGCTGAAAAGTAGTGGCACCTCGAACTAAAGCCAGCGTCTGCTTGGTCCTTGCAACCGCTGCCGCTGCCTTTGTGTGGTGGTGGCGGCTCCGCCATGTTCAGGTGCCAGTTGATACCCCGTGGTTAGAAGAAGAGCTGCATAGCGTGGCTTTTGACCGTCTCCTTGCTACCACGGTGGTCGGTATTGCACTAGGTGTAGGTGGGTTATTGCTGCGCACGGCAACCGCGAATCCGCTCGCCGATCCGTCCATCACTGGTGTGAACTCCGGTGCGGCACTCGGTGCAGTCGCAACCGCAATGTTTTTAGGAAGCGAAACCTCGAGCGTTGACCAGCTGCCCGGTGCGCTGTTGGGTGCGGGGATTGCTGTGGGGGTGACGGTGGGCGTCGGCAAGAGCGGTGCGATCCAGCGCATGGTTCTGGTTGGCGTTGCCGTTTCCTCGCTGTGTAGCGCCTTGACCTCCATTTTCCTGGTGGTGGATGAAGCTCAACTGGCGACGGTGATGTCGTGGCTTTCTGGCCGGCTTGCCGGTGTACGCCTAAGCGATATTATGCCCGCGCTGATCGCTGTGCTGGTCGTGGTTCCCTTGACTTTAGTCGGTGCGAAAACGCTGGACTTGCTCGTAGCTGGCGATGCCGTGGCCGGTGCTGTGGGGGCGAAGCCGGAGCGCATTCGGTTGGCCGCCATTGTGGCGGCGGTAGTGCTCGTTGCTCCTTCGGTAGCCGCAACCGGGCCGATTGGATTTTTGGGGCTGATGGCCGCGACCGTAGCGTGGCGGGTGTGCGGCCCGCACCATCGCATGGGGCTATGTGTGGCTGGAATTGTAGGAGCAGCGGTGCTTCTGGTGGCCGACTCGGTTGGGCAGGCAATCTGGGCGCCAGCCGAGACCCCAGTGGGCATCGTGACTTCTTTGGCTGGCATGCCCTTAGTGCTGTGGTCCGTCCATGCGCTAGGGAGGAGGAGACATGCGGCATAAGAGAATTGTAGGGGTTCTAGTAGGACTCATCCTGGCGTTGATATTGAGCGCAGTTATCGGCATGGGCGTCGGTGCGGTGATGAAATCGCCGGGCGAGGTGACCACTGGCTTCTTTACCGGAGATCCGCTCATATGGAAGTACCGCGCACCGCGGATCTTGGTGGGTATTTGCGCGGGCAGTGCCATGGCTGTTTCTGGCTGTATATTGCAATCCGCGCTACGCAATCCCTTGGCCGCACCAGATACGGTGGGTATTACCTCCGGCGGTGGGCTCGCGGCCGTTGCGGTACTTATGGGAGCAGGCGCCCTGCCGGCCCACCTGCTGACCTTTATCGCCTTTATCGGCGCGTTGGCTGGAACTGGGTTGGTTCTCCTTCTCGCCGGACGCGGGGCAAGCGATCCGGTGCGCCTGCCCCTTACCGGGGTGGCGGTATCTTTTGGGCTGGGTGCCATCACCGAATTGCTCCTGGTGCGCGCCGCGCCAGAGGCAGGAGCGGCCATGACATGGCTGAAAGGTTCGCTTTACGCCCGCTCGCTTGGCGACGCCACTATTGTCGCCCCCTTTATCCTTCTCGCCCTAACCGCCGCGATGGTGGTGGCAAAACACCTGGATATGCTCGCACTGGATGGTTCCACCATGGCCGGCATTGGAGTGAACGCCAAGATGTGGCGCCTAATAGCAATAGCTTTGGCCGTTATCCTCGGCGCAGCGGGAGTCGCCGCGGCTGGGGTCTTGGGCTTCGCCGGGCTCATCGTCCCACATGCTGCCCGCTTGATGGTTGGTTCGAACCTGCGCCGGCAAATGCCCGTGGCGGCCCTAGGCGGCGCGACCCTCGTGACTGTATGCGATACGTTCGGTCGCTGGGCCTTCGCCCCCACGGAAATCCCCGTTGGCGCGCTCATCGCGCTGATTGGCGCACCCTATTTCATTTTCCTATTGACTGGGCTAACCCGAGTGCGAAATGGAGGCTAGACATGACATTGACATGTAGCGGATTGACCGTGGGTTACGGTGGTCCCGATGTGGTCAAAGATGTAAATCTCCGCTTATCTAGCGGTCAAGTAACGGCTCTGATCGGGCCGAATGGCTGCGGCAAATCGACGCTTCTCAAAACATTGGGGCGCCAACTTACGCCCAGCGCAGGCGCGGTGTACCTCGCGGACCAAAAAATTAGTGAGTATTCCTCGCGTGCCTTTGCCCGTGAAGTTTCTTTTCTGCCACAACACCCTGCGGCTCCGGAAGGGGTACTAGTGCGCGACGTTATCGGCTACGGCCGCTATCCCTATACAGGGGCGCTAGCGACGATGCGGGCCGGAGATCATGCAGCGGTTGAGCGTGCTGCCTCGCGTGCTGGGGTGAGCGACCTTCTCGACGTCCCTGCTGCAGACCTTTCCGGCGGTCAACGCCAGCGTGTTTTCCTCGCCATGACCTTGGCCCAAGAAACACCAATTACCTTGCTTGACGAGCCGACTACTTACCTCGACCCTGCGCACCAACTGTCCATCTTGGAGCTCATCCGAGACCTCAATGGTGCCGGGACCACAGTGGTCATGGTGGTCCACGATATGGTCCATGCTGCGCGTTACGCCGATCGAATCGTAGCCATGCGTGAGGGGCACATTGTGGCCGAAGGGCCTACCGAGGAGGTGATGACCGCTGAACTCGTACGCGAAACCTTCCAAGTTGAGTGTTTAGAGATGACTGATCCAACCACCGGTAGACGCTTTCCTATCCCCATTTCCGTGCACGCTCCTGAACTTTCTGGAACCCTAGAAGGAAGAAGATAAATCTATTAAAAGGAGTAAGTAGCAATGGCGAACGAACTAGGCCACGAGGTCGACTTGGACCGTAACGAATACAAGTACTTAGCTTCTGAGGATTCTGTGTCTTCAGCTGCTAAGTCTGACAAGTCCTCCGGGGCGGCTACGGGTGTCGCTGCTGGTGCAGCTGCTGCGGGCGCCGCAGGTGCTGCCGGCCTGTCCAAGCCGGTCGGTAAGCCATCTGCGGACGGAGATGAGCCCACCGCAAGCAAGTATGAGCCGCAGAACCACGTTGTCGCTGGTGCGGAGGAAGAACATGTTGGCAAGGCCGCAGAGCAGCCGGACCTGCAGGAAGCGCTGGATGAGAACAACGCGGACTATGCACCGAGCCAGCACATCGTAGGTGAGGCAAAGGAAGAGCACATTGGTTCTGCCCCACAGCAGCCGGACCTGCAGGAAGCGCTGGATGAGAACAACGCGGACTATGCACCGAGCCAGCACATCGTAGGTGAGGCAAAGGAAGAACACATTGGTTCTGCCCCACAGCAGCCAAACATTGATCTGGAAGCCTCGGGCGAGACCCCAACCTCTGTCAATGATCTGGATGTAGATCCAGAGATGTCTGGCGATGACCGAGACGAAGCAGATGACGTCACCGGCGAGGCTGGCAATGAGCGTTTGGACCAGCTGAAGGGTAAGGCATCGGAGGCAGGTAGCGCCGTAGGTGATGCCTTCCAGCGTGCTAAGGGCTTTGTGGAAGATAAGGCTCACGAGTACCAAGAAGAGACCACGAAGAAGGGCGGATTCTTCGATCGCGTCAAGGGCGCTGTTCGTGACGCACGCGAATCCATCGAAGATAAACGCAAGAATTAGATCCACGTTTTCTTCGGATTAAAGGGCCGTCTCCTTACAGGGAGGCGGCTTTATTTGATCGAAATATACTCGGCAATCATCCGATCTTTTGTGGATACCGTAGAGGAAAAAGTTCTCTTAACGTGATGGGGGAGAAGAGGTTGCACCCTTAGTAGAGGATCCACAGGTGCTGCTTGTCAACGAACCCACGGCTGTCCTAAGCTGCTGCCGCTCCCAGCATGACCTGATGTTCAATTCCTGGTGAGCACCACAAAAAGGTAGAACGGACAGCTTAAAGGCGAGATGAATGCGGCTATCGTTGCCGCTTAGTCCAGCGCGTGGAGATATAGCCTGCTGATAAGCAGGCGCCTCGGCACGTCCACAAGGGGGCGCAGGAAGGGTAGGAAGGGCTCTGAGGCGGCGTCGATAAGCAATACCGTGCGACCATCGCGCAGACGCTCTAGGGTGAAGGTCTCTTCGCCGCGCTCGAGGTGTCCAGGGAGGGTGCCATAGGTGAATCCGCAGCGGCCATCCTCATGGAAGACATCGACTACGCGGCAGTGAAAATCCCATGGACCCAAGCCGAGGGTGACCTCCGCGCCGAGCTCCACAACCTCATGGGTCGGGCGGACACGGAAAAGGCCGCTGCGTTGTACTGACCAGCGGAAAAGTCGGTGTGCGGCGGCGTCAAAGTCAGCATCGATAACCCGCGACATATGCAGCTGTGGAAAGTCGGAGACATCAGAATAGGACAGCGGTGTGGGCATGTTCTCCATGATAGGGGAGGGGTGATCACCCCCGAAGTCTGGAAGAAATATAACGGCTTGGACACAGTCACAAGAGTTTGCTGTTTCCACAATTTTTTCGTGCCACTATCGAGTTTGCACGATGTTGACAACTGAAAGTAGGTACCTTGATGCTTCGCATTCCGCACCTCAAGAAAGTCCTAGTGGGCTCGGCTTTCGCTGGTGCGTTTTTCCTGGGTTCCCCGGCCGCAGGCGCCCAGGAATTGCCCCAACCGGATTTCGACTCCGCAGGGATTATTAACCAGGTCCGCGATAACCTAGCGGGGGTCGGCATCCAGACCCCGCAGGTGGATAAGAATGTTACCGATGCCGTGGATTCCTCTGTGCGCAACGCGCAGCAAGCCGTGCAGCAGAACCTGCAGCAAGGACAGTACGCGGAGCCGATGACTAATCCGAATCCCATCGGTCTAGCGGAGCAGGCTACCCAGCCGGAGTTTAAACCGAAGGGAACCAATCCGAACTATAAGTGGAAAAACGATGGATTTTCCAAGGTAGCCGCCGGAAAGCCACAGGCTGATTACGTCCTGCACCGTGTGCCGGGTTCCATGTTTGATGCCCCACGCATTCCAGAAGAGTCTGTTGCAGCCATGAATCAGGGTGACTCCCTCTATGGTCCAGGCACCCCGCTCTACGTCAATGACAAGACGATGTGTACTCTGACCGCGGCAGGCAACGATAATGGTGGCCGCAAGGTGGGGCTGACCGCTGGCCACTGCGGCAATGTGGGCGATTCAGTTACCTCCGCTGATTCGGAGCAAATCGGCCCGACGGGCACCGTGGTGTCTAAGAACGAGGACTTGGACTACGCCGTCATTGAGTTCGGCTCCAAGGCTAAGGTGTCCCGTTCCTACAATGGCGTAACTGTCAATGAACTAGGCGGTGGCGTCAAACCGGGCCAGCAGGTGTGCAAGCAGGGCGTTGCCACCGGCAAGACCTGCGGTATTACCTATCAGCAGGCAAAGAAGATTCAGGTAAACCAAGTCTGCGCCATGATGGGTGATTCTGGTGCGCCGTTGCTCGTCAATGGCCGCCTCATTGGTTCCATTTCCGGTGGATTCCTGCCGGTGAATTTCCCGTGCCGTACCCCATTGCAGGGGCCGGTTCATAACCCGACTGCTGCCACCAATATGGATGCGGTCTTGGCGGATATGAACCGCCGCGGTGGCGTAGGTGCCGGTTTCACGCTGCCTGAAGACTAGCTGTACTGAGGCATTCGCCCGCTCCCCAGCTCGGGGGGCGGGCTTTTTGCGTCCCTGCCCGGTGCCGATAATCACAACTAATCGGAGCTTGTGTGAAAAGCTTAGGCGGACTAAGGTTAGCCTTATCTAGTAGCTACTTAGGTGTGGCTAATATCACCGGCATGGTCCGGTCAGAGAGAACTGAGGTAACCGCGCGATGTTGCAGCTGTCCTTATTGTCCCGCACCCGGCGCAAACCGGGGTGCGAAAAATCCGAGTGTATGCGCGCCGATCAGGCACCGGTAGACGCTTTGGTGGAACTTCCTGAGTGCTGCTTGCAGCACGCCATCGACGAGCGGCCGGCGTTGGCGCTGCGCTTGCGGGAATTAGGTTTCCGCCCAGGTGTGCGCGTACAGATCGGCCGCAAGGTAGCCGGCGGCGCGCGCCTAGTTACCGTAGGCACCGCCCACTATGCGGTGGATGCGGCTACTCTTCGCCAGCTCGAAGTCATCCCGGTGGCAGCATAATGGCACGGAAAACCGCTGCGCCGAGCTGCCATTCCACCTCCTCGATGCGCATTGCGAAGGAGGGAACGCCGGTCCTCGCATTGGTCGGGGCTCCAAATTCCGGCAAATCTACCTTGTTCAATGCGCTAACCGGAGCGAAGGTGCAGACCGGAAACTGGCCAGGTACCTCCGTTGAGATAAGCCGTGGCTTGTGGAATGCGCAGCCAGAGGCCTTTGACATCATTGATCTTCCTGGTGCTTATTCATTGGATCCAATGAGCCCAGACGAGGAATTTACCCGCGATATGCTCGTGGAGGCTCCGCCGTGTGAGCGCCCCGATGTGGTTGTGGTGCTCGTGGACGCCACTGCGCCGGCGCGCGGACTGAACCTCGCTTTCCAGATTGCGGAGCACCCATACCGGGTAGTGATTGGGGTGACCAAGGAGGACATCGCCAAGCAGCAGGGCATAAGCATCGATACGTCCGCGCTTTCACACGAGGTGGGCATCCCGGTGGTCAGCGTTAACGGTCGGCGGCGTGAAAACTTGGATGCGCTCGAGCGCGAGGTTGCCCGTGCAATGCACACTGATCCGCGGACCATCCGGCCCAATGCTGACCTAGACCAGCGCTTTGTGGATTTGGACGCGGCGGAAAAGGCTGCCGTTTCACGGACGGATACTGGCGAACCGCTCAGCCACCGCGCGGACCGCCTAGTCTTGCACCCAGTGCTCGGGCCGATTCTGTTTCTGGCGGTGATGTGGGCGGTCTTCTTCATCACCACTACTGTCGCGGGTCCGCTACAGGACGGATTAGAAGCATTCATCACCGGCCCGGTCTCCGCCGCTGCGCGCAGCATCCTCCCGGATAACTGGCTGCTCACAGGCTTGTTGGTGGATGGTCTCATCGGTGGTGTAGGCATGGTGCTCACCTTCGCGCCGCTTCTTGCGCTGATGTTTTTGTGCTTGGCGGTGCTGGAGGATTCCGGCTATATGGCGCGCGCGGCCGTGGTCACTGACCGCGTGATGCGCGCCATCGGCCTGCCGGGTAAGGCTTTTATCCCCATCGTGGTGGGCTATGGCTGCAATGTACCGGCTATCTCAGCCACGCGCGTGCTTGGCGACGTCCGCCACCGCATCCTCACCTGCCTGCTTATTCCCTTTACTTCATGCTCTGCGCGTCTCATCGTATTTATGATGCTGGCACAGGTATTTTTCCCTGCTCATGCCGGTTCCGCGGTATTTGCCATGTACGTGCTGTCCATCGCTTTGGTGGTATTGGTAGGCCTGGCGCTGCGGCGCACGGTGTGGCGGGCCATGCCGGCCGAAGCCCTCGTTATCGACCTTCCGGCCTATCAGCTGCCCACGTTTAGACTCACCATCTCAGTCATGTGGGTGCGCCTCAAGGGCTTCTTGCATACCGCCGGCGGCATCATCGTGGCCACGGTGGTAGTCATCTGGCTACTCATGTCCATCCCGGTCACCGGCGGGCACTCCTTTAACGAAGAGGCAGTGCCGCCACAGGATTCCGCCTATGGTGCCGTTGCTCAGGCAATGTCTCCCGTCTTTGCCCCAGCAGGCTTTGATTCTTGGTCGCTGACCGGACCCTTGGTCACCGGATTCGTAGCGAAGGAAACCCTCATTTCCACGTGGGCACAGACGTACGCAGTCGAAGACGTCACTGACGATGCACCGGAAGAGCAAGCAGAATCCCCACTGGCCAGCCATATCCGCGCTGATTTTGATGCGGCCTCTGGCGGGCACGGGCTCGCGGCAGTATGGGCGTACATGGTATTCCTGCTGGCCTACACCCCGTGCGTAGCCACGGTAGCCGCGCAGCGGCGAGAAATAGGCTGGAAGTGGACACTCATCGGCTTCGCCCTACAACTCGGCTCCGCCTGGATCCTGGCGGTGGGAGTTTTCCAAGTCCTCAAGGTCTTCCTATGAGCCCCACGGAGCAGGTCAAGGAGGCCATTAAACAGGGAAAATCCAACTCGGCTGACATTGCAAAAGCTACTGGGTTAGGGCAGGGGACCGTGGAAATCATCCTCGCCCACCTCGAACGCACGGCGGAGCTGGTGCGTGAATCGCTCACTTCGTGCCCCACCGGCGGCTGCGGCAGTTGCGCGCAGGCGGGTGGTTGTTCCGCTGCAGCTACCGAGCACCGCGGTCCGGTGCTGCTCCAGCTGCGGAGAAGACCCTAGCCCTGTAGCGCGGCGAGGGCGTGCTTATGAAGCAGTCCGTTGGAGGCTACGCCGGATCCGCCATGCGGGCCGGGGTTTCCTTCAAGGTCAGTGAAGGTACCGCCGGCCTCGGTCACGATGAGCGAGGGCGCAGCGAGGTCCCACAGGGAAACCTCCGGTTCGGCGGCGATATCTACTGCGCCTTCGGCGACGAGGCAATAGGACCAGAAGTCTCCGTAGCCGCGCAGGCGCCACGTTTTATCCGTTAGCGCGAGGAATTTATCGCGCAATCCGCGCTCAGCCCATCCGGTAAGCGAGCTCATCGCCAGCGAAGAATCGGAGAGCTTTTCTACGTGGGAAACGCTCAAACGCTTCGGCTCGCCGCCGAACACGCGGAAGGCACCCGCGCTCTTGGCCGCGTACCAGCGGCGGCGCAGGGCGGGAGCGGAGACGACGGATACCACCGGTTCGCCGTCTTCCAAGAGGGAAATGAGCGTGGCCCATACGGGCACGCCACGCACGAAGTTCTTGGTGCCGTCGATGGGATCGATGACCCACTGGCGGCCTTTATAACAGGCCTCGCCGCCGTATTCCTCGCCCAGCACCTCATCGCGCGGGCGGGAGCGCTTGAGGGATTCGCGGATTTGCTTCTCACAGGTGAGGTCCGCATCCGATACGGGAGACATATCCGGCTTTTCCTTAACGGAAAGATCCGAGGCCTCGAAACGATGCATGGTTACCACATCGGCATGGCCCGCCAGCTCGAGCGCGAGGCCCAAGTCTTCTTTGAACTTACCCACGGAGCCAATCCTCCATCTGATCCACTACCAATTTATTGCCGGCGAGGCACCATTCGACACCGCCGGCTTCTACCTTGCGGGCGGCACCACCGGCTGCTTCAACGAGAGCTTTGCCGGGGAACCAATCCCAATCCGCTACCGAATGCTGCATCCATGCGCCCCACGTGCCATCGGCTACGGAGGACAGGTCAACAGAACCGGCACCGAGCATACGGACTGTAGCAAAGTTTTCCGCCACGCGCTGCCATGCCCCGCGGATATCCGCATCCATCAGCGAGGTCGGGTGCAAATAGGTAGATAGCGAAATCTGCTTGGCTGGCTGAGCCGCAAGGCGGGAAACTTCTTTGCCGTCCAGAGAAGTGGGGTAGTCGCGGCCACCGAACCACGTATAACCCATGGCGGGGCGGTGGACGGCGCCGAGGGTGATCCCGGTGGCGTCGGCAAGCGCGAGGGCAGAGCACCAATAATCGGAGCCGGAAGAGAAATTGTAGGTGCCATCGACTGGGTCAATGACCCAGGTGCGGCCGGACTGGGATTCGCGGGCGGCGCCCTCCTCACCCAGGATGCCGTCCTCCGGGCGCACGGCCTCGAGCACGCCCGCGACGAAGCGCTCGGCCGCGCGGTCTGCATCCGTGACAACGTCCGAGATGGAAGTCTTTTGCTCCACGTCAACGCCCATCTCGCGCAGGCGCCACGCCAAGCGTCCGGCGTTATAGACGAGGGCCTGCGCAAGGTGCGCATCCCCGTCATCCGCATGCGCGACAATAAAGGTCTTGATGACCGCGTCGATCATCTCCTGCAAGCTCGGCTTTTGATCCATGCCCACCATTGTCACCCTAAACGCGGCCGATGGCTAATTGTGATGGCCCGGTGGGTAGGATTGGGGCCTATGCGTCCCGAAGTAACAGCACGGCTCAAGCAACTAGAATCCACCCTGACCACCATTGAGAAGGTCATGGACCCAGAGGCTTTGGCTGCCCGCATTCGGGAACTAGAGGCCCAGGCCGGGGATCCATCCCTGTGGGACGACCCCGTACATGCCCAAAAGGTCACCTCTGAGCTTTCCGCAGCGCAGGCGAAGGTTCGCAAGCTAGAAGCGCTGCGCGGGCGTCTCGAGGACATGCCCGTCATGTACGAACTTGCGGAAGAGGAAGGGGATTCTTCCCTGGCAGACGAGGAGCTCGATTCCCTGGAGTCCGCCATCGAATCCCTAGAGGTCACCACCATGCTTTCCGGTGAGTATGACCCGCGTGAGGCGGTTATCAATATTCGCTCTGGTGCCGGCGGTGTGGATGCGGCGGACTGGGCTGAAATGCTTATGCGCATGTATACCCGCTGGGCAGAAAAGCACGGCCACAAGGTGGATGTATATGACATTTCCTATGCGGAGGAAGCGGGCATCAAGTCAGCCACGTTCGTAGTCCATGGTGAGTACATGTACGGCCAGCTTTCCGTGGAACAAGGCGCGCATCGCTTGGTGCGCATCTCGCCTTTTGATAATCAAGGCCGACGCCAGACCTCCTTCGCCGAGGTGGAAGTCCTGCCGGTGGTGGAACAGACCGACCACATCGATATCCCGGACAATGATGTGCGCGTCGATGTTTATCGTTCTTCTGGTCCGGGTGGCCAGTCCGTCAATACCACCGACTCGGCGGTGCGCCTGACCCACATTCCCACCGGAATCGTGGTCACCTGCCAGAACGAAAAATCGCAGATTCAAAATAAGGCCTCGGCTATGCGCGTGCTGCAGGCAAAGCTCTTGGAGCGCAAGCGCCAAGAGGAGCAGGCCGAGCTTGACGCTCTGGGCGCTGGTGGTAACGCCTCCTGGGGCAATCAGATGCGCTCCTACGTGTTGCACCCGTACCAGATGGTCAAAGACCTGCGCACCAACTTTGAGGTGGGCGATCCATCCAAGGTGCTCGATGGCGATATCGATGGCTTCCTAGAATCCGGAATTCGCTGGCGCATGCAGCAACAAGAAGACCAAGCTTAAGTCCATACTGATCGGGCTGAACTGAACGCAAAAAGGCCGAACTGAGGGGAGAAAATCCTCAGTTCGGCCTGATCTTTATGGACCTAACCCACGTAGTCCATCGGTGCACCCGGTCCCAGCGGAATGCCGATGAGGTACCAGATGACAAAGAAGATGAACCAGCCCACCAGCATGCACAGCGAGTAGGGCAGAGCGAGCGACATCAAAGTACCCACACCCGCGTGCTTGTAGTAGCGCTGCAAGAAGGTCAACGCCAGAGCGAAGTAGGGTGACATTGGGGTGATGATATTCGTTGGGGAGTCACCGATACGGAAGAGCATCTGGGAAACCTCAGGTGAGACGCCCACATACATCATCATCGGCACGATGACCGGGGCCATCAGCGCCCACTGGGCGGAACCGGAGGTGATGAAGAGGTTAAGCAGTGCGACCATGGCGACCAGCGCGGCGAACATGAGCAACGGCGGCAGGGACCAGTGCTGAAGTAGCTCGGAGCCCTTAATAGCGGTCCATACGCCGAGGTTGGACCACTCGAACCAGGCGAGGAACTGTGCCACCGCGAAGAAGAGGACCAGCATGGGGACAAGGGTCTCGATGCCCTTGGCCATAAACTCCGGTACATCAGCAAAAGACTTCACGGTGCCTGCCGCTAGGCCGTAGACGATGCCGCACACCAAGAAAGCCAAGGCAATCGGCACCGCGATGGCGCTAATGAGCGGCGACTTCATGAAGCTATCCTCTTGGCTTGCCAGCGGGGAGCCAGGGATAAATAGGAGTGCAAAGAAGGCGGCAAGGAAGAGCACGAGTGCGATGCCGGAAGCAATCAAACCGCGCTGTTCGTTGGGCTTGATGCGCATTGCCTCTTCATCGTCGGTGAAGTCGTACTCCTCATCCTCTTCTGCATTCGCGCCGGCCCCACCGGCGGCCTTGGAAAAAGACACCTCTTCATAATTAATGTGATCGTGGTCCACCAGCTCGCGGGCCTTTGTGACCATGAGGAATTCCGTGACCGCGGTAATGATGAGCGAAAGCACAATAGCGGAGGGAATGACGAAGAAGATATTGGCCAGCGGGCTGACTTCATATTCTGGGTCCACAAACTGTGCGGCCGGGGTAGAAATGCCCGCCAGCAGGAGGTCGGTGATATTCAGAATCAGCGAGGCATTAAAGCCGGCAGACGACGCCGCAAAGGCCACCATCGCGCCCACGATGGGGGAGCGGCCCACCGCGTGGAAGGCCATGGCTCCCAGCGGAATGAGGATGACGTAAATGGCATCGGAGGCCACGGAGCCGGTCACACCGGCCAACGCCACAACGAAGGTAAGCATCTTGGCACTGACCTTGGTGACCATGCCGCGCACCAAGGCGGAAAGCAGGCCGGACTGTTCGGCCACGGCCACGCCGAGCATTACGGCGAGGATGACACCCAGCGGTGGGAAACTGGTGAAGTTTTCCACCGCGTCAGTAACCATGCGCGAGATATTCTCGGTGGTCAGTAGCGATTGCACCTCAATGGTCTCGCCTGTCTTAGGATCCTCGGCGCTCATGCCAATGAGGTGCCCCAGCCAGGAGGTCACAGCAACGATTGCCGCGAGGATGACGAAGAGCCAGAACGGATCCGGTAGCTTATTGCCAATCTTTTCTACAGTGCCCAGGAAGCCGCTTGCAGAACGTGGTTTTTCTTTAGTTTCGGTTTCGGCCATAGTATCGGCACTTTCTGTCGATTGGGTCGGAACAAATTAGTGTCTTAGACCACATTACTTAAATATAGTTCACAGCGCGGTGTCAACTTTGGTTGCTACAGTGATTCGCGTGATTAGATTCGACAACGTGACTAAGGCCTACTCCGCCGAGTCCCGCCCAGCACTTGACGGGGTGTCTTTCGAGATTGCGGATGGTGAATTCGCTTTCCTGATCGGTCCATCCGGTTCCGGTAAGTCCACCTTCTTGGAGCTGATGGTGCGCTATAGCAACGTAACTGAAGGCGATATTTACTTTGATGATTTCCACGTCAATGAGCTTTCCGGCAAGCAGATCAACGCGCTGCGTCAGTCCATTGGGTACGTCTTCCAGGATTTCCGCCTGCTTCCAAAGCTGACGGTGTATCAAAACGTGGCCTTTGCGCTGGAGGTCATTGGCAAGAGTAAGTACCGCATTTCCACCGCGGTCCCGCAGGTATTGGAGCTGGTGGGACTCCACGATCGCCACAACGCCTATCCGCATGAACTCTCCGGTGGTGAACAGCAGCGGGTAGCCATCGCTCGTGCGGTGGTTAATCGGCCAAAGCTCTTGCTTGCCGACGAACCCACGGGCAACCTCGACCCCGCCACCGCCGACGAAATCATGGACTTGCTGCTGGGCATCAATCGTCGCGGCACCACCGTGGTCATGTCCACCCATAACGCCCGCGCCGTCAATAAGGCGCGCAAGCGCGTGCTGGAGCTACGCAATGGAGTGCTCGTGCGCGATGAGCATGACGCACAATACGAGGGGGAAGCATGAAGCTAGGATTTATTTTCCGCGAAGCCACAAAGGGTCTGGGCCGCAATTTGACCATGACCATCGCCATGATCATTACTACCGCGATTGCGGTCGGGCTCGTTGTCGCCGGCATCATGGTGACCAACCTGACCAAGGACACCAAGGAAATCTATCTCGACCGCGTCGAGGTCATGGTTCAGCTCAATGAGGATATTTCTGCTGGGGATCCAGACTGTACGAGTCCGGCCTGTGCGGATATCAAGGAACAGTTGGAGGCGGATGATTCCGTCGAGTCCGTGGAATACCGCAACCGCGCAGATTCCTATGAGCGGTTCAAAGAACTTTTCCAAGACACCGACCCTGTGATGGTGGAACAAACCTCCCCTGATGCGCTGCCGGCTGCATTCCACGTGCGGCTTGTAGACCCAGAAGACGCCTCGGCAATCGATGCGATTCGGGATAACCCAGCGGTAGAGGACGTCGTTGACCAGCAGCAAGAGGTGCGCAATGCCGCCAGCAACCTCGACTCCATCCGCAATGCCACCTTCATCCTGGCTATCGTGATGTCTGTGGCGGCCATCTTCTTGGTGGCTAATATGGTGCAAATTGCTGCATTCCATCGCACTCGCGAAACGGAGATCATGCGCATGGTGGGCGCAAGCCGGTGGATGACGCAGACGCCATTCGTCACGGAAGCAGTCTTGGCTTCCCTCATCGGTGTACTCCTCGGCGGAGCCGGCATCTTCTTGGGTAAGTCCCAAGTGGTGGACCCGTCCCTGCAGGGACTTTATGAATCCCAGCTGCTGGCTCCTATGAAATCCGGCGATCTCTGGATTGCCCTCCCGCTCGTCGGCCTGCTAGCGCTGGTGGTTACCGCCATCACGGCCCATATCACCCTGCGGTCATATGTACGCAAATAGTCTGTTTGCCGGGCCAGTCAAAAGGGCACTACACTGGCATAACTATGGCTAAGAAGGGCAAGAAAAACAAGAAGGCGGCATCCGGCGAGGCTACGCTTGCGACCAACCGCCGGGCCCGGCACGACTACAAAATTCTCGAGGAGTACGAGTGTGGCATCGTCCTGCTCGGCACCGAGATCAAATCCCTGCGGGAGGGGAAAATCTCGCTCAATGATGCCTTTGCCACCATTGACGATGGCGAAGTGTACTTGCGGAACCTCCACATTCCGGAGTACTCCATGGGCTCGTGGACGAACCACAGCCCGCGGCGCACCCGCAAGCTTTTATTGCACCGCCGCGAGATCGACAAACTTTATGGCCAGGTGCGCAATGGCAATAAAACCCTGGTGCCGCTCAAGGTTTATCTCAAAAATGGCTACGCCAAGCTTTCGCTTGCGCTGGCACAAGGCAAGCAGGACTATGACAAGCGAGAGGATATTAAGCGCCGCGACCAGGACCGTGAAATTTCCCGCGAGCTCGGCCGCCGCGTGAAGGGCATCAATGTTTAAGACAGCGAAAGTCCACGACGTCGTCAAGGGTGAGGACACCATCGAAGGCGTCGGGGTGCTGGTGGATCGGATGTGGCCTCGGGGCGTCGCTAAGAGCGACCTAGACTATAAAGAGTGGTTCAAGGAAGTCGCGCCGAGTCCGGAGCTGCGCAGATGGTGGAACCACGACGAGGATCGTTTCGACGAGTTTGCCCGCCGCTACAAGACTGAGCTGGATGACAATGACTCCGAAGAGCTCACCCAGCTGCTTGCGCTTGCCGACGCCACCCTTCTCTTCGCCGCCGCCAACCGCAAGGTCAATCACGCGGTGGTCCTTAAAGAGTGGCTGGAGGAGCATTTGAGGAAATAAAAGTGGGTGGGGTAGTGTTATACGAACCGTAGGGAAGATGCACTATCCCGTCCCTACCGCATGGGGTTGATTTGGTTTCGACTTCGTGCACTGAGCCAGGGGAAGCGTGCCGGTGCAGGCTAACGACCACCGTATAAGCGTCGTAGCAACCAATAAACGCAGAGAAGAACTCTCAGCGTGACTACGCCCTCGCTGCCTAATTACAGCGACGCGTGTCTGTCAGCCTAGGTTTCGTTCCTGACCTAGAACCTGGCATCGACTAAGGAACTAGCCGGCTGGCCGGGTCATCAGGACCAGTCGGGACTCTTACTGGTGACTGGGCCCATCATCCGGACGTGTTCGCCCGATCCGGAGGGCCGAGCAGAGATCCTGTGCGGACTGCGCACGGAGAAGCCCTGGCAAGGTGACGAAGGACCCGGGTTCAATTCCCGGCAGCTCCACCGATAGGCCCCCGAGAAATCGGGGGCCTTTTTCCATGCAAGGAGCCCGGTGGTCAGCTTGCTGATAATTGCCCGCTCTCCCCAATCCATTTTTGGGATCGTCCATCTAAAGGGGGGCGGTCCACCAGAGAGGCCTTTCAAATATGGGAGAAAGCATCTCGATTGCAGGTTTCCTTGAGACATTAGTAGCTATGGTGCCACTTAGCCAGGTAAAACTCTGCCATAATGCCCGTTATCCTGGGGATTTGTGTTGTTGGGTTGTGGTGGACTACATTAATCCAAGTCGCCGAGAGGTAGCCGGGAGGTTACTTGATGGTGACATTTTGTACGGACTTGGTTCGATGATTTGACTTTGTTCTTTGAGTTGAGTAAGTTTGTACGGGCTGCCGATGAGAGGTTAACGGGAAGTTAATTTCTGTTGGTTGGTGATGATGTTTGAGAACTCAATAGTGTGCCAATGTACTTTTTATTTTTTGTGTGCATGGTTGTGTGTTGATTGGTTTGTCTGCCAGCAGGCTTAGTGGTTTGTTGGTTGGTGTGTGCCGGTTGGGTATGTGGAACACGTACCTTTTTGAATGCTGTTTGGTGTTTCGGCTGCATTGAGATGGATTGGTTGGCATGTGATTGTGTTTACCTTTTTTGGTTTCCTCTTTTTGACCCCGTCGGGTTGAGGGGACTGTTTATTTTTTCTTTGTAGTAATTTTTTGGACGCCAGCATGAGCTGCATTTTGTGTGGTTTGTGGTGGTTTGTTCTTTTGTTGGGTTTCGGGCTTTTCACGGCCTGTTTCGGATTTGTTCTGAAATTTTTTTGTGGAGAGTTTGATCCTGGCTCAGGACGAACGCTGGCGGCGTGCTTAACACATGCAAGTCGAACGGAAAGGCCCTGCTTGCAGGGTACTCGAGTGGCGAACGGGTGAGTAACACGTGGGTGATCTGCCCTGCACTTCGGGATAAGCCTGGGAAACTGGGTCTAATACCGGATAGGAGCCATTTTTAGTGTGATGGTTGGAAAGTTTTTTCGGTGTAGGATGAGCTCGCGGCCTATCAGCTTGTTGGTGGGGTAATGGCCTACCAAGGCGGCGACGGGTAGCCGGCCTGAGAGGGTGGACGGCCACATTGGGACTGAGATACGGCCCAGACTCCTACGGGAGGCAGCAGTGGGGAATATTGCACAATGGGCGCAAGCCTGATGCAGCGACGCCGCGTGGGGGATGACGGCCTTCGGGTTGTAAACTCCTTTCGCTAGGGACGAAGCTTTTTGTGACGGTACCTAGATAAGAAGCACCGGCTAACTACGTGCCAGCAGCCGCGGTAATACGTAGGGTGCGAGCGTTGTCCGGAATTACTGGGCGTAAAGGGCTCGTAGGTGGTTTGTCGCGTCGTCTGTGAAATTCCGGGGCTTAACTCCGGGCGTGCAGGCGATACGGGCATAACTTGAGTACTGTAGGGGTAACTGGAATTCCTGGTGTAGCGGTGAAATGCGCAGATATCAGGAGGAACACCGATGGCGAAGGCAGGTTACTGGGCAGTTACTGACGCTGAGGAGCGAAAGCATGGGTAGCGAACAGGATTAGATACCCTGGTAGTCCATGCCGTAAACGGTGGGCGCTAGGTGTGAGGGTCTTTTCACGACTTTCGTGCCGTAGCTAACGCATTAAGCGCCCCGCCTGGGGAGTACGGCCGCAAGGCTAAAACTCAAAGGAATTGACGGGGGCCCGCACAAGCGGCGGAGCATGTGGATTAATTCGATGCAACGCGAAGAACCTTACCTGGGCTTGACATACACCGGATCGGGCTAGAGATAGTCTTTCCCTTTGTGGCTGGTGTACAGGTGGTGCATGGTTGTCGTCAGCTCGTGTCGTGAGATGTTGGGTTAAGTCCCGCAACGAGCGCAACCCTTGTCTTATGTTGCCAGCATTTGGTTGGGGACTCATGAGAGACTGCCGGGGTCAACTCGGAGGAAGGTGGGGATGACGTCAAATCATCATGCCCCTTATGTCCAGGGCTTCACACATGCTACAATGGTCGGTACAACGCGCAGCGACACTGTGAGGTGGAGCGAATCGCTGAAAGCCGGCCTTAGTTCGGATTGGGGTCTGCAACTCGACCCCATGAAGTCGGAGTCGCTAGTAATCGCAGATCAGCAACGCTGCGGTGAATACGTTCCCGGGCCTTGTACACACCGCCCGTCACGTCATGAAAGTTGGTAACACCCGAAGCCGGTGGCCCAAACTTGTTAGGGAGCCGTCGAAGGTGGGATCGGCGATTGGGACGAAGTCGTAACAAGGTACCCGTACCGGAAGGTGCGGGTGGATCACCTCCTTTCTAAGGAGCTTTATTATTCGGGCACAGTTGTGCCTTGTCCTGCCACTTTGTGGTGGGTGTTGGTTGAGTGTGCGAGTGTCATGCTGCCAACGTTGTTTGTTTGAAAATTTCCGGGTGGAAGATACACCTTTAAGACAAAGACCGAGTGTTTGAATGGCGCTTTGTGACACACAGTGTCGTGCACAGTTTGAAAAAAGTATTTGTTTGTATGTTGGTGCATTGTTGGGTGTCTGGGGCATTATCCCCTTTTTTGGTGCCTGACCATTTTGCTGGTGTGCATGGTTTGTGTGTGCTGGTTTGTGGTTGGGGTGTTGTGTGAGAACTGTATAGTGGACGCGAGCATTAAACACGTATGACGTGCTGCGCTTTGTGTGGTGTGTTGTGTGTGTTTGTGTGATTTCTTTTTTGTGTTTATTTTGTCAAGTTCACTTGTGTGGCCGCCCGCGCTTTTTGTGTGTGGTGGTTTGTGTGTTCGTTATTAAGGGCGCATGGTGGATGCCTTGGCATGCTGAGCCGATGAAGGACGTGAAAGGCTGCGTTAAGCCTCGGGGAGTTGTCAATTAAGCGTTGATCCGAGGATGTCCGAATGGGGAAACCTGGCCCTGGTTATGTGGGGTTACCCTTCAGTGAATTCATAGCTGTTGTGGGGGTTTACGCGGGGAAGTGAAACATCTCAGTACCCGTAGGAGAAGAAAATAATAATGATTCTGCTAGTAGTGGCGAACGAACGTGGATGAGGCTAAACCGTGTGCATGTGATACCTGGTAGGGGTTGTGTGTGCGGTGTTGTGGGCCCTGATGTGCGGTGACTACCATTGCCGCGCCCTCGCATTGTTGTTAGGTGAAGTGGTTTGGAATGGCCTGCCGGAGTAGGTGAGAGTCCTGTAGCTGAAGATGATGATGTGTGGGTTGTTGGGTTGCCCGAGTAGCAGCGGGCTCGTGGAATCTGCTGTGAATCTGCCGGGACCACCCGGTAAGCCTAAATACTCAGTGTGACCGATAGTGTATGAGTACCGTGAGGGAATGGTGAAAAGTACCCCGGGAGGGGAGTGAAATAGTTCCTGAAACCATGTGCTTACAATCCGTCAGAGCACCGTGTGTGTGATGGCGTGCCTTTTGAAGAATGAGCCTGCGAGTCAGCGGCATGTCGCGAGGTTAACCCGTGTGGGGTAGCCGTAGGGAAACCGAATCCTAATGGGGTGCAAAGTGGCATGTCCTGGACCCGAAGCGGGGTGATCTACCCATGGCCAGTGTGAAGCAGCTGTAAGAGGTTGTGGAGGCGCGAACCCACGTAGGTTGAAAACTGCGGGGATGAGCTGTGGGTAGGGGTGAAAGGCCAATCAAACTCCGTGATAGCTGGTTCTCCCCGAAATGCATTTAGGTGCAGCGTCGTATTATAGCTTGGTGGAGGTAGAGCGACTGGTTGGTTGAGCGGGACTACAATCTTAGCAATGTCAGCCAAACTCCGAATGCCACTAATTGTGTTGTACGGCAGTGAGACTGTGGGGGATAAGCTTCATAGTCGAGAGGGAAACAGCCCAGATCGCCGGTTAAGGCCCCTAAGGGTGTACTAAGTGGAAAAGGATGTGGGATCGCGAAGACAGCCAGGAGGTTGGCTTAGAAGCAGCCATCCTTGAAAGAGTGCGTAATAGCTCACTGGTCGAGTGGTTCTGCGCCGACAATGTAGTGGGGCTCAAGTACACCGCCGAAGCCGCGGCAACAATTTTTTGTTGGGTAGGGGAGCGTCGTGCATGGGTTGAAGCGTTACCGTAAGGAGGCGTGGACTGTGTGCGAGTGAGAATGCAGGCATGAGTAACGAATTGATAGGTGAGAATCCTATCCGCCGGATGACTAAGGGTTCCTGGGTCAAGTTCGTCTTCCCAGGGTGAGTCGGGACCTAAGGCGAGGCCGACAGGCGTAGTCGATGGATAACCAGTTGATATTCTGGTACCCGTACATGCGCGCCCATGATAAAGCACTGATACTAACCACCGCGGATGCATTGCTGGTCTTCTTTGAAGTCTGGTGGTGTTGATGTCGTGGGGCCTGATGTGTGGTTCAAGTGATGGGGTGACGCAGTGAGGTAGCCACGCCACTTATTGGATTGGTGGTGTAAGCGTGCAGACCGTGTGGTAGGTAAATCCGCCGCACATTTTGGTTGAGGCGTGATGCGTAGACCCATTGGGGTTGATGGTGGTGATCCTGTACTGTCGAGAAAAGCCTCTAGCGATGTGTGTGTATGGCCCGTACCCTAAACCGACACAGGTGGTCAGGTTGAAAATACTAAGGCGTTCGGGTGAACTGTGGTTAAGGAATTCGGCAAAATGCCCCCGTAACTTCGGGAGAAGGGGGGCCCTACGATGTGAGCACTCTTGCGGTGTTAAGCGTTGTGGGGTCGCAGAGAATAGAGGGAAGCGACTGTTTATCAAAAACACAGGTCCATGCGAAGACGTTAAGTTGATGTATATGGACTGACGCCTGCCCGGTGCTGGAAGGTTAAGAGGACCGGTTAGTCAACGTTGTTGGCGAAGCTGAGAATTTAAGCCCCAGTAAACGGCGGTGGTAACTATAACCATCCTAAGGTAGCGAAATTCCTTGTCGGGTAAGTTCCGACCTGCACGAATGGCGTAACGACTTCTCTGCTGTCTCAACCACAGGCCCGGTGAAATTGCACTACGAGTAAAGATGCTCGTTACGCGCGGCAGGACGAAAAGACCCCGGGACCTTCACTATAGCTTGGTATTGGTGTTTGGTTCGGTTTGTGTAGGATAGGTGGGAGACTTGGAAGCTATCACGCTAGTGGTGGTGGAGTCGTTGTTGAAATACCACTCTGATCGGATTGAGCATCTAACCTTGGCCCATGATCTGGGTTGGGGACAGTGCCTGGTGGGTAGTTTAACTGGGGCGGTTGCCTCCCAAAATGTAACGGAGGCGCCCAAAGGTTCCCTCAGCCTGGTTGGCAATCAGGTGGTGAGTGTAAGTGCACAAGGGAGCTTGACTGTGAGACAGACATGTCGAGCAGGGACGAAAGTCGGGACTAGTGATCCGGCACCTACTTGTGGATGTGGTGTCGCTCAACGGATAAAAGGTACCCCGGGGATAACAGGCTGATCTTCCCCAAGAGTCCATATCGACGGGATGGTTTGGCACCTCGATGTCGGCTCGTCGCATCCTGGGGCTGGAGTAGGTCCCAAGGGTTGGGCTGTTCGCCCATTAAAGCGGCACGCGAGCTGGGTTCAGAACGTCGTGAGACAGTTCGGTCTCTATCCGCCGCGCGCGTTGAAACTTGAAGAAAGCTGTCCCTAGTACGAGAGGACCGGGACGGACGTACCTCTAGTGTGCCAGTTATCCCGCCAGGGGTATCGCTGGTTGGCTACGTACGGAAGGGATAACCGCTGAAAGCATCTAAGCGGGAAGCCTGTTTTAAGATGAGGTTTCGTTAAGGTCCCCTAAAGACGATAGGGTAGATAGGCCAGACCTGGACGCACTGTAAGGTGTGAAGGCTACTGGTACTAATTGACCACAACAAACACCAACACACACTATGTGTGCTGGCAAAAAGCAACAAAACAAGAAACAAATTTGTCACTGTCGTGACCGCGTCCACTATGCAGTATCTGACACAACACCCGAACACCCATTAAAAAGAGGGTAGATGTTCTGAAGGTTTGTCGGTGGTCAATAGCTGCAGGGAAACGCCCGGTCCCATTCCGAACCCGGAAGCTAAGCCTGCACACGCTGATGGTACTGCAACCGGGAGGTTGTGGGAGAGTAAGTCACCGCCGACACCAAACAACACAAACACAACAAAATACAACAAAGAAGAGGACGGCATACCACCGCCCTCTTCTTTCGTCGTTTTGCTAGTCTCAAACGCATGGACCAAAGGCAGATTTCTACTGTGGTGGAACAAGTAGAGCAAGGAATTCAAGGCTTGCAAGACATCGATAAGCTTCTGGCCTATTTAGACAGCTTGCATCCGGATGATCTGGGCGGTGTAGAGTTCCTCGTTGATCGCATGTTTGAAGACGAGCGTAACCAAATATGGGATCTGACGGAATCTCTCAAGGAATTCCTCGCGGATTTAAAGGAATGCCAGAAGTAAGGCAGACGCTTGCCGAAGCAACCATTAACTTTGTAAAGCCCACCGGACTAAACTTGGCTGACCCCGACGATTCGGGCCAGTACGCCGACCAGGTGTGGAAGGCCGGCGAGCTGCTCCAGACCGCCATGTTTGAACCTCATCTTCTAGCCGGCTATGGAATTGAGCCAATAGAGGTTCACGATATCTTCCTAGTGGCACAACGCGCAGTTGACGAAGTTCTGCAACTGTTGCCGCATATTGAGGATGTCAACGACGCCGTGCGTTGGAGTGCCGAGCGCTTGGCAGAGGAACTACCTCATGCAGCTCAACTATCAAAGATTGACGCGCTGTACTTGGCCCAGTGGCTCTTGGGCATTCTTGAGTCGCCGTATGCGGAACTAATAGATATTGACCCCGTGCAGTACGAGGAATCTTTAGGCGTAGAGGGCGTGAAGGAACTTCGCGAGCGGGCGCATGGCGCGTATGCGAGGCGTCGGCTCGCGGTGCTTTCTGGCTCTGTCGAGGACGTATATCGTACTCATACGGACGGATACGAGCAGCTGATTCGCGGCCTTTCGGAGATAGGTCAGTTTGACCTCGCCTATAGGTACTCAGAGAAGGCCATGCTGGCGTTGCCCACGGAGGATACTTTCCAGATCGTTACTTTTTGGGCCGCGCTTTGCGACGCCCACTTTCCCCACCGCAGCCCCGCCGTGCACCGGATAGCCTTCGATAGTTTTCCAATGCTATCGACTGCGCGTGGGCTTTTTGCGGCCGTAGGGGACACCGCGTCAGTACTCATCCAGACTCGCCTGCGGGATAAACCATGGGACCTAGCGATGTTCCAGTACCTGTGCCTAAATGATCCGGAGGGTGCTTGGGCAACAGCCTCAGACGCTGGAATTGAATGGAGCTTGGCAGAACGGCTTCTTCCGGACTTGCCGGACGAGACCATTCCCATTCTGATGCGAATAATCGAGGAGCAGTTGGAAAACGAGTGTGGTTGCGACCAAGCGTGTGCGTTGCTCGGGAAGGTCCAAAAGGTTGCTGAACCAACTTCTTTTGAAGAATTCTTGGGTCGACTAAAATGGAAGTTTTCTGATTGCCCCGAAATTCGATCCCAGCTTGCCGACGTCGACGAACTCTAAACCATTCCTTTTACCCCC
The DNA here is from genome assembly GCF_046717495.1 of Corynebacterium sp. LaCa54. Lineage (NCBI taxonomy): Bacteria > Bacillati > Actinomycetota > Actinomycetes > Mycobacteriales > Corynebacteriaceae > Corynebacterium > Corynebacterium sp. LaCa54. Next base: position 683,878 of record NZ_CP177115.1, read on the forward strand.
GCCGGTGTGTGGGGTGTGACTCTGGAGATCCCTGCAGGTTTAGGTCACCCTATTCGAACATAAACACCCCCATCAAGAGCATATGTCCGAAAGCCGGGATACTATAAGGCCACTGGTTAGAAACCACGTACGAACCCCTACTTTTTGTTGGAGTACACCCCGTGACTGCCACACTATCCCCACCTCAACCCGATACCGCCCTCGACTATCCCGACACCCTCCTCATTTCCGGCCATCCCGATACTGATCCTCTAGATGAAGGTGATGTGCCCGAAGCGTTCTACACCACCAACGCACCCGGCAACCACATCGGCCAAGCCGGCACCTACACCCGCAAAACCTCCTGGTTCCTCTACCGCGCAATCCTCCCCCAACTAGACGAAGATGTTGATTTAAGCCTGACCAGTCTCGCCAAAGACCTTGGTATCTCCTACTCGAAACTCCAAGGCTTCCTGCGCGCCCACTTCCGCATGCGCCAACTACCTCTAGTCACCGAAGTGCAAGGCCTCCACTGGATCCTCGATCTGACCAAATTGCGCATCATCGACCGCGAACTACACCGATTGGAAAATAACCTAGATGACCTCGAAGCCATCGACGCCGCACTCGCAGACTTCCTCACGCCCACCGCACCGAATCAAACAGTCCCCACTGATGCTGAACTACGCCGCTTCATCCGCGGCTTCATCGACACCCACTTGCGCCCCGGAGACAAAGAAGAAAAGCCGCAACCCACACTCCGGATAAACTACAACCCCGATAACACCACTACACTATCTTTGACCTGCGATAGTGCTACCGCCACAATCATCGCCCGCCATATCGATGTGTACACCAACAAGGCACACACCACCGCAGCGCAGGGCCTTATCGATCTCATCCTCGAAGACACCCATACCAGCGTCGCTATAAACACCTTCACCACCAACGAAGACACCAATATCGTCTTTCATCCCGGCGCAGGTTGGATAAATCTCAACCATGCCCCCACAGACAACACCTTCATCCGCCGGCTTAACGCCGACGAAGTAGACTCCTACATCCCTGACGCCGACATCCGCGCCTACACTCAAGGCAGAGACGCCACCTGCCGCTGGCCCGGCTGCACCGTACCCGCCACACAGTGCCAACTAGACCACCGCATTGAATACCACCAAGGCGGACCGACCAGCCCAGATAATTTAGTAAACCTCTGCCAACACCACCACAACATCAAAACCGACCGCCGCGTCCACTACATCCTCGACCCCATCACCGGCACCATCGCCTGGCTCCACCGAGACGGCACCTACCAACTAGACCACGCCACCGGGCCCCTAGCCACACACCAAACACACTGGAACCACACCTGGGCACAATACCTCGCACTACAACAACAGCGATCAAAAAGAGAGAAAGTGAAAGGATAAAGACGCCCGCCTCGCGGTTTAATTGTGATTGCGCGGGTTGCATATTTAGCGCGTAACTCGGTTTCTCGTTGAGGGCTACCGAGGCGTTGATCTTGCCTCGTGTGCTCACAGGACGAGGCAAGATGACGACCAATCCCTTGCCTAGCGTGGAAGTTTCAGTTGGGTCTGTGAACGGACCTGTATCCGACGTAGCTTATGCAGCTCTAGAGAACCAGCAGGTCGAACTTAGTAGCCTTGACGTCGGAAAGGCGCTTGCGGGCGCGCTCGAGGCGCTGCCACTGGTCTTGGGGGATGGATTTGCGAGCGATGGTGACGGTCTCGGCGTCGGGGGTGCCCCAAGCGATGGGCATCGGGGTGATTTGCTGCCAGTGGTTGTTGTCCGCGCGGCCAGAAACAGCCGCAACGGGAACCTTGGTGCCTACGGTCCGTTGGGTGCCGGGGATGGCGGTCACAGTGCGCAGGCACGCAGCCCAGCGGGGAGGCAAGGAGGGATCCACGTTGGTATTAACCAATGCGAGCAAGACCATATCGCGCTCATTTACTTCGGCGATGACGGCCGGAGCAAGGGGATAGGAGTCATAGAGTTGCTGGGCGGTGCCAACTTTACGAGCGGCGGCAAAGCCGACGATGGCCACCATGATTCCGAATAGAATCATGCCCAGGCCGATAGTGATGCCCCAGGAAAATCCCCACCAGATGGCCGCGCCGCCGATGATGAGCAGGATGCCCAGCACGAGGCCGGAGAGGCGAAGGCGGTTGGAATCACGCAAGAGCTCATTATTGGCCTTGGCAAAGGACTCGTCTACGTCGAACTTGAAGATTTTCATTGTTCTAAGTCTAGTGCGTCGATAAGCCGGTAGGCATATCCCTGCTCGGCGAGGAAACGCTGGCGGTGCACGGCGTAGTCAGCATCGAGGCTATCGCGGGTGACCAGCGAATAAAAGAGCGCCTCTTCTTCCTTGGGGCGGAGTAGCCGGCCAAGGCGCTGAGCCTCTTCCTGGCGGGAACCGAAGGTGCCGGAGACCTGGATGGCTAGGGCGGCTTCGGGGAGATCGATGGAGAAATTGGCGACCTTGGACACCACCAGAACGGGAAGGCTGCCATCCCGGAATTGCTGGAAGAGGCGTTCGCGCTTAGCGGTGGAGGTGGAGCCATCGATTACGGGGGCGTCGAGATGCGCGCCAAGTTCTTTGAGCTGGTCGACGTAGCCGCCGATGATAAGCGCCTGCTGCGGGTGGCGGGCCAGGATTTTGTCGACCGCGCGTAGCTTGGCGGCAGCCTGGGCAGCGATGCGGTAGCGGTCGCGAGGTTGGGCGGTGGCATAGAGCATGCGCTCCTCGGCGTCCATGTCTACGCGGACCTCGATGCACTCGGCGGTGGCGATATAGCCGGCCATCTCGAGCTCTTTCCATGGGGCGTCGTAGCGCTTAGGTCCGATGAGGGAAAAGACGTCGCCCTCGCGGCCGTCCTCGCGCACGAGGGTGGCGGTGAGCCCTAGTCGACGCCGCGATTGGAGGTCCGAAGTCATGCGAAATACCGGCGCGGGAAGCAGGTGGACCTCGTCATAGATGATGAGGCCCCAATCGCGGGAGTCGAAGAGCTCGAGGGCGCGGTATTCGCCTTTGGTTTTGCGCGTGACTACCTGGTAGGTGGCAATGGTGATCGGCTTGATTTCCTTCTTTTCGCCGGAGTATTCGCCGATTTCATTTTCCGTCAACGTGGTGCGGCGCAGGAGCTCGTCGCGCCATTGGCGGCCGGCGACGGTATTGGTGACCAAGATGAGCGTGGTGGATTCTGCTTTGGCCATGGCCGCCGCACCGACGATGGTTTTGCCAGCACCGCAGGGAAGTACTACGACGCCGGAGCCGCCGGACCAGAAGGCCTCGGTGGCGTACTGCTGATAATCGCGCAGCTGCCAGCCGTCATGATTGAGGGCGATGGGGTGGGACTCGCCATCGACATAACCTGCGAGATCTGCTGCCGGCCAGCCTGCCTTGAGGAGGGCTTGCTTGAGGCGGCCGCGCTCAGAGGGCGGGACGGCGATGGAATGCTCGTCGATGCTAGCGCCGAGGAGCTTTCCCGTTGCGCCGCGGGAGAGTTCTTCCAGGATAGGTGGCTCTTCGGACTCGAGAATGAGGCCGTGGGCTGGGTGGGCGTGCAGGCGGACGCGGCCGTAGCGGGACATGGTTTCGGCGACGTCGATAAGCAGGGCTTGGGGGACCGGAAAGCGCGAGTAGTTTTCGAGGACGTCGACGACCTGCTCGGCGTCGTGTCCGGCCGCGCGGGCATTCCACAGCGCGAGCGGAGTAATGCGGTAGGTGTGCACGTGCTCGGGAGCGCGCTCCAGCTCTGCAAAGGGAGCGAGCGCGGCGCGGGCCTCTGCGGCCTGGGCGTGATCCACCTCGAGCAGGACGGTCTTATCCGACTGCACAATTAATGGTCCATTCATGGCTCCAGCGTAACGGAGGTGATCCGGTGCAAGGGAAATCGGATAGTGGAGCCGTCGGATGCGCGGGCGTCGATTTGCCCACCCGCGACCGTCAGCGGGGTAACGGTGCGGTGCTTTTCGTTGCCGTTCTTATCCGCATAGCCAATGGTGATCGGCCGGGCAGTGCGTGCGGCTGCGTGGACTATATCGAGGCTGGGAGCGGAAGGCGCGGAGTCATCGCGCAGGTTGCGCATGGCCTTCGCAATGTCCGGGGAAGCGGTGGCTCGACGGGCGGTGGGGGTCGGTAGCGTTGCAGGTTCGGGTGCGACGGTGAGGCTCGCGCCGTTGTGGTCCTCGGCCGCGGGAGAAAGACCGTGATCGCGCAGCCGCTCCAGCAGGTCGTGTACCGGCAGTTGAGAAATAGCGACGGTGGGAGCGAGCAAACGCAAAGGCGCGGCCTTGAGCGCGATCTGGAGGAGAGCTGGGTCCTCGCTGCGCAGGTAGGACAGTGTCGGGCCGGAGCGCAGGGTGCCATGGCGCTTGGAGACGTCCCCGATATGGAACTCCAGCGTCTGCGGCACCTCTCCATGTGCCGCGAAAAAGGCGTGGATTTCCTCCCCGGTCATCCCGCGATCAAGGCCGCGGCGCAAAGAAGCGTCCGAGATGCGGTAGACACTGGCCAAGCCGGGGGATTCAAGGTCCGCGACGGATTCGAGCCGTTGGTGTGTTTCTGGATCGAGCGGGCCAGGAACCAATACGGTCATATCTGCCTGGATTAAGAAATAGTCAACCGTATCTGGGGTCAGGCGGGCGGCGGCCTCGGGGCCCTCGATAAGCACGCTGGTGGGGCGCTCGAGGGCGATTGCGCCGATCCACTCGGCTTCCGCGCGGAGATCGGCGATGGTCTCGTCCGCGGTATGCGTGGCAAAGAGTGGGAAGTGGAAGCGGAGGGCTTCTTCGAAGGTGGGTTTCGCCCCGCGCAGATAGACCTGCAGGACTTTTTCCCTAAAACTTGGCAGGCGGTCATTGGTGTGCGCCAGTGTGCGGCCTTCGCTGGTCCACGTGGAGGTTGTCCATGACTCGAGCAGGAGCTGCCATTTTTCGGCGAGGTTCGCATCGAGCCAGGTTTGGGCGAGTTCTGTCGGGGCGAGGAAATTGCCCTCCATGTTTTTCGGCTCGCCGCGGCTTAGCAGGCGGCCACTCATGCCGAGTTCGATGAGGCGCCGCAACTCCTCCTCGCCAATGTTAAGGGACTTGCTCAAATTGGTGAGCTGGCGAACGCCGACGGTCTTGTCTTTGAGGAGTTCTATCGGCCGTGCGCCTAGGGAGTCAATGACACGCTGCATTCCGCGCACCGTGGATAGGCCTGCTGCGGTGCCAGCATCATCGACCTTGGAATCAGGAGCGGGGGATTCGGTGATTCCCTCCACAGGGATAGGCGCGGTGGCTTTGCCGTTCAGCGCAAGGTGCACGGCGCGCGGCAGGCGGACGGTGGTTGAGCCAACGCGGTGGAGCAGCTGCTTGGCGATGAGCCGCGGGATTGGTCGGGCCGGATCCGCATCAACGGCTGCGTCCCGCGTGGTACCGAGGCCATTGGACCGGGACAGGGTCTCGAGGACCTTGCGCTCTTCAGCTGGCAGCTCGGCGATGTCTGCCGGCCTTACTCGGATTTGTTCGAGGAGGGACCAGCCCGTAGGTAGGGCAGGCATGACCTCAGGCGGAATAAGGACGTTGCCGTATGCTAGTCCGCGCCCCTTGAGCTGGCGGGTGGTCTCCGGATGCAGGTCTTCTACCTCCTCGAGCTCTCCACCACGGCGCGCGATGTCCTCGATTTCCGCGAGCAGCTCCGCGGAGCAGTCCATAAGGGCTCGTGCGATAGAGGTGCGCAGCAGGAGCCGAGTGGCAAGCGCGGCGATACTTGGGGGTAGTGGATTGAGCACATCCGGTCGGTTGCGGAGGACTGTTGCCAGCTCTTCTTCGTCAAGGGAGGCAAGCCACGTGCGGAAATGCGGAAGATGGGAAGACTGAGTCATGATGACTTCCCAGTTTAGCTATCGATTGAGTTACGTTTTTGCGCAAGGTTTGAAATAATAGGGACTATGTCGAATGAGAAGAAGGGTCACGTTTCCCCGGCTTGGCCGAAGAACGAAAATCGCGAGCACGCAATCACGGAAATCTCTGCGCCTTTTGCTGGTGCATCCAGCCCCTACGGCGATGATCTGGTTTTGCCGATGCCGGCAGAGAAGCTGAACTACGTTCACCCTTATACTCGCATCAACCGCTAAAGCATTCCCCCGCCTCGGTGCGGGGAATTTCTCTCTCACGCAGAAAAGGCCCCTTGCATGAGCAAGGGGCCTTTCAGCGCTGTGTCTTAGCGGGTGATGTTCTCAATCATCTGCGCAATCGGGTCGATGACGTTGCGGTTGGCAGAGTAGAAGTTGTTGAAGTCGTGGCGGTTAGCCTTGTACAGCTCGGTGAACTGTGGAGGCAGAGCCAGGCCGTAGGAGTTAGCGGCGTTCTTGATGGTGTTGTACAGGGCATCAACGGCCAGCTCGTCGGACTTCTGGGCAGCAGCCTGCTTAACCGGAGCCGGTGCTTGGGCCGGAGCCTTAGGTGCGGCGGACGGAGCGGTGCGCTGGGTAGGAGCGGAGTTCAGGCCTAGGGAAGCGGAGCAAGCCGGCCATGCGCCCCAGCCCTGGGAAGCAAGTACGCGCTCAGCAACAACGATCTGCTGCTCGCGGGAAGCCTGGTCAGCGGTAGCTGCGAACTCGCCGCCGCCATTAGCCTGCCAGGTCTGCGGGTTGAACTGCAGTCCGCCGTAGAAGCCGTTGCCGGTGTTGATGTGCCAGTTGCCGCCGGCCTCGCACTGTGCCAGGCGGTCCCAGTCGGAATCCGGGGCAGCAGATGCGGTTGGTGCCATGATGGCAGCAGCGGCGCCGAAGGCGACGGTGCCGGCGGTGAACTTAGCGGCCATGCGGTTCTTAGCGGAGTGGCGTCCCATGTAGTTAGTCCTCTCTGTGTGCCCGCATTAAGTGCAAAGAATATGTACCAAAAAGAAAGGGCGGGCGAGGGCAACTTTCTTAACGGCTCTTAAATGTCTGGGGGACAGCGTAGCGGTTTATAACGAAAGTGTCACGTTATGGGCACTAAATGGGAAAGGAATGGGGCGAATGTGGCGCGTGCGAGGGCATTTGTGCAGGTGAGTGGCAACATGTGATCTGTGGCACATGGCGGAGGTGTGTCGCGTTAGCGTGCGCGACTTCTGTTGTTTTGACCAGGCAGCTAAAATAAAGATTTTCCCCTAGAGAAGAGGTGGGTACCTATGCCTATTGGCAAAGTGAAGTGGTATGACGCCGAGAAAGGTTTCGGTTTCGTCAGCAACCCGGGCGATGAAGACGTCTATGTCGGCCGCAACGTGTTGCCTAAGGGAGTAGAGGAACTGTTCCCAGGCCAGCGCATCGATTTCGATTTCGCGGCTGGCCGCCGTGGTCCGCAGGCGCTGCGGGTCAAGGTATTGGATAAGCCGCGTCGCCGCACGCCGGCCCGCAAGCCCGAGGAACTCGGCAGCATGGTCTCTGATGTGATGACTTTGCTGGAGTCACAGATTCAGCCGGTGCTCAATTCCGGCCGCTACCCGGAGCGCAAGACCGGCCGCCAGGTAGCAGAAATCCTTCGCGCAATTGCGAAGGATTTGGATAGCTAATCAGAAGCCTTCGTGGATTCCTCCGCGGAGGCTTCTCGTTCTTTATCGGTCATCGTGGTGAGCGACCACACGGTGGCCAAGGGGGTTTCGTCACCGTTGTCATCGGTGCCGATCATCATGGAGGAGATCTCTACCACCTTGAGGCGGGGGCGTTTGCCGGTGGAGGCCTTGATGGGCTCTACCGATCCGGGGATTGATACTTCAGTAGTCTCGTTCGCGCCGTGCGCGGTTTCATCATTGGCGGCGGGGTCATCGTAGATGGAGAGAATCTTCCATTCATGATCAGAAATCTCTTCGGGGATTTCCAGCTTGAGGGTGTCGTCTTCCCCTACGGTGAGGTTCGGGACCTCGCCCTCTGGGCAATCGGCGCCGGGCTCGCACGCGATATAAGGGGCGAAGTCGATGGAATTATCGCCCACGGAGGCGGTCACTTTGATTTCGCGCGGATCGGGACCCGGCCGCTGGTTCCACCAGTTCTGGAAGATCACTACGGCGGCGACGATGACTGCCACGACCACGATGAGGGCCAAGATCTGCAGCAGCGACTTTTTCCTTGCTTCCTTACGGGTTGCCATGGGCCTTTACCTTACTCGAACGTGGAAGAGTTCTTTCCACCGCTTGCCGGTAAGCCAGAACTCATCGTCTTTGATGTGCGCGATGCCGTTGAGGACGTCATCGGGGTCGGTATAGCGGGATTTATCTATGGCGTCGGTGGAAATGACGGCGGTCACGCGGCCGGTGGAAGGATCGATGCGGTAGATATTGTCATCCATCCACACATTGGCATAAACGGAATCGCCCACGCACTCCAGCTCATTGATGTCCTCGAGGGGTTTTCCTTCCAGGCTGACGTCGGTGGTCGAGCGCTCCGCAAAAGTTTCCGGATCCATATGCCGCAGGGTAGCGGAGCCATCGGACATGAGAAGATCTTCGCCGTTATTACACAGCCCCCACCCTTCACCGGTGTAGGCGGCGGTATCGACCTGGCGCAGGTCCTGGTCGTATTTCAGGGCCTGGCCGGACTTCCAGGTTAGCTGCCAGATGGAATCTCCGGCCTGGGTGATGCCCTCGCCAAAGTAGCGGTTATCCAGGTGCGTTTCGGCTAAGGTTTCGCCGGTTTCGGGGGAGAAGCGCTCCAGGCGGGATTCGCCCCATTGGCCGGTGCCAAGGAGCAGGTTGCCGTCCGGATCGGTTTCGAGGCCTTGAGTAAAGGAATTGGCCGGCAGGGAAGCGGTGCCTAAGACCTCCACGGAGAGGTGCTCAACTTCGGGTTCTGCATGGGTAGAGGAACAAGCAACGAGGGTGCAGGGCAGGAGAATGCAGGCGGCGCGGGAAAGAAACGACATGCACCATATGTACCACCGTGCGCGCCCCATAATGAATAATGAGGGGCGTGAGTAAGCGAAAAGCAAATCCGTTGATCGATTCCCGCGCCGTGCGCATTGCGCGCGAGGCGCTGGATGAGGTGGGGGAAGGGGGCGTCGGCAAGCATATCGGCGTCGCTGGGATGGGCCGAAACGTTGCTACCCACCGATTTGAAGCAGAGATGCCTGGCTACCCCGGCTGGGAATGGCAGGCGGTGCTCGCATGTGCGGAGGGATCGCGCTACGTCACCGTCAATGAAGTGGCGCTGGTGCCAGGCGGAGAGGCTCTGCAGCCGCCGGAATGGGTGCCCTATGAGGATCGCGTGCGGCCGGGCGACCTTGGGCCGGGTGATTTGATGCCACCGGCCGTAGATGATTCCCGCCTGGACGGCGACAAACTTTCCAAGTCCGGCTTGGACGACGCCAAGAAGCGCTGGCGCACCGAGCGTGGCCCGAATACGGATATGGCGGCCAAGGCGCGCCTGCAATGCCGCACCTGCGCGTTTTATGTAGAGCTGATGGAAAACTACGGCGTCTGCGCCAATGAGTATTCTGCGGACGGACGGGTAGTGCACTCGCGTTATGGTTGTGGCGCGCATTCGCAGACACGGGTGCGGGAAGAAAAGAACCCCGAAGTTGCCTTCGATGATGAAAAACCCATCTTCCAGGATTTTGAAATCGAGGACTAAGACAGCACACTTATGGCGTAAGACTCGCTGTACGTGAAAGGCGCAGGCGTTGAAAGCCACTCTCGATCGCTACTTCCATATCTCTGAACGTGGTTCCTCCATTGGAACCGAGCTACGCGCGGGAACGGTCTCGTTCTTCGCCATGGCCTATATCATTCTCTTGAACCCGCTGATCCTCGGCACCACCGAGGATGCAGACGGCTACGCGCTGGGCGTGCCGCAGGTTGCTGCCGCCACCGCGCTGGTCGCGGGCGTAATGTCTATCCTCTTCGGCGCGATTGCCAAATACCCCTTCGCCATGGCCGCCGGCCTGGGCATGAACACCTTCGTGGGCGTGAGCATGGTCGCCACCAGCGGGCTGACCTGGCAAGAATCGATGGGCCTGGTGGTTATCGAGGGCATCATCATCGTTCTGCTGGCCATTTCCGGTTTCCGCACCGCCGTCTTCGACGCCATCCCGCAGTCCATGAAGGCGGCGATGGGCGTAGGCATCGGCATGTTCATCGCCATGATCGGCCTTGTGGACGGTGGTTTTGTCACCCGCGTGCCGGACGCTGCGCATACCACCGTGCCGGTGGGCTTGGGCATTAATGGATCGATTTCCACTTGGCCGGCGCTGGTCTTTGTCATCGGCCTTATTATCTGTTCCTTCATGGTCATCCGGAACGTGCCGGGTGGGCTTTTTATCGCCATCGTGCTCACCACCATCATCGCTTTTATCGTGCAGGTATTTACCGGCTCCGAGGACTGGGGCATGGCCGCGCCCGTCAAACCAGAAGCGCTCGGTGGGATTCCGGACCTGTCCATTGTGGGCGATGTGAACCTGGTAGGCGCATTCACGAAAATCGGCGTGGTTTCCACCGTCTTGCTCATTTTCACCCTGTTGCTTACCAACTTCTTTGATGCGATGGGCACCATGACCGGCCTGGGCAAGCAAGGCAAGCTTGTCGACGCCGACGGCAACCTCCCCGATATGAAAAAGGCCCTCGTCGTAGAAGGCTTTGGCGCAGTGGCCGGTGGCCTAGGCTGTGCTTCTTCCAATACCGTCTTCGCGGATTCCTCCGCCGGCATTGCCGATGGCGCCCGCACCGGTCTGGCCAACCTGATGACCGGCCTGCTGTTCCTCGCCGCGATGTTTTTGACCCCGCTTTATGAAATCGTGCCTATCGAGGCCGCCTCCCCGGTGCTAGTCATCGTCGGCGTGATGATGGCCGCGCAGCTGACCGAGATCCGCTGGACCAAGATGGAAATCGCCATTCCGGCCTTCCTGACCATTGTGACCATGCCCTTTACCTATTCCATTGCCAACGGTATTGGCGTAGGCTTTATCTCCTTCGCGCTCATGTCCACCTTTGCCGGTAAGGCCAAGGAAGTGCACTGGATCATGTGGCTCTTGGCCGGCCTCTTCGTGATTTTCTTTGGCATGGATCCGATATCCAATGCCATCGGCTAGCCTAAAGGCATGCTGATTACTGACCCTGCGGACCCTCGCCTGGACGATATTCGGAACCTCAACAAATCCGATAAATCCGGCGAGGGTCTCGTCATTGCAGAGGGCCCGCTGGTGGTCTCCCGGCTGGCCGAATCCCGGTTCCCCATGCGTTGCTTGGTGGGCTTTCCTAAGAAGCTGGAAGCATACGTTTCCGAGTATGGCGAGCCTGAGTGCCCCATCTACGAGGTCTCCCGCGAGACCCTCGCAGAGGTAGCGGGCTTTGATATGCACCGCGGGCTTGTCGCCGCCGCGGACCGCGCCCCAGAGCCGGATCTGGGAGAGATTTTGAAGACCGCGAAAACCATCGCAGTGCTGGAGGGCGTGGGCGATCACGAGAATATTGGCGCAATCTTCCGCCACGCCGCCGGCATGGGGGTGGACGCGGTGCTGCTCGGCTCAGGGGCCGCAGATCCGCTCTATCGACGCTCGGTGCGCGTATCCATGGGGCACGTGCTGCGCTTGCCCTTTGCCCATTTGGAAGGCGGGTTCACCACGTGGCAGCGTTCCTTGCAGGCGCTTGCCGACGCCTCCTTTACCCTCATTTCCTTAACCCCCAACCCCCAAGCGGTGCATTTGGCCGAGGCCATGCATGGCTTGGATAAGGTGGCCATGCTCGTCGGTGCGGAAGGCCCTGGCCTTACCGAACACGCAATGAAGGCCACCGATGTGCGCGCACGCATACCGATGGCCCCGGGTACGGATTCCCTCAATGTGGCAACGGCCGCCGCCATTTCCTTTTATGAACGCCAGCGCTCCTTGAGCGACCTAAACGTCTGAGCGCCCCAATTGCCGATGAGGGAACCCAGATGCTTCGCAGTGGAGATGATCTCCTCGCCAGTGGATTCCGGCTCGGCGCTGTGGTCCTCGTAATCATCATAATCGTTCAGACCCAGCTTATTGGCCGACTGCGCAGCTAACTCGCCCACGGTCCGCTTCGGCTTCGGCGGGTCGATCTTCGGCTCTGGGCGGCCGTCAACCGCGTAACCCACGACGTCCAGATCCGGGCCATCGTGTCCTACCTCGATGCCGAGCCAGTACTCCTGGGCCGCCTCCATGATGCCCTGCGGCTCGAAGGGCAGGGAAATGCCACCGATCGGTTCGTACTTTTCTCCTGCCCAGTAGGGCGCCTCGAAAGGCTCTGGCAGGCCGGTGTCTTCATAAAGGTGCTCGCGCGTAGCGCACAGGCAGCGCTTGAGCTGGCCACCCTCCCACAGGGCGAAGCCGGCATAGCCTTCCTTTTCATTACTCGCCAGCGCAATGACGCGCTGGGCGGGGACCGCATTGAGTAGGGTTTCCGGCAGCTGAGAGAGGAGGACAGAGTCTCCTTCGCACACCGTCTGTACCACGGTGATGCCGGGGTAGCCGCCGATATAGTACTCATGTGGATCCGTCTGCGCGGAGCGGTTAAGCGGGAATTGCCCAATCGGGGTGACCGGGAATGTCGGGTCTAATTGGGCGAGGAATTTTCGCCCAAAGCCGCGATCCGCCTTGGGCTCGGTCTTTAGCACCTCTTCTGCGTTGGGCTTAGAGATGTACCAGAGAGTGAGTACTGCGTGAGAGATGTCCACGATTAGTCCCTAGGGCGCTTGGTATTGGAGCGAACGCCGAGTAGTACGTCCTCCCAATGCGGAGTGACGGCCTTGCGGCGGCGCTTGGCGGGCTTTTCTTCCGGGGAGGGGTTCTGTAGGAACTCCTCTTCCTCGGGCTCTTCCGGCGGGGTGGTTGGCGCAGTGAGGTCAGTGACGTTGCTGGGCTGATCGCCGTCGATAGCTTCGTCGTAGCGGCCACTGCCCAACGAGGTCAGCGAGCGCACCGGCTGTACGAAGTCCGGGTCCGTTAGGTCTGCGGCCACCGAGTTGCGGGCCTCCACCGTGGCGGGCGAGGACATGGACTGCTTGAAGTACCACTCGGCTTCGTTCTCGGACAGGCCGGCCTTCCACGTCACGCGCACGATCCAGGCCTCGCCCTGGTGGCGGTAGGCGTCCCAGGTGGACTCGGACAGTGAGTGTCCGCGAGCGGCAAAGGCGGTAGCAAGAACCTCCCACAGGGTGAGCTTGGCTGGGCCGTCCTCGCGTACCGGGTGAGCCTGCTTGGCAATCTCCGCGATGCGGTTGCGCTCCAGCATGACCGGGTAGGCGAAGGGTTCAATGCGGGACTCGGGCACGCCCATTTCTTCCGCCACTTCCGCCGCGGAGGCACCGGCGCGGATGCGGTTTTGGATCTCCGCCGGGCGAATCTTTGCCTCTTCAACCGGCTCCGGTTTGGCGGGCTTGGCAAGGCTGATGGCGGGAGCCGCCGGCTCTTCTTCCGGGGTTTCCTGCTGCTCACCCTGCAGGACCTCGCGCAGTTCATCGGTGATGGAGAGGAAAAACTCTTCGCCGTCTTCGGTGCGCAGCACCAAAGAGGTTTCAGTCGATTCGCTGTCAACTGGGAACAGCTCGCGCATAATAGGGCGCTCCTTTTGCCTATCGACGGCGGACAATTCTGTGATGCATTCAACTATAACGTGAAAAGCCCCACGGCCTGCGAGGCGGCGGGGCATGTTGAGTGAGTGATGCGTTACTTTGCATCCAAGACGTAGTCAATGCACTGGGTGAGCTTAGCGATATCCTCCGGATCAATGGCGGGGAACATGCCGATGCGCAGTTGGTTGCGGCCCAGCTTGCGGTACGGTTCCACGTCCACGATGCCGTTGGCGCGCAGGGTGGCGGCGAGCGCTGCGGCATCGACGGAGGCTGCAAAGTCGATAGTGCCCACCACGAGCGAACGAGAAGCAGGATGTGCGACGAATGCAGTGGCCTCTGGGCGGGATTCGGCCCAGCGGTACAGGTTAGTAGAGGACTGCGTGGTGCGCTCTACCATGCCGTCCAAGCCTCCGTTCTCATTCATCCACTGGATTTGGTTATCCAGCATGAGCAGGGTGGCAATCGCCGGGGTGTTATAGGTCTGGTTCTTGCGCGAGTTATCCACTGCGGTTTGAAGGTTGAGGAAATTAGGGATATAGCGCTCAGAGGCGTTGATCCTTTCAATCCGCTCCAGGGCGGCGGGGGACATGGCGGCTAGCCACAGGCCGCCGTCAGAGGCAAAGCATTTCTGCGGCGAGAAGTAGTAGACGTCCGTGTCGGCGATATTTACCGGCAGGCCGCCTGCCCCAGAGGTGGCGTCTACAACCACCAATTGTTGGTCGTTGCGCGGGTGTGGGCGGGTGACCTCTGCCATCGCACCGGTGGAGGTTTCATTATGCGCCCAAGCAACCACGTCCGCCTCCGCGGAGAGATCGCCTACGTCGGGCACGGTGCCCGCGGGAGCCTCCACGATGGACGGGGCATCAAGCCAAGGGGCACCCGCGGCAGACTTTGCAAACTTAGTGGAAAACTCGCCAAAGGTAAGGTGCGCGGAGTGGCGTTCAATGAGTCCGAAAGTGGCGGCATCCCAGAAAGCGGTGGCGCCGCCCACAGAGAGGACAATTTCGTAGCCTTCTGGCAACGAGAAGAGAGCGCTTAATCCTTCCCGTACCGAACCTACGAGGTTTTTGACCGCTGGCTTGCGGTGGGAGGTGCCCATGACTGCAGGTTCTATGGCTGCAAGCTGGTCGGGGGCGAACCTTGGAGGGGCCACAGCCAAAGCGGCCGTCGGCAGGCAGGAGATGGGCGGGCAGCGTAAGTTCTGGAGTGCTCATGAGTGTCAGTGTAGGACAGTTCCGGTCGAACGGCAGTTATTTTAGTCGACCGAAACTTGTAGGCGGCGTCACAAAGTTTGCTAAACTGTGAAGAGCTATCCAACTAGCTTCTTTAAGTTAGTGCCTAATAATGACTCTCACAAAGAGAAAGGAACTTCCGTGGCTTCTGAAGACAACAAAGTAGTGCTCCAGTACCCAGGCGGCGAGTACGAGATGGACATCAAGCAGTCCACCGAGGGTGACTCCGGCTTTGACATCTCCAAGCTCCGTAACGAAACCGGACTTGTTACCTTCGACCCTGGTTACACCTCCACCGGTTCCACCGAGTCCAAGATCACCTTCATTAATGGTGAAGAGGGCATCCTGCGCCACCGTGGCTACGACATTGCAGACCTTGCAGAAAATGCTTCCTTCAACGAAGTTTCTTACCTCCTGATCAAGGGTCACCTGCCCAACGAGGAAGAGCTCAGCCACTTTAATAAGGAAATTCGCCACCACACCCTGCTGGATGAGGATTTCAAGGCCGCGTTCAACATCTTCCCGCGCAACGCACACCCGATGGCGGTGCTAGCTTCCTCCCTTAACATTCTCTCCGCTTACTACCAGGACCAGCTCAACCCGCTGGACCCAGAGCAGCTGGATAAGGCAACCGTTCGCCTGCTGGCTAAGGTGCCAATGCTGGCCGCCTATGCCTACCGAGCTTCCCAGGGTAAGCCTTATATGTACCCGGATAATAGCCTGAACGCCCGCGAGAACTTCTTGCGCATGATGTTTGGCTACCCAACCGAGGAATACGAGGTTGACCCGGTCGTAGCTAAGGCCCTGGATAAGCTGCTCATTCTGCACGCTGACCACGAGCAGAACTGCTCTACTTCCACCGTGCGCATGATTGGTTCCGCGCAGGCGAACATGTTCGTCTCTATTGCTGGCGGCATTAACGCTCTGTCCGGCCCACTGCACGGTGGTGCAAACCAAGCCGTTCTGGAGATGTTGGAAGATATCCAGAACAACCACGATGGTGACGCTACCGACTTCATGAACCGCGTGAAGAATAAGGAAAAGGGCGTTCGCCTCATGGGCTTCGGCCACCGCGTGTACAAGAACTACGACCCACGCGCTGCCATCGTCAAGGAGACCGCACACGAGATCATCGATCACTTGGGTGGCGACCCGATGCTGGATCTGGCCATGAAGCTGGAAGAGATTGCGCTGAACGATGACTACTTTGTCTCCCGCAAGCTCTACCCGAACGTGGACTTCTACACCGGCCTGATCTACCGCGCCATGGGCTTCCCGACGGACTTCTTCACCGTCCTCTTTGCTATCGGCCGCCTGCCGGGCTGGATTGCTCAGTACCGCGAGCAGCTGGAGATCAACACCAAGATCAACCGTCCGCGCCAGATCTACACCGGCGAGTCCCTGCGTAAGGTTACCCCACGTAACGAGCGCTAAAGCGCCCCGCGGGTTCGCCGAATTAAGCCGAATCGGGTGGTAGCACCTATAATAGGTGCAGCTCGGTTCGGTTTTTAATGCGACCGCACGAACAAACTAGATTTCCCAAGGAGAATAATCCCCATGGATAAGCCTGTTATTGAAGCCCAGTCTGGCCCAGCGCCGACGGACCTTGTCGTAGAAGACATCGTCGTCGGCGACGGTGCTGAGGCACAGCCTGGTGCCGTAGTGGAGGTCCACTACGTCGGCGCTGAATACGAGACCAACCAAGAATTCGATTCCTCGTGGGACCGTGGCCAGTCCATCGAGTTCCCACTGACCGGTCTCATTGCCGGCTGGCAGGAGGGCATTCCGGGAATGAAGGTGGGCGGCCGTCGCAAGCTCATCATTCCGCCGGAAAAGGCCTATGGTCCTGCCGGCGGTGCGCACCCGCTATCCGGCCGCACCTTGGTCTTCATCATTGACCTCATCCGCGCCGACTAAAAGCGCTCAACCCCAGGTTCGCCCTGGGGTTTCGTCGTTTTCGGCGCGGCTTTAAAAACTGCGGCACAATGGAGGGCATGACTGTGCCAACCGTAACTTTTAATGATGACCGCGAAATGCCCCAGCTGGGCCTAGGTACGTACAAGCTCTATGACGAGGAATGCATCCGCGTTATCCGTGAGGCCATCGATTTGGGCTACCGCCACTTCGATACCGCTACGCTGTACAAGAATGAAGAGGCGGTAGGCACCGCCCTCAAGCAGGCAATGGATGCCGGCGATGTCACCCGTGATGAGCTCTTTGTTACTTCCAAGGTCTGGCATTCCCACCACGGTGCGCACAAGGTAGAAGAGGCATTCCAGCAGTCGCTGAAGGATCTGCAGCTGGACTATCTTGACCTGTATCTCATCCACTGGCCGTGGCCGCAGGGTGGCCTATACAACGAGACCTTTGAGGCTATCGCCCGCCTGCAGGGTATGGGTCAGATTGCGTCCATCGGCGTGGCCAACTTCTACGAGGACGTGCTCAAGGACTTGATTTCCACCACCGGTATTTCTCCGGTGCTTAACCAGGTGGAGATTCACCCGGGCTTTACGCAGTCCGGTTTGCGCGCTTTCCATCACGATAATGACATCGTCACCGAGGCATGGGCCCCGTTGGCACGCGGGGTAGTGCTCAATAACCCAGTGATTGAGCAAGCTGCCGCTGACCATGAGGCCACCGAGGGACAGGTTGTGCTGGCTTATCTCATGTCTAAGGGGATGTCCGTGATCCCGAAGTCCGCGCGCACTGAGCGGCTAAAGGAAAACCTCGCTTCCACCGAGTTGGAGCTTACGGCGGAGGAAGTATCCGCCATCGATGCCCTGGAAGGCCAGGAGGGCTTTGGTCGCATGTTTAATGACCCGCGCGAGTTCCCTGGCGACGAGGAATAGTCTCACCCGCAGTTTAAGCCCCCTCACCGGGGGCTTTTCTTTTGTCAAGCGGCTGTTAACAATCTTCGCAAAAGGGGGGTTGTTTCCACCGATGGGGGTAGTTGGCTAAAGACGTTGATCCAGCTCGGCGGAACCTATCAGCTTGAAAGGGTGGAGAGGTGAGGTGTTTTCTTGGCAGAGTTCACAACCTTGCAGAAAATGTTCGGTAACTTACATGGAAACATGGATAGTGATTAATAACACATTATCTCGTGTGACCTAAGTTCCTCTCACCCAAGGAGACGAAGCTCTGTGAGTGACGTAGCTGCAACTCCTGTCTCGCGCCGCGAACCCACCGGTAGCGAGTTCATCGCGATGCGCGACTCCGCCGAATTCGGCGAGCTGCGCCGTACCTACCGGAGTTTTACTTTTCCCATGACCGTGGCCTTCTTTGTGTGGTACGTGGTCTACGTTCTAGCTGCCGTGTTTGCCCCTGGCTTTATGGCAATCGAGCTTGGTGGCGGCTGGAATATCGGACTGGTTTTCGGCCTAGCCCAGTTCCTCACCACCTTCATTATCACGTGGATCTACGTGAAGTATGCCAATAAGAATATCGAGCCTAAGTCGGCCGCCATCCGTGAAGAGCTGGAGGGCATGTAATGATTACCACCACCCTCGCCGCCGAATCTTCCGCTGGCAATCCCATCTTGAATATCTCCATTTTCGGCATCTTCCTTTTCATCACCATGGCGGTGGTGCTGCGCGCCGGAAAGACCACGAAGAAAGCCTCGGACTTTTATACCGGCGGCGGCACCTTCTCCGGCCGACAAAACGGCCTAGCCATCTCTGGTGACTACCTTTCCGCGGCATCGTTCCTGGGCATCGTTGGTGCTGTGGCGCTCAATGGCTACGACGGCTTTTTGTACTCAGTCGGCTTCTTTGTTGCCTGGCTGGTAGCACTCATGCTCGTCGCTGAGCCCATGCGTAACGTGGGCCGCTTCACCATGGCGGATGTCTTGTCTTTCCGTTTGAAGCAGAAGCCCGTGCGCGTAGCGGCGTCCATCGCCACCCTCTTTGTCACGCTCTTCTATCTCATCGCACAGATGGCAGGCGCTGGTTCTCTAGTGGCCGTGCTGCTGGATATCCACGATTTTAAGTGGCAGGCGGTCGTCGTGGGCATCGTTGGTGTGCTCATGATTGTCTATGTATTGGTCGGTGGCATGAAAGGCACCACCTACGTTCAGATGATCAAGGCTGTGCTCCTAGTAGCCGGCGTAGTCATCATGTGCTTCTTGGTATTCATTGCACTGCGCGGTGGATTTAGCGCGCTGTTTAACAACGCCATTGATATGCACGCCGCCTCTGAACAGATTAAGGAGAAGGGCTATGAAGCTAAAGACATCATGGCCCCTGGCCTGAAATACGGCGCCACCACCGCCACCAAGCTGGATTTCATCTCCTTGGGCATTTCGCTGGTGCTTGGTGTGGGCGGCCTGCCGCACGTGTTGATGCGCTTCTACACCGTGCCTACCGCTACTGAAGCCCGCCGTTCTGTTACCTGGGCGATTGTCATCATCGGCGCCTTCTATCTGATGACCTTGGTCCTGGGATACGGCGCCGCCGCCTTGGTCGGTCCGGACCGCATCCTCGCCGCGCCGGGCGGGGCTAATGCCGCGGCACCACTGCTTGCGCTGGAGATTGGCGGCTCTATCTTCATGGCGGTTATTTCCGCAGTGGCCTTCGCCACCGTGCTTGCCGTGGTTGCTGGCCTGGCCATTACCGCCTCGGCATCCATCGCGCACGATATTTACCATGCGGTCATCCGCAATGGTAAGTCCACAGAAGCCGAGCAAGTTCGCGTTTCCCAGGCCACCGTGGTGGTCCTTGGCATCGTGGCTATCATCTTGGGCATTCTGGCCATGACCCAGAACGTGGCGTTTTTGGTCTCCTTGGCTTTCGCGGTTGCGGCTTCTGCCAACCTGCCGACTATCTTGTACTCCCTGTACTGGCGTCGCTTCAATACCGCAGGCGCGGTGGCCTCCATGTATACCGGCGTGGTGTCCTGCTTGGTGCTCATCTTCTTCTCCCCAGCAGTCTCCGGTTCTGAGACCTCCATGTTCTCGGGCGCGGACTGGGCTATCTTCTCGCTCTCCTCGCCGGGGCTGGTATCCATTCCGCTGTCCTTCTTTGTCGGCTGGTTGGTCTCCATCATGACCAAGCCAGACGACTTGGAGGAGCTTTCTGCAGAAATGGAAGTCCGCTCGCTTACCGGCGTAGGGGTGGAGGCACCCGTCCAGCATTAATTGCCTAGATAGTGCACTCAACCGGTAACATGTATCGACGTGTTTAGAACGTCGTTGACTCGCAAGGCGGCATCAGCCAAGGCTGGTGCCGCTTTAGCCGTATGTATGCTCGCCTTGACCGCCACCGCGTGCAGTAACAGCGAGAGTGATAGCGGCGCGCTTGCCGACGCCCCTTCGGGATTAACAGACACCAACCGCGACGTCCCACCAGAAATCAATGAGTTTCTAGAAGGCGATGAGGGGCGCTCTGTTACCTATATTCGGCTGCATGATGGCATGCATATGGGTTCTGCCTCGGAGCACGAGGCTCGCCCGGCGCTCAGCCTCATCAAGCTCTATATCGCCACCTACGTCATGGAAAAGGGCGAGTACGAAGATAAGTATGAGGCGCTGGATATGATCGCTAGCTCCTCCGATAAGTCTGCCGAAGACCTCTTTGAAAAATACCCAGAGTCCATCGACACCATTGCCGATGAATTCAAGTTGGAATCTACCAAAGCCGGCGAGAAATGGGGTTACTCGCAGACCTCTACGTATGACGTTGCCAGCTTCATTTCGCAGCTCATCGAGCGCGATGAAACCCACCCAGTGCTCGTAGCCATGGCTCATGCCGATCCCATCTCTGAGGATGGCTACCGCCAGGACTATGGCACCGCAAAGCTCTCTAACGTGGTGGGAAGCAAGTGGGGCTGGTCCAATGATAAGTCCATCAACTCTTCCGTCTCTTTTGGTGAGAACTTTGTAGCCGCTGCCTCGATCAATGGCTCGTCCGATGAGCTTACTGACTATGTAAAAGATGAGGTCACCGGAAAGAGCCTGGGCAAGGCCACCGAGCGCTTCCTCAAGTACAAAGACGGCGAGGACGTCCCACCGATTGAAACCACTACCTCGGAGACCTCCACGACTTCGTCTAGCAAGAAGGATAAGGACGAAAAACCCAGCACAGGGAAGAAGGATAAATCCGCGTCGAAGGAACCTACCAGCGAGTCCACCAAGTCCGAGAAGAAAGATAAAGGCAGCTCCGATAAGAAGTCCACAGATAAAAAGAAAGGCTCAGAGAAAACCTCCGAGCCCTTTAAAAAGTAGTACTACCTCGCCTTAGCAACCGTTTCTGCGACGATCTTCGCTAGCTGACGAATCTGGTCGTTGCTCAACGTTTTGCCATTGAAAGTTACGCCATCCGCAGTTACCTGCGGTAGCTCTGGCAGCTCTGGGTGCTTGCTCTGTAGCTGCGAGCTCAACTGATTTACCAGGTCGGACGAGCCATTGCTCGGCGCCGTGGCCTGCGGCTGAGTCTTTGGCTGTGGTTTCTTAGTGGCTGGCTTTTTCGCCGGTGCAGGTGCTGCGGACTTGCCCGGTGTCCACTGTCCCCAGTCATCGGCGTAGACCTCGTTAACGTCTACGATGACGCCGCCGATGGTCTGCTGTTTGCCGTGCGGCAGCTGGTGAATAGTGGTGCGCGGGTGAATCTTTCCGTTAGAGCCCCAGTCATGCATCCAGAAATACTTGCCGATGTCATCCTGGATTGCCCACTCGATGGTGTTGTAATTGCCGTAGACACCTGTCTGGTAGCCGGCCAGCTCCAGCGTCTTGGAAAACGCCTGCAGGTATGGGCGGATTTGGCGGGTGTACTGCTCGCGGGTGGGGTTATCGTCGATAGCAATGTAGATAGGGCGGTTGGTTGGGCCGCCTGCCTTCTTGTGCAGCGCAATCGCCTTCGGTGCGTGAATTGCAGCACCTGCTGCGCCCTGCTTCCAATCCGCGGTCTCCGCGCGGCCAAACTGGTAAACGGAAGCGGTAGGCAGGCCTGCTGCCGCATTGGCCTTGGTCTCTTTCAGGGTTACCGGCTTGCCGGCCATCCACGCTGCGTCTGGGCGTTTGTCGGAGACGTACCGAATCGCACCCATATGGCCGGCCTTTTTAATCGCCTGCGGAGAAGGGACACCGGCAGAGTAATCGATGATGGTGCCGCGTATCGGTCCGAGCGCCGCCGCATTAGGAACGGCAGCGCCGATAGCGCCCGCGGTCAAGGCGAGGGCACCGACCTTAAAGAGGCCGCGACGGGAGAAAGATGGTGACATGTTGAGCTCCTGCAGTAATCACATTTGTCACAGTAGTTAACAACTGCACCATAGCAGGAGGTCTAAAGCCCCAGAGGCAGCGAAAGCGCATGTCGCGCATTTACTTCGTAGTGCTATTTCGAGTCATTGCCAAACAACACTCGTGTGGGATTCTCAACCGTGCGCGACACCGTGCAGTCCTTCTCATGGGAGATGCGAATCAGATTGTCCACCAGCTCGCGTGCTTGGTTACCCTCGGACGTATCTGGGAAAGAAAGATTGAACCCCACGCGAACCTCCGACAGGCGCGATGCGCCATCCTCGTTTACGCGGTCGCCTTCTACATGCACATCAAAAGACTCCGGCTCAGCGCGCCGGGAGGTCACCACGTCCACGTCTACTGCGGAGCACCCCGCAACGGCCGCAAGCAAGAGTTCAACAGGGGAGAGGAGCCCCTCGCCACTGCCAAACTCAATGCTTGCTCCCGCGGAATTGGTAGCTCGGTATAGGGCGGTGTCGAGGCGGGTGAGGTCTACGGCGTAGTGTTTAGTACTTTCACTCATGACTTAGAGCTTAAGCAAGAAGCGAGAAACGCAGAAGGAAATGGCGGTGAGGATCGTTCGATGGTCAACGGTCCTCGCTACTTGTGGTCAATATGAGCATAGGATCTTGTTCCAGAAAGCGGGGCAGCTGTCATGGAAAACGAGATCACAGTGAAACCGCCGAGTTGTTAAAAGTTCGCGGAACGTGACGAATTAAAAAATCAAGGGCGGCGAAAAGTGAATCCAAACCGATTGTCCCAATGCGGGTTTGTGGTCCGCAGTGGTGCGGAATATGGTTCCAGATTCATGAGTGGCGGTAACGGAGTAGTGGTCGCCTTCGAAAATTGCGGAGTCCACTATTGCTGGAACCGTGGTGCCTAGATAGTCTTCGTCCACAATCTTTGCGTGGTGCGGCAAGATAGCGGCTTTAGTACCTTCCTCTCGCACGGTTACTTGGCTCAGAGGCCATGAAACACCAAGCGTGGGACACTCGACGCAGCTTCCTGTAGTGGTGGTTTGAACAATTGTCGCGTCCGAAATAAACGCCGCGACCGCCGGGCTAGCAGGATTTTCCAGCAGCTGTTGCGGGGTAGCGATTTGTTGGATTTCGCCGCCGTCTAGGACCACGACTCTATCTGCAATTGCCAGCGCTTCGGCGCGATCGTGGGTCACGTGCACCGTGGTTAGACGTTGTTTTTCCGTCAGCGCCACTAGTTCGCGACGCAAATTATCGCGCAATGGTTCGTCAAGAGCTGAAAGAGCCTCATCCAGTAACAAAAGTTTGGGACTTGCGACGATCGCTCTGGCAAGAGCCACGCGCTGGCGCTGTCCGCCAGAAAGACTGTTCGGAGACCGGTCTTCGAATCCCGGCAGCCCTACGAGGGCCAAAGTTTTAGAAATGTGCTCTTCGCGTTTAGCCTTAGATACTTTCGCTCGGCGTAGCGGATAGCCAACATTCTCTTTAACAGACATGTGTGGCCAAATCGCGTGCTGTTGGAAAACCATACCAATGCCGCGCTCTTCGGGAGGAGTTGAAGTCATCTGTCTGCCATCGATGTCGAGCTCGCCCGATGATGGGGAAATAAAACCAGCGATGGTGCGAAGGAGGGTGGTTTTACCGGAGCCTGACGGTCCTACAAGTGCGATGAGTTCTCCTGGCTCGATGGAGAGGTTGATATCGCGTAGGCCAGTGGTGCCGTCCGGAAAAGTGACCGAGAGGTGTGAAGTTGCAATTTTCGCCATTTTAAGTCCTTACCTTAGGGGACTGAATAGTCAGCGCGAGGGCAACGATGCCGACGATCGCGAAGAGTAGGGATAGAGCCGATGCCTGGTTATAATTTCCCGCCTGCTGAAGATTGAACACTTGGACGCCCAGCGTTGTCGTCCCGGGAGCGACAAGTAGTACGGAAATAGTTAGCTCTCGAATCGCAGTCACCGCCACTAGAACTGCGCCGGAAATCGCCGCTGGAATGCTCATTGCACCGACGGTTGAAAAGAGCGCCTTGAGGGGCGTGGCACCAGAAATGCGCGCTGCTTCTTCTATTGTGGTCGGGGTACTTATTAAAGGAGCACGCACGGATTGAACAACGAGTGCGGTAAATGCGCAGACGTAGGCAATAAGTATTATCCAAATCGTGTTATACAACCCCGTATAACGTCCGGCGATAAGCCAGGCTACACCGATGATGAGTCCTGGCAGGGCGCTCGGTAACAGCGTAGAAAGCATTAGAAGCGTATTTCCCCGTGCATGGGTCCGGGAAACTAATATTCCGATGACCCAGCCAAGAATGCCGCAGATTAACGCTGCGGTTATTGAGAGAAGTGCGGAATTGGTTAGCCCGTCGATGACGCGCGGGTTGGACAAAGCATTGGTGAAGTTCGCCAGCGAAATGGTTTCTAATGTAAACGGAATCCCAGGGGCTGGTAGCAATGCGCGGTAGGCCAAACCGAGGATTGGGCCAATGGAAATGGCTAGTCCGCACACCCACATGATGATTGTGACCGGCCAACGCGCTGAATGCAGCGAAAAGCGCGCCGGGCTACCGGAGTCATGGGTAGAAGGTGAGTTTCTTAATGAGGTGAAATAGTCCATGGTGACGGCGCCGATTCCCAAGAACAAGAGAACAACTCCGATGGTGGAGACTACCTGCAGGGGGTTGGATACGGTGCCAGAATCGATGAACCGGTAAATCATCGTTGCCAGGGTTTCGAACCTAGCTGGCGAGCCGATAATCGCGGGAATCCCGAAATCGGCAAGATTAGCAATTGCCGTGAGGGTAAACGCTGACAACAACGCAGGGCGAAGGAGGGGAAGGGTGACCGTACGCAGAACCGTTATTACGGAAGCTCCTGATACACGGGCGGCGAGTTCAAAATCTGGTGAGATTGAGCGCAGGCCCGATGAAATGATTACGTATGCTGTGGGAAAAGAGTGGATAGTCATCAGCGCAATGACCCCATCTGCGCCGTAGATATTCCAAAGTTCGAACCCAATGAGTCTATTTAAACCTTGATTCGGACCGAAGAGCTGAGTCCAGGCAATCGCTCCGATAAAAGGGGGAACCAAGAGGGGCGAAAGTAGGAAGAGCCGCAGTACCGAAGAGCCATAGATATCTGTGCGGTCTATTGCGATGGCAATAACGGTTCCAATGATGACGGCAGCAAGCCCCGAAAGCGCCGTGGTGAAAAGCGAATTCCATGTAGCAATGCCGAGCCCTTGTTCCAGAAGGGTGGGAATTTGGTTTCCTCCCAGTGCGAGGGAGACAACCAGGACCAAAGGCGTAATGAACAGACCAACAGCGATGAACCACACACCAACGCGCAGCGCGGATACGGAGGGATTTTTCAACAAGTGAGCCATCAAGAACTAGGAGGGATTAGAACAGACGGGGACTAGGAAGAAACTGCTTTTTGAAAAGCTTCGACGGCGGCGTTTTTATCCTTGGTAATTTTCTCTAGGTCTTGGTCCATGAGTTCAATGTCTTCAAGTTCTGGGGTGGCTGCTGGAGTTCCCACGTCCTTGCGCACTGGAAGATACGACTGCTCGACTGCGATTTTTTGTGCCTTTTTCGAAAGTAGGAAGTTGATGTACTTTTGTGCTGCTTCTTGTTCTTTGGAATCTTTGAATACACCCGCAGGTTCAGAAATATACGGTGCTCCCTCGGAAGGGTAGGAAAGAGCGACAGGGGAACCCTTGTCCGCTAGGTCTCGCACTAGATAATCGACGACTACACCTACGGGCCGTGACCCGGAGGCGATTTCTTGGGAAGTGGGACCATTGGACTCTGCGATCATCGGGGAGTTCTGGCCGAGATCTTCGAGCCAAGTTTCGCCGAGATCTGAATTGTTCTTCCACGCCGAGGCATTGAATGCCGCCGCGCCAGAGACCGCCGGGTTCGGCATGATGAGTTTGTCCTTATATTTCGGATCAGTTAGATCTGCCCACGACCTCGGGGCTTCGCCTTCTGCAAGTTCGTCGGTGTTATAGGCAATTACCGTAGGGATAATGCGCGTACCGACATAAAAATTCTCGTGGTCCTTGGCCTCGTCGATGATGTTGTTGGAATCAACATCGGCAAGCTGGATGAGGTCACCATCGTCGGCATAGTTTTCAAAGGTAGGTGCATCGGCTGCCCAGAAAACATCCGCTTGGATGTCACCAGATTTTTTCTCTGAAGATATGCGTGCGTTCAAATCTCCGGTGCCCGCGCGGTACACCTTGACCTCGATATCAGGAAACTCTTCATTGAAGGCCGCATTGATCTCATCGGCCTTTTCTTCCGGCTCTGAGGTGTAGACGGTGATCGAAGTTGAACCGCTTTCTGCCTGCGTATCTTCATTCTTGGATGTAGGCTCACCGCACGAGGTAAGAAGTACAGTTGAAGCAAGAACTACAGCAGTAAGAGAAGAGTGCCTAGGCTTCATTTGGGGAATTTCCTCCAGAGAGAGTAGTGATCAGGAGTCTTTATCTAACTGTTCCGAAGTTAAGGAAACTTGGGATCGACGTGAATTCGCAGTTAATTTTTGACTCCCTGAGCGGGTGATTTGGAGGGCGGCGCGGTTAAAAATCCTCATACAAAACTGAATGAAACCGTGCTGTCAAGGGGTGAATGCGCCACTTCGACCGGGAGGTAGTTGTGACGCGTTGGACTCCGAAGGATGTTAAGGATGCTGCTGTTGAGCGCGTGGTGGCAGGCGAGGCAGTTAGCCTGGTCGCGCGTGATGTGGGTGTAGGCCCCGAATCGGTTTACGGTTGGTTGAGGGTAAGAGGTGTCGAACCTCCAGGCAGGCGTGCGAGTCGTTTGCGTGATCCGTTTGTCCGTGAGGCTGTTGGGTTGGTGCGTGCAGGTATGTCGATCAGTCAAGCAGCACAGACTGTTGGAATATCGACTGGCTTGCTTCACAGCAGGTTAAAGAAAGCTGGTGTAATCGAAGTGCGGCCTAGACGCGCCCACTTGTCACCTGATAAACGTGCCCAGGCCGTGGAGCGAGTGCTTGCTGGTGAGAGCTGTCAGACAGTGGCTGATGCTATCGGTATGCATCCTTCTACCGTGTATGGGTGGATAAGGAAGCAGCGGTATGCGAAGTTACGCCGGCAGCGACATCGTCGAACGCCTGATGAGGCGGTGGTGTCTTTGCCAGATACAGGCAAGAAGCTGGGTAAAGATTCTGTTATACCAGCACCGATGAAAACTCAAGCCGTTGATGGATTTCCTAGCGGCGTATTCGACAAACACGCCTTAGTAGGGCGTGGTCGCAGGCTTACTGTTGAAGACCGTGTTGCTATTGAAGCGGGATGTCGTGTCGGTGATTCGGCACGAGCCATCGCGCAGAAAATAAATAGGCACCACAGTGTCGTCGCTCGTGAAATCACCCGTAATGGTTGGAAGATCGTCGATGAGGACGGCACAGAGCAGCTGCGGTATAACGCCCACAACGCTGCTGTTTCTACTGCTGGTCGGATGGTGCGGCCAAAACTACGCAAGCTCGATGAAAGCCCAACGCTTCGGGGTGTAGTAGTCGATTGCCTTGCCCGCAGGTGGTCACCTGGGCGCATTAGTGCATGGCTTGAGCATGCTTTCAGCGATGATGAAAGCATGCGTATTTCCCACGAAGCGATCTACAGTGCCTTATACATTCAAGGCAAAGGCAGCCTGCGAGCCGAGCTTGAAGAAGTCATGAAGACTAAAGACGTACTTATCCGCGGCGGCTCAACACGCAAGCGTCGTGCCCGAAACGCTGGCGTGTTAACCGGTCGCCCTTGGATCAAAGGTGCTGAGATCACCCACCGCAGCCCGGAAGCTGATGACAGGGCTATTCCCGGGCACTGGGAGGGCGACCTTGTTATTGGTAAAGGTGGCAAAAGCGCGCTGATTACCCTAGTAGAGCGCACCAGCCGTTACACCCTGCTTGGACACCTTCCCGATGAGCACAGTTCACACACCGTGGTCGCAACCCTGCAGGACATGGTCAAAGACCTCAACACCGAGCAGCTAAAGACCATCACATGGGACCAAGGCGCAGAAATGGCTGTCACAGCACAAGTCCAGATTAAAGACGGCTGCCAGGTGTTTTTCTGTGAACCGCACTCACCGTGGCAGAGACCAACCAACGAGAACACCAACGGCGAGATCAGGCGCAGGTTCTACAAAAAGGGCACCGACTTTGCCACCGTCACACCCGAACATGTCGCGTGGGTGCAAAATGAGCTCAACGAAACACCCCGACAAATCCTCGGCGGCGCAACCCCACGTGAAATACTTAACGAACTATTCAAGCGTGGCGCATCCACCGCTTGATTCCGCCAACTACTTTCGCGTTTTGATCCTGTAAATATGAGCATCACGGCGAATGGATTGGTGCACTTTCGGCACACGCGGTTGCGTCTGGAATCCACGCTGTACCGTCCAACGGCGCCGTTTTGAGGACAACTAGCAGTGCCGACGTTGGTACTGACGACCCCCAGGGAATACCAGATCTCAGCAGTGGACCAAGCGCGAGCTGATGACCACAACCGTTCCGCGCTCACTTCGCTAATGCTGTGGGGCTTGGCGGCCCCCTTTAGATCGGCATGCTTCTCGCCGAGCTTTCCACCGTGGTATGGGATAGTGCGCTCTGAGGGCTACTCCCAAGTCAGTTATGGAGCAATTCCAATCAGAGGCGGGCAAGCGTTTGCTATTCCGCAGGTGTGATTGGAGAGCCATGGAGTTTAAAAGCTCTGCTAGAAGATTAAGGATTCAAAGAACTCGTTCAACTTTTTCCACGGGTCGTTTTGTCTGTAGACATTCTGAAATCGTCAATGTATTGCAGGGAATTGAAAAAGGCACGGTGCGTGGAGGTGGGTTTCGATAAAACTTATAACGGGAAAATCCCGAAACGATCTCTGTTCGAGGGTAAATTTGGCCTATTTGTTAATACTGGGCTTGGCGAGGGACTGGGGAATGCTTTCGTTTTCATTTGCGTCTGTGGTCAACCAACTGGTTGATTGCAGTTTCAACCAGCCCTGCGATTCAAAGCCGGAACAGATGTAGAAAGATGAGTCCTTGGAGTATTTGATTCGTCGCTAATCCGGCCGTGGCAGCGGTTGGGAAGGAGAATGACCATGAAAGCTTTGTATTGGGCATCCATTTTCTACCTTGTCTTGGGATTGGGAGCCGGGGTCTTCTACCGCGAATTCACGCGTGCCAATGATTTCCCCGAGGGTGAGTTCACTCAGTTGAGCGTGGCGCATACTCACTTGCTGGCGCTCGGTTTCACGATGAGCCTTATCTTCTTGGTATTGGAGAAGGTCTTTGGTCTGTCACGCAGTCGTGGTCAGTTCAATGCGTTCTTTTGGCTGTATAACGTCGGCGTGGTCGTCACCGTCGGCGTCATGATCTGGCACGGATGCCTGACCGTAATGGGGGAGGAGTCCACTGCAATGATCTCTGGGATCGCTGGTCTTGGTCATATCCTCATTACGATTGGCCTGATTGCATTCATTGCGGCACTAGGCAATGCCATCAGCGAGGCTCAAGAGGCTTAGGCCCAACCCGTAGCAGGTGACTAATGATGAGCGAGATGGTTACTAAATAGGCGCAGTGTCTCCACGGCGAGACTGGATTTAGCTAAGGCGCGATGGGGCAGGAGTTCGTTTATCGTCCTGCCTGCAGCGCTGTTGTAGGCCTCAGGAAAGATTACTGATAGCTGGGGTCGCAAACGTTCATTTCTGGCGTGGCTGCGGTTGGATCATTGCCTTGCCATTGACGCTCTACGGCTTGGGCTTTGTGCCTGTGCAGTTAACGGGCACGCTGCTCAGCGAGACTCCGGTGAAAAGTTCCGGTCAGGCTTCGGCTACCCAGAGTACGGTCCACCAGGTCGGTTCCGCGCTGGGTACCGCGGTTTCTGGGTCGGTATATTTCAGGGCCCTTGGGTTAACGTTGCCGAAGACGCTCGAGTCGGCCGGCATCATGGGGCTGGGGGGACGATGGCATAGCAGAACCAACGCGTCCATCAGCCGGTTCCGCTATTGCAGGACTGCGCGCTCAAGGTGGGCATAGCCCCCCTTTGGCGAGCAGACCAGCGTTGTGGTGCAGGCGCTTAGCGATGGCATGACCGAAGCCGTTCGATACTCGATTCTTGCTGCAACGGCATTCCTGGTGCTGGGCTTTATTAGTGCGATGCGGGTTCGCCATGCTGCGAACGAAAGCAGTTCCATGGAGCAACCGAACTGATTTATTGCCAGAAAGTTAGTGTAAGTCTGTTGTTTTCCTGGGCGGATTAGATGAGCATAGTTTTTCCACCTTCAACTACGAGGGCTTGCCCATCCCTCAGCAGTAGGAGATTCCAATCTTGTCCGTACTGCGCAACAGTTTCACTGATGACGTTTATAGAATAAGGACCAGTTGTTCCTTGGGCGTGGGGAATAATGACATACGGAGTGAGATTTAGTCCTGTGTGGTCGGTGAGCTGCGGTGCCGTCCGCGGATCGTCCATGATTGATGCCGGTTCGATTGAAGGTCCTGCAACCATTGCGCCGGCAGAACTTCCAGCGTAAAGCGTGCCGTTCTGGACCGCTTCAACTAGCAGGTGGTCGGTACCAGTGAGTCTCAGCGCATCAAGGAGACGGAATGCCTCGCCGCTCGCAACATAGATGCAGTCGGCTAAGTTGATTTCATTGCGTATGTCGCTCGGTTGCGCCTGCGCCACGGTTAAGGGGATTAGTTCCTCTGCCGCATTGCGAATGGTTGTCAACTCTGTTTGGGCGAACGGGGTTTGGCTCATTCCCGCGGCAGCATCATCGATGTACAGCACTCGCCCCAAAATGTATTTGCTGATTTCTGGGTGTAGGTATGAGGCGAGGAGTAAGTGCATAGGTTTAGTCTACGTGAGCGCCTTATATGCTTGGGGCAGCAATATCGGAGTATTGAATAATCGGAAAAGTCTCGAGACGCCGATCGGAACGATGTCTCGAGACTTCACATGGTGCCCCAGAGTGGATTCGAACCACCGACACCGGCTTTAGGAGAGCCGTGCTCTATCCCCTGAGCTACTGGGGCGGGGTTGCGTGTGCAACTTGGCTAATCATAGCAGTGGGGCAGGGGTGCCCCGAAATGGCTGGGGCTTGGCTTAGCTCTCGGCCAATTCCTTCTGCTTATTGCGCACGGAGGAAGCTGGTGGGTTGGTTTCGTGGGTGCCGTCGGAGTAAAGGACGGTGGGAATGATGCGGTTGCCGTCGTTGACGGATTCAATCCAGGCGTTGATGTCCTCGGTGTTGTCGGCCTCGACGTCGACAAGCTCGTACGGGGTTTCGGTGCGGTCTAGGTTTTTGATGAGCTTGGCGCAGAAGGGGCACCAGTCGGCGTAGAAGATGGTGACGTCGGAGTTGGTTTCTGGGGTAGTAACAGACATTAGGCTGCATCCTTTCGGTCGTAGGTTAAAAAGCGGTATTTGATGGGGAGATCGCTGGCCTCTTGGTCCGGAAGCTCTAGGTGACCGTTGTCGGAGGTGAGCCAGTCGGTGCTGTGGGCGAGGCCGAATTCCTCGGGGATTTCGGGGGCGTAGATGGACCTATCGCCATAAGCATCCCCGATATTGACGCCCATGAGGGTGACCTCAATGCGGTCAACCTGATCCAGGGTGGCGGTGTAGATTTGGCCGCCGCCGATGACCCAGGCGTCGGAAAGCGGGGGCATAGCGGTGATGACCTGGGCGCCGGCGGACCACTGGCCGGGCGTGCGGGAGGAGAGCACGTAATTCTCCCGGCCAGGAAGGGGGCGGAATTTAGGATTGAGCGACTCCCAGGTCTTCCGCCCCATGATGACCGGCGCGCCCATGGTCACGTCCTTAAAGTGCTTGAGGTCTTCCGGCACGTGCCAGGGCATTTGCTCGCCATCGCCAATAATTCCGTCCAAGGACTGTGCCCAGATTGCGCCCAACATTAGACGGACACCTGCGCCTTGATGGTGGGGTGGGGGTCGTAGCCTTCAATCTCAAAGTCGGCGAAGTCATAGGAGAACATGTCTTTCGCCTTGTGCAGGTTGAGCTGCGGGTACGGGCGTGGCTCGCGGGAGAGCTGCTCTTTGACCTGCTCTACGTGGTCGTTATAGATATGGCAATCGCCGCCGGTCCAGATAAGCTCGCCCACCTTGAGCCCGGCCTGCTGGGCAAACATGTGGGTCAGCGCCGCATAGGAAGCGATATTGAACGGAACACCTAAGAACATATCGGCCGAGCGCTGGTAGACCTGCATGGATAAGGTGCCATCGGCCACGTAGAGCTGGAAGAGCAAGTGGCAGGGCATCAGCGCCATCTTGTCCAGCTCCGCGACGTTCCATGCAGAGACCAAGTTGCGGCGCGAGTCCGGATTGTCCTTGAGGGTATCGAGCGCCTGCTGGATTTGATCAATGTGCTCGCCATCCGGGGTAGGCCAGGAGCGCCACTGCACGCCGTAGACCGGCCCTAGCTCGCCATTGTCATCCGCCCACTCATTCCAGATGCGGACCTTATTGTCCTGCAGGAACTTGATATTGGATTCGCCTTTGAGGAACCACAAAAGCTCGCCCAATACCGCGTGGAAATAGACCTTCTTGGTGGTCAGCAGCGGGAAAGACTCGGCCAGGTTATAACGCAGCTGCGCGCCAAAGATGGAGCGCGTGCCGGTGCCGGTGCGGTCGCCTTTGGGCGTGCCGGTCTCTAGGACCTTCTTCAGCAGATCCTCATACGGGGTCTCAATCATGCGCACTAGTTTAGAATCCGCCGTGCTCCTCGGCAAAGGCCTGGGCGTGCTCCAGGATTTCATCCTTGAGCTCGGGGCGGCAGATGAGGATATCCGGGATGAAGGTGTCCTCATTATTGAACCGGATTTCGGAGCCGTCGAGGCGGCAGCAGTGCAGACCGGAAGCTTGTGCGACGCCCACCGGGGCGGCCTGATCCCACTCGTACTGGCCACCGGCGTGGATATAACCGTCATAATCGCCGAGCAGCACGTGCATGGCCTTGGCACCCGCGGAGCCGACGCCCACGATTTCATAGCCCATTTTCTCGGCAATGTAGCCGGCTACCTTGGGCGGGCGATTGCGGGAGACGACGAACTTCTTAGATAGCGGGCCGGTGACCGCCCGAACGTCCGAGGACTTGAAGGTAACGCCGAGATCCGGCAGGCCCACCGCCGCGTGGATAGGAATACCATTTTCTACCAGGGCGATGTGCACGGCCCAGTCTTGGCGGCCGGTGGCAAATTCCTTAGTGCCGTCGAGCGGATCCACGATCCACACGCGGTCCTTCTTGAGGCGAGTGAGGTCATCGGAGGCTTCCTCAGAGAGCATGCCGTCCTGGGGGCGGTGCTGTTCAAGCACGCGGGCGATCCATTCTTGGGCGGCTTCATCGCCGGCGTCGCCAAGCGAAAGGCCCCGTAGCAGGCCCCCGTTGCGCACGCCTTTAAGGATCTCACCGCAGCCCTGGGCGAGGGAATTGGTCAGGCGGGAATCAGAAATCTCGACGGTCATGGTGCCCACATTACAACGCGGACTAGAGTGTGGGCATGCCAGAAAACATCCTCGACCGCTTCCGGCCCCAAGTAGCGCAGTGGTTTCGGGATGTATTTGCCGCCCCCACCGCCGTGCAGGCGCAGGCCTGGGAGAAGATTTCCCGCGGTGAGCACGCCCTTGTAGTGGCCCCTACCGGTTCCGGTAAGACGCTCGCTGCGTTCTTGTGGGCGCTGAATAATTTGGTTGAGCGCGAAGGCCAGCTGGCGCTGCCGGTGGGCTCTGGTGCATCGGGATCCGCCGCTGGAGTGAAGGTGCTGTATATTTCCCCGCTTAAGGCGCTGGGTGTGGACGTGGAAAATAACCTGCGCGCCCCGCTGACAGGTATCGCGCGCACCGCGGAGAACCTAGGCCTGGATGTCCCGGATATTTCGGTGGGCGTGCGCTCGGGCGATACGCCCTCCGCGGAGCGTGCGCGGCAGGTGCGCAAGCCGCCGGATATCTTGATTACCACCCCGGAGTCAGCCTATTTGATGCTTACCTCTAAGGCAGCGGGGATTTTAAAGACGGTGGATACCGTCATTATCGATGAGATTCATGCCCTGGCTGGCACCAAGCGCGGCGTGCACCTGGCGCTGACCTTGGAGCGCCTACAGCAGGTGGCAGGGGACTTCCAGCGCATTGGACTTTCCGCCACCGTGCGTCCGCTGTCTGCGGTATCGAATTTCTTAGGCGGCAACCGCCCAGTAGAAATTGTCGCGCCGGCCGCGGAGAAGAAGTGGCAGCTGGACGTGCATGTGCCGGTAGAGGATATGTCCGATCTCCCCCCACCGGAGCAAGGCTCCACCATCGGGGAGATGACGGTGGATGATGCCATTGGCATCAGCTCTCCTTCCGTGGATGAGTCCGCGCTGCCCACAGCGAAGTCCATCTGGCCGTTTATTGAGGATGACCTCTATGCGGAAATCATGGCGCATCGCTCCACGCTGGTATTTGTCAACTCTCGGCGCACGGCCGAGCGGCTGACCAGCCGGCTCAATGAGCTCTATGCGCAAGAGTATGATCCGGATTCGCTGTCGCCCGAAACCCGCCGTGACCCTGCCCAGCTGATGAAGCAGGTCGACGTCGCCGGCAAGGCCCCGGCGGTTATCGCCCGCGCCCACCATGGCTCGGTGTCTAAGGATGAGCGCGCGATGACTGAAACCATGCTGAAAGAAGGAACGCTCAAGGCCGTGGTGGCCACAAGCTCGTTGGAGCTGGGCATCGACATGGGTGCAGTGGAGCTAGTCGTGCAGGTGGAATCGCCGCCCTCCGTGGCCTCCGGCCTGCAGCGCGTGGGCCGCGCCGGCCACTTTGTGGGCGCGGTCTCGCACGGGTCCTTCTATCCCAAGCACCGCGCGGATTTGGTGCAGTCCACGCTCACGGTATCGCGCATGCGCGCTGGGCTCATTGAAGAACTGCATACCCCGCGCAACCCGCTGGACGTGCTGGCACAGCAGACGGTGGCGGCGGTGGCCGCGGCCGGCGAGGACGGGCTCGATGCCGATGAGTGGTACGAGATGGTCCGCCGCGCTTGGCCCTACCGCGATCTGGCGCGGGAAGTCTATGACTCCGTTCTGGACCTGGTAAGCGGCGTCTATCCGTCCACGGACTTTGCCGAACTTAAGCCTCGCGTGGTCTATGACCGAGTGGCGGGAGTGATGACCGCACGGCCTGGTGCCCAGCGGGTAGCCGTGACCAGCGGCGGCACGATTCCGGATAGGGGCATGTTTGGCGTATTCCTCTATACCGGCTCGGGTGAGGGCTCCGGTGGCGCTCCGCGCCGAGTAGGCGAGCTGGACGAGGAGATGGTTTATGAGTCCCGGGTAGGTGATGTATTTACCTTGGGCGCTACCAGTTGGCGCATCGAAGACATCACGCGTGACCAGGTATTGGTCACGCCCGCGCCGGGGCATACCGGGCGCCTGCCGTTTTGGAATGGCGATGGCGCGGGCCGCCCCTATGAGCTGGGCAAGGCCTTGGGGGAGTATCGCCGCGAGGTCTTTTCCTCGCCGGAGATCATCGCGGATGCCGATGATAATGCGCGCTCCAATATCGTGGCCTACCTGCAAGAGCAGAACGAGGCCTCTGGTGTCATCCCGGATGAAAAGACTTTGGTGCTCGAGCGCTTCCGCGATGAGTTGGGCGATTGGCGCGTGGTGCTGCATACCCCGTTTGGCCGGCCGGTCAACTCCGCATGGGCGCTAGCGGTAGGCGCCCGGGTAGGCGAGCGCACCGGCATGGATCCGCAGGCCGTGGCCGGTGATGATGGCATCGTGCTGCGCCTGCCGGAAGCAGAATCCGAGCCCGATGGGGCCATCTTCGCCTTCGACGCCGATGAGATCGCCGATATCGTGGCCGAGCAAGTGGGCAACTCCGCGCTCTTTGCCTCCCGTTTCCGCGAGTGTGCGGCGCGTGCGCTGCTCTTGCCTCGGCGCAACCCAGGCAAGCGCGCGCCGTTGTGGCAGCAACGCCAGCGCGCCGAACAGCTTTTGGACGTTGCCCGCAAGTACCCGTCTTTTCCCATCATCTTGGAGACGGTGCGCGAGTGCGTCCAGGACGTCTACGATGTTCCCGCGCTTACGGAGGTCATGCGGGAGCTAGGCCACCGCCGCATTCGCATTGCGGAGGTCACCACCGAACAGCCCTCGCCATTTGCCTCTTCGCTGCTGTTTAACTACACCGGCGCGTTCATGTACGAGGGCGATTCCCCGTTAGCAGAAAAGCGCGCGGCCGCCCTGGCCCTTGACCCTGCGCTTTTGGCCAAATTGCTCGGCACGGTGGAGCTGCGCGAGCTGCTCGATCCAGAGATTATCGCCGAGGTCCACGCACAGCTCCAACGCACCGACCCCTCGCGCCGGGCCCGCACCACCGAGGAAGTAGCGGATCTGCTGCGCGTGCTCGGGCCGATTCCCGTAGACGAGCTGGGCGAGCACACCGACGTGCCGCTTTCCGCCCTGGACCAGCTGGGCACGCGGATTATGCGCGTGCGCATTGGCGGGCGCGAGCACCTAGCCCAGGCCCCGGATGCACCCCTGCTTCGCGACGCCCTCGGCATCCCCATTCCTCCCGGCATCCCCGCCCAAGTGGCCACCATTTCTGATGCCTTGCCGCAGCTGGTCTCGCGCTGGGCGCGTACTCGCGGGCCCTTCGTGTTGCGCGATCTCACCGCGGCTTTCGGCATTTCCGTCTCTGCCGCGCATACCGTCCTCGGCGCGCTTGATGGGGTAGTAGAAGGCCGCTACCGCCAGGGCGTCGATGAGCAGGAATACTGCGCCGCAGCGGTGCTCAAGACCATCCGCTCGCGTTCGCTCGCCGCTGCGCGTGCCGCTACCGAGCCGGTTTCGGGTGCCACTTTTGCCCGCTTTTTGCCGGAGTGGCATAGCATCGCACCGGCCGGAAAGCGCCCGGCCCTGCGCGGGGCCGATGGCGTCTTTTCCGTCATCGAGCAGCTAGCCGGGGTGCGCCTGCCGGCCTCCGCGTGGGAATCGCTCATCCTGCCCGCGCGGGTGGGAGATTATTCGCCCACCATGCTCGATGAGCTCACTTCTAATGGCGAGGTGCTCATCCTCGGCGCCGGCAAGGCCGGCGCGGCAGACCCCTGGATCATGCTGCTGCCCTCGGATTACGCGGCCCAGCTAGCCCCAGAAACCGATGCCGAGGGCGTGAGCATGCTGCAACGCGCCATCCTCGATGTTCTGGGCCGCGGCGGCGGCTTCCTCTTTGCCGATATCGCTGCCGAGGTCCCCGGCACTACCGAGGAGACCCGCGAGGCCCTCTGGGGTTTGGTGGAGATGGGCTTGGTAAGCCCCGATTCCTTCGCGCCGTTGCGTACCCGGTTGTCTTCCGGCGGTTCGCGCTCAGGCCGCACCGCGCACCGTTCGAAGCGGCGGCCCACCCGCTCTCGCCTGCGCATGGGGCGTACCTCCTTCGCCCAAGCTCAGAACGCCGCGGCCGCGCAGACCCCGCCCGATGTGATGGGCAGGTGGTCGCTGGCTGTGTCTGCCGCTACCGATGCCACCTCGCGGTCTGTGGCACACGGCGAGGCTTGGCTCGACCGCTACGGCGTGCTCACCCGCGGCTCCGTCGTGGCCGAAGACGTGCTCGGTGGCTTTGCGCTGGCCTATAAGGTGCTCTCCGGCTTCGAAGAATCCGGCAAGGCCATGCGCGGCTATGTCATCGATGGGCTGGGCGCCGCCCAATTTTCTACCCCCGCCATCATCGACCGCCTGCGCGGCCTGGCCGATTCCCCGGATGTTACCGGCTGGCCGTCTGGAACCACCGAGCCCGAAACCTTTGTCCTCGCCGCCTGCGACCCGGCCAATCCCTACGGTGCGGCCCTGCCGTGGCCGCAGCGCGACGATGCCGACGGCAAAGCCACCGGCGGGCCCACCCGTTCGGCCGGCGCTTTGGTAGTGCTTATCGACGGCCTACCCATCGCCCACCTCACCCGCGGCGGGAAAACCCTCACCACCTTCCTGGAATCGCTGCCGGGAGGCATCGACCCGGCGGAGGTATATCCCCGCCTGGTAGGCGCGCTCACGGATATGGTGGCAAGGGGAGTGCTGTCCCCGTTGGTTATCGAAAAGTGCAATGGCAGCCCCATTCATAAGACGGATACCGCCGCCCACCTGCGCGAAGCTGGCGCCGGGATTACTCCCAAGGGAGTGCGCATCTCCGCGAGCGCCGCTGCTCCGCGCACCCCACGTGCAGGACGCCGCGCCAGCGAGGCCATCGAAGAACTCAGCTTTGATGACTCACCGCCTGCACCGCGCAATAATGGTGGCTTCCGCCCGCGCGGCGGGTACCGTCGCTAAAGATCCACTGGAGGTGTTATGCCCGAAGGCGATTCCGTCCTGCAGCTATCCAACCGCCTGCAGTTCATGGCCGGACGCGAGGTCACTGGCTGTTCCGTGCGCGTGCCGCGCTACGCCACCGTGCATCTAGATGGCATGGTATGCGAGCGCGTCTGGCCCTATGGCAAGCACCTCTTCATGCAATTCGACCAGACCATCGTGCACACTCACCTCAAGATGGAAGGTACCTGGGCCATCCATTACGCAGGCGACCGCTGGCGCAAGCCCGGACATACCGCGCGCATCGTCCTGCAGCTAGCCAACGCCCCGCGCGATATTGAGGTCGTTGGTCACCAGCTAGGCCTCGTGGATATCTATCCCGCCGACCAGTACCACCAACGCATCGCGCACCTCGGACCGGATATTCTCGACCCTGACTGGGACCGCGAGGAAGCCCTGCGGCGGCTAAATAGCCGTCCCCAACGCGCCATCGGCGCGGCGCTGCTCGACCAAAAGGTCGTCGCCGGCATCGGCAATGAATACCGCGCCGAGGCCTGTTTCCTAGCGGGGGTGCACCCGGCCACACCGGTGGCCGAGGTGGATACCGCCCGCATCCTCGACATCTCTCGGCGCATCATGTGGGCTAATCGCACCTCCCCGGTACGCGTGACCACCGGCGTGCGCCGCGCCGGGGAGACGACCTATGTCTTCGGGCGCAATCGCAAGCGCTGCCGC
This sequence comes from Corynebacterium sp. LaCa54, assembly GCF_046717495.1. Lineage (NCBI taxonomy): Bacteria > Bacillati > Actinomycetota > Actinomycetes > Mycobacteriales > Corynebacteriaceae > Corynebacterium > Corynebacterium sp. LaCa54. The sequence goes on from NZ_CP177115.1 coordinate 722,927, forward strand.
CGCTGCGGCACCTTCATTACCAAGGGCGCGCTCGGCGGTGTGGATGCCGGCGGCGATGAAGGCGAACTCGAGCGCATCATCTGGTGGTGCCCTCATTGCCAGCCGCTTCACCCCGCGAAATAAGATTCCCGCGCTAGTGTGGGGGACATGCGTACCTTTCTTAACATCGTTTGGTTTATCACCGGCGGGTTCCTCCTAGCCCTTGCCTATTTCCTCTTTGGCATCATTGCCTGCATCTTCATCGTTACTATCCCAGCGGGCGTGGCGTCGTTCCGCATGGCTAATTTCGCCCTGTGGCCATTTGGCCGCTCGGTAGTGCAGCCAGTCAAGGGTAGTGGCTCCATGTCCACCTTCTCCAATGTCGTCTGGTTCGTCGTCGCCGGCCTGTGGCTGGCCATTGGTCACGTAACCACCGCGGCGGCACAGGTAGTGACCATCGTGGGCATTCCGGCCGCGCTGGCCAACCTGAAGATGATCCCGGTTACCTGCTTCCCGTTTGGCCGCCGAATTGTGAACTCGGAAGAGATTCCCTTCGGCTGGGAGCCGATGGTCAAACTTTAAGCGCCGGACCGCAGACAAAACAAGCACGTTCTGCCCAATTTCGTGCTGATTATGGGCAGAACGTGCTTGTTTTATAACGCCTTGGGGAGAAAGACCATAAAGCAGCCGCGCTATCCGCCCGCGGAAGGTTCGAAAGCGGGTTAACGCGGCTAAAAGTGGGCGTTTAGCGGTTGGAGCGGTACCAACCGATGAGCTCGTCGGTGGATTGGTCGCCGGATGCGGCTTCTTCCTTGCCGGAGACTGCCGGTGCCAGGTCATTAGCCTGCTGCTTGCCCAGCTCCACGCCCCACTGGTCGAAGGAGTTGATATCCCAGATAACGCCCTGGGTGAACACGATGTGCTCGTAGAGTGCGATGAGCGCGCCGAGGGTTTGCGGGGTGAGTTCCTCGGCCAGGATGGTGGTGGTCGGACGGTTGCCTGGCATGACCTTGTGCGGCACGACGTCTGCGTCAACGCCTTCGGCGGCGATTTCTTCTGCGGTCTTGCCAAAGGCTAGTACCTTGGTCTGGGCAAAGAAATTGCCCATGAGCAGATCATGCATGGAGCCGGAGCCATCGGCGGTGGGGAAGTCCTGCTTCGGGCGGGCAAACCCAATAAAGTCCGCCGGGATGAGGCGGGTGCCTTGGTGCATGAGCTGGAAGAAGGCGTGTTGGCCATTGGTGCCTGGCTCGCCCCAGTAGATTTCGCCGGTGGACGGGACGGTGACCGCGGTGCCGTCGCGGCGCACGGACTTGCCATTAGATTCCATGGTCAGCTGTTGCAGGTAGGCCGGGAAGCGGCCGAGGTCCTGCGAATAGGGCAGCACGGCGTGAGTCTGGGCGCCGAAGAAGTTGGTGTACCAGACGCCAAGGAGGCCCATGAGCGCGGGGACGTTTTCTTCCAGCGGTGCGGTGCGGAAGTGCTCGTCCATGGCGTGGAAGCCCTCGAGGAAGCGCATGAAGTCCATCGGTCCAATGGTGCACATAAGGGACAGGCCAATGGCGCAATCCACGGAGTAGCGACCGCCAACCCAATTCCAGAACGGGAACATGTTCTCGGTATCGATGCCGAACTCGGCTACCTTTTCCGCATTGGTAGACACAGCGACAAAGTGCTTGGCCACGGCGGATTCATCGCCATCGAATTGTTCGATGAGCCAGCGGCGCGCGGCGTGCGCGTTGGTCAGCGTCTCCTGGGTGGTGAAGGTCTTGGAGGCGATGATAAATAGGGTGGATTCTGCATCCAGGCCATCGAGGGTGGCGGCCATATCGGCCGGGTCCACGTTGGAAACGAACTCTGCGGAGATGCCGGCGACCTCGTAGGAGCGCAGTGCCTTGGCTGCCATGGCCGGGCCGAGGTCGGAGCCGCCGATGCCGATATTGACCACCTTTTTGATGGTGTGGCCGGTGTGCCCCAGCCAAGAGCCGGAGCGCAGCGCGGTGGCGAAGTCACGCATGCGGCCTAAGACCTCGTGGACATCGGCGGCGACGTCTTGGCCATCTACGCTTAAGTCATCTTCGACCGGGATGCGCAGCGCGGTATGCAGCACGGCGCGGTCCTCAGTGTTATTGATGTGCTCGCCGGCGAACATGGCATCGCGGCGGGCCTCCAGGTCGGCGGCCTTGGCTACTTCCACCAGCTGCTTGATGACGTCCCCGTCGATCAGATTCTTCGACAGATCAACGTGCAATCCGGCGGCGTCGAAGGTGAAGTTGCGGGCGCGGTCTGCATCGGCGGCAAAAAGCTCGCGGAGGTTGAGGTCCTTTTTGTCCTCATATGCCTTCGCGAGCTCGCTCCACTGGGCAGATGCGGTGATATCCATGATGGTTGGCCTTTCTGGCAACTAGCGCATTGGCAACATTTACCTCTCCCACCGTAGTCCAGAAAGGGCAACCGCGTCGGGCCCTTCTAGAGGATGAGTGCGCCTGCCCAGCCGGCGATGAGCAGCGGAATATTGAAGTGGATAAAGGTGGGTATGACCGAGTCGCGGATGTGGTCGTGCTGGCCATCCGCGCCCAAGCCAGCAGTGGGGCCGAGGGTGGAATCGGAGGCGGGAGAGCCGGCGTCGCCAAGCGCGCCTGCAGTGCCAATGAGAGCAACGGTGGCCGCGGGGCTAAAGCCTAGCGACATGCACAGCGGCACGTAGATAACGGAAATGATGGGCAAGGTGGAAAAAGACGAGCCGATGCCCATGGTGACTACCAAGCCCACCACCAGCATGGCACCGGCGGAAAGGACCTTATTGGTGCCAAAGAGGTTAGCGGTGGCATCCACCAGTGGGCCGACCTCATTGGTGGCCGTCATGACCGAGGCGAACCCCTGGGCGGTGATCATGATGAAGCCGATGAGCGCCATCATCTTCATGCCATTGGTGAAAACGTCATCGGCATGCTTCCAATCCACCGCGCCGGTAAGCAGCAAAATACCCAGGCCGGTCAGCGCGCCGACCATGAGGCCATCGGACTCGAAGTCGAGCGCCTGCATGACAATTTGCACGGCAAAGGTGGCAATGATGGCCACGACGGAAACCCAGACCTTATAGGTAGAAGGGGTCTCTTGGTGCTCCGCATCGGCGATGGGTAGGTCCTTATAGTCACGCGGCTTGCGGTAGCTAAAGAAAATAGCGATGAGCAGGCCTGCGAGCATGCCGAGCGCCGGCACACCCATAACCTGCATGATAGTGATATCCGAGGTATCCAACCCTGCCTGCTGGATATTAAATAACAGGATGTCATTTAAGTAGATGGAGCCAAAGCCCACCGGGATGAACATGTAGGTGGTAATAAGGCCAAAGGTCAGGCAGGTGGTAATGAGCCGGCGGTCTAGGCGCAGCTTATTCATCACCTTAAGCAGCGGCGGAACGATAAGTGGAATGAAAGCAATGTGAACCGGGATGAGGTTTTGGCTCATCACGGACATGGCGATGAGGCCGAGGATGAGCATCCACTTTGTGGCTAGGGCCGCCTTGGGATCCGCTTCGCCGCTGCCGCCGAGCTTGCGAATGAGGAAGTTCGCCAGGATTTGCGGCAGCCCGGCTGAGGCCACGCCCATCGCAAAAGCGCCCAAGAGGGCATAGCTCAGCGCAATCTTGGCGCCGCCGCCCAAGCCATCTTGGAAGGCAACCATGGTGGCATCGAGTCCCATGCCGGACATGAGCCCGCCGACGATGGCACCCAAGAAGAGAGCCACCACCACGTGCACGCGCAAAAGGGCGAGCACGAGCATGACTATGACGGCGATGAGAACTGCATTCATGCTTAGCCAGGATACTGCATAGTATCGGCTGGCCAGTAATTATTCGGCTAGCCCAACCGCCCGCGGCCCATGCGCAGCAGCGCCGAGGCAATAGTGGGGCCTTCCTCGCCGAGTTCATCGCGGAACTGATTCAAAATTGCAATCTCGCGGGTGTGGACCAGGCGGGTGCCGCCGGAGCTCATGCGGGTGCGGCCGATGGCCTGGGAGACTTCCGTGCGGCGCTTGGCAGCATCCAGGATGATGCGGTCCATGCGGTTGATTTCTTCGCGATATTGTTGGATCTCCGCATCAGAAAGGGGATCATCCGTGCCTGAAGGCGTGCGGATATCCAAGCCATTATTGACGATGTCCTTTTTATCTTCTGCGGTCATAAAACCATATTGTGCCACCCGCTCGTGCAAAAGGAAATAGCAGCTCGCACGGCGGATACGGGGCGTGTCCGATGGGGCTAGTAGGTTGGTAGGCATTATGAACGAAAACTCTCCTTTTAGTCCTTCCCCGTCTACCGGCGGTGCACCCGCCCCCAGCCCCTTCGGTGGCTTCGGCGCACCGCGCGGGGCGAGCCCGCACCCCGAATCCTCTGATGCTTTGACCGAGGGCCTTAACCCACAGCAGCTTGAGGCCGTAACCCACTCTGGAAGCCCGCTGCTCATTGTGGCCGGCGCCGGTTCCGGCAAAACCGCCGTGCTTACCCGGCGTATTGCTTATCTCATGCGCCACCGTGGGGTGAATCCATGGGAGATCCTCGCCATTACCTTTACCAATAAGGCCGCCGCGGAAATGAAGGAGCGCGTGGGCGGGCTAGTGGGCCCTGTGGCCGAGCGCATGTGGGTATCTACCTTCCACTCCATCTGTGTGCGCATCCTGCGCCAAAACGCGCAGCTTGTGCCAGGCCTTAATACCAACTTCACCATCTACGATGGCGATGACGCGCGCCGGCTTTTGTCCATGATTGCCAAGGACATGCAGCTAGATCTGAAAAAATACACCCCGCGCGTGCTGGCCAATCAGATTTCTAACCACAAAAACGAACTCATCGGTCCTGAATCTGCGCTGGAGAAGGCGCAGCAGACTAAGAACCCGTTTGAGACCACCGTGGCCCAGGTCTATGCCGAATATCAGCGTCGCTTGCGCGCAGCCAATGCGGTGGACTTTGATGACCTCATCGGTGAGGTGGTGCGGATCTTCACCCAGCACCAGCAGGTGGTGGAGTTTTATCGGCGGCGCTTCAAGCACGTGCTTATCGACGAGTACCAGGACACCAACCACGCCCAGTATGCGCTGGTTGCTGCGCTCGTGGGCAGGGGAGAGCTCGGCCCTGACGCGCCCGAGCTGTGTGTGGTGGGCGATTCCGATCAGTCCATTTATGCCTTCCGTGGTGCGACCATCCGCAATATCCAGGAATTCGAGCGCGACTACCCGCAAGCACATACCATCTTGCTGGAGCAGAACTATCGCTCCACCCAGACCATTCTCAATGCGGCCAACGCCGTTATTGCCAAAAATGAGAACCGACGCGAGAAGAACCTGTGGACCGCCCATGGTGAGGGCGAGCAGATCGTGGGCTACGTTGCCGATAATGAGCACGATGAGGCACGGTTCATCGCCTCCGAGATTGATTCCTTGGCGGATAAGGGGCGCAGCTATTCCGATATCGCGGTCATGTACCGCACCAATAACGCCTCCCGTGCGCTGGAAGATATCTTCATCCGCTCCGGAATTCCCTACAAGGTGGTCGGTGGAACGCGCTTTTATGAGCGGCGCGAAATCCGCGATATGGTGGCCTACCTGCGCATCCTGGATAACCTGGACGATACAGTGAGCCTGCGCCGCATTATCAATGTGCCCAAGCGCGCCATTGGGGATAAAGCACAAGGGCACATTGCCCTCCATGCAGAAAACCACGGCCTTAGCTTTGGCAAGGCGCTTGCCGATGTCCCTCGTGGCGAAGTTCCTGGCCTAGCCACCCGGGCCATTAACGCGGTCACCAAATTCAACGAGATGATGGAGGGCATCCGCAATCAGATCCCGTCCATGCGCGATGAGGTTACTGGCCAGCCGGATTTGGGTGAGCTGCTCACCGCCATTTTGGATGCCACGGGATACAAGGCGGAATTGGAAAACTCCAACGACCCGCAAGATGGCGCTCGCCTCGACAACTTAAACGAGCTGGTGTCGGTGGCACGCGAATTTACCTCAGAGGCCGCGAACCAGTTGGCAGCATCTGGTGCAGATGCAGTGGATCCTTCCGAGTTAGTGGAGGAGGGTGAGGCCGCGCCGGGCTCGCTGCAGGCCTTTTTGGAAAAGGTGTCGCTGGTGGCTGATGCTGACCAAATTCCGGATTCTGAGACCGGCGTGGTCACTATGATGACTCTACACACCGCAAAGGGCCTCGAGTTCCCCGTGGTCTTTTTGACCGGCTGGGAGGATGGCCAATTCCCGCATATGCGCTCACTCGGTGACCCGAAGGAGTTGAGCGAGGAGCGCCGCTTAGCCTATGTGGGCATTACTCGTGCCCGTGAACAGTTGTATCTCACCCGTGCCATCTTGCGCTCGGCTTGGGGTAACCCGGTGACTAATCCTGCCAGCCGCTTCCTCGGCGAGGTCCCTGCAGACCTCATCAACTGGCAGCGCGAAGACTCCGATAGTTCCTTAACCGGTGCGTGGGGCGAGGACGATTACCAATATGGTCGTTCCTACGGCCGCGACTGGTCTGGGTGGGGCAGAGGTGGATCCCGCGGTAGCCAGCGCGCTGCGTCTTCCCCATCGCAACGCACTAGCAAGCCGGCGGCAACCTCAATGCCTAAGAACAATAACCTCAACCTTGCCGTGGGGGACCGTGTCAATCATGCTAAGTACGGGCTCGGTACCGTCATCGAGACGTCCGGCTCCGGTAAGCGTGCCACGGTCACCGTGGACTTTGGTTCTTCCGGTAAGGTCCGGCTGATGCTCATCGGCGGGGTGCCGATGGAAAAGCTCTAGACCGTAATGCCGCGCTCGTTGAACCAGGAGACTGGGTCAACGGGTGCTCCTCCACCTGGGTGAATCTCAAAGTGGAGGTGTGGGCCGGTGGAGTGTCCGTCGTTGCCAATGCCGGCGATTTCTTGGCCTGCGGTCACGTGGTCGCCCACATTTACCTTGAGCTGGTCTGCAGACATGTGGCCGTAGACGGAGATGGTGCCGTCATCGTGCTGGATGCGGATCCAGTTGCCAAAGCCCTGTGCTGGCCCGGAGTTGATGACGGTGCCGTCCATGACCGCCACAATCGGGGTGCCCACGGAGTTTGCTACGTCGATGCCGTTGTGCATGGTGCCCCAGCGCTGGCCGAAGCCGGAGGTAAGGGTGCCGGAGGTAGGAAAGACCACTGTATTGCCCGCGGAGTCCTTGCCGCGCTTCGTGGTGAGTCCAGAGTGATTTCCCTGGGGAGCGAATGCTTCTTTCAATCCCGGTACAGAACCCGGATCCAAGACGATATTTACTCCGCCGGATTCGTTTCCATCTACCTGCGGGGTAGCCTCGCCGTTGAGAACGCCTACGGTAGTGGTGGCCAAGCCCACGAGGGCGTCGACCACACCGGCGTCATCTACGTTCGTAGCGGTGGGCTCGGAAGAGCCGTCCGATACGTCCACGCTAGCCACTGGCTCTGCAGCAAAAGCGGTGGTGCCGGTAGCAAGTACGGTACCGAGCGTAACGATGCTCAGCGCCACGTTCTTGCGTGCGCGGTTCATGCGCTTCATATCTTAAGTCCTTTTCATGGCTTGCATGGTCTCGGGACGCTTGCGCCCTAGTGAGGGCGGCGTCTTGCAACTGCCAACCGCGACACGCCGAAAGCTGAAATGCTTGCGTTCGAAATCGCTCGTGGCAACGAGTTAAAAGTTAGCCCGCCTGAACGGCCCGCGCAATCTTAAAAAACGCTGGTAGCGGCGGAAAAAATTCGAAATTATTCGAACATGCCAGCTTGTTGCGCGTGTTACGAATGTGACTAGAGTGGCGTGTGTGAAGTGTTGGTTTAGGGACTGGGGGTAGACTTTGGGGGTGGGTATGCCGCTCTGGAAATGGCGTGTTGCGTTCAAACCCAGTGATTAGCGGAAAATGTGTATTTACCTGCGACAAGGCTGAGCGCTGGACTTGCCTGTGCGGCGCAATTTGTGTCTAGGTCCGGTGGTGGAGCGCTTGTCTCGACGGGGCTTGCCATTTGTTGGAGGCGCAATGGGAAGGCTGCGACGCACTTGAGTCGTCTTGGGGAAGGTTGGCTGCAGCCGCGGTGGTCGGGAGCCGGCGCTGGTGTCTTTAGGGGCAATTGTGGACATGAAAAAGCGCCGCAGGAAAGCCACTGCGGCGCTTAACAAGAAGGTGTTTGGGTGGGAGCCTTAGAGGTCGATGCCTCGCTCAGCCAGCCAAGGCTGCGGATCGATTGCCTCGCCACCGTTCGGGTGAACTTCGAAGTGGAGGTGGGAGCCGGTGGAAAAGCCCATCGAGCCCATGCCGGCGATCTTCTGGCCGGCATGCACGTGCTCGCCAACGGCCACGTCAAGGGTCTGCATGTGACCATAAACGGTCATGGTGCCGTCGTCGTGCATGATGCGGATCCACTGGCCAAAGCCGGAAGCTGGACCGGAGTCGATGACCGTACCATCCATGACGGCAAGGATGGGGGTGCCGGGAGAGTTGGCGATGTCGACGCCCTTGTGGAAGGTGCCCCAGCGCATAGCGAATGGGGATGTGAATGCACCCTCGGCTGGGCGGGCTACGGACGGTGCGCGAGCGGCTTCGTCAGCGGCGGCGCGCTCCTCGGAAGCCTGGATGGCCTTGTTGAGCTGATCGGATAGATCTGCAACCGGCTTTGCTTCAGCTACATTGAGGATCTGCGGAGTGGTATCAACGGGGGCCTCAGCAGCGTCCTCAACCTGGGTGGAATCAGAAGCGAGCTCGAAGTCAACGGACTGCGTCTTGGTAGTGGCCGCGTCATCAGACTGGATGTTTGCAGCGGCTGCGCCACCTACGCCGGCGGTGGATACGGCACCTGCCGCAACCGTCATTACGGCGATGCGGCCCTTCGCGGTCTGCGAGGTGACAATCTTGCGATGGCGACCGGCGCCACGCTGAACTTTGCTTCGCATTAGGTCTTCTTTCGTCTTTTTCACAATCTGCGCAATCTGAGTGTTACGTCCCCACCGAGTTAGTTACGAGATTGTGACCTTCTTGTTACCAACGAGATGTAACAGTAGCGTCTCGAAAAGATAACAGCAACCCAAATTAAGAAATTTTTAGGCGTTGCTCGAGGGAATTGCCCACGAGCAGGCAACATAATCCGAATGGCATATTATTACTGCGACCAAGATCCCACTCGGGCTGCGTGTGGGTCGTATAAAACCGATAACTTTCCATTCATGTTACTGTAGCCAGAGTTAAAGGTGTGAAACCGGGGTAGATTTTATACTCCTAATATATATGTGTGGTCAAGGTGCAGGGGTGTCGCCGGTGATTTTATGGCTACCTCGTCGCGCCACCCCAGATCTGCTGCCGGAAAGTGGCAAAGTGGACGCCGATGAACAAAAACACCAGCCCCCATTCTCGGTCAACGCCCCGCCCGCGTAGCCAGGCGCGGGGCAGGACGGTGCGCACGGAGCGCACCCCACGCGCGCCCCATCCCAGCGGGGCCCGCCAGCCCTCTGGATCGGCGCAACGTGTCGCCCGAAAGGCCGGATCTAAAGCCAAAGCGCGCCGTACTCCTGCGCCGCTGACTAGGGCCGGCCGCATCCGACGCATGCTTATCACGGCGGCAGTGCCCAACGTGGTCATTGTCCTTATCATTATGGCCATTGCCCTCGGTGGTCTTATGCTGGCCGGCTCACCCATGGCGTGGTGGTACACCATCGTGGCGGAGTCATGGATGGTCTTTAACCTCGCGCCAGTCTCGGCGGCCGAAGTGCACATGTCTTTCTTGCCCGCCTTACCCGCGCTCATCTTGGCTGCGGTCGTGGCAGTCCGCGTGCGTAACGCGGTTAAGCACAAGGTCAGCGTCAAAGACTTGCTTATTCTTCTTAGCTGCGTCCTTGGCGTGCCAGTGGTATTTACCATCATCGCCTGGCTGATGCTGTGGGACGCGGGCAAGGTCTATGATGTCTCCCCGCCAAACCTGGCACAGGCTTTGCTGCGGGTTATTGTTCTACATCTTGCTGCTATGGCAGCCGGCATGGGCTCGCGCTTGTGGCGGGCATTGGCCAAGCGTTATGGGGTGCCGCGCCAGATTGTCGACGCCACTCAGATCGCCCTTCGCTACCTCGGCTACCTAGCCATTGGTGCCGCCGTAGTCTTTGCGGTGGTTTTCCTCCTCAATATTTCTCGCCAGGGCGAGATGATGGATGAATATCCCACGGTCTCCGGTCTAGGTGTGGCCGGACTAGTGCTAGTGAGCCTGCTATACATTCCCAATGCCATCGTCAGCACCGCTGCGGTGGTGGTGGGCTCAGAGTTTTCCATCGGCGAAGGTTCGGTCAGCCTCTTTAGTGCCCACCTCGTGCCGTTGCCACCGCTGCCGATTACCGGTGGAATCCCGGCCTCCGCGCCTAGCTGGGCCGTAGTGCTTCTAGTTGTCCCGCTCGGCGCCGCAATCTACGCCCTATATAAAAAGCGGCCAAGCTTCCAGGACGTACTAGTAGCTACGGTGGCCTCCGCGGTAGTGATGTTTATTGCCTGCTACCTTGTCAGCGGCGACCTTGGCTACTACGGCGCCACCGGTCCGATTCTGTGGACCGCCGCAGGCCTAACCGCCCTGTGGATGGCCGTTGTCGGCAGCGCCGTTGCCGCAGGTTTTGCCTTTGTGGCATGGCGCGCGGCGCGCACGGCACGTGTCACGGCCCCTGATACTCCCGATTCGGATGCCGCTGAAGACGACGCCCCTGAGGCCGCCGCTGAAACCGACGAGACCCCAGTTGAACCGGAGCGCGAGCCCATCACCGATCCAGAGATCGTTGACGCCGAAGTAGTTGAGAACGAGCCCGATGACTCCGCCCCTGACGCAGCCGCGGATGGGGAAGAAGGCACCCCAGCTGAGGATGCGGCGAAGCAGCAGGAGGAACCGGAGGAATCTGAGAAACACGAGGAATCGGACGAACCTGAGGACGCTGAGGAGAAGAAAAGGGGCGTCGCCAAGCCGGTTAGCCAACAGCTCAAGGACCAAATGGGGGAGAGCGAGCAGGCTTCCTCGAGCGAAAATTCCTCCGCGGAAGGGGAGAGAGACTAGGCTATAGCGCGTGACTTCACCGATGCCTCCGCGCTATACCGCTGACCCTGAACGCCTCCGAGTGGTGGTGCTCGTTTCTGGAACGGGTTCACTGCTGCAAGCCATCGTGGATGCCCAAGCAGGGCACTACCAAGTGGTGAAGGTGGTGGCGGATAAGGAATGCCACGGTATTTCGCGCGCACAGGACCACGGGATCGATACCGAGGTCGTGGCGCTAGGTGCCGATCGCGCCGAATGGAATCAACGTCTGGTTGACGCAGTAGATGCTGCGCAGCCAGACGTTGTTGTTTCTGCGGGCTTTATGAAGATCCTGGGAAAGGAATTTCTTGACCGCTTCGAAGGCCGCACCATCAATACCCACCCGGCGCTGCTGCCAGCTTTCAAGGGAGCGCACGCCGTGCGCGACGCCCTAGACTATGGCGTGAAGATCACCGGCTCTACCGTCCATTTTGTGGATTCGGGAGTGGATACCGGACCCATCATCGCGCAGCGATCCGTAGCCATCATGGCGGACGATGATGAGTCCACTCTCCACGAGCGCATCAAACAAGTAGAGCGCGATCTCATCGTGGAGGTGCTGCGCGCAGCAGACGTCCACAATGAGGAACTTATTATTCAACTCGCAGACTAAGACTTTTCGAAAGGCTTAATCCTCCTCATGAGCGAAGACCGCAAGCAGGTAAAGCGCGCTCTTATCAGCGTGTACGACAAGACCGGGCTGGAGGATCTGGCCCGCGCCCTCGATAAGGCAGGCGTAGAAATCGTCTCCACCGGCTCCACCGCGAAGAAGATCGCGGACCTAGGCATCGAGGTCACTCCGGTAGAAAAGCTCACCGGCTTCCCAGAGTGCTTGGAAGGCCGCGTCAAGACGCTGCACCCGCGCGTTCACGCCGGCATCCTGGCCGATACCCGCAAGGAAGAACACCTCAACCAGCTCGCCGAGCTCGAGGTGGAGCCTTTCCAGCTCGTCGTGGTCAACCTGTACCCCTTCCGCGAGACCGTCGCTTCTGGCGCGGACTTTGATGGCTGCGTGGAGCAGATCGATATCGGCGGCCCGTCTATGGTGCGCGCGGCCGCCAAGAACCACCCGTCCGTTGCCGTGGTAGTAGATCCCTCCCGTTATGACGAGGCTGTGGAGGCCATCAACAACGGGGGCTTTACTCTAGAGCAGCGCCGCGGCTTGGCCCGCGACGCCTTCCTGCATACCGCGGATTATGATGCGGCCGTCTCCGCCTGGTTTGTGGACCAGCTGAGCGAGGAAGGCCAAACCACCCCGCTGCGCTATGGCGAAAACTCCCACCAAAAGGCCACCATCACCCGCATCGGTTCTACGGGCCTTGCCAATGCCACCCAGTTCAACGGCAAGGAGATGAGCTACAACAACTACCAGGATGCGGATGCCGCCTGGCGCGCCGCTTGGGACCACGAGCGCCCCTGCGTTGCAATTATTAAGCACACCAATCCTTGTGGCATTGCCGTTTCTGAAGAGTCCATCGCCGCCGCCCACCGCGCAGCGCATGCGTGTGACCCGATGTCCGCCTTCGGCGGCGTCATCGCCGTCAACCGCGAGGTCACCGTGGAGATGGCCGAGCAGGTCAAGGAAATCTTTACCGAGGTCATCGTCGCTCCTTCCTACGAGGACGGCGCCATCGAGGTCCTCAAGGCCAAGAAGAACCTGCGCGTGCTGCAAGCAGAACACGAAGACCAGCACGAAGAGCGCAAGTACATCTCCGGCGGCGTGCTCACTCAAGAGCCAGATACCTACCAGGCCGAGGGCGATGACCCAGCAAACTGGACCCTGGCCGCAGGTGAGGCCCTCAACGAGTCCGATATGGCTGAGCTCGAGTTCGCCTGGCGCGCCGTGCGCGCGGTGAAATCTAATGCGATTTTGCTGGCTAAGGACAATGCCACTGTGGGCGTGGGCATGGGCCAGGTCAACCGCGTTGACTCTGCCAAGCTCGCCGTCGAGCGCGCCAATACCCTGGCCGATGGCGCCAACCGCACCAAGGGCTCTTTCGCAGCTTCCGACGCCTTCTTCCCATTCGCCGATGGCTTGCAGGTGCTTCTCGACGCCGGCGTGAAGGCCGTAGTCCAGCCCGGCGGCTCCATCCGTGACGAGGAAGTCATTGCAGCGGCCAAGGAAGCCGGCGTTACGCTGTACCTGACTGGCACCCGCCACTTCGCCCACTAGCCTAAGCTAGTTTTCATGACGTTCCCTATCCGCCGGGCCTGGGGCCCGGCAGCTGCCCTCAGCGCCTGCGCACTCTCCCTGGGCGCGTGCGCAAGCGCTGAGGATGCAGCGGATAATTCCCCTACTTTTGTCAATACCGAGGCACGCGGCACGGCCGATCCCTTGTACGGAGAGACCACGTCTGCAACGACTGCGTCCTCATCCGCAGCCCCTGCTGCCGAGCGCGCCCCGTCCGACTCCACGGAACCTCCGGTCGCAGCCCCTGCCGATGACGTTCAAGCCGTACTTGATCGCATTGTGGCAGAACACGGAAATGTGGGCATTGCGGTCTCCGATGGCACCTCTACCGTCGAGGCTGGGCGCACCGCTCCCGAAGCCGCGTGGTCAACCTCCAAGGTGCCCGTGCTTATTGCGGCGCATCGTACCGGTGTTGCCGATAGTCAGCTGGTGTCCTCTGCAATTACTTACTCCGATAACGAGGCCGCCAAGGCCGCATGGGCAGCATTAGGCGAGCCGACCGTGGCCGCACAGGCCGCCCAAAGCGTTATTGCGGAGGCAGGCGATACCGCCACCCAAGTCCAATCCCAGGTCACCCGCCCGGAATTTACGGCCTTTGGTCAAACCATGTGGAGCGTGGGCAACCAGGCTAAGTTTATGGCTGGGTTGCGCTGCGTGGACGGAGCTCAGCCGATTATAGACGCCATGGGAGTCGCCGATCCTGCACAAAGCTATGGCCTACGCACCCAGCCGGGCGCCTTGATGAAGGGCGGCTGGGGACCGAACCCTGCCGGTTCCTACGATGTGCGCCAGATGGGTATCGTCCGGTTGGGCGGGCATGACGTCGCCGTAGCATTAATTGCCTCGTCCCCTGATGGGCAGTACGCCTCCACCCAAGCGGTTCTTACCTCTATGGTCGAGGAACTAGCTCAAGCCGATACGCAGTGGCCCAGCCCCGCCTGCTAGGCCTGTCATTAGAAAGGAAAGCTTATGCCTTATCGCTCTCGCCTCCGCCTGCTTATCGCCGCGGGGTTCGTCCCACTCGTGGCCGCCAGCCTCGCGCTCAGCGGCTGCAGCAACGCCAAGGATGAAGCTGCCCCTAGCTTTAAAGGCCAGGGTAGTGGAATGACCACGGTCGACAACGCCGATAAAGAAGACAAGAGTGGCGAGGAAACCACGGCTGCGCAAGAGACCGCAACGAAAGATGAGGAAACCCCCGAGGAGCCACCGGTAGTTACGGTCACGCAGACAGAAAAGCAGGAATCACCATCCTCTTCCGGCGGGGGTCAGAAGAGTGGTGTGGGTAACTACATTTCCAACTTCAACGAGTACGGATGGCTGGATGGCGGTTACGCCAACTGTCAGCGCTTTGAGCGTGCCTTATTCGCCGGCTCTGGTCCCGACGGCAGGGCCATCATTTGTGAAACCGGCGGCGGCTACAAGGTCTATCGCTCGTCGATGTTTGATGGTCAGTTCCAAACGGACGACGTTACCCAGGACGGGAATAACTACTACGTCAATGCGGATCCCTCGATTATCGTGGTGACCCCGAGTGGCGTCAGCGTGCGCGAGGGAGGCGGATTGGCCGCCACGGGAGAGTTCACGGAGTCGTGGCAGCGCTGATGAGGGGTTAGCGCGACTTCTTCTTTTTGCGGTCGGCCGCTGCGGCGGCGGCTGCGGAGATGGAGTCGTTGCGATTCTTCAATAGCTCGAGGGTAGTTTCCTCGGCGTTATCGGGAACGGAGGCACCGAGGACGGCTAAGGCGGCGTCGGCAAGCATAGCGGCCGTCTTCGGCACCGATTGGGAAGCATCGAACGGCGGGGTGCCGTTATTGGTCCGCATTTCGATGACGGATAGCGCAATGTGGAAGGGAAGCTCCACGCGGGGATCCTCCTCGCCCACAATGGCGGCGGCGGTAGAGCGGAAATGATTCTGCAGGCGGTCGCGTGATTCGTGGTATTCGGAAAACTCCGGAGAATTAGCCACCGGCAGCTGATATAGGCGTCCCACGTTCCAGCCGCTGGTGAGCAGTAGACGTGATTCCGCGGCGACCAAAGACCACAGGCGCTGAGCCGGATCCGCATCGGTGCCGGCCAGCTCATCGGCCAACTCCAAGGAAGGCTCGATGGTGGAATTGAGCAGCGTAAGGAAAATCTCCGTCTTGGACGGAAAGTGGTAGTACAAAGAGGCCTGGCGGATGCCAACCGCATCTGCAATCTGGTGCGTGGATGTGGTAGCAAACCCTTGAGTAGTGAAAAGCTCGGAGGAGGCGTCCAAGATCTCCTCTCGGGCGCTATTTCCCCTGCGCCGCGGGCTGTGTTTACGCGGCCTACCGACGGTGCCTGCCATGCGGTGGGACGCCTCCTTTCACAAAAAGAAATTGCTTTTAATTACCAACTGTACAATCTTATGCCCGACTAGGTACTGCTTCCGAATCCGCACCTTAGGGACTATTTATATTCTTCTGTCTGCTGGGTAATGGACTCAAACACGGCCGAGACAATACGGCATGCCGAGCCATAAGCAGTGCGGTCCAACGGTGGAAGATCCCGCAGCGTGGCTGGACGGTCGCTGACGCGCTCGTACCAACGGCGCAACTCTAATGCATAGCCGGTACGCCACGCTAGATCCAAAGACTCTGCGTCGGTGGCGGTGAGGACAGCGCGCTCAACGCCAATCGCCAGGCGATCTACCGTCGGGCGAGGCCCCGGCGCCGCCCAGCGAGCGATAGCTGCAATGGGGGAGAGCAGTGTCGCCTTGATGTCCACAGCAGCATCTCGGTCCGGCAGGCCGTCCACCATTTTCAGAGTAGGCGGGCGCTTGGTCAAAGCTTCTTCCAGGAGTGCTTGTTCTCCGCCGTTTCCCAAGGGAAGGCCGGCATCGACGCGCGCGGCAATCGAATCGGCGGCCTCGTGAGCCTGGAGGCCGACATCAGAAAAGACTTCCTGGAGATCGGAATCCTGGCCAATCCACTCCACGGGCATAGATGGCAGCTGGTCGCCCCGAGCGGCAGCACCGGTAAGGCGTACCGGTGAGTTGACCCCAGGGGAGCGAACGATATCTACCAACAAGTGGGAATACCAGTGAGACAATTCAATCTCATTGTCTTGGTGAGCGACCGCATTGCGCAAGATATCTTGGGCCTCTGCGAGCAGCCCGCGGGCTGTAGCGCGGGACTGGCAGTGCGGGGCAAGCTCGGAGAGATCGAGTAGGGATTGGTGTAGGGCCATTGCTCACTGCCTTTCACTAGTGCGAAGCCGGTGCTTCCCCCAGCGGCTGCGGGGCGCACGAATGCTTTAAATCTAACACCTTGGCCGCGTGGGCTGAATATGTGGGTGTAAAGGCGGGAGTAAGAGGGAGAAAACGACTATCGCCGCCTGCCCTCGAGGAGGGAGGCGGCGAAAGTCTATGGATCTTTTACCGTGTCACACTTGCCAGCGGCAAAAGTGCGCTGTTGATACCCAGCTACTGTTTAGCGGGTGGTGAACGGCAGGAGAGCCATTTCGCGTGCGTTCTTGACTGCGGTAGCAACCTGACGCTGCTGCTGCGGGGTCAGACCGGTGACGCGACGGGAACGGATCTTGTGACGATCCGAGATGAACAGACGCAGAGTCTTGGTGTCCTTGTAGTCCACCTTCTCGATGCCCTCAGCCTTCAAAGGGTTCTTCTTCGGGCGACGGCTCTGCTCCATACGGAACTTCTTTTGGTTATTGCGCTTATTAGCCATTGTGCAATTACCCCTTTACCAGCTGGACTTACGAACGCCCGGCAGCTCACCACGGTGAGCCATGCCGCGCATACGGACACGGGACAGGCCGAACTTGCGGAGGTAACCGCGTGGGCGGCCATCGGCAGCGTCACGGTTACGTACGCGGGCTGGGGAAGCGTCACGAGGCTGGCGGTTCAGCTCGAACTGAGCCTCCAAGCGCTCCTCATCCGGGGTGTTCGGGTTCTTGATGATCTTCTTGAGTTCAGCGCGACGCTCCGCATAGCGGGCGACGATTTCCTTGCGCTGCTCGTTCTTAGCGATCTTGGACTTCTTAGCCATTGATTATCGCTCCTCGCGGAATTCGACGTGCTTGCGGGCAATCGGATCGAACTTCTTCAAGGTGATGCGATCCGGGTTGTTGCGCTTGTTCTTACGGGTCACGTAGGTGTAACCGGTGCCCGCAGTGGACTTCAGCTTAATGATTGGGCGGATATCGTTACGTGCCATACTTAAATCTTCTCCCCACGTGCGCGAATCTTAGCCACAACGGACTCGATGCCATCGCGGTCGATGATCTTCATGCCCTTGGTGGAAACATTCAGGGTGATGGTACGGCCCTCAGAGGGCAGGTAGTAGCGACGACGCTGCACGTTGGGGTTCCAACGGCGCGAAGTGCGGCGGTGCGAGTGCGAGACCTGCTTGCCGAATTCCGGCTTGCGGCCCGTTACCTGGCAAATAGCCGACATGGGTCTTCTTTCTCCTAGCCGCCCACATCATGGCTATGGACAATGAAACGCCGACTGCCGAGTGAGGGTGGCAGTGCTCAAAAGTGAGGTGTGAGCGGGTGCGGCGCCATCGTCGAACGCCAGTAGACGGGGCGTAAAACGTATATTTTGACAACAGCAAGGGAAAATCTTACAGCCTTGGGCGCGAATTACCTAATCGCTACCTTGCTGTGGTTAGTGGGGCTGTTAGTGGTTGTGGGGTGGCATTTGGCTGTGGTGTGCCGCCATGCGTAATACAAGAAACTGGTGTGAAGTGAGTGGTCGGAGCGGGGAGGGGATTTCGCATCTGGGGTAGTTGACTGTAGGATAATTCAGGTTGTTGACCCGTGCCGCACGGCACGCGGTTAGCAGAGTGAAATTTGTACGTCCCAACTCGGGCACGATCCGCTCCATAAGTGGGTGGAACCGACCTGTAGTCCAACCCTGAGGGAATATATATGAAGAAAGATATTCACCCGGATTACCACCCGGTAGTCTTCCGTGATGCTGGTACCGGTCACTCCTTTTTGACTAAGTCCACCGCTTCCTCCGACCGCACCGTGGAGTGGGAAGATGGCAACGAGTACCCACTGATCGTTGTTGACGTTACCGCTGAGTCCCACCCGTTCTGGACTGGTGCACAGCGCGTTATGGATACCGCCGGCCGCGTCGAGCGCTTCAACCAGCGCTTCGGTGGCATGGCTCGCCGTAAGAAGAAGAACGCGTAAGGAGGAGAATAGAAAATGGCAACTCCTAAGTTTAAGAAGTCCCGTGCGAACACCCACGCACGTCGTTCCCAGTGGAAGGCTGACAACGTGGCCCTCCAGGAAGTCACCATCGACGGACAGACCGTCCGCATCCCGCGCCGCTTGGTCAAGGCTGCCAAGCTGGGCCTGGTTGACGTAGAGCAGTTCTAAGCTCGTTTCGCACTTTCCCCGTTCGCTCTCTGTAGGAGGGTTGAGCGGGGATTTTTGCTACCTTAAGTATTATTTGGGGGGCTATGGGGGTAAATATTTCTCATAACTTCATGAAGTTGCGTTTCATCAGTAATAATTAGGATCATGAAAATCCTTGTGGTGGATGATGAACAACCCGTCCGTGAATCGCTACGCCGTTCCCTACGTTTCAACGGCTACGATGTGCTGACTGCTAGCGACGGCTTAGAGGCAGTGGAGGCGGTGCGCTCTGAGAATCCAGAATTGCTGATTCTGGACGTCATGATGCCAAACATGGATGGACTTGAGGTGTGCCGCACCCTGCGTAGCGAAGGCTGGGACCGTCCGATTCTCGTGCTGACCGCGCGCGATGGCGTATCGGACCGCGTAGCTGGTCTCGATGCTGGCGCCGATGATTACTTGCCAAAGCCATTCGCACTGGAAGAGCTCTTGGCGCGCGTGCGTTCCTTGGTTCGCCGCGCTTCCGCAGATTCCATCGCTGCTGAGGCTCCGGTGGAGAGCAAGCTTAGCTTCGAAGACCTAGAACTCGACGCTGATACTCGTGAAGTAAGCCGCGGTGGCCGCTCAATTTCTTTGACGCGTACCGAATTTTCCCTACTGCAGCTCCTTATGGAAAATCCCCGCAAGGTGCTTTCTCGTAGCAAGATTCTGGAGGAGGTATGGGGCTATGATTTCCCTACCTCTGGCAATGCGCTCGAGGTCTATATTGGCTACCTACGTAAGAAGACGGAGGGAGACGGCGACTCGCGTCTTATCCACACTGTCCGTGGCGTTGGTTATGTCTTGAGGGAGTCTCATCCGTGATCTTAAGGAAGCCCGCTTCCCCTGCAGTGGCTTCCGGGAAAGCACAGCCCACACCTCTTACTGAGTTCTCTGAAAGTCAAGGGAGCTGGGCTTCACGGGCGCCACTGCGGTGGCGCCTTGCTACTGTTACTGGCCTTGTGGTGGCCGTAGCCGTTGCCGTAATGACCTTGGCAACGTACTGGGTAGTATCTATGTCCCTGACTGCCTCCGTAGATGACCGCTTGGAGGCCAAAGCGGATGCCTTGTTGCGCAAGAGCCAGGACCCGCGGTTTATCGACAACGTGGATCAGGAAATTGAAGAATTTAAGTCCTATAACCCTGATACGCGCGTTTCCTTATCGCCGCCCTCAACGAGCTTGTCCTATGGCGATACTATTCCCCTCGGTGGAGACTTCCATCGGACGGAAGACTATACAGACACCTCCGTGCGTACGGTCGGCGGCGAACGTGTTCTGGCCAAACGCCACGATCTAGGCTCTACCGTTATCGTTGCGCAATCTCTGGCTCCGAGCCAAGAATTCATCGCCATCCTCGGCACAGTTTTGCTGATTATTGTTGCGCTTGGCATTTTGCTCGCCATCTTTGCTGGTCTCATCGTGTCCAAAACCGGCATGCAACCCATTGCGCGCTTGAAACGCGCAGTGGATTACGTGACGCAGACCAATGATCTGCGCCCCATCGAAGTATCCAATAATGACGAGATGGCTCAGCTGACCACATCCTTTAACCAGATGCTGGAAGCTCTGCAAGAGTCTCGGTCGCAGCAGGCCCAGTTCGTCGCCGATGCCGGGCACGAGCTGAAGACGCCGTTGACCTCAATGCGTACCAATATTGAGCTTTTGATGATGCTTAATCGCGCCGGTGGCGGCTTTGGCATGAGCGATGAGGACCGCAAGGACCTTGAAGATGACGTCATGTCCCAGATGAACGAACTCTCCACCTTGATTGGTGACCTCGTTGACTTGGCGCGTGAGGATGGCAACGAACGAGAACCGGAACCGGTGGACCTGTGCGAGGTCATGATGTCTTCCTTAGAGCGTGCCCGTCGCCGCCGCCCGGACGTGGAATTTCTGGTGCGCTTTATCCCGTGGGAGCTGGATGGTGACCCCTTCGCATTGGGCCGCGCTACGTTGAATCTGATGGACAATGCGGCTAAGTGGTCGCCGGCTACTGGCACGGTACGCGTGTCCATGGAACAGCTATCTTCCCACGAGGTGCGCTTGCGCTTTGATGACTCCGGTCCGGGCATTGCGCCGGAGGAGCGGGAGAAGGTTTTCGAGCGCTTCTACCGTTCGGCAGAGGCGCGTTCTATGCCTGGCTCTGGTTTGGGCCTGGCTATCGTGAAATCGGTGATTGAGCGCCACGACGGCACGATTAAGATCCGTGAGTCTAATGATGGTGGCACGCGCATGGAAGTAGTCCTGCCGGGCAAGCCCGTGTCCGGAGAAATCTTTGTCGATGGTTTGGCAGAACCGCATGAGGGGCAGCCGGGCGGCAATGAAGATTCCAGCGATCGCGGTGAAATCTTTGCTCAACGCTGGTTTAACCAAGGGTAGGCTGCGGCCTTTTATACTGGTGATCGCATACAGCTACCTTTCAGGAATTCCTAGTAGGTTGGCAGATCAGTAACAGTCTTGACTAAGCGAAGTGAGGCATAGTTTTCTCATGAACATGAGGAATGACGATTACCGCGGCTTTGATGGTTCCTTCCCGGAGGGAGCGTCCCAAGAAGGGCCGGGTAAGGCCGAGCCGGTACACGGTGGTCCGAACTTTGGAGACATCGGGCAGCCAAACCCAAACGCTGGCACCGCCGGCCCCTATAGCAGCGACGCCGACGCGCAGGAATATGGGACTGGCTCGTATTCACAAGGCTGGAATCAACCACGCGGCGGTGCAGAAGGAGCTGATCCCAGCGCGCTAGGTTCACAGGCGCCGTACCCGCAGGGCCCGCAGACCCAAAGCTTTAATACTCAGGGCCAGGAAGGTCCGATGGTCACCCCGCTGCCCCCGCAACCGGAACAAAAGAAAAAGATTGGCCTCGGCGCCGCAACTGCCTTGGCTGCCGTAGCCGCAATCGCCGCGGGTTCAATCGCTGGAGCCGTGGTCGGTATGAATTCTGGGGGAGGCAACAACGATACGTCAGTGGTCAATGAGGCGCTCAAGGCCCAGCCGGCCAATAACAGCACCGGCAAAGAACCAGAAAAGGGCTCCGTTGAAGAGGTAGCCTCCAAGGTTTTGCCGGCGGTGGTTTCTATCCAGACGATGACCCGGACGGGCGGGGCAGAAGGCTCCGGTTCCGTTATCTCCCCGGACGGCTACGTGCTGACCAATCACCACGTGGTTGCAGGCGCTGAGCACGGCGGCATGATGCAGGTGACCATGAACGACGGCAGCAAGCATGATGCTGACGTGGTGGCTTCCGATGCGAATACTGACGTGGCCATTGTGAAGATAAAGGATGTCAAAGACCTGCCGTTCTTGCAGTTCGGTGATTCTGATTCCGTCGCCGTGGGACAGGAGGTTGTGGCCGTGGGCTCTCCTCTGGGCCTTAATGCGACCGTGACTTCCGGTATCGTTTCTGCCAAAAACCGCCCAGTGCGCGCCTCCCAAGAAGGCGGCGAGTCTTCCTTGATTGACGCCATTCAGACTGATGCCGCGGTCAACCCGGGCAACTCCGGCGGTCCACTGGTGGACCGGGACGGAAATATCGTGGGCATGAACTCCATGATTGCTTCGCTGTCCAGTAATTCCACCGGGGAGGGCGGATCCATCGGACTGGGCTTCGCCATCCCGTCGAACTTTGCCAAGCGCATGGCGGACGAGCTCATTAATGATGGCAAGGTCACTCACCCGACCCTAGGCGTGAAGGTGCTGGCGCGTGACGACGGCAATGGTGCCCGTATCGCCGGGGTTGAGCCAGGTGGCCCAGCAGATAAGGCGGGCCTGAAGGAAGGTGACATCGTCACCCGCGTCAATGATCGCTTGATCGAGAATGCCGATGCCCTGATTGCGGCGGCGCGGTCGCAAGATTTTGGCGCGACAGTGACCTTGGAGGTTACACGCGAAGACTCGGATGAGTCTCGTCAGGTAGAGGTAACCCTCTCAGGCGAGTAAATTACTGTGCAAGACCTCATTAGGTGCTGAATGCACCGTACCTCACACCGCCGAAAGGCCCTACTGCCTTAAATTAAGGAGAATAATGCCAGATTTGCAGCAGGACTTGACCGACTCCGCGCAACCGGAAGGCGAAGGCAAGCACGATTCCTTGATGGATGTTGCCGAACCCGATGATGCCTTCCTGCTAGCGAGCGAGCAGGAGGATAGCCTAGCCGCGCCACGCCGTGCTCTCATCGTTATTGTCACTGATCACCCTGGGGAGCAATCCGATAGCACATCTCAGTTGGTCAGTGAGTTGCTCGCGGAAGCTAACTTCCGTGTCGATGGCGCCATCGTGGTGCGTTCCAAGAAGTCCAAGATTCGCCAGGCCATTGAGACCGCCGTGGTCGGTGGCGTGGATTTGGTGCTGACCGTAGGCGGCACCGGTGTAGGCCCGCGCGACAAGACCCCGGAGGCTACCCGCTCCGTCATTGACAAGATGGTTCCGGGCGTGGCCCAGGCGCTGCGTTCTTCCGGTCAAGCCTGTGGCGCGGTGGATGCTTGCACGTCCCGCGGCTTGTCGGGCGTTTCTGGTTCGACTGTAGTGGTCAACCTTGCCTCGTCGCGCGCTGCGGTTCGCGATGGCATGGCTACCTTGGCACCGCTGGTGCACCACCTCATTGAGCAGCTGCAACAATCCAGCGTTCAGTAATCACAAGGCATAGTCTATGACGTTCCGGAAAAATCGTCGGAGAGTCTTCCGTCAATCGGAAGCTGCCGATTATGACCGTAGTGCTGATAAGCCCGGCACATCGGCTGCCCACGGGGTCGATGAGGATCGAATTGTTAACGTTGATGACGCGGAATCGGCCACCGCAGCAGAAGGGGAGTCTGGTCAGCGCGATGAGCAGTTCTACCGCGAGAACCAGCCCCCACACTATGGCGGCTAGTGCGAAGGAGAAGAGTGCAATCACGCACTCAGTAAAGGGATAGATAAAAGCCCGCGGTTCCTACTTCCTCGGAAGCGAAACCGCGGGCTTTGTGCTGCGAACAGCGACAGGCGTATAGCGAAAGGCTACTTGGCCTGGTGGCGGCCGCCGCCGGTGGAACCGTAGTCTGCGTCCTCTGCGGCGTGGGAGGAACGGCTAGTGCCGGTTCCCGGGATGTCCGTATCGGAGACATTCTGGGCTTCGAGCAGATCGCGGATTTCTGCCAGGAGCTCCTCGGAGGTTGGGGCGGGAGCCTCAGGGTCGACACCGTGGCGGCGCTTAGCGGCCTCGGTGAGCTTATTAATCGGCATCACGATGAGGAAGTAGACTACTGCGGCGATAATGAGGAAGTTGATCGCCGCGGAGATGACGGCGCCGAAGTCCACAAAGGTGTTTTTCGCCTCCGTGATCTGGAAGCCAACGGCCCCAACCTCGGCGGAGCCGAGGGAGTTAATGATCGGCTGGATAATAGAATCCGTAATGGATTTGACGATTGCGGTAAAGGCAGAACCGATGATGACCGCGGTGGCAAGTTCGATGACGTTGCCACGCATAATGAAGTCTTTGAAGCCCTTGAGCATGGTGATAAGCACCAACCTTTCTGGGAATAACTAACGGTAGGTAAAAACCATGGACACTGCGAAACCTTAATGGAGCCGGTAACCGACCACAACTGTTGTGGCTGAAAAGGTCTAGTGTTGCTGCGGGTGAGCGCGATCACCAACTATGACCACCGTGAGCGGCTGGCTTAACGACGCCGCGGCAACATCATTAGCGTGATCTTGGGGCAATGCGAGTAAAACGGTCGACGAGGAAGCCTCGCCTTCCGGGCTGGAGGTAGACACCACGCGTCCGCCTGAGGCGATAACGCGTGCGGTAGGGGTTGCGGCGGCCGCCCCCGCCTCAACTGCGGTCACCACGTCCACGGTGTCGCCGTGATGCAAATGGGGGATGATATCGGGCTCGGCAAGTTTGACCGGAATCATCCGCCCGGCCTCGGCCCCTGTGCCACCCACCAAGCTGGAGACAAGATCTTCTCCTAGAAGGCGAGCACCGGTAATCACTTCGCCCTTGTTGGCGGCGGCGGTAATAACGCGGCCACTTAGTTCTTCTGGCTTTTCCGTTAGCGTAGAATCGGGGATAGAGGAGGCAGGAAGCCGGGCTAGGTCGACGTCGGCAAGCGCAAGCTCTGCTCCCGCCGGCAGATCGCGGCTAAAAACGGGAACGCGCGGTAGCTCCTTGGCCGCCGAAAGGGCCGAGGCTAGCGCGGCAATAAGGAGGGCCACCGCAATGGCGCGGCGCACTAGTACGCCGCGGCGGTGGCCAGGGGTGCGGAGGGTATCAACGAGGCGGGGAAAATGAGAAGTGGGCATACTTTTTTAGACTGTCCAAAACCGCTCATGGTTCCCGTACCCCGGAAACTAGAAGCGAGTGATGCCGTGGGCGGTGACGACGGCATCGACCTTGCGGTCGTGGTCCTCGGTAGGTAGCTCATCTAGCAGCTCGGTGGGGTAGACCATGGCGAAGACCGGTGGCTTGCCGTGGGGAAGTGGCTCTAGTGCGCGGTCATAGTATCCGCCGCCTTTGCCCATGCGGTTGCCCTTGGCGTCTACGGCCATGGCTGGGGCGAGTACCAGATCGCACTCGGCCAGGACGCTGCTATCAAAGCTTGGGCCTTGGGGCTCATTCAAACCCATCGCGCTTTCGTGCATTGCTTCTTTGCCGCGGTATTCAGCAAAGGTCAACGTGCCATTCTCGCCGGAAATTGGCAAGAGGACGCGGGAGACATGCTCCTTGAGCCACGGCACAAAATCGGCGCCGCCCGGCTCCGAACCCAAAGGCCAGTAGGCAGCCACGGTCATGGACTCGGTGAGTTCGGACTCGAGATGCTTACGCACGCCAGCAGTAAAGGCGTCGTGGTCTTCGGCGGAAAGTTCGCGGCGGGCCTGGACCAAGCGGGCCCGCAGCTCGTTTTTAGCAGTCATGGAAGAGGTCATAAATTAATCATAACCCCGCGGCGTAGCGGTGCACGGGAAAATAATGTGGCGTTGTACGCTATTACGCATGGCTATAGAACGCGAAGATTCCGCCCGCGGAATCACCACGGTTGTAGTTCCAGCGGCAGGTATGGGCACCCGATTTTTGCCCGCCACCAAGACGGTTCCCAAAGAACTGCTTCCCGTTGTTGATACTCCCGGCATTGAACTCATCGCAGAGGAGGCGGCCTCTGTAGGCGCCCGCCGCCTTGCGGTGATTACCGCGCCCGATAAGCAAGAAGTCATGCGCCACTTCGAAGCTTTCCCAGAACTGGTAGACACCCTTGAATCCCGCGGCAAGGACGAGCAGGTTGCCAAGGTTAAGCGCGCTAATCAGCTCATTCACCCTGTTGCGGTGGAGCAGGAAAAGCCACTGGGCTTGGGCCACGCGGTGGGCCTGGCAGAAGAGGTACTCGGCGAAGATGAGGATTCTTTTGCCGTCATGCTTCCAGATGACATCGTGCTGCCTGCCACCGTCATGGCAGACATGGCTCGCGTGCGCGCGGCTTTGGGCGGTAGCGTGCTGTGCGCCTTCGAGGTCCCGCGCGAGCAGACCTATAACTACGGCGTCTTCGACGTAGAAGATACCAATGCCCCCGGCGTTAAGAAGGTCGTGGGCATGGTGGAAAAGCCGGCGGTGGAAGATGCCCCGTCTAATCTCGTGGCCACCGGTCGCTACCTATTGGATCGCAAGATTTTTGATGCCCTCCGCCGTATTAAGCCAGGCAAGGGCGGCGAGCTGCAGCTTACCGACGCCATCGAGCTCCTCATCGAGGAAGGCGAGCCCGTGCACGTGGTAGTCCACCAAGGAAAGCGTCATGATTTGGGAAATCCCGGTGGGTATATCCCCGCCAATGTGGATTTTGGTCTGCGCGATGAAAAGTATGGCCCCACGCTGTATAAAGCGATTAAGCAGATTGTGGCCGAGTATGAGGATGAGCACGGCCTAAACTAGGGAGATTTCCCAAGGGCAGAGGACATGAAAGCGAAGAAAGGGCTGGCATAGACCTTATGCGTTCAGTTGATGACCAGTTGGCGCTGGTAACGGATGCGGCGAACACGCCGGAGCCGGTGCGCATCGGTATTTCCAACGCGTTGGGGTTAATGTGCGCCGAGGAGGTGCAAGCAAACCAGCCCCTGCCGGGCTTTCCGCAGGCAGCCATCGACGGCTATGCGGTGCGCGCCGTTGATATTGGAGGCGAGCGCGGCCTAAGGCTCCGCCGTCCCAAGGAGCAGGAGGAGCAGGCTGCGGAGGGGGAAGAAGAGAAGGCACCCCAGCAACCGGAGGTCGAGCGTTCCTTGCCCGTGGTGGGCGAGGTTCCGGCCGGCTCCAAGCAGCCGTTGCGCCTGCAGCCCAAGCAAGCCGTGCGTGTGTATACGGGTGCGCCTTTGCCCACGCTTGCCGACGCCGTCCTTCCCCTCGAGTGGACCGACCGCGGCCGCAAGCGCGTCACCGCCCATCGCCCGGTGCGCTCCGGTGACTTTGTTCGCCGGGTAGGCGACGATATCCAACCTGGCGATGTGGCTGTATCTTCCGGCACGGTTTTGGGCCCCGCCCAGATCGGCCTGCTGGCCGCAGTTGGCCGCTCTAAGGTATTGGTCTATCCGCGCCCGCGCATCACCATCATCTCCTTTGGCCGCGAACTGGTTGATTTGGACCAAGAACCGGCACTGGGCCAAGTCTTTGACGTCAACTCTTATTCCCTCGCCGCCGCGGCTCGCGAGGCTGGGGCAGAGGTGCATCGCGTTGGCATCGCCGAGGGTGAACCGCGCCGCATCCGCGAAGCGCTGGAAAAGCACATCGCTCGCAGCGAGGTCCTGGTCATCTCCGGTGCGGTTGGTGGAGCCGGCGCCGAGGCCATCCGTGAGATTCTTGATGACCTCGGTGATATCGATACCTCTCGTGTTGCCATGCATCCCGGCTCCGTCCAGGGGTTTGGTCTGGTGGGCGAGGAACGCATTCCTACCTTCTTGCTGCCGTCTAATCCCGTATCCGCGCTCGTGGTCTTCGAGGTATATATCCGCCCGCTCATTCGCTTGGCACTGGGTAAACGCAATGCGCACCGCCGTGTGGTGCGTGCCCGCGCGCTGAACCACATCGATTCCCGCCCCGGCCGGCGCGGCTTCATCCGCGCTCGTTTGATGCGCGATGCGGAAACCGCGGATTATCTGGTGGAAGGGCTGGGCGGTGCCGCGGGTGCCCCAGCGCACCTATTGGCCGGTCTTTCGGAGGCCAATGCCATGATTCGCGTGCCGGAAGAGGTAACGGAAATCCGCCCGGGCGATGTGGTCGATGTGTTGTTTTTGACCCAGCGTAGCTAATGCTCGATCCCTTCGGCACTGCGGCGGATAGGTTCCGCCTTCCCGCTACCGGCCCCACGGATGACATGCATCCGGGATGGCCGGAATCTACTCCTTTTGTTAGGCTTCCCGCTTCCGCTGTCTTCCCTTCGGGGGCGCGGATGCGCCTGCGGCCGCTGCTGCGATCTGATGGGCATGAGTGGCGGCGCCAACGTATCGAAGATGAAAGCTTCCTCCGCTCAGTCGAGCCGACCCAAGCGGCACCTTGGGCGGCGGCGCATAGCCAGCAGGCGTGGTGGAATCATCTGATGTACCTGCGTACCGCCGCCCGTGAGGCACTGGTGGTCCCACTTGTCATTGAAGTGGAGGGCCAATTCGTAGGCCAAATCACCTTGGGGAATATTCAGCATGGCAGCATTCGCGATTGCTGGATTGGTTACTGGGTTTATTCCGCTATCCACGGCGCCGGGGTGGCTACGGCTGCCACCGCCTTAGGCGTGGACCACGCCTTTGGACGGGTGGGCCTACACCGGGTGACCGCTACCTATCTAGAGAGCAATCCTGCCTCTGGTCGCGTCTTAGCCGCCAATGGCTTTCGACACGAGGGATACTTGCGTCGCAATTTGCATATAGACGGTGCCTGGCAGGACCACCATTACGTGGCTTTAGTTAAAGAAGACTATGCCTCCACGGCTGTCGAGCGCCTGCGCCAGGCTGGCCGGTTGGCGTGAAATAGCTCCACAGTTGCTGGGATTTCGACCTCAATTTTCACAGAAGTCACAACATTGTAATTTGTGGGAATTTGGGGTGCTATGGTGCGGTTTCACCGTTTAGAGTGGAGTAATCATCTGTATTCAAGGGGAAGGTCCTTTTCGTGTCGACAGCTGTGCCGGTTATCGCGATCATCGTGGTGTGGCTCTTCGTCCTCGCACCATGGATTCTGGGTAGGAATAACCGCCCAATGAGCCATACTGGTGAGGCCTTTGAAGATACTCGCGTCCTTTTTGAAGGAGATTCTGGCAAGGTCGCTGGCCGCCGGCGTCCACGCCTGCGTGCCGATGATGTGCACCGCCGCGAGGACCAGGACGAGGCGGACTATGAAGTAGTAGAGGCCGCAGACACCGGCGTGGATGAGTCGGATGCCGAGGCTACTAAGCCCTCTTCGCGCTCCGTGACTATTGCCGGTGCTGCCCGCCGCGCTAAGTCCCAGCCTTTCGGTACCGGCAGCCGTGCGTTTTCTGCAGCCTCTGCCCCCGCAGCTGGTGAGGACACTCAGACAGAAGCAGATACTATCGACGGCGAACTGGTCGAGGAAGCGACTGTAGAAGGCGACGATTCTGCAGTTGAGCCCCAAGCAGTCGCGGTCCCGGCTTCCCAGCAGGCTGATACGGCGGCGGTTGGTGACGACACCGAATTCGATGATGCCGATGACGTACTTCTTGAGGACGAGGAAGACGCCGCAGACCAGGCCGCAAAAGATGACTCTACCGATATTGCTGCCGCCGAGTCAGAGGTCTTTAGCGCTCCCGCAGTCTCTACCGTGGCAAGTGATGCCTATGACTACGACGAGACTTATACCTCGCCGGTGGACCTTATGTACCCCGGTGCCGTAGATAAGGCCGAGGTCGCTGAGAAGGATTCTGCCGATTCGGAAGGCACGGCTAACGCTGAGCCGGTATCCGTGGACAAGGCAGAGGCCGAGGACTCTGGCGAACTCATGGAAACCGCTGCAGCAGACGACGCCGGTATGGATACCAACCTGTCCGAGGATGAGGTGGAATTCGCGCAGCGTCGCATGGGCCGTGGCGGCTGGGACCCGGTAGCAGAAAAGGAAAAGTCTGTTACTCGTTACCAGCGCCGTCAGCGCACCCTGCTGGGCCTAGCCGTGGCCGTGGTACTCACGGTGGCACTGGGGATCGTGGCCGGCGGCTGGACCTGGTGGTTGGCTGCGGTGGCCGGTGTGCTCACAGTTGTCTATCTGATGGCTCTTCGCGCTCAGGTTCGTCAGGAGCGAGCCCTGATGCGCCGCCGTGTGCGCCACTTGCGCCGCGCCCGTTTGGGCGTGCGCAACGCCGAGGATGAAGCTTTGAAGATTCCGCGCAACTTGCGCCGCCCAGGCGCTGTGATCGTGGAGATCGATGACGAAAGCCCTGACTTTGTGCACCTTCCGCTGCGCTATAACGATGGGGAAGACGGCGATTTTGATGGCCCCCACGCCGAGCCCGACGGCTATAGCCGGCGCGATGACCTAGCAGCCCGTCGCGCTGGATAAGAACTGAAGCCGGCTTAGCAGGCCGCGTTCCGAAGTTCAGTGGAAGGCGCTGACCGCGGGTTCGTGAGCGCGTTGTATTCCTGCGCTAGGCCATAATGCGGCACACCGCTGTCGTGCCATACCCCGGAGGTTCCGCGGCGGTGAGAGCCGATGAGATGGGTATCAATCATGCCGATCGCCTCCATGAGTGCGAAACAGGTGACGGGGCCAACAAAGCGGAAGCCCTTCTTCTTGAGCTCGCGTGACATCAACTTGGATTCGTCGCTCTTTTTCGGAATATCTTCCATTGCGGTGGGGTAGAGGTTCTCCGGCGGTTGGAAGGACCAAATGAATTCCGCCAGCCCGCCTTCTTCGCGTAAGGCGATAGTGGCTTTGGCGTTAGTGATGGCGGCGCGGATTTTGGTCTCGTTGCGAATAATGGAGGCGTCGCCAAGCAATCGCTCAACATCCGTTTCGGTAAATTGAGCGACTTTTTCAGGATCGAAGCCGCAAAAGTCCGCACGGAAGGCCTCGCGCTTTTTCAAAACCACCGCCCAGGAAAGCCCGGACTGGAAAGACTCGAGGCTCAAACGCTCGTAAAGAGCTGCTTCATCAAAAATAGGCAGGCCCCATTCGGTGTCGTAATACTCCTTCAACATCGGCGAGGACATTGCCCAAGGCGGGCGGCCAAGTCCATCATCGTCATAGACTAAGGCGGTGCGCTTTTCGGACTGCGTAGCTGGTTTGCTCATGGTGTTCTCCTTTAATCTTTCTGCGTGGTTCCCATTGAAACAGTCCGCGTCACTATATGCCGTTCCTTCCCCGGCAAAGGGCGAAATCCCCAGCAGTATGGGCGAAGGCCATTGCCTTCGCATCGGGTGAGGGGTTCAGGGTAATCTGTTCAGCATGAATAGACCTGCCGTACGCGATGCTGCTTTGCTTATTTTTCGAGCGGTCCTCGGATTAATCTTTGTCGCACACGGCGTGGATAAGATGTTTATGACCGGCATGGACGAAACCGTGGGGCAATTTTCCGCCCTTGGGATGCCGCAGCCACAGCTTTCCGGCTATATCGCCGCCATCGGGGAGATGGTTGGGGGCGCCTTCCTCGTCGTCGGTTTGCTCACCACTTTTGTGGCCGGCGCGCTTGCCCTGCTGATGGGGTGCGCACTGTACTTTGTGCATTTGGAACATGGTCTTTTTGCTGCCGAAGGCGGAATCGAATACCCACTGGTTTTGCTGATGTCCTTATTGATGATCGTGATTTTTGGCTCCGGTCGAGCCAGCATGGACGGGGTGCTCAGCAATGTTGACGCATAGCCAAGTCCAAGCGGCGATTTCTGCGCAGCTGGATGGTGAGCACTCAGATTTAGCAGAGGACGTAATCGATGCGCACTTGGAAAGCTGCGCCGAATGCCGCGCCTTTCGCGATAAGGCGGCCGCGCTTTCGCGATCATTGCGTTTTGTGGAGCCTGCGGAATCCGGTATGGCGCCACCAACGGATCTCTCCGATGTCATCTTGGCCGGCGTGGAGCCGGAATGGCGGCGCACCTCGAGCGCTCGCCAAGCCAACCTGACGGTTGCGCGTGCCGCCATGGTGCTCATGGGCGCCATCTTTGCACTCTGGGCAGTAGCGCTCATCGTCCATTCCTCCGGGCTCGTACCGTTGGGTGAGGAAGGAAAGGTTTTAGATCCCACGGCGGATCCGGAACGAGCCAACCTGTTGATGGAAGGCGCAGCCGTACGCTTTGGCATGGCCTGTGGCCTATTTTTTAGTGCCTGGCGCCCCGCGGCGGTGACTGGCCTGCTCCCAGTCTCGGCCACGATGTTTGCTTTCCTCTTCGGGTTCGGCATGCGCGATATTGCGCTGGGCACCGTAACCATGGAACAGGTATATTTTCTTATCGCTACCGCGCTGGCGACCTTCAGCTTGGCGTGGGCTTGGGCGGCAGAAAAGGGCTACTTAGTGCGCGCCTGGTGGAGGTCCCTCAACGCGCAACCTCAATAAGCCCCGCTTTCGTGCGGCTAGGTCCAGCTAGGCAGCCACATCATGGAGTGGTACCAAGAATCTGGAATCTTGTAGCCGTACAAAATGGGAGAGAAATAGAAGAACATCGCCACTACCAGGGCTAGGTAGAACACGGCGGCGATTGTTCCCCAGCGTACGGGGCCGCCTGCCAAACTCTTGAGCCATCCCCACTGCACTGGCCTGCCACGGCCGATGAGCTGGCCGAGCGCTAAGGCAATGAGCACGATGACAAAGGGGATAAACGCAGTGGCATAAAAGAAGTACATCTGGCGGTCAAAGGCTGCAAGCCAGGGCAAGAAACCTGCCCCAAAGCCCACCAAGGGGATGAGGAAGCTGCGATTGCGGCGAATGATAAGTGACCACAGGCCCCACAGGACGGCCGGGATGACCAGCCACCAGATAGCCGGTGTGCCAAAGAGGTAGAGCATCTTGCGGCACTCGTTGCTGCCATCACCGCATTGCAGGTCGGTGGAGGAGTAGTACAAGATGGGGCGGGCGGCTACCAGCCACGCCCAAGGCTTAGAGTCCCACGGGTGGTGGTGGCCACCGGAGGAAGTCAGGCTGGCGTGGAATTCTAGGACAGAGGAATGGTAGTAGAACCAGCCTGCCAGGGATTCGGGCAGGTGCATCAGCCACGATCCGTCCTCGATCGTTCCATCTACTTTGGCGTGGCGGTACACGGCGGTTTCGGAGGAAAACCAGGCTCGCCAGGTCCAGGCGTAGAGCAGCACCGGCACCAGTACGAGGGAGGCTAGGGCAGCAGGGGTATCGCGCACGAGAGTGCCCACTATGTAGCGGCGTACGCCATAGCGCTTGCGCAGGGCAAGATCGCTAAAGACGGACATGAGGCCAAAGAACATGATGAAGTACAGGCCGGACCACTTCACCCCCAGGGAAAGGCCAAGGCAGACGCCCGCGAGGAGTCGCCACCAGCGGAATCCAAAGCGTGGTCCGAAGGCGGAGGAGCCCAAACGATTTTTAAGGAAAGCGGTGTGGAGGCGCTGGCGCATCTGATTATGATCGCGAGCAAGTGCCCAGGCGGCCGAGACAACAAAGAAGACCTGGAAAATGTCCAACATGCCGAACTTGGAAGAGACCAAAAGCACACCATCAAAGACGGCGATGAGGCCAGCCAGGGTTGCTACCTGCCAGGATAAAGAGACGCGGCGGGCCAGGGACATCGTCAAGAGCACGGTGGCTGCGCCGAAGAGGGCAGTCATAAAACGCCAGCCCAGTGGGGAATAGCCAGCGACCCATTCGGACAGCGCCACAATCTGCTTGCCCAGCGGTGGGTGAACCACCAGGCCATAACCGGGGTTGGATTCTATACCTCCGATGAAGAGGTTATCCCAGCTCCGCACCATGTCCCAGGCTTGCGGAACGTAGTGCTTTTCATCAAAGACAGGAGTGCCCTTTGATACGGGCGCGGTCAATCCGGCAAAGCGGGTAATGAGCGCGAGTACGCCAACGACGCTAGTGCTTATCCAGTCAGCCTTGCCCCACTGATAGGTGCGGGGCGCTGGCGGGGCCACAGTGTCGTGCGTGGTGCGCGATGGGGCAGCGGTAGCAATAGTCACTTGGTTGAGTCTAGGCGACAAGGCACCGCGCCCGCGCATTAGAGAGTATGGAATGCTAGAGATATGTCTGTTTCAGGTCTGGATCCATTACCGCGCGGGGTCATCCTCGCCGCCACGCCGCTGGGAAACGTGGGAGATGCCTCCGCGCGTTTAATGCATGCCTTGCGGCATGCGGACGTCATTGCGGCCGAGGATACGCGGCGCGTGCGGAACTTGGCGCAAGCTTTGGGCATCGAGATTTCTGGGCGGGTGGTGTCCAATTTTGATCACAATGAAAAGGAGCGAGCCCAGCAGCTTATCGACGCCGCCGCAGCCGGCACCGTCCTCGTCGTTACGGATGCCGGCATGCCCATCATTTCTGATCCAGGACTGTCTATTGTGGCTGCAGCAGCTGACCGGGATATTCCCGTGACTTGTTTTCCTGGCCCTTCTGCCGTCCCAACGGCCTTGGCGCTGTCCGGCCTCGGCGTGGGTCACTTCCTCTTCGACGCCTTTCCTCCCCGCAAGCCCGGACCTCGCAAGGCCTGGTTAGAGTCACTGCGTAACGAAAAGCGCGCCATCGTCTTTTTTGAATCCCCACACCGGGTAGCCGAAACTCTAGCCGAGGCCGCGGATATCCTCGGCGCCCAGCGCCCGGCAGCGGTGTGCAGGGAGCTTACTAAAACCTATGAGGAAGTCCGGCGCGGCAGTTTGGAAGAGTTGGCCGAGTGGGCGGCTGAAGGGGCACGGGGAGAAATCACTGTGGTGATCGAGGGCGGAACCGCCGCGGCCGCTACCGCCGCAGATTTGGTTCCCCAGGCGATGGAATTGGCGGCGGCGGGGATGCGGCTAAAGGATGCTTGTAAGCAGGTAGCGAAAGACACCGAGGTTTCCAACCGCGAGCTTTATGACGCCGCTTTAGCAGCTCGCAAGGACTAGCCCCTATCGACGTGCTGATTAAGTCACAACTTTTGGTACCCGCAGATGGCTTCACTAAAGCAAACTTTGTAACTGAATTGTTATAGTGCTCGGGCGTGTGGGTGGCTTAAAGCGCTATTTACATGGGGAAATGAAGCGTAAAAACTGTTCAAATTAGCGTGGAAAATTCCTGGGAAATGGCGCTGAGCA
This sequence comes from Corynebacterium sp. LaCa54, assembly GCF_046717495.1. Classification (NCBI taxonomy): domain Bacteria; kingdom Bacillati; phylum Actinomycetota; class Actinomycetes; order Mycobacteriales; family Corynebacteriaceae; genus Corynebacterium; species Corynebacterium sp. LaCa54. The sequence continues at coordinate 757,776 of NZ_CP177115.1, forward strand.
GCGAAGTTTCTTACTGCTTCGTTTGATAATTGAGTAGTTCCGCACCACTGTATAGTTCATGACAAACTCGGAAAATATGGGCACAGGCGTGCCAGAAGAAGGAAAGGAACCGGTCGGCGCACATGCGCAGCCGGCTTCGGCTTCTTCGAGCGAGCAGCCTATTGAGAATTATCAGACTGTAGACGAACAGCTGGACGCACAATCTGCCACCGGCCAGCTGCAGGATATGATTCACTCCGACGGTTTCCACCCGGAGCGCTACGACGATCCTGAGGTAGAAATTGCGGCCGATCGTGACAATATGCCAATCGATTGGTCCATCGTCGGCATCGCCGGCGTGCTTGTTGCCGCGATCGTCGTCTGGGGTTTGGCTGCCCCGGATAACTTTGCCAACTTCTCCGCTTCGGCCCTGACCTGGGTAGTCGACAACTTTGGTTGGGCATACATTCTCTTCGGCACCGTCTTTGTGGTGTTCGTTGTCTTCATTGCCGCCTCCAAGTTCGGCTCCATCAAGCTGGGCCGCATTAATGAGGAGCCGGAATTTTCCACGCCCTCATGGATCGCCATGATGTTTGCCGCCGGTATGGGCATCGGCCTGATGTTCTATGGTGCCTCCGAGCCGCTAGCTAACTACCGTGACGGCACCCCAGGTGAGGGCACCGGCAACGTTGGATCTTCCATGGCCTATGCAATGTTCCACTGGACGCTGCACCCTTGGGCGGTCTATGCCATCGTTGGCTTGGCCATTGCATACTCCACCTTCCGCATCGGCCGTAAGCAGTTGTTGAGCCAGGCTTTCGTGCCGCTGATTGGCGAGCGTAATGCTAATGGTGCAGTGGGCAAGCTCATTGACATCCTGTCTATCTTCGCCACCGTCTTCGGCACCGCCTGCTCCCTGGGCCTGGGTGCCCTGCAGATTCAGGCCGGACTGAAGGCATCCGGAATCATCGATAATCCCACCAACTCCGTGGTTATCGGCATTGTGTTGGTTCTGACCCTCGCGTTCATCCTGTCTGCGATGTCCGGCGTGGGCAAGGGCATTCAGTATATCTCCAATGCGAATATGGTCCTCGCCGCAGTGTTGGCGATCTTCGTGTTCATCTTGGGCCCGACCGTTACCATCCTGAACCAGATTCCTGGCTCCATTGGTAACTACCTCAACTACTTCACCGAGATGATCGGCCGCACCGCCGAGTCCGAAAACGGCGCCGCCGCTGAGTGGCTTTCCGGTTACACGATCTTCTACTGGGCTTGGTGGGTTTCCTGGTCCCCGTTCGTGGGCATGTTCCTGGCTCGTATTTCCCGCGGCCGTTCCGTCCGCGAATTCTGCTTGGGCGTCCTGCTCATCCCAGCCGGCGTATCCACCCTGTGGTTCGCTATCTTCGGTGGCACCGCCATCCACATGGAGCAAAACGGCGAATCCATCACCGGCGAATCTGCCGAGGAAGAGCTGTTTAACCTCCTGCAGTCCATGCCTGGCGGTTTCGTTGCCGGCATCGTTGCAGCAATCCTGTTGGCTACCTTCTTCGTTACCTCGGCAGACTCCGCGTCCACGGTGATGGGCTCCATGTCCCAAAATGGTGCCGCTACTGCTAAGCCGTGGCTTTCCGCCGCGTGGGGTGGATTGACTGCCTTGGTAGGCCTGACCCTGCTCTTGGCCAATGAGGATGCACTGTCTAACCTGCAGAACGTCACCATCGTTGCTGCACTGCCATTCCTGTTCATCGTGGTTGGACTGATGTTCGCCATCTACAAGGCGTTGAGCGAGGATGTTATCTACCTCGAATACCGCGAGGCACAGCAGTTCCAGCGCAAGATGGCCCGCGAGCGCCGCCTGCACCGCGAGTACCAGCGCACGCAGGTTCTGAAGAAGCGCCGCAACGAACGCCTGAAGCACCCGATGAAGCGGAAGTAAATCGCTTTCTTCGCGGCTGCTCTAAAGCGCCCATTGTTTCCTTAGTGGTAGGGAAGCGGTGGGCGCTTTCTGCTGAAAATGCAGTTCACCTGCGGGAGAAATGTCTGCCCTAATCGTGTGTATAGGAGTCGGCTTCGATAAAGTAGAACCCATGACTGAGTCTGTAGTAGTTAATGTTGCTTGGCCCTACGCCAACGGCCCGCGCCACATCGGACACGTGGCCGGTTTTGGTGTTCCTTCCGACGTCTTTGCACGTTTCCAGCGAATGCGTGGCCGCAACGTACTCATGGTCTCGGGTACGGATGAGCACGGCACTCCGCTATTGGTACAGGCGGATAAAGAGGGCGTTTCCGTTCGTGAGCTCGCAGACCGCTATAACCGTCAGATCGTTACTGACTTGGCCAACCTTGGCCTGTCCTATGATCTCTTTACTCGCACCACCACCCGTAACCACTACTCCGTGGTGCAGGAGCTGTTCAAAGGCCTGTATGCCAACGGTTACATGCTCAAAGAGACCACCAAGGGCGCTATTTCGCCGTCTACCGGACGTACCCTGCCGGACCGCTATATCGAGGGCACCTGCCCAATTTGCGGTGCGGATGGCGCCCGCGGTGACCAATGCGATGAGTGCGGCAATCAGCTCGACCCCGTGGACCTTATCAACCCCGTATCTAAGATCAACGGTGAGACCCCGAAATTCATCGAAACCGAACACTTCCTACTGGATCTGCCAGCCATCAAGGATGAGCTGCAAAAGTGGCTTTCTACCCGCGAAGATTGGCGCCCGAACGTACTGAAGTTTTCCCTGAACCTGCTTGAAGATATGCGCCCGCGCACCATGACGCGCGATATTGACTGGGGAATTCCTATCCCCGTCGAGGGCTGGCAGGACAATAACGCCAAGAAACTCTACGTGTGGTTCGATGCGGTCATCGGCTATCTGTCTTCCTCCATCGAATGGGCGTACCGCACCGGTCAGCCCGAGGCCTGGAAGGACTTTTGGCAGAACCCAGACGCCCGCCACTATTACTTCCAAGGCAAGGACAATATCACCTTCCACTCCCAGATCTGGCCGGCCGAGCTATTGGGCTATGCCGGTAAGGGCAACAAGGGCGGGGAACTCCACAAGTACGGCGAGCTCAACTTGCCTACGGAAATCGTCTCCTCCGAGTACTTGACCATGTCTGGATCCAAGTTCTCCTCGTCCAAGGGTGTTGTCATCTATGTCAAGGACTTCTTGGCGGAGTTCGGCCCTGACGCCCTGCGCTACTTCATTGCCGTGGCTGGCCCTGAAAACAATGACACGGACTTTACCTGGGATGAGTTCGTTCGCCGTATCAATAATGAGCTGGCAAATGGCTGGGGTAACTTGGTCAACCGCACCGTATCTATGGCCTTTAAGAACTTCGGAGAGGTTCCCGCACCAGCAGCATTAGAAGAAAAGGACAAAGAAATCCTGCAGCTGGCGGAGGAGACCTTCGACACTGCCGGTGGTTTGCTGGAGCAGTCCAAATTTAAGCAGGCGATTACCGCTATCATGCACGTCGTCGGCGAGGCCAATGCCTATATTGCAGACCAGGAGCCATGGAAACTAGCCAAGGATGAGTCTCAGCGCGAGCGTCTAGCCACCGTGCTGTGGACCGCCCTCCAAGTCGTTTCTGACTGCAATGTCATGCTCACGCCCTACCTGCCGTTTACCGCGCAGAAGGTGCACGAAACCTTGGGCCGCAGCGGCGTGTGGGCCGCCCAGCCGGAGGTACACGACGTCAAGGACGATATTCCGGTAGAACTCGTGGGCCCTGGTTTACCGCCAGAGGGCCACGAATATCCGATTATCATGGGTGACTACACCCAGCAGCAGGCGAAGTGGGAGCGCATCCAAGTAGAGCCGGGCACCGCTTTGACAAAGCCTAAGCCGCTCGTCTCCAAGCTGGACCCAGAGCTGGGTGAAACCGGTCCAGAGTGGGCGCCTGTCTCCAAGTAACACCATATAAATAGCCGCGTTATCGCCCGATTTTTAGGAAGTTAAGGGCATAACGCGGCTATTTGTGTGCTCCAGTGCTGAGGGGCGCGGAGCGGCGGGGAAAAACCTGGCGGTTAGCGCTGGAAATCGCGCTGGAGGTGTACCAGGCCGAGGCGGACGCCGTCTTTGGTATGGATATTCGGCATACGGCCGGTCTCGGTAAAGCCGAACTTTTTATGCAAGGCGATAGAGCCTTCGTTGGTATCGACGATATAGGTGATCATCGTCTGTACGTAGCTGTCATCAGCGGCGTAGTCCATGAGGGCGTCGAGAAGCTCGGAGCCTACGCCCTTGCCCTGGGCGGAGGGAGCAATGTAGACGGAATCTTCGACGGTGCCGTAATAGATGGCAGGGGTCACGAACTGGAAATAGGCGGCCCAACCAATGATTTCATCATCGTGTACGGCTACGAAGACCGGGGAGCCGGCCTCAAACATCTCCTTGAGCCACTTTTCACGGTCAGCCACATCTTCTTGCCAGGTGACCAAGTTGGCGGCGGGTTTCGCTGCGGAGCCGGCGTTGTAGATGGCGGTGAGCGCGGGGGCGTCGGCAAGCTCGGCAGGGCGGATATGCATAGAAATTCCTTTACACCAGAAGTTGTAGGTGGGTGAGGCTCAGCCAACGATCGAACTTGTAGCAAACCTCTTTAAGAATACCCACGTTTTCAAACCCAAACTTTTCATGCAACTTAAGTGATGCCGCATTGGTGGAGACGATGAGGGCGAGCAGCGAATGAACCTTTTTATCGGCGCGCGCCGCCTTTACCAAGGCGCCAAGTAAAGCAGTGCCTACGCCTTGGCCCTGAGCGGTGGGGGAAAGATAGATGGTGGTTTCATAACAGCCTGTCCATACCTGCGGATCGCGGTAGGGGTGGTAGAGCGCCCACCCCAGGTAGTCGCCAGAATCGGACTCCGCGACGAGGCATGGGCAGTCCTTTTCCCACAGCTCGCGTAGGTAGTCTTCGCGCTCTGCGATGCTGGCCGGGGTAGCGCGGAAGATGGCGTCGGTGTGTGCGATGGCCCAGTTGAGGGTTTCGGTCATGGCGGGCACATCCGCAAGGCCGGCGGGTCTGATCAACATGGCAGCCAATATTACAATTGCGTGCATGGCTAAAAAGAAGCGACGACCCACTCCCGTTCCGGCACCGGGCCTCAGTGGCCTTATTGATGCGCACACGCATCTTTTCTCGCACAAGGACACCGATGAAGTGCTGGTGAATCGCGCACGCACCGCCGGTATCAGCCGCATGGTGACGGTTGGTGATGACCGCCGCGAATCGGCAGCGGCTCTGGCGACTGCACATGCCTTCCCGGATGTTTATGCTGCCTGTGCCATCCACCCAGTGCGCGCTAATGAGTTGGATGCGCCGACCAAGGCAGCGCTGGAAGAGATGGTGGCGGATCCGCGCTGCGTCGCGGTGGGGGAGACAGGACTGGATGCGTACTGGGTGCAGCATGAGCCAGAGACCACCGCGACCATGGCCCAGCAAGAGGAATCCCTGCGGTGGCATATTGACCTTGCAGTGCGCCATGGCAAGACGCTGATGATCCACAACCGCGAAGCGGATGCGGACTTGCTGCGCATCCTTGCCGACGCCCCCGCTCCCCACACCGTCATGCTGCACTGCTTCTCCTCGCCGCTGAAGGTAGCAGAGGAGGCCTTGGAGCGCGGCTACGTGTTGTCCTTTGCCGGCAACGTAACCTTTAAGCGCAACGCCGAGCTGCGGCGGGCGGCTGCCAAGGCGCCGGCCGGCCAGCTGCTGGTGGAAACTGATGCACCGTATATGACGCCAGAACCCTTCCGCGGCCAACGCAATGAACCGGCTCTTATCGGGCACACATATGAATGCATCGCCCGTGTACGCCACCAGACGGTGCAGGCGCTAGCGGCGGAGGTTAACGAAACCTTTGACCGCGTCTACGGCCTGGGCTAACTCCTGGGTGATGGTTTTCACAATTTCAAAACCCGCTGGCCAGGGGTGGCGTGGGTGTTTGGTGTGGCGGTTGTGTGCTCAGTGAGGCATGTGGCGGATTGGTTCTCGACTTTATGTTGCTGTTATCGTATTGTTATTAATCGTTCGTTTAGGTTTTAGGGATCCGCAGCGCCGCCCACGGTGCGGCAGCAGCAGATCTGAGCAATGCAATTGCCTGCGCGGAAATTCTTGCTGGCCTAAACTCTAATAATTGTTGAAACCTGCACTATCGGAGATTCATTCAGCATGTCACCTCATCAAATCAAGCGCATCAATAACTCCCGCTCGCTGCCACTGCGTCTGGCAACGGGTGGCGTCTTGGGTACCTTGGCCGTGGGCGGCGTCGTTGCCGTTGCGGCACAAAAGGATGTCACCGTCGACGTTAACGGCGACAAGGTGGAACTGGCTACCTTTGCCAAAGACGTTGACGGCGCGCTGGAGGCAGCTGGCGTTCAGGTGAGCGAGGAAGACATCGTCTACCCGGCACCGTCCGAGTCTGTGGGCGATGGCGATGAGATCTCCGTTCGCACCGCCAAGCCGGTGGCCGTGACTATCGACGGCGTGCAGCAGCAGTTGTCCACCACCGACCTCACCGTTTCTGACCTATTGGGTAACTTGAGCGGCGTGGCCAAGGGCGCTTCCGTCAAGTCCGGTGACGCTGACGTGGACCAGGATGCCCAGCTGGAAGAGGGCATGGACCTAGAGGTCGTTTCCCCGAAGATCGTCAAGATTAATGATGGTGGCAAGGTAACTTATACCAAGATTGCTGCTAAGACCGTCGAGGACGTTCTTAAGGCGCGCAATATCGACGTTGATGACGATGATCGTGTCTTCCCGTCCAAGGACACCAAGGTTACCGATGGCATGTCCATCAAGGTGGATCAGGTTTCCACTACGACCTATGACTCTGAGGAAGAGTTCGAAGCCGAGCCTAACTTTGTTGATGACCCGGAGCTGGAAGAGGGCACCGAAGAGGTCCGCGAGGAAGGCGTTAAGGGCAAGCGCGTTATCACTCGCAAGCTGGTGATGAAGGACGGCGCCAAGGAATCTAATGACGTCATCAAAGAAAAGGTGACCGTAGAGCCTAAGGCTGCCACCATCGCCCGCGGCACCAAGAAGGCCGAAGAAGAAAAGCCAGAGGAGGGCGGTAACTCTGGTGCTGCTGCTCCGGCTGTCGCCGATGGCTCCGTCTGGGATTCCATCGCACAGTGCGAGGCTACCGGTAACTGGGCTATCAATACCGGCAATGGCTTCTCCGGTGGCCTGCAGTTCACTCCATCCACTTGGGCCGCATTCGGTGGCACCGAGTACGCACCGGAGGCATGGCAGGCTTCCCGCGAGCAACAGATTGCCGTGGCACAGAAGGTGCAGGCGGCGCAGGGTTGGGGCGCTTGGCCGGCATGTACTTCCAAGCTGGGCCTGCGCTAGACTGAAGCGCTTTATCGCCGCACACCTAAGTGGTGTGCGGCTTTTTCATCTCTTCTACTAAGTTAGAAGGCATGACTGATTCCACCGGCGCCGCGCTTTTGGGCCCCGTAGAGATCCGCGCCCTCGCGGAGAAGCTCAACATTGTGCCCACGAAGAAGCTAGGGCAGAACTTTCTGCATGATCCGAATACCATTCGGCGCATCGTCGCTGCGGCCGAGTTGGATCCCGCAGACCGCGTCCTCGAGGTGGGGCCGGGCTTGGGCTCGCTAACCCTCGGCCTGGTAGAGGCTGTGGAAAAAGTTACCGCGGTAGAAATCGACTCGCGCCTGGCTGCACAGCTGCCCGATACCGTGGCTGAGCGCGCCCCGGAATATGCCCAGCGTCTTCAGGTGGTGGAAAAGGACGCACTGCGGGTAACAGAAGCTGACGTCACTGAGCCGACCGCTCTGGTAGCCAACTTGCCGTATAACGTGGCCGTCCCGGTGCTGCTGCACCTATTGGAGACTTTTCCTTCCATTTGTCGCGTGCTGGTTATGGTCCAGCTAGAGGTGGCGGACCGCCTAGCTGCGCAGCCGGGCAGCAAGGTGTACGGCGTGCCTTCGGTCAAAGCGGGATTTTATGGCAAGGTCTCCAAGGCGGGCACTATTGGTAAGAACGTCTTTTGGCCTGCGCCCAATATTGAGTCTGGGTTGGTGCGTATTGACGTCTTCGACTCTGCTCCGTGGCCCGTCACTGACGAGTCGCGTGCTAAGGTCTGGCCGGTTATCGACGCCGCCTTTGCCCAACGCCGCAAGACCCTGCGTGCGGCATTGTCGGGTCACTTTGGTTCGGGAGCAGCCGCCGAGGAAGCATTGCGAGCTGCGGACATCGATCCGAAGCAACGCGGCGAAAAGCTCGCCGTGGAGGACTTCGTACGATTGGCAGGAATCTAATGACCGCCCCCATCGATAACGAACCATTCGTCTACACGGCGCGGGCTCACTCCAAGGTCAATATTCACCTGGGAGTGGAGGAACCGCGAGAGGATGGGTTTCATGAGCTTGCCAGTGTTTTTCAGTCCTTAGAGCTACATGACACAGTAACGCTGACTGACTTGGGGAACCCCGAGGTAGATAAGCCACGCATTCAGGGCCTGAAGGTTACAGGCCCTCACGTGCAGGGCGTGCCAGAAGACTATACGAACCTAGCGTGGACCGCGGTAAACCGTATCATGCAGTACCTGTACAGCACCCATGGGCCGAAGGCGCTGCCGGAGGTAGCGCTGGAAATCCACAAAGCCATTCCTACCGCCGGTGGCATGGCAGGTGGTTCGGCGGATGCGGCGGCCGCGCTGCGATTGGCCGAGCGCTGCTATGGCGGCTATTACGGCATCGATTCGGTGGGGGAGCCAATCCTAGACGCGCTGGGCGCGGCATTGGGCTCGGATGTTCCCTTCACCTTGCTGGGAGGCACCGCGCTCGGCACGGGGCGCGGCGAGCAGCTGACCCCGATGATGACGCGCGGTACCTACGATTGGGCGCTCATCGCCTCGGACCGTGGGCTTTCTACCCCGCAGGTCTTTCATAAGCTCGATGAGATGCGGGAAAAGGGCCGCGGCGGTGAGCCACACCTGGACACCGCAGCGGTATCGCAGGCGCTCATCTCGGGCGATCCGCACCGAGTGGCGCAGCACTTGCATAACGATTTGCAGCCGGCAGCGCTGTCGTTGCGCCCAGACCTGCGCAAGACCTTGGAGGCCGGTGTGGCCGCCGGAGCCCTAGCAGGGATTGTCTCCGGCAGTGGTCCGACCTGTGCCTTCCTTTGCGCTGGGGCAGAAGAAGCTCAGGAAGTAGTGTCCCAAGTGACGGTGGAGATTCCCGGAACCAAGGGAGTGGCTACCCAGGGGCCAGCTAGCGGCGCCGTGGTGCTGTAGCTAGAGCACCGTCATTTCGGTGGGCTCGATGTCGAGGTCGAAGCGGTTGACTTCCTTTTCCTGCAGGAGGTCAATGACTACGAGCTGCTTCTTCTGGGCGTCAGTGATAAAGGCATAGCCATCGGCAGCCTGAAGGATAGGTCCTGGTTGCTGCCATTCCTTGTTTTCCTTCCACCGGGAGATGGCATCAATCTGCTTGGTGATTTCACCGGAATCTGGGTCGATGACGTTGAGTTTGCCGTCGGTGGTCAGCACAAGTGCCTCGCCCAGCGGGCCGCGGGCTAGGGAGCGGAACCAATAAGAAGCATCGAGGTCTACCTTCTTGGCCGAAAAATCCTTGGTATCTACCAAGGTTACGGAGGTAGGGCGTTCGAGCTCTGCGTCTTTGTCGGTCTTATTATCGGCCAGGATGACATCGGATTCCTCCGAACCGGCGGCATTGCCAGAGCGCTGGTAGCCGCCTGCACCGGCATAAGCAGAGGCGTCTACCTTGTGGAACTCCTTGCCATCAAAGACCACCGGGCCGTCTTCGCAGCCAAAGAAAATATTGCCGTTTCCAGCGGCAGCCTCGCCGTGGACACCAGGGCATTTGGTGGTCTCAGTAAGAACTTTGCCCTCCTTATCCAGATGCTGGATGGTGTGGCGCTCGTCCTCGGTGCCCTTAGTGATGACCACCGAGCCATCCTTCAGCGGTACGGCCACGCCGTGGTGTGCGGCCCCGGTGTCAACGGTATTGACTGGCTGGGCGTCCTTTTTGCCAATGTCTTCGGTCTTATAAATCTTTGCCACGCCATCACCATCGGAAAATAGTGCGGTAAAGCCATCGTGGTGGACCACGTGGCCGGCATGCGGTGCCTTAATGGGGGCGTCGCCAAGCGCGGGCTCAGCGGTGTAGTAGTGGTTGTGATCGCCATGGCCCTTGGTGATGCGCCCAGTGTCGTAGGTGAGGAAGCTATCGCCCTTAGTGACCATGACGTGGCGATTATCGCCGGCATCGCTGAGACGAAGGAAGGCATTCATCTTGTCCTCGCCGATTACTTTGCCCGTTTTGGCGTCATAGGCGGTTAGACCATCCGCATGGGAGATAACGATGCGGGTGGGCAGCTGGGCTACCTCGGTTTCTCCCTCTTCGGCTTCAAAGCCTTCGTGTGAGTGTCCGGCGTGGTCATGGCCGTGCTCGTGGTCATGGTCATGGTCGTGTTCATGGGCATGCTCGGCTTCGCTATGTGCGTGGTCGTGGGAGTGCAGTGAGTCCTTTTCTTCCTCGGTGGGGGCAGAGCAGGAAGCGATGGCTATCGCCGCAGTGGAAAGCACGGCGCAGAGAGAAAGTGTGTAGCGTTTCATACATTGGCAGAGTATTGGACTTGAAAATCAATAGCAATAGGTTGCAGAAATGCGGGGGTACAGGCAGGGAGGTATTAAGATGGACACTCGTTATGGCAAACCTGATTAACCTCGAGCAAGTCAGCAAAACTTATGGATTAAAAACCCTTTTAGACGGGGTGTCCCTAGGTGTGCAAAGCGGCGATCGCATCGGCATCGTCGGCGTTAATGGCGGTGGCAAAACCACCTTGCTGGAGGTACTTACCGGCATCGAACCACCCGATGCCGGCCGCGTATCCCATACCTCTGATCTACGCATGGCCGTGGTCACCCAGCGCTTCGATCTACCCGATGAACTGACCATCGCCCAAGTCATTATCGAACCCCTCGAACTGGAAACCTATGAGTGGGCATCCAATGCCAAGGTGCGCGATGTCTTGGGCGGCCTGGGCATTGTGGATTTGGGATTGGATACCCCAGTTGGCTCACTCTCCGGTGGCGAGCGCCGCCGCGTGAACCTAGCCGCCGCGCTGGTACAGGACTTGGATCTCGTGGTGCTCGATGAGCCCACCAACCACCTTGACGTGGAGGGAGTGCAGTGGCTCGCAGATCACCTCCTTAAGCGCAACTTGGCCGTAGTCGTGGTCACCCACGATCGCTGGTTCCTCGACACCGTAGCCACGTGGACCTGGGAAGTCCACGATGGCGTGGTTGATACCTACGAGGGCGGCTACAACGATTGGACCTTCGCCCGCGCCGAGCGCGCCCGCCAGGCCGATGCCATGGAACAGCGACGCAAGAACCTCGCCCGCAAAGAGCTGGCATGGTTGCGTCGTGGCGCGCCTGCCCGCACGTCCAAGCCGCGCTACCGGATTGAAGCTGCCGAGGCGCTCATCGCAGACGTGCCGGAGCCGCGCAATAAGGTCGAGCTCATGGCCTTTTCTAAGCAGCGCCAAGGTCGCGTGGTCATCGAGCTTGAGGATGCCACCGTGAAGTCCCCAGACGGTCGCACCTTGGCGGATCACCTTACCTGGCGCCTAGCCCCCGGCGAGCGCATTGGTTTGGTAGGCGTCAATGGCTCCGGTAAGACCACGCTGCTGCGCACCCTGGCCGGCGAATACGAGCTGGCGGCCGGCAAGCGCATCGAGGGCCAAACCGTGCGCCTTGGCTGGTTGCGCCAAGAGCTCGATGGCTTGGATCCGCAGCGTCGGCTTATCGACGCCGTCGAGGACGTTGCCACCTATGTCCAGCTCGGCAAAAAGGAACTTTCTGCCTCCCAACTTGCTGAGCGCCTAGGGTTTTCCGCCAAGCGCCAGCGCACCCCGGTGGGGGATCTCTCCGGCGGCGAGCGCCGCCGCTTGCAGCTCACCCGCGTACTGATGGCCGAGCCCAATGTGCTGTTGCTCGATGAGCCCACCAACGACCTCGACATCGATACCCTACAGGAACTGGAGTCTCTCCTTGACTCTTGGCCGGGCACGATGGTGGTTATCTCGCACGATCGCTACCTCATTGAGCGCATCGCGGACAATACCTATGCGCTCTTTGGTGATGGCAAACTCACCAACCTTCCCGGCGGCATCGATGAGTACCTGCGCAAGCGCGCCGCACTTGAGGCGCAACACAACTCCGGCGTGCTCAACTTGGGCGAAAGGAAGCCAGACAGCTCTGCTCCTAAGCCGGAAAAGAAGCTCTCTTCCCAGCAAGAACGTGAAATCACCAAGAAAATGAACGCGCTGGAGCGCAAGATGCACAAGCTCGAGAAGGCGGCCGCGCAGATTAATGAGAAGATGGCGACTGCCGCGGAAAAGGTCGACACTCAAGCCTTGACCGAGCTAGACGGAGAACTAAAGGACAACCGTAGCGCCTACGAGGAACTGGAGATGGAATGGCTAGAGTTGGGGGAGAAGCTCGAAGGGTAGAAGCCCGCATCGCCGATATCGTCGGCCACCTTGACCTGTGGGGCATTATCGGCGCTGCGGCGCTTTTTACCCTAGGCCTTACCCCATCCCTCCTGCCGCGTGACTGGCTCTACCAAGGGCTGGTCTCCGGCATTGCCGCAGGACTTGGTTATACGCTGGGTGTTGCCCTCAAACACGTGTGGTACCGCCTCGTAGTGCGTTATGCGGCACCACGGTATTCCTGGCTCGATGCCACCACGTGGCCGCCCCGGCGCTACCGCCTTGCTTCTCGCATCGCCACCGGAGTTTTTGTGCTGTGGATGGTGGGCTTTGCGGTCTTCGCCGTGCGCTGGCAGCGTCAACTTGCAGATGCCCTAGCCGCCCCAGCGCCGACCATTGCCAGCTATCTTCTTGTGGTTCCGCTCGCTCTTGCAGTATTCACTGCTTTCCTTTTTATTCTGCGCGTGCTGCGCTTTTGCGTGCGTTGGCTCTCCAGCCACTTTCCCCACCGCTTTCGCGCCGCCTACCGCGTCGTGGGTGCGGTGCTCATCGTTGCCCTAGTGGGCACGTATACCGTGGAAAACCTCATCCCTGGCGCCATCGTTGGCGTGGGCGAGAGGATCTTTACCGCTCAAAACGCCGACCCCGATCCCGCCATGAAGCGGCCTATGTCCGCAGAGCGCAGTGGTTCCCCGCAGTCCCGTGTGGACTGGAACGGCGTGGGCCTGCAGGGCTCGCGTTTCCTTTCTTCCGGTGCGCACCGCGCGGAATTGGAGAAGGTAAGCGGAAAGCCTGCCAAGGAACCCATCCGCGCCTATGCCGGATTGGGCAATCGTGACTCGAATGAGGAGCGAGCGCAGCTGCTCATCGACGAACTCGAGCGCACCCACGCCCAAGACCGCAAAGCCCTGCTTCTCATTATGACCACCGGTACGGGCTGGGTGTCTTCCTATTCTGCTCAAGCCTTCGAACTACTCTACGGTGGCGATACCGCCATTGCGGCTGCCCAATACTCCGCTATGCCTTCCGCCCTGCACTTCCTATCGGGCGGTGGCCAGGTAGAGCGCGCCGGGGAAGAGTTCATCAACCCCATCGTGGACTGGTGGAACGGTCTGCCAGAACGCAAGCGCCCGAAGCTCTACTTATACGGCGAATCCTTGGGTACTACGGGCATCGAAGCAGCGTTTTCTGGAGTGCGTGATATTGCCAATTCTGTGGACGGAATCCTCCTTACCGGCCCGCCGCACTTCAATCGCCTGCGCACGCAATTTGTGGAAAGGCGTGATCCCGGATCCTCCGAAATTTCCCCCGAATACGCCGGGGGCCTCGTGGTGCGTTTTGCTAACGATGACGCGCAGGTACGCCAGTGGGGACCGGTGCCGGAAGAAGAGTGGGGACGCACCCGCATGCTCTATATCCAACATCCCTCGGACCCAGTGGCCTGGTGGTCTCCACAGATGGCTTTCAAAGAGCCGGATTGGATGCGCGAACGGACGCCGTATTCTGCCGAGCGCGTGATGCGATGGATGCCCATCATCTCCTCTCTCCAAGTGGCGGCCGATCTGCCCGGTGCAAAAGACGTTTCCGATGGGCACGGTCACAACTATGGAGCATCGGTACTTGATGGCTTTGCCGCCATCGCAGGTCCAGACGTGGCAGGAGCCATCGACCCCGATGAGCTACAGCACGAATTCGCCGCGCTCGACGTCGGCGTTTACTAGGTGTTTAGCCAAACAGGGCCGCGATCGCCAACATCGCCGGCAGCGAGAGGAAGGTCGTGAGAAAAACCGTATCCCGGGCTACGGTTTCTCCTACCTCATAGGTGGCGGCATAGTTGTACACGTTCTGTGCCGTGGGCAAGGCAGCCAGAATTAACGCAGCATACAACTCCGCGCCGTCAAGACCTAGCGCTGCACCAACGGCCAGCGCGATAGCGGGCATTCCCACCAACTTCAATACCGTCGCGGTAATGGTGGGCAGGCGGTCTTCCTCCAGCAGCGCGTCGCCCTTTAAAGAGGCACCAAAGCTCATGAGAATCATGGGGATAGAGGCGCCGCCCAGAATCTCCAGTGGCTTCATTATTACTTCCGGTACCTGCCACCTTGCCGCGGAGACTATGAATCCCGCCACCGCTGCCAACACTACGGGCGCGGTAACCCCTGAGACTACGGAGCGCCATATAGATTGCAGGCTTGTACCCTGCGCATTGAGCCCCGCGATGATAAACGGAGAAAGCACCGCCATTTGCAGAACTAAGGCCGGGATAGCATACGTGGCATCACCAATGACATAGGTAGCGATGGGCAGACCGATATTGACTGAGTTGTAATAGCTTGCCGCTGCGGCACCGGCCATGGTTTCGGCACCGCTGCGGGAAAAGAATAGCTGGCTACACAGCCAATACAACGCAATGGTGGCGATGGATGCAGCAGCTATAACAGCCACCACTGGGGACACGAAGGCAGAGGTATCGGATTTAGCCACGCTGGAGAAAATGAGTGCCGGCGTGGCCGCCCAAAAGGCCGTTCGATTGAATTGCAATCGTGCCTCGCCTTTGCCAATAACGCCCCTGTGCGCCAGCACAAATCCCACACCGATGACTACGAAAATGATTGCAAAACCGGTCAATACGTCCAGCAACAGTCAACAACCTTTCGCAGTACTAAAGAAAAATTCGCTGTGGGCAATTGTCCCATTATCTCTGTCGGTCATAAGACACGGGGGACCATAACAAAGTTGTATCGAAATGCCTGAGCACCACGGAAACGCCTTCCACACTGCTTGTGCTTTATGGCACGGTGGAGGGCATGAAGCTTTCTCACCGCGCAATCGTAGCCACCGTATCCACCGCTCTTGTCGTCACCGGTACTTCCACCGTGGCCTCTGCTCAGCCGGCCTTGCCGCCACAGATCCAGCAGGCTTCTTCGCAGGCTCAGCAGCTTTCTTCTGATCCTTTCGCCGCTTTAGAAGATTTCCGCCTCACCCTGCCGCCGCAGGCCTATGAGCTGGCTGAGAAGTACAATATCCCGCTGCCAGAATTCCTCGCCAAACCGGTGGGCCAGGCGCCCAAGGTTGCCGGCCAGCTAGGCGCCGCCACCACCGCCCACCTCGAAAAGGCTGGGCACCATAAAGATGCGCGTGCAGCGGCTATCGCCCAGGAATGGGCCAATCAAGGTGCTGCCGGCAAGCTTGAGTACAAGGGCGGCATTGCTCACGGTTTGAATCACAAGGACGAGGGCCAGGGCACAGTTCGTCGCCTTAGCGAACAGCAGGCGCAAGATCGCCTGAACTGGTTCAACCGCGATGTCCCGGTCAACGCTGCTCCCCAGCACGGCTTTGGCGTGGCAACCGCCTACGACGGGACCTACATCTATGTTGCGGAGTTCTTCCTCAACTAAACTTTTCCCCAAGCCTCGATTCCGCCGCGTTCTTAGCATTCATCTGCAACGATGACGAAGCCGCACGGCGCCGGTAGAATCGGGGCATGATTTTGATCAACGTACAGTTCCACGTCAAGCCCGAATACGCAGAGACCTTCCTCGATGAAATCAACTGGTACACCGAGGCCTGCAATGCAGAGCCGGGCTGCATCGACTTCAAGTGGTTCCGCGATCCAGAAGATCGTCAGCGTTTCTTGCTTCTGGAGTCCTACGCCGACGGCAAGGATGTCGAGCACGTCCAGAGCGAGCACTTCCAGCGCTCGACCGAGGAGTTCCCGAAGTACCTCGTGGAAACCCCAGACATCATTAACGTCCATATTGACGGCCGCACCGGCTGGGACAAGATGGGCGAATTTTCCGTCGACTAATCCTAAAGAGAAAAGGCTCGTCCTCTACCACGTGGTAGAAGACGAGCCTTTTCCTTTAGCTCACTACCCTTCGCGCTCACTGTGGTCGTTGCTATCCGTGGAGCACGAGCCCTCCGTGAGCGCGAAGGGCGGGGGAGGGGCTAGGCGCTTGCCGACGCCGTTACCTCCCCATATTGCCTTTGCCTTACTGCGGCACGCACTGCGAGGACACGGTCTTGTCGTATTTCGAGTACTGCTGCAGAGCATCGTAGAATGCGTCCGAGTACTCGCCGGTGCGCTCTGGCATTGGGTGAACACCATCGGAATAGAGGATTGCGGGGTCGCTCTGAGCGTGTCCGCACCAGTCAGCGACGTATACATTGTCGTATTCTTTGGCTGCGTCGAGGACATCCTGCTGGGACTGGGACATCCATTCACGGTCACCATAGGGTACAGCCATGACAACGGTGCGGTCTTTGCCGATGATATCGAGAGCTTCCTTGATCTGATCCGGGAAGGCAGGGCCATTGGTACCGAACCCGAGGAAGACGGTATCGCGCAGCTTTCCGGAATCCTTGAGCTGCTGCAGAATCTGAATGCCTGCAGTGTAGTGGCGGGATACGTCTGCGTCGACGTAAATCTGCGGGAAGCGTTGTTTGAGGGCGCCGCTAGAAGCCAGCATCACTGAGTCACCGATGGCGGTAATGTCCTTGCCCTGCGGCATGGGGCGGGTCTTCGTATTCTTCGAGTCATCCTTGTCGGCGTCGCCCGCGACAGGCGGCTGCGGGGCAGCATCATTAGGTTGAGCCGGAGCATTGTTGCTGCTCTGGTTCTGCTGCTGAAGCTGCTCTAATTGCTGCTCCAACTCGGTCTTATCGCTGGAGTTAATTACGCCGTAGACTACCCCGGCCACCGAGGCGATGACGAGGAACGGGACTACCGGCCACATGGTTTTGCCAAATCCGTCGCGCAATTCGCTAAAACCTGGGCGGGACGACCAGTAGGTGTTCCATGTCTTCTTATAGCCGCCGCGGCGGAAAGGATTCTCAATGAACTGGTAGGAAATCTCGGACAGTAGCAGCGAAATAGGTACGGCCACCAGGCCCAGAATCCACGATTTATCGGAATTCTGGTTGCCCTCGAAAAGCGCCTTGAGCATCATGATGACCGGCCAATGCCAGAGATATAGCGAAAAGGACCGCTGACCAAACCAGCGCATGACCTTGGTCCTAAATAGCGGGGTCATAGGACCGTATTCGCGGACCACGCCCCACACCATAAGGACACCGAGCACGCTGGTGAGGAAGAGCCCACCGCGGTAGGTGAACTCCGCGTCATCCGGCATGAGGAATAGCTGCGCACCGTAGCCGATGAGAGCCAAAGTGCCGATGACTCCAGCGATGCGGGATTCAGCCTTGCCCGCCGCGGCCCAAGAATCGGCCTGTGGATTCGATTGGGTAGAAGTCATCAGGAGAGACAGCACGGCGCCAGTGAGCAGGCCAAAAGCGTGGGTGTCTGTGCCGTAGTAGACACGCGTCGGGTCCTCACCGGGCACGAAGATAAGCGCCATGGCCACGGCGGATCCGAGGGCTAAAAGCGTGGACACGAGGATAGGAAGTCGGCGCGGCTTATGGCGAGAAATGAGGAAAATGCCCGTGATAAGGAGCGGCCAAATTACATAGAACTGCTCTTCCACGGCCAGCGACCAATAGTGGGCAAAGACCTGAATCTCATTGTCCGCGAAGTAGGACTGGGAGGTCGCAATCTGTGTCCAGTTATTGACAAAGAACAAAGTGCCCAAGAACTGTTGGCGCAAGCCCACCGCTAAGTCCCCGCCGATCCATGCCACCAGTGCGGTGCACATGACGAGAACTGATACTGCGGCTGGGAGGATACGCCGGAATCGTCGCACCCAGAAGTCCTTCAAGCTAATCCTGCCGGAGGTACGGAATTCACGCACCAGCAACGAGGTGATGAGGAATCCGGAAAGGACGAAAAAGAGGTCAACGCCCAAGTAACCTCCGGGAAGGAGGGCAGGGAAGAAGTGATAGAGCACCACGGCAATGACCGCGAGGCCGCGCAGTCCGTCAAGCCCCTTGACCTGGCGGAGGCGGGCATGGCGCTTCTTCTTGACTACCTTGCTCTCCGGCGGTGTCGCCAGCGCCTCAGGGTCCTTGGTCTGTTTTTGAAGCGGATATTTGGACTTGCCTTCTGACTGCCCAGCCGGAGCCTTCTGAGGTGCAGGTTTATTCGCAGCCGCTGGTGCCTGCGTCGCCACAGCTTGGGCCTTTTTCTTATCGGACGCTGGTTGCTGTGACTGGGGCGACTGCGCGTTTTCGCGCTTCTTCTCTGCGGCGGTAGCGGCTACCGCACCCGAGCCCGCGATGGCACCCTCAGCCGCGGACTTGCCTGCCTTGGCAGATGCTCCCTTAGAAGCAGCTTGGGGCTTTACCTGCTTCGGCTGAGGCTGTTCAGGCTGTTGCTTATCCTTTGACTTCTGGGCAGCGCGTGCTGGATTTTGCTGAGCCGGGGTGGGAGTGCCTACCTGTTGTGACTTTCGGGCCAATCCGCGGCTGATATCGTTTGGCTTTACCTGTGGACGCAGCTTTGTAGCCTTCTTGGCCTTGCCCTGTGGCATAGACTCCTTGGGCCGTGGCTGCTGTCCCTGCGGCTGCTGCTTGTGGAGGTTGGTTTGTGAAGGGCTGCCTTGCTGAGGCTTTGCTGGCGCTGCCTTCTCCTCCTTGGCGGCGGATTTATTCTGAGCCGGCTTAGTTTGCTTTTGGGGAGCGTTCGCTGCGCCCTTTGGGGTGTTTTCCTGTGGCTTTGGGGCAGTGGTGCCCTTCTTCGGCGCTGGGGCGTTCGATGATGCTGCTGGGGCAGACTTCTGCTGTGGTGCCGTAGGCGTGCGCGATGAACTTTTGCCTTGAGATGGCTGGGAACGATTAGAAGGCTGAGCCTTCTTCTTAGGTGATGATGGCTGTGGCTTGGACTGTTCCTTTGTCGGGTGTGTCTGTACGCGTTTCTGTGGGCCTGGCTTGTGCGTTTGCTGTTTACTTGGGGACGGTTTGGTGGTGGCAGGCTTGGGCTGTTGCGGATGGGATTTTTGTTGTGCGGCCGGTTTAGAAACCGTCTTTGCTTCAGTTGCGGACGAGCGCGGTGCCGCCGCTTTCTGGGAAGCCTTTTTTGCGCTAGGCGGAGTGGATGGCTTGGGAGGCTGCGCTGGCTTTTGCGTGGCAGGCCGAGCCTGCTGTGAGGGCCTTCCGGTCTCTTGCCGAGAAGGCTTTGCGGCAGGTTTAGGGGAAGCACCACGGGCAGAGTCGTCTTTTGAGGCGGCCTGGGTAGGCGGGGTACTAAAATTCGCACCGCGGCGTGGACGCTGAACCGGCTCATGTGCGTTGCGCTGTGGCTTCTTTTCCGGCGCGCGCGATTCTGCCTGCTTCTTTGTAGCTGCTTTAGGAGAAACCCCTGGCGCGTCTTGCTTGGCGCCGGCAGGCTTAGGCGCAGACTTTTGAGTGGCAGGCTTGGCCTTTGGCTCCTTGGCTGCAGGTGTCTGCGCGGACCGCTTAACCTGTTGCGGTTGAGCGGAATTGGTCTGAGAAGCGTGCGGTTTCGCGGTGCTGGGGCGGGGGGTGCCCTCAGCCGCGGGTTTGGCCTCGGGGGCCTTTGTAGGCTTCTCCTTGGCTTGGTCCTTGGACTTGCCTTGCGGCGTCGTGGGCTTTGCACCGGTGGTGGACTCGGTGTTGTCTGATTTTTGGGGCGCGGAGGCCTTGTTCTCAGAAGGGCGAGATGTACTGGTGGAGCCAGCTTTGGGCTTTACTGCCTGATAGACCGATGGGCGTGGTTCATCTGAACGCCCAGGTTTCTTCTTGCCCAGCAGTGAGCGCAAAATCTGCTTCACAAAAACTCCCAAAGCACTACGTATATTTTCTAAACGGACTATTTTAGCCTGCGTACGAGGTTTTCTCCCATGAGGGTGAAGTAAAGAAGCGGCACGCGGGCCGGAGGCGAAAATTCGATTCTAGGACTCTTCGCTGTCAAAAAGCTGACGCAGGACTGTCATGACACCAAATTCGGTATTGGGTGGGGCTATGAGATCGGCGATTGCTTTTAATTTTGGGTGCGCATTTTCCATTGCGATAGCAGTGCCGGCCTCGCAGAGGAGCTCATAGTCATTAAGGAAATCGCCAAAGGCAGCGGTGCGAGACATGGGAACCGCGAGGAGCTTGGCCATGGTGTGCAGCGCTTCGCCTTTATTGACGCCCGCGGCCATGACGTCGAGCCAGACGGCGCCGGAAATGGCGATATTGTGCTCCGGAACGGCCGCGAGGAGAGGCTGGTGGAGGTGCTTTTCGCTGCCGTCGGCGCAGTAAGCCGCGATCTTGATGATGTCCGCATCGAGTAGGGCATCGAGGTCATCTACCCATTCCACTGACCTGTAGTATTTGGAAATTTCTGCGCGGGCCTGCTCATCGGCACCCTTGTGGACAAAGGCGGTATCTGGGGTACACAGCACTACGGTATGCGCGGCGTCGACAGTGCGGAGAGCGGAAACGGCGGCGCGCACTGCCGTGGTGGGCAGGGTAGTGGCGCTAATGACCCGATTATCGTGCACGACGACAGAGCCATTTTCTGCAATGAAGGTATCTTCATGCGGAAACATTTCTTGCAGGGTGACAAGCTGGCGGCCCGAGGCGGGTACAAGGGTGACGCCGAGCTGGCGGGCGCGGGTGCTGATCGCGGAAAAATCTGGTGGAAGCTGGCCGTTGCCGTCCAGTAGGGTGCCGTCCATATCCAGGGCGATGAGCTGTGGGAGCAAAATCCGAACCTATCTGTGAATCAATCAATGGTGGCTAAGGGGGTGAGCTGTGTGTCACACTAGGGGGTATGACCAACGCTTCACCCATCGTGTCCTCAATCCGTAACCATACCGGAGTGATTGAACTCAACCGTCCCAAGGCTCTCAATTCCCTCACCCCGGAGATGGTAGAACTCATCGCGGCGTCGCTAGCGCAGTGGCGTGAAAACGATGAGGTGGAGCAGGTGCTTTTTCTCTCGGCCAGCCCAAAGGCATATTGCGCCGGTGGTGATGTCCGCTATGCCCGCGAAGGGGTCCTGGAAGGAAAATTAGGCGAAGTCGACACGTTCTTTGCGGATGAATACACCTTAAACGGCGATATCGCGGAGTATCCCAAGCCAGTTATCGCGCTCATCGATGGCATCGCTATGGGAGGTGGCCTGGGTATCTCCGCCCATGGATCCCATCGAGTAGTTACGGATAAGACCTTTGCTTCTATGCCAGAGATGAATATCGGCTACGTCACCGACGTAGGCATGGCCTATGCCGCCCAGCGCGCGGTGGGAACGCGCGGAAAAGCCTCGCCCGAGCTAGCGAAGTTCTGGGGTATCACCGGGTATCGCATGTACGCCGCAGACCTCCTGTGGAGCGGGTTAGCCACTCACTACGTGGCAGACGCAGAGGCTTTTGCTCACGCGGTAATTGAGCAGGGCATGGCCGCAGCGCTAGCCCAGCACGCCACCGAACCCGCGGGTGAGCCCGCTCTGGCTGAGCTTATTGATTCCATCGAAGACGCCTTCTCCCACGAGACCTGGCAGGACGTTACCGCGGCTTTGGATAGCTACCCCGAGCTTAAGCAGCAGGTAGAGAAGTTGACTGCACAGGCGTGCCCTACCTCTATTATCGCGGCCATGGAGCTCTTCCGTGCCGAGCAGGAGTGCAGCAGCGTGCGCGAGGCCTTGGAGATGGAGACCAATTTGGGCGCCTTTATGTATCGGCGGGCGGACTTCGCCGAGGGAGTGCGTGCGGTCTTGGTAGACAAAACCAACGATGCAGCGTTTGAGCCAGCTGCGCTTGACGACGTCGACGTGGACGCCATCCGCAGCGCCCTACACGTCCACCCCGCGAAATGACGCGTAGGCGGCGCGGGCACGACCGGCATCGATCCAATCGGGAGGGCTAACTTCTAACGTTGCCGCTGTGGCTGTGGGCGTAGGCTTGGGCAAGTGCAGCTCCGGCGCATCGAGGAGGACGAGGCCCACGCGGCCGTCGGAAAGCGTAGTGCCAGCCAGCGTCCAGATGCCAAGGATAGGCAAAGCCAGGTGGGGCAGTTGTTGCCTGCGTGCTAGCTGGAGCGGAAGGTGTGGGCGAACCAACTCGGGGACGACCTCGTTCATGCCAAAGCGTGCCAAACTGCCTGCCCACCGGGCGGCCGCAGAGTCCTTAAGCGAAGGATCGGCCCAAGCCCAGGTGAATTCCTCAGCGGATATGGTGGCTATAAGCACCGCCTTCGCCGCAAACTGCCCACCGCGATAGGACACGGTAGCGGTGGCCTTGTCTACATCGAGGTCAATTGTGGCGGCGGGGAAACGGCCCTGGAAATAGAGTTGGTTCTCCACACCGAGATAAAAGGCATCCTCGAGGATGCTGGTGGCGCTAAAACCCGGGGTGATGCTGGAAATCTTGTGCACGCCGTGGTCGGCTGGTTCGAAACACACCGTGGTGCCATCGGAAAAATGCACGTACGGCTCTTCCTCGGTGGAGTCCATGTCCAAGTAACGAGCAAGGGTGAGGGTAGGGGCCTTTTCATCCTCGTCCGCTCTGCTGTGCCGCAGGCCGTGCAGCAGGGCCTGGCGAAACTCCAGGCGAGGGTGAAAATCTACCGCAACGATAGCCACGTGCTCACCCTGCTGGGCGCGAAGTATCGGCATATTGCCCACGATGAGGGAAGCTAAAGCAATCATGCTTTCAGGGTCTCTCGTCATCGAGATACTCTGTGGCAAATCAGCACAATTCTCGGTGGCCGTGGTGGTCCAGTGCCAGGTGTCGGCAGAAATGACGGCTAGCCGCACGCCACGGAAATCAGAAACCTGCTGCGTGGAACTTATCCTCGCCTCCACTAGCTGATCGGTGACAAAATCGCCTTTACCATCCGTGGAGGGGCCGAGGAAATTAAATTCCACGTCGGTCGCCTTCCCAATGCGGTCTTGAAATGCGGCATTAACGCCCGCCTGAATGAAGCGGGCGTTATGCGCGGTGCTCGATATAGGGGCTTTCTTATCCATAACTACTGCCGAGCATACGGATTAAAGCGCCCATTAGGCTAGCTAGTCGATGGCGCGCACGGCAGCAAAGGCCGTGCGTACTATCTCATGCTTGGCGTGAGCACTCAGTGATTCTTCGGCCTGGGAGCGGCGGTGGATTTCTTTCATGCTCACCGCGGCGGCGCCCGCACAGGCCTGGAGGATGACCGCGACCTCAAAGCGCGATTTATCCGGAACGCGTTGGTGGAAAGCTTCCAAAACCTGCTCGGATACGACCTGGAATTGTTGGCGCTCTTCGGCGGTATGGCTCAAGTTTTCTAAAGCCTCGCCGATAGTGAAAAGAGAGGTGATGGAATGCAACTCTTTTCCTTCATTTTCGGTGGCATCGAGCGTTACCTGTTCGAAGAATTCAGAAATGGATGAGTTAGGAAAGACGGTGGGCACTTCCTTAGAAAACTCGGCAAGCACATTGGTGCCAAAGGACAACAGCGCATCAGAAACCGAGGAGAAGTAGTTATGGAAGGTGCGCGGGGAAACCCCGACGGCGGCAGTTATGCCTGAAACCGTGGCAGCTTCAGCGCCACCGTCGAGGACGAGGCGCGCTGCCGCATCGGCCATGGCCTGACGAGTAGCTCGCTTCTTTTCTTCGCGCAGACTAGTCACGGTGTGTTTCGCCTACCTTCTCCCGTTGGGTGCGCAAGAGCTCCTCGCGCTCAGAGTGCAAAGCCTCTCCCTCAATATCCATGTTTGGGGTGATCTTATCCAACCAACGTGGGAACCACCATGCCTTCTTATCCAGCACGAACATGGTGGCCGGGATGATCATCATGCGGACCACGAAGGCGTCGATAAGCACGCCAGCAGCCAGGGCAAAGCCCATGGTCTTAATAAACGGCTCATCCATCAAAATGAAGGCGGCGAAGACCGAAATCATGATTAGGGCCGCAGCGGTTACCACGCGGGCGCCATGCTTAAAGCCATTGGAGGTAGCGTTGCCAGCCGTCTTGCCATTGACAAATCCCTCGCGCATGCGGGTGACCAAGAAAACCTGATAGTCCATGGCCAGGCCGAAGGTAAGGCCGATGAGCATGATGGGTAGGAAGGAAAGAAGCGGCTGCGGGTCATCGACGATGCCGAACATACCCTCCTGCCAAATGGCTACGGTGATGCCGAAGGTGGCGGCCATGGAGAGCGCGAAGCCGGCTGCGGCGATAAGCGGCACCCAGATGGAGCGGAAGACCAGCATCAAGACGATAAAGGCCAAGCCCAGCACGATGGCTACATAAGGAATGAGTACGTTATTGAGGCGCTCAGAAATGTCATCGAAGATGGGGGTGATGCCGGTGATGCCGTAGGAGCCACCGGTCTTTTCAAACTCACCCTGGTAATCGCGCAGGTGGTTGAGGGTCTCGGTGGTTTCTTCATCGGTGGCGCCAGTGGTTGGCGTGATCATGATCTGTGCAGCATCACCGTTGTCAGTGGTCTGCACGATCTGGGCGTTTTCTACACCCGAAGTGCCATTGAATTCCTGCAGCAGGTCCTGGAACGCCGGCATGCGATCCTGTTCGGACACGTTAGCTACGTCAACGAAGGCGATCATTGGCGCATTGCGGCCTGGGCCAAAGGCATCTGCCGTAATCTCATAGGCCTCGCGCTGCGGGGTACCCGGCTTCGCGGTGCCATCGGTGGGCATGGCCAAGCGCAGCTGGGCGAATGGTACAGCCAGGATGCCCAGCAAGATGACGCCGGCGATAAGATGCAGCCACGGATGGGCGCGCACACGGCGCACCCAACGCAGACCCATGGTGGGCTTTTCGTCCTCTGGGTCCGGCACCTTGGGGCCGGGGACGCGGCCGGCAAAAATCTTGGTGCCCAAAAGTCCCAGCAGGGCAGGGATAAAGGTATTGGCAACGAGCACTGCGATGATGACCGTTGCTGCCGCGGCGATCGCCATGGTGCCCAGGAACGGAATGCCGATGATGGTCAGAGCGGCCAAGGCAATGACCACGGTGGTGCCGGCGAAGACGACGGAACCGCCCGCGGTACCCAGCGCCATGCCCATGGCGTGAGCACGGGTGGCCTTATCCATCTTCTTGAGCTCTGCGGCTAGTTCCTTAGGCGAAAGATCATTGAGGCCAGAAGAGGTAATGAGCTCATTGCGGAAACGGTTAACAATAAATAGTGCGTAATCGATGCCGACCGCCAAGCCGATCATGGAGGCCAAGGTCGGGGTCATATCGGAAATGGTATCCGTGAATACGGTGGATACCTGCACGCCAAGGATGCCGATGCCCACACCAATGATGGCGGAAATAAGCGGCATGCCGGCGGCGACGAAGGAGCCGAAGGTAATCAGCAGCACGATTGCGGCAACGATAAGGCCGATAATTTCGGCGCTGCCACCCATCTCTTGACCAGCGGAGTTAAAAGCATTGCCCTGGTACTTGACCGTGAGTTCGCCCTCGTCGTACTTGTTCAACACATCCGTTACCGCAGTCATATCCTCTTCCGGGATGTCCATGACAGCATCGGCGTCGAAGGTAATAGTGACGGTACCGGTAGTTTTATCCTCGCTGAGAGGGGAGAGCTGTTGCAGGTTCTTCTTCACCTGCTCCTCCGGCATGTGCTGGGCCTTCATTTTTTCG
Source organism: Corynebacterium sp. LaCa54 (assembly GCF_046717495.1). NCBI lineage: Bacteria > Bacillati > Actinomycetota > Actinomycetes > Mycobacteriales > Corynebacteriaceae > Corynebacterium > Corynebacterium sp. LaCa54. The sequence continues at coordinate 783,741 of NZ_CP177115.1, forward strand.
CCCATTTGCTTTTCCATGCCAGCGGCGGCCATAACCGGGCTGATCAGCTTGTCTTGGTCCTTGAGCGCACTGGTGTCCTTGAGGTCACCGAGGAGGTTATCCACCTCGCCGGCCACCTGCTTATCGGTGAGGTCTTTGCCCTCCGGTGCTTGGATAACCACTGTGCCCTCGGGAGCGCTCATGGCATCGGTGTCTTGGCCAAAGCGTTCCATCATCTTGTCTTGGGTGGTGGTCGAATCCATCTCCGGCATGGAGAAGTTGGGGTTCGGCGACTTGGCAAAGCCGGCGGTTAGGCCCACCATGGCCACCAAGACGATAAGCCAAAAGGCCAGGAAGGGCCATACCTTGCGGTATGACCAACTTCCTAGTCGGTAGAGAAATTTAGACATATGCGTGCTTTCTAGTCGAGTGAACGGGCAATGTTATGCGCGCGGATAAGCGCGGATATGCGATCCGCGAGCAAAGATTGCATTTCATAAGAAACATTGCACAGTCTATGCAAAATTACTGAGTGTACGCAAAGGTACGTGTGGTGCATCATAAATTGAAGCTCTCGAGAGATAAAACATTCAATCTCTGCAGCGTCGGAGATCTCGGCGTGGAGCGGTAGACTATCCGGCATGCTCCATGCCGTTAGTTTCGCCCTTTTGGATTCCGTTAATGCCTTGCTTATTGGCATCCTTGTGGCCATCGGCATCATCTTGCCCCGCGGTAAGTACCGGCGCATCGCCGCATTGGTGGTGGTAGGAGATTGGGTCGGGGTGCTCGTTGCAGCGGCCGTGGTCATGTTTTTGCTGCTTGGGGTAAAAGATCAAATTGAGGCCATTTTGAGCTCGCCCATTGCCGGCTGGGTGCTGGTCGCAGTTGGCATCGCCGTGGCTATCGGATCGTGGCGCTCCAAAGGGAAACCCAACGCCTTGGTCAACCGGCTACTAGAGCCGCTCCGCACGCCGTCGCTGATTACGGCACTCATCGGCTTTGTGATGGGTGTGGTGCAATCACTGACCTCGGTGCCTTTTTATTACGGGCTCATGCACTTGGCCACAGAAGATATCTCTCCAGCAGCACAATATGGAGGCCTAGTGTGGTATGCCAGCCTAGCTCTATCCTTGCCTACCATCTGCGGCCTATTTATCGCTGTGGTGCGCGCACATCCCGATTCGGCGGCGGGCAGGCTTTTTGCCGCTGCCCGTGCCAATAGCACCCAAGTGGCGCTCTTTGGTGGTTACCTCGTGGCGATCTTTCTTATCCTCATGGGCGTATTGTCGCTCTAATCAAAGAGGACTTCATCCAGGCTTAATGGCTCATTAGATTGGCGCTGGGCGCACTCCACGTAGCGCGCCGCATGTGGGATGAAAGCTTCCGACTCCTCTGGGCTGAGTTCGCGGCGGACCTTGGCCGGCACGCCGACGGCGAGGCTGCGCGGCGGGATTTCTGTGCCCTCCAGTACCACGGCACCGGCGGCGATAAGCGAGCCCGCACCTATAGTGCAGCGCGAAAGTAGCGAGGAGGACATCCCAACTAAAGAACCTACCTTCACGTGTGCGGCGTGGACCATTGCCATGTGCCCCACCGTGACATCATCTTCCAGTACGCAGGGGGTATCTTCTTCCACGTGGAAGACACAGTTGTCCTGAATATTGCACCGCGCACCGATCCGAATTTCCCCAACATCACCGCGCAGCACGCTGCCATAAAACACGGAGGATTCCGGGCCGATTTCAACGTCTCCAATGATGGTGGCATTAGGGGCAATCCACGCGCTGCGATGGATGCGTGGCTTCTTTCCAGCAAAGGGCAACAGGAGCATGTGCGGATTCCTTTCAAAAGTTATTCGACTACTAAAGCCAAGGCGGGGGAGAGCTCATATTCGCCGGGGCGGGGAAGGTGGTCTAAGAGGGCGTCGGCAAGCGCGGGCGTAAGCGGAATAACCCAGCCGCGCCGGGGATCCTTGATGGGCAGGGCATCCTTCTTCGCAGCCGGGAAATGAACCGTTGCGGTGGGAGAAACCAGGGTGGCCGACTCGCGGGAGCGGGCTACCTCGCGCAGAACCTCCGCGCCGGGCTGATTGGTGACCACTATGATCAATGAGCCGGCGGTGTGGATTTCCAGCCTTTCCACCTGGGCAGTGGGGGCAGTGGAATCGGGGTGCGCTAAGCGCGGGGACTGCGTGCCTGTGAGTCGAGCAAGTGCATCTTTTAATCCCATAAGCCTCTAGCCTAGTGAGCGCGCACGGTAACGGTGTGGCCGCGCTCTAGATCGAAGTAGGTGCGTTGTCCCGTGGCGGCAACGTGCTCGCGAGCGAGAGATTCGTCTTGGGTAACCGACGTAGCAAAAAATACTAAAGGGCCGCCTGGGTGGCGCCAGGTACTGAGATAGCGTGCACCTTCTTGCCTGGCTAATGCGAGGGCCGTGCGTATTGCATCCGGAGTGGGCTCATCTGCTTTCAGCAGCGCCTTCCCGGTGGGAGTGTAGGCAAACCCGGTGCGGGGCTGCTGGCCGGTTTCAATATCGAAGGTGCCTTCCTCGTCCGCGAGCAATTGCCGGAAAATGCGCTTCATTGGGTCCAGCGTAGTATGGGGCACCATGATTGATGCCAGCAACACCGCACTCGTTATTGAAGGCGGCGGCATGCGCAATTCCTATACCGCCGCCTGCATGGTTAAGCTCATCGAAGAAGGCGTGGACTTTGGTTGGGTAGGCGGGGTTTCGGCCGGGGCATCTCATACCGTTAATTATTTATCGCGCGATGCCCGGCGTGCGGAAGAGTCGTTTACGGACTTTGCCAAGAATCCCAGCTTTGGCGGCGTGGGCTCGCTGGTGCGTGGATCCGGCTATTTTAATGCGGAATATATTTATGAGCGCGCCGCGGATAAGGACCTGCCTTTTGATTGGACGGCTTACCGCGAGCACCCGGCCGATATGGTGCTGGCGGCAGCGCGGGCGGATACCGGCGAGTCCGTTTATTGGACGCGCGAGGATGTCCACACCCCAGAGGATCTTTTTGTGCGGGTGCGAGCCTCTTCCACGCTCCCGCTGATTATGCCGATGCGTTTTATTGACGGCGCTCCCTATGTCGACGGCGCTTTAGGCTCTTCCGGCGGCATTACCATCGCGCAAGCGGAGGAGGCCGGCTACGAGAAGTTCCTTTTCATCGGTACTAAGCCGCGTGGGTATGTACGTCCTGAGGTGGCGCGCCCGGCCTTAATCCGCCGCATCTTCCGCAGGTACCCCGCTATTGCCGACGCCCTGATAGCCCGCCCCGCTATCTACAATGCCGCCAAGGACCGCCTTGTGGAATTGGAACGCCAAGGCAAGGCCCAGCTATTTTTTCCGGAGGACATGCAGGTCGCCTCTACCGAGCGCAATGTGCACAAGCTGAGCGCGAATTATCAGGCGGGTAAAGCCCAGACCTATACGGAGTGGCCGCGGTGGAAGGAATTCCTCCTCGACTAGTTCACTTTGGATAGTTGCTGTGAGATGTACCGCTGCTGGGGGTGGTCGGTCGACGGTGAAACTGGTCTAAGCAGTAGCGATGCCGAGTGCAGGCTTTGAAGAAAGTGTCTTTCACGTGGCACTTTGCTGGAAAATGCCTAAACTATTCCAGCGTGTTAGCAATTTTTGATGGAAATATATGGCTGAGCATCTTTTTCATAGTGCTGCTCGGCACGTTATTTGGCATGATTCCTTTCGGGCCGCTGCGCTTTGGCGCGGCCGGCACGCTTTTTGTGGGTTTGGCCTTCGGCTCGTTTATTGACCTGGACAAAGACATCCTAAGCTCCCTGCAAGAGCTGGGCTTGGGACTCTTTATTTATATGCAGGGGCTCTCCGCTGGTGAGCGCTTCTTCAAGGGCTTTTCCAAGCAGATGAAGCACATGCTCACGGCGGCCATTGCGATTGTGGTGGCTGCGGGCGCAGCCCTCCTCTTTGGTGGCATGCTGGGGCTGGATACCTTGGCTTCCGTTGGTGTATTTGCCGGCGCCACGACCTCGACGCCGTCGCTGGCAGTTGCCCAGCAACAAACCGGTGAAGAGCTACCCGCCGTGGGCTACTCGCTGGGCTATCCCGTGGGCGTGGCGGTGGCCATTTTGGTCGTGGCATTCCTGCTCAAGCAGAATTGGCCCGCCAAGCACGATAAGGACAATTCTGCCTCCAAGATCTTCCGTTCCCGCACCATTCGCGTTACCAAAGACGTGAACTACGATGATTTGGAAGAACAGTTCAAGGATCACTTTGTGATCGCTACCATTCGCCGCGGTAATAAGGTCCGGGTTGCCGGCGATCGCCCCGAATTGCACAAGGGCGATATCCTGCGCGTGATGGTCACCAAGGCTAAGGCCCGTGAGCTCACCCAAATGCTGGGCAAGCGCCAGCCGCAGACTCCGTTCGTGGATAAGCGCCTGGTCATCGAAACCGTGGCTGTATCTAACCAGGATATTGCCGGTCGCACCGTAGAGGAGTTGAACCTGTTTTCTCGCTATGGCGGGCGCATCGTGCGCGTGCAGCGTGGCGATGAGCAATTCTTGGCCAATAACGAAACCCACTTGGCCTCTGGCGATACGCTGGAGCTCATCGTGAAGTTTGACCGTTTGGGCGATATCCGGGATTACTTCGGTGACTCCGTTAAGTCCTACTCCGAGTTGAACTGGGTGGCACTAGGCGGCGGTCTTTTCTTGGGCTACCTGCTCGGCCAGGTCGTAGTACCGATGCCGGGAGGCGCTTCCTTCGAACTGGGCTTTGCACTCGGACCGCTGATTACCGGCCTGATCCTCGGCGCGCTGCACCGCACCCGCCGCATCCCGTGGCAGGTTCCAGCCTCCATTAATACCGCCTTCCAGCAGTGGGGCCTCGTCATCTTCTTGGCATCCGTGGGCCTATCTTCTGGTGAGGCATTCCTGTCCACCGCATTCTCCTGGATGGGGCTGAAGTGCATGATCCTTGCTGCCATTGTTACCTCGGTGGCTGCTGTGTTGTTCGCCGTGGCGAATCGCTTCATGGGGCAATCTGAAACTCGCACCGTCGGCGGACTCTCCGGCATTTTTGCCCAGCCAGCCGTAGTCAATTACGCCACGGGGCTTAGCTCCGACTCACGTATTATGATCGGCTACGCCGCCACGATTGTGGTGGCACAGGTGGTCAAAATCGCCGTTGTCCCAGTGATGTTGATGCTTTAACCGGGCAACCGAAAAAGGCTGCTTCCCAAGAATGGGAAGCAGCCTTTTGCTTGTCTTGTAGAGAAAAGAAAGCAGTGCTGCTTTAATCCGCCACCAGCGTTTCCATGGTCAGCTCTGGGTGTTCTTTCTCAATGAAGGCGAGCTTCCACTTATCACCAAAGAGCGCGATGAGCTCGCCATCTTGGCGAGTAAAGATCTCCACTCCGCGCTGACGGCCTAGTTCCGGGGCGGATTCAGCATCGGTGCGCCGGGCCACGGAATAGGGGATGGGTTCGGTGACGGTTTCTACGTTGTATTCGAACTCCATGCGGGCCTGCATGACCTCGAACTGCATGGGGCCAACCGCCGCCATGACCGGCGAGGCATCGCCACGGGCCTCGTTCTTGAGAATCTGAACCACGCCCTCGGCTGCTAGCTGATCCAGGCCCTTGCGGAAGGCCTTGTACTTGCCCAGCGACTTCGCGCGCAGAATCTGGAAAGCCTCAGGGGCGAACTGAGGCATCGGCTTGAATTGGACCTTTTTGCCGGAGTAGATGGTGTCACCAGGCGCGAGTGAGCCGGCGTTGACCAAACCTACGATATCGCCCGGATAGGCGGTATCCACGGTATCGCGCGTGCGGCCGAAGACGGTCAGCGCATACTTGGTGGAAAAGCTGCGGCCAGACTGGGCGTGGTGCACCTGCATGCCGCGCTCAAATTCGCCGGAGACCACGCGCATGAAGGCCAAGTTATCGCGATGCTTTTGGTCCATGCCTGCCTGAACCTTAAAGACGACGCCGGAGAATTCATCGCTTACTTCGCGGACCTCGTCGATAGCACTGGTGGCAGCCTCAACCGCCTTAGGATCAGATTCGCGCGAGTGCGGGGCCGGGGCAATGGCACACAGCGTATCCAGGATTTGGTGCACACCAAAGTTCAGCATCGCAGAGGCAAAAATGAGTGGGGAGGTCACGCATTGCTCAAAAAGCTCCTGATCATGCAGGGCACCATCGGCGGCGAGGAGCTCGGCCTCTTCGACCGCGGTTTCCCACACATCTTCTTCCTTCTTACCGGCGGAATCCGGGTCGAAGTGTTCCTCTGGAGCAATGGTGGAACCGCCAGCGGTGCGGATGAAGTGGATATACTCATCGGCCTCGCCATCCTCGTTGATGTGTGCCAGGCCGCGGAAGTCGCCGGCTATGCCCACCGGCCAGTACAGCGGGGTGGGCTGCAGCTGGATTTCGTTGACGATCTCATCAACGAGCTCCAAGGGCTCGCGGCCCACGCGGTCCCACTTATTGATCACAGTGACGATGGGCAAGCCGCGGGCCTTGCAGACGCGGAAGAGCTTGAGGGTCTGGGGCTCGAGGCCCTTGGCGGCGTCGATAAGCATGACTGCCGCATCTACCGCGGTGAGCACGCGGTAGGTGTCTTCCGAAAAGTCCGCGTGGCCTGGGGTATCAACCAGGTTGATCATGTAGGGCTCGCCCTCGTGTCCCTCGGGCGCATACTCGAACTGCAGCGCTGAGGAAGCCACGGAAATACCGCGGTCCTTCTCCATGTCCATCCAGTCAGACACGGTGGACTTGCGGTTGCCCTTGCCGTGGACCGCGCCGGCCTCATTAATAACGTGTGCGTGTAGCGCCAGCGCCTCCGTCAGCGTGGACTTACCAGCATCCGGGTGGGCGATGACGGCAAACGTGCGGCGGCGTGAGGCCTCAGAAACGACAGAACTCATGCGGCATAGTCTAGTGGGTTTGCGCTACCACTCCACATTGAGGCGGCGCCCCAAATCATCAAAGACGCGGCGGGCCACCGATAGCTTCTTCGCAATGGGGCGCTGCAGCCCGGGTTTGCGCTTGTCGTTGTAGTATTCGCCGGACTCAAAATGGATTCCCTCAGTGCCGGTCAGGTAGTAGGCGAGGTTATCGCCGCCTTCGGCAGGCTTGCCAAAGGTTTTGCCTAGAACCCCTGAATAAATCTTGGACATCATGCCCGTCGAGGACTTGGAAAAGTCCGTGGCCAGCACGCCCGGGTGGAAAGAGACTGCATTAAGCCCGTGGGCATCGAAATAGCGGGTAAGCAGGATATCTCCCAACTTGGCGTTGCCATAAGCACGCTCGGGGCTAAAGTGCTCCACGGTATTGGGATCGTCTGGGGCAAAGTTGGACATGAGAAAATTGGCCAGCGAAGCGGTCTGGACCACGTTCGCGTTATCCTCGCGCAGTTTGTCCCGAAGCAGGGAAGTCAGCAGAAAGGGCGCAACCACGTTGACTTGCCAGGTGCGCTCAAATCCATCAGCAGTGGTGGAGGGGCCATCGAAAATGCCGCCAGCATTATTGCCTAGCGCATGGATATGCTCCAGCTCGCTCAACTCTCCAGCCAGGCGGCGCACCTGCCCCAAAGACTCGAAATCGGCAAGGAAGTACTGGCCGCCCACTTCCTGTGCCACCGCGCGAGTCTTTTCCGGGTTGCGGCCAATAATAACCAGGTTGTCTTGCGGGCGGGTGCGGTGCAACTGGCGTGCGGCCGCGGCGCCCAGCCCGCCCGATGCGCCCGTAATCACAATCGTCTTGGCAGTGCTATGTGGCGAAGTCATAGCCCCAATCTTAACTTCGCGGCGGGGGTGGTGCCTGCTAGCAGTTTCCTTGCACCCCAAGCAGGTCTATACTTCCGCTCGTGAAACATCTGCTTTCCATACGGCAGTGGGGACCGGCGCGCTTAACCGCCGCCGGCTTTCTTTTGCTCATTTTGCTTGGAACGGTTTTGCTCATGCTACCGTTCGCCGAGGCCGGCACCGCCCGCGCTTCTTTTCTGTCTGCGCTTTTTACCGCTACGTCTGCGGTATCGCTAACCGGACTTATCGTGGTGGATACCGGTAGTTTTTGGAGCCCGGCCGGCCAAGTGATCATCTTGGCACTCATCCAACTGGGTGGCTTGGGCATCATGTCCCTGGCCTCGCTATCCGGTCTGCTTTTTACCGGCCGGATTAGCTTCAAAGCACGCAAAACGGGCGCCTATGAGGGGCGCCCCATTGCTCCTGGCGGAATTCGCAAGACGCTGATTTTTACCTTTGCCTTTACCGCCGTGGCAGAGATCATCATCGCTCTCATCGTGGCTGCGCGGTTGATGATTGGCTATGGTCATTCCTTTCCGCGCGCGGTATGGGAAGGCATCTTTCACGCCATTTCTGCATTCAATAACGCGGGATTTAGCACCAATAGCGATAATCTAGTGCCCTTTGTTGCCGATGCCTGGATTCTGCTGCCCTTAGCCGCCGCGCTGATCGGTGGCGGCTTGGGATTTCCGGTATGGGCGGAGCTGGTGCGCCTCGTGCGCCGCAACAGTTACGTGGTCCACCGCATCTCCATTACCGCGCGCATGACTTTGGTTGCTACGGCCGTGCTCTTGGTCGCTGGTGCGGTCTTTTTCGCCTGCATGGAATGGACCGGGCTGATGTCGTCCATGTCGCTGGGAGAAAAACTGCTCAACTCTTTCTTTGCCAGTGCATCTCCGCGCACGGCCGGCTTTAATGCCATCGACTACGGGCAGGCTCACCCCATTACCCTGATGGGCACCGATATTTTGATGTTTATCGGCGGCGGGTCTGCCGGTACCGCCGGTGGCATTAAAGTCACCACCGCGTGCGTGCTCTTGGCGGCGATGGCGGCTGAGTTCACTGGGCGCGAAACCACGACCATCGGGCACCGCAGCCTTCCGCGCTCGGTAACCCGCCAGGCCCTGGCCTTGAGCTTTGCCGGAGTCATGGTGGTCACACTCGGCGTGGCGGCCCTGCGCTTTTTCGATCCGGAGTTTAGCGGTGACCAAGTCTCTTTCGAAGTGCTCTCCGCATTCGCTACGGTGGGCTTGTCCACCGGAATTACCGCAAGCCTATCTGCACCTTCGCAGATAGTGCTGTGCCTCATCATGTACCTGGGCCGTGTTGGCCCAACCACCTTGGTAGCGGCGCTGGCGGCAAAAACCGTAAGTCGGCGTTTTAGCTATCCCGAAGAAAGGCCGTTCCTTGGCTAATATTCTCAAGGCGCTGGGTCGCACCCGCGCCGGCATCGATATTCCTCCCGTCGTCGTCATCGGTCTGGGGCGATTTGGCTCCTCGCTAGCCCATGAGTTGATGGCCAATGGCGTTGAGGTCCTTGGTATTGACTCCAGCGAAAAGCGAGTGCGCGAGGAAGCGCCTTACCTCACTGAGACCATTGCGGCAGATACCACTGACCCGGAAGCCTTACGTCAGCTGGGCGTGGAGGAAGTCGAGCGCGTCATCGTCGCTATCGGCTCCCACCTGGAAGACTCCATTCTTACCGCGTCTAATCTGGTGGAGCTGGGGGTGAAAGATATCTGGGCCAAGGCAGATTCGGAGGCGCATGCGCGCATTTTGAGCCAGATAGGCACCCACCATGTCATCCGTCCGGAGCGCGATACCGGCCGCCGTGTGGCCTACCTTTTGGGCGGGCGCTTTCGTGATTTCGCAGAAATCGCTACCGATTACGGCGTGACCCAAATGGCCGTTCCTAGCTCATTGGTGGGCCGACCGCTCGACCTTTCCGCCATCTGGCGCACCCACCGCGTGCAATTGGTTTCGGTGCGTTGTGCGGAAGGGGAATGGGCCCCGCTTGCCGACGCCACCGAGCTCGCCCCCACCGATTTCATCGTCGCCGCCGGCAGCCCCCAGGCCCTAGAGAAATTCTCCCAGTGTTAGCGCGAGTGAATCTGGTTTTGGGCTTTGCTTAGCCCTTCGGTGACGATGAGCCGAGCCGCCTTAGCTGCAGTGGCAATGGCGGCGTCGAAACCCGCACCGGTATCCACCGGGCCTAATACATAGTCTGGAATCGACGAGCCCTTGGGCGGGCGCGCAATACCAATGCGCACACGGAGATAGTCGCGCGTGCCTAAGCGCTCGGTGAGGGACTTGAGCCCGTTGTGCCCGTTTTCATTGCCACCCTGCTTGAGCCGGACCTTATTGGCCGGCAGATCGAGCTCATCGTGGAGGACAATCACATGGTCTGGAGCGATACCTAATTGCTGCGCTAGCGGTGCCACAGGATCCCCCGACAGGTTCATAAAGGTGCCCGAACGCACGGCAAGTACTTTATGGCCCTCCCAATTAAGCGGAGCTGCCTGGACATCCATCCCGCGCACCGGTTCGAGGACATCTCCACCGGCTGCGAGGAGATCATCGATGGCCATATAGCCCACATTGTGGCGGGTAGCGGCATACTTCGCGCCGGGGTTGCCCAAGCCCACGATAAGCCAGTCTGCCTCCAGATCATTCGGATTGAGCCCCGGTTGCGTCTTTTTTCCTGCGCCAAAGATCCGCGCGAAAAAATCTCCTAAATCTGCCACTGCGCTAGCTTCCTCTCTCGGTAGGGTGGGGTGGTATGAGTCAGGTTATTAGCTCCTTTTCCCGTAACGTAATTCCCGCGCCAATGGCCGGTGGTCCCACCACCCCGGAACTGGTGCACGCAGCTTTTGCGGCCGGCTCTTTCGGCACCCTAGGTTTGGGCTCTGCCAGCATCGACTCTGCTCGCACACAGATAGAACAGTGCGCCGGAATTCCGTTCGGGGTGAACCTCTTTTGCCCTCAAGATCCACTTACCGAGCCGTACTTGGCAGCTGCACGCGAGTTGGCTCAAGCAGAAAACCAGCCGCTACCCGAGCCCGACTACTCCTTTGGCTATGCAGAAAAGCTGGAGCTAGCCCTTCGCGGTGGCGCCCGGGTGGTGTGGTCCATGTTTGGAACCTTTACACCCGAACAGATAGAGCGAATCCACGCTGCGGGCGCAGAGGCGTGGACCACCGTTACCACCCCTACGGAGGCAATTGCGGCCGCACGTGGCGGCGTCGACGTGCTCTGCGTCCAAGGTCCGGCGGCTGGTGGACACCGTGGAACCTGGGAGCTTTCCGCAACCCCGGATTCCCGGGGCTTAGAAGAGCTAGTAGCCGATGTGCGCGCCGCTTCTCCAGAACTTCCCCTTATCGCAGCCGGTGGCCTGCGCACCGCGGCTGATGTAGCCAACGCTATGTCCTGGAGCGGAGTTGCCGCCTGCTCTTGCGGGTCCGCCTTTTTGCTCGCTGCCGAGGCTGGCACGAGCGACTATAACCGGCAGCTTCTTCGCCGTGGTGGGAAAACCGTGTCCACCCGTGCATTCTCAGGCCGCTTCGCCCGCGGTTTGGAGACCGAGTACACCCGGAGACACCCTGACTTGCCCCCGGTCTACCCACTTTTGAATCCGGTCCTAAAGAAACGCCGTGCGCAGCACGATGATGCCGTATCCTACTGCCTCGTAGGTACAGAGGTAGGCAAAATAAACGGGGGTACTGTGGCCGACATCCTTAACCGACTATGCCAAAACCCACACTAGTAGGCGCTAATATTTAGGTTTGAAGATTTAATGCCACCCCCGTGACAGAAAAGGAATGAATTTCGTGACTGCGAACGCACATGTTGGCCATGATGATTGGAACGAGCGCCTCGAGCTGGCGCAGCAGATGATTCCACTCATCCACCAGCTGCACCGCAACAATAACGTTGTCACCACCATCTTCGGCCGCCCGCTGGTGGGCCAGACGGATATCGACATCATCAAGTCCCACCGCTACGGCCGCCGCATTGCGCAGCGCCACCTGTCCACGGCGGAGACCCTGCCAATCCTGGTGGAATTGGCGGACATGAACCTAGGCGCCGCCAGCGTTGACCTCGGCCGCTTGGTACTGGGCTGGGAGGAGTCCAACGAGGAAAACCTCCGCATGTACCTGGAAGGCGAGCTATGCGAGATCGTCGGTGCAGGCGTGGATTTGGAAACCACCGACGTCGTCCTCTATGGCTTTGGTCGCATTGGCCGACTGCTTGCCCGCCTGCTCGTCGCCCGCGAGGCAGCCTATGGTGGAGTCCGCCTGCGCGGCATCGTCCTGCGCAAGAAGGGAGATGGGGACATCCTCAAGCGCGCCTCCTTGCTGCGCCGCGATTCCGTCCACGGCGCCTTCAACGGCACCATCTCCGTGGATGAGGAAAACGAGGTCATCTGGGCCAACGGCACCAAGATCCAGATGATCTACGCTAACGATCCCTCCGAGATTGACTACACCTCTTATGGCATCAACGATGCCATCTTGGTAGATAACACTGGCGCGTGGCGCGACCGCGAGGGCTTGTCCCAGCACCTCAAGGCCAAGGGCATCTCTCGTGTGCTTTTGACTGCACCGGGCAAGGGCGATATCAAGAACATCGTCTACGGCATCAATAACGAAAAGATCACCGATGAGGATCAGATCCTCTCCGCCGCGTCCTGCACCACCAACGGCATCACCCCAGTACTCAAGGTCATCAATGACCGCTACGGCGTAACCCACGGCCACGTGGAAACGGCGCACTCGTTTACCAATGACCAGAACCTCATCGATAACTACCACAAGGGTGATCGCCGTGGCCGCGCCGCGGGCCTGAACATGGTGCTTACCGCCACCGGTGCAGCTAAGGCTGTGTCTAAGGCTCTGCCGGAGTTCGAAGGCAAGCTCACCGGCAACGCCATCCGCGTTCCTACCCCGGACGTGTCTATGGCCGTGCTTAACCTTGAACTGGAAAAGGAAGTAGACCGCGAAGAGGTCAACGACTTCCTGCGCAACGTTTCGCTGCACTCTGACTTGCGTCAGCAGATTTCCTATATCGCCTCCCCAGAGGTTGTTTCCTCTGACTTCATCGGCAATACCCACGCTGGCATTGTCGACGGTGTTGCCACCATCGCCTCCGGCAAGCACCTCGTGCTTTATGTGTGGTACGACAACGAGTTCGGTTACTCCAACCAGGTAGTACGCATCGTAGAAGAGCTGGCGGGTACCCGCCCGGTTGTTCTGCCGAAGCGCGTTTCTCCTGCTGAGCTTTAAGGCTCAATGATTTTAAGCCCGCGGTTACCCGCGGGCTATAGTCGTTTTAAGGGCTAAGGGCTTATACGTTTGTGACTCGGCGTGTTGGTGGGGCTAGATTTGACCTTCTTGGATGCTGATTGAATGGTTGGGGCACCCCTAGCCGGTGTAGCTGAAGTCTCGGTTTCACCGCCTTCAGGCGATCGGATTGTCAAAGACTTTCCTATTGCGCAAGACTCCACGCTTGAGGGTGGTATTCAACGATTCTGCTAGGGGTCAGGCCCGGTATTGATGGTGTCTTTGGCTATATGTCGGCCAAGTCTGTCGTAGGTATACCAGTAATAATGCGCAGCACCATTCCAGCCAGCTGACTAGTTTTTAACGTGTCAGGATAAAGCTTCTTTTTAGTCGTCGAAGTCTATTCCTGCTGCTTCGGCTTGCTTGAGCCTTTGTTGTAGGTCGTTTGTGTTGTTGAAGAGTTCTGTGAGTTGGTCGTGGAGTGGTTGCAGGATCTTGGTGGTGCCAATGAGGCTGAACATGCCTGCTTCGCTGTCGAATTCGATGCCGTTGGTGGTTACGTTTGCTTGTCGGAGTAGGTACTTGGCGAGGTTGTCGAGGAAGTAGCCGTTGGGTGTGTGCCCTGCTTGTTCTATGACGCCGGCTGCTTCTTCTGGCATGGTGTCCATGGCGGCGAACAGGGTGGTCATACCGTCGATTTCTGCGAGGTGGAAGAGTGGCTGGTCTTCCTGCTGTGAGTCGGTTTGCATAGTGTCGTGTTCCTGGCTTTCAATGAAGTCGGGGCGCGTGGGGCGCGGGGTATCGATTAGACCGTAGTAAGCTAGTGCGTCTTCAAGGGCATATTCGATTTCGCGGTGCCCGCCTAGGACATCGGTCATAAAGTAGGTGCCTTCTGGGGCTTCATCCGTGGTGCCGCCTTGCGGCGGGTTTGTGTCGTGGATCGTGTAGTTGATGATCCGTCTTTCCTTTGGCATCCATTCATCTTCTTTTGTTGTGGGGACGAATGCTTGCTCCTCTGGTGACCATAAGTCCGCGAGTGTGTAGTGGAAGTAGTTGTCAAAAGGGATGGTATTAGGATGGCTTTTCGCTGGGATTCTCTGAAAAGGTCCGCCTTTTCTGAAGTCACTCTTGACGATCTGAATTGGCGGAATAAGCAGTTCGTTCTTTTCGACGAGTGGAAACCAGGTTGTATCTGATGGATCGCTGATGAGCGCGCGATAAGGGTGGAGCATTGCGGCCGCACCAAAGAATGCTTCGGTGGAGGCGACGCCAACAGGGATGTAACCGAGGGTGGTTTTCATCAGGTAGAGCTGTCCCGCTTTAGGGCGGCTGCCTTTAGGGCTGTCTAAAGAGAATTTTAGCATCTAGGGGGCCTGACCTCCGGAAAGTAGACACGTCGGGGTTAGCTATGCTGCTTGGATCAGCATAGCTGATGTGAGTGCTTCGAAGTCATCGGGAGCTAGAAGGTTGCATCAGGAGTGTCGTCTGCGCGTGTTGTAGCGCATGCACCGAGCGTGTCAAGTTGTTTGGGTCCTGACCCCTGTTTGGTAGATTACCTTTCTTCCCAACCCAACCGGGCTGGATATCAGGTGTCTACCAAACAGGGGTCAGGTCCGCCTGTTTATCCGTAGCTATACACCCACTGCTCGAATGTCTTGAAGGGGCCTTCAACGTAGTCCTTTTCTTGAAAATCGTACATTCCACATATAACCGACCCATTGGGCTTCTGTTCGAAGACGCCCCAGACAAAACCGTCATCATAGGCTACTGGGAAGAAGCGTTTTGAATCGACAAGATCGGCTGACCGGAAATCCTCTAGAAACCCTTCGAAGGCGTTTTCATAGACTCCATATGGGGCAGGTGTGAAGAAATTTAACGATGGCGGAGAAAAGGCCGTGTAATGCTTCCAGAATTGGAAGTATTGTTCGGGAATCCAAGATGGAGCCACCGATTTCAGCTGAGACAGTTCACTTTTACTTAGACCGTGGCCGTACAAGTATGAGAGTAGCTTATCTGAGAGTTTTTTCTGACCGGTCATAAATAGTCCAATGCCTTTTCTTTCCAGTATGTGTGTCTCCACTCCCTAAAGAATGCGCGGTAGACAGGGGGACATCTGTTGGAAACTCGCTCCTATTCATTCCGTGGAATATATGGAGAAATTTAGCGTTTTCTGTGTGTATCTGTTTTGTAATTTCTACCACGGCTGATCGATCATCTTGTCCGATATGGTGCAAATTCACTGTGTTTCCATCTACCCCTATTGGGGCGCGCCCATGCCTCATTAAATCGACATTGGTGCCAATTCCACTACCAATTTCCCGAGGAAGGTACACCTCTTTGTGCGGATTGAATACCTGTCTACCAGTCTGTTGATATACAACCTTCCCTTGAACTTCCTTGGCCGCCCAACAGCCGTGCAGTCCCAGCACGTCGACCCAGTGTGCTGCGTGGTCGACATACCCCTGTGCGGAGGCGAGCCGTGGTGCAAGTCCGAGTGGGTCTTGGGCGTTATAGGTACCCAAGGTGGGACTGTAGTAGCGGAACCGGTTGTACGCCCAGTCTGATTCAGCATCTTCATATTGGCTGGCAAACAGCAGGGGACTGGTGCACCGACCAGATCATGTGCGTGTGCCGTAGAGGGTTTGGGTGGTGTGTACCTCTAAGACTCCAGTGGTGGTGTTGATGGTGCTTTGGGCCACGCGTCGGACGAGTCCGTCGTAGGTGTAGGAAAGGAAGAGGCTTCGGTCGCTGACTCTGCTAGAAACTCACTAGACTTAAGTCTCTGATGCGGGGCTAAATGTTAAGTGCAAACTAAGCGGCACTAACTCGCCCTCACTATTTTTCGTGAAACCTTTCGGGGCACTTAATGCGATTTCTGTGGAGCCGGACCATGGTAAGGAGTAAAGAGCTCCGACAAATCCCTCCGAGCCTGCAACCTGGCTTTCAACTACATCTGATATTTCTATTTTCCCATCAAAAGTATCAATGACATGCTTGGAGAAAGCGTTTTGCTCTTCGATGGGTGTATCGGTAAAGCAAACAGTGGCTGAAAACCTCTCGCCTATCTCTAGATCTGGAAGCGCTACTGCAAATGCGCCCTTGGCTCTACCGACCGGCGGATTATCCGACCAATGAAGTTCGGTTCCAGTAGATTCGTCGCCAAACACTTCAAAAATGTAGTTTGTTGGCTCGATCTTAATGAGAAAGGATTTCAATCGTATACTCCTAATCAGTTAATTTTTCTCTAAAACAGCCACCGTCGCCATTTTTGTTAGAACGGTAGAAACTGGACGATGATCCTCTACTTCTCTGCACAGAACGTGACACTCCTTTTACGGTTGCTCTTGCACCTCCCTGTCTACTTGGTGCGTACGGAAATTCATCGGGGCGCTTCATTGTGCTGATGCGAGGCGTAGGGCGAGCCCGAGTGGGTCTTGAGCGTTCTAGGCGCCCAGCGTGGGGTTGTAGTAACGGAGGCGGTTGTAATCCCGCTCGGATTCAGTATCCCGATACTGGCCGGCGAACAACGGGGGCTCGTGCACCGGCCACTTCAGATGCTTGAGCCTAACCCCTGGCGTGTCCACTTTCCGGGGTCAGGACCCAAAGCAGTTGTGCCCCTGGCGGTAGCCCTATTGATGGTTAATTCTACTGCTTATGCGATAAAATAGACGATCTAGTAGGAAAGATTGGGGGAATTGATGAATTTCTTGCGACTTAAAAAAGGCTTTATTGTTGCAATATAAGCATCTAGATAAAAGGTTCGGTAAGCGCTCTTTCAAGTAGGGTATCGATCAAGATGTATTAGTGGAATTAATCGATAGGAAATAGAGTTGCTGCGACTACTTTTAATGTTCTAGATTGGCATTTGAAAATTCTATATTTTTGACAGTCTTGCTTGGAAAAAAGAATTTTCCAAACTTCTCTGATCGCCTTTGCGGTGCCTTGGGTGCCTTCCCTCGGCTATTGATTAGAAGCGATATGAAGGATGTAAAATCTTTTGATACTTGGAAAACTTTCCCTTCGTCTTCATATAGTATGCTTCCGATTGAAAACTCTTCATTGGAGAGGTTAATTAAAAACTTGTCCTCGGGGGGATTGCTTGCTTCGCAAAAGTAAAATCCCCAGTCATGGAGCCAAGTAGGGTCCAGTTGAATGGCATTTTCCCATATGTCGATTGGTGTCGCGTTTCCAAAAATCATGGTTGCTTCAACTTCGAGAGCAGTTGAGTCGTTTGTCCTGAGCTGTACATGTGAGTAGGTCTCGGAAATGACTCCACCTCCATGAAGGGATAAAAATTCTAGATAGTCTTCAGGCAGAGATGAATCTACGGTTCGCTTTAATTCTGAAATTTCCTCCTCAGTAAACGGATCGCCATTAATTGAGAAAAAGTCTGACGGAAGTTTCATTTATTTATCCTTTCTTGCCCCAAAGGCTAAATCCACCTTTGTGAGATGCTCTGTGTGCGCCTTTTTCAACTAGCTGCATTCTTCCAGTCTCCTGATGGTGGTGCCAGGTCAACCCGTCAGCAGAGCGATACTCTTGCGAGGCTTAGTTTGCCGGCCGCAGCGCTTTAGTTTTAAGCAGCCGGATGACCATCCACGTACCAGCCGTGGCGAAGATTCCTGTCAGCACCGTCGCAAGAATATAGCGGGCAGGGGAATCCGCGTTCATGGGCCATGCGGGGAAGGCGATCAACCACAGCGGGGTTCTAGCGAGGACGTCTCCACCCAAGGTCACGGAGATGATAGTGCAGACGATGCACAGTGCTAGGCCACTCATGATGCCCAGACGAATCACGATGAGAAGAGAGAATACCGAAATCACATATCCCACCCCAATGGCTAGGGGGAGTTGGATGGCCGTCGTCGAAGCCGGGCTGCCAGAAGCACTAAGCGCGAGCGACGCGCCTATGCATACTGCGGATACTATCCCGAAAAACCACCAGAGGAGGGCGCTGGAACAATGACGGGATTCAATATGGCTGAGCGGCCATACCGGCGCGAGTAATGGCCACACCATAACCGGTAGCACACCTGCCCCTACAGGGAGAAGCAGAAAAATAAAGAAGCCCTGGACATAAGTCGGAGGATAGAAAAGGGCAAGAAATAGCAGTGTCAAGGCACTTAACGCCAAGCAGGCGATAACCGCTGGGCTGCACGCCGCCCGGTGGAGACCAACTAGCGCGCCTGCAAAGCGGGGGCGGGCGGTAGCACGCGGTGCAGTGGCGCCGCTAGAGGCAGGGGTCGTCTGGCCGCGGCGAGGTACAGCGAGACGGAGCAGACGGCGCGGAGTGATGATGGCCGCATAGACGCCCACTGCTGCGAGAAGTAGCGTCAGAGCGAGGGCCAGCAGCGGACTTTCTTGCAGGAGCAGATTGCCTGGATCCAAGGGCACGGAATTTTGATGAATGTGCAGTGAATGAAGCAAGAGTCGCATGGGCCAAGCTGGTGGAAAAGTCCACCACGTAGGGCCTTCGACGACCTTGGAAGTCACGCTTAAAACCTGCCAGACAACGCTGAGTATTAGTGTCGCGCCAAGGCCATAGCGCCGCGAACAGGCAGAGGCTAGGCCGGCAATGCCAAAAGCACCGAGGAAGGAATATAGCCCGGCGAGTGCCACGAGGTGGTGCTGTTCGCGGCCTTGTACGAACACTACTACCCAGGACACCCCGAAGTTGAGGAGGTGGAACGCGCCCAAGCTGGCGAGCACTACCACTAAGCGGGCAGTGTGTTCGTAGCGGGTAGTGAGGCGGCGCCACAAGGTGCCGCCGCCACGGGCAAGAACCTCTCGGCGCTCTGTAACTGCGGCAAATACCGCAACGAGCGGCGCGTACATGCCGGTGACAAACATAGATTGCCAGCCGAGAACACCGGTAGCATCCTTAGCCGGGGAAGCGAAAGCAGAAAAGACTATGGTCATTAGCGCAAGCGGTAAGGCGAGAAGAGGTAGCCACTGCACAGCGCTGCCGCGGCTGCGTATCAGCTCTGCCGAAAGGTAGCGCTTAAACATCGGCCTCACCACCCGGAGAGGTGAGGCGGAAGAACTCGGACTCCAATTGTCCGCTGGGGGCAAGCTCCTGCAAGGACCCGGAATAGCGAATGGTGCCCTGAGACAAAATGGTGATGTCGTCGGCCAAATGAAGGACCTCGCCAAGCTGATGAGAGCTGACCACAACAGTGTGGCCGGCTGCTGCCAAGTCTCGCAGCAAAGTACGCAGCTCCACTATGCCCTGTGGATCAAGACCATTTTGAGGTTCATCCAGCAGCAAAATTTCCGGATCCCCTAATAAAGCCTGCGCCAATGCCAAGCGGGCCTTCATACCGGTGGAAAAGGATTTGGCTTTCTTAGAACCGACCTCGGCGAGTCCCGCAATGGCTAAAACACGCTCTACCTCAGACTCCGGCAGACCTAGCAAGCGGGTATGTACGCGCAGGTTGGCAGCGGCGGAAAGATGCCCGTAGAAGGCGGGTCCATTCACGGATGCCCCCACATGGTCGAGTACTTCACGTGACCACGGGGCACCAGCCACGCGTACTATTCCGGAATCTGCCGGCAGCAGGCCAAGGAAGATGGAAAAGAGAGTGGATTTTCCGGCCCCGTTGCGTCCAAGCAAGGCGTGGACGCGGCCAGGGGAAATGCGAAAGTCCACATCCCGGAGCACCGCGTGGGAACCAAAGGATTTGGTGACGTGTTCAAAGGAGATCTCAAAACTCATACCGCCCAGTCTCGCGGCAGAGCGCCGCAATAACCTCCGCCTAGGCTATGGACCTTAGCGCGAAGTTCTCCTACCACGGTAGGAGGCTTAGGCGATGCCAGCCTTTTGCGCCAAGAGCACTAGAGCTACGCGGTCGCGTGCAGCCAGTTTGGAAAGCAGAGAGGAAATATGTGTCTTGACAGTCGTATCCGCGATGACCATTTCACGGGCAATTTCCGCGTTGGTGGCACCGCGGGCGATGAGGGCTAAGACTTCTCGTTCGCGACGGGTGACAAGGCTTAAGCCTTGGCGCTCTCGCGCGCTCAGCTGTCCGCGCGCAATTGCGGCGCGGTAGGTCTGCAAGACTGGGCCGGTTACCTTAGCAGCTAGGACCGATTCGCCCTTGGCGACGTCCCGCACAGCCCCCACCAGTACATCTGGGTCGGCGTCTTTGAGGAGAAACCCATGCGCGCCAGCGGCGATAGATTGAGCCACCAAATCATCTTCATTAAATGTAGTGAGCATGATGATTCGGCAGTCAGGCACCCGAGAAAGGATGGCTTGAGTCGCGGCAATGCCGTCCATTCCGGGCATTCGGATATCTAGAATCGCGACGTCAATGCGGTGGCTTATCGCCGCGGTAACGGCTTCGTTGCCGGTGTGCGCGGTGGTAACGACCTCAATATCCTCCTGAGCATTGAGGATCGTGGACAAAGCCGCGACGAGCAGCGCTTGGTCATCGGCAAGCAGTACACGAATCTTAGACACGGTTTTCCTTCTGCAACGGAAGTTCGGCGAGCAGGGTGAATTTTGTGGCATCGCCCCAGCTCTCTAGCTTTCCACCCAATGCGTTGGCACGTTCTTCCACACCGATCAGGCCCACGCCGCTACCTGGGACTTCGCTGGGAGTCGGGGAGGGCGTGGAAGAAATTAGGGTGAGTCGGGCGACGTCGGCAAGCGCAAGCTCCACATCCACCTGGGTTCCTGGGCCCTGGTGGCGCAACGCGTTGGTCAAACCCTCAGAAATGATGCGCACCAACGCCAATTGCGTAAGTGCTGGAGCCTCGTAGGCCTCAGGTATATGCGCGTTAATGTCCAAGCCTGCCGCTCGGAAGCCATCGATAATGCCCTCGATGTGCTCTAGCTGCGTGGTGGGCTCCAGTGAGGTAGGTCCGGTGCTTCGCAGTGCAGTGACGATGCCGCGGACCTCTTCCAAAGCAGAATCCGCGCCATCACGAATACTGGCCAGCGCATCGTGGGCAGCCTCAGTGTTTGCACGAGCGGCAATGATCCCGGCGTTTGCCTGAACCTTGATCAACGTGAGGGAATGAGCGAGTACATCATGCAGCTCCCGTGCGATGAGCAGGCGTTCTTCTTCTTGGGCTTGGCGAAATCGCTCTTGCGCTAGCTGCTCGCGCTGGCGTGCTAAATCGAAGTAGCGCGCAGCTATAAAATATGTGCTGCCTAGAACCGCCCAGTGCACGACCAACATGGCCAAGTAGCGGCGGTCCAGTTGGTAATGCAAAAAGAAAGACTCCGGATCTATGCGCCACATGAATGGCGAAATGAAGGAGCCAAGAATAGTTAGAGCCAGTACCGTGCGGGGAATGGCGCGGCGTGTGACATAGCGGGAGGTGGCATACACCGCCATGGGTGCAGTCAGGGCCCACGGGGTAATTCCCAGGTTAGTGGGAAGCTGGCTCATCCAAGCCATCGCCCAAGCTGCGAGAAGCACGATAAAGCCCGTGGCGCTGAGCACGGGACGGCTCCGCCAGACCCACATAAATGGCAGGAATAGCAACGATAGACCTGCCTGAATAATCTCAATTATGCTGGGATTCTTCGCGGCAGAAATGACATAAAATAGCGCAATGAGCACCGCCACCGCAGTGAGGATTTTATCTCCTAAACGCGCTTCCGCGACGGTGTCAGTGCTCATGATTGAAGATAGTAATACGGCCGGTGCTGCTACTTCTTCTTATCCTTCTTCTTGCCCTTCTTTGAGGTTTTCTTCGCCGTCTTCTGCTCGGACTTGCGCTCCAGCTTGGCTGCTACATCAGGCACATAGCGGAACTCTTCGCGGGCGGGGCGCTCGTAGGTCTCGCCATCAGATTCAGGGCGCTGCGGGATTTCAGGCATCTTGCGCTCGATCTTCTCGTAGGGAATGGTGCTGAGAAGGTGCGAGATGACATTGATACGCGAGCGCTTCTTGTCTTCCGATTCCACGGTGTACCACGGGGCGGTTGGGGTATCGGTGTGAATGAACATGGCATCCTTCGCGCGGGAATAGTCCTCCCAGCGGGTAATGGATTGCAGGTCCATAGGGGAGAGCTTCCAGCGGCGTAGCGGATCATTGCGGCGGGACTCAAAGCGCTTAATCTGCTCCTCATCGGAGACAGAGAACCAGTACTTGCGCAGCATGATGCCGTCTTCTACCAGCATCTGCTCAAAGGTAGGTGCCTGGTGGAGGAAGCGGACGTATTCCTGATCGGTGCAAAAGCCCATGACGCGTTCGACGCCGGCGCGGTTGTACCAGGAGCGGTCAAAGATGACAATTTCGCCCTTCGTTGGCAGCTTTTCCACATAGCGCTGGAAGTACCACTGGCCCTGCTCACGGGAGTTCGGGGCGGGCAGCGCCTCGACGCGGCACGTACGTGGGTTGAGGTACTGGGTGATGCGCTTGATAGCAGAGCCTTTGCCGGCGGCGTCGCGGCCTTCCATGATGATGACGACGCGGGCCCCGGTTTCAACGACCCACTGCTGCATGTCCACGAGTTCTGCCTGAAGGCGCTCGAGTTCCTTCTCGTAGGCCTTCTTGTTGAGTTTCTTAGGGGCTTTACTGCTCTTTGTGCTCATTGTCTCAGTTTAACCGCCGTTGATAGCAGGGGAGAAAACTGCACCGCCCTCGTTGGAGTGAGAATCTGGGCACAGTCTAAGAGCAGGTACAGCCTGGACCGCAGCCTGGTTCGCCGAAAAAAGTTGTATTGGAAATATGCCCCAAGCCCTCAATAGCAATGGTGACATTTTGACCATCTTGAATAAACTGCTGCGGCTCCCGTGCAAATCCAACGCCCTCTGGGGTACCGGTAACGATGACGTCTCCCGGATTGAGCGGGTAAAGCTGCGAGCAAAACTCGATCAGCTCAGCAACTGAAAAGATAAGGTCATCGGTGTTATCGCGCTGCCTTTCTTCGCCGCCCACGGTAGTAGTAAGTAAAGCACCAGAACCAGGTGCCCATTCCTCCGCGGTGGTGAGCCACGGGCCGAAGCCTGCGGTGCGATAGAAGGACTTACCGGCATGGAACTGGCTCGTCTGACGCTGGAAATCGCGCAGCGTGTAGTCATTCATGATGGCATAGCCGGCGACATAGTCGAGCGCCTCATTCCGGTTCACGCGGTGGGCGCGCTCGCCGATGATGACCGCCAGCTCGCCTTCATAATCCAGCTTCTGTGTGGCAAATTCTGGAATGAAGACATCATCATAGGGGCCGGTGAGGGCATCGGCGAACTTGATGAACAAGGTGGGGTGTTCGGGGAATTCCCGGCCCATTTCGCGGATGTGTTTGGCGTAATTAAGCCCGACGCAGATAATTTTGCCGGGATTCGGGACTACGGCCTCCAAGTCGGCGTGGTCGAAGACCACGGGTTCGCCGGAAAGCTGTGCGGCTTTTCGCCAGTCCTCGCTGCGTAGCAGCTGGCCCACATCCTCATAATCCAATTCGACACCCACGTTATCGCCGTCGATGCGGATAGCGGAAGTGCCAAAGCCGGTGCGTAGGGTAGCCAGTTTCATGGCGACTATCCTACGCGCAGGATCTCATCCACCGCGTTCGCGCAGATAATGGGGATCTCCACCTTTTCTTGCTTTGTCCAAGGCTTGAGCACAAACGATGCTGGATCCATGCGGCCCGGTGGGCGTCCGATTCCTATAGAAAGGCGTTGATAGTCCTTTGTTCCCAGGGACTTGGTGGTGGATCGCAAACCATTATGGCCGTGGTCGCCGCCACCGTCACGGAGTTTAATGGTGCCAAAATCGAGTTCCAGTTCATCGTGGACGACGATGATATTGGCGGCGGAGAGATGAAAATATTGTGCTAGGGCTTTGATCGGCCCGCCGGAAAGGTTCATAAAAGACCGCGGCTTCGCACAAATAATTTTACGGCCACCTGTCATGCCCTCGGCGACCTCGGTATTGGTCTTCTTGTGCACCGAAAAGCTGCTCATGAGCTCGCCAGCGAGTTCTTCAGCTACAGCGAAGCCGATATTGTGGCGGGTTCCTGCGTACCTGGGGCCAGGGTTACCAAGGCCTACTACGAGAAGTGGAGTCACGCGCTCAATTGTCTCATACAGCGAAAGGAAAACGGCGAAACCGCCGCGAGGTGTATTTCTCACGGCGGTTTACGTACAGGAAGGGGAAGGGATTACTCCTCTTCAGAGTCAGAGGACTTTTCGTCCTCATCTGCGGACTCGGCACCAGCGTCAGCGCCGCCTTCCTCAGCAGCCTCGGCTGCTTCCTCGAGCTCCTCATCAACCTCAGGCAGGGAGATGGATACGATGACGGTGTCTTCTTCTGCCACCAAGGTGGTGTCTTCCGGCATGGTGACATCGGCAGCGGTGATAACCGCGCCGTCCTCGAGGCCCTCGATGGAAACCTCGAGCTCCTCCGGAATGTTCAGTACGTCTGCCTCAACCAGCAGTACGTCAGCATCCTGGATGTGCATAGTGCCTGGGGCCGGCTCGCCGGTCAAGGTAACCGGAACCTCAACCTCAACCTTCTCGCCACGCTTAATAGCAAGCAGGTCAACGTGGTCGATATCGAAGGTCAGGACGTTCTGATCAACGTGCTTAACCATGGTCAGGTACTGCTCACCGTCGATCTCCAGCTCCAAAACGGCGTTGACACCGTTGTTGCGGACGAGGGACTGGATGTCCAGCAGCGGAACTGCGAAGTGAACCGGCTCCTGGTGGGCACCGTAGATGACGCCTGGGACCTTCCAGTCGCGGCGCAGGCGGCGTGCGACACCCTTGCCAAACTCGGTACGTGCTTCAGCCTTGATTACTGGGCGCTGTGCCATGCTTCATTCTCCTTAGTCAAAGTAGTGCGGCGCGGCCAACGCGATAAAACGACGAAAGCCTGCCGATGGACGTCTTGGACGAGTCATCGCAGGCGTATATAAAAGCAACGTGCTCTAACTTCAATCGCGTCGATAACGGCTTCCTCATCCTGAGGTCGCCCTCGCCGAGACTGGGTTAGATTAGCACGCGTACCGTTAGCAAATCAAAAGCCGCCGAAGTAAATTCTCGGCGGCTAGTGATAGTAGATCATGTTTAGGCGCGGTCAAACAAGGTGGTGACAGAACCATTCTCGAAGATCTCGTGGATGGTCTGTGCCAAAAGCGGTGCGATGGACAGCACCGTGAGGTTAGACCAGCCCTCGGTGGACTGCGGCAGGGTATCGGTGGTGATAACTTCCTCCGCACCGCATTCAGACAGACGCTCGCGGGCGGGATCAGAAAAGACGCCGTGGGTGCAGGCAATGATGACCTTCTTGGCGCCGGCGTCCTTCAGCACGCGCACGGCGCCAGCAATGGTGCCGCCGGTATCAATCATGTCGTCGAGAAGCACGCAGTCCTTGCCCTCAACATCGCCTACTACGCGGTTGGATACCGTCTTATTGGCCTCGGTATTGGAGCGGGTCTTGTGCACGAAGGCCAGCGGGGCATCGCCCAAGTCATGGGCCCACTTTTCCGCAACCTTTACGCGGCCGGCATCCGGGGAGACAACCGTGATGTTATCGGTGGCGTACTTGGACTTGATGTAATCGGTCAGGATGGGCTGAGCATGCATGTGATCAACCGGGCCATCGAAGAAGCCCTGAATCTGATCGGTGTGCAGGTCCACGGAGACGATGCGGTCCGCGCCGGCTGCCTGCAGTAGGTCTGCCACTAGGCGAGCGGAAATCGGCTCGCGGCCCAAGTGCTTCTTATCCTGGCGTGCATATGGGTAGAAGGGCAGGATGGCAGTGATGCGCTTCGCGGAGCCGCGCTTGAGAGCGTCAATCATGATGAGCTGCTCCACCAGCCACTTATTGAGAGGCTGGGTATGAGACTGCATCACAAAGCAATCTGCACCACGCACGGACTCTTCAAAGCGGATGAAGATTTCGCCGTTAGCGAAATCGCGGGCGGTAGTAGGAACCAGATCCGTCTTCAGCTCCTTAGCCACAGCCTCCGCCAGCTCTGGGTGTGCACGCCCAGAGAAGAGCTTCATGTTTTTGCTGCTACCAGTTACCTTGCCAGTCATGGGAGAATATGCCCCTTACTTTTCGTTGTCCTGCGCACGGGCTGCGGCCTCAGCCGCGGGAGTACCCGGACGCTTCTTTTGAACCCAGCCCTCGATGTTGCGCTGTTTGCCACCGGAGACTGCGAGTGCTCCCGCAGGAACATCGTCCTTAATTACTGTACCCGCACCGGAGTACGCGCCATCACCGACATTGACCGGAGCGATAAACATTGTGTCAGAACCGGTGCGCACGTGGCTGCCGATGGTGGTGTGGTGCTTGTTTACTCCGTCGTAGTTTACAAAGACGGAAGAGGCGCCAATATTGGACTGCTCGCCCACGGTGGCATCGCCGATATAGGTCAGGTGCGGCACCTTGGAGCCGCGACCAATTTGCGCATTCTTTGCCTCTACGAAGCCGCCGAGCTTTCCGTCCTCGCCCACCACGGTCTTCGGGCGGATATAGGTAAACGGGCCGACCTTAGCGTTGGTGCCGATGACAGAATCGCTGCCATGAGTGCGCACGACGGAAGCACCTTCGCCCACTTGCATATTGGTCAGGGTGGTATCGGGGCCAATCTCGGCATTATCGGCGATGCTGGTCGCTCCCCACAGCTGGGTGCCGGGGTGAATGATGACATCGGAGCCCACGGTGACATTGACACCAATCCAGGTGGTCTCCGGATCTACGATGGTGGCTCCGCCGCGCATCGCCTTTTCCACCATGCGTCGGTTGAGCTCGCGGCCGGCAGCGGCGAGCTGCACGCGGTCATTGACGCCCGCCAGTTCGGCCGGATCCGCTGCCACATGCGCGCCGACGCCGTGTCCAGCGGTGCGGGCGATCTCGAGCACATCGGTGATGTATAGCTCGCCTTGGGCGTTATTGGAGTCGAGCTTCTGGAGGGCGTCGGCAAGCACGCGGCCGTCAAAAGCGAAGACGCCGGAGTTGACCTCATCGACTCGGCGCTGCTCTTCGGAGGCGTCCTTTTGCTCGACAATGGCGGACACGCTGCCGTCCTCAGCGCGGATGATACGGCCGTAGCCGGTGGGATCCTCTAAGCGCATGGATAGCACCGTTACCGCATTGCCCTGCTCGGTGTGGGTAGCGCGCAGGCCCTCGATGGTCTCTGGGGTAAGTAGCGGTACGTCGCCATTAGTGACGATGATGGTGCCCTCAAACTCCGGAATCGGCTCCAAGCCGCAGGCCACTGCGTGGCCGGTGCCCAGCTGTTCTTCCTGTACTGCCTGCAGCACCTCGCAGTCCAGCTCCTGGGAGATGGCATCCACAGCGGGGGAGACCTGGTCGCGTTGGTGGCCTACCACCGTGACAATGCGTTCCGGATTAATCCCGGCCGCGGCATGCAGAGCGTGGCCGAGCAAGCTGCGCCCGCCAATCTCGTGCAAGGTCTTTTGCTTGGTGGATTTCATGCGGGTGCCGGCACCAGCCGCAAGGACGACTACGGCACACGGGGTTGTTGCTACCACGGGTTTTTGAGCTCCTGGGGGTCGAGTCTAATTCTTATTCGGACTACATCCTATAGCCCGAGTGCGATTTATGTGTGAGAAACCTCTTTCAGGCTGCGGGCGCGCCACACCCCGAGAAAGCCGATGAGGGCGAGGAATAGCAGGGCCGCCTCTGGCCCGGCCAGCGCCACCACGGAGGAAATGCCACCGACGACGAGCAAGATGATGCCCATCATCGTATTAGCCGCACCTACGTACTGGGTGCGCTTATCGCCACCGGCCATATCCACCACGTAGGTCTTTCGCGCCACTCGAATGGCCGTGTGAGCCAGATTCACGGCGAAAAAGCCAATGGGCATGACCCAGGCATTGACCCCATCTGGGGCCCAATGTGAGCTGGCGACCAAGAGCACCAGCACGATCGAAGCCACGGCCGCTCCCACCGCCATGGTGTTTTTGGAGGACTTATCGGAATACACCCCGGAGATTCGCCCGCCCACCAGCGAGGCTAGCCCCGAGGCAAGCACGAATCCGTACAGCCCGGACAGGTTGGTGCTAAGCAGCACGATAAAAGAAGTTGAAAGCGCCGATACCAACAGCAGCGCGCGGACGATGACAAAGTTGCGAAATTGTCCGTCGCTAGTAAAAAGCTGCCAGGTATCTTTCCACCACTGCTTATCGATGCCCCCTTCGGTTTCCTCTGGCACCGGCTCATCCACGCCCGAAAATACCCACGCGGCGATGGCCCACGTGGCCGCGCCAACACCGAGGACCGTGCCCATCATGGGGATACTGAGCTCACCCAAAAAGTAAAGGATAACGCCGGTCAGCAAAGTGGCACCGCCTCCGAGTGCTGCCGCGCTACCGGTTACTCGGCCGCGCGCACCCTTGGAAATCGTGCGCGCCTGTACGTCCTTGCCCGCAATCGAGCACAGTGCGCGGAAAAGGGAAAGGGCCGCCAAGGCCAGCAGTGTTACTACACCCAGTGCCGTCCCACGAAGGAAGAATGCTGCTAGCGCGATGACCGCGGCGGACAGTGCTTGACCCAGTGAACCGATGATCCACAGGCGCTTGCGGGCCCTATGCGTGGTCACCCACGGGGTCAGCGCCGCCTGCGGCAGCATCGAACCAGATTCGCGAATAGGGGTGAGCAAACCGGCGAAGAAGGCAGGCACGCCGGCTGCACTAAAAAGCGCTGGCAGCACCGTCTTGGCTGCCACAATCTGATCACCCAAATTTTGCAGGCCATTGGACCAGATGAAATACCGGGCATTGGATTGAGACATGAGAAATTCGATCTTTCAGAGAAACGAGTTGGTTAAATTAAAGCCATGTTGACACGCCGGAGACTAAAACACGGCCGCAATCACGCCGAAATTCTACCCGTGGGGCAGGAGGCCTAAGAATCATGCATGATGTTGATCCCCTCATCAATTCCCTCTATCAAGCCTTTGACCTCCTTGGCGTGGTGCTAAACGGCATCATTGGTGGCACCATTGCCCGCCGCCGCGAATTCGACATCGTGGGTTTTGTATTCCTCGCCCTCTTTTCTGGGCTGGCCGGTGGCATGATTCGTGACATGCTCATCGCAGATGGGGCAGCGGCTGCGATTTCAGATCCGTGGTACCTCGGACTCGCCTGTGGAGGAGCCCTCGTTGCGTTTCTTATCGATCTTAAGGGCAAGGCATGGGAGCTTTTCCGCGAACATGGTGATGCCATCATCCTCGGCGTCTGGTCCACTACCGGTTGCGTCAAAGCACTCACGCACGGCATGCCACTTATTCCCTGCGTTTTCCTTGGCGTGCTTACCGCGGTGGGCGGCGGAATGGTTCGCGACGTAGCTTCTGGGCAAATCCCCTCTATCTTCGGCGGCAGCCCTCTTTATGCCGTGCCGTCCATCCTGACCGGCATCGTTATGGTGACCTTCGCCCACAACGGGCAATTTGCCCTCGGCATGATCATTTCCCCCATCGTCGGAAGCGGCATGGCCATCTTGTCTTATTGGCGCGGCTGGGTGTTGCCCCGCGCTGGTGTAGCCCCCGTTAATTACACCGCGGCCCAGGTGGCTGCGATTGCGAAGAAAGCCGAGCTCAAAGGCTTTCGACGCGGCAGGAAGAAAAACTAAAAAGCTTCCCCACCAGGACTCGAACCTAGAATGACGGTACCAAAAACCGTAGTGTTGCCGATTACACCATGGGGAAACACAGCAAATTGCTGTAGGC
Organism: Corynebacterium sp. LaCa54; assembly: GCF_046717495.1. Taxonomy (NCBI): domain Bacteria; kingdom Bacillati; phylum Actinomycetota; class Actinomycetes; order Mycobacteriales; family Corynebacteriaceae; genus Corynebacterium; species Corynebacterium sp. LaCa54. The sequence goes on from NZ_CP177115.1 coordinate 813,449, forward strand.
ATAGCGTACCTGACACACCCGGGTAAATCACAAATTGCGGGGCGAGGGATAGGGTAGAAGGTATGGCTCGACAAAGGATGACCGGCCGAGAACGGCGCGAACAACTCATTTCCATCGGACGCACCGCATTTGCGGAACTAGGGGTTGAAGGGGCCAGTGTCGAAGAGATCGCGGCTCGCGCCGGGGTATCCAAGCCCGTTGTCTATGAGCACTTTGGGGGTAAGGAAGGCCTCTATGCGGTCGTTGTTGACCGCGAGATGTTGGCACTGGAAAAGGTCATTACTGATTCTTTGGAAAACGGCAGCTGGCGCGAGCGCATCGAGCAGGCCGTGATGGCCATCTTGACCTATGTTGAGGAAGAAACCGATGGATTTCTCATTCTGGTGCGCGATGCCAAGCCGGGCGATGAACGCAGTTTCTCCACGCTGTTAAATTCCGCGGTAGGCCAGGTGTCTTATATTTTGCGAGAAGCGTTTGAACACCGTGGTATCCAGCCGGATTTGGCGGATATTTATGGCCAAGCGCTGGTAGGAATGGTATCTACCACGGCGCAATGGTGGTTAGATGAGCGCAACCCGGACAAGGAAGTCGTCGCCACGCATATTGTCAATCTATGCTGGAATGGTTTGTCCGGTATGGAACTAAAGCCCAAGCTAGGAGGCAAATAGATGGCGACCCCAATGCTGGCCGGCTTGCTCAAGGTAGCAGCCTCGGACCCCAAGCTTAAGGGCATGATTTCTCATGTGGGGGAAGACCTCCACATCACAGGTTTGGATCAGTCTCGGCCGTGGGCCTTGGGAACTTTGGCCCATCACGCCCCGGTGCTGGTGGTGACCGCCACCAGCCGCGAGGCGGAAGACCTTAGCGCAGAGCTTACGGCGATGCTGGGGGAAAAGGTGGCCATGTTTCCGGCATGGGAGACACTGCCGCACGAGCGTTTGAGCCCTGGCGTCGACATCATCGGCCGCCGCGCCCAGGTTTTGCACAACTTGGACAATGCGCAGGTCATCGTCACCGCTGCCCGCGGGCTGTCCCAGCCTATCCTCAAGGAAGTGGAAGGTCGTGCTCCCATTCACCTCGAAGAAGACCATGAGTATGACTTCGATGAGGTGGTCCGTGAGCTTGAGTTCCGCGCCTATAAACACGTAGACATGGTGGCCAAGCGCGGCGAGTACGCCACCCGAGGTGGCATTATCGATATTTTCCCCACCACGTTGGACTATCCGGTCCGCGTTGAGTTTTGGGGCGATGAGATTACCGATATCCGCCAATTTTCCGTAGCTGACCAGCGCACCATCCCGGAAATCGAGGTCGGCCGCGTAGATATTTTCCCTGCCCGCGAGCTTCCTATTACGGATGCTATTGCTCAGCGTGCGGCCGACCTTGCCGTCAAGCACCCCGGTAATCCCGCCTTGGTGGAGCTTTTGACCAAGGTGAGCGAGCACATTCCGGCCGAAGGCATGGAGGCGCTTTTGCCCGTGCTTTCCGATGCCCCCATGATCACCCTCCCCGAATTCCTCCGCCCCACCACTCACGTGGTGATGGTCGGCCCGGAGAAGATTCGCCGCCGCGTCGCGGATTTAGAAAAGACCGATGCTGAGTTCCTCGCCGCTGGCTGGGAAGCCGCGGCTATGGGTGCTGATGGCCCATTGGCCACCGAAGGACTCGATACCGAGGCCTCGAGCTACCGCTCCTATGAATCGCTCGAGGTTTCCATCGGCGAGTCCGACCTGCCGCTGTGGACTTTTTCCCCACCGGGAATGCTTGCCGCCCCAGAAGAAGAGACCCTCCCACTCGAATTCGAGCCAGGGCCCACCCCGCGCGGCAATATCGAAGAAATCGATGCCATGATGGCCCAACTCCTCGCGCATACCAACGCCGGGGGCCGTGCGGCCTTCATCGCTCCGGCACAGGGCGCTATCAAGCGCATGGTGGATCGCTTCGCGGAAAAGGGCATCCGCACTAAGGTTGCTACCCCTGGCTGGGAGCCCACCGCCGGAGAAGTCACCCTCTATCAGGCGCTAAGCCATGCTGGATTGGTGTTCCCCAAGGTGAAAAAGCCTAAGGACGCCGAGGCCCTCCCGCTGGTTGTCGTCACCGAAACCGATCTGACCGGCAACCGCGTAGGCGATATCGCCGAAGCGAAGCGGCGCCCCGCCAAGCGCCGCAATAAGGTCGATCCGCTTGCCCTAAAACAGGGCGATTTTGTGGTGCACGAAACCCACGGCATTGGCAAATTCTTAAAGATGGCCGAACGCACCATCCAGTCCGGCGATGAGACCAGCCGCCGCGAATATATCGTGCTCGAATACGCACCCTCGAAACGTGGCCAGCCCGCCGACCAGCTCTGGGTCCCCATGGACTCTCTGGATTTGCTGAGCAAGTACACCGGCGGCGAATCGCCCCACCTGTCTAAGATGGGCGGCTCCGATTGGAAGAACACCAAGAAGAAGGCGCGCGCCGCAGTACGCGAAATTGCGGGCGAACTCGTTGAGCTTTATGCCAAGCGACAAGCAGCACCCGGCCACCAATTCGCCCCTGACAATCCGTGGCAGGCGGAGATGGAGGATAATTTCCCCTTCGTCGAAACCGAAGACCAGATGCTTGCAATCGACGCCGTCAAACAAGACATGGAATCTACGGTGCCGATGGACCGCGTCGTCGTCGGCGATGTGGGCTATGGCAAGACCGAGGTGGCCATCCGCGCTGCTTTCAAGGCCGTACAAGACGGCATGCAGGTGGCCGTTTTGGTGCCCACTACGCTGCTAGCCCAGCAGCACTTTGATACGTTCAGCGAGCGCATGACCGGCTTCCCCGTCAAGATCGAGGTGCTCTCGCGCTTTACCTCGAAGAAAGAAGCCAAAGACATCTTTAAGGGCTTGGCCGATGGCAGCGTCGATATCGTCGTCGGCACGCATCGCCTCCTGCAGACCGGTGTGCACTGGAAGGACCTTGGTCTCATCGTCGTAGACGAAGAGCAGCGCTTTGGTGTGGAACACAAGGAACATATCAAGGCTCTTAAAGCCAGCGTGGACGTGCTCACCATGTCCGCTACACCTATTCCGCGCACCTTGGAGATGTCCATGGCGGGCATTCGCGAGATGTCTACCATCCTTACCCCGCCGGAAGACCGCCACCCCGTGCTGACCTACGTCGGTGCCTATGAAGACAAGCAGGTCGCCGCGGCCATCCGCCGCGAGCTGCTGCGCGATGGTCAAACCTTCTTCATCCACAATAAGGTCTCTGATATTGAAAAGAAGGCCCGCGAGCTGCGTGACTTGGTACCTGAGGCTCGCGTCGTCGTCGCGCACGGCCAGATGAACGAGGAAGTGCTGGAGCAGACCGTCCAAGGCTTCTGGGACCGCGAGTATGACGTTCTGGTGTGTACCACCATCGTGGAAACCGGCCTGGACATTGCTAATGCCAATACCCTCATTGTGGAAAACGCTCACCATATGGGCCTGTCCCAGCTGCACCAGCTGCGTGGGCGCGTGGGTCGTTCCCGTGAGCGCGGCTATGCCTACTTCCTGTATCCGAAGGGCGCTACGCTTACGGAAACCTCTTATGACCGCCTTGCCACCATCGCTCAGAATAATGACCTTGGTGCAGGCATGGCAGTAGCCATGAAGGACTTGGAGATGCGTGGTGCCGGTAACGTGCTCGGTGCCCAGCAGTCTGGCCACATTGCCGGCGTTGGCTTCGACCTTTACGTCCGCCTTGTTGGCGAGGCGGTAGAAACCTTCAAATCTCTCGCTCGCGGCGAAGCTCCTACCGTGACGGATGAGGGACCGAAAGAAATCCGTATCGATCTCCCCGTGGACGCGCATATCCCGGAGGCTTATATCGATTCCGAGCGCCTGCGCCTGGAGGTCTACCGCAAGCTTGCAGCCTCGCAAGATAACGATGACCTCAAGGCCGTCATTGAGGAAATGGAAGACCGCTTTGGCCCGCTGCCACAGGAGGTCTTACGCTTACTGTCCGTCGCCCGCCTGCGTCACCAAGCGCGCCGCGCCGGTGTATCGGATATCACTGTGCAGGGCACCCGTATCAAGTTCCACCCAGTGGAGCTGCCGGATTCCAAGCAGGTGCGCCTCAAGCGTTTGTATCCAGGATCCAGCTTCCGCGCGGCGGCGAAGGCCATCAATGTGCCATTCCCCAAGGCGGGGCGCAATGTTACCTCGCCGAAGCTGCGCGATACCGAGCTCATTCAGTGGGCGGCGGATTTCCTAAGCGCGCTTTTCGACGTCGCTCCCGTCAACGTCAGCGGCGCCCAGCCCGCTTCCTCGAACGTGGTGAGCGTAGGGGAGTAGCTAGAGCGTGAGCCAGCCGGTGCTCAAGCCCCAAATGGCGGCGGCGGCACCGGCCAAGACAATGGCCACCACGCACCACTCGAACGTGTTAAAAATGCGTTCCTTCTTCCACAAACGGGTACCGACATAGGGGATAAGGCCGGGTACTACGGCCAGCGCGCCGAGCAGGACGTAGACGGGGTCGGCCGCGTAAATCAGCCACAGGGAATAGATGAACGCGAGCAAAGAGATCATCAAGTGCTTGCGATTGTCCTTACGGCTTACCTCTGGTCCGGAAAGATCGAACTTGATGCCCGCCTGCGGGTGAGACAGCCCCTTGCCACGCAACGTCAGAAGCAATAGGTACAGGGAAGAAAAGATATACGGCAGCAGATACATGATGGTCGCTAGCTGCACCATGGCGTTATAGGACGCCTCGTTGAGGTAGAAGACGATGATGAACAGCTGGATAGACATCGTGGAAATCAGCTGCGCTACCCACGGCGCGCCCGCCACGTTGATGGTGCCGATGCGCCGGGGAATGAGGCCGTCGATGGCCATCATCACGATGGGCTCGGCGCACAACATTTGCCAGGACACGTAGGCGCCCAGAACGGACAAGCACAGTCCGATGGAGATGAGGGCGCCGCCCCAGGGGCCGGTGACTTCGGTCAGCACGGAGGCCATGGAATTATCTGGCAGCGCGGCCAATTCTTCCTTGCTCATGACGCCAAAGCTCAAGGTGGACACAGAGACCAACAGTGCCAGCACGGAAAAGAAGCCGATCACGGTCGCGCGGCCGACATCGGTGCGCTTGGAGGCTTGCTTGGAATACACGGATGCTCCCTCCACGCCAATGAAGACCCACACGGTAAAGAGCATGATTCCTTGGACTTGCTCGAAGACGCTGGCCTCGGAAGCACGTCCCCAGAAATCCACGGTGAATTTATCCCAGCTGAACCCGAGGAAAGCAATGAGCACCACGAAAGCCAAGATGGGCACGATCTTGGCAATCGTGGTGATGAGGTTCATGAAGGCGGCCTGCTTGATGCCGCGGGCGAGTACCGCGAAAATTCCCCACGACAAAAGGGAGACGGCGATGGCGGAGGACCAGTAATGGTCGGCGTCGAAAAGCGGCAGGTAATGGCCCAGCGTATTGAAAAAGAGGGTGGCATATCCCACCTGCGCCATAACGGAGCCCAGCCAGTAACCCCAGCCCGAGGTAAAACCAATAAAATCGCCGAGGCCGGCGCGCACATAGGAATAGACGCCAGAATCAAGGTGCGGCTTGCGGCGGGCCAAAATCTGGAACACAAAAGCCACAGAGAGCATGCCGACGCCCGCTACCAGCCAGCCAATGAGCATCGCGCCTGGGCCGGCAACGGAGGCAATGTTTTGCGGCAGCGAGAAAATACCCGCGCCAACGGTGGAACCGATAATGAGCGCGACGAGGGTCCACAACGTCACGGAGTGGGATTTATTCTGGCTGGAGGTCATTGGCTTAAAATACCTTGAATAGCCCCATAATGGGAACTCGGGCTAGACTTTGTGCACATGACTGTGCTGTTGCTCGATGAACGCTGGCCCACCATGATCCCCATGCAAGCACACGGGAAGCTACGCGGCCCCGTTTACTTCACCGGTGAAGTTCCGGTTTCCGTGCGGTGGAACTTTTCCGATCTCCTCGTAGGGGAAGATTCCATCGGAACCTTAGTCAGCACCGACGAATGTGATCCTGAAACCCGCGCTCGCATAGCTACTGGGGAGTCGGTCATCCGGGCCGAATCCCTCGCGGATCCCGTCATGCAGGCGCGCCAGACTATGGCCACTGCGCGGCGCATTGGTGAATGGGAGCGTGAACAAACCCATGCCTCCCTTTTGCCCTACCTTGAGGAAGAATCCGCCGAATTCGCCGCGGCCGTGCGCAATCGTGAGCCGGAAAGCGAGATTCTCAAGGAACTGGGCGATATCTTCCTGCAGGTCCTTTTCCATGCGGAAATCTCTGCCTTTTCGCTTGACGACGTCGCCCAAAGCTTCGTCACCAAAATGCGCGCCCGCGCCCCTTACCTTTTTGATGGCACCACTGAGATAGTCGATGTTGACACGCAAGAGCGGCTGTGGCGCGCAGGCAAAGGAGATGTAGGATAGCTTCCCATGAAGAGGCTGCTGCAGATATTCGGGGGCTGCGGGGTAGCCGTAGTCGTGATCATCGCGCTAGTAGCATGGCTATTGACTGGGCACGGTACTTCTCAGCAGCCCGTACCTGAAAACATCCCGCCCGTTGAAGGTAAAGCGGTCGCGCACATTGACGTCAATGCGCCCGGGCGCACCGCAGATAAACTCACCTACTGGGCCTCTGACTTAGCTGATCGCACTGGCATCCCGCCGGCCGCCCTGCGTGCCTATGGCAATGCTGAGCTCATTGCTCAGCAAAAGTGGCCCAATTGCCACCTGCGTTGGAATACCCTTGCCGGCTTGGGCTATGTAGAAACACGCCACGGTACCTATAACGGCAATTGGTTTAAGCACTCCAAGCTTGACGACGCCGGCTACCCCCAACCCCCCATCAACGGCATCGCCCTCGATGGCCTGAACAACACGGCCCACACCCCAGACACCGATAACGGCGAAATCGATGGAGACTCCGAATACGATCGCGCCGTAGGCCCAATGCAATTTATCCCCACCACGTGGGAAGCGGTGGGCGCTGATGCCAATGGTGATGGGAAGGCTGATCCCAACCAAATCGATGACGCCGCTGTTGGGGCGGCCGGACTTTTGTGCTTCGGTGACAGAGATCTCTCTAACCCAGATCAGTGGAAGGAAGCAATCCTAAATTACAATCAGTCCAGCGACTATTTGCATAAGGTTGCGCACGCCGCCAATGCTTACTCAGTTCCACAAAGTGCCAAGTAGTGTCACACGGCTACGTTTTCTGCAACAATTGAGAACGTGGCTGGGCCGGCTGGTCCAGAGCGAACATTTTGATGAGGAGTGAAGAACAGCATGGCTGATATCATCCACACTTTCGCCCGCGAGATTCTCGATTCCCGTGGCAACCCAACCGTTGAGGCAGAGGTATTCCTTGACGATGGCGCCCGCGGCGTAGCAGGCGTTCCTTCCGGTGCCTCTACCGGCGTGCACGAGGCCCACGAGCTGCGCGACGGCGGCGAGCGCTACCTGGGCAAGGGTGTTTTGAAGGCTGTTGAGAATATCAATGAGAAGATTTCCGATGAGATTGCTGGCTTCGAAGCTGACGATCAGCGCCTCATTGACCAAGCATTGATTAGGCTGGACGGTACCGATAACAAGTCTGAGCTGGGCGCTAACGCTATCCTGGGCGTTTCCATCGCCGTAGCCAAGGCCGCCGCAGAGTCCGCTGCACTGCCGCTGTACCGCTACATCGGTGGCCCCAATGCTCACGTACTGCCAGTGCCGATGATGAATATCCTCAACGGTGGCGCACACGCTGACTCCGGCGTTGACGTCCAGGAATTCATGATTGCCCCGATTGGTGCTGAGTCCTTCGCTGAAGCTCTGCGCATGGGTGCCGAGGTCTACCACGCACTGAAGGCAGTGCTGAAGGACAAGGGCCTGTCTACTGGTCTGGGTGACGAGGGTGGCTTCGCTCCTTCCGTTGATTCCACCAAGGCTGCTCTGGACGTCATCGTTGACGCCATTAAGAAGGCTGGCTACGAGCCGGGCAAGGACGTAGCCCTCGCGCTCGATGTTGCTTCCTCCGAGTTCTTCAAGGACGGTAAGTACCACTTCGAAGGCGGCGAGCATACCGCTGAAGAAATGTCCAAGGTTTATGAGGAACTCATCGATGAGTACCCGATTGTCTCCATCGAGGATCCTCTGCAAGAAGACGATTGGGACGGCTACACCGCCCTTACCGCCGCCATTGGCGAAAAGGTACAGATTGTTGGCGATGACTTCTTCGTTACTAACCCTGCCCGTCTGCAGGAAGGTATTGAGAAGAAGGCTGCCAACGCACTGCTGGTGAAGGTAAACCAGATCGGTACCCTGACCGAGACCTTCGATGCTGTCGAGCTGGCTCACCGCAATGGTTACCGCACCATGATGTCCCACCGCTCCGGTGAAACCGAGGACACCACCATCGCTGATCTGGCTGTCGCACTGAATTGTGGTCAGATCAAGACCGGTGCTCCAGCCCGCTCGGAGCGCGTAGCTAAGTACAACCAGCTGCTGCGCATCGAGCAGGAGCTGGGCGACGGCGCAGTCTATGCTGGCCGCTCCGCATTCCCACGCTTTAAGGCTTAATCGCCTCCTTGTGTAGCGCCCTCGTATTACTGCGGGGGCGCTTTCGCATGTCCAGATATTGTTGCCAAGTTTGCTTCCAATTCACGGTGCGCGGTGCCAAAGGTCCTTGGGCGCGATCAATCTCGAAGGTGCCGTCCGAAAAGAGCCAGACGACGTCCCCAGTGATCGGATCCATGATGTACTGCGCTCTTCCATCGGTCTTCACGTTGTGGTGGTGCTGACACAGCGTTACCAAATTATCGACGCTCGTCGGTCCACCGTCGGCATACTCCACTCGATGATCGAGCTGGCAATAATGCGCTGGCATTGAGCACCCTGGCCAGCGACATGTGGCATCGCGACCGTGGACCCATGTTCTGATTTGTTCGGTGGGAACGTAAGAAGAAGTTTCTTGCGGGCACAGCTCACGAGTCATGGAGTAACTATTTAATTGCTCCGTAAGTACGCACCACCCCGCCGAAGGGATATACACCCGAGATGCATCATCGCCAGATGCATAAGTATTAATTACTACCTTTGTCTGGGTTCGGTTAAAGATTAACGCCTCCAAAGCCTCTGGTTTGGTGATGTTTTTCTTTCGCGCTGCTTTGTCGATATGGCGGGATATAGCGCTGGCGGTGGCTTTATCCGTTTTTAATGTGATGGTGGCTTGGCCTTTGGAATAGGAGATGGAAACGGATCGCTCGATTTCCTTTTCAATATCTGGCATGAGTATCCCGTCGATATAGTCACGCAAGAACCTCCGGATTTCGGATTCTGTGGGGACATGCTGAGCAGGTTCCTTTGGGGTAAGGAAGTCCGCGAGGGCGGCATCGACTAGTTGGATGCTTTCTGCGTCGTCGCCAAGCGGGGCAAGTTCGGCATCAATTACGTGCAGCCGCGGGAGGTCTAGGATCCAATGTTCGGTTTGCACCGCTGTGGTCAATGGCAATTCCTGCATGCGTAGGTGGGAGCGGAGCGCGGATAGAACTCGCCAGTAACTCAGACCCACACGCTTAGATAGAGCGGCGGTGGTGCATTCGACATCGTCCTCTAATCGTGGAAGCACAGATTGGTACAACTGCCAAGATTGAATGCGCTGGAGCAAGGCCAGGAGGCAGACGGTGTCGTCGAGGTTATTGGTGGAAAAATAGGCCTTCTTTGACGGTGTGTCGGTAGCTGTCACAAAATAGTCCCCCTGAAATAAATCGCACACCTAATCGAATTTACGTCCCTTAGTCTAAAACACTCATTCGAGTCCTGCAAGGCCAAAAGCGAAATTGTGTGCGAAATTGCAGGGGAGGGCTATAGGCTGAAGATAGCGTCAGCGACTGCTTCGAGTTCTTTATCGGTGTATTTATCACCGCATGTTGCCAGAGAGCCAACACTGGCCATGTATAGGCTGAATAGCCTGTCTTCAGGAGGGGCATCGGCTGATATATCAAGCGCTTCGTAGACGGGGGCGTATTTCTGATCAAACTCTTCGGGCTTGGCGGCAAGCTCCGCAAGTGCGCCTTCGCCATGGGTTAGCAAATACTTGGCGTCGTCCAGGATCTGATCATTGTTGCAAGCAACAGCACCCGCCTTCTTCAGGGTCGTGGCATTGACCTCGTAGCTGGTGGGGCCTTCTTCGGCCTCGGAAGCTCCGGAGGCGAACACATTCAAATAGTAGTCCGGAATCGTCCCATGCTCTTTGATGTGGTAGATGAAGCCGCTCTTGGTATTGAGATCGTAGCTTCTGCTTGTGGTGGTGGGAACCTCGCTGCTGGTAGTGCTGTTGGGCGTGGAGGATTTAGTCTGGGCGGTAGATTCTTCCTCTTGGTCGGAAATGCTGCAGGCGCTCAGTAGAGTGCCGACGGCTACTAGTAGAAGAAGGCGCTTGAGGGGCATGACTATTCCTTAAGTGAGGGGAATATGATTCGAGCCTTTAGCTCGTGTGCATGGACGCCGCGACCTTTTCCAGTTCTTCATCGCTGAACTCATCGCCACAGGACATAACAGCCCCCAGCGGGGTCATCGCTGCGGCCATATACTTGTCATTATCAGGTGCGTCATCGGGGATGTCGAGGGCCTCAAAAACGTCACCATATTTTTCATCGGGTCCGCCTGCTGACGTTACAGCTTTACCTAGCTTGTCCGTATCGCCTTGGAAGAAGTCCTTTGCGATTTGCAGCAGTTCGTCATTCTTACAGGTAACTTCGCCGGCCTTCTTGACGGACGCTGCGTTGGCTTCAAAGCTCTCCGGCTTATCGTTCCCGCCTAGCTCCTTAGCATCGTGGTCGATGTAATCATCTGGCAGGGTCTTATATTCCTTGAGGTAGTCGGCCATGCCGTCTTGGGTGCTTAGATCGTAATCGTCGCCGTAGACGGGATACTCACCGTCTTGGGCAGAGGGACTGCAGCTGGCGAGAAATAGGCTTGCGGTAAGTACGGGTAGGAGGCGCTTGAGGGACATAAAAATTCCTTACTGGGAGGGAGAATTTCTTTTAGTGTACCCAAAATGCGCGTGCCAAGTCTCTGTTACGGGAGTGACGACGCTAGGATTGGAAACCTATGGCACGCGAAAGAAAGATGCAGCGAAACCGGAGCCGCACTAGGGTTCCGGTAGCCTCGCGTGCTGCAGATGTCCGTAAAGCTCAGCGCGCACAACTAAAGCAGAAGCAAAAGCCAGACCGGATGAGTATCGCCGGAGTAGGCGTGATCATGGCTATCGTGCTGGTTGTATTGCTGGTTATCGCTGTTCCCCTGCGCAATTACTATCATGGCCGGTCCGAAATTGCCCGCTTGAATGAGTCAATCGCTGCCAAGCAAGATGAAAAAGCTGCTTTGCTGGAAAAGATTGATAAATATAAATCCGATGAGTACATCAAGCAGGAGGCGCGGCGCCGATTCGGGGTTGTTGATGAGGGCGAAACTGCCTATCGCATCATTGACCCGCAGATTAAGCCGGAAGACCAGCTCACCACAGACGGTCAGAAGGAAGAAGATTCCCGCGACTGGTATGAGGTCTTGTGGGATTCCGTGGCTGAACCCCCTAAAGAAGAAGCGCCATCCGAGCAGGTAAATCATCTTCCGATTGAGCCGGCACCGGAAGAGAAAGCGGATGTGCGATAATTGTCCGCATGACCGTCACTGATGCAGACATCGCTGTAGTAACTGAGCAATTGGGCCGCACTCCGCGCGGAGTGCTGGAGGTTTCTTATCGCACGCCAGCTGGCCGGCCTGCGGTGATTAAGACAGCGCCCAAGCTTGCCGACGGCACTCCATTCCCCACCCTCTATTACCTCACTGACCCACGGCTTACGGCCGAAGCTTCACGCTTGGAAGTTGCCCACGTCATGAAGTGGATGGAATCCCGACTGCGTGAGGATGAGGACTTGGCTGCTGATTACCAGCGTGCACATGAATACTTTTTGTCCAAGCGCAATGACATCGAAGATCTCGGCACCGATTTCTCCGGTGGAGGTATGCCGGATCGCGTGAAGTGCCTGCACGTGCTCATTGCCTACGCCCTGGCTGAGGGGCCGCAGCATTTCCGGTTGGGAACTGAAGCGGTAGCTATGGCCGCCGACCATGGCAAGCTTCGAGGAAGTGCCATCCCCCAGGATTGGCCCACGGTAGAAGATTTGGGAATTGACCTAGCGCAGTTCGAGTTTTCTAACGCGGAATAGGAGGAATGCTATGACTCGCGTTGCTGCGATTGATTGCGGAACAAATTCGATTCGTCTGCTCATCTCTGAAGTTCAAGATGATGGCAAGGTCCGCGATATTACTCGTACGATGGAAATCATCCGTCTGGGAGAGGGCGTGGATGCCACAGGTGAAATCGCCCCTGCGGCTCTTGACCGTGCACGCGTGGCCCTGGAGGGCTATGTTCGCCAAATGAAGTTTGAAAAGGTCTCCCGGGTGCGGATGGTCGCTACCTCTGCTACTCGCGATGCCAAGAATCAGCAGGAATTCTTCGATATGACCGCTGAGCTGCTCGGCCAAATCCAGCCAGGTGCTCAGGCAGAAGTTGTTTCGGGCGAGGAAGAGGCCCTGTTGTCCTTTAATGGCGCTGTGGCCGATTTAGAGCCGGACCGCGGTCCATTTTGCGTGATTGATCTGGGTGGCGGCTCGACTGAGTTCGTTGTAGGAACGGCGGATGGCGAAATCTTGGGTACTCATTCGGCGCGCATGGGGTGCGTCAGGCTGACCGAGCGCATCATGCGCACCGATCCACCTACCGAATCGGAGATCGAGATCGCTTCGGAGTACGTCGGTGAGCGAACAGCCGAGGTCGAGGACATAGTACCTATTTCTAAGGCTCGTACCATCGTCGGCTGTGCGGGCACTTTCACCACACTGTCCGCACTGGCGCAAGGCCTCGAGCGTTACGATGCCGATGCCATTCACGGCTCTGAGCTCCGTTTCGGTGCCCTGCGCGTGCTCTTGCAGCAGCTTATTGCCCTGCCTTCCGACGTCCGCGCCCTCAACCCCGTCATTCACCCCGGCCGTGCCGATGTCATCGGTGGTGGGGCAGTAGCCGTGGAAGGTATCATGCAACTAATCGAGCGAAATTGCGCTGCGCGTAGTTTCTTCATTAGTGAAAAGGACATTCTCGACGGCATTATTGCAGGTCTTGCTGCAGAGGGTACCCCTCGTTAACTCTTGCGGGGGAAGGTAGCCTAAAATATTCCTTGCCTTGCCCCCATAGCCCAATCGGCAGAGGCAGTCGACTTAAAATCGATTCAGTGTGGGTTCGAGTCCCACTGGGGGCACTACTACCAGCGGAAACGCTGGGAAATAGTGACGGGACAGTGAAAACTGTCCAAAAAGTGTCCAAATAAAAATCCGCCCTGACCTGCAATGCCAGGTTGGGGCGGACTCGTTTAAGGCGGGGAAGAAGGCCAGCGGAGGACATGTGAGGAGAGCGAGGGGCGTAGTTACTACAGTCCTCCCCGTCTTCACTGTGTTGATTCGTGCCGTGTTTGTGGTTCGCCGGTGGGTGCGCTTGGCTCTAATCAACATAGCTCCCGGACCTAGCCCACAAGTTATTGATGGGGAACCGTCCGCCAGGACGAGAACATTAGAGCAATTTCAAGAAACGGTCCTGGCGCGCCGCATCCAAACGACGAACCTCACCATTCACCTGCTCCGCAATATCCCACCCCAGCCGCTTCAGGCTCATAGGCGTCAACCCCAACCGATCCGCGCACTGACGAACCTCACCAAACAGCGCGGCGTTCGGTTCCCCACGCTCCAACGCTTCACGTGCTGCAGTGCGAACGAGAAGATAATTAGCAACCTCCTCAACACACCGCAAACGCTCCCATTCGACCGCTTGGGGCATCTTCCATAGTGCGGCCCACCCGGCCGGCGCTCGGCCCTCTAGCGGCCATGCAGGGGCCTTCCCGGGCCTGCCTTCATAAGGCAGCACCACACCCCCAAGATTCTTACCCTGATTCCTCCGACTATTCGGATTCGCAACCGGGCCTGGCATACTCCATCACTCCAATCATTTCGCCAAGAAAACTACCCTCAGAATAACCCTAAAAAATATACACAGCCATGCATAACGCGAAAATAGGCCGAAACCCTCAAACTTGCATAAACCGCTGGACACTATGCCTTCCGACCGAATTTCAGGACCCCAGAGGGGCATCCCCCAGGGGTTTATGCAAGTTTTATACACACTTTATGCATGGTGTGGTGCGGGGTGGTGTGATTATGCGGAACACCCCGCGGCCGTGGTGGCGTTGGGGTGTGTGGTGTTTATTTCACCCAGCCTTCTTCCCATGTGTTGGGGTCGTGGGGTTTGGGTGAGTTGTTCGGGTTGGTGCGGCCTTCTCCGCTCCTTTCGGATTCTTTGGTTAGGGCGTGTGTTTGGCCTGCGGTGTTGAAGGCCTTGGCGCGGCGGCGGATTTCGGCGACTGTGCGTGGGAAGGAGAAGGTGATTCCGTCCCATTCGCCTGTGATGATTCGGTGGACCTCGTTGGCTTCTTGGATGCTCTTGGCGTGGGAGACTCGTTGGTGAAGGTGGGCGTCTTCGTCTTGGTAGTTGACGCGTGCTCCGGTGCCACCGATTCCACGCAGGTATTCGAGGACGAAGAGGTCTGGGACATCAGCGACCGCTGCGGCGCGTGGTGCGCGTGCTACTTCGGCAACGTAGGCCATAAGGGCATCGATTTTAGGGTTAGTCTTGGCGACGGTGGAGAGCGCGGTGGCGTGCTCTGCGATGCCGCTCATGGGGTCGTCGAGGTAGGGTGCGACTTCTTCAACGGCTTTGGCGAACTCCTTCTCAACCTTGTCGAGTGGAAGTGTCTTGAGGACATAGTTGATTTGCTCGTCGCTGGTGAGTGCGCGGTGTGCCTGCGAGTTGAGTACGTTGGTGACGGACTCGTTGTCGTTGGCGATCATTGTGGCGCGGGTGGCTGCGGTTGTGGCCTGGTCGTAGATGCCTTCCCATTCATCGGGGCTAGCGTTCGTGATGCTGGCGCTGGTGTTTGGTGTGCCGTTCATGGCTGCGAAGGTTGACCATTCGTTGAGCTTGACGATGGCTTCGCGGGCGGCGGGGCACTCGGGGTCTTTCTTGATTCCCCACATGAGGAAGAGGTTGTCCAGTGCTTGGCGGCTCCACGTGTAGAGCGTGTCGGTAGTGATGAATGAGTTGGGGACTCCGGCTGGCATTGTTGTTTCTCCTTATCGGTAGAGTGCTTCTTCCATTGCGAGGGCGAAGAGTTCGCCCGTGCCTTTAGGTTGGAATGGTGTTGGTGTTCCGGCTTCGGGAACTGGTTGCGGGCGGCGTGGCCCTGGCTTGGGTTCCTGGTGGTCTGCTTCCTTGTCGGGTTGTGGTGGGCCGTTTAGTGCTTCGGCGGCTGCTGCTGCGAAGAGTTGGCCCGTTGATACGCGGTAGCCGTTCTCGTCGAAGTGAGTCATGTTTATTCTCCTTGTGCTTGGTTGAATGCGGCTGCGAACTTGTCGGCCGTGGTTTCCTTGTCGGAGGTGACAGCGCCCTGGATTTCTTTGAGGGTGTTGAGAATCTCGTTGAGGATTTCGTTGGTGTTGTCTTGCATTGTGTTTCTCCTTCTGTGTGTTGTTGTTTGTGTCTTCGGGGTTGGGGTGTGGTTGGTGGTGGTCGTGCGGGGTGTGGCGTACTCATGCGGCTTCTCCTTGGTGTTGCTTTTGATTGAGGAAGTACTCGTCGGCGTGGTCGACGATGCTGTCGGCGAGTTGGTAGATGTGTTTGTCTTGGACTTCGAAGCTGACTTCTTGGCCCTTGCTGGTTAAGAGGGAGACCGACAGGCGGTCGTGTCCTCCGATACGGCCCACCCTTTTGATGCGGAGTGTTCCGTCACGCCACGGGTTATGAGGAAGTCGGATACGGATCCTCATGCTGTCTCCTTTACGGCTAGGAGGTATCCGCCTTTGACGTTGCGGATGATTACGCCTTGGCTTTCCATTTGGTCTAGTTCTTCTCCTGTGGTGGCTCCTGAGCCGGTGGCTTCTTTGACTTGGCGCATGATGGCTCCGAGGTTCATTGGGTGGGTGGTGCTGAGAGTGTTGATGATGGCTGTTTGGGTGGTGTTGGTGGTTTCTGGCCCCCAAGTCACGTGGGATGTTGGGATGTTGGGATGTTCAGTGGTTAGGGGTGGTTTTTCAAGGTCCCGGTCGGGATGTTGATTGTTGTTCGGGATGTTGGTTTCAAGGTCCCGAGTGGTAGGGGAAGGTCCCGGCTGGGATGTTGATTTATGCCCCTTGACCTGTGAAGGTCCCAAGGTCCCAAGGTCCCATGTGTGTTGGGGGGATTGGATTTCCCCTGGTTTATGGCCTTTGAGATACCAGTGCCACTTCTTATCAATCTTGGTTGTCTGAACTCCCCAACTACCGCGCTTATTCTGGGCGGTCTTCCAGGCCATGCCAGCAGCCTTGACCTCCGCTTGCACCTCAACGGCTGGGGCACTTCCCCCGCATTGGTCTAGGAAGTCTAGGACTATCGTCTTAAGCTCGGCGGTGCTGTTTCCTTCGCCTTGGTCACGGAGGATTTCACCAACTGTTTGCTCTGATTCCCCAAGGAGTTCGAAGACTCCGAAGTCGTGGGATACACCATCTTCTCGGGTGAGTGTGCGGGATGCGATGCGATACTTCCATGCCGCGCCTTCTAGCCCGATAGAGTTCTTCTCAACACTCATAACGCGCTCGTCACTGTCTGGAAGTTTGGTGAAGCCTAGTGCGCAGCGGGTGACTTCTCCGAAGGCTGACGAGCCCGTGATGCCAGCTACTACGTCTCCGTTTCCGGATTTGTTGAGGTGTGTGATGGCTAGGACAACACCGTCGATTTCTTCGGCCAGTCGAGTCCAGGGCTTGAGTTTGTCTCTGACTTCGTTATTGCGGTTGGCGTCGATGCCGTTCATAAAGTTCATGATGGGGTCGACGATGACGAGCTTCACGCCGTGCTCAATGCAGAGGTTGATGATGGTGCGCATGTCATGCTCGGGAAGGATGGCGACTTCTTCCGTGGTGCCGTCTGGGGCGTGGAAGTCGACGCGGGGGCGGATGATGCGGTTCATATCCGCTCCGGATGCGATAAGGCCGGGGATGACGTTGTATTTAATGTTCTCTTCGGCGGCGATATAGAGGACGTTGGCGGGTGTTCCGTAGAGTGCGCCGGGGAGAGTGCCGCGACTGACTCGGGCGGCTGTATCGCGTCCCCAGGATGACTTTCCTGCTGCGGGGCGGCCTGCAGCCATTGACATGGCTCCCATGGGCAAGATTCCGGTGGTTTGGCCTTCGTGTTCGAGTTCCCACATGAATACCGGGATGTCCCATTCTTGGCCGGCCAGTGTTCGGAAGGATACTCGTCGACCGAAGGGCGCTTGGGCGCTGTTAGTGGTGTTGTCACTCATTTATGCGGCACCACCCTTCACGATGTGCATCGTCTTCGTGCTGAGCTTGGTCATGCGACCGTAGATTTCGAGAAGGTCTTGGCGGTCACGGTCCATTTGCGTGCAGAGGTCTACAAGTGGGGCGGTCATGCTGTTGGCCCCGGCGTAGATTTCGGAGTGGCGAAGCCTAAAGAAGTCTTCGGTGATGCGGCGCGCTAGTTGTGGGAGTCGAGCTTTGTTTAGCTCTGGTGGGGTGTCTTGGGGGCTGATGAACTGGAGCCACGTGTGGCCCATACCGTCGTTGTCGAGGTCTCCGTTGTTGACGAGGACTTCGTTGACGTCGGTGGCGACAAGTGGGTCCAGGCCGTGGCCGTCGCGGGTTGCTATATCAGCGGCGGCGCGGATGGCGTGGTGAATGGTGCGTGCTTGCCAGTTGGCCCCATAATCGTCTTCGTCGACGAGGTTTAAGGCTTCGATGGCTTCGTGTGCGGATAGCTTTCCGCTGATGAGGATTCGCAGATATTCATGGGCGTGTTGCTCATGCATCTGGGACGAGTGAGTCGTCAACTTGAGTACTCCTAAAACAGGTCTGGATTGTTTTGGTTATTCAGTTGTTTTTTCTCGGGTCGCCCGCGCTGTTTGCCACCACTGTTTGCGTGGGCCTGGTGCCCTCCAGCGGCTCGAACGCTGGTGCCTGCCAGTAGGGCTAATGGGGGTTAGTAGTAGTGAGGGTCATACGGGAACTTGTTTAAGTCCGTATTCCGAAGCGCTTCGACCGCAGCGTTCGCCATAACTTCAGCGATTAGGTAAATGTTGAAGTCGTATTGGTCAATGTGCTCTGCCAGGATGTCGAAGAGGCGGTCTTGAATACTCGATTCGAGGTAGAGCGGATTCATCTCCATGTCGGAATATCCGTAGTCGCTGCGCATTGCGCAGTATTGGTCAATGGTTTCTTTGCCGTCATAGGTCTCCTTGGTGATGTTCATCTCGGGGATGTACTTCGGCTTGGTTCGGCGTGCCATGCTGGTGCTCCTTATGCTGCGAGGGTGTTGGGGAGGTCGAGGTGCTGGAGTAGGTCTTCGGCGTCAGCAACGAGAAGAAGATCCGCTACTGAAAGAAGAGCGTCAGCGTTTACCGTCATTTGCGGGCCTCCGATCCGTCGATGGTGGTGGTGCTCATGCGGGTGAAGAACTCGGTAACTTCGTCAGCAATGAGTTGGAACTCCTTATCGCCAGGGACGAGCGCACCATCATTTCGCTTGTCACGAAACTCTGTAGAGATGGAGAACACCTTCCAACTGCTACGGCTGAAAAGAACGGAGTAGAAGTTATTGAGGTGGGATCCGTCTCGTCGCCATTTGCGGCGACCGTCTGCACGGGTTTCTTTCACCACATGGACGGATGCACAGTCAGCAAATCCCGTGTTTACGTATTCATTGCGGTGTCGAAGAATGATGAAGTCTGGGCTGTAGGAAACTACTGTGTAGCGTTCTTGCATTACTCGTCACCTTCTCCCCAAGAGTTCAGGCCGGCGCGCTGTAGGTCGAGGTCATCAATAGCTTTCATGGCGTCGAGGACGGTCATGTAGTCGCCGCCTTCGCGGTAGCGTTCGACGAGCATGTATTGCAGGTCCATAGGTGACCAATCAGAATTTCCCGTGATGCGAGTGATTTCTTCGCGCCTGCGGGCATCGTGGCGGGCTTTTTCTTCCTCATGCTGCTTGGCGGCGTCACGCTCCTGTTGCACCACCTGGTGGTGTTGCTCAACGAGGGAGCGGAGCTGCTTAGTCAGCATGGTGTTAGTCCTCTGGACTTCTCCAAAATCCGCGTCGAGCTCCTGGAACTCGGCCGGGCTGGCATTGAGTGATTCCTCGTTGATTTGGCGAAGGGCCCGGTTGTTGTTGGAGATAGCGGCCTGAACCTTGCCGATAGCGCGGCGAAGTTCGCGGCTGTTATGATTACGGGTGTACGAGCCTTTACCAGTCTCGCCTGCTCCCTCGTTGGTGTTCGCAGCACCTGCGAGGGTTTTCTTATTAGGGGTGGTCAATTTCTTCTCCTTATGCGGCGTTGTCTTGGGGTGGGATTACAGCGTCTGGCGTGCCACTGGGGTGCATCGTGGTGATGTTGTCCGGCCGGTAGCTCATGCCTTCGGGGTCGGTAACGACTTCGCCCTTGTAATGCAGGCGAACCGGAAGGCCGTTGCTGTAGTGAGTAGCGCGGTGCACGTTGTGGTGCATGGCTTCTTTGCGGACCGCTTCGCGGATGCCGTCGAGGATGTAGATAGCGTTCTGCAGGTTTTCGGGCAGCTCGTCGAACTCCGGGCAAGCGCCGTCGATGTCCTGGATTTCCTCGTTAGCGACGTCGAGAGAAACGAGCACGCTATCAGCGAGATACGCCAGCGAGTCCTGAGGAAGATACTGTTTCCGCACTTACGCCACCTCCTTCGGCAACTCGTCGAGTCCCAGAAGCTCTAGAAGAGGGTTAGTTGGAACGACATAGCGCCCACCAATCTGGATAACTTTCGTCGGGAAAGTCCCGTTGCGGGCTGCAGCATACGCACTGCTTTTAGAGATACCGAGCAGCTCGGCTGCTGCCCTAAGTGTGGTTGTTGCTGGGGACATGGGTATCCTTTCCAATGTGTAATGTGTTGCACCATTCGGAACCGTTTGTTCCTTACGTGCAACACCGAGTGTACATCAACTGTTCGTACCGAACAACACGATTGGAACCATTTTGGAAAGGTGCAGGTAATGAGTGGTGGCGAAGACGTACAGAAAGATTATTTCGGCTCGAATTTAAGTGCGCTTAGGAAATCTCGTTCAATCTCGCGCCAAGCGTTAATTGACCTACTTAAAGACAAGTGGGGGATAGCAATGCACTCAACAACGTTGCGGCGAATTGAATCTGGGGAGCAGAGCGCAAAAGCCCTCGAAGCGATGGCCATAGCCGATTTATTTCAACAAGACTTGACCCGGATGATTGCAAGGCCCATTTCTGAGGACGATGCATTTTATCTGAGTCTCAAGCAAGATCTGGTTAGGGACGAGGAAGCGGTCTATTTGGCTGTTAAAGGGTTCATGGACTCGTATAACAGGGCTGATGAAGCTCTGGCTTCCATCGACAGTGATGTTCCAACTGCAGCACTAACGGAGCTGAAGAAATACTTCGACTCCATCGGCACACATATAGAACTCGCACGCGACGTACGAAAAGAATGGGCATTTAGAAGTGGCTCGCGGTAGGCCGGCGACGCCGCTGGGAACGTGGGGTGAAATATCTTCCAAGCAGTTGGAGTCCGGGAAGTGGCAGTCTTCCACGCGGCTTCGCCTATGGAACGGCGAAACAGTCCGTGTTCGAGCGCGGGGCAATTCAAAATCCGGCTCCGTCAACGCTGTTAAGGCGAAATGCACAGAGAAGTTAGGGGCTTCGGATTCGGAGGTTCTCACAACGACGAGTCCAGTCTCCGATTTGATGGAACACTGGTTGGAGACGAAGAAGAAGGTTCGCCCCCAGTCGCGTGACCGTTACCGTAATTCAATTGACCGTCACATTGTGCCCGCCTTCGGGGAGATGCGTATTCGGGAAGTCACTCCGTCATACTTGAATAGTTGGCTCCAGGCCCTGCCTTCGGGCGTTGCTCCGAATGTTCGTACTGTTCTTAAAGGCGCTTTCAAAATGGCGACAAGATACGGGTTGATTCCGTCCGACCCTATGCAAGTTGTCGAACCGGTCGCCGTTGAGCAAAAGGAAGTCCGCGCTTTGACGTTGGATGAGATTCCTAGGTTCCGTACGCAGATTGCTAAGTCTGGCAATGAGACGCTCCAGGACGTGGTGGACGTTAGCTTGGCTACTGGGCTGCGGGCTGGCGAGGTTCTTGGGATGAAGTGGAGTGATATTGACTTGGAGGATGAGCCGCCGATTCTTCGGGTAAGTGGATCAATGGTCTACTCGAAGGACACGGGTTTAATTCGACAAGATGGGGGTAAGACTGGTAATGCGGTTCGTCCGATTCAGTTGTCCCGAATGTGTGTTGAGATTCTGCAGCGTCGAAAAGAAAAGTACGGAGTCTTAGAGATGGTGTTCCCGTCCGGGGCGGGCACGTATCTTTGGGAGAACAATTTCAACCGTTGGCTTAGGCAGTGGCGCGGCGAAGAATTTAGCTGGGTGACGATACACACCCTTAGAAACACCCTCGGGACTATCGTCTATGACGAATTGGGTCCTGCCAAGGCTGCGGAGGTTTTGGGTCACTCGTCTAGCTTGTTGACGGAGCGGGTTTACGTCCAACGCAATGACAATGGTGTCCCCATTGGCGATTTAGTGAATGCAGCGCTAGATGGTGTCCAAAAAGTGTCCAAAAAATAGTAAGAAATAGCCGAAAATCCTAACTCTAGCCGGAATAGGTAAACTTCTTACCTGCAACAACAGGAATGTTAACCGCCAGAAAAGTAGCCCATGACTTAGAATTTAGAACGATTCAGTGTGGGTTCGAGTCCCACTGGGGGCACCGTGTGAAGTCTCGAGACATCGTTCCTATGGTGTCTCGAGATTTTGTTTTGGTAAGTCTCCACAGCCTTTATGCGGAAACTGTTCGCAAAACTTTTAGCTACATGGAAAGACTGCGGAACTTTATAGGGCGGTGTCTCGTTGAACAGGTTGAGATAGCTAAATTGCACCTCTCTTAGAAAGGACAACCGTGCGTTCAAGCAATCCGGTAATGAGTTCTCTGACCGAAAATAGTACCCGCCAAAATTCTGGATACGGGGACGAAGCTGCTCGTCCAATGACCGTGGATGACGTCGTCACCAAGACAGGCATCACCCTCGGCGTCATCATCGTCGCCGCAGCCATCAATTTTGGGCTGGGAATGGTAAATCCAGGTATTGCCATGGCATTGACTCTGGTCGGTGGCATCGGTGGCTTCATTACTGTGCTGGTTGCTTCTTTTGGCAAGAAGTGGGGTTCTGCTGCGGTCACACTGATTTACGCCGTATTTGAGGGACTATTCGTTGGTGGC
This sequence comes from Corynebacterium sp. LaCa54, assembly GCF_046717495.1. Lineage (NCBI taxonomy): Bacteria > Bacillati > Actinomycetota > Actinomycetes > Mycobacteriales > Corynebacteriaceae > Corynebacterium > Corynebacterium sp. LaCa54. The sequence goes on from NZ_CP177115.1 coordinate 835,880, forward strand.
TTCTCCTTCATGTTTGCCAATGTGAACTTCCAAGGTGAAGGCGGAATGGCAATCATCGGCCAGGCAATCGTTGGAACCATTGGTGTATTCATCGGCATGTTGATCGTGTACAAGACCGGTGCAGTTAAGGTGACCCCGAAATTCACCAAGATCCTCTTCGGCTTGGTCGCCGGAGTTGCTGTCATGGCGTTGGTTAACTTCTTGGGCGCAATCTTCTTCGACTTCAACCCTTTGCGTGATGGCGGCCCGATTGCCATTATCTTTTCACTTGTTTGCATCGTTCTTGGTGCGCTGTCCTTCCTGACTGACTTTGATCAGGCTGACCGTATGATCCGTGCCGGCGCTCCCGCTAGCAATGCTTGGGGCGTAGCTCTCGGCCTCGCTGTGACCTTGGTCTGGCTCTACACTGAGATTCTTCGTCTCTTGAGCTATTTCCAGCGAGACTAATCAACTTTTCACGTAGGCCCGCACTGAGATGCGGGCCTTTTTGCTGCCATAAAACGCTTACAAGCGTGTAATTAGTGGGGTAGTTCGGGGGATAAAGTGAGGGTTTAGGCTTTATTTGGTCTAGAAGGGTGGTCTCAGGAGTAGTACAGCTAATAAGCAGGAAACTTCGCCTTTTAGGCGTTATGGATGTGACATATGGGGCGAATAATTTTGTTAAATCGCCGTTAACCTTCTTGGTTGCGTAGAAAATTCGTGGAGTTCCGTGCATGCTGTGTACCGGAACAGGAAAACGAAGTGAAGAGTTCTCTTCTTCACTATCTTGTTCCTCTCGTCAGAAAAGTGAGTGCGCGAAGGATTGTTGTGAAGCGTCAGGTAACCGTAGCAACGTTGATGGTCAGTAGCTCCGTTGTGCTGGGTAGCTGCGTTGCGGACATCGGTACGAGGAGCGCGTCAGAGGAAACCACGAATGTGGACGAGACTGGCGGCATTAGTTCGGCCGACGGTGCAGGGGGAACCAACGGGGACCTGGGGGATGACGCGGACAGCAATCGGGGGGAATCGGCACGCACCGACGGCGAGGAAAATGTGCAAGGCGCCGGCCAACCGGGGGAGGCCGGCGCCACGGGGCCGGGAGAATCATCCGGTGTCCTACCGCCACTGGGGGAATTCGATCCGGCTGATCCAAGTTTCGAGCTTTTCGATCCGTGTACGGAGATTCCAGATGAAGCTTTGAAAAATATGGGAGTCGGGAAGTTAGAAGGAGATGTAGTAAGGGAATCTGGCTTCTCTCTTTGCACATATTCTCTTACAGACACTTCTCAACGATCGGGAGTCGTGGGATTTTCGAGCTCGATAAGGACTCCGGCGGATGAGGAACTGTTAGAACTCAAAAAGTCGGACGGTGATGAAAAACTGTTGCCAGTGGAATTTGTCAAAAATGAGTTGTTTGATGACATGTTCTGTACTGGCGGAGTTCAGACAGAGCGTGGCTATATTACCGTGAGCCATTCTGGTTACGGCTTTGAAAGCAATCTTCAAGAGAAATGCTCGGAAGTCGAGCAAATAATGGCTGAAATACTTTAATGAATAATTCGGGGGAAGAATGAAAATTCGTACGGAAAGTATCTTGTCTGCAGCATTAAAAACTTCAACAATGCGGCGCGAAATGAACTCACTAGTAGCGCAAGCTAGGTCACCACTTACTGCGGGATTCTCTCCAGTAATTGGGATAGACCATGTCGGGGCCGTCCACCAGCGAGTGCTTGAGACAGATCCAGGCTCGGCTAGTAATTCGATTAGGGCGTTTTCTCAACAACTTGAATGGTTGGATGACAGCTTAGGTCGAGAAGCACGTGGCTTTCAGGCGCAGGAGGACGCGAATAGCAGGGGAATGGAGATTGCGGATGCGGGTGGGGACATAGGCATTGAGTCTATGCCGATTATGAACCAGCCGGAGCCAGGGTACAGTCCCTTCGGGTTTTCTATGCCGGTGGTGAATGTTGGCACCGACATCGTGAAGCTCGCGACGGACCTGATGTCGACACAGATTTGGAATGTGTCGGAGGCAAATGCGCGGTGGAGCTCATTGGCGTCGGAAGTCGACGATATTGTCAGCGGCTTAGAGGAAGCAGCCGGGTCTTTGGAAAGCGAGAATGACAGCGAGGCTACGTCGAGGGCTGCGGCGAAGATTCGGGAGGTGGCGGCGTCGGGAAGCCATTTTGTGGCAAATGCAAAGGTCATGGGGGAGAAGCTAACCGGATTCCATGCCAAGCTCATGGGGATGCAGCCGGCCGCGATGGCTATGGCTATGGAAGTGATGGCAATCCCAGAACCGGTGGAGCGTGAAATTGCGGAAAAGGCCGCATTGGCCATGCTGCAACCAGACCTGCAGCGATTCGCCATAGAGGCCATGCCTTACCAGCATGCATTGATGGAGCAATCGCCGGCGTCGGGAGGCGGAGGCGTCGATGCGGGACTTGCCGGAGTGGAAGGTGATGGTCAGCGCTACACTACCGAAGAAGTGGTGTGGCCGAAAAAGATTGCGGAGGCGATTGCGCGAGGCGATTTGGGCCCCGGAAACTTTGACGTTGTCAATGGAAACGTAAACGGGTTGGATGCTGTGGGGATGAGCCCGCAGGAAATCAGCGAGTTTCACCAACAAATGCATACCAGTGGCAGGAATGCACTGGAAAGGCTGGGGCTAGGAGAACAAGTAACCATTGGGGGTAACGAAGTTTCCACCCAAGGGGCATCGATGCCGGGGGCTGTCGCAGCGAATGGGGTGATGGGGCAGGTTCCTAGTGGCACAGCACATCCCGTTGGTGCTGGAGTGAGCACGGGGGCGCTCAACGGTAGCGGCCCGGTTGCGCCATCAGTTAATGCACATTCTGCGAGCGGGAGTATGGCACCAATGATGGCATCCGGAAGGCCTGCAGATGCCGGTCGCGGTGCTCTTGGTAAGCAACAGCCACTGCGTGGTGGGTTCGGAGCCGGCCCGGGAATCTTAAGCAGTAGCGCCGATATAAGGCATGCCGGAAGAGGTGCGCAACTGGGCCAAAGCCTTGGACGCGGAACTGGCGCGGCAATTCCCTACGCTGGAGTTGGTTCGCGCGCAGGTCTTGGCGCCGGTACAGGAACCGTAGGAGGACCCGGTATGCGTGCCGGTGCGGGCGGCAGCCTTGGTATTGGAACCGGAAGCGGCGAAAACAGCGCGGCAACGCGCGGGGGCAATGCCGGTCGTTCTACTGGCGGGGCGCGGGCTTATGGCCCGATGATGGGGATGCGCGGTAAGGATAGTGAGAAAAAGCGCGTAAAGTCCGTGACTACGCAGGTCGAAAAGGACCCCAATAAACGCGACCTATTAGGCGAGCCGCCCGCTGTAGTGCCCGGCGTAATCGGGGACTGGGTGCGGGAAGTAAACGTGGAAAAATAACATGAAAAAGGGCCGAGGAAACCCTCGGCCCTTCCGTCTTTTTACTGCTGCGGCAGCTCGGTGGCGGTACCATTCAGGTGCGGCTGTGCTGGCTCCTCAGGGACACCGGACTCAACTACAGGCTGCTGCTCTTGAACAACGGACTCAGGTGCGGAAGAGCTGGTGTCAGCGTCCTTTTGCATTGGGGCCTCACCAGTGAAGGTAGAAGCATTTTCTACCTTGGAATCAGAGTCCTGCTGGTTGGGTGGGTGGCAAGCAGCGAGGGAGAGGCCGGCGGTGAAGACGAGACCAGCGGCAGCGTAACGGGAGAACTTCTTCATGGGGATATGCTCTTTCTCCAAAGTGGTAATTGGCTTAAAGTTTAGGACTCGCGCGGAGTAGCGGCCTTAGCAGAATCATACGGCGCAGCGGATTCGATGGTGACGGAAATGGTCTTGCCATTCGGAGCGGTGTACTCGCGGGTCTCACCTTCCTGCGCGCCGAGGATGGCAGCGCCCAGTGGCGACTGCTCCGAATAGGTTTCCAAATCCTTGTTGTCAGAAGCAGCGGCGCGGGTACCGATGAGGAAGGTCTCCTTATCGTCCTTGTTGCCGTTGTAGTAAACGTGAACTACGGAACCAGTGTGGGCTACACCCTCCTGAACAGCACCGCGCTCGGTGGTGGCATTCGCGAGGACCTCAGAGATCTGCTTGATGCGGGCCTCTTCCTGGTCCTGCATTTCACGAGCAGCATCGTAACCGGCGTTCTCCTTGAGGTCGCCTTCCTCACGGCGCTCGTTGATCTCAGCCGCGACTACTGGGCGATGATCGATAAGCTCCTGCAGCTCGGCCTCGAGCTTCGCCTTGGTTTCTGGGGTGATGTACTGCTTTTGCTGCTCAGCCATTCTGCAACCTTCCGTAGATAGGAATTGTGGTCAAAGCCCCTAGTTGTCCCTGGGGCCATAAGTAAAAGTGGAACTAGGCAAATGCCCAGTTCTAGGCGCTACAAATCCTAGCACACGCGGCTAGCGGCTTTCCGCGTAGTCAGGGTTATCCATATCCAAGTATTCGGGGATATTGCCAGAGCAACCATAAGCGCCGCCAGCGACGGCGCGGGCGTTGGTCGGGACGTCAACAGCGATACGCTGGGTTTCATTTCCGCCAGCGGGAACAGGAAACTCGCGTCGGCCTACTTCGGACTTGGAATAATCAAAGGCTTGGACAATGCAATAAGCCTCTTCATCGGTGTGGTTACGGGTGACGTCGACCCAGACGCGGGTGGTGTCATCGCTCAAAACCTCTTGGGTCACGATGGAAACCTGCGCGTTCACGCGCTCCTTTTGTTGAAAGTACCGGAAGCCAAAGAAGATGAGCGCGATAAAAATGGCGATAAAGATCAGCACCAGCGCCTTATTAGTCCAGCTACCTGAGTTCTTTTCAGAAGGCCCCCGAGAGCCATAGCGGGCGGCTGAGCGAGATTTTCCGGCGGAAGTCATGCTTCCCACTCTAGCCGAGGACCACTGTTTTCCAATTATCTACTAGGATAATCATCTGTTCAAAGAACCTAGATTTATAAGGGGATGGATTTTCAGTGAGCGATTTTCGCCTACTAGCTATCCACGCGCACCCGGACGATGAGTCTTCCAAGGGGGCTGCAACCACCGCGCGCTATGCCGCAGAAGGCAACGAGGTTTTGGTGCTGACCTGTACCGGCGGCGAGCGCGGCGATGTGATTAACCCCGCCATGGACCGCCCTGGGATCAAGGAACATATGGGCGAGGTTCGTCGGGAAGAAATGGCTAAAGCTGCGCGTGCGCTAGGCGTGCACCATCGCTGGCTGGGCTACGTCGACTCCGGTTTGCCGGATCCGGTTGAAGGCAAGTCTATGGAAGAGCTGCTACCGGAGGGCTGCTTCGCGTTGCAGGGAGACGACACCGTTGCGCAGGAATTTGTCCAGGTGATCCGCGAGTTTCGCCCACACGTCATCATCACCTATGACGAAAATGGCGGGTATCCGCACCCAGATCATTTGATGGTGCATAGGGCCTCGATGATTGCGTGGGAAAAGGCCGACGATGCCGAGTATCACCCAGAGTTGGGTGAGGCGTGGACGCCGCTAAAGCTGTACTACTCGCATGGCTTCGTCTATCAGCGCATGAAGATGTTCCATGATTTGCTCTTGGAGGAGGGCAAAACTAGCCCCTATGGGCCGATGCTGGCGCGCTGGGACACCGCGTTTGGAGATATCATGGCGCGTGTAACGACCCAGGTGGAATGCGCAGACTATTTCAGCAATCGCGAAGAGGCTCTGCGTGCGCATGCCACGCAGATTGATCCGGCTGGTGCTTTCTTGGCGACGTCGGTGGAGGTACAGCAACGCCTGTGGCCCACCGAGGAGTTTGAGCTGGCGAAAACCCGCGTTTCTACCTCCTTGCCAGAAAACAACCTTTTTGCAGGCATCGAAGAAAAAGAGGAGGCTTAAGACATGAGCGTGTATGGCTCTTTCGTTCTAGCCACAAATGATGCATTTGTACTTGCTCAAGGCACCCAGGGCGCCGAAGGCGGTCCAATGGGTCCTGAATTTGGCAAAGCTTCGCCCATCGGCTTGCTGATCTTGGCCCTAATGGGAGTTGCAGTGTTAATCGCGGGATGGAATTTTCACCGCCGTTACTCACGCTTCCGCCGCCGCATGATGTTTGCGGAAGACCACGGTATCGATCCATTTGATGAGGAAGCCGTGGATGAGGCGATGAAAGAAGCTGGCATTTACGATAACCGCAAAAAGTCCATTTTCTAGGCGGATAGACTAATGAGCGTGAGTTCTCTCAAACAGCTGGCTTACCCGGTTTATGAAGCCCGTCTGGCGCGCCTTATTAAAGGCAAGCCGCAGCCCAAACACATTGCCATCATGGCCGATGGCAATCGCCGGTGGGCGCGCGAGGCTGGTTTTACCGATATCAGCCACGGTCACCGCCAAGGCGCGAAGAAAATTGGAGAGATGATCTCATGGTGCAGCGATACCGATATCGAAGTAGTCACCATCTATTTGCTGTCCACGGAGAATCTAAAGCGCAGCGAACAAGAAGTAGAGCTGCTCTTTGACATCATCTCGGATGTGGTTACGCACCTATCCCACAGCGATGTCGGTTGCCAAGTCCGCCTTGTCGGCCACCTTGATCTGCTCCCGGATGATATTCGCCAGCGCATGGTGGCGGCGGCAGCGGAAACTAAGGACAATACCGGAGTCATCGTCAATGTGGCAGTGGGATATGGCGGACGCCAAGAAATCGTAGACGCAGTGCAGAACTTGGTGCGCGCGGAAGCCGAGAAGGGAACCTCTGCTGCGGAGATGGCGGATCGCGTTACCGCGGATTCCATTGGCGAGCACCTGTACACTAAGGGGCTTCCGGACCCAGACCTGGTTATCCGTACCTCTGGTGAACAACGACTTTCGGGCTTTCTCCTATGGCAGGCCGCGTACTCGGAGATCTGGTTTACAGATACCTACTGGCCGGCATTCCGCAAGGTGGATTTTCTCCGTGCCCTGCGGGACTATTCCCAACGTTCGCGCCGCTTTGGTAAATAAGCGCTAGAGCTTGCGCATCCGCACTTGTTCCACCAAGTGATGCGAGCCCTTTTTGAGTACGAGAGAGGCTCGTATGCGGGTGGGCAGGATATTTTCTACGAGGTTGGGCAGGTTGATGGACTGCCAAATTTCACGGGCTTGGGCGCGCGCTTCCTCATCGTCCATATCTGCAAAGGCAGAGAAGTGGGCATTAGGTTCGCGGAAAGCGGTGTGGCGCAGGGTGAGGAAGCGATTAATATACCACTGCTCGATATCATCGGTGCGGGCATCAACGTAGACTGAAAAGTCAAAGAGATCCGCCACGGTGAGCGTAGGGCTTGTTTGCAACACATTGAGACCCTCTAGGATCAGGATGTCAGGTTGATGGACTTCCTGGTATTTTCCGTCCACGATGTCATAGCTGATATGCGAATACAGTGGAGCCTTGACCAGTGGCTTTCCTGATTTTACGTCGGTGACAAAGCGGAGCAATGCGCGCCGGTCATAGGATTCCGGAAATCCCTTGCGCTGCATGAGTCCGCGTTCTTTTAAGGTCTTGGTGGGGAAGAGGAAGCCGTCGGTAGTAACGAGCGCGACCTCGGGGTGAGAATCCCAACGCTGCAGCAGCACCTGTAGGAGACGGGCAGTGGTGGATTTTCCTACCGCCACCGAACCTGCCACGCCGATGACAAACGGAACGTGCGTTGGAGGATTTCCTAAGAAGGATTCAGTAGCTGAGGTGAGCTGCTGGCGCGCTGTGACCTGCATGTGGATAAGGCGGGAGAGAGGGAGGTAGACATCAGCCACCTCATCTAGGTCAATGCGGTCTCCTAGGCCGCGAAGTTTTTCAACCTCGGTCTCCGTGAGCACCTGGGGCATGGATTTACGCAAACCACGCCAGGTCTCGCGGTCAAAATCTAGGTAGGGACTCGAATCCAATGTGCGCGCCATGGCTCTATTGTCGCACTTGCCTAATCCATGGGTAAAAGTATGCCCCCTTCGGGTGCTGGGCACGATAAGATATGCAGCAGCCCATACCGCTTGATATTGAGAAGGGGACCACACTTTATGGCTTCTTTTACCTCTGACCTCCGCGACCTTGACCCGGACGTATTCGGCGCTATCCAGGGAGAGATTTCCCGCCAGCGCGAAACTCTGGAAATGATCGCTTCTGAGAACTTTGTGCCTCGCGCCGTGCTCCAGGCGCAGGGCTCCGTGCTCACCAATAAGTACGCTGAAGGCTACCCAGGCCGCCGCTACTACGGAGGCTGCGAGCATGTCGACGTCGTGGAGGACCTGGCTCGTAACCGCGCGAAGGAGCTTTTTGGCGCGGAATTCGCCAATGTTCAGCCACACTCCGGTGCGCAGGCGAACGCTGCGGTGCTGTCCACCATTGCTGAGCCAGGAGACAAGATTTTGGGCTTGTCCCTCGCTCACGGCGGTCACCTGACTCACGGCATGAAGTTGAACTTCTCCGGCAAGCTTTATGATGTTGCCGCCTACGAGGTGGACCCAGAGACCATGCGCGTGGACATGGATAAGCTGCGGGAGCAAGCGCTGAAAGAGAAGCCAAAGGTTATTATTGGTGGCTGGTCTGCTTACCCGCGCACCATGGATTTTGCGGCCTTCCGTGAAATTGCTGATGAGGTCGGCGCTTACCTATGGGTAGATATGGCTCACTTCGCTGGCCTCGTGGCCGCCGGCCTGCACCCGAGCCCGGTGCCGCACGCTGATATCGTGTCCACCACCGTGCACAAAACCCTGGGTGGCCCACGCTCCGGCATGATTTTGGCCAAGCAGGAGTATGCCAAGAAGATCAATTCCAACGTCTTCCCAGGGCAGCAGGGCGGACCGCTGATGCACGTAGTCGCTGCGAAGGCCATTGCCATGAAGATTGCCGCGACCGAGGAGTTTAAGGAGCGCCAAGAGCGCACCTTGGAGGGTGCTCGCATTCTGGCGGAGCGCCTTACCGCGGAGGATGCTAAGGCGGCTGGCGTGGACGTGCTCACCGGCGGCACCGACGTGCACTTGGTCTTGGCTGACCTGCGAAATTCCGAGTTGGATGGCCAGCAGGCAGAGGATCTGCTGCATGAAGTAGGCATCACTGTTAACCGCAATGCCGTCCCGAATGACCCTCGTCCGCCGATGGTCACGTCTGGCCTGCGCATTGGTACCTCTGCGCTGGCAACCCGCGGTTTGGATGCTGAGGCCTTTACCGAGGTCGCAGATATCATCGGCACCGCCTTGGTACAGGGCAAGAACGCCGATGTGGAGGCCCTCCGCGCACGCGTGGACAAGATTGCCCAGCACTACCCGCTGTATGAGGGCCTCGAGGACTGGAAGCTGGTCTAGTCCTTTACCTCATGTCCACGGGCCTGCGCCATGGTGGCGCGGGCCTGCTGGAGCCATTCTGGTTGCTCTTGGAGGAGCTGATTGATTTCCGCTGTGGTTAGCGGCTTATCCATATCGTTTTTCTTGAGCGCGGTAACAGAGATGCCTAGCTTATGGGCGACTTCCGGGCGGGGGTGAGGACCCTCGCGACGCAAGGTTTGCAGCCACTCGGGCGGGTTATGCTGCAATTCGCGCAGCTCTTCGTGGCTAATGGCACTATTTTGAAACTCGTCCGGCGCAGCGGGCAGGTAGATGCCAAGCTTCTTCGCTGCGGTCTGGGCACGCATGGCGGTGCCGGATGGTTGCTTATGTTCTTCAGTCACGCTTTTACCGTAGCACTTTCAGTAGACTGTCCTCTATGCTGCGCTTAGCTTTTGCCACCGGTACGGAGCCTGGAAAGTGGTTCCGCCGATTCGAAGAAAATACTGCTCATGGTGGTTTATACACCGTTGATGCAGACGATGCGCTAGCTCCGCTGCTAGGTGGAGAGGTGGATGTGGCCCTCGCGCGTCTGCCGGATGCCCGCGTGGATGACTCCTTTCATGTGGTGCGCCTTTATAAAGAGGCTCCAGGAATTGCGGTTCCGAAGGACTCGGTCTATGCCGAAGTAGGCGAGGAACTCACGCTTGCCGACGTCGCAGATGAACACCTCAACTACCGCCTCGCCGATTCCGGGCTCGTTGATGTCCCCGCGGTCCGCGATGCCCTCCAAGTGGTGGCAGCCAATGTGGGAATCGCGATTGCACCGCGCCCCCTGCTCAAGGTGCTCAGCAAGAAACAGGTGGTGCCACTCGGGCTAAAGGATGAGTCCGTGCCGGTGACGGAGATTGCGCTGGTATGGCGCAAGGAGGATGACGGAGAGGCAATTCAGGACTTCGTGGGCGTCGCCAAGGGCCGCACCGCACGGTCCTCACGGCAGGAGAAACCGAAGCGAAGCGCCAGGGAAAAGGCGAGGGCTAAGCAAGCGCGAAGAAACGTTAACAATTCGTTACAAAATAAAAAGAAGGCTTTTAAGCAGCGCAAACGGAGGTAGTACTTTAGTATTTGCTGTCTGCTTCCTGTCCGTGTGGGTGGCGCCCGCTGGGTGGTGTCATTACGGTGGGTTTCGTTCGTCATGAAGGGCGATTTAATAAAAATTAGAATTAACTTACTTTCTTGATGAAAGGATGATGCAGAAATGCAGAAGATGACTCGTCGTATCGTAGGTGGCTTTGCTGCCGCAACCCTGTCCGTTGCTCTCGTAGCTTGCTCCGATGCCGAGGATGCAGCTAACGACGCTAAGGACACCGCCGGTTCCGTAGCAGCTGATGCTTCCGACGCTGCTGGCTCCGCCGTTGATGAAGCTACCTCCGAAAAGGATAAGGACGCGGAATCCTCCGAGTCTGAGGATGCGGATGGTTCCGAGTCTGAGGATGCTGATTCCAAGGACGGCGACACCAAGACCGTCTCCACCGCCAATGGCGACCAGGAGGTTCCGGCAGCTCTGGCGTCTGCCATCGAGGAGAAGAAGGCTGAGTGGGGCGACGTACAGAGCGTAGAGTCCTCCGATAAGGGTTCTTTGGCAACCTTCGATGGCGGCAACCTGCTGGCTATGGCTAAGGATGGCGATGAGGCTCAGCCAATCGTCGGCAAGATCGCTGAAACCTGGAAGGAGCAGGGCGGTCTGGACGCAGAGGTAGGCCTGCCTAAGGCTGCCGAGGAGAAGGCTACTGAGGGCAAGGGCTGGACCCAGCAGTTCGACAATGGCGTTATCTCCTGGCTCCAGGATGAGAGCGGCAAGTTCACCTCTTCCGTAGAGAAGTAAAAAGCTCTTTTTGAGGTAATCCCTTCGCAGCATCTGCTGCGGAGGGATTTTTCGTTTTCTTAAAGTTCATCTTGCACCCATGTAATTTCAACCTTCGGTGCCTACGTTGGGTGGCAACCCCGGAATTTGGGGCTATACGGAAGAAGTTTGATCTACCGCATTTCAAGGGAGAACCCTGCCACCATGACTCGTCCCTCTGTACTTTCTACTCCGCTTGCCACAACCGATAACACCGTCGCTACCAAGACTTATGTAGTGGATACCTCGGTCTTGCTTTCTGACCCTTGGGCTCTGCGCAAATTCGCAGAGCACGATGTGGTCCTTCCCGTTGTGGTTATCTCTGAACTGGAAGGAAAACGTCATCACCCAGAGCTTGGCTGGTTCGCCCGCCAAGCTCTTCGCTTTTTGGAGGAACTGCGCGCTACCTATGAGGCGCTAGACCAGCCGGTCCCCGTGAACGTAGATGGCGGCACCCTGCGCGTGGAATTGAACCATCAAGACCAATCCTTGTTGCCCTCTGCCTTCCGTGGCCCAGAGGGGGACCACCGTATCTTGGCCTGCGCCCTCAACCTTGCACACGAAGGTAAAGATACCGTGCTAGTCACCAAGGACGTGCCACTGCGCGTGAAAGCCGGCGCAGTGGGTGTACAGGCGGATGAGTACCACGCCCAGGATGTGGTTCTGACCGGCTATACCGGAATGGCAACCGTGCAAACCAGCTCGTATGTCATCGACGCCCTCTACCGTGATGGGGAAGTCATGCTAGACGGCATTCACACTGAAAAGGGCACTGCCGTGGAGGAGCTACCAGTCCATTGCGGACTTACCCTAGTAGCGGGAGCGCAGTCCGCGCTGGGGCGCATCACCGCGGAAGGTGTGGTGGAGCTCGTGCGCGGCGATAGCAATGCCTTCGGCCTGCAAGGACGCTCCGCGGAGCAGCGCATAGCTTTGGACTTGCTGATGGATCCAAATATCGGAATCGTCTCCATTGGCGGACGCGCCGGCACTGGTAAATCGGCACTCGCCCTGTGCGCCGGATTGGAAGCTGTACTCGAGCGCGGCGAACACCGCCGTATCGTAGTCTTCCGCCCGATGTATGCGGTAGGTGGGCAGTCGTTGGGATACCTTCCGGGCACCGAATCAGACAAGATGAACCCGTGGGCGCAGGCAGTCTATGACACCTTGGAAGGCTTGGTGTCTGAAAACGTGATGGAAGAAGTACATGAGCGCGGCCTGATTGAGGTCTTGCCCTTGACGCATATTCGCGGCCGCTCCCTGCATGATGCCTTCGTTATTGTGGACGAGGCACAGTCCTTGGAGCGCAATGTTTTGCTCACCGTGCTTTCTCGGCTAGGCAAGGGCTCACGGGTGGTGCTCACCCATGACGTAGCGCAGCGCGACAACCTGCGCGTGGGCCGCCACGATGGCGTCCAGGCAGTGATTGAAAAGCTCAAGGGGCACGAGCTATTTGCGCATATTACGCTCCAGCGCTCTGAGCGTTCCGCCATTGCGGAGCTCGTCACCGACCTGCTGGAAGGTGGCGATTAGGCCAGACATGTTCGCGTATGGCGATCGTGATGTGTACAGCGTGGCGAAGCTGGGCATTGCCTAGTAATAATGTTGCATATGAGCGATAACGCCAAGCAGACGTCTTCGGACGAAAAGAAGAAAGATTTCCGCATCCGCCCCTTTACCGCGGCGGACTATCCCCAGATGCGAGAGATCTATGAACAGGGACTCAATACTGGGCACGCCACCTACGAGACCCGTTCCCTGACCTTTGAAGAGTTCAAAGCCGGCAAAATCATGCCCTCGGTGCATGTGGCTGTTGAAGCCGATGATGATTCGAAGGTCTTGGGATGGGTGTCTGCGGCGCCGGTATCTACCCGCACCGTCTTTCACGGAGTAGTGGAGGATTCTATTTACTTGGGCTCCGAGGCGCAGGGCCGCGGCATTGGCGGCGCACTTTTGGATCGCTTGATTGAGGTATGTAAGGACCTGCATAAGTGGGCTATCCACTCGTGGATCTTCCCCGAAAACGCCGGTTCTGCGGGGCTGCATAAGTCCCGTGGATTCGTGAAGGTGGGCACTTACTCTCACATGGCGAAGATGACCTACGGCGAGCTTGCGGGCCAGTGGCGAGATACCGATGTGTACGAGCTGCTTTTGCCCAAGCCGGAGGAAAAGAAGCGTTAGCTTTTCCCAGCGCACAGGAATAAAGTTAAGAGAGTATTCGTACGCTATCTCTCTAAGGCTTTTAAATGTCTGTGCGTACCCGTGCCCTTGCTTTGTCCACCGTTGCGGCTATGACGGCAGGGGCGCTTTCTGTTCCTACAGCGGGAGCTGTGTCCTATCCCTCCGCAGGCTCGGTGCCTGTTGCCCAGTTGGATATCACCCAGGTTGATGGTGGTGTGGCCTATGTGTTTGCCACTCCTGAGCTACAGTCCCATATCGAGACGGTGACCCGCCAGTTGCATGAGTTGCGCGCCAAGGCCTGGGATGCCAATCTTCCGTTTGCTGGTGCTAGGCTTCGCGACGTCGCACCGGACCGCACCGCATATATCAACGGCATATCCTGGAGCAGGGGATTGGAACACTCCGCGATGCAGCGCGCTGCGGAGGAAAACTACGATTTTGATCATCGCCGTGGAGACGGGGAGGAGCCGTGGACGGTAAAGTCCGGCGCCTTTTTCGCAGAAAACCTCACCACTTCACCGATGGAACGCGCCATTGCTAACTGGTCTACTGATGGCGGTTCTGGCAGCGAGTGGAATCAGCTCATTCGCTCTAACGGTTCCTATTCTGGCGGTGCGGGGCATATTTACAGCTTGCTTAACCCAGCCAACCACTAGTTTGCCCAGGCACAGGTTGGCAGCACGACGGCCGGCCATTATTCCGAGCACGCGGCGTCGGGCGCCTCAGAGCGCCTCGAAGGACGGCACGCATTTCCCATTGCGGTACCGGAAGCCGCTCTGGCAAGCGCGGCTATACGTTTTAGCGGCGGTACCCATGTGGGCGATTCCGGCAGCATTGGCGTAAGCATTGCGGGATGGGACGGTGCCCGGTTAGGGGTGCCGGGGTCATCGCTAACCTCGTCCGATCCGGAGGTTCTTGCGGTGCATTCTGACGGCACATATGAGGCTTTGCAGGAAGGCACGGCCGAGGTGCGTATTACTCCATACCTGCTGCGCAACGGGGAAACTCGCCCGGCTGGAGAAGCACTGAACCAGACGGTAGCGGCATTGGTGGAGGATCGAGCGCCGGCGCGGCTATCGGCATCATTGCCGCCATCGTTGCCATTTTGGGAATTGGGTCCCAAGTTCTGCGGCAGATGGGTTTCTGGCAATAAAAAATACCCCGCCGAGAGCGGGGCGTGTGGGGCGCTACATCGTAGGAACGTCCCAGGGGCCGAACCAGCGCTGCGCCGATGAGCGCATGTTATCGCTCAAGCGGCTAAAGCGCGGGATCGGGATACCGTGTGCGCGGGCTAAGGAAACTAGATAGTCCCTAGTGCGCCATACCTCGATGGGGTTGGCATGAACATCCAACGCCGCCTGCAGGCCGCCAGGAGCATAGCCGAGGGCGGATTCAATGGGGGCGTCGGCAAGCGGGAGTGCATCGCGCAAGGCATGCAGCTCTTGGCTTGTAGCCTCAGTTTTTGCAGGTGTGAGCGACATTAGTCAATGGTTTCCTTCAGTCGCTCCTCGCGCAGAGGTAGGAGGAGAAGGAGCGCGACGATGACCAACGGAACCATCAGAGCGATAACCGGGGTCAGGCCGTCATTATAGGAATTGAGGATTGCTTCCTCGATTGGCTTGGGGAAGGACGCGACCAAATCTGGGGTGAGGCTATTGGCACCGCCGTCGGCATTGCCAAACTTTTCTGCATAGGCGGCGCCCTCAGGGCCCATCTTTTGGAAGGCTTCTGGCATGCGGGTGGCCATCTCATCCTTCATATTGTGGATGAACATGGAGCCAACCAGGGAAGCACCCAGTGCGGAACCGATTTGGCGGAAGAAGTTATTCGCCGCGGTAGCGGTACCCACCTGGGACAGTGGGAAGGAGTTCTGGACGATGAGCACGAGGACCTGGATAACCATGCCCAGGCCGATACCGAAGACCAAGAACTCGCAGCCCAGCTGCTTCAGGGAAGTCTCTACGGTCAGGTGAGACATCCAGAACAATGCACCAGCGGTAATGGCTAGGCCGATGATGGGGTAGACCTTGTAGTGGCCGGTGCGGGCAATGATGAAGCCCACGCCAGTGGAGGTGCCGATAAGGCCCACCATCATCGGGATCATCATCAGACCCGCCTTGGTTGGGGTCAGGGTGTGCACCATCTGCAAGTAAGTAGGCATGTAGCCCAGAACACCGAACATTGCCAGGCCCAGCACCACGCCGGACAGGGTAGTAAGGGCCATGTTGCGGTTTTTGAATAGGCGAACTGGAATGAGCGGTTCCTTGGCGCGCAGCTCCACCAGGATGGTGATGATGGCGCCAATGATGGTGATGGCACCTAAGGTGAGGATCATGGACGAGCCCCACTCGTACTCGGTGCCGCCCCAGGTGGTCATGAGGATAAGGGACGCGGTGGTAATAGCGATGAAGGTTGCGCCGAGCCAGTCGAAGCGCTTCATGTCGGCTTCACCGACGCGCAGGTGCAGCACCAAGGTGCACACGATGATGGCGAGGATGCCAAGCGGGATGTTCATCCACATGCCCCAGCGCCACCCCGGACCGTCGGTGAACCAGCCGCCGAGGACGGGGCCGAGGACGGAAGACAGGCCAAAGACGCCGCCCATGATGCCCATGAACTTGCCGCGCTCACGGGAGGAGGTGACCTCGGCGATGATGGATTGCGAAGAGATCATCATGAATCCAGCGCCAAAGCCTTGCACGGCGCGGGCGATAATCAGCAGCGACATGGAGTTGGCAAAGCCACCGAGGGTGGATCCCACGACGAAGGTGGCGATACCCCCAATGTAGAGCCACTTGCGGCCCAACATGTCACCCAGCTTGCCGGAGATAGGCATGGCGATGGTCATGGTGACAAGGAAGGCGGAGATGACCCAACTCATGTGGTCGACGCCGCCGAGCTCACCAACGATGGTTGGAAGAGCAGAAGAGAAGATCATTTGGCCCAAGGAGCTCATCAGCATGGTGAGCATTAGGGCCGAGAAAATAAGCCCGAGGTTATCGGCGCGGGACTGGCCCTGTGAGGGGGCCTTAGCAGCCGTATCTACCATCGCATTCCTTTCATAAAGTCTGTTATTAGCGTGAGGGAAGTATCGAGACGCGCGCCGAGGTCTAGGCTGCAATCTGCATCCGGGGATGCCATCGCCAACCAAAGTGCCTCACGGACGAGGCCGACGATGAGCATCGCCTCGGTGCTAGAAGAGCAGCTGTCAAGGACGCGAAGCTCCGGTTCTTTGTTAAGGCGCTCTTCAATGAGATCGATGAGCTCAATGGATTTTGCTCGCTTCCGGCTTATTGCCGCCGCAGCTGCATCTGGATCATTGGAGATGCGTTTGCGGCGATCCCGGATAGTCGGGTTGATGTGGTGGCCTTCCATATGCCGTCTGACCAACTGGAGGACGAGGTCTACCATGCTGGTCGTTGGCTCATTAAGGAAGAGTTCCCGCATCTCTTCCGTAAACTCGGTGCTTGGAGCGCCCAAAACGGCGGATTCCTTGGAATCGAAGTAATTGAAGAAGGTGCGCCGAGAAATACCGGCTACTTCGCAGATCCGCTCAATGGTGACTGCGCTAAAGGACTGTTCATCCACCAGTTTTGTGGCGGCATCCTCTATGCGCAGGCGCGTCTCGAGGCGTTTCTGCTCCCGTAGTGATAGTTCTTCTTGCACGCCATGCAACTTTACACTCGGTGCAAACTTGCACCAAGTGCAAAAAGGGTGATTTTAGAGGTGCATCCGTCTTTATGTGAGATGTGCCATTGCTCTTGCCGACGCCCCCTTACCCCAGGCATGCGAAACCCCGCCCGGGTCCTGCCCGGGCGGGGTAGCGGTGCGGCGGATACTTAGAAGTTATCGCGGTCGCGGTTAGTCATGCTCAGCACGTCGAGGCGCTTATCCAGCTCTTCCTCGGTGAGGTTTTCGCCGTCGACAAAGCCCAAATCAATGACGGCCTGGCGAACAGTGATCTTCTCATGCAAGGCATGCTTGGCGGCCTTGGCCGCGTTCTCGTAACCAATAGCAGAGTTGAGCGGGGTCACGATGGAAGTGGAAGACTCCGCAAAGTGCTTCATGCGCTCCTCGTTGGCCTCGATGTGATCGATGCACTTATCGGCGAAGACGCGGGAGGCATTGGACAGCAGGCGAGCAGACTCGAGCACGTTGCGTGCCATCATCGGGATGAAGACATTGAGCTCGAAGTGGCCCTGGGCACCGCCGAAGGCGACTGCGGCGTCATTGCCCACCACCTGGCCGGCAACCATGGTGACGGCCTCCGGAATGACCGGGTTGACCTTACCCGGCATGATGGAAGAACCTGGCTGCAGGTCCTTCAGGTGAATCTCTGCCAGGCCGGTCAGTGGGCCAGAACCCATCATGCGGAGGTCATTAGCAATCTTATTAAGGGACACAGCAACCGCGCGCATGGCGCCGGAGAACTCCACCAAGCCATCGCGTGCGGCCTGTGCCTCAAAGTGGTTCTCTGCTTCCTTTAGTTCCGCAACACCGGTGAGCTTCTTGAGCTCTTCGGTGACCTTAGCGCCAAAGTCCGCAGAGGTATTCAGGCCGGTGCCGGTGGCGGTACCGCCGATGGCCAGCTCGCCCAAGCGTGGCAGGGTGGCCTCGATCCGCTCGATGCCCAGCTCAATCTGGCGGGCGTAGCCACCGAATTCTTGACCGAGGGTAACCGGGGTGGCGTCCATCAAGTGGGTACGGCCCGCCTTGACCACGTCGGCGAATTCCTTGGCCTTCTTGCTCAGGGACTCGTGCAGAACCTTCAAGCCCGGAATGAGGTCATTAACGGCGGCCTCAGTAGCGGCAACGTGGGTGGCGGTGGGGAAAGTGTCATTAGAGGACTGGCCCATATTCACGTGGTCATTCGGGTGAATCTCCACGCCATTCTGGTGTGCCAAGGAGGCGATAACCTCATTGGTATTCATATTGGACGAGGTGCCCGAACCAGTCTGGAAAACGTCGATAGGGAAAGCATCATTGTGCTTGCCCTCGGCGATTTCAGTAGCGGCGGCGATAATGGCATCGGCCTTGTCCGCGTCCAACTTGCCGGAATCCTTATTTACCTGAGCACAAGCTGCCTTAAGGAGGCCAAGTGCGCGAATCTGCGCATTTTCGAGGCCACGGCCGGAGATAGGGAAGTTGTCCACTGCGCGCTGGGTCTGTGCTCGCCACAGGGCATCTGCAGGAACCTTTACTTCGCCCATGGTGTCATGTTCGATGCGGTATTCAGTCATGTGAAGATCACCTCAGTTAATTGGGTAGTGTGTGCTTTCCAGTATGGCGGAGATCTACCAGGAGGGCCGCCTTCGGGGGTGCCCCCTAGTTTTTGGTCGGGGTGGTGTAATCCACTACGGAATATTCCTGCAGCTTGGATAGCTTATGGATGGAGTCGATGTAGCGGATGGTGCCGGACTTGGAACGCATAACCAGTGAGCGGGTAGTAGCGCCGGAATTGCGGTAGGAAACACCGCGCAGCATGTCACCATTGGTCACGCCGGTGGCAGCGAAGTAGCAGTTTTCGGAGGAGACCAAGTCAGTGGTCTTAAGGACGCGGTCCAAATCGTGGCCGGCTGCGCGGGCCTTTTCTGCTTCCTCTTCATCCTTTGGCCACAGCTTGCCCTGGATTTCGCCGCCCATGCAGCGCATAGCGCAGGCGGTGATGATGCCTTCTGGGGTGCCGCCGATGCCCATCATCATGTCGATGGAATTGGAATCCTGGCAGGTGGCGATGGCGCCTGCAACGTCGCCATCCATAATGAGGCGCACCTTTGCGCCGGCGGCGCGAATTTCAGAGATGAGCTGCTCGTGGCGCGGGCGGTCAAGGACCACGACGGTCAGATCTTCCGGGCGGATATTCTTCGCCTTGGCCACGGAGTTGATGTTCCACTCCACTGACTCGTTGATGTCGATAGCGCCGACTGCTTCTGGGCCAACAGCAATCTTTTCCATGTAGAAGACTGCGGAAGGGTCATACATGGTTCCGCGCTCTGCGGCCGCGATGACGGAGATAGCGTTGGGGCGGCCTTCTGCCATCAAACGAGTTCCGTCAACGGGGTCCACGGCGATATCCATGGCGGCGCCCTCGCCGGTGCCTACCTCTTCGCCGTTAAATAGCATAGGGGCCTCATCCTTTTCGCCCTCACCAATGACAACGACGCCGTTCATGGCTACGGAATTGATGAGCTTGCGCATTGCGTCGACCGCCGCGCCATCGCCCTCATTCTTCTGGCCGCGGCCTACCCAACGGCCGGATGCGAGCGCTGCTGCCTCAGTGACACGGACCAGTTCCATCGCCAGGTTGCGGTCAGGAAGATAAGACGTATTTTCGGACATGTGTAGTGGTTGCCTTCCATAGTTTTCTCATCGAGGGTGTTCCCCTTGATGCTCTACCTTTCCATTCTCGCACTTTTTTGCTCTAATGGGTCTGATTTTGCGCCCCATTTGTGGGGGATTCATCAAACTTTCGGGGGAGAATGGGCCGTGTGGCTTTTTGGAAGCACACCGTGCGATACTAAGGCGCGTGGCTGCAGAAGAAAGACCAAAGATTTTTGAAGGCGCGAAGGATATCTCCCTGTCCCTCGCCGTCGTGGTGATCATGATGCTGCTGGCCGTTGGAGCGACCGGCCTATGCTCGATCAATTCCGAAACTCAACAGGGAGCAGTGCAGGAAGTGGATGAACAAACCTTCCTTGAAACCCAAGCTCGCGCGGGCATTGGCGCTATTCGCAATCCTGATATGCCAGAGGGCTGGGAGGCTAATGCTGCCCGCCGCGTTGATATGGGTGGAGAAAACGCCACCGTGGTCAGCTGGGTGACCGCTGACCAAGGGTTTGTGGAGTCTACTCAGACACAGGTGGCGGCCGATGATGCGGGTAAGGAATACGACGCCAACTACCGCGGCATCGAATCTGCCCGTGAGGTCAAAGGGCACCAAGTGCGGGTATTAGAAAGTGATGACGACTCCGTGCGCCGCCTGTGGGTGACAGATTTGGGCGACGCCCGCCTCATTATCTCCGGTGCCGCAGACGATAGCGATTTTGAGGCTGCTACCGCTGCGTTTATCGACGCCGCACCTATAGCCGAAAAATAACCTCGCCCAATCCTTCTGCCGCAGCGGTGGCGCTAAGACCGTCGCCGGCCTGGGCAATGACCTCTGCGAGGGATTCCTCATCTAAGCCGCTAAGGCGCGTCTTTCCTACAAAAACATCGATGCGCTCACGCTGGGAACGCTGCGGATAAATAGCGATTTCGCGTACCTTATCGCCTGTAAAGCGCAGCACCACGGATTGGGAGAAATAGCTCACCTCGTCATCATCGCGGGTATGTGCTGGGCCAAAGAATTCCTCTACGAATTCCCGGGAGTCTCCCGCCATGATGGAACCGGCGGCCGCAGACCTCGACACAAAATCCACCCGCTCACCTGGATACCCATAAATCTGCACTACTCGTCTCCTTCTGCGTCTGCTTTTTCGGCCCTCTCGAGCGCTGCTTCAACGCGCTTTGCTGCGCCGTCGAGATGTGCCTCGCACGTTCGGGCAAGGGCCTCGCCGCGCTCCCAATACTTCAATGACTCATCCAAGCCCATCTGCCCGAGCTCTAAGATCTTTACGGTTTCAATGAGCTCGTCTCGGGCTTGCTCATAACTCAATTTTTCTACTGGGGTAAAAGCATCCTGGCCTGGTTGACCGGTGCCAATGGTGTCCTCTGACATTGTTTTCTCCTTGTTCGGTGATTAATCGGCGGCCTGGGAGGCCATAGAAACAGCGGTAATAGACCCATCGCCCACGCGGATGCGCAGTTGCGCGCCGGGAGGGGATTGCTCATAAGAGGTGACAACTTCGGGGCCGGAGCCATCTTTGGGTACCACTTGGACGATGGAATACCCGCGGGCGAGAGTAGCTGAAGGTCCCAAAGCTGAAACGCGAGCACGCAGCGACTCCACGTGGCGGGTCTCGCGTTCTACCATGACCTCAATTTCCCGGCGCATGGTGGCACGAGTCCGCTCTATTTCCTCGCGGCGCGTACGAATGGGGGTCATGGGGTCTGCCATGACGGGCCGGGAACGAATATTGTCCAGGCCGCGTCGCTCCCTTTCCACCCAGCCGCGCAAGGCGGCAGCCATCCGGGAGCGTGCCTCTGCGATAACGGCACGCTCCTCGGCCACGGAGGGGACGACGCGCTTTGCGGCGTCGGTAGGCGTGGCAGCGCGCAGATCCGCGACGTTATCGAGCACCGGGCTATCCGGCTCATGGCCGATGGCGGAGACCACCGGAGTGCCAGCAGCCGCGACCGCGCGTTGCAGCGCTTCTTCTGAGAAGGGAAGCAGGTCTTCTACAGAGCCACCACCGCGGGCGATGATGATGACGTCTACCTCTGGATCCGCATCTAGCTGCTGGAGGGCATCGATAACCTCTGGAACGGTATTCGCACCTTGAACCGCGGTATTGAGAACTCGGAATTGTACCGCTGGCCAGCGATCATGAGCTACCGCCATCACATCTCGCTCCGCGGCCGAACCGCGGCCGGTAATCAGCCCGATTTTGTGCGGTAGGTAAGGCAGTGGCCGCTTGCGAGCAGGATCAAAAAGTCCCTCTGCCGAAAGCTGCTGGCGCAATTTCTCAATGCGCGCGAGTAGATCACCTATGCCCACATGACGAATCTCCATGGTCCACAGTGAAAAAGAACCGCGGCCGGCATAAAAAGCTGGCTTGCCATGGACAATGACGCGGTCGCCGTCTTTTAGCGGTGCTGACAATGACTGCAACATTGATGATGGGCAGGTCAGCTGCACGGACTTTTCCTGCTGTACATCACGCAGCGTGAGATAGGACAGCTTCCAGGTGGGTTTGAAATTAATTTGGGTTAATTGACCCTCTACCCACAGGTAGCCCAGGCGCTCGATCCAGCCCTTGACTTGGTCGTTGACTTTACCAACGGGCCAGGGAGTATCCGGAGTATTTGCCGGTTGATTCACACAGCCTCCCTTTCTTCAGTCTGCCGTATTCTTCCGCCTAGTTTAGGGGCCAGCGCAGATGGTTGCCCCGCTCGGGGTAGCCGGAATGGTGGCGGTGGGCCCCACTATTGTTTTGGGTGCTGTTTCGATACTCTGGGAGCCATGACTGAAGGTAAAAATGTTCTCCTCGCGGCGCCGCGCGGATACTGCGCAGGCGTAGATCGCGCGGTTGAAACCGTAGAAAAGGCGCTGGAAAAGTACGGCGCGCCCATTTATGTACGCAAGCAAATCGTGCACAACCGCTACGTCGTAGAGTCTTTGGCAGAACGCGGCGTCATTTTTGTTGATGAGGCCTCTGAGGCCCCAGAAGGTGCCCACCTAGTCTTTTCCGCCCATGGTATTTCCCCGGCCGTTCGGGCAGAGGCAACGCAGCGGAAGCAACTAACGTTGGACGCCACGTGCCCATTGGTAACCAAGGTGCATAAGGAAGCCCAGCGCTTCCAGCGCGATGGCTATCACATCCTCTTGGTTGGCCACGAAGGACATGAGGAAGTGGAAGGAACCGCCGGCGAAGCACCGGAGGTTACCCACCTTGTGGATGGCGTCGAGGGCGTTGCTAAGCTGCCGGATTTCCTGCAGGACGAGAAGCTTATTTGGCTGTCCCAAACCACGCTCTCGGTGGATGAGACGATCACCATCGTCAATAAACTGCGCGAGCGTTTCCCGCATCTGGAAAATCCGCCTTCAGACGATATTTGCTACGCCACCCAAAACCGCCAAGAATCCGTCAAAGCCATTGCCCCCAAGTGCGACCTGATGATTGTGGTGGGGTCTAAAAACTCCTCTAACTCGGTGCGTCTGGTCGAAGTGGCGCTCGAGGCTGGTGCTAAGGCTTCACACCTCGTAGATTTTGCCAAGGAGATCGACGATGCCTGGCTGGAAGGCGTGCGCACCGTCGGAGTCACCTGTGGTGCATCTGTACCAGAATTGCTGGTACGCGAGGTATTGGAATTTCTCGATGCGCGTGGCTATAGCGACGTAGAACAGGTAACTACCTCTACGGAGACGATTACCTTCGCCCTGCCGCGCGACCTGCGCCCAGCACGCACTTAAACAGGCGCGCGCTTAAACTACATCTAAAAAAGAAAGGCCCGTTTCCGGGCCTTTCTTTTGTTTTAGTCCTCGTCATAGAGGTTATCGTCCCAACCTTGCTTGGGCGCTTGCTTGTGCTCCTTAGACGCCGGTACCGAATCGCCGGCGCGCCGGGTTGGATCCGGGCGCATTGGATTTGCGCGTTCCTCTTGCTGGAGGCGGCGGCGTTCCTCTCGGTCGCGCCCACGCAGGCGATCTTTGGGCGTGGGGCGGGACTTCCTTAACGTGTGAGAAGCGCGGGCGCGCTGCGGAGTGGCTGGAGTTTTAGTAGGTTCCTTTGCCAGCCTATCGCGCGCCATCAAGTCAGCGACCGATAAACGCTCAGCGCGATTGCGGCGGTCTTGCTCAGCATCGGAACGGCGGGAGGAAGTTTCCATTTTAGCGGTGCGACGTGCCGTCTTACGGTAGCGGACCCATCGCAACCAGCCGATGATTCCTGCGCCTACTAAAGCGATGAGGAGCCAGAGAAAGCTTTGGACAAGGGGGAAAGCTGCGGTTACGGTAGCCGTCTTGGAAAACGGTGATGCTCCCTCTGGCAAGTTGGCCTTGGTAATAAAGAATCCGGCCAGTACCACCGTGATGGCATACAAGATGGGGATGGAAGCCACCGTGAGGAAGAGGCCGCGTTCTTCTACGATGAGCGCCACCAGCAGCGAGCCGATGACGAGGAAGGCGAGGTAAGCCCACCCGATGGTACCCATCAGGATGGAAATCAACGCGCCGGTGAGCAAAATTGCCGCGAGCAGCCCAAGGCCCGTGCCCAGCGTGATGCTGGGGAGTCCAGAGCTTTGGGCGGCGGAAGACTTTCTTTGCTTGGCTTGTGACACGTCGGAAGATCCTACCGGTTCGTGCCTGCCCATGGCTATTTCCACGCACTAAGTCGCCGGATTTATAGTGGCGAATGCCCGCGCGGCCACGTATCGATGGCTATGGGCTCCCGTGGCGTGCGGTCCGTGCGGCCTGGGATATCCATCTCGTGCAATTTGCGGGCGGTGACGCCGACACGGGAATCTAGCGAGGACAGTGTGGCATTGTAGGCTTCGACTGCCTTTTCCAAGTTGTGGCCCACCCTGCCATAGTGATCAGAAAGTGTATTCAGGCGCGTGTACAGTTCGCGCCCTAGGCGCTGAACCTCCTTTGCCTTGGCTGACATGTCTTCTTGGTGCCACCCCATAGCCACCGTGCGCAGGAGGGCAAAAAGCGAGCTGGGGGTGGCAATTACTACATTGCGTTCAAAGGCATACTCGATGAGTTCTGGGTCCACTGACAATGCAGTATCGAGGAAAGGATCTGCAGGGACAAACAGGATGACGAATTCGGGTGTAGGTTGAAACGCTTCAATATAGTCTTTGTGCGATAGTGCTTGGACGTGGCCACGCATCAAGTGTGCGTGGCGGCGCAAGAAGCCGGCGTGTTCTTCTGGGTCATCGGTCTCCAGCGCGTCGAGGTAAGAAGTAAAAGGCACCTTGGCATCGACAATGATATGGCGGCCACCAGCCAACTTGATAACCATGTCTGGGCGAACGATGCGACCACCCAGCGGAGCAGAAACCTGGCAGTCAAAGTCCACATGTTTGGTCATGCCGCCTATTTCAACCACCCGCTCCAATTGCACCTCGCCCCAACGACCGCGGGTATTGGGCGAGCGCAAGGCACTAACAAGTTTGTCAGTGCGTTCAGTCAGACGAGAGGAGGTACGGGTTACCGCCTGGACCTGGCTAGAAAGGGAAGCGAGCAGCGCGGTGCGGTCTTCCTCAATTTCTTGGAGCTGAAACCCCAAGCGGTCCATGGCCTTTTCCAGCGGCTGGAGCTCAGCTTGGCGACGCTGCGATTCTTGCAGCGCGCGGTGTTCGGCACTTGGCGCCGAACGAGCAGCGGAGTAGGAATGGGCCAACCAACCCATTACCGCGCCGAGGGTGAGGCCGATAAAAAGTAGCAGCACGGGCAATGTGGAAGTCATGGAACCCAGCATGGCACGTACAGCCGACACAGCCCACTATTTTTTCGAATCTCCGTTCAAAAGGCCCTCGAAGGCATCGCGGGCACGGCGCAGGTTGGAGCGCACGCCGGGCTTCTCATGCTCTTTCGGGGTGGATTCCACGTTGAGGGCAGCGTCGAGGGAATTGGAGTTGCCGTCCGCGGCTACGTCCGCCACTGCGCCTTCTGGGGCTGCGTAGTCCGGCATTTTAAGCCACGCCTCGCGCTTATAGCGCCCTTGTTCCTCCGTATAACGGCCGATGAGGTAGCCAGCTACGGTGGAAAAGTCCAGCTCAGCGGCGGTCTTTTCTCCCGACTGGAGCTTCATCATATCTTGGCTGTAGCGATAGGCCACCGCGAACATCGCGGCTGCCGGAACCGCGAGGAAACCTCCCACCAGGCCAAATAGCGCAGAGCCTACCGTCACAGAAACCAAGACGATGACGGGGTGCAGGTCCATGGCCTTGGACTGCAGCCAAGGGGAAAGGACATTTCCCTCCAGCTGTTGGACCAGCAAGACCAGTCCAAGAACGAGCAAGGCCTTGGTAATACCAAGGGACACCAGTGCGATGGTGACGGAAAGGGCACCGGCCACAATTGCACCGACGAAGGGGATAAAGCCGGCGATGAAGGTGATGATTGCCAAAGCCATGGCCAGGGGGACGCCGATGAGGGCGAGGCCGATGCCGATAAAGACGGCGTCGACAAGCGAGACAACTGCCTGCGCACGAATAAAGCCTCCAAGCGTGGTCCATGCGCGGGTGAGTAGCTCAGTAAGGTGCCAGCCGGCGCGTTTGCCGGTGGCATCGCGCAGCCAGGGGAGGAACTTGGCGCCGTCCTTGAGGAAGAAGAAGGTCAGCACCAACACAATGAAGAGGGTGACCAAGATGGAGGTAGCGGTGCCGATACCGGTAAAGACGGAACCCGCGATGGCGCCAGCGCGCTGCTGCAGCCAGGAAGCCGCTTCATCGATGTAGCTGCTCATATCCTCGCTATCGAGGTTAAGGGGTGGGCCCTGTGCCCAGAGCTGCAGGCTTTGGATGCCGGAGACCGTCTGCAAGTACAAAGAGCGGGATTGGCGCATGAAGTCCGGGGCAACGAAGGAAATGAGTCCACCCACTGCCGTGAAAGAAACCAAAATGGTTACGGCAGCCGCCAACGCGGCGGGGAGGCCAATGCTGCGCAACTTCTTAGCCACTGGGGCTAGGACGGTGCAGATGATGAGGGCCAAAAGCACTGGCAAGATGCCCTGCCAGAAATTGCCGAGCAAGCGGTAGAGGGCGTAGAGGAAAACGCAGATGATGAGCAGGCGGACCGCCCATAGGGACGCAGACTTAACTACCTCGCCGGCAATGACAGAGCGATCTACCTGATCGCCCGGCGGATGTGGCGATACATCCTCCAGCTTGCTGGTATCGAAGCTTTCATCAAACTTATCGCCCAGGCCCGTCTTGGGAGCCTCGGGCAGCGGTTGGTTATCAGAACTCACCCCACCATCTTGCCTTAAAAGAAGGTGGGTGAGTTAGGATTGGCCCCGTGAGTCTTACACTAGGAATCGTCGGCCTGCCCAACGTGGGCAAGTCCACATTGTTTAATGCCCTGACCCGTTCCGAGATCCTGGCGGCGAACTACCCGTTTGCCACCATCGAGCCCAACGTGGGCCTGGTGGAGCTGCCGGACTCCCGCCTGACCCACCTGGCGGAAATGTTTAACTCGGAGCGTATCCTGCCCGCCACTGTGTCCTTCGTGGATATTGCCGGTATCGTCTCTGGCGCTTCGCAGGGCGAAGGCATGGGTAACGCCTTCCTAGCCAATATCCGTGAGGCAGATGCCATCTGCCAGGTCGTGCGCGCTTTTTCCGATGACAATGTCATCCATGTTGATGGCAAAGTTGACCCGCGCAATGACATCTCCGTTATTAATACCGAGCTCATCCTCGCGGACCTCCAAACCATTGAAAAGGCTCTGCCGCGCCTTGAAAAAGATGCGCGCAAGAATAAGGACCTGGCTGCTGAGGTGGAAGCCACCAAGAAGGCGCAGGAGATTCTAGAAGATGACCGCACCCTCTTCGCAGCAGCTAAGGAGGGCGAGATTGACCTCTCGCTCGTGCGCGATCTGCACTTGATGACGGCAAAGCCTTTCCTCTATGTCTTTAACTCGGACGAGGCCGTGCTTACCGACGACGCAAAGAAGGAAGAGCTTCGCCAGCTCGTCGCCCCGGCCGAGGCCGTGTTCCTTGACGCCCAGACAGAAACTGAGCTGCTTGAGCTGGAAGTAGACGAAGCGCGCGAATTGCTTGAGTCCGTGGGCCAAGATGAGCCGGGGTTGGCTACTTTGGCCAAGGCGGGTTTTGCCACGCTGGGCCTGCAGACCTATCTCACCGCCGGTGAGAAGGAAGCCCGCGCGTGGACCATCAAGCAGGGCTCTGCCGCCCCGCAAGCCGCCGGCGTTATCCACACTGACTTTGAAAAGAAGTTCATCAAGGCCGAAATCGTTTCCTACGATGACCTAGTAGCCGCCGGCTCTATGGCCGAAGCTCGCGCGCACGGTAAGGTCCGCCAAGAAGGCAAGGACTACATCATGCAAGACGGCGACGTGTGCGACTTTAAGATCGGCGGTTAATTCCGCGTCTTCTAAGTCTTGGGCCTCCTAACGGAGAAGGCACTGCCCGCGCAGGCGGAGAAATTGTAGCGATTGAGAATCTTCCGCGTTACTGTGGGCGAGGTACCCAAACAATAGGAGGTCACATTATGGCTGAACTAGACAACAAGACCATTGCAATCATCGCTACCGATGGTTTCGAAGACTCTGAGCTGACTTCCCCGTTGGAGGCCGTGAAGAACGCTGGTGCTACCGTGCGCGTCATCGCCCCTAAGGCCGGTACTATTACCGGCAAGAAGGGCACGGAGATTTCCGTTGACGCCGTTACCGCTGACTCAACCGGCGAGTCTTTCGATGGCATTATCTTGCCTGGCGGTACCGACAATGCCGACCTGTTGCGCTTGGACAAGGCCGCAGTAGAAATCGTGCGCAACCACATGAGCAAGGATCTCCCGCTTGGTGCTATCTGCCACGGTGCATGGATCCTGGCCGATGCTGAAGCTCTTAAGGGTCGTACCTTGACGTCCTTCCCCTCCTTGCAGACCGACCTGCGCAATGCGGGCGCCACGTGGGTAGATGAGGAAGTTCACTGTGACCAGGGCTTGGTCTCCTCCCGCACTCCAGATGACCTGCCAGCCTTTAACACCAAGCTGGTAGAAGAGTTTGCAGAGGGCCAGCACTAAGGCTCCACAATTTAAGCCACGGGAGTTTCCCGTGGCTTTTTTCGATCTTGCGCCGGTGTCACATGCCCTATAAAGTTAGGATTTCTTGAAGGGGAGTAGTTCCCTCGGCTAATTCCGAGATGACTGGTCGACATACTGGCGTTTAGCCCGGCCAGCCAGCGCCCGCAGTGCCCGCGGCCGTGAACGAGACCTTCGGTCCGCAACCGAACCGAAGGGAGAAGTGACTATGTCCTCCATGGGCTCAGAGCAGCGCATTCTTGAGCGCTTCATGCAGCTATCCATCGCCGCCGCTGTGGCTACCATCATCCTTAAGGCCGTGGCCGCGTGGTTTACCGGCTCGGTGGGCTTCCTCTCCGATGCCTTCGAATCCATCGTGAATCTCGTCGCGGCCGTCGCCGGCTTTTATGCCCTCCGGATTGCCTCTAAGCCGGCCGACGATAACCACCAGTTTGGCCATGGCAAAGCGGAGTACGTCTCCGCCTTGGTAGAGGGCGCAATGATTTTTATTGCAGCCGGCATGATCGTGTACACGGCGATCCAGCGCTTCTTTGTTCCGCAGCCGATTGAAGAGCCGGGCTGGGGCTTGGCGTTGTCAACGCTTTCGTCGGTGCTCAACGCCGCGGTAGGCATCGCGCTCATCCGTGCAGGTAAGCGCTACCGATCCGCTACCTTGGATGCGGATGGGCACCATTTGCTTACCGACGTCTGGACTTCCGTCGGCGTCCTTGTCGGTATCGCCGCCGTTTATTTAACTGGCTGGATGTGGCTAGACCCTGTAGTAGCCCTCGCTGTGGGTATCAATATCTTGTGGACTGGTTACACCCTCCTGCGCGATTCCGTGAGCAGTTTGCTTTCTGAAGCACTTCCCGCGGATGAGCGCCAGCAGATTCGCCAGCTGCTGGCCCGGTTGGAAAAGGAGCAATCGGTTACCTTCACAGACCGGCGTACTGTCGCTTCCGGCCGTCAGCGCTTGGTCTACCTGACCATGGAGGTGCCAGGAGAGTGGAGCGTTATGCATTCCCACGAGGTTGCTGACGTCGTGGAAATCGCCCTAGATGAGCTGTATCCAGGCTGCAGTGCGTTCATTCACGTGGAGCCGGCGGGCGTGGAAAACCGCCGCCCGTACCTATTTCGCTAGGCCTTAATTTTCTAAGTTTTCGGGCGGTCACTGTGGCTGATTTTTTAGACCGACATGTGTGTAGACCCGTTCGAGTGAATAGGGCCTGTACATAACCTGTGCTTTTCCGCAGAAAGCATACACCCTCCTGAAAGGATTCTGTGGGTTTAGTGGTACCGCCTTTTGGGGGTGGGGTAAGTCTTGAATGATTTGGAGAAAGTGGGGGTGTTGACTACGGCGCTGCGGGGTCGTGAAACGACATCTATTTTTTAGATTCGGGCCATTTATGGTGCAGAATTCTTAACGTTATGAAAATGTTATTGATTGCTCTGAGCTGCATGAAGTCTTCTCTGGGTGAATAAAACGGCAAAAATTTCTTGCTGGCGGTCGAAAAATTTTGAATTCTCCGTATGGTGGTTGTCACACCAAGCAAATAGCGATTCTCACCCCCGCATTCCACATGTGGGGGCAAGAATATGTCCTTTTGATTGGCTGAAGAGAGCTATACCAATAGCAGAAAGGATTTACTGACAATGGGTAAGAACATTAAGGATCTGTTTAACGCAACCGCATACGACAAGGACGGCGAGAAGCTGGGCAACGTTAACGAGGTATTCGTTGATGACCAGTCCGGCCAGCCTACCTTCGTTGAGGTTAACCACGGCCTGTTCGGTATGAACTCCAGCCTCGTTCCGCTGCGCGGTCACGACTTCTCCGGCGATGACCTGAAGCTGGGCTTCTCCAAGGACCGCATCAAGGACGCCCCAGACTTCGATTCCGATAAGCCGCTGACCCCAGAGGCACAGTCCGATATCTTCAAGCACTACGGCCTGGATAATGCACAGGACGTTACCGATTACAAGGACTCCAACCTGGACTCCAAGCGCGACGTTCAGGCTGGCGCTGACAAGGACCACAACTTGGCCGCAGGTGCCGGCGTTGCTGGCGCTGGTGCAGGCGCTGCTGGTGCACACGCTAACGAGAAGAAGGAAGCTACCCACACCACTGATGCGGCTGCTGCTGAGCGTAAGGCTGGCGTTGCCGATAACGCTGCTTCCAAGAACACCGCAGCTGCGCACACCAACAATGACGGCGAGCTCATCCGTTCTGAGGAGCAGATGAACGTCAATAAGGAGCGTGTGGCTACCGGCGAGGCTCGCCTGCGCAAGTACGTTGTAACCGACACCGAGACCGTTGAGGTTCCGGTTGAGCGCGAAGAGGTCAGCGTTGAGCGCACTCCGATCAGCGCTGAAGATGCCAAGAACTACAACGGCACCATCTCCGGTGACACTGAGGAAGCTTCCGTCACCCTGCACGAGGAGCAGGTTAACGTGAACAAGGAAACCGTTCCGGTTGAGAAGATCAACCTGAAGAAGGACACCGTTCGCGACACCGAGACTCACACCGAGGAGCTGCGCAAGGAGCAGATCGACACCGATGGTGTTGATGGCCTCAAGAAGTAAAAGCGCATAGCTAAACGCCCGCAAGGTTTTCCTTGCGGGCGTTTATTATGTTTGAGGGCTTATTTAAGCCTTGGCACCGATGGCTGCGGCCGAGTCAGAATCCATAATGTCTTTGACGCCGCTTTCTGCTGCGTCCCAGGTTGCCCTGTCTTGGATGCCGGCACGTTTAGCAACGACGGTGGCGCACAGTACCTGTCCGGTGACGTTGAGTGCAGTGCGTCCCATGTCAATAATCGGCTCAATGGCCAGCAGGAGACCGACACCAGCCAGCGGAAGGCCAAGTGTAGATAGCGTCAGCGTGAGCATAACCGTTGCGCCTGTGGTGCCTGCGGTAGCAGCGGAACCAATGACGGAAACAAAGATGATGAGCAGGTATTGGGTGAAGTCGAGGTTAATGTCGTAGAACTGGGCAACAAAGATGGCTGCGATGGCCGGGTATACGGAGGCGCAGCCGTCCATCTTGGTGGTTGCTCCTAGCGGAACGGCAAAGGAAGCGTATTCAGAAGGAACACCCATGGCCTTTTCGCTAAAGCGCTCGGTAGCTGGCATGACACCCATGGAAGAACGGGTAACAAAGCCCAGCGAGGTGACCGGCCAAACGCGCTTATAAAAGCCCATGACTGGAATCTTGTTGAACTTCAGTACGGCGGGGTAGACCACGACAAAAACCAGACCAAGGCCCACGTACATGGCCAGCACAAACTTGCCCAGCGAGCCCAAGGCGTCCCAGCCGTAGGTTGCTACTGCCTTACCGATAAGGGCGGCGGTGCCAATCGGTGCAAGGCGGATGATCCACCACAAGATGACCTGGATGACCTTGAGGAAGGACTCGGTAAAGTGCAGGAATGGCTCGGCGGACTTGCCGGTCTTGACCGCGGCGATACCGATGGCCAGGGAAATGACAAGCAGTTGTAGCGCGCCAAAGCTGAGGGATACTTCGCCGTCGGAAAGCGAGGCAGAAAGGCCTACGAAGTTCTGCGGCAGAAGCTGCTCAAAGAACGCGGTCCACGAGCCGACGTGGGAAGGATCCTGTGCAGTAGCGGCATCGACGCTCGTGCCGACGCCCGGCTTCATAATGACGGCAACGAAAATGCCCATCAAGACAGAGAAGAATGCGGTAATGGCGAACCACACCAGTGTGGAAATCGCCAGGGAAGCAGCGTTAGCTACCTTGCGCAAATTGGCGACAGAGGTAACAACAGCGGCGAAGATCAGCGGCGGGATCATCACCTTGAGCAGCTGGACGTAGGCGCTACCGACTCCCGTGAGCAGGGTGGTCAACCAACCGGGATTGTCTGGGTCGGTATCCATGCCGGAGGCGATGAAACCCAAGATGAGGCCGATGATAAGGCCGGCAATAACTTGCGCGCCGAATCCTGTGGCCCAGCCTGGGAGCCTAGAGCGCGAAGATTCCTGTTGAGACATAAAGGTTCCTTTGAAAATAAAAATGGACAGATCGGACTAGTTTTCAGATACTGTCCTGTTCAACTTCAACTTCGCTCAGTTTATTCCTTCGACGTCTTTAGGCACAAGACGTGGGGATTCTCCCGTGGCTGCGACCTCATCCTTCGCGCTCACCGGGTGGCTTCTTAATACCTGGGGTTCTTTTCCCACTGAGCGCGAGGGGGAGGAGGAATTGCGGTGTGCGCCCTCGGCGCTCACCAGAGCGGGGTGGAAGCATCACCTTTACGCTGCTGGTGAGCGCGAAGGGCGGAGGGGGGAAGGGCGGAGCGCGAGGTGCAGAGCGAGGAGGGGCTGCGATTTCTGGAATACTGGCGGCATGAAAATCCTCGTGACTGCATTTGACGCCTTCGGCGGAGAAAGCATTAACCCTACAGAACAAGCGCTGGAGCTATTACCAGAGGAGGTTGGGGGAGCGGAGCTTGTCAAGACGGTGATTCCGACCAAGTTTGGGGAATCCCTGCGCCGAGTAATTGCACTCGCAGAGGAATCATCAGTCGATGCAATTGTGTGCTTGGGACAGGCAGGCGGCCGGAAACATATCACCCCGGAGCGAGTCGCCATTAATGTGATGGATGCCGAGATTCCTGATAACGCGGGTTATCAGCCAGTGGATGTACCGGTCGTGGAGGGTGGCCCAGCGGCGTATTTTTCCACGCTACCGGTAAAGGAAATGGTCGCGGCGATGGATGATTGTCCGGCGCGGGTGTCGAATACGGCGGGGACTTTCGTGTGCAATCAGCTCCTGTATGGTCTCCTGCATCACTTCGCAGGGACGGAGGTGCGCGCGGGATTTGTACATGTTCCCTATATTGAGGAGCAGAACAAAGCGGATAAGCCCATGATGGCGCTAGCTGAGGTAGTCGAGGGGATAAAGCGGGCACTCTGGGCGGTGCAGGCTAGTTAGGGTAGCCTTTGTGGCTTTTTGAACCAGCGAAATATAGATTTATGGATATGTCTCGCTTTAGCCCTCTCAACTGGCCGGTTGTGCGCCAGCTGCGCAGCGGCGATCCCTTTGGCAGGGACGTCAATACGCAGTCTCAAAAGAGCAAGGATAAACATGGACGCACCGTGGAAGCGGACCGCGTGGTGCAGTCAGTGTGCCCGTACTGCGCGGTCGGTTGCTCGCAGCGCGTGTATGTCAAAGATGACCGTGTCATCCAGGTAGAGGGTGATCCGGATTCGCCCATTTCTCGTGGGCGATTGTGCCCGAAGGGATCTGCGTCGGAGCAGCTCATTAACTCCGCTACGCGCCTGACCAAGATTAAATATCGCGCGCCTTATTCTTCGCAGTGGCAGGACCTTGATGAAGATACCGCGATGGAGATGATTGCGGATCGTTTCTTGGAGGCGCGTCGCAACGGTTGGCAGGATGTCGACGATGAGGGCCGCACCCTCAATCGCACGATGGGCATCGCCGGTTTGGGCGGTGCGACCTTGGATAATGAGGAAAATTACCTCATTAAGAAGCTGTTTACCGCGGCCGGTGCGATACAGCTTGAGAACCAGGCGCGCATATGACACTCCGCCACCGTTCCTAGTCTAGGAACTTCGTTTGGCCGCGGCGGCGCAACCCAACCGCTGCAGGATATGGCGAATGCGGACTGCATCGTCATTGAGGGTTCTAATATGGCCGAGTGCCACCCAGTGGGATTCCAGTGGGTAGTGGAGGCCAAAAAGCGTGGGGCACGCATCATTCACGTGGATCCGCGCTATACGCGTACGTCCGCGTTTGCGAATCGCCATATTGGTATTCGCGTCGGCACGGATGTAGTGCTATTGGGTGCAGTGATTAATTATCTGCTGGAAAATGAGCTGTACTTCCATGACTATGTGGTGGCGTATACCAATGCGCCGATGATTATCTCGGAGGACTACCAAGACACCGAGGATCTAGATGGTTTGTTCTCTGGCTATGACCCAGAGACCGGAAAATACGTCACGGATTCGTGGCAGTACGTGCAGAAGCCCGAGGGTGCGTCGTGGAATGTGGAACGCGATGAATCGCTGGAGCATCCCAATTCGGTTTTCCAGATTCTCAAGCGCCATTACGCACGCTATACGCCTGAGATAGTGGAGGAGACCTGCGGTATTGCGCAAGAGGACTTTTACTACCTTGCGGAGTCGATTGCGCAGAATTCTACGCCGGATCGCACCACGTGCTTTGCTTATGCTTTGGGCTTTACTCAGCACACTCTGGGTGCGCAGTTCATTCGTACCGCGGCAATTTTGCAGCTGCTGACCGGTAATGTGGGCCGACCAGGCTCGGGCATTATGGCGTTGCGTGGACACGCGTCTATTCAGGGGTCTACCGATATTCCGACGCTGTTCCATTCGCTGCCGGGGTATTTGCCGATGCCGGGCGTCGACAAGCAAAGCTGGCCTGAGTATGTAGATGGCATCCGCAATGAGTCGCAGAAGGGCTTCTGGCAGATCGGAGAGAACTATGCGGTCTCGCTGATGAAGTCCTACTGGGGCGATGCAGCGACCAAGGAAAACGGGTGGGGTTATGACCTCATGCCGCGTATTTCTGGTGCGCATTCGACCTATGAAACGCTCATGGCAATGCTGGATGAGCAGGTGGAAGGCTATTTTGTCTTCGGCCAGAATCCGGCAGTGGCGCAGTCTAATGGCGGCATGCAGCGCCGTGGTTTGGCGGCGCTAAAGTGGCTGGTTGTGCGCGATTTCCAGGAGATTGAGACTGCCTCGTTCTGGAAGGATTCGCCGGAGATTAAAAACGGCGAGCTCAAGACCGAAGATATCGGTACCGAGGTTTTCTTGATGCCGGCGGCAACCCACGTGGAAAAGGCCGGTACCTTCACCCAAACCCAGCGCATGTTGCAATGGCGTTTCCAGGCGGCACCGCCGCCAGGTGATGCCAAGAGTGACCTGTGGTTCTTCTACCAGTTGGGCAAGAAGATTAAGGAGCGTCTGCGCGATTCCACTGATCCGCGAGATCTGCCTTTGCAGAAGGTCACGTGGGATTATGTGGAAACCGAGGAAGGTGAGCCGAATTCTGAGGACGTCCTCAAGGAGATCAATGGTTATTACCTTGAGGGCCCGAAGAAGGGCGAGCTTTTGCCTGCCTTCGTGGAGATGAAAAATGATGGCAGCACCTCGGGTGGCTGCTGGATCTACACTGGCGTGTTTAAGGATGGTATTAATCAGTCCGCCCGCAAGGTTCCTGGTTCGGAGCAAAATGAGGTTGCTCCGGAGTGGGGCTGGGTGTGGCCGGCAAACCGCCGCCTGCTCTACAACCGCGCTTCGGCGAAGCCGGATGGCACTCCGTGGTCGGAGCGCAAGAAGTATGTGTGGTGGGATGCTGACAAAGGAAAGTGGGTTGGCGATGACGTGCCGGACTTCCCGGTTACTAAGGCCCCTGACTACAAGGCTCCGGTCGACGCCGTGGGGCCGGACGCCCTCGATGGCACCGATGCCTTCATCATGCAGGCTGATGGCCGCGGTTGGCTCTTTGCGCCGACCGGGCTTTCCGACGGCCCTTTGCCCACCCACTATGAGCCGCACGAGTCCCCGGTACACAATGTGCTGTACAAGCAGCAGCAGTCGCCGACGCGTCTGACTATTAAGCGTCCAGATAACCTGTCGCGTCCAGAGCCGGGCGAGCCGGGCGCGGAGGTTTTCCCGTTCGTCTTTTCTACGTATCGCCTCACGGAGATGTATACCTCGGGTGCGATGTCACGCCGTTTGCCGTATCTGGCGGAACTGCAGCCAGGCCTATTCTGCGAGGTTGATAAGGCCTTGGCAGAAAAGCGTGGGCTAGAAAATGGTCAGTGGGCCACGATCGTCTCGCCTCGCGGCGTGATTGAGGCGCAGGTCTTGGTCACTGACCGCATGCAGATGATGAAGATCAATGGTGAGGAGTTCCACCAAATCGGTTTGCCGTATCACTATGGCGAGTCCGATTCCACAGCCGTAGCTGGCGATGGTGCCAATGATTTGCTGGGCCTCACGCTGGAGCCGAACGTATTCATTCAGAATTCCAAGATTGGCGCCTGCGATATCCAGCCGGGGCGTCGTCCTCGTGGTGAGGCCCGTGTGGAGATGCTCAAGGAGTACCAGAAGCGTGCGCACCTGAATCTGGATTCCGGTAATGATCTGCTCACTGTGGATGATTCCTTCACTTATAACCCAGAGCCGCAGCAGCCCGTGGATGCGGACACGCCCGGCGAGAAGGGCGAGGAAAGCGAAGAAGGTAAGTAAATGACAAATCTACTGACCGAGAACGCGAGCCGGCACGGCTACGATAAGTACCGCCGCATGGCCTTTTTTACCGATACCTCCATTTGTATTGGTTGTAAGGCCTGCGAGGTGGCGTGCAAGGAGTGGAACCGCAATCCGGTAGAAGGCTATGACGTCACCGGTGATTCCTATGACAACACCGGTGCGCTGGGAGCTAATACTTGGCGGCACGTGGCCTTCGTGGAACAAAATAATGACCGTATCGAGCACGCCCGCGAGGAGGGAAAGAAGCTCATTTCTTTGGGCATGCCTTCGGTCGGGGCGCAGCCGCAAGAAGTTGATACCACTCCGCCAGATACCGATACCTTCCGGTGGCTGATGTCCTCGGATGTCTGCAAGCACTGCACGCATGCAGGTTGCCTTGATGTCTGTCCTACCGGCGCACTGTTTCGCACCGAATTTGGCACTGTGGTAGTGCAAGATGACGTGTGCAATGGCTGCGGGACATGCGTAGCCGGTTGCCCGTTCGGTGTCATTGAACGCCGCGATGATGGCGGTGTGGCGCTGAAATATGACAAGACCGCCACGGTGGATTACGTGGATAATTCCCATGCTGGCGTCAACGTGTTGAAAAAGCTCAAGCAGCTTGCCCCGCAAGGCCCGGACCATACACCGGGCGAGGCGATGCCGATCAAGAACTTGGGCGTGGCCCAGAAGTGCACTATGTGCTATGACCGCTTGAAGCAGGGCGAGCAGCCAGCGTGTTCTAAGACCTGCCCGACCGATTCCATCCAGTTTGGCCCTTATGAGGAGATGGTGGCAGCCGCCAAGGAACGCGTGCGGGTACTGCACGAGCAGGGGATTACCGAGGCCCGGCTTTATGGTGCTAATCAAGACGATGGTGTCGGTGGAACCGGATCCATCTTCTTGCTTTTGGATTCGCCAGAGGTCTATGGGCTTCCGCCTGATCCACGCGTGCCGACGGCGGATTTGCCGCAGATGTATAAGACCGCAGTGAAGGCTATCGGCGGTATGGCGCTGGCCGTGGCCGGTTCCTTCCTGATTGGGGGACGTAAATGAGCAACTTTGATGAGTACCGCCCGCCGCAGCCGGAGCGTCGTAACCGCTACCGGAAATTTGATGGCACCAAGCCTAAAAAGAAGCGCAAGCGCCCAGGCGCGGGCGCGCAGGATGGTTCCAAAGAAGAGCGCATGGCGCAGGATTTCGAGTTCTCGTCCTACTACGGCCGGCCAGTGGTTAAGGCGCCGCCGTGGGAATGGCCAATCGGTGCGTATCTCTTCTTGGGCGGCGTCAGTGGCGGATCAGGGCTTTTGGCCGCCGGCGCACAGGCCGTGGGCAATGCACCGCTGCGTCGTACCACCCGCCTTTCTGCCTTTGGCGCGGCGGCCGCGGGATCAGTCTTTTTGATTCTGGATTTGGGCCGCCCGGAGCGCGCGCTGAATATGTTCCGCGTCTTCAAGGTGACCTCGCCGATGTCTCTGGGATCGTGGATCCTGTCGGGCTTCGCGAGCGCGGCCGCGCTGCCGGCCGCAGCGGAAGTGGATGCAGCGACTGGACATAAGCTGCCCCTGCCTAAGTTCGTGCGCACGGCGCTGCAGAAAGCTGCTGGACCGGCAGGCGCAGTCGCGGGAGTGCTCGGCGGTCCGCTGGCGGGATATACCGCGGTATTGCTGTCGAATACCTCGAATCCGGTGTGGAATGACATGAAAAAGCACCTGCCGTATGTCTTTGTTTCCTCGGCAGCGGCGGCGTCATCAGGAATGGCTATGGTGACCACCCCGGTCGAGCACGCAGGTCCTGCCCGCGTGTCGGGCATGGCCGCCGCGGCCAGCGACCTAGCGGCGACCAAGGTCTTGGAAGAAGGCATGGAGCCGGAGCCGCGCCAGGCTCTGCACGAGGGAAAGCCGGGCACGCTGATGAAGGCTTCGGAATGCCTCATTGCGGCCGGTGGCGTGGGAAGCATGCTGGCTGCGGCCACAAAGTCCCGCGCGGTATCGGTGGCCGCGGGGCTATCGCTATTGGCAGGATCGGCGTGCACCCGCTTTGGTGTGCTCAACGCCGGCCTAGAAGCAGTGAAAAATCCGGAGACTACCATCGGCCCGCAAAAGCGCCGGGCGGAAAAGCGCCGGCGCGAGCAGGGTCTCGACCACGATGTAGTGAGCCCGGACTAGTCCACCTCCCGTAGGCCGGGAGCGAGTTCCGCGCCGATATCTTCCCTGCGTTGTTGCTCGGCTGCGGAGCAATAAAAGTGCCGGTCGGTGGACCCGAAGGGAAGGGGAACATGCGCTTGGCGATGCCCCTCGGTTGCACACCCCATCAACCCCAGCGCGGCTAGGGGCGCCGGGGAAGGAGAAATTTTAGGCCTTGATATAAGCATCGCCGGAGCGCTCGGTGGTGTGGCCGATGACGGGGTAGCCGGGTACCTCGCCGATAAGGAGGAGGCCGCCGGAAGTTTGGGCGTCGGCAAGCAGCACCAGCTCTTCCTCGCTCAAGGAGGTTTCTAGGTGCGGGCGTACCCAGTCGAGGTTGCGGCGGGAGCCACCGGGGATGAATCCTTCCGCCAAGGCCTCCTTCGCGCCGTCGATGGTGGGCACGGCGGAAAAGTCGAGCTCCGCGGCGATGCCAGAGGCGCGGCACATCTTATAAAGGTGGCCGAGCAGGCCGAAGCCGGTGACATCGGTGGCCGCACGCACGCCTGCCTCCACCGCGGCACGGGCGGCCTCGCGATTCAAGGTGGTCATGGAATCGACTGCGGCTTGGGATACCTCGCCGGTGGCCTTGTGTTTATTGTTGAGGATGCCTACGCCGATGGGCTTGGTGAGGGTAATGGGCAGGCCGGGCTCGGCGGCGTCGTTGCGCATGAGCTTTTCGGGCGCGACGATACCGGTGGCGGCCATGCCATAGAGTGGTTCAGGGGCGGTAATGGAATGGCCGCCGGTAACAGAGATGCCGGCTTCGGTGGCTACGTCCATGCCGCCGCGCAGGACCTCGCGTAGTACGTCCAGTCCGAGCTTTTCATTGGGCCAGCCTACGAGGTTGATGGCGGTAACGGGGGTGCCGCCCATGGCATAGACATCAGAAAGCGCGTTGGCCGCAGCCACTCGCCCCCAATCGTAGGGGTCATTGAGCATCGGGGTGAAAAAATCCGCGGTGGAAATAACTGCTAGACCATCCTGGATTTTGACGGCCGCAGCATCATCGCCGTCATCTAGGCCCACCAGTACATTAGGGTCGGCCTTGCCTTTCAGGCCCTCGACGGCAGACTCAAGCTGGCCAGCGGGAATCTTGCAGGCGCAACCGCCGCCTGCGGCGAAAGAGGTGAGCTTAATTTCTTCGGTCATAGCGCCATTTTACTCATCTCCAGAGAGTATCTGGCTGCAAAGCTAGGGCGGGAACCCGCTTGCGGCGGCGTGTGGCGATAGGACAGAGGGCGCCGAGGTTTCGCCTTCGAGGGGCTTGGTGGACGTAGGGATGACAGGTGTATTGGCGCCGGCGAATGCGCGTGTAAGGTGAGCACACGGAGGCGTACGTGTCCTGGTGGGCGCCCCGGTCTTCAAAACCGGTGAGGCCGAGCATCTCGGTCTGGCAGGTTCGATTCCTGTCCGTCTCCGCCATTCGCGCGCAAGGAGGAATGCCACAGTGCCCACGCCCACCCCTGCAGCCAGCCCCGATCCCCGTCGGAATATTCCCCGCATGGATGAGCTGCTCCAGCTGCCAGAAGTAGAACCCGCGCGACAGCGCCTTGCCGAGCACACCATTCGTGCAATTGTTCAGCGCACAGTTGCCCAAGCACGCCGCGGCGAGCTGCCTATCAACGATATCCCCACAGAAATTGCGCAACGCCTGGGGCAGCAGAGGGTGCATTCCCTGCGGCCGGTCATCAACGCCACCGGCGTCATCATCCATACCAACTTAGGGCGCGCCCCTCTTCCGGGGGCCGCAGTAGAGGCCCTTCATGACGCCGCCTCTTATACCGACGTGGAAATGGACCTTGATTCTGGCAAGCGCTCGAAAAACCGCGGAGCTGGCGCCACGGCTGCGCTGCTTGCGGCCTGTCCCGGTGCAGAAGATGCCCTCGTGGTCAATAACGGCGCCAGTGCCTTGCTCTTGGCCACTGCCGCACTCGCCCCGGGCAAAGACGTCATCATTTCGCGCGGCGAACTTATTGAGATCGGTGCGGGCTTTCGTTTGCCGGAGCTCATCGAGTCTACGGCCACGCGCCTCAAGGAAGTCGGCGCGACT
Source organism: Corynebacterium sp. LaCa54 (assembly GCF_046717495.1). Taxonomy (NCBI): domain Bacteria; kingdom Bacillati; phylum Actinomycetota; class Actinomycetes; order Mycobacteriales; family Corynebacteriaceae; genus Corynebacterium; species Corynebacterium sp. LaCa54. The sequence continues at coordinate 877,069 of NZ_CP177115.1, forward strand.
AATCGCACGCATCTGGCCGATTATGAGCGCGCGCTGGGGGAAAATACCGGCGCCATTTTGAAGGTGCACCCTTCTAACTTCCGCATTGAGGGCTTTACCTCCGCAGTCGGCGTGGATGAGCTGCACCGCCTAGCAGCGCAGCACCATACGCGGCTCATTGTGGACCTGGGTTCTGGTTTACTAAATCATGATCCCGCGCTGCCAGAGGAACCAGATATTCAGGCCCAGCTGCGCGCCGGCGCCGATATCGTCATTGCCTCCGGCGATAAGCTACTCGGCGGCCCGCAGGCAGGAATTTTGCTCGGTACCAAGGAGGCGATTGCTGCGGTGAAAAAGCACCCACTTGCGCGCGCCGTGCGTATAGACAAGCTGCGCCTCAACGCCTTGGAGGCTGCCATTTCCACGCCTTCGAATGCGGTGCAAGATGCACTGCATCTGGACAGGGAGACCCATCGCGCGCGCACGGAAGCGATAGCGGAGGCAGTCGGTGCGCGCGTAGTGCCCCACGATGGCCGCGTAGGCGGTGGCGGGGCGCCCGAATACCCGCTACCCGGTTATGCGGTTAGCCTGCCAGAACACTTTGCGGACGCGCTTCGCCACCACGAACCACCGGTGGTAGCCCGGGTGCATCAGGGCAACTGCTTAGTGGATATACGCTGCGTTCCCGCAGACCAAGACGCCGTGGTCATTGCCGCGATTAAGGCGGTGGGCTAGGTGTACGTCGTTGCTACCGCCGGCCATGTAGACCATGGCAAGTCCACCTTGGTGCGCGCACTTACGGAGATGGACCCGGACCGGTGGGAAGAAGAGAAGCGCCGCGGGCTCACTATTGACCTAGGATTTGCCTGGACCACCTTGCCCTCTGGTGCAGATGTGGCTTTCGTGGACGTGCCCGGCCATGAAAAATTCTTGGGCAATATGCTTGCCGGCGTGGGCCCAGCCCCAGTGGTCCTTTTCGTGGTGGCAGCTGATGAGGGGTGGCAAGCCCAGTCCACCGATCATCGCGATGCCTTGCGCGCCCTGGGCGTAGAGCATGGAATTATCGCACTTACCCGCAGCGACCGCGCCACCGTAGATCGCACCGCCGAGATCCGTGCGGAGTTGGCAGATACCCCGCTTGCCGACGCCCCCATTATCCCCGTCTCCGCCCCCACCGGCGAAGGCATTGCAGAGCTGCGGCGGGCGCTGGATGATGTGCTTGCTGAAGTACCTGCTCCCGATCCGACAGCCCCAGTGCGCCTGTGGGTCGACCGGGCGTTTAGCGTGAAGGGAGCGGGCACCGTGGTCACCGGAACACTCGCCGCGGGCAGCTTGCGCGTAGGCGATAGCCTGCAGGTGGTGACAGCTGAGGGCGAAAAGACGGTGGAAATTCGGGGACTGCACAGCGAAAATAGCGCACAGGAATCCCTTGGCCCTGTCACCCGCGCTGCCGTCAACCTGCGGGGAGTAGATGCCGCCGAGATACACCGCGGCGACGTAGTGCTGAGCCCAGGCGCATGGCGACTAGTGGAGCACCTCGATATTCGCCGCACCTTTGGCGCCGAGCTCGATGGGCTGCCAGATAACCTCGTCGTCCACACCGGTACCGCCGGGGTAGAGGGCCACTTGCGGCCCCTTTCGCCCGATTTCGCGCGCCTTAGCTTGGCTCATCCGCTGCCCCTTCAGCTCCTCGACCGCTTCGTCGTCCGCAGCCCCGGCGGTCGCCACGTCGTCGCCGGGGTAGAAGCAGTAGATCTCCGCCCGCCGGAGCTTAACCGTCGCGGTGCCGCTCGCCGTCGCGCAGAAGAACTCAGCGCGCAGGAGTCATTTAGGGATCCTGCATCCTATCTGTGGCGCGTCGGCTACGCCCGCTTGGATGACCTCGCCCGCGATGGCTTCGATACTGCCGCGCCACCCGCAGGCATCATCGCCTTCCGCGAGTGGTGGATAGCCGCTTCCCAGGTAACACGGTGGAAGGAAGCACTCAACGATGCTCTGCATGCCCACGCTGCCGCACATCCCTTGGCGCCGGGAATGCCTCGCAAGGCGGCCATGGATGCCCTCGGCATGCGCGACGAAGGATTGCTAGGGCTTGCGATCGCCGCTGCGAAGGCAGAAAGCAGTGAGGGAGTGCTTCGTCTGCCTGGGCAACGGGTGGATCTCGGCGCGGCTGAGCAGGGCATTGCTGTTATCGAGAAGAGACTTAAAGCGTCACCCTTTGCGGCACCAGAGGCAGATGATTTAGCGGAGCTGGGTCTGGGTACCAAGGAGCTTGCTGCCGCTGAGCGCGCCGGGCGCCTGTTGCGTCTTCAGCACAGCATCGTGCTTTTGCCCTCGGCACCAGAGGAAGCGCGTCGGTACTTGGCCGAGCTGGAACAGCCCTTCACGCTTTCTGCTGCCCGCCGGGCCTTGGGGACGACGCGACGGGTAGCCATTCCGCTCCTGGAATATTTAGATGCCCAGCGGATTACTCGCCGCGGGGAGGGAGGCTGCAGAACCTTGCGCTAGCAAGGACACTTTGGCGGGGCCGGTAGCTATTTGCGGTGGTTTCCTCCGCGGTGGTGGGAAGTCTCGCGTGCTACGCGCCGAGCCCGCACGCGCGCGGATTCGGAAGAATAACGGCCTGGTTCCTCGGCTACCGGGAGCACGCGCCAACTAAAACTCTGCTCGCCTGGGACAGAGGAGACCAATTCTGCAAGCTTGGCGCTGGCTTTAGGCGGCGTGGCCGAGTGAGCAGTTTGTTGTGGCGAAGCCGTCTGGGAAGGCGCAGCGGGTGCGGCTGGCTGCGCGTGCGGTCCTTGCGGACGACGCGAGCCCGTGGGAAGTGCAGTGACGATGGTCTCGCCGGATACTGTGTGATCCCAGACTTCGGGCTGTGTGGGCATGGATGCAGGTGCGGCGGCAGGAATTGCAGGTTGGGGAGCAGGCACGCGCAATGGTGGGACGGCGGGGGAGAAGATTTCCTCGGTGGTGGCCGTATCAGCGGGGATATCGACTGCAAGCATGCCGTGGCTCGTGTAGGCACGGGCGGACAGCCCCGCTCCGGAGGCACTAGCAGCCTCGAATGCGGCACGCAGACCAGGCAGCGAGGCGATATCGCCGCAGGGGCCGAGAACCATATCGTCGCAGGTAGCCACAGCCGTACCGGAAAGGTCTTCCAGGGTAACGAAGAATTGTTGCGTACCCATGCGTTGCAGCTGGGGGGAGGAAAGGTCGCCAGCGGCGACGTCGATAAGCACGCCTCGTCCACCGGCTAGCAGCGCGGTTCCTTGGGGCTGGTCATTGACCGGAACCATCCAAGGCCACAAGCCAAGGGACACGGCAACCTCCACCTCGCCGTCAACTACTTCCACTGTGGCAATAGTCTGTGGCTGGGCAAACGAGTTTTTCAAACGCTCTAGGGCGGGATATTCCGCGGCTTCGACCTCGTCCAAAAAACCTAGGAAGCCGAAGTCTGAGCGGATGCGCCAGCCGTTGGTGTAGGTATCGGGTTCTAGGGAGACATCGACAAGCGCTGCGTGCTCGGACACGCCGGGGATACTCAACGCGGTGCCCAGCACGGGGTGCTCAAGGACTGCGACATGCTCCACGCCGAAGTAACTAGTCGCGAGCGGGTAAAGCGCCATAGAAAGTCACTCCCAAGGTTAAAGGCCGGTAAACAATGCTGAGCCCATTTTACGCATATGGGGGTAAGGCTGATGCCAGCTTTATATCCAGCGAGTTTTTATTAATGTGTAGACAGCTCTTTCAAAGTGACGCCTGAAAATAGAATAGGAGTAGAACCATCTCTTCTTCACCGTCTTCTTCATCCCGCCCTGTGCGCGGGGTAAATAGCTCGGAAGAAAGTAAAAAACGCACCCGTAACGCCAAGCGCATTCTCAAAGACATTATGTACCCGCATAATATCCACCCTGCGCTGGTGCCGGGCGTTTCCATTGAGGATCAGAAGGTTAAATATGGAGTGGATAAGCCGATCCTTGTGGCGGTCGGCGGCCTGGTCATGGCCTTCGTCATTTGGGGTGTGGTTGCGCCCGAGCAAGTCTTTGATGCCTCTTCGGCCGCGCTGGATTGGGTAATGCGCAACTTGGGTTGGATTTTTACTGCCTTGGCTACGTTCCTGATGTTTTTGCTCCTCATCTTGGCCTTTTCCAAGTACGGCAAGATTCCACTGGGGCTCGATGGGGAGAAGCCAGAGTTTTCCACGGTGAGCTGGGCTGCGATGCTCTTTGGTGCTGGCATTGGTATCGGCATTATTTTCTTCGGCCCCTTCGAACCGCTGAGCTACTACCTTTCGCCGCGCCCGGGCGCGTACGAGGCGGCTAGCGATGAAGCCGTGCTTGGGGCAATGGCTCAGGCCGCAATGCACTGGGGATTTAATGCTTGGGCAATCTATGCCATCGTGGGCTTGTGCGTGGCCTATGTGTCTTTCCGCCGCGGCCGCGTTCCCCTGATGAGTTCCATTTTGATGCCGCTTTTCGGCAATCGTTCTACGGATTCCCTGCCGGCGCGCATCATCGACGGCCTGGCCATTATTGCCACGCTCTTTGGTACCGCCGCGACCTTGGGCATTGGTGCGCTGCAGATCGGCCGCGGCGTGGAATTGGTTAGCGGCTGGTCCACCACCGGCAATACTGCGGCGCTGGTCATTATCGTGGTGCTGTCTATCGGCACGATTTTTTCGGCCGTTTCGGGCGTGGCTAAGGGCATTCGTTGGCTCTCAAATATCAACCTGGTGCTAGCGCTTGCGCTGGCGCTGTTCTTCTTCGTGGTAGGTCCCACCGCTTTCTTGATCAACATGTTGCCGGCAGTGGTGATTGAGTATCTCGATGAAATGCCGCAGATGCTCTCTGCCAATATGGGCGAGGGCGAAGATATGGTGGCATTCCTCTCCTCATGGACCACCTTCTACTGGGCTTGGTGGGTATCGTGGTCACCGTTTGTGGGTGTTTTCGTAGCCAAGATTTCGCGCGGGCGTACCATCCGCCAGTTCGTGCTTGGCGTGCTGCTTATTCCATCGGCCATCATTGTTGCTGCCTTTACCATTCTTGGTGGCACCACCATTTGGCTGCAGCGCCGCGATGGCGATATCGCCCCGGACGGCACTATTGACTCTATGCCGGCGGCAGAAGATATCTTCTTTAAGGTCCTGGACCATTTCCCAGGTGCGGAGTGGATGGCACCCATTGTCATTCTCATGCTGGTTGTCTTCTTCATTACCACGGCGGACTCCGCATCCATTGTGAACTCGCAGCTCACGCAGCGGGGTAACCCCAAGCCAAACCCTATTGTTACCGTCTTTTGGGTGGTGTGCATGGCCGGCATCGCCGTGGTCATTTTGCTCGCTGGCGGACGCAATGCGCTGCAGGGCCTGCAGAATCTTATTACGATTACCTCTCTGCCATTTGCGGTCATCATTGTGCTTATGTGTATCGCGCTGGTGCGCGAGCTGCGCCATGATCCAATCTCTATCCGTCACTTCTACGAGGATGAGGCGGTTTCTAATGCGATTGTGCGTGGCGTGCGCGATTATGGCGATAATTTTGCCTTGTCCATTGAACCGACGGAGGGGGACTATGCAACGGGCGCGCACTTTAACTCCACTGCAGCAGAGGTGACCGATTGGTACGCGCGCACGGACGAGGAAGGCCACGCTGTGGGCTATGACTACGAGACAGGCGAGTACGTGGATAATGATCCTTCTATCAAGAATGGCGAATTTATCTCTCCTGTGCCTGAGGACAAAGATGAGGGTTAATACCTGATAATTATTATCAGGTAGGGTGCCAGATATGACTCTTAGTACCTTTGTTTTCGCCTTCGCCTTGGTGCTGCTTTCGGGGCTATCGACCTCGATTGGCGGAGCCTTGGCGGTGGGAAAGCGCCAGCCGGGCTCGGCTTTCATGGCTGCAGCTCTAGGTCTTTCGGCCGGTGTGATGCTCTACGTCTCCTTCATGGAGATTCTCCCCGAAGGCATGTCCCAGCTTTCCGACGCCCTCGGGGGAGAAACCGCTGGCACCTGGGCCGCCGTCGGTGCCTTCTTTGCTGGCATTGCCGTTATCGCCATCATTGACCGGCTCGTGCCGGAAGAGATCAATCCCCATGAGCCGGCTACGACGGCCGAAGAGGCCCGCCGCAAAAAGCTGATGAAAACTGGCGTATTTACCGCCTGCGCGCTGGGGCTGCACAATTTTCCGGAAGGATTCGCCACCTTCTTATCCGGCCTAGAGTCTAAGGAAATCGCGGTGCCGGTGGCGGTGGCAATCGCCATTCACAATATCCCGGAAGGCATCGCGGTGGCCGTCCCGCTGCGGGAGGCAACCGGATCACGCACGAAGGCCTTTTGGTGGGCCACCTTGTCTGGGCTGGCGGAGCCGATTGGCGCACTCATTGGTTTCGGCCTTCTCATGCCGGTTATTGGGCCGGCGACAATGGGAATCAGCTTCGCCGCCATCGCCGGCATCATGGTCTTTATCTCGTTGGATGAGCTTTTGCCCACCGCCGAAGAAACCGGCGAGCATCATCATGCCGTTTATGGCCTGATCGCCGGAATGGCAGTAATGGCGGTATCGCTGATGCTATTTATGTAGGAGGCCTACTGTGCTTGAAGCTTAAGCCTCTGCCGGCGTGGAAGAGGTGCTCGAGGACTTGCCAAAGGAAGCTTTGACTGCCATGACGATGGTGGCGATGACCGTGCCGAGAACCAGGCCGCAAACCATAGACATGCCGGTCTCTGCCAGCCAAGCCAGGGCGCCATTAGAAATCTTTTCGGTCACGGAAACGATGAATTCGTGCGGCTGATTCATGCCGAATTCGTGCAGGCCCTTGACCACGATATGGCCGCCGACCCATAGCATCGCGGCGGTGCCGATGACGCCGATAATATCGAGCACAATGGGCATGCCCTTGACAAGTGCGTTGCCCACCGTGGATTTGCCGTTGTGGCGCTCATTTAAGGCCATGCCAATATCGTCCATCTTGACCAATAGGCCCACGGCGGCGTAGACACCCAAGGTCAATATGATGCCGACGAAAATGAGGGCTCCGAGGCGCATCCAGAACGGCTGGTCGATGACCTCGTTCAAGGAAATGACCATGATTTCAGACGACAAGATGAGGTCAGTGGTAATCGCGGACTTGACCAAGCTGTCTTCGGCGTCGGCACCCTTTTCCTGGACTGATTCGGTTTCTTTTTCTCGGTGGGGAAGAAGGTGGTGCAAGATCTTCTCGGCACCCTCGAAGCAAAGGTAGGTACCGCCGCACATCAAGATAGGCGTGAGTGCCCACGGCGCGATCCAGGAGAGGATCATCGCGATGGGCAAGATGATAACGAGCTTATTGATAAGCGAGCCCTTGGTGATGCGCCAAATCATCGGCAGCTCGCGCTGCGGCTTAATACCTTCCACGTATTGCGGGGTTACCGCGGTATCATCGACTACGACGCCAGCGGCTTTCACCGAGGTCTTGCCCGCGAGTGCGGCCACATCGTCGACGCTGGAAGCTGCGGAGCGGGCGATCAAGGCAACGTCGTCAAGCAGTGCAAATAGGCCACCGGCCATAAATTATCCTTCTGGGGCTAGGGTAATGTCATTGGACCACGTCAAGTTTATCCCTTGATGTGCCAACCAAGCCATCGCATCGTCACCACTGCGAGTAATGCCTTCTACGGCGGTTAGGGTGGTGTCGATCGCTTTTTCTGCCTCCTCGGCAGTAATCAAACCAGCGGAGGTGGCGGCAGAGAGCTCATCGATGTCGAGCACGGAAATGGGCTCGTCGCGCGTTGCGACCAGGTCCACATAAAGATCGCGGGTGGTCCAGAGCGCACCATCGCGCTGGATTTCGGCAACGTCGATATAAAAATCTTGGTGGACGTCTACGCCCGGACGGAAGTGAAAGATATTGGCACGCAGGTTAAGGCCGGGGAGCAGCCACGATTCTAGGTAACCAAAGCGTGGGTGATCGGCACCGCGCGCCATGTACAGACCAAACTCGGTTTCGGTGTAGGTATCGACCTCGCGCAGGAAACCTTTGGGGTCGGTATTGGTGTAATCGGCGGTATTAAAGGTCTCGCGCTTGACCGGATGGAGGTCCGCCGCCATCTACTTCACCTCAAGGAAAGCGGCAGTGGGGGCGAATTTGCAGTGGGACTCTTGGGTATTAACGCCGCCGGATAGCAGCGCGATAACGGTGCCTTTGCCGGTCTGGGCGGTGCCGGACAAGGTAGTGGGGCCATCCTGGTTGATGCCGTTGTTATTCAGCGGGGTGATGCCGCTGCGCAGGTTATCCAGGTTGAACCACTGCACATTCATTCCGCCCTGCTCGCGCGCGGCCGGAGGGGTACCAAGAGCAGTAAAGAGGAAGACGGTTTCGCCCGGTTTTGCGCCGGGTGCCGGCATTTCCGTGGGGCCAGGTACGGCAATGGCCGAGCCCATGGCATCGCTGGTGCCGCCTATGCAATGCGCGGAGACCGTGGGCCAATAAAACTGCCGGAAATTCGGGTTATTGCCTTCCGGCATAGCCACGCCGCCCTTGCCATCGCCGCCGCCGGCGAAGAATGCGAGGCCGGATAGGATGGCGTTGCGGGCATCCTCTGGAATCCACGGTTGAGCCGCGAAGGCGCGGATGCGATCTTGGGTTTCCTGATTGGGGCGGCCTAGCTCGTCCAGCGGGCTATGGGAAGAAGCCTGCTGCACCAGGGAAGAAAGGTCTGGTGCAGATGCTTGCGCTGGGGCGACGAGTGGGGAGGCGAGGCCGATGAGCGCGGCCGTGGCGGCGGTAATATAACCGATGCGGCCGGATAGGCGCCAGGTGGTGCGGGCGTTGCTCACGTTATCAATTCCTTGGGTGCGGTCTCGGTCAGGGCATTCAAACCCCATTAGTCACAATCGTAACAATAGTACCTAAAGTAACGATAGTGATAGCTAGGGAGGTGTCAAGTGTGTTTGCGATCTATAAGAATCTTCGCTCGCCCTATACGGTGCGTTACCGGGTAAAGCCAACCCCAATGCTGCACTTGGCCCTTTAAGGGGGTATCGTGGGAGCTCGTTCAAGATCAAATTCGCGCGCGCAAGCGCTGTAGATCCTCCGAAGGAGAACCCCACTAGTGAGTAATACCGAGTTCCGTAATGTTGCCATCGTCGCGCACGTTGACCATGGCAAGACCACCCTGGTCAACGGCATGCTGGAGCAGTCCGGCGCCTTTGGTGACCACGGTGAACACACGGACCGCGTCATGGACTCCAATGATCAGGAGCGCGAGCGCGGCATTACCATTCTGGCCAAGAACACGGCCATTCACCGCAAGGGCCTAGGCAAGGACGGCCAGGACCTGATTATTAACGTCATCGACACCCCAGGCCACGCCGACTTCGGTGGCGAGGTCGAGCGCGGTATTTCCATGGTGGATGGCGTCGTCTTGCTCGTCGATGCCTCCGAGGGACCGCTGCCGCAGACCCGCTTCGTGCTCACCAAGGCACTGGAAGCCAAGCTGCCGGTTATCATCTGCGTGAACAAGACTGACCGCCCGGATGCCCGCATCGACGAGGTTGTCTCCGAGTCCCAGGACCTCCTGCTGGAAATCGCCGCCGGCCTGGAGGATGAGGAAGCTGCAGCCGCCGCCGAGGAGCTGCTGGACCTGCCGGTTCTCTACGCTTCCGGCCGCGCCGGCGTTGCCTCCACCGAGAACCCAGGCGATGGCAACGTCCCTGCGGGCGAGGATCTGCAGCCGCTTTTCGACGTCATCTATAACGTCCTCCCAGAGCCTTCCGCTACCGTCGACGCCCCACTGCAGGCGCACGTGACCAACCTGGACGCCTCCGACTTCCTAGGCCGTATCGCGCTGCTGCGTATCTACGCCGGCCGCATTAAGAAGGGCCAGCAGGTGGCCTGGATCCACTACGACGAGGATGGCAACCAGCACACCAAGACCGTGAAGGTCGCCGAGCTGCTGCGCACCGTCGGCTTCGAGCGTCAGCCGGCCGAGGAAGCCATCGCCGGTGACATCGTGGCTATCTCCGGCATTTCTGACGTCATGATTGGTGACACCATCGCCGATCCGGAGCACCCTGAGGCTTTGCCGCGCATCACCGTAGACGAGCCGGCCATCTCCATGACCATCGGCGTGAACACCTCCCCGATGGCAGGCCAGGGCGGCGGCGATAAGCTCACCGCGCGTATGGTCAAGGCCCGCTTGGAGCAAGAGCTCATCGGTAACGTTTCCCTGCGCGTGCTGCCCACCGAGCGCCCCGACGCTTGGGAGGTACAGGGCCGTGGCGAGATGGCGCTGTCCGTGCTGATTGAGTCCATGCGCCGCGAAGGCTTCGAGCTGACGATTGGCAAGCCGCAGGTTGTGACCAAGGAAATCGACGGCAAGACCTACGAGCCATACGAGATCCTCACCATTGACTCCCCGTCCGAGCACCAAGGTGCTATCACCCAGCTGCTGGCCGCCCGCAAGGGCCAGATGCAGGCCATGGATGTGCGCGAGGGCGACTGGGTACGCATGATCTTCCGCGTTCCTGCCCGTGGCCTCATCGGCTTCCGCACCCAGTTCATGACCGAGACCCGCGGTGCCGGTATCGCTAACTCCATCTCTGACGGCCTGGATGTCTGGGCCGGCGATATCAAGTCCCGCCCGACCGGTTCCCTGGTGGCTGACCGCACCGGCCAGATCACCCAGTACGCGCTGACGCAGTTGGCTGACCGCGGCAACTTCTTCGTCGAGCCGGGCGCCGAGGCTTATGAGGGCATGGTCGTTGGCGCCAATAACCGTGATGAGGATATTGACATCAACATCACCAAGGAAAAGAAGCTGACCAATATGCGCTCCGCTACTGCGGAGGCCACGGTCACCCTGGCCAAGGCACACACCCTTTCCTTGGAAGAAGCACTGGAATTCTGTGGCAACGACGAGTGCGTCGAGGTCGCCCCGGACGTCCTGCGCGTGCGCAAGGTAGAGCTTTCCGCTACCGACCGCAAGCGTGCGGCTGCTCGCGCGAAGCAGATGAATAAGTAGTGAGCACCGCCTTAGGTGGTAGTGATTGCCGCTGAAGTGGCAACCACTGCCGCTACTGCTGCCGCCTCCTCTACTACGGCCTTAACCGCTGAGGAGGCGGTTTTGTCATATGTCACCTCCTTTTTGATCTCCTGAATGCGTGCCCGCATTTCCCGTCGCTTCATACCCTCCGCATCATTTTTGAGCAGAGTATAGGCACCGGAGACTTCGCGGAGGATATCGAGGATGATGACGTCATTAACCTCGGCTGGACGTTGTGCTTCCAGCACCGCGACCAGCCGCTCGCGCAGTTGGTGCTCTAATTCCAAGTCCGTCATGATGTAGCGGTCGCCGCCCCATTGCCACCACTTGGCTTTTTCTATGTCGAGCTGGCCATTCGCGTGGAAATCCAAGGCGATGATTTCCCGTGGGGTAAACCAAGAAGCTTCCAAGAGCTCCTTCGTACTGGCGGTCTTGCGCTGCTGTAACTCCTCCCAGGCCCAGGCCAAAACTGGGTTCTTCGGGCGCTGGGTGGTAGTTACTACCTTTTTCTTTTCCGCAAGTTCGACGTGCCCGCCCAGCAGAAGGTCCGCGAGGACGGTAGCGCGTAGGGCGGCCTCATTATTGGACACCCAGTCTTCTTTCTTGCCATTGTCTTTAGTTAATAGCAGGAACATTTCTTGGCAAATCAGCATGGTGCCTCCCTAAAAGTTGCGGAATGAACCCGAGTCTAGCGCCGAATATCTTCGTACCGGCGGGGTAGAGGGTCTAAAATTATCCGCGATGAAAAAGAATCCGGCTTCAATAAAGCGTGCGGCTATGGCAGCGGCGGCGGTACTTAGCGCCGCCAGCCTCTCTTTCCTCAGTGCCTGCGCAGCTAATCCCGGCCCTCCACCGGTGGTGGAGGATAATGCCTCCCCGCTGCAAGAGGATCAGACCACCACCACTGCAAACCAGGAAGAAGAGCCGGCCCAAGACGCCGATTCTGACAAACGTCCTACTATTTCAGTAGGCGTGGACCCCTTGCGCGCAGGCTTAAACCCGCACCTGGTGGCCAATAACTCCGAGCTGGTGGACCAGATTGCGGAACTGGTGTTGCCTTCAACCTTCCACGGCGGCCAGAGGGACGCCGATATCCTAGAATCCGCCGCCGAGGTCAACGCCCCCAAGGGGGTGGCGCAGCGAGTGCGCTACGTGATTGCATCGCCTGCGCAGTGGTCTGATGGTACACCCATCTCTGGTGCAGACTTTAGCTACTTGTGGAAGCAGATGACCACGACCGCCGGTGTACGAGATCCCGCTGGCTACCACGCCATCTCGGCCGTGAATACCTCTGATGGTGGTCGCGTAGTCACGGTGGATTTTTCTCAGAAGGTTAAGGACTGGCACCTGCTCTTCCATAACCTACTGCCTTCGCACTTATTGCAAGATGATAATTTCGGCTCTGCATTAGCCGATAAGATTCCGGCATCGGCCGGACGCTTCCTTGTCGATAGCGTGGACCGCGGGCGCGGAGTCATTACCTTGAACCGAAATGATCGGTTCTGGGGCGCTAATCCGGCCCAAGTGGATGTCATCCAGCTAAGTGAGGTGCGCGATAGCACCCAGGCGCTGAATATGCTGCGCTCCGGACAGATTGGATTCGCGGACTTTACTCCGGACCAAACCTCAGAGGAGGCGTTGGGTCTTTTAGGGCATGTTTCTGAAAAAGCACTTACTCGCCCACGCCAATTGCGCCTGCATATGTCTACTGCGGAAGGCGCATTGGAAGAAAGGGCAGAGCGCCGCGGATTGGCCTCACTGATTGATACGGATCAGGTCGCCCGCTTGGCCACAGGCCGTGCTTCCAATCTGGATCCCGGAAATAACCCCATAAGTAAAGACACGGATCTTACTGCGTTGCGCGCACGCGCCAGTAAGAAACCGATTCGCTTTGCGGTAGATCCTACTAGCCCCACTGCCTTGGCCGCGGCAAATACCCTCTACGATGTTCTGGAAGCTCACGGGATAGATGCCGAGGTGGTTTCCGAGCGCCTGACCACAATAACCTCCAAGCTTTTGCCAGAAGGCGATGTGGATGCTGTGGTCACTTGGGAAGATATCTCCTTGAACTCGTTGGCCGCGGCAAATATCTTTAGCTGCGATAATAAACAACCACTGGCAGGCGATTTGTCCGGAATCTGTCCGGAGAATGCGGAGGAGATTCGCAAGGAAATCTTATCTGGGGCCATGAGCCCAAAGGAAGCCCTTCGCCGCATTCGAGAAGTGAACTCTAAGGAAGCGCTCTACGTGCCGCTGATGGATGAGACGCGTATCCACGCGCTCGGGAAGGGTATTGTAGGCCCCGGCCAAAGCATTGATGACTGGGACGGGGGTCTTATCACCGCGCCCCGCTGGAGGATAGATGAAGACTAAGGATTTAACCGGCTATCGCGTGGTGGCAGTCCACGCCCACCCGGATGATGAAACCCTTTTTATGGGCGGTACCCTGGCGAGCCTCGCCGCACGCGGCGCCGAGGTCACCGTTATTACGCTCACCTTGGGCGAGGACGGCGAGGTTATTGGTGAGCCCTACCAGGGCCTGGCCGACCATGATCAGCTCGGCGGCTTTCGCGCTCGCGAATTGGCTAACGCACTGGAGGCTCTTGGAGTAAAGGGAATCCAGCTCGGCGGCTTCGGTCACTTCCGTGACTCCGGCATGGCGGGCTCACCCTCCCACGAAGATTCGCGCGCGCTGGTCAATCGCATCGAGGAGGCGGCCGATTTCCTGAGCGACGAGCTCGAGACGATTAAGCCCCACGTCATCTTGACCTACGGGCCTGATGGCGGTTACGGCCACCCGGACCACATTGCGGTGCATAAGGCGGTGATGAAGGCGGCGTCGCCAAGCACACGCATTTGGTACGGCATTTTTGAACGCGCCGCTAACTACGGCGGCCTGGAAACCCTCGATGCCCCAGCTGGATGGACCAAGCCCAGCCAGGAGTACTTGGACAATTTCACCAACGAGGGTGCTGATGTCACTGTCGCTCTTTCTGACGCCGCCTTGGACGCCAAGCGCCGCGCCATGCGCGCTCACGCCTCCCAAATTTGGTTGGCCGATGGCTCCACCACCCGCACCAATCCCGCGTCCGCTGTGGCCGCGCTCCATGAACCTGAGCGCGTGCCCGGCGCCTTTGGCCTGTCCAATCTGCTAGTTATGCCGCTGCTGCCTGCCGAATACTTCCAACTGGGTCAAGGCGAGCCGGCCGATGATTTGCTCGGTGGGCTGTGATGCGCACGGATTTTAGCCGCGGCGAGCAGGTAACCGGCCTGATGTGGTTGGCTATTGGCGCGTTGCTTTCGGTATTTCTCGAGGTCATTTATCTCACCGCCCGCATCCCGCTATCCAATGGGGCGAGCGTAGCCTTTCCCATTACGATTGTGATCGCGTGGTGGTTCAACTCCGTGCTTACCCGCACCGCCCGCTTGTGGAGCCGCACGCCGGTAGTCAGCGCCATCCCGCTCATCGTATGGTGCTTAGGATTTTTCGCCTTCATGTTGATGGTGCCAATGACTGGAGACATGCTCTTGGCCAATAATATTCTCAGTCTGCTCCTGCTTTTGGCGGGAATAGGCGGCGGCGTTTGGCCATTTTTTAAGCAGAAGTGACATACTATTAATCACCCCAAATCCTAGACATCAGGAAGTTTCAAGGAATCTCCATGACTTATACGATCGCACAGCCTTGCGTTGACGTAATGGACCGCGGCTGCGTTGAGGAATGCCCTGTTGATTGCATCTACGAGGGCAAGCGCATGCTCTACATCCATCCGGATGAGTGCGTGGACTGCGGCGCCTGCGAGCCGGCTTGCCCGGTCGAGGCCATCTTCTACGAGGATGACGTTCCCGATGAGTGGCTGGACTATAACGACGCTAATGCAGCCTTCTTCGATGACTTGGGCTCTCCGGGTGGCGCAGCTGCCCTCGGCCCGCAGGACTTTGACGTTCCGATGATTGCCGCACTTCCGCCACAGAATCAGGAGTAAGACATGGCTCGCACACCGCTAGGAAAGACGCTTCCAGACTTCCCCTGGGATTCACTGGCCGGCGCCAAGAAGAAGGCCCAGGCCCACCCGGGTGGAATCGTTGACCTCTCGGTGGGCAACCCCGTTGACCCAGTAGCCCCAGGCGTGCAGCTTGCGTTGACCGCAGCCGCGCAGGCCCCCGGCTACCCCCAGACCGCCGGCACCCCGGAGCTGCGCGAGGCCATCGCCGCCGCGCTGACCCGCCGCTATAATATGCAGGTCGATCGCGTACTGCCGGTGGTTGGTACCAAGGAGGCCATCGCCTGGTTGCCCACGCTTTTGGGCATGCGCGGCGAGACCGTCGCCTTCCCCTCGGTGGCTTATCCCACCTACGAGGTGGGCGCGCTGCTTGCCGGAGCGACTCCGCTGCGTGCGGATTCCGATTTCCAAGACGCCTCTTTAGTCTTTTTGAATTCGCCTTCCAATCCCACGGGCCGTGTGCTCGGGGTAGAGGAGCTGCGCCGCATCGTGGCGTGGGCGCGCGAGAACGACGCCATCATTGCCTCCGATGAGTGCTATATGAGCTTGGGCTGGAATGACGATAATCCGCCGGTGTCCATCCTCGATCCGCGCGTGACCGATGGCGATAACACCGGGCTCATTGCCATGCATTCGCTATCCAAGACCGCGAATATGGCTTCCTACCGCGCTGGCTTCTTCGCGGGCGATAACGACCTCATCGACGAGCTGCTGCTGCTGCGCAAGCACGCCGGCCTCATCGTTCCAGGGCCCATTCAGGCCGCCATGGTCGCCGCGCTTAACGACGACGACACCGAGACGCTTCAGCGCAACCGCTACGCCTCCCGTCGCGCGGTGCTCATGCACGCGCTTATCGACGCCGGCTTTACCATCGACCACTCCGATGCCGGCATGTACCTCTGGGCCACCCGCGGCGAGAATTGCCGCGAGACCATCGACTGGCTTGCCGAGCGAGGTATCCTCGCCGCCCCTGGTGACTTCTATGGCCCAGCAGGCGAGAAGCACGTGCGCATTGGTCTCAACGGCACCGATGAGCGCATCGATGCTGCAGTAGACCGCCTCGCCGGTGCCTAATTCCGGCAGGCCTCCCGCACGCGAGGGCATATCCCCGCGCAAGACGGTCCTGCGCGGCTACGTGCCCGAAAAAGGGGAGTACTTCGCCGCTCGCGCCGGCGATTCCCCTTATCCGCCTGGGGCTTTGCTGCCGGCTGGGGCCGAGCTGCCGCGTCCCGTGCCCGCCTGGTATCACCCCACTGTGCCTGCCGAGCGCCCTATTCCTTTCGACTACTCAGTCATCTACGCCGACCGCGACCTCATCGTGGTCGATAAGCCGCACTTTCTGCCCACGACCACCAATGGCCGATTACAACGCGAAACTCTGCAAACCCGCCTGCGCGTAGATTTTGGCGACGACGATATCGTGCCGCTGCATCGCCTAGACCGCCTGACGGCCGGCCTTGTGCTTTGCTCTCGCAATCCCGCCACTCGCGCCGCTTACCAGGGCATCTTTGGCAAGGGGAGTGCGGTGAAGAGGTATCGGGGCGTCGTCAAGCGGCCGCTTTATGTGGATCGGGAAATCACCCTGCACATGCACAAGCCCCGCGGCTCGCGCCAGGTGCTCGTTGCTTCCGATGGCACGCCCACCTCTACGTATGTGCGCGCCGCCGGCCGGGAGGTGACCATGTGGCCGCGCACCGGCCATACCCACCAACTGCGCGTGCTGCTTAATCATCTGGGGCACCCGCTTCTCGGGGACGACACGTACCCCGCCCCGCGCAAGCTCGACCTCTATGATTTTCGCGCCCCGCTCGCCCTACTCCATGAGGCTATCTCTTTTATAGATCCTCTATCACAATCCGAGCGTCAATTTTTCAGTTCGCAGGACTTAAGAACTACAATCGAGTAGTTATTAAATCACTGGCTAGAAAGGCGGCCCATGGCAGACCTCAGCGTCGCGCGCTTTGTGTCCAATTTTGGGCAGTTTCTCAAATTCGGCATTGTTGGCGGCTCCGGTACCGCGGTTAATCTCTTTGTGGTCTATTTGTGCAGAAAGATTACTTGGTGGTCTGGCGGCATCGAGGCGGATGATCCCTTCATCAATCTCTTCGGCTCTGTTTTCCATATCCGTTGGTACCATGTGTTTTTGACCATTGCGTTTTTGGTCGCCAACACTTGGAACTACCAGCTGAATCGCATGTGGACTTTCCGATCGGTGGCGAAGGTGTCTTGGCTGCGCGGTTTCTTCCCATTCCTTCTCGCTGGAATTGGAGCTTTTATCGTAAGTCAAGTTGTGGCGACACTGTTAATGAATCCGACTTCGCCGCTGCATTTGCCCTCAGACATTCTGGATGATTCGACCGGTTTGCGTACAAAGGTGTACTGGGCATCGGCCATTTCTATCATTGTCGCTATGCCGATTAACTTTATCTTGAACAAGCTGTGGACCTTCCGCTCGCAGCCGAAGACGCCTCAACTTGTCGAGGAAACCGAGCCGGCCTAGCTAGGTCCCGTGTTCATTTTCATCCCCGCCGCCCTTCGCGCTCACCAGCGCAGGTTGGCGGGGATTTTTCTTTCTCCCAGTGAGCGCGAAGGGGACAGTACCTCCCGTCGCGCTCACGGGGAACGAAATCAGAGAAAACCCGCCGTCCGCGGTGAGCGCGAAGGGCGGGGTGAGGTGCCGGAGTGAAACTAGTCTTCTAACTCGGCATCGAGGCGAGCTTGGTCGCGGCGGTGCTGGCGGCGACGAATGAAGGGGGTCAGGGCGAGCACGGCAATGGCGCCGACTGCGGTACCGATGAGGTAGGAGACGGGGTCGTGGCCGTCGGCTGGCGCATAGGCGTTATAGGCAATGCCGGCGAACATGATTATAAGAGGGATGAGGTAGACAGCGATAGCCGTCCAATTGCGGCTAACAATTGGGGTGGCCACGCGCTGGCGCATCCAAGCAGAACCGATGGAGTTGCCCACGATGGACGGCACGAGCGCGAGGAAGCACAGCATGGACATTTGGCCAGGAAGGACCCAGGCGAGAATTGCGGCGACGACGAGTTCGAGGAACGGGATTGGGGTCATTCCGATTGCGCAGGCCTTGTAAAGAGTGTCGCGTTCGAATTCATCGCGAGTCGCGCGATCGATTTCCTTGAGGGAGTAATTGGCGATGGCGTTAATCATGTTGTTCAGCTCCAAAAATTTCTTCGACGGTTTTTCCTAGTTCGTGGCAAATATCCAGTGCGAGGTGCACGGAGGGCGAGTAGTTGCCGCGTTCGATATTGGCGATGGTTTGGCGGGAGACGCCAACTCTTCTGGCGAGTTCAGCTTGTGATAATTCGAGCCAGCGGCGCCATTTGCGGACCATGTTGGGGTGCTCGGCCACCTGTTCTCCTTTACGGGCTGTCGTTCTTACATTACCGAGTGTAAAGTAACGTTGTCACTAAGGCAAGGGGTATACGCACAGGTGCCACCGCCAATAGGGCACAGTGGCTGAAGTGGGGAGCTGCGGATTCCCACCTTTTAGCACCTCCAAAGTGGCCTTGACGAGCAAAACGGCCTGGCTGAGGTGGTGGATGATGTCGTCGGCAGTAAAACGCAAAACGGTATAACCATGGACTACGGCCGCGTTCTGTTTGGAACGGTCAGCTTGAAAGGCCACACTGTGCTTGTGGTATTCCCAGCCGTCAACTTCCACCAGCAACTTGCCAATCTTTAGGTCAAAGCGGTAGCCGGCGATGAGAACATTGTGCTTGGGGTAGATTCCTTCTGCGCGAAGCTGCCTACTTAGTGTGCGTTCCGGCGGGCTATCTGCGCCTATAGCAGCGTGTCGTATCGCCTCTCTAAGAGGCTTCGGGACGCGCCTCATTCGCCGACGGTCCTCTTCGAGGCGGCCGGGCCCGTGCTTTCCTTGGTAGTAGTCTTCCAATAAAGGCCTGCATGCACGCGAAATTCTGCGTGCAGCCCATAGCGGTTGCACCACCGGTAGGCCGTTGACCTTGTGTGTGACCCGGAGGCGCGAGTGCGACACGCGGAAGCATTTTCCCTTCAACGTGCGGGGTCCCTCTGCTTCCAACGGAAATGTTATTGGCCGGCCCAGATAAATCTCCTGCGCGGTCTTTCCGGTGAAATGGATTCGGCTGAGCCCATGCGCCAAGGCCCGCGCTACCGCCAGGGGCGTCCACGTATCGGTATAAATCCCCCGATGCACGCGATACAGCTTCCTCTCACGCACCTTGCGGCGAATCGCCTCTTTGCTTAAACCTTGCTCGTGAAGTTCCGCGGTTGTCCATTCCCCCATGGGAATAAACGTAAACAGCCGCAGTGCGTGATGGCTACGCTTCCCGCTGCAACCTGTGGATAACTCAGGGACGGGGCTCGATTTTCCGCCGCTGGGGCTGGAGCGCTGTGGATAACCGCCCCACGCGCTCACCGGCAGCCACCCTTTGGCAGAGATCCGTGTTCACGGTGAGCGCGACGGGAGCGGTAGAAAAGGCCGTCGCCCTTTGCGCTCACCGGCAGAGCTTTCCGACGTCCCCATTCGTTCCCCGTGAGCGCGGCGGGCGGAGCGTAGGGCACCTCACCCCCTCGCGCTCACTGGGAGACGAAAAGAGACGTCCATTCTCGCGCCGGTGAGCGCGAAGGGCGGGGCGGGAGGGGGGCTAAGTCAGCGGCAGGGTGGAGGTGGGGTCAATGCCGCGAACCTTGGAGTTGATGACACCGGCGACGGCGAGCACCGCGAACATAGCGGCGGCGGAGAGGAGTTGGGTGCGGGCGGTGGCGTCGGTAAGCATGAGCACCGCGATGGCCGCAAAGAGCGCGAGGGCGAACCAAGTCAGGTAGGGGAAGGCCCACATGCGGATGGGAAGGGGATGGAGAGCTTCGAGCTGACGGCGCAGGCGCAGCTGGCTGACGGCGATGAATACCCACACGATGAGCAGGGAGGCGCCGGCGGCATTGAGCATGAAGGTAAGAAGCCAACCCGTATCGGCGTAGTTGAGCACCACCATGACGGCCGAGAGTAGGACGGACAGGGCAATAGCGGTGGTGGGTACGCCGTCTTTATTGGTGGTGGTGAAGATGCGTGGAGCCTCGCCACGGGAGGCCAGCGAGTGCATCATGCGAGAGGAGGCGTAGATCTGCGAATTGAAAGCGGAAAGCAACGCAAGGACGATGACAACCTCCATGATGCCGGCCGCACCCGGGATGTCGGCGCGCTCGAGGACCATGGTGAAGGGCGATTCTGCGGCCGTGGAGGCACCTCCCAAGATGGAATAAGGCAGAAGGAACGTGATGACGAGAACGGAGCCCAAGTAGAACACGGAGATGCGCAAGATGGTGGAGCGCACGGCGTTGACCAGGGATTTTTCGGGGTCCTCGGATTCGGCAGAGGCGATGGCGACGACCTCGATGCCGCCGAAGGCGAAGGCTACGGCCAAAAGGCCGGCCGCGACGCCGCCGAGGCCATTGGGCATGAAGCCGTCTTCGAGGAAGACGGAGGTGCCGATGAAAGAATGGCCAGGCAGGAGGCCCAGGATGAGCAGCACGCCGATGATGAGGAAGGCCACGATGACGACGACCTTGATAAGCGCGAACCAATACTCGAATTCGCCGAAACTACGCACGCGCAGCAGGTTGATGACGCCGAAGAGGACCACGCAGATAGCTGCGGGGATCCACGGCGAGACGTCGAACCAGGAGCCAATGAATCCGGCCGCGCCGGTGATTTCGGCGCCGAGTACGGCGACGGTGGCTAGCCAATAAATCCAGCCCTGGGTAAAGCCCGCCCAGCGGCCGATGCCATGTTCGGCATATTCGGAAAAAGAGCCGGAGGCGGGGATAACGGTGCCCATCTCGCCCAGCATCTGCATCACCAAAATGGCCAGGAAGCCGGCGATAATATAGGCGAGGAGCACGGCAGGACCGGCGGCGGAGATACCGACGCCGGTGCCGAGGAATAGTCCGGCACCGATGGTGGAGCCAAGCCCCATCATGGTTAGGTGGCGGACCTTCAGGCCAGAACCGAGGGTGGAGGAGTTATCAGTCACCCCTCCATCTTATTTTGCCCGATAAGGCTATAGGAATCGGGGGTATTAATTCTTGTGCAGCTCGTCGTTCAACGCGACGGCCTCGGCCTTCCACTCCACGGCCTCAACCGCACCGGAGACGGAGTTGCGGCGCAGCAGCATGCCGGAGGCACCGGAGAGTTGGGAACCCTTGACGTTCTCGCCATTATCAACGCCCAGTGCTTCCGCGACCTTGCCAAAGACGGTGACCTTGGTGCCGGCGGTGACGTAGAGGCCGGCTTCGACCACGGCGTCGTCGCCAAGCGAAATGCCAATGCCGGAGTTGGCGCCGAGCAGGCAACGCTCGCCGATGGAGATGACCTCCTTGCCGCCGCCGGACAAGGTGCCCATGATGGACGCGCCGCCGCCGATATCGGAGCCATCGCCCACGACGACGCCCGCGGAGATGCGGCCCTCCACCATGGAGGCGCCCAAGGTGCCGGCGTTGAAGTTCACAAAGCCCTCATGCATGACGGTGGTTCCCTCAGCAAGGTGGGCGCCCAAGCGCACGCGGTCCGCGTCGCCAATGCGAACGCCAGACGGCACAACGTAGTCCACCATGCGCGGGAATTTATCAACGGAGTAGACAACGACCGGGCCGCGGGAGGCAAGGCGGCCGCGCACCATCTGGAAATCGGAGACGGCGCAGGGGCCATAGTTAGTCCAAACCACGTTATTGAGGTGGCCGAAGATGCCATCCATATTCAGGCCGTGCGGCTTGACCGCGCGGTGAGAAAGGAGGTGCAGGCGCAGGTAAGCATCGTAGGTATCGACGGGGGCGTCATCCAGATCTTTGATGGAGGTCTCGACGGCAACGCGGGCCACGCCGCGCTCCTCGTCCGGGCCTGCCAGCGCGGAGAACTGCTGAGGGACCTCCTCCAAGCGCTTGGTCTCGGTGGTCTCTACGGTCTTATCGGTATAAACGGCTGGGAACCAGACGTCCAAGACGGTGCCGTCATGGGTAATGGTTGCCAGGCCACGTGCGGATGCAGAAGTCATGCCCGCTAGCTTAGCAACTACCTCCGCGCCTCTGCGCGCTGGCCGGTGGGTAGTACGAAGGACAACACGACGAGTATCGCAGCGAGGATGAGTACCGAGATGACCTGGTTGCGTGCATCTGGGTCAAAGAGCATGAGTAGGGTGAGTCCGCCCAGGGCCGCGGCCGTGACCCACGGCAGCCAGGGAAAGCCGGGCACACGCAGATCGGTCAACTCGCCATTTTCGCGCATTTGGGGATGCAGTTTGATAAAGGAAGCGACGATGAAAAACCAGATGACCAGCAGGCACCCGCCCACTGCATTGAAGAGAAATGCTAGGAGCCCCGGAGGGTTCCAAAATTGCAGGCCTACCGAAGCGAAGGCGAAGACCATTGACAAGATGACCGCGTTGATGGGGGAGCCAGCGCGATTTTGCTTGAGGAAGAATCCTGGGGCGCAGTGATCCTTAGCCATGTCAAAGACCAAGCGGGAAGTGGCGTAGATCTGCGCGTTGAAGGCGGAGAGCAGCGCCAAGGCGATAATAGCTTCCATGAAACCGGACGCAAAGGGGATCTTGGCGGCCGCAAGCACGAGGGTGAAGGGAGAATCGGCGGCTACGTCGGCGTCCTGGATGGAACTAAAAGGCAGCGCCATGGTGATTACCACGATGGAGCCGATGTAGAAGATCATGATGCGCACGATAATGGCGCGGACCGCGGTGGCCACGTTATGTGCTGGGTCCTCGGATTCGGCCGCCGCGATAGTAACCAATTCGATACCGCCGAAGGCAAAGGCCACGGCTAGCAATCCGGCGGCGAAACCGGGCATGCCATTGGGCAGGAAATTAGCGGTGAAATTGGTCCCGGCCAAGGAGAGATCCATGCCGGGCAGGATGCCCAGCGCCATGAGTACGCCTATGGCAAGGAAGGCGACAATGACGCCGACCTTGATGATGGCGAACCAGAACTCGAACTCACCAAATCCGCCCACGGCCGCAAAATTGACCACCGCGAAGAATGCCACGGCGATAAGCGCCGGAATCCACGGGTCAATACCGAACCAGCTGGAGATGATGGCGGCCGCGCCGGTGATTTCGGCGCCCATGACCATGATCAGCATGAACCAATAAATCCATCCCATGGTAAAGCGTGCCCAGTGCCCGTAGGCCTGACCGGCATAGGTGGAAAATGACCCCAAAGAGGGGCGGGCAGCGGCCATCTCACCGAGCATCCACATCACTAGCGCAATGAGCGCGCCGGCCACGGCATAGGAAATGAGCACGGAGGTGCCGGAAATCTGGATGCCGAGACCTACGCCGAGGAAGAGGCCGGCGCCCACGGCAGAGCCAAGGCCCATCATCGTGAGATGACGGGATTTCAATTGAGCGGTTTCGGCCATTGTTATCACCTTAGGGAGGACGAAATATTTACAGTGAAGTGAACTTTACACAATGCGGGGAGCTACGCGGGGCGCTAGCATGGCGCTTTGTGACTTTAGATCTATATGCAGACCCCATCGAACTAACCAAGGCGCTCGTTGATATTCCGAGCCCCTCCCACCATGAGGAGGCCATCGCAGACGCCGTCGAAGAAGCGCTGCGCGGTTTGGACGTCGAGGTTGCCCGCTACGGCAATACCGTGTGCGCCCGCACGAACCGTGGGCTAGATTCCCGCGTGGTGCTCGCTGGACACATTGATACCGTTCCGTTGGCAGAAAATGTACCGCATCACATGGAAACCACTAAAGACGGGGTGGAGATTATGTGGGGCTGTGGCACCGTGGACATGAAGTCAGGCATGGCCATCTACCTTAATGCCTTTGCCCAGCTGCACGAGTCGGAGGAGCTGAAACATGATCTTACTGTCATCGCCTATGAGGGTGAAGAAGTAGCTACTGAATTTAATGGCTTGGGCCATCTGCAAAAGGACCACCCGGAGTGGCTCGAGGGGGACTTCGCGCTTCTGGGCGAGCCCTCCGGCGCCATGGTGGAGGCCGGTTGTCAGGGCTCCATCCGCCTGCGCGTGACCGCACACGGCACCCGCGCGCACTCGGCCC
The DNA here is from genome assembly GCF_046717495.1 of Corynebacterium sp. LaCa54. Taxonomy (NCBI): domain Bacteria; kingdom Bacillati; phylum Actinomycetota; class Actinomycetes; order Mycobacteriales; family Corynebacteriaceae; genus Corynebacterium; species Corynebacterium sp. LaCa54. Next base: position 901,169 of record NZ_CP177115.1, read on the forward strand.
GCGCCTGGCTCGGCTCCAATGCCGCGCACAAGCTCGCGCCGATTATGAGCCGCATCGCCGCCTATGAGTCCCGCGACGTCACCATTGACGGCTGTACTTACCGCGAGGGCCTCAATATCGTTCACCTCGAGTCCGGCGTGGCCACAAATACGCTGCCGGATGAGGCGTGGATGTTTGTGAATTTCCGCTTCGCCCCGGACCGCACGAGCGAGGAGGCGCTGGAGTACATGAAATCCATCATCGGCGAGGAAGAAGATGTCACCATCGAGATCGATGACATCGCACCGGCCGCCCAGCCTGGGTTGGGCCAGCCTGCAGCCAAAGCTCTTATCGACGCCGTCGGGGGCAACGTCCGCGCCAAGTTTGGCTGGACCGACGTCGCCCGCTTCTCCGAAATGGGCACCCCGGCCGTGAACTTCGGCGCCGGTGACCCAGGGTTTGCGCATAAAAAGGACGAGCAGGTCCCCACCGCGCAGATTAGTGAAGTATCCACCGCCCTCCTGAAATACCTGAAGGGATAAACCATGACTCCTGAGCAGATGCGCACTCTGCGCGGCCCAATGCTGCTGCGCACCGAAGGCGAACAGGCCTCCACCTTTGACCAGCGGCTCTTGGAGTCCGGCGCGGACCATGAGTGGCAGCATGCCGATCCGTGGCGTGTGCTGCGCATCCAAGGCGAATTCGTCGCCGGCTTCGATGCGTTATCCAAGTTGCCGAAGGCCGTCACCGTCTTCGGTTCCGCACGCACCACGCCCGAGGACGCGAGCTACCAGCTGGGCGTCGAGGTCGGCCGCAAGCTGGCCGAGCACTCCTATGCCGTCATCACCGGTGGCGGCCCCGGCATCATGGAGGCAGCCAACCGTGGCGCCCACGAAGCCGGCGGGCTGTCCGTGGGCTTGGGCATCGAGCTTCCCCATGAGCAGGGCCTCAACGAGTACGTCGACCTGGGCCTGAATTTCCGCTACTTCTTCGCCCGCAAGACGATGTTCTTGAAGTACTCGCAGGCCTTCATTTGCCTACCTGGCGGCATGGGCACGATGGATGAGTTCTTCGAAGTCATGTGCATGGTGCAGACCGGCAAGGTGACCAATTACCCCATCGTGCTCATGGGCACCGAGTATTGGTCCGGCCTGCTGGAGTGGATGGACAACACGCTCGCGGCCAGCGGGTATATCAACGAGGGCGACCGGGAGCTTTTCCTGCTTACCGACGACCCCGATGAGGCCCTCTCCCACATCATCCAGCGCCACCAAGTCATGAGCGATAAGCGCATCAGGGAGCCGCGTTGAGCCTCGCGCGTGTGATGGCGATTGTCAATCGCACCCCGGATTCTTTCTATGACAACGGGGCAACCTTTGACCTCGACCCAGCGCTGCGCCGCTGCGATGAGGTGATCGCAGCCGGTGCTTCGATCGTCGATATTGGTGGCGTGAAGGCTGGCCCCGGCAAAGCTGTGGACGCGGCGGAGGAAATCGACCGCGTGGTGCCGACCATTGAGAAGGTGCATGAGCGCCACCCGGATGTGCTCATCTCCGTCGATACCTGGCGCAGCGAGGTAGCAGAGGCCGCCATCGCCGCCGGTGCCGGCCTAGTCAATGACACGTGGGCCGGTTGGGATCCCGAGCTCATCGAGGTCGCCGGCCACCACCGCGTAGGCTACGTGTGCTCGCACACCGGTGGGATCACCCCGCGCACCCGGCCGCATCGCGTCCATTTTGATGACGTGGTGGCCGATGTCATCGCGGAAACTACCCAGCTCGCCGAACGTGCCGCCTCCCTCGGCTGCCCGGAGGAACTGACCTTCATCGATCCAACGCATGACTTTGGCAAGAACACCTTTCACGGGCTGGAGCTTTTGCGGCGGATAGACGAGGTTGTGGCCACCGGCTGGCCGGTGCTTATGGCGCTATCAAACAAAGATTTTGTGGGCGAGACGCTAGACCGCGGGGTAGGAGAGCGCGTCGCGGGTACCCTAGCCGCCACCGCGTGGTCCGCCGCCCGGGGCGTGGCCGCCTTCCGCGTCCACGAGGTGGCAGAAACCGCTGATGTCATCCGTATGACTGCCGCCATCCAAGGCGAGGCGGCACCATTGGCAACCACGCGAGGCCTAGCATGAGTGTCTCCGTTGTCATCCCGGCCCTCAACGAGGAAGACACTGTCGCGAACGTCGTGCGTGCCTGCCTTGCCGATAATCCGCTTGAGGTGCTGGTCATCGATGCCGATTCCACCGACGCCACCGCCTCTCGTGCTGCCGCAGCCGGGGCGGAGGTACGCAATTGGCGCGATATCCTGCCAGAAGAACCGCGCCCCGGCAAGGGCGAATCCCTCTGGCGCGGGGTCGCCGCGGCGAAGGGAGACATAGTCGTCTTCGTCGATGCGGATCTTGAATCCGCTGCGCCCGGCATGGTAGCTGCCCTAGCCGCTCCTTTTTCCGACCCCGCGGTAGAAATGGTCAAGGCCCGCTACCGCCGCAGCCTCAACGGACAGCCCACCGGCGGCGGCCGCGTCACCGAGCTGACAGCCAAACCGCTCATTAAGCAATTTTTCCCAGAGCTCGCTCATATCGACCAGCCGCTCGGAGGCGAATACTCTCTGCGCCGCGCCACCGCCGTCGAGCTGCCCTTTGTAGAAGGCTACGGGGTGGAAGCGGGGCTATTGGTGGACGTCGGCAAGCGGGGCACAATAGCGCAGGTGGACTTGGGAACGCGGGTGCACCGCAACCGGCCGCTGCATGAACTCGCGCCGATGGCCGAGGTAGTCGCGCGCACACTGCTCTCCCGCGCCGGAGTTACCGCGCCCGTTGCCCAACGCCCGCCGCTAAAAGGTAAGGTTTAAGCCATGCTGTCTTGGATTATGCTCCTCCTCGTCCTTTTCTCCCTGACCGTCATCGGCACCTGGGTATGGGGTTCGATTTTTGGCCGCGGCGAGGTTATGCACCCGCTCGATGAGCCGGAGAAGGTGCGCGAAAATAACCGCGCCGCTGCCCGCGAAGGACGCCTTGACCAGGTGAAATTCGAGGTTGTGCCCCGCGGGTACCGCCAGGACCAAGTAGATGATCTCCTCGCACAACTAGAAGAACAACTATCTTCCACGCCGAAAAGGTCTAAGCTGGAAGGAAAAGAAGTTAACTAAAGGAGACTCACTATGGCAGCAATGAAGCCGCGCACCACGGGCGGAGAAATGGAAGCAGTAGAGGAGTCCCGCAAAATTGTAATGCGCATCCCCTCCGATGGCGGCGGGCGCATCGTCATCGAGCTGAGCAAGGACGAGGCCGCCGAGCTTGGTTCTCTGTTGACCGAGGTTTCTAGCTAGTCTAGATACATGCTTTCTCATATCGTCGACATTCTGGCTGATCCCAATGATGGCACCGCGCTTTCTGGTGCCGATGATTTCTCTCGCCTGGTCTCGGAATCCGGCCACTCTTTTGATGTGGCCAAGCAGGGCTACGTCACCCTCGCGGCCGGCGCCGGACTCAAGCACAAGGGCGATGACATGGACATGGTCAACGCCCGCGAGACCTATTTGGCCATGGGGCACTTCGCGCCCTTCGTGGAGGCCGTGACTGGGGCAGTCCAAGGTGCGCTGGATTCCGCATCGTTGGCCGAATCTACGCCCGCCTCTCTGCTTGAGGTGGGCGCTGGTACGGGCTACTACTTGGCCCACACCCTCGACTCCATCGCTGAGGCCCGCGGCGTCGGGCTCGATATTTCTCCGCACGCTGCGAAGCACTTGGCTAAGTGCCACCCGCGCGTCGGTGCCGTCGTGGCCGATGTATGGGAGCGCCTGCCCATTCGTGATGAGTCCGTCGACGCTATTTCCGTCGTCTTCGCCCCACGCAATCCGGCCGAATTCCAGCGCGTGCTCGCCCCAGGCGGCCAGGTCATCGTCTTGACCCCTGATGCCGGCCACTTGGACGAGCTGCGGGAGCCTTTGGGCATCCTCGGCGTGGAAGACGGCAAGGTGGAGCGCATGTACGAGCAGGCCGAGGGATACCTGGAGCAGGCGGCCGATCCGGTCGATATTTCGTTCCCCATCGAGCTCGATAAGGCCTCCGTTGCCGCGCAGGTTGGGATGAGCCCGTCCGCGCGTCACATTAGCGCCGGGGAACTCGCCGAGCGCATGGCCGCTCTTCCTCCGACACTTACGGTTACCGCCCGCGCTCGACTGGACCGCCTCCGCGCAGTTTAGCCCCGGCCCTTCTGCCTCATCCCCGCCCTTCGCGCTCACCAGCAGCGCGTGGGGCGGTTCTTTTCGTTGTTCCGGTGAGCGCGAGGGGTGGTTCCTCGCCCTTGCCGCTCACCAGCACACGCTTTCCGACGCCCCAGCGTCCCCCCGTGAGCGCGAAGGGCGGGGTGGAGAACCGAGCGGGGCGTCGGGTGATGTTTAGAGCTTGGAGCCGGAGCGCTGCCAGTCCTGCTCGATGACGGCATCGCCGGAGGTTTCGACGCGCAGCCCAGAGCAACCGCCCTCGAAGTAGACGCGGGAGGCCATGGCGATGAGGCCACCATCGACGAATACCTCGACGGTGGAACCGTCTTGGATAATGGTGAGGGTGTCGGAGTCACCCTCGGCAAGCGTGGCGGTGGCGGGCTCAGAATCGGCAAAGCAATGATTGAAAGCCTTGTTCATTGAGCGATCGAGGCTGATGTCATCGCCGGAGTGGCGGATGGTGGCGGCGGGGTCACCGGCGCCGTCGAGAAGCGTGACGGTGACGCAGGAACCGGAAGGCACCTCCATGACGCCGGTCCATGAGCGGGCGTAATCGGAAAGCTTAACGGCATCGGGCAAGCCCCGGGCGGGGGCTTGGTAGAGGACGCCGCCCTCGAGGGTAACTCGGCGGGGTAAGGAAAGGGCATTGGCCCAGCCTTCGGCTTCCCACGAGGCGTGCTTGGTGGCGTCATCGCCGCGGCCGTTGCCGTTGAGGAGGCCAACGATAACGGCGCGCTCATAGCGCTGCTCGGGGGTGAGCGTGCCGGTGGTGGTGTTGGTACTGCGTGGGCGGGAGAAATCGTGGCCGAAGTCTACGCGGCGGAAGCCGGAGACCACGGTAAAGGTGGTGCCTTCCAGCCGGCCGACGAGGTAGCCGGAGACGTCGCGGCCGCCACGCTCCAAGGTGACAAAGAGGACGTCGTAGACATTGCCGTCAACCTCATCGCGCAGTCGGACTAGGCGCGGGGAGACGACCGGCGGAATGGGCGAGGTAGCGGGGACCTCGCCCTCTAGGAAGCCAGGGTCGCCGTCGAACTTGAGGCTGCCGCGCAGGCGCCAAGACACGCCGTCGGCGGATTCGAGGATGACGGGAACCGGGGCGTCGGAGTGGCCGGTGAGAGCCAACATGAGCCAACCGTCGTGGCCGTCATCGCGGTCCTCTGAGGCCCAGTCGGGCACCACGGAGGGGGAGCGGAAATGATCGAAGTTGCGGGTATTGCCCACGACTTCGCCAAAACGAACGACATTGGGGTCGAGCGCCTGTGGGTCATCGGAGACCTCGCAGATTTCGTCCACGTTGGCGTAGCGGGCGAGGTGAACGGCGATTCCGGCGGCGGTCACGGAGGTGAAGTAGAGATGGATATCGTCTGGGCCTTGGGCTACGGAACCTGCGCGCAGGGAGAGCTCGCCGCCGACGGGGGCGAGGGCATCGTCACAGTCCAACCAGTCAAAGGGAGACTCTTCGGAGTAGGTGTGTCCCCAGCGCGCCGGGGAGTCCGCGGTGGGGCGGTACTGGTAGAACAGATGCCAAGTATCGCCATCGCGCAGGATTCCGGCGGGGGCGTCGAGGACGCCGTCTTCAGGGACAAAATGCAGTTCGGGGCGGTGGGTTGTCACGGCTATCCTTCCTTAAATCAGACTGCGGTAAATATCGACGGTCTGGGCGGCAATCGTAGCCCAAGAAAAATCACGAATGGCACGCTCGCGGCCGGCGCGCCCAAATTCGGCAGCGCGCTTTTTATCGGCGGCGACGTCATTGACTGCAGCGGCGAGGTCGGCCTCGAAGGCTGCGGTATCGGTGGCGTCGTAATGCACTAGCACGCCGGTCTCACCATCGACTACTACCTCGGGAATGCCGCCCACGTTGGAGGCAACAACGGCCGTGCCACAGGCCATTGCTTCCAAGTTCACGATGCCCAGCGGTTCGTAGATGGACGGGCAGACAAAAACATCGGCACCGGTGTAAATCTGCTGGACCTCGTTGCGCGGGAGCATATCCTTGACCCAGAAAATGCCATCGCGCTGGGCGCGCAACTCATCGACCAGTGCCTCGGTCTCGGCCGCGATTTCGGGCGTATCAGGGGCGCCGGCACACAAGACCAGCTGGATGTCTGGATCGAATTTCTGCGCCGCCTGCAGCAGGTGCTTTACGCCCTTTTGCCGGGTGATGCGTCCGACGAAGGCAGCGATGGGGCGCTGCTTATCGACGCCCAGCTTGTCCAAAACATCGCCCTCTCGCGGCTGCCATAGCTCGGTGTCGATGCCGTTGAGGACGACGTGGACCTTGGAGGCATCGATGCGCGGATAGGCATCGAGGATGGAGTCCTTCATACCGGCAGAGACGGCGATTACGGCATCGGCATATTCCATGGCGTTCTTTTCGGACCATGAGGAGATGTCATAGCCGCCGCCAAGCTGCTCGCGCTTCCAAGGGCGGTGCGGCTCGAGAGAGTGGGCGGTGACCACATGCGGAATATCATAAAGCCGGGCGGAGAGGTGGCCAGCAAGGCCCGTATACCACGTGTGGGAGTGGGCGATGTCGATATCGGAGGCGGCATCGGCCATGCGCAGCCCAGTGGACAAGGTCTGCAGCGCGCCGTTGGCACCCTCGAGTGCGGGATCTACGCCGTGGACAAAGACGTCTTTTTCTTCGCGCGGGGAGCCCATGCAGTGCACGGAGACATCGATGATATCGCGCATGAAACGGGTGAGCTCAGCTACGTGAACTCCGGCTCCGCCGTATATTTCCGGCGGGTATTCTTTGGAAAAGATTCCGGCTCTCATGCCCACCCAGAATACGTATCTCTGCTGTCATGTGCAGAATTCCGATATGGGGGTAAAAATGTGCAAAGTTCTGCTGCGGAATGTGGGATTTGCGGATAGGTTTGAAAACGTGAGAAGCCTGCCGAATGTCCTAGCCATTGTCCTCGCCGGCGGTGAGGGAAAGCGCCTTTTCCCCCTGACCGAAGACCGCGCCAAGCCCGCCGTACCCTTCGGTGGTTCCTACCGCCTCGTTGATTTCGTTTTGTCCAATCTGGTCAATGCCGGTTATCTCAAGATTGCGGTGCTGACCCAGTACAAGTCCCATTCTCTGGACCGCCACATTTCCCAGGCGTGGAACTTGGCGGGGCCGACCCCGCAGTATATTGCCTCGGTGCCCGCCCAGCAGCGCCGCGGCAAGCGCTGGTACAACGGCTCGGCAGATGCAATTGTGCAGTCGCTGAACCTCATCTATGACGAGAATCCGGATTATGTCATCGTCTTTGGTGCAGACCACGTATACCGCATGGATCCGGCACAGATGGTAGAAGAGCATATCGCCACCGGATTGGATTGTTCGGTGGCAGGTATTCGCGTACCGCGCTCGGAAGCGACGGCCTTTGGCTGCATCCAAGCCGATGGCATGGGCACGATTACGCAATTCGTGGAAAAGCCCGCGGACCCGCCGGCTACTCCGGATGATCCGAATATGAGCTATGCCTCGATGGGCAATTATGTCTTTACAGCGCAGGCGCTTATCGACGCCCTTTTGGAGGACGAAAAGAACGAGGACTCCGCCCACGATATGGGCGGTGATATTATCCCGTACTTTGTGGAGCGGGGACAGGCGCATGTGTACGATTTCATGGCCAATGAAGTGCCAGGGGCTACTGAGCGTGACCACGGCTACTGGCGCGACGTCGGCACCATCGATTCCTTCTACGAGGCGCACATGGACATGATTTCGGTGCACCCGATTTTCAACCTTTATAACCAGAATTGGCCGATCCACTCGACGGATGATTCCAATTTCCCACCGGCCAAGTTCGTGCAAAACGGCATCGCGCAGTCGTCGATGGTGGCCCCAGGCTGCATCGTCTCTGGCGGCACTGTGCGCAATTCAGTGCTGGCGTCCGATGTCCATGTGGCCGACGGAGCTACGGTCGAAGGATCAGTGATCCTGCCTGGCGTGCGTATCGGGCGCGGTGCAGTGGTGCGCCGCGCGATCCTAGATAAGAACGTCGTCGTTAGTGATGGCGCGATTATCGGAGTGGACCGCGAGCGTGATGAAGAGCGCTTTAAGGTTTCTGACGGCGGCGTGGTCGTCGTCGGCAAAAACCAAAAGGTCTAGAGCTTCGTCACGAGGGTGAGCCCGGAACCCAGCGGCAAGCGGGTTACGCTCGCCCCCTCGAGCTCGCGCAGGTACTCGTCTGCTTCGCGGGCGGCGGCGGTGTCGCGGTCGGTCCGGGAGGCGTCGGCAAGCGTGCCATCGAGCAAAGAATTAGCCAAGACTAGGGTGCCGCGCTGGTGCAGCAGTGGCCAGGCGGCCTTGATGATGGCTGGTAACTCGAGCGCGGCGACGTCGGCGTAGATCACCTGATAAGCATCGTTGGCAAGGCGACCCATGACTTCGAGTGGGCGCGATGGCAAAAAACGGCCGCGGGATGGCGCGTAGCCGGCCTCGCGGAATGCGGTCTTGGCGCTGCGCTGGTGCTCCGCCTCGGGGTCGATGCAGGTCAAAATGCCGTTATCGGGCATGCCGGCGAGCACATAGAGGCCCACTACATTGGCGGCCGGGGTAATGGCCACAGCTTGAGGACGCTCGGTGGAACCAGTGGAGGCGGCCGTCAGGGTGGTGAGCAGCTGGCCGGTGGATTCATCCGGGACTGGCAAGCCGTACTCTGCGGCGTGGTCGCGTGCGCCACTTAGGGCCGGGGATGCTTCGCTGTTGGTCTCGATATAAGAACGCAGTGCTTCGTATGCGGTATTAGTCACGTAATAAACCATAGGGAAAAGTGTCCGCCAATGTGGCAAAAACGCGCTTAGCCAGCAAGGTTGTGGTCGGTGGGGATAATGTGACGGGTTCACAGGATATTATCAGTACTATGGCTGGAGTTTCTGTGCTGAGTGTAGAAAGATGACATGCATGACAAAGATGAAGCGCGATGCCGAATCCCTTCAACCTGCAACCTCTGAGGCAGAGTTGACCGGTACCGCAGCATTCGATGCTGGCACGGGCGACATGCCCGCTTGGGGTGACCTCGTGGCCGAGCACGCCGATGGGGTCTACCGCTTGGCTTATCGCCTGTCTGGCAATCAGCATGACGCCGAGGATCTCACCCAGGAAACCTTCATGCGCGTCTTCCGCTCCTTGGACAAGTATCAAGCCGGAACGTTTGAAGGCTGGTTGCACCGTATTACCACTAACCTCTTTTTGGATATGGTGCGTCACCGTTCCAAGATCCGCATGGAGGCCCTGCCAGAGGATTATGAACGCGTTCTTGGTACGGATATGACCCCGGAGCAGGCTTATTCCGTGGCTAACCTGGATCCAGCTTTGCAGTCCGCGCTCGACGGGCTGGCTCCCGATTTCCGCGTGGCCGTGGTCCTGTGCGATGTCGTTGGGATGAGCTATGACGAGATTGCAGAGACCCTTGGTGTCAAGATGGGTACGGTGCGCTCGCGCATCCACCGCGGCCGTTCCCAGTTACGCGCGGCGCTAGAAAAAGAGGCGCAAACCAATGCGGAAACGCGCATGCTGCTGCGTACGCGCTAAACTTTAGAGAAACTGCATAGTCCCCGCTGCCGGCGGGGACTTTCCGCGTCAATGAAGGCCGAGCAACTAGTGGAGGAGGGATCGATGGACTCGCTGCGAGGACGCCGAACCTTGTCCATGCTGAGCGTGCACGGCGGATTTGATGCCGCCCAAGCCAAGGCTCGCGATAGGGCGAAGGCCAAGGCGCGGCGTAGCGATACCATCGGGCATTTGGGCCCAGAGGCGGTTGTTGCCTTTGTGGACGGCGAGATGGAGCCAAAATTTATGCACCGTGTGCGCATTCACCTGGTGCACTGCGCTGAATGCCGCGCGGATGTGCATCAGCAGCGTCGTGCCTCGGAATGGGTGCGCCACTGCGCGGAGTCCGCAACGGTTAAGGCGCCGCAATCCTTGCTCGCGAAGCTCGCAGGCATTGCCACGGAGGGGGTAACCCCGGGGCCCGATGCAGCAACGCCAGCGCACCGGCCCCAGCAGGACTTCTTGGACAAGGTGGAGATGGTGGTTCGCGCAATCAAGCACAATCAGCGCGGCTAAGAGCGAAGGACTAGTATTTAAGCGTGTTTTCTTCCATTGGTTGGCCCGAGATTTTCGTCATTGTGCTCTTGGGCATCATCGTCATCGGCCCAGAACGCATGCCTGAGGTGATTAAGGACGTGCGCGCAGCCATTTATGCGGCGCGGAAGGCCATCAATAATGCCAAGGCGGAGCTCAATGGGGAGATGGGCTCTATTACCTCGGAATTTGATGATATCCGTGGCCCGCTTACCCAAGCCGCGCAGTGGACGCGTTTGGGGCCGAAGGGCGCAATCACCAAGGCGCTTTTCGACGGCGACGAATCCGCCTGGGATGATTTCAATCCCCAGAAGATGGCAGAAGATATTAAGAGCAATACCGCTCCAAAGGAGCCGGAACAGCAGCAACCGCAACAGCGCCCAAGCTTCGACTATTCCCAGGTTTTTGCCGAACAGCCGCAGCAGCCACAGCCGCAGCAGCGCGCCGCAGCTTCGCAACCGCAATCGACGGAGCAGCCTGCGCCCGAGAAGAAACCGCCGCGCGGTGGGGAAGAATCCACCGGCGGCGGCATGTGGGAAGATGTAACCTAGGGGCTAGTTCACGCCCAAGTTCAGGTTTTTGCCCACTAGGGAATCGGAGCGGATGGCCAGTTTATCGGCCACCGCCTGGATCTGTTGGGCGGCGGGGGACTCGGGGGCGTCTATAACGATCGGCGTGCCGGCATCGCCACCGCTGCGTAGGGTGGGATCCAGAGGCACCGAAGCCAGCAGTGGAACCTCATGGCCAAGAATGACGCCGAGGCGATCGGCCACAATCTGTCCGCCGCCGGTACCAAAGACATCCATGGTGGAACCATCCGGCATGACCATAGCGCCCATATTCTCAATCACACCGGCCACGCGCTGGCGCGTCTGCTGGGAGATGGACCCGGCACGCTCTGCCACCTCGGCAGCTGCGGCTTGCGGGGTGGTAACGATGAGCAACTCCGCATTAGGAATGAGCTGGGCCACGGATAGGGCGATATCGCCAGTGCCTGGAGGCAGATCCAGCAGGAGAACGTCTAGGTCACCCCAGAAAACGTCGGCCAAGAACTGCTGCAATGCACGGTGGAGCATAGGTCCGCGCCAGACCACAGGGGCGTTGCCTTCGACGAATTGCCCGATGGAGATGTGCTTAATGCCGTGGGAAATCGGGGGCAAAAGCATCTCATCATCGAGAACGGTCGGGCCATCGGTGCAGCCCAGCAGATTAGGAACAGAGTGGCCGTAAATATCGGCATCGACGATGCCGACTTTAAGCCCCTTGTGCACCAGCGCCGCGGCGAGATTTACCGTCATCGAGGACTTGCCGACGCCGCCCTTGCCAGAAGCCACCGCAAAGACTCGCGTGGTGGATTCTGGCTTGGCAAACGGGATTTCCGGCTCAGCTTGGCCGCCACGAAGCTTCTTTTTCAGCTCGCGGCGCTGCTCATCACTCATGGCTTCCATCGTCACGGTGACGTTTCCTACGCCCTCGATATCCTCTACTGCTGCGCGAGTATTGGACTCGATGGTGGATTTCATGGGGCAGCCAGCGATGGTGAGGTAAATTTCTACGGCTACATCGTTTCCGGTGACAGAAACTGATTTCACCATGTTGAGCTCGGTGATAGGGCGCCCGATTTCGGGATCTTCAACGCGGGAAAGTGCCTCGCGTACGGCGGATTCAGTAATAACGCTAGACATAACCCTTGCCATCTTAGTCGGGCCGCATCAGGAGGTAAACACGCCCTCGGTGTAGAATCATCTAGACGCTCGAGCGCCGCCAATCTGAAGGAGAATAGTATCGCCATGCGCAGCTGTGCCCGCCCTGCCCACGCCATTGCTGGCGTGGTGCTCTCTGCCATGCTGCTTACCGGCTGCTCCTCCCAGTTTGATGGAGATCCTTATGCGGATAATGTTAAGCGTGCCCCCGTTGGCATCATGGTAGATGCTAGTGAGACCGACCAAGTAGTTCTGGCGGAGATCTTTCGTCAAGAGCTGATCAGACAGGGGCGTGAGGCCTCTCTTGTTAGGGAGGATATTTTCCAAGAGTCTAAGTCCGGTCGCTATTTGAACCCCAATGGTAATTTTTATGTCGGCTGCACGGGGGCTTTTCTCAGCGTTCTCAATCCCGGTGAGGCGCGGGAAGTATCCAAGGACTATAGAAAAGCTCAGCAATCCTCCCAACCCGGCGGCGAGGACTACCTGGCGCGTACTCACATCGCTTTAATGTCTGCACTTCCAGGCGACCTAGCCGCGGTGGAACCATCCAGCGCCACTGGCTGTGAGGACGCGGAGCCAAAGCTCCCCGAGAATTTTGTGGCGCTCTACCAGGATGATCTCTTGGACCGCGAGGAACGCCAATCTATAGCTTCATTGACGAAGTTCATCACGCGAAAAGACATCTCTGAATTGGCGCAAGAGGCAGAGCAAAAAGGCGACGTGGCAAAAGTGGTTCGCACGTGGCTGCACGGCTCCGGCACGAAAATGCTCGATGAGGAAGGCGACTCAGATTCTTCCGGTGGGTCTGATCTCACCGGAGGCTCCAAATAGTTTTTCTTTGGCGGGTAGGCGAAAGTTTCCAGGCGTCGACAACTCGGAAACCACCAAGTCAAGTAAAACCAACGGGCCCGACAGCTCTTGGTTATCTGAACGGCGCCCAAAGCCTTCGAGCTTGACGTAGATGCCAATTCCCGAACATTTCAGCAGATCCGATCAACGGTGCTGTTGCGAACGCGGTCGGCCATAGCACAGCAATACCCTCACTCCCTCCCTTCGCGCTCACCGGTAACGCACCTTTCTCGCAGCGGTCACTCCCCGTGAGCGCGAAAGGAGTGAAGTGTGCGCTAAGTACGTGAGAGGCAAGGAGAGTCGAGTGAGAAGAAAGTTCTAGTTGAAAAGCGAGCCGAGTCCGTAGTTCCTGAGGAACGTTGGCCCGCATGAGTAAACCCCAGTGAGGAGTCCTCACTGGGGTTTAAACAATTCGAAGAGCTCTAGATGTCAAAAGCCTCTTCCAGCAGGTTCTTCTGCTCAATCTGGTGCACCTTGGCATTGCCGGTAGCAGTCGAGGACTGGGCACGGCGGGAAACGCGAACCATTTCAGGCATATCTGGGATCAGGGTGCGCAGGTGCTCATTGTAGAACGGCCATGGACCCTGGTTGGCCGGCTCGTCCTGTACGAAGCGAATCTGGGTGGCATTCGGGTAAGCCTCAAATGCCTCACGCAGGCGGTTGAACGGAATCGGGTGGAGCATCTCCACGCGGACGATGGCGATGTCATCGCGGCCGTCGGCCTCACGCTTCTTCTCCAGATCCCAGTACAGCTTGCCGGAGACCAGCATGATGGTCTTGACCTTATCGGTATCGCCGACCTTCTTACCGTCAACGTCAACGTAGTTCGGATCATTGATAACGGACTGGAAGCGCTTGACCTCGGTGAAGTCCTCCACGGCGGAGGTGGCCGCCTTGTTGCGCAGCATGGACTTCGGAGTGAAGACGACCAATGGACGCTTCATCTCACCGAGTGCCTGGCGGCGCAGTAGGTGGAAGTGGTTAGCCGGGGTGGAAGGCTGAGCCACGGTCATCGAGCCCTCAGCGCACAGCTGGAGGTAGCGCTCAATGCGGGCGGAGGAGTGGTCCGGACCCTGGCCCTCGTAGCCGTGCGGCAGCAGGAGTACCAGGCTGGACAGCTGGCCCCACTTGGCCTCACCGGAGGAGATGTACTCATCGATAATGGTCTGGGCACCGTTGGCGAAGTCACCGAACTGTGCCTCCCACGCCACGAGGGCGTCTGGGTTGCCCACGGTGTAGCCGTATTCGAAGCCCATGCCAGCGTACTCGGTCAGCGCGGAGTTGTAGACCATGAACTTGCCACCGTTGCCCTTGGAGGCGGCGATGGCGTGCATCGGGTTGTACTCATTGCCGTTGCGTGGGTCGAATGTAACGGCGTGGCGCTGGGTGAAGGTACCGCGGCGGGAATCTTCACCAGCCAGGCGGACGACCTTGCCCTCGCCGGCCAGGGAACCGAAGGCGATGAGTTCGCCCCAGCCCCAGTCGATGCCGCCCTCACGAGAGGACTTCTCGCGATCCTTGGCTACCTTGCCCACGCGCTTGTGGTACTCGAAGTCCTCTGGTGGGTTGCCATAGGCGGCACCGAGCTCGGCGAGTTCCTCGGCGGTGATGGAGGTATCCAGGCCGCGGGTGAGCTCCTGGGAGGAGGTGATGCCAGTCTGCTCCTTCGGGCGAGCCTTGCCAGCTTCCTTGTGCTCGGCAAAGACGGACTCCATCTGATCGTGGAAGTCGCGTGCGGCTGCTTCGGCGTCTTCGGCGGAGAGGTCACCACGGCCGATGAGGTCGTTGGTGTAGTGCTCGCGCACTGCCTTGTGCTCGTCGATGACAGAGTAAAGCTCTGGCTGGGTCATGGATGGGTCATCGGCCTCATTGTGACCGCGCAGGCGGTAGACCATGAGGTCGATGAAGACATCCTTGCCAAACTGGCGGCGGTACTCGGCAGCCATCTGGCCCACCCAAACAACAGCCTCTGGGTCGTCGCCATTGACATGGAAGACCGGGCAGTCGAAGCCCTTGGCCAAGTCGGTGGCGTAGTGGGTGGAACGGCCGGAATCCGGGGTAGTGGTGAAGCCCACCTGGTTATTAACTACGATGTGGACGGTGCCGCCGTTGGTATAACCGCGCAGCTGGGACAGGTTGATGGTCTCCTGGACGATGCCCAGGCCGGTGAAGGATGCATCGCCGTGGAGCATGACCGGAACAACGGTGTGGCCCTCTGGGCCCTTGTCCAAAATGTCCTGCTTAGCGCGCGCGATGCCTTCCATGACTGGGTCCACGGCCTCGAGGTGGGACGGGTTGGCAGCAAGGGTGACCTTGATTTCGCCATCGCCGAACATCTGGAGGTGGTGGCCCTCAGAACCCAAGTGGTACTTAACGTCACCGGAGCCGCCGAGCTGGCCGCCCTTGTAGTTGCCGTCGAACTCGTCGAAGATATCGGCCAGCGGCTTACCCACGATATTGAAGAGAACGTTCAGGCGGCCGCGGTGCGGCATACCGATGACGACCTCGTCCAGATCCTGGCCGGCGGCGGTATCAATGATGGAATCCAGCAGCGGAATGAGGGTCTCAGCGCCCTCGAGGGAGAAGCGCTTCTGGCCCACATACTTGGTCTGCAGGAAGTTCTCGAATGCCTCGGCGGCATTGACCTTCTGCAGGATGTACTTTTGCTCCGCATTGGTGGGCTTCGGCATTCCCGCCTCGAGGCGGTCCTGCAGCCAGCCGCGCTCATCGCGGTCCAGGATGTGGGTGTACTCGGAGCCGACCTTCAAGGTATAGGCGGCGCGCAGGCGAGACAGCACCTCGCGCAGAGTCATCTGCTCCTTGCCGCCAAAGCCACCGACGTTGAAGGTGCGGTCCAGATCCCAAATAGTGAGGCCGTGGGTCGCAATGTCGAGGTCGCGGTGATCCGGGTTAGGCAGGCCCGGCTGTACCCAGCCCAGCGGGTTGGTATCGGCCAGCAGGTGGCCGCGGGAGCGGTAGGACTCGATGAGCTGCATGACGCGGGTGTTCTTGTCCACGCCGGAGTTCGGCACGTCCTGTGCCCAACGGAATGGCTCATAAGGCACGCCCATGGAGGAGAAGAGGTCGTCCCAGAACGCGCCGTCGACAAGCAGCTGGCCAATGGTGCGCAAGAATTCGCCGGACTCGGCACCCTGGATAACGCGGTGGTCATAGGTGGAGGTCAAGGTAACCAGGCGGCCTACGCCTAGGTCAGCCAAGCGATCTGCGGAAGCACCGGCGAACTCGGCCGGGTAATCCATAGAGCCCACGCCGATGATGGAGCCCGCGCCCTTAGTCAGGCGGGCGATGGAGTGGCGGGTGCCGATGCCGCCCGGGTTGGTGAGGTTAATGGTCACACCAGAGAAGTCATCCATGGTGAGCTTGTTCTTGCGGGAACGAGTAACAATGTCCTCATATGCC
The DNA here is from genome assembly GCF_046717495.1 of Corynebacterium sp. LaCa54. Lineage (NCBI taxonomy): Bacteria > Bacillati > Actinomycetota > Actinomycetes > Mycobacteriales > Corynebacteriaceae > Corynebacterium > Corynebacterium sp. LaCa54. The sequence continues at coordinate 917,438 of NZ_CP177115.1, forward strand.
GCAACAAACTCGGAGAAGGACTTGGTCTCGCACTCCTTGATGGCGGCAACGACCAGCGCGCGGGAGCCATCCTTCTGCGGGAGGTCAATGGCTAGGCCCAGGTTGATGTGCTCGGGCTGGATGACAAAAGGCTTGCCATCCTTGAGCTCGTAGCGCACGTTCATATCTGGGTGCAGCTGCACGGCCTTGACCATGGCGTAGCCGATGATGTGGGTAAAGGAGATCTTGCCACCGCGGGTGCGCTTGAGGTGGTCATTGATCATAGAGCGGTTTTCCCACATGAGCTTGACCGGCATATCGCGCACGGTGGTAGCGGTAGGAATTTCCAGGGATTCTTCCATGTTCTTAGCAATTGCCTTGAACATTCCCTTGAGCTGGCGCTCTTCGCCGCCCTTGTAGTCCGCAATATGGTCCAGCGGGGACTCAGACTTCTTTACGGACTGCTGTGCCTTAGCGGACTTCTCCTGTGCCTTGGACACGGACTTGTCCACGTTGGTCTCGCGGACTTCCTGCTTGCGGGCGGTAGTAGTACCCTCAGTCTTCTTCGCGGCTGGCTTAGACGGCTTCGCGGCCTCCTTGGCTGGGGCCTTGGACTTAGGCGCGCCGTTTGCCTCGAAGTAGTCGCGCCACTCCTTATCTACGGAGCTCGGGTCCTTGGAGTACTGCTGGAACTGCTCGTCTATCAGCCACGCATTGGGGCCGAAGATATTCGATGTGCTCACGGCAGGTATTCGCCTCATTTCTCTGCTTTAAAATGGTCGTTTATTCGACTTTAGTGCGGCCTTTGTACGAGCGCATACGTCACCCGCCAAAGAGTCTGCCTACATGATACGGGGCATACCCCTAAACTCACTATGTTAGGGGTATCAATAGCCCCACTTTCCGGTTTCTGGCTACCCCTAGCCTTAGGTAAGGGGGGAAAGCTGCTCGCCGGCGTGCTCGATGACCTGCTTGGCCAGCTTGCGATTGGCGGTGGTGCCTAATACCGCGCCAATGCCCATGGGCATCAGTTTGCTTACCCACGCCCACTTGAGGCGTTTGGTGACTTGTTTGGTAAAAAGCTTGGTCAGGCGGCCGTTGATGCCAGATAGAGTGGGGCCGGAGAATCGGGACAGGCTAGCGGCCGAGCGCATACCGGCAACGCTATTGAGGTCCCCGACAAAGGTATCGACCAAAGCGGACCCCTTCGAGCCGGTGAGCACGACGAGTACAAGGGCGCGGCAGCGCTCGGGGGACTTGATGTCATCGCCACGCAGGTAGGCAGAAGCCAAGATGTACCAAGCTGCGGCCTCTAAGAAAACCACGGACTCGCCTGCGATGGTGGCAGCGCCGGTTACCAAACCAACACCCGGGATGGCGGCGGATGCACCTGCGGCCGCACCGGTACCGGAGGTGATATTAAGGAAGTGCTTGTCAATGAGCTCCTGCAGCTTCTGTGGGCTTGCGCCCTTATTGCGCTTTTTCAGGCTCTCGACATACTTGATGATGACGCCAGATTGTATCGATACCGCGCGGTCCAAAGAGTTGAGCAGGGCAGAGGTAAAGCGGTTGCTGTCCTCCGGATCGATGTCATAGGTATCGACGGTATCCACCTCGGTGGAGTTGTCCTTTTTATCTTTAGTGAATAAACCCATGTGTCCTTCTCTTTCGCTAAAACTTATCCGTGCCCAGCATAGTAAAGGCTGTATTAATGTGCCGCCGCGCCGCAATCAGATCGCCCTGGGCGTGCAGGCCACCTAAGCTAGTGGACATGGTTAGGCCGCACGAGAATTACCGCGATTCCGGGGATGTCTTCTCGGAGGAGTCCTCCGCGGCGGCGCGACTGAAGGCGGAGCAGGCGCACGAACGCGCCCGCCGCGCCTACGAGGAAGCTCGAAACGCCCTGGCAGATGAGCTGACGGTGCGCACCACCTCTGGTTGGGTGCGCGGTGTTATTGAAGAGGACCTGCGCCCCGATCGCCCCATTAGCGCCGGGCCGGTGTTGACGTGGCGCGGTATCCCGTTTGGAGATACCACCGCTGGGGACAATCGCTTCCGCGCCCCGCAGCCCGCGCCGGCGTGGGAGGGCGTGCGCGATTGCAGTCAGTTCGGCCCGCCGGCCCCGCAGCCCACGTACTCCTGGACCGACCGCATTATCGGCTCCGAGGACTGCCTGTACCTCGACATCGTGCGCCCGCGCACCGAGGAGAAGCTTCCTGTGGTGGTCTATTTACATGGCGGCAGCTTCATTATGGGTTCGTCTCATATGCTCATGCTTCGTGGTTTCGAGCTAGCCACCCGCATGGACGTGGTCTACGTATCCATCAATTTCCGCCTTAACTCTTTGGGTTATTTGGACCTGCGCAGCCTAGGCGGCGACTGCAGTGCCAACCCGGCGGTGGCTGACCAGATCTTGGCATTGCAGTGGGTGCGCGATAATATCGCCGCCTTTGGCGGTGACCCTGACTCTGTCACCCTCATGGGCGAGTCTGCCGGCGGTGCGGCCGTTTTGACCTTGATGACGAGCCCGCCCGCGGAGGGCCTATTCCATCGCGCCATCGCCCAGTCCCCGCCGATCGCCATGATTCACTCCCGGGCTCAATCCACCTTGTGGGCGCGCGAGCTGGTTCACCGGTTGGCCTTGCCGCGCCGCACCTCGGTAGAGGATCTGCGGCAGGAAAACTTTGCTGATTTGGTGCGCTCCGGCCAGTCCATGATGTGGCGGGCTGGAGAGCTCATTCACCTTAATTCTTGCTATGCGCCCACGGTGGATGAGGAGCTTATTCCAGAACACCCCATTGCCGCCTTTGAAAACGGCCACCAGCATCAAGTTCCGCTGCTCATCGGCACGAACTCGGACGAGGCTAGCTTTGGCAAATTCCTCTTCCAGCGCCAAAGCTCCCGTGAGCGCGCCGCCCTGCGCCTATTGGCCTCCTTCGATCCCCAGCATGCCCCTGAGGTGGTTGCCGCTTATGACGGCGCAGTGGCCCGCGAAGACTTTGCGCACCTGCTTGCCGACGCCCTCTTTTGGGCACCCTCCACCCGCATCGCCGCCGCCCACGCGCAGGTGGCACCAACGTGGATGTACCGCTTCGACTTCGCCTCTGCCGTACTCAAGTGGTTGGGCCTAGGGGCCATGCACTCGATGGAGCTGGGCAACGTCTTTGGTGACCCACATTCTTCGCGCGCGTCCTTCCTTACTAATTGGGGCTCGCGCGCGGAGATGGAAGAACTTACCGCCACCATGCAGCAGCACTGGTCCGCCTTTATCCACGGTGGCCGCCCGAAGATGAGCTGGCCGCGCTACGGGCTCAAGCAGCGGGCCACCATGATCTTTGATGCGGAAGCCTATATTGAAAACGCCCCGCACGAGCTCAAGCGGCAAGCGTGGGAGGGATACCACATGTTGGAGTGGGGAAGTGGGCGCCCAGAGCTGGTGAAATCTTTGGGCTTCCAACCATACGGGTGGGAATAGCGGTAGACTCCACAGTGACCGCGGGCGGCGGCTTGCCTACCGTGGGGACCTCTGCTTCCGAAGGATGGATTTTAAACCACCATGAGCTTTTTCGAAGATATTGCTTCTGCATTGGATGCCGAGGGCATCGAGTCCCGCGTCAATGATGACGTCATGTTCGTTCCAATCACCTCTGATCTGGAAATCCAATTTATTGAAATCGATCCGCTCCTGCCTGCAGCAAATGTCTATATCGCTGCGGCAGACGTTGATGAAGACGATGAGGAATTTGAGGCAGTCTTGGTCTCCGTCGCCTTCTCTGTAGATGACGCCGTGGAGGCGGTTTCTCGCCACATCGCTACCGACCAAGTGGTCACCGTCCTGCGCGACCTGCTGGAGGGCACCGATGAACGCATTGCGGAACTAGAATTTTCCCAAGATGAGCTCAACCCGCACCTTGTCGTGGCTGAAGTAGCCAATGACTCGGAGCTGCGCGTGCTTGTGGAAACCATAGACGGTGTCCCTTCTGCCATCGTCCGCTTCCTCGCTTTCGACTTCGACGAAGACGATCTAGATGACATGGAAGATGAGGCCGTCACCCTCGCCTGGGAAGTTGATGAAGAGGATGAGGATCTCGATGAGGCCGACCGCCTCGCCCTCTTTGATAACGCCGACTTTGATGATGTCCCCATCGTGGAGGTTCCTGCCGAGGCCCTCGAACTTGGTACCTACACCGATTTCGATCGCCTCTTCGACGTCCTAGGTCTTGTCTCTGAGCAAGCTTTGGACTGGGAAGCGCAGCTCGTATCCTTCGATGATGAAGACTATGAAGAACCGGACGTCTACGACATCTTCGGTGAGGATGACGGGGACGAAGAGGAGGACTACTTCGACACCGATGATGCCGACGTGGACGATGAATCCGAGGCCGAAGCAGCTGAAGATAAGTAAACCCTACCTCCCATAGCCCAGCTCACCGCCTTCTTGCGGTGGGGCTGGGCCTTTCTCTTTTTCAAAGCATCATTGCAGGTAGGGGTATAGATTATATATTCCTTATTGTCTTGCTACTTTCACGCGCCGGCAACTAGGCTTTAGAAGGTTCCCGGCCTGGGACTGAAAATCCGCCCCAGGCCAAACCTTATGAGGAGTAGAAAACCATGGCAGTGAACCGCGATACTACGTGGCGATACGTTCTTGTCGTTGTTGCCGTAGCACTCTCGCTTGCCGCGTGGTTTTGCACCGTGCTTGGCGTGTACTCCACGGTGAGCGTGACTTTTGAGTCTTATCTGACCGCCAGCGTCTGGGTGCTGCTCTTGGTGGCTGCGGTGCTGTTATACACCTCGCAGTATGGGTTGGTGCCCAATTGCATCCTCTTGTATCCCATCTTCGGTGCCTCGATAAATTTATTGCTGGGCTCGTTGACGGTGCGCTCGCAAGCCCCGTTGTTCTTCGATGCTGTGGGTACCTCCATCGTGGCAATCATCGCCGGTCCTGTGCTGGGCATGGCCACGGGCTTGACCACCACGGTGTTGGGAGGAGTGTACTTTGCCTATGATCTCGCCTTTGCTCCTGTGGGCATCTTTATCGGCGCCGCCGTGGGTTTGATGGCCCGCCGCGGGGTATTTAATAGGCTCTCGTCGATCATTTTTTCCGGCCTCGGTATGGGCATCGGCTCCGGCGTGATGAGCGTATATGTCCTGATCTTTTCGTTCAGCGGGCGTCCACGCCAGGAACCGCAAAACCTTACCAAGTTCTATGAGCTGATCTTTCAAGATGAGCGCCTGGCCATCATCCTGCAAGGCCTTACCTCTGACATCTTGGACAAGGTCTTTACCGTTCTCATCGCCTGCTTGGTTTTGCGTTTTATGCCCAAGGCAATCGCTCGACACTACACGGTGACCTTTAACCGCGAAGTATTGAAAAAGATCCTGCACGCGCCTGACCCGCATGCAGCACCGGATGTGCCGGGGCAGCAGACAAAACAGCCCGCGACCGCTTAGGCGGCTTGGGTCAAGCCGACGAATAGCGACTCGGGGGAGCGGACCGGCTGATAAGAGCTATCCACTAGCCACACATAGGTGGCATTGGGGCCGCGAGAGACCTCGTGAACAGCATCCACCATCTCCGCCGGCACAAGCGTGCGTACCCAGCCTTCGGCCACGGCAGGTTCCACCGTTTGGCCAAAGTTCTCGGTTATGCGGATGGTGATGAGGTATGCGGGAATGCGGTCTTGCCCAAAGCCGCGCACTCGGGCCTTTACGCGTGAACCCACGCGGTGGCGGGTAATGCTCATGCAGTAGTCTCCGCCCGGTCCACCCGCGGCCGTCGGCAGCTGCTTGAGTGGTGGGCGCCAGGTGGGAGTAGGGCGGGCCAGGGAACGTGGGTGGTGCAGGATAGCGGTAATGGACTCGATGGTGTCGTATTCGTGGTAGAGCAAATCTGCGGCAATCTCGCTGGCGGAACGTGGGAGGAACATCGGGGTGGACTGGGGAAAGTTCTTTTGTGCTTTGTACATGGCCATCACCTTAGGGTCCCGTGCGGACACAAGCCCGCATAATTAGAACGCACGTGCGACGGGCGATCGAAAATGGCTTTCCCGTAACTGAAGGATTAGAGTTGCAGCCGATATGATGAATACGAAGAGTGGGGAAATAAACCCAGAACAAAAACCGCACATTCCACGCGAGATCTGGGTTATGGTCACCGCCGCATTCATCATCGCGTTGGGATACGGTCTCATCGCTCCGCTCTTGCCGCAGTTTGTGGTGAGCTTCGATGTCTCCATGGCCGCCGCGGGCTTGGTGGTTTCCATCTTCGCTGCCTCGCGCCTCCTATTTGCGCCGATGTCCGGTTCATTGGTGGATCGCGTTGGCTCACGCCGTGTTTACCTCATCGGGCTCATGACAGTCGCGGTAACCACAGGACTCGTTTCCATTGCCCAAAGCTACTGGCATATCGTGGCCCTGCGTGCGCTTGCCGGCATTGGTTCGACCATGTTCACGGTCTCGGCCATGGGGCTAATTGTGCGCATGTCTCCGCCGTCGATTCGCGGCAAGTGTTCTGCCACCTATGCCACAGCCTTCCTGCTAGGTAATGTTGCTGGCCCGGTTCTTGGCGCCAGCCTGTCCTTCCTGGGCTTTCGTTGGCCATTTTTCATCTACGGCGTGGGCGTCGCGCTCGCCGCATTCGTTGTCTGGTGGCAAATGCCCCGCGTCAACCACAAACAGGCCAATAAGGATAAATTGCCGCCCATGCGCCTGCAGGAAGCCTGGGGCGATACCGCCTACCGCGCGGTGCTGACCTCCAACTTTGCCCATAGCTGGATCAATATGGGCGTGCGGGTGTCCGTCCTTCCTCTATTTGCCGCCTCTATCTTCCACAATGGCGCCGCGGCATCCGGCCTTGCACTCGCGGTCTTTGCTGCTGGGAACGCCATCGTCTTGCAATTTTCGGGCAGGTGGTCCGATATCCACGGCCGCAAGCCACTCATCCTTATCGGCCTGGTCGGTTCCGCCATTTTCATGGTTCTCATGGGCATGGCTACCAGTGTCTGGTTCCTCCTGCTCGTGTCCGCCTTCGCCGGCGCATCTTCCGGGCTCATTAACCCCTCCCAGCAGGCCGCAGTGGGAGACATCGTGGGCAATGACCGCTCCGGCGGCAAGGTGCTATCCACCTTCCAGATGGCCGGAGACTTCGGCCAAATCTTAGGCCCCATGCTCATTGGCCTGCTTGCCGACGCCGCCGGATTCCCCCTCGCCTTCACCGTTTGCGGCGCTATCGCCTCCATTGGCATCATTGCCTGGGCATTCGGCCGCGATCCGCACGCTGAGGTAGGGAATAAGCCGAAGCGGGTGCCGCAGGAGAACTAAGCATTTGGAGTTGGGCTAGAAAAGTTCAGCCAATTGGGAGACGCATAGATAAACGAAGGCGACGGAGATAATCGCCATCAAGGTGTTGACGAACCAACCATTTCTCCATTTCTTTGGCGTGTGTCTGGTATTCAGCAATACCAGGAGGGTCAGGCCTAAAAAGGGCATGAAAAGTGAGCCGAGGACTCCATAAGCGATGATGAGCCCAGTTGGCTTTCCAAGGAGAAGCAACAACATTGGTGGAAAGGTTAGCCAGATGAGATAAGCGCGGTAATACTTTCCACCGGTACTTGTCCTCGGATCGCCTTGCGGAATCTTTTTGAGGTGGCCAATATAGTCGGCGAACATGAGGGACACGCCGTTCCAAACACCAAGGCAAGAGGAGAATGCGGCAGAGAAAAATCCGATGATGAACATTTTGGAGATGAAGGTTCCGTAGCGGTCCTCGAGTACATCCGCCATATCAACGAGGCCCTGATCGTTATCGGATACGGCGACGTTGGCGCTGTAAAGAAGCTCGGCGCCCAGCACGAGTGTAGCCAGAACGAAGATTCCGGTGACTGCGTAAGCTACCGCATTGTCCATACGCATAACCTTCATCCATTTCGGCGTGTACCATTCCTTTTCCCGCAGCCAGTAACCGTAGGTAGCTAGCGTAATAGTGCCACCTACTCCGCCAGCGATGGATAGTACATAGACGAAGGAACCATCCGGAATCTGTGGCACTAAGCCCCCGATGATTTCGGGAAGGTTAGGTGCAGTAATGGCGGCGATGCCCACTACGGTGACAAACATAATCCCGACCAAGATGGCTGAAAGTTTTTCAAAAAGCTGATACTGGCCAAGCCAAGTCAGAATGAAACAGGAAATGCCCGTAATAATTGCCCACATTTCGAGGCTGGTGTTCGGGAAAAGAGCGCTGAGGGCTAGTCCAGTGCCGGACATCGCGGCGGCTCCGTATACGAGTCCCCAGATAACGATATAAGGGGCAAAGTACCAGGCGGTCCAACGCCCCAGCTCGCGCCAACCGTGGAACATCGTGTTTCCGGTGGCGAGGCTATACCGTCCGACACCTTCGACCAGTACGATCTTCATGATCGTGCCGATGATGACCGCCCAAAGGAGCGCGTAGCCATAGCGTTGGCCGGCGATCATGGTGGCCACTAGGTCGGCCGCACCGACGCCTGTCGCTGCGGCCACTAATCCTGGACCGACTAAAGTCCATTTCACTCTGGCCTGGTCTGTCGTTGCTGCGTCGTGCCTGCTGCCTGCAGGACGGGCAGAATTTGATTCGTGGGTATGACTCATGGCGCCCTCTCAATTAGTTGTGTTGCTAATCACTATAGGGAGGGTGGTGCTTTTCTATCAGGAAAACGCAGATTTCAATTTTCGATCGGCCGTCTATGCCACCGTTCTTCCCGCAGCGTAGAGTGCCTTGGGCATTGCTCGCTGGAGCTTCCATTCGAATTGGATCGGCTTTTCCCCATGGTGTGACACATAATCCACAGCGCCTAAATAGGTATAAGCGCTCGCTGTACCGACTTCGTTCTTCTTATTAAAGCGCGAGGCTATGAGAATCTTGCCATCACGATTCTGATGGCCGATGTAGCGTTTAGCCGCTTTCGACTTCAGCGTCGTTGTTGATTGAGATTCCCAGTGCAATAGATCGGGTGAAATTGGATAGTCTCGGTAATTCGTAGAGGCACTTACCTGTTCATCTTTTTGAAACGTCACCAAGAACAGGTCCGTATTGATATCCGGGAAGTATTTCACGCCCTCGCGGGGAAGGTTTACAAGTTGTTCAAGGCTCCCAGTCTCCAAAGCACCAATTAGTTCGGCCAATGAATAATCCGCGTGCGTTTCCAACACAGAAGTCTCGCTATGCTGCGGAATGATTCGAGAAGAGTCACTGCACAGTTGCATAACCTGTTGCAATTCCCAAGCGACCTGCGGGTGCTGGCGCAAAATTGACAGAGCCTTGTCATAGGAACCGGGATGCGGAGAATTTGAGTTCGCCCAGAACCCGAGGACGAGCATTCGGGTGAAGGCTTGATCGGATTGAGCCATGTCAGCGTAGCGGAGATCTGGGGTGGAAAGGATGCGCAGATAGGCGTCGACTCGGTGCGGATCGTTGACGTGCAGGAAAACCCGAATCCGATTGAGCAGAAATGTTTCAGTCTCATTGGCGTTCTGCTGAATAAGGCCTTCTTCACGAAGAAGCCGCGTCCACGAATATTTTGAGGGGCGGTAGATATCTTCTAGCTGGAGATTTGATTCCTCAAGGAACTCTTTAAGATCTGTAGTTCCAATTTCAGAAAGTAATGCACGTACTTTGCGTAGTGAATTTCGTGAGATCTTCTTGACATTGCGAAGAACCTGCTCGGTTGTCGTTTGGTCTAGCTGAATATGTGACCCCGGCGGAGTTGTGGGAAATCCCTGTTCAATTTCTTCGGTCAAGCGCTTGCCCCGTTTCCGAGTTAGGGCATGGAACTTGCGCTCGAAATCAAAATCCGCATGCTGTTGGCCAATGAAATCGAAAATGACACAGGAGTCTTTACCTGGAGATAGACGGAGACCGCGACCCAGTTGTTGCAAAAAGACCACGGGGCTTTGCGTCGGGCGGAGCAAAAGTAGGGTGTTAACAGCAGGAATGTCTACGCCCTCGTTAAATATATCTACAGAAAACAGAACTTTGACCTCACCCGTCTCCAGATCTCTAATGGCCTGGGCCCGCTCGGCGGCGGAGAGTTCGTTCGTTACAGCGCGCGCTGGGATTCCAAATTGTTGGAATTGCGTTGCCATATATTTTGCGTGAGCGATAGTGACGCAAAAACCGATGGCTTTCATCTCTGAGAGATCGAAAATGCGCCGGTTCAGCTCGTTAATAATGAAGCGGGTGCGCTTTTCTCCTGCTTTGATGTAGAACTCGGAGAGCTCTCTGGAGTTATAGTCTTTCTTGCCTCGGATCCAGGTCAACGAAGAAAGGTCCGTCCCATCAGCGATCCCGTAGTAATGCATGGGAACTAACAGCTGCAAACGCAAAGCATCCCACAATCGCAGTTCATGGGCAACGCGATAGTCAAAGTACTTCTGAACGTTTTCGCCATCACCACGTTCCGGCGTAGCTGTTAAGCCTAAGAGCTCTCGTGGTTGGAAGTGGCCTAAAAGCGCGTTATAGGTGGGAGCTTGTGCGTGATGAAACTCGTCGATTATTACGACATCAAAGCGTTTGGGATCTAGCTGTTCTAGACGGGAAGCACGTAGGGATTGCACGCTGGCAAAGACAAAATCCCAACGGTGCGGCTCGGCGCCGTCGACAAGCAGCTCGCCAAAGTCTGCGTCTTTGAGAACTTCTCGGAATGTCCGTCGGGCTTGGTGAAGAATTTCCTTCCGGTGAGCCACGAAGAGCAATCGGGGACGTCGCTTCCATTGTTCGCAAAGATTTCGATAATCTAGTGCAGCAACTACGGTCTTTCCAGTTCCTGTCGCAGCTACCAGAAGGTTTCGATGTCGATCCTTTATCTCCCGCTCTGACCGCAAAGCCTCGAGCATCTCTTCTTGGTATGGGTAAGGCGTTACCTCTAGGCCAGAAAGCTCCAATTGGCGAAGTGCTCCGGACGATTCACCGCCTTTGGCTATGCGTAGAGACCGCTCGAGACGCTCCATGTCACTATTTGGGACGAAGGTTTTAAAGTGGCTGTCGTGCCAGTAACTATCGAAAGTCTTGATGAACTTATCAATCACTTCCGGTGTTGCGGTGTTAGAGCCGCGGACATTCCATTCCCAACCATCGACAAGAGCGGACCTTGACAGGTTAGAACTACCAATAAATGCAGTGTCGAAACCGGATTTTCGTCGGAACAGCCAAGCTTTGGCATGAAGGCGAGTGGATTTGTGTTCATAGCAAATTTTCACGTCTGCCTGATACTTCTCGACCAATCGCCTGAGCGCGGCTGCGTCAGACGCACCGCAGTACGTAGAAGTAAGAAGACGGAATGGGATTTTGTTATCGCGAAGATACTCCAGCTGTCTATCGAGGACGCTAATGCCGGAATTCTTGATGAAAGCGCACAGCAGGTCTACCGAATCGGCCGTTTTAATTTCTCTTTCGATCTCGCTGGTTAAACTAGATTCTCCCCGGGCATTGGTAAATAGTGCGCTCTTGGTGAGTGAAACGTCAGGAAGGAGGGGAGGATCCGCTAATCCGGAGTTGTACACAGCATAGAGGAGCTCCTCGGAATCGATTCCTTCATCATCGCCCAGCAGAAGCGCAATGGTGTTGATGAGGGCAACGCGGTCCTCGGGCGACTTCAAACTACGGAGACGGTGTTCTAAGAGTGAGCCGATGTGTTGAGAAACCGCCGAAGTATAGCGGCCCTGAGCTTCCTGATCGGAGCTTCGCCCGATACCGAATCCTGCAGCAGGATGTTGGTTTAACGTTTCCTCCATTCGTTCGCGAATACGGGTCGTAATGGGGGTTTCGTATACACCGAAAGGTAGGGAAGAGTCGGGACTGATGCTCATAATGACCAAATTCTAAAGGCTGGGCATCCTAAATTGGCATAAGAGAGCATTAGTGACTAAATGTTCTCCCGCTGGTGTTGCGTTTAGCGGAGGATATCCGCCGAATGCTGGCGAAAGGACACTATGAAAGAAAGGAACTTTCGTTCCTTAGATGTGATTAGAAGCTAATGCTTCTACCGCTGGAATATCAGCGGGAGCCCAGTTCAAACTGGCGGCCTCTGCGGGGGTAACCCACTTCGTTTCGTCGTGGTCGGTCAGGCGGAGGTCGCCGTCGACAAGCGTGCAATAGAAAGTCGTTAGCTCAATGGTCGCGAATTCGTACTCGTAAGTTGTTGTCGCGAGCTTCGCTCCCACCTCGGCTTTGAGGTTAAGCTCTTCGTGTATCTCCCGAGCTAGAGCTTGCTGAGGCGTTTCACCAGGCTCAATCTTTCCACCTGGAAATTCCCAGTGGCCTTCTAATGGCTTGCCCGGTTTCTTTCGGCAGGCGAGGAAGCGCTGGCCGTCATGGAAAACGGCGCCGACGACGCGAATGGGTTTAGACATGACTCTATTGTGCCTTGGATCTCGAAAACGTCTAGACAGTGAGCTGTTACTTAGATAACATGTCCCCAATGTTCGCGTAAGGCTGTCACGCGGGCTTGATTTTTGTAGGCAAGCTTGAGGGGACGGTTTTACTGTGACTTCTACCGAATCGGTTTACTCCTCCATCCAGAGCCATGACGGGGAAATCCCGCAGCCTGGGGGACGGTGGAAACTCTTTTTATATAGCGCGATTGGCGCGTTCGTATTCTTCCTGCCGGTGACGTATCAGGATAAGCGCTCCATTCCTTTGGACCACATGGTCACGATGGTGCGTGAGGGGATTCCGGCGGCGGTGCCGTGGATTATCTTCGCCCTGGCAGTGTACGGAACGGTGCGCAGTTTTACTACCGGCGCGTTCAAAGAAAGCGTGCTGCAGGCAGTCTTTGCGGTGCTCAATATTGTGGGCGCGGTGGTTTCGTTCCTGATGGTCATCGACGCGCTGCCGTGGGTGCTCGGTGACGAGGATTTGGTGCCATTTTTGTGGAACTCCATTGCCATTCCGGTAGGCCTTATCGTGCCTATTGGTGGTGCATTCCTCGCGTTTCTCATTGGCTTTGGTTTGCTGGAATTTGTCGGCGTGCTCATGCAGCCCATCATGCGGCCACTGTGGAAGACTCCGGGGCGCTCAGCAATTGACGCGGTGGCCTCGTTTGTAGGCTCGTATTCACTGGGAATCTTGGTCACGGACCGCGTCTATCAAAAGGGCGGCTATACCGGGCGCGAGGCAGCGATTATTGCCACCGGCTTTTCGACGGTCTCTGCGGCCTTCATGGTCATCGTGGCCAAGCAGCTTGACCTGATGAAGGTCTGGGGTACCTACTTCATTGTCACGCTCATTGTGACCTTTGTGGTTACCGCCATTACCGTGCGGATTCCGCCGCTGCGGACGATTCCGGACGAGTATTTTGCGGATGCGCACCCAGATCCGGAAAAGCCGGTAGAAGGCTCGCGCATCAAAAACGCGTGGCGCGAGGCCATGCTGGCGCTACAGCGCGCGCCGTCGTTGTGGGAATCCATCTGGGAGAACTTGCGCGATGGTGTACGCATGGCGGCGGCCATTGTGCCTTCCATTATGTCGGTGGGTCTCATTGGCCTGCTGCTGGCGCGTTTTACGCCCATCTTTGAGTGGATTGGTTACCTGTTCTACCCATTCGCGTGGGTAGTGCAGCTGCCGGAGCCGGTACAAGCGGGCAAGGGTGCGGCCATGGGAATTGCGGAGATGTTCCTGCCCGCCACGGCAGTGGCAGGCAGCGACAGCATGGTGCTCAAGTTCGTCATCGGCGTGGTGGCAGTCTCTGCCATTATTTTCTTCTCGGCGCTGGTGCCGTGCATCCTGGCTACCAAGATTCCGGTGAAGCTGACCCACTTGGTCATCATTTGGTTTGAGCGCGTGGCGCTGACCATTCTTATCGCCACGCCGATTGCTCACCTGCTGTTTTGATTTAAGAGCTAGGCCCCGAGGTGGGCCGTGACGATGTCATCGATAAGCCGCGCCGCCGCTTTGGCGGTGCGGTTATCTATGTCAAAGGTGGGATTGAGCTCGACGACGTCCACCAGGGCCAGCTTGCCCGTCCGCGCGATTGCTACGGCCATGGCGCGGATGCGCTCATAGCTCACACCCAGGGAAGCTGGGGCAGATACGCCCGGCGCGGTAGAAGCCGGTAGGACATCGAGGTCGATGGACAAGTGGACCTTGTCCTTGCCCTCGGTAGCCTTGGCGGCTAGCTCAGCGCACTCGGCTGGGGTGAGATTGACTAGTTCCTCGTCCAGGGTGATGGCGACGTTCAGGCTCTCTGCCTCGTCGAAAAGCACAGCGGTGTTATTGGGGCGGGAGATTCCCAACACGGTGTAGTCGAAGTCGTCGGAAAGCTCCGAAATCTGCTTGAACGGGGTGCCGGAGGTGGCTTGGTTCGCGCGGCGCAGATCGAAGTGAGCATCCAGGTTGATGATCTTGGTGGCGCCTACCGCGCGGTAGAGGCCGCGGTGGGAGCCGAAGGCGGTTTCGTGTCCGCCGCCCAGGATGATGGGGAGGGTGCCGGCCTCGACGAGTTCCTGCACTTTATCGGAAAGAGCATCGTGGGCGCCGTCGAGGTCGTCGGACTGGGTGGTGATCGTGCCGGCGTCGGCAAGCGCATGCTCATGGTGGACTGCCAAGGAACCTAGGGCAGCTCGCAGCGCGGCCGGGCCTGCGGCTGCACCCTGGCGGCCGCCGTTGCGCAGAACGCCCTCATCGGAGGCAAACCCCAGGAGGGTTACTGGGGCGGGGGATTCGGTGGACTGATTGATAACGCTATGCCAACGGGCATGCTCTGGGCCAGGGCCATCGGAGCGGCCGGACCATTCGGGGGCGGGGGTGAAAAGTTCAGCTTTTTCAGTGTTCATGGTTTTCGATGTTAGGCGGAAACGACGAGTTCTTCTGGCTCTTCGGTGGGTTCATCCTCATGTGTTACCTCGTGCCGGTTGGTGAGGAAATAAACCGCCGTCATAATGGCAATGAAGGCCACACCCACAACGAGGGAAATGCGGTACTCCTCTTGCCAGACCATTATGCCGAAGGTCATGAGGATAAATGCGATGGACAGGTACTGACCATAGGGCCAGAAGGGAACTTTGTATTTGAGGTTCGCTACGTCTTGTGTGCTCATTCCGCGCCGGGAGTACAGGTGAGCCAGCAGAATCATAAGCCAGACAAACACGGTGGCGAAGGTAGCTAGCGAGGCGATGACCTCGAAGACATTCTCCGGCAGGAGGGCATTGAGTATGGTGCCAATGATCATGGTGGCGATGAGGATGATGGTGGTCATTACGGGTACGCCACGCACTACCTTGGACATGAACTTAGGGGCGTGCTTTTGGTGGGCAAGGCCAGTGATGACGCGTCCTGCACCGAAGAGGTCGGCGTTGATGGCCGATAAAGCGGCGGTAATGACCACGAAGTTGAGCAAACCTGCAGCCCAGGAAACGCCGAGGGTATTAAAGATTTGGACGAAGGGGGACTGCTCGCCGGTAATCTCGCGCCATGGGGTGATCATGAGAATGACGGCGATGGCAAGGACATAGAAAAGCAGGATGCGCATGGGCACCGTATTGATTGCTTTGGGTACGGATTTTTCTGGGTGCTGGGCGGCGCTGCCGGCAACACCGATGATTTCGGTGCCGCCAAAGGCAAAGAGAACGAGGATGAAAGAAGCGATCATGCCCGTGGGGCCGTTGGGGAAGAAGCCACCGTCGTTGACGAGGTTGACGGGGCCGGTGGTGTGGGCATCGGAAAGCCCAAAGGCTAATACCGCAAGGCCGCCGGCAATCATGGCGAGTACGGCGCCGACCTTGATGATGGTAAAGGCAAATTCCAGTTCACCGAAGGCCTTGACGGTGGCGAGGTTTGCGCCGCCCACGATGAGCAAGGTGGCTGCAACCCAAACCCACTGCGAGACGTCTGGGAACCAAAAGCGCATATAAACGCCGATGGCGGTGAGGTCCGCAAGCGCTACGATGACCATCTCAAAGGCGAACATCCAGCCGGTGATGTAGCCCGCCCATCCGCCCATGAACATGCGGGCGTAGCCGGCGAAGGAGCCGGTGATGGGGTGGCGCACGGCCATTTCACCTAGGGCGCGGAGCATGAAATACACCACCGCGCCGGCGAGGAGATAGACGACGAGGACAGAGGGGCCAGCGGCTTGGATGGCACCGGCTGAACCATAAAACAGTCCGGTGCCGATCGCGGATCCGAGGGCGATGAAGTGCAGGTGCCTGTGTTTAAGGCCGTGTTGGGACATGGCATCTCCTAGCGTATGAAAAGTTTTATGTAGTCTAAGTCTCTATTTGTCCAAGGTGTGTCATGGAACATATTTATTTGTCTGGAATTTCAGACTTGGTGCCGTGTGCTGCACTGATAAGCGCCACAGTGGTGCTTAAAATTGCCCTCCGTGAGTACCAACAGAGTCCCGGCGGCGCGTCATGCGATGGAGATCCTCAAGCTTTTGTCCACCATCGACGTCCCTATATCCGCCGCCCGCATCCAAGGTGAGCTCAACCTGCCGCGCTCGTCTACATACCACCTGCTGGCGGAGATGGTTGATGCTGGTTTTGTAGCCCATTTGCCGGAGCACAAGACGTATGGACTGGGCCTGGCAGCGTATTCCATGGCTTCGGCCTATGTAACGCAGCAGCCCTTGGTGCGCATGGCCACTCGGGATTTGGAACAGTGTGCGGCGCTGGTGGGTGGATCGGGGCACCTGTCACGTATGGCAGGCTCGGAAATCTTGTATTTGCAAGAGGTGCGTGCGGTGGGTGCTACCTCCTTGGTCACTGAGGTGGGTGTGCGCCTGCAGGCACATAAAACGGCGTCCGGGCGCGTGATGCTGGCGCATCTGCCTGATGCGGAGGTGCGCGCCGCCTTTGATACTGCGGGAGGTAGCGGCTTTGCTGCATTGAAAAAGCGCTTGAGTTTGGTGGCTGCATGCGGGTGGGATCAAGAGATCGAAGAGATTACTCGCGGTCAGGCCTCTGTAGCGGCGCCCATCCTGGATCACTTGGACCGCCCTGCAGCGGCGGTGGCGGTGACGTATCCGGTTGGGACGCCGGATGTGAAGGTGGACGCCGCTATTCGGGCCTTGCTAGAGGTATCGGACAAGGTCGCGGCCAAAATGTACCGCAATCGCAAAAAGTGAGGTAGCATACATTCATCGCGTTAGGCTGTCGCGCGACACATCACAATTGTTGATCCCTTATTTAGAGGAGTATTTGCCATGCCTAACGCCTACCCAACCACCGTGACCGTAAACGTCGGCGCGCTGAGCATCGAGGATGTTGTTGCCGTTGCCCGCTATGGCGCGCAGGTGGAGATTGCGCCTGCAGCCCTAGAAGAGGTAGCCGCTACCCGCGAGCGCGTGGAAGAACTAGCACAAGATCCCACCCCGGTCTATGGCATTTCCACCGGCTTTGGCGCGCTCGCTCGCCGCCATATCCCAGAGGAGATGCGCGCCCAGCTGCAGCTTTCCCTGGTGCGTTCGCACGCTGCGGGTACCGGCCCGGAAGTGGAAGAAGAAGTCATCCGCGCACTGATGTTGCTGCGCCTGTCCACCTTGTGCACTGGCCGCACCGGCGTGCGCCCCGTAGTGGTGGAAACGTATGCCAAGGCCCTTAATGCCGGCATTGTGCCGGTGGTGCGCGAGTATGGCTCGCTGGGCTGTTCCGGCGATTTGGCGCCGCTTGCTCACTGTGCGCTGGCCTTGTTGGGAGAGGGCGAGGTGCGCGTGAACGGCGAGCTGCAGGATGCGGGCGAAGCCTTGGCCGCAGCTGGCATCGAGCCGCTGCAGCTGCGCGAGAAGGAAGGCCTAGCGCTTATCAACGGCACCGATGGCATGCTGGGACAGCTCTGCCTGGCCATCACTGACCTGCGCGCGGCCGCAAAGACCGCCGATATTGCCACCGCCATGACCGTGGAAGGCCTGCTGGGTACCCTCGTGGTCTTCGCGGATGACCTGCAGCAGCTGCGCCCGCATCCGGGCCAGGCCGATGCTGCGGCTAATATCCTCCAGGTGGCCGAAGGCTCTGAGATCTTGGAGGCCGCGCTGGAGGAGTTTAAGAAGAACCAAGTGCAGGATGCCTACTCCGTGCGCTGCGCCCCGCAGGTAGCTGGCGGATTCCGCGATACCTTGACCCACACCGCCCAGGTGGCCGAGCGCGAGCTGGCTGCCGCGGTGGATAATCCGGTGGTGACCAAGGATGGTCGCGTGGTCTCTAACGGCAACTTCCACGGCGCGCCGGTGGCCTATGCGCTTGACTTCCTGGCAATTGTCACTGCGGACTTGGCCTCCATTTCTGAGCGCCGCACCGACCGCTTCCTGGACCCGGCGCGCAACCGCGGGCTGAACGCCTTTCTTGCCGACGACCCCGGTGTTGACTCTGGCCACATGATCGCCCAGTACGCCCAAGCCGGCATCGTGAGCGAAATGAAGCGCCTAGCCAACCCCTCTTCGGCCGATTCCATTCCTTCTTCGGCCATGCAGGAAGACCATGTATCCATGGGTTGGTCCGCTGCCCGCAAGCTACGCAAGGCCGTCGATGGCCTGCAGCGCGTGCTTGCCGTAGAAATCCTCACCGCCGCCCGCGCTATCGACATGCGCGAGGGCACCCCAGCCAAGGGAACCGGCGCGGTCATCGCCAAGCTGCGCGAGACCGTCACGGGTCCAGGTGTGGACCGCTACCTATCGCCGGAAATCGAGGAGACCGTGCGCCTGGTTAAGGAGGGTGCGCTTGTCGAAGCCGTTGAGAACGCTACTGGAAAGCTGCGTGGCTAATATGTCGACCATTTCTTGGCACCCACAATCTGAGCCCAACCCCTTGCCGTTTTCCCCTTTTAAAGCGAGCACAGTGCCGCGCCCCATTGGCTGGCTTTCCAGCGTGGACGGTGAGGGCTGCGAAAACATCGCGCCTTATAGCCAGTGGCAAAACCTCACTTTCGATCCACCAATGGTGATGTTTTCGGCCAACCAATACCCGGATGGTCGCCGCAAGGACACGGTGCTTAACGCGGAGGAAACCGGCTGGTTTGTGTGGAATATGGCCACCTATGACCTGCGTGAGGAAGTCAATAAATCCGCCCAGGTGCTTGACTATGGCGACAGCGAGTGGGACCGCCTTTCCGTTACTAAGGAGTATGCGGACAATCACCGCATTCCCATGGTGAAAGAATCGCCGGTGAAGTTCGAGTGCCAGTACAAAACCACGCTGCGCGTGCCCGGTAATTCCAAGGTGGGCAGCATCGACCTCGTGGTAGCGGATGTAAAGACCATCCATATCGATGAATCCGTCATCGATGAGGAAGGCAAGCTCGACATCCTCAAGATCAAGCCCATCGCGCGCATGGGCTACTTTGACTACACCGTGGTCACAGAAAAGTTCGAGATGCGCGTGCCTGGTTCCGACGACGCCGCGCGCGCCGGGTTAGAGGGCAGCGCGTAGTGCATCGGCCATGGCCTGTTGGCCCGCGTGGGTGGGGTGCATGGGAAAGGAATTAGTCTCCTGGCCCGTGAAGTCCACCCACGGTGAGGGGGAGCAGGCGGTGTGGTCTAAGGCGGCGTCGGCAAGCACGTATATAGCCCCATTGCGCTCGGCGGCCTCGCGCACCGCCTGGTTGATGCGCTCGATGGAGCGTGCCAACCATTCCCGGTCACTGGCCGGGATTTTTTCTATGTAGGGGCAGGTCTCGCCGCGCTTAATTAGCGGAAGATAACCAGTAGCCAGGACTTTCGCGTCAGGGGAGCGGCGGTGGATCTCCTCGTAGACCTTGTCTAGACGGCGGGGTAGATCGCGAATTTCCAGGTCTATCTGCGGGCCGGATTCCGCCTGGCAGATATCATCCGTGGCGCATTGGGTAAGGCGTACGAAGCTGGCGTCATTGCCGCCGATGGAAAGGCTCACCAGGTCGGTGTCCTCTCGCAGGGCGTCGACCTGGGCGGGGTGTTCGCCGGCCGAGGAAAGCACATCGAGGGTGCTAGCGCCCTGGCAGGCTACATTGGTGAGCTCCGCGTCCATTTCCTTGGCTGCAAGCTCGGGGTAGGAATCCTGAGCGCGCACGCAGGTATTGGGCGGATCGAGCGGCAGCGTAGTGGATCCCATGGCCGCGTAGGAATCCCCCAGGGCGACATAGTGGGGTGGCTGCGGCTCCTCGGCGGGGGTGGAACAAGCGGCGAGGAGGGCCACGGAAAGGAAGGGGATGAACCGGCGCATGCAGGCCATCGTAGATCATCCCGCCTGTGTCTCATATACGAGACAGTTAGGGTTCATGTGGCATGGTACACAGAGCTATGTCACAGTACTTTATGACATGTGACGCTGAACAAGTCCTCGGGGACAGCCCCGGGACACCGGCCTAGGGGACTTGGGAGGGCGTCGAAAAAGCACGAAGAAAGGAAGCCATGTCTCAACCACGCGAAGTACGCGCGCCGCGCGGAACCGAACTGTCCGCCAAGTCTTGGCAGACCGAAGCGCCCTTGCGCATGCTCATGAATAACCTCGACCCCGAGGTTGCCGAGCGCCCCGAGGACCTCGTGGTCTACGGCGGCACCGGTCGTGCAGCGCGCAGCTGGGAAGCCTTTGACGCCATCGTAGAATCCCTCAAGGACCTCGAATCCGATGAAACCCTGCTGGTGCAGTCCGGCAAGCCGGTGGGCATCTGGAAGACCAATGAGTGGGCACCGCGCGTGCTTATTGCTAACTCCAACCTGGTGGGAGACTGGGCTAACTGGGAGCACTTCCGCAAGCTCGAGGATGAAGGCCTGATGATGTACGGCCAGATGACGGCCGGCTCCTGGATTTACATCGCTACCCAGGGCATCCTGCAGGGCACCTTCGAGACCTTCGCAGCCGTGGCCAAGAAGCGTTTCAACGGCACCCTGGCCGGCACCTTCACCCTGACCGGCGGCTGCGGCGGCATGGGCGGCGCACAGCCGCTGTCTGTCACCCTTAACGGTGGCGCCTGCCTCATTGTGGACGTTGATGAAACCCGCCTGAAGCGCCGCCAGCACAAGCGCTACCTGGACGAGGTCGTCACCGACCTAGATGAAGCACTCAAGCTGGTTCTTGACGCTAAGGAAAACAAGAAGCCGCTCTCCGTAGGCCTGGTAGGCAACGCCGCCGAGGTATTCCCAGAGGTCCTGCGCCGCCAGCGCGCCGGGGAATTTACCGTCGACATCGTCACCGACCAGACCTCGGCCCACGATCCATTGTCTTACCTGCCCTCTGAAATCACCATGGAGGACTGGCATAACGAGGCCAAGGCAGACCCGACCACCTTTACCAAGAAGGCTCGTGAGTCCATGGCGGCCCAGGTCCAGGCCATGGTCGAATTCCAGGATGAGGGCGCCGAGGTCTTTGACTATGGCAACTCCATTCGCGATGAGGCCCGTAAGGCTGGCTACCAGCGCGCTTTCGAATTCCCAGGCTTCGTCCCGGCTTATATCCGCCCACTCTTCTGCGAGGGCCTAGGACCGTTCCGCTGGGCCGCCCTGTCCGGTGACCCAGAGGACATCAAGGTCACCGACCAAGCGCTCAAGGAGCTCTTCCCGGATAACGAGCACCTGCACAACTGGCTCGATGCCGCTGAGGAGTACGTCGAATTCGAGGGCCTGCCGGCACGCATTTGCTGGCTCGGCTATAACGAGCGCCACAAGGCCGGCCTGCTCTTCAATGACCTGGTGCGCGAGGGCAAGATCAAGGCTCCTATTGTCATCGGCCGCGACCACCTGGACTCCGGCTCCGTGGCCTCCCCGTACCGTGAGACCGAAGCCATGCTCGATGGCACCGATGCCGTGGCCGACTGGCCGCTGCTCAACGCCATGACCGCTGTGTCCTCCGGTGCTACCTGGGTATCTTTGCACCACGGCGGCGGCGTAGGCATGGGCCGTTCCATCCACGCCGGTCAGGTTACCGTTGCGGACGGCACCGAGCTTGCTGCGGCTAAGCTGCGCGCGGTGCTGACCAATGACCCGGGCATGGGCGTTATCCGCCACGTTGATTCCGGCTACACTCGCGCAAAGGAGGTCGCCGATGAGCGCGACGTCCGCATTCCAATGGAATTCAAGGCAAGGGACTAGATGAGCACACTTTTTACCGGAATTTCAGAACTCCGTACGGTCAGCGAGCGCGGCACGCTTAACGACGCCGCCCTGGTAGCCGAATCCGGCACCATCTCCTGGATTGGCCCGGCATCCGAAGCGCCGGCCGCCGATGAGAAGGTGGACCTGGGTGGCCGCGCCGTCCTGCCGGGATGGGTCGATTCGCACACCCACATGGTCTTCGACGGTGACCGCTCCGCTGAGTTTGAGGCCCGCATCTCCGGCGGTTCCTATGAGGCTGGCGGCATCGCCGTAACCATGGACGCCACCCGCCAGGCCGGCACCGACCGCCTAGACAAGCTGGTGGCAGATCGCGTGGCCGCTGGTCGTCGCGGCGGCACCACCACCTTCGAGACCAAGACGGGCTACGGCCTCAACACCGAGTCCGAGGTAGAGGCCGCTAAGGTCGCGTCCCGCCACGTAGATGACGTGACGTTCCTTGGCGCCCACTTGGTGCCGCCAGGGGCAGACGCGGAAGACTACCTCGACGAAGTCGTTGGCCCGATGCTCGAGGGCGTCGCTCCCTATGTGCAGTGGATCGACGTCTTCTGCGAGCGTGGAGCCTTCAACGAGGAACAATCCCGGCGCGTACTGGAAGCCGGTAAGAAGCTAGGCCTTGGCCTGCGCGTGCATGGCAATCAGCTGGGCGAAGGCCCAGGCGTGGCCCTAGCCGTGGAGTTGGGTGCGGCCTCGGTAGACCACGTCAATCACTTGAGCGACGAGGACGTAGAACTGCTGGCTAACTCCGATACCGTGGCCACGATGCTGCCGGCTTGCGATCTGTCCACCCGCGAGCCGCTAGCCCCAGGCCGCAAGCTTCTCGACGCCGGCGCAATCCTCGCCATCGCCTCCAACCTCAACCCCGGCACGTCCTATACCTCCTCGATGAACTACTGCGTGACCACCGCGGTCCTCCAGCAGTACCTGTCCGTCGATGAGGCTATCCACGCGGCGACCACCGGCGGGGCGACCGCTCTGCGCCGCCACAACGTGGGCAATGGTCTCGACCCGCAGGGCCGACCCGCCAAGGGCACCATCGTGGAAGGCGCCGCCGCCGACCTGCACGTGCTCGACGCCCCCAGCGCCGTGCATTTGGCCTACCGCCCAGGCATGCCGCTGAGCTATCGCACCTTTATCGCCGGAGCCTAGCGCTCTTCTAGAAAGGTCGCCGCTATCTGATATAGTCGGCGGCCTTTTTCTTTTGTCATATGTAGCCACGCATCCTTCTTGCCGATAAAGACTGCGCGCGATCCATCCGGATCTTCCACCATAAAGAGGGTTTCTTCGTCTTGTGCACCGTGGACAGTCCACGACTCTGGGTCGTAGAGGCGACGAAAGCGCCCTAGCTCTATCTCTACGTCCCTGCGGGTGAAAGCCGGTGGCCGGTAGGGGAGGTTGTCGGGTCCATAGTCCTTTCGCGGGCCTTTTCTTTCTCCGCGCTCAAAATCGCTATAGACCTCGCTCACTTGGGCACGCACCAGCCCATTTTTGTCCTCCGTGGATTCTATGCGTAGGCATAAAGGGTGCCGAGGCTGTGAAGTAAAGCAGGAGTATAGGTGGCCTATCTTCGGCTTATCGACGGCACTAAAGGTCACAAACTTGCCACGGGATGCGAAATCAAACTCCACCGGAAAGTAGGTTGCTTTCTCGTTGTCCACCACGCTGCCGAGGCTAAGAAGCTTTGGGCGTGCGGCGTATTCCGTGCAGTGAAAGCGCACTGGCTCTAGCTCCACCACATAAAACTCAAAATTATCCTCCACCCCGGTTATGCGAAAGACGGGGTTTAGATGAAAACGCCGGTCTGTTATGTGTACATACTCTCCGCTCTGTGGCCGACGGCTGCGTCTAGTGGGATAGATCAGGCCCGTAGACAGCGAGGATAAATAAAGGTCTACCGGCGGGTCTAGTTCCGTGCTGAACCCTGGATAAGAACTTAGCTTGGCTCGGATACGTGCTTGGTCGTCAAGGAATCGTGGGCGTGGATGACTCATAGGCTGCACAGTAGAAGACGGACCCGACGCCACACTTCGGTGTTTTCGAACTGCTTCGAACAGGGCAGGAAATCTGGGCTAGGAAAGCCTAGGAGCTGCGCAATGGAGTTTATAGCTGCAATCGCGTAGGGTTGGTGAAGCAATGAGCATTACCGATAACGCCACCGGCGGCGTCAACGAGCCGGAAGATTTTAAAAAGTCGGAATCTCAGGACAACTCGCAAGGTGTCACCAAGGACACCAGGGCTGCGAATACTTCTGAGGACACCGGCGCTGAGTCTCAAGACTCGGCCAATGACAACTCCCAGGGGTTCGCACATCTTGGCCTGCCAGAGAAGATTCTGGAAGCCGTTGCGAAAGTAGGCTTTACCAAGCCGTCCCCCATTCAAGAAGAAACCATCCCGATCTTGATGGAAGGCCGCGATGTAGTCGGCCTCGCCCAGACCGGTACCGGCAAAACCGCGGCCTTCGCGCTGCCAGTTCTGTCGCAAATTGACGCTAAGGCCCGTCACCCGCAGGCACTCGTGCTCGCGCCCACCCGCGAGCTGGCCCTGCAGGTGGCAGACTCTTTCCAGTCCTTCGCCGAGTCCCTCAAGGGCGTCGAGGTACTGCCTATCTATGGCGGTCAGGCCTACGGCATTCAGCTATCCGGTCTGCGTCGCGGTGCGCAGGTCATCGTGGGTACTCCAGGTCGTGTCATCGACCACTTGGAAAAGGGCTCGCTGGACCTGTCTCAGCTGCAGTTCCTTGTCCTTGATGAGGCCGATGAGATGCTGAACATGGGCTTCCAGGAAGACGTTGAGCGCATCTTGGGGGATACCCCGGACCGCAAGCAGGTGGCGCTTTTCTCGGCCACCATGCCGAACGCTATCCGTCGCCTGTCTAAGCGCTACCTCGACAACCCTGCCGAGGTCACGGTGAAGTCCGAGCGCCGCACCAATGACAACATCACGCAGCGCTTCCTTCTTATCCCGCATCGCGCGAAGATGGATGCCTTCACCCGCATCCTTGAGGTCATTAATTATGATGCCATCATCGTCTTTTGCCGCACGAAGCACGAGACCGAAGAGGTAGCCCAGACCCTGCGGGACCGCGGTTTTAGCGCCGCAGCCATCAACGGTGATATTGCGCAGGCGCAGCGCGAGCGTACCGTCGATCAGCTCAAGGATGGCCGTCTGGACATCCTCGTGGCTACCGATGTTGCCGCTCGTGGCCTCGACGTCGACCGCATCACCCACGTGGTTAACTTCGATATTCCTAACGACACCGAGTCCTACGTGCACCGCATCGGCCGCACCGGCCGCGCGGGGCGCTCTGGCGAAGCCATCCTGTTCGTCACTCCGCGCGAGCGACGCATGCTGCGTTCCATTGAGCGCGTAACCAATGCCCGCTTGGAAGAAATGGATTTGCCTTCCGTCGATGAGGTCAATGAAAAGCGCAAGGAAAAGTTCGCGCAGTCCATTACCAACTCCATGGACAATAAGCAGGCGGACTTTTTCCGCTCTTTGGTACGCAAGTACTCCGAGGAGAACAACGCGGCCATGGACGATATTGCTGCAGCCCTCGCCGTTATGCTGCAAGGCGGAAAGAACTTCCTGATGGAAGACAAACCGCTTCCGAAGCCAAAGCGCGACCGTCGTGACGATCGCAAGCGCGACCGCGACTTCAAGGGTGGCGGCAAGGGCCGTGGGCCAAAGCGGCCGGATGGTGACTTTGAGACGTACCGATTGGACGTCGGCAAGCGGCAAAATGTGCGCCCGGGAGCCATCGTGGGTGCCATCGCCAATGAGGGTGGCTTGTCCGCCAAGGACTTTGGCCGCATCACCATCGCGGTAGGCCACACCTTGGTGGACCTGCCGAAGAATTTGGATCCAGCTGTGCTCAAGCGCCTAAAAGATACGCGCATTTCCGGCCAGCTCATCAATATTCAAAAGGACACCGGCCGACCACCACGCCGTGATCACGGCGGTGGACGCAAGCGCGGTGGACGCTGGCGCGACTAAATTTTTCGACTCAATGGGCCTCTTCGGAGGCCCATTTTTTCATACGCTGTGACCAGCAGTTTTACTATAAACGGGGGTAGCGTGTCGGAGCGATTTTATATACTAAAAGCGCAAACATGTTCTAGGGAAACTTCTGCGGGGGAAGTCTATGAATGCGCCCTACTTTGCCAATACCAATTCACAAAATTCAACCTCACGAGCAGCTACAACCATACGCAAGGCCGAATACTTGTAATGGAGGCGCCTGCATCCAGATCCGGATGAGGATATCGAAATCATCAGCCAATCGTTGTCGGACCTTACTGGTACGCGGCAGTCTCGAATTAGAAATATTATCTTCGCCTTTGAGCGCTTAAAGGAGCTACCACACCTTCAAGCGCGGCAGGAAGAGCTCTACCACCTAGATTTAGACCGCTTAATTACTATCGACCAGACACTTTCCAAGCTAGGGGAGATTGACGCCGATAAACGGCTGCTTATCGACGCCGAATTAACCACCTACCTCACCCCCAAGCGCCCCAACCAAAAATTGCCCTCCCATCGCAACCTGCGGCGTAAGTTGCGGGAGCTTATTGTCCGCCTCGATCCCACTATCGCCGCACGCGATCCACGCCGTAAGGAGTCTTATAACCTCGAGCCCACGGGAGGGGAGTGGGCTGCAGTTTGTCTCGACGTGGGCCTAGAAACCGCCGAAATCATTGACCGAAATATCCGCAGCGTGGCTACGGAGAAGGACATTTCCTTGGCCCAAGCGGCAGTTGCTCTGCTCACCGGCAAGGCTGAAGCCAAGGCGAAGGTGGTGCTCAATATGTACCGCTGCGATCTTCCTGATGCGCCAGCCTTCGTTCAAAGTTTGGGTTGGGTCTCGCCAGAGGTTGCCGACGACATGCAAACGCGGGCGACAACCGTCCGCGATATGGAAAAGGCAGCACAGGACGAAAGTGGAAACTACGTAACTCCGCCCCATATCCGTGCCTTTGTGGAAGGACTCGACGGAACCTGCCGATGGCCCGGCTGCACGCGGCCAGCAATGGCTTCCCAGATGGACCATCGACACGACTTTGCCGAAGGAGGGCCTACGGCGGCGGCCAATCTTGCGTGCCTATGCCAACATCACCACAACATCAAGACTGATGGGCGGGCCTTTTATATAAAGGATCCGATTAGTGGGGACATAGTCTGGCTTTTTGAGGATTCCACGTGGGTCTATGACGAAGCTAGCGGGCCACTCGCAGCGAAAAATCGGAGGTGGGCGCAGACGGTGGCGCAGGCGACACAGCGGCGTCGGCACAATGCGCACGAGGATGCACAGAGATTGAAAGAAGAGCTGGAAAACGAGAAACGGGACAGCGAAGAAACTGTCCCGGAAGAGTAGATGGCCTTCTAGAAGACCAATTAGAAGTGGACGTACATCAGGATTAGGCAGATGATCCATAGGAGGTTAAATACGCCACCGAACGCGGACAGTGGCTTCTTTGCCGCCGCGTAGTCAAAGGTTTCGTTTGACTCGAGGGAGGCCATTGCCTTCTTCTGCTTAGGGATGATGACGAAGAAGAGCAAGCACCACGCGACGATGGCAACCAAGATGGCGATGTGGAAGTTTACCTCGGACTTGTAGGCGCTGATATCGGAGAGAAATACGCCGAGCCCGAGGATAGGCACAATAGCGGAAATGTAGCCATAGGTATTGGTTATGTTATGCAGAACGCGGGCGGAGCCTAGTGCTGCGTGCTCACCTTGTGCTGCCTTTGCCATCTGCGTCTGGAAGCTGGAGGTAGATACGCAGACTGGACCGATTAAGAGAATAGCTGCGGCCACGTGGAGGAATACAAGGAAAGTAGTCATTGAAAGAACCCTTCAATCGCGGAAAGTTGCCACAATTACCCTAATCAATTTCCGGTGAGTAGGGCTATCCGACATTGCCTTTGCATGGCGCGCACGTCCGCGGAAGGGAGCGGAAGCGAGTACTTGCGGGCGATGTCTGCGAGGCGGCGAGAATATTCGCAGCGGTTGGTCGGCGGAAGCCATTCGGCAGGAAGAGCATCTGACTTTTCTTGGTTGAGCTTGCGGCTGGTGGCTACGAGATTGAGCGGATCGTTGCCAAAGCGCACTTTGGTCTCGCGGTCCCACTCGGAAGCGCCCATGTCATAGGCCGCGGAGAGCGGAAAGATGTGGTCGATCTCTATGGGTGAAGTGGCAGGAATGGTGGTGCCACTATAAGGGTCATAGACGGTCCCACTGCGGGCATGGCAATCGTGGAGGGGATCGCTGGCCTGGCTTTCCAGAATGGCCTCGCGGGTGCTACAGGCACCGTGGGGCTGCCAGATGCCGAAATCATCGCGATTGTAACCAGCGGCGTTAGGGCGTGCAGCTACGGTATCGACCTCAAAACGTGGAAAAGGCCACGCATACCATGCGCCGATAAGGACGGTGACGCATGATAGCGCGGCCAGATAATAGGACTTCATGTCCTATTGGACTGCGTGGAGTCCGTGATGGTTCCGATTATTTATCGGTGACCTTTTCCGCGGCCTCCTCGAAGTCGAGGCTGGAGTCATTTTCCACGAGCTTGGCCAGCTTGGTGGCCTCTTCAAACTCGCTAACAACTTCCGGTGCTGGCTCCTTGGTGAGCTTGGTGACGATGACCGCCACAATGAGGGCCAGGAAGAAGCCAGGAACCATCTCGTAGAGGGTATCGGAAAGCGGAGACATGCCCCAGCCGATGGCTACGATGGCGCCGGTGAGCATGCCGGCAATCGCGCCGGTGGCGTTGAAACGCTTCCAGTACAGGGACAGCAAGATGATTGGGCCGAAAGCGGAACCGAAGCCTGCCCACGCAAAGCCCACAAGGCCAAGGATGGAGTCAGACGGGTTGATCGCCAAGAGGGCGGCAATGACCGCGATGGCAACGATTGCGGTGCGGGAGAGGTTGATGAGGACCTGTTCGCCTGGCTTCTTCTTGGCAAAGATGAGGAAGAGGTCCTCGATGAGGGAAGTAGAGACGACGAGCATCTGGGAAGACATGGTGGACATGATGGCGGCTAGAACCGCGGTCAGGACGAAGCCTGCGGGCAACGGGTGCATCATGGCCTGTGCCATGTCCAGGAAGATGGTTTCGAAATTGTCCTGGTCGGTGATGCTGTGGCCGGTTTGGGTGAAGTAAACGGTGCCAGAGAGCGCGACGAAGATTGCGCCGATGACGGACAGGCCCATCCAAGTCACGCCGTAGAAGCGGCCTTGGCTGGCGTCGGAAGGCTTACGCAGCGCCATGAAACGGACAACGATGTGCGGCTGGCCAAAGTAGCCCAAGCCCCAGGCCAGGTTGCCGATGATAACGCCGGCGGATACGCCTGCGAACATGGAGAAGTAGCTGTCATTTTCTACTACGCCATCGGTGCCATAGGGATTATTGGCGGCAAACGAGAAGATCGAGGATGGATCGCTGAGAGAGACAATGGCCATGATCGGCACGATCATCAGGGCGACGAACATAAGAACGCCCTGGACGACGTCCGTGTAAGACACCGCCAAAAAGCCGCCGACGAAAGTGTAGAAGATGGTCACCGCAGCGATGACGAGCATGCCGGTGAGGTAGTCGCCACCGAAGGTGGACTCGAAGTAGCGGCCACCGGAAACCATGCCGGAGGAGACGTAGAAGGTAAAGAAGAAAATAATGATGGCTGCGGAGATGATGCGCAGCAGGCGGGACTTATCGTGCAGGCGGTTTTCAAAGAAGGACGGCACGGTAATGGAGTTGGCCGCGATTTCCGAGTAAGAACGCAGGCGCGGTGCGACCCACTTCCAGTTAGCCCAGCAGCCGACGAGCAGGCCGATGGCCATCCACAGCTCGGACATGCCGGAAAGGAATAGAGCTCCGGGCAGGCCCATGAGTAGCCAGCCGGACATATCGGATGCGCCAGCGGAAAGAGCCGCTACGAATGGGTGCAGGCCACGGCCGCCCAAAACATAATCGTCATATTGGTCGGTTTGTTTGTAGCTCCAGTAGCCAATGGCTGCCATTGCGAGGAGATACACGATCATCGCAATGACGTACCAAGTTGAATCTTGCACGTTTTACTCCTTGTAGTGATATGTAGGACATATTCACGTTAACGGGGTCACAAGGTTAACCCAAGCGAAAATACAGGTGTGACGCATGTCTCCGTTTGGATTTTCTATCGTTCAACTGGGGAAAGAGGGAAATATAACGAGCGTGTAACAAACTTGGAAGGGCTGCTATGCTGGCGGTTATGGCTTCTTACCTCGTGCATGGACTGTGGCTCCCCGTTACGGGGCTTGGTCTGTGGATTGAACAGGTAGAAGGGCACAAGATTGTCATGCCCAATGCCGTTCCTGAAGGCACCTTCCCGCCGGCGGTAGAGTCCATCCTGGGGAAGAAATCTTTCCGCAACCGGGCGCGGGTCTCGCTGCGCACGCCCAAGGGCAAGGACGTGTCCTTGATGGTGCCGATGGCAATGTTCGGCCCAGAAGAGGCCGTCGCGGCGCTTGCTCAGATGGAACACCTGAATCACAAGCCGCCTGCCACCATCGCTCCAGACCTTCAGTGGCTGCTCCATGCCTACAGTGGCCTATGCAAATTCGTGCGCGCCGGGCGCGTGACGTTCCGGCTGGCTTACCAGGCCAATGAGTGGTTCCCCATGTGGCAGCTGGCCTCCGGCTTGGGGGAGCGCGGGTGGCTTGCAGAGATGATGGCAGCCGCGCCCGGCATCTTGCATGTTAATAACCGGGCACTGTCGGATGATATGGCCGATGAGCTCACGCACTGGATCGCGTTTCGAGAGCTGCGGCCCGTGGCGGAAGCACCGCGGCCGATGCCGTGGCACGAGTTCGCCCGCGCCCTGCTCGATACGCGGCCGATCCGGCGTGGGCGCGCACAACTTCTGCGCGGGCTCAATGAGTGGAAGAATTCCATCTACGAGGTGGAACTCCAATTGGTCTACATCGTGGAAGAACCGGCAGAAGATGACCCGGATGCGGCCAAGTGGCCGGTGCGCGTGCGGGTTCGCTCGGGCACGGATGCTCCGCGGCCGGTGTCAGCGCAGAGTCTGGATAGGGCGAGCGTCGAAAAGCTGCGGGAAGCCCACCGCAAGGCTGTGCGCATCGCGCCCACGCTGGGGGAGACCGCACAGCTGCCACAGCCTGGCGACGGCGACTGGGATGTCTACCTAGAAACCCACCAGCTCACCCATTTTGTCACGCACGAGGTAGACAAGCTCAAGGCCAGTGGCGTGACTGTCATGCTGCCCAAGGCCTGGGCGCAGATGGAAACGAAGGCCAAGCTGGAAACCCACGAGGCCCGCGATCCGGCTGAGGCCGCCACTAAAAAGCACATCGGCATGAATAAGCTGGTGGACTATAACTGGCGCATGTCGGTGGGCGATGTAGAGCTGACTGAAGAAGAGATGGAGGACTTGGTCAATTCCAAGTCCGGACTTATCCAGTTGCGCGGCAAGTGGGTCATGGCCGATAAGCAGGTTGTCTCCCAGGTCTCCGGATACATGGATGCGCTGCGGGAGAAGTCCCTGGCGCGCAAGAAGAAGGAACTTGAGCAGCTGGCCGCCACCGCAGAGATGGCCAAGCAGCTTGGCGAGCCCGGGTGGGAAGCCTTAATGGCGGACGTGGAGCGGCGCCGCCAAGAGTTCAACGAGGGCGGCGAAGAACACGAGCAGGTTACCGTGGCTGAGCTGCGCGAGCTGGCGCTCGAGTCCATGACCCAAGAACCCATCGAGTTCACCGGCAGTACCTGGCATACGGCCCTGCTCGGCGGGGTGGACAAGGTCGCCCCAGAGCGCGTGGACATTCCCAAAACTGTCCACGCGGAGCTGCGCGAGTACCAGCGTCGCGGCGTCGACTGGCTGTATTGGATGTCTCGCAATGGCATAGGCGCGGTGCTTGCCGACGACATGGGGCTCGGCAAAACCCTCCAACTACTGTCCCTTCTCGCGGTGGAAAAGGTGCGCGGTGAGCAGACCGGCCCCACGCTCGTCGTGGCGCCAACCTCCGTGGTGGGAAACTGGGCGCGCGAGGCGCAGCGCTTCGTCCCGGATTTCAAGGTCATGGTGCAGCATGGTCCAAGCCGCCCGCGGGGCGAGGACTTCGCTCAAGCCGCTACTGAGTGCGACCTGGTTATCACCACATATGGCACCGTGGGCCGCGATTTTAAGGACATGGGCGAAGTAGGCTGGCAGCGCGTTGTCCTAGATGAGGCCCAGGCCATCAAGAACTCCGCGACGCGCTCGTCTAAGGCCGTGCGCTCGCTGCCCTCGGAGCACCGCGTGGCGCTGACCGGTACCCCGGTGGAAAATCGCCTCTCAGAGATGCGCTCCATCCTGGACTTTTGTAATCCCGGAGTATTGGGCTCCGCCTCGTTTTTCCGCAATCACTTTGCTAAGGCCATCGAGCGCAATGATGACGAAGAGATGTCTGAACGCCTGCGCCAGCTCACCGCGCCGTTTATCCTTCGCCGTGTGAAGACGGATCCGAATATTATCGACGATCTGCCTGAAAAGTCCGAGCAAATCCTTACCGTGTCCATGACCACCGAGCAGGCTGCCCTGTATAAAGCACTGGTCAACCAGGTGAAAAAAGACCTGCAGGAAGCTACGGGAATGAATAAGCGTGGGCTGGTGCTGTCCTCGCTCACCCGTATCAAGCAGATTTGTAATCACCCCGCGCATTACCTGGGCGATAGCTCGCCGGTGACGCTCAAGGGCAAGCATCGCTCCGGCAAGGTCAAAGAACTCATGCGCATCGTGGACGAGGCCACTGAATCCGGCGAGCGCCTCTTGGTCTTTACCCAGTACAAGGCCTTTGGCGATATCCTACAGCCATATCTTAGCGATCAGCTCGGCCGCGAGATCCCCTTCCTCCACGGCGGGGTGAGCAAAAATAAGCGCGATCAGATGGTGGAAGACTTCCAGTCCGAGGATGGTCCGCCGGCGATGATCCTTTCGCTCAAGGCCGGCGGTACCGGCCTGAACCTGACGGCTGCTTCCATAGTCGTCCACATGGACCGCTGGTGGAACCCGGCGGTGGAAAACCAGGCGACGGACCGCGCTTTTCGCATTGGCCAGCGCCGCAATGTGCAGGTATATAAGATGATCACCGCGGGTACGCTGGAGGAATCCATCCAGGACATTTTGGACGGTAAGACGCAGCTGGCCGGCGCCGTCGTGGGCGAGGGCGAGGGCTGGCTTACCGAGCTGGACCCAGATCAGCTGGCCGCACTCATGAGCTACCGGGGGAGGGAATAATCCATGGCTGTTAAAGGCGATGACAACGTCATCTATGCCAATTTTGGTACCCGCAAGCGGGTAAGCACCCCGGCTGAGGTCAATCACGTCGACCGCAGCGGGCGCATCCTATCCACGACGGCCTCGCGTATCGCGGCCTTTACCTCCCACGGTGCGGATCGCGGCCGGATTACCCGCGGCCGCCAGTATGCCGAGGGCGGCCACGTCGTGGGGTTGGAGGTGCGCAACGGCGCCATCCACGGCCGCGTGGCCGGCTCCCAGAATGAGCCCTTCGCGGTGCTCATCCAGTTGCCCTACCGCAATAATGACGATATTGCCCAGCTGGCCACCGAATTCGCCCGCACCCCCAATTCCGTTGCCAATGCACGCAAAGGCCTGCTTGCCGACGCCGCCCTAGACACCCTTTTCGCCCCCGAGGCCGAAGACCTGCGCCTGACCTGTGACTGCCCGGACGGCGAGTACGTGTGCAAGCACATCGTGGCGGTGGGCGATAAGCTCGCCACCCGGGCGGATGCGGACCCGGCTGTCATTTTTAATATGCGTGGCTTGGATTTTGCCCGCCTTGAGCGCATGGTTCTCGAACAGGCTAAGACAGTCAGCCGCGAAAGCTTTACCCCAAGTGGGCTGTCCGAGGAAGAAAAGAATGCCATCTTCTGGAACGGCCGTGAGCTGCCCAAGCTGCCGCAGCCCAAGGTCGCCCCGGCCATCGATGACTCCGATCCGGACCTCTTGCGCAAGGCCATGCGTTCGGTTTCTCATACCAACCTGGATCTCTTGCGCGCGGTATCCGATATTGAAGACCTCTACTACCACCTCACGCACTAATGACTGCTACCACGTTTATCCATACCTCCGATTTTCAGCTGGGCATGACCCGCTGGTTCTTGAAGGGCGAGGCCCAGGGCCGATTTAATGATGACCGCGAAGCCGCCATCATGCGGCTGGGCGAGCTGGCCGAGGACACCGGGGCGGAATTCATCGTCGTAGCCGGCGATGTCTTTGAACACAATTCGCTTTCCCGCGAAATCCTCGCCCGCGCCACGGAAATGTTTAAACGCCTACCTGTACCGGTCTACGTCCTGCCCGGCAATCATGACCCGCTGGTGGCGGATTCGGTCTTTTATAAGACCAGCGCCGATAATGTTCACGTTATTGCGGACTCCCAGCCGATTGAGGTGGCCCCCGGCGTGGAGCTGGTTGGCGCGCCTTATCTGTCCAAGCGCGCGAACCACGACTTAGTCCGCCACGCTCTCGAGCCGCTGGAGCCGGCCGAGGGCATTCGCATCGCCGTTGGTCACGGGCAGGTGGATTCCCGCTCCGGCGAGGATGATGCCGATACCATCGATCTAGCCTTCGTTGAAGACTGCCTGGACCGCGGGGTGATTGACTACCTGGCGCTCGGCGATACCCACTCCACCGAAAGCCTCGGCACCACCGGCCGAGTGTGGTTCTCCGGCAGTCCAGAAACCACGGATTTTAAGGAAACGAGCACCGGCGGCGGCGAGTCGGATTCTGGCAATGCGCTGGTGGTGCGCGTGGGGGATGAGGTGGACGTCGACAAGCGGCGTATCGGCCGCTGGACCTTTGAAGCCCTTGCTGCCGCGGTGGACTCCGCCGAGGATGTGGACCTGTTCTTGGCACGCTTGGGCGAGTACCCGGATAAGGTGCGCACGGCCGTGAAATATAGCCTGCGCGGCACGCTCGGCGTCGAGGCCCACGCCCGCCTGCAGCGCGGATTAGATGAGTACGAGGCCGTATTTGCCTCCCTTCGCCCCCGCGAGCGCACCATGGATCTCTACCTCGAACCCAGCGAGGAAGAACTAGCTAGCCTTGATATTTCCGGCTACGCGGCCGAAGCCCTGCAGGAGCTGCTGGATAACCGCGAGGATCCCGTCGCCCGCGACGCTGCCAACTTGCTATTCCGCCTGGAGGGACAGTCCTAATGCGCATCCACCGCCTAGAACTTAATAACGTCCGGGGCATCGAGCACTTGGTCCTCGATGATCTGCCCGAGTCCGGCGTCGTGGTCATCCACGGCGAAAACGAGGCCGGCAAATCCACCATCGTGGAGGCGCTCGACGTGGTGCTCACCGAAAAACACAGTGGCCGATCCAAGCGCATTCGTGCCTTGCAACCGGTGGGCAAGGACGTGGCCCCGGAAATCACGGCTGAACTTAGCGTAGGCGACTACCGCTTTCGCATTGCCAAGCGCTGGCTTTCCAAGAAATCCTGCGAGCTGCACATTTCTTCCCCGCGGCCGGCGCAATTTACCGGCAGTCAGGCCGATGATGAGTTGGAGCGCATCCTCTCGGAGCACTTGGACCGCTCGCTTGTCGACGCCCTCTTTATGCGCCAAGACGACACCGGCGAGGCCATCTCGGCCGTCGGCATTCCTAGCCTCACCCGCGCATTGGAGCGCGAATCTGGCCTGG
Organism: Corynebacterium sp. LaCa54; assembly: GCF_046717495.1. Taxonomy (NCBI): domain Bacteria; kingdom Bacillati; phylum Actinomycetota; class Actinomycetes; order Mycobacteriales; family Corynebacteriaceae; genus Corynebacterium; species Corynebacterium sp. LaCa54. The sequence goes on from NZ_CP177115.1 coordinate 953,168, forward strand.
CAGAGGAAGAGGTCTCCGGCGATGATTCCGCGCTCCTTGCCCGCGTCGATAAGGAATACCAGCGCTACTTCACCGCCGCGAAGGGCAACCCAGCCGGTGAATATAAGGAGTCCGCCGCAGCCCTCGCACACGCCGAAGAAGAATACACCGAGGCCACCCGCGTGCTGCGGGAGCTGGACTCCGTGGTCGAGCGCTACGAGCAACTCCAGCGCGAGCAATCCGCCGCCGAAGCCGAGCTTCCCGCCGCCCGAGCCGATCTCAGCGAAAAGCAGACCCAGGCGGAGGAAGCCGCAACCGCGCAGGCCACGCTGGATTCCCACAAAGCCACGCTTGAGCGCGCCATCGAGGACCTCGCCCGCGCCCAAGCAGCGGTTACCGAGCGCGCCGGGCTCGTCGCCACAGCCGATGAATCTGCCACGGCTGCCAAGGACGCCGAGCAGAAGCTCACCGGCGCGCAAGAAAGAGCTCAAGAAGAAGCTGCGGAAAAGGAGTCACTGGACAAGCGCCTGGCAGAGGCAAAAGAGGACTATGCCGCGGCCCGCAGCACTCTCAAACAGGCTCGCCGCCTGCAAGATAGGCAGAGATTTGAACAGTTAAGCGCCCGGTTGGAATCACTCGACGCCCTCGCCGCCGAGGTAGACCAAGCCCGCGCGGCCATTGCCCAGCGCGGACGCGAGATCACCGCGGCCGATATCAGCAGCCTGCATAAGGCGGACTCGGCGCTGTCTGTGGCCACGCGCCTGCACGAGGCTGCGGCCGCCAAGGTGCACTTTTCGGGTCCGGATGGTTCTAGGATCCGTGTTGATGGGGAGGACGTCGAGATAGGCGAGGACACCGCCATCGAGCTTGTCGACGCCCGAGTTATCACCATCGGAAAAATTACCGCTCGCTTCTCCGCTGGGTCCTATTCGGCCGAAGACACCCTGCGCGATGTGGAACAGTCCCGCACGCGGCTGCAGGACCTGCTCGATACCCTTGGCGTGGATTCTGTAGAAGCGGCCGAAAAGACCCATGAGGAGCACCGCGCGCTCAACGACACTCTGGATGCCGCCACCCGGGCTCTTGCCGTGGAACTGGGGCCGGATGATTTAGGCGACCTCCGCGCACAGCATTCCGCTTTGTCCGAGAAGGTGGCGGACCTTGAAGATGCGGGCGAGGTAGATCTCGCCGCCGCCGAAGCCGCCGAAGAAGCAGCCAGCGAAAAAGTCAATGCGCTCGACCGCGAGCTTGTGCCGTATCGCGAAAGCCGTCTTGCCCACGAGGTAGTGCGCTTAAACGCCGAACTGACCGCCGCCCGCGAGAATGCACAGCGCGTGACCAGGGAGCTCGCCTCCGCGCGCGAGCAAGCCGCCGACGAGGCGCTCCATGCCGAAGTCACCCGTTTGGAGACCGTCGTGGCGGAGCTGCGCGGGCAGCTGGAGCAGATGGAAGCGGTTGATCTTGATACCGCCAATTCGCTGGTAGAAGGCGCACAGTCCCACCTGGAATACCTCACCGGACGCATCCAGCGTAGTGAGGTGGACCTTGGCAGGCTGTCGAGCGAAATCAACTTCCACTCTGGTGCCGCAGAGCGCGCCCAGCAGGCCACCGCAGCGGTAGAGATGGCTCGCGCGGTGTACGAGAGCGTAGACAAGCGCGCGCAAGCAGCCTGCTATCTGCGCGAACTTTTACTCAAGCACCGCGATGCCGCCCGCCAGCGCTATGCCGCGCCCTTCGTGGACGCACTCTCACAGCTGGCTCGCACCGTCTACGGTGGCGATATCACCTTCGAGCTCGATGAAGATCTCCGCGTGACCGCCCGTACCCAGGATAAAGAGACGGTGAACCTGGCCAGCTTGTCCGGCGGTGCTCGCGAGCAGTTGGCCATCCTCACCCGCTTTGCCATCGCGCAATTGGTAGGGGCGGAGTCGGTGCCGGTCATCGTGGACGATGCGCTGGGTTCTACCGACGCGCACCGCCTGCAACTCATGGCTACGCTCTTTTCCCACGTGGGACGGGATAACCAGGTATTGGTCTTTACCTGCATGCCGGAGCGCTATTCTCGCGTGCCGGGGCGCAGCGAGCGCGCCATTGCTTCCCTCAAAGGGGTAATCTAGTGCCATGCCTTCTCAAACTCGCTGGTTAGACGACGAGGAGCAGGAACTATGGCGCCTGCTCCTTGGCGCTGTGCGCAAGATTAATAGGGGAATGGATGAAACGCTCAAGGCCGGCGGCGAGGTATCTGCCTCCGAGTTTGCTGTCCTCGTTGCCTTGTCTGAGGCACCGGAGCAGCACCTGCGCCTGCACGAGTTGTGCACGCAGCTAGAGTGGGATCGCTCCCGCGCCTCCCACCAAGTAACCCGCATGGAAAAGCGCGGCCTGCTTTATAAAGAACCAGACGCGGTAGATGCCCGTGGGATCAATGTGTGCGTTACTCACGTGGGCCTAGAACACTTGCGGCGCGCCGCCCCCGAACACGTGGAATCAGTCCGCCGCATGGTTTTTGACCACCTGCAGCCCGAGGACGTGCCTGCGCTGCGGCGCTTTTTCAACGGCGTTTTGCAGGCCAAAAACCTCCCCGGCTATGAGGGATATGTGCCAGATTTGCTACTACACGGAAGGGATTAAGCTCCATGATGGGACAAGAGCTCCTTGAGCACCCAAAGAAACAATATAAGACCTACGGAATCACCGCGTTGGAGGAGCTTAGCCCGCGCATCGGTGACCCCGAAGCGCACTTGGATGATGCCGCTAGTGAGGACCAAGTTGCCGCCATGGAGGAGGCCCTAGAGGCCTACCCGGACTACGCGTTGACTTATGACCAAGACACCGAGCTATGGATTGTCGGCGCGGAAGAGGACATCGAGCGCATGCTCGCGGACCGCGAGTCTTTCATAGAGGCACTGCTCAATAACGAGGACCCCGGAATCTAAGGGCGAAATTTCGGCGTCAATCAAAAGTGCGAGGAATGCGGCCTTATAAGCACTTAACTGTTAAGATATCCGTAGTTAATCCTCGGTGGATCGAAAGGTTTTATCATTATGAACGAGCGTGAGGCTCAGGAACAGCGCGAAGCAGCAGCTCGCGACAAGGGCAATGGCTGGGTTCCCGTATTCCTTCAGTGGATTCCTTCCATGCTGCTAGCCGTAGTGATGCTGGCAGCCATGTTCTTCGGTATGTACTACATCGAGCACGGCACCTTGGACATCACCCAGCCGATCACCAACGAGTTCATTACTCAGTAGCTTCGGCACATAGAAGAATCCGGCTCCCCCTTGCACACGGCAGGGGAGCCGGATTATTTTTATTTGCCCACCGCCTGGCGCCAGGTCATCTTGCGTCCATTATTCAAAATGGCGCGGCGGTAAATTCGACCGACTAGCACGATAATCAGTGCGGTCACCACAGCCATGAGCACATAGCTAGCCAGCAATCCCAGCCAGCTGAGGTTGCCCCCGGCCACCTGCATCGGAGCGACCAGCATGGAAACCGGCGGCAACCAGGTCATAACCTGCATCCACGTGGCATCCAGATGCATCCAGCCGAACATCGGTACATACATGGTGGCAAAGACAAGGAACAGAATCGGTGCCTGCGTGGACTGGAGATCCTCGGTGCGCTGCACCATGGAGCCGGCTGCAGCGTAGAGGCTGCCAAAGAAAAGCAATCCTAAAATCTCGCCTACAAGGAGGACGGCTACCAAGCCATAATCTAGCTCGAAGTCACTAGCTAGGCCGGACGCAGCAATCGAAATCGCGCCACCGCCCAGGATGAGGAGGGTGGCCAAGAAACCGGCGATGGTATTGCCCAAAATCTTGCCGGCTAGGAAGTCCACCGGGCGCGCGGAAGATAAGATAATTTCCACCACGCGGGAGGACTTTTCCTCCGTGACGCGGCCGCCAATCAGGCCAGCGAAGGTCATGATGGAAAAGACCACTGCCATTGCGCCAATGAGGACCGTGGCTACGCCGGCCATCTTTTGTTCAGTGCCGTCCTCTTCTTCTAGATTCACCTGATTTACCGTGGTCGACGGGGTAGCCTTTTCTAGCTCCTGCGGGTCAATATTGAGCTTTTCCAGCGCCGTTGCTTGTGCTTGAGAAGAAACGATTTGGTTGACGGTGGTAGTTACCGCAGCAGGCGTATCGCCCTTGCTCAAGAGATCCCAGCCGTCGTTTTCTGCTGGCACGAGGGCGGCATCGGCCTCGTCATTTTCCACCAATTGCTGGGCTTCCGCGCGGTCTTTCGCTGCTGTGGCATCGATGCCGGAATCTTTGAAGGCGGACGCTTCCATCCCCACGACGGCTACGGAATCAGGTTCTTCATCGCCGCTGAAGAAGCTGATAGCAATTGGGGCGATAATGGCGCCGAGGATGAGGAGCAGCATAGTGCCCACTACCATCTTCGACTTCAGCGCGACTGCCATTTCACGCTTGGCTACGACGCCGATGGTCTTCATTGCGGAATACTGCATGGCTTAGGCCTCCTCATTCTGGTTGCTGGTGACGACGTCCTGGAAAAGCTCGGTCAGGTCTGGGATCTTGCGACCGAAGGAATGCACTGGGCCAGCGGCTAGGGCAGCCTGCAGGATCGTCTGGTCATCAACGCTGGGATCTGCTTGGATTACCATGGCGTCGGGAGTTTCGGCCACCAGCTCCGTGCCCTCCGGGTACCAGCCGCGTGCTGGGGTAGCGACCTCAAAGCGCGGCGGGCCCTGGCTGCGCAGCTTATCGACGCCCCCTTCGGTCACCATGTGCCCCTTCGTCACAATGCCCACGCGGTCACATAAGCGCTGCACCAAGTCCAACTGGTGCGAGGAGAAAATGACGGGAACGCCACGGTTGGCGCGCTCGCGCAGCATATCTGACATCACGTTGACTGCTACTGGGTCCAGACCGGAAAAGGGCTCGTCCAGAATCAGCATGTCTGGGTCGTGAATCAGGGAGGCCGCGAGCTGTACTCGCTGTTGGTTGCCCAAGGAGAGGTCATCGAGCTTATCGTCCATGCGCTCGCCCAAGCCCAGCTGCTCAAGGAGCTCAGCGCCGGCGCGCTTGGCGGCAGACTTGTCCATACCGTGCAGCGTGCCAAGGAAGACCAACTGGCTGAGCAGAGGTTCTTTCCCGTAGAGGCCGCGCTCTTCTGGCATATAACCAATGCGGCGGCGGTTATCGTCATTAATCGGGGCGTCATCAAAGTAGACTTCGCCGGAGTCTTTCGCCAGCACACCTAGTGCAATGCGCATGGTGGTGGACTTTCCGGCGCCGTTGGAGCCGACAAACCCGAAGATTTCGCCCTCGCCAACGCTAAAGGTCATATCCCGCAGGGCTTGCGTCTCCCCGAAGGACTTATTGAGGTGGTCAATGGTCAAGGTGGGCATATTAGTGCTCCGTGTTCTGGTTGAAGGTTAGTGCGTAGCCGACGGCGGGCAGGGTGGTAGAGATGAAGAAGCTAAAAAGCAGAAAATAGCCGGCCCCAAGTAAGTATTTGGTACCAATAGTGCCGGTAATCCCTCCTCCGAGGAACCAATTCCCCACGAGGAGCGTGGCGAAACCGCCGACAAATAGCAGGGAAGTAGACAGCTTGAAGGCCCTGCGGCGCCACTCATCCAGGACCTGGGCTTCATATTCATCGAGAAAAGACAGCGGCTTGCTGTCCTTGGAATCGATGGTTATGCGCAGAATGGTCCACGGGACGCACGAGAGGACCATTGCTACAGACATGGCCAAGAGAGACCAGTAGGAGGAAAACGCTAGTGCGCAGATGAGGGAAATCGCGGAAATGGCTACGCACAGATACATAGACGCGATTAATCCACGGGTGGGGCCTGGTCGGCGGAACCGCTCGGCACGGACCTTTGTAGAAACAGGGTTGTCGTTTGCTGTCATGCACCCAAGTGTTGCATAAACCCAACACTCTGGCAAGAGATTCTGCAGATTTTCTCTGGGTTGACCCTGACGTGGCGTAAGGCGCGACAATGAAGTCATGGACGACATCGATGAAGTTCTCTATACCGTTGGCGAGGTAGCAGCGCTCTTCCGTATTACGGTGCGCACGCTGCATCACTGGGAGGCGCAAGGTTTGCTGTCACCCACGTGGCGCAGCTGGTCCAACTACCGGCTATATACCGAGGAAGACTGTGCCCGAGTGCAGAAGATTCTCATCTACCGCGCCACTGGTATGAAATTGACCGATATTAAACAGCTGCTAGATGGCGCTGCCTCCGATATAGAACATTTGCAGAGGCAGAGGGAAAGCTTGCTTGCCCAGCGCGACAACCTCAGTGAAATGCTGGCAGCGATTGACACCTTGATGGAGGATGCAATGAATAAACGAAAGCTCACTGTGGAAGAAATCGGACACATTGTCGGCGATGCTAACTTCGCCGCGCATCAACAAGAAGCTGAAGAGGCCTATGGTTCGAGCGAGGACTGGGCAATGTATCAGCAACGCACTGCCGACTGGTCGAAGCAGAACTGGAGCGATGCCCAAGCGGCAGTTGCTGAGGTGGAAAAGGAGCTGGCACAGGCTATAGCCGGTGGAGTGGCACCGGACTCGGAGGAGGCCCAGGGGCTCGTCGAAAAGCACCGCGCAGCACTCAGCGCTTTCTTTCCTGTAACGCCGGCAAAGCACTACTTAATTTCCCGCGGCTACGTTGCCGATGAGCGCTTCCGTGCTCATTATGAGGCGCAGCAGGAAGGGCTGGCCCAGTGGCTGGCGGACGCGATAGAGCATGCGGCTAAGAAGCAAGGGGTGGATACCGCTAACCCGGAGTGGAAATAGGTAGCGGGCCGGAAAATGAATAAACCGCTGGCCACCAAAAAGTACTGGTGGCCAGCGGTGACTGTGTCCCCGACAGGGATCGAACCTGCGACCTTCGGTACCGGAAACCGATGCTCTAATCCGCTGAGCTACGGAGACATCGCTGGGAAAAATTCCCAACGATGTGATTTTAGCGCATGGGTTAGTGGGGGACTAAATCAACCCTGGAGCGTCGGTGGCAGCGACTTCACCGGTGCGCAGGTAGTGCACGCCGATGTCATCGACAACCTTATTCTCGGCGGCAAAGTGCCCATGGCCAGGGCCGTGGACGGTGACTACACGCGACTGCATCGGCTTGGAGAGGCTCGTGTGGTATTGGTACGGCGTTTGTGGATCGCCCGTTGCTTGAATCTGGAGGGGCTTGGTGGCGAGCTTGGAACCGTCGAGAGGCGCCTGGCCAGTGACCGGCGCACGTCCACCGCAGCCCGCGCCGGAGCCGTAGAGAGAGTTGAATTGGGTGAAGGGATCAAAGCTGACGAAGTTGGACCACAGGTAGCTCGGGTACAGCAGCGGATTTCCGGGCACGGTGTTTTCATTGCAGACAATGAGGTTTTGCATATTTATTGCCTGAACTTGGGACTCTTGCGCTTTGCGCGTTGCCTCTGGATCGGACTGCTCGGCATCTATAGGCTCGCTGCCATTTAGGTGCTTGGCAAAGGCATCCCATCGTGAAGGGGTCGGTACAACAAGGAGGCGCGTCATGTTCAGTAACGGGGAGGCTGCCTGCACGGCGTTGGGGTTGTGAATCTTCTGGCTGAGGAACTCCGCCTGCACGCGCAATGGGCCGGTGGCGGTCATGATGTCCGCACCAGGTTGACCGGCAAATTCGAGTCCTGGAGGTAGGTCACCAATCTTGGCGTTCGGTGGCAAAACGGTGGGGCGTACACCTGCCTCACGAGCTACCTTTTGAGACCACTTTTCATAGACCTGCAGCGGGGTGGTGCCGAGGTGGTACTTGGCATCATTTTTGGCGATGAACCCGAAGAGATCATGCAGTGCCTTTTCATAGCCGCGTTGTTGCGAAGCAAAGATGCCATTCCACGCCAGCTTGGGGCTCATACCGGAATCCAACAAGACCTTGCCGGTGTGCTCCGGATACTTGGTGGCATAAGCGGAGCCGAGGTAGGTGCCATAAGAAGTACCGGCGATATCAATCTTGTCCTCGCCCAGGGCGCGGCGTACCATCTCCCAATCCTCCAGGGTATTGGCGGTGGTCAAAGAATTGGTATAGCCCGGGGTGTTCTTCTCGCAGGCATCGCGAGTGATTTTTCCTACCTGCAGGCTTCCTCGGAGTGGGTCGCTGGTAGCCGTGGCATCGCACTTGACAGGGGTGGAGCCTGGAAGGCCGCGTGGCTGTACGCCGATAGTGTCCCACTCGTCGCGCACGGCCTGTGGCCACGGAATAGCGCTATTGCCGGCCCAGCCATAAGCATCGCCGCTTGGGCCACCAGGGTTTGTGAACAACGCGCCACGGCGGGCGCTTGGCTTGGCGGCGGGAACGCGCACGAAGCCGACGCTAATGGTGCCGGCCTCTGGGTTGTCGTAGTACGTAGGAACCTCGATGCGTCCGCATTCGGCGTTGTCGATGTCTACCTGTTCAGGGCAGTCTTCCCAGGAAATGGTGGGCTTGGTTTCCTGCGGTGCAGGTGCAGGCGCGGCCGTGGCAATCGGTGCAGTGATGCCCATGGTAAGTGCGGCAGCACCGAGCGTGGCCGCAAGCTTTGAAGAAAAAGAAAGCATAGGTTAGGTCTCCAGAATAAGAATTATTGGTAGACCTAGCCTATGCTTTTTTGATGCTTTTGGCATCATATTCACAGTAGGTGGGTGCCCTCACCGGCCGGGGCGAGGGCTATGCAACCTACTTGACGATGAGGACGATGAGGTCACGCGGGCCGTGTACGCCCTCAACACGAGTGAGCTCGATATCGGAGGTAGCGGACGGGCCGGAAATCCAGGTTGCAGGCTTCTCTGGATCCATGCGGGAGATGACCTCGGGGATGCCGTAGACGATCTCATCCTGGTGGACGATGCACAGGTGACGATCCGGAACCAGGGTGAGCGCGCGACGACCGCAACGTTCATCAGACTCGAGCACGATGGTGCCGGTCTGGGCGGAGGTGACGTGGGAATAAGTGACCACTGCGTCGGTCTCATTAAGGGTGCGCGGATCGACACTCTTATCGTCCGGCTTCGCGTCGAAGCCTTCGAATAGGCTGGCATCCATGCCCTCGGCATAGCGGATGTCGTTGCACTTGCGGTCCTTGAGGATCTTGGCGATGGCCTGCTTGAGCTCGCCTTCCTCGGTGACGTGCACCTCGGCCTTGTAGTCCTCGAGTCGGTCAATGAGCATATCGCGCAGTTCGTCCGCGTTCAGGGTGCCTTCGCGCTGGTAGTCGCGTGGGGCATCAACGTGGTCGGGGAGACCAGCCTGCTTTTGGGCGGAGCGGATGCGGCTTAGGATTTCCTGCTTTGCGTTCACTTTTTGGACTCCTCACGGGCCTCGGCAAGAAGTTCCTTGCCTTCTTCGGATTCAAACCACTGGCGGAAGGACTTCTTCGGCGGAACCGCGGTATCGCGGCCTTCGGACCAACCGGACATAAACAGTGGCAGGGATTCGATGGTCTTGTTGGTGCCACCCAAAATGCGGCCCAAGGCGACCATGTGGGTTGCCTTGTTCCACAGCTTCGGGTTGCTCCACAGCAGCTGGATGGTCTTGAAGAGCTTCGGCTCGATTGGTGGGGTGGCGTGGGTGACCTTCTGGTGACGGTTTTCCAAAATGACGTCAGAAAGCGGAATCTTAACCGGGCAAACCTCGTCGCAGCGGCCACACAGCGAGCAAGCATAAGGCAGGCTGGCGGAAGGATCGTTGTGGTCCTTCATGCCGGTGAGCTGTGGCGTCAGGGAAATGCCAATTGGGCCAGGGTAGACCGAGCCGTAGGCGTGGCCGCCGGCGCGTTCGTAGACTGGGCAAACATTCAGGCAGGCCGAGCAACGGATACACTTGAGGGCCTGGTGGCCAATCGGGGAGGACAGGGCCGCGGTACGGCCGTTATCCAGCAGCACCAAGTGGAAGTTCTGCGGGCCATCGCCCTCAGTAACGCCGGACCACATGGAGGTGTATGGGTTCATACGCTCCGCGGTGGAAGAACGCGGCAGCAGCTGTAGGAAGACTTCCAGGTCCTGGAAGGTAGGAACCAGCTTTTCAATGCCCATGACGGTAATGAGGGTCTCCGGCAGGGTCAGGCACATGCGGCCATTGCCCTCGGACTCCACGATGTTGATGGTGCCGGTTTCTGCTACGCCGAAGTTGGCGCCAGAGATGGCAACCTTGGCCTTCATGAACTGCTCGCGCAGGAACTGGCGGGATGCCTCTGCCAGCTCGGCCGGCTCTGCCTGCAGGGAGTCATCGGTGTTCGGCATCTTGTTGACGAAGATATCGCGAATCTCCGCGCGGTTGCGGTGGATAGCCGGAACCAGAATGTGGGATGGCTTATCCTCACCCAGCTGCACGATGAGCTCTGCCAGGTCAGTCTCGCGAGCGTTGATGCCCGCTGCCTCCAGGTGCTCGTTCATGCCGATTTCCTGGGTGGCCATGGACTTAACCTTGACCACATCGGTCTCGCCGGTGGCGCGAATCAGACCCTCGATGATCTGGTTAGCTTCCTTGGCATCGCGTGCCCAGTGGACAGTGCCACCGCGCGCCTTAACTGCCTCTTCGAACTGCTCGAGCAGTTCTGGCATGCGGGCGGCGACATCTTCCTTAATTGCGGAACCAGCGGCGCGCAGCTCCTGCCAATCATCCAGCTCTTCTACAGCGCCAGAGCGCTTCTCACGAATGGAGGTAGTGGCATGCTGCAGGTTGTGGCGCTGGGTGGCGTTGTTTAGGCCAACGTGTGCGAGGGGAACAAAGGCCTTGCTGCCGCGCAGGTTACCGTAGCCTTCCGGCGCACGCGGTGGGGTGGTATCGAGGAAAGAGGTCATTAGAGCATCGTCTCCTTGGAGTAGGCGGCGGAGGTAGGAGTCCATGGGTGCTCCTTGGTGGAAGCCAAGATCTCAGCCATGTGAACGGCGCGGACACCGGAACGCTGGCGGCTCAGGGCACCACCGATGTTCATCAGGCAGGAGGAGTCACCGCCGGTGACGAATTCTGCTTCGGTTTCCTTAACGTGGCGGGTCTTATCCGTGACCATCGCGCGGGATACTTCCGCATTCTTGATTGCGAAGGTACCGCCGAAGCCACAGCATTCTTCCTTATTAGGAAGGGTGACCAGGTCGATGCCCTCTACTTCTTGGAGCAGCTGCAGCGGGCGGTCGCCCAGTTTCAGGAAGCGCAAGCCGTGGCAGGAGGGGTGGTAGGTCACGCGGTGCGGGAAGAATGCGCCCACATTGGTCACGCCGGCAACGTCGACCAAGAATTCGGGTAAATCCAGGGTCTTTTGGGTGGTCTTGCGGGCGCCGTCGACGTCGGCGGAGTTGCCGAAACGGTCGGCGATGCGCTCGTGCTGTTCACGAACGGCGCCCACGCAGGAACCGGAGGCCGCAACTACGTAGTCAATAGAGGGATCTGCGAAGGCATCCGCATAAGAGCGGATCATGCCGAGGGTTTCCTTCTGGTAGCCGGTATTGATGTGCATCTGGCCGCAGCAGGTCTGTTCTTCCGGGAAGACCACTTCGTGGCCCAAGCGGGAGAGAACCAGTGCCGTTGCCTTTTGTACGTCCGGGAAAAGGGCGTCACCAATGCAAGTGGAAAATAGCGCAATGCGCATACGGTGCTCCTCGTTGATTTTTGACATGGGGTAGCCACAACCTTACTCCCTTTAAGCAGTACGTGCGTAATGCGTCTCCTCGTTGACCAGCGATTATTTTGCAATATTAGTGTTGCAGAAAGTCTCTATCAGCCGTTTGTGCAGTAAAGGGGACTTTTAGGGCACGGCCCTTTTCACACTTGACTTTTCAGTCCACTAGAATCGTGCGACATGACACCAGCTGATTTGGCCACACTGATTAAAGAAACTGCCACCAAGGTCATGGAAAGCCATGACCTTGACTCCTCCGTCTTGCCCGAAACGGTAACCGTCGAACGCCCTCGCAATCCTGAACACGGCGATTATGCCACCAACGTGGCACTGCAGGTGGCCAAAAAGGCCGGAACTAACCCGCGCGAGCTAGGAGGCTGGTTGGCAGAGTCCCTGGCGGAAAATGACGCCATTGCGGAGGCCGACATTGCCGGGCCTGGTTTCCTTAATATTCGCCTTGCTGCCGATGCCCAGGGGGAGATCGTCGCGCAGATTCTCCGCGCCGGCAAGGAGTATGGCTCTAATGATTCCTTTGCAGGCAAGAAGGTGAATCTAGAATTCGTCTCCGCTAACCCCACCGGTCCGATCCACCTTGGTGGTACTCGTTGGGCCGCAGTGGGAGATTCCTTGGGTCGCGTGCTGGAGGCATCCGGCGCGGAGGTTACCCGCGAGTATTACTTCAATGACCATGGCGGCCAGATTGACCGTTTCTCCCGCTCCCTCGTGGCGGCCGCGAAGGGCGAGCCAACTCCGGAGGATGGCTATGGCGGAGCCTATATCCAAGACATCGCTGCGGCCGTGGTGGAGAAGAATCCATCCGCCCTGGAGGGCAGCGATGAAGAAGTGCAGGAAGCCTTCCGTGCAGACGGTGTAGAGATGATGTTTGCGCAGATTAAGCAATCTCTGCATGAGTTTGGCGTGGACTTTGATGTCTACTTCCACGAGAACTCCCTCTTTGAGTCCGGTGCGGTCGACGCTGCGCTGGACAAGCTCAAGGCTGAAGGCAATATGTATGAGGCCGAGAATGCGTGGTGGCTCAAATCCACCGACTACGGCGATTCGAAGGACCGCGTGGTGGTTAAGTCCGATGGCAATGCGGCCTATATCGCAGGCGATATCGCATACGTGGCTGATAAGTTCGACCGCGGCCATGATCTGAATATCTACATGCTGGGTGCGGACCACCACGGCTATGTGCCGCGCTTGAAGGCGGCAGCTGCCGCCTTGGGCTACGATGCCGATGCTGTCGAGGTACTAATTGGCCAGCTAGTCAACCTTTTGCGCGATGGCAAGCCGGTGCGCATGTCCAAGCGTGCGGGCACAGTTATCACCATGGAGGACCTCGTGGCCGCCATCGGCGTGGACGCCTCCCGTTACTCCCTGGTGCGTTCCTCTGTGGACCAGAGCATCGATATCGACCTCGGTCTGTGGGAATCCCAGTCCTCCGATAACCCGGTCTATTACGTGCAGTACGGCCACGCCCGCCTGTGCTCTATCGGCCGCAAGGCAGCCGAGCTGGGCGTTGATGCCGAAGGTGCGGACCTTTCCCTGCTCACCCATGAACGCGAGGGAGATCTCATCCGTACGCTGGGTGAATTCCCGGCCGTAGTGGAAGAGGCAGCGCAGTTGCGCGAACCGCACCGCATTGCCCGCTACGCCGAGGACCTCGCTGCGGTATTCCACCGTTTCTATGACTCTTGCCAGGTCCTGCCCAAGGCCGGCGAGGAAAAGGCTCCTATCCATGGCGCCCGCCTGGCATTGGCGCAGGCAGCCCGCGTGGTCCTGGCTAATGCCTTGACCATGGTGGGCGTAAGCACCCCGGAGAAGATGTAAATGGCGGATTTTAATGAGTTGCCCGCCCATGTCTGGCCGCGCAATGCGCAGCGCGAGGAAGACGGCGTAGTTACCATCGCCGGCGTTCCGTTGCCGGACTTGGCGGAGGAATTCCACACCCCGCTCTACGTTTTCGATGAAGATGACTTCCGGTCCCGCTGCCAGGACATGGCGCGTGCCTTTGGCGGCCCGGAGCATGTGCACTATGCCTCCAAGGCATTCATTTCCAAGAAGATTGTCAATTGGGTCAATGAGGAAGGCCTGTGCTTGGATGCGGCCTCCCTCAACGAGCTCAAGATTGCACTGGCGGCAGAATTCCCGGCCGAGCGCATTACCACGCATGGCAATAATAAGGACGAAGAGTACCTGCGGCTGTGTGTAGATGCCGGCGTGGGTCACGTCGTCATCGATAATGAGCACGAACTCGAAGAACTCAATCGCATCGCTGGGGAAGCGGGCAAGGTGCAGCCGGTCATGATCCGCGTCAAGCCGGGCGTGGATGCGCATACGCATGAATTCATCGCGACAGCGCATGAGGATCAAAAGTTCGGCATTTCGCTAGCCACCGGTGCCGCCTTCGCCGCGGCCAAGCGATGTTTGGAGGCAGAGAACCTGCACTTGAGCGGCCTGCACTGCCATGTGGGCTCCCAGGTCTTTAATGCGGAGGGCTTTAAGCTTGCTGCCGAGCGCGTCATGGGCCTGTACCGTCAGATCTACACCGAACTGAACGTGACTCTGGCAGAGCTCGATTTGGGCGGTGGCTTCGGCATTCCCTATATGCCCTATGAGGAGGCACTGGATATCGAGCGCGTGGCCAGCGATATGCTCGGTGCGGTCAAGCACACCGCAGAGGAGTTGGGCATCGAGGCGCCCTTCCTCCTAGTCGAGCCTGGCCGTTCCTTGGTCGCCGGCTCTGCGGTGACCGTCTACCGAGTGGGTACCGTCAAGGATGTAGAAACCGGCAAGTCCGATCTGCCCCTGCGCCGCTATATCTCTGTCGATGGCGGAATGTCGGACAATATACGTCCGGCCCTTTACGGCTCGGCGTATGACGTACGCGTGGTCAACCGCTTTAGCGATGGGGAAGAGGTGCCCTCGCGCGTGGTGGGTTTCCACTGCGAATCCGGAGATATCCTACTTGAGGATGGCGAGCTACCCAATGATATCCAGCCGGGAGACTTGATCGCCTTTGCGGCTACCGGCGGCTACCAGTACATGATGTCCTCACGCTATAACGGTGCGGTGCGCCCAGCGGTCGTCGCCACGCGCGTGGGACATACCAAGCCAATGCTGCGGCGCGAGACCATCGAGGATCTTCTCTCCCTCGAAGTGGACTAGCTGGCACGCGAGCCCCGCCACAAAACCTATTTTAATTCAGGCCTTGTGGCGGGGCTTTTTCTATCTATGGGTCTATTTAGGGCGAAAGTAGACAGCTTGTTCTGTATAGTGTCCTGTATCCGCACTGAGCGGGAACGACACGTTAACCCCAACTTCAATATGGAGACGGACTATGGCTGCATCGACTAGCGAGCTTCAGGCACAAAAGCATTCCGGCAAGGGCGAGGGTGAGACCGTTGGTATCGCGCTGCTGGGCTTTGGCACCGTTGGTGCTGAGGTCTTCCGCTTGCTGGGAGAGAATGCTGATGCCTTTGCTCACCGCATTGGCGGCCCAGCCGAGATTCGCGGCATCGCCATCCAGAATAAGAATAAGCTGCGCCCAGGGGTACCCCAGGAGCTATTGACCGATGATGCCAAGGCACTTGTCGCCCGCGACGATATCGACCTTGTAGTCGAGGTCATCGGCGGCATTGATTTTCCGCGCGAGCTGGTCCTCGCCGCGCTTAATTCCGGCAAATCCGTGGTTACCGCTAATAAGGCGCTGGTGGCCGCGCATGCGGATGAGTTGGCAGAAGCCGCCGACCGTGCCGGCGTGGACCTTTACTTTGAGGCTGCCGTGGCCGCCGCTATCCCGGTGGTGGGCATGTTGCGCCGCTCCTTGGCCGGCGATCAGGTAGAGCGCATCTCCGGCATTGTCAACGGCACCACCAACTTCATCTTGGATGCCATGGAGTCCACGGGTGCCTCTTATGATGAGGCACTGGCCGAGGCCACCCGCCTAGGCTACGCCGAGGCTGATCCCACCGCGGATGTTGAGGGCCACGACGCCGCCTCCAAGGCCGCCATTATGGCATCTTTGGGCTTTCACACCCGCGTGAAGTTTGAAGACGTGCACTGCGAGGGCATTACCAAGGTCACGGCCGCGGATATCGCGGCGGCCAATGATGCCGGCTATTCCATCAAGCTGTTGGCCATCTGCGAACGCCTTCAGCGGGAGGACGGATCCGAAGCCGTCAACGCCCGCGTACACCCCACTTTGGTGCCCAAGGAGCACCCGCTGGCTTCTGTCAGCGAGTCCTATAACGCCATCTTCGTCGAGGCCGAGGCCGCAGGTTCCCTGATGTTCTACGGCAATGGCGCGGGTGGCAATCCTACGGCTTCTGCCGTGCTTGGCGACGTCGTCGGTGCAGCCCGCAATATCGTCCACGGCGGCCGCGCACCGGGTGAAAATACCTACGCCAATCTTCCTATCGCCGACTTTGGTGAGGTGGAAACCCGCTATCACATCGATATGGAGGTCCAAGACCGCACCGGTGTGCTCGCGGCCATCTCTGCGGCCTTTGCAAATAATGGCGTATCCCTGCGCACGGTACGCCAAGAGGACGGCGAAGATACTGCTCGCCTCATCGTGGTCACCCATGCTGCCAAGGAAGCCACCCTGGACAAGATCGTGGCTGACTTGGATGAGCTAGCTGAGGTCAAGGCCGTCCATTCCGTAATCCGCCTCGGCAGCTAGCCCGACGCAATAGACTGAATAGCTATGAGTATCGAAGTTGAAGTCGGCACCAAAGCAATCGTGACCGTTCCCGCTTCTACGGCGAATCTTGGCCCCGGTTACGACACCTTGGGCATGGCGCTAAGCCTTTATGACACCGTCGAGGTAGAGGTCACCACCTCTGGGCTGGAGGTAGAGATTTTTGGTGAGGGCACAGAAGACCTGCCGCGCGATGGCTCCCACCTAGTGGTTAAGGCGATTCGCTCCGCGCTTTCGACAGCCGATGCTACCGTGCCGGGCCTGCGGGTGGTTTCGCATAATAATATTCCGCAGTCGCGTGGCTTAGGCTCTTCCGCCTCCGCCGCTGTGGCGGGCGTGGCCGCTGGCAATGCACTGGCGGGAAGCCCCCTCACCCAAGACCAGGTGGTGCAGCTTTCTTCCGCTTTTGAGGGCCACCCCGATAATGCCGCCGCCTCCGTGCTGGGGGATGCCGTGGTGTCGTGGACCAATGTCCCCGTCGATGGCCACTCCTTGCCGGACTATCGCGCTGCTTCCATCAAGGTGCATAAAGATATTCGTGCCACCGCGCTCGTGCCGGATTTCCACGCGTCTACCCAGGCGGTGCGTCGCGTATTGCCGTCGCACGTGACTCATTCGGATGCGGCGTTTAACGTCTCGCGCACCGCGGTGCAAGTGGCTGCATTGCAAAACTATCCGGACCTTTTGTGGGAAGGCACCCGCGATCGCCTGCACCAGCCGTACCGAGCGGATGTGCTTCCTGTGACCGCGGAGTGGGTCAACCGTCTGCGCAACCGAGGATACGCAGCTTACCTCTCCGGCGCCGGCCCGACCGTAATGGTGCTGCACACCGAGGACATCGATGAGAGCATTCTTGCCGACGCCCGCGAGCAAAACCTCCGCGTCCTCGACCTCGCCATCGCCGGCCCTGTCAGCGTGGAGCTTACGCAGGCTTAATTTCCAGCCTGCATACGTTGTGAGGCTGGCGCGGCACTAGGTTAATAGTGGTGCCTTCATCGGTAGTTTCTTGCAGGAAGCCAGCGTGTACCGCGCAGAGGAATGGTGAAGGCTGGAGTCCCGAAGACACAAACGGGCAGGCACGGAGCTCCATGTCGGTAGAGTCTGGCTGCATGGCGGGGTCAAAGCCCATATCGCGCAGCGTGGAAAAGAGCGTATCGAGTGCGCGATCGGAGCCCTCCGCGCCTGCAGCGCGTGCCCAGCGGCGCCCGATCTCGATGGCCTTGGCAGACGCGGCGTCGTCAAGCTCTTCCTTGCCCGCCAGCATGGTGGTCAGCACTTCTACCAGGGTGATGTATTCCTCTGCCACGGTCTTATTGTCTGGGACGCGGACTTGGAAAATCAGGGAAGGGCGTCCCCGGCCCTTACTCGGCGCGGATAGCACGTTTATGGCTCCGGCGTTGACCAGCTCATCGATGTGGCCGCGGGCGGTGTTGACGTGCATGCCAAGCTCCTCGGCCACGGTGCCAGCTTTGGCGCCATTGGGGTGGCGTTGTAAGGCTGCGAGTACCTCGC
Source organism: Corynebacterium sp. LaCa54 (assembly GCF_046717495.1). Lineage (NCBI taxonomy): Bacteria > Bacillati > Actinomycetota > Actinomycetes > Mycobacteriales > Corynebacteriaceae > Corynebacterium > Corynebacterium sp. LaCa54. The sequence goes on from NZ_CP177115.1 coordinate 970,976, forward strand.
GTTGCTTTGGCGAGAGATTGAGGGCCTCGGGGAAGAGTTCGGTGGTGGGCCGGGGTAGTGAGTCAGGCATGGTAGGAAATCCGCCTTGGGGTCTGCATAACAGAGATTTTATTTGGGGTGGACAAAAACGTTTGCTGTAGATATTGCCAAGGATACGGTGCTACCCACCGCAAAACCTAAAGCAGACTCGCGGTCTACCGGTACGGTGGCCTCGTAACCGCCCAGATCCACGCGCAGCTGAGCGGCTGCGAGGCTGGTGGCCTCGACCGCTAGGACTCGCACAGCCCACTGGTTGCAGGCTTCCGGCACGGCACCGATGGTGACCGCATGCGGATCGAATGTCACCGCCACCTCCTGCCCGGGCTGAACAGGCGCGTATTCCGTCGTTGCCAAAATAGTAATCTCCCCGCAGGCGACCTCCACAGTGGAGGCATCTGTGGCGGTCACCGTTCCTTCAATGCGGTTAAGCCCCGCGAGTGCCGCAACGAAGCCAGTCGGCGGGGCATCAAGGAGCCGCGCGGTAGCGCCGTGCGCTCGCACCTGTCCGGCTTCCATGACCAGCATGTCTTGCGCCAGGTTCGCAATGTCGAGCGCGTTATGGGTAACGAGCAGGGTGGTCCTATCCTCGCGGGCAGCGTGCAGAAAGTGGCGCCACCTCTCAGCCGATTTCACGTCGACTGCGGCAAGTGGCTCGTCCAATATGAGAACGGCTGGTCGTGCGGCTAGCGCGCGCACCAGGGCCACGTGGGCGGCCTGGCCGCCGGAGAGGGCTGTTACTGGGACGTCGGCAAGCTCGTGCAATCCTGCTGCCGCGAGAAGCTCATGCGCACGGGTCCTATCGCGGGTAACCATGGCGACCGCTTGCTGGGCCGTCGAGCGCGGCGGCAAGCCCGGCCGCTGGGTGAGTAAGACGATGCCGGTTCCGTCTGGAGAAACCTCACCGCCGCTCAGGCGCCCAGCAATGCGTCCCATAAAAGTGGTCTTGCCGGAGCCGTTCGGGCCCACCACGGCCGTAATGGCTCGCGGAGACAAAGCCGTGCGCACGCCATCGACCGTCACGGATACCGCCTGCGCATTCGTGGGCTGGGTGAGCTCGCGGAGCTTGTCCACGTCCAGTGAATGCAGCTGCCTTGCCTGCGGCTGGTAGCGCCGCCTGCGCAGGGCCGGCAAGCCCGCAAGCGCCAGGCAGACCAAGGCCAGCCCGATAAGCAGGGCGGAGAGCACGTAGGCGCCGTCCGCGTCGACCTCGCGCTCTAAGTAGATGCCCAGCGGCATCGTGCGGGTAACCCCTGGCTGAGAGCCGGCAAAAGTCAGTGTCGTGCCAAATTCGCCCAATGAGCGCGCGAAGGCCAGCGCCGCGCCGGTAGCTACAGCCGGCGCGATAGAAGGAAGGGTGATCTTGCCGAGTATCTCCCAACGCCCCAAGCCCACGCCCCGCGCCGAAGCGAGGATTTCCTGGTCTAGTTGGCGCAGTGCCGAATCGACCGCTACCACCACAAAGGGCAGTGCCACGAAGGTTTGCGCCACCACGACTCCGGGGAAGGCGAAGGCGAGGTGGATCCCCAGGGCGTTGAGAAGCGGGGAGAGGTAGCCCTTGCGCCCTAAGGCTGCGGTAAGGGCCAAACCGCCGACCACCGGTGGCATAGCCAGAGGAAGGTAGACCAAAAGACGGATAATGGTGCTACCGCGACCGAGCTGCTGGACCCATAATGCCAGGCCCAAGCCCATTACGAGCGCGAGCAGCATGGATTGGCAAGCCGCCGCCACGGAGATGAGCAGCATGTCTCGAATCTCTTCGCGGCCAAGGTAATCGCCGATGCGCGCCCACGGTACCCGCAGCCCGAGAGCTGCCACGGGAACAATGATGGTAGCTACCGCAATGAGACCAATGAGGCCGACAAGCAGCGGGGCCTTGGGGCGGACAGGCTGAGGGGCGGACATAGACTACTTCGCTGGGCTGAAGCCAAGGTCGCGCCAGGTGGAATCAAAGTCGCTGGCCAACAAATTGAGCACCGCGCGGGCCTGGTCGGGATGAGAGGCGTCCGTGGCAACGGCGCCCAGGATCTGATTAGAGAATTTCTCCGCCCCAGGAATATCAATCACCTCAACATCATTGCCGGCCGCGGCGGCATCGGTGGAGTAGACCCATCCAGCATCGGCCTCACCCGAGGCCACCTTTCCTAAAACATCCGCTACCTGGCGCTCCTGGGAGGAGGGGTGGACGTCCAAATGCTGGTCATCGATGATCTGGGAGGAAATATCGCCGCAGGGTACTTGCGGATCGCAGAGTACGAAGTGATGGGCGTGGGAGAGATCCTGCACAGAATGGATTCCCGCCGGGTTTCCTTTAGGTACCACCATGACCATGACATTCGTGGCGAGCACCTCGGGGGCGGTCACGGTTCCATCCTGGACCGCCTTATCCATGGTCTTTTTGGAAGCCGTGAGGAGAAGATCGGCCGGGGCACCCTCGCGCAGCTTGCTCACCAGATCGGAAGAGCCGCCATTTTCAAAGCTCAAATTCACCGGAGATTCGAGCTGGCCGGCGCGTTCGGTAAGTTCATCATTGATAACGCGGGTGGATGAGGCCGCCAGTACAGTGAGCGTGGTATCCGCCGTATCCTGTGACGACGTTACTGACGTGTGTGGAGCGCAGCCTGAAAGAGCGATTCCCAAGGCAACGAGGAGTGCGGTGACGCGTTTGTGCATCTGCGGAGAGCTCCTTTTCGGCTTCTTTGGCGGTGAGTATGACCTACCTAGAATAGCCCTCCACCGAACAAAGGTTTAGCTCACGCGGGTGAACTTGATGTGGAAGTCGTTTTCTTCCTCCTGGAGGTAGTCAAGCTCGAACTTCTCCTCGCGGGACTCGACCTCTTTGAGCAGTGGGACGGGGTTGTGTGGGGCGATAAGGATCATTGATTTGCCTACATTAAGGGTGCCCAGCGCGCCATGGATGGCACCGTGGCGAACGGCGTGCGGAATTTCTGAGGCGTTGAGGGTGGGGATGGAATGCGGCCTATTGGCGTCGGAAATGGGCAGCTGCATGGCAAGTAGTCCTTTCTACTGGGGTGCGAGTTTCGCTCTGACCCCAATATTAGTACGATAAAACTCGTGCAAAATAATAGCGTGGCGCATCGCCCTATTTTTCTCGCCTGTGCAGGGGTATCCCTGCTGGTTGGGCTGGGTGCGGGCGCCTCCCTCCTGGGTTTGAACGCCACCCCGGGAGCATCCTTTGCTGCCGACCACGGGCCGCTAATGGTCTTTGGTTTCGTAGGCGGAGCCATAGGCCTCGAACGCGCCGTCGCCGTGCGCACCACGTGGGCCTGGGTGGGGCCTGTATGCCACGTCGCTGGCGTGCTCAGCATTCTCGCCGGCCTACCGCGTGGGGTCGCAGCCATGTTCTTTGCCGCCGGATTCCTTTGCCTTGGCTGCATCTATGCCACTATCTACCGCCGTCAGGCTAGCCTCGCGATTCTGGTGCAGGCAGTCGGCGTCATTGGGGGAGTAGCCGCCGCTGCCCTCTGGGCCATTGGGCCGGGGTTTGCTACAGCGATGCCGCTGTGCGCACTTTATGCCGTGGCCACCATCATCGGCGAGCGCATGGAATTAGCGCGCATAACCATGGCCGGAACGCGCGCCGAAAATCATCTCACCCTCTTAGTGCTGGGGCTGGCGGCAGTCAGCGTTATCTATATGCTTTCCCCGGCGGTGGGCTATCGCGCTATGGGGCTGGCGCTGATTGCTATCGCCGCGGCGACCGCGCGGGCGGATGTGGCCAAGAACTTGGTGCGCTCACAAGGATTGCCGCGCTATTCGGCGGCATGCATGCTGGCCGGCTACGCCTGGCTCGCGTTCGGCGGGTACTTGTGGCTGATCTATGGCGAGGCCACCGGCTTTGTCTATGATGCCTCGGTGCACACCATTTTCCTGGGCTTTGTCATGTCCATGATTTTCGCGCACGCGCCCATCATCTTCACCTCTGTTATTAGCCGCCGCCTGCCATACCACAAAGTGCTCTACGTACCTGTGGGGCTCTTGCATGGTGGCCTTGCGCTGCGAGTCCTTGCAGATTGTGTCCAGCACACCACAGCGCTCCAAAGCGGCGGGGTGGTTACCATTATTGCGGTAATAGGCTTTCTTGCCTGCGGCATTACCTTGACCAGCAAGGAGGCGCGACGTGCGCATTCATGACATTTCACTGGCCGCACGCGGCCGTTGGCATATCTTGACCGCAGCCCTTATCGCAGGATGGATCCTTGTCGGCCTCGGCCTGCTCATCGCTAGCTCTTTGGGCGCACCTGTGGTGTGGTGGGATATCATCCACCCCTTCACGATTGGCGCGCTGACCACGGCGATCATCGTCTTTTCCACCCACTTCACTGAGGCCTTGACCCGGACGGCGGGTGGGGACTATCGGGGCGTCGGCAGTCGCGTGGGGCTGGTACAGCTTGGCCTTATCTTGCTACTCATCGATAGGGCGGGGTATGACTGGGGCCCGCTTGCCGACGCCGCCTCTGCCCTCATCATCGTCGCCCTCGCCTGGCACCTGTGCTTCGTGGCGCGGCGCCTACGCGGCTCATTGTCTGGTTCTTTTGCCGTGACCGTGCCCTTTTATATCGCCGCTAGCGTGTTCATGATTGTCTCCGTAGTACTCGTCATCCTCAGCGGCAACAGGGTAGGCGAGTACTCCCTCCTCATCGGCGCGCACTCGCGCGGTATGGTCTGGGGATTTGCCTGGCTGACCGTCATCGGCACGGTGGTCACGCTGCTTCCCACGTTGTCTGCCACTGCGATTTCCTCCACCGCCCGTGCAAGATGTACCCGTGCGCTCATCGTGCATTGCGTGGGGCTGGGATGTGCGATGGCACTATACGCGGTAGGCCTCACCCGAGCTGCAGGCGTGGCCCAGCTGCTCGTGGTCTTGGCAGCCCTGCTCATCGTCCAGCCGGTACTCGCTACCGTCATGGGGCGCTCACCACGGCTGACCACCGCCACCGTTGCCGTCATCGCCGGCCTGCTGTGGATGCTGGCGTTGTGCGCCGGTGATGCCATCTCCGCAGCCGTCGGAGCCTACCCGCGCACCATCACCTTGGTTGTGCTTCCCGCCTTCCTCGGTGCTGGCCTCTTGCAGCTGGTGACCGGTGTCCTACACCACCTGCTGCCCATACTTACCGGGGCGCGCCCCAATACCGCCGAGCGCACCGGTTACGCTCGTCTGCTGCTCATCAACCTGGGCGGACTATTTAGCTTGCTGGACGCTACTGCGGCCGGGCTTATCATGATGGGGATAGGGATTGCCGCCAATATCTTCGCCGTCGGCCGCGCCCTCTACTTACAGAAAAGACTGGAGAACTAAATGCTGAGCGTTTCTTCCTCGCAACCCGCGGACAAACCCGCGCCTAAGGATTCCTCTTGGGCTTCGTGGCTGCTCATCGGTATCGCGTTAGCGGCAGTAATCGCACTCGCGGTGGTCAATTCCACCGGCAAGAGCTCTCAGTCCGCCACGCCTGTAGCCTCCGGCGAAACGCAGACTGTTGACGTGGGGGTGGACGGCATGGCCTTTACGCCCTCGTCCATCGATATCGATCCCGGAACCCACCTGGTGGTCAACTTCACCAACTCGGGTGACCAAGTCCATGACCTAAAGATCGGTGATGCCGAAACCGGCCGCGTCGATCCCGGCGAGACAGTTCAACTCGATGCCGGCGTCATCGATTCCTCCGCGGAAGGTTATTGCACCATCGCCGGCCACAAGATGCAGGGCATGACTTTTAAGGTCAACGTCGGAGATGGCGCCGCTGCAGGGCATGACCACACGGTGGCTTCTGCAAGCAACCCCCACGTGGACGTGCCTACCGCCGCTGAACTCGGCACCCAGCGCGAAGGCTTTTCCGCCTTTGACGCCACCTTGCAGCCTGCCGCCGAAACGAAGACGCACAAAGAGACCTGGACGATGACCGAGAAGGTCGTAGAGGTCGCCCCAGGAATCAAACAGATGCGGTGGCTTTTCAACGGCCAAGCCCCAGGCCCGACCCTGCGCGGAAAAGTGGGCGATAAATTCGAAATCACCATCAAAAACGAGGGCTCCATGGCCCACTCCATCGACTTCCACGCCGGCGAGGTCAACCCTGATGAGACCATGAAATCCATCCAACCGGGTGAGGAATTGACCTATAAATTCACCGCGCATCGCTCCGGCATTTGGATGTATCACTGCTCTACGATGCCCATGTCCCTCCACATCGCTAATGGCATGGCCGGCAACGTCATCATCGATCCGCCGAACCTGAAGCCCGTGGACGCGGAATACAACTTCATGGCGACCGACGTGTTCCTCGGTGAGGAAAACACTGGTGCCGATGCCCAGCGCGTAGCCGACGGCCGCTTCGACCTCATGGCCTTTAACTATTATCCCGGCCAGTACGACGCAGAACCCATCAAGGCCAAGGTGGGCGATACCGTTCGCCTGTGGCTGACTAATCTAGGCCCCGACCAGCCGCTGAGCTTCCACGTTGTGGGCGAACAATTCGATACCGCCTACAAAGAAGGCGCTTACCTCATCAAGAATGAGGACTCGACCGGCTCGCAAGCCCTGGACCTCCTCCCGGCGCAAGGCGGATTCGTCGAGATGACCTTCAACGAGCCCGGTACTTATTCCTTTGTCAATCACATCATGACTAACGCCGAGAAGGGGCAGCACGGCAAGTTCATCGTCACGGAGTAGGCCAGCCTCGCTCGATACACCCTTCGCGCTCACCATGAAACAAGTTTCATAAATCCGCGGCTGCTAGTGAGCGCGAAGGGTGGTGGGAAGAAGACCCTTACCCTTGCCGCTCACCAGTGCGGTGCCGTGGCCTAGTTCAGCGAGCTGCGGTGAGCGCGAAGGGGGAGGGCAGGGTCCGGGAAGCGGAGCAGGGGGAGCTCGCGCAATTCCGCGTGTGTGTCGTAGTCGCGTTCGGCGCCGGTGCCAGGGACCTCGACAAAATTCACACCGCGGATGAGGCGGCGGACGGAGACGTTCCTAGCCGTAGGAAGGGATTCGAGCTGAGTGTGGAGCGCGGGGGCGTGCCAGAGGGAACACAGCGGCTGGAGGTAGCCGTCGGCGGCGCGGGTGAGTACGGCATCGGCTGTGGAGGAGGCGAGGGTCGAGCGCAGACGGGGAAGCAGTAGCGGCGAATCGGGGGCATCCACGGCGAAGAGGGCAAGTTCGGTGCAGTGGGATAACGCTTGTGCGCCGGCCGCGATGCCAGCGACGGGACCACCGTAGAGCGGGGACTCGCACACCTGGGGTAGGCCGAGATAATGCGGTGAGACGGCCACGGCCGGGGTGCCGTAGGGGAGCTGGGCGAGCAGGCGGTCTATAAAACGTGTTCCGTGGGCGGAAAGAGAGGCTTTATCTGTGCCACCCATGCGTCGGCCGTGGCCACCGGCGAGGATTATCGCGCCGAGCATTAGGCCTCCGGCAGGGTGCGGGACCAGTCTCCGGAGCGGCCGCCGGATTTCGCCACGATGCCGCAACGGCGGATATAGGCGGAGCGGTCCACGCCCTTGACCATGTCGATGATGGCGAGCGCGGAAACATTCACGGCCGTAAGCGCTTCCATCTCCACGCCAGTGCGGTCGGCGGTGCGGACGGTGGCGGAGATGAATACGTGGTCGTCGGCAAGCGTGAGCTCCACAGCGCAGCCGTGCACGCCGATGGTATGCGCTAGTGGAAGCAGCTCGGGGACCTTCTTGGCAGCGGAAATGCCGGCGATGCGGGCTACAGCTAGGACATCGCCCTTGGGCACCGTGCCGTCGCGCAAAGCGGTCATGACCTCGGGAGAGCAAGCGACTTCGCCCTCGGCCGTGGCGGAGCGCACGGTCGGTTGCTTCTCGGTGACATCGACCATGTAGGCGGCGCCGTCAGAGTCAAGGTGGGTAAATTTCATGGCTGCTCCTTAATACAGATAAACGGTGATGTCCTCGCCCACGGCGGGCGGTTCGGAGTAGATGAGACAAAAGCCATTGGTAGCGGCGAGCGATACAACGCGATGGCTGCCGTGGGGCAGGTGCGAAGTAATGGCGGGCTCCGGCTGAAAGTCTACGGTCACGGGGACAATGGTCGGCCGGCCGCGGGAGGCAGGAAGAGGCGAGTCTACACGGGCGCGCAGGTTGACCCGCTCCCGTGACGCAGGGTGCCCGGAAAGTGCGGCGATGAGGGGACGAGCATAGAGCTGAAAATCTACGAAGGCAGCCACGGGGTTGCCGGGCAAGCATAATATCGGGGTGCCTTTCCAATTGGAGTAGCCCTGTGGGGCGCCCGGGCGCTGGTCGACGTGCCCGAACCACGCGGAATCCGTGCGCCTCAGCACAGTATGGACGACGTCGAACGCGCCGGCCGAAACGCCGCCGGAGGTGATGATGAGGTCGTGGGAGGAGGCAAGCTCATCCAGCGCGGAGGCGAGGTCCGCAGGGGCATCACCCACGTGGACGTGTGCGTCAGCGCCTGCAAGGGCAGCGAGCATGGGGCCGTTGGAATCCGGCAGCTGGCCGGGAGCGAGCTCTGTTGGGGAAGAGACGAGTTCTTCGCCAGAAGAAATGATCGCTATGCGCGGGCGGCGGTGGACCGAGACGGAATAAACGCCAGCGGAAGTGAGAGCGGCGATTACGGCGGCGTCGACAAGCGTGCCGGCTGTGGCCACTGGCGCGCCGGGCTGGATATCCTCCCCGGCGGCGCGGATATGTGACTTGATGGGAGCATCGGTGATGGTCACCTCGTCTGGAAGTGCTACGGGTCCGGCTGGGGTGGTGGTATTTTCCACGGGCACGACAAGCATTCCTGTGGTATCAGCTACCGGTGCGCCGGTCATGATGCGCACCGCGTGTCCTGCGGGGACCTCGGTAGGGGCGGCACCGGCTGGTACATCGCCGGCGACGGGGAGGGTCCATGGGCCGGGGGAGGGAAGAGCCGCGGCGTGGACGAGGAAGCCATCCATCGCCGAGTTGGCGTGGGGCGGCACGGGAAAGCGCGCGGTGGCATCGGCGGCGAGGACGCGGCTGATGAGGGAGGCATCGACGGCGGCTGACTCGGCCGGCAGGGGGGATGCCAGGGTGAGGACGGCATCGAGGTGCGCGGAGATGCTGCGGGGCGTGGACATAAAAATAAGGTTAGCCGCCGATGGCAGACATCGGACGGTCCGGTTGCAGAAAGCCTTCGTCATCGATGCCATGGCCAGGCTTTTTGCTCCACATTTCCCCAGCCCAGGCCTCCATGATCTCCTCATCGCTGGCCCCAGAGCGCAATAGTTCCCGCAGCGGGGTTTCGGAATTGCCAAAGAGGCAGTTGCGCACGGCGCCGTCGGTAGTCAGCCGCGTACGATCGCAGTCGCCGCAGAAGGGGTGGGTGACCGAGGCAATGATGCCCAGTGTGCCGCGCGTTCCATCCGGAGCAGTGGCCTCCCACAGGGCGGCGGGGGCAGATCCCCGCGGTTCGTGGGCGGGCTCCATGGAGAAGTGGGTGCGCAGGCGGCCAAGGATATCTTCGGCCGTTACCATGTCCTCGCGGCGCCATTGCTCGCGGGGCCCAAGCGGCATCTGTTCGATGAAGCGCAGCTGAGCACCGTGGCGGACGGCATAGTCCGCTAGCGGGACGATGTCTTCTTCGTTGACCCCGGGCATGACCACGGCGTTGATTTTGATGGGGTGGAGGCCTGCGGCATCCGCAGCGGCGATGGCCTGGAGCACGTGATCGAGACGGTCGCGGCGGGTGAGCGCGGCGTAGCGCTCGCGGTCGATGGTATCGAGCGAGATATTGATGCGATCGAGTCCGGCTGCGGCGAGGGCGCCGGCGCGCTTTTCTAGGCCAAGCCCGTTGGTGGTTAGCGCGGTGGACGGGGATCTCCCCTGGTCGGTGCGCAGCTCTTTAGTGGCGGCAATAATCTTTTCCAGCGACTTACGCAGCAAGGGTTCGCCGCCGGTAAAACGCACTTGGCGGATGCCCAGCTTGCCGACGCCAATTCGAATCAGTCGGATGGTTTCCTCATCGCTCAAGGTCTTCTCTGTGGGCATCCACTCTAAGCCTTCGGCCGGCATGCAATAGGTGCAGCGCAAGTTGCAGCGATCCGTGAGGGAGACGCGCAGGTCGCGGGCTTGGCGGCCATAGCGATCCAGCAGTGCGCGCGTGCCATCAGCAGCCGGGGCGGGCAGATCCGCTGGCGACTGCGCCCGGACCACGGTGGGCAGGGGTAGGGAAACTACGGGTCGCTGCGTGGAAGAGGTCATCGGTGCCAGTCTAAGAGAGGGGATGAGGTACACCAAGCTGCAACGGCTTAGAGAAGGATATTATTCCTAGTTTTCCCGGCTTAAATCGGTGGCTTCGGTGGCAGCGAGGCGCTGCGATTCGCCTGGACCCTTGAGCCGGATGATGTTGTACTCGCCTTCTGCCAGGTGGGTGCGCAAATCCTTCTTATCGAATTTGCCCACGGAAGTTTTATCGATGGACTTTACAAAGGTCCAGTACTCCGGCAGCATCCAACTCGGCAGCTCCTTGCGCATGCTGGCGCGCAGGCGCTCTGCGGTTTCGATGGTGGGAGAAGCACCTTCTGCCAAGACGGTAACGGCCAGTGGGCGCTCGACCCATTGCTTATCGGGATAGCCGATAACGGCGGCTTCGACGACGAGTGGGTCAGACATGATGAGGTTTTCGAGCTGGACGGAATAGATCCACTCGCCGCCGGAGCGGATGACGTCTCGGGCGCGGTCCTCTACGGTAAGGAAGCCGTCCTTGGTGACCGAGCCGACATCGCCAGTGCGCAGCCAGCCATCCGCGGTGAACTTGCCCTCTGCAGCCTCGACCTGCTTGCCGCGAAATTCGGAGGCGATTTCGCCCGGCTCAGCGGTAGGCGAGTGGTAGTAAGAACCGGTGACCAGGTTGCCGCGTACCTGCAGCTCGCCCGCGTTGCGGTCGGTTCGGGCCACAACTTGGCCGTCATTGACCACGCGGTATTCCAGCGAGGCGGGGATGCGACCTTGAGAAATGCGGTAGGCCCACCGGGTATCGCCCGAAGCGCCCTGAGGAGGGCGGGCGACGCTGCCGACGGTGGAGGTTTCTACCATGCCCCACACGTGAACAACGTCGACACCGTAGCGTTCCTCCCACATCTTGATAAGAGTTGGGGGAACAGGGGAGCCGCCGGCATAGATCTCCGTGAGGGTCATGCGCTCCGGCGGGTGGTGCATGTAGTGCACAAAGAGTTGGATCCAGATGGTGGGAACGCCGTGGGCCACGCGCGGAGAAGTAGCGGCAATGGCCTTGGCAAGGGTGGGGGCGGATACGTCGGCGTCGGGAAGCACGAGCGGGGTGCCCGTCATGAAGCAGGTAAAGGGAACGCCCCAGCTCAGCACGTGACAGATGGGGATGCAGCACAGGAAAGTCTCACCGTGGGTGATGCACAGCGAGTCCGAGGAGCGCAGCTGCATGGCCTCCAGATACAGCGAACGGTGCGAATACAGTACGCCCTTGGGGGCACCCGTGGTGCCTGTGGAATAGCACAGTGCCGCGGCCGTGCGCTCATCTAGTTCCGGCCAGTCATAGACGGTGGAGCGGCCATCAATTAAAGCTTCATAGGAATACACTTCAATCCCACGGGGGAAGAGATGGGCAAACTGCTGCGCAGGCTGTGCGCCGGTAATGATGACGCTTTTCACGGAGTCGGTACCCACAAGCACCTTGCCTAGTTGCTGCGCCAGCCGGGGATCGCACACGATGGCAGATATTTCCGCGTGATTAATAATATGGAGAATCTGGTCATTCATCAGCTGCTTATTCAGCGGCGCAAAAATCGCGCCCTTGCAAGCAGTGCCAAACATGACCTCGAGGTGTTCGGCGCAGTTCCACATAAAACTGCCCACCCGCTCATCGCCGGTAATACCCAAATCATCATGAATAGCGTGGGCGAAGGCGGCTGCGCGAGCGGCGATATCGCGGAAGGTAACTTCTTCGGCCGGATCAAATTCAGAGCCGGTGCCCTCACCGTGCCAGGTTGTCACCGTGGTGCTGCCGTGCACCGAGGCGCCGTATTCCAAAATGCGGGTCAGGGAGAGGGGGATATCCATCATCGTGGAAAGCATGCCTCTACTGTAGCGGTGTCATGGTGCGGGCGTTGCGGTCTATGCGTTATACTTGTTCGCGACTGGTAGGAAACCGGAATTTTTAGCTCCCCTTTCCTATGGATTCGGGCCCAGAGAAGTTTTGCCCGCAGTCGTTTCTTGATTTCTTCCGGCTCGTGCACCCGCTGTGCGAATTCTCCTTGAGAACATGGAAGAGGCCTCATACTTATTGCCCGGCAGGACGCGCATGCGCCTTGGCACGAGGGCGAGAAGTCCTAGAAAAATACACATTGGCTTCCAGTGCAACGCCGTGAGCCTAGGCTACGGCGGCTCCCGCATCATCGGACCTGGTCAAGCAACGAAAGGATATCCGTGAGCGAAACGGACAACACCGCAGCACAGGATCTTGCATCCCTGAAGCTGCCGGAATTGCGCAAAATGGCCGCAGAGCGCGGCCTACGTGGTGTCTCTGCCCTGCGCAAGGGGGATCTCATCACCGCCATCAAGACTGGTAAAGTTCCGCCAAAGGCCAAGGCCAAGGTGGAAAAGGCCGCTCGGGTAGAAAAGGCGGAAAAGGCAGAGAAATCTGATAAACCAGAAAAGCCACGCGCGCAGGCGCAGGACGATGCGCCGCAGAAGGCGGAAAAGCAGGAAGAATCCGGCGAGAAGCAGGATAACCGCCAGCAGAACTCTGGCGACGAGCAGCGCTATGAGTCGCGTTCCCAGGCCCGCCGCGCTCGCCGCAATCGCGCCCGCCGGCAAGAGCGCCAAGAGCGCGAGGAACGCAGCCACAACGAGGAGCAGGGCGGCAATAAAGACAACCGCGAGAATAACTCCCAGGATGGCTCCGATAATCAGGGCGATAAGAATGACCGCGGCGATAATAAGCAGCGCGGCAATCGCCACGATGACAACAATAATCACGAGCGCGGCAACCGTCGTGGGCGCCGCAATCGCCGCAACCGCCGTGGCCGCGGAAACAATAATGACAATAACGGCGGCAACGATTTGCAGGTCCGCGAGGGCGATGAGCTGCAGGCCGTCGGTGGCATTTTGGACGTGGTAGACAATAACGTCGCCTTCCTGCGCACCACCGGTTACCGCGCCGCGGCTTCCGACGTCTTTGTCAACAACGGCATTGTCCGCCGCCTGGGCCTGCGCTCCGGCGACGCCATTACCGGCCAGGTTAAGGTCTCCGGCCCGACGCATACGCATGGCAACGGTCGTAACCGCCGCAAGTACAACCAGCTGGTTCAGGTCGATACCGTCAATGGCATCGATCCGGAAAACGCAAAGCAGCGTCCGCACTTTAATAAGCTGACCCCGCTGTATCCGAATAAGCGCCTGCGTTTGGAAACGGACCCGAAGATCCTCACCACCCGCGTGATTGACCTCATCATGCCCATTGGTAAGGGCCAGCGCGCGCTTATCGTCTCCCCGCCAAAGGCCGGTAAGACGACGATTTTGCAGAATATCGCCAATGCGATTTCTACCAATAACCCGGAGTGCTACCTCATGGTTGTCCTCGTAGATGAGCGCCCTGAGGAAGTTACGGATATGCAGCGTTCCGTCAACGGTGAGGTTATTGCTTCCACCTTTGATCGCCCGCCATCAGAGCACACCTCCGTAGCCGAGCTGGCTATCGAGCGTGCCAAGCGCCTGGTGGAGCAGGGCAAGGACGTCGTTGTTTTGCTCGACTCCATTACCCGCCTGGGCCGCGCCTACAATAATTCCTCCCCGGCATCCGGCCGCATCCTCTCTGGCGGTGTGGACTCCAACGCGCTCTACCCGCCAAAGCGCTTCCTCGGCGCCGCCCGCAATATCGAAGAGGGCGGCTCGCTGACAATCATCGCCACCGCCATGGTGGAGACCGGTTCTACCGGCGATACCGTCATCTTCGAGGAATTCAAGGGCACCGGCAATGCCGAGCTGAAATTGGACCGTGGCATTTCCGAGCGCCGTGTATTCCCGGCCGTGGACGTTAACCCGTCCGGCACCCGTAAGGATGAGTTGCTGCTCGTACCAGAGGAGGCGCGCATCATGACCAAGCTGCGTCGCATCCTTTCTGCCCTGGATTCCCACCAGGCCATTGACCTGCTCATTAAGCAGCTAAAGAAGACCCGCTCCAATGGCGAGTTCTTGATGCAGGTGGCCTCCTCGGCCCCGATGGCTGCGGATAAGGATGAAGAAGATTATGTCTAATCAGGTTTCCCTCGTTGATGACATTGTGTCCGAATACCAGGGCATTGAGATGCAGATGGGCGATCCGGAGGTGGCCGGCGACCAGAAGCAATTCCGCAAGCTCTCCAAGCGTTATGCGGAGCTGCGCCCCATCATCATGGTTAATCATGAGCTAACCCAGGCGCGCGAGGATCTCGCGGACGCTAAGGAGATGGCCTACGAGGACCATGACTTCCAAGAAGAAGCGGACCGCCTCGAAAAGTCCGTGGAGAGCTTGGAAGAAAAGCTCGCTGATCTGCTCGCACCGCGCGATGAGCAGGACTCCGAGGACATCATTATGGAGATCAAGGCCGGCGCGGGCGGCGAGGAAGCGGCCCTCTTTGCCGGCGACCTTGCCCGCATGTACGAGCGTTATGCGGATAAGACGGGCTTTAATTGGGAGGTTTTGGGCCTCAATGAGTCGGATCTGGGAGGCGTGAAGGATATGACCATTTCCTTCCGTTCCAAGTCTCCCTCGCGCGATGGCGCTTGGTCCGTCTTCAAGTTCGAGGGCGGTGTGCACCGCGTGCAACGTGTCCCGGTCACCGAGTCCCAGGGCCGTATTCAGACCTCTGCCGCGGGTGTGCTGGTGTACCCAGAGCCAGAAGAGGTGGAGTCCGTCAATATTGATGACAAGGATATTCGCGTCGACGTTTACCGTTCTTCTGGTAAGGGCGGCCAGGGCGTGAATACCACCGACTCCGCGGTGCGCATTACCCACCTGCCAACTGGGCTTATCGTTACCTGCCAGAAGGAACGTTCCCAGATTCAGAACAAGGCGCGTGCACTGCAGGTCTTGCAGGCCCGCTTGGACCAGATGGAGCGTGAAGCTCGCGAGGCTGAGGCCGGCGAGCAGCGCGCCTCCCAGGTACGCACCATGGACCGTTCCGAGCGCATCCGCACCTATAACTGGCCGGAGAACCGCATCACGGATCACCGCATTGGCTACAAGGCCAATAACCTGGACTCTGTTTTGAACGGCGATATGCATGACCTTATTAAGGCCTTGCAGGACCAGGAGCGTGCTGAGCGCCTCGAGGCCGAGGGCTAAACGGGCGTGGACAACACGTATGGACAGGCGCTGCGCCGTGGGGTGCAGCGCCTTCGTGCTGCCGGGGTACCAAGCCCCGAGTGGGATGCGCGCATCATTGCCACGCACCTTATTCATTGCGGCCACATGGATATCCCGCTGGACCAAGCTCCTATGCCCGGTTTCGATATGGCCTATGATGCGCTGCTTCGTCGCCGCGAGTCCCGCGAGCCCCTACAGTACGTGCTAGGCAGCGCCTGGTTCGGTCCGCTGGAGCTCAAGGTGGGCCCTGGCGTATTTATCCCGCGGCCGGAAACCGAGGTGTTGGCGGACTGGGCGGTGCGCAATGCGGACGGCCCGCGGCTGGTGGACTTGTGCACTGGCACAGGGGCGTTGGCACTATATCTGCACCACTACTTACCTGAGGCGCAGGTGCGGGCAGTTGAGCTTGCCGACGCCGCCTTGGCCTACACCACTGCCAATACCCGCGGCAGCGGGGTAGAGGTCATTCAGGCCGATGCTACGGATGCCACTACCTTGGCGGAGTGGAACGGGACCGTGGACCTCATCGTGACCAATCCGCCGTATGTACCGGAGACGCCGGACCTCGATCCGGAGGTCTACCATGATCCACACGACGCGGTCTTTGCCGGTGAGGATGGGATGGGCGTCATCACCAGCCTCATCCCGACGTTCGCCCGCCTTTTGCGCCCGGGCGGCAAGGTGGCCATCGAGCACGATGACTCCACAAGCGAAGCCGTACAAGCCGCAATGGCCCGCCACGGCGGCTTTGAAAGAATTTCGGCGCTGCAGGACATGACGGGAACGCCCCGCTTTGTCACTGCGGTGCGCGCGGTAGACTAAGACACCACTTAGGGCAAGAAGGGGAAAGACTATGCAAGGAAAGATTTTTAACTGTGCCGATGAGGCCGAGCGCGAAGAGGGCCTGAACATTGCGGTCAAGGCTGCACAATCCGGTCGCCTTGTGGTCATGCCCACCGATACGCTGTATGGCCTTGGCTGCGATGCCTTTGATAATGACGCCGTAGCCAATCTCTTGGCTACCAAGCAGCGCGGTCCGGATATGCCGGTACCGGTTTTGGTTGGTTCCTGGGATACCGTTCGCGGTCTCGTGGCTTCCTATACCGATACTGCGCGTGATTTGGTCGAGGCCTTTTGGCCGGGTGGCCTGTCTATCGTTGTTCCTCAGGCGCCATCCTTGCCGTGGAACCTCGGTGATACCCGCGGCACGGTAATGCTGCGCATGCCGCTGCACCCCATTGCAATTGAGCTTTTGCGCGAGGTTGGTCCGATGGCTGTGTCTTCCGCCAATATTTCTGGCCACCAGCCACCAACCACCGCGCTTATGGCTAAGCAACAGCTGGGTAAAGCCGTGACGGTTTACTTGGATGGGGGAGAGACGGCCGTCGGTAAGCCTTCCACCATCATCGATCTCTCCGGTGAGCGCCCGTACCTACTCCGTGAAGGCGCGCTCTCGGCCGAGGAAATCGGCAAGGTCATCGGCCTCGATGCCCAAACCCTGCGCACTCGTCCCCAGGCTTAAGGAGGTATTCGCGTGAGCGGCAGTGGTGTCCCGCTGCGCGAGTTGGCCCTTGTCATCCTCGTCGCAGCAGCGTTTACGTATCTGACCACCGGTGTGGTGCGCTCCTTTTTAGTGCGCACCGGCCGGGTGGCGGAAATTCGCCTGCGCGACGCTCACACGCAGCCCACACCCCGTATGGGCGGCGTTGCCATGTTTACCGGCTTTGCGGCGGCAATATTCCTCGCAGCCCAGCTTCCAGCCTTGACTCGCGGCTTTATGCCCGTCACTCCGGAAATGAATGCGGTGCTGTGGGCGGCCTTGGCGCTGGTGCTTGTTGGCGTGGTCGATGACCTAGTAGAACTCAGTGCCGTCGTGAAGCTTTTTGGCCAGCTTTTCGCTGCTACGCTCATGAGTGGGTTGGGCCTTACCTGGACACTACTTTTCATTCCGTTTGGCGGCGGCACCACCGTTGTGCTGGACCAATTGCAAAGCACCCTGCTCACCGCATTCTTTACCGTCTTGCTTATCAATGCCATCAACTTTGTAGACGGGCTCGATGGCCTGGCGGCAGGTCTTGGAATGATTGCGGGAGGGGCAATTTTAGTCTTTTCCTTGACCGTCCTCCACGACCAGGGCGGTGCTGTATCGGCCTATCCGCCAGCCATTATTAGCGCTGCACTGGTGGGAATGTGCGCGGGCTTCCTGCCTCATAACTTCGAGCCATCCCGCATCTTCATGGGGGACTCCGGTTCCATGCTTATCGGCCTCCTGCTCGCTGCGGCCTCAACCTCTGCGTCCGGCAAGATCAACATGTCTCTGTATGGCACGGTGGATATTGTCGCGTTGATGTCACCCATTATCGTGGTCGCCGCAGCGGTATTTATTCCAGTCCTCGACCTTGTCTGGGCAGTTATTCGCCGCCTATCGCGCGGCCGTTCACCGTTTTCTGCGGACAAGGCGCACATTCATCACCGCCTCCTCAAGCTTGGGCATACTCATAGGCGTACCGTGCTAGTGCTTTACTTGTGGGTTTCCGCAGTGGCATTTGGTGCGGTGTCATTTTCCATCGTTCCCGCCCCGGTGGCCATTGGCGTGACTATTGTGGCCCTGCTTCTCGCGTTTGCAGCTACTCTCGTGCCCTTGCGGCAAGGAAAGATTGGCCCTGCTGCTCGAGAGACCGTCGTGGTGGCGGAAACCGAGCCCTCGTGAGGTAGGCTCGGTCTCCGTGAATGATCCTAAAGTAAACTCTGATTTTGATGATCCGCGTCTGCCCCTCAAACGCGCCGTGCAGCTAGGTGTCAAAGCGTTGCTTGTCATTATGTTGGTATCACTTGCCATTTGGGGGGGATTGAAAGGCCTTCCCGGAATTTGGGGCGTCTTAATTGGTGCAGCTCTAGGCGGAGGATTCGTATTGTGCACGGCTCTTTCAGTCCTATTTACAGCCAAGTCAACCCCCTCGACAACAATTGCAGTGGTGCTCGGTGGGTGGCTGCTTAAGCTAGTTTTGCTCTTGGGGGTTTTGGCAGTAATTAGGGAAATGGATTTCTATGACACGTGGGCCTTGTTTCTTAGCGTAGTTGCAGCTCTTGTTGTAACCCTCGGAACTGAAGTCTGGGGGATAGTTACTTCTAAAGTGACGTACGTGGCTTAATCGGCGTCCAAAGAATGCTGCCAAAAGCTTGGGGCAGCTCAGCATCATGGGGGATACCGAGCAGCTCTATTTCATCTGTTACTTGCGGTTATGAGAGATTTATACCCCCGACGAGGGGCGGGTGAGATGTGGTGTGATGAATTCCACGCTTATGAGTTTGGCCAGCAAATCGCAGGTTTATAGCTTAATTACTTACTTTGGAATTGAAGAGTAGCTTCTATGGGGCCCCCACGTGCAAAAACTCAGGATCCAGCTGATACGATTCACTTCGGGTTACCGTGGAAGTAGGCACGTGCTCTCTTCCGGTATTGGTAAATCCCTGTCTTGTTCATGCTGATGTGCGACGGAGTCCGTGAACAGGACAGAAAGTTTGAGACGTCCATCGCACCACAAAAGCTTT
Organism: Corynebacterium sp. LaCa54; assembly: GCF_046717495.1. Lineage (NCBI taxonomy): Bacteria > Bacillati > Actinomycetota > Actinomycetes > Mycobacteriales > Corynebacteriaceae > Corynebacterium > Corynebacterium sp. LaCa54. Next base: position 989,910 of record NZ_CP177115.1, read on the forward strand.
TACAAGCTGTGTGGCCCGAACACGGGAGAGAACGCTGAGCGTTACAACATTGGCTATGAAAGGGCACTTCCACACGCCCGATCTAGGTGAAGAATTCTTCCCGGGGCAAATTGATGCCGACCATCTTTTTTTCGGTGACTTCGCCGGCGGATGGTTCGCGCTTGATCGCCTGATGCTGATTCGAATCTTGATGACGCTAATTGTGGTGATCCTTTTCTGGGCCGCCTTTAAGAACCCTAAGTTGGTTCCTTCTGGCATTCAGAATGTGGGCGAGAATGCGGTCGACTTTGTCCGTATTCATATCGCTGAGGACATTTTGGGTAAGAAGGAGGGAAAGCGATTTCTGCCAATTATCGCTAGCATCTTCTTCGCGGTTCTATTCATGAACGTTGCGACCGTTATTCCGGGGCTTAATGTCTCGCCGAACGGACGTATTGGTATGCCAATTGTCTTGGCCGCGGTTTCGTACATTGTGATGATTTACGCGGGTGCCAAGAGGTATGGCCTTGGTAAGTTCATTCGCTCCTCGGTAGTGATTCCGAACTTGCCACCGCTATTGCATCTTTTGGTGGTACCGATTGAGTTTTTCTCTACGTTCATCTTGCGGCCGGTTACCCTTGCTATTCGTCTCATGGCGAACTTCCTTGCTGGACACATCATTCTGGTTCTTCTCTTCTCTGCTACGAACTTCTTCTTCTGGCAGCTGAATGGTTGGACCGCACTGTCTGGATTAACCATTATTCTGGGCTTGGCTATGAGCCTGTTCGAGATTCTGGTTATCTTCCTACAGGCGTACATCTTCGCTCTTTTGACGGCGGTGTACATTGAGCTGTCCTTGCACGCTGATTCGCACTAAGGACGAGGTCGACGAGCGCGACCGAGTAAACCACCTAATTTAAACCATCGACATTCAGTCTTGAGACAGACTGAAATTCTACGAAAGGGAACGACTTTCACCATGAACGAAATCATTCTGGCAGCGGATGCCGCTTCGAAGTTTGAAGGACTGGGCACCATTGGTTATGGCCTGGCGGCTATCGGTCCAGGCATCGGTATCGGTATCGTTGCCGGCAAGACCGTTGAAGCTATGGCCCGTCAGCCAGAAATGGCTGGTCAGCTGCGTACCACCATGTTCCTGGGTATCGCCTTTACTGAGGCCTTGGCACTTATCGGTCTCGTTGCCGGCTTCCTGTTCTAAGAGCTCGAGTTTTCACACCGAATCTTTTAAGACGGGAGACCAATGAATAACGTCGTTTACTTGCTTGCAGCAGAGGGCGGAGATAACCCAGGTTCGGGTAGTTTCTCTGTTCTTCTGCCCAAGAACTATGACATTTTCTGGTCTTTGCTGTGCTTCATCGTAATTCTGTTGCTGTTCTGGAAGTTTGTAATTCCTATGTACAGCAAGATGTTGGCAGAGCGTGAAGACCGGATCGAGGGCGGCTTGAAGCGTGCCAAGGCTCAGCAGGCCGAGGCCAAGGCTGCTCTGGAAAAGTACAATGCTCAGCTGGCTGATGCCCGTGCAGAGGCAGCCGAGATTCGCGAGCAGGCGCGCGAGCGCGGCAAGCAGATCGAGGCCGAGGCCAAGACCAACGCGGAAGAAGAGTCCCGCCGCATCGTCGCCAACGGCGAGAAGCAGCTGGAGGCTTCCCGTTCGCAGGTTGTTACTGAGCTGCGTTCCGAAATGGGCCAGAACTCCATCAACCTGGCGGAGAAGATTCTGGGCGGCGAGCTTTCCGACGCCTCTAAGAAGTCCTCCACCATTGATGGCTTCTTGTCCGAGCTCGACTCTGTGGCACCGGCCGGAAAGTAGGCAACTATGAAGGCAGCTAGCCGCGAAGCACTCGCAACCTCGCAATCTCGCTTGGATGAAATCCTTGCTGGCGAGAATAACGTCGCCACCGCCGCACAGGCGGGCTTGGACATCTTTGAGGTTGTCGATGTCTTGGATGATGACCGCGAACTGCGCGTTGCATTCACCGATATCGCCGCCCCGAGCGAGGCACGTAAGTCCCTAGCGGAGAACCTTTTTGGCTCCAAGATTTCTGGTGGTGCGCTGCGCATCATTCAGGAAGCTGCGGCCGTACAGTGGTCCACTCCGAAGGACTTTGTCAAGGGATTGGTTTCCTTGGGCCGCCGCGCACTGCTGCGTGGCGCTGAGGCGCAGGGCCAGCTGGGCCAGGTAGAAGACGAACTCTTCCGCCTTTCCCAGATCCTTGACCGCGAGGGCGAGCTCACCCAGCTGCTTTCCGACCGAACTGCTGATTCCGCCCGCAAGCGCGGATTGCTGGCAAACGTGCTCTATGGCAAGGTCACGATGTTTACTGAGGCACTGGTGCTTCAGGCCATCTCCCGCCCAGAGCAGAACCCGATCGATGATGTGGCCGCTTTGGCTGATTCTGCAGCAGACCTGCAGGACCGCACCATTGCGCGTGTTACCGCAGCGGGTGAACTAAACGAAGGCCAGCAAGCAGTACTCGCTGAGAAGCTGGGCAAAATTTATGGTCGTGCGATGTCCATTCACTCTGAGGTTGACACCAGCCTCCTCGGTGGCATGCGCATCCGCGTCGGCGATGAAGTCATTGACGGTTCTACGGCAGGCAAGATTGCTCGCCTGCGTGCCCAGATGGCGTAGCCGAAACGACAGAAACGATTTAAGTAAGTGCTGGAAGATACTACCGAGAGCAGGAAGAACATGGCGGAGCTGACGATCTCCTCCGACGAGATCCGTAGTGCGATTGCGAACTACACCTCGAGCTACTCCGCGGAGGCCTCCCGTGAGGAGGTCGGCGTGGTCATTTCGGCAGCTGACGGTATTGCGCAGGTTTCTGGCCTGCCGTCCGTTATGGCGAATGAGCTGCTCGAGTTCCCAGGCGGCGTGATTGGCGTCGCACAGAACCTTGACACTAACTCCATCGGTGTCGTGGTCCTGGGCAACTTCGAGTCCCTCAAGGAGGGCGACGAGGTTAAGAGGACCGGCGAGGTTCTCTCCATCCCAGTGGGCGAGGAATTCCTCGGCCGCGTAATTAACCCTTTGGGTCAGCCGATTGACGGCATGGGCCCAATCAACGCTGAAGAGGAGCGCGTCCTCGAGCTGCAGGCACCGTCCGTGCTGCAGCGCCAGCCGGTTGAAGAGCCAATGCAGACCGGCATCAAGGCTATCGACGCAATGACCCCGATCGGCCGTGGCCAGCGTCAGCTGGTCATCGGTGACCGTAAGACCGGTAAGACCGCGGTGTGCATCGATACCATTTTGAACCAGAAGGCTAACTGGGAGTCCGGCGACAAGGATAAGCAGGTACGCTGCATCTACGTCGCAATTGGCCAGAAGGGCTCGACCATCGCTGGTGTGCGCCGCACCCTTGAGGAGCACGGCGCACTCGATTACACCACCATCGTGGCCGCACCGGCTTCCGATTCCGCCGGCTTCAAGTGGTTGGCACCGTTCTCCGGTGCAGCGCTGGGCCAGCACTGGATGTACCAGGGCAACCACGTCCTGGTTATCTACGATGATCTGACCAAGCAGGCTGAGGCCTACCGTGCCATTTCCTTGCTGCTGCGCCGTCCCCCGGGACGCGAGGCATACCCGGGCGATGTGTTCTACCTGCACTCCCGCCTGCTGGAGCGTGCTGCCAAGCTTTCCGACGACATGGGTGCTGGCTCCATGACCGCACTGCCGATCATCGAGACCAAGGCAAACGACGTCGGCGCCTTCATTCCGACCAACGTCATTTCTATTACTGACGGCCAGGTCTTCCTGGAGTCCGACCTGTTCAACCAGGGTGTTCGTCCGGCTATTAACGTCGGTGTTTCCGTCTCCCGTGTCGGTGGCGCTGCACAGACCAAGGGCATGAAGAAGGTTGCCGGTAACCTGCGTCTGGACCTAGCCTCCTACCGTGATCTGCAGGCCTTCGCGGCATTCGCATCTGACCTGGATGCTGCCTCCAAGGCTCAGCTGGAGCGCGGTTCCCGTCTGGTTGAGCTGCTGAAGCAGTCCGAGTCCTCCCCGCAGCCGGTGGAGTACCAGATGGTATCCATCTACCTCGCCGAGGCTGGCATCTTCGACGTCGTTCCCGTTGAAGACGTCCGCCGCTTCGAGGACGAGGTACACGAATACCTCAACGCCAACACCCCAGAGGTCTTTGAGCAGATTTCCGGCGGCAAGCCGCTAACCGATGAGTCCAAGGACGCATTGGTTGCGGCAGCTAAGGATTTCCAGCCGACCTTCCGCACCTCCGAAGGCCATAACTTGGGCTCTGAGGCACCGGTAGAGCCTTTGGATGAAAGCGACGTAAAGAACACCGAGCTCAACGTCTCCCGCAAGACGGCTAAGTAGAGTTCAGAACTCATAACTAACCGTCTAGATTAAAGAAGGGAGGAGAAACGATGGCTAATCTTCGCGAACTACGTGACCGCATCCGGTCCGTTAATTCGACTAAGAAGATCACCAAGGCCCAGGAGCTTATTGCTACCTCGCGCATTACCAAGGCGCAGGCCAGGGTAGAAGCATCTCAGCCTTATGCGACTGAGATGACCAGCATCATGAATAAGCTGGCTTCCGCCTCTACGTTGGAGCATGACATGCTGCGTGAGCGCGAAGACGGAAACGTCGCAGCCATTCTCGTGGTCACTTCTGACCGCGGTATGTGTGGCGGCTACAACAACAACGTCTTCAAGAAGGCCGCACAGCTGCAAGCTCTCCTGGAAAGCAAGGGCTACGAGGTAGTTCGGTACGTTACCGGCAACAAGGGCATCGGCCACTACAAGTTCCGCGAGGACGAGGTAGTTGGCAGCTGGGGCGGTTTCTCTCAGGACCCAACCTGGGAGGCCACCCACGATGTGCGCCGTCACCTGATTGATGGCTTTATTGCTGGTTCCAACGGCACTACCAAGGGCCGCGACGGCCTGCATGCGCAGGGTGAAGGCGTAGGTGTACGTGGCTTTGACCAGGTACACGTTGTCTACACCGAGTTTGAGTCCATGTTGACCCAGACTGCGCGCGCACAGCAGCTGTTGCCAGTTGAGCCGGTTATTCAGGATGAGGAGTACCACCTCGGTGACTCCGCTCTGTCCGACGCCGAATCTGCGGAGGATGTTGCCGCCGGATTCGAATTCGAGCCGGACGCAGATACGCTGATGGAAGCTCTGCTTCCGCAGTACGTCTCGCGTATCCTGTTTGCTATGTTCTTGGAGGCTTCTGCCTCCGAGTCCGCTGCACGCCGTACAGCTATGAAGTCTGCTACTGACAACGCAACCGAGATGGTCGAAGACCTCTCCCGCGTGGCTAACCAGGCCCGTCAGGCACAGATTACCCAGGAAATTTCAGAGATCGTCGGTGGCGCTGGCGCGCTATCTGACAGCGCAGAAAGTGACTAGATTATGACTACAGCTCTGCAAGAGCAGAATGCACAGTCTTCGGCAGTCGCCGGTCGTGTCGTGCGCGTCATCGGTCCGGTTGTGGACGTGGAGTTCCCACGTGAGGCACTGCCGGCCCTGTACAACGCACTGCACGTCGACATCAAGCTCGAAGCTGTTGCAAAGACCGTCACCCTCGAGGTCGCTCAGCACCTCGGTGACAACCTTGTCCGTACCGTGTCTATGGCACCGACCGACGGCCTCGTCCGCGGTGCCGAGGTCATCGACTCCGGAAAGCCAATTTCCGTGCCGGTCGGCGACGTCGTCAAGGGCCACGTCTTCAACGCCCTCGGTGATTGCCTCGATGAGCCGGGTCTCGGCCGCGATGGCGAGCAGTGGGGAATCCACCGCGAGCCGCCAGCGTTCGACCAGCTCGAGGGTAAGACCGAGATTCTGGAGACCGGCATTAAGGTCATCGACCTGCTGACCCCGTACGTCAAGGGCGGCAAGATCGGCCTGTTCGGCGGTGCAGGTGTGGGTAAGACCGTTCTGATTCAGGAGATGATTACCCGTATCGCCCGCGAGTTCTCCGGTACCTCCGTCTTCGCCGGCGTCGGCGAGCGTACCCGTGAGGGCACCGACCTCTTCCTGGAAATGGAAGAAATGGGCGTGCTGCAAGATACCGCCCTTGTCTTCGGCCAGATGGATGAGCCGCCAGGAGTCCGTATGCGTGTGGCTCTGTCCGGCCTGACCATGGCGGAGTACTTCCGCGATGTGCAGAACCAGGACGTGCTGCTGTTCATTGACAACATCTTCCGTTTCACCCAGGCCGGCTCTGAGGTTTCGACCCTGCTGGGTCGTATGCCTTCCGCCGTGGGCTACCAGCCGACCTTGGCTGATGAGATGGGTGTTTTGCAGGAGCGCATTACCTCGACCAAGGGCCGTTCCATTACGTCCCTGCAGGCCGTTTACGTTCCTGCCGATGACTACACCGACCCGGCTCCGGCTACGACGTTCGCTCACTTGGACGCCACCACCGAGCTGGACCGTGCTATTGCCTCCAAGGGTATTTACCCGGCAGTGAACCCGCTGACTTCTACCTCTCGTATTCTCGAGCCAGGTATCGTCGGCGAGAAGCACTACGAGGTTGCACAGCGCGTCATCGGTATTCTGCAGAAGAACAAGGAACTCCAGGACATCATCGCCATCCTTGGTATGGACGAGCTGTCTGAGGAAGACAAGGTCACCGTTCAGCGTGCCCGTCGTATCGAGCGCTTCTTGGGCCAGAACTTCTTCGTTGCGCAGAAGTTCACCGGCCTGCCGGGCTCCTACGTACCGCTGTCCGAGACCATCGACGCCTTCGAGCGCATCTGCGATGGCGAGTTTGACCACTACCCAGAGCAGGCTTTCAACGGCTTGGGCGGCCTTGACGACGTCGAGGCTGCATACAAGAAGTTGAACGAGAAGTAGGGAGAGGCACATGGCTGACATCACCGCCGAATTGGTTTCCGTCGAGCGCCTGCTGTGGTCTGGACAGGCCTCCATGGTCACGGCTGAGACCACCGAGGGTGAGATCGGCGTGCTTCCCGGTCACGAGCCAATGATCGGTCAGTTGATCGATAATGGCGTGGTGACCATCCACCCAGTGGACGGCGAGCGCCGCGTCGCCGCCGTGCAGGGTGGTTTCCTCTCCGTTACCCAGGACAAGATCACCGTCCTCGCTGATTGGGCCATCTGGTCCGATGAGGTGGATGAGGAGAAGGCTCAGAAGGACTTTGCTTCTGAGCACGAGCTCGCCAAGTCCCGTGGCGAGGCCGCACAGCGTGCTGTCCGCCGCGCCAAGGCTTAGTACCTTGGATTGATAGGAGAGGGCAGCAATAGCCGCCCTTCCTGCTCTCTAAAGGCGCCCCGGTTTAAACCGGGGCGCCTTTTTGCGTTTTCTTTGCCTTTTCTTATTGGCGTATAGGTCCTGCCAAGCGCTACAATTCAAGAATCAGTTTCTCCACAAAGCGAGGATGGCGTGAAGGCCCATGAATTCAACGGTGGTTACAGTGCTTCTGTGGGCCCTTGGCGTGGCCCTATTGCTGGTTATTTTTCTGGCTGCGCTTCGCTTTTTTACCGTGCGTGCCCGCGGCACTGCCGTCTTGCTACGCCGAGTACCCGCTAGAAATTCCCTTTCTTGGCGCCATGGTTCGCTGCGTTATGAAGGCGAATTTGTGGAGTATTTCAAGCTCCGCTCCGTTTCTCCGCGCTGCGATCTGCGTATCAACCGCCTCGACATCGAAGTAGTAAGCACCCGCTCGCTCGATGATGCCGAGGCTTCTTTTATGTCTGCCGCCACCGAGGTTGTGCGCTTTCGGGTCAAGGGCCGGGAATATGAGTTGGCATCTGATGCCCACGGCATTATGGCCTTCGGGGCGTGGGTAGAGGCCGCACCATCCAAACGTCAGCAGCGCTTCGACTTCCGGCAACTTCGCCAGCGCGCTACCCGTCAATCCAAGCGATAAGGTTACCCGCTAGGGTAGAGGGCATGCGTTTAGTAATCGCCCGATGCTCCGTAGATTACGTGGGCCGTTTGGATGCCCACCTTCCCATGGCAGACCGTCTACTCATCGTCAAGGCTGACGGCTCTGTATCCGTGCATGCTGACGACCGCGCGTATAAGCCGCTTAATTGGATGACCCCTCCGTGCACGTTAAAAGAATCCGCCATTGAGGACCTAGACGGTGACGATACCGGCGAGGTTTTGTGGTTGGTGGAAAATCCTAAAGGCGAGCAGTTGCGCATTACAATTGCTGAGATCCATGAGGAAATCTCCTATGACATGGGTGAAGACCCAGGCCTAGTCAAAGACGGCGTGGAGGCTCACTTACAAGAGCTTTTGGCAGACCAGATCGATACCTTGGGTGATAGCTATACGCTGGTACGCCGCGAATACCCAACGGCGATAGGCCCGGTAGACATTATGGCGAAAGATGAAAACAACAATAATGTTGCCATCGAGGTGAAGCGCCGTGGTGGGATTGATGGCGTGGAGCAGCTGACGAGGTATCTGGAGTTGCTTAACCGTGATGAGCTTCTGGCCCCAGTATCTGGTGTATTCGCGGCCCAGGAAATCAAACCGCAGGCCCGCACGCTAGCAGAGGACCGAGGCATTCGGTGCGTCGTACTGGACTATCAGGAACTCCGCGGACTTGAGTCTAACGAATTGCGATTGTTCTAATGCCACGGCGGAATAGACGCAAACCGCTCGAGCTTCGATCCTTGCCTAAAGATGGGTCGACTTTTCTCGGCTCGCAGACGGTCGAGGGGCCTAGCTGGACGCACGGTGAACCCTATGTTATGCGGCATATCGGTTCTGCGCGTGCCCAAAAGTACTATGTGTGCCCAGGGTGTAATCAAAATATTCCTCCCGGGGTGGCTCATATCGTCGCGTGGCCGCGCGACGTGGGCCGCCAGGGAGACGATCGTCGGCACTGGCACCGCCACTGCTGGGAGCGTAGGTAGACTAGCGGGCATGATTGTTGCATTCTCTGTAGCCCCCGCAGTAGTCAATAATGACTCCCAAGAAATGGCTGACGCCGTCGCTGAGGCCGTGCGCGTAGTCCGCGAATCTGGCCTTCCTAACGAGACCAATGCCATGTTCACCCTGCTTGAAGGCGAGTGGGACGAGGTCTTTGGAACTATTAAGAAGGCCACTGACGCGGTGCGTGCGGTATCCCCGCGCACATCTTTGGTGGTCAAGGCTGATATTCGCGAGGGCGTAACCAATCAACTGACTGACAAGGTAGATGCGGTTAACCGCCGCCTTGCAAAGGAGGACTAGATGACTTCAGCAAATAACGCTTATGTAGGAGGCGCGCTCGACCTCAGCCAAGTAAAGGCGCGGGCCGAGGCACGGCAGAAGGCGCAGGAATCTCCGCAGACCACTGCTGGCGGGATCCAGCCCTTCTTCACTGTGACGGAAGCTAACTTCGACCAGGACGTGGTGCGCCGTTCTACGGAAGTTCCGGTGATTGTACTCATTGGCACCGCCCGTTCCACGCAGTCGGAGCAGCTAAAGACCGATCTGCAAGGTTTGGCAGCGCAAGGAAACCGCAGCTTCCTAGTTGCCTACGTGGATGCAGATGCTACCCCACAGGTTGCGCAGGCCTTTGGCGTGAAGAACCTCCCCACTGTGGTGGCCCTGGGCGCTGGGCAGCCGCTGACGAATTTCGAGGGTGCACAACCACTAGATGCGCTAAAACAATGGGTAGATGCCCTGGTGCAGAATGTTGGCCCACAGTTGAAGGGCCTACAGAGCGATGCGGGAGAGCCCCAGACCCAAGAGGAAGAAGAGGATCCGCGTCTCCAAGAAGCAGAGGGCTTCTTAAATGCTGGCGACTTTGATGGTGCTCTTAAGGTCTATAACTCCATCTTGGAGGCTGAGCCCGAAAACGTGCAGATTAAGCAGGCCCGCGATACAACCGTACTGCTCAAGCGCCTTGATCCTGCCAACCAGACTGAGGATCCGATTGCGGCTGCGGAAGGGGACAAGGGGGACGTCGATAAGCAGATGCGTGCTGCCGACGCCGAAGTGGTTGCCGGCGCCCCAGAAAAGGCCTTTGATCGCCTCATCGAGACGATGAAGGCAACGGCCGGTGATGAGAAAGCTCGCGTGCGCGAGCGCTTGCTGGAGCTTTTCGGGCTCTTTGAGGGCAATGATCCGCGTGTGATGGAAGCTCGAACCAAGCTGGCGAGTGCCCTGTACTAGCTTGGGTAGGATGGGAAAGCATGACTTCAGTGCTTTTCCTGTGCAATACAAATCGCGGCAAGTCGCAGATGGCTGCGGCGCTTGCCGCCAAGCATGCGCCTGAGTGGGATATTTACTCGGCTGGGGTGCAAACTACCCCGGAGCATACCCAGCAGGGCATCAATCAAGAGGCCAAAGCTTCCCTCGCGAAGGTGGGGGCAGAAATGACTGGTACTCCTGCTCTAGTGGATCCCCACCTTGCTGCCGCTGTCGACCACGTCATCGTGGTAGGTGATGCGGAATATGACGGGCCAGCGCAGAGGTGGGCCATCGAGGATCCTTCGCTGCGTGGTCTGGAGGGTGAAGAGCGCATGGATGCGCTTCGCGATGATATCGAAGCGCGCGTGGTGGAGTTCCTACGCACGCAGCGATAGGCGTTTTATTGCTCCAGTACGTACCACTGCACCGAGTTGGCCGGTAGGTGAAGCGTGGCGGAATTATCCGCCACGTGAATATGCTGAGGAAGCGGGTTCCCAGCGCCCTCATAAACGGCATCATCGGTGTTAAGTACCATTTTCCAAGCACCATCACGTGGAACCCAGAGGCCGTAGTCGGGAATGGAAGAACCCGAAAGGTTGCACACGGCGAGCAAGGCAGAGCCGTCTGCGCCATAGCGGACGTAACCCAGCACGTTATTGTTCGAGTCATCGGCCTTGACCCATTGAAAGCCGTCTTGGCTGAAATCCTGGCTCCACAAAGCTGGAGTGTCGCGGTAGATGAGGTTGATATCGCGCACGAGGCGCTTAATGCCCCGGTGCCACTCATTGCCCCAACCATCGAGGTTGCCCCAATCCACGGAATGCTCCTCGGACCACTCGGTGGTTTGTCCAAATTCCTGGCCCATGAAGAGCAGATTCTTGCCAGGGTGGGAGAACATGTAGCCATACAAAGCGCGCAATCCGGCGGCCTTATTCCAGTCGTCGCCAGGCATGCGCTGCCACAGTGAACCCTTGCCGTGGACTACTTCGTCGTGGCTAAACGGCAACACGTAGCGCTCAGAATAGGCATACACCATGGAGAAGGTGAGCTCGCCATGATGATAGGAGCGGTGGATAGGCTCGTGCTTGAAGTACTCCAGGGTGTCATTCATCCATCCCATATTCCACTTCAGGGAAAAGCCCAGCCCGTTCTCGGAAGTAGGAGCGGTAACGCCCGGCCAGGAGGTGGATTCCTCGGCGATGGTGAGTACGCCAGGATGGGTGCGGTTGAGGGTGGCATTGGTTTCCTGCAGGAATTGGACTGCTTCTAAATTCTCGCGCCCGCCAAACTGATTGGGTAGCCATTCATCGCGGGAGTAGTCCAGGTAAAGCATGGAAGCGACGGCGTCTACGCGCAGGCCGTCAATGTGGAATTCTTCAGCCCAATACAGGGCGTTGGCTACGAGGAAATTGCGCACCTCATTGCGGCCAAAGTCAAAAACATAGGTACCCCAGTCGGCTTGCTCGCCGCGGCGGGGATCGGGGTGCTCATAAAGCGCTTGACCATCGAAGCGGCCTAAGGCCCAGTCATCTTTGGGGAAGTGGGCTGGCACCCAGTCCACGATGATCCCGATGCCGTTTTCATGCAGTGCATTGACTAATGCGCGGAACTCATCCGGCGAGCCCCACCGCGCTGAAGGCGAGTAATAGCCAGAGACTTGGTAGCCCCAAGAGCCGCCGAAGGGGTGCTCGGCCACGGGCAAGAGCTCGACGTGGGTAAAGCCATGCTCCTTGAGATAAGGGATGAGCTCCTCGCGAAGTCGGTTATAATTCGTCCCGACCTTCCACGAGCCAACGTGGACCTCATAGATGCTCATCGGGACATCTAGGTTGCCGGTGCGCTTGTCCATCCACGCGGAATCAGACCAGCCGAAGCTGGTGGAATCCACGATCGAGTCAGTTTCCGGCGGGCAGGCGGTGCGCTTGGCCAATGGGTCGGCCTTGTCTTTGCGGCCTTCCTGGCTAAAGATGGCGAACTTATAGTGCTCGCCAGCACCGATGCCTGGGACAAAGACCTCCCATACGCCGGTAGAACCGAGCGAACGCATGGGGTACTGGGTAGGATTCCAGCCGCAGAAATCGCCCACGACGGCAACACCTTGGGCATTGGGGGCCCATACGGCAAAGGACACACCGCTTACGGGGCCCATCTCTGTGTCATAAGAGCGTAGGTTGGCGCCGAGGACATCCCAAAGGCGCTCGTGGCGACCTTCGCCGATAAGGTGCAGATCTAGAGAGCCGATGGTGGGCAGGAAATGATATCCGTCTGCCACGGTGCGGGTAGGGGCGCCGGGGTAGGAGATTTCGAGGCGGTAGTCGCAGTTCTCGCCTACTTCCGCTTCCCAGATATCGTCGCCCACCAAATTCATAGACAAGGATTGTGTGGGGGTATGAAGTTGTACCGCGGTGGCGCCAGGCTGGCGGGTACGGACGGTACCTTCATGCCAGCCGTAGAATCCGTGTGGGTCATGGTGGCGGCAGTCATTGAGACGAGCGAGGTCAGCGGCCGGGATGTTCATATAATCAGGGTACCTAGATTGGGTGCGTTCCGGTGGACAAATGTTTACGGGCGATAGTCGGTGACCTCGCGCCAGGTGAGCTGCTCCTGAAGGGCATGGTCGGCAGGGGGAAGGACGAAGACATGGGCGACGTCGCGAAGCGGCTCTAAGCGCACAAAATTGCGCTCGGACCAGTGATAGGCAGAGCCGGTAATCGTGTCTTGGACGGAATAGGACTCGCCGGGATGGCGGCCGATAGCGCGCATATCTACCGTAACGGTCGCTTCTTGCGCATTGCGCGGATCCAGGTTGACCACGACGAGAACCACATTGCCGGTGGCTGGATCGGCCTTGGAATAGGCAATGATGGCGTCATTGTCGGTGTCATGGAAGCGGAGGGTACGCAGTTGTTGCAATGCGGGGTTATCGCGGCGAATCTGATTGAGCAGCCGGATATAGGACTCTAAAGAGTCTCCTGACGCAACCGCAGCAGCAAAGTCGCGTGGCCGCAGTTCGTACTTCTCCGAGTCGAGGTATTCCTCGGACCCTGGGGCTACCGGGGTGTGCTCATAGAGCTCAAAACCGGAGTACACGCCCCATAGCGGAGACATGGTGGCAGCGAGGACAGCGCGTATGGCGAACATGGCGCGCCCCCCGGTTTGTAAAGATTCATGCAGGATATCCGGGGTATTGACAAAAAGATTAGGCCGGCAAATATCCGCCTGCTCTACGTGCATCTGGCCAAATTGGGTGAGCTCATGCTTCGTGGTCTGCCAAGTGAAGTAGGTATAGGACTGGGAAAACCCTGCTTTTGCTAGCCCGAAAAGGCGAGGGGCGCGGGTAAAGGCCTCTGCCAAGAAGATGACGTCTGGGTGGGTGGCGTGTACGCGGGTAATCAGCCAATCCCAGAAGTTGGCGGGCTTGGTGTGTGGGTTATCTACGCGGAAAGTGCTCACTCCGGCTTCGACCCAAATCATGAGCGTTTCATAGATTTCGTGATAGATGGCATCCTGCGCGTTATCGAAGTTGAGTGGATAGATATCCTGATACTTCTTCGGTGGGTTCTCAGCGTAGGCGATGGTGCCATCTGGAAGGACAGTGAAAAATTCTGGGTGGCTGGTGGCCCACGGGTGATCGGGCGATGCCTGCAGCGCGAAATCAAGCGCTACTTCCAGGCCAAGTTCCTGGGCGCGAGAGACCAGCTTCTTGAAGTCTTCTATTGTGCCCAATTCGGGGTGGGTGGTGGAGTGGTCCTGGATGGCCCACGGACTTCCCACATCACCGGGCTCAGCAACGACCGAGTTATTTTTTCCCTTCCGATGCACCTTGCCAATGGGATGAATGGGGGGAAAATACACCGTATCGAAGCCCATATCGGCCACGCGCTCTAGTGCTTGGGCAGTAGTGTCGAAGGTGCCGTGCACAGGATTTCCCTCTTTGTCCCAGTCACCCGTGGAACGGGGGAAGAGCTCATACCACGAGTTATAAAGCGCGGCCGGGCGCTCCACGTAGACCTCGTGAATGGCGCCTTCTACTAGGAGATCACGCAGGGGATGGGAGTGCAGGATGTCTGCGGCCTCGTCCGAGAGCGCCACCTGCACGCGCTTATCGACGTCCAAAGACTCATCCTCCAAGTCCCGTGCAGCAGCAAAGAGGGGCGCCACAATATCCGAGGGGGTTTGCAAGGCCGCCCGAGAAAATAGATCCGCACCATGCTGGAGGTCATTGGCCAACTCGGCAGCGGATTGCCCAGCCGCCATCTTTTTAGTAACCGCGTTCTTCCACGTAGCAATGGGATCGGACCAGGCATCGACGCGGAAGTACCAGGTGCCTTGGGTACCTGGGGTAAAGACGCCGTGCACTCGATCTTGGTCTTTGGGGTCTACCTGCATGGTGACAGAGGACGTAGCCGTGGACCGCGCCGCCCAGGCAGACAAAGTGGCTGAGACCGCGTCGTGGCCTTCGCGCCAGACCAGTGCGGTGACGGGAATTACCTCGCCCACAACGGCTTTAGAAGCTACAGAACCGGCGGAGATAAGCGGGCGGACATCGTCAATACCAAGGCGAGTAGTCATGCCCATAAGACTAATGCAGCTGTGTCAATTTCACCGGGCAAAGAATAAATCAGTCACAATGGAGGGCGTGAACGACGTAACTCCTACAGATCAAGATTGGCTCGTAGATTTTCGCGGCGTCGAGTTGCGCCGCGGCGGCAAGACCCTCGTTGGTCCTGTGGACTGGCAGGTGGAACTCGATGAGCGCTGGGTAATTATTGGCCCCAATGGCGCGGGTAAGACCTCGCTAGTGCGCATGGCCGCGGCCGAAGAATTCCCTTCAAAGGGCACCGCCTTTTTGATGGGGGAGCAGATCGGCAAAACTGATATGCGCGATCTGCGCGCGCTCATCGGCATCTCCTCCGCTGCAGTGCAATCGCGAATCCCCGAAAATGAGCGCGTGGACGATCTCGTCGTCTCCGCAGGCTATGCAGTGCTGGGCCGCTGGCGGGAGGAATATCAGGACATGGACTTCTCCCGCGCTGATGAGATTTTGGCCCAGGTAGGTGCAACCCACCTGAAAGAGCGCACCTGGGGAACATTATCAGAGGGCGAAAAGAAGCGCGTCGTCCTCGCCCGCGCACTCATGACTAACCCAGAGCTGCTCATCCTAGACGAGCCTTCCGCCGGAATGGACCTGGGAGGCCGCGAAGACCTGGTGGGATACCTCGGCGATCTAGCCATGGATCCAGATGCCCCAGCCATCATCATGATCACCCACCACGTGGAGGAGATCCCATACGGATTTACCCACGCCATGCTGCTGGATGAGGGTAAGGTAGTGGCAAAAGGTCTGATTAATTCAGTCCTCACCTCAGAAAACCTGACTCGCGCCTTCCACCAGCCCATTCAGGTGGACCGCATTGGACAGCGATACTTCGCCCGCCGAGCTTCTCTATGACCAACCCTTTTCATGACCGTATCGATGCCGTTGACGCCAGCGATACCACCGGCTTTAACGGTGGGCGCTTGGCGGCAACCGTCCTGCTTCTACGGGACGGCACCGACGGTCTTGAAGTGTGGGTACAAGAGCGCGTGCACACCATGCACAATTACCCGGGGCATTCGGTCTTTCCCGGCGGCGGCGTAGACCCACGCGACTTTCCGCCGCGTTCCTGGGACTCGGGCGAACTATGGGCCGGAAAATCCGTCATCTCCATGGCCCGACGGATGGGCGTAACAAAGTACAAAGCCCACGCGCTAGTATTCGCCGCTGCCCGGGAGCTCTTTGAGGAAGCCGGCACCCTCTTTGCCATCCGCGAAGACGGAATTGTCTCCAATGCACGGCGGTATCACAAGGAGCGAAAACTACTCGAGAGCCACACCATTTCCTTTACCGAATTCCTCAGCAATAACGGCATGCGTGTCGACGCCGATATGCTCCTTCCCTGGGCCCGGTGGGTAGGAAAGGGAAAAAGCCACTGGTTCGACACTTTCTTTTTCGTCGGGGTGCTGCCTTCTGGCCAAGAACCCGATGGGGATACCGACGAGGCGGACGATGCCGGATGGTTTTCTCCCCAGCTCATCTTGGACGGCTGGCGCGCCGGGCTGGTGCGCCTAGTCATTCCTACTTGGGCGCAGATGCAAAGGCTGAGCAGATACTCCTCGGTTCAAGAAGTCCTCGATGATGCGTCCTTTTCTGACCTGCGCCCTGTTATCGGGGATCCGCGCGAGGACCCTCGTTACCGCGAATTCTTTTCCACCACCCCTTTAGACCGCATATGAGTTATACCCCCGCAGAAGTCAGCTTCTTGATTGAGCACCACGAGGAAATTGCTCACCTCGATCTCGCCTTGACCAAGGCTTCTCGGCTTAAAGACACCGAAGTCTTGAAAGAGAAGTTCGGCGACTATGGACGCGCAGTCATGGAACTGGTGACCGCACGTAGTTCGGGCAAGCTTCCCAGTGATTGGCTGATGGACGCCGACTCAGCCCAACAAGCTACCCCCGTCGAGGTTGCGGCATACCGGGCGGAGTTTCTTGCAGAGCAGGGGGTGGGCAGCGTCCACGACATCACCTGCTCCATCGGTACGGAAGGTCTAAATTCTCCGCTCGACTACTTTGGCTCAGACTTGGACGAGTCGCGCGTGAGAATGGCGAGGCACAATCTTTCTTCGACCAAGATCTTTCGCGCTGATGCGCTCACCACTACAACGACTGCCGATGTCCTCCTTGCAGATCCCGCCCGTCGCGCCGGAGGTAGAAGAATCACCCGGCCGGAGGATCTCGTGCCACCGCTTCCAGAGGTCGTCGACAAGCATCGAGACAAGGAATTGGCCATTAAGTGTGCACCCGGCCTTGATTTCAGCGAATGGAACGGCCTTGTTACCGTCGCAAGCGTCGACGGCGGAGTAAAAGAAGCCTGCCTTTATACCCCAGGCCTAGGAACCGGCCGAAGGGCAGTAATGATTCGTGGACACAAGCTAGACGTCCTCGATGATCAAGAAACAAACCTGCCCGAGGCCGGAGACATTGGTAGCTACCTCATTGACCCGGACGGTGCCATTGTGCGCTCCGGCTTGGTGCGGCATTACGCGGCACGGGAAGGGCTGCACCAAATCGATGAGCGCATCGCGTACCTGACAGGGGAGAGGATTCCGGAGGGAGCCTCGGGATTTCCATTCATAGAAAAAGTACCCCTAAAGAGATTAAAATCCGTACTTAAATCCTATGACGCGGGGAGCTTGGAAATCCTCGTGCGCGGGGTAGAAGTGGACCCTGACCAGCTGCGGAAGAAGATGAAGCTCAAGGGGAAGAAGCCTTTTGCGGTAATCATTACGCGAATTGGCGCACAAGGAATCGCCTTGCTGTGCAAACCCCGAGTATCATCGTCCGAGGATAATTACGCAACATAAATATATCGGAAAGGTGAGTGCCCAATGCCAACTATCGTGGCTCTGGTCAAACACGTGCCGGATACGTGGTCTACCAAGTCTTTGGAAGATGACCACACCCTGGATCGCACCTCCGTGGATAACGTCATTGATGAGGTTAATGAGTATTCCGTGGAACAAGCCCTGCGCCTGCGCGACGACAACCCGGATGCGGGTTATAAGGTAGTAGCGCTGACCATGGGGCCGGCCCAGGCAGACGAAGCATTGCGCAAGGCACTGGCTATGGGTGCCGATGACGCGGTGCTTGTCTCCGATGATTCGCTGGCGGGAGCGGATGCGCTGTCGACCGCATGGACTCTTAACGCTGCGCTGAACAAGCTTGACGACGTCCAATTGATCACCGCTGGCACCGAGGCCTCCGATGCCTCGACCGGCCTACTTACTGGATTGCTCGCCGAATACCGCCAGCTGCCTGCCCTTACCGGGCTGCACAAGGTAGAGCTGGCGGGCGGCACGCTGCGTGGCACGCGAGATGATGCGCGTGGCACCTGGGAACTAGAAGCGCCGCTGCCTGCAATTGTTTCTGTGAACGATAAGAGCGACAAGCCGCGCTTCCCTAACTTCAAGGGATTGATGGCCGCTAAGAAGGCGGAAATCACTACTTTCTCCTTAGCTGATTTGGGAATTGAGGCAATTGCGCCCACTACCTCCGTTTCGGCCGCCGAAAAGCGCCCACCGCGCACCGCTGGCGAGGTTATTTCTGAGCCCAACCCGCAAGACGCAGCGAAGAAGATCGCTGACTTCCTAGCCGCAAAGAACTTGATTTAGGAGTCGATATGTCTCACGTTTACGTATTAGTTGAGCACGATGCGGAAAAAGTCCTTCCCGTTACCGGAGAACTGATTACGGCCGCGCGCGAATTGGGTACGGTGTCTGCAGTGGTCGTCGGCAAGCAGGCAGATAAGTTCGATGCTGACCTTGCCGCCCTTGGCGCCGCGCAGGTGGTCCAAGCAACGGCCGAAGACTATGACCAGCGCCTCCTGATTCCAGAAGTCGATGCCTTGCATGCTCTCGGCGCCGCGAACCCCGCACCTATCGTGCTGGCCGCAACTCCCGCCAATAACGAGATTGCCGGCCGCCTAGCTGCCCGCCTCGCTTCCGGCGCACTGGTCAATGTCAGCGGCATCGCCGCTGATGGTTCCGCCCAGATGACCATTTTTGGTGGCTCCTATGAGACTACCTCTACCGCTACCGGCCAGTGCCCGATCTATACGCTGCGCCCAGGCGCGGTAGAGGCCGCACCACAGCAGGTGGAAGCGCAACCAGCCCCGATGCCGTTGCCGGCCGCTACTGGCAAAGATGTCAAGGTAACTTCCTTTACCCCTGCCCAGAAATCTGCACGTCCGGAAATTACCGAAGCCAAGGTGGTCGTCGCTGGCGGCCGGGGCGTGGGTGATGAATTTGGTGATGTTGTCGAGCCGCTTGCCGACGCCCTCGGCGCCGCAGTCGGCGCTACCCGCGATGCGGTAGACGAAGGCTTCTATGACGCTGCCTATCAGATCGGCCAGACTGGCGTTACCGTTTCGCCTGAACTCTATATCGGTTTGGGCATCTCCGGCGCTATCCAACACACCTCCGGCATGCAGACCTCTGGCACTATTGTGGTGGTCAACCAGGACCAGGATGAGCCATTTTTCCAGATCGCTGACCTTGGCGTTGTGGGTGACCTCCATGAAATCGCCCCGGCCTTGACCGAGGAACTGAAGGCACGCAAATAATGCCGCATTATTTTGACTACGCTGCTACCCAGCCGATGCGCCAGAGCGCGATTGACGCGTGGGTAGCTGCGGCTGGCTCCCTGAACTCCGGCGCGCAGTATGGTTCCGGCCGCAAGGCTCGGTCTGTGCTCGATGATGCCCGCGAGAAGGTTGCTTCACTCCTCGGCTGCGAGCCAATCGAGGTGATTTTCACTTCTTCTGGCACAGAGGCAGACAATATCGCCATTCAGGGACTTTATGCGGCCGGTAAAACAAACCGCATAGTTTCCACCGATATTGAGCATCCCGCCGTGCGCGATACCGTGGCTAAGCTGCACAATTCGGGTGCTGCCGTCGAGATTCTTCCTGTCGATCGCTCCGGACACATAGCAGACCTGTCGGCTCTAGACACGCTTGCCGACGTCGCTACCTGCATGTGGGCCAATAACGAAACCGGCGCCATTCAACCCATCGAAGATATTGCCGCCCGAGCCAGCGCAGTGGGTACACCGGTACACGTTGATGCCGTGCAAGCGGTAGGAAAGGTTCCCATCGACTTTTCCCACCTAGGGATCACCAGCCTTGCAGCTAGCGCCCACAAGTTCGGCGGTCCCCGCGGCATTGGCCTACTTCTAGCCAAGCGGAGTCCCTCACCCCAACCCATTGCCTATGGCGGTGGGCAGGAGCGCGGAATTCGTCCTGGAACTGTCGACGTCGCTGGTGCTTCCGGTCTAGCTGCGGCTTTGGAGGAATCCGTCGCGGAAATTTCTACTCAAGGTGAGCGGATTTCCGCGCTTCGCAATAAGCTCCGCGATGGAATTCTCGCCACCATTGACAATGCAGTCATCAATTCCACTGAACCGTGTTTGCCTTCTCACTTGCACGTCTCTTTCCCTGGTGCAGATGGCGATAGCCTCATCATGCTGCTAGATTCCCTGCAGATTGAGGCCTCAACCGGCAGCGCCTGTAGCGCAGGTGTAAACCGCATGTCTCACGTTCTGGAAGCGATGGGAGTAAGCGAGGCTGAAGGAATCGGTTCCTTGCGCTTTACGCTAGGCCGGCTTACTTCGGAAGAAGATGTCGATTACGTGTTGGCTCATCTTCCCGAGGTAATCTCCCGAGCCCGATCCGTCTAGCTTTCATTCCTTTCCTTCGCCGCTGCCCGTCGGGCGGCGATAGCTTGGCCCACCGTTAGCGCCCAGTTCTTGTTCTTGGGTGCTAGCGGTCCTTGGGGCTCGTCATATTCCCAGCGCCCATCATCAAACAGCCACACAATGTCCCCAGTGTGCGGATCCATGATATAAAAAGCACCGCCGTCAGTCTTGACGTTATGGTGGTGCTGGCATAGTGAAGCCAAATTGCTCCCTGCAGTTTTCCCTCCCCGAGCATGGTCAATGCGGTGGTCTTTCTGGCAGCTTTCCGCAGGGCGGTAGCACCCCGGCCAGCGGCACACCCCATCGCGGCCTTCCACATAGGCGCCTATGAGCGGGGGAGTAACGTAGCTTTCGCTTTCCATTTCTTTGGCTAAGTCCATGTCTCGCGTCTGAGCGGGGCGCAGGTTATCCGCGGTCTCTGGGCTTACCCATCCGAATCCCCGGATAAACGCGGGTGCAGACTCCTGATCATGGGCGCGATACATATGCAGAACTACCTTAGTCCGAGACTCAATTTCACCCAGAATCAATTTGGCCAGTGCTTCTGCCTTGGAAAGGCCATGTTCCTCGGCGGCTTTGCTGATGTGTTCGTCGATAGCTATAAGGGTAGTTTCGTCAAATTCAACTGCTAGCCCGGCTTTGCCACCGAAGCTGGAGTAGGTGAAATAGGAGTTATTCTTCGTGGGAGCCTCTTTATTTTCTTCGGTGGATGGGTTTTCAATAGCAATGAGGCCATTGAGTTTTCGCCGTAAATTCGTGTTGGAGGGCAGTACCTGTCCCGGCTTCGAGGGGGTCAAATAACGAGATAGTTCTTGGTCTATCCTCTCGAGGGTTTCCGCAGGGACATCACCGAGCTTGCTAAGTACGGCGTCGATAGTAATGAGGCGAGAGAAATCCAGGAAGTAGTAGGTTTCCTGCAGGGTCATTGTTAGAGGTAACTCAGCCAGCCGGTAGAGCGCCATGGTTATATCGCGCGTGCGCCGCTCACTCAATCCCGTACGGGTGGCAAGGGTATGGCAAGAAATGTCGAAATCGTCTTCTAAGTCTGGTTTGGCATCTTTCCAGAAAAGGTAATCTTGCTTTCTGATTTCGGTAGCTTTAACTGCTAATGGATCTTTAGGATCATTGACTATGTAATAGGCTTCCAAAATTATTTCCCCCGAATATTAGAACTGCTGAACTAATCTTCACGGTGTCTATCTTACGCTGTGGGTGCGCCCGCCACAAGAGGGGGCAAAAATATGTTCTAAATGGTGAAATTGCCTACGGTGACAGAAATAGAAGAAAAGAAAATTATCTCAAGTGGTGCGTGTTAAAGATGTTGATAGAGTGAAACCATTGTTAGACTCACGCGCATGACTTCAAAGAAGGCACTCCGAAAGAGTATTACTGCGGTAGTTACCGTGGCTGCACTAGCTATTAGTGGTACCGCTGTTGCCCGGGCGGTGAGCTTTGGCGCCCCTAAGGGCGTGGACGTTGCGGCACACCAGCACCCGGGCGGCACGCCCATCGATTGGTCTAAGGTACGTACTGACGGTCAGTCTTTTGCATTTGTAAAAGCAACTGAGGGTGGGGATTGGGTAAATCCGCACTACGTCGAAGATGTTCAGGCCGCCCACGCTGCCGGCCTTAAGACAGGCGCATATCACTACGCTCGTCCATCGACTGACGCCAAAACGCAAGCGGCGAACTTTGCCGCGCAGATTGCGCTGGCGCCAGATCAGACATTGCCTCCCGCACTCGATATCGAGGTGGATGAAGGTAAATCCGCGGCCCAGTTGGAGCAGTGGATCGAAGAATTTACCAGTGAGCTCAAGCGCCTTACCGGCCGCACTCCCATGATCTACACCTACAAGTACTTCTGGATGGGGCAGATGAATAACTCCCAGAAGTTCTCGGATATGCCGTTGTGGCTTGCGGCCTATCAGGATCAGGCGCCCGAGGCCGTGGGTGGCTGGAAGAAGCTATCCTTCTGGCAGCGTTCTGGCTCCGGCAAAGTGGCAGGAATTCCTACCGACGTTGATATGAACCTTTTTAATGGTTCCAAGCAGCAGCTGCAGTCCTTTAGCGATGGAAATTATGTGGATGTCGGCGGCGCGCTCGAACAGCTCGTGGTGGGCGATGGCGTTGACCTAAGCTCGGACAGCACGCCGCTTATCGGCGCTATCCTAGCCCTCGCAGCAGGACTGATTGCGATACCACAGCTTGTCGACGCCGCCGAAAAGTCCGGCCTTGACCCCCAAGCAGCGCAAGGCCTAGCAGGCTTCGTGAAGACCTTGCAGGACAAGGATGCCCTCCCAGTAGAAGATCTGGGTGATATGGCAAAGGGGAACTTCTCTGTCAGTGACCTAGCAATCCTGTTGGACAATGCCGGTCACGTGAACAACGTTAAGTCTGGCAATGTCTCCGAGTCCGAAGTTTCGGAGGCTAAGAACGCGGCCAAGAAGGCTGGCGCTGATGTTCCCGATTTCGATGCGGGCCAAGTAGCCACGCTACTTAATCGCGTGCTGCAGTAGCACCAGCGAAAAACGCGCGGGTCCACGCCTCGTCCTTGTAGTGGGCAGGCACCGCCCCGCCAAGGAGTGCCTTAGCCAGCTGAGCGGCTTCAATGGAGCCCTCGGCTGGCATTTCTGTATCCGAGGCTATAAGGATGATGTTTCCGTAGCGCCGGCCTTTAAGCATTGGTGGGTCCGCGATGACCGCGAGGTGGTCAAAAACCTTGCTTAGTCCGGCCAGTTCGCTTTTTGCTAGCTGCAGATCAGAATGGTCTCCGCAATTGGCAATATAGAGTCCACCTGGCTCTAGTGCCTGCTTTGCAGCCTGGAAGAACTCCACGGTGGTGAGGCTAGCCGGAGTCTTATCGCCAGCAAATACATCACGGATGATGATGTCACGGCTGGCGGGCAGGAACCCCTCGGTTTCTTTGCGTGCTTCGCCGGCGCGGATCTTCACGGTAGGGGAACGGGGGACGTCGAAAAGTGTACGCACCAATTCCCCCAGTTTGGCGTCGAGTTCGACCACCGTGTGGCGGCTACCCGGGAGCTTGCTGGCAAAATAGCGTGGAAGGGAGCAGCCTGCGCCACCTAGGTGGGTGACACGCAGCTTATTCGCTGGCCGAGTATTGAGGCGTTCGACGGCAGCTGTAATCCAGCGCATGTATTCGAACTCCAATTCTTCTGGCTCGCCCAGCACGATGTGGCTACTCGGCACGCCGTTAACGTTGAGGATATAGGCTCCATCGCGGAACTCATCCGCCACAACCTCGGCTGTTCCGGTCGAGATTTCGTAGGTGCCGGTGATTCCTTGTTCGGTGGAGGCTCGCTTTCTTCCCATGTGACACAAGCTTAGGGAATGGATTCGATTTAAACCGCGTTGGGGCTAGGGAGTAGACTTTCGGGCCTGTAGTCAAGGTGAATTGGGGAGCAAGATGCGAGTATTGGTTGCCATGTCCGGCGGCGTGGACTCATCTGTTGCCGCCGCCCGGGCGGTAGAAGCTGGCCATGAGGTGATTGGCGTTCACCTCGCCCTGCACAAGGACGCGCAGCAAACCAGAGAGAAAGCGCGCGGTTGCTGCTCGCTAGAGGATTCCGCTGATGCTCGCCGCATCTGCGATAAGTTGGGCATCCCCTTCTATGTGTGGGATTTTTCGGAGGAATTTAAAGAAGAAGTCATCACGGACTTCGTGGATTCCTATGCTCGCGGCGAGACACCTAATCCTTGCTTGCGCTGTAACGAGAAGATTAAGTTCCGAGCACTGCTACAAAAGGGCATGGCGCTCGGCTTCGATGCTGTGGCGACAGGTCACTATGCCACCATTGACGAAAACGGCTACATGCGCCGTTCTTTGGATGAGAATAAGGACCAGTCTTATGTCTTGGGCGTCATCTCGGCCGAAGAGCTGGAGCACTGCTTTTTCCCCATTGGCGATACTCCTAAGCCGCAGATCCGTGAAGAGGCCGCGGCGTATGGCTTTTCCACCGCGAAGAAGCCGGATTCCTATGATATTTGCTTCATTCCCGACGGCAACACTCAGGCATTTTTGGGCGCTCGCATCGGGCTTCGCCCTGGCCTGATCGTGGATCAGGAGGGCACGGAGCTTAAAGAGCACGATGGTGCATGGAACTACACCATCGGTCAGCGAAAGGGCCTAGACATCAAGGCGCCGGCTGCCGACGGCCGTCCCCGCTACGTCACCGATATTGATGCTGCTACCGGCACGGTTACCGTCGGCGCCCGCGAGGACTTGGCCGTGACCTCGATTCACGCTGATCGCCTAAAGTACCTCCACCCAGGCATGGATGGGGACTTCGAGTGTGAGGTTCAGGTGCGTGCGCATGGTTCCGTGGTGCCTTGTGTCGCGCACGTCGACCGCGAGGCGGATGAGATGCGCCTTGAGCTCAAGGAGCCGCTTTCCGGCGTGGCTCGTGGCCAGGCGGCGGTGCTGTATTTGCCTTCGCCGGATGAGCTGGGAGATATCGTTATCGGCTCTGGCACCATTTGCGGGACGGCCTAGATGACCGGCTTTGCACTTGGCCCCATGCCCGGCACTTCCGTAGCGGAGGCGGCGGACATCATAATCAGTGAGACTGACCTGCCCGCTATCCCGCAGCTTCCTGATAGGGGACTCGGCTCCGATGCGGTTGGGCGTACGGCCAGCATGCTCGAGGCCATCAATATCGATCGTGGTCCGCGGTCGTGGCGCATGACTGCGCGTCCGCAGCTTTTGACGCGGCGCACCTGGGATCGCTTAGAACGCGACCTCGATGAGGTTCAGGGGGTCTGGGGCGAGACGGTTTCCCACATTAAGGTGCAAGCCTTGGGGCCCTGGTCTTTGGCGGCGAGCATCGAGCTCTCCGATGGCCACCGCGTGTTCACTGACTCTAGCGCTTTCGCAGAGCTTTCCGACGCCCTCTTACACGGCCTCCACACCCATGCCCACGATGTGGCACGCCGTTTCCACGGCGAGGTGCACGTACAACTCGATGAACCGCTACTGGCAGATATCATTGCTGGCCGGATTCCCGGGACTACTGATTTCGACTCGATACCAGCGGTCCCAGAGGAAGTCGTCCTAGAAAGCCTTTTAGCGTTTGAGGCCGACTATGTGCATGCTGCGCCTATTTGGTCGGTGGCGCGCGCAGCGAAGACTTTTTTGGTTGATTCGCGCTTTCGCCAGCAGCTTTCCACCCCACAGCACTATGACGGATTGGGCGAGCACCTCAGTGCGGGCTACCGCATCGGCTTGGGCATTCCCGGCAAAGATGCGAGGGAGGAAGCAATCGCCCTAGCTTCCCACCTTGATCGCATAGGTATGCCGCGCGAGCTATTGGTCGACCACTTCGATGTTTTCCCCAGTGCGGCTTCGGCTAGTTCGCTTCGTTCTGTCACTGAGACCGCCGACATCCTCGTCCGGGACGCCGGCGATCTTTAATCGACACGCCCGCGGCTATCCGTGGCGGTGAAGTATTCGCCCATATAAGGGATGACGTAGCGCAGTTTGCCGTGTGCGGTGGGTTCGATCAGGTCGGCGTCGATAAGCCGCTGGCGAGTGGCGGACAAGGATCGTACAGTGCGGTCCATGTGTCCTGCTATGTCGGCGATGGTGGCCACGCCGTCTAGCTCCACTGCGGCCATTGCTTCCAAAAACTCCCGCTGTGCCGGTGGCAAGGTCAACGTCGCAGGCTGGTGCACCTGCGCGCCCATAATTGAAATCGCATCTGCAGCTATCGAGGCAATCGTCTCCTGAGAAATGCCACTTTCTTGGTTCTGGCGACTGCGCTCCCATGCCAGCGAGCCAACCAATTGCACGAGGTACGGGTAGCCGCGGGTAAGCGCCGCGGCGTCCCTAGTCGCCTCGGGGCTAAACTCTAACCCCGAGCCAGACGCTGTGTGCTCTAGAGCCTGCTGCGAATTGGCCGGAGACAGCGGTCCTAAGACGAACTTCTGGGCCCTGCGCAGAAACGTTACTCCAGGAAGATCTAATAAGTGGTTGACCCCTTGGGGAAGGCCGGCGGCTACCAAAGCGATATCAATTTCATCGCGCACTAGGTCTTGGTAGGCCACGGCGATGGTGGTGAGCTCTTCGACATCGGCGTCTTGCACCTCGTCGATGGTAAGCAGGATTCCGGTGCCTTTTAGCTCTGCGGAAAGCTCACGCAGGCGAGTATTCAGCGTGGGGGTGAAGCGATCTTCCTTTTGATGATCAAAGCCGATTGACCCTACGCCGCCGATGCCGATGCGGCTGACCTTCTTCTTGTCGCTCGGAGAGAGTTGTTCAAGCAGCCTGGGGATGGTGGTATTGACCAGTTCCTCGACCATGGTGGAGCGCCCTGAGGCGCGTAGCGTTACCCACCCTCGGGCCTCGGCGATGTCCTCCAACTCGTTGATGAGAACAGTCTTGCCGATGCCCCTTGCACCGCTGAGCACCATGGAGCGGGAAGCATTGCCTGCCGAGCCATCGAGCGCAGTGCGGAAGCTATCGAGCACGATACCGCGCCCGACCCAGAACAGGGGAGGAGCACCGAATGTAGGGCGGAACGGATTTTCCATATGGCTAGTGTAACCCTTGTTATCGGAGATTTGGGAGACTTTTAGCCGTACTTGGAGATTTAGGAGAATTGGGAGACTTTATCCGATGAGGGGCCATGCAGTCGAGACATCCGAGGCATCGCGGCCCTTGCCCTCTAGGTATTTCTTAAATGCAGTCCGATCCTCGTACCACTTGACCGCCTGGAATTCCATGAGCTCGTTTTCATCCATCTGCGCCAAGTTGGGGTAGTGCTGGCGTACCTGTTTCCAAGCGACGCGGGCGGCTGCGAGGGCGTCGGCAGTAGCTTCGTGGGCGTTGCCCAACTCGACGCCGTAGTGCTCGCACACTGCGCCAAGGGTGCGCTTGCCCTTGCGCCATTTATCGCTGACGCGGTCGATTACATAGGGGTCATAGACCGGGCCAGTGACCGTGAAATCGCCGGTGAGGCTCCGCAGCACGGTGAGATCAAAAGCAGCGTTGTAGACAATGAGCGTTAGACCATCCTCCCAGGCGGCCTTGATGGCCGCGACCGTATCTTTCAGAACCTCTTCGTGCGGTCGGCCCTCGGCGCGGGCTTTTTCGGTAGTGATGCCATGCACGTTGGTCGCTTCCTCCGGGATCTCGATTCCGGGATCGGCGAGGTGCTCCACCTTTTGTACATCGCGGCCATCAATGCGGACTAAGGCAGAGGTGACGATGCGGGCTTCTTTGGGATTGGCCGAGGTGGTCTCAAGGTCGAAGGCGAGCATGCGGGAGGCGTCGAAAGTCATGATCAATACCTTAGTAGCTAGCCCCGACACGAGGGATAGCTACACTTGAGCAGCGTGACTAATCCAGTTGATCTGCACCGTGAATGGAATGACCTTGCGCAGGAAGTGCGCCGCCACCGCAACCTGTACTACAACGGTGAGCCGGCTATTCCCGACGCCGACTTTGATGCCCTCTTCCAACGCCTTCTTGCACTCGAAGAAGAACATCCTGAGCTTGCCGTGCCTGATTCACCTACCCAGCAGGTGGGTGCTGCACCGAGCGCCGGTGAGGATATTGAACACCTTGAGCGCATGATGAGCTTGGACAATGTCTTTAGCGCTGGCGAGATGCAGGATTGGCTCGATAGAACCCCAGCAAAGACTTATCTGACTGAGCTCAAGATTGATGGCTTGTCTATCGATTTGGTCTATCGCAATGGGCGCCTGACTACCGCCGCGACCCGTGGCGATGGCACAGTGGGCGAAGACATCACTGCTAATGCACGCGTGATTGAAGACATTCCGCATGAGCTCAAGGGGACAGATGAATACCCGGTCCCAGAGCTGATCGAGATTCGCGGCGAAGTCTATATGCGCCCCGAGGATTTTGAAGAGATCAATGAGGAGCGCGCGGCCGATGGCAAGGAAAAGTTTGCTAACCCGCGCAATGCCGCGGCCGGTGGACTGCGCATGAAGGATCGCGCCGAGGTGAAAAAGCGCCGCCTGAAAATGGTGTGTCACGGGCTAGGCGCGCGCGAGGGATTTTCACCCACTTCCCAACATGATGCTTATAAGGCAATTGCGGCTTGGGGGCTGCCCGTTTCCCCATATACCAAGCAGGTTTACTCGGCTGAGCAGGTCCAGGACGAGGTGGCACATTGGGCAGAACACCGCCACGATGCCATCTTTGAGATGGATGGACTCGTCGTCAAGGTAGATGATTTGGGCTCGCAGCGCGCACTGGGTGCGACTTCCCGCGCCCCGCGCTGGGCCATTGCCTATAAGTATCCACCGGAAGAGGTGACTACAAAGCTTAAGGGCATTGAGGTGGGTGTTGGGCGTACCGGGCGAGTGACCCCGTTTGCCATTATGGAGCCGGTCTTTGTCTCCGGTTCCACAGTGTCCATGGCTACCTTGCATAATCAGTCCGAGGTAAAGCGCAAGGGTGTGCTTATCGGGGATACCGTCATCATTCGCAAGGCGGGCGAGATTATCCCGGAGGTGCTCGGACCAGTGCGCGAGCAGCGCGATGGTAGCGAGTATGAGTGGGCATTCCCGGAGAACTGTCCGGCATGCGGCACGAAGTTGGCCCCACAAAAAGACGGCGACGCGGATTGGCGGTGCCCCAATACCCAATCGTGCCCAGCACAGCTTTCCGCGCGCTTGGAGTATTTGGCCTCGCGCAAGGCACTGGACATTGAGGCCCTGGGCGAGAAGGGGGCAATGGACTTAATTGAAAATGGTATTCTCGTCGACGAATCAGAGCTTTTCGAGCTCACCGAGGAAAAGCTCCTAGCCTCGGACGTCTACACGGCGAAGAAGGATACAAAGGACAAGCGCACCAAAAAAGAAGGAAATGTCAAGGTCAATACGGCCGGACAGAACTTGTTAAAGAATCTGGATGAGGTCAAAGGCCGTGACTTCTGGCGCGTCCTGGTCGCGCTGTCTATTCGTCACGTGGGACCAATTGCCGCTCGGGCGCTGGCCTCCCGCTATGGATCCATGGAAAAGCTACGCGCAGCCAAAACGGAGGAGCTGGCAGAAGTCGATGGCGTGGGTATGACCATCGCACAATCTTTCCATGATTGGTTCGAAGTGGACTGGCACCGCACTATCGTGGACAAATGGGCTGCCGCAGGGGTGGCTATGGAGGTAGCGGTGGAAGACCACAAGGAGCAGACTCTAGAGGGTCTGACCATCGTGGTGACCGGCAGCTTGGAGAACTTCACCCGTGATTCCGCGAAAGAAGCTATTGTTTCTCGTGGCGGAAAGGCTACCGGTTCGGTCTCGAAGAAGACCTCCTATCTCGTGGCTGGCGAAAACGCCGGTTCGAAGGAGGATAAAGCCCGTGAGCTGGAAATCCCGATTCTCAATGAAGCGGAATTCCAGCAGCTACTAGAAACAGGTGAAGCCTAAATCGGTCCGGCTACTTGAGGAAGCTGCCCAAGATAGTGCCGATGTGACCTAGGTGCTCCACCTCGGAGGCTAGGTAGTCAGGGCCGCCGGTGCGGCCCATGGCTATAACTAGGCCGGTATCGCCGAGCGGGGCGGCGGCCAGGGCGGAATCGAGAAGCGACCAACTCTCCGGGAGCCATTCATCGCGCTCGGGGCTGAGCACGCGGGCGCTTTCCACCTCAATATCGTGAGGTACGGTTCCATCATCTTCGGGGGCGGCATTGGAAGAAGCTACGCGGTGGATGGGCTCGTTATTGTCGATGACGATGCACCAGGTGGAGGTTAGAGCCCTTGGGATCGCGGCTACTACCTCTTCCATAGCGGCAGTGACATTCGTGGCATGGGCAACTCGTGCAAGGAGCTCGATTTGCCCGCGGCGGTCTACGCGGCCGCTGAATGGGCGGATGGAGTCGACCTCCACGCCCTCGACAGAGGAGGCGGCGGTAATGAGGACATCGGCCATGGTGCCTTGCGGCAACTCAATGACAATGTCATCCATGACCGTTCCATCGGGAAAGTTTTCTACGATATCGACCGATTGGATATTGCCATCGACGAGTCCAAAGGCGTCGGCAAGCTGGCCCAAGCTGCCAGGAGCATCGGGGAGCAGTACGCGGATCAAAAAGGACATGGTCTTGCACGCTTTCGGTAGTTTGTAGTCCCAGACATGATACGTGCGTCACAATGCGGGCTTCAAGCAACGCAAATTTGGGGTGACGCGGCAACCGTCGTGGTCGGTGCAGTACCATGGGTCGTTAGCAATTCACATAGTACATGCTGTCGGTGAATATTTTTCACCCGCGTGTCAATTATGCAGAAAAAGGATGGAGTTCGCGTGTCTGAGATTTCGCGTGATGAGGTAGCCCACCTCGCCAAGCTTTCCCGCCTAGCCCTGAGTGAGGAAGAGCTAGCCCAGTTCGCAACGCAGATTGATGAAATTGTTGATTCGGTTTCCGCGGTGGGAAACGTTGATACCGAGGGCGTGGAGCCGATGAGCCACCCGCACTCCGTGGACGCCCCGATGCGCGAGGACGTTATTGTGCGCACCCTTACTGCAGAACAGGCCTTGGACCAAGCACCGGCCGTAGAAGAAGAGCGCTTCGTTGTGCCACAGATTCTGGGAGGAGAATAAATGTCTAACCTGACCGTTCCCGCGGAGGGCCTGACCTCCCTGACTGCTGCCGAGCTGGCGGAGAAGATTCACGCCCGTGAAATTACTTCCCGCGAGGTAACCCAGGCATTCCTAGACCGTATTGCGGCAACCAACGAGGAGCTCAACTCCTTCCTACACGTGGGCGCGGAAGAAGCCCTCGCGGCTGCCGACGCCGTGGATAAGGCACTCGATGCCGGCGAAGAGCCTGCTTCCGGTCTGGCCGGCGTGCCGCTGGCTCTGAAGGACTTGCTGGTTACCACCGATGCGCCGACAACCGCCGCTTCCAAGATGCTGGAGGGATACGTTTCTCCCTATGACGCCACCGTGACCAAGCGCCTGCGCGAGGCTGGAATCCCCATCCTGGGCAAGACCAACCTGGATGAGTTTGCTATGGGTTCTTCCAATGAGAACTCTGCTTTTGGCCCAGCGCATAACCCTTATGACACGGAGCGCACCCCGGGTGGCTCCGGCGGTGGCACCGCTGCCGCACTCGCCTCTGGTCAGGCGCCGCTTGGCATTGGTACCGATACCGGCGGTTCCATCCGCCAGCCAGCTGCGCTGACCAATACCGTAGGCGTAAAGCCGACCTACGGCACCGTGTCTCGCTACGGTCTTATCGCTGCTGCCTCGTCCCTCGACCAAGCGGGCCCGTGCGGCCGCACTGTCCTCGATACCGCGCTCCTGCACGAGGTCATCGCTGGCCACGATGCTTTCGATGCCACTTCCGTTGATAAGCCGGTAGCGCCGGTTGTCGCCGCTGCACGCGAGGGTGCTAAGGGTGACCTCTCTGGCATCAAGGTCGGCCTGATTAAGCAATTTGAGCGCGATGGCTGGCAGGAAGGCGTGATGGAGAACTACCATGCCGCCGTTGAGCAGTTGCGCGAGCAAGGTGCGGAGATTGTCGAGGTAGATTGCCCGCACTTCGATGACGCACTGGCTGCGTACTACCTGATCATGCCGTGCGAGGTGTCCTCTAACCTGGCGCGTTTCGATGGCATGCGCTACGGCCTGCGCGCCGGCGATGACGGCTCCCACTCCGCCGAGCAGGTTATGTCCCAGTCCCGTGCAGAAGGCTTTGGCCCAGAGGTCAAGCGCCGCATCATGCTGGGTACTTATGCACTGTCCGTGGGCTACTACGATGCCTACTATCTGCAGGCGCAGCGCGTGCGTACGCTCATTGCCCAGGACTTTGCTCGCGCCTTCGAGCAGGTTGACGTACTTGTTTCCCCGACCACCCCGACTACCGCGTTCAAGCTGGGGGAGAAGGCCGAGGATCCGATGGCAATGTACAACTTTGACCTGTGCACTCTGCCGCTGAACCTGGCTGGCCTGTGCGGCATGTCTGTGCCATCCGGTATGGCAAGCGATACCAATTTGCCCACCGGTCTGCAGATCATGGCGCCAGCCTTCCAAGATGACCGCCTGTACAAGGTCGGCGCTGCCTATGAAGCTGGCCGCAATAAATAAGCCACTTCCTGTGGGGTCCCTGGCGATTCCATAAAGGTTTATCTACCCCCGTTGATTTTATATTCGGCGGGGGTAAAATTATTGGGTATGCATTTCAAGAAGACCGCAATTTTTTCGCTGTCCGCCGCTGCACTCATGGGCGTGGGCGTTGCCAATGCCGCGCAGGTGCCCTCCATCGATCCGGGGTTCAGCATGACCGCGCCGACCAACTCTGGGCTTATTGCCCCGCTGCCGAAGGGCGCGGAGAAGCTGGAGCCTCACATCGAGGGTCAGACCATCACTGGAACTCTCCACTCCATTAAGGAAGAAGGAAAGTTTAGCGTCGAATTTGCCAAGGACCACTCCTTGGTGATGAATGATGGCTGCAATACTTACACCACCACCTACAAGGTGGCTGCGGATGGCACCATCAGCGTCGGCGAGTTTAACTCCACCCGCGCGGCGTGCGATGAGCATACGCAGCAGCTTTCCGACGCCCTGCTCGGCCTCCTTGAGTCCAAGCCTTCCTTCTTTAACCTCCCTGGCGGCACCGTCGCCTTGGGTAGCAAGGAAGCTGCGGCCGAGTTTAGTGTTTCCAAGTAAAAACTCGCAGCACACTAAAACTAAAAATGCGCACCATGTCCTCGGGCATGGTGCGCATTTTGTGTGTGTGGGGGGGATTACTTGGCGTCGGAAAGCGCATAGGCTGCGCCCGCCGAGGCCGCGGTCACGCTAAGGACGGCTGGCCAGGCGCCAATCTTCTTCGCCAACGGGTGGGAGGCGCCGAATGCGCCCACGTAGAGTGCGCACAGGCCAGCAGTGGTAGCCGGAGTGGTTTTCTTTGCCCAAGAGCGACCTGCCCACACGCCAGCGGCGGCGAGGATAACGCCGCCGAGCGGGCGGATTCCGGTTTCGCGGGCGGTCACCCACCCGCCGATAAGGCCGAGGGTGACAGTAGTGGCGGTAGAAACGTCTTGGGGCTTTTTGATATCAATCATGGACATGCGGCCAGTCTAGGCCGATAATTCTGGCCCCGCTAGACTTTATGGCTATGACTGTGGAGACGCACTTGCCGCCTGAGCGCCAAGCATGGCGCGCCATGTTTGCACTGTCCCTCGGATTCTTTGTGTCTCTTCTGGACCAATCCATGGTGGCGGTCGCGCTGCCGAACCTGCAACGCGATCTTGGCGCGGGTGTGAACCAGGCCATGTGGGTATCCGCGTCTTATTTATTGGCCGCAGTGGTACCGCTGCTCTTCGCCGGCCGCCTAGGCGACGTCTTGGGCCAACGCCGGATGTTTTGTCTGGGCGTGGCTATCTTTGGCGTCGGTGCGATTGTTTGTGCCATAGCTCCCCAAGTAGAAGTACTCATTGCCGCGCGTGCCGTGCAAGGCGTTGGGGCATCTCTCCAGATGCCGCAAAGTATGTCCGTCATCAACCGAATCTTCGCACGTGAGCGCCGTGGGCGCGCGCTGGGTGTGTGGGGCGTCATCGGCTCGATTGCAGCACTTGTCGGTCCACTCGCCGGAGGCTTCTTAGTGGGGAACTTCGGTTGGCAGGCCGCCTTTTGGGTACACATTCCTTTCGTGGGGCTGGCCATCGTGCTGGCGCTGTTGTGGGTGCCCGAGTTGCCTACTACCGCGCAGTCTATCGATGCGCCATCGGCCGTCGTTTCTCTGATCGCGTTGGCGGCGATTGTCTTTGGCATCCAACAGGGACCAGTACTGGGGTGGGGCTGGACCATTTGGCTTATTCTGCTCGCCGGAGCAATCGCTAGCGCAGGGTTTATTCGATTGCAGGCTACCGCCGATGCCCGCGGGGCGAGCCCGCTGGTGCCGCTGACGCTCTTTCGCGATCGCAACTACCTTGCCGGCTCGGTGGGCATCATTGCTATGGGGTTTATGGCGGCTGCGGTGATGCTACCCATCATGTTGTGGCTGCAGGCCATGCAGGGCATTCCAGCAGGCGAGGCCGGCATTATCGTGGCGCCAATGGCTCTGGTTTCTCTACTGATATCTCCGCTCGCGGGAGTTATGGCGGATTATGTGAATCCGCGAATTCTTGGGGTGGTGGGATTTTCCCTCCTTATTCTTTCGCTGCTTGCGGCATGGTGGGTGATGCATGTAGACGCCCTGCCGTGGGTGCTCGGGCTGCCCATTGCAGGCCTTGGCGTGGGGCAGTCCTTCATCTGGGGTTCCAACGCAGCGACCACCCTGCGCGATGTGCCGCCGGTCCTCATGGGTGCTGCTTCTGGCGTGTATAACACCTCCCGCCAAGTGGGATCCGTAGTGGGCGTCGCCTTAGTGTCTGCCGTTATGCAAACAGGTGACCCAGCAGTGGCACTTATTAATTCGCTCCTTGTCATCGTGCTTGCGCTGGTGGTGGGCTTGGTTTCTGCTCTCTGCTTTCGGGACACCCTGCAGGGCTAAAAGTAGCGCGCTAGATTGGTAGGTATGCGTCTAGGTGTTTTAACGTCCGGTGGCGATTGCCCCGGCCTCAATGCTGTAATTCGTGCGGTTGTGCGTACCGCATCCAATGAATTTGGAGATACCGTCGTAGGTTATGAAGATGGTTGGGTGGGACTGATGGAGGACCGCCGCCGCGATCTCTATGATGATGCAGAAATCGACCGCATTTTGTTGCGCGGTGGCACCATCCTAGGCACTGGCCGCCTGCATCCGGATAAGTTCAAGGCGGGTCTTGATCAGATTAAATCCAATATGGCCGATGCCGAGGTGGATGCCCTCATTGCCATCGGAGGAGAGGGCACCCTCAAGGGGGCAAAGTGGCTATCTGATAATGGGGTGCCGGTAGTAGGTGTTCCAAAGACCATTGACAACGACGTAAATGCCACCGACTACACCTTTGGTTTTGATACCGCAGTATCTGTAGCTACCGATGCTATTGACCGCTTACATACCACCGCGGAATCCCATAACCGTATTCTGATTGTGGAGGTTATGGGCCGCCATGTGGGGTGGATTGCCTTGCACGCGGGCATGGCCGGTGGCGCGCACTACACGGTGGTGCCCGAGGAGCCTTTCGATATCGCAGAAATCACCAAGGCGATGGAGCGCCGCTTCCAAATGGGTGAAAAATACGGCATCATCTGCGTTGCAGAAGGCGCCCTCCCAAAGGAGGGGACGATGGACTTTGAAGCCGGCGGCGTGGATCAGTTTGGTCACCAGACTTTCAACGGTATTGGTCAGGTCATTGGCGATGAGATCAAGGCGCGCACTGGATATGACGTGCGAACGACGGTGTTGGGACACATCCAGCGCGGCGGTACACCGACTGCCTATGATCGCGTTCTGGCAACTCGATACGGCGTGCACGCAGCCCGTGCTACCCATGAGGGCAAGTCAGGTATGTGTGTAGCTCTCCATGGCGAGGATATTGATCTAGTTCCGTTGGAGGAGGCCGTGGGAACCCTTAAGACAGTGCCGGAATCGCGTTACCGCAATGCACAAGCGCTCTTTGGGTAGAGACCGCGCACATTTCGAATATTAGGATAGCGCTCCCACTGCGTGGGAGCGTATTCTTTTGTCCATGAGTATCGATAGTATGACAGATAATCGGATTGTGGCGGCTACCGGGCCCTCCGCAGCTCAAGACCGCCAAGCATTTATCGCAGCGCTAGGCTTTCCCGTGCTTGTGATTATCGGTGGAGTGATTGGATACTTCGCACCGAATACCGCAGCCTCCTTTGCTCCGCAGGTCACCCCGCTGCTGGGCATCGTCATGTTCGGGATGGGACTTACCCTCAAGCCAGTGGACTTTGCCTTGGTGGCCCGCCGGCCGCTTCCCGTGCTCATCGGAGTAGTTGCGCAGTTTGTCATCATGCCGCTGGTGGCATTGGCGGTGGTAGCAATCATGGACCTCCCAGAAGCGGTAGCGGCCGGGGTCATTCTTGTAGGCTGCGCTCCCGGTGGAACGAGCTCTAATGTGGTGTCTTATTTAGCGCGTGGTGATGTAGCCCTGTCGGTGACCATGACCTCGATTTCCACCCTATTGGCACCGGTGCTTACCCCGTTGCTGACCTTGTGGCTGGTAGGGGAGTATATGCCGGTTTCCGCTTCGTCTATGGCATGGTCCATTGTGAAGGTGGTGCTCATTCCTGTCGTCGCCGGCATCCTCATGGGCATGCTGGTTCCACGTGTAGTGGCAAAGATTAACTCGGCATTGCCTTGGATTTCGGTTGCGGCGATTTCCGCTATTGTGTGCATCGTGGTGGGCGGAGCGCACGACACCATCGCTAGCGCCGGTGCGCTGGTCTTTGCTGCCGTGATCATCCACAACGGGTGTGGCTACGGTCTGGGCTACCTAGCCGGATTGATAACCAAGCAGCCAGTCGCCGCTCGGCGCACGATGGCCGTCGAGGTGGGCATGCAAAACTCCGGATTGGCCACCTCCTTGGCATCGACGTATATGAACCCATTGGCTGCTCTGCCAGGAGCCGTCTTTTCCGTGTGGCACAACCTTTCCGGTGCGGTGCTGGCTGCCATCTGCCGCTATGTGGATTCCCGTAGGCAGGAGAGTACTAGCTAGAAACTAATCGTGACCGCTGGGAGAGACTCGTCTACAAACCAGGGTTCTTCCTGTGCGGTCAGGGGCGGCTGACCTTCTTCGAAGCTTAAGGTGTCGCCGTCCTTGACGGTGGCGCCTTGGAGAACGTGGTCTGCGATATTAGCCAGCTTGTAATAGAGATCGGTGGGATCCATCGATTCGGTGGCCGCCTGGACTTCGGGGTGACCTGCTTGGACTAGCCCCACGGTATAACCCAGAATCTTGTTTCCCTTTTGGGTGAGCCATACTGGCGCAATGTGCATCGGGGCAAGGTTGTCCCGAACGGCCTCGAGGAACGTATTCGGAGCGATAGATACGTTTCCTCTGGGATTGTGGACGATGAGGCATTCTGGGTGATCAGCTACCACAGCGGTGGCTTTGGAGAGCAGCTCTAGGTGCTCGCGGCGAGCCTCACGAAACTGCTTGGCACGGTTCTCCTCTGCATCCCGGGGAAGTACGGAGACGAGGATTTGTGCGGTGGCAGAATCGAGACCGCGTGCGTCCGCGCTCAAAATGGGGTGGAGACCATAACTATCGCGGGTGGGAGGGGTGTCGATGGCTTGGTAGTGCAATAAGAATGAATCATCGAGCTCGGCCATGAGGCTACCGGGATTCTTGCCCGGAGTGATGTCTCCCAAGCGATCGCCAAAAGTGGTGGTCAGACGCTCGCTTACCTCCTCGGGTGTGGGGGCAGTGCGAAAGACTGCGATGTTGATCAAAGGGGCATCGATAAGCTGAGCATCAACGCTATGTGGTGTAGTCATAATATTCAGCTTAGGGGCGTGAGCGCGCGGGTGCATGGACGTATTAAGATGGCACGCATGACTGCTGCGATGTATGACCTGATGGACTTTGATGAGGTCCTAGAAAAGTTCGAGCCGGTAATGGGCATGGAAGTCCACGTAGAGCTGGATACGGAAACCAAGATGTTTTCTACCTCTCCTACGAACTTCAACGCAGCGCCTAACTCCAACGTTGACCCGGTCTCACTGGGTCTGCCCGGTGCGCTGCCGGTAGTAAATTCCAAGGGCGTGGAGGGCGCCATCAAGATTGGCTTGGCGCTTAATTGCTCCATTGCCGAGTCCTCTCGCTTTGCCCGCAAGAATTATTTTTACCCGGACCAGCCAAAGAACTACCAGATTTCCCAGTATGACGAGCCGATTGCCTACGACGGCTACCTGGACGTAGTGCTGGAGGACGGCACCGAGTGGCGGGTGGAAATTGAGCGCGCGCACATGGAGGAAGACACCGGCAAGCTGACCCACTTGGGCGGCGTGGACGGCCGTATTCACGGTGCTACGGCTTCCTTGGTGGATTGCAACCGTGCGGGCATTCCTCTCATTGAGATTGTCACCAAGCCGATCGTCGGCGCCGGCGAGCGTGCACCGGAGGTGGCTAAGGCCTATGTTTCCGCTCTGCGTGAGCTTGTGGCAGCCCTAGGCGTTTCCGATGCCCGTATGGATCAGGGCTCGATGCGTGTGGACTCCAACCTGTCTCTGCGCCCAGTGGGGCAGGAAGAATTCGGCACCCGTACCGAGACCAAGAACATCAACTCCCTGCGTTCTGTGGAACAGGCGGTTCGCTTCGAGATGCAGCGCCAGGCACAGGTACTTGAAGATGGCGGCACCATCGATCAGGAAACCCGCCACTACCAAGAGACCGACGGCACTACCTCCAAGGGGCGTCCGAAGGAGACCGCGGAGGATTACCGTTACTTCAATGACCCGGATCTTCCACCGGTCATCGCCCCACGCGAGTGGGTAGAAGAACTGCGCCAGACCCTTCCGGAGCTGCCATGGGTTCGCCGTGCGCGCATTCAGGAAGAGTGGGGCATCAAGGATGAAGAGATGCGCGACTTGGTCAACGCCGGCGCACTCGACCTCATCGTGGATACCGTTGAGGCCGG
Organism: Corynebacterium sp. LaCa54; assembly: GCF_046717495.1. Classification (NCBI taxonomy): domain Bacteria; kingdom Bacillati; phylum Actinomycetota; class Actinomycetes; order Mycobacteriales; family Corynebacteriaceae; genus Corynebacterium; species Corynebacterium sp. LaCa54. The sequence goes on from NZ_CP177115.1 coordinate 1,028,852, forward strand.
CGCGAAGCCGGACGAGGCGCGCTCTTGGTGGGTTTCCTATCTAGCAGGCAAGGCCAACGAGAAGGAAACCGACCTTGCAGGTTTGTCCATTACCCCGCAGCAGGTGGCGCGCGTTATCGCGCTCGTCAATGAAGGGAAGCTGACTACCAAGCTGGCGCGTAAGGCGGTAGATGGCGTGTTGGCGGGCGAAGGCGACGTCGACGAGGTCGTCGAAAAGCGCGGCTTGGAGGTCGTGCGTGACGATGGAGCCATTGAAAAGGCCGTGGATGATGCGCTGGCAGCTAACCCGGACATCGTGGAGAAGTACCGTGCCGGCAATAAGAAAGTAACCGGTGCCATTGTGGGTGCGGTCATGAAGGCCACCCAGGGTAAGGCCGATCCTGGTCAGGTCAATAAGCTCATCGCAGAGAAGCTGAACTAAGCACCACGTTAAGCCAGCCGCGCTCGCACTTCCTCGAACTGGACGCGTGGCTGGCTTTTTTGTGCCCTCATTTCCTGTCAAAATTGGTGATTATTTTCGTTAGGCGAGGTCAGTAGGGGTGGGCGTAGGGTTGTGGGCATGTCAATCAAGAGCAAAGTTTTGCAAAAGGAAAGCCCTGACGCACCCTTTAAGGTCGTAGAAATCGAGCGCCGCGATCCGCGCGAGGATGACGTAGTTATTGATATCAAAGCTGCGGGCATTTGCCACTCCGATATCCACACCATTCAAAACGAGTGGGGCGAAGCCCACTTCCCACTGACGGTGGGCCATGAAATCGCTGGTGTTGTAGAAGCCGTGGGCGATAAGGTCACTAAGTTCAAGGTGGGCGACCGCGTTGGCGTGGGATGCTTAGTAAATTCCTGTGGCGAGTGCGAGCAATGCCGCAATGGACAGGAGCAGAACTGCCTAAACGGCAATGTAGGAACCTATAACTCCGAGGACGTGGACGGCACCATTACCCAAGGTGGCTACGCTCAGAAGGTAGTCGTCAACGAAGGATTTGTATGCACCATCCCAGAGGGCATCGATTTTGACGAAGCGGCCCCGCTGCTGTGCGCGGGAATTACCACCTATTCGCCGCTGGCACGCTGGCAGGTCAAGGAAGGTGACAAGGTCGCTGTAGTGGGCTTAGGCGGATTGGGCCACATGGGTGTCCAAATCGCGGCGGCAAAGGGTGCGGAAGTGACCGTGATTTCCCGCTCCTTGCGCAAGGAGAAGGAGGCCTACGAGCTTGGTGCGAAGCACATTTTGGCCACCGGTGAAGACGAGGACTTCTTTGCCAACCACCGCGGCGAATTCGATGTCATCCTGTCCACCATTTCTGCCCAGTACTCTCTCGATGATTACCTGCAGCTGCTCAAGCCGCGCGGCATCATGTCCGTGGTAGGGCTGCCACCAGAGGAGCTGGGAATCCATATGGGCAGCCTCGTCGGCGGCGGTAAGGTGCTGACGGGCAATAATATCGGCGGTATCGCTGAGACCCAGGAGATGCTGGACTTTTGTGCCGAGTACGGCATTGGTGCCGTCATTGAGAAGATCGGCGTCAACGATGTCGATGCTGCCTATGAGCGCGTGGTAGCCGGGGACGTGAAATTCCGCTTTGTGATTGATACCGCGACCTTCGAAGACTAAGGCGTTTGGTTGATTTCGCTGAATCCCCATATGTGATTTAGCACAACATCGGTATGCATCAGTAGGTGTTTGGCGGGTCACTTACGTACCATTCCTTAAGGAACGCATATCGGTGTTGCGTAGCCCACGTGCTGGGGAGCGGGGGACAAAGGGGCCGCGCGCACCAGTATGCGAGAGATATTCGCTACAAAAGTTAGGCAACTGTGTCTTCTAAAAACATTATCGCCATTGCAATGTCCTTCGTGGGCTTGTTGGTCGGCGCAGGCTTTGCCACGGGACAAGAGGTGGTGCAGTACTTCACTGCCTTTGGCACCTGGGGCATTCCTGGCATCATTATCGCCGCACTCGTCATGACCCTCGCGGGTACAGTGTTCTTGCAGCTGGGAAGCTATTTCCACGCCTCGGAACACAATACTGTTTTCCGCAATGTCACCCACCCGATCGTCTCCAAATTGCTGGATGTGGCGGTCATCATCACCCTCTTTGCTATTGGTTTTGTGATGCTGGCCGGTGCCGGCTCTAACATGGAGCAGCAATTTGGCTGGAAGACGTGGATTGGTTCCACGCTCATGCTGGTCTTGGTCTTGCTCGTCGGCATGCTCGACGTGGATAAGGTTTCCAAGGTTATCGGTACGGTCACACCGTCCATCATCATTGCGGTCATTGGCGTAGCCATCTACACCGGACTCAATATGCCGGATGACATTGGGGCGGCCCTAGACGCTTCGAGTCAGATCGATACTCCGATTGGCAACTGGCTGATTTCCGCACTGAACTACAACGGCCTTGCTCTGATGCTAGCCGTATCTATGTCCCTGGTTATCGGCGGCGATAATATTAGCCCGCGCGAGGCCGGCTGGGGCGGCGTCGTGGGCGGCATTATCTACTCCGTCATGATGGGTCTTGCCGGTTTCTCTTTGCTGATGAACTCGGATAAGGCACAAGGCTCCGATATTCCGATGTTGTCTCTGGTCGATGACGTCAATCCCACATTGGGCGCTGTCATGGCGGTCATCATTTACTTGATGATCTTCAATACCGCCATCGGCATGTTCTACGCGCTGGGTAAGCGCTTGTCTGCCGGCCATGAGAAGCGCTACCCGGTCATCTTCGTCATCGGCTGCTTGGCTGGTTTCGCTGTTTCCTTTGCCGGCTTTAAGACCTTGATGAACTACATCTACCCAATCATTGGCTACATGGGAATCCTCATGGTCGCCATCTTGGTTTTTGCGTGGTTCCGTAGCCAGTCCCAGATCCAGGACGAGGCAGTGCGTCGCGAGCGCGTACGTGCCCTCATGCACCTGAAGCTGCACCCGGACAAGGAATATGACGCCGAGCGCTACGACGATGAAATTGGCCAGCACATCGAGGACTCCAATATGGATAACGAGGCCCTCTACGATGAGCTGGTGGAGGAAGTCACCGAGAAACTCGACGGTGATGATGATGTGGACTTTGACAAGGAAAAGTACGAAGAAAAGCGCCACGATTACTCCTACTACACCGAGCGCGATGCGGTAGAAACCGACCGCACCCCGGAGGAGATTGAAAAGTGGGTCGAAGAAACCGGTGCATCCGGCGACCCTGAGGAAGATGAGGAGCGTCCGCAGGCTGACAAACCGAAGAATTAAGCGGACAATGGGTGCCATGAGTTTCTATGCACCCGCACCTGACCGTTATGATTCGATGGAGTACCGCCGAGTAGGTAACTCTGGTCTGAAGTTGCCGGCCATTTCCCTTGGCCTATGGCAGAACTTCGGTGACGATCGTCCCCTGGCCACGCAGCGCGAGATTTTGCGCGCGGCGTATGACCGGGGGATTACTCATTTCGATTTGGCCAATAACTATGGTCCGGAACCTGGCGCCGCCGAAGCTAACTTCGGCCGCATCTTCGCCCGCGATTTTCGTCCCTTCCGTGATGAAATGATCATCTCTTCCAAGGCTGGCTGGGTGATGAATGATTCCCCTTATGGCTTTGGTGGCTCCCGCAAGTACCTGGTGAGTTCCTTGGACGCGTCTCTCGAGCGCATGGGCTTGGATTACGTGGATATCTTCTATCACCACCGCCCGGATCCAGATACCCCGCTGGAAGAAACCCTTTATGCACTGCGCGATATCGTAGCTTCCGGCAAGGCCCTCTACGTGGGCATTTCCTCCTACGGGCCAGAGCTTACCGCGGAGGCCGTGGAATTTATGGAAGAGGAAGGCTGCCCATTGCTGATTCACCAGCCAAGTTATTCCATTCTCAACCGCTGGATTGAGCGTCCGGGCGAAGATGGCGAGTCGTTGCTTGACGTCACCGGGCGTAGCGGATTGGGAGTTATCGGTTTCGGGCCACTGGCACAAGGAATGCTGACCGATCGCTATATCGATGGCATTCCCGCCGATTCCCGCGCGGCACAAGATAAGACCTTGGAAAAGGGCTGGCTCAACGAGGAGAACCTGTCCATGATTCGCGCCCTCAACGATATTGCGCGTAAGCGTGGGCAGTCTTTGGCTCAGATGGCTATTTCGTGGGTATTGCGCGACCAAGGCGATCGCACGCTAACCTCGGCTCTTTTGGGCGCTTCTTCGGTGGAGCAGCTCGAGCATAACCTAGGGGCACTGGACAATCTCGACTTCAGTGCAGAGGAGCTGGGCGCGATTGACGACGTCGCCCATGACGCCGGAATCAACCGGTGGGCCGGTGCGACCGCGTCGCGCGTTCGCGGCAATTAGGCGGCCCTTTGAACCCGGCCCCTAGAGCAGGAGCAACTTGAGCGTTAGGCCAATCATGATGACGCCGATACCGAAGTTGATCCAGCGCCATACCGTGGGTCGGGACAACACATGGGAAAAACGTGCGGCGCCAAAGCCGATGAAGGGGAACCAGGTGAAGCTGGCGCAGATAGCACCCACGGCGAAAAGCCAGCGCCCTGATTCGCCGTATTGGTTGGCGATGCTGCCAAGCATGACAACCACGTCTACGTAGGCGCCTGGGTTCAGCCACGTTAAGGCCAGGGCGGTCAATAGTGGTTTAACCCAGGAGGGGGAGCGCTTTATCTCCACCCGAGTTTTAGTCTTCGTCGTGCTGCGTGAGGTGGAACCATCGAAGGTGGCTACTTCCTGCGGGACCTTAGGCTGTGTGGATTCGACCTCAATGGCCTCACCCTTGGTCTTCAACGCATCGCGGAAGCAGGTAAAAGTAAAATAGGCCAGGTAAGTCGCGCCAACGTATTTCAGGACTTGCAGGGCGTTGGGAAACTTTTCTACCAGGTAGCCCACGCCGGCTGTGCCGGAGGTAATCAGGATGACGTCGGAAAGCGCGCAGACGGCAATGATGAGGCCAATATGGTCGCGGCGGATGCCGAATTTAAGCAGCATGGCATTTTGCGGGCCGACGGCCACGATGAGCGATAATCCCAGAAAGAAACCAGCAAGCACGATGGACATGCCTTCTAGTGTGAATTCTTAGGCTGGATTAGTCCAGTTAATGCTTCTTCAGTTGGTTTAGAATAGCTTCATGAACCCGGTGCACCTAGAAACCTTGCTTGCGATCGTGGACGAAGGCAGCTTCGATGTTGCCGCGGCCGTGCTCGGTATATCGCCGTCTGCGGTGAGCCAGCGTATCAAGGCCTTGGAGTCGAGCACCGGACGAGTACTCCTTCGCCGTGCCACCCCGGTAACCGCCACGGAAGCGGGCGAGATCCTTGTTCAGTCCGCGCGCCGCATGGCGTTAGTGCAGGCAGAAACGGATGCCCGCCTAGGCCATCGCCTGGCCCGGGTCCCGCTGTCTGTCGCAGTAAATTCGGATTCTTTGGCGACGTGGTTTAGGAGGGTTCTAAGCGATACCGCGCGGCGGGGCGACGTCGCCTTGCGCATCCGGATTGAGGATGAAGCACGCACCTTAGCCATGTTGCGGCGTGGCGATGTGCTGGGCGCAGTAACGAGGGAGGCCACACCAGTTTCGGGTTGCGAGTCTAGCTTTTTGGGCACTATGCGCTACTTTCCAGTCGCGGCGCCGCATATTGCAGATAGCTTTCATAGCGGTCGGCTAACCTGGGAAACCATGCCTTTGGTGGGATATGGTCCCAACGATCAGGTATTGGATGATGCCATGCGCGAGCGCTTCATTGATTCGGCCGTGGTGCGTGCCCGGGTGTCGCAGATTCCCTCTTCCGAGGGCTACCTCGAGGCGGTTCGCGTCGGCCTAGGGTGGGGATTGCTGCCCCAAGCCCAGGCACTGCCGCTTTTGGAGGCGAAAGAGCTGGTGCTTCTCGACGGCTCCCCGCTCGATATCGACCTCTATTGGCAGCGTTGGCGTTTGGAATCGGAGGTTTTGGGTGAGCTCACGCGTTCGGTGATTGAGGCCGCAAGCGGCTTGGAAGCACTCTAGCCAGTTTGCTGCAACGGCGCGCCGTGGCGGGTACCACAAAAGCGCAGGCCCGTGCCTTAAATTGGAGCTATGAGCGATAAACAGCCGGATAAAGCCACACCGTTAGATGAAGACATGGGCGTGCCTACCTACAACGCCAAGCCCGCGAGCAAAGATTCCGTTTCCAGCGAGAAGAACTCGAAGCCTGGCCTCTTCGAGCGCGCCGGCCGCGCTGAGCCGCAGGAGATCAAGCCTTCCCAGGCGCGGCAAGACCACCCTGAAACTGAGGTAATGTCCTACTCCAGCGCGAACGAAGCCGCGCGTCAGCAAAGCGGCGCCAGCGAGGAAACTGTAGCGTTTGCGCAACCGGAGTCGGCCACGCCGGTTAGTGCCGAGGAAGAATCGGCACTTGCTACTGCCGACGCCCCTGAAGAAGGTGCCGCCAGCGCAGAAACCGCAGAGGAGCGCGAGGCCCGCCTGCAGGCGGAACAGGAAGAAAAAGAAGGCTACCACCGCTATGGGCGCCGCGGCACTATCGACTTTGGTCTGCTATTCATTCGCATCGCACTGAGCGCCTACCTAATCATTGCCGGTGCAAAAACCTTCTTCGAGCTCGGCGATAGCCAGGGCTTGTCCGGTCTAGAGGGTGATTTTGCCAACTATGCTTGGGATACCGCGCTGTCGATTGCGGTTCCGACCATGCAGCTTATCGCTGGTGTATTCCTGTTGCTGGGACTCATTACGCCTCTGGCTGCCATGCTGGGCTTGGTAGTGACCGGCTTTAGCGCTGTCCACGAGCTAGCGCAGACCGATGCCGGTTTGGACGTCTTTAGCTGGCCAGATTCCGTCTGGCTTTCTTTGGTCCTCTTCGTTATCGCTGTGGGACTGCAGTTTACTGGCCCGGGCTTTATTTCCCTAGACTTCAAGCGCTCCTGGGCACGCCGCCCGCTGGGCACCTCCTGGGTCTTTGTGCTTATCGGCGTAGCGATTCTCGTAGCACTGTGGTTCTTCGGTGCGGGAGTTAATCCGCTGAGCTAATCGCCAAAAGATTATCCGTCGCGCACGCGGCGGATTTTCTTTTACCCCTTGCTTTCCGGGAGGGAAAGTATGATACTTTCTAAAGTGGAAAACAACGAAATTCGAGGGTGAAAGGGATAGAGACGATGGAAGACAGCGTGCACGAGGCACTGGCATTTAATGAAGAAATGGAGCAAGACCAGAGCGCAGGGCGGAAGACCGCGCTTAATGCATTGTTTGCTGCGGCGTTAGCAGGACTGTGGTTTGGCCTGAGCCAATTTGGGGAAGGTATGCCGCTATGGTTATCTCTCGGAGTCATAATTGCCTGCGTGGGTGTAGGCCTTTGGGTAGGCGCTAAAAAGCGTGACGTACGTGCAGGCTATAGACAAAATCCCTTTGACCAGCCGCAGCCGGATAAGAAATACTATTTCGGATTTTTTCTAATATTTGCCCCTACGTTTTTCCAGACCTTTCTCGAAGGGCACATGGTGATTGCGGCCATCGTATTCACGCTGTGGGGCGTGGGCGTGTTTTGGGCTCTCAATTCGGGAGCAATGGATATGTCCACGCGTGGCCATGAAGACGGCAAGCAGGCGAGTGGTGATGAGTGAGCTTGATCCAGTAATTCACCCGCTCAACCGGTTTAAGATTTGTGCGGTACTTAATGCTGCCGGGGCAGTGGAAGGCGCCATTAATAAAGAGATGCGCTTCGCGGCGATCCGGGACAAGGTGAATCAGTCCGATGCCACGCTGTCTAAGCAGCTAAGCGCACTGGAAAAAGAGGGGTATGTCAGTCGCTTTCGTGAGTATGGATCCTCACGTGGCAAGGACACGGTATGGGTGATGCTCACAACTAAAGGTAAGGCCGCATTCGATTCGCACCTTGCAGCGCTTAAGACGCTAGCGGGACAGGAGTAGCGGTATTCGCGTTCCGGTTATTGCGCTGGGATGCATAGAAAGCGGCTGCGAAAAGTGCGACGGTCAGTATGGTTAGCCACACGAAGTCATCCACCCAGAACTTCTGGTAGCGCTCCATGGCGTGGACATCGACTTGGTCGCCCCACCACCATTTGGGTGGAACAGTCAGAAGCATGCCTGCCCAGGCAACGAGAACGGTAAGAAGGCTGCCCGCGGCCCATCCCGTAGAAAGCCAGCTCCAGGCGCGGTAAAGAAAGACTGGGATGATGAGCGTGAGCCAGACCCAGTGGTGTGACCAGGAAACGGGGGAGATGAGCAGGAGGGTAAGGGCGGTGACCAATTGGGCGTCGACAAGCAAATGCTCCTCGCACAGGCGCTTAATAAGCCACGCCGCGAATGCAATGACCACGAGGGAGGCGGCGATCCACGCGATGTTGATGGCCAGACCATTAGCGTCCATGGCCTCGGAAGAAGAATACATGCGCTGAATGGCGCCCTTGATAGAGCTATTGGACTGGTAATCAGTCCCCACGCCGAAGTCGCCGCCAGAGCCCATATCGAGCAATTTGGAACTGAAGAACTCCACGAACGCGTCCCAGCGGAAGGCTGCGGCAAGGAGGGTGGCCGCAACAGCGGAAAGGAGCGCTGTGGCAATCTGCTTCCACTCCTTGCGCACGAGGAAATAAAGCAGCATGGCCAGAGGGGTTATTTTGATGGCGGCCGCCAGACCGATCAGGATTCCTTGCGGTAGGAAGCGCCGGCGCGGAACGAGGTCGAGGACAACGAGCGTCATGACCACGATATTGATTTGGGCAAAGCCGTTATTGAGGTCAACCGGCTCAAAGCGCAATACAATTGCCCAAGTAATGGTGGTGACGGGCAGGAGGAACTCTGGCTTTTTCAGCACTGCCTTGAATACAAGGTAGAGGCATAGGAGCACGAGAAGATCAGAGAGGACGACCACGATGTCGCCTGCCATGTCGTGGTCAATACCGTCGAAGGCCGTCAAGGGGACCATGACCAACGCGCCAAAGGGTGGATAAATGAAGGGCAATTGAATATCGCCAGCCAGCATGGGTTCGCTGTAGACAGAGCGGTGTTCAAGGAAGGCCTTGACGCCTTCGCGGTAGACCACCATATCGATGGGGAAGTCCGTAATGTGGATATCTTGGACGATTTTCCGAGCGCCAAAAATGAGCCCCAGTAAGGCCAGGGCATAGCGGAATAACGGGGTACGCGCGAATTTCATCGCAGGATATCTTATGCGATTTGCAGGCAAAAGGCGCGCACCCCACCGAAGCACAGCAATTTAGCAGCTATCTCCTGCTAATTCACATAACCGTCAACCACGCGAACCGCGCCGCGGTCAGCTGAGGTTGCCATTGCCGCATATGCACGCAGTGCCTTAGTGATCGGGCGGTTGCGGCTTACTGGGGTCCAAGGGGATTCGCGCTGTTCTTGGGCGGCGCGGCGGCGCTCCAGTACTTCCTCATCCACGTCTAGGGTGAGCTCGCGCTCGTGGATATTAATGGAGATGGTGTCGCCGTTTTCGATGAGACCGATCATTCCCTGGTGGGCTGCCTCGGGGGAGATGTGTCCGATAGATAGGCCGGAAGTACCGCCGGAGAAGCGGCCGTCGGTAATCAAGGCACATGCCTTGCCCAACCCGGCGCCCTTGAGGAAGGAAGTCGGGTGGAGCATCTCTTGCATGCCAGGCCCACCGGCCGGGCCTTCATAGCGGATGACCACGACATCGCCCGGCTGAACCTCCTTATTGAGGATGATAGATACCGCTTCTTCCTGGGATTCCACGACTCGTGCAGGGCCGGAGAAGGTCCACAGCTCCTCTTCGACGCCCGCTGCCTTGACGATGGCCCCGTCGGGAGCGAGGTTGCCGCGCAGTACAACGAGGCCACCATCGGAAGAAAAGGCATGCTCGGCGTCGTGGATGCAGCCATTGGCGGCGTCGGTATCGAGCTCGTCCCAGCGGTTGGATTGGGAGAAGGGCTCCGTGGTGCGCACGCCGCCGGGGGCGGCGTAGTAGAGTTCGCGGGCCTCCTCGGTGGCGTGAGGGTTGCGGATATCCCAGTCATCGAGCCACTGTTCAGCGTTGTCATATAGCGCTGTATGTACTTTGAGATTGAGGTGCCCGGCGCGGCGAAGCTCGCCCAAGATGGCGGGAATGCCGCCGGCGCGGTGAACATCTTCAATGTGGTAGGTCCCGTTGGGCGCTACCTTGGACAGGCAGGGTACGCGGTAGGAGATGTCGTTGATGTCATCCAGCGTGAAGTCCACCTCGCCTTCCTGCGCGGCCGCCAAGGTGTGCAGGATGGTATTGGTGGAGCCACCCATGGCCATGTCTAGGGCCATGGCGTTAGTGAAAGCTTCCTTGGTAGCGATGTTGCGCGGAAGGACCGATTCGTCTTCTTCGCCGTAATAGCGACGGCACATTTCGACGATGGTGGTGCCGGCCCTTTCGAATAGGCCGCGGCGGGCCGTGTGGGTGGCCAAGGTGGTACCGTTGCCGGGCAGCGCTAGGCCGAGGGCTTCGGTCAGGCAGTTCATAGAGTTGGCGGTAAACATGCCGGAGCAGGAACCACAGGTGGGGCAGGCAGATGCTTCGACCTGAGTCAGTCCTTCATCCGAGACCTCATCATTGGCGGAGGCCGTAATCGCCGTAATGAGGTCGGTTGGGGCGTGGGCTACGCCGTCTACAACGACCGCCTTTCCTGCCTCCATTGGCCCACCGGAGACAAAGATGGTGGGGATATTTAACCGCAGGGCAGCATTGAGCATGCCGGGGGTGATTTTATCGCAGTTGGAGATGCATACCAGGGCGTCGGCAGTGTGGGCATTGGCCATGTACTCGATGGAATCGGAGATGATTTCGCGGGAGGGAAGCGAGTACAGCATGCCGCTATGGCCCATGGCAATGCCATCATCGACTGCGATGGTGTTGAATTCCTTGGGCACTCCGCCGGCCTCCCGTACGGCATCGGCGACAATATCGCCGACGTTTTTGAGGTGCACGTGGCCGGGGACGAATTGGGTATAGGAGTTGGCGATGGCCACGATCGGTTTACCAAAGTCATTTTCCTTGGTGCCGGTTGCGCGCCACAGGGCCCGGGCGCCAGAGGTCTGGCGGCCGACGGTAGTTACTTTTGAGCGCAGCGGGAACATGGTTTAAAGTCACCATTCCTTCAAGGGATGTGGGGGAGAGCGTCGGTGGCGTATTTAGTTTTCGGCCGAGGGCTTGAGCTCGGGGTGGCGCTCAAGGTAGTCCGCGTACTCTTCTTTGCTGAGCAGGACTTGCTGGCCGTCGCGGTGGACGATAACCACCTTTTCATCTGCCGCTTCACGGCCCTGGGTAAGGGCGTCCGGGATGCGGCCGCGGGAGGCCTCCGAAAGGCGTGGGAGCGAGTTAAAGGTGATACCGGGCAGGCTGTGCTCTGCGCCGCTTCTCGTACGAGCAAAGGCGCGGGAGCGTTGGAACCCGATACCGGCAAAATCGTCCCAAGGGATCTGGACCTTTTTTCGGAAGGCATAGGAAATGTCGATGCCGGATTCGGAGACCTTGGTGCGGGATTTTATGACCCACCACAGCCCAAGGACGGGGATGATAAACAGCCATGCGAGGTATTTGGGGGCCCACCCAATGCTCAATAGCGCAATGGTGGACAGGATAAGGATGCCCAAGATGTGGTTACGGGATGGCTTGAAAACCTCTGCCTGGGTGGTGGACTGATGAGGTTTATTGTCCTTAGGTGGTGGGGTCATAGTGTGCAAGCCTAATTCACAGGGGTGGGTGAGGGCTAACCTATTTTCAGGTATGTCTCACCATGTGGGAAACCTATCCCAAATGGGGGTAACTGCCAGAAGTGTAATACCTATCGGTGTATAGTCATGCTCATGATCATTATTCGACTTCAGGTAGTACCAATGCGGCGGTGACCGCGGCGCTCATGACGTCGACGCTTTTCGCCCCTGCAGACACACCAGCCCGCGGGGGCTTTGTTCATATCTAAAGGCGTTAACGATGATGATCATGACCAGTATTAGAGCAATCCAAGGAGCACATTAACCGTGGTTACGACAACTTCGCCCACGCCCGCCTCGGTGGCTGCAGCCTCACGCGCCCATGCTCCGGAGCGGATGAGTGGTGCCCACGCCATTGTCCGCACTCTTGAAGATTTGGGAACCGATCTTGTCTTCGGCATTCCAGGCGGTGCCGTGCTTCCGCTCTACGATGCTTTGCATACCTCGACCAAGCTGCGGCATGTGCTCACCCGTCATGAACAGGGAGCCGGACATGCTGCGGAAGGCTATGCGCAGGCTTCTGGCAAGGTTGGGGTGTGCATTGCCACCTCGGGGCCGGGCGCGACTAACTTGGTGACAGCGCTTGCCGACGCCAACCTGGACTCCGTCCCCATCGTCGCTATCACCGGCCAAGTGGGAAGCAATCTTTTGGGAACTGATGCCTTCCAGGAGGCCGATATCCGTGGTGTGACAATGCCGATCACCAAGCACAACTACATCGTGACGGAGCCTAGCCAGATTCCCGCTGCTATTGCTGCAGCATTCCATCTGGCTTCTACAGGGCGCCCAGGACCGGTCCTAGTGGATATTCCGAAAGACGTTCAAAATGGCCACTTGGACTACTCTTTCCCAACCGAATTCGATTTGCCCGGATATAAGCCAACGACCAAGCCTCACCACCGTCAAATCGCGCAAGCGGTTGAACTCATCGCGCAAGCAGAAAAGCCGGTTATTTATGCCGGAGGTGGTGTCATCAAGGCGGAGGCGGCACGGGAGCTGCGTGCGTTTGCGGAATTTACCGGAATTCCAGTCGTGACCACACTTACGGCCTTGGGGTCCTTTCCGGAGTCTCATCCGCTGCATATGGGCATGCCGGGCATGCACGGCACCGTTCCGGCGGTCGCGGCGATGCAACGTGCGGATCTGCTCATTGCCATCGGCGCGCGCTTCGATGATCGAGTAACTGGGGATACCTCAACCTTTGCCCCTGAGGCTCAGGTGATTCATGCGGATATCGATCCTGCTGAAATCGGCAAAATCCGCGAGGTGGACGTGCCTATCGTGGGTGATGCGCAAAAAGTACTAGCGGGACTTTTAAAGGAATACCGTAAAAACTCCTCTCTGGATCTGCCGCAGACAGGTCCATGGCGGGACTACCTTGACGGACTCAAAGAGCGGTTTCCCCGTGGTTATGATCCCACTCCGGATGGGCAGCTAAATCCTCAATTTGTCTTGGAAAAGCTCAGCGAAACCGTAGGCCCCGAGGCAATTTATTGTGCCGGAGTGGGGCAGCACCAGATGTGGTCGGCACAGTTTATTGACTTTGAACAGCCGCGTTCCTGGATTAACTCCGGCGGAGCTGGAACCATGGGCTACGCGGTACCGGCAGCCCTTGGCGCTAAAGCAGCATGCCCAGATAAAGAGGTATGGGCGATTGACGGTGATGGCTGCTTCCAGATGACCAATCAGGAGCTAACCACCGCAGCTTTGGAGGGCTTTCCATTCAAGGTTGCCGTTATTAATAATGGCAACCTAGGCATGGTCCGCCAGTGGCAAAACTTGTTCTTTAATGAGAACTACTCCCATACCAAGCTGCGAGAGCGTGATGTCTATACCCCGGACTTTGTCCGCTTGGCAGAAGCACTGGGGTGTGAAGCCATCCGGGTCACCTGCGAGGAAGAAGTGGTGCCTGCGATTGAACGGGCCCGCGCAATCAACGACCGCCCTGTGGTTATTGACTTCATCGTTGGAGAAGATGCCCAGGTGTGGCCGATGATTGGCGGTGGGGCGTCCAACGAAGAGATTCAATACGCCCGCGGTTTGCGCCCGCTATTCGATGAAACTGAATCGGCAGCAGAAAGTCCTGCCGATATCGACGAGACCATCCAGGAGGTATAGGCATGGCACCCACTGACGTTTCCCGGCATACCTTGTCGGTCCTGGTGGAAGACGTAGAGGGAATCCTGTCGCGGGTGACCGGAATGTTTTCGCGGCGCGGTTATAGCATCATTTCCTTGGTTTCCGCCCAAACGGAAAATCCGGGTATCAACCGGCTGACTATCGTGGTTGATGCATCCGAGACAATTATGGAGCAGGTAACTAAGCAGCTCAATAAAATTGTTCCGGTCATCAAGATAGTTGAGCTTGAGGCTGACGCAACCGTGGCGCGAGCTCTGATGATGGTCAAGGTAGCTGCAAATAATACCAACCGGCCCCAGGTTGTCGATGCCGTCAATATCTTCCGCGCTCGCGTGGTAGATGTGGCGCAAGAATCCGTGGTAGTAGAAGCGACTGGTACCCCGGGAAAGCTGGCGGCGCTACTGGATGTATTAGAACCTTTTGGTGTACTCGAGCTGGTGCAGTCGGGCGACGTGGCCTTAGGGCGTGGGCCCAAAGCATTGGTTCCGCCCCGAAATTAATGTCTCACTAGGTGGGCATTAAATCCCACACGCTGATACAATAGTGGGTGGGACGTTGATTCATTGAACTTTTAATCACTACAGAATTGAGGATTAGGACATGGCAATTGAGACCTTTTATGACGATGATGCGGATCTGTCCATCATTCAAAACCGCAAGGTAGCCGTCATCGGCTACGGTTCCCAAGGTCATGCACACTCGCAAAACCTGCGTGACTCCGGCGTTGAGGTTGTTATCGGCCTGCGCGAGGGTTCCAAGTCGGCGGATAAGGCTGAGGAAGCAGGTTTTGAGGTTAAGACCGTGGCAGAGGCTGCTAAGTGGGCGGACGTCATTATGCTGCTGGCGCCAGATACCTCTCAGAAGCAGATCTTTGAAGAGGAAATCGCCCCTAACCTGGAAGATGGCAATGCACTGCTGTTTGGTCACGGTTTGAATATTCACTTCAAGCTGATTGAGCCGCAGGCCAGTGTCACCGTCGGAATGGTTGCTCCTAAGGGGCCTGGTCACTTGGTTCGCCGACAGTTTGTAGATGGCAAGGGAGTTCCGTGCCTCATCGCTACTGAGCAGGATCCGAAGGGCGAAGGCCACGATCTGACCTTGTCCTATGCCGCAGCCATCGGTGGTGCGCGTGCCGGCGTTATCCCGACTACCTTCGAAGCAGAGACGGTTACTGACCTCTTCGGTGAGCAGGCTGTCCTGTGCGGCGGTGTGGAATACCTGATTCGTACCGGCTTTGAAGTTCTGACTGAGGCTGGATACGAGCCAGAAATGGCCTACTTTGAGGTTCTGCATGAGATGAAGCTGATTGTGGACCTGATGTTTGAAGGCGGCGTCGCCAATATGAACTACTCGGTATCTGATACCGCAGAGTTTGGCGGCTACATTTCCGGTCCCCGCGTTATCAATGCCGATACCAAGCAGCGCATGAAAGACATCTTGACTGATATCCAGGATGGCACCTTCACCAAGCGCCTGTTGGCCAATATTGAGGGCGGCAACAAGGAATTGGAGGACCTGCGCGAGGAATTTGCACAGCACGAGATTGAAAAGACCGGCGCCAAGCTGCGCGATTTGATGAGCTGGGTCAAGAACCCACTGGATGCTACGGCCTAGCACATAAGGCCACGCGAATAGCGCCAAACCCACGGTGAATTAGGGGTGTTCACCGTGGGTTTTCTGAATTATCGGCAGGAAAGAATTAATCCTTGGGGGTAGGATGTCGGGCATGGGCTTTACGACGCCAAGTTATGATCTCAAAGACCTCTTTGCACGGATTAATCGCGGGGACATCCAGCTACCTGATTTCCAACGCAGCTATGCATGGGACGAAGATCGCATCCGTTCACTCATTGTTTCTGTGCTTCGCGGCTATCCCATCGGGGCGCTTATGGCACTTGATACTCGAAACGAAAAGATGCGCTTTCGCCCCCGCGCCCTCGCCGGCGCGCCGGATACCGGCGTCGATCCCGGCTTGCTCCTTTTGGACGGACAGCAGCGTTTGACCACGCTGTATCACTGCTTCAACGGCGAGGGCTTTGTAGACACAATTGACTTCCGCAAGAAGAAAATTCATCGCCGTTTCTTCATTGATATTCGAGCTGCCGTGCGGGGCGAGATTATGCCGGATGACGCCATCTTTGCAGTCGATCACAAAGGAAAAGTTCGATCGCACTTCGCACCGACGATTGAGGGGGACATTCTTTCACGGGAAGACGCCCTAGAGAATATGTGCATTCCTGTTGCTTCACTATTGAGTGAAGATGGCGTTGGCATGCTCTTTGAGCTTGCAGCGACCAAACAGGAATACAGCGCGGAGCTAGCAGCGTTTAATAACCGCATCGTTAGACCATTGTCCGGCTATGACCTGCCGATGATTCGGCTTTCCCGAGAAACAGAGCGAGCCGGCATCGGGTCGATTTTCGCGCAGGCAAATTCGGCAGGTCTGCAAATGGACGTCTTTGATTTGCTAACTGCGGTTTTTGCTTCCGAGGATCCCAATTTCCACCTGGCCACTGATTGGCAAGAAGTGGAAAAGGATCTGCGTACGTCCCCAGCTTTGGACGGAATTGGGCGCACAGAATTTCTTTCTGCAGTATCGCTTTTAGTCTCCGGAGAAAAGGGCCGTGCTGGTGGGCAGCGCGAGGACATCTTAAAGCTGTCCCTAACGGAGTATAAGGCGGCGGCCAAAGATTTACGCATTACTTTCCGTGAGGTATCTGAGTTTTTGGCGGAACGATGCATCCTTAATACGGATCAGGTTCCGTTTAATGAACAGATTGTTCCTCTAGCCGTCATCATTGCCCGCCTGGCTAAACGCGGGGGAGCGCTGTCTACCCAGCAATCGTGGGACCGCATGAACCAATGGTTCTGGTGCGGCGTCTTCGGCGAGCTTTATGGCTCGTCTGCCGTGCAGCTGCGCGCCGCTCGCGACGTGGATGAGGTCACCGAGTGGGTAGCGGGCGCAACGGATGAAGCCCCGAAAACTGTCACCGATGCCACCTTCCGGGAATCCCGTTTGCTCTCTGTGGATGATAAGGACGGTGTATGGCATGGTCTCTATGCCCTCCTTATGGCGCGCGGCGCAAAGGATTGGCGCACAGGAAAGGCGTTTAATAGGCGCACATTTGAAGAGCTCAAGCCGGGCTTTTTCCCGGTTTTCCCGCTGAATTGGTGCAAGCGCCACGGAGTGGACCCCGTTTTGGCGGAGTCCGTGATGAACTACACCCCAATGGGCAAGCGAACTGAGGTAGTACTCGATGGCTTCGCTCCCGATCGCTACCTGCCGCGCGTTCAGTCCAAGTCCATCATGGAAGACAGGCAATTTGATGAGGTACTAGCGTCCCACGATATGAATTTGAATTACCTGCGGGCGTCACAGCCGCGAGAATTCCTAGCAGACCGTCGTCAACGGTTCCTTGACATCGTGGAATATGCTTTAGGTAAACCTGTCATCCGTGATGTGGATGAAGCAAACCTGTTTGGTGGAGAGGAAGGCCCGCAAGCTTTTGATCGCTAATTCTGTGCGCCTGACTGCCACAGTGCTTGTCGCATCGCTTGCATTAGCTGCCTGTGGCACGCCAGTTACTGAAACCAAACTGGTCAGGCGGGGATTGTCTGATTTGGATGAGTCTGAAATTGACCTCAATAAGGCCAAAGCGGAGAACCAAAACCGGCTGATTGACCCGAAATTTGACGGCAGATTCGTCATTGTCAATGACCCCATAGGCATCGAGGCTAGCCGCCTATTTTTTGAAGATTCCGATTCGCTCGTCCTCTTTACCGCGGATGATAAATCTATTCTGCGTGCAGCAACGTTGGCGGTAAACCAGCATTTGCCTGCGGTGCAGTATGACGACGCTAGGCGTTTGGAAATCCATAAGCTACTCACGGACCTGGGAGTACGACGCTTGGTGATTGTCGGCGATGTGCCGTGGACACAAACATCTGGGGACTTCGAGGTGATTAAGGATCCAGGTACGCACAAAGCGCTGGGAGAGTTTACGGCCTTCCAATACGGCTCCAAGGTGGTAGCTTCCCCTGAGCAAATGGTCAAAGATATTGCGCGATTGGACAAGACTCCCCAAGTGGAGCTGCGGCCCGCATGGGTGCCGTATGAAGGCGAACCTGAGGCTGATGGGAAAAAGAAGAAACCTGTCCCAGCACAGTCCCGCAGGGATGCCCAGATGGCGCCGAATATCATCGCGACAAAAGACAGTCCCATCGCGAACGTCATTACGGCTGCAGCCTATGGCGGCAAGGTGTTGGTGGTGCCGACTGTTGATCCATTGGAGGATAAGCACAGCATGGCCGCTGTTGCTGGCCTTACAGACGGTTCCTTAGTAGCCCTTGGACCGGAATTCGGTCGAGTGAAAGAATTTAAGGCAAAAATCAAGCAAGGCACTCCTTCCTGAACTACACTTCCTTGACACGCGGGAATTCCGCGTGCACCGCATCACACTTAAGCGAAGGAAGATATGTCGAAGCCGGTAGTCCTTATTGCCGATAAATTAGCTCAATCCACAGTTACGGCCTTGGGGGATTCAGTTGAGGTTCGTTGGGTGGACGGTCCAAACCGTGCGGAGTTGCTCGCCGCAGTTCCGGATGCAGAGGCTTTGCTGGTGCGTTCTGCAACTACTGTTGATGCAGAGGTTTTAGAAGCAGCTCCAAAGCTAAAAATTGTGGGCCGCGCAGGAGTAGGCCTAGATAACGTTGATATTCCGGCGGCAACGGAAAAGGGCGTCATGGTGGTAAATGCACCTACGTCTAATATTCACTCGGCGTGCGAACAGGCCATTGCATTGCTCTTGGCGACGGCGCGTCAGGTACCAGCAGCCGACCAGTCGCTGCGCGAGGGGGAATGGAAGCGTTCTTCTTTCAAGGGCGTGGAGGTATATGGAAAGACCATCGGTATTGTTGGTTTTGGACACATTGGTCAGCTCTTCGCACAGCGTCTGAAGTCTTTTGAAACGACCATCATTGCCCACGACCCCTATGCCAACCCGGCTCGTGCGGCGGCACTGGGCGTGGAACTGGTCGAATTGGAAGAGCTCATGTCTCGTTCCGATTTTGTGACCATTCACCTTCCGAAGACCCCAGAGACTGCCGGAATGTTTGATAAGGAGCTTTTGGTTAAGGCGAAGAAGGGGCAGATTCTCATTAATGCGGCTCGCGGCGGATTGGTGGATGAGGAGGCCTTGGCCGAGTCTATCGAACAGGGGCATCACCGAGGTGCGGGATTCGATGTTTTTGCTACGGAACCATGCACTGATTCTCCGCTCTTTAAGCTGCCGCAGGTCACCGTTTCCCCACACTTGGGAGCCTCCACTGTAGAGGCCCAGGACCGAGCAGGAACCGATGTGGCGGCTTCGGTGCTCAAAGCTCTCGCCGGTGAGTTTGTCCCAGATGCGGTAAACGTCTCCGGTGGGGCTGTAGGAGAAGAAGTTGCTGGCTGGCTGGATCTCGCACGCAAGCTAGGACTTACAGCTGGACGTCTGCTGGGGCAGGCACCCGTTGCCGTTGAAGTAGAAGCTTGCGGTGAGCTGTCTACCGAGGATGTAGAAGTTTTAGGTCTTTCTGCTGTCCGGGGTCTGTTTAGCGGCGTGACTTCGGAACCGGTGACATTTGTCAATGCCATGCAGATTGCGCAGAGCCGTGGGGTAGAGGTGGAGGTATCTACCAACGCGGAATCCAAGGGGCACCGCTCCTCCTTGCAGGTGAAAGTTATCGGTGCTGATGGAGAAACTTCCTCGCTGACCGGTGCGCTTATCGGCATCGATGGAACCGAAAAGTTTATCCGCATCAACGGCCGCGGCGTCGATATGCGCGCTACTGGCCGCAATCTCTTCTTCCGTTATGCGGATGCTCCGGGCGCGTTGGGAACGGTGGGCACCAAGCTAGGTGCTGCTGGAATTAATATCGTGGCGGCGGCGCTTACTCACGCTAAGCAAGAGTCTGACGCTGTCCTTATTTTGCGCGTGGATACCGAGGTGCCGGAGTCTCTCATTGCTGAGATTAATGCGGCATTGGGTGCAGAGTGCGAACAGTTAGATATGGACGCATAAAGCTGCTGGTGCAGAATCCGTGGAGCATATCCCGCGTAGTGTCAGGTAACTTCCTGCGCTGCGCGGGTCCTTTTTGATAGAGTAGGTTAAATCCACTCTATGAGAAGGGAATCCTACATAATGAAACTTGCGGTAATTGGTGGGGATGGTATTGGGCCCGAGGTAACGGCTGAGGCTCTCAAGGTGCTGCATGCCGTTCGCTCCGATATTGACACCACCGAGTATGACCTTGGTGCCCGGCGCTACCTACGCAACGGGGAGCTTCTCACGGATGCGGATTTAGCTAGTCTCTGCGAACACGATGCCATCTTATTGGGGGCTATTGGTGCCCCGGGTAAAGTGCCTCCAGGCGTATTGGAGCGAGGGCTATTGCTCAAGATGCGATTTGCGCTGGATCATTACGTAAACCTCCGTCCTTCCAAGCTATATCCCACTGCTTCTTCGCCGTTGGCCGATCCTGGAGACATTGATTTTGTGGTGGTGCGCGAGGGCACCGAGGGGCTGTACTGCGGAAACGGTGGTACCTTGCGCGAGGGCACTGAGCATGAGGTGGCTAGTGAGGTATCACAAAACACCCGCTTTGGCGTGGAGCGCGTAGTGCGCGATGCCTTTGCGCGGGCTGAGCAGCGCCGCAAGCACCTGACCTTGGTGCACAAAACCAATGTATTGGTCAATGCGGGTGGGCTGTGGCAGCGCACTGTCGATGACATCGCCGCTGAGTTTCCAGAGGTTCAGGTGGACTACCAACATATCGATGCTGCGACCATTTATATGGTTACGGATCCGGCGCGATATGACGTAATAGTCACCGATAACCTTTTTGGAGACATTCTTACCGATCTTGCCGGTGCCGTAGTGGGTGGCATTGGCCTTGCTGCCTCCGGAAATATTGATGCTTCAGGAGCGAATCCCTCGATGTTCGAGCCGGTCCATGGTTCTGCACCGGATATCGCTGGGAAGGGGATCGCGGATCCGACAGCGGCTATTTTATCGGCGGCCATGCTCCTTCGACACGTAGGCGATGAAGCCAATGCGCAAAGGGTAGAGGATGCGGTAGCGCAAGACGTTGCCCAACGCGGCGATGGGCCGGTGAAGACCACTGACGTCGGCGACCGAATTTCGCGCGCCCTAGCTACATAGGAGCAAACCTGCCTTGCACGATGCGCTTGCCGACGCCCCCGGATCCGAACGGTTGCTTTCATCCCCTCTTCCAGGGGCTTGCAATGGCGTTTGCAAGGACACCGCAATTTACTCAAATTAACTAATTAACACCGTAACCTTTGCACACATGTAAAGGGAGCGATTGAGTAGGATTACCGCTATGCGTTTAGGACGAATTGCACACCCAGAAGGAATCTGTTTCGCCATTATCGATGGGCCGAAAGACGCCCCGATGCAAGAGCTAGTAGCAAAAGAAATTGCTGGCACGCCTTTCACTCCGCCGGAGCCAACCGGACGCGAGTGGAAGCTTAACGAGGTTCGCCTCTTGGCACCGACCCTGCCTACCAAGGTTGTGGCGCTGGGCCGCAACTATGCGGACCATGTTGCGGAAGTCTTCAAGAAGTCTGCCGATAGCTTGCCGCCCACCATCTTTATCAAGCCGTCCACCGCGGTCATCGGCCCGGATGCCGCGATCAAGATCCCAGACTATGCCACCAATGTAGAGTTTGAGGGCGAGCTTGCCGTAGTCATTTCCAAACCGTCGAAGAATATCAAGGCCGAGAACTGGCAAGACCACGTACTGGGCTACACCATTTGCAATGATGTTTCCTCCCGTGACCTGCAGTTCAAGGACGGACAATGGGCTCGTGCCAAGGGGATCGACACTTTCTGCCCGCTCGGCCCATGGATTGAGACGGATCTGGACAGCTTGAATCTGGATGACCAGAAGATTAATGCCTACCTGACACACGAGGGCTCTCGTGAGCAAAAGCAGGATTCCAATACGGACCAGATGATTGTGAAGATGGGCGGCATCTTAGAAGAGATTTCCGCCGCCTATACCTTGCTTCCCGGCGATGTCATTACTACTGGTTCACCGGCGGGCACCGCTCCGATGGTGCCGGGGGATACCATCGAAATCGAGATTCCAGGGCTGGGAACCCTGCGCAATTCCATCGACCGTGCATAACTCCCACCAGAGCGAGCATCGCCCCTACGTTCCCACTCCCGCGGAAATGGAGGAGCGGTACCGCAGCACTGATCGCGTGTGGTCAGGAAAGCCGAACTCCACCCTTGTCGATTATGCTGCGGAGCTTGCGCCTGGCTCTGCCCTGGACATTGGCTGCGGAGAAGGCGCGGACGCGCTCTGGCTTAAAACCACGGCTAGGATGTGTTGGGCATTGACTTCGCCCCGACGGCCGTAGCCCGCACTCGCGCCCTCGGCGTTGCCGCACAGGTTGCTATGTTTAGTGGCTTTAGCCATGAGCCCTTTGACTTGGTAAGCGTCCACTACGGTGGGATACGCGCAACGTCGGAAGAGGTCGAAAAGCTTGAGCACTTGGTAGCTCCAGGGGGAACACTGCTTTTTGTTCACCACGATATGGAGTCCACAGAACTGGCGATGCCGGAATGGTTGGCGCACAACCTGCAGGAATTAAAAACTATTACCCTAACTCGCCAGGAGCGCCACCTGGCTGAAGGTGCAGGTGCGCACCACCGCACCGACGTCGTGCTCGTCGCCAAGCGCGTGGGCTAGAGGCTTAGCGCCTTCAAAATGGTGCGCAGCTTAGCGGTGGTTTCTTCCAACTCCGCTTGGGCATCAGAATCGCCGACGATGCCTCCACCAGCCCAAGCGCGTGCGGAGAGTCCATCGCCGGCAACCTCTGCGCAGCGAATGGCTACCATAAATTCGCCGTCACCTGAACTATCGCACCAGCCGACCGCGCCGGCATAGAAACCACGGTCAGTCTCCGCAGTCTCAATAAGGGCTTGGGCGGCTTCGGCCGGGGTGCCACAGATAGCCGGTGTGGGATGGACCGCTAGGGCAAGCTCGAGCGCGGTCAAGTCTTTATCCTTGAGCGTTCCGGAAATCGGCGTGCCAAGGTGCCACATTTCATTGGTGCTTATCAGTTGTGGGACGTCCGGAATATCTAGTCGCTCGCACAATGGGGTGAGCGCCCGGCGCAGGTGGTCGACCACAAAAGCGTGCTCGTGGAGATCCTTGGAAGAATGCAAGAGGTCCTGTCCTGCGAGGTGATCCTCGGCCGCCGAGGCGCGGCGCGGAGACGAACCCGCCAAGGGAAAGGCTGACACAGTCGAGCCTTGACGCTTGACTAGAACCTCCGGGGAGGAGCCGACAAGCATCGCGCCCGGCCTTCCAGCGGGGGAGAGATCAGCAATGAACCCGTCACGGTTGGCAGAGAGATCGATAAGGCGCGCCGCCACGAGGCGCGGATCGATAGCTTCAGGGAATTCGATGTCTACCGCGCGGGCCAGAACTACCTTTTCTAGTTTGGAGGTTTCAATCGTGCCGATGGCTGCCTCCACGCGGCGAAGGTGTTCCTCAGGCTCTGGATCGAAGCCAACTACGCGGGAGCTTAAACTCTGGTTGCGATAATAGGCGTGCGGTTCCAGCGGGCCCTCTTCGCGGATGATGGCCTCCGGTACGGTTAGTGCCGCGGGGGTGTCCGAATCGAAGGGGATCGCACCGACGACCATCTCTACATCCTTGCTGCGGAGAGCGGAAATTGCCGCATCGGCGTCATTAAAAGCGTGGCGCGCACCTTGGGTACGGACAGACCCCGTTGCCCGTGAGAGCAAAAAATCGGGGGCGGTGCTTGGTCTGTCTTCGTGCATGAAAATATAGCTTAATGCCTTGGGCTTTTCTTACAGAATTGAGTGTGCACTGGGCGTGTAAACAGTGTCTTTAGTGAAAAATGTGGTTAGTTTTAACCTTGTGGCTAATGTTACTAATTTTCTTCGCTATTTCCTTTACCTGATTGTTGTTGGTGTGCTGGCTTGCGGGGCGCTGCTGAGCGTGTCTCCTGCCCACGCGCAAGAAGCGCCTGCACCTGCACCTGCGCCGGCCCCAGCAAACGCACCACAGCCAGCACCGGCACCAGCACCGGCACCAGCACCGGTACCGGGGCCGGCACCCGAAAACGCGAAGCCGGTTATCCCGCAGCCAGATGGATCCCACCTCGTTCCAGAAGGCGTGAAAGAATCCACCCCGGCACCAGCAGATAAAGGTGCTGACCAAGACAACCCGGCACCTGCTCCAGAGGGATCATCTCTTCCCGAGCCAGCGCCGCAGCCGCCAATGGTAGATACCAGCATCAATCCCACCCCGCCGTTTGCGCCGGGTTCCATGCAGTCCCTAGAAATGGAGCACGAGGGCAAGACCCGCAGGTACTTGTTGCGTATTCCTAACCACTATTCGCCGGAAAAGGCGGCGCCCGTTCTCTTCGGCTTTGGTGGGTGGGGAGATTCCCCGGAGAACTACTCCGGCTATGCACGCATGCAGACCACTGAGGCCAATAACGAGGCCATCATCGTCTATCCAGAGGGATTCGAGCGCGCCTGGGAGGCGGCGCCTTATGCTAAGACGCGCGATGGGGAGGATATCCGCTTTATCAAGCGCATTCTTGATTCGGTAGACAAGGACTACCACGTTGATCGAAACCGCGTATACGCCATGGGTATGTCTAACGGAGGCGGCTTTACCTCGGTGCTTGGCTGCCACGCACAGGACACCTTTGCCGCTGTAGCTATGGTTTCGGGTGCCTTCTACAACCCAGTTGAGGTCAACTGTGCCGATGCGCCGATGAATACCCTCATCATGCATGGCGTTAACGACAAGATGATGACCTATGAGGGCGGTGACCGGCACGAGGCTGGATACCTCCCTGTGCGTACGGTGCTCGGCGGCTACCTGAAACGCAATCGCTGTGATATGACCTTTCAGTCCACTCCGGAAGCTGGCGGTTCAGAACGCTTGAGCTTTAACGGCTGCCAAAAGGATGTGCAACTGGTTAAGGTTCCGCAAGACCACACCTGGTTCTGGCAGCCAGATACTCCACGGGTGGTCTGGGACTTCCTCTCGTCCAAGACCAGGGTATAAAAACAGCGGCGCTTAGCCACGGATGAGGCCCAGAGGAGAGATCCTCTGGGCCTAGTTCTATTGTTGGCCGATGACTAGCACTGGGCTAGTCGACGCGCGGCAAGTTTGCCGTGGCATCATCGGCCGGCTGCTGCGCTGGGGCCTTCTTCTTGCGGAAGAACTGGACATAGACCAACAGGCCGATTCCGAGCACCAGAGCGAATGCGCCTAGTCCGGCTAAAAGGCCCGCCCAGAAGCTGCTTTTAGCCAGAGTGGCGGTATACGCAGCGGCATTAGTCAGTACATTCTCAGAGTCCCTGCCTTCCGCAGCGCCAGCATCCGGCACCCTCTGTGCACCAGCGGTGCCTGCGGCCTTGCCCTTGGTACGCTTTGCGGACTTTGCGTCCCGAGAGCCGGTGGACTTTTTGGCCGTCGAGTGGGAAGAACCGCTGGTGGAAGCAGAACGGTGCGAGCCTGTGCCAGCGCCTCCGCTTTTTCCGGATTTCGCAGTGGAGGCAGAATCATTAACACGGCTAGCCGAATGGTGGGTCGTAGCCCCAGAACCAGCACCAGACTTTCGAGTAGTACCAGAGGCGTGAGCCGAACCCGTGGACGGCGTCTTACGTGGCGCTCCATCCTTCCCAGCGTCTTTTTCCTTGGTGCGGGAGGGCTGCTTGCGCTTGCCCGCGCTGTCCTCGTCAGAACCCTTCTTGTCTTCTTGTGTCTTGCCACCTTCTAGGAATTTCTGGCCCTCCTGCAGGGTATTGTCGAGCTCTTTGTCCAACCCGGCGATGGCTTTGTCTACGTCTTTGACGTCTTTTTCCAGTTGCTTGGGGCGGCTATTTGAGTCACCACTGTTGCCGGAAGCACCATCCGCATCGGCATAGTCCACACCGCATAGATCCTTCGCATCTGCCTGCTCGCCGACGAGGAAGCCGGCATGCAAGTGGTGTCGGGAGCCGTCGGGAAGCTCGAAGGTAAAGCTCACTGCGTAAGTACCCGGCTCGGTAAAGGCAAAGGCCGGGTGGGAATGGGAGTTGCCGGGGTAGTCCCAGGCAGAGCCATCGGCAGTGTCCATAAGCACCTTGGGGTCACCAAGATTCACCTGGTAGGCCAGGATGCGGCCATCCTCAGGGCCCTGTGCGATAGCCATGCTCAAAGTAGCGGTGTCTCCAGCGGTGAGGAGATCCTGAGACAGCTCTTGGGTATTAAAACCTAGCCAAGGAGCATCGGGGTCTTGCGTTTGCGGCAGAATCCAACCTTCATCGGGCAGGGAAGAATCACCGAGCTCCGATAGCGGTTGTTTAAGGTCATCAGATACCTCAATGGCAAAGGACTCAGAGTCATGCTCGATGTCCTTATCATCATCTTTGACCTGGAAGCTGAGATCGCCGGAATCGCCGCTGAGCGCCATATCCTGGTGGCCCTTGGTGATGAGGTCGAAGTCGCTGGCAGAGCAAGAATCGGTGGATTCTTCTGCATATGCGGTGGCGGGCGCGAAGAGTTCTACTCCCGCTCCCGGAAGGGCGCCGAGGCTTATCAGTCCGGCGGCGCCAAGGGCCACCGCGGTGCGGCAGACAGGTTTCATGAGGAGACGGATTCCTTTCGTGGGGTGGGGTGTGGGGCGTCGGAAAGCGAGGCACCTGCGTGCTTGCGGGCGCCGAGCAGTGGGTGGATAGCCCAAACGCCCAAGAAAATGGCGGTGAGGGTGAGCACGATGGTGGCGCCGGCCGGCAGGTCAATGGCCCATGCTAGGTAGATGCCGAGGAAGCTAGATAGCGCGCCAATGAGGGCGGATAGCCACATCATGGTCGTGAGGTTTGCGCTAAGTAGGCGTGCCGTCGCGGCCGGAGTGATAAGCAGTGCGAGGACCAAGATATTGCCGATCGTGCTTACGGAAATGACCACTGCGGCCGTGACGCACAGGTACAAAATGATATCCAGCACAAAGACGGGCAAGCCCATTGCGCGAGCGGTTTCCCGGTCCAAGCACGTGGCGTTGAGCTGGGGGCCAAAGGCTATAACGATGGCGATAACCACGGCACATACGCAGGCCGCGATGATGATATCGGTGCGGGATACGCCGGTGAGTGAGCCGAAGAGGAAGCTTGTCAACGAGGCACTATAGCCATCGGTGCGCGAGATGATCACCATGCCCAAGGCGAAGGCCGCGGCGAAGAAGATACCGATGATGGAATCCGCTCGTACGTGGCGGCGCTGCGAAAAGGCGGCGATGAGCAAGGCCACAACCGCACCGGCGACTGCGCCACCCACGAGCACCGAGGCTTGCAGGGCGAAGGCAATGGCTAGTCCCGGGAATACGGCGTGGGAGACGGCATCGCCAATAAAGGCCATGCCGCGTAGCACGACATAGCAGCCGATGACGCCGCATACGATGGCCGCAAGCAAGGAGATGCCTACCGCGCGAGCGAGGAAGTCAAGGTGGGGATTGACCAGGTCGCGCAGGAAATCGAGGAAGGAAATTTCTATCATGCGGTGACTCCAATGGCAGAAAGCAAAGGGGAACCGGCACGCACGCCAAAGGTTTTTGTCCACGGATCCGTCTGGTGAAGAAGGGTCGAGGCAGAATCATCGGCTACTACGGTGCCGTTAAAGAGAATGAGGCGGTGGCAGGAATGTGCCGCTTCAGAAAGGTTATGAGTGGACATAATGATGGAGGTGCCGCGGTGGGAAAGCTCTTCAAAAAGCTCGAGGAGCGATTCGGTATTGGGCGCATCTAGTCCGGTAAAGGGCTCATCGAGCAGCAGCACGTGTGGTTGTGTGGCGAGGGCCCGGGCGATGAGCACGCGCTGGCGTTGACCACCGGAGAGTTCTTCGATGGGGCGGG
This sequence comes from Corynebacterium sp. LaCa54, assembly GCF_046717495.1. Taxonomy (NCBI): domain Bacteria; kingdom Bacillati; phylum Actinomycetota; class Actinomycetes; order Mycobacteriales; family Corynebacteriaceae; genus Corynebacterium; species Corynebacterium sp. LaCa54. The sequence continues at coordinate 1,056,659 of NZ_CP177115.1, forward strand.
TGGAAAATTCTTCCATGTGAACCAGTTGAAGCGCCTCTGCCGCCGCGGCGTGGTCCGTGGCGCGCGGTCGCTTGAGCCAGCCGATAAGGCCGGTGCGGCCGCTGAGTACGGTGCGATAAACGTTGATGGGAAAGCCCCATTCCACCTCGTGACGCTGGGGAACATATCCCACGGTGCCGGAGATGCTGCGAGTTCCGGTGGAAGGAATAAGCCCTAAAATGGCGCGCATGAGGGTGGTCTTACCAGCACCATTCGGCCCGAGGAGCCCGATGAATTCGCCGGGGTGGACCTCTAGATTGGCATCGCTAATTACGCTGCGGTGCGAGAGCGAGACGTTGAGATCAGCAACGGAAATGAGCGGTTTAGCCACGGCTATCGCCCCGCTTAGCTGAACGCAGGGCGAGCCCTAGGGCCAGCAGTAGTACTACGGCGCCAACGCCGGCGAGGACAAAGACCCAGGTGGGAATAGACGAGCCCGCGGTCTGGGCATCGTCTGGATTCCAGGTAGTGTCTTGGGCCGCTTGGACGTCGGCATCATCGCCCACGGCGAAGGTGAGTACGCCATCAGTGCTGAAATCGGCGCCGTCCTTGGTCTTGCCCTTCACCCTGATGCCTACCTGGTGAGTACCTGGCTCCGTAAACGTCCAGTTGGCGTGGGTGTGGGTATTGAGGTCTACCCAGAAGTCCTCATCGCTCTTCTGTGCGGTGGACCACAAGAGCTGTGGCGCTTCAAAGCCGCCGTTTTGTAAGAAGAGGGAGAAATCGCCTGGTCCGGAATGGCCGAGGAATTCCATGGTGACGCCGCGGTCGGCGGCGTCGACAAGGGAGGGCGCCTGGGTATTCCAGCCCAGCCAGGGAACGCCGACTTGCTCGGTTTGGGGAACCACCCAGACCTTATCGCCGGACTCAGCGCCAACGAAGCCAAAGTCATCCGTATCGGGAAGGGTTTGCTGTGCCTTATCGCCCACGGAAAACACGAGGTCGTCCAAGTGACGCCAGACTGGCTTATCGCCGGCATCATCGCGGGCCATAAGCTCAGACTCCGTGCCATCAAGCAGGGCACCAACGTCTACGTGACCGGTATCGATGACCTTTTCTTCGCCCTGCGGGGCAACGTCTTCATCGGCACCGACCACCTGGGCCAGGTCGCCCGCCCAAGCAGGGCTGGTAGAAAGTGCCAGACCTGCAGTAAGGACGCAGGCGGCGGTGCGGGTGGCGGTACGAGTAGCGAAATTAAGCATTTTTATCTCCATGGGTGGGGTTGGGGTTCAGGCAACGCTGCACGGAATCAGCGTTAAATTTCATTAGGTCGATGTAGGAGCTGACGGTGTCATCGAACGTGTCGCCGTAGATGGGGCACAGCTCCACGCCTTGCTCCGCGGCAGCCTGCTTCAGGGTCTCGGCGCTTGCCTGCTGCACGGGTTCTACAAATACGGCTGGCAGATGGAGGTTCTCCAGCGTGCGGCGCAAGGAAATGACTTCGCGTGGGGAAGGCTCGATGGCCGGATTGGGAGTGACGAAGCCGGCCACCGACATGTCATAACCTTGCTCCAGATAGGCGTAGCCGTGGTGCGTGGTCACAAGGTGCCGGTTTTCTTTAGGGATAGAAGAAATGGCGCGGTCAACATAGGTATCCGTATTCCGCAGACGCTGCGTGTAGTCCTCCGCCCGTTGGCGGTAGGACGCCCCGTGGGAAGGATCTGCCTGCGCCATTTCCTCGGCAATGACATCGACGTAGGCGATGGCATTGTCCACGTTGTGCCACAGGTGCGGGTCCACCTCGCCGTGGATGTGTTTTCCCAGCACCGCCTGCGGCAATAGGTAAGTATCCGATCCCGGCCTGCCCAGGAAGCGGTAGGCCGGATCCGGCGGTATGGGCTGCAGTACCGAAGAGGGGATTGACACCACGGTGGTGGCAGGGTCGAAGCGCTTGTTCTGATCGCGCAAGTCAATGCTGTGCTTGGCTAGGTCACCTGCAATATCCAGGTGTCCGGAATCTATCACGTGCATGCCTTTAGGTGGGTTTACTCCCACGGCCACAGTGAGGTGTTGGACGTCGGTGCCCTCTGCTTGGAACCCGAGGTGGTAGATTCCCGGCTGGGAAAATCCCCAAGACACGTGCGTGTGAGCGTTGGCCGGCAAGGTCACTGTGTCTTTTTCATCGATGCCATCGGCCGAGTTAAAAAGGACCTCCGGGGTGCCGAAGGTAGAGACCACATAGGCCGCGACGTTACCTGGCCCATCGGCAGAGACCATGCGGAAGTCCACTCCGGAAGAGCGCTGTTGTGCGCCGCTGATACGCAGGCCCAGCCAAATTGCCTCGAGCGAGACATCTTCTACCAGCGGCACGAGAGTGGCACCGCGGGTGGAGGCAGCATCGGCGACTTCCACCACGGGGGCATCGGTGGATTCGTGCAGTGTATCGATGAGAGACTGCGGCTCCAGCAAGTAGCCATTGCTCAGTGCCAAATCGGCATTGGCAACATCGCGTACCGTGCGCAGCGTTGGCTCAAAGGTATGCGGATCTTTTCCGCTGGGGATAAGGCTTTGTACGCGGGCATCTTCTCCCGCGACGTTGCGCGCAAGATCCGCGAGAATCGGGGTGGTGGCCACCACAGCGAATTTCTCTCCGCTTCCGGTATCCAACGCAGCCGAAGGGGCACAACCAGTAGCCAGCAGGCAGGAGCCCAGCAGCGCGCCAATGGTCCGAAGCCTGCGTCTATGGGATAGCGCACGCGCCATTAGTCCGCTGCCTTAGCTACAGCTAGGCGGGCAATGCCCAGGCCGAGGAAGAGCATGCCCAAGCCCAGTGCTCCGATGCCAAAGGGAACAATGGGAGTCCCCGTATTGGCTAAAGAACCGCCCTTGCTAGGGGCCTGCGCGGCCTGGCCAGTGCTTGTTCCGGTACTTGTGGAAGAGCCACCAGCGCTTGCCGACGCCCCACCTGCCGCAGCGCCATGCCCGCAGTCGCCGCCCTCCGGATTTACCGCAGCGCCCAGGTCGAAGTGACCGTTGTCAAAGGCTTCCGCCGGCTTGTCGCCGCCGACCACGAAGTGAAGTGTCGCTTCGCCGGCGACTTGCTTGCCCTCACCGGTCTTGGCCACCTGGCGGATGGTGACGTCATAGGTGCCCTGCGCACCAAAGACCCAGTTGGGGTGCACGTGGGTATTGGGTGCAATCGAATAGGTGCCCTCCGCCGCATCGGCATTGCCTCGGAACCACTCATCGCCCACGATCTTTCCCAGTCCGCCCTGGGAGTAGACCATCATCGGGCCGGGTCCCTTGAAGCCTGCTAACTCCCAGGTGACATCTCCAGGGATATTCTCGCGCATTGAAGGGCTTTGGGTATTAGCGCCGAGCCATGGCACACCATCGACCTGGGTAGAACCAATCATCCACGCCTGACCGGCTGGCACTGGACCTACCTCTTGGGGCAGATCGACGCTGGATTTATCGGAGAGATAAAAGGTAGCGCCATCAGCATCGCGCCACTGGGAAGGAGAGACAGTATCGTCCTTGATTTGCGGCGTCATACCCGGGGTGCACTCTTTATCCGTAGCTGCACCGGATTTATCTGCGGCTGCAGCGCCGCCTTTGTCTGCTGAACGCGGAGTGCTCGTAGCTTCTTGGTCATTGCTAACCTCGCCGGTATCAGCCGATCGATCGGCTGCGGATGCATCGCCGCCGTCGCCCACCTCCCAGGTGTAGGTCACAGCATTGCTGGATTCGCCGTTGGAATGGGCTTGCACCGTCATGGTGTACGTGCCGGCCTCGCTAAAGGCCCAGTTGACGTGCCGGTGAGCAGGATTGGGCTGGTTGATGACCTCGCCGCTGGTGAGCTCCATTGAGCCGGAATCGGTCACCGTCTTCACATCGCCAAAGCCGCTGGTCTCAAAGACATAAACAGAACCCGGGCCGGAAACTTCGGCGAATTCTAGGTCAACGTTGTCAAAGCCGCCATCGCGTGCAGGCTGGGTATCCCAGCCCGGCCAAATGATGCGTTGATCCTGGGTCTGCGGCAGGAAATAGGTGGGCTGGCCGATCTCCGGCACGGCCTCGGTGGCATCGGACCAAGCGTCCTCCACAACCTTGAGCACCACATCATCGCCGGAGCGTGGAACGCCCGATCCAGTGATGTCTTCCTTCATCGATAGGTGTAGCTGACCGTCTGGGGCCGTGACATAAAAGGCGTCTACGTGGCCAGAGTCGAAGACCTCATCAAAGGCAAGTGCCGCGGCGGGGGAGAAGAAGGCCAGTGCTGTGGCAAAGACGGCGGCGAATACGTGAATGAATCGGCGCCGCAGCGGGACGCGCCGAGGGGCAAAGGAGGGTGAATGATGCATTGTGGTTTCCCGTCTAGTTGGTGGGGTAGAAGAGGCTTAGAAGTTGAGGCCGAAGCGTTTGCGGATGAGGTCCTCGTTATCGCGGAAGAAGTTATAAAAGGCCTTGAAAACCACCACGAGAACCGCTGGGAGGACCAGACTCCACGGGCTAAACGAGGACCCTGTGGGCTCTTCTGGCCTTCCGGGGTGAGCTGGCTTGTCCGGCGTATCTGGGGTGGATGGTTGGGTGGAAGGCTCCTGGGAAGGCTCCGCGGAAGGCTTATCCGTTGGATTTTCGCTGGGCTCTCCGCTTCCGGCCGTGCCCGGCGCGCGGAAGGAACAGGAATCCAACGTCTTATCGCCCACGGCAAAGGTGAGGGTTTGGGGCGCGGACTTTAGCTCCTTGCCGTCTGTGCCCGTGGCCGTATAGGTGGCCTCAAAGGTGTACAAGCCAGGCTTGGAAAAGGCCCAGTGCGTATGGGTATGGGCCGGAAAGTTGGTTTCGATGGTGTAGTCTTTAGCCGCAGAATTGGCGAGGACCGAAAAGCCCTTACCATGGGTGCCATCGATGAATGCGCCCCACTCGGCGCCGTCCGGCGTGGAGGTGGGCTTCAAGTTGAGGTTGACGGCATTGTCCTTGGTTAAGGAATAGTCCAGATCCTGGGTGTTATAGCCTGGCCAAATGATGTTTTGGTCTTGGGTTTGCGGCAGGTGATAGAAACGCTCACCGGGCTTTCCTAGAAAATCAAACTCCTTGCCCGCGAGCTTCTTATTGCGTGGGGTAAGAGCATTATCGTGTACACCGAGTACAACGTCATCGAGTTTGCGGTCAACAGATTTCTTGTCTACCTGCGCCGTGTCATCGCGCAGAACGGTTGCAAAGCCTCCCTCGGCAGGCTGGGCCTTGATATCTACATGCCCACGGTCTAATAGGTACTTCTCGCTGCATTGTGCATTGCCGGTTTGCGGTTTTTCGGTGCCTGGCTGCGGCGCTGAAGACGGAGTACCTTGCTCGCCGGGAGTAGTCTCCGGTTCGTCAGTGGAAGTAGAAAACTTCCCATTGACTTCATAATTTTCGCCGAAAGCAAAGGACTCGGTGATTACGCTGCTGGCATGTCCGGCCTTCAGAGTGGAATGGGGGAAGAGGTCAACCTTGGCAAAATAGCCCTTGAAGTACTCGCCCTCATCAAAGGAGACCTCGCCGTGGCCATTAGTAATAGGGGTTTCCAGATCCACGGTGGGGTATTTCGCCCCTTTGGTGTCATAGAGCCCGCCGGTGAGTAGGCCGTTGAAGTTTTTATCTTCGGTATCCACCACGATCTTGGTGCCGCCATCGCCCTGCTTGCGCATGCGGATGGTGTAGCCCAGTTCCTTTAGCTCGGTTTCCTGGGTGGGGGCAAGCTGGCGCGGCTGGGAGGTTTCCTGCCACGTATCAGCGGCGGCAGAAGAATCGGTGTGGCTGGATTTACCGGGTTGGAAGTCAAGAGGTTGGGATATCCAGCGTGGGGCATCACCCTCTGAGGTAAATACAGCCTGCACCTGGGAAGGGTCGGGGCCCATGTATTCGTCCCACTGAGCATGCCCATCCTTAACGGGAAGGTCGGTGAGGAAGTAGCCGTCGATAAGCAGCGTAAGGGTGCCTTGCGCCTTGTTCTTGGCATCGAAAGAGATGGTGGTGAGCTTGTCATCACCGTCTTTTTCGGGATTGGACTTCGGCGCCATGCGCAGGCTGTAGCCTGCAGCAGCGGCGTTACCGGCTGCGGATTGTGCGAAGCGTTCCTTGAGGCTCGGCGTCTTTTCTTCTTTGGGTTTCTGCCCGCCCACTTGGATGGTGGTGGTCTGTGGCTCATTGGCTATGAGCTGGCCGTCCCTTCCGCGCGCACTAGTGCGGTAGGTCAGGCGGTATCGTCCGGGCTTGGTAAACAGCGTGGAGTTGTGCGTATGCGTGCCGGCAACAAGGTAAGCAGAGTGCGGCGAATCCGGGAAGGAACCGAGCATGCGGTGCAGCTGGGTGCCGGCCTCATCATCTTTATTGGTAAAAAGCTCTACCTCGCCGGGGCCATCGACGCTGAGCAAATCAAGGAACGCGACCCCGTCACGGAATTTGTCCGTGGGCAAGGAGGTATCGGCGCCAAAGCCCAGCCAAATGGGTGAAGTATTGCCGGATACTTGGTGCGGCGCTGTGTAGTAGGTTGTACCAGGTGCCCCAATGTAGTCTTGGGTCCCGTTTGCCGGAAGCGTATAGAGATACTGGTTGCTGTTATCCGTGGCGCTGTAGCCCTTGCCCACCCAGGCAACGGTGTCGGCTATCGGGGGCTCTTGACCGCCAAACTCGGATTTCAGGACGAAATCGTTGTTCTCCCAGAAAGACTTGGGGGAGTCAACGTGGGTATTGGTAGCGATGTGCTTGCCATCATCCGGGCCCGCGACAGCCGTGGCGGGAGTGATTAGCGCCAACGTGCTCAGCGTGGCAAGGAAACGGGTGCGTGGGGAAGCCACAGTTGGGAAGGCCTTTCTACAGTTCTCACAAGTTCACCAGAAACTATAGAAAATGATTCCCATAACCTGTTAGCTCTAATGGAAGTCAGTTTCATTGACCTGTGGTTTTGTAGTGAAACCTGTTTCCAATTACCCCAATTTGCGTGTAGGAATAAACTGCAAACCGCTACGCGCCGGGCAGGTTTCAGGGGCGCCTGGGCTGGTGCGGACTGGAATCGGCGGCTCCACTACGATGGTGGGCATGACTGAAGTACGCGTTAGATTCTGTCCATCCCCAACCGGCACACCGCACGTAGGCATGGTGCGCACCGCACTATTCAACTGGGCCTACGCCCGTCATACCGGCGGAAAGCTGGTATTTCGCATCGAGGACACCGATGCCGCCCGTGACTCTGAAGAGTCCTACCAGGCCATCATTGATTCCCTGACCTGGCTCGGGCTGGGCTGGGATGAGGGCATCAATGTTGGTGGCCCGCACGAGCCTTACCGTCAGTCCCAGCGCATGGACATCTACAAGGAAGTCCTAGACAAGCTCATCGAAGGTGGCTTTGTCTACCCGGCATATTCCACCGCCCAAGAGGTAGAGGAGCGCCACAAGGCGGCTGGCCGTGACCCGAAGTTGGGCTATGACAACTTTGACCGTGATCTCACCCAGGAGCAGATCGACGCTTTTGAGGCCGAAGCCCGCAAGCCGGTGTGGCGCCTACGCATGCCGGATCAGGACTGGACCTGGACTGACTTGGTCCGCGGGGAAATGACCTTCAAGTCTGAAACCCAGCCGGATTACGTGGTTGCTCGTTCCAACGGTGCGCCGCTCTACACCCTGGTTAACCCGGTGGATGATGCCCTAATGCGCATCACCCATGTGCTGCGCGGTGAAGATCTGCTGTCTTCTACTCCGCGGCAGCTCGCGCTTTACGACGCCCTGCAGAAGATCGGCATTGCCGAGTTCACTCCAGAGTTTGGTCACCTACCGTTCGTGATGGGCGAGGGTAATAAGAAGCTCTCTAAGCGTGATCCGCAGTCCAACCTGTTCAACCACCGTGATAATGGCATTATCCCGGAGGGCATGCTTAACTATCTCTCCCTGCTAGGGTGGTCGCTGTCTGCAGACCAGGATATTTTCAGCATGGAAGATTTGGTGAAGAACTTTGATGTCCACGATGTGCTGGGGAATCCGGCCCGCTTTGATCAGAAGAAGCTCGAGGCTATCAATGCCGACCATATCCGCCAGCTGGAACCAGAAGAGTTTGCCTTCCGTCTGCGCAACTACCTGACGGAATACACCGACTTTCCGGCCGACTATGACGGCGAGAAATTTGCCTTCGCGGCAGATCTGGTACAGACCCGTATCAAGACGCTTTCCGATGCTTATGGCCTCATGAGCTTCTTGGTTACCCCAGATGCGGAACTTCAACTCGATGAGAAGGCAGCGAAGAAGAACCTCAAGGAAGAGGCCGTGCAGCCTCTGGAGGTAGGTATTGAAACCCTCGAAGGCGTTGCCGAGTGGAAGACCGAGAATATCGAGGCGGCCCTTTCCCAGGCGCTTATTGAAGACCTAGAGCTGAAGCCTCGTAAGGCTTATGGTGCGCTGCGCGTAGCTATTTCTGGTGCCCAGGTTTCCCCACCGCTCTTTGAGTCCATGGAGCTGCTGGGTAAGGAATCTACCTTGGCCCGCCTGCGTGCCGCACGCGAGGTGACTCCCTACGTCCCGGCGGCGCAGTAGGTAACGCTGCGGCAAGCGCTGCAGTCAACGCTGGGATTAAGAACTCCTCTCGCGTTAGCGCGGTGGATGACGGCTGAACTACAGCACTGTCATTCACCGCATTTTTAATGCCGCCTTTATGGGCTGAAAAAGCGTTATGCGCTGGCGATTTGGCAGTTTACGCGAAGATCATTATAGTTATTACACGTTGCAGCGAGCAAGGGAGAACGGCTGAAAGGCAGTTAGCTTCCCTAGCGAGTTAGCAAATGGCCTATGGTGTAATTGGCAACACAGCGGTTTCTGGTACCGCCATTCTAGGTTCGAGTCCTGGTAGGCCAGCAGTGAAAATGCTTTAAACGGCAGGCTCACTAGTTCTATGCCCCGTTCGTCTAGCGGCCTAGGACGCCGGCCTCTCACGCCGGTAACACGGGTTCAAATCCCGTACGGGGTACAAAGACCTCCAGCTTAGCGCTGGAGGATTTTTCATATCCGAGTCGGTATCCTTTCGGGGCTTAAAGGGGAAGGTATCGATTGTGAGGTGTCGTCTAAAGGCCACGTGGAGATGCGGTCAAGCATGGGGGACTGGTTATAACCTAACCCCGGACCATTGGTAGCTTTCGCGCAGGCAGCGACGCGCCGCCGATAAGACCAGGGTTAAGACCACCGCGAAGTTGTGCGAACCCTTTCCAGTCCTGCAAGTACAGGCATAGACTGCAAGTACAGCAGAAAACAGACAGAAAGGAGAGCGGGTGACAGAAATCGAAACGCACCACAGCGAAGGCGCACAGGCCGAAAGCATAGCCAGGTAGTAACGCTATAATCCACAACTTCCTTCCCACCAACATTTGTACGAAGTATAGGAGCCTGCAGTATATGCACTTCGACGCACAGCGCCATCCCGAGTCCTACTAGCACAGCGTTCTCGGCCACGGACTATCCACAGATTGCCTGCGGAATAACCACTGATTCGATCCGCACCTCGGCCATGAAGAAACCTCACTGCAGTAGAAGACTCGGGACCCTTTTCGTTTTCCTAGCCTCCGCCCTCAAAACCGCCCCTAAGCGTGCGATTTGTGCTCAGTTAACCCATCGTTTACTCTTAACGAGTCCGCAACGCACGGTGTGTGCTTGCTGCGAACGCGCCCCGTTCGTCTAGCGGCCTAGGACGCCGGCCTCTCACGCCGGTAACACGGGTTCAAATCCCGTACGGGGTACCACTACCAAGCTGCGAGCCTCATGGCTCGCAGCTTTTGTTTTCCCTAGTTCCCAAAGCGCATTCCTTGAGACTGTTGGGGCATATAAGTCGGCCTTTCAGGCGCCTGCATTCTTCAATTCTCGTCGATCGCCCTAACAGTGCAGCAGGCGGCGTTGCACCTCCCTACAGTGAGTTCTGAGTGGTCAGCTGCGCCCTGCGCTAGACCGCAGCAAGGAAGAAGCCCAACGGGCCGTGAAACGGCTCGCTGGGCTGTGTAAGGAGGGCGTCGCCAAGCGCTGGCTATGCCATCACCTTCGTCTTCTTAATCGCCTTTTGTAGGCGCTTATGATAGGCGTCCATGGCGCGGCGGATAAGGAGCCCGACGAGCAATGCCGGGATGGTAAACAGCAGCAGCATGCCCAGCTCACGCCAAATATCGCCATGGTAGATGCCCGCAATGGCGCTGCGGAAGGCATCGATAGCATAAGTAGCTGGCAGCCAAGGGCTGACGTTCTGGAACCATTCAGTCAGCAATGGCAACGGGTAGGCGCCGCCGGAACCAGACACTTGTATCACAAGCAACAATACCGCCAAGGCCTTGCCGGCACTATCGAGTGTGATGACCAGTGAGTAAATGATCAACATGAATACTAGCGAGACTACCCATGCTGCGAACATGAGCATGAACGGGTGTGCAGGCTCGATTTGGACGAAGAAAATGAGGCTAAGCACCACCAAGGTGGCTTGAGCCAGACCGACCAACGCGAGCGTGGCAAAGCGACCGAAGAATGCCTGGCCACGGGTGAAATCGCTTTCGTCGTACTTGCCGTTCTCGTCTTTTCGCAAGTACTTGCGTTCGGCGTTGGTATGGACCAGCACGCACGCTAGGAGGGCACCTACCCACAGCGACAAGGTGAGGTAGAACGGTGTCATGCCTACGCCGAAGGCGGCCACAGGATAGACCGGTTCACGGTCCACAGCCACAGGAGCAGCAATGCGGGAGGCGAGTAGCTCTGGGTCAGAGCCAACGATATCGGCCAGTTTGCTTAGGTCGCCGCCATGGCGAACCTCGTCGATCTTGCGTCCCATGTCCGCGAAACGGCCGCTTTGCTCTCGCAGGGTGCCGGCAAGGCTAGCAGTAGTATCGCGGGCGCGGGCTAGGCTTTGCTGTGGGGACTCGTTATCTTGAGAAACCGAGTCGCGAATACCAGCTATGTCCTGCTTAACAGCATCAATATCGCCGGCCACTACAGAGACGCTTTGGTTGAGCTGATCCAGCTGGGGCTTGAGGTTCTCGTTATAGGAAGTGCGCGCCTTCTCTGCGGCGTGCTTCGCATTGGCGATGGCATCCTTGGTGCGCTGGCGCGATTCTTGCGAGGTACCACGGCCCTGCTCAATATCATCGGCGGTCGAAACCAACGAATCATGTAGCGCGTTGCTCTGGGCGATAGAAGCATCAATCTGGCCCATCAACGCCTTATAGCCGCCAGCGACTGGAGCCGGCAGCGCCGCTTTATCGGCTTGCTCCTTGATGGAAGCGCGTACGCCCTCAAAGGCGCTCGTTTGCTCATCTACACGTTCAGCTGCGCTGCGGTAGGTCTGCGCCGTTTGTGCGGTGGCGTTACTTGCGTTATTGAGCAACTCATCCACCTGGGCAGAAAGCGCATCGTAGCTTTGTGTTGTAGCCGCCAAGGAAGCGTCTAGTGAACCTGCAGAGTCATTGAGGGTGGAGCGCAGAATGTCGATGGGGTTCTCGCCTTGGGCATTGTCCGTCTCCGTGGCCTGGCGGCCGGCCTCGGCGAGGATATTATCCGCTGCCTGCGTAAGCGGGAGGGTGGAATCGACAAGATTGCTTAGGGCACCTACAGTGCCTGAAGCCGCATCGAGGCGAGTGCTGACGTTATTGATGCGGTTGTGAAGGTTATTGAGTGCCGTCTGGGTGTCGTCCTCGTTGAGGTATTTATCTAAATCGGATACGACGCCGAGACCAACGTTAGACACCACGCGGGTGAAGGACTCGTCGATTTTTTGAATGACGCCGTCCGCACTCTTTTGTGTGATGTTGGTAGACAGCGCGTTCTTCTTCTCATTGGTATAGAGATTGAGCTTGCTGGGCTCGGTTCCTTCTACATAAAAGGTAAGCAGATCTGCGCTGAAGTCCTTTGGCAGGACGATGCCAGCATAGTATTCACCGGATTTTGTTCCCTCGACCGCATCGGCGCTGTCGGTAATGACCCAATCAATATCGTGATTGCGGCTGAGCTGCGAGAGCACCTCATCGCCCAAATTAAGCTTCAATGAGGCTAGGTCGCTTTCGTGTCCCTCATCTTCGCTGGCAACAGCAATCTTGAGCTGGTTGGTATTGGCAAAAGGATCCCAGCTGGCCAGCACGTTGAAGGAAGTAAAAAGCAACGGAATGATAGCAAGACCGAAGATAATGACTGCGGTCATTACATTGGTGCGAATGGCGTGGAGGTCATCGCGGAGGATGGTCAGAATGTTTTTCATGACTTACTCGCCGCCCTTTCCGGGGTCATCGCCTTCAACGGCGGGTATTTCTTTGGTCTCGCTGGTATCAACAGGTGCGGATTCCTCGTCCAAATCTTCCAGGAGGTAGCGGTTTGGATGTTCCTGCTGGTGCTCGAGGTGCTCCTGGATTTCCTCGTCGCTAAGATCCGCCAGGCGGTTGTCATGCGCGATGCTCTGCTTGACGTACTCGAGGGAACAGATAACACCCACCGCGATGAGCGTAACCAGGCAGGCTAGGCCGAAGATGATGGCCTTTTCTCCAGGGTTAATGCGTGAGTAGATACCCAAAGCGACAACCAGCGCCAGGCCCACCGCCACGGTGATTTTCATCAACTGAGAGTAGTTCCTGCGCGCCATGCCCCACTTATTCTCAAGGCTTTGTTGATAAGCCTCGCGGTCGTTCAAGGCATAGAGGAGATCGGTGAAACGGTAGCGGCTTCCTACAAGGTGGACCTGTTCATTGATAACCAATCCACCCTTGCGCAGTTCGTCGTTGACCAACATATTGACGTTGGACAAGCCACGGCGCATCACCGAACCGATGAGGTAAGCAATCGCGGCCATGCCGATGAGGGCGCAGAGGTCACGTGCGTAATGGTTACCGTAGAAACCTCCGACGGTTTCTCGCATGGCGTCAATGCCGTAGGTAAAGGGGAGGAACGGGTGTACCGCACGGAAGAAATCTGGCGTCATCTCAATCGGGTAGAGGCCGGAAGCGCCAGGAATCTGGATGAAGGCAAAGACCACCGCGATGCCTCGGCCCACGTGGCCAAACGTAGACACCAAGCTATAGGTAATGCTCAGATAGCACAGGCCGACGATGACTGCGGTACCGACATAAGCCACTGCATTGGCATGCTCCACTCCAATGGCAAGGTTGCCGATGGACACGATGAGCGCCTGGGCGATGGCAAAGAAGGAGAGTAGGAGGAAGCGGGCAAGGTACGCCTTGGTGATGGTGAGGTTCTTGCGGCCCTGCGGGTCTACCTCAGCGCGGAAGATGATGAGCAGCATGAAAGCGCCGATCCACAACGTGAGGTTGATAAATAGGGAGGACATGCCCGAGCCATAGTGCTTCACCGGGAAGACGGCGTGGCTTTCCATCTCCGCAGGGGAGGCAAGGAAGGAGGAAACCTCGTCGGTATTGAGGCCCTTGACTGACTGCAGGATGGAATTGTTATTGGCGGTATTACTCAACGCCAGCACATCGCTGCGGGAGGCCCGGAGTCCCTGTTCAATGCCATCGAGGTCTACAGAAAAGCGCTCGACCACCTGTTGGGCTTGGTTGAGCTGCTTGTCGACGCCGCCTAAGAGCCCATCGGTCTGGCCCACCAGTGCCTTTTGGCTTTCGAGCGAGGCGGAAAGTTTTCCGGTGGTAGCTGTGACGTCGGAAAGCGCGGCATTGAGCTTGGGCAAGCCCTCGGCCACATTATCGCGCAGCGCGTGGGAGTCATCGCGCGTTTGGGCAGCCATCTTATCCAGCAAGCTCGTTGTCTTATTGAGCGAATCGATGGTGTCGTTGGTATCGCCGTTGAGAGAGTCCAGGTCACCGAGGACTGCGCGGTTCTGATTATTGCGTTCACGCAAATCTCCCACCTGATCTTTAATCTGCTGGGAAACCTGCGGGGGCAGGGCTGGAGATGAGGCGAGCTTATCGAGCTGGTCAATAGCCCGATCCGCTTCACCAACGATGCCTGCTGCGCCAGCAGAAGCGGCATCGACGCGAGTGAGGGCACCGCGTAGCTTGCCAGATACCGAGCCCACGGTAGCGTTGGCAGAAGCAGTGCCGTCTGCCAACGCGGTCGTTCCTTCCACATAAGCGGCCGTGGCGTCATCGGAGAAAGAAGTGACCTCGCGCTGGACCTCGGCGGTAATTGAAGTAACTTCGTTCAACGCGGTCTGCGCGTCATCGACGGTCTGTTGGACTGTACCGAGTGATTCGCGGGCTTGCGCGATAGTCGGGCGCGCGTCATCGATGGTGGCGTGAACGTCGGCCAACTGGCTGCGCGAGTTGGCTACAGTGTCTGCGGTTTCCGAAAAAGAATCCGCGGTATCGCTCGCGGTACGGTTAATCTTCTGGCTTAAATCACCACCGGAATTTTTAAGCTCCGTCGCCACTGAATCTGCCACCTGCTCATTGAAAGTAGTGCTAATAGTGGTATCCAGAGTCGAAGCGCCGGTATCAGTAATCTTCGGCGCGATTGCATTGAGCTTTTCGTTAACGTGGTATTCGAGCGTGGGCTGAGAATACGTACCTTTAAACAGGCTGACGAAATCGGCCGAGAAGTCCTCGGGCACTATTACCGAGGCGAAGACGTCGCCCTTCTTAACGGCGTCCTCGGCTTCTTGCCTGTCCATGAATTGCCAGCCAAGCCTGTCGTTATCATGCAGCTTGTCAATCATTTGTCCGCCGACGTCTAAGTGGCCGGTCATCTCCGAGGTGGCGCCCTTGTCCTCATTTACAACGGCGACCTTGAGGTGTTCTGTGTTTCCGTAGGGATCCCAGAAACCGGAGATGTTTACCCAGGAATACAGGGCTGGGGTGATCATCAAACCAATAAGGATCACCCAGACCTGCGGGGTCCGCCACAAGCGGACAAAATCTTGGAGAAAAATCTTCCAACTAGTAATCACTCGAAGAACCGTAGCACCCAACCGGAAAGAACTAATAGTCTGACTGTCAGTTTTAACAGAAATGAGAGAGTGTGTCCTGTCGAGCTCGCAGATATGTTTCTGGTGTGAATTTCGGGGCGCTCTTTAGCGGAAGGGTAGACATAGAAATGGCCGCCGGGACCCACAAGGTGAAGGGCCGAGGCGGCGCATAATGAGGGGCTAAGCCCCGAGCTGCAACTAGTGCTCGTCGTAGTGATCGCCGTGTGCGGCGTGGCGGTGGCCGTCGTGCAGGTAGTCCACATGGTCGCCGTGCGGGATTGCTACGTGGCCGCAGCCTTCACCATGAGTGTGGTCGGTGTGAGCCTCGGCTTCTACGTGCTCGGTGGTCTCGCACTCGTCCCAGTGGCCATCGTGCTCACGGTGGATATGACCTTCGTGGAGGTAGTCGGTGTGGTCGCCGTGTGGGAAGGATACGTGGCCGCAATCGGTGCCGTGGGTGTGGGTGTGGTTCTCGTGGGTGGTGTGGGTCATGATGACTGGTCCTTTCTGGCGGGGATTAGTCCCGTTGTTTTCAACGTATTTTCATTAAATCGTATTTTCAGTTTGGTTTCAATAGCTGGAGGCGAGTTTCCTCAAATTTTTTTAAATGAGTAGAAAAAGGCAATGCCCGTCTCTGCAACGATTGGGCAGAGACGGGCATGGTGGGGGGCGAGGGGAAGCTTAAAGCTGGCTGCTCAATTCGCGAGCGGCTGCCGTGAGGGTATCCGCGTACTTTTGGGCGGGTGATGGCTGGAAGCGCTCGACAGATCCGGAAATGGACAAAACTGCCAGGAAAGTTCCGGCTTCGTCGAAAACCGGTGCAGAAATAGAGGCTAGCCCAGCTTCGCGTTCTTCAATGGACTCCGAATACCCTTGGCTCCTTGCCGCTTCGATGTCCTGGAGAGTAAACGAGGCGTCTTCGATATTGACATCTACATAGGCGGCAATGATGCGCGCTGCGGAGCCGGAGCTAAGTGGTAGCTGGCGTCCGACGGGGACGACATTATGAAGGCCAGACTCGGGTTCCCTAGTGGCAATACAGGTGCGGGTATTTCCAGTGACCTCGTAAAGCTGGATGGACTCGCCGGTGTCTTCGCGCAGCTTCTCCATAATTGGTCCCGCCACTTCCAGTAGGTGGTCACGGTTGCCAGGGAGGGCTGGACCGGCCTTCCACTTTCCTTCGGGGGTGCGAACGAGGATGCGGTGCGCTTCCAGTGCGGTGGCTAGCCGGTGTGCCGTCGCCCGAGGTAGGCCCGTGGTTTCACATAGTTCGTTGAGGGTGGAGGGGTGGTTGGCGGCGGCCATCATGATGGCCATTGCTCGATCCAACACTTTAATTCCGGAAACTGCGCTATACTCTCCCATACAATGAAATCTACGTCCCAAATTATGAGATTTCAAGTGTGGAGAGATGTTTATGAACCAGAAGCTGACATTGGCGGAAAAAGTGTGGCGCGATCACGTCGTCCAACCCGGTGATGCTGGGGCACCAGACCTCATCTTTATTGACTTTCAGCTACTACATGAAGTTACCAGTCCACAGGCCTTTGATGGTCTGCGGCTGGCTGGGCGCACACTGCGCCACCCTGAACTGCACTTGGCAACCGAGGACCATAACGTTCCCACGCAAGGCATTAAGTCTGGCAACCTCTTGGAAATCAAGGATGAGGTTTCTCGCACCCAGGTATCGACCCTGCGTAAGAACTGCGAGGATTTTGGTGTGCGCTTGCATTCCATGGGAGATGCACAGCAAGGCATTGTCCATACAGTTGGCCCACAATTGGGTATCACCCAGCCAGGTATGACCATTGTCTGCGGCGACTCGCATACCTCCACCCATGGTGCCTTTGGCTCAATCGCAATGGGCATCGGCACCTCTGAGGTGGAGCACGTCATGGCCACGCAGACGCTTTCCTTGAAGCCTTTTAAAACGATGGCGATTGAGGTGACGGGCGAATTGCAAGAGGGAGTCTCCGCCAAAGATCTCATCCTGGCCATAATCGCCAAAATCGGTACCGGCGGCGGACAAGGTCACATCATTGAGTACCGTGGTGAGGTGATCCGCAGGATGTCCATGGAAGAGCGCATGACTATCTGCAATATGTCTATTGAGGCAGGAGCCCGCGCCGGCATGGTCGCCCCAGATGAGACCACCTTTGAATATGTGAAGGGACGCGAGTTTGCTCCCAGCGGGGCGGACTGGGATGCTGCGGTTGACTATTGGAAGACGCTTCCCACCGACGAGGGGGCGGAATTCGATACCGTCGTTGAGATTGATGGTTCTGCCTTGACCCCGTTTGTTACGTGGGGAACCAATCCTGGACAAGGTCTGCCATTAGGGGAGAGTGTTCCAGATCCAGAAGACTGCGGTGACGATAATGAAAAGGCCACTGTAGAAAAGGCCCTCCAGTATATGGACCTGCAGCCGGGGACTCCGCTGCGCGATATCAAAATAGATACCGTATTCGTCGGCTCATGCACCAACGCTCGCATTGAAGATTTGCGCGCCGCTGCCGGTGTGGTCAAGGGCCGCACCATCGCCGAAGATACGCGGATGCTGGTAGTGCCGTCTTCAGCAGCTGTCAAGGCCCAAGCAGAGGAAGAAGGCTTAGATGAGATCTTCCGCCAGTTCGGCGCCGAATGGCGTACCGCTGGTTGCTCGATGTGCCTAGGAATGAATCCAGACCAACTAGCGCCGGGAGAGCGCTCAGCTTCAACCTCTAACCGCAATTTCGAAGGCCGACAAGGCCCAGGTGGGCGCACACACCTAGTCTCGCCCCAGGTGGCTGCCGCTACAGCCGTGACCGGATACCTGTCTAGCCCTGCTGACCTGAATTAAGCGCTTAGAAAGTCATTGATAATGGAGAAATTTATAACCCATACCGGAACTGGCGTACCGCTGCGCGTTACTAACGTGGATACTGATCAAATCATTCCGGCGCGCTACCTGAAGTCGGTTAAGCGTACAGGCTTTTCTGAAGGGCTGTTTTCTAATTGGCGCTCCGAAGAAAGCTTCGTGCTTAACCAAGAGCAATTTAAAAATGGGTCGGTGCTTTTTGCAGGAAGAGACTTTGGCACCGGTTCCTCCCGGGAACATGCAGTATGGGCGTTGAGTGAATATGGAATCCGTGCCGTGTTTTCTTCCCGCTTTGCAGATATCTTCCGCGGTAACGCAGGAAAGTCCGGCCTTATTACCGGTTTGATGGAACAAGGGGACATCGAGCTTATCTGGAAGCAGCTGGAGGCAGGAGAAACCCAGGTCACCGTTGACTTGGAGGCGCGAACGGTCACGGTGGGAGAAAATACCTACCGCTTTGACATCGATGACTACACCCGTTGGCGGTTGATGGAGGGACTCGATGACATTGGTATCACCCTCCGTAACGAGGACGATATTGCTGACTATGAAAAGCGATGCCCCGGCTTTAAGCCCTCTGTTATCGCCCCATAAATGGGAGCGCGGTTGGGGATGAACTTGCGCCAACACCCCTACAGTCCTTTCTAAAGAAGGGGCGGTGGGGGTGCTTTGCATTTGGGTATGAGTCTTGAGCACAAACCTTGGGGGAGCTGCGGGGGTAAAAATTGGTAACGTAAGAGTAACAATCACCTGCTCCAGTTTCCTGTAACAAAGTATGCCCCTAGCTTTAACTCTATGAGCAATCCCTATTCGAATAATGATTCCTTTAATTCAGGAAACAATGGTCCAGGTACTCTCGGACCTGCCAGTGAATCTGCGCCCTACGGAAACGGCGCGAACGGCCAACCAGGCTACGGGCAGCAGTACGGTCAGCAACAGTTCGGGCAACCCGGATACGCTGGAAGCACCTACCAAGGAGAAGATTCCCCTATTGGTCGTGACGTAGACGCCATTCAGGTCATCGCGGATAGCTTCCGCTACTTCGGCCGCAATTGGGCGCAGTGGATTTTCGGTCCACTGGTGCAGATGGTAGTTCTCTCCATCCTCTATTTGCTGTTGGTCGCCGTCCTAGCAGGCAGCGGTACATCCATTGACGCCCTAGCCAAAAGTGGCTCAGGTTCTGACGCGCTTACCGGTGGCCTCATTGCAGTAATGTTCTTAGCCATTATCGCCATGTTCCTCGTGTTTATTTGGGCAGCTAGCACCTGGTACAAGGCTGCTAATAAACAGGTTGATACCGGGATGCTGGAGATAAAGGACTTTCTGAGCTTTAAAAATGTCGCCGGTCTCATGGCGGTGTATGTGCTTTCGACCCTGGTTATTTCCCTGGGCTTCATTCTCCTGATTATTCCGGGACTCTTCGCCGCCTTCTTCTTTACCTGGATGCCGGCTGTTAAGGCCGCACGCCCTGAGCTATCCGTTGGCGAGACCTTTGGGGCTTCCATCGAAGTAGCGAAGGAGAATGTCGGAGTGACCATCCTAGTAGCCGTCTTGATTGCCGTCCTGTACGCAGTGTTGAGCTTTACCTTCGTCGGCATGCTTCTGTTCCCAGCACTGAACACCCTCATTTTGGTCCTCTTCGTCCGTCGCACGCTCGGCTTGCGCGGTTAGAAAACCCCGCAGCCGCACGATAGTTGCGCAAGTAAGGCCCTGCTCGTCCGCCGCATGAGATGGAAGGCAGGGCCTTAATTGTTGGTCGGGGAGGAACTAGGAAACTAGCGCACCGGCAGTGGGCTAGCCAGGTAATCGGCGCCGGTGAGCTCGCCGTTGTTGAAAGACAAGACCCACACAGAAGACTTCTTGAACTTCAGCTTGTCCACCGGCTTTTTAAGGAACTTTGGGGCGAGGTCCTCGATGATGCCGGGGATGGTGCCGCCTTGGCTGACGATAACGGGCACTCCGCCTTCGTTTACCACGCGGCGGAAGGCCTTCTTGGCTGCTTCTGGGTCGTTTTCCCAAGCCTCGTCGCCAAAGTTCTTATTGATGGAGATGTCCTTGCCCAGTTCGTCGGCAAGCGGGGCAGCTGTCTGCTGGCAACGTTGGGGCAGCGCAGAGTAAATGGCAGTGGGCTGATAAGCGCTGAGCATCGGGACCAGCATTTCCGCTTGGCGACGCCCCTTCTTATCGAGCGGCCGCAGGTTATCATCGCCTTCCCAGCTGCCGCTTTCATGCGCATGGGCGTGGCGGACATAAAGAACGCGCGTGGCCGGCGCGATGCGTAGGCGTTTGGCGGCTTTAGCCACCACTGCGGTATCTACGTCGTAGGACAAGAGATTTTGCGCCTCGTCGATAGGTAACCAGCGCAACTCATCGGTCTCACTATTGGCGGAATAGGTGCCGCCCAAATACTTAGCGACCCAGTAGTAGACGACCTTGGTCCGCCCCTGGACCGGGTAGGTTACCTTGCCAATGAGCTTGCCTAGCCGGACGCTGAATCCGGTCTCTTCCAGGATTTCCCTGGCTGCGGTGGTAGGAAGAGACTCGCCGGGATCCACCTTGCCCTTGGGCAGGGACCAATCATCGTAATGGGGACGGTGGATTAGCGCGATTTCCGGTTCCTGCGGAGAACCACGCCAGATAACGGCGCCGGCGGCAAGGGTAGTGCGGTGGAATTCTTTGGCTGGATCCACCGGGATTTCTTGATGGCGACCGGAAATGAATTCCTCGTGCTGTTGATCCTTGTCGGTTTCGTGCATCTTTTTAATATTGGGCATCGTCTGCCTCCACGGGGCCTTTCCACAGTAATTGGCTTCATTTAAACAACGTCTAAGCGCCCATTGTCCCACGGGTTAGGCGCGGTGTGCATCCCTGCCACACGGTCGGACAGACATGCTTTAAAGTTGAGGTTATAGCTTTGCACGTTTGGAGGAGACACTATGGTTAATGTTGCGGTGATGGGTGCCGGTTCTTGGGGAACTACCTTGGCCAAGGTCTTTGCGGATGCCGGAAATGACGTTCGCCTGTGGGCCCGCCGCGCAGAGTTGGCGCAAGTTATCAACGAGACCCACACTAATCCGGACTACTTGCCGGATACCCGCCTACCGGCGGCTGTGCGGGCGACTCATGATGAAGTGGAAGCATTGTCATGTGCCGAGGTCGTCGTATTCGGCGTTCCCTCCCAAACCTTGCGCGGCAACGTGGAAAAGTGGGCCCCGCATCTGCCACAAAACGCGACCTTGGTCTCCATTTCGAAGGGTGTGGAGACCACCACGCTCAAGCGCATGAGCGAGGTCATCATGGATGCGGCGGGTGTGCCAGCAGACCGCGTGGCGGTACTTTCAGGCCCGAACTTGGCTAAAGAGATTGCCGCAGGCCAAGTAGCCGCCACAGTAATCGCCTGCCCAGATGAAGATCGCGCAAAGCGCGTCCAGGCGGCGGTGGCCGCGCCGTACTTGCGCCCGTATACCAACACCGATGTTATTGGTGCGGAAATCGGCGGCGCCTGCAAAAACGTCATCGCATTAGCCTGCGGTATCGCCTCCGGCAAGGGGCTGGGCAATAACACCATGGCCACCATCATTACCCGCGGTTTGGCAGAAATTACCCGCCTCGGCGTGGAGTTGGGTGCGGATCCATTTACCTTCTCCGGCTTGGCCGGCTTGGGTGACCTGGTGGCAACATGTACCTCGACATTGTCGCGCAACCGTACTTTTGGCTATCGCTTGGGCCAAGGCGGCACCATTGAAGAGGCCAAGGCCGCCACCAACGGGCAGGTTGCGGAGGGCGTCTACTCCTGTGATTCTATCTACCGCCTAGCCCAGCAGGCAGACGTAGAGATGCCGATTACCCACGCGGTTTATGGTGTCTGCTACGAGGGCATGGCGGTGGAAGATATGATCATCGCTCTGATGGGTCGGTCCAAGAAGTCGGAGTAGGTCAAGGGTAAAATCTGCGGGCATGACTGAAAAGACCCGCGTGGCCGTTATCTATGGCGGCCGTAGCACCGAGCACTCCGTATCCTGCGTCTCTGCAGGTGCGATCATGAATCACCTCGATCCTGAAAAATTCGAGGTGGTGCCTATCGGCATCACCCGCGAGGGCACGTGGACGCCCGGCACCACTGAGGGACTAGAAATTGTCAATGGTGTCATGCCAGAAGTCAGGCGAGGGGCGGAGCTGACGCTTTCCCTGGATCCTAATGCCAGGGGCCAGTTCCATAACGTCACCGATGGCACGCTCTTTGCTGAGGTTGATGTGGTATTTCCCATCCTGCACGGGCCCTTTGGTGAAGACGGCACCGTCCAAGGTCTCTTTGAGCTCTCCGGCCTGCCCTATGTCGGGCCGGGCGTATTGGCTTCCTCGGTGGGCATGGATAAGGAATTTACCAAAAAGGTACTGGCAGCGGCAGGCCTGCCCGTAGCGCCCGAGGTCATTCTGAAGGGTCGTACCGAGCTCAGCGAGGAAGAAAAGCAGCACCTAGGGTTGCCCGTCTTTGTAAAGCCCGCCCGGGGCGGATCATCAATCGGCGTATCCAAAGTGAATAGCTGGGAAGAATTCCCCGCAGCCGTTGACCTTGCTCTAGAAGACGACGAGAAAATCCTGGTGGAGCCAGAAATCGTAGGCCAAGAGGTAGAAATCGGTGTTTTGCACTATGCCGACGGCACACTGTTGGCGTCTGTTCCAGCACTGCTGGCGGGCATTGATGATTCTGACGAGGGCTTTTATGGCTTTGACACAAAGTACCTCGATAATGTGGTTACCGCGGAAATCCCTGCGCCTTTCACGCCTGAGTTGACCGAGAAGCTGCGCGACATGGCTGTTCGCGCATTCGAGGCCCTAAATTGTGAGGGCCTATCCCGGGTGGATTTCTTCGTTACCGAAGATTCCGTGTACATCAATGAAATCAATACTCTGCCGGGCTTTACCCCGATTTCGATGTATCCCCAGGTGCTCGCCGCTTCGGGTGTGGAGTACCCCGCTTTGCTTGAGGCCCTCATTGAGCAGGCGCTAGCAAAGTAGGGACGGAGTACTTTCTACTTTTCAGCGGTGTGCTTGGCGAGTACATCGCCAATCTCCACCAGTGCCGCTTGCGCGGCATCCTGTGGGGCGTGCAGGGCTAGGTAGTTTTCGCGGCCGAGGGCGAACCACGTGCCGGCTGTGGTGCCGTGGGCCAAGGTGGTGTCCTCGAACCACGGAATCTCGTTGACTTGCTGCAGCTTGACCCCAGCACGATAGTTTTCGGGCTTGGCCACACCGCAACGGGCCACGATGTCTTCGCGGCCATCGGCGCTCCACACAAAGGTATTCTTCTCCGCAACCTCGCGGCGGTGGTAGCCCTCGGCCACCGAATCAGGCAGGGCCTTTGCGATATCGGCGCACCTTTGCTCATCGCCCGCCTTGAGCTCCTTGAGCGGGGCCTTATGAGCGGGGGCAGGCTTTTCTTTGAGTTCTGAGAGGGCGTCGTTAAGCTCGCCCGGCTCGGCGTCGGTGGGGGCAGTAACGGCGACGATAGGGAAGCGCTGCGCCGCATACCAGGTGGTTAGGTTGGATCCCGGCGTGGCATCGCGCACCTTGTACCACTTTTCTCCCTCTAGGTCTTGGGTCTGGGCATACTCGGTGTACTGGAAAGGCATGTCCACGCCGCAGCGCACGGTGACCTTATCCTCAGAGTTAGCTGCCCACGCAGCGACACCGGAGGGCACAGGCTCGGCAATGTCTGCGCGCGGCTTATCCATGACCTCATCCGGCAGGGAGTCGATAAAGCTGTGGCAGGCTTGTGAATCTGCTTCCTTGGATTCCACGGGGGAGACCGCCACGGGTGCTTTGGCGATGTTATTGAATACGTACTTTGCGCCGAAGAGGACCGCCAGAACCATCACTATGGACAACCCAAGTGAAATGAAGATCGCGGTGCGGTTAAATTGGGATGTCATAAGGGCTCATAGTATCGAAAGGACGCTGGTGAACTTAACTCAGACTCTCGCAGAGGTGGGAGAACGCAACGCCATTCGGGAAATTACCTCTGTGGCCTCGAGCAGGCTCAACGGAGATGACGCGGCGGTATTGCCTAGCGCACCACCGAATTCCCGCACCGTGGCAGCCACGGATTTGATGGTGGAGGGGCGTCATTTCCTGCGCGAGTGGTCTACCCCGCGCGAGATTGGTAAGAAAGCTATCTTGCGCAACTTCGCCGATGTTGAAGCCATGGGGGCGCGACCCGTTGCTGCCCTTTTAGCCATCGCCGCGCCAGGTGATACCCCAGTGTCCTTCGTGCGGGGCATCGCTGAGGGCATTGCGGAGCATAGCTCTTTCTATAATGCCGAGTTGGTGGGCGGTGACCTCACGAAGTCTGATCTTTTGGTCATCAACATTTCGGCCGTGGGTTTCCTCGGCGGCAGCCTTCCTGCCCTGACCTTGGACGGTGCGCGGGCAGGCCAGCACGTGGTAGCGCACGGCAAGATCGGCCACTCGGCCGCCGGCCTGGCCTTGTTAGAGCGCTTCGGTCGGAACCTGCCTGCAGGGCATGAGCACCTCCAGCCGCTTATTGACGCCCATTGCGCACCCTGGCTTAATCCCGGCCGCGGTGTCATTGCCCGCGCCGCTGGGGTTACCGCCATGACGGATAACTCCGACGGCTTGATCCAAGACTGCACCACGATGTCTGAACACTCTTGCGTGCATATGGATTTGGATCCGCAGGCTTTGCAGCCGGAAGATTTGCTGTGCGAGGCCGCAGACCTTGTGGACTGTGACCCGTGGGAATGGGTACTAAGCGGCGGTGAAGACCACACCTTAATAGGCACGACCGCGAAGGACACCCCCTCCGGATTCCGGAAAATTGGCACCGTAACTCGGGGCTGCGGGGTTACGGTGGGAGGAAAGACACCGAGCTATCAGAAAGGCTGGCGAAGCTTTTAAATATGCACCCCACCTATCACCCTTCATGGGAGCCGGTGCTGGCGCCGGTAATAGAAGAGCAATGGCCACGGATTTCTCACGCCCTTGAGGGCCAGGAATATCTGCCCCCAGCTGAGGATGTTTGTCGTGCGCTGCGCATGCCACTGGATGAGGTCCGTGTGCTCATCGTGGGCCAAGACCCGTATCCCACCCCAGGGCATGCCATGGGCATGGCCTTTTCTACTCGCCCCGGCGTGAAGCCCCCGCGTTCTTTGGTCAATATTTACCGTGAACTTCACGATGATGTGGGGATCAACGGCCGAGAGGACGGCGATTTGAGTGCTTGGGCTGACCAAGGCGTATTGCTACTTAACAGGGTGCTGACCGTAGCCCTAGGCCAAGCAGGCTCGCACCGTCGCATCGGATGGGAAGAAATCACCGAGGCTGCCATCCGCGCGCTCAACCGCAGCCCCATGGTGGCGATCCTCTGGGGCCGCGATGCGCAAGCGTGTGAGCGCTTTCTTCCCGACGTCCCGTGCATCAAGTCTCCACACCCCTCACCGCTTTCTGCCAGCCGTGGCTTTTTCGGTTCTAGGCCCTTTTCTCGGGCAAACGCCCTTTTGCGGGACCAAGGCGCGCAGGAAATAGACTGGCGCTTGTAAACTATTGCGCATGTCATATCCCAGCACGCTGGATTCCTGCGGTCTGCGCAATTGGGCTACCCGCGCCGTGGGGGAATTAGCCCATCGCCGCGAGGAAATTAACGCCCTCAATGTGTTTCCCGTACCGGATTCGGATACTGGTTCAAATATGGCGCACACCATGGAAGCAGCGGTTGCGGAGCTCGACAAAGGTGGCGATGTAGCTGATTCCCTCGCGCGTGGGGCGGTGCGTGGGGCACGCGGAAATTCGGGCATGGTGTTGTCTCAGGTTCTGCGCGGCGTAGCGGAGTCCACGGTGGACTCAGTTATTGACGGTTCCGTTTTTGCCCGTTCTTTGCAGCAGGTCGTGGAGTTGGTGGACCGAGCCATCGCCGAGCCAGTGGAAGGCACGGTTATTACGGTTTTGCGTGCAGCAGCGGAAGCCGCCGACGACTCCGCAGCGCGTCCTGGCGCGACCTTGCACGGCATCGTCAGCGGCGCAATCTCGGCCGCTCGGACTGCTCTAGAGCGCACCCCATCGCAATTGCCAGCCCTGCAGGAGGCTGGAGTAGTGGATGCTGGCGGAGCCGGCCTCGTGATTCTCTTAGAGTCCCTTCTCGCGGAGATTGAGGGCTCTACTGGGCATGCAGGTCTACCCGCCCCAGAGGAGGTCACCGTGCTGGAAGTGGTCTTTTTCTATGAAGGAGATATCGACGCGCTGCAGGCGGCAATTGCACCGATGGGAGATAGCTTGGTCATCGCTCGCGCTACCGAGGACAGCGCTAATGTGCATATCC
Source organism: Corynebacterium sp. LaCa54 (assembly GCF_046717495.1). Taxonomy (NCBI): domain Bacteria; kingdom Bacillati; phylum Actinomycetota; class Actinomycetes; order Mycobacteriales; family Corynebacteriaceae; genus Corynebacterium; species Corynebacterium sp. LaCa54. The sequence goes on from NZ_CP177115.1 coordinate 1,082,753, forward strand.
ACTCTCCGCAGGCGGGCGCCGTCATTGAAACCGCCTTTGCTAAAGGAAAGGTGACCAACTTGCACCTTGAGGTGCTGCCGGCTCCCACCGAACCCGCCGCCGAAGAATCAGTTGCTCGCCGAGTATACGCAGCCGCGCCGGCCGGGCCTATTACCGATCTTTTGGAATCTGCGGGCGTTACCGTTGTGCCACCGGAGAAACCCATTGCGGCCGAAGATGAGGACATTGTCCTAGTTACGGGGCTGAGTTCGCAGACTGGTGCCGGGCGAGTAGTGCCTGCACAGTCGCTAGTTGCTGCCTTGGCCGCTATCTCTGTCAATGAACCTAATAACCCAGATACGGGTGCTGTGGTCGCTGCTATGCGCGATGCAGCCAATTCCATGCGCGTAGCTCATCCCAGCCAGGAAACCCTTGCGTCAATCAGCGCCACCTGTCGCGATCTCTTGGCAGAAGGCGGGGAGCAGGTCACCATCTTAAGTGCCCTTGACGTAGATGAGGAGGATTTAGGCCAACAGCTACATGTGGATGTGGTGGCGCTTAACGTTCCGGATATTGCAACCGAAATCGGAGTGGAGTAGCAATGCTCGGCTGGCAGGACAACCGACCGTTGACGGAGGTTCTTGCGGCGAAAGACGCCGCGAAGATTACCAAGGCGTTGGGGTATGAGACCTGCGGTGAGCTTTTGGCTCACTATCCGCGAGACTATATTCGCCACAACAAGGACGTTGGCCTAGGAGACGCTGCGGAGGGCGATATCGTCACCGTTACCGGGACTATTACCGGCTTCAACCGGCATGACAGGGGCAAGACCACCATCATCAATGTGCAGCTCGATGACAGCATTATGGCGACTTTTTTCAATGCCAATTACGTCATGCGCATGCTGCATCGCGGACAGCGCGTCATGATGAGCGGCAAGCTTAAATTCTTCCGTAACCAACCGCAGCTGCAACAGCCAGACTTTGTGGAAATCGATGCGTTCGGCCGTCCCGATGGTGAAGTGGATGGCTACCGCCAGCCGGCGGCCGAATCTGGAAAGAAGAATCGGCCCAAGGCCACCGGCTCATTGCGGAACCTCTCACAGTTTGGGAGGCTCGACCAGCTCCTTTTGGAACGAGAATGGATCCCGGTGTACCCAGCCACGTCCAAGGTGACCTCCTGGTACATCATGGGGGCTATTCACTACGTCCTATCAAAGACCCCGCCCATCGAAGAGCCACTGGATTATCAAATGATAATCAGCCTGGATAAAGCGGTGCGGGAAATTCACGAGCCTGGTAAGGCAGGGCCTTATCGTGCTATCCAAAGGCTTAAATATAACGAGGCTTTGTCAATTGGCTTGGTGATGGCATTGCGCCAGCGCGATGCGGAAGCTCGAACCGCTCCGACCATGCCGGCAACCTTAGGCGGCTTCCGCGAAGAACTGCTAAGCCATTTGCCTTTCGAGCTCACCCAAGGGCAGCGGCGTGTTATCAGTGAGATTGAAGATGACCTAGCCCGCCCATTGCCCATGATGCGTTTGCTGCAAGGCGAGGTCGGCTCGGGCAAAACCATGGTGGCTACCTGCGCTATGCTGCAGGCTGTTGACGCAGGAACTCAAGCGGCGTTGCTAGCGCCTACTGAGGTGCTGGCTTCCCAGCACGCTGCCTCCATCGGAACCGCAGTTCCTGAAGGCGTCACGGTGGTACTTCTCACCGGCTCGATGCGCACTGCGGATAAACGGCAGGCATTGCTGGATATCGTTTCCGGAGATGCGGACATCATTATTGGAACCCATGCCATCATCCAAGACACAGTGGAGTTCTTCAACCTTGGACTAGTGGTAGTAGATGAGCAGCACCGGTTCGGCGTAGAGCAGCGCGATAGCCTGAGACTGAAGGCTAACGAGGGACTAAGTCCCCACGTACTGGTGATGACGGCTACGCCGATTCCTCGCACCATCGCGATGACCGTCTTCGGCGACCTTGCCGTATCGACCCTTACTGAGCTGCCTGGTGGCCGCAAACCTATTCAGTCAGCGGTGGTAGCTGAGTGGCGCCCTACCTGGGTATTGCGCGCCCTCGAGCGGAGTCGCGAGGAAGTGGCCCACGGCCACCAAGCCTATATCGTCTGCCCGCGCATTGAGGGAAAAGGCGGAGTGCTAGAGCTTGCGGAGCAGCTAGAAAACGGGCCGTTTAAGGGGCTGCGCATAGCAATCTTGCATGGAAAGATGCCTAATAAAGACGAGGTTATGACGTCATTTGCTAGGGGAGAAATCGATGTCTTGGTCTCTACCACGGTCATCGAGGTGGGTGTGGATGTTCCCAATGCCACGGTGATGCTCATCCGTGAGGCCGAGCATTTCGGCGTCTCCCAGTTGCACCAGCTGCGTGGGCGTGTGGGACGAGGCGGCAATGCCTCTATCTGTCTTCTGCACACTATGGCAGGCGATAACACTCCGTCCTTCCGCCGCATCAATCAGATTGCCCAAACCTCGTCCGGATTTGAGCTGGCCGAGCTCGACTTGCGTCAGCGCCAAGAGGGAGACATTTTGGGCACCATGCAGTCCGGAACACACCGTACGCTGCGGCTATTAAATCTGGCGGATGACCAAGACATTGTGGAACGCACCCATACGGATGCCCGCGCAATGGTGATGCGCAATCCCGAGTTGGCCGAGGAACTCACGCGCAACTTGAGTGAAAGCGAACAGGAATACTTGGAGAAGAACTAAGACAGGTTAACCTAGAAGCATGAACGTCCTTGCCCCCTTTGCAGGCATCTTCCGCTGCCAGGTGAATGGGGGAGGCACCGTTGGTATCGGCGTCGCGCCCGCGATCGTCGACGCCACGGAACTAGTTGCTTCCGTAGCGAGCCCAGGACTAAGCAAGGCATACCGCATTGTGGTCGCTGGCTTGAGGGACGTGGTAGCCGGAGACCTTTTGATGGAGATTGGAGAAAAATAAATGACGCGCATTATTGCCGGCGAGGCCCGCGGCCGCACCATTAAGGTGCCCACCGAAGGAACCCGGCCTACTGCAGACCGTGCCCGTGAAGGGCTTTTTTCATCCCTCGCGGCACGTTGGGGCTTTGCCGGTTCTTCGGTTCTTGACCTATTTGCTGGTTCCGGCGCACTAGGCCTTGAGGCAGCTAGCCGTGGAGCAGAAGAAATTGTACTAGTGGAATCTTCGGCGGATGCGGTGAAGATCATTCGGCATAACATGGGCGTCGTCAAGCACCCCGGCGTGCGCGTGCAAGAGATGAAGGTAGGCACCTACCTGGGAAGTGCCCCGCGGCGGCACTTCGATCTGGTGTTGGCGGACCCGCCCTATGCTTTTGATGAGGTAGATGAGCTCATCGCCGCTATTGAACCGGTGCTCTGCGATCACGCCATGGTAGTCATTGAGCGCCACGTTGATTCCGCGGCAACTGCGTGGCCTGCAGGTTTTGAGCCCACTGGTCAGAAACTGAAGAAGCGTACCTTTGGCATCGCGCGCATGGATATGGCGGTCTATACCCGCCCTGGCAGCGAGGAACCCGAAGACTAAACCCCTGAAGAAAAGGAAGCGACAAAAGCATGACTAAGGCCGTGTGCCCAGGATCATTCGACCCCGTGACCTTAGGTCACGTCGACATCATTAACCGCGCTAAGCAAATGTTTGATGAGGTCACCGTATTGGTAACCGGTAATCCTGACAAACCCTCCGGGCTCTTTAGCGTGGATGAGCGTATGGAACTAATTCGCCAGAGCGTGGATTCTTCCATCAAGGTGGACTACTGCTCTGGGCTTTTGGTGGACTACACCACTGAGCATGGGGTGGATGTTTTGGTGAAAGGGCTGCGCAGCTCCCTAGATTATGAATATGAGCTGCCTATGGCGCAGATGAATCGGCGCCTTTCCGGCATTGATACCGTCTTTTTGCTCACGGACGAAAAATACGGCTATATCAGTTCCTCACTGTGTAAGCAGGTGGCGAAGTTTGGCGGGGACGTGACCGGCATGTTTCCTGAAGCCGTAGGCCGTGCGGTAAAGGAGAAATACCGAAAGTGAGCCTAGCACTGGTCATTTTTCTCGTTGTGGTCGTAGGTTCGACCCTCCAGCGAGTATCTGGAATGGGCCTCGGTCTCATCGGCGGTCCTATTCTCATGCTGATTATGGGGCCGGTAGAAGGAATCTTGGTCATCAACGTTTTGGCCTGCATTAATGCGGTGCTGACCACTTATTCCGTGCGCGAGAATGTGAGCTGGAAGAAATTTGGACTCATAGCCCCAGTCATGGTGATTGGTTCCTTGGCCGCGGCGCTGCTCATTAGGCGCATGGATACAGCAGGTCTTATGGTCGTTGTGGGCCTTGCGCTTTTGGCCGCGCTGACGGTAGTGACCTTTGGCAAGAAGTTTGTCCCGCCAATGGAAGGCAAAGGCCCAGCTATTTCCGCGGGCATCCTCGGCGGCTTTACCAATACCTTGGCCGGTGTGGCAGGCCCAGTTATTACCGTCTACGCGCAAGCGGCAAAGTGGCCTCAGCAAGTGTACGCAGCTACGCTGCAACCCATTTTTGTCGTAGGCGGATTCTTTTCTGTCATCACAAAGACGCTTACGGGGGCGGCACACTTTGATGGTTTGCCCTGGGTAATGTGGCCCGCCGGAATTATGGGAATGTTCGTCGGGATTTGGGCCGGCACCCGCATCGCGCAGCGTGTGCCCCGGGAGAACGCCCGCGTGCTCTCGCTAAGCGTTGCCGGACTGGGCGCAGCGAGCGCATTGGTTCGCGGCCTGGTGAGCCTCGGTTAAACGCCGATACCATGGACAAGGCCCGTCGCCTCTGCAGAGACAGAAGCTGACAGGCCTTTGCACAGTCAATCATGTGCTATGGGCTTAGAGTAGATTGGCCAAAAAGTCCTTGGTACGTGGCTGTTGCGGATTATCCAGCACTTCAGCGGGGCTACCAGACTCGATGACCACGCCGCCGTCCATGAAGAAGACTTTATCTGCCACCTCGCGGGCAAAACCCATCTCGTGGGTGACTACGAGCATGGTCATGCCCTCGGCCGCGAGATCCTTCATTACGCGTAGTACTTCGCCGACAAGCTCGGGGTCAAGGGCTGACGTGGGTTCGTCGAAAAGCATGAGCTTAGGGTCCATCGCTACCGCACGAGCGATAGCAACGCGCTGCTGCTGGCCGCCGGAGAGCTGTACGGGGTAATTATTGGCCTTGGAGGCTAAGCCAACATCCTCGAGCAACTCCATGGCGCGGGCGCGGGCGGTTTCCTCTGGGATTTTCTTCACCTGCACCGGTGCCTCAATGATGTTTTCAATCACCGTTCGGTGGGGGAAGAGATTGAAGGATTGAAAGACCATGCCGATATCGGAGCGCTGCTCGGCGGCTTCCTTTTCGCTGATCTCATAGAGGGTCCCGTTTTTCTCGCGGTAGCCAATCAGCTCGCCGTCGACGTATAAGCGCCCGGCCGTTGCTTTGTCCAAGTGGTTAACGCAGCGCAGGAAGGTAGACTTGCCGGAACCCGAAGGTCCTAATAGGCAGGCCACCTCGCCGGCTTGGACCTCGAGGTTAATGCCTTTGAGGACTTCAAGCTGCCCGAAGGACTTGTGGACGTTCTGGGCAGAAATCATGGGAGTAGCCATTATTTTTGAGCCTCCGAAATCACGGATACGTTGCGGGGAATGGTTCCTTCAGCATCTGCAAGAGCAGCAAGCTGGCGGCCGGTGAGTTCGCGGGTTGCACCGCGCTCAAAGCGGCGCTCCAAGAAGTACTGACCCACCATAAGTAGGGAAGTAACCACGAGGTACCAAGAAGCCGCGACCAATAGCAGCGGGATGGGCTGGAAAAGGGCGGCGGAAATATCCGTGGTACGGCCGAAGATTTCCTCTGTATAAGGAATGGCCACGACGAGGGAAGAGGTCTTGAGCAAGGAAATAAACTCATTGCCCGTAGGCGGAATGATAATGCGCATGGCCTGTGGAAGGACGGTGCGGCGCATGGTCATCCACCACGACATGCCGAGTGCCTTGGAGGCCTCCTTTTGGCCCTCTGGAACGGAAGTGATGCCCGAGCGCACAATCTCGGCCATATAGGCCGCTTCATTAAGTCCTAGGCCCATTACCGCAAGGAAGAAGGCGTTGGTGAGGATGGTCTGCAAAGACACCTCGGTAAAGCCTAGGTTGATGGACTGGTAGATGGCAGAGAGCAGACCCCAAAACACCAGCTGGACATAAATCGGCGTGCCACGGAATACCCAGAGGAAAATCCAGGAGACGGCGCGCAGCACCGGGTTAGGTGACATGCGCATGACCGCAAGCACGGCACCACCGATAACGCCGATGATCATCGACAAAATAGTGATGGCGATGGTGTGCAGGGAAGCGAGCGCGATGCGCTTATCAAAGAGGTACTGGAAATAGGTTCCCCAGCCAAAAGCCTCGTTGCGGGCGGAGGCAATGATGAACCACACTCCCAGCACGATGAGTAGGCCAGCGAAGACCCAGCGCCATGGATGGCGCAGCGGGCGGGCCTCGATCTGCGCGGGTTCTTCTTTAGGCTTGGCCGTAGCCGGCGTCGCCGCATTCTCATTAACCATTGATCGGCCTTTCATTAATCATTGCCTGGTCTATTAATCCATCCTCGATGCCCCAGCGGGACAAAATTTCTGCATACTCGCCGGTTTCGATGAGGTGCTGCAGCGCTGCGGCCGATGCCTTGCCCAAATCGGAATCTTTAGGAACTGCGAAGCCATACGGCGAGGCTTGGAACATATCGCCTACCTGCTGCATTTTTCCCTCAGAGCGATTGACCGCCCACGCTGTGACCGGGGAGTCCGCAGACAGGGCATCCGCGCGCCCCATCAGGACGGCCAGCGCGGCGTTATCCCCGGTGTCATAAGACAAGACGGTGAGATCGCCATTACAAGCTTCTTGCTTAGGGCGAACATCATCGGTTTCGGAGACCGTTGTGCGCTGCACTGCGACTGTCAATCCGCAGGGGTTATCGGGGTCGACCTTCCTAGGCCCGTCCACGCGCTCGGCCCACTGGATACCGGCGTAGAGGTGGTCTACAAAGTCGAATTCATTCCGGCGGTCTGGGTTATCCGTAAAACCGGAGACACCCATATCGATCTGGCCCGATTGCACGGCCGGCAAGATCATGGAGAAGTCCTGCTCCAAGGGCTGGAAATCGAGGCCCAAGACACCTGCTACAGCGCGGGCTAGGTCAAGCTCGACGCCTTGGAGGGCTCCGTGGGAATCCTTAAGCTGAAATGGCGCGTAGGGCGGGTTAGTGCCAGCGGTGAGGACGCCATCATTGTCGTCATACATGGCGGCAATCTCCGGTACTACAGTGGTGTGGGGTTCTTCCCAGCCCTCTGGAGTGGAATCTTCCTCGTTGGTGACGCAAGCGCTTAAACCCAAAGTTGGGATAAGGACCGCGGCAATTGTAGCGCGGCGAGAAAACGTGCGCGGCATTATTTCTGCGCCGTCCTTTCATCTATGGCGCGAGCTTTCTTCAGGTCAATGAAAATGAACGCGGAAACGATAAGAGCGCCGAGGATGAACATGCCGATGATAATGCCGCTGGAGGCATCCTGGTCAGCACCCCACGGCCACAGTGCACGCAAAGAACCGAGCATGAAACCTGCCATGGCCATCAGCGTAGGGGCTCGGTGATGATCCAGTAAGAAGTTCAAGACCTTGATAAACGCGGCGAGGCCGCACAAGGCACCCAGCGCAAAGACGGCTATGGTGCCAAGATCTCGATCCGATACAGCGCCGATGATGGGTTGGTACAGCCCCATGGTCAACAAGATGAGCGAGCCGGAAATGCCCGGCAGGATGAGTGCGCACACAGCAATGGCGGCGGCAAAGAAAACCACGATAAGGCTGGGATTCTCATGCGGCTCGGAAGTAAAGCCGGTGATAAAGAAGATGGCAATAGTGGCGATCACAAACGCAATGATGGAAGAAGGGCGCAACCGCTCCTGCTTGGACAGCATAGACAGTGGTACGAAAATAGACACGGCGACCATGCCCAAAAATAGTGCCCCGGACGCGGATACGTGATTTTCCACGAAGTTAGATAGCACGGTGGACATTGCGAAGACTGCGATAAACATGCCGACTGCTACGGAGACAAGGAAGCTCCACTCGACTCTCTTGAAGCGACCAGAGATGAGGTCATTGGCATTGTGGACTGCGCGTTCATAAATACCCACGATGAGCGCCACGGTGCCACCGGAGATTCCGGGCACAAGTTCGGCCATGCCGATGAGGGCACCGCGGATAGCGTTCAAAATGTATTGCATAAATTTAAAATCTACCTGGGAGAGGGCTGGAGTGGCGGGCGACTGGCCTAGGCGGGCGGGGAGAAAGTGCTTCCCGGTGGTGGCCATGTGGACCGCTGTTAATAGTGATGCATATCTTTCATTGAAAGGCGATTGGTTATCCGTCACGGAAAGGGACGTGATTTCTCTGACCGTAGAGGTGAAACAATCATTGAGGCGAATCCTCGTTCATGAATATTCTGTCAGAATAATACACTTCAGTGCAACTATGCAGTTTGGGGCATGGTAGGCGCGGCCTCCCGCAGTCAGGGCTGTTCTATATGGAAGAAACTATAAGTTTCCCATTATTCAGTCTGGTGTTTACGTAGGTGTCAACTAACTGAAAGATTGACTGCCTACTATTTCCTGCGTATTCCCGTCTTTCTCCCGTGCAAACATTCCTTTTCAGTGACCAAGGACTCTCTATGAAGAATCGTTTTGTCCTGCCCGCGGTGACTGTCACCGCGGTGGTGGGAAACCTCATTTTTGTGCCGGCAGCAAGTGCTGCGGAGGGGGCGTCGCCAAGCGAAGGCTCTCGTTTTAGCATCGGTGTACTGCCGGATACCCAGTTCTATTCGCGCTATTCCACCCCAGAGACCGGCAACCTGGCCCAAGCTCGCTACGGCAGCGAACCCTACTTGGCGCAAACCCAATGGTTAGTGGACCATCAAGACGAGTTGAACATGGACTTCGTCACCCACCTGGGTGATGTTGTAGACCAGTGGAACGTGGAGGGCGAATGGCAGGTGGCTGATAAGGCCATGCAGGTCCTCGACGATTCGGACTTGAACTATTCGATCCTGCCAGGCAACCACGATATGGACGTGGAGGGCGCGGCAGCCCACCCGTATGACAAGTGGTTTAGCGCCGACCGCGCTAAGGCCGCCAACTCGGAGACTTTTCAAGAGCGCTACACCGCCGTCAATAATGACTCCGAGGCGCATATCTTTGAAGCCGAAGGCCAGAAATATCTCAATCTAGCCCTGGGCTGGCGCGCTGATGAGAAGGCTATTGCCTGGGCACAAGGCATCATTGATAAGCATCCAGACCTTCCGGTCATTGTGACCACTCATGAGGCCCTCAATATTGATGGTGAAGGAAACGTCTTCTATTCCGATGACTATGGCAAGGGATTGTGGGATAAGTTCATCAAGAGCAATGATCAGATCTTTCTCGTGATGGGCGGCCACCACCACGGTGCCGGATACCGCGTGGACAAGAACGATGCTGGACATGACGTCGTTTCCATCTTGCAGGACTATCAGATGGCCTACCAGGGCGGAAATGGTTTATTAGGCGTGCTCGAGTTTGACCTTACGGGCAAGCAGCTGGAGATGACCGCGCTTTCGCCGTGGGTGGCGCAAAAGCCGCATGAGGAGCTCACGCAGTTCGATAAGCTCACCTTGGATGATAAGGGCGATAGCTATAGCATTCCGTTCGATTTTGAACAGCGTTTTTCCTCCTTCGCCCCGGAATTCACCGTGGGCGAGGGCCACCAGCCGGACCTAGCGCAGCGCGCCCGCGACATCGCCGCTGAGGGCTATAGGCCATACACCATTGCGGAGGACGAGCTTCCTAAGGGCGCGGACGATTTTGCCAAAAACGACCACACGGTATTCCACTGGCGCCCGGGCGAAGCGCGGGACAAGGATGGGCATGCGCTTGTCGATGGCGCGGTTGCCGGCCGTGGCACCACCATCCCCGATATTGCCAGCGATTCTGGCAGCGACCTGCATCGCGCTGGCGCCATGCTCGGAGACAGGGTGACCTATAGCACCGACCATCACCCGTTGTCCTCTGATGCCGGCTCCCTCTTCTGGTCTGACCCTGCCGGCAAAGTTGGCAATGCCGAGTTCCGTACCGATAAGGGCGTGGCTGCCAATAGCGTCGATACCACCAAGGGATATACCTTCGAATCCTTTGTCAAGATTCCGGAGGATTTCAACGGCGCACAGCATGGTTGGGGAAGTGCGCTCAGCCGTGACTCTGCCATCAATAAACTGGTAGACGGCTCCGAGGACACGGACCCAACCGTCATGTTCGGCATCTCCAACCTTCGTGAGCTGCGCTGGTGGGCGGAGCCGAAGCAGGGAAGCGGCACTACCGTGTGGTCCCACGAGGTTCCCAAAGACGAGTGGATGCATATCGCCGTGGTCAATGATCCCGAACGCGATAGCGTCGAAATGTTCATCAACGGCGCGCCCATCCTGCGCAATGCCGTAGGCGCCGAGGGACTCCTCCCGCGCGACCTGCAGTGGGTCATGGGTGGTGGCTTTGACAACCAGCGCCCACAAGACCCGTGGTATGGCTGGATCGGCGAGACCCGCCTGACTCAGGGCGTCCTGGGCAAGGACCAGTGGCTTACCGCCCGTGCACACAACGATGGCAAGCCGGCCGATACCGCGCAACCTGCCACGGATGGCTCCGCGTTGAGCTCTAGTACGAGTTCGAAGCCTGCCATCTTAGGAGCAATCCTTGGTATTGCCGGGGTGGCTGGCCTCATTGGACTAGCACTGCCGCAGCTGAAGGCTTCCATCCCGCAGATTAACGCGCTCCTGCGCAAGTACCACCTGCCGACTCTGCCCGAGTTGGGCTAAAGCACTGGGTAGAGGGATTTTGCAGTATCAGGCTTTAAAGCTTTAGCTGCACCAAAGCGCTTAGGTTCTTCGCCATAAGGGGAGAGAACCTAAGCGCGTTTTGGTTTTAATCTTCGCCCTGCTTGGAGAGATAATCCACCTTCCACCAAAACCAAGCGGAGGCTGCACCCAACACGACGGGTATCCAGGCTAGGGAAGGGGATTGCACGGCCATCATTGCCAACAATGTAATGAGCGTCAATGCAGTGAAAACTATCGCTTTAATTCTTTCCACTCGCAATCGGTTCATGAAATCTCCTCAATGTGGAAGGTATGCCAAATTTACACAGTCCAAAATAGGAGACTCTTGTCAGAGTGTCAATGATAGTTTACGGTATGTAACGTGAAATGTGCTTAAATTTTGGAATCGATGTCCTAGATTGTTTCGCTGGCGGCTGAAAGACGCCTCGAGCACAAGGCGGCGAGATGTGAGGTTTGGGAAATGTCTAGTGATCAAACACAGAAGTCTGGGGACAACCTAGGGGATAAGGTCGAAGGAATGTTCCTGACGGTTGTTGCTTTCGTTCTCATGCTTTCCGTACTTGGCTTAGTTCTGTGCATAGTTCGGTTCGACGATTATGTCGACGCTTTTGTCGTTATTCACCGCAGTTCATTCGACGGAATCGAGGATGCACGCGTGAGGCGGTGGATAATGGGTGTACTTCTACTTATTCGCTCCCTAGCAGCCCTTTCGTGGGTTACATCCTTTTTCCACCTTAAAAAGACGTTAGCTAAGGCGACTAGAAAGAGATTTCTGTTAATGGGGGTGTACTCCATCGCCTCTGCCTGCGGCTTTGGCTATCTCGCGTTGAGGGCGGAACTGGCGAGCTTGGAAGCCATACGGGTCACACAGGCTAGTATTTGTGGCTTTTTGGCGGCCTATCTATGTTTCCAGAGCTTGAAAACCTGGCAAGCTTCTACCCGTTCAACTACACGTCGGTAGGAGGGGCGAACATGAAAAAAGACCCCGCTTTCCGATTTACCGGACATGCGAGGTCTTTTCTATCTGTGCCCCTGGTGAGACTCGAACTCACACTGGACGGGTTTTGAATCCGTTGCCTCTGCCAATTGGGCTACAGGGGCGCACAGTGCCAAGGCTTGCTGCCTGTGACTGTGAAAATAGTAGCGCAGGGACTAGGGGAATTCCTAATTGGGTAGGGGAAGCGGGGGAATGCCCACGTCATCCAATAAATGTGCACCGGGGTGTTCGTATATCGGCTCGCTTCTCTAGGATGGGGCAGGTGACTACTAAACAGCCTCGACTTCTGCTCATTGACGGCCACTCTATGGCCTTTCGTGCCTTCTACGCCCTGCCGGTGGATAACTTTTCTACCTCGGGCGGCCAGCACACCAATGCCGTATATGGCTTTCTATCGATGCTTTCCAATATCGTGGCGGAGGAGAAGCCCGATGCCATCGCGGTGGCATTCGATGTAGGGCGAAAGACCTTCCGCACCGAAATGTTCCCGGACTACAAGGCGCAGCGTGAAGCCGCGCCGGAGGAATTTAAGGGCCAGGTTGACATCATCCGCGAGGTGCTCGAGGTGCTGGGGATTACCACCCTCTCCCGCGAGAACTTCGAAGCCGACGACATCCTCGCCACGCTGGCGACCGAGGCGCAGGCCTATGAGACCCTCATCGTCACCGGTGACCGTGACTACCTGCAATTGGTAAATGAATCTACGACGGTGCTCTATCCCATGAAAGGCGTATCCACTCTCCACCGCTTTACGCCTGCCGCGGTGGAAGAGAAGTATGGTCTCACGCCTGCGCAGTACCCAGATTTCGCTGCCCTGCGCGGCGATCCGTCCGATAATTTGCCGGGTATTCCCAAGGTGGGCGAGAAGACGGCGACTAAGTGGATTGTTAAATACGGGGACTTGGCATCACTGGTTGAGCACGCCGAAGAAATCAAGGGCGTGGTGGGCAATAACTTCCGCGAGCGCATCGATCAGGTGCAGATGAATCGCAAGCTCACCCAAATGATCACGGATATGGACCTAGAGGTAAGCCCGGACGATCTGGCTTTCAAGGAGGCTAAGGTTGCTGACGTTGCTGCTAAGTTCGATGACCTCGAATTTGGCACCAACCTGCGCGATCGCGTCCTGGCTGCCATTCCCAATGACGGCGCTGAGCCAGCGGAGCAGACCGAGGAGGTCCAAGAGTTAGAGACAGTCATCGACGATGAGCCATTGTCCCAGTGGCTGCCAGGCCGAGAGCACGTTGCGGTCTATGTCCAAGGCGAGGGAAACCCAGGACAGGGCGATGCTTCTGCCATTGCCTTCGTAGACCAGGAATGCCACGGCCTGCAAGTGGAGTTGGGCGACCTTTCTGCCGCGGACGATAAGGCCCTAGCGCAGTGGCTGGCCTCCGATGCGCCGAAGTATTTCCACGAGGCGAAGGCGGCCTTCCATATGCTTGCCGGCCGAGGCATTGAGCTAGCCGGCATTGCCCACGACACGGCCATTGCCGCCTACTTGCTGCGCCCCGGTCAGCGCACTTACGCGCTTGCCGACGTCTACCAGCGCCATCTCCAGAAGACCCTCGGCGCTGCCACGGAGCAGCTTTCCCTGCTGGATGATTCCACCTTGGTGGACCAAGCCGCAGCAATTATGGAGTTGGCAGAAAGGCTCACTGCAGAGCTCCAAGAGATTGATTCTTTCGAACTTTATACCGACTTGGAGCTGCCCTTGGTGACCATTTTGGCGCGCATGGAAGCTACCGGCATTGCTGTTGACGTAGACATTCTCGAAACACAAAAGGATGCCTTCGTAGAGCAGGTCGCCGAACAAGAGCGTGCCGCCCGCGAGCTTGCCGGTGACGATAAGCTCAACCTCAACTCACCCAAGCAGCTACAAACGGTACTCTTTGAGACTTTTGATCTGCCCAAGACCAAGAAGACAAAGACCGGTTATTCTACCGCGGCTAAGGAGATTGAACAGCTCGCGGTTAAGAATCCCCACCCATTCTTAGACCACCTTTTGGCTCACCGTGAGTACCAAAAGATGAAAACCACCCTCGAAGGTCTAATCAAGACCGTGCAGCCGGACGGTCGCATCCACACCACGTTTAATCAGACAGTGACGTCGACTGGCCGCTTGTCCTCGACGGAGCCAAATCTGCAGAATATTCCGGTGCGGACCGAGGCTGGGCGACAGATTCGCTCCGCGTTTGTCGTAGGCGAGGGCTACGAAGAACTCATGACCGCGGACTATTCGCAGATCGAGATGCGTGTGATGGCGCACCTCTCGGCAGATCCCGGGCTTATCGAGGCCTATAAGGACGGCGAAGACCTGCATAACTACGTCGGCTCCCGAGTCTTCGACGTCCCCGTCGACCAAGTCACGCCGGAGCTGCGCCGCCGCGTTAAGGCAATGTCTTATGGTTTGGTCTATGGCCTGTCCGCATTCGGTCTATCCCAGCAATTGGGAATCCCGGCTGGGGAAGCGAAGTCCATCATGGAAAGCTACTTCGAGCGTTTTGGCGGGGTAAAGAAATACCTCGATGAAGTTGTGGTCCAGGCACGTAAGGATGGGTATACAGCCACCCTCTTCGGCCGCCGCCGCTACTTGCCAGAGCTCAACTCCGATAACCGCCTAGCGCGCGAGAACGCAGAGCGAGCCGCATTAAATGCACCGATTCAAGGTACCGCGGCAGACATTATCAAGGTGGCAATGATTCGCGTGGACCGCGCATTGCAGGGCATGAAGTCCCGCGTGCTGCTACAGGTCCACGATGAATTGGTAGTCGAGGTCGCCCATGGCGAGGCTGACCAGGTCCGTGAAATTCTCGAACGAGAAATGGACTCCGCCATCGAGCTCAACGTCCCGCTGGAGGTCTCCGCTGGTGCAGGCAAGGATTGGGATGCCGCAGCCCACTAGCGCGGCTTCTTTCTCTCGCCGGGAAAAGGCGCGTCTTAGGCTCGCCTCGCAAGGCCTAAGCGTTCAGCGGTGGGAGAGTGCGGAGGAAGTGGTCCGGGCTTTCGGTGTTATGCAAGGCCAGGACCTGCACTCCGTGCGCCGATCGCTGGCCTTGCGGGCGCAAGACCGCTCAGATGCCGGAAATATTGTGCGTGGGTATCCCATGCGTCATACGCTTTTTGCGGCTTCTATCAAGGACATAGGCTGGATAACTGAACTCTGTGCTAAACGGCGAAAGGGCGACGCAGAGTTAGTGGCAAAGGTAAACAAGCTTATTGATCGTCCGCTTTCGCGTGCCGAGCTTAAGGAGCGGGCTGCCACAACGTTGCCCGAGGTGCCCTTCTGGCATGTTGTGCGTGTAGCAATGGAAAGCGGACACGCCGTCTACTCCGGAGTCGAACAACTCATCACACCGGTTGAGTTGCCGGGATTAGACGAAGCCTTCAATGGAGACCAGGTCGCAGCTACCGCTGACCTAATGGTCCGATATTTCCGCACTCACGGCCCAGCGACGCTGCGGGACTTTGCGTGGTGGACAAAGCTACCGCAAAGACTAATTAGGCCAGCAGCTGACAGCCTTCCGCCGGACATCGAGCGGTGTGGAGAAGAGTCCCAGGACTTTGTCTCGAAAGTTGTAATGGATATGGCCGAGGCGCGAAGAAAGCGTTCGGTGCTCTTATTGGGAGCTTTCGACGAGTACATCCTGGGATACCGAGATCGGTCATTTGCAATGACTTCAGAAGTTCACGAGATACTTGCCCCTGGAAACCGTGGTGTATTTCGCCGCGCTGTTGTGGTGGACGGCCAAGTTCGTGGGACGTGGAATAAACAAGCTATCGAGGATCTGGGTATACCCGGCTACGCAGAGCGGAAGGTTCAGAAACTTTGGCGGAATGCGCGTTAAGTTTTTTTAGATAGCCTGTTCATTGTAGAAAAGTTATGGATATACGGTTCTTAGAACACCGATAGACATTCAGACAGAAAGGAAAAGCGCACAGTGACTCCGGAAGAGAAAATAAATAAATGGAATCTCCGCTCTTTTGAAAGCCTGTGGGCAATTCAAGTGAATCTTCCTGCAGCCGATATTAATGAACTCGGGCTAGCCCAATTCCTTGAAGAATATAAGGTTTCTGCAATTTCGTACCCGGTTTTAGCCGGGTGTTACTTTTTGATGGCCATGATCATGGCGCGCGTGGCGCCAAACCCTAAGGTCAGGCGATTGACGGCCGTTGGGGTGATGGTCGTATCCACGGCGCTTGCGTTTCTCTTTCCGTCCGGGTGGATGTTTGCTGCGTTGGTTATTTTCGCACTTGCTTATTACCTCTGGCCACGAAAAGAAGGCGTGTCTATCTGAGGTCGGCGCTCCACTAGGCAATTGGCGAGCATGTCGAAAGGGGTTTGACCAAAAGCGAGCATGCTTATGCTGAGAATCGCTAAAAGTAGCGGCATGACTCCGGGCCAGCCTGTCAGCGTAAGCATTGTTAGCAATAACCAGGAATTGCGCAGGCAAGCGGTGAAGAATCCCGGGTGGGTAGCAATGATTTCTAGCTGTAGGGACCACTTACCTAGCGAGGTGGATTTCGTAGCTTCCACCCATACTCGATAGGCGTAAAAGACCACGGCGGCGGCAATGGCATTATAGAGTTCTAAGGTCTCTCCAGTAAGCGGATGGTCGGCTGCCGCATTCACTACCCACCGCACCACCATGACGATGGCAGCGGCTAGGAAACTGTCAATCCACCAGGCAATGCCACGTCGTATCAATAAGCCAATCCGGTCCAAAACCATGCTCATAGGTTAGCGGGAATTGCGGCAGACGAAAATAATCGTGCCGGGAAAGATTTCGCCGCGCTCCGGAGACCATTGGCCCCAGGTGATCCTAAGGTCTTGCGGCCACTCGGGTTCAATGATGTCCTCGATAAGGAACGGGCCTTTGCCCTGCAAGGCCTGGAACCAGTCGGCGATGGTGCGATGGAACTCCGCATACGTGAGGTTGCCATCGCGGTCTTGCTCCAGATAGGCGCGATCGAAGTAACTAATATCAGCCGTTAAATCGGCAGGATCATCGGGGAAGATCCAGCGCATGGGATGAGTGACTGAGAGGACGAAACGACCGCCTGGTTTAAGAACCCGGGAGACCTCCTGTAGAGCTAAGTCGAGATTAGCGAGGAAAGGAAAAGCGCCGAACGCAGAGAAAGCAGCGTCGAAGGAGTCTGCGGCATAGGGGAGCGACAGCGCATCGGCTTGCGTCAAGGGAAGTACACCAGCAGCGTGGTTGAGCATGCCGCGAGAGATATCGAAGCCAGTGGCAAAGCGGGCACGCGTTTGGAGCCACTCGGTGCACGGTGCGGACCCGCAGCCAATTTCGAGGACGGAAGAATCCGAGACGTCGCCAAGCAGGTGCACTTGGTCCTCATGGAGCATCTCTGGGCACCAATAGAAGGAAGAAAGATAGTCGGGGTGCTCGGCATGGTAGCTAGCGGCGTCGCCATCCCAGTAGACCTGATTTGCTTGTGATGGGGAAATCACGGTGGGGGAAGAACTCCTTGGAGAAAAAGTTGCGTCTTGTATTTGCCCTTTAAGCTGGACAGATGTAGGGTTGAACGGGCGTGTCTATGCCACGGGTTGTTCTAAGCCGTTGTAGGAAGGCTTTAAGCAATCACGAGGCGGGATCGAATACTTTTCTTTTGCTGCTTTGGGCAGCTTAGCAAGCTTTTTTCGAGAGACGCGCAGTTGTCCAATTTCGATTTCCTACATTTATTCGGAGCATTTCTTAATATGCCATCTTCTAACACCCCGCAGGTTGCGATCAACGATATCGGAACCGCAGAGGACTTCCTCGCAGCTGTAGATGCCACCATCAAGTACTTCAACGATGGTGACATTGTCGAGGGTACCGTCGTCAAGGTTGACCACGACGAGGTACTGCTGGACATTGGATACAAGACCGAAGGCGTTATCCCTTCTCGCGAGCTGTCCATCAAGCACGACGTCAACCCAGATGAGGTTGTCGAGGTCGGCGATGAGGTTGACGCACTTGTTCTCACCAAGGAGGACAAGGAAGGTCGCTTGATCCTGTCCAAGAAGCGTGCGCAGTACGAGCGCGCTTGGGGCGCCATCGAGGAGCTGCAGGCCAAGGAAGAGCCTGTCACCGGTACCGTTATCGAGGTTGTCAAGGGCGGCCTCATTCTGGACATCGGCCTGCGTGGCTTCCTGCCTGCATCTCTGGTTGAGATGCGTCGCGTCCGCGACCTGGAGCCGTACATCGGCCAGGAGCTGGAAGCAAAGATCATCGAGCTGGACAAGCAGCGCAACAACGTTGTCCTGTCCCGCCGTGCATACCTGGAGCAGACCCAGTCCGAGGTTCGTTCCGAGTTCCTGCACCAGCTGCAGAAGGGTCAGGTCCGCAAGGGCGTTGTTTCTTCCATCGTCAACTTCGGTGCCTTCGTCGATCTCGGCGGAGTCGACGGCCTGGTTCACGTTTCCGAGCTGTCCTGGAAGCACATCGATCACCCATCTGAGGTTGTCACCGTTGGTGACGAGGTAACCGTTGAGGTTCTCGACGTTGATCTGGATCGTGAGCGCGTTTCCCTGTCCCTGAAGGCTACCCAGGAAGATCCGTGGCGCGTATTCGCCCGCACCCACGCTGTGGGCCAGATCGTTCCGGGCAAGGTCACCAAGCTCGTTCCATTCGGCGCCTTTGTTCGCGTCGAGGAGGGCATCGAGGGTCTGGTTCACATTTCCGAGCTGGCTCAGCGCCACGTTGAGGTTCCGGACCAGGTTGTCACCGTTGGCCAGGAAGTCATGGTCAAGGTCATCGACATCGACCTCGAGCGTCGTCGTATCTCCCTGTCTGTTAAGCAGGCAGACGAGGACTACACCGAAGAGTTCGATCCGTCCAAGTACGGCATGGCTGACTCCTATGATGAGCAGGGCAACTACGTCTTCCCTGAGGGCTTCGACCCTGAGACCAACGAGTGGAAGGAAGGCTTCGACGAGCAGCGTCAGGCTTGGGAGGCACGTTACGCAGAGTCCGAGCGTCGCTTCAACCTGCACACTGCTCAGATCGAGCGCAACCGCGCCGCAGCCGCTGAGGCTGCTGAGTCTGCAGAGTCCTCCAACTACTCCTCTGATTCCTCTGATGCAGCTCCGGCATCCGAGACTCAGGCAGAGGTTGGCGGCTCCCTGGCTTCCGACGAGCAGCTCGCCGCACTGCGCGATAAGCTCGCTGGCAACTAAAGCTTCCGCTTAGTTCCCTGCTGAGCTTAGAGCTCAGCTTCAAGGCCGCGTTCACTTCGTCATATAGACGGGGTGGGCGCGGCTTTTGTGATCTTTGAGACAGGCCCTGCAAACGTTTGCTGAGCCATTTGAGGTTTTTAAGTGGCTGACCAGCGCAGTTAAGAAGGGGGAGGCAAAAATCTCCTGGCAAGCCCACAAAACGGGCTTTTGTTCATGTGGGAATCCTCTTATACTCAACTATGACGTTATAGCCAGTGCTGCACTGGTTATAAGTGGTATTTGAACTGAGGAGTAAGAAGTGGCATCTACCAAGGACACTTCCGCCCACATCGTTGAAAGTATCGGCGGCGCTGACAATATTACGTCGCTGACGCACTGTGCGACGCGCTTGCGTTTCCAACTTGCTGATGCGGGGAAAGTTGATAAAGGAAAGCTCGACAGCGACCCAGCGGTGCTAGGCACCGTGCCACAAGGCGCCCACGGCTACCAAGTAGTCATGGGTGGCGGCGTTGCTGACTACTACAACGAAATCATCAAGCAGCCCGGTGTACACGCTTCCGGTGAGAAAACGGCGTCCTCCAAGAAGGAGTACGACGGCGTTCGTGGCAAGTACGACTGGGTAGATTACTGCTTCGAGTTTCTTTCTGATACCTTCCGCCCAGTTCTCTGGGCACTGTTGGGCGCCTCGCTCATCATCATGCTGCTGATCTTGGCGGACACCTTTGGTATTCAGGACTTCCGTGCGCCGCTGGATGAGCAGCCGGAAGGCTTCCGTTTGGCTCACGCCATGTTCCAGTCGGTCTTTTACTTCCTCCCGGTAATGGTGGGTGCGACCGCGGCTCAGAAGCTGGGTGCGAACATGTGGGTCTCCGCCGCTATCCCAGCGGCACTTCTTACCCCGGAGTTTTTGTCCCTGGGCGAAGCAGGAGATACCGCTAATGTCTTTGGCCTGCCGTTGGTTATTAACTCCTATGGCTCCCAGGTATTTCCCCCGATTCTGGCTGCAATCGGCCTGTACTGGGTGGAAAAGGGACTGAAGAAGATTATCCCAAGTGCGGTACAAATGGTTTTCGTACCATTTTTCTCCCTGCTAATTATGATTCCGGCAACGGCCTTCCTCCTTGGCCCGTTCGGCATTGGCGTGGGCAACGGCATTTCCTGGGTCCTTTATCAAATCAATGATTTCTCTCCATTCATCTTGGCTATAGTTGTTCCGCTGCTTTACCCGTTCCTCGTTCCCATGGGCTTGCACTGGCCGCTGAACGTCATCATGATCCAGAACATCGCCACCTACGGCTACGACTTCATTCAAGGACCGATGGGCGCATGGAACTTCGCCTGCTTCGGCGTCGTCGGCGCGGTCATGGTCATCTCCTTCAAGGAGAAGAACAATGCTATGCGCCAGGTTTCCATCGGTGCGTTTGCAGCGGGCATCCTAGGTGGCGTGTCGGAACCTTCCCTGTACGGCATCTTGTTGCGCTTCCGCCGCAGCTACTATCGGTTGCTGCCAGGTTGTGCCTTGGGTGGCGCAATCATCGGTCTTTTCGACGTCCGTGCAGAAGCCTTCGTCTTTACCTCGGCGTTGACCACCAGTGCCATGACCCCGCATTTGGGCTATGTCCTTGGTATTACGACTGCATTCCTTACTTCTTTCTTGCTCACCTTGTTCTTCGGCTACCGCACGGCAGAAGAAAAGCAAGCTGACTTGGAGCGCATTGCGCGCGAACAAGGCGAGACTGTTGACGATGCAGCTGCTCGCGCAGAGATGAAGTTCCTTAAGGGCAATGGTACAGACTCCGCGATCGAGGGCGGCGCCGTTCCCGCCAGCTCCGCAGGCGCTGCTGCTGCCGGCGTGGCCACTAAGCAGGCTGGGAAAGATGCTATTGCGCTGGAATCTCCCCTCGAGGGCGAGGCGGTCGCTCTATCGGAAGTTCCGGATCCCATTTTCGCCGCGGCAAAGCTGGGCCCGGGTATGGCGGTCCAGCCGGCGGGCAATGCGGTCTTTGCGCCTGCCGACGGCAAGGTGCTCACCGTTCAAAAGTCTGGCCATGCGGTAGGACTGAGCTTGGACAACGGCGTACAGCTACTCATTCACGTAGGTCTCGACACCGTGGAGCTGGGAGGCGAAGGTTTTGAAGTCCATGTGGAAAAGAAGCAACGCGTTTCCGCAGGCGATAAATTGATTTCCTTTGACCCGGAATTTATCCGCTCCAAAGGCTATAACCTGATTACCCCTGTGGTAGTTACTAACGCCACCAAGTTTGGAACTGTCACCGGCGAGCCTGGCCAGGTTTCCTCGAGCGATGTGTTGCTGCACATTTCTCCAAAGGCGGAGGACGCAGAGTAAAAGAGACGCTTTCTCCTGAATTGCAATGAAGAGCCCCACCATCGCGTATGGTGGGGCTCCTTTTCGCGTAGGGTGGCGACCATGAAACTCATTGGCCTTACAGGTGGCATTGGCAGCGGTAAGTCAACAGTTGCATCCTTGTGCCGTGAACGCGGGTGGCGAGTGGTCGACGCCGATGGCATTGCACGCGACGTTGTGAAGCCTGGGAAGCCTGCTTTATCCGAGTTGGCCGCAGCTTTCGGAGAGGAAATCCTGCTGTCGGATGGCAGCCTTAACCGCAAGGAATTGGCACGCCGGGCCTTTGCGGACAAAGAGCACACTGAGTTGCTGAACTCTATTACCCATCCACGCATCCAAGAGGAGACACAGCGGCAATTTGCGACGGCGCGTGGAGATGGCTGTGACTTCGCCGTTTATGATATGCCGCTGTTGGTGGATAATGGCCTGGACAAAGACATGGACTACGTCATTGTGGTCGATGTGGATCCTGAAGAGCGCGTTCGTCGGCTGGTGGCTTTTCGAGGGATAGAAGAGGAAGATGCGCGCCGTCGCATTGCGGCACAGGTACCGGATGAGGTGCGGCTTGCCGCGGCCACGCACGTCATTGATAATAACGGCACGCTTGACCAGCTACGTGTGCGAACGACTGAGGTCCTGGACCGCATTGAAGCGGAGTCACCGAAGGTTTAACCATTGGGTAGCTAAAGTTTACGCCATTTCGAAGTCTTGTTAACCTGGGCAGCTTAAGCTACCCGCCGTGGGAACGTGGGATACTGGGCCTTTTGATAATCACGCGGCGCGAGAACTACTCGCGAGCTTGCGGGATGGTTCCTTCGATCTCAAAAGCTTTCAGCAATCATGTTCCACAGAGCCTATCGACTCGGATGACGCAGAAACTATGATTGCACTCGGCGCCTTGTTGAAATTAAAGGCTGATGCACTGCCGGAAGGCATCGAGCGCGAGGATCTCGCGCCCCTGTACACGCCGCAGTCAAAGGCTTGGCTGCGCCGCCGCATCAATAGTGCGATGCGGCCCGAGACGTCTTCCGTTTATGCGCTGTGGGAGACCACTGGCGAGTTGGAAGAATGGCTTCGCACCGCGCAGAACTCCTTGCCCTGAACGTAGCTAGGCGCGCCACCTAAACAGTAGAGTAGTGGGTATGGCTTTTGCTGCTGAACATCCCCTTATTCCAAATTCCGAGCACCGCGTTGTCAGCGAGGTCGAGCGCACCCCGGGCGAGTTTCAGGTCGTTTCTGAATATGAACCGGCTGGTGACCAGCCCTCCGCCATCGCAGAGCTCAATGACAGACTCAACCGTGATGAGCGCGATGTTGTGCTGATGGGTGCTACCGGTACCGGTAAATCTGCCACCGCCGCGTGGCTCATCGAAAAGCAGCAGCGGCCCACGTTGGTGATGGCGCCCAATAAAACCCTGGCTGCGCAGCTAGCGAACGAGCTGCGCCAGCTCTTGCCGCATAACGCAGTAGAGTACTTCGTTTCTTATTACGACTACTACCAGCCAGAAGCATATATTGCGCAGACCGATACCTATATTGAAAAGGATTCCTCCATCAATGAGGACGTAGAGCGCCTGCGCCACTCGGCTACGTCGGCACTATTGTCTCGCAGGGACGTGGTCGTAGTCTCTTCCGTGTCCTGCATTTATGGCTTGGGCACTCCACAGTCTTACCTGGATCGCTCGGTAATCATTTCTGTTGATGAGGAGCTGGACCGCGATCGGTTCCTGCGACTGCTGGTGGATATCCAATATGAACGCAATGACGTGGGGTTTACCCGCGGCACCTTCCGCGCCAAGGGCGATACGGTAGATATCATTCCGGCCTACGAGGAACGTGCGGTGCGCATTGAATTCTTCGGCGACGATATCGATTCCCTGTATTACATTCACCCCGTGACTGGCGATGTCATAGAGGAAGTAGATGAGGTTCGCATCTTCCCGGCCACGCACTACGTGGCCGGGCCCGAACGCATGGAAAAGGCCGTGGCAGCGATTAAAGAGGAATTGGCTGAGCGCTTGGAGGATCTAGAAAACCGCGGCAAGCTGCTTGAAGCGCAACGTCTGCGCATGCGCACCGAATACGATCTGGAGATGATCGAGCAGGTAGGTTTCTGCTCCGGTATCGAGAACTACTCCCGTCACGTCGATGGTCGTCCGGCTGGCTCAGCGCCGGCTACGCTACTCGATTACTTCCCAGAGGATTTTCTCACCATCATCGATGAGTCACACGTTACAGTTCCACAGATTGGCGGCATGTTCGAGGGCGATATGTCGCGCAAGCGCAACTTGGTCGAATTCGGTTTCCGTTTGCCGTCCGCAGTGGATAACCGCCCGTTGACCTTTGATGAGTTTGAACAGCGGGTCGGACAAACCGTATACATGTCCGCCACCCCAGGCGATTTCGAGCTTACGTCCTCGGATGGCGAATACGTAGAGCAGGTAATTCGCCCGACTGGTCTGGTGGATCCGAAGGTTACTGTCAAGCCCACCAAAGGGCAGATTGATGACCTCATTGATGAGGTGCGCACTCGCATATCGAAGCAAGAGCGTGTGTTGGTGACCACGCTGACTAAGCGTATGGCAGAGGACCTTACTGACTATCTGTTGGAGCAGGGGATAAAGGTGCGCTACCTGCACTCGGATATCGATACCTTGCAGCGCGTCGAATTATTGCGGCAATTGCGCTTGGGAGAATTCGATGTTCTCGTGGGCATTAACCTTCTGCGCGAGGGCCTTGACCTTCCTGAGGTCTCGCTCGTTGCCATTTTGGATGCGGACAAAGAAGGCTTCCTGCGCTCTACAACTTCGCTCATTCAGACCATTGGCCGTGCTGCCCGTAACGTGTCTGGCGAGGTCATCATGTATGCCGATAAAATCACCGACTCTATGCAAGAGGCAATTGAGGAGACGGAACGGCGCCGTGAGAAGCAGATTGCCTATAACCGGGAACATGGCATTGATCCGCAGCCGTTGCGTAAAAAGATCGCGGATATCCTTGACCAGGTCTATGAAGACGGCGGAGACGAGGAGGCTAATTCCGATCCTTCCGCCATGGTGGAAAAGCGGGATATTTCTAGTATGGCTACCGATGAGGTGCAGGCGCTTATCGACGACCTCTCGGCCCAAATGGGTGCAGCCGCGCGTGAGCTCAAATTCGAGCTGGCCGGCCGCCTACGCGATGAGATTGCCGATTTGAAGAAGGAGTTGCGCGGCTTGAAAGAAGCGGGGATTTAGTTTTCTCCCCCTAAAAGTGTGCTGATTGATTCTGCGGGTGCTTCTCTAAACGGCTGCGCTAGTTATACTGAATAGGTGCCAGAAGCGCCGTTTAGTTGTCACTGTGAAATGGTTCAACTGCAAGGAGAATGATGCTTACCTATAAAAACATTGCCGTCGGCACCGATGGCTCTGAAACCTCCCTGCGCGCGGTTCGCGCAGCGGCGTCCATGGCACGGGCGTACGACGCCAAGCTGATTATTATCTCAGCCTTTTATAACCACGCTGGATCCATGCTTGGCGCTCCGAGGGGCGACGAAGCCGGTCTGCCCGTTGTAAGTGAGGACATGGCTGGGACCTATTTGACCAATGCCACCCGTATCGCCGAATCGGAAGGTGCGGAGCACATTGAAATCGTAGGAAAATCTGGAGACCCAGTAAAAGCCTTGTTAGAAGTAGGCCAGGACTATGATGTGGACCTGTTCGTTGTGGGCAACCGCGGCGTGAATTCCGTCCGTGGTCGAGTCTTCGGTTCTGTGCCAACGGAACTAACCCACAAGTCAACGGTAGACGTCGTCGTAGTTAATACCACCGAGGAACGTTAATCGTTTCTCGTTGTTACACTGGCAGTAATGCCCCTGTAGGCTAAATAAACACACCGGGTACATTCCCACAAAGAAAGGTCATCATGAGCGACTACAACTCGATCGTTGTCGGTACTGACGGTTCTAAGTCTTCCCTCCTCGCTGTAGAGCGAGCAGCAAAGATTGCCGCCGCATTCGATTCCAATCTGATCATCGGTTGTGCTTACTACGAGAACCAGGAGCAGGCTTCCAAGACCCTGCGCCAGGATTCCGTTACCATTTTGGGCGATGAGAAGGCCGAGGCTAACCTGAAGGACGCCAAGGCTCACGCCGAGAAGTTCGGTGCTTCTAAGGTCGAAACCGCTGTTCGCCCTGGTACTCCGGTGCAGGCCCTGATGTCCATCGTCAATGACAACGATGCTGACCTGCTCATCGTGGGTAACCGCGGCATCAACTCCCTGACCGGCCGCCTGCTGGGCTCCGTACCTGCAGACGTTGCTCGCCAGTCGGACTGCGACGTGATGATCGTTCACACTGTCAGCTAAATGTGGTGATTGAACCCGCCTTGGTCTTGTTAAAGAGGCCAAGGCGGGTTTCGTCGTTAAGCGCTGCTTACTCCGTGGGGTGCGCGGCGTTGAAGGCTGCGGCAAGGGCACTGCCGTTTGCGCCCTGAATCAGTGGGATTGTGAAATGGCCCTCTTCATTGGCATCTGCCAGGGGGCTCAGGGAGCCATGCGAGAGCAGCTGCTCCTGCGGGCTTAGATTGCGGATGATCACGGAGTGAATCCGGTCCGGGTGCTCGTTAGCCACATCGCCGTAAGTCAATGGATCGTGCTGTCCGTCATCGCCGATCAGGATCCATTGCATGTCCGGGTAAGCAATGAGTAGATTGCGTAGCTGAACCCGCTTATGTTCTTGTCCGCTGCGGAAAAGGCCCGTCTCAGTTGGGCCCCAGTCCGTGAGCAGCATGGGGCCTGCGGGGAAATTATGATGGGACAGGAATTTTTTCAGCGAGCCAAAAGTATTCCATGCTCCCGTAGAAAGATAGAACACTGGGGCCTTTGGGAATCGCTGTTGCAGCTGAGCATAGAACTCGGCCATTCCAGCAACGGCCTGTCGCTTGCTGGGGCGCTTAGCCCAAGAGTTCCACGCCGCTGTCAACGCACGTGGCAGCCACGTAACTAAAACCGTGTCATCAATATCGCTGATGATGCCAATCTTGGCGCTCGGATCCACGATGAGCACCTGGACTTCCACGGCTTGCGCGTTGGCG
Organism: Corynebacterium sp. LaCa54; assembly: GCF_046717495.1. Lineage (NCBI taxonomy): Bacteria > Bacillati > Actinomycetota > Actinomycetes > Mycobacteriales > Corynebacteriaceae > Corynebacterium > Corynebacterium sp. LaCa54. The sequence continues at coordinate 1,109,291 of NZ_CP177115.1, forward strand.
GCCTCGATCGTTGCCGTATGCCAACCAGGTTCTAACCCATGTTCGTGAACGAGGATGTCAACGTACCCGTTGCTATTGGTTGTGCCCGCGACGGTCTTTTCACCAATAGTCACTGAAATGTCGTGGTTTCCCACCTGAATAGTAAGAAACTGCTGGTAGCCGCGTTCACCCCAGGAATCCTTTTTGCCTTCATCAGGATCGTGCATGAGTACGCGGCCAACAACCCTTACTTGCTCGGTGGTGCCATACCCGGTATAGCCCACAATCTGGGGCTTCCATCCCCGCCGTAGAGAACGCTTCAAAGTAAAGGTGTTCAGCGAGCTTTCAGTTTTGCGCGCAATGTCAGATAAGGCCATGGCCTAAAGCTTACGGGAGCCTAAAGAACTTCGCCGCAGTCACCGACGAGGGTAAGCGACTGGGTAGCACGAGTGATGCAGACATAGAGATTCTGCAAACCCTGCGGGGAGGCATCGACGATCCTCTGCGGATCGAGTACCACCACATGGTCAAACTCTAAGCCTTTAAAGCGTTCTGCCGTGGCGGCGTCAATAACTGCTGTGAGCCTGCCGTCTGCCTCCCTGTGTACACCAGGGGTGTAGCTGCCCTGTGCAAGTCGGCGCACCTGCACGCCATCACGGATGGCTGTAGCCGGGATGGCATCAGGGTTAATCATCTCTAATAGTCCATTAGCCAGCTCAGTGATGGGCTGCGGGGTGCGATAGTTGACGGTGAGAAAATGGTGGCGGAAGCGCTGCGCCACGAACGGCTCCAGAGCCTCGCCCCAATCATCAACACCCGCCGGTGAGCCGGTCTGGGAAGTATCGCCCACCAAGGTCATCCACCGTGAAGGGCAACGACGAAAGAGCATCCGCCACTCCATGGGAGTTAATTCCTGGGCTTCGTCCACGATGATATGACCATACGCCCACGTATGGTCTTCGCGGGCGCGTTGGGCAGTGGTGCGCTTATCGCGTACCTCCTGACGGTGTGCCAAGGTCTCGGCGTCGATGACATCATGGGCAGAAAGAATTTCCGCTTCAAACATGTCATCGTCATTATCTGTGGACTCGGAAGAAGACAAGATATCTAGGGCGTCTTCTGCTTCTGCCACTTGTTCGCGCCACGCAGCATCATCGGCTGCCTTCTTTTCCTCAGGGTTGGGCAGGCCGATGAGGACGGCTAGCTCATCTAGGAGGGCGGCATCCGAATCTGTCCATGCTCGCCCTTGTTCTCGGTAGAGCGCCTCTTGAGTTTCATCGTCGTACCCGCGGGCAGCAGAGGCAATGCGCTCAGGTGAGGAGAATAGGCCAGCAAGCACGTCGGTGGGGTGGAGCTCGGGCCAGAACTCATCGATCAATGCAGTAACGGCCGTATCTTCTGCAAGGTCATCGTGGAATTGATCGATATCGGCGCGCGAAAGGAGGTTCTTCCCGCCGAGCGGATCCGCCCCGACCTTTTCAGCCATCTGCAATGCAAGGTCTTCTACGAGGTGCTCAATAAAGGCACCGCGAGCCTCATTGTGTGGCTTTCGCGAGCGCCGGGCCCGAGTGCGGGCTCTTTTCACCATGCCGGGCGTAACGCTTAAGCTGAGGCCATCAATTGCCAGCTCGCATGGGGCGGCAGGAAGAAGCTGATAGTCCTTGACCGCGGTGGAGAGAATCTCCACCATGGCGGCACTACCTTTGATTTCGCGAGCGACGAGGTCTTCCTCGTGTTCTGGTTCGATTCCGGGGAAGAGCCCGCCGATGGTTGATAGCACCACGCCAGTCTCGCCCAGTTCTGGCAGCACCCGTGAAATATAGTCCAAAAAGCTGCTATTAGGGCCCACGATGAGGACACCCGTGGCAGAAAGTAGTTCGCGGTGGGTATAGAGCAGGTAAGCCACACGGTGCAGAGCAACAGCGGTCTTACCCGTACCTGGGCCGCCTTCTACTACCATGACGCCGCGGGTGTTATCGCGGATAATCTCGTCTTGCTCTCGCTGGATGGTCTCCACGATTGACGCCATGTGGCCGGTACGTGCCCGTTGCATGGCGTGGTAGAGCGCCGATTCGCTCGCGACTCCTGCTTCTTCTTCTCGCACACCGGGGCCGGAAAGAACCTCATCGTGTATTCCGGTGACGGTGCGTCCCTTGGTGCGAATTTGGCGACGGGTGTGGACGCCTTCCGGTTGGGCCGTGGTAGCGAGATAGAAAGGCCGCGCCATTGGAGCACGCCAATCTAAAAGCAGTGTGCGATAGTCATCTTCGCGTGCATCTAGTCCCATGCGGCCGATGTAGCGGCGGTCTAGGCCTTCGGGGGTGGGATTATCGCCGGGGGCGTCGATATCAATGCGGCCAAAGACCAAGCCCATTTGGGCCACATTGAGACGATCAAGCTTTGCCTGCAACCCGTGGTATTCGGTTTCACGGCGCACCAAGGCGTCCGCGTCCGGCGTGGAAGGATCTACATCCGCCTGCACCTCATTAAGCCTTCTATTGGCTGCCGCCACCTCATCGTCGAGGCGCGAAAAAAGTCCGTCCACATAATCTTGCTCAGTAGCGATGGCTGTGCGCTCCGAGGAACCTGCAGCCGCCGCGTGCCTATTGGATGCTGAGTTCACGTGACTCCTTGGTAATTGGACGTTGATGGGGATGGGCCGGGCACGCTGTCCGGCAAGGGGAGAGATGAGTTTAGACCCTGCCATGACAAAGAACAACGGCCCAGCATAAGGCTGGGCCGTGTGTCACTGCCGAGTTATTCGGCCGCAGAAGTTGTGGCTACTTAGAGCGCTTTTCCAGCTTCTTGATTGCTGCCTCAATCTTCTTATTTGCCTCTTTTTGCAGCTTCTCAGCATGCTTGGAAGCCTTCTTGCTTGCGCGCTTGGACTTCGCACCATCCAGCTTGGCGACGGCCTTATCTGCACGTGCCTGAGCCTTGGTAGCGGCCTTTACAGCACCGGTACGGGCGGTGTCGCGATTGGCTTGTGCGGCCTCAAGCCAGTCACCCTTGTTATCTTCAACATAGGTCTTGGCATTATCGACAGAGTCCTCAATGAAGGACTTTGCGTTGCCCAGCAAATCGCGGCCAGACTCCTGCCAATCGTCCTTATTGTCTTCAACATAAGTCTTGGCATCGTCAACGTAAGACTTTGCGGTATCGAGCAACCCGCGGCCGGTGGACTGCCAGTCATCCTTGTTGTCATCTACATAAGCCTGTGCCTTTGCAGAGGTTTCGTTGATCCAGTCGCCGGCCTTGGTGGAAACCTCGTTGGCACGGGCGGAGAGCTCTTCGCGCTTCTGCTCGGACTCAGACTTGGTAGGCAGCGCCTGCTGAATCTTCTTGTTCGTGCGCTGACCAGCCTTTTGTGCGCGCCAACGAAGGGAAGGCTTGCCCTCGGTGTCCTGGGTAGCGATAAACAAGGCGCCGAGCAAAGCGGTATTGGTAAGGAAGCCGTTGCGGCGAGTTTCCTTGTCTTCCTTGTTATCTGCAGCCCAGAAGTTGTTCTTAGCAATCAAGTTGGGCAGAGTTGCGGCGGCCAGAACCGCAGCGGAGGTGCGCGGTGCCTTGCCCAGAGCCAAGGTGGAGCCGGCGCCTACCTTAGCGCCGCCAATAGCGCGGGTAACCAGTTCCGGGTCATTGGGAATATAGCCCTGGTACTCAGAAGGAACGGCCTTGCGCACGCTCTTGAGGAAACCTTCGGTTTCCTTTACATGCTCGGACGCGTTGCGCAGGTTGTCTACGCCTTCCCATACAAATACAGATGCCAGCATGGGGCGGGCAAGCTTGCGAATCATAGTCCTTAAAGCTCCTTAGCTCGTTGTTTTAGACCTATCGTGTGCTAGACCATTGTACGCGGAAATTGGCCACTGGATCACCAGCGGCGCTCCCACCAGTCTTCCAGCTTGGGGCGCTCCTCGCCCAAGGTAGTGGACTTGCCGTGACCGGGGCGCACGATCGTATTGGCCGGGAACTCATCAAAGATGCGCGCGGTGACGTCCTTATACAGGCGTACGAAGTCACCTTCAGAGGTGGTCTTGCCCAAGCCGCCCGGGAAGAGTGAATCGCCCACGAAAAGATTAATTACGCCATCGATGTTTGTAACTAGTGCAGCGCCGCCTGGGGTGTGGCCGCGCAAGATGATGATGGGGAGGTCGAGGCCCGCGAACTTGATGGAGTCGCCTTCGCGGAGCTCAACGTCTACCTCGGCTGGGATAGCCGGAGAATCAAGGAAGGACGCGTAGTGGATAGCGCCGGTCTCAGAGAGAACCTCTTTGAGCGCGCGTACGTGGTCCCAGTGGCGGTGGGTGGTTAGTACCGCGGTGATTTTAACGCCGGCCTTCTGGGCCATGTCGAGGAGTGCGGGGGCGTCATCGGCGGCGTCGACAAGCAAGCCTTCTTCGCCCGCCTGCAAAAGGTAGCAGTTATTGTCCATCTCGGACACAGAAATCTGATGTAACTGAAGCTCGTTAGTCATGTGTCCCAGCCTACGGGTACATTCGAGGGAAGATTGCAATCCCTAGTACTGGAGGTCTGAGCACAGTGGCTGATCGTTTGGTGGTGCGCGGTGCCCGCGAGCACAACCTCAAGGGCGTGGATATCGATATCCCTCGCGATAAAATGGTTGTTTTTACTGGTCTTTCCGGATCTGGTAAATCTTCGCTGGCTTTTGACACCATCTTCGCAGAAGGCCAGCGCCGCTACGTAGAATCCTTGAGTTCTTATGCCCGCATGTTTTTGGGGCAGATGGACAAGCCTAATGTGGAGTTTATTGACGGTCTGTCACCCGCAGTGTCTATCGATCAAAAGTCCACCAACCATAATCCGCGTTCTACGGTGGGCACGATTACGGAGATCTATGATTACCTGCGTTTGCTCTTCTCCCGTGCCGGAACGCCACACTGCCCAAAGTGTGATGCCGTAATCGAGCGCCAAACGCCACAGCAAATCGTCGATGCCGTGCTGGCGCTGGAAGAGAAACTGAAGTTTCAGGTGCTCGCACCGGTGGTGCGCAAGCGCAAAGGCGAGTTTGTTGATTTCTTCCAGGATTTGTCCGCTCAGGGCTATTCCCGCGTCCGAGTGGACGGGGAGACCTATCAGCTAAGCGATCCGCCCAAGTTGAAGAAGCAGATCAAGCACAATATTGAGGTAGTGGTTGATCGCCTGCAGGTAAAGGCCTCACAAAAGCAACGCTTAACGGATTCGGTGGAAACAGCGCTGCGCTTGGCAGATGGTCTAGTCACCATTGAGTTCGTGGATAGGGAAGAACTCACCCATACCTATTCGGAGAAGGCGGCCTGTCCGAATGGCCACACGTTGACCATTGAAGAATACGAGCCCCGTGCCTTTTCCTTCAATGCTCCGTTTGGCTCCTGCCCGGTGTGTGATGGCCTGGGTACCAAATTGGAAGTTGATGTTGATCTGCTCATTCCGGATCCAGATGCTCCAGCTGTAGATGCCATTCAACCGTGGCACTCCAGCCCCAATTCGCGCTACTTTGTCAAGTTAGTAGAGGGTTTAGGCAAGGCTATGGGGTTTGACCCCAAAACTCCGGTGAGTGAATTAACCGAGGAACAGCGCCACGCGCTGATCTATGGCACCGATGAGGAAGTCCAGGTTCGATATAAGAACCGTTACGGGCGCCAGCGTAATTGGACCGCCCCATTTGAAGGCGCTACCGGGTTTATTCACCGCAAGCTGGAAACTACCGATTCTCAATCCCAAAAGGATCGCCTGCTGCAATATACCCGCCGCGTGCCGTGTAGCACCTGTAAGGGCACCCGGCTGAAGCCGGAGATCTTGGCCGTCCGCTTGGCCTCTACGACTCACGGTGAGCAGTCCATTGCCGGGCTTTGTGCGCTCTCTATTGAAGACGCCTCTGAGTTCCTAGACTCCCTGGTGCTGGGGCACCGTGAGGAAATCATTGCCGGGGCAGTGCTTAAGGAGACTCAAGCCCGCCTGCGTTTCCTCCTGGACGTCGGTTTGAATTACCTCACGCTCGATCGCGGCGCGTCTACGCTTTCCGGCGGTGAGGCGCAACGTATCCGTCTGGCTACTCAGATTGGCTCCGGCTTGGCAGGGGTTCTGTACGTGCTCGATGAGCCATCCATTGGTCTGCACCAGCGTGATAACCAGCGACTCATCAAAACCCTGCAGCGGCTGCGCGATATCGGAAACACCCTCATTGTGGTCGAACATGATGAGGACACCATCCGTGAATCAGATTGGCTCGTCGATGTAGGCCCGCGTGCGGGCGAATATGGCGGCGAAGTGGTCTACCAAGGCCAACCATCCGGAATCGAACAGGTAGAAGAGTCCCTCACCGGACAATACCTTTCCGGCAAGAAGGTGCTCGCCGTACCGGACCAGCGCCGAGAGATTGATAAGGACCGCACCCTAAAGGTGGTGGGTGCTCGGGAGAATAATCTCAAGGGCATCAACGTGGAAATCCCGCTGGGAGTGCTGGTATGTATTACTGGTGTGTCTGGCTCGGGTAAATCCACCGTGGTCAATGAGATTTTGGCTAAGACTTTGGCCAATAAACTTAACCGCGCCCGCCAGGTTCCCGGCCGTGCCAAGCGCGTCGAAGGTGTGGAGCACCTAGATAAGCTGGTGCAAGTTGACCAAAGTCCGATTGGCCGTACCCCGCGTTCTAACCCGGCGACCTACACGGGTGTCTTTGACAAGATCCGTAACCTTTTTGCCGAAACCCAGGAAGCAAAGGTCCGCGGCTACAAGGCTGGACGCTTCTCCTTTAATGTCAAGGGCGGGCGCTGTGAGGCGTGCCAGGGCGATGGCACCATCAAAATCGAGATGAATTTCCTTCCAGATGTTTATGTGCCGTGTGAGGTGTGTGAAGGAGCACGCTATAACCGCGAAACCTTGGAGGTGCACTACAAGGGCAAAAACATTGCCGAGGTTCTAGACATGCCCATCTCTGAGGCAGCGGACTTCTTTGAACCCATCAACTCCATTCACCGCTACCTTGCCACGCTTGTCGACGTCGGCTTGGGTTATGTACGCCTTGGCCAAGCTGCTACTACGCTTTCCGGCGGCGAGGCGCAGCGCGTCAAGCTAGCTTCCGAGCTGCAAAAGCGTACCAACGGTAGGACGATTTACATTCTGGATGAGCCGACTACTGGACTGCACTTTGAGGATATTCGCAAGCTGATGCTGGTTATCCAAGGCTTGGTGGACAAGGGTAATTCGGTGCTTGTTATTGAACATAACCTTGATGTCATCAAGGCAGCGGACTGGATTGTTGATATGGGCCCGGAAGGCGGTGCGGGCGGCGGTACCGTTGTGGCGCAGGGAACCCCTGAAGACGTTGCGCAAGTAGATGGCTCCTATACCGGTGGCTACCTAAAGGGCATGTTGAAGTAAGGCAAAGCGTGAAAAATATCCGCCTTGTAGTTAGCCTGCTCGCAGCTCTCGGTCTGTGTACCATGAGTGCCTGCTCTAGCGACCCCAAGATAGAAGATGCCCCAGTGTCAACGACTACCTCTGCGGTGCCGGATCCAGCTGAGGTGCGTGCTCAGCTTGACCGTGCGGTGGACAAAACCGCAAAGAAGTATCATGCAAAGGTAGGGGTCGCCATTTCCGCAGGTGAAGACACTTTTGCGTCGGGCGATAAAGGCGAGGGGCCAGTGTGGTCCACCATCAAGGTGCCCATCGCCATTGCGGCGCTTAAAGACGGTGCGGAAAAAAGCTTGGTGGACTTGGCTATTAAGGAATCTGATAATGATGCCGCTTTTGCCTTGTGGTCGCAGGTGCAATGGCGCGAGGGTTCGGCAGAAAATGCGGTCAAAGCTTTACTCGACGACTACGGATCACACGCAGATATTCACGACTCCGCTTTTGGCTATTCCACGTGGCCGTTAAAGGACCAAGCAGTATTTGGCGCTGAACTGCCGTGCATTCCAGAAGCGGACTACGTCCACAAGGTACTCAAAGACATTGTGTCTTGGCAAAGGGTAGGCCTGTCTGCGCAGCCGCGAACCCGTGCGAAAAGCGGTTGGGGCTTGGACGAGGAAGAAAACGAGTACACCTACCGTCAATTCGGAGTTCATGAGGTAGATGGAAAGCGCGTGGGAGTAGCGCTATCTGTGGTGATGGACGGAGAGGACTACGCCGATGCCGAACCAGCGGTTAAGTACCTCGCCCATCAGCTGGTAGACATCGTGGATACTGGGGTAGATGCAGGGGACATTAAAGCAGTCACCCATTGTAAAACCCGCTAGGAGCGTAGCAATTTGGTAGGAGCGGAAGGAGCTGCTATTGTCAAAGGCACTACCGCCCATGACGCCTTGTCGAGGTTCGTGGGTCACAAGCGGAGTTTCTCCCACCCGATGCCACGAACACGCTTCGTAGGATAAAGGTAAAGGTAACCAAGCATTCACGCTTGGCACTGTGAGAACTCCCGGCTGTCTATGGCAGACCGGGTTTGCTTCGTTTGTGGTCCCGGTAGGTGAACTACTTACTCATACACCCCCTAATCGAGGAGAACCACAATCAGCGCTGAAGCTCGCATCAATGAGCGTATCCGAGTACCCGAGGTCCGTTTGGTAGGCCCCGGTGGTGAACAGGTGGGCATCGTCCGTACCGATGATGCTCGCAAGCTTGCATACGAGGCTGACCTTGACCTAGTCGAGGTAGCTCCGAAGGCAAAGCCCCCAGTGGCCAAGATCATGGACTACGGCAAGTTCAAGTACGAGCAGGCTCAGAAGGCTCGCGAGGCCCGTAAGAACCAGCAGCAAACCGTGGTGAAGGAACAGAAGTTCCGTCCGAAGATCGATGATCACGATTATGAGACCAAAAAGGGTAACGTAGTCCGCTTCCTCGAGAAGGGATCCAAGGTCAAGGTGACCATCATGTTCCGTGGTCGTGAGCAGTCGCGTCCGGAGCTCGGTTTCCGCCTCTTGGAGCGTTTGGCTGATGACGTTGCCGAAGTTGGCGTCGTTGAGTCGCGCCCCAAGCAGGATGGTCGCAATATGACCATGGTCTTGGGTCCGGTTCGCAAGGGCAAGAAGTAGACCAGATTCCACGTAGGATTTAAGGACTTAATACTCATGAAGCAGAAGACCCACAAGGGCACCGCAAAGCGTATCAAGGTGACCGGTTCCGGCAAGCTGCGCCGTGAGCAGGCTGGCCGCCGCCACCTGCTGGAAGGCAAGCCGTCCAAGCGTACCCGCCGCCTGAAGGGCACCGAGGCAGTCGCAAAGCCTGACACCAAGCGCGTAAAGCGTCTGCTCGGCCGCGCTTAGTAGCGCCGAATCAACCCACATCCGCCATCACAATCTGAATTAAGGAAGTATCACTGTGGCACGAGTAAAGCGCTCAGTTAACGCCAAGAAGAAACGTCGCGCGATTCTGAAGTCCGCTAAGGGCTACCGCGGCCAGCGTTCCCGCCTGTACCGTAAGGCGAAGGAGCAGTGGCTGCACTCCATGACTTACGCTTACCGCGATCGTCGCGCCCGTAAGTCTGAGTTCCGTAAGCTGTGGATCCAGCGCATCAACGCTGCTGCCCGCATGAACGACATCACCTACAACCGCCTCATCCACGGCCTGCGCCTGGCTGAGATCGAGGTTGACCGCAAGATCCTCGCTGAGCTTGCTGTTAATGACTTCGAGGCATTCTCCGCACTGTGCGAGGCTGCCAAGGCTGCTCTGCCTGAGGACGTAAACGCTCCTAAGGCTGCCTAATCATTAGAGCTTTCGTGCCCGCATTCTCCGGCCTTGTTAACCGGGGGATGCGGGCATTTTGGTTTTCGTTACCTTTGTTTAACTAGGGTGCTCGGCCTCACATGCTAGATTTAATCCAGACCCCGTGAAAGCCGAGACCCAGGAGAACATTTCCTATGACGAATCCAAACGGAGACTACCAACCTGATAATGGCGAGTACTCTGGACCGTCTGATTACAATAACCAGGGTCAGCAGTACAACCCTTATAACCAGCAAGCTAACTACCAGCCGCAGTATGGCCAAGGCTATGCACCGCAACCCAACATGGGTGCTTACCCGGTGCAGCAACAGTATGTGGCTCCGGGCCAGCAGAAGTCGTGGATCGCCACCTTGCTATTGTGCTTTTTCTTAGGCTGGTTCGGTGCACACAACTTTTACACTGGCCGAACGACTTTCGGCGTGTCACAGTTGGTGCTCAATATCTTGGGCTGGGCTACCTTCTGGTTCTTGCTCGGATTCGCCTTCTGGGCCATCCTCGGTCTTTGGGTGTTTATTGAGTTCATCATGATCATCGCCGGTGCCGGTGATTACGACAAGGACGCCCGCGGCGTCCCGCTCGCTAAGTAGAACTCGCCTATACGATCCTGTTGCCGTGCGGCAGCAGGATTTTTCGGTGTTATAAGGGACTCAGGGGCGAGTCTGAGAAGAGAGAATTGGCAGGTAGGGTAGTAGCCATGAATTTGGATTTTGACTCTGCCTTTACTGAACGCACTCCGCGCATTGTTAACGCAGCTAAGCTGCATCGTGCGGCTAACCGGAAGAAGGGGAAGCAATTCCTCATTGAGGGAGAAAATGCGGTAGACGCGGCGGTATCTACCGGTGCTGCAGTCGACGTTTTTGTTACAGAGAAGGCGGCAGAGCGTTTTGGTGACATCATCACTGCGTGCGGCTACATGGGAGTGTACGTCCATCCCATCACCGATAAGGCGGCTAAGCACCTTTCCGATACAGCCACGACTACGGGACTCTTTGCGCTTTGCAAGCCGGTGCTCTGGTCCGCGGGCAAAATTCTGAACGGCAAACCAAGCCTCGTTTCCGTTCCCGTGCTCACTTCTGAGCCGGGCAATGCCGGCACCTTGATTAGAACCTCGGATGCAATGGGCGCCGATGGTGTCATCTTCGCAGGTGAGACCGTTGATCCCCTGAGCTGCAAGGTATCGCGCGCTTCGGCCGGCTCGTTGTTTCACGTACCTGTAGCGCGGGACCCCAATATTAAAGACGTGCTGGGTCAGCTGCGTAAGTCGGGCATGCAGATTGTGGCAACTGCTGCCGACGGTGAAGTGGACCTAGCGGAGGCAGACCTGTCTCAGCCAACAGCGTGGCTATTTGGCAATGAGGCACACGGGCTCGGCGAGCTTCTGGAGGAAGCAGACATGCGGGTGCGGATTCCACTGCGTGGACGCGCAGAATCTCTTAACCTCGCAACTGCCGCAAGCATTTGCCTTTATGAGTCGGCTAAGGCGCAAGCGGATAACTAGTGTGACCCGTATGAAAAGGGGGTCCCTGGCGCGGTCGCGCTAGCCGCAACAGAGTAAGATTGCACGCGTTAGTTTTCGCGCGAGAAGAAGGTACGAAATACGTGTCCGATACACCGCAGATCGAATTGACCGAAGAGGCTCTTGGGGCCGCGGCCGATAAGGCTATCGCAGCCTTCGACGCAGCCGAAACACTAGATGAGTTGGCTGCTGCCCGCCGTGAACACCTAGGAGACGGCGGCTATATTCCGCAGGCTCGCCAATCGCTGGGGCAGCTGCCCAAGGACCAGCGCAAAAGCGCCGGCAAGGCCGTCAACATGGCCCGCGGCAAGATGGAAAAGCGCTTTGCTCAGGTTAAGGATGTCTTGGAACAGCAAGCTCGCGAGGAGCAGTTGCGAGCCGAGACCGTAGATGTCACGATTCCTACCACCCGCACCCAGACCGGTGCCCTTCACCCGATTACCGCGTTGTCTGAGCGCATCGCTGATATTTTCGTCGGCATGGGATGGGAAATTGCGGACGGCCCAGAAATCGAGGCAGAGTACTTTAACTTCGATGCTCTGAACTTCAAGCCGGACCACCCAGCACGTACCTTGCAGGATACGTTCCACGTCTCGGGCGAGGGTTCTAGGCAGGTGCTGCGTACCCATACCTCCCCGGTACAGGTGCGCACCATGTTGGAGCGCGACGTGCCGCTTTATATTGCCTGCCCGGGGCGCGTATTCCGCACAGATGAGCTGGATGCCACCCATACCCCGGTTTTCCACCAGATAGAAGGATTGGCCGTTGATAAAGGCCTGACCATGGCTCACCTGCGCGGCACACTAGAGCACTTGGCCAAAGTACTCTTTGGGCCGGAAACTACTACGCGTATGCGCGTGAACTACTTCCCATTTACTGAGCCCTCTGCCGAGGTTGATGTGTGGTTCCCTAATAAGAAGGGCGGCGCCGGTTGGATCGAGTGGGGCGGCTGCGGCATGGTCAACCCCAATGTTCTTCGCGCCGTAGGCGTAGATCCAGAGGAATACACGGGCTTTGCCTTTGGCATGGGCCTTGAACGCACACTGCAGTTCCGCAATGGATTGACCGATATGCGCGATATGGTCGAAGGCGATGTTCGCTTTACTCTACCGTTCAGCGTACAGGCCTAAACCCAGAAAGGATAGACACACTAATGCTTATTTCCCAAGACTGGGTTACCCGCATCCTCGGTGCTAAGAACCCCGGTTGGAGCGTTTCCGCTGCCGATATGGATTCCGAATTCGTGCGCGTAGGTTTTGAGACCGAGGGATACGCCGCTGTTCCAGAGAGCACGGGGCCTCTGGTTATTGGCCAGGTCGTAGAGATTGAGGAGCTCACTCAGTTTAAAAAGCCCATTCGCTACTGCCAGGTGAATGTAGGCCAGGCTAATGGCACGGGCGAACTGCAAGGCATCATTTGTGGCGCTCGCAATTTTCGCCTGAATGACTATGTTGTCGTTGCGCTTCCCGGCTCGGAGCTTCCTGGTGGCTTCAAGATCGCGGCACGCGAGACCTACGATCACATTTCTAATGGCATGATGTGCTCCGGCGCTGAACTCGGCTTGGGCGCGCAAGCCAACGGCATCATCGTCTTAGGCGAAGAAGTCGCCGATAAGGTGGGCGAGGATGCGCGCCCGATTATCGGCTTGCACGATACCGACTTTGACGTAAACATCACCCCAGATCGTGGTTATGCACTTTCCGCACGCGGTTTGAGCCGCGAGATTGCCTCCGCTTTTGATCTGGAGTTTGCCGATATTGCCCAGGATCCTTCCGCGGCTGGCATAGATACCTCCGCTGTGCCGGAGGCGCAGGGCTCGCTTATCGACGTCACTGTGGCCCCCGAAACCAAGGCACAGCGCTTTGGCCTCCGCAAGGTCAGCGGCATCGACCCGCAGGCACGCACCCCGTTTTGGCTGGAACGCGAGCTAATGCTCTGCGGCCAACGCAGCGTCAATCTGCCAACGGACATTACTAACTATGTGATGCTGCTTTTGGGCGCACCCATGCATGCCTTTGACGCCAACGTGATACAGGGGAACCTCGTTGTCCGTAACGCAGCGGAGGGGGAGAAGTTTGAGACTCTGGATCATGTAAAGCGAGAACTTTCTGCAGAAGACGTGGTCATCTGTGATGACAATGGCATCCAGTCCTTGGCCGGCGTGATGGGCGGGACTACCTCTGAAATCTCGGCGGAAACCACAGACGTTGTCTTTGAATCTGCTATTTGGGATCCGATTACCGTCGCGCGTACCTCTCGCCGCCATAAGTTGTCTTCCGAATCCTCTCGCCGGTTTGAGCGCGGCGTAGATCCGGCGATCGTAGAGGTCGCCCTAGACACCGCATGTGCGCTGCTCCAGCAGCTAGCAGGCGGCACCATTGAAAAGGGTCGTACGCTTATCGGGGACGTCGCCAAGCGCGAGCCCATTGCTCTGCGCACCGCAAAGGCCAGTGAATATGCCGGCGTTGACTACTCCCGTGAGACCGTTATTTCCCGTCTGGAAGAAGTCGGCTGCACCGTCGCGGATGAAGGTGAGCAACTGCAGGTAACACCAGCAACCTGGCGCACTGATATTGCAATGGATGTTGACCTCGTCGAGGAGATTCTGCGCCTTGAGGGCTTGGAGGATATTCCAGCCGTGCTGCCTACCCCGGCCGGTGGCCGCGGGCTAACCCCTGCGCAGAAGCGTCGTCGGGCTATCGGGCATGGTCTTGCCTATGCCGGCTATGCCGAGGTATTGCCTGCACCGTTCGTGGCTAATAATACGTTTGATGTATGGGGCCTCGACAAGGATGATGCTCGCCGCCGTACCGTAGAAGTGCAAAATCCGCTTGAGGCGGATAAGGCCATCTTGTCTACGACGCTGCTGCCGAACATGTTGGAGGCCATCGCCCGCAATGTGGCTCGTGGCCGCAGCGACCTCGCACTGTACGGGCTGCAGCAAGTGGCGGTCAAGCGCGCCGAGGCATCCCCTATGCCTTCCGTAGAACAGCGACCTTCTGCAGAGGTGGTTTCTCAGCTCCTTGATACCCTGCCTGAGCAGCCGCTTCACGTTGCTACGGTGGCTACGGGCAATATTGAACATGAAGGCCCGTGGGGCGAGGGCCGTGCATATACCTACGCCGATGCTATCGAATCCGCCCGTCAGGTCGCTCGCGCCGCTGGTGTGGATATTGAGCTGGAGGCAGCACAGGTTCTGCCGTGGCATCCTGGCCGCTGCGCGGCCGTGAAGGTGGCTGGCACCGACGTAGTACTGGGCCATGCTGGTGAGCTGCACCCGCAGGTCTTGGAGGCCCTGAACCTACCTGCGCGTACGTGCGCTATGGAGCTGGACATTAGCGCCATGCCGTTGGAAGAAAAGTTCCCCGCACCGGTGTTGTCCTCGTTCCCCGCATTGCACCAAGACATTGCCTTGGTAGTGGATGAAGACGTACCCGCCGAGCGTGTACGCGCCATCGTGGAAGAGGGAGCAGGAGAGCTCATCGAGTCCGTCGAACTCTTCGATATTTTCCGTGGTGAGCAGCTAGGAGATGGCAAGAAGTCCTTGGCCTTCCAGCTTCTATTCCGTGCCGCGGACCGCACGTTGACGGATGACGAAGTCAACGAGCACCGCATGGCGGCGGCGGAATTGGCTAAGCAGCGCTTGGGCGCAGAAATGCGCGCGTAGTTAAACCCTGCTCAGGGGCGGTGAGATTTAACTCACCGCCCCCTTTTTTCATACATTATTTTCATTACTCGACGTTCATTTACCTGCGGAATCGGACAATCTGACTGAATAACATACGGTTGGGTGTATTTATTGCTATAGTCCCTTCTATGACGATTTCAGTAGCAATAGCAGGTGCGACCGGGTACGCGGGAAGCGAAATCCTTCGCCTGCTGCTGTCGCACTCGGCGTATCTTGGCGGTGAACTACGCATTGGGGCGCTAACTGCCTATTCCACCGCAGGGAAGAAGGTCGCTGAGCTTATGCCGCACCTCCCGCAGCTGGCAGACCGTGCCATTGTGGGCACGACCGCTGAAAATCTTCGCGGGCACGACATTGTATTTTTGGGCCTTCCACACGGTCATTCTGCGGCGATTGCTCAGTACGTGGGGCCGCAGACCACGGTGATCGATTGTGCGGCCGATTTTCGCCTCCGCAATAAGACGGACTGGGACGCCTTTTATGGCGGAGAGTACGCCGGGCATTGGCCTTATGGAATCCCCGAGATTCCAGGCAATAGAGAAGTGCTGCGCCATGCCAACCGGGTAGCTGTGCCGGGGTGTTTTCCCACGGCGGTAACCCTCGCAGGTTTGCCGGCTGTTGCCCACGAACTCATTAAGCCGAGCCTCTCGGTGATTGCTATTACCGGTGTTTCCGGAGCCGGGAAGAAGGCCTCCGTGGCACAACTCGGCGCGGAAACTATGGGAAACCTGAAGGCATATAAGCCCGGCGGCACGCACCGACATACCCCGGAAATCGTGCAAAATCTGCAGCCGTTTGCGCAGGAAAAAATTGACGTCAGCTTCACCCCGGTTCTAGCTCCCTTACCCCGAGGCATCTTGGCGACCATAACGGCGGGGATGAAAGAGGGCGTCAGCAAGCGGGAAGTAGAGACTGCATTCGGTGAGTTTTATGCCCAAGAGCCCTTCTGTCACGTGCTTCCCGCCGGTCAGCAGCCCGAGACCCAAAACGTTGTAGGTACCAATATGGTGCACCTCCAAGCCCATGTGGATGAACGCGCCCGACGCCTCGTGGTTACCGCAGCACTGGACAACCTGTGCAAAGGAACAGCCGGCGCCGCCGTGCAATGTATGAACCTAATACTCGGCTGGGATGAAACCTTGGGCTTGCCGCAAGCGGCCGTGGCCCCATAAAAACTAGGAGAAAATTATGACTGCAGCAGGAATTACCGGCCCGGCCGGCTTTAGCGCCGGCGCTACCACAGCGGGGATTAAACCCTCAGGCAAACCCGATATGGCATTAGTTGTCAATAATGGACCACGCTATGATGCGGCGGCGGTATTTACCCGTAACCGTGTTGTGGCCTCGCCGGTGAAACTCTCCCGCAAGGCGGTGGCCGATGGCCAGCTTGCCGCTATTGTTTTTAACTCTGGAAACGCCAATGCGTGCAATGGCCCGCAGGGTGATGCGGATGCCTCCGCGCTGGTAGCCGAGGTTGCGCACTCCTTGGCCCTTCCAGAAGGAAAAATTGCCGCATGCTCGACCGGGCTTATAGGGGAGCCTTTGCCTATGGAAAAAGCGTTGGCTGGTGCAGGCGCTGTGGCGAAGGCCCTAGGCGGCAGCACGGACCATGCTCACGCAGCGGCCGAGGCTATTTTGACCACCGATACCGTAACTAAGGAAGCCGCCTATGTTGGGGCCGGCTGGTCCGTTGGGGCCATGGGCAAGGGGGTGGGCATGATGGCCCCCTCGCTGGCGACGATGTTGGTGTGCCTTACTACCGACGCCGCCGCAAGCGCCGCTGCCCTCCAGAGCACCCTGGACAAGGCCGTGTCGCAGACCTTCAACACTCTCGACGTCGATGGATCAACTTCTACTAATGACACGGTGATCCTCATGGCCTCTGGGGCCTCGGGTGTTTCGCCCAGCCAAGAAGAGCTTGAAACGGCGGTGCTGGCGGTTTGCTCAGACATTGCGGACCAACTGCAAGCAGATGCAGAAGGTGTAACCAAGCGCGTCAAGATCACTGTGGAAGGCACTGTCACCGACTACCAGGCCCTCAACGCCGCGCGCACCTTGGGCCGCGACAACCTGTTCAAGTGCGCCATGTTCGGCTCTGATCCGAACTGGGGGCGCGTCCTTGCGGCGGTGGGGATGGCAGATGCAGAAATGGACCCGGAAAATATCTCGGTCTATTTCAATGGCCAGCCGGTGTGTCGCGCCTCGACGGGTGTACCTGGCGCGCGCGAGGTGGACCTGAGCGGGACTGATATCGAAGTCTGCGTGGACCTTGGAACGGGAGGTGCTGGGTCTGCGTTCGTGCGGACCACGGATCTCTCTCACGCCTACGTGGAAATCAATTCGGCGTATAGCTCCTAGGGAGGAGATGAAAATGTTTAGTGGGCTTAGTGATCAAGAGCGCGCCACCGTCCTAGCGGATGCCCTCCCGTGGCTTCAACACTATCGGGACACCATCGTAGTGGTGAAATACGGCGGCAACGCCATGGTGGACGAAGAACTTAAAGCTGCCTTTGCCGCGGACATGGTCTTTTTGCGCACCGTGGGCGTTAAGCCGGTGGTGGTGCATGGCGGTGGACCACAGATCAACTCCATGCTCCACAAGCTTGGTATAGAAGGGGAGTTTCGAGGCGGCTTTCGCGTGACCTCTCCGGAGATCATGGAAGTAGTTCGCATGGTGCTTTTTGGGCAGGTAGGTCGCGGGTTAGTCAACCTCATCAATTCGCACGGCCCATATGCGGTGGGGACCTCTGGCGAAGACGCGGGACTATTCCGGGCCACCAAAAGGTTGGTGGAAGTCGATGGAAAACCTACCGATATCGGGATGGTCGGAGACATTGTAGAGGTCAATCCCACGGCCGTGATGGACATTATCGACGCTGGGCGCATCCCAGTGGTCTCGACCATCGCACCGGGAGAGGATGGCGCAATTTATAACATCAATGCCGATAGCGCGGCTGGGGCTTTGGCTAGCGCAATCGGGGCAGAGTGTTTGGTCATTCTCACAAATGTGGAAGGGCTATACACGGACTGGCCAAACCGCGAATCTCTCGTGTCCAAGATCGACCGTGGTCAACTTTCCAGGCTTCTTCCCCGACTGGACTCCGGCATGATTCCCAAGATGGAATCTTGCCTCAAGGCAGTAGAAGGCGGGGTATCGGCCGCGCACGTTATCGACGGCCGGATTGGCCACTCGGTGCTGCTAGAGCTTTTAACCCCGGGTGGCGTCGGAACCATGGTGTTGCCAGATGATTATAAGCAACACGACTACCCCGAGGGGACCATATTCAGGAAGGATGATGCAGCATGAACAAGGCACAGGGCTTGACACAGCGGTGGACGGAGACGGTCGTTGATACCTATGGCACACCGTCCATAGGTCTCGTCTCCGGCCAAGGGGCAACGATTAACGATGAGCAAGGTAAGTCTTATATTGATCTACTAGCAGGCATTGCGGTTAATTCCTTGGGATACGGCAATGAGCACGTAGCACAGGCGGTATTCCACCAGGCGCGCACTTTGGCGCATACCTCGAACCTCTTCGCCACTCAGCCAGTGCTGGATGCGGGAGCGAAGCTGATTGAGCGCGTGGGAGACGATAGCGCCCGAGTGTTCTTCTGTAACTCTGGCGCCGAAGCCAATGAGGCTGCATTTAAGCTTGCTCGCCTGACCGGGCGCCGGCGAATCCTCGCTGCCGAGCACGGCTTTCATGGACGAACCATGGGGGCGCTGGCCTTGACCGGTCAGCCCGATAAACAGCGCTCTTTCCGCCCGTTGCCGGGAGGAGTGGAGTTCTATCCGTTCGGGGATGTGGAGTATCTGCGTCAGCTGGTGGAACAAGATCCCCAGGACACTGCGGCCATAATCCTGGAACCTATTCAGGGAGAAACTGGCGTCATTCCGGCCCCTGCGGGGTTCATGAAAAAGGTCAGCGAGCTGTGCGATGAATACGGAGTCCTATTAATCGTTGACGAGGTACAAACAGGCGTAGGCCGTACCGGGACGTTCTTTGCCCACGAGGTAGAAGGAATTCAACCGGACGTTATCACTATGGCGAAAGGCTTAGGTGCCGGACTACCCATCGGCGCAACGATTACCCGAGGGCGTGCCAAGGGTCTTTTTGGGCCCGGCTCTCATGGCACCACCTTTGGCGGGAACCCCGTGGCGTGCGCTGCGGCAAACGTAGTTCTTGACACCGTAGATGCGGAATTGCTCGCAGAGGTGACCCGCAAGGGGGACTATGTGCGGCAGGAATGTGAAAAATTATCAATTGTAGATCGTGTGCGCGGCCGAGGTCTTATGCTGGGCCTTGTATTAAGCGCACCGGTGGCTAAGCAGGCCGTGCGGGACGGGCTCGCACACGGGCTTATTCTCAACGCTCCCAACGAGAATGTTCTTCGACTAACCCCACCTTTGGTCATTTCCCAGCATGAACTCGACACAGCACTATCAACTCTCGGAACCATATTGGAGGAACTGGCATGAGCTTGCGGCACTTCCTAGCTGACGATGATCTCAGCCCACAAGAACAAGCGACGGTTTTAGATTTAGCTGAAAAGCTAAAGAAGGAGCCCTTTGCAGAGCGCCCCTTAGAAGGCCCCAAGACCGTGGCGGTTCTCTTTGATAAAACGTCTACGCGCACCCGCTTTTCCTTTGAAACCGCGGTAGCGAATATGGGCGGCAGGGGTATTACCGTCGACACTTCTACAACCCAGATGGGCAAGGGGGAATCTTTTCAAGATACGGCGGCGGTGCTTTCAAGGTACGTGGAGGCCATTGTGTGGCGTACGTTTGAGCACGACAATCTGCTCCAGATGGCAGAGACTGCTACCGTACCTTTGATTAATGCGCTTTCTGATGACCTACATCCCTGCCAGATCCTGGCTGATTTGCTGACCTGTCGCGAGAATCTAGGTGATCTGCCGGGTAAAAAGGCCGTCTACCTGGGCGATGGCGATAATAATATGGCCAACTCGTACATGATCGGTTTTGCCACGGCCGGTATGGACGTCTCCATCGTTGCGCCAGAGGGATTTCAGCCTCGCCAGGAATTTGTCGACCGTGCGCGTCAGCGGGGCAATATCACCATTACCGATGATGTCAATGAAGTAGAAGGCGCAGACGTCGTGATTACGGATACCTGGGTTTCTATGGGACAGGAAAATGATGGTCGTGATAGGCGCACGCCGTTCCTGCCTTATCAGGTTGACTCGACCATAATGAGCAAAACACATAAGGATGCAATATTCTTACATTGTTTGCCGGCGTACCGTGGAAATGAGGTCACGACTGAGGTGATCGATGGTCCGCAGTCGCGAGTCTTCGATGAAGCGGAAAATCGCCTGCATGCGCAGAAGGCGCTTCTCGTCTGGTTGCTCGAAGTAAATAAGGAGATCAACTAAGTAATGAACACCCCGACCACCCGCAATGCTCGGCAGGCCAAGATTCTAGAGATTTTGGACCGCAATCGCGTCACCAGCCAGGTGCAGCTATCCGAGCTGCTTCTCGCAGACGGCATTGACATCACGCAGGCTACTTTGTCCCGTGACTTGGATGAGTTGGGAGCGAAGAAGGTAAAGCGTGATGGCGGCCGTTCCTATTACATGGTCGGCGGTGAGCTGGAGCAATTTGAAGATCAGGTGGGCGGGCCCCGCGAAAAGCTGCGACGCATGCTCGATGAATTGGTGGTATCCCATGATTCTTCCGGCAATATTGCGATGCTGCGCACGCCAGCTGGCGCGGCCCAGTACCTGGCTAGTTTTATTGACAGGGTAGGGCTGCACGATGTCATTGGTTGTATCGCCGGTGATGACACCATTTTCGTCTTGGCGCGCGAGGGTGTCACAGGCGCAGATTTGGCCGTGACGCTTACCACGCGGAATCTTTAGACGGTGGGAGTGGAAATTCTTACCACCGTCGTATATTATGTACTTAAATGAATTGTTTCCAATAGATCGAGGAGATTTACCATGTCCGCACGCGTAGTCTTGGCCTACTCCGGTGGCCTTGATACTTCTGTTGCTATTCCGTATCTGGCAAAAATGACCGGCGGCGATGTTGTTGCCGTTTCCCTGGACTTGGGTCAAGGTGGCGAGGATATGGAATCGGTGCGCCAGCGTGCACTTGACTGCGGTGCCGTAGAGTCCATCGTTATCGATGCCAAGGATGAGTTCGCAGAGGAGTACTGCGTTCCCACCATTCAGGCAAACGGCATGTATATGAAGCAGTACCCGCTAGTATCGGCCATTTCCCGTCCGCTCATTACCAAGCACCTTGTTAAGGCTGCCCAGGAATTTGGCGGCACCCACGTCTCCCACGGTTGCACCGGCAAGGGCAATGACCAGGTACGCTTTGAGGTTTCTTTCCGTGCCCAGGATCCTTCTCTCGAAATTATCGCTCCTGCACGTGATTATGCGTGGACCCGCGATAAGGCCATCGCCTTTGCGGAGGAGATCAACCTGCCAATTGAGCAGTCCGCCTCCTCGCCATTTTCTATCGACCAGAATCTGTGGGGCCGCGCCGTCGAAACTGGATTCCTAGAGGATCTGTGGAATCCACCGACAAAGGACCTATACGCCTACACCGAGGACCCGGGTCTGGGCAATGCCCCGGATGAAATTATCCTCTCCTTTGAAAAGGGCATCCCCGTGGCGGTAGATGGCCAAAAGATGTCCCCGCTGCAGATCATTGAAGAGGTCAACCGCCGCGCAGGTGCACAGGGTATTGGTCGCCTAGATATGGTCGAGGACCGTTTGGTGGGCATTAAGTCCCGTGAGGTCTACGAAGCTCCGGGTGCAATGGTCCTTATCCAAGCGCACGAAGCGCTAGAGGATGTCACTGTGGAGCGCGAGTTGGCTCGCTACAAGCGCCTCACCGATGCTCGTTGGTCCGAGGAGGTCTACGACGGCCTCTGGCATTCGCCGCTGAAGCGTTCCCTGGACGCTTTCATTGCGGAATCTCAGGAAAACGTCACCGGCGATATTCGCCTAAGCATGCACGCCGGCACCGCCACGGTGACCGGGCGCCGCTCTGGCCAGTCGCTGTATTCCTTTGATCTTGCCACCTATGACACCGGCGATTCCTTCGACCAAACCGCCGCAAAGGGCTTTGTTCAGCTGCACGGCCTGTCTACCCAGATTTCCAATCAGCGCGACCGCGATGGCGGTTTCCCGACCAGCGCCCAGAAGTAGAAGCATATGGAATCACATAAGACTAATGAAGGTGCCCTGTGGGGCGGCCGCTTTTCCGGCGGACCCTCCGAGGCAATGTTTGCCCTCTCTGTATCCACCCACTTTGACTGGGTCCTCGCGCCTTATGACGTATTAGCCTCCAAGGCGCATGCCAAAGTGCTGCACAAGGCAGGCTTGCTATCCGACGCCGACCTGGACACCATGCTCGCCGGTCTCACCGAGCTAGGGGAGAAGGTGGATTCTGGCGAATTCCGCCCGGCGCCGACAGATGAGGACGTCCACGGTGCGATGGAACGCGGGCTCATTGAGATTGTCGGGCCGGAAGTAGGCGGTCGCCTGCGTGCTGGCCGCTCGCGTAATGACCAGGTAGCGACGCTGTTTCGCATGTGGGTACGCGATGCCATTCGTGATACCGCCGCCCAGGTGAGCGACTTGGTGGATGCCTTGGCCGATCAAGCCGCATCCCATCCCGATGCCATCATGCCGGGCAAGACTCACTCGCAAGCCGCGCAACCAATTCTGCTAGCACACGAACTTTTGGGCCATGCGCAGCCGCTTCTGCGCGATATCGAGCGCCTGCAGGATTTGGACAAGCGCCTAGCCGTGTCTCCCTATGGCTCTGGCGCGCTTGCTGGTTCATCTTTGCAGCTCGACCCAGAGTCGATTGCAGAAGAGCTAGGGTTCGACTCCGCTGCTGAAAACTCCTTGGACGGCACTGCGGCTCGTGACTTCGCATCCGAGACTGCCTTCGTTTTGGCGCAGATCGCGGTGGATATGTCCCGCCTCTCGGAAGAAATCATCTATTGGTGCACACCGGAATACGGCTATGTCACGCTTGATGATGCTTGGTCGACGGGTTCGTCCATCATGCCGCAGAAGAAGAATCCGGACGTGCCGGAACTTACCCGCGGCAAGACTGGCCGCCTTATTGGCAATCTCACTGGGCTTTTGTCCACGCTGAAGGCTCAGCCGCTGGCCTATAATCGCGACCTGCAGGAAGACAAGGAGCCTATCGTTGACTCGGTGGCGCAGCTAAACCTGCTGCTGCCGGCGATGACCGGTCTTGTATCGACGCTGACGTTTCATGAGGACCGCATGCGCGAGTTGGCTCCGCGGGGGTTTACGCTGGCTACCGATTTGGCCGAATGGATGGTCCGTCAAGGTGTTCCTTTCCGTGAAGCGCACGAAGCCTCCGGCGCCTGCGTACGGATTGCTGAGGAACGTGGGGTGGACCTAATCGACCTCAGCGACGAGGACCTAGCGGGCGTCGACAAGCGGCTAAAGCCGGGCGTCCGCGAAGTGCTCACCATCGACGGAGCAGTGGCTTCTCGTGACACCAAGGGTGGCACGGCCGGCGCTCGAGTGGCAGAGCAACGGGAAAAGGCACGTGAACGGGCCGCCGCTGCCCGTACCTGGGCGCAGACTCCACTGCGCTAACTAGTTTTCCCTCGGAATACCGCATGGCCGTAGGCCATGCGGTTCTTTTGTGCCTAGATGTGGGGGTAGGGGATTAGCCCCTATTCCCAACCCCCCAACTGCATTGTTGAACACAATGGGGGTGCCGGTGACGTGGGTTACAATGTGGTGCGGTACTATCCTTGCAGAGAATGTGACTTAACAGACTCATTCATGTCAATGAAAGGACGATCTCTCCCATGACAGTAAATTCGCCGCCGCCCACAGCGGGGCCGCACGAGCACGAGAAGGCGGTCTACGCTTCGGAAGACCACGGCCTGCAAAAGGGGATGGGCAATCGCCAGCTCCAGATGATCGCCATCGGTTCTGCCATTGGTACCGGTCTTCTTTTGGGTACCGGTAGCCGCTTGCAAGACGCCGGACCGTTCCTAGCGGTGCTGTACCTTATTTGTGGCTTCTTTGGCTATATCATCCTGCGTTCTCTTGGCGAGCTCATTGTCTATCGCCCCAGCTCCGGTTCCTTCGTCTCCTATGCCCGTGAGTTCTACGGTGAGAAGACCGCTTTTGTCACAGGCTGGTTGTACTGGGGAAACTGGGCGATGACCTTGGTGGCGGACGGCACAGCCGTAGCTATCTACATCAAGTGGTTTAGCCAGTACACGTCGTGGCTCGACGCCGTTCCGCAGTGGGCACTGGCCCTCGTTGTTATCTGCGGCATCCTTGTATTCAACATGCTCTCGGTGAAGATCTTCGGCGAGCTGGAGTACTGGTTCTCCCTCATCAAAATTGTCGCGTTGATCATCTTCATGTTGGTGGCCATCGGTGTCCTTATTCTTGGCCACCCGAGCGGCGATCCCACCGGCTTTAGCCTCATTTCTGATAACGGTGGCTGGCTGCCCAATGGCCTCATGCCTGCCGTCATCGTTGTCCAAGGTGTCGTCTTTGCCTACGCCGGCATCGAGCTTGTTGGAACCACCTCCGGTGAGACTAAAAATGTAGAAAAGCATATCCCGCGCGCAGTCAACAATGTGCTGCTCCGCATCTTGATTTTCTATTTCGGCTCCGTGCTATTGCTGACCTTGGTGTTGCCATACACTAACTATGTCGCAGACGTTTCGCCGTTCGTGACCTTCTTTGAGTCCCTCGGCGTTGGCGCGGCGGCTCCGATTTTCCAGCTTGTTGTTATCACTGCTGCGATTTCCTCGCTCAACGCTGGCCTGTATTCCACCGGGCGCATCATGTACAACATGTCCACCTCCGGCTCCGGCCCGAAGTTTGGCGCTCGCATGTCCAAGTCTGGTGTTCCCTACGGCGGCATCGTCATGGCGGCCATGGTGGGCTTGGTAGGCGTCTTCCTCAACTATGTGGTGCCGGAGATGGCGTTTGAAATCGTGCTCAACCTGGCAGCCTTGGGTACATTGGCGTCCTGGGCGGCAGTTGCGCTCTCGCACCTCAAGTTTGTGCGCCTAGCCAAGAGCGGAAGCTATACCCGACCGGGATACCGCTCGCCGTTTGGCGAAGGCGGAGACTGGGCAGTGCTCATCTTCATTGGCCTAGTCATTATCTTGATGGCCTTTGATTATCCAATCGGCACTTTTGCACTTGCATCGACCCTGCTCCTCGTTCCGGTCTTTATGGCAATGTGGTACGCATGGCGCGACCGTATTCGTACAATCGCGGAAGAGAGGAAGGCCAAGCATCTGCCAACCTCCAGTTTCCCGGCCGCACCGCAAACAGACCTTCACCCAAAGAAATAGAAAGGAACTTTTATGAACCACGCAGTTAAGTTCGTAGACGTAGAAAATATGGCGCGCTGGATTCAGCGCGAGGGCGTTGAAAACATCATTACCGGAATGGTGGACTACCTCGAGGCTGACTACCGCGAGTGGGAGCGCTTTGACAAGATTCCGCGCGTTGCCTCCCACACCCCATTCGGTGTCATCGAGCTCATGCCGACCTCTAACGGTAAGGAGTACTCCTTCAAGTACGTCAACGGCCACCCGTCCAATCCGGCCCGTGGTTTCCAGACCGTTACCGCCTTTGGCGTGCTTGCCGACGTCGACAATGGCTACCCCACCTTCGAAGCCGAGATGACGCTGCTTACCGCACTGCGTACTGCTGCAACCTCCGCCATGGTGGCAAAGCACCTAGCGCGCAAGGACTCCAAGCGCATGGCCATGGTCGGTGCCGGATCCCAGTCTGAATTCCAGGCCTTGGGCTTCCGTGGCGTGATGGGCATCGAGGACATCACTATTTATGACATTGACCCTGAGGCGGTAGAGAAGTTCAAGCGCAATCTGGAGCCACTGGGCTTTAATATCACTGCCTGCTCTAGCGTCGACGAGGCGGTTCTTGGTGCAGACATTATTACCACCTGCACTGCAGACAAGGCACAGAACCAGATTCTGGCCGAGCGCCACGTCGCCCCAGGTGTCCACCTCAACGCTGTTGGCGGTGACTGCCCAGGCAAGACCGAGCTGGAAAGCTCCATTCTGGACAAGTCCAAGGTCTTCGTCGAATTCCCGGAGCAGACTCGCATCGAGGGCGAAATTCAGCAGAAGCCGGAAGACTTCCCGGTTGTCGAGTTCTACCAGGTGCTCACCGGCCAGGCCACCGGCCGTGATGACGATGAGCAGATCACGCTTTTCGACGATGTCGGATTCGCTATTAACGACTTCTCCGCCCTGCGTTATCTGCGCGATTCCGTCAAGGGAACCGAATTGGAGTCTGAGATCGACATCATTGCCAACCCGGATGATCCCAAGGATCTCTTCTCCTTGGTGGCTAACGTTCCGTCCCTTCTTTAAGGCCAAGGTGGGGTAGAGGGATCCAACTTCTTCCTTTACCCGCTAAGATAAGGCGCATGAGTCTTGACCCGAAGTTGCTAGAGGTCCTTGTCTGCCCGCAAGACAAGGGCCCTTTGACATATCTGGAAGATAAACAGGTCCTCGTCAACGAGCGGCTGGGTATTGCCTATCCCATTGAAGATGACGTTCCAGTAATTCTGGTAGGCCACGCGATGAAATGGCCCTCCTGAATCTGGATTCTATGTAAAGTCTGGATACTCTGTGCTAAACAGGTGACTCCCCAGCACCTTTTTATGAATCCAACGCGAAGTTCAAGGTGGACCTACCGGAAAACCCGAATCACCTTGTCATCGACATCATTGTCTAGCTAGTGCTTAGGTATTCCGTGGAACGCTGCGGGCTGGCTTGTTATGCCGCCTGCGACGTTTAGCATATTAATACCACGCTGTTTTGCATCCGCGGCGAAGGTCGAGATGAAGTGGGCCGATCGCTTGCCGGAAGCACAGTATACCCACGCTTTGCGCTGCCCTTCGGCCTGCAGGGAATCGAGCAGGCAGCGCGCCACCTCTGGATCGTCCTGCCACACGGAGGTTGGTAAATGGTAATGCTCTGTGCCGGCAGCAAAAAAGAAATCATCTATGGCAGCCTCCCCGGCCTCGCGCACGTCGATGGCCGTGGCACCGTCGCGCAGATCTTCGAACATCTCGGGGGCAGTGGCAGCGGCAGCGGCAGCATCGGCATCCGGCACGGCACAAGCTGCGCTACCGTAGTCTTGCTGCAGCTGTATGGTTAGCTCGCGTGCCGGGTCGTGGGGCACGCGGAAGTGAGTGATGGAGGCGGTCAGGGCATCGTAGATGCTCAACAAGCCCACCCGGTCGTGGTTCATGCCGGTTGCGAACTGGATTAGCTCGGTGGACATCAAGCCCGCGACCACGCTGGTGGTTACGCCCAGCACACCGGCGGTGGCGCAATCCGGCACGGAATCTGGGTCGGGTTGCAGGGGATAGAGGTCGCGCATGCCCACGCCGGACTCGGCGCCGGGCCCAGACCACCACACTGCGCAGTCGCCCCGGTAGCGAAGCACCGAGCCCCACACCAGCGGGGTGCCTGTGATCTCCGCAGCATCCGCTGCTAGGAACTTGGTGGCAAACGTGTCAGAACCATCCACTAGGATGTCCACCCCACGAAGGTAGCCCACGGCATTGTCGACGGTAAAACGGTCGCGAATCGCATGTACTACGATGCCGGTCTGCAGCTGCCGGAGCTTTTCGGCGGCGACGTCCACCTTGGGCCTTCCCACATCGTGGGTGCCGAACAGGATCTGGCGGTGGATGTTAGTGAGATCCACCGTGTCGTCATCGATCACAGAGATTTCGCCAACACCGGCGGCAGCTAGCTGCTGCATCAGGGGGCAGCCCAATCCGCCAGCGCCGATGACGAACACGTGGGTGCCGTGCAGCGCCTCTTGCTGGGGGATGCCGAAGCCAGGCAATAGGGTTTGGCGGGCTACTCTGTACAACTCTTCACGGGGCAGTGGGCTCATTACAGGACTTTGTCTTCCCAGCTAGCCAACCCCTCGAATGATGACGAGGCCACGGCGTGCTGCCGTTTCGGAATGCGGCCAGCTTGCCGGGCCAACCGGCCACCTTCCACGGCGTATTTCATTGCAGTGGCCATCGCCATGGGGTCCTGGCAGCGGTTAATAGCACTCGCTAAAAGCACGCCATCGCAGCCCAGCTCCATGGCCAGTGCAGCATCGGAGGCCGTGCCCACACCGGCATCCAGCAGCACGGGAACATGGGTGCGCGAACAGATCAGCTCGATGTTGTGCGGGTTCAGGATGCCTAGGCCCGTGCCGATGGGCGAGCCTAAAGGCATCACCGCTTCCACGCCCACGTCTTCTAGACGCTTGGCGACGATCGGATCGTCGCTGGTATATGCCAGCACCACAAATCCTTCAGCAACCAGCATCTCGCAGGCATCCACGAGCTCTACCACGTCGGGCAGAAGCGTATGGTCATCCGCGATAACTTCCACCTTCACCCAATTGGTGCCCAGCGCCTCGCGGGCTAGCTTGGCGGTTGTTACTGCGTCCCGAGCGGTGCGGCACCCAGCAGTGTTGGGCAGCACGTCAATGCCCAATCGCTGCAAGAGCTCGAAGATGGATTCCCCACCGGTGCTAGCGCTCGTGGCACTGTGCCTACGCATGGCAACGGTGGTCAGCTGTGTACCGCTGGCAACTAAGGATTGTTCCAACATAGCCTGGCTACTTGCCCCGCCGGTTCCCATCACTAGGTGCGAATCGAATTGTTTATCTGCGATAGAAAGCATGAGTAAAGCCCTACCCGCCCTGCACGGCGATCAGGATATCCATTTCATCGCCGTCGGTAACTTCATAAGACCAGTCGCTGGCTGGGATCACGTCGCCATTGACGGCCACGGCGACGCCTTTCGGCGAGGCATCGCCGGTCTCTGCTTTTACGACGGCAGCCACGGTGATATGCCCCTCGCTGCTGCGGCGCTTTCCATTAAGCGTGTATTCCATGGTGCTTATTCCTTTCTTTTGTGGCTATCGGGGTGGGCTGTATCGGGCGTGGCGTAGTGGATCGCAGGCAGAGATGTCTATCTCCAACCCGTTGGCGGGGTAGGTGCCCAACCCCAACTGGGCACCTACCTTAGCCCCAAAGGCGGACAACAGGATTCCGTGGCGGAAGTAGCCGGTGGAGATCACCAGCCCGTCGCGCACCTTGCCAAGGTAGGGCAGATCATCTGGTGTGCCGGGCCGGGCGCCGACGATGGCTTCGATGAACTCGCAATCCTCTAGCCCAGGAACCACGCGGATGGCGTCTCGAAGAAGCGTGTGCACACCGTCTACAGAAGGACCTTTGCGGTTGTCTTCGCGGCTGGTTGCACCGACGGCGATGGTGCCATCGGTGCGGGGGATGACATAAACCGGCCGGTCCTCCACGAATGCGCGCACCACTCGGGTAAGCGGTTCGCCACTGGTGTGCACCAGCGCGTCTGGGACCCGCAGCCGCAGCATGTCACCGTACACCGGCCGTAGCGCTAGGGGATTGACACCCTCGAACCAGCCGTCTACGTCCTTGGCACCTAGCCCGTTGCAGAGATAGACCGTGTCGCCGGTGGCCACTCGGCCATCGGTGAGCTGTACATCGTGCCCGTTGATGCGCGTTGCGGCCGTCGCCACGAAGCGAACTCCGGCTTGCTGCAGGTAGTCCAACAGGCACGCGCTGAACATGCGCGGGTTGATCTGATGGTCGCCCGGGATTTCCACTGCCGCCGCCAACTGGGGGCTTAGCCCCTGCTCTAGCCTTCGGGCTTGCCGTAGTGTCAGCGCCTGGGCATCCATACCGTGTCTTTGCTGCAGCGCCAGCAACTCGCGGATGTGCACGCCATCGGCGCGGTCGGCACCCACCACCAGGGTGGGTTCACTGCGGTGCCCGGTCGGTGCGGTAGTTTTCTTACCTAACCTGGCCAGCAGGTTGGGGAACATCTCGCCCGAAGCCACCATCAGCGGGTACAGCGGCTCTTGCCGGTATTGCACCTCCGCAACCGGCGCCAGCATGCCACCGGCCACGAACGTGGCACCGCTAATGGGCTGGGGATCGACCACGACGATTTCTTGTGGGGATACGCCCGCTTCCACCAATTCGAATGCCGTGGCCAGCCCGATGATTCCCGCGCCAATGATGGCGTGCTCCGCGCGTAGCTTCTGACTATCGGGGTGGTTGCCCGGGCTGAGAACAGTGTTATTCATGTGAACCGATTGCTGCATTCCCGTTCACCCGATCGAAAGCTTGCACAACCGTGGTCGCCAAGGTAGTCGGATCATCGGAGTCCATGAAGGCACGCACAATCGCCACACCAGACACACCGGTTTGGGCCAGTGCTGCGGCATCGGTGGCCTGTACATCGCCGATTGCCACGACCGGAACGGCCGAGGCCGCCACGAGTGGGGGATAGCCTTCCAACCCCAGCGGAGTGCGGCCGGAGATTTTCGTCGGGGTGGGGCGGAACGGACCGGCACCGATGTAGTCGATCACATCTGCGTACTCGTTAGCGTCCTGCACTAGCTCTAGGGTTCCGGTGGTCAGCCCGATGATCGCATCCTCGCCAAGAATCTGCCGCGCCAGGTGCGGGTTCAAGTCGTCTTGGCCGATGTGTACGCCGTGGATGTAGTGATCATCCATTAGGGCGGCCGCTACATCCACTCGGTCATCGATAAGCACCTTCGTTGCCGGATTGGCTTCCTCGACTGCCGCGGCAACGTCGATAGCTAGGGCGGTCAGATCGCGCACGCTGATGGGCTTGCTGCGCACTTGAATCACGCCCGCACCACCGGCGGCCGCTGCCGCGGCAACCTGGACGACCTTTTCCTGCGGTGCTCCCGTAACGTGGTAGCACCGCAGATCCAGGTGGCTACCCTGCGCAGCAGGGCGAGGCTTAGCGCTCACTGGGGATCGCTGCTTCCTTCTCCAGATCCTCGGCCACTTCCTTGGCCTCATTGCGGTCTAGATACAGCTTGGATCCCGCACGGCGGAACTCCTCGGCCATTTCTTCTTCGCCTTCGGTATTAGTGACGCGTTCTCCGTCTACACTCTGGCGCCCGAAGCCTGGCAAGCCGAGGTCCTTGACTAGCGTTTGCTTCTGGTCGGTGGCCAGAGCCTCATCGATCTTGTCACCGAATGCGTCGCGGATGTCCTGGCTGATCCGCATGGAGCAGAACTTAGGTCCACACATCGAGCAGAAGTGAGCGGTCTTTGCCGGCTCCGCGGGCAGAGTTTCGTCGTGGTAGGACTGGGCAGTATCCGGGTCTAGGGACAGGGCAAATTGATCGTGCCAGCGGAACTCGAAGCGCGCCTTGCTCATCGCATCGTCCCACTCGTGGGCGCCAGGGTGGCCCTTGGCGACGTCGGCGGCGTGGGCGGAGACCTTGTAGGTAATTACACCGGTCTTCACGTCGTCCTTGTTCGGCAGGCCAAGGTGCTCCTTCGGGGTGACGTAGCACAGCATTGCGGTACCTCCCATGGCGATATTGGCCGCACCGATGGCGGAGGTAATGTGGTCGTAGCCAGGCGCAATATCGGTGACCAGCGGCCCCAGGGTATAAAACGGTGCGCCGCCGCACCATTCCTGCTCTTTTTCATTGTTAACCTGCACCATGTTAAGCGGCACGTGGCCTGGGCCTTCGACCATGACCTGAACGTCGTACTCCCAGGCGCGGTGGGTTAGCTCGCCGATGGTCTTCAGCTCAGCGAACTGGGCTGCGTCGTTGGCATCGGCGATGGAGCCTGGGCGCAGGCCGTCGCCCAGAGAGAACGCAACGTCGTACTTGGCGAAGATCTCGCACAGCTCGTCGAAGTTCTCGTACAGGAAGGACTCCTTGTGATGAGCCAAGCACCAGCCGGCCATGATGGAACCGCCGCGGGAAACGATGCCGGTTACGCGCTTGGTGGTCAGCGGCACGAAGGGCAGGCGTACGCCGGCGTGGATCGTCATGTAGTCCACACCTTGTTCGCATTGTTCGATCACGGTATCGCGGAAGATTTCCCAGGTCAGGTCCTCGGCCACGCCGTCGACTTTCTCGAGTGCCTGGTAAATCGGCACGGTACCGATCGGTACCGGGGAGTTGCGCATGATCCACTCGCGAGTGGTGTGAATGTCGTTACCGGTGGATAGGTCCATTACGGTGTCTGCACCCCAGCGGGTGGCCCAGCGCAGCTTGTCTACCTCTTCGCGGATGGACGAGCTCACCGCGGAGTTACCGATATTGGCGTTGATCTTCGTATTGAAGGCATTGCCGATGATCATCGGCTCAGATTCCGGGTGGTTGATGTTGTTCGGGATGATCGCCTTGCCGGAGGCAACCTGCTCGCGCACCTTTTCTACGTCGCAGTGTTCGCGCAGTGCGACGTATTCCATCTCCGGGGTGATAATACCCTGGCGGGCGTAGTGCATCTGGGTTACGCGCTTGCCCTCCTTGGCCCGCAGCGTCTGGCGGCTAGCGCCTTTCCATTCGTCACTGGCCTCGCCACGTTTGAGGGCGCGGTTACCGTCATCCAACAGGTTGCGGCGCCTGCCCTCGTAGGCTTCTACATCACCGCGGGCTTCGATCCACTCACTGCGCAAAGCCTCCAGGCCCTCGGTCGGTTCGGCCCAGGGGCCGCGAGTGCGGTAGAGCTTCTGCGGTGGATTCGGGCCCGTTGGGGAATCGTCCAGCTGAACTTCGGTTTCCGGCACCTGTAGGGTGAAGGTCTTGCCGAAGGATTCCACCTGCTTTTCGATGGGGGCGAAGCTGTGCTTCGGGTGGATTTCCGCACCATAGTCGTCATTCGGGATGGTAGTGCGGGTGTGCTGTGTAGACGGATCCGTCATAAAAGTCTCTCCTCATTCTTCCTTCGCTGGTTCTAACCAGGCAGGTTCTAGCGGTACTCGCGCGGGGATTACAGCGCGATCTCAGCTCGATACCTCGAGCGCCCGTGTTCGGTTGCACTTCCTACTGTAACGCACAGCACCCGCGTGTTAAGTCCTAGGGCGGACGGTTGATTGGACAGCCTCAATGAGCAAAGTAGAAAAGCGGTAAACAACTACAGAGAGTCACTCGGTGGGATGGCTGGGGCACGGGTTAGACTTAACAGCATGATTGATCAGAAGCTCCTAGAGATCCTCGCGTGCCCGATCGACAAGCAACCGCTGGAGGATCACGGCGACTATTTGGTTAACCCTAGGCTGAACAAGGCCTATCCGGTGCAGGACGGCATTCCGGTCCTGCTGGTGGACGAGGCTAAGGACTGGCCCATTGGGTCCAAGTAACTAAAGCCACACGCTCTGGAAAAGCAGACACTTAGATAATTAGGGAACAGGGGAGCACCTACGTATGACTAACAACACGAACATTGTTGACGAACTGGAATGGCGCGGGCTCATTAACCAGTCCACGGATTTGGAGGCTTTGAAAGAGGCCACAGAGAACCCGATCAGCTTGTACTGCGGTTTCGATCCGACGGGAAGCTCGCTGCACGCTGGGCACCTAGTACCACTGATTATGCTGAAACGCTTTCAGCAATTCGGCCACCGTCCAATCGCGCTGGCCGGCGGTGCGACGGGAATGATTGGTGACCCACGTGATGTTGGGGAGCGTTCTATGCTCACGGAAGAGCAGATCGCAGAGAATATGCAGATGATCAAGACACAACTTGAATCTTTCGTGGACTTCACCGATGAGAGTGACGTTTCAAGCCCAGCGGTGATGGTGAACAACGCGGACTGGATTAGCCAGATCAACGTCATCGAGTACCTGCGCGATATCGGTAAGAATTTCTCGCTGAATACCATGCTGGACCGCGATACGGTTAAGCGCCGCTTGGAGTCCGATGGCATTTCCTACACCGAGTTTTCCTACATGCTGCTGCAGGCTAACGACTTTGTGCACCTGCACAATGAGTACGACTGTGTCCTGCAGATTGGCGGTGGCGACCAGTGGGGCAACATCGTTTCCGGTGTGGATCTGAACCGGCGCGTGAATGGTGCGAAAGTCCACGGCCTGACGGTACCGCTGGTGACGGACGCCGAGGGTAATAAGTTCGGCAAATCCACCGGCGGCGGCAAGCTATGGTTGGATCCGCAGCTAACCAGCCCATACTCCTGGTACCAGTACTTTATTAATGCTGGAGACGCGGTGGTTATCGATTACCTGCGTTGGTTTACATTCTTGACTCAGGAGGAGATCGCGGATCTGGAGCGCAAGGTAGAGGAGGAACCCTACAAGCGTGAGGCGCAGCGAGTGTTGGCGCGAGAAATGACCACACTGGTCCACGGCGCACAAGCCACCGAAGCAGTGGAGCTGGCCTCTCAAGCTTTGTTCGGTAAGGCGGAGTTACAGGATTTGGACGAGGCCACCCTGTCTTCTGCATTGCAGGAGACCGAGGTAGCGGAAGTCAGCTCGGATGCCACGATCCTGGATCTATTGGTAGGTGCGGGATTGGAGAAATCGAAGGGTGCCGCGCGCCGCACTGTGGGTGAAGGCGGTGCATACGTGAATAACCAGCGCATCGAGGACATCGAATGGTCTCCGTCTTCCCAAGACCTCCTGCATGGCTCGTGGCTGGTATTGCGCAAGGGCAAGAAGCGCTTCGCTGGGGCACGGGTTGTGAATCCTTCCTAATGCCGTCACGCTTCGTGTCAATAAGGTAGCTACATGATCCCTTGGTAACGGTTATTGGCCATTTACCAGGGGATTTGTGTGTTTCTAGGTGTGGGGTGTAGCTTTATCGAAGTCGCTGAGAGGTAGCCGGGAGGTTACTTGATGGTGACATTTTGTACGGACTTGGTTCGATGATTTGATTTTGTTCTTTGAGTTGAGTAGGTTTGTACGGGCTGCCGATGAGAGGTTAACGGGAAGTTAATTTCTGTTGGTTGGTGATGATGTTTGAGAACTCAATAGTGTGCCAATGTACTTTTTATTTTTTGTGTGCATGGTTGTGTGTTGATTGGTTTGTCTGCCAGCAGGCTTAGTGGTTTGTTGGTTGGTGTGTGCCGGTTGGGTATGTGGAACACGTACCTTTTTGAATGCTGTTTGGTGTTTCGGCTGCATTGAGATGGATTGGTTGGCATGTGATTGTGTTTACCTTTTTTGGTTTCCTCTTTTTGACCCCGTCGGGTTGAGGGGACTGTTTATTTTTTCTTTGTAGTAATTTTTTGGACGCCAGCATGAGCTGCATTTTGTGTGGTTTGTGGTGGTTTGTTCTTTTGTTGGGTTTCGGGCTTTTCACGGCCTGTTTCGGATTTGTTCTGAAATTTTTTTGTGGAGAGTTTGATCCTGGCTCAGGACGAACGCTGGCGGCGTGCTTAACACATGCAAGTCGAACGGAAAGGCCCTGCTTGCAGGGTACTCGAGTGGCGAACGGGTGAGTAACACGTGGGTGATCTGCCCTGCACTTCGGGATAAGCCTGGGAAACTGGGTCTAATACCGGATAGGAGCCATTTTTAGTGTGATGGTTGGAAAGTTTTTTCGGTGTAGGATGAGCTCGCGGCCTATCAGCTTGTTGGTGGGGTAATGGCCTACCA
Source organism: Corynebacterium sp. LaCa54 (assembly GCF_046717495.1). Classification (NCBI taxonomy): domain Bacteria; kingdom Bacillati; phylum Actinomycetota; class Actinomycetes; order Mycobacteriales; family Corynebacteriaceae; genus Corynebacterium; species Corynebacterium sp. LaCa54. Next base: position 1,144,695 of record NZ_CP177115.1, read on the forward strand.
AGGCGGCGACGGGTAGCCGGCCTGAGAGGGTGGACGGCCACATTGGGACTGAGATACGGCCCAGACTCCTACGGGAGGCAGCAGTGGGGAATATTGCACAATGGGCGCAAGCCTGATGCAGCGACGCCGCGTGGGGGATGACGGCCTTCGGGTTGTAAACTCCTTTCGCTAGGGACGAAGCTTTTTGTGACGGTACCTAGATAAGAAGCACCGGCTAACTACGTGCCAGCAGCCGCGGTAATACGTAGGGTGCGAGCGTTGTCCGGAATTACTGGGCGTAAAGGGCTCGTAGGTGGTTTGTCGCGTCGTCTGTGAAATTCCGGGGCTTAACTCCGGGCGTGCAGGCGATACGGGCATAACTTGAGTACTGTAGGGGTAACTGGAATTCCTGGTGTAGCGGTGAAATGCGCAGATATCAGGAGGAACACCGATGGCGAAGGCAGGTTACTGGGCAGTTACTGACGCTGAGGAGCGAAAGCATGGGTAGCGAACAGGATTAGATACCCTGGTAGTCCATGCCGTAAACGGTGGGCGCTAGGTGTGAGGGTCTTTTCACGACTTTCGTGCCGTAGCTAACGCATTAAGCGCCCCGCCTGGGGAGTACGGCCGCAAGGCTAAAACTCAAAGGAATTGACGGGGGCCCGCACAAGCGGCGGAGCATGTGGATTAATTCGATGCAACGCGAAGAACCTTACCTGGGCTTGACATACACCGGATCGGGCTAGAGATAGTCTTTCCCTTTGTGGCTGGTGTACAGGTGGTGCATGGTTGTCGTCAGCTCGTGTCGTGAGATGTTGGGTTAAGTCCCGCAACGAGCGCAACCCTTGTCTTATGTTGCCAGCATTTGGTTGGGGACTCATGAGAGACTGCCGGGGTCAACTCGGAGGAAGGTGGGGATGACGTCAAATCATCATGCCCCTTATGTCCAGGGCTTCACACATGCTACAATGGTCGGTACAACGCGCAGCGACACTGTGAGGTGGAGCGAATCGCTGAAAGCCGGCCTTAGTTCGGATTGGGGTCTGCAACTCGACCCCATGAAGTCGGAGTCGCTAGTAATCGCAGATCAGCAACGCTGCGGTGAATACGTTCCCGGGCCTTGTACACACCGCCCGTCACGTCATGAAAGTTGGTAACACCCGAAGCCGGTGGCCCAAACTTGTTAGGGAGCCGTCGAAGGTGGGATCGGCGATTGGGACGAAGTCGTAACAAGGTACCCGTACCGGAAGGTGCGGGTGGATCACCTCCTTTCTAAGGAGCTTTATTATTCGGGCACAGTTGTGCCTTGTCCTGCCACTTTGTGGTGGGTGTTGGTTGAGTGTGCGAGTGTCATGCTGCCAACGTTGTTTGTTTGAAAATTTCCGGGTGGAAGATACACCTTTAAGACAAAGACCGAGTGTTTGAATGGCGCTTTGTGACACACAGTGTCGTGCACAGTTTGAAAAAAGTATTTGTTTGTATGTTGGTGCATTGTTGGGTGTCTGGGGCATTATCCCCTTTTTTGGTGCCTGACCATTTTGCTGGTGTGCATGGTTTGTGTGTGCTGGTTTGTGGTTGGGGTGTTGTGTGAGAACTGTATAGTGGACGCGAGCATTAAACACGTATGACGTGCTGCGCTTTGTGTGGTGTGTTGTGTGTGTTTGTGTGATTTCTTTTTTGTGTTTATTTTGTCAAGTTCACTTGTGTGGCCGCCCGCGCTTTTTGTGTGTGGTGGTTTGTGTGTTCGTTATTAAGGGCGCATGGTGGATGCCTTGGCATGCTGAGCCGATGAAGGACGTGAAAGGCTGCGTTAAGCCTCGGGGAGTTGTCAATTAAGCGTTGATCCGAGGATGTCCGAATGGGGAAACCTGGCCCTGGTTATGTGGGGTTACCCTTCAGTGAATTCATAGCTGTTGTGGGGGTTTACGCGGGGAAGTGAAACATCTCAGTACCCGTAGGAGAAGAAAATAATAATGATTCTGCTAGTAGTGGCGAACGAACGTGGATGAGGCTAAACCGTGTGCATGTGATACCTGGTAGGGGTTGTGTGTGCGGTGTTGTGGGCCCTGATGTGCGGTGACTACCATTGCCGCGCCCTCGCATTGTTGTTAGGTGAAGTGGTTTGGAATGGCCTGCCGGAGTAGGTGAGAGTCCTGTAGCTGAAGATGATGATGTGTGGGTTGTTGGGTTGCCCGAGTAGCAGCGGGCTCGTGGAATCTGCTGTGAATCTGCCGGGACCACCCGGTAAGCCTAAATACTCAGTGTGACCGATAGTGTATGAGTACCGTGAGGGAATGGTGAAAAGTACCCCGGGAGGGGAGTGAAATAGTTCCTGAAACCATGTGCTTACAATCCGTCAGAGCACCGTGTGTGTGATGGCGTGCCTTTTGAAGAATGAGCCTGCGAGTCAGCGGCATGTCGCGAGGTTAACCCGTGTGGGGTAGCCGTAGGGAAACCGAATCCTAATGGGGTGCAAAGTGGCATGTCCTGGACCCGAAGCGGGGTGATCTACCCATGGCCAGTGTGAAGCAGCTGTAAGAGGTTGTGGAGGCGCGAACCCACGTAGGTTGAAAACTGCGGGGATGAGCTGTGGGTAGGGGTGAAAGGCCAATCAAACTCCGTGATAGCTGGTTCTCCCCGAAATGCATTTAGGTGCAGCGTCGTATTATAGCTTGGTGGAGGTAGAGCGACTGGTTGGTTGAGCGGGACTACAATCTTAGCAATGTCAGCCAAACTCCGAATGCCACTAATTGTGTTGTACGGCAGTGAGACTGTGGGGGATAAGCTTCATAGTCGAGAGGGAAACAGCCCAGATCGCCGGTTAAGGCCCCTAAGGGTGTACTAAGTGGAAAAGGATGTGGGATCGCGAAGACAGCCAGGAGGTTGGCTTAGAAGCAGCCATCCTTGAAAGAGTGCGTAATAGCTCACTGGTCGAGTGGTTCTGCGCCGACAATGTAGTGGGGCTCAAGTACACCGCCGAAGCCGCGGCAACAATTTTTTGTTGGGTAGGGGAGCGTCGTGCATGGGTTGAAGCGTTACCGTAAGGAGGCGTGGACTGTGTGCGAGTGAGAATGCAGGCATGAGTAACGAATTGATAGGTGAGAATCCTATCCGCCGGATGACTAAGGGTTCCTGGGTCAAGTTCGTCTTCCCAGGGTGAGTCGGGACCTAAGGCGAGGCCGACAGGCGTAGTCGATGGATAACCAGTTGATATTCTGGTACCCGTACATGCGCGCCCATGATAAAGCACTGATACTAACCACCGCGGATGCATTGCTGGTCTTCTTTGAAGTCTGGTGGTGTTGATGTCGTGGGGCCTGATGTGTGGTTCAAGTGATGGGGTGACGCAGTGAGGTAGCCACGCCACTTATTGGATTGGTGGTGTAAGCGTGCAGACCGTGTGGTAGGTAAATCCGCCGCACATTTTGGTTGAGGCGTGATGCGTAGACCCATTGGGGTTGATGGTGGTGATCCTGTACTGTCGAGAAAAGCCTCTAGCGATGTGTGTGTATGGCCCGTACCCTAAACCGACACAGGTGGTCAGGTTGAAAATACTAAGGCGTTCGGGTGAACTGTGGTTAAGGAATTCGGCAAAATGCCCCCGTAACTTCGGGAGAAGGGGGGCCCTACGATGTGAGCACTCTTGCGGTGTTAAGCGTTGTGGGGTCGCAGAGAATAGAGGGAAGCGACTGTTTATCAAAAACACAGGTCCATGCGAAGACGTTAAGTTGATGTATATGGACTGACGCCTGCCCGGTGCTGGAAGGTTAAGAGGACCGGTTAGTCAACGTTGTTGGCGAAGCTGAGAATTTAAGCCCCAGTAAACGGCGGTGGTAACTATAACCATCCTAAGGTAGCGAAATTCCTTGTCGGGTAAGTTCCGACCTGCACGAATGGCGTAACGACTTCTCTGCTGTCTCAACCACAGGCCCGGTGAAATTGCACTACGAGTAAAGATGCTCGTTACGCGCGGCAGGACGAAAAGACCCCGGGACCTTCACTATAGCTTGGTATTGGTGTTTGGTTCGGTTTGTGTAGGATAGGTGGGAGACTTGGAAGCTATCACGCTAGTGGTGGTGGAGTCGTTGTTGAAATACCACTCTGATCGGATTGAGCATCTAACCTTGGCCCATGATCTGGGTTGGGGACAGTGCCTGGTGGGTAGTTTAACTGGGGCGGTTGCCTCCCAAAATGTAACGGAGGCGCCCAAAGGTTCCCTCAGCCTGGTTGGCAATCAGGTGGTGAGTGTAAGTGCACAAGGGAGCTTGACTGTGAGACAGACATGTCGAGCAGGGACGAAAGTCGGGACTAGTGATCCGGCACCTACTTGTGGATGTGGTGTCGCTCAACGGATAAAAGGTACCCCGGGGATAACAGGCTGATCTTCCCCAAGAGTCCATATCGACGGGATGGTTTGGCACCTCGATGTCGGCTCGTCGCATCCTGGGGCTGGAGTAGGTCCCAAGGGTTGGGCTGTTCGCCCATTAAAGCGGCACGCGAGCTGGGTTCAGAACGTCGTGAGACAGTTCGGTCTCTATCCGCCGCGCGCGTTGAAACTTGAAGAAAGCTGTCCCTAGTACGAGAGGACCGGGACGGACGTACCTCTAGTGTGCCAGTTATCCCGCCAGGGGTATCGCTGGTTGGCTACGTACGGAAGGGATAACCGCTGAAAGCATCTAAGCGGGAAGCCTGTTTTAAGATGAGGTTTCGTTAAGGTCCCCTAAAGACGATAGGGTAGATAGGCCAGACCTGGACGCACTGTAAGGTGTGAAGGCTACTGGTACTAATTGACCACAACAAACACCAACACACACTATGTGTGCTGGCAAAAAGCAACAAAACAAGAAACAAATTTGTCACTGTCGTGACCGCGTCCACTATGCAGTATCTGACACAACACCCGAACACCCATTAAAAAGAGGGTAGATGTTCTGAAGGTTTGTCGGTGGTCAATAGCTGCAGGGAAACGCCCGGTCCCATTCCGAACCCGGAAGCTAAGCCTGCACACGCTGATGGTACTGCAACCGGGAGGTTGTGGGAGAGTAAGTCACCGCCGACACCAAACAACAACACAAAACTCAATACAAACAACAAAGAAGAGGACGGCACATCACCGCCCTCTTCTTTTTGCGTTTTACCAGCCCTCCCAGCTGGTGGAAGGGCTCATCTGCAAAGCCAGGAGTACGGCACTAGGGCGTCCGCGGAGCGTTCAGGAACGCAATGAGCGATTAAGCCTCCTAGTGTCCTTTTGCACGCTCGTACAACTGCGCGGCCGGTCGGCGGTGAAGAGTTGTGGGGCGTTACGGGGCAGAGTGGCTTTCCACTGTGGGTGGTCCTGGCAATGTATTTGCGTCTAGTAGGATCGATCGCCGTCTCATTGAACCGGTCTGGGCGAGCGTTTGGCCTAGCGCTGTATGGCTCACGCTGCGGCAGCGCAAGAGGATCTAAATTCCGGCTTTTTCGCTTGGGGTTGTAGAATAGGGCCGGTATTTCTGTGCTAGTTCCAACCAAGAAAGGGTAGGGCTGAATGTCGGAGCGCAATCACAACGGGCGAGGTGGACGTGACCGTAAGCCACGCAATAACAAAGGCCGTGATTTTAAGGGTGACTCTCGCAAGAAGAAGTCTTTTTCGCCGCAACGCTCCGGTTACCGTGAGGAACGCATCAATCGTCGCATGAGTGATCCAGACATCCCGGCAGAGGTGGATGTCAACGATTTGGATCCCATGGTTCTGCAGGACCTAAAATCGCTCTCGAAGGAGAACTCCGAGGCCGTCGCCAAGCATATGATCATGGCTGCGACCTGGATGGAAGACGATCCCAAGCTTGCCTTGCGCCATGCACGTGCTGCTAAGGACCGTGCCGGCCGCGTGGCTATCGCCCGAGAGGTCAATGGTATTGCCGCATATCGTGCTGGCGAGTGGAAGGAAGCGCTCGCTGAATTGCGTGCATCCCGGCGTATTTCCGGCGGGCCTGGGCTGCTGGCCGTAATGGCTGACTGTGAGCGCGGCTTGGGACGCCCAGAAAAGGCGCTCGAGCTTGGGCGCACGGATGAGGCGGCCGACCTAGATGATGAATCTAAAATTGAGCTAGCGATTGTTTTAGCCGGAGCCCGCTTAGATATGGGCCAAGCCGAGTCTGCCGTCGTAACTATCCAACGCGCTCATCCTGATCGCGATGCACGCGGTATAGGTGCATGCCGCCTGGCTTATGCCTACGCCAACGCACTGCTGGAAGCTGGCCGGAAAGATGAGGCCAAGGATTGGTTTGAACACGCAGTGTCGATTGATGAGGGCGACTGGACCGATGCAGCGGAGCGCTTAGAGGAGTGTAAGTAGTGACGGTTCTAAGCAAACACGATGCTCTTCTGCTCGATCTAGATGGCACCGTGTGGGAAGGCGGCCGCCCACTTTCTAACGTGGTGGACGTCATCAATACCTGTGGTGTGCCGGCGGTGTACGTGACCAACAATGCTTCGCGCAGCCCAGAAGCAGTGTCGAAGATGCTGGCAGATATAGGGCTCGAGGCGACCACGCAGCAGATTGTTACTTCTGCCCAAGCAGTCCTTCAATTAGTGGCGGATGAGGTGCCAGCCACCTCGAAACTCCTCATTATTGGTGCTGATTCCTTCCGTGATTTGGCCCGCGAGATGGGCTTTGAGGTGGTCTCCAGCGCTGATGACAAGCCTGCCGCTGTTGTGCAGGGTTTTGACCGTTCTGTTGGCTGGGAGCAATTGACTGAAGGGGCTCTGGCCATCCGCCAGGGAGCGAAGTTTTTCGCATCGAACCTAGATACTTCCCTGCCTATCGAGAGGGGATTTGCCGTGGGCAATGGTTCCCTCGTGGCCGCCATCCAGTCCGCCACCGGGGTAGAGCCGGTGTCTGCTGGAAAGCCTGAGCCGGCCATGTTTACTTTTGCGGCGAAGCAAATTGGTGCGAAAAAACCGCTTGCTGTAGGCGACCGTTTGGATACCGATATTGCCGGTGGTAATTCTGCTGCCATGAATACCTTCCATGTGCTTACCGGTGTTTCTGGGGAACTAGAACTTATTGAGGCACCTGTGGAGGCGCGCCCCAACTTTATTGGTGCAGGTATGCATGAACTGGCTTTGCCGGTCTCTGTTGCCCGACCTGGAGCACAGGGTGGATTTACTGCTCGGTGTGATGGACATGATCTTCTGCTCGAGGGCGGTGACGAAAAATCTACCTCCGTTCAGGCATTGCGCACCGTGTTGGAAGTTGCATGGGCCATGCCGTCACCGCCCCGCTATATTCAGCCGCGAAGCGAGCGTGCGGAAAGGGTTGTTGCGCAATGGCGGTAAAGCCGCATGATTTTCGGGCTGTCAAGGAGCCGGCAGAGATCGATGCGGAAGTAGCAGAGATCCTTGGAGAAGACGCAGCGGATTTGGCCGCTGAAGTAGATCAGCTTGATCGCGCCCACAATGTGTTGCGCGATGCATTGCAGGAGAATTAATGCCCCCTCAACGTCGTAGGTTAGACGCGGAGCTGGTGCGCCGGAAGATTGCGCGCTCTCGTGAGCAGGCCCGGGAAATGATCAAGTCCGGCCGTGTCACGGTCGGTGGTTTCAAGGCACAAAAGCCGGCGTCGATAGTAGAACCAGAGGTCTCCATCAAGGTGGAGGAGTCCGAGGAAGATAAGTGGGCCTCCCGCGGTGCGCACAAGCTTTTGGGCGCCTTGGCGGCGTTCGACGTCGATATGAATGGTCGCATTCTTGATGCCGGCGCGTCTACCGGTGGCTTTACTGATGTGTGCTTAGAATACGGCGCGCAGGAAGTTCTTTCTGTGGATGTCGGCTACGGACAGCTGCTCTGGCGCCTCCAAAACGACGATCGAGTAAAAGTTCTCGACCGTACCAATATCCGGAATCTGACGCTCGAGCTTACCGACGGCCCTTGTGACGGCATGGTTGGAGATCTGTCCTTTATCTCCCTCCGGCTCGTATTGCCAGCCATTGTGGAATGCCTAAAGGATGGTGCCTGGTTATTGCCCATGGTGAAGCCGCAATTTGAAGTGGGCAAAGAGCGCCTCGGAAGCGGTGGTGTCGTTCGTTCACCGGAACTGCGCAAGGAAGTAACCAAGGAAGTCGCTGAGTTTGCCCTGTCCCTTGGGTTGAGCATGCACGGAGCTGTAGCGTCCCCGCTGCCTGGGCCAAGTGGCAACGTGGAGTATTTCCTGTGGCTGAAAAAGGACGGCGCTCCCACGGATCTGGCTAGAGTAGAAGAAATGATTGACCGTGCAGTCGAGGAAGGCCCGCAATGACCCGTGAGATCCTGTTGGTGCCTCATGCCAACCGCGAGCAGAACCTGCAGGCAACGTCGCGAGCAGCGGAGCTGCTACAAGATGCCGGGATTACTGTTCGAGTGTGCGCGGACGAGAAGGTCTTGCCTGGGCTAAAGCACGTCCCCCACACCGAAGACGCGGCTTCGGGGTGCGAATTAGTCCTGGTACTCGGTGGAGACGGAACCTTCCTCCGTGCAGCGGATATGGCACGTTCTGTGGATATTCCGGTGCTAGGAATCAACCTCGGGCATGTGGGATTTCTGGCTGAGTGGGAAGTCGAATCCCTAGATCAGGCCTTAGTGCGGGTCATAGACAAAAGGTACCGCATTGAGGATCGACTCACCATCGATGTCACCATCTTTGACGAGGAAGGAACCCTTCTCAATCGCAGCTGGGCTCTGAATGAGGCTTCGGTAGAAAACCAAAATCGCTCTGGAGTATTGGACGCAATTTTGGAAGTTGACCGCAGGCCGGTGTCTTCCTTCGGTTGTGATGGGGTGCTCATCTCCACGCCTACTGGGTCGACCGCCTATGCGTTTTCGGCTGGCGGGCCGGTGCTGTGGCCCTCTCTCGATGCGATTTTGGTAGTACCGAATAATGCGCACGCTTTGTTTACTAAGCCACTAGTCGTCTCGCCCAATTCTTTAGTTGCCGTTGAATCAACCATGCGTACAACTCCGGCGACCGTGATTTTGGATGGTTTCCGTGAGCTCGCAATGCCGCCGGGAGCTCGCGTGGAGGTAGTGCGAGGCGCGCGTCCGGTGCGATGGGTACGCTTGGATGACCAACCTTTTACTGACCGTTTAGTCTCGAAGCTGCGCCTGCCCGTAGAAGGGTGGCGCGGGCCGAAGGAGAAGTAGTGCTCGTCGATATTTCCATTAATGACTTGGGCGTTATTAGCCAGAGCTCCGCGGAGCTCTCTACTGGTCTAACCGTGCTTACTGGTGAGACTGGCGCGGGCAAGACCATGGTGGTTACTGGATTGCGGCTTTTAGCAGGTGGACGCGCGGATGCCTCCCGGGTGCGGGATGGGGCGAAGAAAGCAGCAGTAGAGGGGCATTTTTCCTCGGGGAAAGATTCTATCCGCGAGTTGGTCGAATCAGTAGGTGGGGAGCCCGATGAAAATGGAGAATACATCGTCTCCCGGACGGTTTCTGCTGCAGGTAGATCGAGGGCCTATTTGGGTGGTCGGGCGGTGCCTGCGGCAACCTTAGGCGAATTTGCCCGCGAACTTATTACGGTCCATGGGCAAAATGATCAGCTGCGTTTGCTTGCTCCCGAGGAACAATTGGGTGCAGTAGACCGTGCGGATCCTACGTTGACCGAGGTACGCCGTCGCTATACCGAGGCTTTTAAAGAATGGCGCCGTTTGGCAAAGGACTATAAGCGGCGTACAGAGCAGCGCCGCGAACTCGCGCAAGAGGTTGATCGCCTGCAGTTCGCGGTGGATGAGATCGACGGCGTTGCGCCGGAGCCGGGTGAGGATGAGGAGCTGGTGCAGCTGGTTCGCAAGCTGCAAGACGTCGACGGTCTTCGCGAATCCGCGGAAGTTGCACTGGCTTCTATCGACGGCACCGAGGAACTGGAAGAGGCTGCCTCGGCGTTGCTGGGCCGGGCGGTTTCGGCATTGGCGGGGACTACCGACAAGGAATTGGCCGCCTTGGGCGAACGGCTCAGTGAGATTTCTTCACAACTGGGCGATATTTCCGGCGAGCTGGGAGGGTATCTGGCCGGGTTGCCGGCGGATCCGCAGCTTTTAGAAAAGTCCTTGCAGCGCCAGCAGGAGCTTCGTACACTGACCCGCAAATATGCCGGGGATATTGACGGAGTTATAGCTTGGCGGGATGAAGCTGCAGCAAAGCTCGAATCCATGGATACCTCAACTGAAGCCCTAGAGGAATTGAAAAAGCAGGTCAAGGACGCTGAATCGGTGATGGTTGAGCGGGCTGGGGAGCTGACAAAGGGGCGCCGGCAAGCGGCGAAGGCTTTGGGGGAGCAGGTCACGCAAGAGCTGCACGGCCTAGCCATGCCGAATTCAACGTTGACGGTTGAGTTGACGCAGGCGAAATATTCTAAAACTGGCGCGGACGCGGCCGAGCTGCAGCTGAACGGAAAGCCGATCGCGTCTGCAGCTTCAGGCGGCGAACTTTCCCGTGTCATGTTGGCCTTGGAGGTGGTGCTAGCGGATGAGGACGGCGCCACCTTGGTCTTCGATGAGGTAGATGCCGGTGTGGGCGGACGCGCGGCGGTGGAAATTGGCCGCCGCCTGGCACGTTTGGCCGTGCACAACCAAGTTATCGTGGTAACACACTTGCCGCAGGTAGCAGCGTATGCCGATGCACACCTGCATGTTTCGAAGGAAAAATTCACTTCTGGTGTGGCCGAGCTTTCGCAGGACGAGCGCGTGGAGGAGTTGGCGCGCATGCTGGCAGGCTTGGATGATACGGAGACTGGTCGCGCGCACGCGCAGGAGCTTTTTGAGCGGGCACAGCAAGAAGCTTCCGCGCGCCTAACCCACTAGAAACAATAATCACGTCACAATAGGGGTCATGGCTCTGTTTTCCCGTAACCCCGAGCAGCCTGGTGCACTGCGCGATTGCACTCCGGGCGCTAAGGGGATGAAAAAATTTAGTGAAGGCGATGTCGCCGTAATTGATGCGGCTAATATCTCTCGCCACGAGGCCCAGACCCTCGTTGACCTTAAACCCTCCGCCGTGATTAACGTGGCGGAGTTTTCTACCGGTACGGTCCCCAATTATGGCCCGCACATTTTGCTTGACGCCGACATTGCCCTCGTTGAGGGCGTTGGCCAGTCCTTCGTGTCCGAGTTCAAGGATGGAAAGAAGGCGCGAATCGGGGAGGATGGCACCGTCTTTAGCGGTGATAAAGCTCTTGGCACGGGCCGCGTGGTTACTCGCGAGCGAGCAGAAAAGAACTTTACCGCGGCACAGGGTGCGCTGATTGACCACATGGAATCCTTCTTTGGCAACTCCATTGATTTTATTAACTCTGAGGGGCCGCTGCTTATCGACGGCCTCGGGGTTCCCGCTTCTGGCTCTGAGATCGCAGGCCGCAAGGTCGTGCTGTTTTCGCCAACAGACAGACACCGCGAACAGCTCAAGCAGCTGCGGAACTTTATCCGCGAGTATGAGCCGCTGCTGATTGCGGTGGGAGAGGCTGCAGATTCGTTGCTAGCACAGGGGTATAAGCCAGATTTCATCATTGGTGATCCCAATGGCGTCAGCGATGAGGCCCTGCGTTGTGGCGCCCGTGTGGTTGTTCCTGCGGATCCAGAGGGCGAGGTAGAAGGCCTTGACCGCATCCACGACCTCGGCATCGGTGCCATGACTTTTCCCGCAGCGACGCATTCAGGTACCGATTTGGGTCTGCTTTTTGCTGATTATCACGGCGCAGACCTCATCGTGCAGGCAGGCGGTGGGGTAGACCTTGATGATATTTTTGCGGATCGCACCAACCCGTCGGCGGTGCTTTCCCGGCTTAAGGCCGGCACCAAGGTGGTTGACGCGGATGCGGTGATTAACCTCTACAGTGCACCTTCGTCCAACCTTGGCTGGCTGTGGGCACTGCTGGGAATCCTGGTAGCCATTGCGGCGGTTATCCTCATTGTCGGTTTCGGCGGAAGTCAGGACTTTGCAAGTAACCTCAGTGAAACCTGGTCCAGGCTCTTTGGGGGCGCATAGAGCATGGCAAAGACTGAGCTAGTAGCAGGCTTGGGCTTCGGCGCCGCAGTAGGCGTGGCGCTGGGTGCCCTGATCATTGCTCCCAATCTGACCACCGGCATGGCCGATGATGATCCGATCCGTGAGGAGCACCGCAAGGTCGTCCAGGACAATAAGATTTTGCAGACCCAAAATGAGGCGAGCGATAAAATCGTGGCTGATTCCGGGGCGGAACTAGTAAACGGGGCATTGTCTCAGCGCCCCGTGCTCATCGTCACCACCGACGATGCAAATGGCGGAGACGTGGACGCAATCCGGAAGCTCTTGGAAACTTCCGGTGCCACGGAGGCCGGCGAGATTAAGCTGACCAAGGACTTTTTGCGCCCCGAAACTAAAGACAAGCTTTTGCCCATCCTGAAAGACACTGCGCCTAAGAAGGCAGATACCAAGGATCTGGATTCTGCGGGAGCGCTCAGCGGTGAGGTGCTCGGCACTGCATTGTCTATGGATCCTGAGAGCACGAAGCCCATGGCATCAGTACAAGAGCGTGCGGATGTGCTCCATAAGCTGCGCGACGAAGGCTTCATTGACTACGAGGATGGGACCATCGTTCCTGCCCAGGCCATTATCGTCGTCTCTGGCAATGGCCTGCGCGGCTACCCTTCCGATGCTTTGGCGGAATTTGTTACCGGGTTGGATGATGTCAATGGTTCTGTTGTATTTAGCGGGCGTACCAAACAAACTCAGGACGATAAGGCACTTGCCCAGGTGCGCGACCAAGATGCGAAGCTGTCCACGGTCGATGGCACCGAGCGTGCAGTCGAGCGCATTGCCGTTATTTTGGCCACCGAGGAGCAGCTCGATGGTGGTCAAGGCGATTATGGTGCCACAGAGACCGCGGATTCTGCCCTACCGGGAAAGAAATAGCTCATGGCGCATGATTTCAAGGTGCTTGACTCGCAATTGCTTGTCGACGCCCCCATTCTCGCTCTCCGCCGCGACGAGGTTGTCATGCCCGGCGATGTTTCTGCCTCCCGCGAGGTAGTAGAGCACCTAGGCGCGGTGGCAGTGGTGGCACTGGACTCGGACGAACGCATTGCCATGGTGTATCAGTATCGCCACAGCGTGGGCAAGCGCCTGTGGGAATTACCGGCAGGTTTGCTCGACGTACGCGGCGAAGATGAGCTAACCGGCGCGAAGCGGGAGTTACAGGAGGAAGCTGGTCTGAGCGCGCAGACGTGGTCAGTGCTGTCGGATTTGGTAACTTCACCGGGGTTCTGCGAAGAAGCGGTCCGTGTTTTCTTAGCCTCCGACCTTTCTGAGGTGCCGCGTATGGAGGCTACCGGGGATGAAGAAGCTGATATGGAGGTTGCTTGGGTCCGGCTCGAGGACGCCGTCGACAAGGTAATGCGGGGCGAAATCGTCAATTCCATCGCCTGCAGCGGCATTTTGGCGGCTTATGCAGTGCTGCGCGGTGGCAAGGCGACCCGCAGCGTGGATGAGCCTTTCACGTTGCGGCCGACGTCGATGAGTGCCCGGCGCACGGGCGCGGACCTGAAGCAGCTGTGAGCGCGGTCGAAGATATAGCGCAGACGTGGCTTAACCATCTAGCGGTTGAGCGAGGCGTTTCTGCCAATACGTTGAGTAATTATCGCCGTGATGTTCGGCGCTATGTCACTTGGTTGGAGGACAACGGGGTAGAGGACCTGCGCGCGGTAACGCGGCCTATGGTGGAGGCTTATCTCAAGGATCTGCGGTCAAAAATGGCTGCGTCCTCGGCTAATCGTGCTCTCATCGTAGCCCGCGGTTTGCATAAATTTTCCGTGGCAGAAGGCGTTGTAGACGTCGATGTTGCGGTTGAGGTTACCCCTCCATCAACTGGACAGCATTTGCCGGAGACGTTATCGGTGGACGAGGTTAGCGGCCTTATTGAGGCAATTCCCACTGAAACCCCGGTGGATGTGCGCGACCGTGCTCTGCTGGAAATGCTCTACGGTACTGGCGCGCGAATCTCAGAAGTAATCTCCCTAAACGTTGATGACGTTTCCTCCGCGCAAGAGGTAATCCACCTGCACGGAAAGGGCGACAAAGAGCGGATTGTGCCCTTGGGTTCGCATGCCCGCCAAGCCATTGACGCCTATTTGGTGCGGGCTCGTCCGATGCTGAGCAAAGGCACAACGCCGGCGTTGTTTCTCAATACCCGCGGCGGAGCTTTATCGCGCCAAAGCGCGTGGGCAGTGTTAAAGACAGCTGCACAGCGTGTAGATCTGGGAAAGTCCATTTCTCCCCACACCTTGCGGCATTCTTTTGCGACGCACCTGCTTGAAGGCGGCGCAGATGTGCGCACCGTGCAAGAATTGCTGGGACATTCATCCGTGACGACAACGCAAATTTATACTCACGTCACTGCCGACTCCTTGCGTGAGGTGTGGCGCACCGCTCACCCCCGTGCCTAAGAAAGGACATATATGTTTTCTACTCGTGTAGCCGGCGCGGTACTTTCTACCGCGTTGCTTTTCCCCGCGGTGGCGCAGGCACAGCTGCCACCGGAGGTAGAAGCCGCTATTGCCGCGCCTATCCCGGTTCCGGCCGGCGAAACCACGACCGTGAGCCTGCCAGTGCCGGCCGAGGCGAGCTACTCGGGTGATGGGTGGAACGTTTCTGCCTCTGGTACCTCTGCTACCATCACCGCCCCACCAGAGGGCGGCCAAATCTCTGTTCCCGTCTCCGCCCAGGGTATGAATGCAACTCTCACGCTGGTAGCTGATGGTTCGGTGGAGCAGGAAGACATTCAGGAAGAAATCGACGGTGCAGAGGGTGCTCCAGCGCCGAGCCCGGCACCGAATAGGCCGGATGACGGCGGCAATCCGCCGGCAGACAAGGGGGCCGAAGGTGGGGCGGAAAAGCCCGCGCCGGCGAAAGAGAACGAAAATCTCCCGGTAGTCCCAGGCGAAAAACCGGAACGTAAGCCGGCAGGGGAAGCCAACCTTGAAGGTGCGGAATACGTCAACCTTGAATCTCATATCGAAGGCAATACGATTACCGCGAAGATGGGGCTCAAGCAGGCCTACGACCTCTACCAGCAGTTTAAGGACACGGAGGAAAACGACGTTAAGCTGCGCTACCTTGATGGTGAAGGCAATATTATCCAAGGCGTAAAGCGCGACGTGGATGCTTCATCACGTACCCTCACTCTGACGTATCCAGAGGGGGAAGCGCCTGATAATCCCTTCATTATGCAGTTGCTGCGCAACGATGGCTCTGGTGCCGCCCTCATCGTCACTTTGCAGGACCCTAATTATCAATCTGCGTCAGAGAACCTCGATAAGCGGCAACAGGAAGAACCCAAAGATGATAATGAGAGCTCGCATATGGGCTGGATTATCGGAGGGGCAGCTGCGGCGATACTTATCGTTCTGATCGCTCTAGCGGCCGCACTCAAACGACGTTCTAGTCAACGCTAAAAGCTTGATATAAACTAAGTCTCGGTACTTTCTTGCTGTAGCGGGTACGCTTTAATGACAACGTTGTAATCAACCCTAAGCCAAGTGTCATGGTCCGGAACTTGGCGTCAAGGAAGCAGGTGTGACTGTGAGCGAAGAGGGTCTCTTTTCTGCCTCTGATGTAGAGGTGGGGCTGACCGGTCGTCCTATCCGCGAGTTGCCAGAACCCGCACCCTTGGAAAAGCATGGGCCGGCCACCATTATTTCGATGTGTAACCAAAAGGGCGGCGTGGGTAAGACCACCTCCACCATTAATATGGGAGCCTGCTTGGCTGAGTATGGCCGTAAAGTCCTCTTGGTTGACCTTGACCCGCAGGGTGCGCTTTCGGCAGGTTTGGGGCTCACACATGATGATATCGAGGACACTATCTATGACGTCATGCTCGATAGCCATACCTCTATTCACTCCGCTATCCAGCACACTGGAGTAGCAGGCCTGGATTTGGTACCGGCGAATATTGACCTTTCTGCTGCGGAAATTCAGATGGTCAATGAAGTAGGCCGCGAACACACGCTAGCTCGGGCCCTGCGCCCAGTGCGGCGCGATTATGACTTCATCATCATCGACTGCCAGCCCTCCTTGGGGCTGCTTACCGTCAACGCGCTTGCCTGTTCCCAGGGCGTGATCATCCCAATGGAGTGCGAGTTCTTCTCCCTGCGTGGTTTAGCGCTATTGACTGACACGGTGGAAAAGGTCTCTGACCGTATCAACTTTGATCTTGAGGTCATGGGCATCTTAGTGACGATGTTTGATCGCCGCACGAAGCATGCTCGGGAAGTTATGTCCCGTGTGGTGGACTATTTTGGCGATAAGGTCTTTGACACCGTAATTACTCGGACCGTTCGTTTCCCGGAAACGTCAGTGGCCGGAGAGCCGATTACTACGTGGGCGCCAAACTCTCCTGCTACGCAGCAGTATCGCAACCTGGCCAAAGAGGTCATTGAGCGCTCGACCGTTTAAGGTATCGTGACCCAGCCGGAGATTACGGGCTTTCGCATTGCACTGCGAAATTTTGAGGGCCCATTTGACCTGCTTTTGCAGCTTATCCAGTCCAAAAAGATGGACGTAACTGATGTTGCGCTTTCAGAGGTAACGGACGAGTTTGTCGCCTATACGCGGCAGCTGGGCGAGTCTGCGGATTTGGATGAAACCACTGATTTTTTGCTGGTGGCAGCGACGCTTTTGGACTTAAAGGCGGCGCGGCTCCTGCCTCGCGGTGATGTCGACGAGATTGAAGACTTGGAACTGCTGGAGTCGCGCGACCTTCTTTTTGCTCGTCTTTTGCAATATAAGGCCTATAAACTAGTAGCGGACCAATTCGCGGAGTGGCAGCGCGAGGCCCAGCGGAGCTATCCGCGGGCGGTAGCTATCGAGGAGAAGTTTGCGGAGCTACTGCCTCCTGTCTCCCTCGGCCATACGCCAGCCAGTTTCGCAGAGCTCGCCGCGGGAGTCTTCCGCCCAAAGCCGCCGGAAGAAGTGGCCACCGGCCACGTGCACTCCGTGGCGGTATCGGTACCAGAGCAAGCCGGCAAGATCCTGGAAACCCTAAAGCTACTGGGCGCCGGTCAATGGATGAGTTTTGGTTCCCTGACCCGCGATTGCACGGTTTCTATGCAAGTTGTGGGCCGTTTCTTGGCTCTTTTGGAGTTGTACAAGGCCAAGGCGGTTGACGCACAACAGGAAGAAGCGCTGGGCCAGTTGGACCTTTCGTGGACGGGTTTGGACGTTGACCCAGCGGTAGTTGCCGCCGCGAACTGGGACTAAGGACGCTGCTGGATAAACTTCAGCGTCTCGGGTGTCAGCTCGCGGTCAGAATAAACGCGTACGTCAGGCTCATCTGGGTTGTCCTCGGTGCCTACGCGGCGGCCTTCCCACACTTCTTGGAGTCCTTGCTTTTCAATGACCCGGATCGCTGCTGGGTGGTTGGTCGTCACTCGGGCGGTGATGGGGGATTCAGGATCAACCTGGTGAATGCTCTTTAGCGTCGCCGAAGTGATCTCTGTAGCAAATCCTGAGCCCCAGTGAGCAGGGCGGAGGCGGTATTTGATGTCCCAGAAATTTCCGTCTTCGACAAAAATGGCCCCACCAACTCCGACGAACTCAGAAGGATTATGGCGCATGTAGGCGGCCCATGGTCCAAAATGGTGGGCTTCCCACGACTGGGAGGAGGATTGCGCGAATGCACGGGTGGTGCGGATATCGGCAAAGCGCCCGTTGGGTCGGTGGCTCCAAATTCGCCCGTCGCTGTAGACCTTGTGGGTCTCTTCGATATTGGCAGCGGATAGTGGGATGAGAATGAGTCTGTCGGTGCGTGTAATAGTTTCCATGGCAATATGTTATACGACTCACAATAGGAAGTGAAAGTGATTTAGGAAATCTCAGGCATCGTTTTACGCTGCAGTAAGCTTGGCTTCTATGGACCTTCCCCTCATCTCGCAGCTTCGTTCCCGCCTTGAGTCAATCTTGCTCGTGCTCGATTCCCCAGCTTCGGTGGAGTCCTTGGCGCGTGCTTTGGGGGCGGAAAGGGACGTCGTCAGTGATTGCCTGCGCGCTGTCCAGCGCGAGCTGAATGATCGTGGTTCTGGTATCGAGTTGCGCGAGACCCAAGAGGGGTGGCGCTTTTATACGCGTTCCGAAAACGCAGGCGCGGTAGAAGAATTCCTATTGGATGGCGCCCAGACAAAGCTCTCGCGTGCGGCCCTGGAGACGTTGGCGGTGGTAGCCTACCGCCAGCCCGTAACCCGCCAGCAGGTTGCCGCTGTTCGCGGCGTCAATGTCGATGGTGTTATGCGGACCCTAGGCCTGCGCGGATTGGTGCGGGAGCTGCCGCAGGATGATTTTGAAGGTGCCGCGCACCGCTATGAGACGACGGAATTGTTCCTCGAGTTATTAGGGATTGATTCTTTGGAGCGCTTGCCGGACTTGGCGCCGCTATTGCCTGACGTGGAGGCGATCGACGAGGAGTACTAGCGTGGGGTAAGATTGCCCAGGTAATTTCATATCTTCGAGAGAAAAGGACACGTACGTGACTCCTCCCGCTCGCCGTGACGGCACACCGGATAAGAAGCAGCGAGACAGTGACATCATTGTCTCTAATGCTAAGCCGGCCCGTCACCAGCATGTGTCAAAGAAAAAGCAGAAGGCTACTGCAGAATCCGTAGCCCGAGAACTGGGCGCCGATTGGCTGGTCGATGAAGACAAGCCTAAGGGGGAACGTCTCCAAAAGGTGCTCGCTAAGGCAGGCGTTGCTTCTCGTCGCCACGCCGAAATCCTCATCGATGCCGGCCGTGTTGAGGTCAACGGCAAGATCATTTCCAAGCAGGGCGTTAAGGTAAACCCCTCTGTTGACGTCATCCGAGTAGATGGTGTGCGCGTTAATGTCAACGAGGAGCACGAATATTTTGTGCTCAACAAGCCGCGCGGCATGCAGTCCACTATGTCTGATGACTTGGGCCGCCCGTGCGTAGGCGACGTGGTTTCGGAAAAGGTTGCTGCTGGCCAGCGTCTTTTTCACGTAGGCCGCCTCGACGCCGATACCGAAGGTCTGCTTATTCTCACCAATGACGGCGAGTTGGCTAACCGTTTGATGCACCCTAAGTATGAGGTGACGAAGACCTACCTCGCCACTGTTTTGGGTGAGGCCGATCGGAAGCTTGTGCGACAGCTCAAGGAAGGAATCGAGTTGGAGGATGGCCTGGCAAAGGCAGATTTTGCGCAGGTTGTAGATACCAACCAGGGATATTCTTTGGTTCGTCTTGAGCTGCATGAGGGGCGCAAGCACATTGTGCGCCGCATGTTGAAAGAGGCGGGCTTCCCCGTGCAGCGTTTGGTGCGTACCAAACTTCATACGGTGCAGTTGGGCGATATGAAGCCCGGCGGCCTACGTGCTCTCAATTCCAGCGAATTGACTAGTTTGTATAAGGCGGTGGAGATGTAATGATTTCTAATATGCCGAATCAGGGCCTCATCTTAGCTGTGGATGGCCCTTCTGGGACTGGTAAGTCGACCACGTGCCGCGCCCTAGCCAAACAACTCGATGCAAAGTACATCGACACTGGTGCCATGTACCGTGTAGCAACTCTTGCAGTGTTGCGTAAGGGAGTGGACCCTGCGGATACGTCCGCGGTGATTGCCGCTACAGCCGATCTGCCATTGGAAGTTTCCGATGATCCAGATTCCACCGAGGTTCTTCTCGGCGGCGAGGATGTCGCGCGCGTTATTCGGGAAGACGAAGTCACTCGCAATGTCTCCGCCGTATCTGCCATTCCGGAAGTTCGGGAAAACCTGGTAGCCCTGCAGCGCAAGCTAGCCCGCGAGGCACACCGGGCTATTGTAGAAGGGCGCGATATTGGCACCGTTGTGCTTGCTGATGCCCCTGCTAAAGCATTCATGACCGCCTCTGCTGAAGTCCGAGCCCGCCGACGTCAGGCGCAGAACGAAAGGGCAGGAATCGCTTCAGACTACGAGACGGTACTCGCAGACGTGCAGCGCCGCGATGCGGCAGATTCTTCACGCAAAACCTCGCCATTGCGCCCAGCAGACGATGCAACCTTAGTTGATACCTCGGATATGAGCCCTGAGGATGTCATACAGGCCTTGATTAACGTGGTAAAGGAGTCGGTCAATGACTAAGCACGATCCCCAGGAAGAGTCGGAGACTCAGTTCCATTACCCGGCCGGAAAGTTCGATGATGAGGTGGTAGAAGCCTCTCCTGGTTGGGCCGCTGATGACTTCAATGCCGAGGAGTTTGACTATGAGTTCGATGACTCGGAATTCGGCGAGGCCGATTTTGGTGAAGAAACAGAAGGGGAAGAGCCGCTAAGCGAAGAGGAATGGGAGGAACTCTCCCGTGCTTTTGGTGTTGAGTCCGATGATCACACCGAAGAAGCTCTGTGCACGGTAGCCATCGTGGGTCGCCCTAATGTGGGCAAGTCTTCTTTGGTCAATCGTTTCCTTGGCCGTCGCGAAGCAGTGGTAGAAGACCACCCGGGCGTTACCCGTGACCGAATCTCCTATGTAGCGGACTGGAATGGGCAGCGCTTTTTGGTACAAGATACCGGCGGTTGGGATCCGAACGTCAAGGGCATCCATGGCGCAATCGCTCGCCAGGCAGAGGTGGCGATGGAAACCGCTGACGTCATCGTCATGGTGGTAGACACTAAGGTGGGAATTACTGCGACGGATGAGGTCATGGCCCGCCGCCTGCAAAAATCCCCCGTGCCGGTGATTCTGGTATCGAATAAGTTTGATTCCGATAATCAGTATGCGGATATGGCCGAGTTTTATGCGCTGGGCCTGGGCGATCCGTGGCCGGTATCTGCTCAGCACGGCCGCGGCGGCGCGGATGTGCTCGATGAGATTTTGCGGGTATTTCCGGAAGAGCTGCGGCAGACCGCGATTACTTCTGGTCCGCGCCGCGTCGCTTTGGTGGGCAAGCCTAATGTGGGTAAATCCTCCCTGCTCAATAAGCTGACCAGTGAAGAGCGCTCCGTGGTGGATAATGTCGCGGGCACCACCGTGGATCCGGTGGACTCTTTGGTACAGCTGGATGAGCAGCTGTGGAAGTTCATTGATACTGCCGGCCTGCGCAAGAAGGTCAAAACCGCGCAGGGACATGAGTACTATGCCTCCTTGCGTACGCGCGGCGTTATCGATGCTGCCGAGGTCTGCATTATGCTTATCGACGCCTCTGAGGAGATTTCTGAGCAGGATCAGCGCGTGCTTAATATGGTGCTAGAGGCAGGCAAAGCCCTCGTTATCGCATTCAATAAGTGGGACCTCATGGATGAGGACCGCCGCTACTACCTTAACCGCGAGATCGATCAGCAGCTGAGCCACCTACCGTGGGTTACGCGTGTGAATATTTCCGCCGAAACGGGCCGCGCCCTGCAGAAGCTGGAACCTGCCATGATCGAGGCGCTGGAAAGCTGGGACCAGCGCGTGTCTACGGGTCAGTTGAATAACTGGTTGCGTGAGGCCATCGCAGCTAATCCTCCGCCGATGAAAAATAACCGCCTGCCGCGCGTTTTGTTCGCCACGCAGGCATCCACGCAGCCGCCGACGATTGTCTTGTTCACGACAGGATTTTTGGATGCGGCCTATCGACGCTACCTCGAGCGCAAGTTCCGTGAGCGTTTTGGCTTTCATGGAACGCCCATCCGCATCGCAGTGCGAGTGCGGGAGAGGCGCGGCAAGAAGCGCTAGCAGTATGCCCGTTACGCTGGGATTATAGCATTCAGGCGAGCGATTTTTGCACTGAAAACGGTGTGAGAATTAGCTCGCCTGTCCGTTTATGTCCGTTCATGTGGGGATCGATAGGATATAACCAGTTATAGATCCTCTCGTGATGGAAGGCTTTGTATGTTAGCCAGCGTAATCGCGCCAGATTCAATTCTGGCCATCGTGCTCCAGATCATCATTATCCTTAGCGCCCTGCTCTTGGGCACTCGCTATGGTGGCATCGGGCTGGGACTAATCTCCGGCATCGGTCTGATGCTCATGGTCTTTGTTTTCGGCCTCGCCCCGGGCGAGCCTCCGGTGTCAGTGATGCTGACCATCATCGCAGTCATTGGTTGCGCGGCTACCTTGCAACAGGCCCGCGGGTTGGAAGTGATGATGCAATTTGCCGAAAAGTTCCTTCGCGCCCACCCAGAGCGCATCACCATCCTCGCGCCGCTTACTACCTGGTTCTTGACGGTCCTATGCGGTACGGGCCACGTGGTGTACACGATGTTTCCGATTATTGAGGACATTGCGCTGAAAAAGGGCATCCGCCCAGAACGCCCGATGGCTGTCGCCTCGACGTCGGCGCAGATGGGTATTACGGCCTCTCCAGTGTCTGTGGCCACCGTGTCCTTGGCGTCTATCATCGCGGAAAATGCCGGCGCTATCGACCACGCCTATTCCATCCCGCAGATCCTGATGGTGGCTCTTCCAGCGTCACTTTCTGGCGTCATTCTTGCCGCACTGTGGTCGCTGCGCCGCGGCAAGGACTTGGACGAGGATCCGGCATTCCAGGAGCGAATGAAGGATCCGGAGTTTGCCGAAAGCATCAACCAATCCACTGGGTCGCTTATGGATGAGGAATTTTCGCCGGAAGCAAAGCGTGCGGTAGTTATCTTCCTCGTCGCTATCGCCAGCGTTGTCGCCCTCGGTGCCTTTGAATTCCTTCGCCCGCTTGTTCCGGGAGATGATGGCGAGCTAAGCCCGCTGTCTATGAACCTGGTTATCCAAATGGTCATGCTGGTAGCCGGCGCAATTATCTTGCTCAGCTGCAAGGCAGACCCAAAAAAGATCGCTTCCACCCCGGTGTTTAAAGCCGGCATGACCGCAGTATTCTCCGTGTTCGGTGTGGCCTGGATGGCGGATACCTTCTTCGAAGCCCATATCGACGCTTTGGAATCCAACCTGGGCTCCGTAGTGGAGGCCGCCCCATGGGCCTACGCCGTGGTGCTGGTCATCGTGTCTAAGCTGGTGAACTCGCAGGCCGCGGCCTTGGTTGCAATTGCTCCGATTGGCCTGCAGCTGGGCATCGACCCTGCCATCATCGTCGGTTTCTACGGCGCGGCCTACGGCTACTTCATCTTGCCCACCTACCCCTCGGACCTTGCCTGCATCGGCTTTGACCGCACGGGAACGACGCACATTGGCAAGTTCGTCATCAACCACTCCTTCCTGATTCCCGGCGCCATCTCGGTATTTACTTCCTGCGTCGTGGGCTCGCTCCTAGCGCAGATCCTGCTTTAATCCGACTCCCGTACCAGCACAAAGGCATCCGTGCGGTACGGGATGTGCAGTTTTTGTCCGGGCGTATATCCCAAGTGCTCGTAGAGGTACCAGTCCAGGTTGTGGGTCATGCGCTCATGGATGGCTTCGCCGTTGCGTAGCCAGTAAGACCGGGTATGCATTAGCTGGTGAAGTTGTTCCGGGGTAAGTTCGTGCTCCCAGGTCAGGCGGAGTTCTCGCTCTAAAGACCACGGCGCCGTATAGTCCGGGTAGAAACCCGGTTTATGTACATCGCCAGAGTGCATAATGCGAGAAAGCCGCAAAACCCATGGGTCGGCATTGACATCGAGCGTATTCCAGACCAAGAGGATTTTTCCGCCCGGCGCGAGGACGCGGTCAAGCTCTGCGCAGGCGGCTGCCACATCAACCCAGTGCCAGGTTTGGGCGAGGCAGGCTGCGTCTAAGGAGGCGTCGGCAAGCGCGGTGTTTTCGGCCGTAGCACGCAGGACCGGCAGGTGTAGACGGGAAGCGAGAACTCCCGCCATATCGGCGGAAGGCTCCAAGGCTATAACCCGCTCATTGGGAAGGGACTCAGTGAGCTTTCCGGTACCTGCACCTATATCAGCTACGGTGTGGGCAGGGGCGATAAGGGCAGTGACTTCGTCCGGATAGCCAGGGCGTACATCGTGGTACGTGCTAGCGCCGCGGCGGAAGGCTTGGGCGGAGGCGGTGCGTTGCGCGGCAGTGCGGAAACCGGGGCCTTGCTTCGTGGAGGCCTTGCGGTAGCTAGGAAAGTGACGGGGATCTGGGCGGCGAGTCGACATAGCTCATCTAACCTACCGCGAATTAGAATGGCTGCCTATGAGGACACTTCCCGCAGCATCAGATCCCAGGTGGCTGCTGAAGACGGTCTTTTCCCGCCCTGCTCTTACTGTGCCGGCAGCGCTATGCATGGTTGTGTCCTTTCTGCTTAACGCCACCACCCCAGTGATAGTGGGCCATGCCATCGATGAAGCCGTGGAGCAGGGATCCATCCACCGGCTGGGGCTATGGCTAGCGGTATTAGTAGCCGCATTCGGTCTTAATGCCCTAGCCGCCTGGTACGGGCGCGGGCTGAATGCCCGAGCCATGTTGGTAATTGGCCACGATGTCCGCATGGCCATCACGGATAGGATTCAAGACCCGCGTGGAATGGCGGGCAAGCCCCGCAGCGCCGGCGAGTTGCTGGCTATTGCCTCCACGGACGCTAGGCGGGTGCAGAATGCGGTGATGATGACGGTATTCCCCGTCGCAGAGATTAGCGCCATTGTGTATGTCGCTATCATGACCAGCCGCATCAATCTATCCTTGGGCATTGCCATTTTGTGTGGCGGCCCGCTCGTGGTGTCGGGCTCGGTGCGCGCGGCACAGCCACTGCGCGCCCGCTCAGGAATCCGCCAGGCGGCGTTGGCCAAAGCCAGTGCAATGGCCACCGATCTGGTGCACGGCCTTCGGATACTCAAAGGCTTGGGTGCGGTAGCAACGGTGAGTATGCGCTATGCCCAGGCCTCTGACACTGCCTATGAGCGAACGGTAGACGCCAATGCCTCCCAAGCGCGCCTCAATGCTGCTACGGAGATTTTGGGCTCGGTGTATGTCATTGCGATGGGCCTTGGGGCAGGCGCGCTGGCAATGCATTCCACTATCAGTGTGGGTGAGCTTATTACGGTTATTGGTCTGACGCAGTTCGTCATCACGCCGATGACGATGTTGGGACGAAATATTGCCTCGCGCTGGGCAGCCGCGCAGGCAAGTGCTGCCCGCATTACAGCCGTCCTTGCTGCTCCCAGCGTGGAAGGCAAGAAACCGCAGCTTCCGGCCCTCGCCCCTGGAGTGAGCGTGGTGGCCGAGCCTGTCCCAGGTGATCTAGTTTTTCTGCCGCGGGAGCGTTTCCTTGTTGCTCCGCACGATACGCTGCTTTTTGAGGGAACCGTGCAGGAGAATATTTCTTCCGATAGCGCGGTTGCCAAACGGGCGCTTTACACGGCCGCGGGGGAAGATATCCCGGGTGGTTTAGATCGCGAGGTGGGGGAGGGCGGCCGGAATCTTTCCGGGGGACAACAGCAGCGCGTGGCGCTAGCACGAGCAATTGCGGCGGACCCTGCGGTCCTTGTTTTAGCCGATCCCACTACCGCCGTGGACTCGGTGACTGAGCAAGTCATTGCGCAGCGGGTAGCACACCACCGCGGTATAAAGCCAACACTCGTTTATACCGCTTCGCCGGCATGGACTGCTATGGGATCGAGGCTATGATGCGGTTTCCTACGGCTTCTTGGCGCCAGGTGCGCGAAGAAATTAGCCGGCAACTTTCCGACGTCCCCGGTTCGCGGCTGCAGGCTGCCGTGGCCCTTGCCTTACTCACCGCGGGCGCAAGCGCCAATGTAGCGATCCCGATCCTGCTGGGAAAGATTGTTGATGCCGTCATCACCAAAAGCGCAATTTCTACTATTGGCCTTTCGTTGATAGTGGTAGCCGTCGTCTCCGCAGTGCTCTCTGCAGCGGGGTTCTTTCTTCTCTCCCGCCTTATAGAGCGGGTGATTTCGGCTTTGCGTGAAGACATGCTGTCTACCGCTTTGCGCTGGCCCACACATCGTGTGGAGGAAGCGGGCACCGGGGATTTGGTCTCTCGCTCTACCGATGATGTAGCAGAGCTCTCGGCAGCGGTCACCGAGACCGCACCAGTGTTGGCCAAATCTGCTTTTGCCATCACCACCACCGGGGTGGCGCTGCTTAGCCTCAATTGGCAATACATACTGGTAATAGTTGCAGTTACGCCGCTATATGTAGTCGCCGCTTGCAGGTACCTGCACCGAGCCCCTGGCCGCTATGCCGACGAGCGTGCGGCCATGGCTGAGCGCGCGCGCAGGCTTCTTGAGGCGATACGAGGGCGAAAGACCGTGCGCGCCTTTGGACTGGAAGGGCAGATGCATGCCGGCATCGAACGTGCCTCCGCGCAAGTGGTAAAGGATGGCTACGCAGCACGTAAAACCATGATGGTTCTACAGCTGTGGATGACTGGCATCGAGCTCACCATGCTGTGCTGTGGTCTTGGGGTGAGTTTTTGGGCGGTGCAAACGGGAGCACTCACGGTTGGCGCCGTAACCTCAGCCATGCTTCTGCTCATCCGTTTGCGGGGCCCACTCATGGGATTGATGCGGGTAATCGACACCGTACAATCCGGCTACGCCTCGCTGTCTCGCATAGTCGGGGTCGTCGTTGACCCGCCGCGGGCGGTGCCGGATTACGGCGCTCCAGCCCCATACGGAGAAGCCGAAATGCGAAATGTGAGTTTTAGCTACGGCAACGGTGGCTGGGCTGTACGAGACATCAGCCTCAATATTCCTGCCGGGCATACGGTGGCTTTAGTCGGAGCCTCCGGCGCGGGTAAGACTACCGTGGCCGCACTTTTGGCTGGCTTGCGGGTTCCTGAGGAAGGAAAGGTCTTGGTCGACGGGGTAGAGGTAGCACTTCTTTCGGACGCTGAGCGCGTGGCGCGATTAGCCATGATCTCCCAAGAGGTACACGTTTTTTCAGGCACCCTCCGCGAGGATCTTTCTTTGGCTGCCCCTCAGGCAAGCGACGCACAGATGCTTCAAGCACTCGACCGGGTGGGCGCACGCTGGTTTGCGCAACTAGACGAGGGCCTAGATACGGTTATCGGCTCACAGGAAGTCCAATTAGATCCTGTGGCGTCCCAACAACTCGCGCTAGCACGAATATTGCTTTTGGACCCGAAAATCGTCATTATGGATGAGGCCACTGCGGAGGCGGGTTCGGTGGGAGCCGAAGCCCTCGAAAAGGCCGCCATCGAAGTCACCCGTGGGCGTTCGGCGTTGGTCGTGGCGCATCGGCTCGACCAAGCAGCACGGGCGGATAGAATCATCGTGATGGATAATGGCCGCGTGGTTGAACAGGGAAGTCACCACGACCTGCTAGATTATGGTGGCCGTTATAAGCACTTATGGGACGCATGGCAGAAGGGAAGACAAGGATGAACGCGAGGTCACTTCGGGCCGTGCTCGGTGCGGTAACTGTGTGTTTCCTTGCCGCTGCTGGCACTTCGTGTTCTAGCGAATCAACAGAGTCCCCGCACGCGGCAGAGACCACCAACACCGTTAACCTAGGAATCCCTACCTCCGCACCCTTGAACGGCCCTGAGCCGGGCTCTTTTAGGACGATCAACCTGCCTTCCGGGCGTTCCTTTATCCTCAGTGTGCCCAAAGACTATTCTGGGGATAAAAAATGGCCTATCGTCCTCGCCTTTCACGGGTGGGGTCAGTCTGCCGAAAACCTCCGTGGTTATTCTCGTCTTGATGCTGCAGATGCCATCATGATTTTCCCAGAAGGCAAGAAAAAGGCGTGGAGCCCCGCTCCATATGCCAAGACCTCGACAACGGAAGATAAGAAGTTTGTGCGGGAAATAATTGATGCGGTCCGCGCTACTTACCATGTCGATGATGGTCGAATTTTTGCCACCGGTATGTCTAATGGCGGCGGATTCGCTGCCTATCTGGCCTGCCAGATGCCCGATACCTTCAAATCCGTTGCCACCGTTTCCGCTGCCTATTATGAAGACATTCTGAAAAACTGTGCGCACTCTCCCGTCGGGCGGCTGGATATGCACGGCACCGTAGACCCTGTGGTGGGCTATTACGGAGGCACTCGCCACAAGACCAAGTACTACTCCGTGGAGTCCGTGCTGGAACAAGACCGCAAACGCAATGGTTGTTCGACCAAGGTCGATACCACCCGCTTGGTCAATAATGCGCTCGATATGAGGTGGAGTGGTTGTACCGCACCGCTCGAACATATCCGTATCGCCGGGGGTTCGCACGTGTGGCCTGGAGGCACGGCGGACGCGCACAACGAGGTAGGTAGGTTCTTCGCTACCGATCGCGTCTTAGATTTCTTCGGAATTCCTGGTCGTCCATCCGGTACCGCACAAACCTAGAACTGCTTAAAGACCTGAAAGGTAGCACCTGGAACCTTGCGCACCCTTTCCATGCAAATATCTGCAACGGTAGAAAAACCAGCGCGGTGAGCCGTGCTACGCGGGGAGGTAGGCTCCGGAATTTGCGCTAGATGGAAAGTCCTGGACCCCCCATCTTCGGCGTTGAGCTCTATAACCGCCTGCGCTGTGGTGCCGGACCCAGCAAAGAAGTCTAAGACGCGAGCATCCTTGCCACCACCAATGGACAGAAGGTGTTTAATCAGGCGTACCGGCTTTGGGAAATCGAAGATGCCCTCTATACCCATTGCTTCCTCCGCATCGCGTCGGCCGGTGCGGGTCACTCCAAAGCGCTCGCCGTCCAGGATCGAACGTGGGCGTGCTCCTACCTTCTGGTAGTTCTTGGTGTAGACAAACCCTCGACGGAAAACCAGCTCATCGTAGAACTGTTCCACCTTGTCGAGGCTCCATCGCCAGCGAGCGACCTTTTTCTTTCCCGCCGGTTGGTCTGGCCAATACTCCTTTCCATCGGGCCCTGAAATAGGAAAATCTAGAGAAGGAAGGTAACCAAGGGTTTTAGAATCTAGGCGTACCAAGGAGTATTTTCCCTTGTCATCCTCATGGTTATATTTAGTGGAGGTATGACCTTGGATATCGATATTGAAACCGGGGTTGTCTGGAGTTCGGGCATAACACAGGATGTATTCGTGCTCTACCACGGCGTATTTTGCATCATTTTTGCCAGTACCGGCCTTCTTCCAAATCAATTGGCCGGCAAAGCATCCCTCGCCAAAAACCTCATCGAGAACCTTGCGGGTATTGGCTACCTCGTCTTCGCCAATGGAGACGAAGATGAACCCCTCAGGGGACAGTACTTCACGAGCCAAAATTAACCGGGGGAGCATCATCGACAGCCATTCCGAGTGCCATTCCGCATAGCTACCTGAACGCATCTGGCGACGTAAACGATAGTTATCGCGGTAGACGAAGTCTTTGCCCGTGTTATAAGGGGGATCGATATATATGACGTCGAAGACTTCCCGGCGGGCGGCTAGCTCTTTTAAGACTGGAAGGTTATCTGCGGCAAAAATCCTATTGAGGGAGTCACCCGGTGTACTAAGAGCAGAATCGAGCGGGAAATTCCGCGCCAAGGGCGTATGTGCGGCTTCTCGGGCTGCGTCTTTGCCTGGCCAAACTAAGCCAAAAAATTCCCCGCCCGTATCCGGGTGTGATGGGCGCGGTGGGTTAGCAGTAGCCATGGTGCAAAGCCTTTGTCAGGGGAGGAAACGTCAATATCGTCTAACGCTAGCATTCGCAAGAATCTGGGCATTTGGTATTAGCCAAAATGCTGCCGCTGCCTAATAGCATGGGGCTTTGGAGTGCGGCTAAGCCAGTGGCCTGACATGGTCGTCAGGCTGTGGGGCCTCCATTTGTCATTCTGAGAAGAACTCCGTTACAGAGCGGAATTGCTTTTGGTTTAGCGGAAAAGAATATTTGGTCTAGTGACTCAATCGCTCGATTTGGTGGCATGGAGCTAGAAGTATCGGTACGTTGGGATGTGTTGCCGGACACGGCAATAATTAGACAAAGCTAGAACTAGAAGAAAGGATAACCACATGGGTATCTTCGATAAGGCCAAGGATGCACTGAACTCCGACAAGGGCGAAGAGTTCACCGATAAGGGCTTGGACAAGGCTGCTGACGCAGCTAAGGGCAAGCTGGGCGAGGACAAGGCAGACCAGATCGACAAGGCTCGCGACGCTGCTGATGGCAAGCTCGGCAACGAGTAAATAGCGTTCACCTGCTAGACGGGTGAACAGTTAGTTTTTATTTTGGCCCCCAACCCGTCAGGGTGGGGCCAAAATTGTATCGGGCTTGAACGCAGTGATCTGCAATAGGTCTATCCCAGTGATGTCACCTTTTTGTGGGTGAATTGAACTATAAAATGGGCGAACCGGGCTGAATTTTTGCAGGAAATCGCTAGGATTATTTGTGTGAACAATCTTGAAGGCTCTGTCTCCCACGCGGGCTCCGCTAAGCAGCGCTTGCTGGAGCAGAGTGCTCGTATCCTGGCCAAGGGTGGGCGCGACGCTTTACAGGTTTGTGCTGTCGCGGAGCAAATCGATGTGCCAGTCGATGAAGCTAAGTCCTTTTTTGAAGACGACCACGACCTTTATATTCAAACCAGCCGATTCTTGGATGAACGAATCCGTGTGGCAGCGTTTAAGGCACTGGATGAGTTGCCGGATGATGCTGCGGCTATTGAGAAACTTCGTGAAGTAGCCAAGGTTTACTTCAACTTGGCTATTGAAAACCCTACCTATTTCGCTGCTTATAATAACTGTCAGACGGCGACGAGCTTTCCCAACTTTGAGGACGGCATTGAGCAGGCGGAAAGCTTCGACGCATTTCCTCCCATCTTCCGCTGGGTACTCGAGCACATGCGGGATGCGGCAGTTGCCGCACGGGGCGAGTTTAAGCACCGGCTGGTAGTTATCCAGTCGCTCTCTTTCTTGTGTGAGCTGCAGGGAATTACCCACTTGGCCACGTTTGGAATTATGCGACACCTTTCGCCGGCGGCGAAGAAGCAGACCTTTAATGCTTGTCTTGAGACGTTGTTTTCCGGCTTGGAAATTTGCTTGCGCGACGGGCAGATAGCCCCCTTCGAACCAGAGGCGCTTTCTGGGGAACCGCCGGTCCCGTTTACTACTGCTGCAAAGGACATGCCAAAGTCCACGGCGGAGGAAAAGCGCGCAGCCGTTTTCCGAGGTGCGGCGGAAGAAATCGTCTACAATGGGCTTCCTAATTTGCATCTGGGCTCAGCAGCTGCGCGGGCGGGCGTAGATCTGCCAGATGCCGAGCATCTCTTTGACGGCGATTCTCACCTGTTGCGTGCTTTGGAAGAATCCTTGGATGAAGCTAATACGCTGGCAATCATGCGCCAAAACCAGGTTCTGCCTGAAGGCTCCCACGGACTTGCTTATATCAAGGCAACCGGCTTTGGGTACTTGGAATATGCGCTTGAGGATCCCATTGGGTTTGTTGCCCTCATTGAGGTCTCTAGCCGCTCAATCGTCCCCGTTTCTTTCGACGAGACCGGCGAAACTGAGCAACCATTTGATATGGGCAAGGCATTTACTTTCATCATGAATTTGGTGCGAGATGCCATTTCTGAGTCTAATGGACCACGTTCGCCGTGGATTCTTTTTACCCAGATTGCAGCTTTGTGGGCTTCCATCCACGGCCTCTCGCAGCTAAGTACCGTAGGGGCCTTGCGCTATCACTCGGCTAATTTCTACTTCAACCTGGCTTCTAAGGTGATGGATATAATCCTTCAGGGCATGGTCAATGTGCTCGAGCTAAAAAGGCCCGATTAGGCATATACAAGCAACAGGGGGATTTCAGCACCGGGGCCGCGTTTTATTAAAGCCAACCTTGTGCTTGCGCAATGGTCGCTGCCTCAAAGCGATTTTCAGCCGCGGTTTTAGCGATGAGCGAAGATACAATATTGCGTACCGTGCCATTGCTCAGGTGTACCTTGCGGGCGATCTGGTGAGTTCCGCTACCTTTCAAGACAAATTTTGCGACTTCCTGTTCGCGTGTGTTCAGTGGATTTTCCTGAATGAAAATGGTCTCTTGGGCGAGTGCTGGGTCAATGACCTTGAGCCCGGAGTGCACCCGCCGAATGTCTTCGGCTAGTTTTTCTGGCGGGGTATCTTTGACTACGAACCCGGAAACTCCGGTCTCCAGCGCCCGTTTCACGTAGCCACCGCGGCCGAAGGTAGTGACTATGAGGCTGCGGCAGCCCGTGCCTTGCAGTTCAGCGGCGGCATCTAGCCCGTTCTTGCCGGGCATTTCAATATCCAGCAGAGCAACATCGACGCTATGCTTGGCGACGAGCCCCGCAACCTCCGCACCCGTTGCGCACTGTGCTACAACGCTAATGTCTGGCTCTGTTTCCAAGAGAGCAACTAGCGCCCCTCGCACCAATGATTGATCCTCAGCAATGAGAACTCGAATGGTTTCAGGCATCGCCTACACCTCCGTCGGTGCTAAGAGGAAGAAAGTCGTTGTCTCCGTCCATAGTAACCAAGGCGAGCGTGCAGTCATTGCGGCGCGCAAAAAGCAGCTGCCCGCCAGCTTTTGTCACGCGGTTGCGCAGACCACTAAGCCCTCCTTGGGGGCGGAACAGGCTTTCTTCTGCACCGAATCCGCAGCCGTCGTCTGCTACCTGCAGTTGGTGGTCTGTCACTTGGACCCAGCAGTGGGTGGCACCGGAGTGTCGGACCACGTTGGTGGTCAATTCGCGCAGAGCCCAGGAAAATTCGGCGTCATAAAGACCAGAGGCCTTGGTAGCCGAAGGCAAATAGGGCGTAATACCCGCAGTTTCGAGCGCCCTCCGGGCGGCGTGGATTTCGCCTTCAAAGGTGGGCATGCGCATCCGAGTCACTGTGGAGCGGACTTCCGCCAGACCTCGGCGAGAAAGCTCACTTACCTCTTGCAGTTCCTGACTTGCCCGCTGTGGATCCGTATCTATTAGCCGGCGCGCCAGCTCGGACTTAAGATTAATTACGGTAAGAGAGTGCCCCAAGAGATCGTGAACATCGGTAGCAATATCCTCGCGCTGGCGTGCCAGCTCCAATCGGCGTTCTAGCTCTGCACGACTATCTTGACGCTGGGAAAAGGTGCCGAGCAGCACTAAAAATATTGGCCAAGCGAAAAGGACGATGAGGACCCAGCCGATATTTTTGGGCGTAAGGTACCAAGTGGCAGCAGCCACCACAGCCCCTGTAAGAAGGGTGAACGCTAAGCTGTGGCGCAAAGGAAGGTTAAAGCCGAGCAACGCCGCCAAGTACGGCGCAAAAATGACGGCAATGCTCCCGAAGAAGACAGTCGACAATACCGCGATGGCTGCAAGTACAAACCAATACAGCCCGATTCGCTGCTCTATTCGCCATCCGCGGGGGTAGTAGCCTCTAGCGCCGAAAGCGAAGAAATAGACAAGACCGAACACTAGAGCGCACGAAAGGGCCCCGATTTGATTAGTGAGGGTCATCCCCGGCGCGGCAAAAGTGCTCCCCAGTCCGGGAATGAGAAAGACAAACCACACACTGGCAAAAAGCGCACTTTTGAGGCTGAAACCGCGGAATGGCTCTCGGAGAGATGACATCAGCGCCGAGCTTTGTCGCGGGAGCGTAGCAGGAGGCACGCGGTCAGGAAGATTGTCGTCCATACCGCGAAGTTTAGCCACGCCATCCACAACGGGTGCGTAATCGTGCCTTCATCCCCGTTGAGGAACTGGCTTCCTTCTGCCAGAGGCCACTGGGCTAGTACAACTGGACCGAAAAGGGGAGTGAAGCGGCCCCACTCCATTAGCGGCTTGGTCAGCGGTGTGAACACATTCGCCGCGAAAAGAAATAGAACAACAGACGTCGAGGCGATTGCGACGGAGTTGTCGGTGGGCAACGCCATTGCCCACACCAAGCCATAAAAGCCCAAGGGAATGGAAACTAGGAGGCAGGAAATGAAGCTTAAGATCCACTGGTGTGGCTGCATTTCCGCATGTGTAGCGGCGCCAGTCAAATATACTGCCGTAATGGGTAGCAGGGCTTGAAAGCCGATGGATATGAGGTTTGCCCACAGCAGCTGGCGTGAGCGTAATGGAGTAAGCGCTAGTTGGCGTGCCCACCCAGTCTTGGCATCGGTGACGGCGGAGCCGGCGGCTGCAACGGAACCGGCGACGCCACCGTAGAGAGCCATACTGATCATTTCTAAGGCAGCAAAATTTCCTTCTTTAAAGGGGGTATCGCCAAAGTCCATCATGGCGCCGAAGAGGAGATAGAAAAGCACCGGCAAAATGGTGCTGAAAAATATCGGGGTGAAGTTTCGACGCAGGCGCAGCATGTTATGGGCAGCAAACCGCAGGGTTCGTGCAGTGGTGGTTGCAGATTTTATCGTCATGGGAGATTCCTTGTGCAAAGGTTTACTGGAAGTGGCTGGTTAAAGTTGGGGCGCAGTCATCGCTAAAAATGCGTCCTCTAAGGAGCGGTTCCGAATTGTGATGTCGCGCGCCGAGGTGTGGTTAAGGAGGTATCTTGCAAGCGCATCAGAGTCACTGGTTACCATGCGGGCGTAGTCGCCAGACTGGGAAATCTCGGCAGAAATCGGTAGCTCGTCTGTAGAGGGGACTGGCCCTGCGAACTTCGCCTCGACAATGCGCTGGGCCGACTGCTCGCGAAAATCCTGGGCGCTTGCATCCGCACGTAGTTTGCCTTCATGAAGGAGAATAATCCTTTGCGCAAAATTGTCCGCCTCCTCCAGATAGTGGGTGGCAAAGACAATAGTTCGTCCCATCTCTGCCTGGCGGCGCATGGTGGTCCAGAATTCGTGGCGAGCATTAGCATCCATTCCTGCAGTAGGCTCATCGAGCAAGAGAACGTGGGGATTGCCTAAAAGCGCGAGGGCGAAGCGTACACGCTGTTGTTCGCCACCAGAACATTTGCCCACCTTTCGGTGAAGGATCCGTGTGAGGTCGGCTTGTGCGGCTATATCCCCGACTGGCAGTGGATGTGGAAAGGTGGCGGACATCATCTGCAGGGTGTCAAGGACTGTGAGCTCGGGTAGGAGGCCGCCGGTTTGCAGTACGGCACCGATTTCTGAGCCTTGGACGGCGGCCCGTGGGGTGCGGCCAAGCACGGCAATGTTGCCTGCGGTGGGGGTGGTGAGCCCTAGGATGAGGTCAAAGAGGGTGGTTTTACCTGCACCATTGGTGCCTAGGAGCCCTACGATCTCGCCTTGGGAGATGCTAAATGAAACCTCGCTCAGCGCACGGACCGGCTCTGAGCTCCTCGTGGCGAAAGTTTTACTGACTCCGGATACTTTTATGGCTGGCGTGTGTTTAGCCCTAAGGTCTGTCGTGCTCATACCTAAAAGGTATTCGGGGCCAGCAAGAATGGTGAATAGGATCTGTCATGAAATTTTCATGACAAGTGTCATGGCGCGATAGGCTGGGTGAGTGCTTACTACTCTCGCAGCGGCCGCTGGGCTATTTGTGGCCACCAATATCGATGACATTATAGTGCTATCCCTCTTTTTCGCCCGCGGTGCTGGGCGCAAGGGAACAACTGCCGCGATACTGATGGGCCAGTATCTCGGTTTCCTTGGCATACTGGTGGCCTCTTCCGTTGTCGGATTGGGCTTCAACGCCGTTATACCGACCGATCTCATTCGCTACTTTGGCCTCATCCCGTTGTTGCTGGGCCTGTGGGCGGCGTGGCAGGCATTCCGAGGTGAGGATGACGATGAGGATATTTCCGGCAAAAAGCTGAGCACGCTGGCGGTCGCCGGAGTCACTTTTGCCAATGGAGGGGACAATATCGGCGTATACGTGCCCGTTTTTACTACCTCTACGCCGGCCGAAGTAGCAGTTTATTGTGCCGTCTTTCTCGCGCTTGTAGCTCCACTGGTTTGGGCGGCGCGGTTTGTGGCAACTCGGCCTGGAATAGCCGAAGCGCTGGAGAAGTGGGAGAGTGTGCTCTTTCCCGTGGTGCTCATTGCGCTGGGAATCTCGATTTTGCTTGCAGTATAAGAAAAGCCAGCACCGTGTAGGTGCTGGCCGCGAGTCTTTTGTGAAACTACCCACCCACCTGCAACGACCCGAACCACAGCTATGGTTTCCGTCGGTTTCCCCTCCTGGTTCCGTCGGTTGGTGGGATGAGGTGGCGATGGCTGGATTTTACAGTTGAGTAGTGTGGGAAAGACGCAGTTTCATGCGCGTTCTACGCGGAGCCAGAATAACGGTGGCTTCTATGTTCACCGACCTTGAACACCAAGACTGGTGTGTGTAGGAGCTGGGGACACCTCACCCCCTGTTAGGGGCGTCCTCTCTGATGTAGTTCAAGATAGAACCACAAGCTCAGAGCGTACACAGTCTCAAGTAAGCACACCGCTGTCATATTTTATGACAAGATGGAAACCAGCCCGACGAGGACATCCAACGGGAAGCCCAATCGGCTTTAGGTCGGATGGGTTGAACAAAGAAAGGACGCAGCATGAGCAATACGCTTTACAAGAACGCGGTTGATTGCGGGAAGATGCTGGCATTTTCGGATTCCGCAGGTCGCGTATCCCACGTTGCGAAAGAAGACATGAACCAAGACATCGAGCTCATTTACTCGAATCCCGATGCCCTTCGCGTATTCCGAGACAGCTTGGAAGATTACGCAGACGGCCGATTCGTGGATTTTGAGTTCTAACTGACCAGCCAGAAGAAATGCCACGTTTCAAGATCCAGTTTGCTCTGTCTGCCGCAGATGACCTTCGGAAAGCGCTTACCAAGTATCCCGACAAGAAGAAAAAGGTCAAGAAAGCAATTGGGTTCTTGGAAGACCCAGGGCCTTCATACCCAAGCCTCAACACGCACCCGTTGAAGGGCAAGACGGCCAATAGTGGTGAAACCATTTATATCTCCTATGTAGAGAATCACACGCCCCAAGCGTGGCGAATTTACTGGAGCTACTGGGGACCTGACAAAATTAAAGTTTTGTACGTTGGTCCTCATTTATGAAGCACATCCAACAAAAATCTTGAAACCCACCTTCACGGATGAAGGTGGGTTTCTCGTCGGTCATAATAGCTACAGTCCTCCTTGTCAGGCACGAAGTGCGTAGGTGCGGATTGTCTAAGCTGCCGGGGTGGTGGCAGTGTCAGGTGACTGAGGGAATTGTCAAGTCGACCTCCGCAGCGCGCTACGTACAGACGCAGTGACAGCCCCCCGGATTACCAAAGCCTCATCCCGGCACGTCCCCTGTCCTACTCCAGCTCGCCATGCCTCATTCGCCGCGGCCATGATTTCAGCCAGGGTGGAAATCACGTTGCGTAGCACGTCGCGGTCGGTGGTAAGCAGCGCGTCGCGCTGTTTGCGCAGCCGCAGTGACAGCCCCGGTTACCTATTTGTACGTGCGTCCCTTCTCTGCATACACCTGCGTGGCTGTAGCCGCCTGCGCAATTGTCTGCCTTGTGTCTGGGTCTTTTAGATCCAGAAACTTGAGGTTATCTGCGTTTTTGCCCGACAGCGATAGGATTTCCAGGAACTGATCGCCGAACTTGTCCGCGTAATCGGCCAAGGCGCGCAGCTTGTCTAGGGCATCGCTTAAGTGCTCGCCGTGCGGGTCAACAATGGAGGGCTTTATCGTGCCGTCCACAACACGGAAGAAAATGAAGTCAGGTTGCATGTTCTTCCATGCGCCGGTCGAGTCTTGATAGACCGCGGTTACTGCATCTGCACTTGCCCGTGATGGATTTCGGTACCAACCGAACGAGTCGGCACGTCCCTGCTCGGTCTCTACTACCTTCTTTTCCCATTCATTGAGCTTCATCGGAG
The DNA here is from genome assembly GCF_046717495.1 of Corynebacterium sp. LaCa54. NCBI lineage: Bacteria > Bacillati > Actinomycetota > Actinomycetes > Mycobacteriales > Corynebacteriaceae > Corynebacterium > Corynebacterium sp. LaCa54. Next base: position 1,182,252 of record NZ_CP177115.1, read on the forward strand.
CGCAGCCATCACTTCCTGCAAGAATGTGGCCCGCATAGCGCGGATACTCTTCAAAGCCATTGTTCTTGGTCTTACGCCCGGGTGGTACGAGACGGTTCATCGGGCGTGTCAGTAGCTCACTTACCGGACTCACGGCCATCTCACGTAGTGCGGTGTACCTACCCTTTCGACCATCGGGTAGCGCTGCGATGTCTGCGCGAGATGCGTCGAGCCAATTGGTCGCCACCTTGTTTGCGTCATAGCAGATTTCATCCTTCACGCCGTCAACGTTGCTCAAAGATGCGAGGGAAAGACGCGCCTCATCAATAAGTTCGTCCTCGTCCGCATCCTCACCAGCGTGTTCATCAACATAGGAAGTAATCCACAAGTCAGCCAGTGTACGGGTAAAGACCGGAATGGATTTCTGGTATGCCTCTTCGATCACACGCTGGTCGGCATACAGGTCAATGTCGTCAGTATCCACCATTTTACGGTCAGCGTAGGCGTAAACGAGTTTTACTGTCTCCACTCGCTGAATGTCTTTGCGGTGCGCACTAACCTGCTCCTTGTACCTCACCATGTAGCCGTTGACAATGGAGACCAGTTCCTTTTCAGCCTCCTTTTTTCCTCTGGCACGGAGACCATCACGCTCCAGCTCAATTCCCAGGTTGATCAGCATCGAAATCGGCTTATCAGACCGTTTGGGAGCCACCAGGCGAGGCAGTGAGGTAAACACCTTCCATACAGCGTCACTATCCTTCAGCATCATCTGTTGGGCAGTGGGTTGCGGCGCTAACTCGTTGCTAGTGCCTGCCTTAGCCTCGGTGTCCTCAGCTAAGGCAGGCACTGTGTTCGGCGTGGTGTGGGGCGGTGTCTCAGCGGGAGTTTCCGTCTGCGGGGACGTGCCGTTTTGTTCGGACTCCTTCTCCGGCAGGGGCGTAACCTGAGGCTGCGGGGGAGTATAAGGAACCAGTTTCTCCGGTTTAATGACAGCTATCGGATCTCGATCATCATCACCATCATCATCCTTCCCCTCGTTGGTGTTGGAATTGATACTTTTTACAATGTCGTCAGCTGCATCACGGTCGAACTTAGGAAGGATACACAGCACGGAGTTCAGCTCTGCGTTTCCCTCAATTCGACGAGCCAGCGGAGAGCGCACCATACGTCCAATAACCTGAGTGATATGTGCCTTGTCTTTCGCGGTACGATACGACACCATCACTTCGGCACGGGGGCAGTCCCACCCAGTAGACACTGCGGTTTTGGCAAACAACACGCGAATGTGCGTGCGATCTTGGACTGTTTGTGGTTCCACATAGGGAACCATAGTGGTGCCTGCCTGGATGTTGCTGTGCTCACCGAAGACCTGAGCAAAGGAATCTGGGTGAATTTCTGGCCACCCCTCGTAGATAGCGTCAATGGCCTGCGACAAATCCTGCGGAGTGGCCTTATCCCGCATCTGAACCACCATGAGAGGAACTACTTTTTCCCCATCGGAATCCTGGCTTTGGTGGTAGTCCTCCCAACGGCGAGTAGTTTCCTTTAAGACTCGTGCCGCTTCGCGCACTAGGACACCATCGAAACTAGCTCCTTCTTCGTTAGGAATGCGCAGCTCAATGGTGTCTTTGATAAGACCAGACTCTTGCACCTCGGAAACAGGTACTTCCACATCTTCAAGGACAAGCCGCGAGCCGGACATATCTTTAATCATGTCTTTGAACGCGCCAGGAGTTGCCGAAATACCCAAGACCGTGGGCATGGGAGGAACTGGAGCGGCATGTCCCTCAGGCGTATGGCCCTCGATCATCCGGCGAAGGATAGTGACTTTATCCTTGTTTTGCTTCTTTGCGCCGCGATGGGCTTCATCAACGACCAAGTACAGGTTGAGGTTGTCGGACTCGATGGTATTGCGGATCGTGTCCCAGATCGTGACTTGTAATGTATCGGAGCGCGATATTAAGGCAGCGTCGGTATCAGCGGTGCCTCCGGTGAGCTTTGTTCCTTTGCCAATTTTTTGAGTGTTGAGGAAATAGATACATCCCGGTTCAAAAGTAGGACGGTTAAACGTGTTGTCGATTTCCACTGTGCGCGAAGCTAAGTCGCTGGAGGCTCCCTCAATACGGAAGCGGGATTGCTGATTAAGATCCGGATTGTCGGACAGCCACAGAACGACAGCCTTAGTGTCTGGAGTGTGGTCGTCACTTGGCAACAAAAGACGCTCAAAGACGCTGGTTGCGATAACGGTCTTTCCCGCACCCGTAGGAGCGGAGAGTGCGAAGATGGTCTGATCTGTCGAGTTTTGGGCGCGAGATAAGCCCTCCATGATGCGATATGCAGCAATTTCCTGATATGGCCTAAGCGTGTACTTCATTAGACGGTCTCCCTGTTTTGCTGAAATGCGAAGTTGTTAAGGTACGTTGAGTACAGGCGTACCAGCTCAGCATCGTGGTTGCTCAGCTCGCGAGCCATGGACTCAAACACTAGGTCGTCGTTGGTGACAATGTAGACAACGTTCACGCCAGTGTGATTGCTTAATTCCTCGGCGAAGGTGGCGGAGGCGGCGACATTTTCAATGATGGCGTAGGATTCGGCAATATCCCACCCGCGCTCGGGGATAGTTTCGATAATGCGTCCAGTCTGCCCTGCACGCAGCCACAACATCGGTGATATGTCGGCAAAAGCGTAGCCGTGCCGTACGCGCGATGGTGGCTGATAGGTCAGGGTGAAGAACCGGGCATTGGCCTCGAAGCCGTCGGAAAATTGGCTTCCGTCCTCGCGCTTGCCGGTCACCACAGTCCTGATACGTGGTTTCGTCACGTACTCGCAAACGCCCCATTGCTCCCACTCGGGGTCGCCCTTGCGAATCCCCTGCTTAGACAGCGCCGCAGCCTTCTTACTTCCTACCTCGTTGTTCGTCACCACAATCGCGCTGCGCTTAGAGCGCGACCGCTCGTTTATCAACATGACGGCTTCCAGTGTGGAACCGGAGCCGCCGAAGAAGTCCAAGACCACGCCGTCTTTCGGGGTACAGACTTCAATCCAATCCGCAAGAACGGTGACGTCCTTCGGGTTGGGAAAACGGTTCTCCGCGAACACGCCGCGCACCTCACCCTTGTTGTTCCAATGCAGGTGCCGCGATCCGTGCGTTCGCTGTCGGTCAAACGTGGACAGCAACGCAATGCCGGAAGTCTGTTCCAGGGGCTGCTTTAGGCTGGCCGGTTTGGTGTGGTCCTTGCGGAAAATGACCCGCCCCGCCTCGATGACTTCTTGCATGCGTTCGGGAGTGGGGAAACGCCAGCCGGAGTCGGGGACTGGCACGGGTTTTCCGGTTTCGGGGTGTATAACGTTATAAGTTGGTCCACCCCCACTAGGCCACGTGATGTTGTCATCTCGGCAAAGGGTTCCATCGGGCAGGAAATAGTTGTACCGTCCGAACGTTTTGCGTACCGGGTCTTTCGTCGAAAACTGACGGTAGAACGCGCGCATACGCTGCTCCCCGTCCAGTTCCGCGCGTCGAAACAGTTGCCTCTGATCGTCGGCGGGCAACGCCTCGTTAATCGACGCGTACATAGTGTCGAAGTCGGTGTCGTCTCCCACGCTCGCAAGCCGCGTGAACTCCGCGCTATCGGGGCCGAAGTGTTGTTCAACCGCAGCAAGTCGTGCTTCGCGCCAGACTTCGGCACCTTTCGCAATCACCGCTTCATACCCGTCTTTTGGAACGCGCCAGCGGGCACCCTTCGCCGCAATATCCGCTGCTGTTTCAAGACTGCTCACATCGGGAGCGTCCTTGACCTTCACGCCTTCCTTAATCCACGCCGCCTTGTCGTTGGCGTAAATGAGCATGTAGTCCTCACCGTTTGAGACGAACCGGGAATCATTCTTCCGCCCACCATTCCAGGTGACGTTAGATAAGAAGTTTGCCTCCCCGAACACATCGTCCATCAGCATTCGCAGACGGTGCTGTTGCTCGTTTCCGATAGCCACGATGATGATTCCGGTCGGGCTAAGTAGGTTCCGTGCAACCCGCAGTCTCCGCTCCATGAATGCAAGCCACTTCGAGTGCCGGTAGCCGTCGTTGGCGTCGATGTAGCGGTCACTGTAAATCCAATCGTCCTTGCCCGTGTTGTACGGCGGGTCGATGTAAATGCAGTCGATGGAGTGGTGGTGTGTGTACGTCAGCATTTTCAGCGCGTGGTAGTTTTCCGCGTTAATCACGCTGTGGAACGGCGCGTCTGGGTCGTTGCTGCCAATGACCTCGCCGGTCTGTACCAGGCCGGGATAGATAGTGTCGTTGTGCTGAGCGACGACCACGAGATCATCAACAGGCACATTATCGCGCATCTCCGGTTCGGTGTCCTGCTTAGGCTGGAGTTCTACTAGCCGGGCTACACGGCCTAGTTCATTGTCTCTACGTAGCCAATCTACGCGCCACAGGCGAGTGTCAGGGGTGTCTTTGGAGCCACGTGGCGGGAGGACATGCACGCTATCGCCACGTCGTACAGGACGGCCTGGAAGCTCCACGTTTTCTGGAAGGTGACGCTCAAAAACGAGTCCAAACGTGCGTTGATTATGGCTGGACAGCTCCGCTTTAAGGTCAGCTTCGAGCCGCGGGTTTTCCCTTTTCAGTTGGTCTAAAAGGTCGGAAAGACGTGACATTTAATCGTCCTTTAATCAGGCAGTTAAGTCGATGAATCAATAGCTTTAAGGGTAGCCCACAGCCCGACTCAGGACGTGGCCGGTGCCCCATCACGTCCCCTCTTCACCCTGCCCAAAAAGAAGGAACCCAGCCGCAGCATTGCACCGCGGCTGGGGCTTCGTCCTCCTCCTAACCTCAGCTACAACCGCTCGATGTCTACATCGCCATCGAGAATCCTCGGCTCTAGCTCCATGTGGATCCCGCGGTAGGGAAGTAGTGCGCGGATAATGTCGTGGGGGATGTCGATGCCTGGAGATGGTTCGTCCCGCAAAAGGTGGTACAGGCTAGGGCAGTAGTCCACGCCGGGAAACTCGTCCTTTGCTTCGGGAACGCACCCGTCCGGGTCAAAAGTCGTGCAGCGAATGATCAGGTCGTCGTGGACACTATTGGGCAGATTGATGGTGAGTCCTGGGGCGGAGTACGACATGTCGGCAACCGTAGCCTCGTTGACAGACCGGGTAAGTGGGATGGGGCCGCGGGCCGCATCACTACCCTGGATTCGGGTGAGTCCCGCACGGTTTCCGTAAGTGTCGGCCAGGGTGACAAACGTGACGCGCACCGGGGCAGTGGCCACCGACATGGAGTTAAACGCGGTGAGGACGTTGATTTCGCGCTCGGTGATAAGCCCCTGCGGGCCTGTGAAGCTAATGACGTGGTTGTAGAGCGCGGCGGTGGACATGGACAAGATGGTGTCGGCCACCTGTTTTCCCTGTTTCAGGGTTTCGGTGACTTGGGCGAGGTCGTCTACCTCAAGCTCGGCGGTGAAGTACTGGCAGTACAGTGGTGTGCTCATGTCGAGTGTGGACATGGTTCGTCCCTTTCCTTTGAGGGTGTGAGCAGTGGAAATGTCAAGTGTCGGGCACGGTAACAGGTAGAAATTTGCGGATACGCAAACTATCCGCGCGGTGGGTTGCCGATGTGCGAGGTATGGCAATAAGCCGCGTGAGTTAAGACAAAATTGCGGATACGCAATCGCGCTCGACGGTGGTCACGCTAGTCGGTGCGGGGTGTGGTTGAGGCTCCGCGCAGGTCGCGCACGCATCGGTTAGCCACAACTGGGGGCAGCGGATCTACATGTTGTGGTGGACATAGCTGTGGGCCACAAAGCGGGGCCTTGAAGGACTTGGTGGGTAGAGTTAAGGCCGCGTCCGAGGCTCGCGCGGGGGTACTAAATATGGCATGTCCCTTTTTTGATCTCCACAACATGATGTGGTGGTTCGTCAGGTAGATGTTTGCGGAACCGCAAACATGCAGGCCATATAAGAAATTCCTGCGAAGTTGGCGGTGTGAGGCCACCTGCTTGCCAGATTGCAGATCGGCAAACAAGACTATGTGTAGCGGAGTGCACTGCGTGGCCTAGCTACGTAGCATCCACTACACCGCCCCATTCCACTGCGATCGTGCCGACGAAGGAAAGGCCTATGTCCAGTAACTACACCACCGCCGACTATGAGGCGATCATCGCCAACTACACACCACACGCCGTGCGCTCTGAGCCGTGGAGCCACGTTGCCGACTTCACCCGCGAGTGCGTGCGCGCACTTAACATCACCCCGGATAACACCAGCCGCGACGCACTGCGCAACACGCTCAACTGCGTGTCCAAGCTCGCCGCCTGGGTCTGGGTGAGCTACGGCGTGGTGACTGTTGAGACCGTCTTCCACCCCGACATCATCGGCAACTACTTCCTTGCCGGAGATGGCGCAAAGCTCAGTCCGTCCACCGCTGGAACCCAGCGCTCGCTGCTGTGCCGGGTGGCAGAAGCGATCAACGACGACTGGAACCCTGACTACCAGCACCCGATCGCTTACGAGCCAACCCTTGAACCCTATGACAGTTATGCCTGTGACCGGCTGTGGGACTGGGCCGAGTCGCAACCCACAGCTGCCCGTCGCCGCAACTTCACCACGGTATTAGCTCTTACCCTGGGTGCTGGGCTGCGCGCGGGAGAAATCTGCACGCTGCGCGGCAAAGACGTGCGCGTTGACGGCGATGGGGTGCTGCTGTTTCCGCACGGCTACCGCGGGGCTGGCCCGCGCGAGGTGCCACTTTTGAAGTCGCACATCGAGCTTATCCAGCCGGTCATTATGGCTACCCGCCCGGAGGACTACCTGTTCAGGCCGGGCCGGGACAACGAGAACGTTAGCCAGCTCTCTGCCTACCTGCGCCGGGTAACACCTAGTTCGTCCCCGGATATGGTGCCGGATGCCCGCAGGCTGCGCAATACGTGGATTATCGACCGCATTGCAGCAGGAGTGCCCACTGATGTGCTGTGTGCTGCGGCGGGACTAAAGTCTTTGCACCAGTTCGAGGACTATGTGGTTGAGGCCGGAGCTAACCGCCGCCATGCCTACCGGATTCTTTTGGCCGGAGGATCGACCCATGGCACCCCAGGTGGAGGCCTGTACGTGCTGTAGCTCGTCTCACGGAGGCTCCCTGAGCTATCCCTGGCGATTGCATATCTGCAAAGTTGAATTGCGGATACGCAAAACTGGTCTCATGGCGCACAGAACCCACCAGGGACGAACCACCCTGTGACCTGCGGGTTTACTCATGGCCTGAGGTAAGAAGGCACCGCCACCTATTTCGTGGTGTAGGTGTGCTCACCTCTCTAGCCATGAACGACACGCCTGTAACTAATACCCGACTCACCAGTGTTGGAAACATGCAGTTTCCAACACTCGGGTCACTGACTGCCGTATCGGTTGCTGCGATGGTAAGGCCACAAGGCCTTGCCTGTAGTGACCTCGATATTGGCAATGACACGTCCCGTCGGGATCATCTCGCCGCGGATGATTCGGGTGATGGTGGAGGCGGGGATACCGCAGGCATCAGCCAAGTGCTTGGCACTGGGGTAGCTCCCGTTCAGGGTGAGCTGCTGGACGTTGCGGGCAAAGTCCTGCAATTTCCGCATGACCGGATCGTGGGCCTCGATATGGGCATTAGGCCAGTTGGCGTAACGCCTGACCGGAGCCTCGGCGGGAAGGTCGGAAGCCACGAGACCACTTCCTTTGAACCAGACGAAAAAGACGAACCACCTCAGTCTAAATACAGTGAGGTCTACGCTGTGATCGACACACTGACTACACGCGGATTACTGCCTGCCACCACGCCTGCGGCAGCGACAAACCGCAAGACTCAACTCGCTGCGTACTTTAGCTACATGCGTGACCGCTGGCACGTGGATGCCACCGTGGACAACTGCATCACGCTGCTGCAAGACGGCGGCTCGATCCGCACCTACCTGCAAGCCCGTAACGCGGATTTATCTAAGTCCAGCCTCAATGCCGCCCGCCGACTCCTTAACCGCTGCGCAAGCCACGTCATTGAACATCACGGTGGGCTGGACTGGGTAGAAGAGCTACCCGAGGTTATCTATCCTGCTGCAAGGTCTCCGCGCCTCGCCTACAACTCCCGCGAACTAATCCGTATTACGGATTGGCTGCGCTCTAGACCTCGCCGCGACTCGCGGCGCGTGGCCTACATCCTTGTGGCCTTAGGGCTTGGTGCTGGCATGACCACAGAAGAGATCTATCACTGCTGTTACGGCGACTTCACTGACTACGGCACCGTGCTGGCAGTACATGCCCGTGGTGGTCGAGGCCTCAAGCCGCGTACCATTCCGCTGACGGAACCTTATGGCGATGTCATGCGCCAAGTCCTGCGCGGTGTGGGCGCAGACCGCAGGGACGAACCACTGGTGAAACCCAACTCAGTACGCCGCCGTGATGATGCCACCGGCCCACACCTGATTCCTGACTTCATCCACAAGACGAGCCAGAACCCATCGAGTACCGGGATTGCACCCATCATCAACAGGCTGCGCTATACCTGGATTGCCGACCATGCCGCCGAGTATGTGGACTTTAACCAGCTGGTCTATGCCACCGGCGTCATACAGCCATTCCACCACGCCTTCCATCAGATGATCGTTGAGGCTGGGGCACTGACTGAGACCGAGTACTGGGTGTGGGCAAAAGGCAACAGGGGCGAACCTACCTACCCACCGCTGCGGCTGGTTACACCTACAGGGGAGGATACCTAAATGGCCCGCATATCGGTCACTCCCACCCCACTGCTGCGCTTGGATGGAGCTAGTGTGTCCTGGGCACTAAACACCATCGACCGCACCGACATATGCCACAGCCTTGAAACATGGCGGCGCGAGGAAGGATACGACCCGCAAAAAGGTGGGCGACCAAAGACTGTTAGCGACCGCGCCATCCTTGCGCTGTATCTGATTCTGGCCCGCTCCGGTCAACCCATGCACTTGACCACCATGACCACGCTCCTGGCCTCGCCTGATACGACAGACAAGGCCTTAGAACTCCTTAACCTGCCCAGCCGCGATAGGGCACGACGGGTAGGTGACTCTTACGCAACCCAGCACAACATCTGGTACTACCGCCTGTGGCGCGCGTTGCACAGATTCCTGGAACTGGTTGATCCTTTCGACAACATCCCGCACCACGTGCGGCTTACCCGTGATGAATTCAACCGGCTGATGGATGAACAAGACCCAGAGCGCCGCGAAGAAAAATGGCAGCGCGCCACCTATGTCTTCAACCAGCTGGTTATGTCCAGTACCAAAGACATGCCTGAGGAATACCTCAACAACTGGCAGGGAGACCTCACCCTAGACGGCACCCTGATTCCAGGGGTGCGCCGTGGAAACAAGCGTTGGACGAACCGGACAGATGATCTCATGTCCTCCGAGCCGGAAGCAGGCTGGTACTCCCGCGATGGGCAACAGGAAACACACGGAGAAAACAAGCGCACAAGGAACGCCAAACACGTCTGGGGCTGGGAGGCCACACTCGTGGCCGGAGTCATCCGCGACCAAGGCCCATACGAACAGCCACACCTGATTATGGGCATGGCCTTCGACCGGCCCAGCCACAACCCTGCCATCCGCGGGCTGCAAGCCATGTGTCACTTAACCGACGACCCCACCACGCCTAAAGGCGTGGTGGTTGGTGACCGCGCGTACTTCGCTGTGGCCAAGACCAAAGACTTCCACGAGCCACTACGTAAAAAGGGGTACACGCTGGTTGGTGATTACAAGTCCAACCAGCTGGGCCAGCGCGGCAGCTTTGAAACCATGTGCTTGGTTGAAGGCCACTGGTATTGCCCGGCCATGCCGAAGCCCCTGATTGAGGCCACTGAGCAGTTCAGGGCTGGCCTTATAGATGAGGCCACCTACAACCAGCGAATCAATGAACGCCGCGCCTATGCCATGCGTCGTAAAGGTGCTGACGATACCGGTGAGAGCCAGAGGTTTATGTGTCCGGGACGAGGTAAAGGAAAGACACTGGCATGTCCCTTGGTGGAAAAGAGTCAGCGCCAGGACGCGAAAGCCAAAGGACTTCCCGCCATCTCTGGGCCAAATCTGATTGCTGCACGCAAAGAAAAAGGCAAGTGCTGCACCAATAAGGCCTCGGTAACCATTCCTAACAAGGAAGGGATGCGTTACCGCCAGACTGGCCCTGCTTTTAAGACACCGGAATGGAAGAAGATTTATGGCACGTGGCGCAACGTTATTGAAACGCGCAACGACTATGTAAAGAACAATCGCGGTGGTGCTGCGATTGGTGACCATACGAGAAGGCCTGTTCGTGGTTTTGCTGCGGCCTTCTTCTATACAGCTCTTGGTGTGGTTGCGGCCAATGTATCTATGATTCGGCGTTTTCTTGGCCGGGTGGAAAGGGACGAAAAGACCCCACCACCTGAACGCCATGAGCCACAGCCGCCGCGCGATCCGGCGCGCGAGAAGGTATGCCCGAACGCGCCGCCTGCGCGCGAGGCTGCTTAAGACCAACTGAATACGCCTTTGTTTCTAGCTCGGAAAACCACATGGGGTTCCGGGCTAGAAGTCGTTTTAGAGGGGACGAACCATGTAATGTTTCTTATTGTTTCAGACCCGAGCCGAAGCGAAAACGACTAAACCCACCGCGATAAAGCGGTGGGTTTAGCTATGCGGAGCAGTTTCGCAAATGATTTAAGCTAGATTCGCAAAACCGTCGCCGCTATTTGTCGGGCTAACAGGATTTGAACCTGCGACCCCTACACCCCCAGTGTAGTGCGCTACCAAACTGCGCCATAGCCCGCCGTCGCACTGTGCGACTCATCTAGATTACATCAGTAGGATTCTACTGTGAAATTTGGGGTGTAACCTGCGTTAAAGCTCGCCGGTGGAATACACCCACGTACCGTCGAAGCGGCGGAACGAGGAACGTTCGCGCTGCGAACCGACAGCTGCTCCCTTATAAAACGCCTCAAATTCCACTACGCCGGAACTATCCATAAGGCCGCCGCCTTGGGTATCTAGGATATCGAGGCGGTAGAACCTAATGGGGGGAGTCTGCCAAGTCGAGGGCCTCAGGTCGAGTGACAGGGTCCCACGTGCGCAGCAAGTACTCCTCGTCGCCGGTAACAAAAGCGCTAAACCGGGAGCGCATGAGCGCTTCTGCGGTGGGCGCATTGCTACCGGCATGGTACTTGCCGCAGCACTCGCCGTAGGAAAGGCCGGTGCCACAAGGACAGCGGCGCGAGGAGTCATAAGCAGGCATTAGTGTGCGTCCACGATGGTGACGTTGCCTAGCATGCGCTGGACATCAGTATCCTTCGCGGCAGAGTGCAAAATTGATACCTCTTCCGCTGAGAGGTTACCGGCGAGTTCGATACGGCGCTCGAAGCTGGCAGGGCCGGTTTGGATGATGCTCACATGGACGTCGTCAAGCGCGAGCTTTTTGCCAGCCTCCTTGATAGCTTGGGTCGACGCCGCAGCGAGGGCAGACATAAGAAGGCCCTCGGCGGTAAAACCCTTGCCCTTGCCGCCGTTCTTTTTAGTGCGGTCGGCGCTAAGGCTATGGTCATTGTGGCGCACGACCACGCCGAATTTGGTGCCGGTAGCCGGCTGCGCAACAGCGGCGTCGGTACCTACTTCTTCCGGCGTGTAATCGGGAACGATAAACTGCTCGGCCCACGCCCCGATGAGATCCGCTGCACGAGCGGCCGTACCTTGCTTGGTGAGCAGGTGGTCGGCCTTGTCGAGGGAGACCAAGGACTTGGGGTAGCGCGTGAGGAGGAAGATATTCTGCGCATTATCGATACCCACGGTTTGGTCGATGGGAGAGTGCAACACCATCAAGGGCTTGCGTAGCTTAGGCAGATATTCCTCGGGGTTGGTATCTGCCAAGTCCTCCAAGAACTTGCGGGAGATGATGAGCCCGCGGCCGCCGAGGACGACTTCTACTTCACCATTGGCGTCGACCTCGCCAATCTTATCCGCGTAGTGAAGCACGGAGTGGGCTGGATCAAACGGGGCGCCGAGGGTAGCTACCGCTTTGAGGGACTTCATGGTCTTAGCTGCCTTCAAAGCGGCGGCTCCGCCCAGCGAGTGGCCCATCAGCAATTGGGGTGCAGAATAGTGTTCCGTCAGCCACGCGGCTGCGGCGTGGATGTCATCGACGTTTTGGCTAAAGGTAGTATCGCCGAATTCACCGGCGGACTGGCCCAGGCCGGGAAAATCAAAGCGCAGCGTGGCGATGCCGAACTCGGTGAGCTGCTTCGCGGTGCGGGCGGCACCAGGGGTATGGCGGGAGCCGGCGAAGCAATGGGCAAAGATGGCGTAGGCGATCGGGGGAGAATCCGGGAAGTCGATGGTTCCAGCCATCTCAGTACCCCGGCTCGAAGGCAGCTTTACATTGACGGATTGCATGAGAACTAGAATAACGGGCCTCTTTCCCGCAATCCATACGAGGTTGACTACAGTCGATAGGAGCAATCCATTTAAGGAGGATGAGTCATGGGCGCGTTTGATTGGTTCTGGAAGGCAATGGGCTCGCAAAGCGAGCGTAATAATAAGAAATCCAAGGCCATCGTGGGTTCGGCAGACGAAGCTGCCCGGACATTGAGCCAGCACGATGACGCAGCTGTGGCCCAGGCCGCGCGCGATGCCGTTCAGTCCGGTGAGATAGTGGACAAGGCGCAGTTCCTCGCGGCCCTGGCAGTGGCCTGCGAACGCACCCTGGGCATGAACCCCTTTAACGTGCAATCACAAGCGGTCCTGCGCCTACTCACCGGAGACGTCATCCAGATGGCCACCGGTGAAGGCAAGACACTGGTGGGTGCCATGGCTGCCACCGGCTTTGCGCTGACCGGAAAGCGCGTCCATGTAGTTACCGTCAATAACTATCTTGCTGCTCGCGACGCCGAATGGATGCGCCCCGTAGTGGAGTTCTTTGGCCTGAGCGTTGCCTCGGTAACAGAGGGCATGACTCCGGACGAGCGCCGCGTTGCCTACGCACAGGATATTATCTATGCGCCCGTGAACGAGCTAGGCTTCGACCTGCTGCGCGATAACCAGATCACTGACCGTTCCCACACCGTGCAGGCCGCCGGGGATGTTGCCTTGGTGGACGAAGCCGACTCCGTCTTGGTAGATGAGGCCCTTGTGCCGCTGGTACTTGCCGGAAACCGACCGGGCGAAGCACCCACCGGACATATCACCAATGTGGTTTCCCACCTGCGCGAAAAGCTGGACTACATCATCTCTGAGGACGGCCGCACCGTTCAATTGACCGAAGATGGTGCGCGCCGTGTGGAGCAAGAATTGGGCATTGATTCGCTCTATTCCGAGGAGAATATCGGCACCATTTTGGTGAAGGTTAACCTTGCTCTGCATGCCAAAGCGCTGCTTATCCGAGACATTCACTACATTGTGGTTGACGGCAAGCTGCAGCTTATCGATGCCTCGCGGGGCCGCGTTGCCGACCTGCAGCGCTGGCCCGATGGCCTGCAAGCGGCGGTAGAGGCCAAGGAAGGCCTGGAAGTCTCTGAAGGTGGGCGCATTCTCGATACCATCACCTTGCAAGAACTTATGCGGCGCTACCCACTGGTGTGCGGGATGACGGGCACCGCGGTGGAGGCAACCGATCAGCTGCGCCAGTTCTACGGTCTGCACGTCTCTGTTATTGACCGTAATAAGCCTCTGCAGCGGTTTGACGAACAAGACCGTATCTTTGCGACGGTCGAGGATAAATCTGCCGCTATCGTGGAAGAAATCGCCGCCATCCACGCTACGGGGCAACCCATCCTGGTGGGCACGCAGGATGTCGCCGAATCGGAGGATTTGGCAGATGCACTGGGCAAGCGGGGCATTGAGGTCAATGTCCTCAACGCCAAAAATGATGAGCAAGAGGCGCGGATAGTCGCCGAGGCCGGAGATATCGGGCGCGTTACCGTTTCTACCCAGATGGCCGGTCGTGGTACTGATATCAAGTTGGGCGGCGCTAGTGAGGCCGACCATGACGCAGTAGCGGAGCTTGGCGGCCTAGCGGTCATCGGTACCTCGCGGCACCGCACCGCCCGCTTGGACAACCAGCTGCGCGGGCGTGCGGGCCGGCAAGGAGATCCGGGGCTTTCCCTCTTCTTTGTCTCCTTGGAGGATGACGTGGTTCAGCAAGGCGGCGACGGCGAAACTGTCCGCGCCCAACCGGCCGAGGACGGACGTATCGAGTCCAAACGGGTCAGTGACTTTGTAGCGCACTGCCAGCGCGTGACCGAAGGGCAATTGCTCGAGATCCATGCCCAGACATGGAAGTACAATCAGCTCTTAGCTGATCAACGCATCATCATTGATGAGCGCCGAGCCAAGCTTTTGGATACCGATCAAGCCTGGCAGGAGCTTTCCCAACGCGCCCCAGAGCGCGCAGCAGAGCTTGCGGAGGTTCCCGAGGAAGCTCGCGTTAAGGCCGCACGCGAAATCATGCTTTATCACTTGGACCTTGCATGGGCCGACCATCTGGAGCTCATGGACGATGTCCGTGAGTCCATTCACTTGCGCGCTATCGCCCGCGAGACGCCGATCGATGAATACCACCGCATTGCGGTAAGGGAGTTTAAGGACTTGGCCCAGCGGGCCGTCGAAAAGTCGGTGGAAACCTTCCACACAGTGCTTATCGACGCCGCCGGGGCGCACCTTGATGACGCCGGCCTAGCCCGCCCGAGTGCTACGTGGACCTACATGGTTTCCGATAACCCCCTTGCGGGCAAGGGAAATTCCGTGCTGAGCGGTATCGGAAACATTTTCCGGTGAAATAAATCTCCACCAAAGGGTCGCGGACCCAAATAAGTCGCTAGTATTGTCATAAGTAACTCGTAACTAATCCCCGGAGGTAACAATGAGCGAGAACACCGGAACCCCGGAACCACAGGTAGAGACCACATCTGTATTCCGCGCAGACCTGCTCAAGGAGATGGAAAACGGCGCGAATGGCAACGAGACTGCCGTTGCCGGTACCGATAACCTGGCAGAGGGCCAGGCACTCTTGGTGGTCAAGCGCGGCCCGAATGCGGGTGCCCGCTTCTTGTTGGACCAGGCGACTACCACCGCTGGCCGCCATCCCGAGGCGGACATCTTCCTCGATGATGTTACGGTATCCCGCCGTCACGCGGAATTCCGCAAGAATGATGATGACAAGTTTGAGGTAGTTGACGTGGGATCCCTCAACGGAACCTACGTGAACCGCGAGCCACGCAACTCCCAGGTGCTCGAGGTGGGAGATGAAATCCAGATTGGCAAGTTCCGTTTGGTTTTCATCGCTAACCAGAGCTAATTCTTTCGTAGACCAGCCGCGCTTCCGTTCGAGGAAGGGCGGTGTAGTCTACGTATGGCACGATAAGAACTTTTTTCAGGACCCCTAAGAGATAGACACAGTGAGCGCAGCAGATTCTTCGGCAGCAGCAGTACGCCGTACCAGCCCCAAAGCTAAAAAGGCTAAGACTATGTCCATTGGCGTGGTTTTGGAGACGCTGAATCAGCAATTCCCAGACGTCACGGTGTCCAAGATTCGCTTCCTTGAATCAGAGGGGCTTATTAGCCCGCAGCGCACGGCCTCGGGCTACCGCCGCTTCACCCAAGAAGACGTGGACCGGCTGCGTTATATTCTCACCACTCAGCGCGATAACTATACGCCGCTAAAGGTTATCCGTGAGCAGCTAGAGGCCATGGATTCCGGTCAGGTCACCGCCATTGTTTCTGCGGGCCATGCCGAAACCCTCCTGTCCCCGCAGCAGTTTAAGGCCCCTGTCGTCACGCGTTTGACTGATGTAGAGGTAGCCACGCAGGCGGGGTCCAGTGAAGATGACGT
This sequence comes from Corynebacterium sp. LaCa54, assembly GCF_046717495.1. Taxonomy (NCBI): domain Bacteria; kingdom Bacillati; phylum Actinomycetota; class Actinomycetes; order Mycobacteriales; family Corynebacteriaceae; genus Corynebacterium; species Corynebacterium sp. LaCa54. The sequence continues at coordinate 1,198,083 of NZ_CP177115.1, forward strand.
CGCATCCTTAGTGAAGTACGGCCTCATTCGCCCAGATGCTGCTGGGTTTTTCAATACCGATGACGTGGCTATTGTCTCAGCCGCCGTGGCCCTCAAGGCTTTTGGTTTCGGTGCCCGTGAGCTTAAGTCCCTGCGCAATAACGCGCGCCGGCAGGCTGACCTGATTTCCCAGGCCGCAGCTCCAGTGGCACACTCAAACTCTGATACTGCACACCAGAAGGCGGAAGAAATCTCCCAGCAGATGACCGCGCTCGTGGTGTCTTTGCATGCGACCCTGGTGAAATCAGACCTACGTGACGAATACCAGGCTTAATACACCACCAATTCCATCTTTGTGGGAGAGTGGTAGTCATGAGTGATGTAACCCTAGAGTTCCACGGAATCCACCAAGTCGGTCCTGAAGATGATGTCTGCGCATTGTTGCGCTGGCCAGAGGAAAATCGCTTGATCCCCGTGTGGATTTCTCCCATTGAGGGCATGCAATTGGCCGCCGCTTTAGATGGGCACCAGCCAAACCGGCCCAACTCGCACGATCTGATCTGCGAGATCCTTGAGGCAACAGGCGGGGTGGAATCCATAGACGTTGCCAACTACCACCAGGGAACGTTCATGGTAGACATTAAGGCTGCGAACGGCGAGGCTTATGATGCTCGGGTTAGCGATGCGCTAGCTGTATCCGAATTTTTCAATGTCCCCATTTCTGCCGAGGCGGAGCTCCTCGCGCAGGTATCCGTTTATGCCAGTGATGCGGATCTGAAAGAATATTTCGACTTGGAGATTTCTACCCCTTCTCAAGATGATTCGGAAACTGGCAGCGAAAACGCGGAGTCTTCCACATCGGCATCAGGGAATGCGCAGGCAGATGCGGATTTCGAGGCCATGATGAGATCTTTGGGAATGGAAGAAAAGGATTTCCTTTCGGGGGATGATGAAGAAAAAAGTTAATGACACGCGTGTGACTAATGGTGACAATGTGGTTCTAGAAGTCTAAAGTTGTACTTGAAAGTTGAGCAGGCAGCGCTTGACGGGTGCATGCGCTTGGCTTTTAATTGATCTTTAGAACTTCCAACAAACCCCATTGGAGTAATTACGTGAGCATTATCGAGGACTCCCAGTCCGAATCCACCTACGTACAGGAATCACTTTTTGATGTCGGACCTGATGAGGAAGTGGGCTACCGCGTGCCTATTGCCTGCCAGGTTGCCGGCATTACTTATCGCCAGCTGGACTATTGGGCACGCACCAACTTGGTGAATCCGTCCATCCGAACGGCACGTGGTTCTGGTTCCCAGCGCCTGTATTCCTTCAAGGATGTATTGGTACTCAAGATTGTTAAGCGCCTGCTAGATACCGGCATTTCCCTGCAAAATATCCGTTTGGCCGTTGAGTCCCTGCGGGATCGTGGTGTCAATGATTTGGCAGAGCTCACCCTCGTATCAGATGGCACCACCGTGTATGAGTGCCGTTCTAACGATGAGGTAATTGACTTGCTTGCCGGTGGCCAGGGCGTCTTTGGCATTGCAGTTCCTGGTATCTTGAAGGAACTGTCCGGTACCATTTCTTCTTTCCCTTCGGAACGCATCGAAGACTTCGCCGAGGACAACGTCGTCGGGCTCGACGAGCTTGCTGCCCGTCGCAAGCGCAAGAGCTCCTAGGCTTTGAACATAAGAATCCACCCTATTTCCCGGCTCACGGGGAAATAGGGTGGATTTTTGATCTCCAAACAACGAGCAGCCTACGTTAAGCGCCCCTCGGAACCTTTTATCTCTTCGCGTCGCTGGGCCCTAGCCCAAGGCGCTTCAATCCGGCTTTTAACACGGGCTCGATTATTGAAGTGCCACCTGTGCCTAGCTGTCGGTACCTCTATGGAGATAGAAATAAAGGCACCCAACATAATCGTTTGGTGCCGAGGGAAAGGGCGGTTGGATATTAAACGCCTGCGGCCTTAGTTATAGCGCCAGTAAGCTTGGCTTCCTCCGCTGAGTCAACGGTGGTGAAACTATCGGCTGCGGACTTTAGAGCTGCATCCACGTTGCCTTCACCTACGTGCACGACACTGAGGGAAACGTCCTTCGAAGCAGCGTCCTTAAGTGCAGCCGTAAATTGAGCATCATCCATGTCTTGCTCGGTACCTGTAGTCACCACGAGCACCCGCGCCTTGTCGCCGCTACCTGCAGCTTGGTCGGCAGCGTTAGCTACAGCCGCTACAACAGCGCTGCGCGTTTGTGGAACACCGCCGGTACCAAAGCCGCCGAGGGTGCCGGATACGGCATTGCCATCCCCAAAACCCAAGTTCTGGCGGTAGCCAACCGTTGCCGTCTCAGAGATGGGTGAAGAATAATTCCACAAGGACACAGCCCCGCCGTCAGCAGCTAGGTCAGACGCGGTGGTGCCCAAGGCCTGGGAGACAGGACCGTAGATGGGAGCCATTGAGGAGGAAGTATCCAAAAGAAGTAGGGTATTTGCAGCCATCGTTAGATCGGGTTTGGGTTGTGCTGCGGAACTAGGAGCTGGGGCGGAGCTCCGTGGAGAGGAAGAACTGGTAGGCGCGGCGGAAGTGGGGACACTGGAGGTCGTTTTCGTGGTCATCTCCGTTGTAGCCTCGCTGCTGCTTTCAACAGCTGCGGGAGCAGCGGCATCGTTCTCATCGGCGTTGTCCATACCTCGCACGAGGAAGGTCACCAAGGCGATGATGGCCAGAAGCGCGATGACAGCCACTGCAATAACCCATCCCGCTACTGCGAAGGTATTTTTCCCATTTGAATGCCGTGCCATGTGGTGTGTTCCTCCCAAGCAAACTGCCGTTGTTAGTGGCTTATTGTAGCGGGGCGAGTGCCTGATCTATCACAGCGACAAGCCTGGCTCGCAGCGGTTCGGCCTTCTGCGCCAGGGAACGCTGCCGAGAGACATATTCGGCTTTGCCTTCAGGGGTTTCGATGGGCACTACCCCGAGACCCCAATCACGGCAGTCATAAGGAGAGGCCTCCATGTCTAGGATGCGTGCTTCAATCGCCAAATCTAGGCAGTCAAGGAATAGCTTGCCGGGAACCAAAGGGCCTAGCTTCCACGCCCATTTATAAAGATCCATCGTGACGTGTACGCAGCCCGCTTGGTCATTTGCGGGCTGGTCTTCGCGGTGCAGCACGGTGAGGTTAAGCGGACGAGCTGGTGGGGTGAAGAAACGGAAGGCATCGTAGTGGGAGCACTTAATTGAGTGTTCATCCACAACGCGGTTTGTGCCTTCTGCACCTAGGCGCAAAGGAAGCGAATGGCGCGGGGTGTCTGTGTGGTAAACCATCGCCCATTCGTGCAGGCCAAAGCAGTCAAAGTGGGCGGGGTTGCTTGCAGAGTGGCGAAGAAGATTCGAGATATAACGAACCGAGCTACCGCGGCGTTGTAGAAAGCCAGCCACATCGACGGTTACGCCGTCTGGGGTGGCGTGGTAGTCGCGCCATTCGGCGTGTGGGGGAGTGCCTTCTAGCGCTATTCCTACACCCGGGTGCCAACGCTTCAAGTGGGAAGGCCGGACGGGGTAGTACTCAAAGAGAAAATCGAAGACAGGGTGATAGCTGCCAGGGTGGCGGAAACGCTGTAAGCGGTCGGTGGCTTGCTTTTCGTGTTGTTGCAGCTGAGCTTGCCAATCATCCGGGCTCAAAGTGTGCACGAGGGCATTCCTCCTTGTCTTAGCGGCCGCGGCGACGGGTGTTTCTACTACCTGGGCGGCGGCGTTGAGATGGGGATTTCTTCTTTGCGGGCTTCGCTTGGTTCTGGGGCGTGGCCTGCCCAGGCGGGGGAAGGGCGGGACCATTCGGTTTGCGAGCACCCGTTACCTCCTTGAGTACAGGTGCACCTGCAGGATTATCGCGGCTAGAAATATCGTGCTCAGTAGCCGTGACCCCTGCTTTGTTAATAAGCGCTGATACTTCCTTGCGTTGTTCATCCATGACCAAAGTAACGACGGTCCCCGCCGCGCCGCCACGTGCCGTGCGCCCAGCGCGATGGAGATATGCCTTGTGTTCTGCGGGTGGATCGATATGAACGACGAGGGAAACATCCGCAACATCGATACCGCGCGCGGCAATATCTGTGGCAACCAGCACGGGGACGCTGCCATCGCTAAAGCCCTCGATGGCGCGGGTGCGCGCGCCTTGCCCCTTATCTCCATGTAGCGGATAAGCATTGATGCCAGCACGGCGCAGCTTTTTGACTTGCCTATCCACCCCGTGCTTCGTACGCATGAACATGATGGTTTTGCCCTGGCGAGCAGCAATTCGCAAGGCTACTTCATTCCGCGCCGGACGGTCACCGACGAAAAAGAGATGATGGGACATGGAGTCCACCGCAGCTTGAACCGGAGCAGTGGAGTGGACAATAGGATCGTGGAGGAATTGCTCCACCAGCTTATTGACGTCCCCGTCGAGGGTCGCCGAAAACAGCAATCGCTGACCTGTTGCTGGGGTCAACCGCAGGAGTTTGCGTACCTGGGGTAGAAAGCCCATATCGGCCATTTGATCGGCCTCATCAAGGGTGGTGATGCGGACCGCATCCAAATACAGCTTTCCCTGGTTTATGAGATCTTGGGCGCGGCCAGGGGTGGCGACGAGAACATCGACGGGGCGTGCCAGCGAGCGGATATGGTGATTGATATTTACCCCACCCACCACGGCGAGAACTCTCAAGCCAAGCGTTGCCGCAGGTTCATCAAGACGCTGGTAAATCTGGGTGGCCAACTCCCGGGTTGGCGCAAGAATGAGCGCACGGGGATGAGCGGGCTTGGAAGCACCCGTTCCGGCAAGGCGCGCGAGCATGGGTAAACCGAAGGTAAAGGTTTTTCCGGAACCGGTAGGGCCGCGGCCGAGTACATCTTTGCCCGCGAGGACGTCGGGAATCGCGGCGCTTTGGATGGGAAATGGTTCGGTGATGCCTTGGTCACGCAATACGTGCACTAGGCGCTGGGGTAAGCCGAGATCGGCAAAGGTAGTCATTGTTTACCCATACTATCGGCAGTAAGGCGGATCGCCGCATTCGTGTGGAAGCGCCTGCTAAATATGGGAAAGGGCCCCGAAGGGCCCCATCAAAGAAATACGAATCTAGTCGATTTGGGTCAAGCTGCGGTCGCCAGACCACTCGATGTGGAAGGCACCTGGCTTATCGGTGCGCTTGAAGGTGTGTGCGCCGAAGAAATCGCGCTGGCCTTGAATCAGGGCGGCGGGAAGGCGCTCGGCGCGCAGGCTGTCATAATAGGAGAGGGAAGAGGCAAAGACTGGGGCCGGTAGGCCCAGCTGAGTGGCAGCGACGACTACTCGGCGCCACGGATCGATGAGGTCTTCCAGCTCACCCTTGAAGTAAGGATCGAGGATGAGGGCAGGAAGGTCTGCATTATTGTCGTAGGCTGCGCGGATGCGATCCAAGAACTTGGCCCGGATGATGCAGCCGCCACGCCAGATAGTAGCTAGGTCGCGAGGGTCCACATCCCATCCGAATTCCTCGGATCCAGCCTTGATCTCATCGAAGCCTTGGGAGTAAGCAATGAGCTTGGCCGCATAAAGGGCGCGGCGCACGTCTTCAATAAACGCGGCTTTGTCCACGTCCAGCTCCTTGATAGTGCCGGCAGGCAGCTGGCCTTCTTGGGCAGCGCTGCGCTGCGCGGTGGAGGAGGAAAGCGCGCGGGCGAAGACCGATTCGGCGATGCCGGTAATGGGAACACCGAGCTCCAAGCCATTGATGGCAGTCCAGCGGCCGGTGCCCTTTTGGCCGGCGGCGTCTACGATGACGTCGACAAGCGGGGCACCAGTCTCCGGATCCTTTTGGGCCAAAACCTCGGCGGTAATTTCAATGAGATAGGAGTCAAGGTCGCCGGAGTTCCATTCGCGGAATACCTCTGCGATCTCGGCCGGCGCCATGCCTGCACCGTAACGCAGTAGCTGATAAGCCTCGCCGATGACCTGCATATCGGCGTATTCGATACCATTGTGGACCATCTTTACAAAGTGGCCGGCGCCATCTGGACCAATGTGGGTAACGCATGGAGTGCCATCAACATTAGCGGCGATGGACTCAAGAATCGGGCCAAGAGTCTCCCAGGATTCCTTCGGGCCACCAGGCATGATAGCCGGGCCATTGAGCGCACCCTCCTCGCCGCCAGAGATGCCAGCACCCACAAAGTGCTTGCCGCGGGCGGCTACGTCCTTCTCGCGGCGAATGGTGTCCGTGAACAGCGCGTTACCGCCATCAATAATGACATCGCCCTCATCCATGGCCTCAGCCAGCTGATCGATGACCGCATCGGTGGCCTTGCCAGCCTTAACCATGATGATTGCCTTGCGTGGGCGCTCCAAAGAAGCCACGAAGTCCTCGATGGTCTCCGAAGGCACGAAATTGCCTTCCTCACCGTGAGCCTCAATGAGCGCATGGGTCTTTTCAGGGCTGCGGTTGTAGACCGCTACGGTATTGCCGTTGCGGGCAAAGTTACGGGCCAAATTAGATCCCATGACCGCCAATCCCACGACGCCAATTTGAGCAAGTTCATTCTTATCAGTCATGCTGCCTATCCTACGTCACTGAGATGCGGTGCTGGCATCAATGGCTAGGCTGGTGGACTATGTCGGATACGCAGAAACTCAATGACTTGCTTCACCTCGCTCATACGCGGGTACTCACTGCAGAAGAATTGGCGTCACTTAATGCCCTCAATGGCGGCCTTGCGGAATTGATAGGGCTGCAATTTACCCATATAGGCCCGCGCGAAGCGCGTGCGAAACTGCAGGTTAAGCCCGAGCATCATCAGCCCTGGGGAGTGGCCAATGGCGGGCTGTACTGTTCCATTGCAGAAACCGTGGCCTCCATCGCGAGCGTGGTGGCTGCCGACGCCCCCGCAGTAGGAGTGAATAATTCCAGCGACTTTATCCGCTCTACGGGACAGGGGGAACTGGAGGCTGTGGCTACACCAGTGCAGCTTGGCGGGCGCACCCACCTGTGGAGCGTTGAGATGCGCCAGGGCGGGGAGCTCATTGCCCGCACCACTTTGCGCACCATGATTTTGCGTTAGCTCACCCGCTTGGCAGTAAAGGACATCCCGTGGGAGGATAGCCGTTCCAAATACGGCTCAGCTAGTCCGGTGGCCGGGGTAAGCACGCCTCCTGTGCGGTCAGAGTCGGTGCGCGATTCGAGTAGGCAGAGTGCAGCCTGGCTCAGCATCATGGCGGTAACCTCGTAGCCGGGGTCCCCCTGCGCTGAGACGGTTGCAAGCCAGCGCTCGCCGTCCTCAGTCACACCGTGGTGGCTGATGTGGAAATGTGCGCCCTCAAGCCCAGGCGTGGGCAGGACCTTTTCCACCACGGGGCGCAAGCGTGATTGGGTGCCATCAAAAAGCAGCTTGGTGGCGAGTGCCAGTCCATAGGCCCGTGCACGACCGGCTAGCCCAGTCCCTGCAAACCACGCTTCCTTATAAAACAAGCGCTTGCCCCACGCCCGCCCAAGCAGAGCGTTGGAGCGGCGCACCACGCGGGTATTAAACATGGACATGAAAAATGGACCCACCCAGCCCACGCCGTCGACTTCTTTGATTTCGAAGTCATTTTGAAGGCCGTCTAAGCGTGGCCCGGCCTTGGGATCCGGGTCTAGTGAGTAAGGATTGTGCAGGTTGCGGGCCACATCTTTATCCGCGTGCGCGGCATGCGAGACCTGCAGGGAAGACTCTATGGTGCCCGGTGAGATTCCGCCTTTGAGCTTGTCGACGACCATCTGCACCCGTGCAAACGGCTTTCCTGCCGCCTGGTAGAGATTGAGCATGCCAATATCCGAGGGGACGGAATCGAAGCCGCAGGAATGAACGATGCGCGCACCTGTAGATTCGGCCACGGCATGGTGGGAATCGATGCTGCGGCGAATAAAGGGAACCTCACCGCACAGGTCAACATAGTCTACGCCATGGCGCGCGCAGGCGGCAACGACGTTATCCCCATAAAGGCTGTAGGGTCCGATCACGGTGATTAGTACCTTGGTATGTTCCACCATGTGCTCCACAGCGTCGGCATCATCGGCGGCGGCGATGGCGATGTCCCAGTGCTGATTGAGTTCATCGCGCAGCGCGGCTAGCACCGGTCGGTTCCGGCCGGCCAGAGTCACAGAGGGCGCGTTAATCGAGGCAAGGTAGCGCGCCACCAATTGCCCGACAAGCCCGGTGGCACCATAGACAGTGATATCGCTCATAGTATACGAGCGTACCGCAGTTTTTAGAGCCAGTGGTTCTTTCGGAACCAAGCCCACAGGCCCACAACGACCAAAATCATAATGATAATCGCCATGGGGTAGCCCAAAGCCCAATGCAGTTCCGGCATGATGTCGAAGTTCATACCGTAGATACCGGCCACCAGGGTGGGCGCAGCCCACATGCCAACGACCGCAGAAATGGTGCGCATATCTGAGTTTTGCTGCATGGTTACCTTGGCCACCGAGGCATCGATAAGCGAGGTAAGGCGCTCATCGAAGCTGGAGACCTGGTCTTTGACTACGAGCTCGTGGTCGTTGACGTCGCGCAGATACGAGCGCAATTGCTTAGAAATCAGATCCTTGTGGTCAGAAACCATGGATTTCAGTGCCACCGAAAGTGGGTCGATGGCATGCTTCATCTCCAGCACCTCACGCTTGAACATGTAAATGCGGTCCACATCAAACTTGAGGTTAGGGGTAAAGATTTCTTCTTCCAGCTCATCGACCTCAATGCTGATGAGACGAGAGATCTCCGAGTAACGGTCCACCATCATATCCAGGATCTTCCAGGCCATAGCCACTGGGCCAAGCTCCACCAGATCCTGCTCATCTTCCACCGTGTAGGCCAAGTTGGGAAGCTTTGCCCCGTGGCGCACGGTAATGATGAAGTTGGAACCCATGATCATCTGGATCTCACCGGTAGAAATGATCTGGCGCTTATCCGTTACTTCATCATGGTCGCGATAGTTCACGGAGCGGGCGACGACGAAGAGCTGGTCATCGTAGCGTTCGAGTTTGGGACGCTGGTGAGCCATAACTGCGTCTTCCACGATGAGTTCGTGGATGCCAAACTGTGAGGCTACCTTGGTCATCTGAGACTCATAGGGCTCGTGCAGGCCCACCCAGATAAAACCACGGCCATATTCTTCGATAGCTTCCAAAGCAGAGCTGGTGGAGTATTCACCGGGAAGCGACTCGCCATCAACAAAAACGCGGCAGTGTTCAATCGCGCGTTCCGGCGGTACCGGCAGGGAGGTGGGCTTACTTAGAGGCTCGGGTTTCTTGCGGCCCCTAAAGGGTGAAGGTACGGATGGCATCGTTTCAGCCTCCTTTGCGCGGTAGTGCGGACAAGTTCGCAAAAATTCGACGGCGATTTTATGCAGCGGGTAAATCTTACACCGAAGGCGGGTAATATAATCGAATCTATGCCCACGTGGAAAGAAGTAACCGAAGCTAATCCCGAGCACTCCCATAATTTTGCCCGCAAATGGAAGCTGCTTGCCGCACAAGGCAAGGACATCAATGGCGAGGCCCGGCTTATTGATGCCATGGTCGAGCGCAACTCCACCATCCTCGACGCCGGCTGTGGCACTGGCCGAGTCGGTGGCGAATTGCTTCGCCGCGGCCACAGCGTCGTGGGAGTCGACGTAGATCCCATTCTTATTGAGCACGCAGAGCACGACTTTCCGGACGGCCACTGGTTCGTTGGAGACCTGTGCGAGGAAGAGGTGCCGGAAGGCCCCTTTGATATCGCCGTGTCTGCCGGCAATGTGATGGGCTTTCTAGCAAAAGAAGGCCGCGAGCCCGCTTTGCGCAATATCTTTAATTCTCTCAAACCAGGTGGTCGCCTGGTCACCGGCTTCGGCGAGGGCCGGGGCTGGGAGTTCTCCGACTTTCTTGATATGGCGCAGAAGGTGGGCTACCGAGTCGACTTCACCTTCTCCTCGTGGGACATGAAGCTATTCTCGGAGCATTCCACCTTCCTCGTCGCCGTCCTTTCGCGTCCGGGGTCGGACCTTCTGGCCTAAAAGCGCCTATCGGCTTGGTCGAAGAAATCTACCTCATGGTGGCTCGCTGTGATGTAGGCGCGCTCGGCCCGTGTACGAGTGCGCTCATCCGCCCCTCTGAGAGCCTGCTCGACAATGTCGAGGCTGGCGCGGACTCCGTTGAGGAAGTCTTCACCGCCGTACATGGAAAGCCAGGAGTGATAGGGATGTTCTGGGGAATCGAAATCTGCGAGGTGTAGGCCTACCTCTGCATAAAGCCAGTAGCAGGGCAATACTGCCGCAGCGCCTACCACGTAGTCATCCGTATGAGTTGAACGGATAAGGAAGTCCGTATAGGCGCTAGTAACCCTAGAAGCTGCGGTAGTGATGCCCTCTTGGAGCCAGCCGCGGTGCAGCTCGGCCTCAACCGCCAAGCAATCATGCGCTCCTTCGGCCCAGTGCAGTTGCTGTGCCGCTGCAGGGGCTAGGCTGGCTAGGCGCGCCAAGGCCTTGGAGTAGGCGTTGAGGTACTGGGCATCTTGGTCAAGATAGAACCCAAAGGCTTCTTTATCCAAAGCGCCCGTTCCCAATGCCCGAATAAACGGCAGAGCCTTGATAGCCTCCCAGTGATTTCCCGCCAGGTTCCACAGACGTTGCGTGTGTGGTCCGGCCGCAGGAACGCGGGGCTGCTCGACGTTTTCTGGTTCCTTCAAGCTGCCGGACAGGTAGGGCTGCGGCAGGGTAGAGGCCGCCCGCATGAGGCGCTGCGAGCGGTGCAGGTGGTCCACGGGACCGTGCCCTTTGCCCACCTGGAGCGCATCCGCGTGCACAATGGCTTCGTGCAGCCAGTGGGTGGACCACGTAAGCGCTGCGGTGTGGCTATCGCCGGCTCCAAGCCGGGTAGCCAGAGCAGAGGAGAGGGAGCAACCTGTGCCGTGCGTATTCTTCGTGTCCACCCGGCTCGAGGAGACGCGGTGAACGGACCCATCCGGATTCACTACCGCATTGTCTGCGATATCGGAATCGAGGTGACCGCCCTTGACCACAACTGCAGTAGAAGCTTCCTTCGCCCATTGTTTAGCGGTGGCGATGGCCTGCTCGAGGTCGCCTGCCTCCTCGGTGTTGGTGAGAACAGCCAATTCTTTCAAGTTTGGGGTGATGATATCCACCCGGGAACACAGATCTCGCACGGCCTGTTCGGCTTCCTGCTCCAGCAGCCTATCCCCGCTGGTAGCCACCATGACCGGATCCAAGACCACGGGAACATCCTCCGGCAGGCGACGTAGGAAATCTGCGACCTTGGCGGTAATGGCGGCGTCTGCAAGCATGCCAATCTTTACCGCGTCTATCTCCACATCGTCAATGACTGCGTCTAGCTGCTCTTGCAGAAATTCTACTGGCGGGACATGTACGCTGCGGACACCCTGGGTGTTTTGGGCTACCAAGGCTGTTACCACATTCATGCCATATCCGCCCGCAGCGGCAATGGACTTTAGGTCAGCCTGGATGCCCGCTCCGCCCGTGGGGTCTGTACCCGCGATGGACAGTACGCGGGGATAGTTGCCCTTAGCCATGGAAAGCCTCCTTTAATCGGGCGGCTGCTGCCGCAGGATCCTTGGCCGCCATGATGTCGCTGACTACGCAAATGCCGGCAAAGTCGCTTCCCGCCAGCTCGTGCGCGTTATGGTCTTTAATGCCGCCGATGGCGACGGAATCAATGCCGCGTTCCCGTGCGGCGCGGGCGAGGGCTGCTGCTGCATCTGGCCCCATCCCCGCCGGGGCGTTCTTCTTCGTGTTCGTAGAATACACAGGGCCGATACCGATGACATCCGGGCGGGCGTCATCCGAAATGGCAGCAAGTTCGGCGTGGTTGCCAATGGACAAGCCGATAAGTTGCTCATCGGACAGCATCCCTCGGGCTTCACGAAAGGCCATGTCATTTTGACCAATGTGTAGATGGCAGCCGAGTTTTGCTGCTACCTCCACGCGGTCATTGATAAAAAGCGGAACATTGCCGAGCACGGCCAGCAGCTCGCGGGCGGTGTGTTCAATCTGCTCATCACTAGCTTCCTTATCCCGCAGCTGGACGACGCTAACCCCACCGCGTACAGCTTCCTTCACGATGCGAACCACGTTTTCTCGCCCGCCTGCCAGATCTGGATCTGTGACAAGGTAAAGCGACCAGTCGATTGCCATTTAAACCCCTTCGACGTCTGTGAGCTTGATTAGTCCCTCGATGTCCGCCGTCGGGACATCGTAGAGCGCGTCCAGCCAAGCAACGGCAAAGGAGCCTGGCGCGTGGTGCTTTTCAGCTGCCACGCTGCCTGCGGCTCCCACGTGTGCGTGGGCCGCGATGATTGCTTCGAAAGGATCCTCCCACGCCGCCAAATATGCTGCGCAGATAGCACCGAGTGAACAACCAGTACCAATGACGTTTTGGAGCATCGGATGACCGGAGTGCAGATAGGCAGCGCGCGTGGTTTCACCGGCGTGGACGATAAGATCGCGTGGGCCGGAAATGGCTACTACAGCGCCAGTGTCCCGGGAAAGCGCTAGTGCGGAATCTAACGCGGCTTCCACTTCATCAGTAGATTCGACACCGCGGCCGCCCTGTCCGGTACCTGCGAGCGCAATGATTTCTGAAGCATTGCCGCGGATTGCCCCTGGGCCAAGGGGCAGCACGTCGTGCATGAACTTGGTGCGGTTGGAGAGACCGCCGGCACCTACCGGATCGAGTACCCAGGGGGTCTGTGCGGCATTCGCACCCGCGATGGCCTCGCGCATGCCGCCGTATTGTTCGGAGCTAGGCGTGCCACAGTTGATGAGAACACCGCCGGCTACCTGTGCAAACTCGCGGGATTCCTCCGGAGTATCAACCATCGCCGGGCTGGCGCCAACGGCCAAGAGGGCGTTGGCGGTGACGTTGGAAACGACCTTATTGGTCAAACATTGAATAAGTGGTGTGGACTCGCGCACGGCATCGTGCGCGCGGAGAAAACTATATCCCACAACTATCCCTTCGCTAGTTCTAACTGAGTGCAGGTTCGATGGGTATTTCTCAGCCGCACTGTGTGCGGCACCCCATGTTGCGTTTCTCAGCCTAACAAAGGTCACGGAAACTATGTGCGAAAATCGGCGCTCCAGTGCCCAGTTGGGGTGGTGCTATCGCTATCAATGAGTAACGACAGGAAAATAGAAAATCGCCGCCCTTGCCCTGCATTGAGGCAGGAGAGCGGCGATGCGATCGAGGAGTAATTACTTCTCGTTCTTGTTAATGATGTTGCGCGCGATGCGCTGCTGAGTGGTGATTTCTAGGTTGCCGCGGTCACGGGAAAGAATATTGGTTGCCCAGTTCACCAGCACTGCCAGGCGGCTGCGCAGGCCAATCACATAAGTCAGGTGCAGGCCCAGCCAAGCTACCCAGCCAGCGAAGCCACCGAACTCGGTCTTGCCCAGCTTGACGACGGCGTTGAAGCGCTTGACGATTGCCATGGAGCCCTTGTCAAAGTAATCAAAGGCTTCCTTCTCATTGGCGGTAGACTCCTCGTCCACCTTTGCCTGAATGAGCTTAGCGACGTGCGCGCCACCCTGGATAGCAACCTGTGCGAGGCCAGGCAGGCGGTTGAGGGAGATCATGTCACCGACCATGTAGACGTTATTGTGCTCGCCCACGGTCAGGTCCTCATTCACGGAGACACGACCAGCGCGGTCTGCCTCGACGCCAGCCTGCTCGGCCACCATCTTGCCCAGTGGGGAAGCGGCCACACCGGCGGACCAGATCTTGGTAGCGCCCGTCAGGGTGGTCTCTTCCTCGGTTTTCATGTCCTTATAAGTGACGGTATCCGCAGTCACATCGGTCACCATGGCGTTGAGGTGCACCTGTACGCCTTCCTTTTCCAAGGTGCGCTGTGCCTTGCGGCCCAAGCGCTTGCCAAATGGCGGCAGTACCTGTGGGGCGCCGTCAAGCAAGTAGATCTTGGCGGAGGTGGTCCCGTAGTTGGAATAGACATCGTTGAGGGTGCGGTTTGCTAGTTCGGCAATCTGGCCGGTCAGCTCGACGCCGGTTGGCCCAGCACCAACGATGATGAAGGTAAGCAGGCGCTCGCGCTCCGCTGGGTCATCGGTAAGCTCAGCCTTCTCAAACGCGGAGATGATGCGAGAGCGCAGCTCGAGGGCATCGTCCAAGGTCTTCATGCCTGGGGCGAACTCTGCAAAATGGTCGTTGCCAAAATAGGACTGACCGGAGCCCGCTGCAACCACCAGGGAATCATATGCGTAAGTGCGGGAGAACTCATCCTGCTCGGCAGTGACGGTCTGGTCAGCCAGGTTGATATCGGTAACCTCGGCGTTGACGAAGTGAACATTATCCTGATCGCGCAGCAGCTGGCGGGTGGACGGGGCCACCTCACCGGCGGAAATCATGCCTGTTGCTACCTGGTACAGCATCGGCTGGAACAGGTGGTGGTTCTTCTTATCGATGAGAGTGATTTCTACATCGGCGTTCTTTAGCTTCTGGACGGTGTTGAGACCACCGAAGCCAGCGCCAACCACGACAACGTGGTGACGGCCACCATTGGGACGATAAGCGGTATCAGTCATGGATTTATTGCGACCTTCCTCAAGAAAGCTAATGTTTTGCACCCATTCAGTGTAAACACTTCTAACAGAACGTGCATACTCATTGACTGATAAACTTCCGTGCATCGTTATTATTTTCGCGGCAGGAACCATTGCGCCTGTGCGGAGCGCCTAAGCCGAGGTGCGTGCCAAGCTGACTAAGGTAATTGCCGATAGTGACTTCCTCCGCCCACCAAGGAGCGCACCTGGCATTATGAGTTTTATCCGCCCCGAGCATTTGAGCTCCATCGATGCAGATTCCTGGCCCAATGTGGCTACAGTCCCTTCACCTCGTTGGCCTGGTTTAAAGGCTCGCCGTGCAGAGGCTGAATTTGCCAAGGCTTGCGATGACGCCGGATTGGAACTCGACTTGGAAGTAGAGGGCGGACCAGATCTCAAGGTCGGACACGATGCCTTGTTTGAACGAATCGCCGCCAGTGGATGGCTGGGGTTCGCAGAAAGCTTTATGGCAGGAGAGTGGTCCGTCAGCTCGTCCTCCCAGCTGGTAAAAGTGCTTGGGCGGTTGCTGGGGGTGGGATATCTTCCCAAGGCCAAGATGCTAGACACCGGCAATTCGGAGCCAGGGGAGTTGCCGATGGATTTGGTCCGGCTCTATTCCGGTGATGGTTTAAGCCATGTGGGTGGCATCTTTTCTAGCGGTGTGCCGACGACCATTAGGGAGACAGTAGAAAGCTATAGCCCCAAGGCCGGCCGCAAGGAACCGAAAAGCCACTTCGTGGATGTCACGACGCTAAGCGAGCCCACGAGTGTGGACAGAGATGATTTGGGCGATGCCCAGCGTCGCGCCGCTGATTGGCTTCTCGACGTCACTCGCACCGGCGCCGGAACCCACCTATTGGTGTACCCAGCCGCTGGAATGCAGCCTGCCATGCGCGCAACCAAGCGGCGCGCAACGGTAGACGTATTGACCAGCGATGTAGAGCAGATAAGTCACATGCGTGAGGCGCTCGTGCTCGAGGGGGCAGATGATTCCATCCATGTGGAACGCATTCCCGGGGTTGTCCCAAATCCCAAGCAATGGCGCGGACACTATGACGCAATCGTCACCGTGGAAAAGATAGAACAGCTTAGCCCACAGGAGCGCAAAGAGTATATTCGCGCAGTCGACCGGTTCTTAACCCCTAATGGCCGGGCAGGAATTCAGTCCCTTGTGGCGACCGAAGCAATGACCGACGCCGGAAAGGCCTCGATTCAGGCCTTGCGGGCATATGTGTGGCCTGCACTGGACTATCCGCTTACTGCGGAGCTGCACCAGCTCGTCGATAAGAACTCGAACCTGCGCATCGTATCGGAAACACACGTGGGGACGCACTACCTAGAATCTTTGCGTCAGCAACGATCCTTTTTTGATGGGCACCTGCGGGAGGCCGCGGCGGCTGGGTTCGACCCAGTATTCCGCCGCCTGTGGAACTTCCAATTTGCCCTCCGCGAGGCCTTAATGACGCTCGGAATGATTGATGCGGTGCAATTTGGATTGGTCCACCGCAACCGTGGGGGACGCCGCTAGGCGGGCGGTAGCTCGTCGAAGTTTTTCATCAGGTCCGCGCTGGGCACAAAGAAGTTGGTGCCAGTAAGAGCGGTGGAGAAGTCTAGAATGCGGTCGTAATTTCCCTCTGGCTTGCCGATGAACATATTGCGCAGACGTTCCATGACGTTTTCTGGATCCTTTGCATAGCCGATGAAGTAAGTACCCATCTCACCAGCAGCAAAAGAACCAAAGACCATATTCTCGCGGTAGATATCTTCCTCAAGGTCGTTGAGAGCAACGTGAGAATTGGAAGGCTTGATATCATCGTCGAGCTCGATATCGTCAGCCTTGGTGCGACCAATGACCTTTTCTTGCTCTTCGGTGCTCAGCTCGTTCCACTTGTCGAGGTCGTGGATGTATTTTTGTACGGTGACATAGGAGCCACGGGGGTAATCGGCGGCGTCGTCAAGCAGCACGGTATCCAAAGCTTCCTCGGCGAGGGGATTGGCGGTGCCGTCTACAAAGCCAAGCAGGTCGCGCTGGTCAAGGTATTTAAACCCGTGGGTCTCATCGATGACCGTTGCAGCATCACCCAGTTGGTCTAAAACCTGCCGGGCCATTTCGTGGCAGAGATCGTAGCTATTAGCGCGGAAGTGGAACAGAATATCGCCTGGCGTTGCTGGGGCCTTGTGCGCTGCGTCAATTGCCTCGAATTCCTTTAGCCGATTAGGAAGGGGTGCGCTGGTCAAACGCGGCCACATGGAGGCGCCAATGCCAACTACGGTATAAAGCTCGCCTTCGTTATAGCGGAAGTTCACGGACTTGAAGAGTCCGGCGAACCCCGTCAGCATGTCGCGGGTGGCTTGCTCGCAGCCGTCCTTGATTTCGAGAACTAGAAAGAGGGCTGCGCGGGAAGGCTTATCTACTACATGCTGAATCGTCATAATGCCGATTTTACGCACCCAGTAGTGATCAGGTCCGTTCGCCGACTTGGAATCGCCCCTGATAGAGACCTGCTTGGCCTTTATATGCGCTAGTGTGCATTTTAGTTGAAAACTAACCGATAGCCGGGTGAGAAGATGTGGGGCATGGATACGAAGAAGCAAAAGAAAAGCACCGCGCGGATCTTCGTATTATTTGCGCGGAAAGACGATTCACTTGATGAGTCCTTTGCAGGGGTTGCGCTGACGCGCGCCCAAGAAGAAGCCATGGGGCAATGCGTAGACCGCTCAGGGGTGACCTGTTGGACTGAAGAGACATGCCTGCGTGGGTGGAACGGTCCACTGGATGAAGAACACCATCCGGAAGTGGTTTACATCGTATTTAGAGGTGGACACGCGCAGGGATCGGATCCGTCGAGCGCAGAATTCGATCCAGAGCTTAAGGCCGCATGGGCTACGAGAGACCAAGCCGAGAAAGAAGTCGCCCGCGGCAAGAGTAATGACGAGAGACCAATCTTCGTGAAGGAATGTCATATTTGGAAAGCTTCATTCGGGCGCGTGTTGTCAGGAGCGAACAATAGAGGCGGGGTCCAGGTATCAATGTATGGAGTCAGGAACTAAAAGGGGGGAATGCCACCCCTAGTTTAAATGACATAATGTACATTATCGGACATTTATCCATGGTTAGGCAGTTCCTCATTTATACCTTGGCATACCTCGAGCCTTCTGGTCGGTCTTATCAGAATCCCCGCTTGCTCCTTTTATTGCGGCGATTATCTTCGCTCCGCCTTCTGCTGTGAAGCTCTGCTTTGCGATGTCGCGCAGTTGCCGCGATACACTCCAGTGGCCACTGGTCCGCCAAGCTGGCTGACTAATCCTATTGAGGGCCGCCGGTATGCAGTCTGCCTCTGCGACGCCAGGCGCCTTAACTATTAAGCACTATTGAGCCCCTCCGTGCCACGGGCGCCAGCCATCTATGGCGTGTGGCTCCCGATGGGTGGTCAGACGGGTGGATTTTGGCAAAAATGCACCCCCACTGGAGTATGCAACCACACCACCATATAACGTCACATTGACGATATTCGGGGCAACTACCGCTCGCTTTGGATGTCTTATTTAACGATTACGGTAAGCACTCCACAGCTGCCATATAGTCAAAAGCGCCAAGCAGGCAGAAATCGCTACGATGACCCACATGTGTTGAACGGCTACGAAAATGGTAAAGCCGATGACTATAAGAAGGCGCAGCCACATAAACGGGATCATTTGGCGGGTGTTCATAGGCTCGTCCTTATTAGTCCTTCTTGAAGGAAATGCGAAGATTGACCTCGCCCTTTTCCTCAACCTTTGCGGCCAACATTTCCGGGGTTTCTACGCCATAATCAAGGCGATTAACTGGAACGGTGCCGCCGATGACGATGTTATCCCCGTCGCGGAGAACGTCAAAGTCTTGGGAAACCTCGTGTGTCTCATCCTTGATGGTCAAGTCACCGGTGAGCTTTACCGTGCCAATGGTGCCGTCATCTGGGACGTCGGCAAGCGAAGCGGGTTTGGTGAGCTTAAAGGAAGACTCTGGGAAAAGTTGCGTCTCAAAGAGTTTGGACTTCATATTTTGGTCGCGGACCTTTTTATCCGTAGACAACTCATCCATATCCACGGTGACCGTCGCGGTTTTGAGGGTGGAATCAGAAATTTCTGCTTGACCGGTTACCTCAGTAGTCGAACCAGATGTAGTGGTCTTTTCTGCAGGTAGGATCTCATTGAAGGTAAAACCAACCGAGGTATGATTATCAGCACGCCCCTTGGCAACCTGCCAGGATCCATCTAGTTCCGTAGACGCAGCCTTAGCTCCATCGGCGGAAATAGGCTCTGTTTTTACACCGGCGCCCTTGAGAAGCGAATACACCATAGGGCCAATGGCCACGGCGGTGAGCAATACAATGAGCACCACAAAGATGGTAATGACGAGCTTGCGGTTATAAAAAAGCTTTTTCATCTTCTATCGAAGTCCTTCTAGGCGTCGGGCCAGGGCTACAAGCTCTTCGCACAAACCGGCAAGCTCCTGCGCACTAGCACCTTCCTCCGCGGCGGTATTGATATCTTCTGCGGAACAACGTAGTTCAAAAAGTCCGTCGCGCAAACTTTCTGCCTTCTCCGGAGTAAGGATCACAGCGTTAGCGGGAATACCCGTGCCACTAACATTATTTCTTTGCTCATACGCCCGCTGTTTGCACGAGGCGCTGCAAAACTTCCGTGGCCGCCCTCTACCGCCTTGATCAATGTCCTTCCCACACCACTGGCAGGAACCGACGTTGCGTTCACGACTAGCTGTACGGATCACCCGATACACTTTAGTCCATTTTGGGCGGGCTGGGAACAAAGGCGCGAGGGTGTTCGTTATAATTAGTAGCTCTTAGGCGAAGTTTTGCTTCGCACTCAATCAGGGATCTCTTTGAAAAGGATGATGTTGCATGGCAGATCGCGTACTCCGTGGCAGCCGTATGGGCGCAGTCAGCTACGAAACCGACCGCGACCACGACCTCGCACCGCGCCAAATGGTGAAGTACCGCACCGAAGACGGCGAGATTTATGAGGTGCCTTTTGCGGATGATGCTGAAATCCCTGAGGAATGGATGTGCAAAAACGGCAAGCTAGGCCACCTTGTAGAAGGTGAAGGCGTTGAGTCTAAGCCGGCTAAGCCGCCACGTACCCACTGGGATATGCTGCGTGAGCGCCGCTCCATTGAGGAGCTGGACGAGCTCCTAGAAGAGCGCATTAACCACCTGCGCTCCCGTCGCCGTTCCGCAGCCCGCCTGCTAAAGGAGCAGCAGGAACAGCAGCAAAAGAACTCATAAGGTTCTGCCGCAGACAAAGGCCCGTACCTCCTTAGTTTTACTAAGGGACGGTACGGGCCTTTAGCGTTGAAGCATGGGCTACTTCTTCAACTGTGCAATCTGGTGCTTTGCTAGGTGAGCAATTTCCCCGGCGAAGTCAGATGCCCAGCCGGCGCCCTTGCGGGCCTGCACGCCTAGATCGTGAATGGAGCCATCCTTGACCTCACGATTGACCAGCTTGGATACGGCGCCGCCGAAATCCTGCAGCTGCTCCGTGCGGTGGGCAACGCCCCACTTGGTTACCTCCAGCAGGGAATCTTTCACGAAGGAACCATCAAGCTTGGACTCGCCGTATTCGCGCTCGGTGAAGGTAATAGGAACCTCGCGGACATCGAAGCCGGCCTTAACCGCGCGGAAAGCCAGATCCACCTGGAAGATATAGCCCGCCTTGGATAGCTCGTCGAAATCAATGGATTCGAGGAGCTCGCGGCGGAAGGCACGATAACCGGCGGTCATATCGGACAGACCAGCGCCCAGCGCCACGGAAATGTAGATATTGCCCAAACGGGAAAGGTACTCGCGAGAAGCCGGCCAGTTGACGGTCTCGCCGCCCGGAATATAGCGGGAGCCGATAACTAGGTCCGCACCCTTGTCTACCTCTTCGAGCAGCAAGTGCAGCTGCTCCGGCGCGTGGGAGCCATCTGCATCCATCTCGCACAGTACCTGGTAATCACGCTCCAAGCCCCACTCAAAGCCAGCGATATAGGCGCCTAGCAGGCCACCCTTGCCTTCGCGGTGGAGAACGTGGATATGGTCATCCTGCGCTGCGAACTCATCGGCCTTGTCGCCGGTGCCATCGGGCGAGTTATCGTCCACGATGAGGATATGCACCTCTGGGACCGCCGCGCGGACGCGTCCAGTAATGAGAGGTAGGTTTTCGATCTCGTTGTAGGTCGGGATGATGACCAAGGTCGAGGCTTCAAGCGTGCTCACAGTGTTTATGCTCCTACGTATGTATCTGTGCCGGAGCGGCGCGGGGTGCGTCGCAGGCGGTTTGTGCGCAAAGCTACCAGTGCGCAGACTGTTCCAATAATAACCATGAGCCATTGCAGGGGCGAACCAAACCTAACGGAAAAGGTCTCGCCGCTACGCAAAGGCAACTGCTCCACGAGAGCGGCCGGCGTAAAAATTTCCGTGGACTGGCTGACGCGGCCATCGGGGTGAACAATGGCAGATACTCCAGAGGTTGCCGCCACCACCACGGCACGGTCTGTCTCCATCGCACGCAGCCGGCTCATGGCCAATTGCTGGTAAGTCATATCCGAGTAGCCAAAGGTGGCGTTATTGGTTGGCGTAGTCAGCAATTGTGCGCCATTTTCGACCGATTCTCTAAAGGCGTTGTCGAAGGAGACTTCGTAACACGTTGCCACGCCTACCGGCACGCCCGCCATGGAAACCACACCTGGACCATCGCCGGGTTTGAAGTCCCCGGCAAGATCCACGTAGTCAGAAAATTTGGCAAAGAAATCCCGCATGGGCATGGTCTCACCGAAAGGCTGCAGGTACTTCTTATAGTGGTGGTCCCCTACCGCGTGGCCAGGGGCAAAGACCTGCATGGTATTGCGGGCGCCCACGTCATCGCGCGTAGCGGTGCCAACCAGAACGGGGGCATCAATCGCATCAACGGCACCACTGATTGCCGCGGCTGCCCTACCGTCATGGAAAGGATTGATATCGGATGAGTTTTCAGGCCAGATGACAAGGTCGATGTCCTTGTCGCGCGCGGCCAGCTTCTTCGTTTCAGCCACATGATTATTGAGAACCGCTTGGCGTTGCCCAGCAAAATCTAGGCCCATGCGAGGCACGTTTCCTTGGATTGCCGCAACCTTTGCTTCGCCAATAGTAGCGTCGTCTCGGTTGATGCCCAATCCTGCCACCGTCGCCGTTATTAGGGGCAGGATAGCTGCTGCAAGGGCGATACCCTTGACCGTCCAGCTGCGGTGAAACAACAGGGCGGCGATTCCGCAGCCACACAGTACTGTGGCGACGGTGATAAGCGAGGTGCCACCCCACGGCGCTAGCTTGGCTAGCGGCCCGTCGATTTGCCCCCAAGCCAGTTTGACCCAGGAAAAACCACCGAAAGGTAGAGAAGAACGCAGCACCTCCACCGCGAGGTAGACGAACGGGAAAGCAATAAAACCGTACTTCCACCGTGCCACCGCAGCGCCGCCAAAGCCCAATAGGATGGCGTAAACCGCAAGCCATACTGCCAACGCAATATACGGCCCGCTTCCCACCAATTCACCGATCCAGGGCAAGGTGAGAAGATAGAGCACGAGTGAATGCGCTACCGCGAGTAGTGCGCCCAGACGGGCGGAGACGTGCCTAGTTCCCCAAGGCATCAAACTCACATAGAGCAAGCCCATACCTACTACTGAGGCCCACCACCAGCCGCGGGGCTCAATGGCGGCATAAGTAAGCAGACCAGAAAGGCCCGCCACTAAAAGGCGGGCAAGGATAGGCAACACTAGCTCTTGCCGCCCTTGGTCTCGCCACCGGCAGGGCCAAAGTCATCCGGATCTAGGTTTTCAGTCCACCGGCGAATCTCTTCCTCATCCAAGACCTCATGTGGGCCAGCGTCCTGAGTACTCGGGTGCCCGCTGTGTGCGGCTTGTCCGCGGCCGAAGGAGACAAAATCGCCATACGTGTCATGCTGCTGCGCCATCGGGGTTGCCTCGTAGATCTTGACACCCATATTCTCGATCTTGCGGTACAAAGACGCTGCCATAACTGTGCGGATGATTGCACGGGTGGGCGAGAAAATAAGTAGGGCGCCGAGAATCGTGGTTAGGAAGCCAGGCAAGGAGAGCAACATGCCGCCTACCAAGGTAAGACCTACGTTGCTGGCAGTCTTGCCCATATTGCCGCCGCGGACAACGTAAGTGCCGTCTCCTGTGCGTTCGACCTGCTTTCCCATCAAGCGCCGGACTTCAATGCCGGCGATGGACATTCCGAAAAACATGGTGACAAAGAGCGCGATTAGCGCCCAACCTACACCGATCCATGTGGATACAGCCCAGAAAGTCAGGGTTTCTGCGACCATGTAGAGAGCAAAATAGAAAAACGGCATGGCCTCAGTTTAACGAGGCAGACTGAAAATGCGCTGGCAACACTCGTGAACTATGCTGCAGCTGCGGCAGGTTAAACTGGTGCGCATGTTTACTCCTGCGCTTTTCGACGACCCTCAGTACGGCACGTGCACCCGCATCCACGTTGCCGGCGGCAGCACCCACGCCCCAGATTGGGTAACTTTGGCAGAATGCGCCAGTGATTGCGCGGATGGATTTGTGTACATCGACCGGTTTTCTGCCATCGAGCTGCGCGGAATTACGGATGCGGAGGCGCTTAAGCGGCGGCTCCAGGGCCTGCATCTACATGCCGCCACGGTGCCGGTGCTGGCCTCACCCCTATCGGCAGCGGCCAAGCAGGCGGCCCAAGATATTGCGGCTGAATTGGGTGCGATAGAAGGCGGGCCAGGTCTTGCAGTCATCGCGGAAGAGGATAGCTTGCCCGCGGGTGCCGCTGGTGTGAGTTTAAACATCGACAAGGATGGTTCTTTGCACCTTGGGCGCTCCCCGCTTGTCGACGCCCCTACTGCCCCACTTACCCCACACGCCGCCGCCCGTCATTATGAGGAAGCACTCCAGCGCGCGGAGGCCGAGGAACACACAAGCTCCGCCCTGGCAGAACCCGGCCCCATTGGCTGGCTGGATGAGCATCTGCCTGCGGGCATCGTTGATCTGGGCGCAGGCGTTCATAAAGGCGCAATTCCAGCCGAGTTTGCACAGCTCATTGGGCAGCTGGAGGTAGACATCACCGTCACCCCGTGGGGTGGATTAGTCTTTCACAATATCGCTGAGGGCGATGCCGAGGTGGTTCTGCGCGTACTCGCCCCGCGTGGATTCATCTTCGACATCAACTCCCCACTGCTCCGCGCACACTAGCAGGATCGCAGACTCTAGCGTGGCATGTGACGCCAGATTGGGCGCGGCACGAGGCGAATGATCCACGCTAGGCCCTGTAGAGCTCTGGGGATCCAGATGGTGCGCGAACGCGGTCTACCGCGCCGTGCATCGTGGTCTATGCAGCTGACCACGGCCCCGGCCACATCCTCTGGACGCACCGAAAGCGGCGCCGGTTTCATTCCTTCTGTCATGCTGCCAATCACGAAGCCGGGGCGTGCGGTAATGAGTCCTAGCCGACTGCCGTGCAGCTTATCGGCCAAACCTTGACAGAAGGCGTCAAGACCAGCCTTGGTAGAACCGTAGACGTAATTCGCTCGACGGGCCCTCCACCCTGCGATCGAGGAAAACGCGATGATGTGGCCGCGCTGCATGCGCTCAGAAACCAAGGTGAGCAGGGAAATCTGCGCCGCGTAATCAATCGTGGCGATGTCGACCGCGTGGGAAGCATCGCGTTCCGCTCGCTCCTGGTCACCCAGGATGCCAAAGGCTACAACCGCAATCTCCAGAGGTCCTGCTAGCTCTATCGCGCGATCGACAACTCCAGCATGGGACGGAAAATCTGCGGCGTCGAAATCAAGCAAGTGCACGCTGCGCGCGCCCGCCGCCCGCAACTGCTGTTCTCTACCGTCCATTCCGTGGGTGCCACGAGCAGCGAGCACAATGTCCTTACCGGGAGCCACCCGCCGAGCTATTTCGCCGCCGATATCACTGCGACCGCCAAGTATTAATACGCCAGCCATTTAACGGACTTCACGCGGAGCTAGGTTGAGGGACTCGTAGCCATCGCTAGTAAGCACCACGATATCCTCCAAGCGCATGCCCCACTTGCCTTCCACGTAGATGCCCGGCTCAATGGAAAAGGCCATGCCTTCTTCCAATGTGAGGTCATTGCCTTCCATAATGAACGGCTCTTCGTGCGTAGATAGTCCAATGCCATGTCCGGTGCGGTGGACAAAGTTGTCGCCCCAGCCGGCTGCAGCGATCGCCTTGCGGGTAATGGCATCGATCTCTGCGGCGGTGCTACCGGGGTGGGCTGCGGCGCGGGCGGCTGCTTGGGCGTCGGCAAGCACGGCATAAGCATCCTGAAAGTCCTGCGGTGCCTTGGAAACGTCCCCGCCGACCACGTAGGTGCGGGTGCAATCGGAGTGGTAACCAGAAGGCAGAGTGCCGCCGATATCGACGACGACTGGCTCGCCCTCCGCTAACACACGGTCCGAGAAACTATGGTGCGGGTTGGCGCCGTTCGGACCCGAGCCGACAATCACGAAATCGATAACGGTGTGCTCTTGCAAGATGAGCTCTTCCAATTCCTGAGCCACCTCCGCCTCGGTGCGGCCCGGCTGGAGGAGTTTTGGCACCTGTGCGTGGACCGCATCGATGGCCTGGCCAGCCTTGCGCAGCTCAGCAATCTCAGCTTCATCCTTGCGGGTAAAAAGCTCCGCCAGCGCGTAGGTAGCCAACTGATAATTAGCGAGTGGGATCAGATCCTGAAAACGCAGGACGTGGTCTGCAGTCAGCGACTGCCCCAGGGCCACGTTGTTTAGAGCAGCGCCTGCACCATCTAGTGCTAGCTCATAGGGATTATCGCCGTCGTTCCAACCCCGCAGCTCTACATCCAGCTCTCCTACTGGAGCCGCCTTGATATCGGTGATATCGGTATTAGGCGCTGCGATCCACGCATTGCCTTGCTGCGGCACGACCAAAACGGTAAGGCGCTCGTGCGAGGAAACCCAGGAGCCAGTGAGATAGGCAAAGTCTGGACCCGTACCGATGAGGAGCAGATCGATGTCCTTGTCCTTAGCGGCCTGTTGGGCGGCCTGCAGGCGCTGGGCGTAGACATCAGCGGAAAAAGTCTGAGTAACAGTCATGTCCCAGAGTCTACTCGCCCAAGCCGCGGCCTCTAGGCGCCGATGGCTACCACACCGCGCTGAATGGCATCGATAGCCCGACGGGCATTGCGCTGAATCTCGCCGTCATAGCCGGTCTTCGCCACCTGCTGCAGGAGGTCAATGACCTGCCGGCACCAGCGGACAAAATCACCGGGGGTAAGTTCGGCGCCGGCTTCATTAGCGGCAGCCATGCAATAGCCCAAGGGGGCACCGGCTGCCCATTGGTGGACGGCCAGGGCGAAACCAGCCTCCGGCTCACGAGTAGGCGGCAGACGGTGGCGCTGCTCATCGGCGGTGAGTTCGGTATAAACGCGCCACGTGCCATTCATGGCATCGGCCATGCGCTCGGTAGCTGCTTCCGGCTGCCCACTGGTAGCCTTGCGGTTTTCGAAGCAGCACAAGGAGGCAACGCCAGCAAGCTCCGCCGGATCCAGGTCATCCCAAATGCCGCGTTTGAGGCATTGCGCCACGAGCAGATCGGATTCGCTGTGGATTTTGGCTAGACGCTCGCCTTCCTCAGTAATTACGGGCGTGCGTTCGGAACCTACCCCGGTGAACTCGACATAGTCCATCTCTGCCAGAAGGTCTACAATGCGCTCGAAGGTGCGGCCCAAAGTATCTGTAGCCTTATTTACCTTGGACTGGAGCTTGTCTCGGTCACGCTCGCGCCGTGCGAGCTTTTGTGCCAAGCCCGCCAGCTGCTCGCGGTCGGTGGCCGGCCACTCGTGCGCGGGATGAGCGCGTAGCTGATCGCGCAACTGCCCTACCCGCTTATTGGGCCGAGTACGGGGCTGCGACTTCATTCGCTTGGGGCGGTCGAAGTGCTCTCGGTGCAAGACATCCTGCACATAACGGGTATTGCGCCGCGGATTCTTGCGTACCGGCTTGGGTATTTTAATGCGCCCCACCTGAATGGGAGGGTTATTGATCCCAGCGGCGTCGATCCGACCAGACCACCCAGATTCCGTGGTAATCCACGGGCGGGGATCCGCGGTCTGGTTAGCGGGCGTGACAACCGCAGCGAGAATAGGGCGCTTCTTGCCAGGCATGGCAATAACGTCGCCTAGCTGCAGGCGTCCCAGAACCGCGATTACTTCTTGGTTGCGTTGGTTAGCGCTATCGATTTTGGACTGCTTTTCTTCAGCGCTGAGTTCGCGGCGCAGGCGGACGTAGTCCATCAGTACCTCGGCGGGATCTTCCCCATCCTTGGCAGGAGGTGCGAGCGATGCCACGGCATCATCCAGCTGGCTGCGCAGCTCGCGTACTCGATGTTCCGCGCGCTCAATTTCACGGGTTTCTTCCACCACCGAGCCATCCGCTTGGAACTGGGCAAAAGACTTCTCTAACAACCGAAGAGAGTCTTCGAACCCAAGCATGCCCAGCAAGTTGATTGCCATATTGTAGCCTGGAGCGAAGGTAGAAATGAGAGGGTAAGTGCGGGTGGAAGCAAGGCCGGCTACTTGACGCGGATCCATGGCGGGGGCCCATTGCACGACTGCATTGCCCAAGGTATCGATGCCGCGACGCCCCGCGCGGCCAGTTAGCTGCGTGTACTGGCCGGGGGTGAGATCAACGTGGGCCTCACCATTGAATTTGATGAGTTTTTCTAGCACCACGGTGCGCGCCGGCATATTGATGCCGAGAGCCAAGGTTTCGGTAGCGAAGACGGCGCGGACGAGGCCGCGTACGAAGAGGTCTTCCACGATGTGCCGGAAGGCCGGCAGCATACCTGCATGGTGTGCCGCGAAGCCCCGGGAAAGGGCTTCGCGCCAGCGCTTGAAGTCTAGGACCTGTAGATCTTCTTCGGGGATACCTTCTACACCAGCATCGACGATTTCTTTGATCTGCTGCGCTTCTTCTTGGGAGGTAAGCACCATGCGGCTGCGCAGACACTGATAGAGCGCGCCATCGCAGCCAGCGCGGGAGAAAATGAAGGTAATGGCCGGCAGCATGTCTTGGGACTGGAGTACTTTCAGTACCTCCGGACGGCCCAAGGGGCGATAGCGATCCTGCTGGCGAGAAGCACCGGAGCGTCCCCTTCCCCTTCCACGGAATTCACTACGACCGCCGCTCTTGTGGCGGGCGCGTGCGCGAAAACCCTTGCCGGACTTATAGTCTGCGCGACCGTCGTCGGTATCGCCGGCCTCAAGGCGCTGGATTCTACGCTCTAGCTCGGCGTTGACTTGTCCGCCGGATTCGGGTTCGAAAAGCGGATAAATCTTACGTCCCAGCATCATCCACTGGTCGAGCGGAACTGGGCGGTGTTCGGAAAC
Source organism: Corynebacterium sp. LaCa54 (assembly GCF_046717495.1). NCBI lineage: Bacteria > Bacillati > Actinomycetota > Actinomycetes > Mycobacteriales > Corynebacteriaceae > Corynebacterium > Corynebacterium sp. LaCa54. The sequence goes on from NZ_CP177115.1 coordinate 1,226,128, forward strand.
GATGACGGTGGTATCGCCACGCACAGTGGAAAGCCAATCGCCGAATTCTTCCGAATTGGACACTGTGGCAGATAGACCAATGATGGAGACATGGTCTGCCAGGTTGAGGATTACCTCTTCCCACACTGCGCCGCGCGAGGCATCGGCCAAAAAGTGGATCTCATCCATGACCACATGGGTAAGGCGATCTAGTGCTGCGGATTCTGCGTAGATCATATTGCGCAGCACCTCGGTGGTCATAACGACGATCTCTGCATCGGAGTTGATCGATACATCACCGGTGAGCAAGCCGACGGCTTCCTCACCGTGCTCTTCCACCAAGTCGTGATACTTCTGGTTGCTCAACGCCTTAATGGGAGTTGTATAAAAGCACTTGGTACCTCGGCTTAATGCCAGCGACACCGCAAACTCGCCCACGATGGTCTTGCCGGCGCCGGTCGGCGCGCACACCAGCACACCGTGCCCGTCTTCCACGGCTTGGCAGCCCTTAACCTGGAACTCATCCAAGGGGTATGGCAGGGCTGCAGAAAAAGAATCCAGATGAGTTTCAGTCATGACTCCCCAGGCTACCCGTGCCTAGAGGACATCGTCGAAAAAGCCGCCGCTGTTCGACGAAGTCCCGGTGCCGCCGGTGGTCCACGTCTGCGGCTGCTGTCGCTGTGCCTGCTGGACTGGTTGAGAAACCTGCTGAGAAGGAGCGGGCGAAGGGTGTACCTGGGTTGGCGCCGCGACGGGAGTAGGCCCGCCGACCGCTCCTGGTCCGGCGCCGAGCGGTGAGGCTGTCTCGTCATCAAGGTCCATCCACTCGGGGCGCTGGCGTTGCATGCGCTTATCGTGGAGGCGACAGAACTGGAATGCAATCTCAATAAGAAGAATGAGGGATCCAGCTAAGACCACCATTGAGAAGGGATCCTGGCCCGGGGTGACAAAGGCGGCAAAAATCATCACGAGGACGATAATGATCCGCCGTTTGTCTTTGACATGCTCATATTCGAGCACGCCGATAAGATTGAGCGAGACGATAAGCAGGGGAATTTCAAAGCTGATGCCGAATATCAGCAGCAATGCCAAAAGGAAGTAGAAATAGCGTTCACCTGTCAGCGCTGCTGTTTGGTACTCTTCACCGATGCCCATGAGGAATTCCAGCCCAACGGACAGGATGAAATACGCGAGCACGGCGCCAGCAACGAATAGTCCCACTGCGGCAGAGACGAAACTCAAGGTGTAGCGACGCTCATTTTTATGGAGGCCAGGGACTACGAAGGCCCAAATCTGATATAGCCACACCGGCGAGGACAATACGGTGCCCGCCAGAGCGCCTACCTTCAAGCGCAGCAGGAGCATTTCAAAAGGGCTGGTGGCCAAAAGACGGCATTCGCCATCCGCACTGAAAGAGGCGCGCTTGTCTGCTGGCAGCGCACAATAGGGCTCGCGGAGGATCTCACCCAGCGGGGAGATACCGAACGGTGCGCGTTGGTACCAGATAAAGCCAATGATGGCGCCGACGACCACCGCTAAAACGGCGATGATGACGCGGCGGCGAAGCTCCTGCAGGTGCTCCACCAAGGTCATCTCCCCGGTAGGGTTCTTCTGCTTGCGCGAAAAACGCAGCTTCCCCTTCACGTTCTTGCTTGCCTTCGGGGCAGAAACAGGTTGTGACTGTGGCGACATCAGTATGGCTCTTTCAAACGCAAAGAAGCGAACACTTCCCTGCTGCGCGGATTACGAGAGTGTATCCACGCGCTGCAGAGGTGTTCGCGCAACGACGGGCTGGGGGCGTTTACTGCTGAGGGTTGGTGTTGCTCTGCTGGCCCGGCTGCATGTCCGGTCGATTCCAGAATTCCTCGTCGGACTGCTGCTTCTGGTTCAGCTGTGCCTGCGCCTGGGAACGCTGGGTATCCTCGGACTGCATCTCATTAACCTCAGATTTGAAGATGCGCATGGAACGGCCCATGGAACGTGCCAGATCCGGCAGCTTCTTTGCACCGAATAGCAAGACGATAACGAGAACGATTAGGCCGATTTCCATAGGTCCTAGGTTCATGGAGAAACCTCTTTCAACTAGTGCGCCAGCATGCCGAGCAGCGGTACTGCCGGAAAATCTTCCAGCGGGCGGGCGCAGTTAACGGGCAAGTAACTGGCTATTGAGTATAGCCGCTCAAAGCGGCATTTCCTCGCTCCGCAATGAGCTTAACCACGGATTGAGGAGCAACTACTCGCAACCTATCAGCTTGACCCAAGGCAAAACGAATCAGCCAGTCCACTGATCCCACAGGCATCGTCGCAGCTACTTCCCCATTTCCTAGGTCTTCGCCCAGCCGCATATCGTAATACTCAGCCAGCCACGTGAATTCTTGGTTAATTGCTAGTTTCACGGTGTCCCCATTGCCCAAATTAAAGGGTGAAACGGCATCGAAATCGAGGTCTTTTAAGTGCGGCTGCGACTGCTCTTCTTCCATGTGAGCGGTCCTTATACGGTCGATCCGGAAGGTGCGATGGGCTTGCTTAGCTTCTTCCCATGCCGCTAGATAAGGCTCAGAATCAACGATGAAGATGCGGGCTGGGTCCACCAGCCTCTCGGATTCTGCATTAGATGAAGCACTCCAGTAGCGCAGCCTCACTCGCTTTCGTTCATTGACCGCTTGAGTCAAAAGCGCTTGGATATCCGTCTCTTCAGGGGCCGGAGTAGACAGCGAATCATAGATTGCTGCCGTCTTTTCATCCATGATGCCGCGTAGTTTAGCAGCGGCGGATTCGACAGCCTGGGCGTCAATGAGCCCCGGCATTGCCTGCAGTGACTCCAAGGTAAGGAGCAAGGCGCCGGCCTCGGTGGGAGTAAGACGCAACGCTTGGCTTAGGCCTTGATCATTGTGGATGGTTACCCCGTCGCGGTAGCTGAAGCTGAGATCAATGAGATCTTCAGTATTGCGGCCCGTGCCGGAACAAAATAGACGATCGAGGGCCTCCTTCAGCTCACCGGGCTCCATTCCCAAATCCGTAGCCGCTTCCATCGGCGTCTTGTCGGGGTGATTTTTAAAGTAAGGAATCAGGTTCAAAGAGCGCACGAGCGCCTGGAGCTTTTGCGATGCATCGGCCATATCTAGCGTCCTTCCTGCCGTTGCGCGGCGGCGCGCAGAAGAGAAATGACCTCCTGGCGCACCCCGGCAGGTTCGACCACCTGTACCTCTGGCGCGTACCCGGCCGCTGTGCGCACGAGCCAATCCTTATCCACGTTGCGCAGCATTACCGTGCCATCAGGCTGCTTCTCGCCCGCATCCATTAACTCCTGTGCCTTTCCCACCGGAATAATAAGCCGCGCGTCTACCTTTTCTCCGCGCTGCAATGCGCGCTCTACCAAGACCTGCAAGGTCTCTGTTGGCACGGTGTGTTCTGCAGGATGATGTGAGCGTTTGATATCGGAGACGCGAAGCGCACGAAAGACACGTGGGGCGCCGCGGTCCACATCGAAACCCACGATGTAAATGTGGCTATCACGGTTGACCACTCCCCAAGGATCCATCACGCGGCGTACTGGCTTAGCGGCCGGGTTTGCGCGGTAGGAAAAAGTAATGCGCAGTCGGTTGCGCACCGCAGCGAGGACAGAGGTAATAACTTCCGGGGCGAGGCGGGTGATGTCATTGACTGCTGTGTACACCGGCGCGCCGGAAAGGTTGCGCGAGGCGCCGCTGGCGGCAATCTTGGTCCACCCAGATAAAGAGAAATCGCTTAAGCCTCCCGTGGTACCCATTCCCCCTGCTATGCCTAAAACCATGGCCTCTTCCGGAGAAAATTCCACCGGCGGTAGCTGGTAACTACTCGCGTCAAGACGGTAGCGCGCGCCATCCTCACCACCGGAATGCACAATGGGCACCCCAGCGCGTTGGAGGGTCGCTATATCGCGCGCCAAGGACTTGGCAAAAGCCTCGCCCGACTTATCGCCGTACCCGGCAACGTGGCGACGAATCCATGCAGCGCTGCGATCAGGGCTACCGCCGGAGTTTGCCGCGCCTTGTAGCGCGAAGGAGAGGTTGGTGAGCCTTTCTACCGCCTCATCATGCCGTTTGGGCGTGGGGTTGTGTGCTGCCACGTGCTGTGTTGTCTCCCTGATATGACTCTATGGTGGATCTAGCTGTGGTGTGAACGCAAATAGTCTAGCAATGCATCGACTCGTTCATCGTGGGCAATGAAGGGATCCAAAAGTTCCTCGGTTCGCGGTTCGGGCCGATTGACTTTCAGCCGCGTCCAATCAACGGTGACATTGGCGCCACAGTTACGCGCGGTAGCCAAGAACTGGCCGCGCAGCGCAGCGCGCGTGGTCGCCGGCGCTGTGTCCATCGCGCGTTCAATATCAGAATCCTCAATCCAGCGATCGATAAGACCTTTGCGCAGCAGTACATGGTAGAGCCCGCGTCCAGGACGGATATCGTGATAGGTCATATCAATCTGGGCCAGCTTAGGGTGGTCCCACTGCCCACCGAGCCGCGCACGGTAGCGCTCAAGCAGGGCGAGTTTAATGACCCAGTCGATTTCCCTGTCCACTTCGGAAAAATCTTGGGTCTCAATGGCGCGCAGGGTGCGTTGCCAGAGATCAACTACGCGCCGCATTTCGGAGGTAGGGGTACCAGCGTCTTCCCTTTCTTCCAGCCATTGGCTTGCGCGCATACAGAGCTGCTGTTGCACCTCCAGCGCGGTGACTGATCCACCTCCGCTAAGTGGTAGTTCGGTCGATCCCGTCATATCGCGCGCAATAGCGCGGATATGGTGAATCGGCTTTTCGATCTCATATTTCGGCAGCTCAAATCCGGCCTCCAACATTTCCAAAATGAGCAGCGTTGAACCTACTTTCAGCGCCATAGTTGGCTCGGCCATATTGGAATCTCCCACGATGACGTGCATGCGGCGGAAGCGTTTGGAATCGCCATGCGGCTCGTCGCGGGTATTGATGATGGGACGCGAACGGGTGGTAGCAGAAGAAACGCCTTCCCACACCTGGTCCGCACGCTGCGAGAGCAGGAATTGGGCGGGCTTATCGCCCTTAGCGGGTTGGACCATGCCGGCGCCGCAGATGAGCTGACGGGTGATGAGGAACGGCAGGAGCTCAAGGCCCAAGTCCTTGAGGACCATATGGCGGCTGATGAGATAGTTTTCGTGGCAGCCGAAGGAATTGCCAGCCGAGTCCACGTTGTTTTTAAAAAGGTACACCGCACGCGGGTGGCCCTCAGCGGCGAAAGTTTGCTCTGCTTGCTCGCCAAGCCGGTTGACAATGGCATCGCCGGCGCATTCATAGGCTAAAAGCTGGCTTAAACTATCGCACTCGGCGGTGGCTACCTCGGGGTGGGAACCGACATCGAGGTAGAGGCGGCTGGCATTGGTAGAAAAAATATTGGAGGAGGAATGCTCTTGGACAATGGGCCGGAAAAGCACGCGCGCTACCTCATCGGGGCTCAGAGTCCGTTCCTTCGAGCCCGCGCTGGTAGTTAGGCCATATTCTGTTTCAATGCCCATGATGCGTCGGGCAAAGACAGGGCGCTGGTCACTCACCCTTACTGCCCGCCCTTTTGGACATAGGAGCGCACGAATTCCTCGGCGTTATTTTCTAGTAGCCCGTCGATCTCATCGAGGAGTTCATCGGTGCCGGTTGTATTGATGCTGAGCTGCGTGGAGGTAAATTCCTCGTCGCCAGCGGAGTTATCGCCGCCATTACCGCCGGTGACCTGAGACTGGTGAGTGGACATAGGTGGGAAATCCTTTCTGTGGATCCTGCTTTAATTCGTGGTTGTTAATTACGGTACTCGGGGTGGATCTCGCTGTCAGTGAGTCTTTGGAGAAGATCCTCGACCGTGTCGGCGGCGTCAATCATCTCTCCACATTCAGCCTGAGTGAGACCAGTGGCGATATCCATGGGGACTGTGGCCCACGGTGCGTCGGTGCCCTCCCCTACTCGTACGGTGAGGCTTTGCCAGCTTGCGGCAATGATGTTCTCGCCGAATTTCTGCGTTACTCGGCCGCGGAAATAAGCGCGGGTGTCCTCCGGCGGACAGCTGGAAGCACGCTCAATTTCGGCGGCGCTAAAAAGCTGCCGCATCTGGCCTTTGCGCACTAGAGCGTGGTGAAGCGATTTGGCTGGGTCAATCTCCGCGTATTGCAGGTCTATGAGCCGCAGCTTGGGGTCGTCTGGATTGACGCCGCGGTCGAGATAGCCCTTAATCAGGCGATACTTTGCCACCCAGTCCAGCAGGTGTGCGGCCTGCATCGGGTCTTTCTCCAGTAGCGAAACTACCTCGTCCCAGGCCGCGAGGACCTTGTGATCGGTGGGTGTGCGTGGGGTGACGCGTGCGCGATATTCGGCAAGGAGCTCTAGGGCGGTGAGCTGGCGGGCGTCGGCAAGCGTGAGCCGATGCTGAAGCCTAAGATCGCGGCTCACGCGTGGGACTTCCGCCACAGCATCCTGCAGGCGGAGGTCGCTGAAGTCCACGCCCTCTTCGATGGCATCGAGCACCAGAGAGGTCATCCCCAGTTTGAGCAATGTAGACGTCTGCGACATATTCGCGTCCCCAATGATGACGTGGAGGCGGCCGAAGTCAGCATGGACCGCATGCGGCTCATCGCGGGTATTGATAATGCCGCGGTTGAGGGTGGTCTCCAGCGAGATTTCTTGCTCAATATAATCAGCGCGTTGGGAGATCTGGAAACCTGGCTCTTCACCAAACTCGCCGCGTCCCATGCGCCCGGCGCCGATGACTACCTGGCGAGCAACGAAGAAAGGGATGAGGGCCTGCGCCATGGTGTCGAAGTCCGTTTCACGGGAGTACTGATAGTTCTCATGAGAGCCATAAGAGGCGCCTTTTCCATCCACGTTATTTTTATAAAAACGCAGGGCTGGGCAGGGCTCGTGGTTGGCAAGAACGGACTTTCCTTGCGCGCTCAGCCCCGCCACGGCCGCAGCCGCTTGCAGGAGCGTGGCGTCCCCTGCGGCGTCATAAAGCGTAGCTTCCCAGGCATTAGTGCATTCCGGTGCGGAATACTCCGGGTGCGCGTGGTCAACATAAAAGCGCGCGCCATTAGCCGTGACCACATTGGCTACTCCGATGGCATTCGGGTCGACTACGGGCACCGTCTGGTAGCGCTTGAGATCAAAACCGCGGGAATCGCGCAGCGGGTGTTCCTCGGCAAAATCCCAGCGTGAGCGCGCCCCTGTGTGCATCGCGGCATAAGCTACTACCGCGTGAGTGGAAGAAATAATAGGTGAGTACTCCGGTAGCTCTGGGGTCGCAATTCCGTACTCGGTTTCGGTACCTACAATGCGGCTCATGCGCTCCTCCTTGTGGTCAATAACTCCACCCGTTCCACGCGGGCACCGGAATGGTCTTGGGAAATGATCTTGGTCCATTCCTCCGGGTTGGTGGAGGTAGGTACATATTCGGACTCGGCGCGCTCGGCTGCGATGGCATCGAGCAAGTGTTGCTTGGCGATGCCCTCGTGGTCCCCACCTGCCGCCTGCTCGCTGCCTGCACGCAACCGGAGAGCGTCCTTGATAGCCAGCTTTTTGGCCCGCGAGAGGATATTGGCAATCATTGCGCCGGAGACAAAGTCGCGGTAATGCAATATTTCCCGTTCCCCGCTGGAAAAGTGCAGCTGTACGAAGGGGCGATCGGCATAAAGCTCATCCACCGCGGCGATAATGAGTTCGTCCAACGCGCCCTGGTGCGGGACGGATTCGGTGAAGTGCCGGGCGAAAATTTCTCGGGCCCCCTGTTTATTCGGGCGGTTAACCCGGATCTTGATGTCAAGCCGGCCGGGGCGCATGATGGCGGGATCGATGAGTTCTTCGCGGTTGGTAGCGCCAATGACGATCACATTGGACAGGCTCTCAACTCCATCGAGCTCCGTGAGCAGCTGGGGAACAACCGTGGTTTCCATATCGGAGGACACACCCGAGCCACGAGTGCGGAAGATCGATTCCATCTCATCGAAGAAGATGACCACTGGCCGGTCAGCGCTGAGCTGGGCCAATTCGCGGGCCCGCTCAAAAATGAGGCGGATGCGGCGTTCCGTCTCCCCCACATACTTATTGAGCAGCTCTGGGCCCTTGATATTGAGGAAGTAGCTCGTGCCGTCGCTGCCTAATTGCTGGGCTAAAGAGTGGGCTACTGCCTTGGCAATAAGCGTCTTACCGCACCCTGGAGGGCCATACAGGAGCACGCCCTTAGGCGGCTGTAGCTCGTATTGGTGATAGAGGTCGGGATGGATAAACGGTAGCTCTACGGAATCGCGGATCTGGGAAATCTGCTCGTCCAGCCCGCCGATATCCTCATAGCGCACATCCGGGACCTCTTCCAAAGAAAGCTGGGTGACTTCAGTCTTTTCCACCTTTTCTAGTGCGATGGCAGCTTTGGGATCCACGAGTACTACCTCGCCTGCCGACACCCGGGTATCCTCGCGCAGTGCTTGGGCTAGCAGCACTACCTTTTCCTCACCAGAGGAATTTGCCACTATCAGGCGGTCTTGACTGAGGCGCTCCACCACCGTTGCTAGCTCGCCTGTACGCTCAGGCGGGCACCCTTCCACGACCACGAAGCCATCGCCCAAGCGAACCTGCTGGCCGGCCGAGAGACTGCCTGGTTCCACGTTAGGCGAGACCTTAAGCTGCATAATGCGGCCATTGGTATAGACCTCCGCGGTGGTTCCCACCTCGCTGTGGTTCGGCGAATAACCTAGAAAAACACCGTAGGTCGATGCCGGCTCAGCCAGCGCGTTGAGCTCGGCAAAAAGCTGCTCCAGCTTCACGCGCGATTCTTTTAATAAGCCCGCCAACTTCTGATTGCGGGCGGCAAGCTGGCTTACCTGCCGCTTATAGTCCGTGGCTTCATCCATGCCCACTACTCTAACGCGGCGCGGGCAGCGAAAGAGGGCACTTCCGCTTTAAATTCTGGGCGTTAAAGCGGCCCTACTTCCGGGCACGGCGCTGCGGGCGTGGTGGGGTGACACCATCGGCCAGGCGGCGAGTCCAGATGAGGAAGGCGGTGTGCGCATTCATGCGGTGCTCTGGGCGGGTAGCTAGGCCTTCGACCTTCCATTCACGCACCAGCGATTCCCATGCCTTGGGCTCAGTGAAGCACTTGAGTTCACGAATGCCTTCCATGACCTTCATTAGCTGTGGCACCGTTGCCACGTAGGTCATAAACACGCCACCTGGGATGAGGAGATCGCGCACGGTCTCCAAGTGTTCCCATGGTTCGAGCATGTCGAGGATAACGCGGTCTACCGGCCCACCCAGGTCTGCAGCGGTAACGTCTGCCAGATCACCAAGGCGCGGCGACCACCACTCCGGCTGCTCGCCAAAATATTCCTTCACGTTATCCACCGCATACTCAAGGTGATCATCGCGCACCTCATAGGAATACACATGGCCTTCTGGGCCGACGGCACGCAGCAAAGACATGGATAGCGCACCGGAACCGGCACCGGCCTCGAGCACGCGCGCGCCCATGAAAATATCGCCCTCTACCAAGATCTGTGCCGCATCCTTGGGGTAAATCACCGCGGCACCGCGCGGCATGGACAGCACATGGTCCACCATCAGGTGGCGGAACAGCAGGAAGGAGGAGCCAAGGGTGGACTCAATAACCGAACCCTCATCCATACCCACGATGTCATCGTGGTTAATTATGCCCTTGTGGGAGTGGAACTGGCCTCCCTCTTCAAGGATGACCGTGTAGTGGCGCCGCTTGGCGTCAGTAAGCTGCACGCGGTCGCCATAGGCAAAGGGGCCGGAATAAGCCATGTCTCAAGACTCCTCGAGGTTGCGATTACTATCCCACCAAGTATGCCTCAAGCGCTTGTGCAAGCCATACTTGGTCCCGCTCGCCCACCATTTCACGCGCCGAGTGCATCGACAGCATGGGCACGCCCACATCCACGGTGTCGATGCCCAAACGGGTTGCGGTGATGGGACCGATGGTCGATCCGCACGGCACGTCATTATTGCCCACAAAGCGCTGCACCGGCACGCCAGCCTTGTCGCACGCTGCTTCCCACAACGCCACTGTGGTGGCATCGGAGGCATAGCGCTGGTTGCCGTTGATCTTGGTCACTGGGCCCTTGCCGATTATCGGGTGGTGCGTGGGATCGTGCTTGCCCACGTAATTGGGATGCACCGAATGTGCCGCATCGGCCGACACACAACTCGAGCGGGAAAACATCTGGAAGCGTTCCTCCTCGTTAGCTCCCAGTGCCCGGGCCGTTCGAGTAATGACGTCCGCCAGAATAGGCCCGCCCGCACCGTAGCGGGAGCTGGAACCTACCTCTTCGTGGTCAAAGGCCATCATGACCAAAATATCCTTGCCCTGATAGTCCTTTGCAGCATTCTTCATCGCCGCCAAGGAGGCATGTACAGAAGAAAGATTATCCATGCGCCCGGCTGCAATGAACTGCTCTCCTGCCCCAAAGACCTCACCGCGGGCGGCATCGGCCGTAATCAGGTTGAAGGATGCAATATCCTGCTTGCCGACGCCCGCCTTCTCCCCCACTACCTGCAAGATCGATGCCTCTGGGTCACCGACGCTTAAGACAGGCTGCATATTGTGCTGTCGGTCTGGTTTGAACTCATCCTTGCGGTACAGGTGGATGGCCAAAGACGGCAGGCGCAGGACAGGGCCAGTATTTACCACATGCCGCGTGCCGTCCTTAGTCACAATCTGGCCAGCGACGGTCAACTCTCGGTCAAACCAGGTATGCAGTAGCGCCCCGCCGTAGACCTCTACTGCTACTTGCTGCCAGTCCGCCGCCGAAAAGTCCGGCGTGGGTTTGAGCACCAGGCCCGGCGAGTCCGTATGTGACCCCACGATGCGAAAACCAGAATTCTTATCCGCCTCCTGTGGTACATACCAAGCCGCTACCGCGCCACCGCGCACCATCACGTGGCCACCTGGTGCGGCCGACCATTCCTCACTCTCATCCTGTAGATCAAATCCCACCTCGCGCAATTGGCGGGATACCTCCTCCGCAGCGTGATAAGAGGAAGGAGAAGCGGCGATGAAATTAAGGAATTCTTCGGTATAACTCATACCTCCTAGCTTGCCACGAAACGCACGGCGATAGGCTAGATACACCATGGCTACTTCATCGACACCCCGCCCGCTTGCCCTGTCACCCTCGCGCGCTTCCGATTACAAGCAGTGCCCACTGCTCTATCGCTTCCGGGCCATTGACAAGCTGCCCGAACCCAAAACCATTGCACAGGTCAAAGGAACCCTAGTGCATGCCGTACTGGAAGAAATGCATAAGCTACCGCGCGCAGAGCGCACCTATCCTGCCGCAGTAAAGATGATTAAGCCCTCGTGGGCAGACATGACCGCAAAGGACGCGGAACTGCTCGAGCTCGTGCCAGAAGAAGACACCTATGACTTCTTCGTTTCCGCCAGAGAACTGCTCAAAGGCTATTTCCAGATGGAAGACCCACAGGGCTTTGATTGCCAAGAAACCGAGATGTACGTCAACACAGTTCTTCCCAATGGCGTTCCCGTTCGTGGCTTCATCGACCGAGTGGATCGCGCGCCGACGGGCGAGGTCCGCGTCGTTGACTATAAAACCGGCAAGAAACCACTGCCCCGCTATTCACAAGATGCCCAATTCCAAATGCGTTTCTACGCGCTAGTCTACTGGCGCATTCTAGGCACTATCCCCCACCAGTTGCGGCTTATGTACCTCAAGGTCTTGGACTCGATGTTTCTTAGCCCAAACCGAGAGGAGCTGGAGTACTTCGAGCGCGATCTCGGCGAGTTGTGGGCCAAAATTGAAGCCGATGGGCGCGCCGGGGATTTCCGCCCCAAGCCCTCCAAGCTATGTGGCTGGTGTGCCCACCAGGATCTCTGCCCCGAATTCGGCGGCACGCCGCCGCAGTATCCAGGGTGGCCTGGTTCCGCGGCGGATAACAAGGACTAGGTCCACGCGGCCTTAGAAAAGTCCGGAGATAGTGCCGTCCTTATCGACGTCTATGTTGTTGGCCGCTGGCTTCTTTGGCAACCCCGGCATCGTCATAACATTGCCGGTAAGCACAACGATAAAGCCTGAGCCGGTGCGCGGCAGCAATTCACGGACATGCAGCGTATGGCCTTCCGGCGCACCCAATTCAGATGCATCATCGCTGAAGGAATACTGAGTCTTGGAAATGACCACGGGTAGCTTGTCCCAGCCATTGTCCTGGATGTACTTCAGATCTTTAAGCGCCTTTGCTCCATACTCCACGCGGTCGGCGCGATAAATCTCGCGAGCAATGGTCTCGATGGAGGCTTCAATTCCTTGCTGCGGATCGTAGAGCTGCTTGGCACCGCCCTGCAGGTTCTCCAGCAAGGTCTCTGCCAGCTTAGTCGCACCTGCACCGCCCTCGGACCAGACGTTGGCTTCTTCCAAGGCCACTCCAAAGTCCTTGGCCCACTGCCGCATAAACTCGCGTTCCGCCTCCGTATCCGACCAAAAGAGGTTGAGCGCTACCACTGGCTTGATACCGAATTTGCGCAGATTTTCTACGTGGCGCTCAAGGTTGACAATGCCCGCCTTGAGCGCATCTAGGTTCTCTTCCGTGAGCTTATCTTTGGCTACTCCGCCGTTGTATTTTTGCGAACGAATGGTGGCAACAACAACCGCACCGGCAACATCCAGATCGCCAAAGCGTGCCTTGATATCGACGAACTTTTCCCCGCCCAAATCGGAGCCGAAGCCAGCTTCGCTCAGGACAATATCGCCGAATTGTAGAGCGGTTTGAGTTGCTAATAGGGAGTTGCAACCGTGGGCAATATTGGCGAATGGTCCACCGTGTACCAAGGCTGGTACCCCGCCGAGGGTCTGTACGAGGTTCGGATTAAGGGCATCACGCATCAGTGCCGTGAGCGCACCTTCTGCGTTCAGGTCACGCGCGGTAACAGGGCGTTGATCGTAGGTGAACCCGATGGTGATATCGCCAAGACGTTTCTTCAGGTCTTCAAGGTTTGTGGCCAAGCACAAAATGGCCATGATTTCAGAAGCGGCAGTAATGGTGAAACCGGTTTCAGCGGGTACGCCGTGGGCTGGGCCGCCCAGTCCAGTGACCACGTTGCGCAAGGCACGGTCGTTGACGTCCATGCACCGCTGCCACGTTACTCGTCGTGGGTCGATACCCAACGCGTTTCCTTGATGTATGTGGTTATCAATGATGGCGGCCAAGGTGTTGGTTGCGGAGGTAATCGCGTGAAAATCCCCGGTGAAGTGCAGATTGATGTCCTCCATGGGCACAATCTGTGCATAGCCGCCGCCAGCCGCACCGCCCTTAATGCCCATCACTGGCCCTTGGGAGGGCTCTCGCAGGGCAACTATCGCTTTCTTGCCCAATTGGTCTAGGGCATCGGTCAAGCCGATGAGAACGGTGGATTTTCCCTCGCCGGCAGGGGTAGGTGATACGCCGGTGACAAGCACCAGCTGGCCCCGGTTTTCCTTGGAATAGTCAACCTTGGTGATATCTACCTTGGCTTTGGTGGTGCCGTAGGGAATCACGGCGTCGGAAGGAATGCCCGCCTTGGCGGCAATCTCCGTGATCGGCTGCAGTTGGTGGGCTTGGGCAATTTCAACATCGGATAGCTGAGTAGTCATGGCCTAAGCCTACCGAGCGATTGAGTTAAATAAGGCTCATTTAGACAAGAAAGTGAAATGAATTAAGTTGCCCGCTGATGCTGCAACCAAAAAGGCGCCCTGAAGGGCGCCTTGGAGATGGTTTTAACTTCCTCTAGTTATAGGAGGACGAAACCGAATGCATAGCCCAAGAGAACCGAGAGCACGATGCTGACCGTACCTGGGATCAGGAATGGGTGGTTGAATACGGCCTTGCCGATACGAGTCGAGCCGGTATCGTCCATCTCCACTGCTGCCAACAAGGTTGGGTAAGTCGGCAGGATAAACAGAGCGGACACCGCCGGGAACGCAGCGACTGCGGTAATGGGGCTTACTCCCAGGGCAAGGGCTGCCGGCATAAGGGCCTTGGTCGTAGCGGCTTGCGAGTACAGCAACGCTGCAGCGAAGAATAGCACCACTGCGAGCAGCCACGGCGAAGATTCAATAACGCTGCCAGCCATAGACTGAATATCGTCCATGTAGTGGTTGATAAGGCTGGTGCCCAGCCAAGCCACGCCCAGCACACAAATACATGCGGACATACCGGACTTGAAGACCGGCGTATTCAAAACATCTCCAGCCGGGACCTTGGTCATCATAACGATGATGGTGGCAGCGGTGAGCATGACCGTCATAATGGCTTCATTACGTGGAAGGGTCGGGTCGGCGATAAGCCCCACCTGCTCCGAGGTCAGGGTGGCCCACGCCATCACGATGATGATGGCTACCAAGAACACGAGAACAGAAGCCTTGGCACCCTTCTGCGGAGAGTAGTTCCCTGCGCCGAGTGGTTCCTTGACCAGGCCTTGTGCCTTGCGCTCCAAGTAAACCGGATCATCTTCAAGCTCTTTGCCAAACTTATTAGCTACCCAGGCAGCTGGGAAGATAGACAGGAATGTCGCCGGAATAACGACCGCCAGTACCTGCAAATAGCCCACCCCAGTCGGCTCTAGCAGGCTAGCGAGCAACACCACGGCTGCCGAAATGGGCGAAGCACAGATTGCCATCTGAGAGGCAACTACCGCGATGGATAGCGGGCGTGAAGGACGAACCTTACCCTCTTTAGCTACCTCGACGATAACCGGCAAAGTAGAAAACGCAGTGTGCCCGGTGCCAGCGAGAACCGTCATTAGCCACGTCACAATTGGCGCGTAGAACGTGATCCGCTTTGGGTTTTTGCGCAGGAACTTCTCTGCAATGTGCACCAAATAGTCCATACCGCCAGCTCGCTGCATTGCTGCGATAGCAGCAATGACGGTCATGATGATGCCGATAACATCGAAGGGGATATCTTCCCTAGTAATGGGAACACCGGTGAGACCAAGCGCCAACACGCCGAGGCCGCCGGCCATACCGATACCAATTGATCCAATTCTCGCACCCAAAACGATGGCCGCGAGAACGATGACTATATGAACAATAACCATGGACGTACTCCATACGCTCTCTATGCAAACTATGGGCACGCATCTCCATAAAGAGTGCATGCCGTCCTCAACATCTTCTATTTTGCACCCGCTGTGGTGATTTATTCATTCAAAGTGCCTGTTTGTGTTGATTCCCACATAAAATAAGGATTCCGCTATAAAATGACCGGTATTCTAAGACGCATCGTCCCTGTATAGGAGAATAAAAGATGAATGTGAATAGTGCCCCTTCACCATGCACAAACCCCCGCAGCCTCCGCCTGCTTTACTTCCATGTGAAGTAAAAGTGGCGGCAACTGCGGGGGCCTACTCCGCGGGCACTATACCCTGCTGCTCCTAAAGCGCTGTGGGCTTAGTCTTCGTCAATGAAGAGCTGGCCTCGGAACTCTGGGTGCATGAGGTTTTCTACGGACAGAACCTTGTTCAAGGTTGCTTCATCCAGCAGGCCCTTCTCCAAGACGAGTTCCTTGACGCCCTTGCCGGTCTCCAAGGACTCCTTAGCGATCAAATCACCATTGTGGTGGCCGATGAACGGATTCAGGTAGGTGACGATACCAATGGAATTTTCTACGTAGGCGCGGCACACATCCGCGTTGGCGGTGATGCCCGTGACGCACTTTTCGTGCAG
Organism: Corynebacterium sp. LaCa54; assembly: GCF_046717495.1. NCBI lineage: Bacteria > Bacillati > Actinomycetota > Actinomycetes > Mycobacteriales > Corynebacteriaceae > Corynebacterium > Corynebacterium sp. LaCa54. The sequence goes on from NZ_CP177115.1 coordinate 1,241,824, forward strand.
CGCATCGACGGCGTTGCCCATGATACGAATGGACTGGAACAGTGCTTCGCCGATGACCGGCTCCATGACGTTTAGCTGCAGCTGGCCTGCCTCAGCGGCCATGGTGACTACGTGGTCATTGCCGAAGATCTTGAAGCAAGTCTGGTTGACAACCTCCGGGATAACCGGGTTTACCTTACCCGGCATGATGGAGGAGCCAGCCTGGCGGGCTGGCAGATTAATCTCAGCCAGGCCAGCGCGAGGGCCGGAGGACAGCAGGCGCAGGTCATTACAAATCTTGGCGAGCTTCATCGCTGCGCGCTTAATGGTTGCGTGCAGCAGCACGTAAGCACCACAGTCAGAGGTTGCTTCAATGAGATCGCGTGCGGTCTTCATTTCCAAGCCCGTAACCTCAGACAAGGCTGCTGTGACCTGGTGGCGGTAGCCGGCAGGAGTGTTTACGCCGGTGCCGATTGCGGTTGCACCCAGGTTGATCTCCAGCAGGCGGCGCTGAGCATCGCGCAGCAATGCTTGTTCCTCGTTCAGGTTATTGGCAAAGCCCTTGAACTCATCGCCCAAGGTCATCGGAACAGCGTCCTGGAGCTGGGTACGGCCCATCTTCAGGATGTCCTGGAATTCATTGCCCTTGTCCTGGAACGCGGCGCGCAGGCCATCCATGCGCTCAATGAGGTGGTCAACCGCTGCATGCAGACCCAGGCGGAAACCGGTCGGGTAAGCATCGTTGGTGGACTGGGACATGTTCACATCATCATTGGGGTTGATGATGTCATAAGAGCCCTTCTCCTCACCAAGGTATTCCAGAGCGAGGTTGGCAACGACCTCGTTGGTATTCATGTTCAGCGAGGTACCAGCACCACCCTGGAAAACGTCCAGTGGGAACTGGTCCATGCAGCGGCCCTCTTCCAGGATCTGGTCACAAGCCCAGATGATGGCTTCGGCCTTCTTCTTAGGCAACACGTGAAGGCGACGGTTTGCCATGGCAGCCGCCTTTTTGACCTGGACCATGCCTCGAATGAAGTGCGGGATGGTGTTGATGGTCACGTAAGAAATCTGGAAGTTTTCCATAGCGCGAACGGTGTGCACACCGTAGTAAGCGTCCGCTGGAACTTCCAAAGAGCCAAGAAGGTCGGTCTCGGTGCGAGTCTTCTTGCTGGAATTCTTAGGTGCCTTCTGTTCGGCCACCTTCTGCTGTGCAGCGTGAGTGGAAGTATCAGCTTCCTTCTTCTTCACGTCCTTTGCTGCAGACTTGGTGTCCTTTTCTTCTTTCTTAGAGGACTTTGCCATGATGGCTCGGCTCCTTTGCCTGTCGAGACTTATATTCGGATGAGTAACCTCAAGCGCTAATGTTAGCCACGACTGAATCTATTTGGGCCGACCCAGAAAATTCGCTCCCCCTAAAAGCGGGCGATGCGTAAATCAGAAGCCAAGATCGCCTCTGCGCCGAGTTGGGAAAGCCGGTCCATGACTTGGTTGGCGTTTTTCTTGGGAACCATCGCGCGCACCGCCACCCAGCCCTCACGCGCCAAAGGTGAGACCGTAGGACCGGTTAACCCGGGAGTAGTACCAGCAGCCGCATCGAGATTGGATTGCGCGATGTTGTAATCGATCATCAAATAGGTGCGAGCGTGCAAAATTCCCTGCATGCGGTCGAGCACCACCTGCTCTTCTTCGCTAACTTCTACCCCTGTGCGCTTGATTACTACGGCCTCGGACTCAATGATCGGCTCGCCGAACGGCGCCAACCCTTGTTGGCGCAAGGTAGTACCAGTTGACACGACATCAGCAATGACATCGGCAACGCCTAACCGGATGGAGATCTCTACCGCGCCGTCTAGCCGAATAACATCGGCCTCAATTCCATGCTCGGCAAGGTTCGCACGGACAAGATTGGGGTAAGAGGTCGCGATCCGGCGACCATCCAGTTGAGAGATATCCCACTCCTCCCCCTGCGGGGCTGCATAGCGAAAAGTAGATCCTCCAAACCCTAATGGCAGAACCTCATCAAAGCTCGCCTTTGAGTCGAGAGCTAAATCGCGACCGGTAATACCCAGATCCAAAACACCGCGGGCAACATAGATGGCGATATCTTTGGGCCTTAAGAAGAAAAACTCAACCCCGTTATCCGCATCAACCACGTTGAGTGTTTTGGAATGTCCACGCCCCTTGTAGCCGGCCTCTGTAAGAATCTCCACGGCGGATTCTGACAATGAGCCTTTGTTCGGTACAGCAATCTTTATCATGTGGATCCTTCCGTCCCGTGGGGCGCTGTTTAAAGGTAGTTGTAGATGTCTTCTGGGGTAAGCCCCCGCTTGAGCATCATGACCTGAATCCAATAGAGCAGCTGAGACATTTCTTCTGCTAGCTCAGCATCAGACTGATACTCTGCGGCGATCCACACTTCCCCGGCTTCTTCGATGATCTTTTTGCCTATGTGATGCTCGCCTTTATCCAATGCGGCAACGGTGCCAGAACCAGCGGGGCGCTGGGCAGCTTTTTCGGATAATTCAGCAAAAAGGTTCTCAAAGTTCTTCACGGCTACCTATTGTTCCACAGGTAGTTAGGGAATGTAGTAAAACCCTGAAGTCCTACCGCTATTCCGAAATCTTGCTAAACCACTCATAGACCTCGGAGGCCCGGGCACCGGCGAGGTGCCGCGAGTTGCGGAGCTGGGAGACCTCGGTGACCTCCGGCGGAACCTCCACCTCGTCATCTTCGGGCAAGCCGATGACTACACAGCCAGCATCAACTGCGGCGCGCATTCCGTTGGCGGAATCTTCAAATACCAAGCAATCTGCGGGCTTAGCTCCGATGCGGCGGGCCGCTTCGCGGTACATATCCGGTGCAGGTTTCCCGGCAGGCACTTCATCCCCGCAAATAGTATCGACAAAGTACTGCCACCCCAACGCGCTAATGGCGGCATCGGCGACGTTGCGCTCGGTATTAGTCGTCACCATCATTGGCACGCGATCCGCCTTCAGCTCATGCAGCAACGCAGGAATGCCAGGGAAAATCTCCAGCTTGCGAGCGAAAAGACCTTTGACATAGTCAAACATCCGAGCGCGGTATCGATCGCTGTCACCGGGCCGCAGTGTCACCCCCGCATTATCTGCGCAAATCCCCAAGGTCGTCTCAAAAGTCGCCCCCACAGTGGCAAGGCGCTGGGTGGGAGTTAAACGCTTCCCCAGGAGCTCCGAGAGATAGAACGTTGCCTCCGCCCAAAGCGGCTCCGAATTGGTGAGCGTGCCATCCATGTCCCAGAAAATGGCGGCGGGCTTTGTCAGACCAGAAACGGCATCGGGGTGCTGCACGAGAATAAAACTAACTTTCTCTTTAAAAAGGCTGTGGGGTGAAACCGACCATGCGCTAAGGGCACAGAAGTAAGCGCCAGGCTGCGAATATGCCGCGGGCCGGCGCTCAAAAAGCGGGAGGACAAGAACTAAAAGTCTAGTTCTGGAATGTGCGATAGAGCTTCGTCATCTGCTCCAGTTGCCGCGCAGGCATTGTAGATAAGCTCAGATAGCTCTTCCTTCTCTTCCGGCTCGAGGACAGCGTCGTGCTGGGCACGATTAAAATCGGCCAACGCACGAACGGTCTTGGACAACACGGTTACCAGCTGCGGGCCATCTGGATCATCCGGAAGGGCATCCAGCCCATCGAGCATATTCTCAAGGTGACCGCGCAGCTCCGGAAGCACGCTGGCATCAAACGGAGCCTCCCAGAACTCCTTTTCCTCCTCTTTGAGGTAATCGCCGGTGGCGAAGGACTTCAGATCACTTATGAACTCATCTACGGTGGGCTGGAAATCGGCGCGAATGCTCATGCTGTAGATACTGCCCTATCTTGGCTAAACCTGCACGCCGAGGAGTGAATTTAGGGCAGTGCGAACCAAATCGGCCGCTCCTTCTTCGTCTGTGCCACGGTCAGCCTGCGACCACTCATCCACAGCAGCCAGCGCCGCAGGGGTATCGAGGTCATTGGCAATCGCCGCGCGCAGCTTGGCGACGACCCCTTGAGCCCCCGCCATGCTTCCTGGCGTAGCCACTGCTTCCCGCCACGCGGACAACCGGTGCTTTGACTCTTTGAGCACTTCATCCGACCAATCCCGCTCATCGCGGTAATGCCCAGCGAAGACGCCCAGGCGGATAGCGGAGGGCTCCTCGCCTGCTCCTACTAGCTTGTGGACGAAGACAAGGTTGCCCAAGGACTTAGACATCTTGACCCCGTCGAGGCCGATCATGCCTGTGTGTACATAAAATTTTGCCATGCGGTCCACGCCTAGGGCCGCCTCGGCGTGGGCGGCGGAAAATTCGTGGTGTGGGAACTTCAAGTCACTACCGCCACCTTGAATATCAAAGGTCGAACCTAAACGATTGGTGGCAATAGCGGAACATTCAATATGCCAGCCCGGACGGCCAGGACCAAAGGGCGACTCCCAAGCGGGCTCTCCCTCGCGGTGAGCGCGCCAGATGAGTGCATCAAGCGGGTTCTTCTTTCCTGGGCGGTCTGGATCGCCGCCGCGTTCTGCAAAGAAGGTCTGCATCTCTGCCGCAGAATAATTGGACTCGTATCCAAACTGCTCGGTGGCCTCGATGGAGGCGTAGATATCTGGGTGTTCGGGATCATCTACGACGTAGGCCGCACCGGCGTCTAGAAGTTTCTGGACCATCTCCACGATTTCATCGACGGCCTCCATGGCACCGACATAGTCTTGCGGTGGAAAGACGGAAAGCAACTCCATATCGGAGCGGAAGAGCTCAATCTGAGACGTACCGAGCTCGCGCCAGTCCACCCCATCGCGTTCGGCGCGCTCAAACAGTGGATCATCGACATCGGTGATGTTTTGGACGTAGTGGACCTTCTTCCCGGCGTCCAAGAACGCGCGGTAGATAAGGTCAAACGTCAGGTACGTGGCAGCATGGCCCAAATGGGTGGAGTCATAGGGCGTAATGCCACACACGTACATGGTTGCGGTATCCCCTGCGACCTCTACGGGAGCGATGGTCTGATTCGCGGAATCGTACAAGTGCAGCTGCGCCGCTTCACCCGGCACAGGGCGGAAAGAAGGTATAGGCCAAGAATGCATAGCCACCATACTAACGCGGTGTGCTTTACAACGGCTGCAGGACTCCCAGCGCCAATAGGATCATAACGAGAACACCGACTGGGATGCGGTAAGCGGCAAACCACGAGAAGGAATGGTTGCCCACGAACTTCAGCAACCATGCAATGGAGGCGTAGCCTAGGGCGAAGGCGATGCCGGTGCCTACCAGAAGCTGGAGGCCGGTAGCGGATTGGCCGGCGTCGGGAGAAAAGGCGTCGGGAAGCGAGAAAAGCCCCGAAGCCAGGACTGCTGGAATGGCGAGCAAAAAGCTAAAGCGCGTGGCCACCTCGCGGTCCAGCCCCAAGAACAGGCCACCAGAGATGGTGCCGCCAGAGCGAGAAACGCCTGGGATGAGTGCCAAGCACTGGCACAGGCCCATGACGATGGCGTCTTTCATAGTCAGCTGTTCAAAACCGCGCTCCTTTTTTCCTAGCTTTTCTGCGGCGATGAACACAAAGGAGAAAAGAATCAGCATGGCGGCGGTGATCCACAGGTTGCGTAGCGCTCCGCGGATTGCGTCTTCGAAGGCGTAGCCGATGATACCGATGGGAATGGAGCCAACGATGACCATCCATCCCATGCGCCAGTCTTGGCCACGAGAAGATTTATCGGTCCAACCGCGGAACCAACCGGACAGAATCTGCCAAATCATAGGAGCGAAATAGACCAGCACAGCCAGCTCGGTACCCAACTGAATAACGGCAGTAAAGGAAGCGCCGGCGTCTTTGCCCCAGAAAAGCTCGGAAACAATGCGCAGGTGACCGGAAGAACTGACCGGAAGAAACTCGGTCAGCCCCTGCACGATCGATAAAACAATGACCTGCGCCCAAGAAACAGCGTCAGTAGCGGTATTAGAAATCACCTGCTTCACACTACAGCCGCGCTAAGCTTCGGGTTTTTACAACGCGCACTGTTAGGATTAGTAGCCGTGAAATCTCAATCCGGCACCGCACTTGTCTTATCCAGTTTGCTGGCGTTAAGCGCCACCGCATTGGCTGCCTGCCAGCCTGATGTGGGCGTAGGCGCCGACCCAGAAACCGCGGTCAAGGGCAATGCCACCCCAGCGGCCTCCCCTGTCAAGGCGGACCCGGAGGGCACCGTCGTAGGCCTTAAGGAAGACATCACAGACCTTGCTGCCGTCGATAACTCGCTTGCGGTGCGCACTAAGGACCAGCTCCTTATCGGCAGCCATAAAGAGTTTGCGGGCCATAAGGCCACTGCTTTAGACATTTCTGCGGAGTGCGGTGATCTAAGTTCATCGTCGTCGGGCTTTGTACTGGCCTGCCCGGAAAAGGTCCTGCTCATCGATCCCTCCTCCCCGGATTCTCCCGAGGAGGTCCGTATGGAGGAGGAGACTCCTGTTACTGCTGCCACCCAGCTTTCCAGCGGCGAGATCTTTGCTACCTCAGCCGATTCCAGCACCGTTGGCATTTATAAAGACGGCAAACGCGAAGGTGACATCGAGGTCGAAGCCGGCTCGGACCAGCTACTAGCCGTGCCCAATTCCACGGGTGACGATGGAGTGGTACGCATTCACCGCGAGGATTCCACCATTCAAAACGTGGATTGGACTAATGATCGCGCGGGCGGTCGACTGCGCGTAGGCCAGGGTGTAGGAAGCATCGCGGTGGGCGACAATGGCGTTGTTCTTGCCTCCGATACTGAGGGCGGACGCTTGGCTATCTACACTTCCGATGATGTCGTTCGCCTGCACCAATACGGCAACGTCAATGGCACCCCATGGGGCGTAGCTTGGGACAAGGAGCACAATCTGGCGTGGGTCAGCGCCACAGATACGAACAAGGCTCATGCCTATGAGATAAATAAAGGCGTTCCGGAACTGCGCGGAGATATCTCTACCGTGCCAGATGCACAAAACATTGCCGTGCTTGCCGATGGCACCTTTGTCGCCGCCTCCACCACCGGCCACGGCCTCCAGTTCGTGGACACCCCGCACCTGAAGAAGGAGTCTTAACACCATGACCAGCACAATCGATCGACTGCGCGCGCAGGCCTACCAAGTGGCATTGCGAGGCATGTTTCAGCTCAGCCCGGAGCGAATCCACGGAATTATCAACACCGCACTGAGTGGACTCCAGGCGGCTGGTCCGGCCAACCGGGCCTTGGCAAAGGTGCTGCCGGTCAACGATCCGGTGCTCCGCCAAGAGGTCTTTGGCGTAGAGTTTCCCCGCCCACTGGGACTAGCTGCAGGGTTTGATAAAAATGCCGCCGCTGCTGATACCTGGTCCCCGATTGGTTTCGGCTTCGCGGAGTTGGGCACCGTCACCGCCCAAGCACAGCCGGGAAATCCTGCGCCGCGACTTTTTCGCCTAAAGGCCGATAAGGCCATCTTGAACCGCATGGGCTTTAACAATGAAGGCGCAGCGGCCGCTGCAGAAAACCTCCGCAAGCGCCGCTACAGCGATGTTATCGGCATCAATATTGGCAAGACTAAAGTCACCCCTGCCGAGCACGCTGTGGAAGACTACCGCCGCTCTGCTTCCGTATTGGGCGACTTGGCTGACTTCCTTGTAGTCAACGTTTCCTCGCCGAATACCCCGGGCCTGCGTGATCTGCAAGCAGTGGAGTCGCTGCGCCCCATTCTTTCTGCCGTGCAAGAGTGCACCGCCGTTCCAGTGTTGGTGAAAATCGCTCCCGATCTTTCGGATTCCGACGTAGATGCCGTGGCAGACCTAGCCCTTGAACTCGGTCTCGACGGTATCGTAGCGACCAATACCACCATTTCCCGCGAGGGGCTCAAGACCCCTCCTGCCGAGGTAGCGGAAATGGGGGCCGGTGGCGTATCTGGTCCCCCGGTAGCCGAGCGCTCTCTGGGGGTGCTGCGCCGTCTCAATGAGCGTGTCGGAGGCCAGCTCACCCTCATCTCCGTCGGGGGCATCTCCACGCCGGAGCAGGCGTGGGAACGCATCACTTCCGGCGCTTCCTTGTTGCAGGGCTACACCGGCCTCATCTATGGCGGTCCGGATTGGATCCGCGATATCCACCGTGGCATTGCCGCCCAAATCCGCGCCCACGGCTTGCGCAATATTTCCCAAGCGGTTGGCTCTGGCCTGCCATGGAAACCCGTGGATTAATCCCTATAGAGACTCTTGGTTGAACAAGAAAGTCCGCCCCCACCTGCTCTACCCTAAGCAGCTGGGGGCGGACTTTCATTGATTAAACACGGTACTGGCTAGGCTTGCGCCATCGCGCTGCGCCTGAGAATAAGTGCGCACAGGACTGCGAAGCCGGCGTAGAACACCACCCAAAACTGCGCTTGGGTGAATAAAATCCCGCCGGGTAAGAAGCTGCTCGCCGCAATGACTACGATCGCAACCACTAATGCCACAACCTGGGCGCGGCTTCCCGCCTGGCCTTTACTCATGGTGCTAAAGGCCCCGACGAGGAACGCGGCAGCAACAATAGCCACCTTCGAATACGTCCATGCGAAGTCGGCTCCCCAGCCATCCGAAAAGACAGAGATTAGCGCGAAGAGAGCCAGCACGAATGCGACCACCATGAAGGCGCCGCCGACCCGCAGGGTCGCCGGAGGGCTAGCCTGCGATGCACTAGAGCCACTTGCCATTACTTTGCCTCGTACCAGCCCCACAAAATGGCACGGCCGAGCGCGTGGAAATGCAGGTTGAAACCGAGCACAGTCGGGGTTGCATCTGGGTCGATATCGAGCTTCTCCACGTCTACTGCATGGACTGCGTACAGATAGCGGTGAGGTGCGTGACCGGCAGGCGGGTTGGCACCATAGTAGGTGCGCTCGCCCGAATCGTTGCGCAAGCTAATAACACCGTCAATGCCCAGGTCTTCTGCAGCACCAGCATTGGTAGGCAACTCGCTTACCTCAACGGGGATATTGAAGGCCGCCCAGTGCCAGAAACCAGAAGCGGTGGGTGCATCCGGGTCGAAACAGGTCACAGCCAGGGACTTAGTGCCTTCAGGCAAACCGGACCACGCAAGCTGAGGGGAAACGCTTTCCGGAGCGCGAAGCTTTTCTTGCAGCTCATCGCCTTCGACCACGTCGGTGGAAGAAAGAACAAAGGAAGGAACATCACGCAGCGGTGCGTAGGGATCTGGTCCAGGGAAACGGGAGTCATCTGCATAAGAAGTCATAGACCCATTTGTACCCCACCTCACAAGGCGATGTCGATGTGGTGTAACCGCACGCCATGGTCACACTACAGTCGTACCCCAGTACGACGCCTAGGCCGGATTACACCCATGTATTTCACCACCCTTCACGCATGGACTTTTCGGCGCCCTACGCTGGCGATTTGTAAAGCACACCCCACGCAAGATACAGTATCGGAGTGCCCAGCCGAGAGGCTGACAAACACCCTGCCCGGGTGGCGGAATGGCAGACGCGCTAGCTTGAGGTGCTAGTGTCCTATTAACGGACGTGGGGGTTCAAGTCCCCCCTCGGGCACAGGCTTCCGGCGGTTACCACGAGGTAGCCGCCGGATTTTTCTATCCTGCACTCCCTCAAGGACTACGATTTCCCCATGACCACATTTCTGAGTTGGGTGCGCAATTTCGGCCACTTCCTGCTTTCGCTCACTCGGTCCGCTTGGCGCTCAATCCAGCGGTGGACCGTGCAGCGGTGGATAGCCGTTCTCGCTGCAGTAATCGCCCTCCTCGCCGTGCTTTATTTCTACGATCTGCCGGATGTGGCTCGCCTGCGTGATGCCTCCACCCGATTTGGCGCATGGTTCCCCTTCATCTTCACCCTAGGTTATGTCATATTTACCCAGTTTCCCTTTCCTCGAACCTTCTGGACGGTAGCCGCAGGACTATTATTTGGCCCGTGGAAGGGACTCGCGCTTTCCCTGTGCGCCTTGACGGTATCAGCGGCGTTGTCCTTTCTTATCGTTCGCAAGCTCCTCGGAGCCTGGATCCGCCCGCACCTGACCCATCCCGCAGTGTTCACAATCAACGCGCATCTCGAGCGGCGCGGGTGGCTGGCCATCGCTTCCCTCCGGATGGTAGCCGGCGTCCCGTTTAGCCTCCTAAACTACGTTGCTGCCCTTACTCCGGTAAAGCTCAGCCACTTCACCTTGGCCACCCTTGTCGGTTCTATTCCTACTACGGCTTTGGGCGTGTTCTTCGGCGATACCCTCACCGGACATACCTCACCCGGCATCGTCCTCGCTATGGTGGTTTTCGCTGCGATTGGAGCGGGAGGGCTTTATATGGATTCGCGACTTCCCACTCGCCCTTAGGTCAAGTTCGAGCGGTAGACTATTCCGCATTAGGTTCTTAAAGGGAGGTTTTCCATGCTTGCTGTCCACGCCCGCTACCGGGGCCGCTCCGTGCGTCGTGCAGAGTTGGTCCAGCGTTCTGCGTCGGCCCTATCAACTCTTTCTGGCGTTGGAGAGTTCCATGTGCTTGGCGTGGAAGATATTTGCGCCGTAGTTGATTCAGCAACGGCCGTCTGCGACGTCGTCATGGCCTTGCTTGCCGACGGCGACTGGGCCATCGGCATCGGTATAAGCCCCGGCAACCAAGAAGATGAGGAGGGGGCACGCCAAATAGCTACCGCCGCGTTGCGGAAGTCCGCCCGTATGGGCCAGGTCTACGCCAAGATCAACAAGCGTGGCCGCGCTTCCGAGGCAAGCGATATCGCGGCCACCTTTGCCCTGCTGGGATATGTTTTGCACAAGCGCACCATCGAGGGGCGCGAGGCTACCTCACTCGTGCGTGCTGGGCTGAACCAAAATGAGGCCGCCGAAGAGCTAGGGATTTCTAAACAAGCCATGTCGCAGCGCCTCCAGGCGGCCGGCTGGAGCGCGGAGTTGGCTGGATGGCAGTTGGCCGTCAACCTGATTGAACGCGCCAATCTTACCCAGCCTTAGAGCAAATCAGACTTACTCAGTTCGGGCGTCGTAACGAAGTCCACGAGCCGCTCTACCGCGCCAATCAGACTGGAATCTAAGTCACGGAAAGAATGCACGGCGTTATACACATTACGCCAGCCGTCCTTAGGGTCGCTCCAACCCACCCGCCTGCAGATTCCGGTCTTCCAGTCCTCGCCATAAGGTACTTCTGGCCATGCACGCAATCCCACGCGCTGCGGCTTCACCGCTGCCCAAATATCGATGAATGGATGACCAGTGACTAGGACATGCTCTCCCACGGTTTCCGTTAACCGGGTTTCCTTGGAACCTTGGACGAGATGGTCAGCCAACACACCTACCCTGCGGCCGGGTCCGGGCTGAAATTCCGCCAAGCGGTCTTCCAAATTGTCTAGGCCTTCAAGGTATTCCACCACTACGCCTTCCACGCGTAGGTCGTGGCCCCACACCTTTTCCACAATAGCGGCGTCGTGGACGCCTTCCACCCAAATGCGCGAGGGCGCGGCGACCTTAGCCTCCACGTTTTCTACGCGGCGGGAACCGGAGTTGGACTTGCGGGGTGCCTGCTTTTCGACGTACCGGGTAAGCGTAACCGGCTTACCCTCCACTAGGAACCCCCCTTTGACCAAATTAAAAACGCGTTCCACACCGTGGCGATCCTCAAGGCGAACTACCTCACCGAAAACGGTCTTATCCACCCCCATGACAGCACCCACAAAGTCGTCACCACGTACTTCCACTACCATTCCGGGCTCAGCTGGCACCTCAGGATATTGACGCGGCTTCGACCGCGAGTGGCCAGCAAATATGTCTCCGCCATAAGGATCAAAACTCATGGCCAGTTAGTCTATCTATTAGACTGGCTCGTCATGGATATGCGCGCCGAAGTATGGTCACCTTTACAAAACACCGCTGTCTGGCTGGGCTCGTGGCTGTGGGGACACGAAACCACCGATGATTTACTAGATGCTCTTACGGAACTAGGCGGGCGTCCGGAGAGTGTGGATGAAGCACCGTTCGTCGATATGCTGGCGATGCTGCGCGCAGAGACCGCTGAACTTACCGCGAAGCGCGGTGAGCGCGCGGAACCCGTTGTACGCCTCGCGCTTTCCGGGCCGGGAGAGCCCCCTGCCCTACCCGCAGGATCGGAGTCCTATCACGCAGCTATCCAAAGTTCAGCCGGAGCAATCATAGTTCGCACCAATAATCCCACGCGCAACTTAGTCCTCATACCTCATATCCATAGCAGCCACACCGCGTGGCAGGTGATCGTCGAAAAGCAGCAGCTCCCTGCCCCCGCCTGGCTGAGCCCTGGGGAAGCCGACGCACTGCTTGCTCAAGCAACCAGTGAATCCGCTGACCTTATCGCCGCAACTGGGTATAGCACTGAAGCACTGCCCAACCCCCGCCTCACCGTGGGAACTTTAAGCGACTTTTATGACATCCCCGGCCTTCCCCAATCAACGCCGGCCCGAGCAGCCAAACTCTTCGCCCGCGCCGACCGAGTGGCCGCAATCATCGAAACGGTTACCGACCGCATCAACGATCACAGCCTTGACCCGCAATTACTTCGCTTGTGGCGCCACATCCGGCAGGCCCGCATGACGGGCGTTGCCTATGCACTCGGAGAGTTCGCGCGTTAAAGAGACCAAATATCGCAACATCCCGCCGCACACGGCGCACCATTGATCGTGCACCCTTGCACGGTCACCTGCCCGCTGGTTTCCTGCTCGCGGCCATGCTCCAGCTCTTCTATAAGGTCAACCACCATTTCTGCAAACCGAGGGGTCGGGCCTGCAGTACGGGTACGCACGACCCTGACCCCCATATCCTCGGCCGCCTTCTGCAGCTCGGAATCGAGATCCCAAATAACCTCCATATGGTCGGAGATGAAACCAATTGGGCATACCACAACCGTGTCGACACCTTCGTTGTGGTGAATATCAGTGGTGTGATCAACAATGTCGGGCTCTAGCCACGGAGTGCGTGGATTGCCTGAGCGTGACTGCCATACAAGGTCATAATCGGAAATGCCAGCCTGCAACGCCACCAACCGCGCCGCCTCGGCCACCTGGCGGGAGTAGAGGTTTTTATCGCCTTCCGCGCCGCCAACGTTATCGTGCGCAACGGGGACCGAATGCGCTGTGAACAAAAGCCGGGTAGTCCCCTTCTTATCAGCTGAAACTTGTTCCCAGACCTCCGTTACGGCAGTGGCCATTTCGGCCACAAATTTCGGATGATCAAAGAATTGACGAATCTTCGTAAATTCAATCTCCGGCAGGCCTTGCTGCGCCAGATGCTCGCGCATACGCTGAATATCTTCGTCATATTGCCGGCACGCGGAGTACCCACCCCATGCGGAGGTGGCAAACACAGCCACTTTACGGATACCGTCCCGAGACATCTGTTCCGCGGTCTCGTTGGCAAAGGGATGCCAATTCCGGTTGCCGAAATAAACCGGTAGATTATGTCCGCGTTTCTTCAGCTCACCGTGGACATGCTCGATAATTTCACGGTTGAGCGCATTGAGCGGACTTACGCCTCCGAAGTGATAATAGTGCTCACCCACCACTTCAAGCCGTTCGCGAGGAATTCCTCGACCACGGGTAACGTTCTCCAAAAACGGAACGACCTCCTCGTTTCCTTCCGGGCCACCGAAAGAAAGGACGAGGAGGGCGTCGAAGTTTTGGGCATTCTGTTGTGCGTCAGTCATGCCCTAAACAATACCAACCAAAAGTTGGAGATTAGAGAAGGCGCACGACGTCGGGAGTAGCACCACCCCAGCGAACTGGAACTACTGAAACAGTCTGACCAGACTGTGGCGCCTCAATCATTTGCCCATCACCTAGGTAGATAGCTACGTGCTGGTTGCCACCAGGACCGTAGAAGATAAGGTCACCGCGCTTCGCGTTGTCGCGAGGAACCTTCTTGCCCTGCTGGTACTGTGCGCCAGTGTAGTGAGGCAGGTCCAGGCCAGCTGCCGCGTAGGCGTACTTTACGAGGCCAGAGCAATCGAAGCCCGACTGGTTGAAATCACCGAAAGAGTCAGCCACTCCGCCATCTCGGAGCCCACCGGTAGGACCATTGTTATCGCCGCCGCCCCAAACATAAGGCACACCAACCTGAGATTCAGCACGGGAAATGACGGCCTCAATCTGAGCATCACGCCCAGCATCTGCGCCCGCAATAGCATCGTCAGACTCCGTCACCTCATCCACCTCAGGCGCATCAGCGCTAGCAGCGGGTGCAGTGTTCGGGCTTCCCAATCCAAGCAAGTCAGATGAGCCTTGCATGAGGGTGCGCACATCGTCCTCATCAACTGCAGCAGCGATATCATTCGCAAGTCCGAGCGCATCATTTGCAGAGGACCCAGTTGCGAAGTCAACGTTCTGGAACGTTGGTGTAGCAGCCTGATTGAGGGCGTTTCCAAATTCAGCTTCCGGAGCGGTACCGCCCTGGTTGATAGCACCTAGCTCTGCCGAATTATTGGACACGTTCGGGTCAGCAGAAACCTGCGGGGCACCCTCTCCAACAACCTCATCGGTAAAGTTTTCTGACTTGATTTCTTCGGTCAAGTTTTCAGGGCTGACCGTCACTGCGTCGGAAGTCTTTTGATTGTCAAGCTCATTAACTGGATTTAGGCCGGTATCAAGCGTGTCCTGCTGAGAGAGCTGAAGACCACTTTCGTTCGCCGCCTGGGATTGCGCTCCCTGCTGGCGAGCAGAAGTTGCCTCCGCAAACCGTTGGGTAGCGTTCAGTCGAGCCTCATTTTGTGCTAACTCTCGACGCTCTTGCACCACACGATTCTCGGTGTCTCGCTTGTCTTTGTCTGCCTGATCCAACTCGCCCTGCAGGCTAGCAAGGTACTCTTCATTCGCCCCTGGATCGTCGCTAACTTGTTCCATTTGGCTCTGGATCCGAGCGATACGATCCTCGGCTTCAGCGACATCAGCTTCCGCTCGACTTAGCTCTGCACGCGAAGCCTCAACAGCCCCCTGCAAAGAGTCTGCGTTGTTAACCGCGCGGTCGATTGCCGCACGCTCTGAGTCGTGTGCTTGGATTACACCAGCATTGTCCGCCGGTGAATCATCGGCGCCTGCTGGCGCTACGGTAGAAAGAGTTGATACGGCTGCGGTACCTACTACTGCAGCAAGGAAAGCGCGAACATGTCGAATGCGCGGAAGGCGAATGGTGGCCACTGAAATACTCCTAGATTGGACCCACACAGTTCCTTTAAGAAGTGCCCATCACCGCTTCCGGGCATAGGAATGCCCGGGCTCCCCGCCTGCCTATTTCGCACAAACGCAGGCGTTATCGCATGTCTAACCGGGGTAACTAGAAAATCGCCTCGAGATGATAAAGATAGGTACGCGAAGCTATTCTCAAGCGCCCGTAGACACTAGAGGGGTAAATGGTTATGGACTGCCTCAATTGGCTGAGACTTCACTCCGGGCGTGTTGTTTCTATGGACCACCCAACAGTCCAGGGACTTTTCGTGCTGTAACTGGAAAACCTGACCTTTATCGCATTCCAGCCGACTGCCTTAAATCGCTACTGTTTCCCCACAACAGCGAAAATCAGACACCTTTGGATCCGGCTGAATTTGTTAAAAGCCTACTCGCCCAAAATCAACAGGCTGGCGCAAAAGGTCTACACATATCCTTTGTTCACAGCAGAAGTTTCCATGACTGCGAAGTCCACTTACTCGTTCGCGGTATTTGCGACATACGTTCCAGGATGCGTTTTACAACCCAAGATTCCGCATGCCCCGATCACGTTCTATTGCACTGAGCGCCGTGAGAACTGCTCTACGGGTTCTGGCATAACTCGCCGCGGCGCCGGCTGGCTTTGCTAAAAGGTCTAGCCCTTTAACAATCCTGAGCCGTCGAGGGCAAGCAGCCACAAACCATGAACAGGCCACACGAAGCTGGTCCTGGCGGAGTGAACAGGAATTCCTAGACCCAAACCCTATGGACCTATCCGTGCACCCCTTTCGTGGCTCTGAGCTTCGCGCTCTGCTCTATCGAAAGATTCGCACCAAAAGTTCCACACGGTGGAGTTCTAATGAACCCGTCTCACCTCATAAACGGAAGGTGGGTTGATGTTTAATTTTTTCGAACATTGCAATCGCTCAAGTTTTTAACTTGCATCCCCAATCTCTTTCGATGGAGCCCGGTTCATTGACTTCCAAGAACGGCCACTCGATGTTCCATCATTCGCTCGAGGCGTGCTTCCCCACATACCCGTGCGAGTTCTCTCGTGACAGTCAAGGCTAAGCCCATGAACCCAGGAAGCAAGAAATGTCCCCTGAGTCGACATCCGAACCTTACGTCACGACACGCCCGCTTCGCACAACTTTCCCGCAATTCACGTGAGTCAAGTTAATTCACATGACTCAACATGAGCACCTAACCTGCAATGATTTTGTTACCACCCCGTTATTGTGATTTTAATCACGCACGAACTGGATGGACACGCGCGTCAAACCGCCCCCCTGTGGACAGTATGGAAGCAAATCGACCACTCCCCCACCCCGAGTCAACCCCTAAGAGTTGACTTTGTCCCCTCCCCTGCCCTTCCCGCACCTTTCACCGACACCCCTAATCGTTTTGTCATCGGATACGGGCCCCTGCTTCGGCGCCCAACTTTTAGACACCTTCATCACCCCTACGGATAAACGAGACAGCAACTTGTTCATCGCCGCCCGGCACCTCTACCCCATCCCCTGGCGGTCTTTACGTAAATTACTTTCCTCCTAAAACGGTTCGCAAAAGTTTCAGCTACTTATCTGAAACTTTTTCGAACAAACCTATTTTCCTACAGTCTCCACCTTGTTCAAGAGGCGTTACTTGGAATCTCGGATCCAGCGCTCAATGTCGAGGCGCCCTGCCTTTCATGCCCCTGGGGTCCGCTTACAGCCCTTCAGACTTGCGTCGGTTTGCCACCATGAAAGAGCTAACCAAGACAAACACAGCAATCACAGCAACCGCACCCACAATTGTTGCCACCGGGAAGCTGATTTGGTCTAGTCCCCCGTAGTACTTAGCCAGTAGGTCCACCTGGTCAAGCCCGGGCGCCAGTTGCGCCTGTACTGACTCAATATCGGCTCGACTATAAGTATCACTGACCGAAGAGACATGCTGTGGGGTCTGAACAATGACTGTGTTCAATCCCGTCGCATCTTGAAGCTCTTGGGCGATGTCGCGGACGTCGGGGGCCCGAACATCGATCACATCAACTACGGCAACACCGTCACCGTCCCGCAACCCCTTGCTCACATCCGCATTGAGTGTGGCATTGTGGCTAAGCGCCGTGGCCGTATAGGCCACGCCATCGTCTTTGAGCTGATTCGCCAAGTCAGATATATCTACCCCTGCGGGAACCATGCGAATCCCTTCCTTATATATAGGGCCCCTAAACTACTTCTCCCCCAAGATACGGGCAGCTAGAAGCGACCCAACTCCTCAACTCGCCTGTTTTCCCAAAAAGGTGAAACAGAACGCTTGTACTGTTACAATGGCAGCGACCGAAGGTTTTAGCCTCTACAATATCTAGGTGAACCATCGCGTTCTTTGTCGCCTTCAGCACTGCGGGCCCCATGGTCGCGTCCTGTCACATTAGTGACCGAAGACGCAGAGCACCGCCCCGCGGTAACGACAGACGACGAGTACCAAACAGAACACACTGTTTATCAACAAGGAATGGAGCTCCCTGTGACTGAAAGCTTGAACTCCTTCGAGGCCAAGAAGACCCTTGACGTCAACGGCAAGTCTTATGACTACTTTGACATCAACTCCGTCTCCGGCTTGGAGAAGTTGCCTTACTCCCTCAAGGTGTTAGCAGAGAATCTGCTGCGCCATGAGGACGGCAAGAACGTAACCAAGGACCACATCAACGCCCTGGCAAACTGGGACCCGGAAGCAGAGCCAGACACCGAAATCCAGTTCACCCCAGCACGCGTCCTCATGCAGGACTTCACCGGCGTTCCTTGCGTTGTTGACCTTGCTACCATGCGTGAGGCTGTCTCTGCCTTGGGTGGTACTCCGGATCAGGTCAACCCGCTCAACCCAGCTGAGATGGTTATTGACCACTCCGTCATCGTTGAGGCCTTCGGCTCCACCGATGCACTGGAAAAGAACGTTGAAATTGAGTACCAGCGCAACGAAGAGCGCTACCAGTTCCTTCGCTGGGGTGCTGAGAACTTCTCCAACTTCCGCGTTGTACCTCCAGGAACCGGCATCGTCCACCAGGTAAATATCGAGTACCTGTCCCGCGTTGTATTCGACAACGAGGGCCTTGCTTACCCTGATACCTGTATCGGTACCGACTCCCACACCACCATGGAAAACGGCCTGGGCATTCTTGGCTGGGGCGTTGGCGGCATCGAGGCAGAGGCTGCGATGCTTGGACAGCCGGTATCCATGCTCATCCCGAAGGTCGTCGGCTTCAAGCTGACCGGTGAGATTCCCACCGGCGTTACCGCAACCGACGTCGTACTTACCATCACTGAGATGCTGCGCGAGCACGGCGTTGTCCAGAAGTTCGTAGAATTCTACGGCAACGGCGTCAAGTCCGTTCCGCTGGCTAACCGCGCCACCATCGGCAACATGTCCCCTGAGTTCGGTTCCACCGCGGCAATCTTCCCAATTGATGAGGAGACCACCAAGTACCTCGAGCTCACCGGACGCCCACAGGAGCAGATTGACCGCGTTGAAGCATACGCCAAGGCGCAGGGAATGTGGCTGGAAGAGGATGCCCCGGAGGCAAAGTACTCCGAGTACCTCGAGCTGGACCTGTCCACCGTCGTTCCTTCCATTGCTGGTCCAAAGCGCCCGCAGGACCGTATCCTGCTGACCGAGGCCAAGGAGCAGTTCCGCAAGGATTTGGCTAACTACACCACCGACGAGGTTTGCGTCGACGAAACCTCTGTTGAGGCAAAGCGCATGTCCGCAGAAGGCGGCGCTCCGGCCATGGAAGACGTCACCGGCGGTTTGAACAAGGCCCGCGAAGGCCACGGCGAGTCCTCCGCTCTTGGTGCAAAGGGCCGTCACTCCAACCCGATTACCGTTGAGTCCCAGAATGGTGGCGAGTTCACCTTGGACCACGGCATGGTCGCTATCGCCTCCATCACTTCCTGTACCAACACCTCTAACCCATCCGTGATGGTGGGCGCAGGTCTTATTGCTCGCAAGGCAGCAGAAAAGGGCCTCCAGTCCAAGCCGTGGGTTAAGACCATCTGTGCCCCTGGTTCCCAGGTTGTTGATGGTTACTTCCAGCGTGCAGATCTCTGGAAGGACCTCGAGGCAATGGGCTTCTACCTCTCCGGTTTCGGTTGCACCACCTGTATCGGTAACTCCGGCCCATTGCCGGATGAGGTATCCGCAGCCATCAACGAAAATGACCTTGCCGCCACCGCGGTACTTTCCGGTAACCGCAACTTCGAGGGCCGCATCTCTCCGGACGTCAAGATGAACTACTTGGCATCCCCAATCATGGTCATTGCCTACGCCATTGCCGGCACCATGGACTTTGACTTTGATGCACAGCCCCTGGGTCAGGATAAGGAAGGCAACGATGTCTACCTGAAGGACATCTGGCCATCCCCGCAGGAGATCGAGGACACCATTCAGTCTGCCATCTCTCGTGAGATGTACGAGGCTGACTACGCCGACGTCTTCAAGGGCGACGATGCCTGGCGCAACTTGGATGTGCCGGAAGGCGAGACCTTCAAGTGGGATGAGGATTCCACCTACATCCGCAAGGCTCCTTACTTCGATGGCATGCCTACCGAGCCAAACCCGCTTGAAGACATCAAGGGGGCGCGCGTTCTGGCGAAGCTCGGCGATTCCGTCACTACCGACCACATCTCCCCCGCTTCCGCTATTAAGCCGGGTACCCCGGCTGCGCAGTACCTTGATGAAAACGGCGTTGCACGCAAGGACTACAACTCCCTGGGCTCTCGCCGTGGTAACCACGAGGTCATGATGCGCGGTACCTTTGCGAATATTCGCCTGGCTAACCAGCTGGTCGATGTCACTGGTGGCTACACCCGTGACTTTACCCAGGAAGGCGGCCCACAGGCCTTCATCTTCGATGCTTGCCAGAACTATAAGGAAGCCGGCATTCCGCTGGTAGTCATCGCTGGTAAGGAGTACGGCACTGGTTCCTCCCGTGACTGGGCTGCAAAGGGCACCAACCTGCTTGGCGTAAAGGCTGTAATCACTGAGTCCTTCGAGCGCATCCACCGTTCCAACCTGATCGGCATGGGCGTTATCCCACTGCAGTTCCCACAGGGCGAGTCCCACGAGTCCTTGGGACTGGATGGCACTGAAACCTTCGATATTGAGGGCATCACCGCCTTCAATGAAGGCTCCATCCCGAAGACCGTCCACGTCACCGCCACCAAGGAGTCCGGCGAAACCGTCGAGTTTGACGCTGACGTCCGCATTGACACCCCGGGTGAGGCTGACTACTTCCGCCACGGCGGCATCCTGCAGTACGTCCTACGTCAGATGGTCAAGAGCTAGGCGCTTTCCGCACACTCCTTAGGCCCCTGAAGGGGCTAAGGGCTTAGGTTCGGTCGATAACGCGGGGTTGCACCGCCCTCCCCCGTAGAGGGCGCTGCGGCCCCGCGTTTCGTCGCATAGATTTTATTCTTATTCAAAATTACTGATTTATTATTCTTTAGACGTTCCCCATGAAGGAGAGTTGCCTACTATGCCAATCGTCAGCGAATCTGAACTCAGCCGCCGTCGGCACGACATTCTCGTAGGCGCTCGCCGGTGTTTTGCAGAGCACGGGTACGAGGGAGCTACAGTTCGTCTACTAGAACAGGCAACGGGCAAGTCCCGCGGCGCAATCTTTCACCACTTCGGTGACAAAGAGTCTCTCTTTCTTGCCTTGGCGCAAGAAGATGCCGCTCGTCAGGCCGAGGTCGTTGCCCACAATGGCTTGGTTGAAGTAATGCGTGAGATGCTCCAACATCCTGAGCGTCACGATTGGCTAGCCACTCGCTTGGAAATCACATCCCTCCTCCGCACTGATCCTTCCTTCGCCGCTAGGTGGAAGGAAAACCAGTCGGTTCGTGGCGAGGCCGTGCGCGCACGCTTGGCGTCCAATGCGGACAAGGGCCGCCTGCGCGATGATGTTGAAATCGACACCTTGGCTATCTATCTAGAGGTGTTTATGGATGGGTTCATCAACCGGCTCGCCTTGGGCGAAACCGCAGAGCTGGAAAAAGTCCTTGACTTAGTAGAGCAATCTATCCGTGGCGGTCAGGCGGATCTGTCTTAATCCCGTCTGAACAGTCCTGCTCCCGGCTGCTTGTTACTTGAAACACGCAATAGCCGGGAGCTTTTAGCATGGGCTCAGCGGCGCGGTGACGGTAATTTCTTTTCCGTGACTTGGGCGTAGGTCGATATTTCCGCCACAAACTGCGGATCATGGCAGGTAACCACTAAGGCACTGCCGGACTGTAGGCCGTAGTGGATTAGTTGGTGCATGAGCCATCGGTCCGCGGCGGAAAGCAAGGTATCTGGCTCGTCGAGCAGCACCTTCTGGCGGTGCTGCCCAATAACGTGGGCCACTTGCGCAAGCCGCAGGCGTGATGATGACAAATCTAAGGGATGATCAGCAGGATTTAATCCCAACAGGTTGCGCAAAGCTTCATTGGGTACAAATTCCTCCACTGTGGAAAATGCCGCCTGGTCAAACGGCGACTGCATAGCAAGGGCGGGAAGATTTCGTACAACTCCCCCGCCATCAAGCCCGGCGGCGGCGCGCAAGAGCGACGTTTTACCGCTACCATTATCACCGCGCAACCACGTCACCCCGGCTTCCACGGTGGGGATTTCTACGGGTCCGACGCTAAAGGTTGTTCCGGTGGGCTGGGAAAATTGCCACCACCTTTTCTTCTTTGGTCCTCGCTGGGCAATTAGCGGGCCTATGCTCCCCTGCCTCCCGCGCGCATATACCCGCGGCAGGTTGAGGGGTGCTACGAGTGGTTCTGTTCCTATGATTTCTCCGCCTAGCTCTGGCCAGGTAGTACTCGATACGGCAATAACGCAGGTATGCGGCATTGCCTGCAGAAGGTTAATCACTTGTGCGCGCGACTCTGAATCGAGGCCAGCTGCGGGTTCACAAATGATCATGATCACGGGCTCGCGGATGGCCACACAGGCTGCGGCTAATCTGCGAGTTTGGCCGCCAGACAGCTGCGCGGGGTCATGTTCACAGTAGGCAGAAAGGCCCACTGCGCTAAGCATATGCTCCCCGCGGACTTGCATCTCCTCCGCAGGCACACCCGCGTTTTCCAGGCCAAGTACTACTTCTTCAATACAGGTCTCGCGCAGGAAACTAATTTGTGCGGAAGCATCCGTGCCGACGATTGCTGCGGTGGATAAAGATTCCGCTAGCTGCGCCGCAACATCTTCTACTGCTTTATCAGGATCGACGAGTACCTGGATGATGGCCCCAGGGGTGGGGCGAAGGTGGGCTAGATCCATCTAGCAATCACCACCGCAAGGCACACTAGCGGGATGAGGAAGCGTAAGACTCGGGACAACCTGGAATCGGCAACGGGCCGCAATAAGCTGCGTTGCCCTTCCTGGTCGAACCCGATAGCGGCCAGGGCTTGGCCGCGTTGAGTTCCTTGGATGAGGAGGCGAGCGATGACAGGAATAATGACGCGAGAGATGGTATTGCGCCAGGTTATGGTGATTCCGGCTAATTGGTTGGCTTCACGGACGCATCGCCAGGCATGCGCACCTTGGGGCAAGGTCTGTAGGGAGGAACCAACCACATACGCCACCTTGTGTCCGGCGCGGGAGACTTGCAGCCATTTGGCGATATCCGCGATGCGCAGCGCCGCCATTGCTGCGATGAAGCAGGCCATGAGCGCACAGAAGCGGAGGCTGAGGCTACCGGCGAGCATCAGGCCGTCGGCAGTAAGCAGAGGCGCAACTGGGGTGTGACCGTAGGGAGCATGAATGACCAGCATGGAAAGGGCCGCTGGCACGCTCAGTGCAATCGTAGTCAAAATCACGGAGGCGTTGCGGGTAGATACAGTACCGCAGGCAAGGGCAACGAGCATGACGCTTGCCGACGCCACTGGGGTGTTTAGCGCCAAGGTAAGAAGCCAGCCGCAGGCCGCAATGGTGACTACGGTGGCAGGATGAAGGCGGCTCATCAGCGTGGTTGCAGCGATTCACGGGTGCGTTGCGGCAAAGCTTTTACCGCTGCCCAGACGATGAGGAAAACCAGCGTTTTATCCAGGGGATCTGAGATGAAGGACTGCAGGGTAACCGAGGCGATAAGGGAATTGCCCAGCTCGCGAAAGAGCGAGACAACCGCGCCCGTACCAAGACCCGCAGTACCGCCATAAACAAAGGCAGCGACAGGGGCGGCGAGCATGCCGGAGACAATGCCAATGACGGCGCCACTGAGAATGACCCACCATACCTTGGTAAATGCGCCCTTCTTGATGACGAATCCGGATAGGAATCCCGTGGCGGCGGACACTGCAGCGAAAGGCAAAGCAGCGGGGTTGAGCAAGCCCCAGACGACAGAAGACAGCGTGCCGGTAGCCAAGCCAGCAATGGGACCGGCAAGCGCGGCTACCAGGATAGTTCCCACGGAATCGATATAGAGAGGTATGCCGATTGAACCAATGATTTCACCAACGACAATATTAAGGACCAGCGCCACCGGGATGATGGCGATGGTTCGCGCTGGTAAAGCCGGCACGGTGCCAGCAAGCAGGAGCGCGGCGCCGATAAGATAGCCGCTCAGGGTAACGAGCGCTTCAGTCGAACCAGCAACAGAATGCCAGTCCGTGGGGCGCAAAAGCACCAGGTAAATCCAAGTCGCGGCAACGATTAATGCACCCGCGATGACCATGGCCTTGCGGGCGGGGGTGAGAGAAAGCTGTGACACAATAAAAGTCCAAATCCATAAATAGAAAAAGGGCATAGAAAAACGCCGACCGCGGATGGTGCTGCTTTCCTATGTCACCTCGGAAAGCGATCCCGCACGGCACGTGCGCCGCGGATAATAGTAGAGGTTCTGCTCTTTAAAAGCCACTAGCGTGAAGCCAATAGTGTAAACCCCCGCAGACATTCTTGATGCGCGGCTTCCATATCTGCGCTCGTAACCAGTCGTGCGTTGTGGGCTCGGCCCCAGTGGTTTCGCAAGTCCGCAACGCTCGTCCCCCGCAGTAGCGGCGATTCCGCTTCGACATCAACGGTAGTTTCTACAACCTCGAAGTCGATCTGCTCTAAGGCGATCATGCACGTCAAAAGGTCGTGGATTTGGGCCTGATAGCCTTCCCCCTGCGCTTGGTGGAATTCAAAATAGTAGCGCAACACATCCGGCAGGATTTGTGCCATAGGGTGTCCGTGCAATAATTCCATGACCGCTTCTAGGCGCTGTGGGGTAATGAGAAACTGCTCTGTTAGCTCAAGCGAACATAGTGTGGTGGGAACGCGCGGGGCAGATGAATGAAAGTGCTGGGCGGCGGCGTGCGGATCAACCCAAAAGTTCCATTCCGCGGTCGGGGTGGTATTTCCCCGGTAGTTAACCGCGCCGCCCATGATGGTAATGGCGCCAAACTGCGCGACGGCTTCACTATGGGCTTTTTCAAATGCTGCAAGATTGGTGACCGGCCCGGTAACAATCAACTGCAGATCGTGATGAGCGGCTAGTGCTTCTTTCCATAGACGCTGCCAATCGCTGTGGTGCAGCGTGGTAGTAGGTGCAGTGGCATAGCCCAATCCCGTCGAACCATGGGTCTCAGGGGTTGTGGTGAGATCCACCTTCAAAGGGCGGGTCAAACCGGGGGCTACGGGGACATCGGCAAGCGAGCACAAATCCAGGATCCAGCGGGCATTGGCCGCAGTCTGATAGGCCTCGACGTTGCCGGCTGTAGTGGTAACGCCCACCAGCTCAATTTCCCCGGCCTGATGAAGGCCCGCCAAATACATCAGGGCGAGGCAATCATCTATGCCGGGGTCACAATCAATTAAAATAGCTGGAGGCGTGGCAATCATAGTGCCAGCCAGTCTAACGCCTTACTTGATGGAGCTCACCGGATTGTCGCCATCTACAAAGGCGAGCGGGGATTCCGGCAGGGTTTCGCGGCCGAGGGCCTCGACAATGACATCGGCGACCAGCTCGCGCGAAGAAGTCATGGACTCCTGTAGCGCCTTATCCTCGATCTGCTCCAGCCCCTGTGCTGGTTCCTCGGTCAGCATTGCTGGCTTGAGGATAAGGTGCGGAAACTCTGCCTGAGCAAGGCGATTGTCCACTTCCTTCTTGGACTCAACGTAGGCATACCACTTCTCGTCGGCGGGATCCGTGGTGGCTTCCTGGGAACCGACATAGGAAATCATGAGGTAGGCAGGCAGGTTCTTTCCCTCCTGCTGCAGCGTCTCCATAGCGTCGAGGGTGGCGAGGGCACCATCGCGGTCAACGGCCCACGTAAGGTCTGCCCCACCGCGGCCGCCGTTGCCAGCGCCCCACACTACGGCGTCATAAGCGGCGAAAAGCTCCGCCCACTGCGCAACGGTCTGCTCGGTAATATCGGCCAATACCGGGGTCGCGCCGAGCTTTTCAATCTCAGACTTCTGCTCAGGGTTGCGGATAAGGGAGTGGACCTCGTGTCCGGCCTCCACCAGCTTTGGGGCGGCCAACAGGCCGACCTTGCCATGTCCACCGATGTACAGAATCTTCTTTTTATCAGTCATACCTCCCCACCGTAACAACGACGCCTCTTGCCCGCAGCGACCCCGGCCAGTACCGGTGGCAAAATGGCGGCGGTGGCTGCAGCGAGCAGATAGAATTGCTTGCATGTATGCCATTATGACCGTCACCGGAGCCGATAGCACCGGCATTATCGCCGCGGTGACCACTACCCTTGCCCAACTCGATATCAACGTCATTGACGTGTCCCAAACACTCATGGGCGGTTACTTCACCATGATCCTCCGCGTCGAATTTGATGCGGATAAGGTCTCCATCCAGACCATCAAGGAGCATATGCGCCCCGTGGCGGAAGAAAAGCACCAGTCCATCCGCATTCAGTCCGAAGACCTCTTCACCGCCATGAATGAGATTTAAATGAGCACGCGTTTTAATACCACTAATATCTTGGACACCATCGAGATGATTGAGAACTATCGTCTCGATATCCGCACCGTAACCATGGGCATCTCCCTCCTTGGATGCACCCGATCCACCATGGACGCTACCTGCCAGGCCATCTATGACCGCGTCACGCAGCAGGCCGGGCGCCTAGTGGAGGTATGCGAAGGCATCGAAGGCGAGCTGGGTATCCCCATCGTAAATAAGCGTATCTCCGTGACCCCAATATCCTTGGTGGTAGCCGGTGTAGAAGGAAACCCCGTCGACGCCGCAAAGGCACTGGACAAGGCAGCCAAAGAGGTAGGAGTCAACTTCGTGGGCGGCTATTCCGCTCTGGTCGAAAAGGGCGCTACCACCGCGGAACAAAAGCTCATAAGTTCCATTCCAGAAGCGCTGGCTACGACTGACGTCGTGTGTTCCTCCGTCAATATCGCCAGTTCCCGCGCCGGTATCAACATGGATGCGGCAAGGAAGATGGGCGAGGTTATCAAGGAAGCTGCCGAGCTGACCAAGGACAATTCCGCCATTGCCTGCGCCAAGCTGGTGGTCTTTGCTAACTCTGTGGGTGACAACCCATTTATGGCCGGCGCGTTCCACGGCATCGAAGAACCCGATTGCGTAGTCTCCGTCGGCGTTTCTGGCCCAGGTGTTGTCGACCGCGCCTTGGGATCGCTCGAAGGGGCCAGCCTGGACCAGGTAGCGGAAGAAGTCAAGAAGGCCGCTTTCAAGATCACCCGCGCCGGGCAACTAGTGGGCACCATGGCCTCCGAGCGCCTTGGCGTACCCTTCGGCATCATCGACCTTTCGCTTGCCCCTACTGCCGAATTGGGAGATTCGGTGGCCCACATCCTTGAGCATATGGGATTGGACCAAGTAGGCACGCACGGCACAACTGCTGCTTTGGCTCTGCTTAACGACGCCGTAAAGAAGGGCGGCATGATGGCCTGCTCCCGCGTCGGCGGTTTGTCTGGCTCCTTCATCCCGGTCTCCGAGGATAAGGGGATGATCGATGCGGTTAAGTCTGGCTCTATCTCCATGGACAAGCTGGAGGCCATGACCGCCATTTGCTCGGTGGGCTTTGACATGATTGCGCTGCCGGGCGATACCTCGGCCGCGACGATTTCGGGCATGATTGCTGACGAGGCCGCCATCGGCGTGATGAATCATAAGACCACGGCGGTACGCGTGATCCCGGTTCCTGGCGCCCAGGTGGGCGACGAGGTGAGCTTCGGCGGCCTGCTGGGCTACGCACCGGTGATCCCGGTCAATGAAGTAGGCAACGCGCAGTTCATTAACCGCGGCGGCTTCATCCCCGCTCCAGTGCATGGATTCCGCAACTAAGGAGAGCGGCAACTGCGCCGCTGCCTAGTCCGCGGCGTGCTCTTCGCCGGGTTTCTCCGACTCCGCCCTTTCGGCGAGGTTGTCCTGGAAATGCTGGTAGGAAGATTCCAGCTGTTTTAATTCCACCTCGCCGCCAACTTGGCGGCGGGCATCAGAGTAGATGGCCCGGGCGGCGTCGGCAAGCACGCTCCGGCGCTCAGCAGTGCGCAAAAGGGCCACTACCTTGGCCAGGTTATCCAGCAAACTGAGGTAAATCTCCGCGTTATCGGCGGCGTCCCGCCGAATCTGCGCGAACATCGCCTCCACAATTTCCTCATAGCTGAACGTTTGGTAATCGAGGCGAAACTCGCCGTTAACGTGCACAATGCCCTGCGGAAGCCGCTTATCCCCGATGACGGTGAGGATCTGGGTAAAGCGGTCAATGATATCGATGACCGTGTACGGATCATTGACACCAGTACTCAATGCGCGGGCAGCAATCTCCGCCAGGTGCCGGGCGGTAAAACGAGGGTCGTGAGCTGAGGCATGCTCCCTGTACTGGGTGAGCACGATATGGCGCTCAACATTTTCCGGCAGGCGCGGCACACCGTGCGCGATAACCTCGCCTTCCAGTACCAAGTCACCCGGCGCCACGCCGAGGTGCACCGCGCAATTCTCCCGTGCCGCTGCCTGCGCAATGGCGTCATAGTCGACGAACTTGAGGTAGCCAGTTCCACTGCTGCGCCGCTTTTCCGCATCCACGTAAAATTCTGGCCCAGGAGCCTTGGCCGCTTTTTCCTCTTCGCCCCGCCGGATGAGCCGGCGCATGTGGTCCTCTACGTCTTCGGCCACCACGTGAACTACGTGAGACATACTGATCGATTGGGCAATATGGACGATGAAATAAATGAGGAAGATTACGCAGGCGATGGCCAACAGCACCGTTACTGCTACGTTCAAGGAAGGAACATATTCTTCTTTCCCATTACCGCCCGTTTGCACCGCACGTAAAGAAAGAAGGGCAAAAATGAAGGTTGCAAGATAGATCGCCAGGGTCGATTGTATAGAGCGATCTTTTAGAAACTCATGCAGCAGGCGCGGCCCCATTACTGTGACAACACCAGAAAGTGCGGTCAGCGTGATGAAGAAAAGGGTGCCAGCAAGGGACAGCGACGAGGTAGCTACCGCGCTTAGAATCCCTTGGGCACTATCGGCGCTGCCATCATAAAAGGGGGTGGCTGCCACGCGAAAACGGCTACCGACCGCGATGAGCAACTCTGCGCTGACGGCGGCAACGGCCACCGCCACTGCAGGGATTAGCCAAAACTTTTCCCGCCAGGCAGGCATCCTCTCCAGTAGCGTCTTCATGTTTTCCTAAGCTAGCTCCACGATTTCCATGTAGTCATCGGACCACAAATCTTCGTCACCATCGGGCATGATGATTACGCGTTCCGGGTCCAAAGCCTTGACCGCGCCCGGATCGTGCGTAACCAGCACCACGGCCCCCGTATAGGTTTTTAGCGCATCGAGTACCTGCTCGCGCGAGATTGGATCCAGGTTATTCGTCGGCTCATCCAGCAGCAGCACATTCGCGCGGCTAGAGACCAGCGCGGCCAAGGCTAGGCGCGTCTTCTCACCGCCGGATAGAGTGCCCGCGGGTTGTTCCAACTTCTCGCCGGAGAACATGAAGGCACCAAGCAGACTACGCAGTTCCTGCTGATCCGCGTCTGGGCAGGCGTCAATGGTGTTTTGCCATACAGACTTATCCGGATCGATGGTGTCGTGTTCCTGCGCAAAATAGCCGATCCGCAAGCCGTGGCCGCTGACGATGCCACCTTCACCGTCGGTGCGCTCCACTCCGGCCAGCAATTTCAACAGCGTGGTCTTACCCGCGCCGTTATAGCCCAGCACCACTACTCTTGACCCTTTATCGATGGCCAAATCCACCCCGGCGAAGACCTCTAGGGAGCCGTACATCTTGGTCAGCCCCTTGGCATTCATGGGTGTCTTACCGCACGGTGCCGGCTCGGGGAACTTAATATTGGCCACCTTATCGGCCACCCGCACCTCATCGAGCTGGCTCATCATGCGCTCAGCGCGGTGGAGCATTTGCTTGGCCGCAGCGGCCTTTGTTGCCTTAGCACCCAACTTAGCAGCCTGCTTTTGCAGGGCGGATGCCTTCTTTTCCGCATTGGCCCGCTCTCGGCGACGGCGCGCTTCATCGGTAGCACGAGCATCGAGGTATTTCTTATACCCCATGTTGTATACATCGGCCTCGCCGCGAACCGCATCGAGGAACCACACCTTATTACACACGGCCTCAAGCAGCTCGACGTCGTGAGAAATCATAATGAGCCCGCCCTCATGTTTGGACAGGAATTGGCGGAGCCACGTAATAGAATCCGCGTCCAAGTGGTTCGTCGGCTCATCGAGGAGCAGGGTGGTCTGGGATTTTCCGGACCCCTCGGTAGCGGCAAAGAGAATTTGCGCTAGCTCCACGCGGCGGCGCTGACCACCCGAGAGAGTTTTGAGTTGCTGGTCTAGGACGCGCTGCGGCAGACCCAAATTATCGCATATTTGCGCGCACTCGGAGTCGGCTTCATAGCCGCCAAGCGACTCGAATTGCTCCTCCAAGCGGGAGTATTTCCGGATGGCCTTATCCCGGAACTTATCGTCAGTGGCCGATTCCATAAGCTCTTGTTGCTTGGCCATGCGGCGCTTGAGATCATCCAAACCGCGGGCGGAGAGAACGCGCTCTCGCGCGGTCTGTTCAATATTTCCTTCGCGGGAATCCTGGGGCAAATAACCAATGGGGCCCGAACGAGTAACTGAGCCGCCATAGGGCTCGGTCTCCCCTGCCAAAATGCGCATAGTCGTCGTCTTGCCCGCGCCGTTGCGGCCGATAAGCCCGATGCGGTCACCGGGTTGCACACGCAAGTGCTGCCCTGGGGCTTCGAGAAGCGTGCGCGCTCCTACCCTGACTTCGAAATCATTGGTTACAATCACGAAGAAACAGTCTAGCAATTGACGCTGCCGACGCTAAGACGCGCTAACGCCCCCAACAACTGTCTCCCTAGACCGGGAAATGCGCTGCTGGAGGCGTGTGCGTAGGACGCGATTTAAACCGCGAAGCCGAGGGCCTGAAGTTGCTCGCGGCCCTCTTCCGTAATCATCTGCGGACCCCATGGTGGCATCCATACCCAGTTGATACGGACGGCATCGGCCAATTTATTGGCCTTGACGATGTCTTCCACCTGCTCAGCAATGACATCGGTCAATGGGCAGGCCGGCGAGGTCAACGTCATATTAATCATGACGATCTCCTTGCCATTGTCCTCTTCGAACCACAGATCATAGACAAGGCCCAAGTCAACAACGTTGATCCCGAGCTCAGGGTCAATGACGTCTCGCATAAATTCGGTGACGTCAAAGGCTTTGGAAATCTGCTCTTCGGTTTGCTCCGGTCGCTCGCCGCTGCCGGAGAAAGAGGAATTCTCGTTCTGATAAGGATCTACGGGATCAGTCATCTAGCTCTCCACTTCTGTTAGTGCATCGGCGGAAGCAGCCTGGAAGGCCTTCCATCCGAGGAGCGCACACTTTACGCGCGCTGGGTACTGGGACACTCCGGCGAAGGCTACGCCATCACCGATGAGGTCTTCATCGCCCTCGTCCTGGCCGCGAGAGGTGATCATCTTTTCAAACTCGGCCAGCTTCTCATTGGCTTGCGCGAGCGGTAGCCCAACGATTTCTTCAGCCATAACCGAGGTAGAAGCTTGCGAGATGGAACAGCCTTCCGCGTCATAGGAGACGTCCTCAACGGTCTTGCCGTCATCGGAAAGACGCACGCGCAGGGTCAGCTCATCTCCGCAGGACGGGTTCACATGGTGAACCTCAGCCTGATAAGGCTCCCTCAGTCCGGCGTGCTGCGGGTTCTTGTAGTGGTCCAGGATGACGTCCTGGTACATGGAATCTAGGTTCATGAGGCAACTCCAAAGAATTCGCGGGCGGCCTTGATTGCTTCCACCAGCTTATCTACTTCTTCCTCGGTGTTATAGAGGTAGAAGCTGGCTCGGGCGGTGGACTGTGCCCCGCAGGCGCGGTGCAATGGCCACGCGCAGTGGTGGCCAACGCGAATGGACACGCCGTGGTCATCGAGGACCTGGCCCAAGTCATGCGGGTGAACGCCGTCCACGGTGAAAGAAATGGCACCGCCGCGGTTTTCAGTGGTTTCCGGGCCGATGATGCGCAGGCCCGGGATTTCCTTCAGCTGGCGCAGTGCGCGCTCCGTAAGTTTCTTTTCGTGCGCGTGGATATTATCCATGCCCACTTCTTCCAAAAACTTCACCGCGGCGCCGAGGCCTACTACCTGGCTGGTCATCTGCGTGCCTGCCTCAAAGCGTGTCGGCGGCTCGGCAAAGGTTGTCTGTTCCATCTTGACAATCTCAATCATGGAGCCACCGGTCAAGAAAGGCGGCAGCTTTTTGAGCAGCTCCTCCTTGCCGTAGAGGACACCAACGCCGCTGGGGCCACACATCTTGTGACCGGAAAACGCCGCGAAGTCCACATCCAAGGCGTGGAAATCTACCGCCATGTGCGGCACCGACTGGCAGGCGTCGAGTACAACCATGGCGTCAACCGCGCGGGCGCGGCGTACCAGCTCATCGACATCCGCCACAGCACCGGTCACATTGGACTGATGGGTAAACGCAACGACCTTGACGGATTCATCGAGTTCGAGCGAATCGAGATCGATGCGACCGTCTTCGGTCGTGGAGTACCACTTCAACGTAGCGCCGGTACGAGCGCAAAGCTCCTGCCACGGCACCAAGTTAGCGTGATGCTCCAGTTCGGTGATCACAACGGTATCGCCCTCGCCTACGTAGAGGTCCCCCGCGCGTTCGTCGCTAAGCACATAAGCAACCTCGTTCAGGGCCTCGGTGGCGTTTTTGCTAAAGGCGATTTCATCGCGGTCCGCGCCTACGAACGCGGCGATAGCCTGCCGTGCGGACTCATAGGCATCATCGGCTTCTTCCGCCAACTGGTAGGAACCGCGGTGAACAGGGGCGTTCGTATGCAACACAAACTCCTCTTCCGCCTTCCACACCGACAGCGGGCGCTGGGAGGTAGCGCCTGAATCCAGATACACCAGAGGCTTATCGCCTCGGACGGTGCGCTGGAGAATCGGGAACTGCTCCCTGATTGCGTTTACATCAAATCCAGACATGAATCTTCTTAGGATAGTCTCGGTTGACCGGCCGGTGGCCGGTCCTTACTTGAGGAACTGGTCGTAGCCGTCAGACTCGAGCTGATCGGCCAATTCGGCGCCACCGGTCTTGATGACGTGGCCATCAGCGAAGACGTGGACAAAGTCCGGCTTCACGTAGTTCAGGATGCGCTTATAGTGGGTAATCATCAAAATGCCACCATTGGTTTCCTTCTGGTAGCTGTTGATGCCCTCAGAAACGATGCGCAAGGCGTCAACGTCCAAGCCGGAGTCCGTCTCATCCATCACTGCGAACTTTGGCTTGAGGATATCCAGCTGCATAACCTCATGGCGCTTCTTCTCGCCACCGGAAAATCCCTCGTTAACGGAGCGAGAGATGAAGGACTTATCGATCTTCAGGTTCTCGCGGGCCTGGGTAAGCTCCTTATTCCATTCACGCAGCTTCGGTGCCTCACCGCGGATGGAGGTGACGGCGGAACGCATGAACTGGGAGACCTTTACGCCCGGGACCTCAGTGGGGTACTGCATTGCCAGGAAAAGGCCGGCACGAGCGCGCTCATCGACGGGCATGTCCAGTAGGTTTTCGCCGTCGAGCAGCACCTCGCCCTCGGTAACCTCATACTTTGGGTGGCCGGCGATGGTGTAGGACAAGGTGGACTTGCCGGAGCCGTTCGGGCCCATGATGGCGTGGATCTCGCCAGAGTTGATCGTCAGGTTGACGCCCTTGAGAATTTCCTTCGGCTCGCCGCCTTCTTCCGTCGGCAGCACTTGAGCGTGGAGGTTCTTAATTTCCAGAGTAGACATAATGTGTGTGGTTTCCTTCTATGAAAGCTTTAGGCGGAGATCTTTTCCAGTTCTTCGGAAATGCGGTCTTCCAATTCCTCAGACAGGGACTGCACCGGGATGCGGTGGATGACCTCATTGAAGAAGCCACGGATGATGAGGCGGCGGGCTTCAGCCTCTGGAATGCCGCGAGACATGAGGTAGAACAACTCAATGTCATCGAAGCGACCAACGGTGGCTGCGTGGCCGGCGCCGGTAATTTCACCAGTCTCAATCTCCAGGTTAGGGATTGCATCCGCGCGAGCGCCCTCGGTCAGGATCAGGTTGTTATTGGTCTCGTAGGTATCAGTGCCCTGTGCATTGGAGCGAATGAGAACATCGCCCACCCAGCAGGTGCGGGCCTCATTTTGCTTAGTACCCTGCAGCGCGCCCTTATAAAGAACATGGGAACGGCAGTTAGGAACGGAGTGATCCACGAGCATGCGGTTCTCAAAGTACTGGCCTTCGTCCGCGAAGTACACGCCCAATAGCTCTGCGTCGCCACCTTGCTCGGTGAAGTTCACGCGCGGCACGATGCGTACTACTTCGCCGCCAAAGATGGCGGAGTTATGGCGTAGCACGGAATCGCGGCCGAGCTGGGCAACGTGGTTGGACAGGTGAACCGCATCGTCTTCCCAGTCAACGTCAACGACAACGGTCAAGTGAGCACCATCGCCCACGATGAACTCGACGTTATCCGCGTGGGTGCCGGAGCCGACATACTTCAAAATGACGGTAGCTTCAGCGTGGTGGCCTACCTCGATGGAGGTGGCGCCAAAGGACGTTACGCCCTCGCCCTTGCCGGTATAGGTAATGACGACGGGTTCTTCGACCTGAGCCTCTGCATCGATGGTGACAACCTGGCCTTCTGGCATGGAGGTCCATGCCTGTGCCGCGACACGATCAGACGGGGTACCTACACGGCCCAATCGTTCATCATCACGAGCGACGGTCTCGGAGCTTACGCCCGGGTGCTCGCTCACGGTGACATCCTGGGCTACAGCCTCAGCAAACTCGCCATTATGCAGGCCACGGAGCTTGCGCAGGGAAACAAAGCGCCAGACCTCGTCACGGCCGTGTGGCACCGGGAAGTCCTCCACGTTGGTGGAGGTAAAGACATCACCCTTGGTGATCTTATCCGGATTGAATTCGTTCGAAGCGACCATTTTCTTTAGCCGACCGATCCTTCCATTTGCAGTTCGATGAGGCGGTTGAGCTCGAGGGCGTACTCCATCGGCAACTCCTTAGCAATCGGCTCAACGAAGCCACGCACGATCATCGCCATTGCTTCTTCTTCCGCAATGCCGCGGGACATCAAGTAGAACAGCTGCTCCTCAGAAACCTGGGAAACGGTTGCCTCATGGCCCAGCGTGACGTGGTCATTGCGGATGTCGTTATACGGGTATGTATCCGAACGCGAGATATTGTCGACCAACAGTGCATCGCATTCGACATTCGACGTGGAATGGTGCGCGTTCCGATTGACCTGCACCAAGCCGCGGTAAGCGGCGCGACCGCCGGCACGAGCCACCGACTTGGAAACGATATTGGAAGAGGTGTGCGGGGCCATGTGGGTCATCTTGGCACCGGTGTCTTGGAACTGGTCCTCACCAGCAAAGGCAACGGAGAGGACCTCGCCCTTTGCATATGGTCCGGTCATCCACACTGCCGGGTACTTCATCGTGACCTTGGAACCAATATTGCCGTCGACCCATTCCATGGTGCCACCCTCTTCTACCTTGGTGCGCTTGGTCACCAAGTTGTAGACGTTGCTGGACCAGTTCTGAATGGTGGTGTAGCGGCAACGGCCGCCCTTCTTCACGATGATCTCTACTACTGCAGAGTGCAAAGAGTCGGATTTATAGATAGGTGCGGTACAGCCCTCGACGTAGTGCACATAGGCGTCCTCGTCAACGATGATGAGGGTGCGCTCAAACTGACCCATGTTTTCCGTGTTGATGCGGAAATAAGCCTGCAGCGGAATATCCACGTGCACTCCCTTTGGCACGTAAATGAAGGAGCCACCCGACCACACGGCGGAGTTCAGCGCGGAGAACTTATTATCGCCCGCGGGAATGACGGTACCGAAATACTCCTTGAAGAGCTCTGGGTAATCACGCAGCGCGGTGTCGGTATCGACGAAGATAACGCCCTGGCTTTCTAGGTCCTCACGAATCTGGTGGTAGACAACCTCAGACTCGTACTGGGCTGCCACACCTGCAACGAGGCGCTGCTTTTCGGCCTCTGGAATGCCCAACTTATCGTAGGTGGCCTTAATGTCATCCGGGAGGTCTTCCCACGTCTGGGCCTGCTCCTCGGTGGACTTCACGTAGTACTTGATCTGGTCAAAGTCGATGCCAGATAGGTCCGCACCCCACGTGGGGATGGGCTTTTTATCAAAGATATTGAGAGCCTTTAGGCGCTGGTTAAGCATCCATTCTGGCTCGCCCTTCTTGGCGGAAATATCGCGTACTACATCTTCGTTTAAGCCGCGGCGAGCAGAAGCACCAGCCGCGTCCGAGTCGTGCCAGCCGTACTCATATGCACCAATGGAATCAATGATTTCATCATCGGTCATCTTGTTGTCGGGTGCCGATTGTGCCTGGGTCATGACTCGCTCCTTTCAGTATTTGTATTAACGGGTGTCAAGGGGATGTTAGTGGTACAGATTCCGTGACCTCCAGCAATGGAAGCCAAAGGCTGTACGTGTTTGCCTAATAAAGCAGAAAAGACTTCCTGTTCCGCCTCACACAGCTCTGGATGCTCGGCCGCCACGTGGGAGACCGGACAATGGTGTTGACAGATCTGCACTCCTTGGCCGGCGCGGTCCACCGTGGCGGCGTACCCGTGCTCATCCAAGACCTCGGCCAGCTTGCGAGCCACGTCTTCAACAGACTCGCCCTCTTCTATCAGAGGCCGAACATCTGCCACGAGGCGCTCAAAGCGGACTTTGGCAAAGTGTTTGACGGCCTCGGACCCGCCGACCGCGCGTAAAGCTGTCAGGGCCTCTGAGGCCAGATCATCATAAGCGTGACCGAATTGTGCGCGGCCAC
Organism: Corynebacterium sp. LaCa54; assembly: GCF_046717495.1. Taxonomy (NCBI): domain Bacteria; kingdom Bacillati; phylum Actinomycetota; class Actinomycetes; order Mycobacteriales; family Corynebacteriaceae; genus Corynebacterium; species Corynebacterium sp. LaCa54. Next base: position 1,278,346 of record NZ_CP177115.1, read on the forward strand.
GATCGGTGAGGCGGAAGTATTTGGCTGGCCGCCCGCGACCAGAACCGCTGACCGCAGAGCCGCGGGGAGCGGGGCGGCGGCGCACGACCTCCGTCAGTTCCTCTTCCACCAAGTTGTCTAAGTGCCGGCGAATTCCGGCAGCAGAAAGGCCAAGGCGTTCACCCAAGTGGGAAGCGGTAACGGGCCCGTCTTTCAACAGCAACAGCATGACTTGACGGCGGGTATCACCATCCGTGGTGCGGGATTCCTTCGCCGGCTTCGGCGTAGCCACACTACGTTGCGGACTGCTCATGCTGGGACCTCCCTTCGCGCTTCAGACACTTACTGCCGCCCCGCAACGTCCTCCCGTAGCTCCGGGATGCTCGCCGCAGTTCAACAGCGCCTTCAATATTAGACAACACTAGTGTTCCTTAATTCATTCCGGAATGCCACCATTGGCTAAACTTCGGCGTGGCACGGGGGTGGCAACACTCCCCTAACGGCCCGACTCGACCGTGCTGCCCACGATGTGGGCGGGCCCGCTGGGGTTTAAGCAATTGATTCGCGTAAAGTCATATGCCATGACAGGCAAAATCCGCGGCTTATTTTCTGGCGTGAAGGCAGAGCTGCCGCAGCTGGGTACCGCTGGTTCCGGGTCGGCACGGTTACACGCCGAAGACACGGGGGCCGCCGAACCTGATTCTCGGTTTGATTTTGTCCCCGCCAATGCGGATGGCCTCAAGCGCACCACCACAGCACAGTGGCGGACATTTTTCATTCTGCGCTGGGTAGGCACGGTAGGCTCCCTGCTCATTGCGTTCGGCGCCCTAGGCGCCGGCGCACTCCCCGTGGTGGGCAATCCCTACGACAACGTGCCCTTCGGCTCCTTGATGTCCCGCATGCTGCAAACTTCCTCCGCCATAGTAATGGTGGGAGTAGGCCTATTGGTCTCCGCTTGGGTGTTCCTCGCCCCCTTTGTCGGAACCCCCTTGCGCCAACCTCAGGACAAGGCCACCGCCCCAGCGGGTGCTCGCCGTCTGGTGACCACGCATCAACTGTGGCAAACCTGGGCGGGGTGGGTCATCCCGTTGATTTTTACCGCCCCGCTATTCACCCAAGATATCTACTCCTACTTGGCTAATGGTTCCATCGTGGCACAGGGCATGGATCCATATTCTGCCGGGCCCGTTCAATTGCTAGGGGCAGGTAATAAGCTCGCCCGCTCCGTGCCGTTTATCTGGGCTAATTCCCCTTCCCCTTATGGCCCGGTAGCACTCGGCCTAGCAGCTGTGGTCAGCGCGGTTACTTCTAACTCCATCCTCTTGGGCGTTATCACCCATCGCCTATTGTCCATCGCCGGGATTATTGTTGCTGGTTGGGCCATAAGCTGTCTCGCGCGGCGCTGCCGGGTATCTCCAGAATCTGCACTGTGGCTCGGCATCCTCAACCCGCTGACCATCTTGCATCTAGTGGGCGGAATCCATAATGAGTCCATCATGTTGGGTTTGCTATTGGTGGGCATGGAACTGGGTCTCCGCGGCGTCGACAAGCTGGATGCCTCCCGACGCAGTGCCTACCTAGCCCTGGTAGCTTCCGGTTTTTGCCTTTCCTGTGCCGGAATGGTCAAGGTTACTGGCTTTATTGGGCTGGGCTTTGTGGGCATGGCCTACGCTCGCCGCCTCATCAACGCACACGGTACGGCACGCTGGAAGGCCCTGGCCTACGCCATCGCTTTGCAAATAATCGTTTTAGTAGCAACCGTTGCTCTTATTAGCGTCTGCACCGGCATTAGCTTGGGGTGGATTACCGGGCAAGGCGGGGCGGCGTCCATTCGCTCGTGGCTTTCTACGTCCACCGCCGTAGGCGTAGGTACCGGTTTTATCGGAATGCTCCTAGGCCTTGGCGACCACACCGAAGCCATTCTCACAGTCACCCGCACCTTTGGTGTTCTCGTGGCGGTAGCCTTCATGGCCCGCATGCTCTTTGCCACCTTGCGCGGCCACATCCACCCCGTGGGAGGACTCGGCATCGCCTCTTTAGTACTGGTTATCTTTTTCCCCGTCGTCCATCCGTGGTACATCCTATGGGCCGTACTACCTTTGGCCGCGTGGGCTAATAGGCTCATTTTCCGCTTCAGCGTCGTAGCCTATTCCGCAGCGATGAGCTTCTTTGTGCTGCCGCGCGGTCTCGGCCTTCCCCCCAGCACCATCATTGTGGTCTACGTGTCAGCCGCCTGTGCCTTCACTGCTATCGCCACCCTGTGGTGGGTTGCAGTGCGGCGCAGCGGAATCCGTGTCCTAAACTAATGCCACGTGAATTCCATTTCAGCCGACCGCCCAGCCCTAACCTTGGACAACGTGGTGAAGAAGTTTGGCTCCACCACTGCCGTAAATGGCCTTAACCTCAGCGTTGCCCAGGGCGAGGTCTTTTGTCTCCTTGGCCCCAATGGCGCCGGAAAGTCCACGACGATTGAAATGTCAGAGGGCTTTCTCCATCCCACCAGCGGCACCATCGACGTCCTAGGGCTAAACCCAAGTACCGAACCAGATAGGGTGCGAGAAAAGGTCGGCATCATGCTCCAAGGCGGCGGTTCCTATTCCGGCATCCGCGTGCTAGAAATGCTGGAGCTTTCTGCCCGATACAGCGCCCAGCCTCTCTCCCCGCAGTGGTTACTAGAAACGTTGGGACTCGAGGGGGTGGCCCGCACCCCTTATCGCAGGCTATCTGGAGGACAACAGCAACGCTTGTCCCTCGCCTTGGCTATCATCGGACGACCCGAGTTGGTTTTTCTGGATGAACCTACTGCAGGCATGGATGCACAATCCCGGTTGGCGGTCTGGGACCTAGTCCGAGCTTTGCAGCGTGATGGCGTAACCATCGTTCTAACCACCCACCTGATGGATGAGGCGGAGTCGCTGGCAGACCGCTTGGCCATCATGGATCATGGTCAGCTGGTAGCTCACGGCACCCCCGCAGAACTTACCGCCCAGACAGAATCGGCAGGGCTTAATTTCAGCACCGACATCGACGTAGATATGGAGGCCCTAGCTGCGGCGGGGATTAATGCCACCAAATCCCGTCCCCTGCATTACCGCTTGAGCCAAGCCGGCACTCCCGAGACCATCGCCACGCTCAGCGCTGAGCTCGCCCGCCAAGGAGTCTTACTGCGGTACTTAGATGCGGCCCACCGCAATCTGGAAGAGGTATTCCTTGACCTCACGGGCCGCCACTTGCGCAGCTAGCTGCAATCCCGTCTTGGGAAAATATTCAATTTATTGCGTCGAGGAAAGAAGCCATTTATGAGCACTACCTTTAAACCCGGGACCTTTACTCCCGCCCCCAAGCGGACCAGCGCCGGCGCTATGCTGCTCGCGCAAGGCACGATGGAAGCTAAGCTCATGCTCCGCCACGGCGAGCAGCAACTGCTCAGCGTCATCATTCCACTGGCCATCCTCATTGGTGCGGCCCACTTGGAGTCCGTTACCAAGCACGGCCTGCACGAGGTTTTCCCCATGGTGCTTGCAGTTGCGGCCACCTCTGCGGGCTTTACCGGTCAAGCTATTTCACTTGCCTTTGACCGACGGTACGGGGCCCTCAAGCGCACCGGGGCATCCGGGGTGCCGGCGTGGGCCATTATCGGCGGCAAAATCCTCGGCGTGCTCACGATGGTGGTATTCCAAATCATTGTCCTGGGTATAGCCGCCTTCATTTTGGGTCTGCGTATCAGCGCGGGTGGGGTGTTGCTCATGCTCCTCTCCCTTTGCTTTGGCGTCGCGGCTTTTACCGCCATGGGGCTACTGCTTGGCGGCACGCTTAGTTCAGAGATGGTGCTCGCGCTGGCCAACCTCATCTGGTTCGTGCTCCTCGGCGTGGTCGGGTGGACCCTGTACTCCCAGGGATTGGGCGATAATGGCATCCTCAACGTGGTCCCCACCGTCGCTCTGGCAGGCGCACTTACCGACGCCTCCAACTCCACCTTCCCCGGTCTGGAACTCGTGTCCTTGGCCGCCTGGCTCGCCGTGGCGTCGTTCGCAGCGGTCCGTTGGTTCCGCTTCGAGGGCTAAATGTGACTTTTGTCCGGTTCCGCCCGAAACAAGAGGAATTTTTATGCCCAAAATCTCCCGACTAGTAGGATGCTATGCGTGAATTACTGGACAAAAATCAAGCGCTTCTTTAAAGAGGCCGCCCCTACGCTGCAGCAACAGCGCCTCATCGCGCTCATCCTTCTCTTGTGCCAGGGTGGCATTACCGTGTCTGGGTCCATTGTCCGCGTGACCGGCTCGGGACTCGGCTGCCCTACCTGGCCCGAGTGCCAGCCTGGCTCCCTTGTCCCCATGGAAGGCGCCGCTCCTGCACTGCACCAGGCCATCGAGTTTGGTAACCGCCTGCTCACGTTCGTCGTCTCCGCTGCGGCGGTAGCCGCCGTCATCGCCATGCGCATGGCACGTCGGCGCACAGAGCTTAAGGTGTATGCATGGCTCAATGTCGCTGGCATTGTGCTACAGGCAGTCATTGGCGGGATTTCTGTCCATCTCGACCTGCGCTGGTGGTCTGTAGCACTGCACTTCCTGCCATCAATGCTCTTGGTATGGCTGGCGGCAATGCTCTATTCCCGCATCTTGGAACCCGATGACGGAACGCCACGAGCACGATTCCCCCAGGCGATTCGCTTACTCGCTGCAGTCGCTACAGTTGCCCTCAGCATTGTCCTTATCACCGGCACTATGGTTACCGGTTCGGGCGTCCACTCTGGCGATTCCGGGGTCGGAATGGAAGGCCGCTTGCAGGTGGATACCGAAGCCATGGCCGTCACCCACGCCATGTGCATGTACGCCTACCTGACGCTTACCGTGATTACCATCTTCCTGCTCTATAAGAACCGTGCCCCACAGGACGCGAAGAAGGCGGGCTGGGTCCTCATCGCCTGCATCCTTATCCAGTGGGCCGTAGGCGTCTACCAGTTCTATATGAGCATTCCGCGCTGGACTGTTCCTTTCCACATTGGGCTATCCTCCTTTGTCACGGCCTATACCGCACTACTGTGGGCACACGGCGTACGCCGTACCGATGGCACCGCAGATCTCATCACCGGCTCCCCTAGCGGCGATGAAAAGTACGCCGCACGCCAAGCCTCGCTAGAAGCAGCACGCGCGACGGCTTAACGCGCAGCGCAACCAGCCGGCCGAAGTCCTGCACTCGGCCGGCTTTTTGCGCTAGCCTGGCTATATGCACGCAATTCAGGTCACAGAAACCGGCGGACCAGAAGTACTTCGCTATACCGAAGTTCCCGCCCCCACCCCGAATGACGATGAGGTATTGGTGGACGTCATCATGGCCGGCGTCAACTACATCGATACCTACTACCGTGAGGGCATTTACAACGCGGCCACCCCATTCATTCCCGGATTCGAAGGTACCGGGCGAGTCGTCCACGACCCAAAGGGAGAAATTGCTGAAGGCACAATGGTGGCGTGGAACCAGGCCTTCGGCTCCTACGCCGAGAAGGTCTGCGTCCCGCGCGAGGGGCTGGTGGCAGTCCCAGACGATTTCCAACCTGAGGTCGCAGCATCCATGTTGCTCCAAGGCATTACCGCGCACTATCTAGCGCACGGGGTCTATCAATTGGGCGAAGGTGCTTCTTGCCTGATTACCGCCGGTGCCGGCGGCGTGGGGCAAATCCTCACCCAGATGGCATCGTCGCTAGGCGCTACCGTTTATACGGTCGTGTCCACGGACGAAAAGGAAGAACTATCCTACGCGGCCGGGGCGGATAAGGTTTTTCGCTACGGCGAGGGACTCGCCGAGCAAGTTCGCCGCTACAACGGTGACAAGGGCGTCGACGTGGTTTATGACGGCGTCGGCAAAGCTACCTTCCAGGAATCGCTAGAGGCAGTACGTCCACGCGGCACCGTCGCGCTTTTTGGTGCCGCCTCTGGTCCGGTTGAGCCTATCGACCCACAGCTGCTGAACAAGCATGGGTCCATCTTCCTGACGCGGCCTTCCATCGGCGCATGGACGGCACAAGAAGGCGAGTTTCAAATGCGCGCCCAGGCAGTCGTCCAAGCTGTCATGGACGGCGACCTACGCTTTAACGTCACGGCCTCCTATCCTTTGGCAGAAACCGCTGCGGCTCACCGCGACCTGCAGGAGCGCAAGACTACCGGCTCCATCGTTCTGCGCGTCCAAGACGGCGACGGAGACGGGAACAAGGACTAGGTTCCACCCACCTACACACCTAGAGCGCGGGAGAAAAGCAGCATTGCTTCTCCCGCGCTCTTTTTGCCCCGCTCTGGGAATGGGGCACAGTTAGAATAACGTGGCCGACCAGCCCAGCATCCGGCCTAAGGGCTCCCAGCCTAAGACTGCGTCAATGGACAAACCGATAAAGAGCACCGAAAGGTAGTTATTGGAGTAAATGAACAAGCGCATCGGCTTGACCTTGGCACCATTTTTAACTCCCTTATGCAAACGGATAGCCATCCACAGAAATACAGCGCCCGAAGCAACCGCTGCGACCAAGTAGATCCACGAAGCTGCGGGGACGATGAGTAGGGTCACGATAACCGTTCCAACGGTGTACCACACGATCTGGCGAGTGACTTCTGCTTCGCCCGCCACCACAGGCAGCATCGGCACGCCGGCTTTTCGGTAGTCTTCTTTGTACTTCATGGCCAGCGCCCACGTGTGCGGCGGGGTCCAGAAGAAGATGATGAGGAAGAGCACCACTGCCTGCCACCAGCGGTCAGGCTCTCCGGCTGGGGCATTATCCCGAATTACGGCCCAGCCAACCATGGCCGGCATACAGCCTGCGAGGCCGCCCCAGACGATGTTTTGCGCATTGCGCATCTTCAAAAACTTGGTGTAGACGAAGACATAGAACAAGTTCGTCAACACGACGAAGAAAGCTGCGAGCCAAGAATGGGCAAGGAGGCCCAGCCACAGCACGGAAATAATAAGCATTACCCAGGCAAAGATGGCTGCGTTCCGCTTCGAAATCTTCGCTCTTACGAGCGGACGGGCCCTGGTGCGCTGCATCTTTTGATCCAACTCGTAGTCCACGACGTTATTGAACGTGTGGGCGGCGCCAGCGCCCAACCAGCCGCCGAAAATGGTCGACACGATGAGCCAAATATTGTCTGACACAGCCTCCACGCCGCGCTGCGCTTGGAGCATCGCCGGGATTGCGGCCACGAGGAGGAGCTCAATGATCCTCGGTTTCGTTAGCGCAAAATAGGCCTTGATGGTCTCCAAGGAATTCCTCCACTATCTGAACGTTGGTGAACTGTGCCTCGCGCGTATCCTGCGCGCGGTCACCCCTAGCGGTCGCACATGCCCGTGAAAAAGTTCCAGTTCTCTCACTCACATTTTTCGGCGCAGGCGCGAGAGGTTACAGACCCATGTCCGCTAGATTTGGCACACGCTCTTGCGTGCTCGCGTGCACCGCTTAGCCATGCCAGCATACCGGTTATGCCTGGCTTTCTATAATTGCGCACCGCCGGTTAAAAAGTTACTAGACTGAATAAAGTTAAGTACTTTTTGCCTAGACGTAAGCGAGGCTTTTCGTGTCGAAAGATAAGTTGTCCCCAGAGCTCCAAACTATGGTTGAGCGCCGTTACCCGGAGGATTGGTCGGAGCTTGACACCCGCGCTATCGACACCGTGCGAGTACTAGCCGCCGACGCGGTACAAAAGTGCGGTTCCGGTCACCCCGGCACGGCAATGTCACTCGCTCCCCTCGCCTACACGCTCTACCAGCGCGTCATTAACCACGATCCCGCTGACGTGCACTGGGCCGGCCGTGACCGCTTCGTACTTTCGGTCGGCCACTCTTCCCTTACCCAGTACATCCAGCTCTACTTGGGCGGCTTTGGCTTGGAAATGGAAGACCTCGAGCAGCTGCGCACGTGGGGGTCACGCACCCCAGGCCACCCCGAGGTCCACCACACCGACGGTGTTGAAATCACCACTGGCCCCCTCGGCCAAGGTCTAGCATCCTCCGTTGGCATGGCCATGGCGGCGCGTAAGGAGCGCGGCCTTTTCGATCCAGAAGCCCCCGCTGGTGAATCCCCCTTCGATCACTACATCTACACCATCGCCTCCGATGGCGACCTACAAGAAGGCGTTACCGCGGAGGCTTCTTCCCTGGCCGGCACGCAAAAGCTGGGCAACCTGATCGTTTTCTGGGACGATAACCGAATCTCTATTGAAGACGATACGAATATTGCCTTCAATGAAGATGTGGTGGCCCGATATGAGGCCTACGGCTGGCACGTCCAAACGGTGAAATCCGGAGAAGATGTCGTTGCCATTGAGGCTGCTGTCAAGGCTGCTCAAGCAGAAACCGATCGTCCGTCCTTCATCCGCGTAAAGACGGTTATCGGCTACCCTGCCCCGAATAAGATGAATACCGGCGGTGTCCACGGTGCTGCGTTGGGCGATGACGAGGTAGCTGCCACCAAGGAAGTCTTGGGCTTTGATCCGGAGCGCAGCTTCCACATCGATGATGAGGTCATTGCGCACACCCGCTTGTTGCGCGAGCGCGGCGCAGAAAAACACTCTGCGTGGCAAGAAAAGTTCGACGCATGGGCTGCAGCTAATCCGGAGAATAAGGCACTTTTTGACCGCATGAATGCGCGCGAATTGCCACAAGACTTCGGTGCTGATCTACCGGAATGGGAACCAGGCGAAACTTTGGCCACCCGCAAGGCTTCTGAAGCCGCCATCCAGGCCTTGGCTGCTTCTCTGCCGGAGATGTGGGGCGGTTCTGCCGACCTTGCTGGTTCTAATAACACCGTGATCAAGGGCGCGGATTCCTTCGGCCCCGCGGCCATTACTACCGATATGTGGTCGGCTCAACCCTTTGGCCGCAACCTGCACTTCGGTATTCGCGAGCACGCAATGTCTGCGATTATGAACGGTATTGCTCTGCACGGTAATACCCGTGTCTACGGCGGCACCTTCCTTATCTTCTCCGAGTACCAGTACCCGGCTGTGCGCTTGGGTTCATTGATGTCGACCGATACCTACTACGTGTGGACCCATGACTCCATCGGTTTGGGCGAAGATGGCCCTACCCACCAGCCAGTAGAGACTCTTTCTGCGCTGCGTGCCATTCCCAACCTTTCCGTTATCCGCCCTGCGGATGCCAACGAGACTGCACAGGCATGGGCGGCAGCCCTTGAGTACAAGGCCGCCCCTAAGGGCCTGGCGCTGAGCCGCCAAGGCCTACCAGTGCTGGAAGGCACCAAGGAAAAGGCCCATGACGGCGTCCGCCGCGGTGCTTATGTTCTGGTGGAAGAGTCCAAGGAAACACCAGAGGTCATCCTTCTTGCTACAGGCTCTGAGGTGCAGCTCGCTGTCGCTGCCGCGAAGGAGCTAGAGGCAGCTGGAACGGCGACCCGCGTTGTGTCCGCACCCTGCCTCGAGTGGTTTGATGAGCAGGATGACGCTTACCGCGAATCTGTGCTCCCCAGCAAGGTGCAGGCGCGCGTTTCTATTGAGGCCGGTATTGCAATGCCATGGCATAAGTACACCGGTTCCTTTGGCCGCAGCATCTCCATTGAGCACTACGGCGCATCTGCTCCTGCAGGCGAGCTCTTTGAAAAGTTTGGATTCACCACTGCAGCGGTAGTTAAGGCGGCACAGGAGTCCCTAGCCGCCGCGAATAAGTAACCCCTAACAGGACTGGATAAGGATAAAGCATGAACCACATCTCGGAACTTGCCCAGCTGGGAACCTCGACCTGGCTAGATGATCTTTCTCGCGAGCGTCTCGTTTCCGGCAACCTCAAGGAAATCATTTCGACCAAGTCCATTGTGGGCGTGACCACCAACCCAGCGATTTTCGCTGCGGCGATGACCAATGGCACCGCCTACGACGCCGAGCTGGCAACGCTAAAGGAGTCAAAGGCCAGCGCCGATGAAGCGGTATACGCCCTTGCCATTGAAGACGTTCAAAATGCGTGTGACCTCTTTGCGGATATTTACTCCTCCACTGATGGGGCAGATGGCCGTGTATCCATAGAGGTCGATCCGCGAATTTCGGATGACCCTACCGCCACACTCGAACAGGCCCGTGAGCTGTGGTCGAAGGTAGATCGCCCTAATGTCATGATCAAGATTCCAGCCACCACCGGCTCCCTCCCAGCAATTGAGGATGCCCTGGCGGAAGGTATCAGCGTCAATGTCACCCTCATTTTCTCTGTGGAACGCTACCGCGCTGTCATCGAGGCCTTCCGTACCGGTCTCAAGCGTGCCGCCGAGTCCGGAAAGGACGTCGCAACTATCCACTCCGTAGCGTCCTTCTTCGTTTCCCGTTTGGATACCGAAGTAGACAAGCGCTTGGAGGCCATTGGCAGCGAGCAAGCCCTAGCGCTGCGGGGCAAGGCGGGCGTCGCCAATGCACGGCGCGCCTATGCCCTCTTCCAGGACACTTTGCTTGACGACGCCGACTTGCCAGAAGGCTCCCACCTTCAGCGTCCATTGTGGGCTTCGACCGGTGTGAAAAATCCCGATTACCCAGCCACCTTGTACGTATCTGAGCTGGCCGGTCCGCATACGGTCAACACTATGCCGGAAAAGACCATCGATGCGGTTCTCGACCAAGGCAATCTTCACGGAGATGCCCTATCGGACAGCCGCGAGACGGCAGAAGGCGTCTTTGCCCAGCTAAACGAGGTTGGCATTGATTTCGACGATGTCTTTGCCGTGCTAGAGCGCGAGGGAGTAGAAAAGTTTGTTGCCGCTTGGAATGAACTACTTGCTTCCATCGAGGAACGACTCGCGTAAACTAGCCGTGTGACTTGTGCCCCGCCGAAAATTCGGCGGGGCATTCTGCCGCTAGAATATTAGCGAGCTAAAAGCCCATAAACTCAGGAAGGATTCTTCGTGACCGACTCAGCCGCTTGGGTCAACCCCTTGCGCAATGCCAGCGACAAGCGATTGCCGCGAATCGCAGGACCCGCGGGCATGGTCATCTTCGGCGTTACCGGTGACCTAGCATATAAAAAGCTTCTGCCCGCAATCTACGACCTAGCGAGCCGAGGTCTCTTGCCCGCTGGTTTTACCCTGGTGGGTTATGGTCGCCGAGACTGGGACAAAGTCGCATTTTGTGACTACGTTCGGTCAGCTGTAGTGGCGGGCTCGCGCACCGAATTTAATGAAGATGTCTGGCAGCACCTGTCGCAGGGCATCGAATTTGTCCAAGGTTCCTTCGATGATGCCGGCTTCGATCGCCTCTCCGCCCGCTTGGGCGAGCTAGACCGAGAGCGAGGAACCGGCAGCAACTGGGCATATTACCTTTCCGTTCCACCGGAGTTTTTCTCCAATATCTGCCACCAGCTGGAGCGGGTGGGCATGGCCAACTCCGTTGCAGACTCATGGCGCCGCGTCATCATTGAAAAGCCTTTCGGCCATGACCAGGAATCTGCGCGCAAGCTCAATGAGATTGTCAACGCTGTCTTTCCTGAGTCCGCGGTGTTCCGCATCGACCACTATCTGGGCAAAGAAACGGTACAAAATATCTTGGCTTTGCGCTTTGCAAATCAGATTTTTGAGCCTATGTGGAATGCCCACTATATCGATCACGTCCAAATCACCATGGCTGAAGACATCGGCCTAGGCGGTCGCGCTGGCTACTATGATGGCATCGGCGCGGCTCGAGACGTCATCCAAAACCATCTTTTGCAGCTCTTGGCCCTCGTCGCGATGGAAGAACCGTCGTCCTTCGAGCCGGAGGAATTGCGGGCTGAAAAGGTAAAGGTCTTGCGCGCTACCCACGCCGTTCACCCTCTGAATAAGACCACTGCTCGCGGCCAATATTCCGCGGGGTGGCAAGGCTCCGAGTTTGTCAAAGGGTTGCGCGAGGAAGAAGGCTTCGATCCGGAATCCACAACGGAGACCTACGCTGCCTGCACCTTGGAAGTCAACTCCCGCCGCTGGGGAGGAGTACCTTTCTACCTGCGAACGGGCAAGCGCTTAGGCCGCAGAGTGACCGAGATTGCGCTAGTTTTCAAGGCGGCTCCTAACCAGCCATTCGTGGATGGTCAAACCGATGCGCTGGGCAGAAACGCGGTCGTTATCCGCGTGCAGCCGGATGAGGGTGTCACCATGCGCTTTGGTTCCAAGGTGCCCGGCTCCACTATGGAGGTGCGCGACGTCAATATGGACTTTGCCTACGCTGAGGCCTTTACCGAGGAATCCCCGGAGGCCTATGAGCGATTGATCTTGGATGCCCTCTTGGACGAGTCTTCGCTATTCCCCACCAATGAAGAGGTAGAACTTTCCTGGTCGATTTTGGACCCCATCATCGACTACTGGGCCGAAGCAGGACAGCCCGAGGAGTACCGCGCTGGCACCTGGGGACCAGAATCCGCCGATAAAATACTGCGTCGCCGGGGTCACTCCTGGCGCCGCCCATAGGAGGGACGCAGACAATGATTATTCCATTGCCCAATACCACTACGCGTGAAATCTCCAAGAAGTTAGTAGAGGCGCAAGAACATTACACCCTGACTACCGGCCGAGTGCTCACTCTAATCGTGGCGGCCCGTGAGGATGATGACCTTGAAAGCATTCTCGCTTCCGTGCGCGATGCCTCCCACGAGCACCCGTCACGTGTGTTGGTCGTAGTAACGGGAGACCCGCAGGTCGAAACCCACCTTGATGCACAGCTACGCGTGGGCGGCGAAGCAGGTGCCTCCGAGATGGTCATCATGAAGTTGCACGGTGCTTTGGCAAACCAAGACGAAGCAGTAGTCACGCCGCTGCTACTACCTGATACCCCGCTGGTCGCTTGGTGGCCTACTCTGTGCCCACCGGACCCTGCCTCCAGCTCGGTGGGAAAGTTGGCGCAGCGCCGCATAACTAACGTTGCCTTTGACGGACGCGTGACCGGCGAAGATCTTCGCACCCTATCTGCCGGGTACACGCCGGGTGATTCCGATATGTCTTGGGCTGCCATCACCTTGTGGCGCGGTGTCGTTGCCTCCGCCTTGGACCGTCATCCCCACGAGCCGGTGAAGTCGGTAGAGGTAGCAGGTCCGGCCGGCCACCCAGCCCCGGATTTCGCCGCTGGATGGTTGCTCGACCGCCTGGCAGTTCCCGTACATCGCACAGTGGCCGACTCCGAGGAGGACCACTTCCCAGTGACTCATTTGCGGTTCAATCGGGAGACAACCCACGTAGACGTCGATGTCATTGACGAGCGCACGGTGCGTGTGTGTGTTCCGGGTTCGCCGGAATCCTTGGTGAGCCTCAATAAGCGCTCACAAGCTGAGGTGCTTTCTGAAGAACTGCGCCATTTGGATGCCGATAAAACCTATGCACAAGCGCTCCGTGCACTAGCCCAGGTAGACTACAGTAATCAGTAAACGGCTTTAATCTGAATCTTTGTAAAGGATAGCGATACGTAATGGTAACTCTTCACCGCGTGAGCGATGTGGATGACCTTATCTCCCAGGCCGCACTGAAATTCGTGGATACCGTAGCGCGTATCCAAGCATCGGGTGGCGGCCTCCACGACGATGGTGTCGCGCGTGTTGTCCTCACTGGCGGCGGAGCCGGAATTGGCGTTCTCCACGAGTTGGCCCGTTTGGATTTCGCCGCACAGCAGCAAGGTGAAAATTTTCCTGCTCAGCGCATCGATTGGTCGCGTGTTCACGTTTTCTTCGGCGACGAACGCAATGTACCCGTTTCCGACGCAGATTCTAATGAGGGCCAGGCGCGCAATGCGTTGCTCAACCACGTAGATATCCCAAACCAAAATATTCACGGTTTTGATCTGGGCGCGGTGTCTATGGAAGCAGCGGCAAGCGCATACGAACCAGAGTTGAAGGAATTTGCCCCTCATGGTTTCGACCTACACCTACTAGGCATGGGTGAGGAGGGCCATATTAATTCCTTGTTCCCGCATTCCTCCGCTATTCGGGAGCAAGAAGAACTAGCTGTTCCCGTCCACGATTCCCCAAAGCCGCCCAGCGAGCGCATTACCCTCACCCTTCCGGCGGTCAATAAATCCGATCGCATTTGGCTCCTTGTGGCCGGCGAAGCCAAGTCGGAAGCGGCCAAGCACGTGGTAGAGGGCGCTGCGGCCGAGGAATGGCCGGCAGCCGGCGTACACGGTAGGAAGGAAACCGTTCTCTTCCTTGCCGATGACGCTGCTTCCGAGATATAAGCAGGCAATCCGCAGTGTGCGTTCGGGCACATTGCTTTTAGCGCCTGACGCCAATCGAAAAGCGCCGGCACCGCTTCCCCACTTTCAGATCCCCTAGGAAAATTAGTGGTAGGAAGCTAGTGCCGGCGCTTTCGCTATCCTGGCTTTTCGCTTAAGCGAAGGCTTGGATCAGGTTTAGGCCCACAATGCAGGCCAGCCAGATGATAACCATCACCACGGTGTAGCGATCCAAGTTCTTTTCCACGACGGTCGAGCCGGAAAGGTTCGACTGCACGCCACCGCCGAAGAGGCTGGACAGGCCGCCGCCTTTACCTTTGTGCAGCAGCACGAAGATGGACATCAAAATAGCTGCGATGACCAAGATGATTTCCAGTGCCAAGACCATGAGGATAATCCTTATTTCTAACATGCGCCTTGTGGTTGACTCTTGCCACCCACTAGCGCGGAATCGTACTTTTAGGCTTTGCGTCCAGCAAAGCAGTCACACCGGCCCACTGTACACGATGGCGCGGGCCGGAACCATTCCAACCCGCGCCGAACGCGAACCTGTGACAGGTGATATCTCCTGTTAGTTCAGGGCATTAGCTGCGTTGGCAGCCAACTTGGCAAACTCTTCGCCCACCAGGGAGGCGCCACCGATGAGGCCGCCGTCTACGTCTGGCTTGCTGACGATCTCCGCAACGGAATCAACCTTGACGGAACCGCCGTAGAGAATACGAATGCCTTCCGCTACCTCGTCACCGGCGAGCTCTTTCACGAGCTCGCGGATGGCGGCACAAACCTCTTGTGCGTCGTCTGCGGAGGCTACCTTGCCGGTACCAATGGCCCAGACCGGCTCATAAGCAATGACGGTCTTGGCAAGCTGCTCAGCGCTAAGGCCAGCCAAAGAATTACGGGTCTGGTTAACCACGTAGTCCACGTGAGTACCGGCCTCGCGAACGGCCAGTGGCTCGCCTACGCACACGATGGGGCTAATGTCATTATCCAAGGCTGCGGCGGCCTTTTCTGCGACGAGCTTATCGGTCTCGCCATGATACTGACGGCGCTCCGAGTGTCCCACGACTACCCAGCTGCAGCCGAGCTTGGCTAGCATTTGACCAGATACCTCGCCGGTGAAGGCGCCAGACTCATGCTTAGAGATGTCCTGCGCGCCGTAGGTGATCTGCAACTTGTCGCCTTCTACCAGCGTCTGGATGGTGCGAATATCGGTAAACGGGACCATATAGGCCACTTCGACCTTTTCGTAGTAGTCCTTAGGCAGGGAGAACGCAAACTTTTGAACGGAACCGATAGCCTCGACGTGGTCGAGGTTCATCTTCCAGTTACCTGCGATAAGTGGCGTACGTGCCATGATTTTTCCTCTCTTTTAGCAAGTGACTCAGCAGATTTTAGGCTTCAAGGACGGAGACGCCCGGAAGCTCCTTGCCCTCTAGGTACTCAAGGGAGGCGCCGCCACCGGTGGAGATGTGGCTAAAGCCATCCTCGTCCAGGCCGAGCATGCGCACGGAGGCCGCGGAATCGCCGCCACCGACAACCGAGAAGGAGCCGTTGTTTTCGGTGGCGTCGATAATAGCCTGCGCGACGCCCGCAGTACCCTTGGAGAAGGCCTCCATTTCGAAGACACCCATCGGACCGTTCCAGAAGACGGTCTTGGAAGAAGCAAGCACCTCTGCGAAGTGCTCCACAGACTTTGGCCCGATGTCTAGGGACATCCAGCCCTCTGGGATGCCGTCGAGCTCGACAACCTGGTGTTCCGCATCCGCTGCGAACTTGCTTGCGGCAATGAGATCCACAGGAAGGACCAGCTTGTCACCGAAGCGTTCGAGCAGCTCCTTGCAGTTATCAATCTGGTCTTCTTGCAGGAGGGACTCCTGGACGTTGTAGCCCTTGGCGGCCAGAAGGGTGTAGCACATGCCGCCACCGATAATGACCTTGTCTGCCTTATCTGCTAACGCCTCAATTGCGCCGAGCTTATCCGAGACCTTGGCGCCGCCAAGTACTACTACGTATGGGTGCTCCGGCTTCTGGGCCACGGTGGAAAGGACGGAGAGTTCCTTTTCTACGAGCTTGCCTGCGTAAGCCGGCAGGCGCTTTGCGACGTCATACACAGATGCCTGGGCACGGTGGACAACGCCAAAGCCATCGGAGACGAAAGCGCCATTATCGGCTGCCAAAGCAACGAGCTCATCAGCAAATGCGCCGCGCTCCGCTTCATCCTTGGAGGTCTCGCGAGAGTCGAAGCGGACATTTTCCACCAACATGACATCGCCATCGTTGAGCCCGTTCGCACGCTCATGAGCGTCCTCGCCGGTGACATCGCCGGCCAAGGCAACGTACTGGCCAAGAGCCTCGGACAGAGCTTCAGCGACTGGGGCCAAGGAGTACTTAGCGTTTACCTCTCCCTTGGGGCGGCCAAGGTGCGCGGACAGAATGACCTTAGCGCCGCCTTCCACCAAAGCCTTGATGGTGGGAAGAGAAGCGTTAATGCGACCCGGGTCAGTAATGTTTCCTTCTTCATCAAGGGGAACATTGAAATCAGAACGAACAAGGACGTGACGAGATTCGACGCCTTCCTTGAGAAGATCATCCAGAGTCTGGAAAGCCATTATTTTCTCCTTCTTAAATTCGGATTGTTCACAAGGCTGTAGATATAAGAATACCGACCGCGACACAATGCCGTTTAGGCTTGCATCGGGGCCGGACTCTCATTATTAAAGCTCTATTAAAGCTCTAAGTTTAGAGCTTGTCTGCCACCAGGCAAGTCATACGTACAAGCTGGGAGGTGTATCCCCACTCATTGTCGTACCAGCCCAGAACCTTAACGAGGTTGCCGTTGGAGACCTTGGTCATGCCGGAGTCAAAAATGCAGCCGTGCGGGGAGGTTACGATATCGGTGGAAACCAGCGGGTCCTCGGTATAAGCGAGGGTGTCCTTGAGCTCGCCTTCAGCAGCTTCCTTCAGGGCGGCGTTAATCTCTTCAACGGTTACGTCGCGGGAAGCGGTAAACGTCAGGTCGGTAGCAGAGCCGGTGATAACTGGAACACGCATGGCGTAGCCATCCAGCTTGCCTTCCAGCTCAGGCAGTACCAGGGAGACAGCCTTAGCTGCGCCGGTGGAGGTAGGCACCATATTTACAGCAGCGGCGCGGGCGCGGCGCGGATCCTTGTGCGGTGCGTCTTGGATGCGCTGGTCGCCGGTGTAGGCGTGGACGGTGGTCATCAAGCCCTTTTCGATGCCGAACTTGTCATTGAGGACCTTTGCCATCGGCGCCAGGCAGTTGGTGGTGCAGGATGCTGCGGAAATAACATTGTGGTTTGCCGGATCGTAGGTGTCAGAGTTAACGCCATAGACGAAGGTTCCGTCTACTTCCTTGCCCGGAGCAGAGATGATGACCTTCTTGGCGCCAGCCTCGAGGTGAGCCTTGGCGTCATTGCCATTGGTGAAACGGCCGGTGGACTCGATCACGAGGTCTACGTCGTATTCGCCCCACTTGAGCTGCTTCGGGTCCTTCTCCGCGGTGACCACGATGCGGTGACCATTAACCGTAATGGATTCATCATCATGGGTAATCTCGCCATCGAAGCGGCCCAGTACGGAGTCGTACTTGAGCAGGTTAGCCAACGTACCGTTATCGGTCAGGTCGTTTACTGCAACAACTTCGAGGTTGTTGTCGCCCTGAGCGACTGCACGGAAAAAGTTGCGGCCGATACGGCCAAAGCCATTGATACCTACGCGGATAGTCACTGTATTTCTCCTCAAAGAGTCGAGTAAATGTGCGTATGGGTATGTGCGCGGGCCCTTCGATATATTCGGTGCTTGAGAAGCGCCCGAGCGTTTTCCCTTACAGTGCCGATACTACCGAGCGTTTTTTAACAGTGCAGTGCCCTAGCAGCCTTGAGAACTATCGGATGACAGATTATCCAAAAGAGCGTACACTTTGCCGATCCTTTTTATTTCTCCGCCATAAACCCGCTGGATACGCCCGAACGCGTGGGTTTATGTGGCCTTGACGCTGTTAACGTGAAATATATCACTGTATAGCTTCCAGGGTTACGCCCGCCTCTGTCCGGTCGGACATTTCCGAGCCTCAGTCCTGATGGCAATCAAGTCGACCGAATTGTTTTCGCCTCGACCATCACACGATATGCTTTCAATACTCACTGGCTCACATTCGCGTTTCAGTCCACTACATCTGTTCCAGCGCAATCGTTGGTCACCGTGAGAATGCTTCAGGTGCTCGTTATTCTTCAACGGGCAGGACCACCGTAGAACCCAAGGACGTCTCTTGTTCGAAATTAATACCTCTGCTGTGGGTGACAGCCTCGGGCTTACCGCCCTGGTGGCGATTCTCCCTCTCATCGCATTCTTTATCATGCTGCTCGGCGTCAAAGCGCGCGCACACACTTCTGGCGCCGTCGCCCTCGCAGTATCCCTTCTTATCGCCATCGTCGGCTTTTCTATGCCGGTAGATATGGCCTTGTCCTCCGCCGTGCGCGGCGGCCTTTTCGGACTACTTCCCATTGTCTGGGTAATCATTACCGCAATCTGGTTTTATGAAATCACCGTCGCTTCAGGACGCTTCGAGGACCTTCGTAAAACCTTCGACCTTCTAGGCGATGGCGATATTCGCATCCAAGCAATTCTTATCGCCTTTTGCTTTGGCGGCTTGCTAGAGGCCCTCGCCGGCTTCGGCGCACCCGTAGCCATTACCGCGACCATGATTATGGCACTCGGTGTAAAGCCCCTACGCGCAGCAATCGTAGTGCTCATTGCTAATACGGCCCCGGTTGCTTTCGGCGCGGTGGGCATCCCAGTGACCACCGCTGGCGAGGTCGCTGGACGCAGCGCTGAACAAACCCATGATATTGCCGCACTTATCTCTTTGCAGGTGCTCATCATCGCCGCCGTCGTGCCTTTCTTGATCGCCTTTATTTTGGACGGTGTCCGCGGCGTCAAGGAAACTGCGCCGGCAGCCGCAGTGATTGGCGTTTCCTTTGCCTTGGCACAGTGGCTGGCCGCAACGTTCTTTGCTTACCAGCTCACCAATGTTATCGCCTGCATCGTTTCCCTGGGCTGTGCCTTTGCCTTCCTCCGAGTGTGGAAGCCTAAGGGTGTTAAGGAGCTGCGCGAGCGCCTCGAGCTGCCCGCCGCTGAGTCGACCACTGACCTGAATGGTCGCCGCATTTGGATGGCGCTACTTCCCTACGCTGTAGTAACTATTGTTTTTGCTGTTGCTACTGCGGCCCCAGCCATCTTTGGTTTCCTCAAGCTCCACTTTGCTTGGCCTTTGCTGGATGACGCGATTATCGACGCCGACGGCAACCTTATGGACACTAGCTTCAGCTTCAATGTCTTTGGTAACCCAGGTACGCTCCTGCTGCTCTCGGGCATTATCGTTGCGGTTGTCTACCACTTCTTTAATGAAAATGGCCGCTACAGTCTCAGCTTCGGGCAGCCGGTCAGCGCTTTTGGGGACGTCGCCAGCCGCATGAAGTTCTCGGCCCTCACCATCATTCTGGTGCTGGCATTGGCTTATACGATGAACTACTCCGGCCAAACGATTGCTATTGGTGAGTTCGTCTCTTCTGCAGGCGGCATCTTCGCACTCTTCGCTCCGGTACTGGGCTGGATTGGTACCGCGGTCACCGGCTCCGATACCTCTGCCAATGCCCTCTTCGCCAACCTGCAGGTAGCAGCGGCCGAGCGTATCAGCGTGAACCCGGACCTCATGCTGGCCGCCAATACCGCAGGCGGCGTTGTGGGCAAGATGATCTCCCCGCAGTCCCTCGCTATTGCGGCCACCGCTGTAAAGATGGAAGGCAAGGAGTCTGTCATCCTGAAAAACGTAGTGGGCTACTCCGTGGTCTTCTTGGCCGTTGTGTGCATCATCGTATTCTTGATGACCAACGCCCTAGGATTCCTCGTTCCCTAGGCATCTAGCTCTCCCTGGCTAGCTGGTTTCCCCACCAGCTAGCTATCACAGAGAAAACTCCCCACAGTGACGGCTACCGCTCAGGTATCCGCGCTGCGGGGAGTTGTGTATGTGCCGGTGATTGCGGCGTTTAGGACTCTTTGAAGAGGTCGTCGGTGATCGCTTGGTTAGTATCGGGGATATCAAGCTCTTCCGCTCGCTTATCGGCCATAGAAAGCAAGCGGCGAATACGCCCGGCTACCGCATCTTTAGTCATGGGAGGCTCAGCCAAGCGGCCCAATTCTTCCAGCGAGGCCTCACGGTGCTGCACGCGCAGGCGTCCTGCATCAGCAAGGTGCTCGGGGACGTCATCACCAAGGATCTCCATCGCTCGGTCAACGCGGGCCGCCGCGGTGACTGCAGCACGAGCCGAGCGACGGAGATTTGCATCATCGAAATTGTCCAAGCGCCGGGACGTATCGTGCGCCTCTCGCTTGACGCGCTTCTTTTCCCAGCTTAATCGCGTTTCTTGCGCGCCCATACGGGTCAACAGTGCCCCAATGGCATCGCCATCGCGGACAACGACGCGGTCTTCCCCGCGGGTCTCCTTAGTTTTGGCAGAAATGCCCAAGCGGCGGGCGCAACCCACTAGGGCCAATGCCGCCTCCTGGCACGGGCACGTAACTTCAAGCGCAGAAGAACGACCCGGCTCCGTGAGGCTGCCATGGGCTAGGAAGGCTCCGCGCCACGCTGCTTCGCTATCAGCGACGGTGCCGGAAATAACCTGCGGAGGAAGCCCCACTACCGCATGGCCGGAGCGGGTAATAAGGCCGAGACGGCGCGTAAGTTCCTTCGCCCCGGTGGAAATGCGCACCGTAACTCGGGATTTCTTCGTGGTTCCTGCTGGGCCCGCTACGTGACTATCAGCGGAAATCCCATAAAGCTCATCGAGTGCAGCGATCACGCGCCGCGCAATAGCGTGGCTTTCTAATTCCAACTCATAGGCCATGTTGTCGCCGGAAATATCTAGCTCGCCGGCGAATCGCAGCATCGCGGCTAGTTCGGCAGCGCGAGCGGACTGGCGTGGCACAACGACAGCCGTCAATTCTTCTTTGACCTGGTCGGTCAATGGTGTGGTCACCTAGTTCGCCCCATTTCTTTTCTCACAGTCACAAGATATACGCACAGGCCAGGGCCACTATGCAAGGCCCGGTGCGGTGAAAGGATTTCTGCCATCATACCGCGCGCGCTCAGGCACCGCGCAGTCGGCCGAACCCGAACGACGCGAGCGATGGGACTTTGCCGAGATGTATCAGCTCCGGTTGGGATCGCCAGTGTTGCGATAGTCCGAATACAGGTCGAGGAGTGCCGCAGACAGCTTCTCCGGATCGTGTTTATTGATGCTCCGGCCATTGTCATCAACTTCGCTCACATCCGCGAACGTGGCACGGGCACCAAGGGACTGGGCGGCGCGCTGGATATACACGCGCTCACTATCAGTAGGCAAAGCCGCCCCGTCCACCAGAATGCGATCAATGCGCAAATCCGGGGCGTGCTGAGAAAGCACATGCAAATGGCGCTCTGCGGAAAAACCATGCGTTTCGCCCGGCTCGGCGGAAAGGTTTAAAACAACTACGCGCAGCGCATCAGACGCAGAAATGGCTTCCACGACCTCAGGCACGAGAGTATGTGGCAATACCGAACTAAACCAAGAACCCGGGCCAATAGTAATTAGGTCCGCGCGCTCAATGGCATCGAGGACATCCGGATTTGCTTTGGGGTTTTCCGGCACGATACGCACACGCCGGACTTGCCCCGGTGTGGAGGCAACCGCGACCTGCCCCCGGACTTGGCGCATGACACGGGGGTCGTCGTCAAGCCCGGCTACTTCCGCCTCAATCTCTAAGGCTTGGTTGACCACAGGGAATACCCGGCCCTGGGAATTAGTAAGCTCTGCGATGGTATCTAACGCGGCCTGGTAATCACCGAGCACCTCGGTCAACCCTGCAATCATTAGATTGCCCACCGCATGCCCCGCCATTGCACCGGTGCCTCTAAAACGGTGCTGCAAGGTACGCGCCCAGAGGTCACCCACCGGGTCACTATTAGCCAACGCAGCTAGCGCCATGCGCAGATCTCCAGGCGGGATTATTTCTAGCTCGCGGCGCAATCGGCCGGAGGAGCCACCATCATCTGCAACAGTAACAATGGCGGAAATGTCGCCTGCTCCGCTCAATCGGGCGGACAAAAGAGTCTGATAAAGTCCATGGCCGCCGCCTAGGCAGACCATGTGTGAAGGATTGGTCATAAAAGCGTTAAAACTCCTGCGCTCTAGCCTCGAGCAATATCCCTGTGCAAGGTGCTGACGTCCAAAGTGTCATTGTCCCGCAACCGTGCCGCAATAGCCTCTGCTACGGCAACGGAGCGGTGATGGCCACCCGTACAGCCCACGCCTAAAGTTATGAAATTCTTCCCTTCGTGCCGGTAACCATCCAGCATGGTGGAAAACATCCTTATGAAATTATCCACGAATTCCTGTGCCGCTGGCTGTGAGAGCACATACTGAGCAACCGGCTCATCCGTGCCACGGTATCTACGCAGCTCTGGTACCCAATAGGGATTGGGTAGGAAACGCACATCAACCACCAAGTCTGCATCGCGGGGTGAACCATTTTTAAAACCAAAGGATTCAACGGTCACATGCTGCTTTTCATTTTGCATCTCACCAAACGCCGCCTCAATAGCACGCCGGAGATCATGAATGGATAGGTTGGTGGTGTCAATAATGATGTCCGCATGAGCACGCACGTCTGCTACTGCTTGACGCTCGCGTTGAATGCCTACCTTGAGGGTGTCGCCCTCCTGCAATGGGTGGGTGCGCCGTACTGAATCAAAACGACGAATGAGCACATCATCACGCGCATCCAAAAAGAGCACAGTGGGCTTCATATGCAATTCCGTGAGTTCTTCCATAATCTCTAGCAAAGACCCTGGAAACATGCGCGAGCGCACATCCGTTACGGCAGCAACCTTACCCACCGGAGTTTCTTCCTGGTTGCACAGCTTAAGCAGATCCACAATGGCGCGAGGCGGAATATTATGGGCCACATAGTAGCCCTTATCCTCAAATACTTTGGCAGCGGAACTCAACCCGCCGCCGGACATGCCGGTTATCAAAATGGGTGGAGTTTCGAAATGCGTCATGCCCCTCAGTCTAGCGCTTCAAGATTCGCCGTCTCTAGGAGTATGCCCCTTATTTACCCGTAGAATCGTGCAAATTCTCGTACACGGTCTGGGCTAGCTTTGGCCCAAAGCCATCTACCTCACAGATCTCTTCCACCGTGGCGGCCTTGAGCTTTTTCACCGAGCCAAAATGTTTCACCAAGTCGGTGCGCCGCTGCGGACCTAAGCCCGGAACGGAGTCGAGTACTGAAGAGCGCATTCGCTTAGAGCGCTGTTGCCGGTGATAAGTGATGGCAAAACGGTGCGCTTCATCGCGAATTTGCTGCAGGAGAAAAAGAGCTTGCGAGTTTCGCGGCAAAATGACCGGTTCATCATCGCCGGGAACCCAAATTTCCTCGAGGCGCTTGGCCAGGCCCACCAAGGTCACATCCACAATGCCTAACTCATCGAATACCTCTTGAGCTGCGGCAACCTGGGGTGCGCCGCCATCCACGATGAAAAGCTGCGGTGGATACGCAAAGCGACGGCCTGCCTCGGCAAACTCTTCCGCCACTTTTTCTTCCGCGAAGGAGGACTCTTCTACTTCCTCATCCGGATGCGCCAACTTATCTTGTTTGTGGCGCTTAAACCGACGGCGAGTGACTTCTGCGATAGATCCGACGTCATCAGAGCGGCCATCGCCCGCTGCCTCTTTAATGCGGTAGCGCCTATAGTCCGACTTTTTGGGCAAGCCATCTTCAAAAACCACCAAAGAAGCAACCACATCTGTGCCCTGAATATGGGAGATATCGGTACATTCGATGCGCAATGGGGCTTGCTCCATGCCCAAAGCCTCTTGAATATCTTGCAAAGCCGCCGACCGGGCGGTGAGGTCTCCCACCCGCTTGAGCTTGTGCTGGCGCAACTGCTCCTTGGCGTTTTTCTCCACCGTGGCCATGAGCTGTTTTTTATCGCCGCGCTGGGGAACGCGCAGGTCCACCTGGGCACCGCGCAGTTCCTCTAAAAGGGCGACGACCTGATCAGGTTCATCCGGCAGGGCCTGCACCAAAATTTGGCGTGGGATGACTTGGACACGGCGGGACTTCATGTGCGATTCCTGGTCCACCCCGCGCCGTTTTACGTCCGCAGCAAGCGCGGCGTCCTCGCGCGCCTCCTGCTTCTCGCGCTCCACTGCATCCGAATAAAACTGGATGAGGAAATTTTGTACCAATGCCGGCAGCGCGGGATCAGGCTGGCCTTCTTCCAAGGGCTCAGAGCTAGCTTGGTCACCGGCGCGTTCTACTACCCACCCGCGCTGCCCGCGAATGCGTCCGTCACGCACATGGAAGATCTGCACCGCTGCTTCGAGTTCATCAGAGTTAAAAGCAATGAGATCGGCATCTGTACCGTCAGTGAAAACCACGGCCTGTTGCTCCATGATCTTGTCAATAGCGCCCAAGTCATCGCGCAGGCGTGCGGCGCGTTCGAACTCTAGATTCTCGGCGGCCTGCTCCATGTCATGGGTGAGTTTGCGGCGGACTGCACCGGTGTTTCCATTCATGAATGAAACGAGTTCATTGACGGTATCCCGGTGTTCTTCCTTGCTTACCCGGCCGATGCAGGGCGCATCGCATTTGCCGATATAGCCCAATAGACACGGTCGCCCAAGGCGCTCGTGCCTGTTATAAACGCCCTTGGAACAGGTGCGCATGGGAAAGACGCGGGTGAGCAGGTCTAGGCTTTCGCGCACGGCCCAAGCATGGGAATACGGGCCGAAGTAGCGCACGCCCTTGCGGCGAGGGCCGCGGTAGAAAAAGGCGCGAGGAACTGTTTCTCCGACCGAAACCGCGAGCATAGGATAGGTTTTATCGTCGCGGTACATGACGTTGAAGTGGGGATCAAAGCGCTTGATCCACGTGTACTCCAACTGCAAGGCTTCTACCTCGCTGGCCACTACCGTCCATTCCACGGAATTGGCCGTGAGCACCATTTGGCGTGTGCGCGGGTGCAGCTGAGTAATGTCCTGAAAATAGTTCGATAGTCTCGCGCGCAGATTCTTGGCTTTGCCCACGTAGATTACGCGGCGGTTTTCATCGCGGAACTTATAGACGCCCGGGTCAGTGGGAATGGTTCCCGGAGCCGGGCGGTAGGTAGTGGGGTCAGCCAATTGTTAATCCTGTGGCATGTACTTAGCTTCCACGTCGCGGAAGCGGCGGACGTTGTCGATGACGGTGTCTTTATCACCAGACTGCAAAGCCCAGACGGGAACGAACTCGAACTCGGGCAGCTCAAGGCGCGCCATACGTTGGCCCACGGGGAAGGACAGCCCATAGACTACCTGCCAGGGATAAAAGCGGGTCCCCACAATATTGCGGACCTCTACCCCATCCTCATTGGCGCGCAGCCGTGGCCGGTTAAGGGCAACCCACGACAAAATGGAAATAAGGAGGCCCACGCCGGGAAAGGCGAATTTATCAATGGTGGTGACATGCGCGCCGGTAAAAGACACATCCAAGGTGATTCCCATGAAGATATGGATAGCCATAACGAGGATCACCCAGCCGATTGCCACCTTACGCAAAAAGGGCGAGGTCGCCTTAAACTCCCACGGCTTAGACGTTGTTTGGGCAAAGGGATCGGCACTGGTATAGGCCAATACTTCGGCGTCGCTAAGCTGCCGGCTTCGCTGCGGATTCTTTGGGGCCTGCGCCTCGTTCATGTGCATACTCCTCTGGAACGCCCCATAGTCCACCGAGGTGGTCTAGCGTGGGGCGCTGACGCATTGCTAAAGGTTACTTTTCTGCTGCGTTTAGTCTACGCAACTGCAGGGCGGTATCTAAAGCCGCCATCATTGCCTCGGCGCCCTTGTTTTCTGCCGAGTCTGCAAAGCCGGCGCGATCAATGGCCTGTTGCTGATCATTGACGGTAAGGACGCCGTTCGCTACCGGGGTGGATTCATCGAGCGCGATGCGGGTAAGCGCCTGGGTAACCGAGTCACAGACGTAGTCAAAATGCGGTGTTCCCCCACGGATAACACAGCCCAATGCCACCACCGCATCGTATGCGCGGGCGGCCGCCTGGACAACAACGCCAAGTTCCAAGGCGCCAACTACGCGGTACTCGGCAACCTCGGCGCCATTTTCCGTAGCGGTCTCTACCGCTTGGGCGTGGAGCTGATCGCAGATCTCCGCGTTCCATGTCGCAGTCACCACGGCAACGCGCAGTCCACTGCCATCTACCTGAGCAATTTCGGGTAGGCCTTCTTTACTCATTTCTTTCCTTTCGCGTGATCTCCACAGAGCTACTAAAGATCTACTTATGCGCCTCATCCCACTGGGCAACCTGCGGAAGATCGTGGCCCATGCGGTCGCGCTTCGTACGCAGATATTCAATATTATCCGCATGCGCCGGGGTTGCTAGCGGGGTGTGATGACCTGCATCCACACCAAAACCGCTCAGGCCTTCGCCCTTATGTGGGTTATTAGTCAGCAGGTTCGCGGACTCTATGCCAAGATCACGCAGGATCTGGCCGGCTACGGAATACTCGCGTGCGTCTTCGGGCAGGCCCTGTTCTAGGTTGGCATCGACGGTGTCCATGCCAGAATCCTGCAGCCGGTATGCCTCCAACTTATGCAACAGACCAATGCCACGGCCTTCCTGACCGCGCAAGTAGATAACCACGCCGTTGCCTTCCTGACTGATACGGCGCATGGACTCATGTAGTTGCGGACCGCAATCGCAGCGCCGCGAGCCGAAGGCATCACCGGTCAGGCATTCCGAATGGACTCGCACCATGACCTCACGCGCGCCGCGCAGTTCGGCGGGATCGCCTGCCACCAACGCGACATGCTCCTGTCCATCTATTTCATGGCGATAGCCAATGGCGGTGAAATGACCATACTCGGTGGGAAGCTGGGTGCTTACCTGGCGAATGACCTGGTTCTCATTATGGCGGCGCCACTCGATGAGCTGTGCAATAGAGATCATGGACAGGCCGTGCTTATCTGCGAAGCGGCGCAGCTCTGGCGACCGTGCCATGTCCGTGGGGTCATCCTCAGAAACGATCTCACACAGCACACCGGCTGGGCGCAGGCCCGCCAATCGGGCAAGGTCAATGGAAGCCTCCGTATGGCCATCACGCTCTAGAACACCACCAGGGCGCGCGCACAACGGCACCACGTGACCCGGGCGGGTGAATTCGCCCGGCGTGGTATCAGGGTTTGCTAGCCGGCGAATAGTTGCTGCCCGCGAGGTCGCAGAAATACCGGTACTACCCGTAGCTGCGTCCACCGTCACCGTATAAGCGGTGCCGCGCACATCCTCGTTGACCGCCAACATCGGCGGTAGATTCAGGCGGTTACAATCTTCTGGCAACAATGGTGCGCAGATATATCCAGAAGAGTAGCGCACCATAAAGGCCACCAGTTCCGGGGTGGCTAGCTCAGCGGCGAAAATCAGGTCGCCTTCATTTTCGCGATCCTCGTCATCGATAACAACTACCGGCTTACCAGCGGCGATATCCGCTATGGCCTGCTCAATGGAATCAAGACGGATACAATTATCACTCGCGCTCATAAGGTAGCAGTCTAGTCCTTGCCCTCGGGGGTTAGCGCTTCGGGGTGAAGCATCTTTTCTACGTACTTGGCCAGCACATCCACCTCGAGGTTGACTTCTCCTCCAACTGGCAATGCACCGTGAATAGTGTCCCGCAAAGTGGTGGGGATAAGGGATACTTCGAACCAGTCCGGCCCCACGGCGCTAACAGTCAGCGAGGTGCCGCTAACGGCAATTGAGCCTTTTTCTACGACGTACCGGGCAAGCTCGGCGGGCAAGCTAAACCGGA
This sequence comes from Corynebacterium sp. LaCa54, assembly GCF_046717495.1. Classification (NCBI taxonomy): domain Bacteria; kingdom Bacillati; phylum Actinomycetota; class Actinomycetes; order Mycobacteriales; family Corynebacteriaceae; genus Corynebacterium; species Corynebacterium sp. LaCa54. The sequence continues at coordinate 1,306,412 of NZ_CP177115.1, forward strand.
GGATATCCCAGTTCTCGGAGGTAGTCCGGCTCTGCAGCGTCGCGGTGCCATCCACGTGTCCTTGCATGATGTGACCGCCTAGCCGGGTGGTAGGCAGCAATGCCGGTTCCACATTGACCGAATCGCCCTCAGCTAGGCGGCCCAAAGCTGTCCGGTCAAGGGACTCCTGCATCACATCTGCGCAAAATATATCTCCAGATAAATCCGCCACGGTGAGGCATACGCCATCGATAGCAATGGAATCCCCCAGTGCCGCCTCCGCGACGGTGCGCGGGGCGCGAATGCTCAAGCGCAAGGCGTCCGCGTGCGGTTCCATACCGGCTACGGTGCCCAACTCTTGTACTAGCCCAGTAAACACATCCAGCCTTTCTCGTTATCTGCTAATCCGAGCGCCTAGCGCACATATTCAATTAGAACGTCATCACCCAGCGCCTTCATTCCCACGCGCTGGAATCGGGTGGCCCCTGCCAGAGTCTGGGTCACGGGATGGGCGAGCACACCACGGCCTTCCCCCAGCAGCAGCGGAGCAATATAGGCAGAGATGGCATCGACCAAGTCGGCCTTGAGGAAGCTACTGGCGAGCCCAGCGCCACCTTCTACAAGGACGTCGCGTGCCCCGCTGGCGTAGAGCTCGTATAACGCTTCCTCGATGCTGTCGTAGTGCTCATATCCCAACTCGCGTAGGTTGCTTGCCGCATCGCCTGCCGATTCCAAATCTCGCTTGCCAATAATCACGCGGCGCGGCTGGTGTTCCCGCAAACTGCCGTCGCTAAACCGCGCGGTAAGTGACGGGTTATCAGCAAGCGCAGTGCCGGTGCCGACGATGATGGCGTCGCGGTGAGCCCTATCTGCATGCACCCAATCGCGCGCCGCTTCGCCCGTAATCCACTGGCTTGACCCATCCGCTGCGGCAGTAAAGCCATCCAGCGTCTGGGCGAACTTTAAGGTTACGTGCGGCCTGCGTGCTTTCATGGCAAAGAGCCAAGGCACGAGCGCATCATCGGCGTGCGGGGGCTTTTCCAGCTTGGCGACGTCCACCCCAGCCTCCGCCAACACGCGCGCTCCACCGGCGGCCTGCGGAGTGGGGTCTGCATGAAGGTAGTACACGCGAGCCACGCCGGCATCGATAAACGCCTGTGCGCACGGACCCGTGCGACCGGTATGCGCACACGGCTCCAAGGTGACCACGGCGGTGGCTCCTCGCGCCCTATCGCCAGCCTCGCGCAACGCCATGACCTCGGCATGCGCGCCTCCCACGGGCTGCGTAGCACCGACGCCCACGATGTCACCGGCAGTGGACACGATGACCGCGCCCACTGGCGGGTTGGGGCTCGTGGTTCCACGCACCTCAGCTCCCGCGGCCATTGCCCGAGACAGCGCTGCGGAAAGGGTACTCTCCTCTAGCTCCGCGCCCACTAGGCACCAGCCGCCAATTCACGCAGCTGATGTACGATCCCGGCGGGATCTTCTGCCTTGAATACGGCCGAGCCAGCTACAAAAGCATCGCACCCAGCCGCGGCGGCTTGGGCGATGGTGTCTGGCGAAATTCCGCCATCAATCTCGATGACGGTGTCGAGCCCCTGCTCATCAATGCTTTGGCGCAGCACCCGGACCTTTTCCAGCATCTCTGGCATGAATTTCTGCCCGCCAAAACCAGGCTCCACGGACATCACGAGCACCTCATCAAAGTGATGCAATTTATCCAGCCACGGTTCGATAGCCGTACCCGGCTTAATGGAAAAGGCAGCACGCACCCCTAGTTCTCGAATGCTCTGCGCCACATCCACCGCCGCCTGCTCATCGGCGACAGCCTCCACGTGGAAGATAATGGTATGCGCACCCGCCTTGGCATAGGTCTCCACCCATTGCTCGGGTTCCTCGATCATGAGGTGGACATCCAATGGTTTATTGGTAAGCCGATGGACCGTTGCCGTGATATCCGGGCCGAAGGACAGGTTGGGCACGAAGTGCCCGTCCATAATGTCCACATGGACCCAGTCTGCGGTTTCAATCGCCGCTAATTCCTCGCCCAAGCGAGAAAAATCAGCGGCCAAGATGGAAGGGGAAATAATCGGTGCGGACATGCCCACTAGTCTATCGCGATTAGTCAGCAGCGCGGCGCAGAGCCGCAAAGAACATAGCATCGGTACCGTGCCGATGTGGCCACATTTGCACGGATTTTTCGTGCCCCACATCGCCCATATCAGGAATGAGCCCATGTGCGTCTAGCTCTGTGGCACCGAGCTCGCGTACGGCGCGGTCGACGATGCCACGAGTCTCGCGCAAGTCTGGCGAACACGTGGAATAAATGACCACACCGCCTGGGCGCACCAGGTTTAAGGCCGAGGATAAAAGCTCAAATTGCAGCTGAGTAAGCTCGGCAATGTCGGACTCAGACTTGCGCCACCGCGCCTCGGGGCGGCGACGGAGTGCGCCGAGTCCGGAACACGGGGCATCGACAAGCACTCGGTCAAACCCCTGACCCACGCCCGGATTGCGTCCATCTGCCACATGAACGTCCACAGGTAAATCACTTACCGTTTTTTCAATCAGAGCCGCACGGTGCGGGGATACCTCCACCGCGTCCACGTGCGCGGAGTCGATGCGGGCAAGCGCACCCATTAAGGCCGCTTTACCGCCGGGACCGGCGCAGAGATCCAGCCACCGACCAGTGTCTTCGCCCTCCACCGGCGCTTCACATACCGCGCGGGCGATAAGCTGCGAGCCTTCATCTTGGACTGCAGCCAAACCCTGACGTACCGGCTCCAATTGGCCGGGATCGCCGGACTCCATATACACGGCGTAGGGGGAAAAGCGCCCTTCCTCATTGCCGGTCACAAGTGCTAATTCTTCGGCCGAGATTTCCCCGGGACGGGCCACCAGATGCACCGCAGGCCTATCGGAGTCCGCAGCCAGGGCGGCCTCTAGCTCGCCCAGCCCCAGCACACGACTAAACGATTCCGCGATCCAGGTGGGATGGGCATGTTTGAAGGCAATGCCGGCGATTTCTCCCTCCGGGGCAAGCTTGTCCAGCCACGCCTTGGCCGACGTGCGGGTAATGGTGCGCATAATGCCATTGGCAAAACCCTTGGCCTTGACCTCACCGCTGGCTTCCACCAAGCGCACGGTGGTATCAACCGCCGCATGGGCCTCCACGCGGGTATAGAGAACCTGATACGCGCCCAAGCGCAAGGCATCAACCACAGCTGGAGAAATGGCTTCGAGGCTGCGCGAGGAGCATTCTGCGATGACGGCATCTACTACGCCGAGGGTGCGGAGGGTGCCGTAGGTGATCTCGGTGGCAAAGGCGGCGTCTCGCCCGGTGAGCTTTTGCTTACGCAGTGCTGTGGGCAAGATGAGGTTGGCAAAGGCATCGTCATCGCTCACCCGACGCACGACGTCGAAAGCCACCGCACGCGGCGCGTCCACACCAGCGGTCAGTGCAGCCTGAATCAGACTGCCTTCCTGGCGCTTGCCGGAACGCTGACCAGAAGCATGAGCCTGTCGACCTCTGCGGTGGCCGTTACGTCCACCATGTTGCTGCTGGTGCGGGCGGCCACCACGGCCTTTCGCTCCACCGGATTTCCGGGGGTCCTGCGGCTTGCCTTCCGGCGACTTATCACCAGATTTACTACGGGAACGGAAACCACCACTCATTGGAACTTCACCTCGGCATCCTTGCCTAGTCCGCGGGCCCAGTCGGCCGCATTCATCATTTTCTTGCCTGGTGGCTGGATTTTACCCAGCTGGACCGGCTGCGTTGCGGTACCAACAAAAACGGCGTTCTTTGCAATGTAGAGCTGCCCAGGCTCTAAGTGCTCCGGTACCGCGGCTGCTGCCTCCACGGGGCTTACTGGTCCCACTTTTACCCGGGCCTCGTCCCACATGGTCCATGCGCCAGGACCTGGGGTGTGCGCACGAATATGCCGGTCGATGGCAAAGGCAGGCTGGGACCACTCCACGCGAGCTTGTGCGGTAGAGATTTTCGGGGCATAGGTGGCCTCGCCCTGCTGCGGTTGTGCCTCCAACTGACCCGCCGCTAGGCCATCCATGGTGGCGACGAGCAGATCGCCGCCGGAATAGGCAAGGCGAGTGAGCAGGTCATCGGCAGTATCGGTGGTGCGGATTTCCTCCGTCACGGTGCCCAGCACCGGACCGGTATCTAGGCCTTCTTCAATGCGGAACGTAGATGCGCCGGTAATCTCATCACCGGCAGCTATGGCAGCTTGTACCGGTGCCGCGCCACGCCATGCCGGGAGCAGGGAAAAATGCAGGTTCACCCAACCATGCTGCGGCAGCTCCAGCAGGTCCTTGGTGACCAGATTGCCATAAGCCACCACCGGAATTGCCTCGGGTTCGAGCTCCCGCAGGCGGGCACGCAGGGCCTGCCCGTCCTCCGTGTCTGGACGCAAGCTGCTAGGAGTTAGCACTTCGATGCCATGTTCTTGGGCTACTGCTTTCACCGGGCTGGGGTGAAGGCTACGGCCGCGGCCCTTCCTAGCATCTGGGCGGGTAATTACCGCCACCACCTCATGCGAGGAGGCAATTAGCTTTTCCAAGGCCACAACAGCGGGCTCAGGGGTACCGGCAAAAATAATCCGCATGCGGGGAAACTCTCCTATTAATCTCGTTCAAACTACTAGGCTACAACGCCGTAGCGCTGCCGCCACAGTAAGCGGGCTATGAGGCGTTAAACCACTCGGATTCACGGATGGCGCGCATAACGTCTTTTCGGTCCACGGCATCGAGGCGCTGCAGGAAAAGCACTCCATCGAGATGGTCTGTTTCATGCTGGATGCACCGAGCCATCAGCCCCGCAGCCACCATGGATAAGGGGCGGCCCTCTATATCCTGACCGCTGACAAAGACGCGGTTGAAGCGGGTGGTTTGCGCGCTAATGCCGGGAATAGAAAGACATCCTTCCGGGCCTATTTGCTGCTGCGCGCCCAACGGCGTCCAGACGGGATTAACAATCGCGCCACGCAAGCCAGATTGGGTATGCGAGCAGTCATAGACAAAAATCCGTTTGAGTATGCCCACTTGATTGGCCGCCAGCCCTACTCCCCCAGCTTCGTCCATGGTCTCGAGCATACCGTTGGCCAAAATGCGCAGTCCGCGATCGAACGTGCTTACTTCTTCTGCGCGACTGCCCAGGACAGGGTCGCCGTAGATACGGATTCCGCGAAGAGACATGGCAATCACACCTTTCTGATGCGCCGAAATAAAGCCGGCCTGACAATGGAGGGTTTCCCCGTCGAGACTAGCGCATAAGCCCTAGCCACCCGATACGGCTAACCCACGTGGATAGGATCAACCACGATACGCAGTGGCAAGTCATCCTTGCGCGCGCTACGCGCCGCGTTTGCACTGCGCAAGGCGCGCCCTAATTGGGAACGAGGCCCCAGTGGGGTGCGGATCACCAGCCGCTGCGCGGGACCAAAGCGCTGGCTATCGTAGTCGCCGGGCAGGCTATGGCCCGGGGGAAGAGGAACTGGGCCCAAAACCTCCGCATGCTCAGGAAGATCCACAAGCTCAGCAAAGCCATCCAGGGACGCATCCGCACCATCAATGGCGGCAAAGTGCACCGCAGGTGGGAATCTTACTTCTCGTCGGGCAGCAAGCTCGGCTGCGGCCGCGCCAACCATATCCCAGCGCAAGAAATGCTGAACCACGCTAAGAGACTCATCGGCAGCCACAATTACCCGGCCGCCCTTGAAATGCGGCTGCACTAGCGTGGCCGCCTGCGCCCACTTCGATAACGTGTCTTCAGTAGCACGCAGATCTTGGCGGTTGAGCAATGCACCAGCGTCCAAGAGCAGCGCCGCACCGTAGGCGCCATCTCGTACATTCGGTTCGGCGCCAGGGGTGGCGATGACAAGGGCCGGCGCATTATCCACTGCCTCGAGGATCTTATTTCCGCCAGAGACCACTACCCGGGTATTAGGAAAGGCACGGCCCAATTCCTCCGCGGTGCGCTCTGAGCCTAAAACGATGGCGCGCAGGCGCGGGGATCCGCATTCACTGCAGCGATGGCGCGCCTCGATGCGACCGCACCAGCGGCAGGTGGGCATTCCTGTCTCCTCCGCGCCGCCCTTGCTTGGCGACGCCCCCGTCGGCGGCAGCCCCAATGGCCCGTTGCAGTGCCGGCAGCGCGCCGGCGCGCGGCATCGGCCGCAGGCCAAAATTGGTGCGTATCCCTTGCGCGGTACTTGCACCAATACCGGCTCTCCCCTATCCAGCGCCTGATGGGCGGCTTGGAAGGCCTGTGCCTGAACTGAAGTGGTGCCGCCTTCTAAATCGCGAGCAATCGATAGACCGAATGGGCCTACCGCCTCAATGGCTGGGCAACGCGCCCCGATCGTTTGTTCTTTGGCGACCACATCGTGCGCCCAGCCTGACTCCACGAGGAGCTGCGTTTCCGCAGTCCGCGAATGGTTTGCCAAGACCATGCTGCAACCTTCAAAAGCAGAACGGGTGGTTAGCACTTCCCTGGCATGGACATAAGGTTTGAGGTTATCTACCAAATTATCGTTGCCATCATCGAGGATAACCGCCAGCTGTAGATGTTTTACTGGGGCGAAGGCGGCGGACCTAGTACCAATTACGACGCGCGCCTGGCCTACCAGGGCTGATAGGTAGCGGCGGTAGCGGGCCTGCGGGCCCATACTATTAGTCAGCACTGTAATCTGCTTCGCCCCTAATACCTGGCGAAGGGCGGCTTCTACCGCATCAACGCTCTTCTGGTCCGGGGCAACTAAGAGCACCCCGCCTCCGTCTAACGCCACCTTGGCCGCGAGCGCAGCTAAGGCATGCGCCCAATCATCGCCCGGGGCGATTTGCCATGCGGCACGGGCGAGCTTGCCAGACAGGATTGAATCAACGAAAGCCTCACCATGCTCATAAGCAGACCACCCCGAAAGGTCAGGCTCGCTCGTGGTACCGAGCTCCTCCCACGGGGTTTCCAAATCGGATTCCTCCGCCTTGGCGTGCCTAGGTGGAATAGCAGAGCGGATAATATCTGAGCGCACTCCGCCATAGCGGTCCGCTAGGGCGTCGATAAGCCGGGCAAGCTGCGGCGGATACACCTGGAACGGTGAGATGATGCGCTCGATAAAGCGCAGGTTACCGCCAAATTCAGAATCATGCAGCCGCTCTAGCACTATCGCATCAACCAAGCGTCCATTAAAGCGGATGCGGACCTTAATGCCCGGCTGAACGTCCTCCGAATCTGCCTCTTCTACAAGGTAATCAAAACCCCGGTCAAGGTGCGCGACCCCTAAAAGAGGCAACACCCGCACAACCGGTTTCCGGGTGGCGGGTGTTTTCTTAGGCATAAGCCCCGATTCTACAGACCGGCGGCCGCGCGCAGTGCTTCTACTCGGTTCAACTGTTCCCATGGCAGCTCAACATCGGTACGGCCAAAGTGACCATAAGCCGCAGTCTGGGCATAAATGGGCCGTAGCAGGTCGAGTTCGCGGATAATCGCGGCTGGACGCAGGTCGAATACCTGATTTACCGCAGCCTGAATATTCGCATCGCTCAGGCCTTCCTTAGCAGTGCCGAACGTCTCCACGTACAAGCCCACCGGCTTAGCACGACCAATTGCGTAGGCAACCTGAACTTCGGCGCGATCCGCCAAACCAGCGGCGACGATATTCTTAGCCACCCAGCGCATTGCATAAGCAGCGGAGCGGTCTACCTTGCTGGGGTCCTTACCGGAGAAGGCGCCACCGCCGTGACGAGCCATACCACCGTAGGTATCGACGATGATCTTCCGGCCGGTAAGACCGGCATCACCCATGGGTCCACCGAGAATGAAAGACCCTGAAGGGTTGACCAACAACGTCGTGTCTTCGGTGTAGTACTTCTCCAAGCCCGCGTCCTTAATGACCCATTCAAGGACCTCGCTGCGCAATGGGCCCTCCAGCCAAGCGCTATCAACCTCAGTATCGTGCTGAGTAGAAATCACCACGGTATCTAGGTGGGAAGGCTCATTGTCATCGGTATAGGCGAAGGTCACCTGGGTCTTGCCATCCGGACGCAGGTGATCCACGATGCCCTCCTTGCGCACCTGCGTCAGGCGGCGAGAAAGCCGGTGTGCCAAGGCGATAGGCAGGGGCATATACTCGGCGGTCTCATTGGAGGCATAGCCGAACATCAAGCCCTGATCACCTGCACCAGCGGTGTCATTTTCCTCGTCATAGTCCTCGTCATGGGCGCGGGCTTCGGTGGAGTTATCTACGCCGGCGCCGATCTCCTGGGACTGCTCACCGATGGCAATATTGACACCGCAGGTATTGCCATCAAATCCCACCTCAGAGGAGGTAAAGCCAATGGACTTTAGGGTATCGCGCACGAGCGCCGGGATTTCTACATATGCCTCGGTGCGTACCTCTCCCACCACGTGAACCTGACCGGTGGTAACCAACGTCTCAACGGCGACGCGGGATACGGGATCCTTTTCCAGCAGGGCATCGAGGATGGCGTCCGAGATGGCGTCACAAATCTTATCGGGATGGCCTTCCGTAACGGACTCGCTGGTAAAAAGACGAGTTGCCACTGCAGCGTTATCAGTCACAAAAACTTCCTTCGTTCTCACTGTTGATTCGATGCTGTGGGTTTTCTACGCCCAAGCCTAATACCTCGCAATCCTAGACCAAGCGGTCTATAAATGCAATTTTAGCTGTCTACACCCGAAACATTTCATTCACAGCCGCCAAAATCTGTGCGGCGACTACTTGTTTCGAGCCATGTTCCACCCGTTGCGGCGCGGAATCTGGCCGCAAAATCCATCCCTCATTCGACTTTTGGCCAAAGGTCTTGGCCCTACCGACCTCATTGGCCATAAGCACATCGCAGCCTTTGCGAACAAACTTTTCTTGGGCATATTCCAAGGCAGACTTGTGGGCGTCACCCGTTTCGGCGGCAAACCCCACAATCACACACTCCGCCGGAATCTCCGAGCGCTCTCGTGCGGCCACAAGCCCTTTGAGGACATCCGGGTTTTCTACCAAATGTAGGGCCGAGAGTGCGTCGTCTGCTTGCCCCTTCTTCATCTTTGACTCAGCTGCCTCCGCGGGGCGGAAATCAGAAACTGCGGCAGCCATAATGATCACGTCCGCATCACGGGCCTCTTCGTGCATCGCTTCCTCCAGTTCCCGGGTGGAAACAATGTGGCGCACCTTCGTACCGCTGGGGACAGGCAGCTGCGCAGTATTCCCAGCCACAAGGGTGACCTGAGCCCCCTTCTGGGCGGCCCATTCCGCGAGCGCGAATCCCTGCCTACCAGAAGATCGATTACCCAAGTACCGCACTGGGTCCAGTTCTTCCTGGGTGCCTCCCGCTGATATGACTACCCTTTTGTCTTGCCAGGTATGTTCAACCCGGTAACCAGCCAATTCGGTGCGCACTACCTCAGCAATCTGCTCCGGCTCCGGAAGGCGACCAGGACCTGAGTCCTTGCCGGTCAAACGGCCATGGGCGGGCTCAATAACCGTAATACCGCGCCGCCGCAAAGTAGCGACGTTGTCTTGCGTGGCGGGATTGTGCCACATCTCTGTATGCATGGCCGGAGCAATGATGACCGGGCACGTCGCCACCAACACGGTCGCCGTAAGTAGATCATCAGCCCGACCGGCGGCCAGTCGCGCGATTAGATCCGCAGTTGCGGGCGCAATTACCACAGCATCCGCCCGCTGCCCGATGTTAACGTGCTGCACCTCATCCACAGCCTCAAAAACGCTGGTGGAAACCGGGTGGCCGGACAGGGCTTCAAACGTTGCAGCGCCAACAAAGTTTAGTGCGCTTTCCGTAGGGACAACGCGCACATCATCGCCCGCCTCCTTGAGATTGCGCACAAGGTGGCACGCTTTGTAGGCGGCGATGCCGCCAGCAACGCCTACAACAATATTGCGAGAGCTATCTTTTTCAATCACACCGCACGATGGTACCTGGCGGCACAAAGAAAGGCCCCACTCGCCGCCCCGGGAAGGTGCACCCCTAGCCGGGGATACACGTCCGTGGCGACGCGTGGAGCCTACAAGCTATTGCACGCTTGTGCGCTAGCTACTTGCCTTCCTCGTGGTCCAGCAAGCCAGCGTCAATTTCGCGCAATGCGATGGACAAAGGCTTTTCGCCTGGCTCTGGAGTAACCAGTGGGCCTACGAATTCGAAGACACCTTCATCCTGCTCTTGGTAGTAGCTATTGATCTGGCGGGCGCGCTTAGCAGCGAAGATGACCAAAGCGTACTTAGAGGAAACCTTGTCCAAAAGCTCATCGATCGGGGGATCAGTAATGCCGATCGGATCATCAAATACTGGCTCCGCCTTTGCGGCTTCAGTGTTAGAAGGGGTGGTCACGTTAGTCACATGCACCTTTACATTGATTGAAGATGGTCAAAAAGGAGGTCTATGCCTGCAGGATATCACTGATGGCAGCCACTGCCTGGTCCAAATCCTCGTTAACAACGACGTGGTCGAACTCATCCTGTGCGGCTAGTTCCTCATGCGCAGTTTGCAACCTACGGTCAATGACGTCTTGCGGCTCGGTACCGCGGCCGGTGAGCCGCTCCACAAGCACGTCCCATGATGGGGGTGCCAAAAAGACCAAGTCTGCCTCCGGCAGTGCTTTCTTAACACTCCTAGCGCCCGCAAGATCAACCTCAACGAGCACTGGGCGTCCTGCGGCCAAAGCTTCCTCTACCGGCTGAGCAGGGGTTCCAGAGCGCTGCAATCCACCGTGAATATCAGCCCATTCGAGCATTTCCCCGGCGTCGATTCGCTGCTGGAAGGCTTCTGGGGTGACGAAGAAGTAGTCGACACCATCCTGCTCCCCGGGACGGGGCTGGCGCGTAGTCATCGACACGCTAAAGTACAGCCCCTCGACGTCACTGCGCAGACGCGAAACCACGGTGGATTTTCCCACTGCGGATGGCCCCGCCAGAACGACGAGGCGACCGCGTGCAGTTGCGTCAGCCATGGTTGTAACTATTCGCCGTAACCGAAACGCTCGAGGAGAGCACGACGCTGACGCTCACCCAAGCCGCGCAGACGACGGGTCTGAGCGATCTCCAGGTCCTCCATGATTTCCTTAGCCTTGACCTTGCCAACCTTCGGCAGAGCCTCGAGGAGTGCAGAAACCTTGGTCTTGCCGATGATCTCATCGGTCTCAGCCTTTTCGAGCACGTCCTTCAGGTCGGTCTCGCCGCGCTTGAGCGCAGCCTTGAGCTCAGCGCGAGCCTTACGGGCCTCAGCGGCCTTTGCGAGAGCTTCCTTGCGCTGCTCATCAGTCAACTTTGGAAGGGCCACGGGTTTCCTCCGATTCATTAGATTGATTCTGTTACGTCTAGTACTTGGTACCAGATTACGGTTGCCTAACGCAGTTTATACACCGCGGAAAGTTATCAATAACTTTCGGGCAAACCGACTTCTGGTAATCCTAGCACTGCTCATTGAACGGTGACGATTAGCGGGTCCAAAAGCACGCCTATTTTAGCACGTCACCGCACATACCTAAAACAAAGTACCAGGTAAGCAGCGCGGCCAGTAATCTGCCACGCCGCCCCTTTTAGTCCCGGAACTCCTGAGCCACGCGATTCACCGCTTTGCGCAGGTCAGCGAGAGCAGGTCCTTGTTCCAATACTGCTCGGGACACGTTCGCGAATCCCAGCGATGGCCGAGCAGAGACAATGCTGTGCACCTGCTCTGGGCCAGCACCTTGGGCGCCAACGCCTGGCAGAAGAACCGGGCCATTGAGCGCATCCAGGCGAGGCGGATTGTCCAAAGTAGCCCCAACGACTACCCCGATGTCTCCCGGCTTGTCGGCCTTGTGCGCAGCTACATTGAGCGCGGCACATTCATCGACCACTCCTTGTGCGATGGTGCTCTCCTCGCCTACTGGGACGGCTTGGATGGCACGTGCCTCCGGGTTGGAGGTAGCCGCCAAGACGAATACGCCGCGTCCGGTTTCTTCGGCCTTGCTAAACACCGGGCCTAACGCACCAACGCCTAGATAGGGAGACACGGTCACCGAATCTGCGCGCAGGGGTGAGCTATCACCTAGCCAAGCATCTGCGTAGCCGGCCATGGTCGAGCCAATATCGCCACGCTTGGCATCGGCCACGGTCAGGCATCCCACCTCGCGTAGGGACGCCAAGACGTCCTCGAGGACCGCAAACCCCTGGGAACCGAAGCGCTCGAAGAAGGCAACCTGCGGCTTTACCAAGGCAGCGGTATCGCTGAAGGCTTCTACGCAGCGCATGCTGAAGGTCCGAAGACCATCAGCGGTGGGCTCCAGTCCCCACTTTTCCAGCAGATACGGATGCGGGTCTATACCCACACAGAGGCGACCACGCGCCTGGCCCGCTGCCTCAAGCAGCTCACCAAATCCCTTAGTTTTGTGGGCCATGCTCAAGCTCCTGAAGCGCGCGTACCTGCAGGTTGCCAATGCGCATCGCTTCGATACCTTGGACGGCTGCGGTTACGCCCTGCACGGTGGTTACCAGCGGGATTTCCATGTGGACCGCGGCAGCGCGGATATCGTAACCGTCGTGGCGCGCGCCTGCAGAGCCCGCAGGGGTGTTGAGAATCCAGTCGATTTCACCGTTGAAGATCTTATCCACGATGGACTCTTCGCCTTCCTTAGCCTCAGAGACCTTGGCGGCAACCTCACATTCGATGCCATTGCGGCGCAGCATCTGCGCCGTACCGGCGGTAGCGACGATGTTGTAACCCATGTTCGCCAAGCGCTGGATCGGGAAAATCAAGGTGCGCTTGTCCCGGTTGGCGACGGATACGAAGATAGTGCCCTCCGTAGGCGGCACGGCGAAGGCAGCGATTTCGCCTTTGGCGTAGGCCGCACCGAAGTTGGTAGCCAAGCCCATAACCTCACCGGTGGACTTCATTTCCGGCGACAGCAGCGTATCGAGCAGGCTGCCATCGGTCCGGCGGAAGCGGTTAAACGGCAAGACCGCTTCTTTGACTGCGATCGGGTGCTCCAGCGGCAAGGAACCACCGTCATATTCAGAAGGAATCATGCCTTCGGCGCGCAGCTCCGCGATGGTAGAGCCCATCATGACGCGAGAAGCTGCCTTAGCTAGTGGAACGCCGGTCGCCTTGGAGACAAATGGCACGGTACGGGAAGCACGTGGGTTGGCCTCGATGACGTAGAGGATGTCGTCCTTCAGGGCGAACTGAACGTTCATCAGGCCGTTGACGCCAATACCCTCCGCTAGAAGTCGGGTGGAGGTGCGGACCTTTTCGATATCCTCTGGTCCCAGTGTCATAGGCGGCAGTGCACAGGAAGAGTCACCCGAGTGGATGCCGGCTTCCTCGATTTGCTCCATCACACCGCCCAAGTAGACCTCGTTGCCGTCGCAGAGTGCGTCGACGTCGATCTCGATCGCGGAATCTAGGAAACGGTCCACCAGGACCGGGTGGTCCGGGGAAAGCTCGGTAGCACGCTCGATATAGTCTTCCAGCGCCTTTTCGTCGTAGACGATCTCCATACCACGGCCGCCCAGGACATAGGACGGGCGGACCAATACTGGGTAGCCGATAGAGGAGGCAACCTCGCGCGCCTCAGCAAAGGAGGTGGCGGTGCCATACTCTGGTGCTGCCAATTCGGCTTCGTCGAGGACCTTGCCAAACTCGCCGCGGTCCTCAGCGGAGTCAATAGCTGCTGGGCTGGTGCCAACAACTGGTACTCCTGCCTCCTCCAACCGGGCTGCAAGGCCCAGTGGAGTCTGGCCGCCGAGCTGAACAATGACGCCGGCAACATCACCGGAAGCGGCCTCCGCGTGGTAGACCTCCATAACGTCCTCGAAGGTCAACGGCTCAAAGTAGAGGCGGTCCGCGGTGTCATAGTCAGTGGACACGGTCTCTGGGTTGCAGTTGACCATGACGGTCTCATAGCCCTGCTCCGAGAGCTCGAGAGCTGCGTGCACGCAGGAGTAGTCAAATTCGATACCTTGACCGATGCGGTTCGGTCCGGAGCCCAGAATAATGACCTTGCCCTTGGAGCCCTCCGGTGCGGGGCGAACCTCGGTCTCGGCTTCCGGATCAAGCTCATAGGAGCTGTAGTGGTATGGGGTCTGTGCCTCGAACTCGCCGGCACAGGTGTCAACGGTCTTGTAGACAGGGCGGATACCCATGCGCCAGCGCAGGCTGCGCACGCCATCTTCACCGTTGAATTCGGGGCGGAGGGCGGCAATCTGGCCGTCGGAAAGCCCAAAGACCTTGGCCTCGCGCAGCAGCTCCTCGGTGAGCACTGGGGCATCGATAAGCTCCTGGCGGAAGGCGACCAACGTGGCCAGCTCAGCGATGAACCACGGGTCAACGCCAGAAGCCTCATGGACCTCGTCCACCGACGCACCGAGGCGCAGGGCCAATTCAATGTCGTACATGCGGCCCTCGGTCGGGCGCTCTAGATCCTTGAGTACCGCCTTGAGGTCACCAGCGCGCTCGCCGGCGAAGTACTCATCCGGCTTGGTCCAGAAGCCATTGGGCTTGTTTTCCAAAGAACGCATGACCTTATTGAGGCCCGCGATGTAGTTGCGGCCGATGCCCATGGCCTCGCCCACAGACTTCATGGTGGTCGTCAGGGTATCGTCTGCGCCCGGGAACTTCTCAAAGGCAAAGCGCGGGGCCTTGACAATGACGTAGTCCAAGGTCGGCTCGAATGCGGCCTTGGTTTCGCCGGTGATATCGTTTTGCACCTCGTCCAAGGTATAACCAATGGCGAGCTTGGCAGCCAGCTTAGCAATGGGGAAGCCGGTGGCCTTGGACGCCAGCGCGGAGGAACGGGACACGCGCGGGTTCATCTCGATGACGATGATGCGACCGTCTTCCGGGTTGACGGCGAACTGGATATTGCAGCCACCGGTATCGACTCCGACCTCGCGGATAATCGCGATACCGAGGTCGCGCATCTTCTGGAACTCACGGTCGGTCAGGGTCAGCGCTGGGGCAACCGTAACGGAATCGCCGGTGTGCACGCCGAGGGCGTCAACGTTTTCGATGGAGGCCACGACCACGACGTTGTCGTCGCCATCGCGCATAAGCTCGAGCTCATATTCCTTCCAGCCGAGAATAGACTCCTCAATAAGCACGTTGGCCTCAGGGGACGCGGCCAGGCCGCCGCCAGCAATGCGGTCTAGGTCCTCATTATTGAAGGCCAGACCAGAGCCCAAGCCACCCATGGTAAAGGAGGGGCGGACCACTACGGGCAGGCCGAGCTTGTCGACGGTCTCGTGTACCTCATCCATGTTGTGGCACACCGCGGAGCGAGCGGACTCGCCGCCAATGGAGGCGACAATATCCTTGAATTTCTGGCGGTCTTCACCGCGCTCAATGGCGTCAATATCGGCGCCGATGAGCTCAATGCCGTACTTGTCCAAAATCCCCTTGCGGTCCAGCTGGACTGCCGCATTCAGCGCGGTCTGGCCACCCAAGGTGGCGAGCACAGCGTCAATAGGGTGTCCCTCTTCGCGCTCCTTGACCAAAATCTTCTCGATGTAGTCCGGCTCAATGGGCTCGACGTAGGTGTGGTCCGCGAACTCAGGGTCGGTCATGATGGTGGCCGGGTTGGAGTTGACCAGGGTTACCCGAAGGCCTTCTTCCTTGAGCACGCGGCAGGCCTGAGTGCCGGAGTAGTCGAACTCGCAAGCCTGGCCGATGACGATCGGTCCGGAGCCGATGACCAGGACGTGGTTGATGTCGTTGCGCTTTGGCATAGTTTTTCTTCCTTTTCCTGGTTGTTTACTTATTCGGGGTGTGGTTAGCCATCAGTTCTTCGAACTGATCAAAAAGTGGATTGGCATCGTGCGGTCCAGCTGCGGACTCGGGGTGATACTGCACGGAATAGGCCATGCCATTCTTCAAAGCAACGCCCTCCACCGTGTCGTCATTGAGGCAGATGTGGGTGACCTGCGCGGGACCGAAGTCGGTGTCAAACTCGGCATCTTTACTCTCTAGGTCATAGCCCTCCGGCGCCTTGAGCGCGAAGCCGTGATTCTGCGAGGTGATGTCGATCTTGCCGGTTAAGTTATTGCGCACCGGCACGTTGATGCCACGGTGGCCGAACTTCATCTTGTAGGTATCCAGGCCCAGCGCGCGCCCGAGGAGCTGGTTGCCAAAGCAGATGCCGAAGAACGGAATCTTTGCCTCAAGCACCTGCTTGATGATGCCTACCATCTCATCGGCCGTAGCCGGGTCGCCAGGGCCATTGGAGACGAAGACGCCATCCGGGTTATAGGACTTCACCTTGTCAAAGGAGGTATTTGCAGGAACAACGATGGTCTCAATCCCGCGCTGCGAGAAGTGGCGCGGGGTCGCGGTCTTCACACCCATATCGAAGGCAACGACGGTGTACTTCTTCTCCCCCACGGCCTCAACCGTGTAGGGCTCGTTAGTAGATACCTCCGCGGCGAGGTCAGCGCCCTCCATGGAGTCCTGGGCTTTTACTTCCTTTAGCAGCTCCTCTACTGGACACTGCGCATCCTCGCCGGAAAAGAGTCCGGCGGCGATAGAGCCGTAGTTGCGCAGGTGGCGTACCAAGGTGCGGGTATCGATGCCGCGAATACCGATGACGCCTTGCTTTTCCATCTCCTCGCTCAAGTTGCGCTCTGCGCGCCAGTTGGAAACGCGCTGGGCGAGGTCGCGGATAACGAGGCCAGCAACCCAAATACGGTTGCCGTGGGACTCATTATCCTCGTCATTCCACCCGGTATTGCCAATATGCGGTGCTGCGGAAACCACAATCTGGCGGTGGTAGGACGGGTCCGTCATGGTTTCCTGGTAGCCGGTCATCGCCGTGGTAAATACGGCCTCACCCAAGGTGGTGCCGGTGGCACCAAAGCCATAACCGCGGAAGGTGCGCCCGTCCGCGAGAACGAGGATTGCTGGGGTTCTATCAGTCACGTCGTGGCCTTTCTCTGCCATATAGGTGGTCTCAGTGTGCAAGGTTAGTCTTCTTCGGAGGCTGCCAAGTCAAAAGTGACGGCTCCTCGCAATATGGTGTGGGTAACGCGGGCGCCGAACTCTTCACCTGCATACGGGTTGTTTTCGGATTTGGATGCCAGCTTGGAGGAATCAGACACCCAGTGGTGGGCTGGGTCCACAATGGTCAAGTTCGCGGGCTCGCCTTCTGCGATGGGGCGGCCGTGACCCGGCAGGCGGGTGATTTCCGCCGGGCGCTCGGACATGACGCGGGCGACAAAGCGCCAATTGGCCAGTCCGGTCTCAACGAAGATTTTGGCGATAACGGCCAGGGAAGATTCCAGGCCCAGCATGCCTGGGCGGGCATTTTCAAACTCCACGCACTTGTCTTCGGAGCCGTGCGGGGCATGGTCAGTGGCCACGCAGTCGATGGTGCCGTCGAGCAGCGCCTGGCGCAGGGCTTCGGTATCGCGCTTCTCGCGCAACGGCGGGTTAACGCGGAAGAGGCCATCGTAGGTGCGCAGCTTATCGTCAGTCATCAACAGGTGATGCGGGGTGACCTCCGCGGTCAGCGGGATGTCCTGCTCCTTGGCCCACTTGAGCAGCTCCACGGTTCCCTGAGTGGATGCGTGACAAATGTGTACGCGATTGCCATAGTCGCGCGCCAAGAGGGCGTCGCGGGCCACGATGGACTCCTCCGCCACGCGCGGCCAGCCGCGCAGGCCGAGCCTGGCCGCGGTCTCGCCTTCATGGGCGGAAGCACCGCCGGTCATGCGGTCATCCTCGGCGTGTTGAGCCAGCAGTACATCCATACCCTTGGCGTACTCCAAGGCGCGACGCATCAGCTGCGGGTCCTGGACGCACTTGCCATCATCGGAGAACATGCGGACCTTGGCATCCGAGCGGGCCATCATGCCGAACTCGGTAAGGGTCTTGCCCTCCAGGCCCTTGGTAATAGAGCCCACTGGGTGGACGTCGCACAGCGCTAGGGCCTGGGATTTAGCCCACACGGATTCCGCGATGATCGGCTGATCGGTCACCGGGTTGGTATTGGCCATAGTAAACACGGCGGTGAAACCACCCTTAGCGGCAGCCTTGGAGCCGGTCTCGATGGTTTCGGTGTCCTCACGGCCGGGCTCGCGCAGGTGCACGTGCATATCTACGAGCCCCGGTAGCAGGACGTTGCCCTCGCCGTTGATGACCTTAGCGTCTTGTGCCGCAACGTCACCGCCAATGGCTGAAACAACGCCATCTTTAACCAGCACATTGGTGGGCTCGCCTTCGCCATACAAGCGCACATTCTGGATGAGGAGCGGGGTGTCCGCCGGCGCGGAAAGGCGACCGGTTTCTGGGTAAGTAGTCATTTTCTCTCCCTAAGGTTGATTGCGGGTCGCGATATTAAATGCCGGCGTTCTCGCCATTGGTCAGCAGGGTAAACAGCACCGCCATGCGGGCGTGCACGCCGTTGTGTACCTGCTGCAAGACGGCGGTTTTATCCAGATCAGCCACGCCATAGTTGATCTCCATGCCGCGCAGCATAGGGCCAGGGTGCATGACAATGGCGTCCTTATGCATGGCCGCCGCGCGGTCCTTGGACAAGCCAAAGAGGTTGGCGTACTCGCGGTGGGATGGGAAGAAGCCGCCATTCATGCGCTCTTGCTGCACGCGCAGCATCATGACCACATCGGCCTCGGCAATCTCTGCATCAAAGTCATAGGACACGCGCACCGGCCAATTCTCTACCCCGAAGGGCATGAGCGTAGCTGGCCCTACGAGGGTTACCTCTGCACCCAGGGTATTGAGCAAATCCACGTTGGAGCGCACCACGCGCGAGTGCAGGCAATCGCCCACAATTTTCACTTTGAGACCGGCAAAGCCTTGCTCGCCCTGCAAGCCGAGACGTTGCCGCATGGTTACCGCATCCAGCAGCGCCTGCGTTGGGTGCTGGTGGGCGCCGTCGCCCGCGTTAATAACGGATGGGCCCTTGCCCTCAGGGGCTACCCACTGAGCCAGCTGCTGCGGGGCGCCAGAAGAAGGGTGGCGCATAATAATGGCGTCTGCACCAATAGCGGCCAAGGTAAGGCCAGTGTCTTTGAGAGACTCACCCTTTTTCACTGAAGAAGTAGAGGCAGAAAGGTTAATCACATCTGCAGACATCCACTTGCCGGCCGTTTCAAAGGAGGAACGGGTGCGAGTGGAGTTTTCATAAAAAAGCGTATAGATAGTACGCCCGCGCAAGGTAGGAAGCTTTTTAACTTCGCGCCCCTCGAGAGCCTCGCGGAAGCGATCCGCTTCATCCATCAGGCCGATAATTTCAGACTTATCGAGCTCCGCCATATCGATGAGGTGCTTCATGGTTATGCCTCCCCCTTCTCAGTGCCTGCGGCATCGAGGTTGACGGCGGCTCGGGTCAGCACGACTGCGTCTCGACCGTCAATCTCATTGTTATATACGGTGACGTCTTCTTCTCGCGCGGTAGGCAGGTTTTTGCCCACATAATCTGCGCGGATGGGAACTTCGCGGTGGCCGCGGTCTACCAGAACTGCGAGCTGGATAATATCGGGCCGGCCAACGTCGCTTAGCGCATCAAGGGCGGCGCGAATCGTGCGGCCGGAATACAAAACATCATCAACCAGGATGACAATCGCGTTATCGATACCGCCGGTAGGAATGGTGGTGGGTTGCAATGCGCGATGCGGCTTATTGAGCAAATCATCGCGGTAGAGGGTGATATCGAGGGAGCCCCATGGGACTTCTACCCCGGAAAATTCTGCGATCTTAAGTGCAAGACGCTGTGCTAGCGGCACGCCACCAGAGGGAATGCCAAGCAGAATGACCCGCGGAGCCTCCGCGGAATCGAGCGCCGTTTTCTCAATGATCTGGTGCGCGATGCGTGCAACGGTACGCGAGACATCATCGGAGCTTAAAAGCTCCAATTGTTTCGCGGTAGCGTTAGTTTCACTCATCGTGACCTCCTTCCCCGCCTCACGGTGCGGTCTTTAAAGGATGCCGATAGATGGTCTCAAAAGTGTCTATGGTGTTAGACACAAGATACTTTAGCACTCCACCCGCCATTCGGGTGAGGCAACCCAGAAAGGTACTTCGACGGTGAGTTTTTCCGCACAGCACGTAGTCCCTGCTCCCCGCACAGATGTCTGGGCCTGGCATACCCGCCCAGGAGCTCTCACCCGGCTCAATCCCGCGTTCGCCTTTATGACCCCAGTACAGCAAGCACAGAGCCTGGGTGATGGCACTTCGATTCTGCGCTTGCCTGGCGGCCTGCAGTGCAGGGCGCAGCATGTGTTGTCTCGCTACCAGGAGGGCTATTCCTTTAGTGATGAATGCGTCAATTCCCCACTGCGCCAGCTGACTCAGTGGCGCCACACCCACACCTTCGCCGAGGACCCAGCCGGTACCCGGGTGACGGATGAGGTGGACACGCGCGTTCCTTCCGCCGCATTGAAATCAGTCTTTGCTTATCGTCAGCATCAGCTGATTGAAGACTTTGCCTCTTCAAGCGGCTGCGCGATGCAGGACTTAATACCCGACCATTGACCATTGCGATGACAGGTTCGCGCGGCAGTGTGGGCACGGCGCTTACTGCGCAGCTACGTACCGCCGGCCATACAGTGATCCAGCTCGTGCGTGGTAAGGCGGGCAGTGGCCAGCGCCACTGGAATACCAACCTCCCCGATCCGCACTTGCTAGATGGCGTGGACGTCGTCGTCCACCTTGCGGGCGAGCCCATCTTCGGCCGTTTTAATGAGGAACACAAGGCTGCCATTCGGGATTCCCGCGTGGGCCCTACCCGGAGCTTGGCTCGCATCGCCGGCGAATCGCCATCCGTAAAGGCCATGGTGTGCGCCTCTGCTATCGGCTTTTATGGCGCAAACCGGGGCGAGGAAGTCTTAACTGAGGACTCCGAACCGGGAGAGGGATTCTTAGCCGATGTCGTGCGCCAGTGGGAGGACGCCTGCGAACCCGCCCGCGCAGCGGGCACCCGCGTAGTCAATATCCGCACCGGCATTGCCATGTCAGGCGGCTCCGGCCTACTGCCGCTGCTGCGAGCCCTCTTCTCCACCGGACTGGGTGGCCCCTTTGGCGATGGCAAATTCTGGTTTAGCTGGGTTGCTATCGATGACCTTACGGATGCCTATTTCCGCGCCATCGTGGATGATTCGCTTTCCGGCCCGGTCAATGCGGCCTCCCCCAACCCGGTCCTAAATAAGGAGTTCGTTGCTGCATTGGGCAAAGAGCTCCACCGGCCGGCTATTGTGCCCGTGCCCTCCTTTGGTCCTGCGCTCTTGCTCGGGCGCGAGGGCGCCCAGGAGTTAGCCTTGGCGGAACAGCGCGTAGCACCCTCCGTGCTCACCGAGCTCGGTCATAGCTTCCGCTACTCCACTATCGACGCCGCCTTGGCGCATGAGCTGGGTGGCGAAAGCCTCTGCTAGTTGCGGGCCACTCCCCGTGGACGCCCCAGACACTTTTGGCGCAGCGCCACCGGAACGCGACGCAATTTGTCGGTCAGCCAAAGGTTGTGGGCAGTGATTCACCTTCGCAGTTCGTTGCGGCAACACGCACGTACTGCACCACCCTGATATAACTTCCGAGCAAGACCTGCGGTGTTCTTCTCCTGCCGGAAAGCACGGGCGTAGTTAGGTAGGCTGGGAAGGGTTGACCTTAACCCCGATTAGTACATGGATTGAGACTGTTTAAGTGTCTGAAGAACCAACCCTGTATCCCGATACGCCGGTAGAGCCCGTTACTCTCGAGCGTATTGGTGAGATTTTTGAGTCCGAAAACCTCGAGTACCGCCTAGAAGAGCAGCCTGTAGGCGAGGACGAGACCGTACGTATCCTGCGTACCGGCTTTTCCAATGTTGCCATTGCTATGCAGGTTCGCGATGACGTCCTCGTCGCCGATTCTGTGTGGCGCGGCAACGTCCCTTCTTCTGAAGGACCGAGCCTGCTGATGGTTCTCAACCAGTGGAACCAGCAGCACTTTGCACCGACCCTGCGCTTTTTCGAGTCCGCAGAAAACAACCTCGCGGTCTCCGGTGTACGCGAAATTAATGTGGCACACGGCCTATCCCGGAACCAGATTGGTTCCTTTGTGATGTCCACCCTGGACTCTATGCTGCAGTCCTTCGCCTTCGTCGAGGAACATTACCCACAGCTCGTCACCTGGGAGGAGCACAACCATGACTAATGCATCTACGGAAAATAACCTGCCAGAAATCAGCCTGGACCGCGTTATCGAGACAATGCGTACCTTCGATATTGAGCTGACCACAATGGACGCTGATATCGACGCAGCCACCGCTAACCTCAATGGCCTGCCCACCATGTTCGCGGTACTAGACTCCGTCGTTATCGTTCGTTGCGACGTGCCTACCGACGCCGCCTATTCCAAGGCCGACGCTGGCCTATTTCTGGCTGCAAACCAGATCAACTCGGTAGCTTTCGGAGCGCGCGCGGTTATCTCAGAGCACGATGACATGCTCGTCGTGCGCACCGAGCGCGATATCCCCGCTGCCGCTGGTATGAATGACGAGCAGCTGCAGGCGGCCTTAAAATCTGCAGTAGACGGCGTAATCCGCGGGCAGGACGCCATGGTCTCTGCAGCGGAGGAAATGGCCAAGCTTGGCTCCGAAACTGCTGGCAAGGCCGGCGCGGAAGGCAATAACTCGGGTGCTGGAGATGCCACGAGTTAACTAGGCCTACCAAGAATCAAGCTCCCTTAACCTGCCATTCCTCATGTGGGAATGGTGGGCAGAAAGGGAGCTTTTCTTGTGCACATTTTCTGGCGGATTCTAGGCGTCGAGAATGCGCTGGCGTTCTTCTTCTGGATCAAAATCCGGTGCGGGCCACGATAGCTCTAGGTGGCGCAGCGCGTCGACAATGAGGAACTTCAATGCCATGCGGGCGTACTTCTTATTATCTGTGGGGATGACGTACCACGGTGCCCAGATCTCATCCGTTCGGCGAATGGCATCTTCATAAGCAGCCATGTACTCGTCCCAGTATCCGCGCTCCTCAATATCGGATGGGTCGTATTTCCAATATTTGTCCTCGCGTTCGGTGCGCTCCAGCAAGTTTTCTTTTTGGAACTGTGGAGAGATATGCAGGAATATCTTTAAAATCTTGACGTTTTTGCCGGCAAGTTCCTGCTCATAGTCCCAGATGGCTGCAAAACGGCGGTCCACTTCGTCTTCGTCTACCCATTTATGCACCCGCTGGATGAGCACATCTTCATAATGGGAGCGGTCGAAGGCCACAATCTGGCCCGGCACGGGGTCATGTTTGCGAATGCGCCACAAAAAGTCGTGCTCCAGCTCCTCCTCTGTCGGCTTACCAAAGCCGACAGTTTTGGTGCCCTGCGGGTCAAAGGCCGAAAAGACATTACGAATGGCGCCGCCTTTGCCGGAGGTATCCATGCCTTGCAAAACCACCAGCAATGACGGCGCATTTTCTTCATGTGCGCGGCCATTAGCAAAAAGACGCTCTTGTAGCTCATAAAGCTCTTCGTCGTAATGCGCAAAGCGAGCGGCAAGGTCGTTCTTAGAGCCGCTAAACCCCGGCGTGCCGGCAGGGTCTACATCAGCGAGGCGGAAATTCTTCCCTGCCCTCAGGCCCAGTGCATCATGAATCTTGAATTTGCCCATGCCTGCCATGGTACAAAAATACCGCCCGCAGCCAGCCTGGTATTTCAACCAAGCCAGCCGCGGACGGAAAATGGCTCACGCTAAAGGGCGCGGCTACTACTCGCCGGTATTACTGGGCCGAGCCTTCCACTGTTTCGGAATCCTCATCAGTAGCGGCTGTGTTGCTCGCAGTCTCTGCTGATTCGGCCGAGGGTACAGCGTCCGTCGTGTCTTCAGCCGCAGCAGTATCGTGCCCGTCTTCTTCTAGGCCCTGGTGTTCTGCAGACATTGGGCTTTCGGCGGAGCGGGACTGGGCCACATCGTCCAATACCGCGTGGATATACGGTGCTGCCTGCTCATTGGAGTACTGAGAGGCGATTTCTACGCCTTCTACTACAGCCGTGGCAGTAGGAACATCCGGATTGAAGAGCAGTTCCCAGACCGAAACGCGCAGGATAGCGCGATCTACTGCAGGAATGCGGTGTAGCTCCCAGTCCTCGGAAAGGTAGCGAGCGATAGTCTCATCGATGACATCAAGCTCTTCCGCTGCTCCCTTGATAATGACCTTGGTGTACTCGGCAATCGGCGCTACCGCATTGCGATCTTCGCGCGCCAATGCGATGCGGTCCTCCACGATGGCTACGGGATCGATGTCTCGATTCTCAGCCTCGTATAGGATGTCCGCGGCGCGGCGACGTGCGCGGTAGCGCGCGGTGTGCCGCTTGTAGTTAATGTCGCGCTTAGGGGTGTTATCAGACACAGCCAGATGCCCTAGTTGTTGACGCGGGAAAGGTACTCACCGGTGCGGGTATCGATCTTGAGAACATTGCCGATCTCGATAAACAGCGGAACCTGGATCTCCGCGCCGGTCTCCAAGGTGGCAGGCTTAGTGCCGCCGGAGGAACGGTCACCCTGCAGGCCAGGCTCGGTGTGCTCGACCTTGAGGTCTACGGAAATAGGCAGCTCTGCGAACAGCGCCTCATCCTCGTAGAAGGAAACCTGTACGCGCATGTTCTCCAGCAGGAAGCGAGCGGCATCGCCAAACTTCTCCGGCGGGAGCTCGAACTGCTCAAAGGTCTTCTCATCCATGACGACGTAGCTGGTGCCATCGTTGTAGAGGTAGGTCATATCGCGGCGGTCCACGGTAGCGGTCTCTACCTTCACGCCTGCGTTCCAGGTCTTGTCCACGGTCTTGCCGGAGACAACATCCTTAAGCTTGGTACGCACGAAGGCTGGGCCCTTGCCCGGCTTTACGTGCTGGAACTCAACGATCTGCATCAGTTTGTTGTCGATCTTCAGAACGAGGCCGTTCTTGAAATCAGTAGTATCAGCCATTGCGGTTAAACTCCCGAAATTGTGGACTAAAGGTTGAAAACAATGATCAAGCCTACCGGACAACTGCCTTTCGGGGTATTACTGGTCCCCCATTTCCGCCCCACACTTCTGCCCTATCTTGGCTAAAAGAGAAACTTCCGCAGCTTGTGACCATACGCAGCAGGTGGAGAACAGACACGTAATGGTTTTTATCCAACGATAACTGGCTGTACGGTACAGTCTTGCCGTATTAATTTTTCACATTTCTACCAAGGATTTTTGCGATGCCTTTCAAGAAGCTTTCTGCTGTGGCTACCGTGACTGGCGCAGCTTTAGCAGCACTTAGCGCTCCCCAAGCATTGGCGGCGGATGCCCAAACCGTGATGTTCGGCGATTCTATCTTCGCTAACCCTACCTATGGCCAGATCGGGACAACCTCCAGCCTGTCCCCCGCAGCAGACACTGCTCTCTCGTCTGCTACCCATGGCATTGAAGACACCCCGGGTGCACCTTCCCCGCAGGGCTGCCCGCAGGGTCACAGCAATGTAGGCCGCGAACTGGAGCGGGTTTCTGGCCAGCACGTAGCCAATTACGCCTGTTCTGCCGCGAAAGCCGCCGGCCAGTCGCACCGCAAGGACTTCGAGGAGCAGATAAACGGGGCCATTGCCAATAACGATCTCAATGGTGCGACCAAGAATGTTTTGATTCAGTTCGGCGCCAACGACCTCCAGGAAATTTTGCGGCCATCGCTGTCTTCCGCCAATCCTTATTTTGACGGCATGAAGCGTTCCATCCAGCGCGTCCGTCAGGCCGCGCCTCATGCGCACATCACCGTGGTAGGGTATCCCGCCATCTCCGCCCGTAACGGCGCTGTATGCCCAATACGCACGTCTGCGCCGGGTTCCACCGACGCCGGTTTTAATCTGGATTATGCAGGCCTAGTGCGCACCGGCGAGGACCAAGTCAATAGCGCGATGTACAAGGCAGCACGTGCCAACGGTGTCCAGTACTACGACCTACGCGCCGATTCCATCAACCATGGCATGTGTGCGCCGGATAGCACGCGCTGGATTTCCGGTAAGTGGGAGTACTCCGTACCGCACAACCTTTTCAACCACCTCACGCACCTAGGCAACCGCAACGTCGCCCAGCTGCTCAACTCCAAGGTGCTCAGCCACTAGGCAGGTAGCTCGATGAACTCCTTCGTCGCGGCGGTGATGATCTTCGGCGCGCCATCGGTAATGATAAGAGTATCTTCAATGCGCACACCGCCCTTGCCAGGCACGTAAATGCCCGGCTCGATGGTCAAGGTCATGCCCGCGGCCAGTTCGCCCTTCCCGGACTGGGCGGCGAAGGGCGCCTCGTGTACGTCGAGGCCTACTCCGTGGCCAGTCGAGTGCACAAAGTACTCGCCATAGCCGGCGGCGGAAATAATGTCGCGGCAAGCTGCGTCGACGTCGGCAAGCTTAGCGCCCGGCACCGACGCTGCCACGCCCGCTTTCTGGGCGCGTAGCACCACATCATAAATTTCCTTAGCAAAGTCATTCGCCGCGCCCACGACGTAAGTGCGCGTGCAATCGGAATTGAACCCGCGCAGATGCGCACCGAAGTCGATGGTCACCAAATCTCCGTCCTCGATGACCCGATCGTCCGCACCATGGTGTGGCATGGCCGAATTGGGACCGGAAGCGACGATGGTATCGAAGCTCACCCGCTCCGAGCCGAGCATGCGCATCCGGTACTCCAAATCGGCAGCCACCTGGCGCTCCGTGCGGCCGGCACGCAGCTCGCCTGCGGCCAGGAGATCCTCCAGCGCCTGATTAGCCAGCGCGGCAATTTCCTCCAGCTTTTCCAGCTCGAGTGAGTCTTTAAACAGCCGAATGTCTTCAATCACGCCAGTAACAGGGACCAAGGTGACTGACTCTGGGGCCGAATCTTCAAGTTCCTTCAATTCAGATACCGTCAGATAGTCTGCCTCAAAGCCCACGCGGACCGGTCCTTGCACATCGGCGAATTGCTGCAGGAGCACCTTACCTACAGCGCGCCCCTGAATAGCTTCCAGATCAGGGACCTCGCGGGAAATCTGCGTGGTGTAGCGGCCGTCGGTAGCAACCTGCGCGGAAAGATCCTTGCGCAAGAGCAGACCACCATTGGAGCCGGAAAACCCCGAAAGATAACGCACATGCGTGAGGTGGGTTACTAAAACGGCATCGATGCGCTGGCTGGCTAGTGTCGCGGCAAGCTTGCGGCGCCGGTCACTAAAGCGGGTATCTGCCAAAGCCATGATTTAATCCTCCTGGGTTGACTGCGGTGTTGAAAGTATTCACCCAGTATATCGACCTTGCCACCGCGGTCGGGCCGTTTTCTTTCTGCCCGGACGCCACGAAGCCCAGTGGGACGCTTCTATTGGCAGAGGTAGTCCACTGCCGCAACGTAACCAAAGACCCCCAAGCCAGCAATCACACCGCGGGCAATCGGACTGAGGTAGGAGTGATGGCGGAAGGGCTCGCGCGCATGCACATTGGAAATATGTACTTCAACGAATCCGGCTCCCTCCGCCACTTCAGCCAGGGCATCGCGCAAAGCCACCGAGGTATGGGTAAACCCGCCAGGGTTGATAATCACGGGATGGCCCGCATCCGCGGCGGCATGTACCTTCTCAATGAGCTCGCCCTCATGGTTGGATTGAAAACATTCCACCTCTACCCCGTGTTCGGCGGCACGAGAGGCAATCATGCGCTCCACATCGGCCAAGGTGGTTGAGCCGTAGACATCCGGTTGTCGCTTTCCCAAGCGGTTTAAGTTCGGGCCGTTGAGAACAATAATCTTCATCTTCTACTCCGAAATCGCGGCGTAGGCCGCCTCGAGCTCGTCCAAGTCAGGGCCTTCCAGGCGGGTGGCCTCCCCCACCCCGGTCAAGGCCACAAACCGGATTTTTCCGTCCCTATTCTTCTTATCATGGGTCATGGCCTCATACAGGTCGGCGAAATGGCCTGCCTTATACCGCGTGGGAAGCCCAATGCTGTGCAGGATCCGGCGGTGCTTTTCCACCAGTTGAGCGTCAATGAGGCCGCGGGAATGCGACAGGTGGGCGATAAACATCATGCCCACTGCCACCGCGTTGCCATGGCGCCATTCGTAGTTCTCATGGCGCTCCACAGCATGGCCAAAGGTGTGGCCGTAGTTCAGCGTTTCGCGCATACCTGACTCTTTCAAGTCCTGGCTTACCACGGCGGCTTTTACTGCAATGGAGCGCTCTATTAATTCTGGCAAGAAGCCCTGCGGGTCCACGCAGGCCCCAGGGTTGTCCTCATAGCGTTCCAGAATTACCGGGTCATGGATGAAACCAGTTTTGATAATCTCTGCCGAACCGGCAACGATTTCCGCCGCAGGCAGGGTGTCAAGGCGGTCTAGGTCCACAAAGACGGAATTCGGCTCGTGAAAGGCGCCGACAAGATTCTTCCCGGCCGCCGTATTGATGCCGGTTTTGCCGCCCACGGCGGCATCAACCATGGCCAATAGCGTGGTAGGCACCTGGAGAATCTTGATGCCACGCATCCACCCAGCCGCCACAAACCCCGCCATATCGGTGGTGGCACCACCGCCTAGGCCGATGATGACGTCACGCCGGTTAAAGCCGTTCTCCCCCAGCTTGTCCCATACACCGCCAACGACGCTGAGCTGCTTGGCCGCCTCAGCATCGGGAACCTCAATGAGCACGGGCACGACCCCCTGGGTCCCAACGAGTTCCGCTAGGTGCTCGGCGGCGGCGCGCAGCGGCGGTTGGAAGACAATGCCTGCCCGGCTAGCGCCAATCTCCGCGCAGCGCTGCGCGATGTCTTCATTGAGACCGGCGCCAATGCGAACTTTATAAGGCTGCGGTCCATTAACGGCAATGGTGGGCATGGTGGTCCTTTCCGTTCGCCGCCGAGGCAGTGTGGCGAGGAACAAGTACGAGCGCAGCGGGCAGCTAAAGGGTATCGAGGAAACCGAGAATATCGCCTACTACCTGCTGCGGGGTTCGGGTATCTGTGCGCACTCGATAATCGGCAACCTCCTGGTAATACGGGCGCCGCACGTCCACTAGGTTTCGGTAATGTTCGAGGGGGTCAGCGGCTGCAAGAACCGGCCGATTGCTATCACCGGAGGTGCGCCTTGCTCCTTCTTCAGGGGAAATATCCAAAAAAATTACCGTGTGCCGCTCCAGGAGGTCACGAGTGGACTCCGTGAGCACTGCCCCGCCGCCGAGACTTACGACCCCATCGGTACGCAACGCGGCCGCAACGTGTTGCGCTTCAAGCGCACGGAAGTCCTGCTCACCGAGCTCGCTAAAGACTTCCCCGCAAGGCTTTGCTTGTGCCTGTTCAATAAGGTGGTCAGAGTCAGTAAATTCACAGCTCAGGGCATGGGATAGGCGGCGGCCAAGTGTGGATTTACCCGCGCCTGGCGGGCCAACCAAAACAACGCGTGGTCGGGGTTGGCCCGTAACGGCGGTTGGGGTGGTCATAACTTACTCCTGGTCAAAAGCAAGGCGGTCCGAAACGTATCTATCATACGCGGCAATAGCCTGAGAGGTTTCTTCGAGGCTATCTCCGCCGAATTTCTCAAGCACAGCGCGCGCAAGAACAAGGGCAACCATGGCTTCTGCTACGACGCCGGCCGCCGGAACCGCGCAGACATCGGAGCGCTGGTGAATGGCAGTTGCCTCGGCGCCGGATTCCATATCAATGGTGCGCAATGCGCGCGGGACGGTAGAGATTGGTTTCATCGCCGCCCGCACACGAAGCTGCTGCCCATTAGTCATGCCGCCTTCGAGGCCACCTGCGCGATTGGTGAGGCGGGAAACGCCCTCAGCGGTACGCACCATTTCATCGTGAGCAGCGGAGCCGCGCCGACGAGCCTCTGCGAAGCCATCACCGATTTCCACTCCTTTGATAGCCTGAATGCCCATCAAAGCGCTGGCTAATTGCGCATCCAAACGGTCATCGCCGGAAATGTGCGAGCCCAGTCCAATAGGCAGGCCATCTACCACGACTTCGACGATGCCGCCCAAGGTATCGCCTTGTTTCTTGGCGGTTTCGATTTCTGCAATCATGGAGGCCTCTGCCTCCTTATCACAGGCGCGCACGGGTGAATCATCGATAGCCTCGATGTCCGCGAACGCCGGCGCAGGGCCCTCATAAGGCTCAGAAGCCCCAATAGAAATGACGTGGGAGAGTACCTCGATGCCGAGGGTCTCGCGCAGGAAGTTGCGCGCGACGGTAGCGGCAGCCACACGCGCTGCAGTCTCACGCGCGGAGGAACGCTCTAGAATGGGGCGCGCTTCACTATGGCGGTATTTCACCATTCCGGCAAAATCCGCGTGGCCTGGACGCGGCCTAGTCAGGGCTGCACCTCGTCCAGAATTCATGGCCTGTATATTTTCTTCATCGTCCATATCCAGTGGATCGGCCGACATGATGGTGGTCCACTTCGGCCACTCCGTATTGCCAATCATTATGGCAATAGGGCTACCCAGAGTCAGCCCGTGGCGGACTCCGCCCAGCACGGTAACCTCATCAGCCTCAAACTTCATGCGGGCGCCACGGCCGTAGCCAAGGCGGCGCCGGGAAAGCTGATGCGAAATATCGGCGCGGGTAATTGGGACCCCGGCGGGCATGTGCTCCAGCAGAGAAATAAGAGCCTGGCCGTGGGATTCACCTGCAGTAGTCCAACGAAGCATGCGGGTATTATCGCACGATGAGGCCAATCCGGTATGAACTTGGCCCCGCAATATATTCTTCCACCCCCTCAAAAAGGGTAAACACAAGCCACGACGAGTGCCGCCGCCAATAACATCGCGGGGCCATGCGCGCTTTCTTTCTGCCCAGCACACACAGACCAGACGAACGTTAACAGGGACGCGCAGCCGCTCGCCGCCACCACCCCTATGAACCCAGCAGCATGCCCTACCAGCATCCCTAAGGGCACGGCCAGCTTAATATCGCCGCCGCCCACCCCTGTATGGGCCAGCCCAAGCACGAGATATATCCCCGGCCACCACAGCCCGCCCCAGTTGGCAAGTACAAGTGACAACGCAGCGGCTGGCAGCGTCAACCAGTCGGGCAAGCGGCGATGCCGAAAGTCCCACCAAGACAGTGCCGCGGCCCAAAGGCAATAAACAATTCCCCCAAAGATCAACACGGGACTTAGAGTAAAGCGAGGTACCGCCTAGCGCTCGAGGCTTCCACTCAGAGGGCGAATTGTGCAGCGTGAGCCAGACGCGAAGGATAGCCCGCACTTGTCCAGGCCTCGTTTTATTTGACAGTTTGCGACCGCCGCTGCAATTCCTCATTCAATGCATTTAGCATCTCTTCCCGCGGTGCGGCCACCCCGGTAAATTGCTCGAACTGGCTAAATGCTTGATATGCGAGCATGACATGTCCGCCGACGGACTTGTACCCGTTGGCCGCCGCGCACGTGGTCAGCGGCGTGGGCCAGGGATCATAAATGACGTCGAGCACCGGTGCGTGGGCGATGTCGAAGACGCAGTCCTCCACCGCAGCGGCGGGAACGGTGGATACAATGACATCGGCTGCGCGAGACAGTGCAGATAGGTCACCATCGAAACCGGTGAAAGAAAGCTCCAGTCCCAGCTCTTGGGCAAGTGGCCGTAGCTCGGCGCTACGGTCCGAGCGATTGAGCACGGTGACGGTAGACACTCCGCGCTCAGCCAGCGCCCACAAAGCTGGACGCGCTGTGCCCCCAGCTCCAATGAGCATCGCGTGCCGTGCGGGGGAATCCCCCAAAAGTTCTATGAGCGCGCCACGCACGCCTTCGGTGTCGGTATTGTCTGCAAACCACCCTTCTTCTTTACGCACCAGGGTGTTTGCGGAACCTATCAGCTGTGCGCGCTCGCTTACGGTATCCGCAAAGCGGAGGGCGGCGAACTTACCCGGCATGGTGACGGAGAACCCTACGAACTCAGGGGTACTCCCCCTCACCAGATCCGGCAAGCCCTCCGCAGCCGTTTCAAAGCGGGTGTAGTCCCAACCTTCGAGCCCGGCAGCCTCGTAGCCAGCATTGTGGAGCACCGGAGACAGTGAGTGCTCGATGGGGCTACCAAGGACTGCCGCACGTGGCATCGGTTCTACCTCTTCGTGGTTTTGCGACTTTATTTGGCGGGCTGCTCGGCAGCGGCGTCGCCGTTGCCGGAACCAGCGCCCTCCCCTTCGCGCTTGGAGTCAAGCACGCCGGAGCGGATGGCGTCATCAACGCGGCCCAAGTGCTCATCGTAGGTATCGGAGAAGACGGTGGTGCCTTCTTCGTCCACGGTGACAAAGAACTTCCAATTGCCCTCAGCAGGCTGCTCCATGGCCTTGATTGCATCATCCGAAGGAGAAGAAATCGGGGTATCCGGCAGGCCCTCCTTTGCGTAGGTATTCCACGGAGTCTTCTCCTCACGGGCCTTATCGGTGGTGGCCAGCTCAACGTCTTCCAAGCCATAGTTCACGGTGGAGTCAAACTCCAAGCGCATCGGCTCGTCCAGACGGTTGAGGATGACGCGGGCGACCTTGTCGAACTCACCTGCTGGCGCCTCGCGCTCCACTAGGGATGCGGAAGTAAGCAGCTCATAAGGGCTCAGACCGATAGCCTGGGCGCGTTCTTCGATCTTGGTCTCGTTGTAGCGCTTGGTAGAGCGGGTAATGAGGTCCTTCAAAATATCCTTGGCCTCCATATTGGGGTCCAGGACGTACTGGCCTGGAGCGATAAGGCCCTCAATGCGCTTAGGATCGTTGCCGCGCTTGTTGATGGCCTCGAGTGCCCACTGTGGCGCACCCAGCTCAGCAGGATCAGTTTCCGCAGCGACCTTTTCTAAGTCTTCCTTCTTCAGGCAGTTGCCATCGTTGCAGCTGACCTCAGAAATCAAGGAGTAGATGCCATAACGAACGTCTCCACCAACAACCTTGACGTCCTCCAAGGTTGCGCCGCCTTGGACTTCGAGCATGTCGACGCGGTTATTCTTATCCAATAGCGCCTCTACCGCGGCGTTGGCACTCATCTCTTCCTGCAGACGGTAGAAGCCAGGTTGGATTTGGCTTGCGCTATGGTTCATAGACGCAGCAGAGTCAAAGGCGTCTTGGGTCTTGACCACATTCTTTTCCACCAGTGCAGGACCGAGCTCGGACATCGACGAGCCTTCCGGCACCTCCACCAGCTGGGTGGTACCGTTGCCGGTTCCCTCATAATCGGCAGAGGTATTGCCGAGACGGAATCCGATGTAGATAAGGGCACCAAGGATAACGATGATCGACGCAATGATAACGGCAATGCCGCGCTGGCGGCGCTTGACGTGTTTCGGCTCCATCGATCGACCGAGACGTTCTTGATTACGGCTCACTTGTTTTAGTCTCCTGAGTTTGAAGGCTGATCTATTGCATCCCTTGGACGGAGAGCGTTTGCACGCCCGTCCAACCATGTCTGCAATATCTCCACCGCTGCTGCTTGGTCGATGACTTTACGGCCCTTCTTCTCGGACACGCCTGACGCGCGCAGCGCGGTGGTCGCTGCCACGGTAGTCAAACGCTCATCAGCCAAACGTACTGGTGGTGGAACTTTATCCATATTTGCATTTCGATTCAACCGACGGCGGATCCGAAACGCAATTTCTTTAGCATGTTTTACGCTTTTTGAGCCATTTCCCTGCAAATCTCGTGGCAGCCCCACGATGACCTCGACCGCCTCATAAAAATCAATCAATTCTAGGATCCGGTCGATATCACCCTTATCGCGGTCCTTAAACCCGGTTTCGCGGTGAACGGTCTCCACTGGGGTGGCAAGCGTTGCTTCCCTATTGGACACTGCTACGCCGATGCGCACAGTACCGACGTCAAGCGCGAGCCGGCGGCCCTGCCCCGGATCATCAACCCCGGGGATATCTGGTTCCACTTGTGCCACGTTCGAACTCCTACAGGGACTCGAGCATATCCTCGACGGCGGCAAAGCCGCGCTCTGCACCTGCAGC
This sequence comes from Corynebacterium sp. LaCa54, assembly GCF_046717495.1. Taxonomy (NCBI): domain Bacteria; kingdom Bacillati; phylum Actinomycetota; class Actinomycetes; order Mycobacteriales; family Corynebacteriaceae; genus Corynebacterium; species Corynebacterium sp. LaCa54. The sequence continues at coordinate 1,340,308 of NZ_CP177115.1, forward strand.
TGAAGAACCGGAGCCCTGGGCCATGTCCGGCTTACCGCCGCCGCGGCCATCAACGTACTGGCCAAATTGCTTGACGACGTCCCCGGACTTCACACCGCGTTCGACGGCCTTGTCGGTGGCTGCCACGATGAACGGGAACTTGCCCTTGTCCTGGGCGCCCAAGACGATGACGGCTTCTTCCTCGCGCAGGCGGTTACGCAGGTCCATAGCCACGGTGCGCAGGTCCCCACCGGTGGTTCCATCCGGCAACGTCAGCGCAATAGCCTTGAAACCATTGATGTCCTTGGCGGCGCCGACAAACTCGGAGGCACGCGCAGCCAGCTGCTGCTTGCGCAGGGTTTCGATTTCCTTTTCTGCTGCCTTGAGCTTCTCAGATAGCTGAGCAATGCGCTCAGGCAGGTCCTCGGTCTGTACCTTAAGCTCGCGGGAGACTCCTTCCACCAATGCGGTTTCCTTGGAGTAGTAACGGAAGGCATCCATACCGGAGTAAGCCTCAATGCGGCGAGCGCCAGAGCCTACGGAAGATTCACCCAGCACGGAAACCGGGCCGATTTCAGCGGAGGATCCCACGTGGGTACCGCCGCATAGCTCGATGGAGAACGGTCCGCCGATTTCTACCACGCGGACTTCCTTGCCGTAGTTCTCACCAAAGAGCGCCATGGCGCCCATGGCCTTAGCCTCTTCCAAGGAGGTCTCGATGGTGTTGACGGCAAAATTGGAGTCAATTGCCTGGTTGGTAATCAAGGCAATTTCTTCCAGCTGGGCCTGGCTGAGCTGTTCGGTGTAGTTGAAGTCAAACCGTAGGTAACCCGGGCGGTTCATAGAACCAGCCTGTACCGCGGTGGGGCCAAGCACCTGGCGCAGTGCGGCGTGAATGAGGTGCGTAGCAGAGTGAGCCTGGGTAGCGCCGTGGCGCCACTGCTCGTCGACGCCCGCCTCAACCGACATGCCCAGGTCTAGGCCGCCAGCCGTAACCGTGGCTTTGTGGACCCACAGCTTCTTGCCAATCTTTTGGACGTCATTGACCTCCAGCAAGGACTCGCCGGCCACAATGCGCCCGCGATCAGCCATCTGGCCGCCCGCCTCGGCATAAAGTGGGGTGTGGTCCAAAATGACCTCGACCTCTTCACCCTCGTGGACTTCATCGACCTTTTCTCCGCCGCGGACAAGGCCGATCACGCGGGCGTCGGAAGTAAGCTCCTCGTAGCCGGTGAAGACGGTGGGGTTATTGTCTACCCAGTCGCGGTAGAGGGAAAGGTCAGTGTGCCCGTGCTTCTTGGCCTGGTTATCGGCCTTGGCGCGGCGGCGCTGCTCACCCATGGCATCGTTGAAGCCATCCATGTCCACCTCAAGGCCCGCTTCCTGGGCCATTTCCAGCGTCAAGTCGATGGGGAAACCATAGGTATCGTGCAACTCAAAGGCCTTCTCACCAGGCAGGACCTTTGCGGTCTTCGCGCGAGAGGTGGACTTGAGCTCCTGCACGGCATCGTCGAAGAGGCGGGTTCCGGACTCCAGAGTCTTGAGGAAGGCCTTTTCTTCGTTGACGGCCACGCGCAGAATGCGCTCACGGTTGTCCGCAATCTCCGGATAAGACGGAGTCATGGTATCCATGACCGTGTTCATGAAGCGCTCCATGGTGGCACCGGTAGCGCCCAGCAGCTTGGCGGAACGGATAATGCGGCGCAGCAGGCGACGCAGGATATATCCGCGGCCCTCATTGCCCGGGGTTACGCCATCCAAGATGAGCATCATGCCGGTGCGGGAGTGGTCCGCTACCACTCGGAAGCGGATATTGTCTTCCTGAGAGGCTTTATCGCCGTAGGTGGCACCGGTAAGTTCCTCAGCTACGTCAATGACTGGACGCAGCAGGTCTGTTTCGTAGACGTTGTCTACGCCCTGCAAAATGCAGGCCACGCGCTCGATGCCAAGGCCAGTATCGATGTTCTTCTTGGGCAGCTCGCCAACGATTTCAAAATTGCCCTTACCAATGCCCTCGCCGCGTTCGTTTTGCATGAAGACCAAGTTCCAGATCTCCATGTAGCGGTTATCATCGGCAATGGGTCCGCCGTCCTTGCCGTACTCAGGACCGCGATCGAAATAAATCTCGGAGCACGGGCCACATGGTCCAGGGATACCCATGGACCAGTAGTTATCCTCCATGCCGAGGCGCTGAATGCGCTCTTCAGGAACGCCAATCTTATCGCGCCAGATTTCGGCGGCCTCATCATCATCCAGGTACACCGTCACCCACAAGCGTTCTGGGTCTAAACCAAAACCGCCCTCCACAACGGAGCGGGTAAGCAAGGTCCAGGCATTGGTGATGGCGCCTTCCTTGAAGTACTGGCCAAAGGAGAAGTTTCCGGCCATCTGGAAGAAGGTGTTGTGGCGGGTGGTAATGCCCACCTCTTCAATATCAAGGGTGCGCACGCACTTCTGAATAGAGGTGGCTAGCCCCTTGGCAAAGGGCGGATTCTGCTGGCCCAGGAAGTAGGGCTTGAATGGAACCATGCCCGCGTTTACGAAAAGCAGGTTAGGGTCATCCAGGATCAGCGAGGCACTTGGTACCGCCTCGTGACCAGAATTGACGAAGTGCTGGGTAAACCGTTCCCGGATCTCATGAGTCTTCACGAGCAACAATCCTAACTGTATGAGCTTTCATCTTCTATCGAGAAGTTTCTAACCCGCCCAACTTTACCCTTCGCCGCACCGCAATTTCCCTTGGGTAGGTATCAGCGCGGCCGGCGAGCGTTTTTACCGAGAGAACGCTTGCCGCGAATAATGCTGCGCAAGCGGCCTATATAGTCATAAACGCGCTTTTCAGCTCCATGATCGGTGGGTTCATAATATACGGAGCCTTCCAACTCATCGGGCAGGTATTGCTGTTCTACTACGCCGCGGGGATCATCGTGGGGGTAAACATAGCCCACAGCATTTCCCATCCGCTTTGCGCCCTCGTAGTGTCCATCGCGCAGATGCGCCGGCACGTGGCCCACCTTGCCGGCGGCCACATCTGCCTGGGCCTGCGTGATGGCGGAGATTACTGATGGAGACTTCGGCGCGGTGGCCAGATGGATGGTGGCCTGCGCCAAGGGAATTCTCGCCTCCGGCATTCCGATGAGCTGTGCGGCCTCGGCCGCCGCCACAGCTACCTGGAGCGCAGTGGGATCGGCCATACCGATGTCTTCGGAGGCATGCACTATGAGCCTGCGCGCTATAAAGCGCGGATCCTCTCCCGCTTCCACCATGCGGGCTAGATAGTGCAGCGCAGCATCAACATCGGAACCACGAATGGATTTAATAAACGCAGAGACCACATCGTAGTGTTGGTCGCCGTCGCGGTCATAGCGCACGACCGCCTTATTGACGTTGTCTGTGACCGTCTGTGCGGTAATTTCCCCGCCGTCGGCGACCGCCTCGGCCGCCGCCTCCAGGTAGGTCAATGTGCGCCGCGCATCACCGCCGGCCAAAAGAACTAGCTGCTCCAAGGCCTCGTCGGCGATCCGAATCTTGCGCTCGCCCAAGCCTCGATCGCTTTCTAGCGCGCGTTTGGCGACGCCCCTTAGGTCGTCGTCGCTTAGCGAATGCAGCTGCAAAAGCAGCGAGCGCGACAGGAGCGGCGCCACAACGGAAAATGAGGGATTTTCCGTCGTCGCCGCCACGAGCAGTACGGTGCGGTTTTCCACGGCCGCGAGCAGCGCATCCTGTTGGGTTTTAGAAAATCGATGTACCTCATCGATAAAAAGCACCGTCCGGCGCCCGTGAATGAGCTCTTGCCGGGCGTGGGTGATGACCTCGCGGACGTGCTTCACGCCCGAATCGAGCGCGGATAGACCCACAAAATTCTGCCCCATCTGGCTCGCAATAAGAGAGGCAATCGTGGTCTTGCCAGTACCTGGCGGGCCATACAAAATGACAGAGGCCTCCCCTGAGCCTTCCACTAGGCGGCGCAATGGCTTGCCAGGAGCCAAAAGGTGGTCTTGTCCGACCACTTCATCCAAGCTCTGCGGGCGCATGCGCGCCGCCAGCGGCGATCCTGCGTGGGTGGCAAAGAGGTTCTTCCCAGGCAAAGACGCGGCATTGTCCCCGGGAGTGGGCCCGCCAAAGAGTGAGTCTTGAGACACTAAAAACCTACCTCCTAGCAGTGTGCGGGCACATCAAAGTTATCTATTCATCATCCAAGCGACGCGCAATTGCGCTGCCAAACTCTGCGATGGGTGCGCAGGCGGGGCCGTCGCAGCGCGCGGCATAGCGCGACAGCGCCTCAAAGGTTTCGTACAGATCGCGGCGTACCAGCAATTCATCTTCCGTAAACGGCCCGTGATCGGCCGGGCGCAAGATCGAATGCTGCGGATCGTGGAAGACCTCGGCTTCTCCCCTGACCAAGGCCACCAGCCCTTCAATGCCGCCTGCTTGCATGGTGGTCACGCTCGACAGCGCCCAGCCGATAAGTGAAGCCACGATGAGTCCATGGATCTCTTCCGGATCAGAAAACAACGGCCACACGTCTGCTACCGCACGAGACCAGGCGGAGATAAAAATATCTGCCTCCTCGTCCGTAATCGGCTTAGAGAAGAGGAATTGTGGGAAACCGGCAATAACGCAGGCCACGTCGAAGCCTACATTGCGGAACCCCGCCCATTCATAATCCAAGAAGTGCAGGTGCTGCGAGACGATAATATTATCTGGAGAAAGGTCAAAGGGGGTAAAGGCCCGGTCCTTGCCGGAGGCCAAAGACCTGGCTGCTTGACTAGCTAGCTCACGGAAGCTTTCGGGGGCTTCGAGCCCCGCCGTATCCAGCAAATCAAGGCCGATTCCGATGGAGCCTTCCAATGCCTCATCACGCACGGATTGGTGCGGGGCCAATTCCGGGTTCTTGCGCAACATGCGGCTAAGCAAGGTTTCATAATCCTGCTCATGCCCGGCGGTCCCCGCATGCATGTGGCCCAGTGCGCTGCCCAGCGAGCGCAGCACTCGGACGCGGTCGGCATCGGTGGACTGAACCAGGACATCGGCAAGCGTTTCGCCCTCTCCCAAGTCCGTCAAAACGATAATGCGCTTATCTAAATCATGGGCGAGGAGCACCGGGCCGGGGCGCACATCTTCAGATAGCGCGGTAGTAAATTGATAAGCCACAACCTCACGCAGCATTGCGGCATCATCAACGCCATAGCCTGTAACCGGGTTGTATTTAATGACTACCGAACGGTGAGGCAGGAAGGCGCCGGGGGCAATCCTTGCGCGCAAGACCATTGCATTGCCGGAGCCATCCAAGCGCTCGACGCTCGACATCTCCGGGGTGCCACCAAAACGGCGCGACAACATCTCCGAGGCGGCCTTGATGACGTCCTCGGGCGATAGCACAGTATCGTTTTCATCCATAGTTCTATCCAGTATGCCCCCTCACACCAAAGCGGGGCCACAAGTTCGCCCGCAGCGAAAATGGCCACGGCCTACGATGTGCCCCGCACGGTGTGCCTCAGCGGCTGAGGTTCAAGCTATCTGCTTATTTCTCCTCAGCAGTCTCTCCCGCAGTGGAACCGGCCTTGTCCTGTTCCTTCTTCTTTTCCGGCTTGTAGTCTACGCCGGTTTCCTTGCGCTGTGCGGCAGGGATTGGCGCAGGGGCGTCGGTAAGCGGGTCTACGCCGCCGCCGGACTTCGGGAACGCAATGACGTCGCGGATGGAGTCGAAGCCGCCCAGCAGGGAGACAATGCGGTCCCAGCCAAAGGCGATGCCGCCGTGTGGCGGGGCGCCATAAGAGAAGGCATCGAGCAGGAAGCCAAACTTCTCCTGAGCTTCCTCGTCCCCAATTCCCATGACATCAAAGACGCGCTTTTGCACGTCTTCCTGGTGGATACGGATGGAACCGCCGCCAATCTCATTGCCGTTGCAGACAATGTCATAAGCGTAGGCGGTAGCCTCGCCCGGGTTCTGGTCAAAGGAATCAATCCACTCCGGCTTCGGGGAGGTGAAGGCATGGTGGACCGCGGTCCACTTGGAGTGACCCAAAGCGACGTCACCGGAAGCGGTTGCATCGGCAGAAGGCTCGAAGAGCGGGGCATCAACAACCCACGTAAAGGCCCAGTCGCCTTCCTTGATAAGGTCCAGCTTCTTTGCAATCTCGCCGCGCGCAGCACCCAGCAGGGCACGTGAAGACTCGGTGTCGCCAGCGGCAAAGAAGATGGCATCGCCTGGCTTGGCGCCGACGTGCTCGGCGATGCCCTCGCGCTCGGCGTCGGTAATGTTCTTAGCTACCGGGCCGCCCAATGTGCCGTCCTCACCCACGGTGATATAAGCCAAGCCCTTCGCACCGCGCTGCTTAGCCCAGTCCTGCCAAGCATCAAACTGACGGCGCGGCTGGGAGGCGCCGCCCTCCATAACCACAGCGCCCACGTATTCATTCTGGAAGACGCGGAAGGTGGTGTCCTTAAAGAACTCGGTGCACTCTACAATCTTGATGTCGAAGCGCAGGTCTGGCTTATCAGAGCCGTAGTACTTCATCGCATCAGCGTAGGTCATGCGCGGGATAGGAGTCTTAATCTCGTAGCCAATGAGCTTCCACAGCTCGGTAACGATCTCTTCTGCCAAGGCGATGACATCGTCCTGGTCTACAAAGGACATCTCCACGTCCAGCTGCGTAAACTCCGGCTGGCGGTCGGCGCGGAAATCCTCATCGCGGTAGCAACGAGCAATCTGGTAGTAGCGCTCCATGCCAGCGACCATGAGCAGCTGCTTGAACAGCTGCGGGGACTGTGGCAGTGCGTACCACGTGCCTGGCTTCAAGCGCGCCGGCACCAGGAAGTCACGCGCACCCTCCGGGGTGGAACGAGTCAAGGTCGGAGTCTCAATTTCTGCAAAGTCATGAGAATCCAGCACCTTGCGGGCTGCACGGTTAGCAGCAGAACGCAGGCGCAGGGCCTTCGCCTGGCGCTCACGGCGCAGGTCCAAGTAGCGGTACTTCAAGCGAGTCTCCTCGCCTACCTCACCCGAGGTCGAAGGATCATCAACCTGGAACGGCAGCGCTGCAGATTTATTGAGCACCTCGAGATCCGCGACATTGACCTCAATCTCGCCGGACGGCAGGTTGGGGTTCTCAGAGCCTTCCGGGCGTGGCTCTACGGTACCGGTAACCTTCACGCAGTATTCGGAGCGCAGGTCGTGGGCGCGTTCTGCCACGTCAGATTCACGGAAGACAACCTGGGCGATGCCAGAGCGATCGCGCAGGTCAATGAATATCACACCACCGTGATCGCGGCGGCGGGAAACCCAACCGGTTAGGGTGACGGTCTCTCCTGCGAGTTCTTTGCGGAGCTCACCAGCTAAGTGGGTACGCAGCACTGTTGTTCAATCCCTTCTGAAAATTGTGTCACTTGCGGGTCCCGCCACGCGTAAACAGCGCGCGCCAAACCAAGCACAAGACTAGGAACGTGCACAATCCTACATCCCTACCGGTACATGCAGCGTAGTAAGGTAGACGCAGCACCGCCCCGAAAGCGGAAAAGGTTGCTTCCTCCCCCTGTTTCCTTGCCCCCTTGTGTACCCATCTTCATCCTGTGTTTTAAGGGGGCCATGTGGCACTATTTAGACATGACTTTTAGATCTGGTGCCGATTTCGGCGGCAAGGAAGCTCGTTCCGGTGGCGGCGGCGGTGGCATCGCCATCGGCGGTGGCGTCGGCTCGATTGTTTTGCTTGGCCTTTTCTTCCTACTTGGCGGTAACCCCTCAGACTTGGGCGCGATTTTAGGCAACGAACAGTCTCAGTCCGATGGCGCCGCGCAGGGCGATAGCCCAGAATGCAAAACTGCAGAAGATGGCAATACCAAAGATGAATGCCTGGTAGAGTTCACCGGCCGCAGCGTGGACAACGTTTGGTCCAAGGTGCTGCCAGAACAGGCAAATATCCAATACACCGAACCGGAGCGCGTGGTCTTCCACGGTGGCGTTAATACCGGATGCGGCGCGGCATCCTCTTCTACCGGCCCCTTCTATTGCCCACGCGATGAGTCCGCCTACTTCGATACCGAGTTCTTTGATTCCCTGCGCAATTTCGGCGCGGAAAATGCCCCTTTGGCCCGCATGTACATCGTGGCCCACGAGTTTGGCCACCACATTCAAAACCTGGAGGGCACCCTCGGCTTGTCGGACTATAACAACCCCGGCGCCGATTCCAACGCCGTAAAGATCGAGCTGCAGGCTGACTGCTACGCCGGGCTGTGGGCCTCCTACGCCGACAAGGGTGACAACCCCTTGCTAGAGCCCATTACCAAAGAACAGGTCTCGGATGCTGTCGCCGCTGCCCAAGCGGTGGGCGATGACAATATTCAACGCCGTTCCGGCGGCCAGGTCCAGCCTGACTCCTGGACCCATGGCTCTTCTGAACAACGCGAGAAGGCATTCCTCGCTGGCTATAACTCCGGCAAGATGTCCCAGTGCGACACCTTGGAGCGCGGCGCTTACCGCGGCTAAAAACTACTTTTGGCCGCCGCCTATCCTCTAAGAGCCAAGACCGACTCGCCACCTCCGCTAGCCATACCGACTGTGCCGGGGCTAGCGGATTTTCTTATCCCTATCCCAGGGCGCTGCAAGCACTCCGCGCTTGGCGACGCCCTCCCTTTCCACCTTTCTCCACACTGGCACCTATCACCATTCACCGAGCTAGTGCATTCTTGGTCGCTTTCATGACCTTAAAACCCTGCGCTCCATTGTGAACGCAAAGAACTCCTTTCCCACGCCCGCTATTACAAATCAGAGCTCATCGCTCAGCCGCACGCAGCAGTGGTACAGCAGATTTCCACCCTCCGGGACATAGTGGTGTCCCCTCCCGAGACCCTTCGCGTCCTGCAGCCGCATCGATGGGTCGCCGCGGATTTCAGCGATAAGCACAAACTCGATGCCGCCGACAGTGCGGATAGAGCGAGGTATCAAGAGCCCAGCGATCGCGCCATCTTTCTGGCCCGCACGGTAAGTGTGCAGGAACCGATGGATTGCCCATCAGAAACCGATAGCCTGGGGAACCGCCCGTGCGCAGCCGTCATCACAGAACACGGCAAAGTAAATGAGACTCCGCTGTGGTTGGTTGCACCGGCGGACCTACCGGTACTAATGGATGCCCTAGAATGGGAATGATTCGCCAGCCGTTCACACTGCGTCTTTTACCCCTGGGCACCGCAGAGAAAGGTAACCATGCAATTCGGCATCTTCAGTATCGGGGATTTAACCACTGACCCCAACTCAGGAAAAACTCCCTCTGAGGCCGAGCGCATCCGCAACTTAACGGAGATTGCACTCAAGGCCGAGGAGGTAGGCCTTGATGTCTTTGCCACCGGCGAGCACCACAACCCGCCCTTCGTGCCGTCCTCACCTACCACGCACTTGGCCTATATCGCCGCGCAGACTAAGCGCTTGCAGCTCTCGACTGCAACGACTCTTATTACTACAAATGACCCGGTCAAGATCGCAGAGGACTATGCCTTCCTGCAGCACCTTGCACAAGGACGAGTAGACCTCATGCTGGGCCGCGGAAATACGGGCCCGGTCTATCCGTGGTTTGGCAAGGATATCCAGCAGGGCATTTCCTTGGCTATTGAAAATTATCACCTGCTGCGCAGGCTCTGGCGCGAGCCAGTTGTTAATTGGCAAGGAAAGTTCCGCACAGGCTTGGAAGGGTTTACCGCCACCCCGGCGCCGCTGGATGGAATTCCACCCTTTGTCTGGCACGGCTCAATTCGTTCGCCGCAAATTGCCGAGCAAGCTGCTTATTACGGCGATGGTTTCTTCCATAACAATATCTTTTGGAATAAGGAACACACTGCTCAGATGGTAGATCTCTACCGCCGTCGTTTTGCAAGCTACGGCCACGGCCAAGCGGACCAAGCGATTGTAGGCCTTGGTGGCCAGGTCTTTATCGGCGATACCGAGCAAGAGGCTAAAGATTTCTTCCGCCCCTACTTCGACAATGCCCCGGTCTATGGACACGGCCCCAGCCTCGAAGAATTCACGGCCCAGACCCCATTGACCGTTGGCACCGTGGAGCAAGTAATTGAAAAGACCCTCAGTTTTGCTGACTGGGCCGGGGACTACCAGCGTCAGCTTTTCCTCATCGATCATGCCGGGCTACCGCAAGAAGTAGTCCTCGAGCAGATAGAAATCCTTGGCACCCAAGTAGTCCCCGAGCTGCGACGACGCTTTGAACAACGCCGTCCCAGCCACGTTCCTTCTCACCCGCCGACGCACGCTAGCTTGCTCGCTGAGCCCAATTCTTCTCACCTGCAGGTCAGCCCTGGAAAGGAACACTAGTTATGCGCTCCCTACTCGTTATTTCAGCTGGCTTATCGCAACCGTCTTCCTCTCGCCGGCTGGCAGACATGCTTGCAGAGGCTACCCGCGCCAAAATCTCCGCGCGCGGTGAAGGGACCCAGATCGACGTCATTGAGATTCGCGATCTGGCTTTCGAACTAGCTACTGCCATGACAGATCGGACTGCGTCGACGCCGGAGTTGGCCCGGGCCCAAGAGTGCATTGCTCAGGCCGATGGACTTATTGCCGTCACCCCTGTATTTCAGGGAAGCTACTCAGGCCTCTTCAAGATGTTTTTTGATACCTTGAAGCCCCATGCACTAGACGATCTTCCCACCATTATCGCAGCTACAGCTGGTTCTTCGCGCCACTCCCTAATTTTGGATTACGCGCTTCGCCCACTGTTTAATCAACTCCACGCAAATATCGTGCCAACGGGAGTTTTTCAGGCTGCGGAAGACTTGGGCACTCCAGAAGGAGAACGCATTGTCACCCGCATTGAACGCTCTGCCATTCAGTTAGCTGACCAAATGGTTGCCCCCAGGGACAGGGTGTCTGGAATCGCTGGCGAGCTGGAGGGGTTGGGTGGCCACTCTACTGTGCGGCTAGCCAAGGAGAACTTCATCCCCTTGGGAAAGCTCCTGAATGGATACGGCGACTAGGCCACAGGCGCGGTCGGTACTTCGCATAGGCGGCGATTGATAGAAGGTGTGACTTTCGCTACGCTGGGCACAGAAAATTTGCCTCTCCCCTCGCTTCCGGCTTTGCCCCTTGATACGAGAAAAGCCCCTAGGAGCCAAACACATATCCACCCAGAAAGGTTCGGCACAGCTTAACTATGACAATTAGCGTCACGGACATCTTCTCCATCGGCATCGGCCCGTCCTCTTCGCACACCGTTGGGCCTATGCGCGCGGCTAAGCAATTCCTCGATTCCCTCGAGAAGCACCCGGCGAAGGTGTATACCGAGTTGCGTGGTTCTCTTTCCGCCACTGGCCGCGGGCATGCCTCTGACCGCGCGGTCATCCTCGGTCTCGCTGGCTGGGATCCACTGAGCGTGCCTATCGACGCCGAGCCGCACGCAGGTGGATTTATCCCCAGTGAAGGATCCATTTCTGGCCCCCGCGGCACGGTGGACTATGAGATCGTCTTTGATAACGAGCCACTTCCTCAACACCCCAATGGCATGATTTTTAGTGCTTGGGACGAAAGTGGCAACCTCATCGCAGAAAAAGAAGAGTACTTTTCTGTCGGCGGCGGCTTTATTCTCTCTCGCTCCGAGCTTGATGCAGAAGTCGCCGAAAGCAATGAGGTGCCCGCTGGCGTAGCCGCAGCGCAGGTTGATGACACCGTTCCTTATCATTTCACCACGGGCGAAGAATTGCTCAATCTGTGCGAGGCTCATGACAAGGCAATCTGGGAGATTGTGCTAGCCAACGAAGAAGCCTTGCACCGTGACGAGGGCGGCGCCGAATTCGTTTTGCGGCACCTTGATCTGGTCTGGGACATCATGCGGGAGTGTGTGACCGAAGGTATTTCCACCAAGGGCCTACTACCGGGAGGGTTGCGTGTGCCGCGTCGCGCCCCAAAGATGTACGCCCAGTTGCTGGAAAATCAGGATGACACCAGCTGCGGTTTCTCCGCCATGGAGTGGGTTAACCTCTATGCCCTCGCAGTCAATGAGCAAAACGCGGCCGGTGGCCGCGTCATTACCGCACCGACCAATGGTGCGTGCGGCATCATTCCAGCGGTACTGCATTACGCGCGCGATTTCCGCGCAGACTTCACCCGTTCTACCGCCCGGCGCTACCTATTGACCGCCGGTGCTATCGGCATGATCATCAAAGAAAATGCGTCCATCTCGGGAGCTGAGGTGGGCTGCCAAGGCGAGGTAGGTTCCGCCTCCGCTATGGCCGCTGCGGGTATGGCAGAGCTGCTCGGCGCTACTCCGGCGCAGGTAGAAAATGCCGCGGAGATCGCATTGGAGCATAACTTGGGCCTGACCTGCGACCCAGTTGGCGGATTGGTGCAGATTCCGTGCATCGAACGCAATGCGATCGGTGCGGTTAAATCCATCAATGCCGCACGCATGGCCAAGATGGGCGAAGGCACTCATCATGTGACCTTGGATAATGCAGTGCAAACTATGGCAGAGACCGGCCGCGATATGCTCTCCAAATACAAGGAAACCTCCCTGGGCGGATTGGCTAAGACCATGGGCTTTAGTGTGTCCCAGGTGGAGTGCTAAAACAGACTCCATGCGCGCAGATGCCCTTCACCGCCGCACAGCTATTATTGCCGCGGCGTGTCAGTTATTCCGATCCCACGGCGATAATGTCGCTTTGGATAAGGTAGCCGCACAGGCCGGGGTGAGTGTAGCCACCGTCTATCGCAACTTCCCTAACCGCGCGAGCCTTATCCGCGCTTGCGCAGAATATATGGGCGATGCCTTTGCGAGGTTCCAACAGCGTCTCATCGCTGACTTTGAGGATCCTAAGCATTCCGGCAATGATTATGTCCGCGCCTATGCCACCCATATCCTTACCATGGAGCTTAATACCCTTATCCCTGCCTTCATCCCCCAGGATTTGGATTCTCTGAGCCCCGAGCTAACCGCTCAGCGTGATCTCTTGGAGAGCAATGGGCGCAGGTTTATTGAGCTTGGGCAACAGCACGGCGAGATCGGACCCGGAGTCACCCACCTCGAATTCATTGTGGGACTCCTGAGTCTGGCGCGGCCCCGCGAGGTCGATGTTGAGGCCTACCAACCCGACCTGCAAGAAAAGATTATTGATCTTTACCTGGCGGGCATTAAAAGAGGGCACCGCGCCTAAGCGCGATGCCCACCAGCTACAGAAACTTAAGCCTCGCCGTGCATTTCGCGTGTAAGGACGGAAACTAGGTCAGAGACATTGACGTCGTGCTGCTCGTGCGCGGCTAGGTCCTTGAGCGCAACGGTGCCGTTTTCTAGCTCCTGCTCGCCCAGTACCAGAGCGAAGCGCGCACCTGCGCGGTCCGCACCCTTCATCGCGCCCTTGAGGCCACGGTCTCCAAAAGACATATCCGCGGAAATGCCGGCTTTGCGGAGATCATTGATAAGAGTGGTCATGGTGCGCTTTGCAGAGGCACCCAGCGCCACGCCAAAGACGTCCACGCGAGAATCTACGCCTTCTAGGGTGATGCCCTCGGCTTCAAGAGCCAGCAGGGCGCGGTCGACGCCCAAGCCATAGCCGATGCCGGATAGGTCTTGGCCTCCTAGCTGGGCCATCAGTCCGTCGTAGCGTCCACCGCCACCGATACCTGACTGCGCACCAAGGCCGTCGTGGACGAACTCGAAGCAGGTCTTAGTGTAGTAATCCAGTCCGCGCACCATGCGCGGATTAATCTCATAAGCTACGCCCATATCATCCAACATGCCGGTTACGGTCTCGAAATGCTCGCGGCATTCCGCATTAAGGTGGTCGAGCATCAAGGGGGCATCGACAAGCTGCTCTTGGACCTCCGGACGCTTATCATCCAGCACACGCAGAGGATTGATCTCAGCACGGTGGCGGGTCTCTTCATCCAAATCGAGCTTAAAGAGGAACTCCTGCAGCTTCTCCCGGTAAGCCGGGCGGCAATTGCGATCGCCTAAGCTGGTGAGCTCGAGGCGGAAGCCGCTGAGCCCCAGCGGGCGAAAGGAACGGTCTGCCAAAGCAATGACCTCGGCGTCTAGCGCGGGATCGTCGACACCAATTGCCTCCACGCCCACCTGCTGGAGCTGGCGGTAGCGGCCGGCTTGCGGGCGTTCGTAGCGGAAGAACGGACCAAAATAGTTAAGCTTCACGGGCAGTTGGCCACGGTCCAAGTTGTGCTCGATGACAGAACGCATCACGCCGGCGGTGCCCTCTGGGCGCAAAGTAACGGAGCGGTCACCGCGATCGGCGAAGGTGTACATCTCTTTAGATACCACGTCGGTGGACTCGCCTACGCCACGAGCAAAGAGTGCGGTGTCTTCAAAAATGGGCAGCTCAATGTGCTGGAAGCCGGAGAGATGTGCCTGCTCCACCATGGTCTGGCGCACCTTATAGAATGCGGCCGACTGCGGTGGGAAATAGTCTGGGACACCTTTAGGAGCGGACAGGGCCTGAAACTGCTTTTTATTACTCACGGGTATTACAGTACCTCCCTCAATGTAGCGAAGAAGGGATTGGTCGCCCTCTCCTTACGCATGGTTGTGGTGGGACCATGGCCGGGCAGAATGTCGAGGTTATCCGCCAAACTCCATACTGGTCCCGCGAGGGACTTCTGCATGGCTTTGGGATCCGAGTGAGGTAGGTCGGTGCGACCAATGGCACCGGCAAAGAGCACATCACCAGTTAAGGCAAAGTCCTCAGCGACGATCATGGTGCATCCCGGAGAATGCCCGGGTGCGTGCTTCAAGCTGAAGGTGTGGCCGAGGAGTTCTAGGGTTGCTCCGTCTTGTAGCTCGCGCACGTCGTTGATGGGGGTCATATGGGCGGCGTCGAAAAGCTCCTGTGCCTGGGGCGAAACACCTTCGCCGCGGGCGAGCATAAACTTGTCAGCGGGGTGGATATAAACAGGGATATCGAGCTTTTCGGCAAGGGATCCGGCGTCGCGGGTGTGGTCAATGTGGCCGTGGGTAAGCACGATAGCCTCATAGTCCAAGTCATGCTCTAGGACTTTTTCCATCGCATCCATGCCGGGATCGACGATAAAGGCGCGACGGCCCTCCGCAATCACATAGGTATTGGTCTGAAAGGGACCGGCAGTAAAACCGAAAATTTCCATACCCACCACCCTAGCTGCCCAGATAATAAAGAGCCGTCCGGCCCCGTCTTCGTAGATGAACCTCGACCAGCAACGCCGTGAGGCCTAGCTCAAAACATCCCACACCTTCTCGTAGTCAAGCTGGGTGACAACACCTGGAACCATTTGTGTGTGCATCACCCGGTGATTTTCATCGGCCACGACCACGGAGCGGGCAAGGAGGCCTTCCAATACGGAATCGCGTACGGTCACGCCGAACTTCTCTCCAAAATCCGATCGAAATGCGGAGGCGGCGATGACATCAGCAATGCCTTCCGCAGCGCAAAAACGCTTGAGGGTAAAAGGCAAGTCACGAGAAACGCAAAGAAGCTTAGTGTTATCTAGCTGCGCAACCTGCTCATGGAAACGGCGCAGTTGCTCCTGGCAGGAAGGGGTTTCGATAGAGGGAAAGATGGAGATAATAAGGCGCGTGCCCGCGAAAGTCTCATTGTTAATCTGACTCAGGTCCGTACCGATGAGTTCGAATTCGGGCAGCGGGTCTCCCACTGCGGGAAGTTCACCAACGGTGGGTGTTGGCGGGTCGATAAAATCTGGTTCAACCATAGAAACCAGAGTACTTATGACTTGGCTCAATAGCCATTGACTAGCCCGATTTACGTGCCCACGCTTTCTTCGAAGTATGGAACCGCTAAACTCGGTCAGGTTGAATCATGCCACCGAAAATCGCTAGAAAGGTTGACTCCCGGTGCCAAATAATAAAAAGCGCGGCGAAGAGGCGCTGAGCAAGCTCGAGCGCGAGCTAAAATCCCGCGAACGCAAGCAAAAGACACGCCCGCTGGGCGTTGTCTTCGCGTCCCTCGTAGTAATCCTCGCCCTGGTAGGCGGTATTTACTACTTGTCGACCCGCGAAGGCGACGATGAGAAGGTACAGGCTGAGGAGTCCTCCGCAGCTGAGACCTCGCAGCAAACCCCACAGGCACAGCCCGTTGCAGATAAGCGTGCAAAGGCTCTGCCGGATACCGTGACCTGTAAGTACGAGGACACCGGTCAAGATTCCAATGGTGCGACTAAGCCGAATGGAAAGGATATTTCCACCAAGGGCACCGTTACCGTTTCCTTTGAGACTTCTCAGGGCACCATTGAGATGGAGATGGATCGTGCCAAGGCGCCGTGTGCCACCAACGCAATTTCTGAGTTGGCAAAGTCTGGCTACTACGACAACACCGTTTGCCACCGTATGACCTCGGGTGGTCTCAACGTCTTGCAGTGTGGCGATCCGACCGGTTCCGGTTCCGGCGGCCCTGGCTTCAGCTTCGCTGATGAGTACCCCACCGACGAGGTGGATGAGAAGGATGCCCAGAACCCCGTTATCTACCCGCGCGGCTCCGTCGCCATGGCAAATAGCGGTCCAGACACCAATGGTTCTCAGTTCTTCCTCAACTATGACGATTCTGAGTTGACCCCGAACTACACCTACTTCGCCACCATTACCGATGAAGGTATGAAGACGATGGACAAGATTGCCAAGAACGGTGTCGAAGGCGGCCAGCCAGACGGCAAGCCAGCAAAGGAAGTCAAGATCAAGAAGGCAACCGTCAAGGCCTAGGCGCTTTAAAAGCCCTGCTTGGCGACGCCTCCCCCTGCCACCACCGCACACCCCCTAACGGGGGCAAGGGTTAAGCCCCGCGCATTCGTCACTTTCACAACGTACGGACGCGCCGGGGCTTTTACTTTCCTTAATTTAACCTGAGCCTGAATATGAGCCCTTAGCTGCAGAAACACTAAGCCTCTAAAATTCCCCTAGTTCACACTAGCCACAAGAGTAAACTTGCAGCACACAGCAGACTTTCAGATATTTCAGCGAGTAAACAGAGACCTGCCAATACTGTTGCGGAAGCCTGTCAGCCTGTCTAGTATTTGAAACGTCTTTGAACGCACCAAGCTTGTTAGGAATCAAACATGAAGCTTTTCTCCCGCAAGGCACTCGTTGCCGGCGCAACCGCTCTGTCCGTCGCTTTCGCAGGCACCACCGTTGCAAACGCTGAGGACACCACCAACGAACTGTCCTCCCGCATCACCAACACTTTCGAAGGTATGTCCTCCGACGGCAACAACTACGCTTCTGAAAAGGACGGCGAGTCCAACTCCAACGCTGACGACTCCAAGAAGAAGGAAGACACCCGCACTTCCAAGGAGAAGGCAGAAGACATCAAGGCTTGGATCGGCGTTGTTACCGCCGTCATCGGCGCTCTGGGCACCCTGTTCGCCTTCGCAAATAAGTACCTCGACCTGCCTTTCGGCAACAAGTAAGGTCACCGCTTCATAGCGATTCTTAAGCCGCTGCATTCCAAATGGGAATGCAGCGGCTTTTTTGTAGGCTTTTGAGCAATCGGAAGAACTGCTCGACGCTAGTGCTTTCGAGTCTTAGGAATGCTTCTAGGACTCTTTGGCGTCTTCAATGTACTCGGACCCTACGAGGTCTTTGAAAAGCTCTGGATCGATTGTTTGACCGACCCTGATGACAGAGATATGACCCGTGGGCTCCAGGATCATAATCTGTACGTCCTGCATGCGGCTAATGCCTGCCTTGCGGGCAGCAGAATAGATATCTGACTTAGTAATATGTGCCAGGGTCAAGTTATCCTCAACCATTTTCCCGCGAAATACTAGGAGAACTGGGCGCCGGTCAAGAAAGCGAGTCCACTTCACCACTTTGCGGATAGTACCGAACGCGGCCTCTAGAGCCATCAGAGTAGTCAAACCGATTACGCCGGCGGCCAGGGTCGGTGGATTACCCACAATGACACGGCCTGCAACCGCGCCAAACATAATGATGATGATGGCATCTGAGGCCGTCATGGAAGTAAGGACCCGGGAGCCAAAAATCTTCACTAAGACCATGAAGGATAGGTAGATGCCCAAAGTGGCCAATACGACAACTGGGATACGGTGCCATTCAATGCCTAGTTGATAGGTAATTTCGCGCAGGAAGAGGTCTAGAGTATCCACGGTTGATTAGGTTACCTGGCTGCTGCACGGCATACAGAAAAGGCGGAGCGATACTCCCCCGTTCAGGAAGAACCGCTCCGCCTAGCGCCGTGATGGCTTAGAGGTGGAATTGCTTGCGCAGGTCCTCAATCATCTTGCGCGCTGGGGCAGGAAGAATCTGCGGGTTCATACCCACAACCGCAACACCAGCTACCAGCGCCGCAACAATGGCAAATACTGCGCTGCCCATGGAAGAACCGTTAGAGGACAAGGAGGAACCCTTCGGCTCGGGCTTAGCACCCGGCTCCTGGGAGCCCTCGCCGCTTACCTCGATAGGCAGAGTTGCCTTTGTGCCGGCGTCAGTGGTGATTTCGAGGTTTTGCTTGCCGCTGAGGTTTTCTGGAACGGTGAGCTTTACCGTTGCACGTCCGCGCTCGCCAAATTGCGCATCGCCTTCCTGGGCAGCGTTGTCGATGTCGACGGTCTGCTCAGCGTCACCCAACTTCACGGTTGCCTTCTTGGCAATCGGCTCACCCTCGGTGGAGTAATTAAGGCTAGACAGATTGACGGTAATTTCCTTACCCGGCTTCACCTCACCTTCAACGTGGGCACCGATTTGACCTTGTCCGGTGCGGACCTCAGATTCACCCGACTTGATGTAGTCAATCATGGCCTGAGTGTCCATGTAGCCCACATCGTTTTTGTCCTTGATGGAACCAGCGTTGAAATAGCCATCGCCGCCGGCTTCTTCGTCACTAGAAGCAAGGAAGGACGACAACGCGATGGAATAATCCTTCTTCGGGTCAATCTGTTCGCCGTTGATGGTCACGGACTTTACCCGCTCACCCTTATTGGCCTTCTGGTCGTAGACCACCTGCACATTATTGGAAAGCCCCATGGCCAAGCGCGGACGGCTGCCTTCCTGCCACTGGTTTTCCAAAGCATTGATGAACTCCTCGCCGGAAATCTTTGCGGTAATCACGGAGTTACCAAACGGCTGCACCTCAAAGATGTCCTTGTAGGTAACGTCGCCACCCTTCAGGTCAGCACGCACACCACCGGCGTTCATGACACCGATCTCGATATCCTTACCTACCTGCTTGCTCATGGCATAGCGTTGGCCATCTGCGATGAAGTTATTGAGGGTGGATTCTACGCCACGGTTGGAGCCTGCCTCTGCGCCTTTGTCAGAGCCACGGAACAGGTCCTGCTTGACGTTTCCTGCAGTCTTGGAGCCTTCTACCTCGGCTTCCTTTTGTGCCTTTTCCACCACAGCTGCAATGCCAGCGTCCGGCTCGACAGCGGTAGCGTCGGTAGCATCGTACTGGCTGAGTTTGATGTCGGTTACCTTCTTGGCGGACTTGTCAAAGGTAATGTCGACGTCGTTAAGCAACTTGCCATACTCATGCCCCTGCGCCCATTGCAACGGGAGTGCACCTTCGCGCGGGACTTCGCCCTTGGTGCGCTGGTGAGTATCGCCGCCGAAAAGCACGTCTACGTCTTTACTGAAGCCCTCGGCATATTCTTGGGCATCCTCGTGGAAAAGGGCGACAACAACGTCCGCTTCGCCGGACTCCTTTAGCCGGGCGGCCTCTTCATTGGTTGCCTTTACTGGATCCGTGAAGGTAACGCCCGGGATCTTGGCCGCAGATACCTTGTACTTGGTATTTTCCGTCACGGTTCCGACATAGCCCACCTTGACGCCGTCCACGTCTTCAACGTGAGAAGGCTTAAGCAAGGGCTTGCCGTCTTTCAGCACGTTGGCACCCAAGATGGGATACGTGGAGTTCGGCTGAATGCGCTCGGTTAGATCCTCGGTGCCCTTATCAAACTCGTGGTTGCCCACTGCGGATACCTTCATGCCCATCTGATTGAGAGCCTCAAGGGTGTACTTGTCATCAGAAATTGCAGATACAAAGGCAGAGCCGCCTACGTTATCGCCCGAAGAAGTCAGGTTGAATTCCTGACCTTCATTCACCTGCTTGATTAGGGACTGCAAACGAGCCACGCCAATTTCATCGCCGGCCTTTGCTGGGTCGCCGATCTTGTCCTCCAAGTGACCGTGAATATCGGTGATATTGGTGACAGAGATGGTGGTCTTGTTTTCTTGTGCGACCGCCTGCGCGCCGGAGAGAGCTACAGCGGATACGGTAGTGGCGGCCACAAGTTGGCCGATGCGGCGAAACTGCATTGAAATACTCCTAGATTGTAGAAAGCAACAGGATAATTTATATCGCTTTACTAACAACTTGGCAGGAGAAACTAAGCTCGCTTGCTGGGGATTTACCTGGCAGAAGCCGAAAATTCATACACTGGTAACCAGCCCGAAGCCTTCGCGTTGCTTGCCCCGCCCCTCCTTGAGGGTAAGGAGAAAGCGCGCTAAGCAGTTACTCGGTAAACGTCGAAGACGCCTTCCGTATTGCGCAAGGTCGTCATTAACGTGCCCAGCTGCTTGGTGTCTGACACCGAGAACGTAAACCTAACCGTCGCAATGTGGTCATCTCCCCGGTTGGAGTTCATAGTCAAAACGTTGATGTTCTCATCACTCATAACGCGGGTGAGCTCTGAAAGAAGGCCTTGCCGGTCAAGGGCTTCCAATTGCAACGTCGCAGAGAAAGCACCGGTAGCGGAGGTCCCAGAAGACCAGGCCACCTCTAGCATGCGCTCGGGTTCTGCTTTGAGCTTTTCCGCGTTGGTGCAGTCGGCTCGGTGCACTGATACTCCGCCGCCTCGGGTTACGAAACCAAAGATGGTATCGCCTGGTACAGGCTGGCAGCATTTGGCGAGCTTGGCCATTACATCAGGGCTGCCCTCCACCAAGATGCCGGTGCCCGATGCGGAGTCCTCGGTGTGCTGGGCACGGGAATTTTCAATCTCAGACAGCGGCGTGCGCGAGGCCAAAGTGTCAATTGCATCGTCCTGGTCCCCAAACATGGCAACCAATTGATTGGCAACATGTTGCGCAGATACTTGGCCCGCGCCGATGGCGGTATACAGCGAATCGACATCAGCGTGGTGCAGCTGCTCCGCCACCTGCTTCATAGATCTGGCGGTAAACAGGCGGTGCATCGGCAGGCCGCCTCGCTGGACCTCAGTGGCTAGGGCATCTCGCCCTGCCTCCAAATGTTCTTCGCGGCGCTCTTTGGCAAACCACTGCCGTACCTTGGTCTTAGCGCGTGCAGATACCAGAAAGTCCTGCCAATCACGGGACGGGCCTGCGTTAGGGTCTTTAGAAGTAAAGATCTCAACCTTGTCACCGGATTTTAGCTTCGATTCCAGTGCTACCAGCTTGCCATTGACCTTGGCACCGATACACCTATGCCCCACTTCGGTATGTACTGCATAGGCAAAGTCCACCGGAGTAGAACCTGCGGGCAGATTTACTACGTCACCCTTAGGGGTAAAGGCAAAGATTTGCTTAGCGGTAAGGTCATAGCGCAAGGAGTCTAGGAACTCATTAGGGTCAGCTGCTTCCTTCTGCCAGTCCAGAAGTTGGCGCATCCACGCCATCTGGTCCACTTCTTCTTGGTGGCCCGAGTTTTTGCCCTTGGTTTCCTTGTAGCGCCAGTGAGCGGCCACGCCGAATTCGGCATTGTAGTGCATCTCGTGGGTGCGTACCTGGACCTCCAGCGTGGCACCACCATCGCCTAGCACTGTGGTGTGCAGCGATTGATAGACACCAAATCGCGGCGAAGAAATATAGTCCTTAAAGCGCCCGGGCAGAGCTTGGTAGATCGAGTGAACCACGCCAATTGCGGCATAACAGCTATTGACATCCTCTACTAGGATGCGGATACCCACTAGGTCAAAAATCTCTGCAAAGTCGCGGCCACGTACGATCATCTTTTGGTAGATGGACCAGTAGTGCTTTGGCCGGCCCATAACCTCAGCTTCAATGCCGTTTTCCTTCAATGCCGCACTAACTTGGCTAATGATCTCTTTGAGCGCGCGGTCACGCGAGGGGGCGCGGTCTGCCACCATGCGCACAATCTCGTCGTACTTTTTGGGGTACAGGATGGCAAAGGATAGGTCCTCCAGCTCCCACTTCACACTGGCCATGCCTAAGCGGTGAGCTAATGGAGCGATAACCTCGAGGGTTTGGCGCGCCTTTTTGGCCTGCTTTTCGGGCGGGAGGAACCGCATCGTACGCATATTGTGCAGGCGGTCGCTTACCTTAATGACCAAGACGCGCGGGTCAGTGGCCATGGCTACGATCATCTTGCGGATGGTTTCCGCCTCTGCGGCCGAGCCCAGCGCCACCTTATCCAACTTCGTCACACCGTCAACCAGCCGGGCCACCTCGGGGCCGAAATCCCTGGTGAGGTCGTCTAAGGAGTAGTCCGTATCCTCCACCGTATCGTGCAAGAGCGCTGCCACGATGGTGGTGGTGTCCATACCAATTTCCGCAGCGATCGTAGCAACGGCAAGTGGGTGGGTGATATAAGGTTCTCCAGATTTGCGGAAAACCCCTTCATGCAGACGCTCGGCGGTGTTATAAGCACGATTGAGCAGGTCTGAGTCGGCCTTAGGGTGAAACTTGCGGTGGATGGACATCAGCGGGTCCAGCACCGGATTCACCCTGACTCGGCCGCCTGTGAGCGAACGGGCAAGGCGAGCCGACATGCTACGCATACCGCCGCCGGTCTGGCGCTTTACGGGTTTATCCATGGCCATTTCTACCGCCCTTCACAGTGCCACGGGCCATATTGGCCTCATATTCGTCTAGATCGTGGGATCTAGCTTAGACACTTCATCTTAGTCTGTGGCATTTAGCACAATGAGCGGCGGGCCGGATAAACGCTCACGCCCATTGAGGCCTTTGACTTCCAGCACAACGACGTTGCCGGCAACCTCGGCACCCGCGGACTCGAGCAGAAGTTTCGCACCATGGAGGGTGCCACCGGTGGCTAGGACGTCGTCGACAAGCACTACGCGCTTGCCCTTGATGTCGACGCCGCTGGCCGGAATCTCCAGCGCCGCCGAGCCGTATTCCAGCTCGTATTCCTCGGTGTATACCGGAGGAGGAAGCTTGCCCTTCTTGCGGATGGCTAGGATACCCAGGCCCATCTTGTAGGCCACGGCCGAGCCGAGGAGGAAGCCACGGGCATCTAGGCCACCGATCATTTCCGCGCCCAGTTCCTCGCAGGCGGCCGCTAAGCCGTCTACGACGGTGCGAAAAGCCTCTGGGTCTGCCAAAACTGGGGTGAGATCTTCGAAGAGGATACCCTCCTCTGGGAAGTCTTGAACGAGGCGAACCTTATCCTTGAGAGCCTGTGCTGCTGATTCGTAGTGCGAACTCATAATCTTCCTTGAGAAATAATTGCGAGAGGTCGTTAACGGCCGCTGTTGCGGGTCCTACTTCTTTTCGGTTGGAGCGGTGCTACGCCAGCGATCCATATTCCAACCGATGCCCGAGACGCCAGTGTACGGCAGGACACCTTCCACGTCGCGGCGGACGAGGAAGACACGCGGCTGCGCGGAGAGCGGAATGGACGGAATATCCTTCCACAAAGCTTCTTCTGTCTTCTTAAGCTCCGCAGAGTTTTTCATACTAGCTTCGACCGCGGAGTACTCCGTCTGAGGATCTACCGGTCCAAGGAAAGCGTCGACGGTAGGTGCCCAGGTTTCTGGATCCATTTCCAGGTAGTGCTGAGACATAAACTCCGCAGACGCATCCTCGATGGTGATTCCGGCCGGCTCACAGGATGCACGGAGCTGTTCCACCATAGCTGCGTAACGCTTATCCGGTCCTAAGTAGCCGACCTTGATGGTCGTTCCATTCAGATTCCCCGCCTGCGCCAGATCGGTACCCTGGTGCTCCTTACCCACTTTGTCGAGGCCGCCGGCAACCGGGTTGGTGACGGAAACGGTGCGCACATAAGCCGGTGGCACCTCTACGCCAGAGGCCGCGGAGCTTGCCTGAGCCACCGCCTGCTGATCGACGCACGCAGCGAAGCTCTCGCGCGCCCACGGCTCGGCGAATACCCCAGCCTCAGACAGCGTCAGCGTATCCGTTAGCTCGCCTACCATTGGGGTAGCTTCATAGGAGTCCTCCCCTGACTCACTTTGATTCCGGTCAAGCCAGTCAGGGGTTGCATTGGCGGCGTCGACCACGCGCAGTGCCCCCTTATCTACCAGCTTGTGCGCGTCAGCATCCGCTGGCCACACCACAACGTGGTCCTCGGCTGGCGCATCCCCAAAGTATTTTTCGTTCGCTTTGAGGATAACCTCGCCCTCATCGCCTATCTTGTCGATGACATAGGGGCCAAAAGACACTTGCAGTTTTGGATCGAGTTGATCCTTTGCCACGGAAAAGCCATACCGCCATGCCTGAGCAACTGGATCTAGCGCTTGCATATCTTCGGCTGCCAGCGCCGCATTAAGCTCCTCAAGGCTCAACCCAGCCTTTTCTGCCAGCGCATGGGCGGGCATGACCGTTCCGGCGCCAAACATATGGCGCCAGCGCTGCCCCTGATCCTTATTAAAGGTCAACGTAAACGATTTGCTGTGGGGTTCGCAGCTGAAATTCGCAATGTCATTCATCAGCGGCATATGGGAGGCGAATTCAGCCGGATGGGTGCCGGCAACGTAAGTCAAATAGTAATCATCACAGGTCACGGGAGTGCCATCGGAAAAGACGGCATCCTCGGCCAAGGTCAGCTGGACGCTGCGCTGGTCGCTGCCCTCAGCGGGCGGGAGCTCTTCCGTTTCTACTAGGTCTGCATTGGGGATCAATTCGCCCGCGGGACCAGGTACGAAAAGGCCAGGATATAGGCGCGTGGATAACAGTCCGGCGGAGCTGGCAGAACCAAAGGAGGTGCCTGCGTTGGTAGTGGCCAGACGGGAATTTACCTGGTACCCAAAGTATCCATAGGATTCTGGTTCCTGGGGCGCAGCCGAAGACTCATCCTCGCCACCCTGCCCGCTGCAGGCAGATGCAGCCAGGGCGAGTGCGGATACGCATGAAGCAAGGGCCCGCCTCCCCCTATGACGTCCTCCAGAACTGCTCTTTTCCTTAAGCATGGTTATGTGCCCTCACTTCAGCTAGCGATCCGCCTGAATTTTACTACCGGAAGTTACCTGCCTGGCCGCCACGTTGCGCCAGGGTGTCCGGTGGATTCCGCCGATTCGGCCTCATTGCCAGCCGGGGTGGACTGAGCACTTACTGGCGAAACCACGGTGCGCCCCGCTGCGGGTGCGTCATCTTCTGCAGCACCCTTCTCATCCTTACCAGCACGGTAGTCCGCTACTCGCTTATTGTGGCGCTTAGTCTTCTTGGACATATTGGCGAAGGTGACAACCAATGGCGTAGCGAAGAAGATGGAGGAGAAAATACCCTCAACCACACCGATGAGCTGGATGAGTGCCAAATCGCGCAGGGTACCAATGCCCATGAGCCACACGGCCACCACGAAGAGCGCGATAATCGGCAGCGCAGAAATCACCGAGGTAGAAATCGAGCGCATGACCGTCTGGTTAATCGCCAGGTTCGTCAGCTCAGCAAAGGTCTTCTTGCGCTGTCCCTCCAGGCCTTCCGTGTTCTCGTTGATCTTGTCAAAGACGATGACCGAGTCATACATGGAGAAGGTCAGGACGGTAAGCAGACCGATAATGACAGCAGGGGAAACCTGGAATCCGAAGAGCGCATAAATGCCGGCAATAATCACGCCGTCTGCAATCAGGGCGATGATAGCGGCAAAAGCCATGTTCTTCTGCAAGCGAATGGCCACATAAACGGTGGCAGCTACCAAGAAGACCAGCATGGCGATAAGCATGCGCTGGGTAATGGCAGAACCCCAAGACTCAGATACCGTGGACGAACCGATGGCATCCGGGGTGGCCTTACCTTCTTCATCCTTCGGCTTAAAGTCCTCGTAGATAGCGGTACGAGCCGCATTCACCTCTTCTTGGCTGAGGCGTTCGGAGACAATCTCCAAGGTCTCGGAGTTGCCGGAGCCTACGATATGTACCTGCTCGGGTTCTACGCCGGTGGAATCTTCAAAGACGCGTCCTACTTCTTCTTCCTTAAGGTCCCCTGCCGGCATGGACAGCGTAGTGCCGCCTTCGAAGTCAATCGAGAGGCTGAAGCCGCGAATTAGGATTGCGGCCACGGCCGCCACGATCAGCGCGGCGGTGATGCCGTACCACAGCTTGGTGCGGCCAATGAAGTCATAACCGCGCTCATCCTCGTAGAGGCGGTCCATTCGGGAAATCTTGTGCTTAGTCGAAACAGCCATGCTTATTTCTCCTCATCTTCCGCAGCATCAACGGGACGTGCGGTTCCTGCGGCAGTATGTGCTGCCGTTTCTGTGGTGGCTGCCTCCTTGGTTGCGGAGGTTTTAGTGGAGCCTGCTTTGCGATGCCCCGAGCCGAAATAGCCGCGTTCACGACGCTCTTCCACCAAGGCGTAGATACCGCCAAGGCCGTTCATCGAAGGCTTGGCTGCAGCTGGACGGCGGCCCACCAACTGCATCAGTGGTGCCATAACCAAGAAGGATACGACAAGGTCGAAGACCGTGGTCAGGCCCATGGTAAAGGCGAAGCCCTTAACCTCACCGATGGCGAGGAAGTAGACCACTACGGAGCCGATGAGGGTCACCGCGTTACCGGTCACGATGGTCGCACGAGCACGCTCCCACGCCTTTTGCGTAGCGGAGCGGAAAGTGCGTCCCTCTAGCAGCTCATCCTTGATGCGTTCGTAGTAGACCACGAAGGAGTCAGCCGTTGCACCCACACCGATGACCAGACCGGCAATACCGGAGAGATCCAGTGAGTAGCCGATCCAACGACCCAGCAGCACCAAGGCACCATAGGTCAACAGGCCAGAAGAAATGAGGAAGACGAGGGAGACGCCGGCCAGTGCGCGGAAGTAATACAGCGAATAAGCCATCACGAGTACCAAGCCGACTAGGCCCGCGATTAGGCCGGCCTGCAGGGCGGCCTTACCCAGTGTCGGCGGAATGGACTCAATGGTACCGCCCGGCTCGCCATTTTCACCGGCGAAGGACAGCGGCAGTGCGCCATACTTCAAGTTATTGGCCAGGTTCTGTGCTTCCTCCTGGCTGAAATCACCAGTAATAGAGGTTGCGGACCCAACTGGAGTTGCGCCCTGGATCACCGGTGCAGAGATAACTGCGGAGTCAAGGGTAATGGCGACTTGGTCGTTGAGGTGTTCCTTGGTGAGGTCCGCCCACGTCTGGGAACCGTTTGGTCCATCTCCGGTCTTGAAAGAGAAGTTGATCTCCATTTGGCCGGTTTTGTTGTTCATACCGCCTTCGATAGGACCATTGGTATTGATCTCATTGCCGGTTAGGCGGGTGCCATTTTCATCCTTGATGCCGTTAAGAAGTGGCGCGGGCTCGAGGACGTACGGGTTGCCCTTGGAATAATCACAGGTAACAAATGGCTTAGCCGGATCGTCCGCGCCAGCCAGCGGATCGGTATCGCCCTGACAGGTCATCAGCATCGAAGCTGCGGCTTGGGTCGTCGGATCCTCGGACTGGCGGTCCTTGAGCAACATCTCCGTGATTTCATCACGGCGCTTCGACTGCTCAATGGAGTTGCTTGGCTCATCCAGGGGCTTAGCGCTGACCTTTGGAGCCTTCTTCTCCTTTGGCTTCTGTCCGGTCATCTGCGCTTCCTGCGCAGAGATGGCCTTGACGCCTTGATCCATCTGCTTGTTCGCTTCGTCTGCGCTTAGCACGCCATACTTTACCCAGCGGTTGGCCATGTCTTCTAGCTCCTTATTGAGCTTGCCCATATCCGGCATGGATGGCTTAGCCACTGGGCGGAAGAAGAGCTGCGAGGTCTTACCTACGGCCTGTGCTTGGGAAGCGTCCTCTCCTGGCACGGTAATAACCAGGGTATTGCCGTTAATGACAACCTCAGAGCCAGAAACGCCCATACCATTGACACGCTGTTCCAAGATGGTGCGTGCTTGTTTGAGCTGGTCCTGAGTGGGTTCCTCGCCTTGCGGAGCAAGCGTTACGCGAGTACCGCCCTGCAGGTCAATGCCGAGCTTCGGCGTGCTTTGACGGCTACCAGTAAGAAAGATAAGCGCATAGATAACAACCACAATGAGGACGAATAACGCGATAGCGCGCTTCGGCCATTGGCGTTGGCTATTTTTCATAGCGCGACGGGGTGATGCGGACAACGATAATCTCCTGTGCTGCTTATAACAGGGTGCTTAGACAATAAATACGGCCCGACCGAATGGCGCAGGCACGTCAACAACGCACAATCGTACGTCATGAGACGGATTTTTCCTTAACGAGGGCCAGATAAGGCCCAAAGTGTGATGGGTTCTACGCTCCATAAAGTTCCCACCCACCTAGCAAACGTTAAGATAGTTCTCAGGAAAGACGGGGTTAGTTCTTCCCCTCGCCGCCGAACGGAGGGACATTCTCATCAGGCAGGTTATCTTCCGTATCGCCTTGTGCTTCCCCAGCAGCCGCAGGGCGCTCGAGCTTATTGGCCTCCTGCTCGGTGCGAATCACGGCCATCTTGTCAAAAGTAACCACCACTCCTGGGGCAATTTCTAGATCCACATCCTTGTCACTGGTGTTACGCACCACGCCGTGTACACCGCCCGCGGTAACGATGGAATCGCCCGGCTTGAGGGAATTTTGTAGGGCCTGCATATCATTTTGGCGCTGGCGCTGCTTTCGCATGGCCATGAAGGAGGGGATGACGAACAGGATGCCAATAATGATGAGAATGATGATTTCCATAGCTCCCTAGTGTGCCAGACGGAAGTGAACACAAAAACCCAGAGTGCTTGACCAAGCAGGCTGGCGCCTGGAATTAAAACAGGCCGGCTGCCCCCTCAGGAGGAGTTAGCCCCAAGTGCCGCCACGCGGCGGCGGTAGCTACGCGGCCGCGTCCTGTCCGCGCAATCATTCCCGCACGCACCAGGTAGGGCTCACACACCTCCTCCACCGTCGAGGGCTCCTCGCCCACCGCAATGGCAAGGGTGCTCACGCCGACCGGTCCGCCGCCGTGCCCCTTAATTAAGGCATCGAGTACCGCCCGGTCCAAGCGATCGAGGCCCATTTCATCCACGTCGAAGACCTCGAGCGCCCCCTGGGCCGCACTAAGATCAATCAGACCCGAGCCGTTGACCTCGGCATAGTCGCGAACGCGGCGCAACAGACGGTTAGCAATACGCGGGGTGCCACGCGAACGAGAACCAATTTCTACCGCTGCATCATGGTCAATATCTACGTCTAAGATGTGCGCCGCACGCTTAATCACCTGAGTTAAGTCAGCCGTGTCGTAGTACTCCATTTGCGCAGTAAAGCCGAATCGATCACGCAGGGGGCCAGTAAGCATGCCGGCGCGGGTTGTAGCCCCTACCAGGGTAAAAGGCGGGATTTCCAGCGGAATGGAGGTAGCACCAGGCCCCTTGCCTACGATGACGTCAATACGGAAATCTTCCATCGCCATATACAGCATTTCTTCTGCTGGCCGGGCAATGCGGTGGATCTCATCGATGAAAAGCACGTCGCCTTCCATCAGATTTGAAAGCATGGCGGCCAAATCGCCGGCGCGCTCTAAGGCAGGCCCGGAAGTCATACGCAGCGAGGTCCCCAACTCCTGGGAAATAATCATCGCCATGGTGGTCTTACCCAGGCCAGGCGGGCCAGAGAGCAGAACGTGGTCCGGCGTAACTCCACGATTCTTAGCGCCTTTGAGCACCAAGGAAAGCTGCTCGCGCACCTTGGGCTGGCCTATAAACTCATCTAGCGACTTCGGGCGCAATGACCGCTCAATATCATGTTCCTCGGAGTGTGCGGTCGCTTCGACGTCGCTATTGCGCTGCGAGGAATGCGCCGCGTCGACGCCGTCGGGGAGGTTAAATTCGGTGCGCTCAATATCGGACATGATTGTTCAGCCTTCCTACCTGCCGTTACTTTTTCTTGCCCAGCTGCGCTAGAGCCGCACGCAAGAGGGAAGACGTATCGGCATCAGGGTTCTCCGCGTATGCCGCTTCCACCACAGGCCGCGCTCCCTTATCAGTAAACCCAAGACCAATGAGCGCTTCCGTCACGCTTTCTACCACGGCCCCGCCGGCTGGCGCGACGGCGGTATCGCTGGCACCTGCAGTAGAGGGCTCGCTTGGCGCAAAGGCAGCCACCTTATCTTTCAGCTCCAATGCTAAGCGCTGAGCCATACGCTTGCCGACGCCCGGGATAGATTGCAGCGCCTTCACGTCTTCCGCACCAATCGCTGCAGCGAGCTCCCCAGCGCCCATGACCGAAAGCGCCGCCAAGGCAAGCTTTGGTCCGAGCCCCGACACGGATTGCAGAACTTGGAACATCTCGCGGTCCTCATCAGCGCTAAAGCCATAAAGAGTCAGGGAGTCTTCCTTGACCACCAAGTTGGTGAGAACCGTAGCTGCTTCCCCGCGGCGCAAAGTGCCCAGCGTTTTTGGGGCGGCCAAGAACTTGTATCCCACACCTGCACAATCGATGACCCCATGGTCGAGCCCAATATGGATTACCTCTCCACGCAGTGCAGCAATCATTGGCTTCCTATCCTTTTCTCTCAGTAAATTTCTCTACCGCTTCTTAGCTTGTCCGCGCACGCCACTTGTCTTGGCTCCAAGCCCAAGACCATTCTGGTCCATCCGCGCAATGGCAGGGGCGCGCCAGCAATGACACACCGCCAAGGCGAGTGCATCGGCGGCGTCGGCAGGCTTGGGCGGCTCCGTCAACCCCAGAATACGGGTGATCATAGTGGTCATCTGCTTTTTATCGGCGCGTCCATTTCCAGAGATTGCCTTTTTCACCTCGGATGGGGTGTACATATACACCGGAATATCGCGCTCAGCTGCAGCCAGCACCAACACCCCTACCACGTGGGCAGTTTGCATGACCGTGGAGACCTGGCCGCGTTCGAAGACTCGCTCGATCGCTACCACATCCGGCGTATAGTCATCCATCCATTCTTTCGCTGCCACTGAAAGACGCAGGAGGCGCTCCGTTAAGTCTTTATCGCTAGGGGTACGAACCACGCCTACAGAAACCGGGAGGATTGCTCGGCCGCGACCAGCTTGAACCACGGAAAGTCCGCAACGCGTCAAGCCCGGGTCAATCCCCATCACGCGCATTCCTTCTAGGTTCATCTCTCCCCCATTGTCATGTCAGCGCCTTATCGCACCGCCTACTGCCCCCATTATGGACTACACACAGGTGTTCTACAAACGTAGCAGTCCACCCCACCATAGCGAAGCGCCGGCAGCGCCTCCGGCGAGCAATTCTCGCGGAGCGCTCCCGGCGCTACATAGCCGCCGCTATTGCGGCGAAGAGGTGATTAACCCTCGTTCAACTCGGCTAGTACCTCATCGGACAGGTCCATGTTGGTGTAGACGTTTTGCACGTCATCGGAGTCTTCCAAAGCATCAATGAGGCGGAAAATCTTCTTGGCATCGTTGGCATCAAGCGGCACCTCAACAGAAGCGCGGAAGTCATTATCAGAGTCATCGACCTCAATATCGGCTTCCTTGAGCGCGTCCTTAACGGCCTGCACATCCGTCGGAGCGCAGACGATTTCGAACTTCTCGCCCTGGTCCTTTACCTCTTCCGCGCCAGCTTCTAGCACGGCCATCAAAACATCGTCTTCCGTCAGCTCGCCCTTTTCTATTAGGACGTAGCCGGTACGGGTGAACATATAGGCCACGGAGCCGGATTCGCCCAAGTTGCCGCCGTTTTTAGACATAGCGGTACGCACGTCGGTCGCCGCACGGTTGCGGTTATCCGTAAGGCACTCAATGAGCATGGCCACGCCGTTGGGGCCATAGCCTTCGTACATGATGGTTTCCCAGTCGGCGCCGCCGGCTTCCTCACCGGATCCACGCTTGCGAGCACGCTCAATATTGTCATTGGGGACGGAGGCCTTCTTGGCCTTCTTGATCATGTCATCAAGGGTTGGGTTAGCCGCTGGGTCACCACCGCCGGTGCGGGCCGCCACTTCGATATTCTTGATCAGCTTGGCAAATTCCTTGCCACGCTTTGCATCGTTGGCAGCCTTTTTATGCTTGGTAGTTGCCCATTTCGAGTGGCCTGACATGTAGTCCCTTTCTAATCGGGTGCTGAAACTGGTGGCAATTATACGTGTGCTGCATGAATGCGTGAAAGCGACCCCCTTATAAGCGGGGCATATTTACACGTTGTGCCAATTGCCATGGGCGGAGCCGCTGCCCAGCTTTTCATCCAAGAAGCGCGTGAGGCCCTCTTGATTGACCAAAGCCACCAATTCGCCCTCCTCCGTAAAGAGCTTGCCGCGCGCAATTGCCGTTCCTTGAAATGCTGAGGGTGATACTTGCTCATATAAGAGCCATTCATCCACGCGAATAGGACGCAGGAACCAAATGGCATGGTCGAGGCTGGCCAACTGCACTTTCTCTCCTTGATGCGGAAGGAGCGCGGAGCGGATGAGAGTCATATCCGACATGTAGGTCAGCGCGGCGCGGTGGAAAGCCGGATCCTGCGGAAGCTCAACGGTATTGCGAAACCAGATATGACGAAATCCTGCACCGGTGCGTTCCGCTGCCACAGGGTCTCGGCCTTCCTCTGGTACCAAGCGGATATCCCATTCCTCCCACTCTTTGAGGATGATGCGGGTGGAGTAAGGCGCACCGCCACCGGAACGAGCTGTTTCTTCGGGCCCAGGTACCTCCGGCATGGGATCTTGGTGCTGCGGTCCGCAGTCCCCATCGCGATGGAAGCTCGCCATGGCAGAGAAAAGTAGCGTGCCCCCTTGGTAGGCGCGTACCTGCCGGTTGGCAAAGGATCTGCCGTCCCGAATGCGCTCGACCCGCAACTCAATCGGCCGGCTCGCGTCACCAGGCCCCACAAAATAGCCGTGCAGGGAGTGAACCTCTTTCCCGGAAACGGTGCGTTGGGCCGCGGCCACTGCTTGGCCAGCAATATGTCCGCCGAAGGTACGCTCAATCCGCGACTCCACCGCCGGGCCACTAAAGACATCGTCCGCTCCCGTTTTCTCTATGTCCAAAATCTCGCGGATGGCCGCCATCTCCACACTCCCAATGTCCTAAATCACTACCGCTAGCAATTGTCGTCCACACTACTAAAAGGCCGAGCCGCCGATTCCTTTTCTCATTATCTCTCCCCCATTTTTTGGCATAAGTGGAAGAATTTTCTAGAAGAAACTATGTCCGCCACCGAAGTGAGCGCTCTTTGAATAAAGTCTTTTGGGTGAAACGCCTCGCTTCTGTTCCTGCAGTTTGGATTGGGTGGGTTATCGCCCGCCTGTGCCTTGTATATCTACTCAAGATTGACCACAGTCCCAGGGGCGATGTCGCATATTATTTTGCGGGTATCTACGGCGACGACCCAACTCAAATGACCGAGTACCCTCATGCAGGCACGTGGCCTACGGTGCTTTTGGGGTGGCTCACCGGTGAAAATATCACCGCTTTCTATATCGGCTTTACCATCATGACGCTGCTTGTCGACGCCGCGTTTTTAGCCCTGCTGCTGCGCCACCATCCCACCCAACCGCGCGCTTTTTGGGCCGCGTGGTTCTGGGTTTTCTTCGGCACCGCGGCAGGCCATGCCTTTGTGTGGCGCCTCGATATTTTCCCCTCCCTAGCCGTCGCCGGAGCAGCCGCCCTTCTGGCTACCCATCCCCTTATTGCCTCGGCGTTACTGGGCTTTGCCACCACCATGAAGCTTTGGCCCGGAGTGCTCGCCGCAGGCTTAGTGGGCCGCTTCAATAGGTCTGCGACCTGGCAACGCCTGCTCGTCTTCTTCTGCACCATCATTGCAGTCTGCGCCATAACGGTTGCCACCTGTGGCACCGAACGCTTACTTTCACCTTTAAACTACCAGGGCGTGCGCGGACTCCAGTTGGAGTCCATCCCGGCGACCTTCCTGTTGCTGCAAGCGCATCGCCACCCCGGCCGCTGGGATTTGGGCTACGCCGCTTCCAAGAGCTTTGAGATCTCCGGGCCCGGCGTGGATACCGCCATCAGGTGGAGCACCATAGCCATCATTATCATGCTGGTGTTTGCGGTGGGATGGGCGCTCTACCGGCTGTGTGCCGGCGGATGGACCACGCGCACCACCATGGCGTTCTTTAGC
Source organism: Corynebacterium sp. LaCa54 (assembly GCF_046717495.1). Classification (NCBI taxonomy): domain Bacteria; kingdom Bacillati; phylum Actinomycetota; class Actinomycetes; order Mycobacteriales; family Corynebacteriaceae; genus Corynebacterium; species Corynebacterium sp. LaCa54. Next base: position 1,374,469 of record NZ_CP177115.1, read on the forward strand.
GTTATGGTCTTGCTCCTTATCGCGACCAATAAGGTTTTCTCCCCGCAATACATCGTCTGGCTCGGCCCGCTGCTTGCAGTGGTGATCCGCCAGCGACTTCCACAAGGGTTTACTACCTTGCGGGTAGTCCAGCGCCTGCTAGCGGTCTGCGCCATTATCGCCGCTGCGCTGGGTACTTTGGTCTATCCGTTTAACTACGACTACATCTGGCATTACGTGGGCGAGAATATGTTCCCCGTGTATCTCTTGGTGGCCCGCAATATTCTCATCGTGGTTATGGCCATCATTGGGCTTATATGGTTTGCGCTCGAGGTGGCGCTGGCTGGAAAACTGGAACGCGCAGGAATTCACCAGCCACACGCGCCAAGCGCCCTGGCACAGCCGGTTTTACGCCGCCGAGGCGGCCGGCACTCGCTTCGGTCATAAAACCGCTCAGCAGGCTACTCAGCCAGCATGTAGTCAAAGTATTCCGGCAGCTTTGCGGTGCCGCCCAGATGGAAAAGCCGCACCGCAGGGCGCAGACGCAAAGCACGAGTATCGCTGACCGCTTCGTTATAAAAGCGGTGGGCGAGCTGGATACGCCCTTCGGCGTCGGCAAGCGCAGCGGGGCGGCGCTCTGCGGGAAACTCCCGCACAATGGCGGCAGAAAGCTCCCGCTCGGCCAGCGTGCGCGGTTCGAAGTGGCCTTGGTAAAGCTCGGTGGATTCGGCTCTTTGGGCCAGGGCCGCCAGGCCCGGTGCCACTGCCGCTGTGACCGCTGCCCTGCGGTCTAGGGCCGCCTGTAGCTGTGCCAGCGAGGCATCGGTGCGAATGTGCAGTGAGTTGAGCCGCTGAGCGGTAAAAAGCGCCCAGGACCCCACGATGATGAGCAGAAAGAGGACTAGCGCAATTTCAATGGCCATTAGCGCTTCACCCTCACCTTGGTTCCGTCCTGGACGGTTTCATAGACCTGCATAACAGCTGCTGCCACATGGTCCCAGTCATACGTGCTGGCACGCTCGACACCATTGCGTGTCAGCCGAACCCGGTACTCGGCATCATCAAGCACCTCACTTAAGACGCGCGCCAGATCTTCACTATCCTCATTGCGGAAGAGTGCGCCGGCAGGCTCATCAGAATCGGCGTTGCACACCGCGCGGAAGGCTTCAAGGTCAGAAGCAACTACTGCCGCGCCGGCCGCCATGGCCTCTACTAACACAATGCCGAAACTTTCGCCCCCAGTATTTGGGGCCACGTATACATCGGCGCGGCCGAGGATCTCGGCCTTTTCGGCATCGCTGACTCGGCCGACAAAATCTACGCCTTCTACCTCGCGAGCACGGCCGCCACCCATGATGGTAACGCGGAGGGGGTGGTCTATCTGGCGGAGCGCACGAAGCAGGATATCCAGCCCCTTGCGCGGCTCGTCGAGCCTGCCTAAGAAGACTACTTCTAAAGGATCTCCGGGGGCCTTGGCTGGGCTGCGGCGCCGTGCCTGCGCGTATACCGATGTATCCACGCCGTTGGGAATGAGGACTGGGTCTCCGCCCAATTGCTCCACCTGCCAGCGGCGCGCCATATCTGAAACCGCGATACCGCCGCGGATCTTTTCCAAAAAAGGCGCGAGGAAAGGCTTGGCAAGGGTCAAGACCAGCGAGCTCGACGCGGAGGCGTGATACGTGGCCACCAACGGTCCCTGCGCTACGGCCAGCGCGGTCATGGAAAAGCTCGGGGAATTGGGCTCATGGATGTGCAAAACATCAAAGTCGCCATCTTTGATAAAGCGTTTGACCTTGCGCGTTACCTGAGGTCCGACGGACAGGCGGGCCACCGAACCGTTATAAGCAATGGGAAAAGCCGGGCCTCCCTTGACCACAAAATCAGGCAGCGGCGTGGAGTCAGAAGCGGGGCCGATGACTTGAACATAGTGCCCTTGCTCTATATATACAGTGGCTAGATCAAGGATATGGGCTTGAACTCCGCCCGGTTCATCAAAGGAGTAGGGGCACACGATGCCGATCCGCATTATTTCTCGCCTTCCTGCCGTGCACCAGCGTGGCGGCTATCACGGGCCTTGTGCGCGGCGCGCGCTTGCCGACGCCTCTCAATATCGACATTCCACTGCGGCTGCAGCATATGCCAATCCTCCGGATGCCGGCGAATATTGGCAGCGAAGCCATCGGCCATGCGTTGCGTAGTCTCTTGTACGTTTGTTACCTCAAGTTCCGGAGACACCGATAGGCCCCAGCCCTCTCCCTTAAACCATGAGTGCACCACATGGAGGGCGGCACCAGTCTCCAGCGCAAGGCGGGCGGGTCCGGCGGCCATATTGGCCTCCTCCCCCATGAAATCTACGCTCACACCACTTCGAGTCAGGTCACGCTCGGCCAGCAGGCACACCACGCCGCCAGCTTCTAATACTTCTTTGAGGCGAGCAAAAGGCGAGGCTTCGCCCCCGGTGAGGGGAAGGACCTCAAAACCGAGGGTTTCGCGGTAGTCCACAAAGGCGTCGAAAAGCACTGCGGGCTTCAAGCGCTCTGCGACAGTGGTGAACTGGCCATAGTGGCCCACGAGGAAGACACCCGCCATGTCCCAATTACCCGAATGTGGGAGGGCCAAAATAGTGCCGCGTCCGGATTGAGCGGAAGCATCAAAATGCTCGAGACCTTCCAAGCCGCTGAGTAAGCGCTCGTGCAGGCTGGCATCGCCGTGGATAGCCGGCAGGCGGAAGGCCTCCATCCAATAGCGCATATAGGAGCGAACGGAATCGCGTACCAGCGCGCGGGTAACGTTTTCTGGCCCCACCACGCGGGCAAGGTTGCGGCGCAAGCCTTCCATTCCGCGGCCATTGCTGCTGGCAAAATCTGCGCCCCACCGAAACAGCGTGCGCGCAATGGGCTCAGGCAGCCGACGCACCACCTTCCACCCCGCGAGGTAGCCCGCCGCGGAGAGGTCTTCTTTATCCCACATGGTGTTAAAACCTCCTGGTTTTTCGGTGGTGCTCAGCGAGCTAGTGCTGCTCCTGGCGGGCAGCGATGACCATGCGCTGGCACACGGTGAAGATGGAGCCAACGGCAAGGATCCACAGCGCTACCTCGATAGCATGCGGAACGCCAAGGCCCTCAAGGCCAATGCCGCCCAAGCCCAAGATAAGCCGCTCAGGGCGCTCGATGAGGCCGCCGACCATCTTGAACCCAGACGCCTCTCCCCTAGCCTTGATATAGGAAATGACCTGGGAACATACCAAGGTGACAAAGCAAGCGATGACCGTAATGCGGGAAGAATCCGCGGAATAAATCAGCCACCACGCAATAGCGCTAAACAAGGCACCATCGGTGATTCGATCGCAGGAAGCATCCAAGGTCGCGCCAAAGGCGGTGGCTTTGCCAGTCAGACGCGCCATGGTGCCGTCGAGCATGTCAAAGGCGGCAAAGAGGCCGGATAATACGGCAGCGGAAAACAGGTGACCGGTAGGAATGAGGATCACCGAAATAGCAATGGTGACAATGGTTCCCACAATAGTGACCACATTCGGGGTCAGGCCCAGCTTTAAAAAGGCCTTCGCTATAGGTTCCACCACCACGGCGGCGGGCTTTCGCCCATGCACGCTAAGCACGCGAATCCTCCTCTTCCATCTCGCGCCAACCTTCTGCCAGCACGCGGCGTGTATCCTGCAGAAGCTGCGGTAATACCTTAGTCCCATCAAGGACAGTCATAAAGTTACTATCCCCAGGCCACCTTGGCACCACATGCAGGTGCAGGTGATCTCCCACGGAGCCTCCTGAAGCGCGACCCAAGTTCAAACCTACGTTAATGGCCTCTGGGTGAGAGACGCGTTTGAGTACCCGGATAGCCTTTTGCGCAAACTCCATCAGCTCTTGAGATTCCTCTTGCGTTAGGTTCTCAAGCTGAGATTCTTTACGGTACGGCACCACCATGAGGTGTCCAGCGTTGTACGGAAAGAGGTTTAGCAATGCATAAACGCTCTTGCCGCGGGCGATGATGAGCCCGTCTTCGTCGCTACCCTGCGGGGCGGCAACGAAGGGGTCCTCAGAGCGCTTGGCTATATAAGCCATGCGATAAGGTGCCCACAGCCGTTCTAGACGGTCCGGGTCGCCCGCGCCTGAGTCAACGAAGGTCCCCTCCACCGCTCCATTGTCGAAAGCGGCGGAGCTTTCGGTCTCGCGCGTCTTTTTAGCGTCGGGCACTGATGAGCTCTTCAGTCGGCTGCTCGTTATTGCGTTCTGCGACCCACGCAGTGATGAGTTCCACAGCCTCATTCACTGGCACACCGTTGACCTGGGTGCCATCTAGGAAGCGGAAGGACACGGCGCCGGCTTCCACATCGCGGGCACCGGCGACCAGCATGAATGGGACCTTTCCGGTGGTGTGATTGCGAATCTTTTTCTGCATGCGGTCATCGGAGGTATCCACATCGGCGCGGATTCCCTTCTGGCGCAGCTGTGCGGCAACTTCTTCAAGGTGCGGGGAGAATTCATCTGCCACCGGGATACCCACCACCTGGTGCGGCGCCAGCCAAGCTGGGAATGCGCCAGCGTAGTGCTCCAGCAGCACACCAAAGAAACGTTCAATGGAGCCAAAGAGCGCACGGTGAATCATGATCGGGCGCTTCTTTGTTCCGTCCGAAGCGGTGTACTCCAGCTCGAAACGCTCGGGCAAGTTGAAGTCCAATTGCACGGTAGACATCTGCCAGGTACGGCCAATGGCATCGCGGGCCTGGACAGAAATCTTTGGACCGTAGAACGCGGCGCCGGCTGGGTCCGGTACCAGCTCCAAGCCAGACTTTTCCGCGACCGACTGCAAGATGGAAGTCGAGCGCTCCCAAATCTCGTCGGAACCGACGAACTTATTCGGATCCTTGGTGGAAAGCTCCAGGTAGAAATCAGACAGGCCATAGTCCTTCAGCAAGGAGATGATGAAGTCTAGGACCTTGGTGAGTTCTTCTTCCAGCTGTTCTTCGGTGCAGTAAATGTGCGCGTCGTCCTGGGTAAAGCCGCGGGCACGGGTCAGACCGTGGACCACGCCGGACTTTTCGTAGCGGTAGACGGTGCCGAACTCAAATAGGCGCAGCGGTAACTCGCGGTAGGAACGGCCACGGGATGCAAAAATCAGGTTGTGCATCGGGCAGTTCATGGGCTTGGCGTAGTAGTCCTGCGGCTCCTTGACGGTATTGCCTTCTTCGTCATACTCGCCATCGAGCTGCATTGGCGGGAACATGCCATCGGCGTAGAAGTCCAGGTGGCCCGACTTCTTGAAGAGATCACCCTTGGTGATATGCGGAGTGTTGACAAAGGAATAGCCGGCCTGGACGTGGCGGTTGCGAGAGTGGTTTTCCATCTCCATGCGCACGGTGGCACCATTCGGGTGGAATACCGGGAAACCGGAGCCAATCTCATCTGGGAAGGAGAAGAGGTCTAGCTCTTGGCCCAAGCGGCGATGGTCGCGCTTTTCAGCCTCTTCCACCATGGTCTGGTAGGCCTCCAGGGCCTCCTTGGACTCAAAAGCGGTGCCGTAAATGCGCTGCAGGCCAGCCTTAGACTGATCTCCGCGCCAGTATGCAGCAGAAGAGCGGGTTAGCGTGAAGGCCGGGATGTACTTGGTGGTTGGAACGTGCGGTCCGCGGCAGAGGTCGAACCACTCTACTTCCCCGGTGCGCGGGTTGATGTTGTCATAGTGGGTCAGATCGCCAGAACCAACCTCGGCGGCCTCATCGGAGTCAGGGTCAACGTTGCCCTTGTCCTGGACCAGCTCGAGCTTGAAGGGTTCTCCGGCAAGCGCCTGCTCCGCTTCTGCAGCGGATTCGTAAACGTGGCGCTCAAAACGCTGGCCTCCCTTAATGATCTTCTTCATGCGCTTTTCAATCGCCTTGAGATCTTCCGGGGTGAAAGGCTCCGCGGTTTGAAAATCGAAGTAGAAGCCATTTTCAATGGCCGGGCCGATGCCCAGCTTGGTGCCGGGGAATTCGGCCTGCACGGCCTGCGCCATAACGTGGCCGCAGGAGTGGCGGATTACCGCGCGACCGTCTTCCTCGCAGGCGGCTACCGGGGTGAAGGTGGATTCCGTGTCGGGGGTGTGCGACAAATCAAAGAGAGTGCCGTCTTCACCGCGAACGACTACGACAGCCTCAGGGCCCTTATTGGGAAGATTGAGCTCTCGCATTGCTGCGCCCACGGCCTGGCCGGCGGGCACGGTGAAGGAATCGTAATTGACCGGTACTGCGGGAATGAGTTCCGCCATAATCGCGCTCCTTTATGCGCTCGTGCGTCGGCGGCATACCTGGCCGCGTCCGCTATTTAAATTTACGGATAGCTATTCTACAACCCTGCATACTCGCAAAGCGATTTCGCCCACCAAGATTCACGCCCATCCGCGTCGAGGGTGCCCGGCGGGCAGAAATACATAGCGGAGCCGATATGGGTCAGCCACTCATTCATCAGGTCAGATTTATCCAAACGGGCCTGGATAGGCTCGAATTGCTTGGTGGGATCCTGCTGATAGCAGATGAAAACCTGGCCGATATTGGAAAGCTGCCCATCCTTGCCATCGGGGGCCAGCTCATAGTTATACGGCCGGCGTAGGATGCGTTGCTCCGGATGATCAGCAGGTGGCGCGGCCACGGCCATGTGCGAGTTTTTATCAATCACCGGCAAGCCGTAGTCATCTACCGCATCGAAATCTGCAGCATCAAATTCTTCTTCACCGGTAAGCGGGGCGCCGGTGTCAAGCTTACGGCCCACCGCATTTTCACGGGAGGAGCGATCCAGCTTCTCCCACGTATCCACGTTCATGCGAATGCGACGCACCACCATGGCCGTTCCCCCTTGCGCCCACTTCGGCCCTTCATCGATCCACACTTGGGCTGCAAAATCTTCCTCGCTGCGCGGGTTAACGGTGCCGTCCTTTTGCCCGAACATATTGCGCGCAGTAGCGCCCTTTTCGTGGCTGCCATAGGCATTAATAAATCCCTGCTGCAGCCACTTCACACTGGCATAGTGCTCACCGGCTCGCACCATGTGGCGCAGTGCATAAGTATTCATCAACGGGTCATCGCAACAAATCTGAAGGACAATATCGCTTTGTCCCCATTGTCGTTGCAGCTCATCACGCTTAAAGGAACGCACATCTCCCAACCAGTGTGGTTTCTCCACGCCGAGCAGGGAGAATACCTTCTGGCCTAGACCGCAGGTGATGGTCAAGTTGGCGGGCTGTTGCACCATTTCCGGTTCCAGGGTGCCCAGCGGCGGCTCCCCCGTACACAGCGCGCGGGCGTCCTCGGTCCACAATTTCATCAGGCTGGCAAACCCCCGCTTGTCGACGCCCCTTTTAAAGTCAAACCCCACCAGATTCAGGTGAGCCTGCTCTGCGGTAGCAATGCCCGCCTGATGCTCGCCGTCAAAAGCCACGAGGGCGTCGGCAAGCGCAGGCTGTTCCTGTGCCCCAGCATCCGGGGAAGAGCCCTGGTTATTGCAGCCTGCCAACGCGAAGGCGCTGGTCGATACCGCAGCGCCAGTGAGAAATCCCCTTCTGCTGAACCCAGACATGGTTAGTGGTCGTGGCCTTCCTTATTGTGGGACATATCTCCGTGCTCCATGTGGGACATATCGTGGCCTTCCATATCGCCGTAGTCCTCATCCCCGGAAGGCATGCTACGCGTTTGGATCTCGCCCAGATCGAGCTCTTCGCCGCCTTCTAGCTTCACCTTAAGGTCAAGGGATTCACCGGGAGCGATGTGGTTTCCCATTTCCATGAGCATGAAGTGGTCACCGCCTGGTGCAAGTTCGTGGGACTCGCCGGCCTTGACCACCAACGGGCTCGACATTTCCTGCATCTTGCCATCGACGGTCTCATGGATCTGGTTCACCTTGGCATTAAGACTGGTGGAAAAACCGGTGATAGCGATGTCCTTATCGGTGTGGTTCACCAAGGTGCCAAAAATAGCAGTCATGTCTTTATCTTCGTTGGCACGCACGACCGCGTCTTCGAAGGTCAGGTCCTCGGCTGCGGCGGGGGAGGACTTCTCCGCAGCGCTGGAGGTGGCATCAACCTTCGACTCGGTGGAGTCATTTTGGTTCTGCGGGGAGCAACCCGCCAGGGCAAGGCCGGCCACAGTTAACCCCACAAGGGCAATGCTAGAAATCTTGGACATTATTTTTCACCTTCCGAATCAATGCGACGAGACTTGCCAATAAATAGGGCAACTACTGCGGCAATTGCCAAAACGCCGCCCACGCCCAAAATGATTTTCAGCGACATCGGCAGCCCCTCGGTTGCTTCCTGGTCTGTCGCGTCAGACTCGCCAGCCTCGGGGTTTTCGGCCCCGTCACCTTTAACGGAAAATTCCACACCACCGCGAGTAGCGTGTCCATCCGAAGACGTGATTTGGAAACCCACCTGGTAGTTGCCCGGCCCAGGGTTAACCCCCTCAGGAGTCTCAATTGTGAGGTCTCGTTCATGGAGCTGCGGTTCCTGGCTAAAGAGCTTCTCACCGGTATCGGCGTTGGTTACGGCAAAGGTGTTGAAGTCCTCTTTGGGGATGCCAGAAAACTCAAGGGTGATTTCCTTAGGGAACTCATCGAGTAGATCGCCGTCTTTGACCGAACCGCCAATAACGGAGTCGTGCGCGAATGCGGCAGGCATCGACCCGCCCAAGACCAGTGCGGCTGTGCCCACTGCTGCGGCTGTGCGGCGCAGCCAAGGTACGCGGTAGCCCATAGATAGCTCCTTTGTGATGTTGGAAAAGCACAAGTTGAATTGTCAGACATACTAGCCCCGCGACTTGCCATAGCGGCAATCACAAAAGCAGCGCGTCGAGTCATATGTCGGCTTGAACTGGGCTCGAGTTCCGCTTCCTTAATAAAAAGAGGTATTTATCACTATTTAAGCCAAGTTGACTCAATTCCAGCGGACCTAGCCTTAGGACCTCTCCCCCTGCCGGGCATTAAAAAACGGACCAGAAACCATCAGAGCAAAAATAACCAGGGCGACGCCAACACCGATGAGCGTCAAAGGCCACGCCCCGCTGCCACTGCCTCCAGCCGCATCTGCCGCAGTAAGGCCCATAAAGAAAAGCACAGTCCCCGAAACAAAAGACGCGAAGCCGCAGGCTCCAACCAATAGCGGTACCACTAGTGCGCGTGACATCTTTCCTCCTCCGCTTTGGGTTATGACTCTTCAAAGGCAAGCGTATCGCACAGCACACGGAAGGAGACAAGAAAAAGCCGCCCCGTCTCTGGGGCGGCTACATGGAGCGGATGACGAGACTCGAACTCGCGACCCTCACCTTGGCAAGGTGATGCGCTACCAACTGCGCTACATCCGCACAACAAACCGGAGTTTGCTACAGAGCCTAAAAAGAGACTCTCGTGCGCGATACTGGGATTGAACCAGTGACCTCTTCCGTGTCAGGGAAGCGCTCTCCCACTGAGCTAATCGCGCTTAATGCCCGAAGGCATTAAGAAGTTGAGGTGGAAACGGGAATCGAACCCGTGTGCACGGTTTTGCAGACCGTTGCCTCACCACTCGGCCATTCCACCGTGGCGATACCGCCTCACACAATACAGTGCTGGAGCGGATGACGAGACTCGAACTCGCGACCCTCACCTTGGCAAGGTGATGCGCTACCAACTGCGCTACATCCGCATGCGAAACCAGGCCCGGTTTCTAGGACAAAGTCCTTGTGCGCGATACTGGGATTGAACCAGTGACCTCTTCCGTGTCAGGGAAGCGCTCTCCCACTGAGCTAATCGCGCGCTATTCACTTAGAATCACTCTTCACAGGTAGCCCTTTGAAAAGCGTGGAGCGGATGACGAGACTCGAACTCGCGACCCTCACCTTGGCAAGGTGATGCGCTACCAACTGCGCTACATCCGCATTGCGCCGCAAACTTTTATTCCGTTGCGGTGCGAGAAGAAACATTATCGTGCTCCGCGCCAGTTTCCAAATCCCCAGCCCAGCGCCTTGCTTTTAACCGCCGATATTCCACGTTTGTACGTTCCCAAATCACACCGGTGTGATTCTTGTGGACCGCAGGCGCCCAGCCGCCTCCCGCTCATGAGTAGCCCTACGCAGCCAATTAGGTATTTGAATTTCAAGCGGTGTACATTTAGCCACCGCACGGTCCTATAGCTCAGTGGGAGAGCGTTCCGTTCACACCGGAAAGGTCACTGGTTCAATCCCAGTTAGGACCACCACTTCCCCGCCCTGCACTCCACTTCACAGGTAGCTTGGGCGGGTTTCTTTGTGTGCCGGTAAGGTGTTCCGTCGTGTTGTGGATCCTTTTAGGCATTTTTGCTGGGCTTGTTTTGCCCGTACAGACCCTGGTTAATACGCGCTTGCGCTTGTCAACAGGCACGCCCTTTTCTTCTTCGCTTATCTCTTTCGCCGTGGGCACGGTGACCTTGCTCGTTATCGCCACCGCTGTCACCGGCGGTGAATTCGGCCTTTCCCGCACAGCTGGCCAACCACTGTGGATATGGTTCGGCGGTTTGCTCGGCGTAGTTGCGCTTACTGGGAATATTCTCCTATTTCCCCACTTGGGTGCCGTCCAGACCGTAGTTCTTCCCATCGCCGGTCAGATCATCATGGGGCTCGTCATCGATCACCTTGGGCTCTTTGACTCCCCTATATCCCCGCTGACCGTGGTTCGCATGCTAGGGGCTCTCATCGTCCTAGGCGGAGTAATCGCCATCGTCGCCGGCCCCGGCGCGCCCACGAAGCATGAGGACAGTGCCACAGCGCTGTGGATGTGGCGCTTAGCGGGGTTTGTTTTTGGCTGTTTTACGGCAAGCCAATCCGCGATCAATGGTCACCTGGGCCAGATTACTGGCTCACCTGTTAGCGCGGCTTTAGTTTCTTTTAGCGTCGGGGTATCTGCCCTTGCCATTGTGAATATTGTTCTACGCTGGCGACCTCGCATTGAGCGCCCCGAGGGGAAGAACAATCCCTGGTGGATGTGGGTTGGTGGCGTCCTGGGTGCCTTGTTTGTTTTTGGCAACGCGGCCTTAGTACCGCAGCTGGGAACGGGGCTTACCGTGGTTGCGACGCTCCTCGGCTCCATGCTGGGGTCCGTACTTATTGATCGCTTGCGTGGCGCCCGCGTAACGCTGCGCCAGGTAGCCGGCATTGCAGTGATACTGGCCGGTGTGATTCTCATCCGTCTGGTGTAGCCCGTCTTGCTGAGGTTATGGCGCTGTTATTGCCATGCTGGGCACTCGCCGCTCTGGCTACACTGGGATGACATGGATATCTCTTCGCTTTTGGGTCCTGATTCCCGCGACACATTCACCATCCGTACGAATATGGTCAGCACGTTGACCGGATCGGCGACGATGAACCATGTCTCAGAAGACATGGGAAATGACACCGATGGACAACTTTTTGCAGCTCTACGGGACTGGGCAGACGTGGTGTTGGTGGGCGCGCAAACGGTGCGCGCAGAAGATTACTCCGGCGTTGTTCCTAGCACCGATGGCTCGCGCCCAGCTCCTATTGCAGTGCCTTCTCGCAGCCTTGATTTCGATATCGACTCGGACTTTTTTACAGACTTTACTACCCCACCTGTCATCTTGGCCCCACACAGCAGCTGGGAGGATGAAGACATCGTTACCCGAATCGAGGCTATTGAAAGCACGGGGGCGGAGGTCTGCGATGCCGGTGAAGGAAGCGTGCGCGACTACATATCCGTCCTGAAGGATCGCGGGTTTAAGCGCGTGCTATGTGAAGGCGGTCCAGGAATGATTGGGCAGTTGGTAGACGCCGATGCGATTGACCAGATGTATTTGACCCTGGATCCGCATCTGTCTACCGGCGTAGAGACTCCGATGGCTACTTTTAAGGGCGAGCATTCCCACCGCCGCATGCAGTTGGAAAATGTCGCGGCCGATACGGATGGCACGGTGTTTCTGCGGTATTCCCGCACCCGCGAGGACGTAGACTAAGGGCCCGTGAATTCCCGAATCAATGTTGCCGCTTGGCCCGTGGCCGTATTGCTCGTTGTGCACCGCGTATTCATCATTGCGCGCAACGGCACGCCAACGGATGATTTCACCACCGTGTATAACGCGGTGGCGCGCATGTCCAGCAGCCAGCCGGTCTACGAGCAGGCCTATAACCACGTTGACCCGCTGTATCTGTATACCCCGGGAGCCACGCTGCTGCTTGCGCCATTAGGGCACCTAGACTTCTCACTTGCGCGAGGACTATTCATCGTGGCGAATGCGGCCGCGATCATCGCGGCACTGGCGGTGCTTACCCTTATAGTGGACCGCAAGCTCACCTCGCCCGTGTGGCCGGTATCTATTGCGCTGGCGTTTGTCACGGAGTCAGTGACCAATACGCTTGCCTTTACCAATATCAACGGCGTTCTCTTGCTGTGTCTGGCCGTGTTTTTGTGGGCCTTTTTGCGGGCCGAGCGCACCCCGTGGTTGGGCTGGGTGGCAGGCGTGGTCATTGGCCTTGCCATCGTCATTAAGCCGCAGTTTGCGCCGCTGCTCTTCCTGCCCTTGGTAAAGCTCCAGTGGCGCAGTCTCGCCGAGGGCATCGGAGTTCCGGTGATTCTCAATCTACTGGCGTGGCCGGTGGTGCCGGGCGCCAGCGGCTTTTTCGAAAAGCTGCTGCCCTATCTTTCGGAAACTCGTGACTATGCCAATTCTTCCTGGGCGGGTTTCCACGCCTACGTTAATTTTGGCGCCGGGTTGTATTGGACCGTGTGGCTGATTTTTGCCGGCCTTACGGCCGCAGCGATTCTCGGGCTTTTACGCTGGCGCAACTCCGACCCAACCTTGTGGGCACTGACCACTAGCGGGGCGATAATGGTGGGAATTTTCTTCCTGTCTTCCCTAGGCCAGCAGTACTATTCCATGTGGCTTTTCCCGCTGATGTTTACCGTTGTGCTCCCGCGCTCGGTATTTCATTCCGCGGGAGCGTGGTTGGCGGCATTTCTCTTTTTGGCTCCGGTCTCGTGGGCGTCTACAGCGCACCCGGATGCTGGACGGTGGATGAATTTTTTCACGGCCACGGCAGGATGGGCGCTGCTTATCGTCGCAATTTTCGCTACGGTCGCTGGCTGGTGGCGTGCCGCGCGCAGAGCGGTTTAGACTCGGCCCATGACCGATTTCAAGCTCATTGCTGATACCGAATGGCGCCAGCGCTTAAGCCCCGAGGAATACTATGTTCTGCGTGAGGCAGGTACGGAGCCGCCCCATGTAGGCGAGTACACCAATACCACTACCGAGGGTGTCTATTCTTGCCGCGCGTGTGGAGCGGAGCTTTTCCGTTCCACGGAAAAGTTTGAGTCCCATTGTGGCTGGCCGTCTTTCTTCTCCCCGCTTGCCGGAGACAAGATCATCGAGCGAGAAGATAACTCGCTAGGCATGCGCCGAGTAGAGGTCTTGTGTGCCAACTGCGAATCGCACCTAGGCCACGTCTTTGAGGGCGAGGGCTACGACACCCCTACTGACCTTCGCTATTGCATTAACTCCATTTGCCTTGACCTGGAGGAAAAACCGGTAGAAGGTGGCACCGCTTAAAGGGCCCCGCCACAACTTACGCCCCGTCAACAGCCTGGCTGCCAGGCTAGTGAAAGGGGCGCAGCCCGGGACGTCGCCAAGCAGTGCTTCTGCTAGGCGGCGTTTCCTTTAGGGCAGTACTGCAATGAGTTCTGCCACGTCCTTGACGCGACGGCCGGTGTGGAAAGGAATTTCCTCGCGCACGTGGTGACGGGCTTCGGTATAGCGCATCAGGTACATCAGGTCGACGATACGGTGGAGCTCATCCGCCTCAAAGGCCAGAATCCACTCGTAGTCACCCAACGCAAAAGCCGGTACGGTATTAGCTCGCACATCAGGATAATCACGCGCTTGCATGCCGTGCTCCATAAGGATGCGGCGGCGCTTTTCCTCGTCCATGGTGTACCAGTCATAGGAGCGCACGAAGGGATAGACCGAAATCCACTCCTTTGGCTCCTCGCCCATGATGAAAGACGGCAGGTGCGACTTATTAAACTCCGCTGGACGGTGCAAAGCGTTGCCTACCCAGGTCACTTCGCTAACCTGGCCCAAGGTGGTCTCGCGGCGAAAGTCCCCAAAGACCTTCTGCAGGTCAGAGAATTCCTCGGCGTGCCACCAGATCATAAAATCAGCAGAATCGCGCATAGCCGTGAGGTCATAGATACCGCGCACCGTCACTTTGCCAGCCTCTTCAACGTCGGCGAAGAACTTCTGCGCTTGGGCGATGATTTCCGCTCGCTCGGTGCCGAGCGCCCCCGGGATCACCTTAAAAACTGCGTGCTGGGAATATTGCTGAACCGCATTGAGTTCCTTGTAGTCTAGCTTCGCCATTGCGTTCTCCTTTGCCAAAGCCTCTGGGTAATCGGACATATCCATCATAAGTTGGATATGAAACCTTGTCACTTCCCCCGCCGCGGGGATGCCGACACGCTCTCGCATCGGCGCGCCTCCCCCAGCTAGAGGCTGGGAAACTATAGCTTGAACGTCGTGAGCAATTCCGAATCGACCACCCCACGCAGCGCCGAGGCTTCCGCCCCCACTCCTTTGCACAGGCAAGCGGAAAGCCACGAACCAGCTACCCCCGCCGCATTCACCCAAGCAGTGGAGTCAATGCACGCGGCCGACCTGCGCCCCGAGATAACCCTGGGCTCCATTCGCCCACCGCAGCGCCTTGCGCCGTTTAGCCACGCTATCGGCCTCGAGGTGGGAGGCGAAGACAACCCAGACATCGTGCCCACTGATGCGGAAGGCGATGCATTTGGCCGCCTTATCTTGCTCCACGATCCGGGTGCTGAGGAAGCCTGGGAGGGCGCTATGCGCCTTGTGGCGTATATTCAGGCCGATATGGATGATGCCGTAGCAGGAGATCCGCTCTTGCCCGATGTGGCTTGGCAGTGGCTCAATGAAGGCCTAGAAGAGGAAGGCGCCGACCACACCAACTTGGGTGGCACCGTCACCTCTACCGCGTCCGTTCGATTTGGGGAGATTGGTGGCCCACCGCGCGCCTATCAAATTGAAATGCGTGCTTCGTGGACCGCTGAAGGCCTCGATCTGGCGCCTCACGTGCAGGCTTTTGCAAAGGTATTGGCTAACGTTGCCGGCCTCCCTCCTGAGGGCGTTACCAAGCTCGGCCACTAGAATGCCAGAATTGCGCAGCCGGCCGGTAGAGGGCATCCCGGCGGTCCTTGCTACCCGGGATGAATTCACCGCTGCCGCCGCACGCCTAGCTGCAGGTACGGGCCCGTTTGCCATCGATACTGAACGCGCCTCTGGTTATCGCTACGATGACCGCGCCTTCGTAGTTCAAATTCGCCGCTGCGGCGCAGGCACCATGCTTTTTGCCCCTGAAGGCCATCGCGCGGAGCTCACCGCTGCCCTCGCCCCAGTACTCAACGGGGCGGAATGGATAATTCATGCCGCGCATTCGGATTTGCCCTGCCTAGGGTGGCTTGGGCTATTCCCCGGCTCCATCTTTGATACCGAGCTAGCGGCGCGGCTCGCTGGTTTCGACCGCCCGAATCTGGGCACAATGGTTGCAGAGCTTTTTGATATCGAATTAGAAAAAGGCTACGGCGACGCTGACTGGTCAACCCCGCAGCTCAGCGAGGAACTCAAGGCCTATGCCGCACTAGATGTGGAGCTGCTCCTCGAGCTTGCCGATTCACTACGCGATATCTTGGCCGAACAAGACAAAATGGATTGGGCGCTAGAGGAATTTTCCTCCATTGTCCGCGAGCATGCCGGTGATACTCACCCGCAGCCACCTACTTGGCGCGACCTAAAGGGAGTCTCCAACCTGCGCAACGGCAACCAGCTTACCGCCGCTCGTGCGCTATGGCTCAAACGGGACGCAATAGCTCGGCGCACCGATACTGCACCCGGCCGGGTTTTAGCGAATAAGACGCTGGTAGAAATTGCGCGCGCTCTCCCCACCTCTGGCAGCGATTTGGCCCGCATCAAGGGTTTTCCCCGCCGGCGCAAGGGGGCCACCGCCCGCTGGATGGCGGTGCTAAACCAGGCGCGCGCCATTCCCCCGCACCAGCGGCCTCGCGTGCACCGTACCCCGCATCCGGTCCCTTCCAAGACCATCTGGACTAAGGACTACCCTGATCTCTGGGAGATATATCAAACTATTCGCGCCGACATCGCGGAACTAGGCGATGATCTTGGAATGTCCTCCGAGCTTATTATCCGCCCCGCCACCGTGCGCGCCGCAGTATGGGCGAAGGTAGGGGTACGTGCTGATAAACGCCACCGCGGACCTGATTCTGTTGCCGGTTCCATCCGCCAGCCAGACGACGTCGCTGCGTTTCTCCGCGCGGAAGGCGCGCGCGAATGGCAAATAGAATTGACCGCCCCGCTTATCGTGGACGGTCTTTTCTAGAAGATATTTATCAGGACAGGCCTAGCCTTCATTTCCCAGCTCATTGGCATCAGCAGTGAAGTTTTCTACCCACTCGCTAATCGAGGCCGCCATAAGTTCAGGGGTAAGCCCGAATTCCTCTAGGACCTCGCCGCGCGAGCCGTGCTTAGGGAAGTATCCCGGAACGCCAAGTCGGCGCACAGGGGTATTTACCTCGGCTGCGCTGAGGGCTTCAGAAATCATGGAGCCAATACCGCCGCGTACAAGGCCGTCTTCTGCCGTAACCACCAGATCGTGGTCAGCGGCGAGTGCCACAATAGAACTTGGAACCGGCACAACCCAACGCGGGTCAACGACGGTTACGTTAACGCCTTGCTCTCCGAGCAGCTTCGCTGCCTCGATGCTGCGCGCGGACATGGCACCGATAGAGACGATAAGCACCTCTGGGGTGTCCTCGCCAGCGTCGGCTTCGCCGTAGTGGAGGATGTCGACGCCATCCCCCAAGGTTTCTACCGCATCCATATCCGGCAGCAGGTTGCCTTTAGGGAAACGAACTACGGAGGGGCCGGATTCGATTTCTAGCGACTCCCGTAAGAGCTCCCGCAGGCGCGCGCCATCGCGCGGGGCGGCAATGTGTATGCCCGGTACGATGCTCATCAGCGCCATATCCCACACACCATTGTGCGATGCTCCATCGGAACCGGTAACCCCGGACCGGTCGAGCACGATGGTTACTGGCAGCTTCAGCAGCGCAATATCCATAATGACCTGATCCACGGCTCGATTTAAAAAGGTGGAATATACCGCCACGACCGGGTGCATACCCCCGAGCGCAAGACCAGAGGCGGAGGTCATCGCGTGCTGCTCTGCGATTCCCACGTCAAAGAAGCGTTCAGGAAAGCGCTCTTGGAACGGCGTGAGCCCAGTCGGCCCTGCCATGGCAGCGGTAATGGCCACAATGTCTTCGCGTTTTTCAGCAGCGGCTACAAGCTCTTCTGAAAAAGCTGCGGTCCAGCCAGGCTGCTTAGTTCCTTTTGCCACACCGGTGACCGGATCAATAGCACCGGTTGAGTGCATCTGATCCTTTGGCTCATTGACGGCTGGGGCAAACCCATGGCCCTTTTCAGTAACCACATGCACAATGATGGGTCCGTCATAATCGCGGGCATAGGTCAGGGCATGCACCAAGCTATCGATATCGTGCCCGTTAATCGGACCGATGTACTTCATGCCTAGTTCCGGGAACATCTCGGTTGGCAAGACCGTAGACTTGACGCCTTCTTTCATGGCATGCAGGGCATCGAAGGCCCGCTCGCCTACCCAACCCATTTGTTTCAGGCGGCGCTTGCCCTGCTCCATAAGTTCGTCATAGCCGTGCTGAGAGCGGATACGACCAAGATTTTCCGAGAGGCCGCCGATGGTGGGCGAATAGCTGCGGCCATTGTCATTGACCACAATCACCGCATTGCGGTCCTTGTCCTCGGAGATATTGTTGAGTGCCTCCCAGCACATACCGCCGGTCAGGGCGCCATCACCAACGACGCCGATAACGTTGCGGTGACCATCGCCGCGGATTTTAAAGGCCTTTGACAAGCCATCCACCGTAGACAGCGAGGCCGAAGCGTGCGAGGACTCGGTCCAGTCATGCTCGGACTCGCCGCGGTCCGTGTACCCCGAAAGACCATCTTTTTGCCGCAAGGTATCGAATTGATCGGTGCGACCGGTAAGCATTTTATGCACATAAGACTGGTGCGAGGTATCAAAAATAATGGGCTCGCGCGGGGAATCAAATACGCGGTGCAACGCTATGGTCAGTTCCACCACGCCCAAGTTGGGACCCAAATGTCCGCCTGTGACGGAAACCTTATCAATGAGACGCTGCCGAATCTCTGCCGCAAGCTCTTCAAGCTTGTCTGCGGACAGTGCCTTGAGATCCTGCGGCGAGTTAATGGTATCCAAGATAGTCATGGAGCGGACTTCAACTCCTTCTGTGCTTAGTTCTTCTTTTCTACCGTACCCGCGGCGGGCGGTGAATATTATATTCCGGCTAGGGCGCGGCACCATACCCGGCCGCGCCTGGGCACCTATGCGGCGCATTAGGCAGGGGTAATGAGCGCAATCGTTTCGAAGTGATGCGTTCCGGGAAACGCGTTAATGAGCGCCATTTTTTCAATCCCGTACCCGTGTTCGTCCCAGTAATGCAGATCGCGAGCAAAGGTGGCTGGGTCACATCCCACGTGCACGACCGCTTGGGGTGCAGCGGCCGCCACGGAACGAATCACGTCTTTGCCTGCGCCGGTGCGTGGGGGATCGAGGACTACAGCGCCTGGTTTAGGTAACTGCGCAGCAACCTGCTCCACCTTCGCGGATTTTAGTTCCACATCGCAGTCCGCCAGGCAGGGCTGCTCCGCTGCCGTTGCCGCTGGCGAATAATCCACGGAGATGACCTTGCCCTGCACGGCTGCTGCCAGTGCTGGAACGAAAAGCCCAACGCCGCCATAAAGATCCCAGGCGGTACGTTCCTGGTACTCACGTTGACCGAGCCACTCAGTTACCAGCTGGGTATACGCTGCCGGCGCCTGACTATGGGCTTGCCAAAAGGCAGTGGCGGGGAAGCTAAACGTCCTACTACCCACATGTTCTTGCACTTGGCCGCTGCCTTCTACCACCTCACGGATGGTCTCTACGCGGCGTCCGCGCGGGGCTTTGCGGGTTTCTACTACATGGCGGTCTCCCGCGCCATCGACAACAGCAATGACCTCTGCACCTGGGGTAAAACGACGTGCGCCTTCTCCGACGAGGCCGTCTGCCAATCCCGGAGCCAGCTGCGTACAGGCGGCTGCCGTAACGAGCTCATTGGACCGACGCTCACGGGTTCCAGCACGCCCTTGCTTGTCGACGCCCCACCGAACCCGAGTGCGCCAGCCCCTCACCGGCTCTAGGGTGTGTTGTTCAATGTCTAGGCCCGCACTGGTTTTAACGCCAGTGCGGCGCAGCTGCTCCGCTAAGATTTCTGCCTTAATCCCAGTTTCGGCCGCAGGATCTAGCTCTGCAAAATCGCAGCAGCCTGCCCCTTGTTCCGCAGCTGGGCACGACGATGGCACGCGCAGCGCACCCGGGGTCACTACACTGTCCAGGTCCGCCTTAATGAACGACTTCTTGACTCGGCCGGCCTTAGCCTTAACGACGTCTCCTGGAAATGCGCGTGGAACAAATACAACTCGCCCATCAGGCGCCTGGCCGATTCCTTCCCCGCCGTGTGCCATGCGGTCAATTCTCACCTCAAGAATATCGCCCCGGCTAATCGTAGGTTCAGTCATTTTCTACCTCGGCCTCTTGTAGTGGTTCTGGTTGTGCCTGCGTACGCTCACCCGCGCCTGTAACTTCCTCCACAGCTGTGTCCGCGCGCCGCACCATCCACACGGTAAGCGCCGTTACCAGAAGGGTCAGGGGCCATCCCATTAGGATTCTGGTCACTCCCAATGCTGTAGTTGCATCGGCATCATAGATGGCGCGCTGGACAATAAAACGGGCGAGAAAGATTACCGCCCACCCACCGGTAGCTATGGCATAGGCCCGGCGCGCTGGGGTAATCTTCTGCCACTGCATTTCCTCGCCGTTAATCCCCTTCCAGATAACGCCCACCGCGGGCCACCGGAATAGGATCGAGAGTACGGCGGCAATACATAGCGCCAACGACATCCAGATACCGTACAAGAAATACCCTTTGGCATCACCGGTAAACCAGGCGATTGCCGCACACAGAGCGACGCCCAAAAGCCCCGATATGGCTGGCTGAAGGGTCTCTTTGCGAAGCACCCTCCAGATAGCGATAGCAACGGCTACACCAAGCGCCGCTGCGAGGGCTGGGCCCAGCCCAAAAAAGTTATTGACTGGAATCAGCACAAGGACCGGCAAGGTAGCGGAAACGAGCCCGGATAGCCCACCCATTTGTTCCAATAGGGTGGGTTCGGCTTGAGACTCATTAGCGTCAAGGTTCTTTGCGTCCTGGGAGGACTGCGGCGAGGAAGAATGTGTCACGTGGTTTACTGCTTTGCCTAGTCTTTGGAAGTAGGTGCAGAACCCTCATCGGGGTCCTGCGGGGACGATCCATTCTCCCCCTCCTGTGGGGTGCCGCCCAAATCGCGCAAGTGCTGTTCCGCCTCTGCTTCTGCTGCAGGGTCTGGACCGCCAACGCCGTTTTCTGGGTGGTTCTGGGCATTAGCGGCTGCCTGCTGCTCCTGCTGGCGCTGGTCCATGGCCTGCTTGACTTGCTCTACGAGCTGCTCGGGCATGATGACCGGCAAAGCGTTTCCGGCCAAGATGGGGTCTTCTCCACGGTAGACAAAGGTGCGCGCGGCTACCTCGCGGGCCATTTCTGCCAGGTCAGCTTCCATTCCTGCCGGTGCCGCCAGCGTCATGCGCAGCATCCACCGTGGGCCATCTGCACCGATGACGCGAACCTGGCCATTGTCGTTTTTACCCACGACCTCAGCACCCCACGGGCCTGGCTCGGTAGTAACGGTGAGACCATCGCGGCTCATGCCTTCCTTGATCTCCTCGACGGATTCTGCCCACTGGCCCGGCTTGCGTGGGGCGGCAAAGGCTACGGGGGTAATTCGGCCCACCTTGGTTACGATGTGCAGCATCCGCGGGCCTTGCTCGCCCATTTCTACTTGTACCTGGGATTCCTTTGGCAGTGGGATGCGCAGAGAGCCCAAATCTAAAATGCCGATGGAAAAGTCGCTGAAATCGAAAGTTTCGATATCTACGGAGTCACCATCAAAGGGGCCGGTCTGACCGTTGATAGCGTCATGGGCAAATTCGCGTGATTCATTGCCAGAAGCGGCCGCGGCATCGGCTGCGGTATCTTCTACCGGAGGATATGATTCCTGGGCATCTTTATCCACGGACTCGGGGCCCACCGGCTTTTCGCCCTTTGCTGCAGGCTTTGCCTGCTCCTTCTTCGCATCCTCGTTCTTCTTGCCAAAGGGCCAGATTCCCATGGTTGCTACATCCTTTCTAGAAGTTTCGTTAAGTCTCTATTGCTTTAGCTACACGCCGGTAGAGCCATAGCCACCGGCTCCCCGGTCGGTGTCATCCAATTCTTCGACCTCAGCAAATCCCACTAGTTCAACGCGCTGGACCACGAGCTGAGCGATACGCATTCCGCGTTCGATTTCGATTGGGGTATGCCGGTCGTGGTTGATAAGGCAGACTTTGATTTCCCCGCGGTAGTCAGCATCCACTGTCCCCGGAGTATTAACTACCGAAAGCCCTTGTTTAGCAGCCAACCCGGACCGTGGATGAATCAAACCGACTGTTCCTAGTGGCAGCGCAATTGCAATCCCGGTGCCTACAAGGGCGCGCTCGCCGGGTTGCAACGTAAGTGCTTCTGCTGCGTAGAGGTCCGCACCGGCGTCGCCGCGATGGGCGCGTTTCGGCAGCGGAAGCTCCTTGTCTAGACGCTTGACTTTAATATCGCCGAAAGGGCTTTCTGGCTGAGAATATGGAAACGAGTCAGTCACCTGGCCAATCCTACCTGCCTTAGCAGGTTCATTCTGTGGTGCGTGTGGACTAGACTAGCTAGACGTGTCTGATACATCTGCTTCTTCCGCAACTCCGGCACCGTCGAGCTCCGCTTCTGCACAGGGCACGATGGCCCCTCAGGTGCTCTACCGCGAACGCCAATGGGTGCCTTGGTACTTTTGGCTTTTTGCCGCCGGCATCGTGGCACTTACTTCTGCTACCGCCGGGCTAAACCGCTCCATGTGGTGGACCATTATTCCTGCAATACTCCTTGGCGCCATCGCCGTGTGGGTACTTATTACGTGGTCCAATACGGTCATCGTGGTAGAGCGTGACCCAGACGGAACGCGTTGGCTCTCAGTCAAAGACGCCCAACTACCCAACGACGTGGTCTCGCGGTCTATCACGGTTCCCAAATCTGCACGGCGTAATGCGCTAGGCCCGCAATTCGATCCCGCGGCGTTCTTGGTCTCCCACGCTTGGGTGGATGAGCACGCCATGATGGTGCTCAATGATCCTGAGGACGATACCCCTTATTGGCTCATCGCTTCGAAGGACCCAGAAGCTTTACTCCATGCCTTCCTGCCGGAACAGCACTAAATTTTAAAGATTTTGTAGGCATCCTCGAACCGGCAGATTCGAGACGGCCACAACACCAAACCCCGCACTCGGCTTTAAGCAAGTTGCCGTGTGCGGGGTTTCTTTACTGCTGCGACTTCCTTTAAGCACAGTCCTTACAGATAGGCTGGCCATCCTCATCGTGGGAATAGCGCTTATTGGACTGCACTAGGAAACAAGAGCCGCAAGTAAACTCGTCTTCTTGGCGGGGAACTACCTCAACATTGAGCTCCTCACCGGTAAGGTCAACTGTTGGCGGCTGGAACGATTCGACGATTTCTCCGTCATCGTCCATGCCGTTGTTGTCGCTTTCAGCGGCTTTGAGCCCCTCTAGGGAGTCAGTTTCGAGTTCATCTTCCGCGCGCCGGCGCGGTGCGTCATAATCGGTGGCCATAATGCACGCCCCTAATGGTCAAATTGCTTTAAGGAATGGGTAATTATCGATCGCGCATAGTAAAGCACAAATGGCTAGATGTCATCTCACCGGCCGTTAGCGTGGAAAACTATTACCCCCGCAACGCGCCTGTGGCGTTGTGTGCTGCCAAAAGTTCCTCAAAGGCGGGGGCCAAATCTGCCCCCGCGGCCCAGGTAAGTTCGCCCTGAGCAGACCCCTTCTCAAAGCCTGGATGGTGCACCACCGCGCCTGCTTCGCGGGCAATAATTGCCCCGGCGGCAAAATCCCAAGCATTGATGCCGTGCTCAAAGTAGGCATCAACCGTGCCCTCAGCTACGCGACATAAATCCAGCGCGGCAGCACCGATGCGGCGAATATCTCGTACCTGGGGCAAGAGCTTGGTGAGCAGCTCGGCTTGCGCTGCTCTCCGTTGGGCATCGTATCCGAAGCCAGTGGCTACCAATGCCAACGCGGGATTTTTGGTGTGGGCGCACTGCAATGGGTGCGCCTTCCCGTCCGGGCCGGTGACCGTGGCGCCCTGACCGGCCGCGGCTGCATAAGTGCGCCCGCGGGCCACGTTGACCACCGCGCCAGCTACCAGGCGCCCCTGATATTCCGCACCGATAGAAACTGCAAAATCCGGCACCCCGTAGAGGAAATTTACGGTGCCATCAATCGGATCCACTATCCAGGTAACACCGCTGGTGGATTCCACATTGGCGCCTTCTTCCCCAAAGATTCCATCCCCTGGGCGTTGGGTACGAATGGTGGTGGCAATGAATTCCTCTGTGGCGGTGTCGACCTCAGTTACCGGATCCACATCACTGGACTTGGTGCTGGTATGCGCCGCGATGCCATCACCGGCGACAAGCTCTGCGCGCCGGGCGGCAATTAGTTCGGCCGCTCGCGTGGCGGTAGAGACGGCAAAATCCCGCAATTGGAGAAAATCGATGTGCTCAGTCATGCCAACTATTGTGCCTTCTTCTACACTGTCGGGCATGACTACTCTTTCTGGACATTCTTTTGGCGTCGATGTCGGCGGTTCGGGCATTAAGGGCGCAGAGGTGGACCTTGCCACCGGCGAATTCGTGGGCGAGCGTATGAAAATCGCCACGCCGCAGCCATCGACTCCGCACGATGTTGCCAAGGTGGTAGCCCAGATCATCCAGGAAAAGCAGTGGGAAGGCCCAGTAGGCATTACCCTGCCTTCCGTTGTCCGCAACCAAGAGGTAGAAACGGCAGCGAATATTTCCAAGGAATGGATTGGCATTAATGCTACAGAGCTATTCGCTGATTACTTGGATGCGGATTTTGCCGTGCTTAACGACGCCGACGCGGCGGGACTAGCCGAGGTTGCCTACGGAGAGGACATCGCCAAGCAGGGCTCCGTAATCTTTTTGACTCTGGGGACCGGCATTGGTTCGGCCTTCTTCTTGAATGGTCAGCTCTTTCCCAATACCGAGCTAGGGCACATGCTGGTGGGCGATGATGAAGCCGAAAGGATTGCATCTTCGGCCGTCAAGGACCGCGAAGGGCTCAAGTACAAGCACTGGGCTAAGCGGTTAAATAAGGTCCTTGCGGAGTATGAAAAGCTTTTTAACCCGCAGGCTTTCCTCATTGGGGGTGGTATCTCGCGCAAGTTTGAAAAGTGGGGCCCGCACCTTGACATTGCCACCCCCGTCAGGCCTGCACAATTGCGCAATCGTGCAGGGATTGTTGGTGCCGCAATGGCGGCGGTAGAGGGCTTGAAACCATAAAATTTATGCACTGCTGGTGACCCTATCCACCGGCAGAGTAGAAAGATCCTCTATACTGGGCGGTCGATCCTAAGTTAAATAGCTCTAAGGCGTGTCTGGCCTGCATAAGGCCACAGCGCGTTAACATCACAGTGATGGACGAGCGCCCAGCTAGGGCGCACTGAGCTGTTTTAATCAAGAAGTAAGTCGAAAGGGCGTACGTGGCAGCCACTGAATCTTCAGACCAGGCACTCGGCGAGGGCGAAAACGCCGCCGGGGCATCTACTCCTGCAAAGAAGACCGCCAAGAAGACGGCAAAGAAAACCGCGAAGAAGACGGCTAAAAAGACGGCCAAGAAGACCGCTAAGAAAACAGCCAAAAAGACTGCGAAAAAGACCGCTAAGAAGTCAGCCAAGAAGACCACTAAAAAGTCTGCTAAGAAGGCCACGAAGAAGACGGTCCGCAAGTCCGCGGCGAAAAAGCAGGAATCCCCCGCTGAGTCCGAAAAGCAAGCACAGCCGGAGGTAGATGAAGAGCTCGACGAGGACGAGCACGACGAAGACGTCGACTTCGATCCCACCAATGCGGACATCGAGGAAGATGATGACTTCGCAGGCGGTGAAGACCTCGAGGACGAGGACCTCGAAGAGGACTTGGACGAAGACGATGAGGACGATGACGAAGAAGAGGACTCCTCCTCCGTCTGGGACGAGGAAGAATCCGCTGCACTGCGTCAGGCACGCAAGGATGCGCAGCTGACTGCCTCTGCTGACTCCGTTCGTGCCTACCTCAAGCAGATTGGTAAGGTGGCCCTGCTCAACGCCGAGCAAGAGGTTTCCTTGGCCAAGCGCATCGAGGCTGGTCTTTACGCACAGCACCGCATGGATGAGATGGAAAAAGCCCGCGCCGAAGGCGATAAGGCCGCTAAGCTCTCCCCCATGGAAAAGCGCGACCTGCGCAGCATCGCCCGCGATGGCCGCAAGGCCAAAAACCACCTGTTGGAGGCGAACCTGCGTCTGGTGGTTTCCTTGGCAAAGCGCTACACCGGCCGCGGCATGGCTTTCTTGGACCTCATCCAAGAAGGCAACTTGGGACTTATCCGCGCTGTGGAGAAGTTCGACTACACCAAGGGCTATAAGTTCTCTACTTACGCCACGTGGTGGATCCGCCAGGCTATTACCCGCGCCATGGCTGATCAGGCTCGTACCATCCGCATCCCGGTCCACATGGTGGAAGTCATCAACAAGCTGGGCCGTATCCAGCGCGAGTTGCTGCAGGACCTGGGCCGCGAGCCTACCCCGCAGGAGCTGGCAAAGGAGATGGATATCACCGAGGAAAAGGTGCTCGAAATCCAGCAGTACGCCCGCGAGCCCATTTCCTTGGATCAGACCATTGGCGACGAAGGCGACTCCCAGTTGGGTGACTTCATCGAGGACTCCGAAGCCGTTATTGCGGTCGACGCTGTCTCCTTCACTTTGCTGCAGGATCAGCTCCAAGACGTGCTGACCACCCTCTCCGAGCGCGAAGCCGGTGTGGTGCGCCTGCGCTTCGGCTTGACCGATGGCATGCCGCGCACTTTAGACGAAATCGGCCAAGTCTACGGCGTTACCCGCGAGCGCATTCGCCAGATCGAATCCAAGACCATGTCGAAGCTGCGCCACCCCTCTCGCTCCCAGGTATTGCGCGATTATCTCGACTAATCGTTTTACGTGGACAAGAACAAAGCCCGCACCTTTCTGGTGCGGGCTTTTGCGTAGCTGCCCTCAGGCGGTTGTGGCCAAACTACCACTTGCGCAGGTATTCGATGCGCTCGCGTAGCTGCTCAGCGTTGCACAGCGCGGTGGGCGGTCCACCGCAGGCCTTGCGGACCTCGGTGTGAATAGCACCGTGGGGGCGGCCAGAGCGTTGGGCGGCGATAGAAACCACCGTGTTGAGCTCCTTGCGCAGCTGGCCTAGCTCATCGACGACTCCGGTATCGCTTGACTCAGCTTCCACAGCCTTTTTCCGCGAGGCCGGGGCATAGTCCATGCCATAGAGCTTGCGACGGTGAGCCTCCTCGGCCTCAGCCGCGCGCCGCGCCTTTTCCTCCGCCTCGCGGCGGTCCATTTCCTCAGATTGCTTCTTGCGCAGCAGGTCCTTGACTTGTTCCGCATCGAGCAATCCGGGAATACCAAGGAAGTCGGCTTCTTCATCCGTGGTCATGTCCCCAGTGTTGAACTGAGAACCGTTATAAAGCAGGCCTGAGAACTCTGCCTCGGCACCAAGCGACTCATAAGACTTCTCCAGCATGTCCGGTTCGGTCTTCTTCTGATTCGCTTGCTCTAGCAGCTCATCGTCCCAGCCCTCCTTGTCCGGCTTTTCCTCACCCAAAACGTGATCGCGGGACTTTTCCATATTTTCGGCCAAGCCCAGCAAGACAGGCACCGAGGGAAGGAAAACGGACGCCGTCTCACCCGGCATGCGCGAGCGCACGAAACGGCCAATGGCTTGGGCGAAAAATAGTGGGGTCGATGCGGACGTCGCATACACGCCCACTGCTAGGCGCGGGACGTCCACTCCCTCGGACACCATGCGCACAGCCACCATCCACTCATCGGTGGACTCAGAAAACTCCTGAATGCGATCAGAGGAGCCGGGATCATCAGACAAAATCACCGACACCGGAGTATTGGACAGCTGTTTGAGGATCTTGGCGTACGCGCGTGCGGTCGTCGTATCCGATGCCAACACGAGGCCACCGGCATCCGGCATATTGCGCCGCATTTGCATGAGCCGGGTATGCGCTGCCTGCAGCACTGCAGGGATCCATTCGCCCTTGGGGTCCAACGCGGTGCGCCACGCACGGGCGGTTTGCTCCGCATTCATAATGTCACCCAAGCGCGCGGCATGTTCCTCGCCAGCCGAATCCCGCCAGCGGGCCTCGCCGGAGTAAGAGAGGAAAACAACGGGGCGCACGACGCCGTCGGCAAGCGCATCGCCATAGCCATAGGTATGGTCCGAGCGAGAGACCTTGTGTCCCTCCCCGTCGTCTACATACTGAACAAAGGGAATGGGCGAGTCATCGGAACGAAACGGCGTACCCGTCAGCGCCAAGCGATGGTTAACGTCATCGTAGGCCTCCTTGACACCATCACCCCAGCTCTTGGCATCACCGGCGTGGTGAATCTCATCCAGGATCACCAAAGTGCGCCGGGCAGAGGCCACCGCGCGGTGCTTGAAGGGGTGCATTCCTACCTGCGCATAGGTCACCACAATGCCATCCATCGAGGGATTGACAGCAGAAGAATTGCTAAACGCAGGATCCAACGCTAAACCTACTCGCGCGGCAGCGCTAGACCACTGGGTCTTGAGGTGTTCGGTAGGCACCACCACGATAACGCGTTCGACCGTGCGGTCTTCCATAAGCTCGGTTGCGATGCGCAGCGCGAAGGTAGTTTTGCCGGCGCCCGGAGTCGCCACCGCCATAAAATCCTGCGGCTTAGTGGCGAGGAATTTATCAAGGGCGGATTGCTGCCAAGCGCGAAGGTTAGTCTTTTTAAAAGTCCTCACTTGCGGCGCAGACCCTTATACACACGCTCACAATCGGGGCATACCGGAGAACCCGGCTTTGCCTGCTTGGTCACCGGGAAGGTCTCGCCGCATAGGGCAACGACATACTTGCCGTTGACCGCGGAATCGAGGATGTGATCCTTTTTGACGTAATGGAAGAACTTCGGCGTGTCATTATCCGTCGTCGAAGTGTCTTCACGAATATCTGGCCGTTCAATTGTCTTCGTAGTCGTAGTCACGCCCTCTATTTTGCCGCATCGGCATCGAACTTTGCGAGTCATGCGTCTACCCTTGGAGAACATGGACACCTCATGCACGCCAGCCACTGCGCCCCTTTCCCCATATCGAGGGATGACTACCGCGCGCGAGGGGAGCCGAGTTTAGGTTGTTTGGCAAAAAAGAGCGCTACCTCATCACAGATGCCAAGCTCACGCCTGGCCAGGACCGTAAGCGCCGCGAAATTCAGTACGGAATCTTCCAGTTCTTGCGCGTTCCTTCCTTGCTCATCGCCGGCTTTTTCCTCTATATGCATTGGTGGCTGCTAGCCGCAATCGTTGTGGGCGTGACTTTTCCCCTCCCGTGGATCGCCGTGGTAATTGGGAACGGCCGAGGAGAAAAGAAGGATAAGCGCGAAAAGAATGTGTACAAGCCAGCCGTAAATCGGCAGCTTTATGGCCAGACACACGCACCACAGGTCTCCAGCGGCACGGCGCGGCCGATTGAGGCTAAACACGACATCATCGACCACGAAGAAGAGTAAAGGAATCCTGCCCACATGACGACTACTTTTGGACCCGATTTCGATGCCGCGGCACTGGCCACGTTGGCCCCTGAACTTGCGGACGTCTTTACCGCCGCAGGCTTTACCACCGATGGCGTGGCCGGGTACCTAGGGCCGGAGGTTACTGAAGCCCTATTCCGCGGCGAGCCGGCACCTGTTTCGCTAGCCGCGCAAAGCGAATCTCAGATGGACTTGTTGATCCGCTTTTTCCTCCTGCACGAGCACCTGCCTGCCACGCTTTTGGGTGAGGCCGTAGGAGCGCGCCTGGCTACCCAGTTGCTGGATGCCAAGGTTGCGCTTGCCGACGCCCACGGCATGGCCTACATTGCCCTCGACATCCGCCCCCACACCATCGTGGGCGCTAACCGGCTCATCTTCTCCGACGTCGATGCCTCCCTCGTGGATCACGTACCCGGCCCTGACCATGTGCTGGGAGTAGGCGCGGCGAGTCTCTCTTTGCTGCAGTCCACGCCAGTAAGTCCAGTCAGCAGCGTTCTCGATCTGGGCACCGGCTCGGGTGTTCAATTGCTGGGGCAAATCGAATGCGCAGAAAAAATCACCGCGACCGATGTGCATGAGCGTGCCTTGGATTTGGCCACGGCCACCATCGCGGCCGCTGGTGAGGGCGACAAAGTGGAATTGCTCCCTGGGTCATGGTTTGAGCCCGTAGCTGGTCGCCGCTTTGACCGTCTAGTAGCTAACCCGCCTTTTGTTGTAGGCCTTCCCGAAGTGGGCCACGTCTACCGCGATTCCGGATTAAACCTCGACGGAGCCAGTGAATTGGTTGTCTCTCAAGCCACCGATCACCTGACGCCCGGCGGAACCGCTCACCTTCTGGCTGCATGGGTACACACCAGTGGCGAAACATGGCAGCAACGCGTTGCTTCCTGGTTGCCGGATAAAGGGATCGCCGCCTGGGTCATTCAGCGCGACGTTGCCGATCCCGCACTTTATGTGTCCACCTGGCTCGAAGATGAATCCCTCGATATTCGCTGCCCTGAGGGGCAAGAGCGCTCTCGCGCCTGGCTCGAACATTTCCAGGAACACGAAGTAAACGGCATTGGTTTTGGTTTCGTAGCTATTCAACGCATCGGTGACGATGAGCCTGCAGATATCTTGGCCGAAGAAATGCCGCAGGCCTTCAGCGATCCGCTTGGCCCCGAAGTAGAAGAATACTTTGCCCGTGTGGCGTGGCTGCGCGATCTTGTGCCGGGAGAACTGCAGGGAAAGCACTTCCAAGTAAGGCCCGGCTTGGCACGCGAAGATATCGGCACCCCAGATGAAGATTTGGGACAGGGATTCACCCGCGCCGCCTTGCGCCTAACCCGCACAGACGGCCCGCGTTGGAGCCACGAGGTAGATGAACACATTGCCGCAATTGTCGCTGGTCTCAACCCACAGGGTCTGAACCTAGAAGAGACAATTGGGCTGTATGCGGCGGCGCACGGATTCGATGAGGAAGAACTCACCGCCGCTGCCCTCCCCGCAGTCATCGATATGGTCCGCCACGGTCTGCTTATCCCAGCAGATCTCCTCTTGGACACCGGTTCAACGAACCTTAGCTGATACCGCATTTTCAACCCACTGGATAGATAAGGAGAAGTAAGCGGTGCGCGCAGTTTTGACTCGAGTTTCAGAGGCCACAGTAACCGTCGATGGAGAGACCGTCGGGGCCATTGATTGTCCCGATACCGGCGGTCTTCTCGCGCTCGTCGGCGTCTCGCGCGAGGATATGGATGATTGGCAGCCTCGAGCAGAGAAAATGGCGCGCAAAATTGCAGAACTGCGCATTCTTGACGGCGAGGTCTCGGTGATCGATGCCGCAGCTCCGGTACTAGTAGTGAGCCAATTTACTTTGTATGGTCGCACTGCCAAGGGGCGACGCCCTGCATGGGCGGATGCCGCGCCAGGTCCGGAAGCTGAGCCGGTTGTTTCAACGATTATCAACCACCTCAAGGAACGCGGCGTGTCAGTAGAAACAGGCCAATTCGGGGCTAAAATGCGCGTCTCCTCTGTAAATGAAGGCCCTTTCACCGTTTTAGTTGAGACGTAATTTGCGCGCCCTTCTCCCGCCCCAACGATCCTCAAAACGTATTAAGCAGTACTTTCATTAGAGCACTTGTGACTGGTGCCACTCTCGGTGAAATTATATGGAACAAGCCATAAAGAACGGCAGATTGCAAATTTTTCGAGAGTGATAAATGCCCTACCTGTAGTGCAATAATTTATTATCATCCTGCAAGTTTCTGTTCTATACTGAAGGCACAGCGAAGCAAAAGGGCTGGACAAGCAGGATGAGAGAAATTTTCTCAAGGTCCTACTAACGCAAAGTTGAATGAGAATCGTTTTCTCAGTCACGGTTGCAGAAGCCCAAACGCTTCGGCCGACCAACTAGATGTAGGAAAGAAAATGTCCCACTCACTCAAGCGGCGCAATTCAGCCCAGCACCCAGAAAACAGGGCAGAAATGCCCGAACCCCCCAAGACAGCCGCACCGGCTCCTGGCATCGACACCCCCTTCGATGGCCAGAAGGGCGCACCGAAGTGGAATAAGGAAGACACCGTATGGATGCTCTCCCTGTTCGGCACCGCCATCGGCGCCGGCGTCCTCTTCCTCCCCATCAACGCCGGTATCGGCGGTATCATCCCGCTGCTCATCATGACGGTCGTAGCACTGCCTATGACCTACTGGGCTCACCGCGGAATGACCCGCTTGGTACTGTCCAGCTCCAAGCCAGACGGTGACCTCACGGACGTCGTCGAAGAGCACTTTGGCAAGAAGGCCGGTGTTCTCATGAACATCCTGTACTTCCTGTCGGTCTACCCCATCCTGCTGGTTTACTCAGTCACCATCACCAACACGGTCAACTCTTTCCTGGAGCACCAGCTCGGCGTTACCCCGCCGCACCGCTGGCTAACCTCTCTCTTGCTCGTTGGTGGACTCATCTTGATTGTCCGCATGGGCAAGGACGTCGTGGTTCACGTCATGTCTTACCTGGTATACCCGTTCATCGGCATCCTGGTTCTCCTTTCCCTTTACCTCATCCCGAAGTGGAACACCGCACTCTTCGATTCCTTTGACCTAAACGTTGCTCGCGAAGCCTCTGGTCACGGCATGGGCGTTACCCTGATGCTCTTGGTTCCGGTTATGGTCTTCTCCTTCAACCACTCCCCGATGATTTCTTCCTTCGCCGTTGACCGCCGCCAGACCTATGGCAAGTTCGCAGAAGCCAAGTCCCGCAAGACCCTGCTCCGCGCTGAGATCCTCATGGTCGTCGTGGTTATGTTCTTCGTCTTCTCCTGCGCCCTGAGCCTCTCCCCGGCTGATATGGCAGAAGCTAAGGCACAAAACATCACCATCTTGTCCTACCTGGCCAACCACTTCGATACCCCACTTATCCAGTGGATTGCTCCTATCATCGCCATGATTGCAGTTGCTAAGTCCTTCCTTGGCCACTACCTCGGCGCAGCCGAAGGCTTCGAGGGTCTCATCGTCAAGGGCAGCAAGAACGCAAGCAAGGATGACGCACAGTCGGCTCACAAGCTCGACACCATCACCCTCATCTTCATGCTGGTTACCGCTTGGCTCGTCGCTTGGGCTGACCCGTCCATCCTGGGCATGATTGAAACCCTGTGTGGTCCAACGATTGCCATCATGCTCTTCATCATCCCGATGGTCGCTATCCACAAGGTTCCTGCTCTCCAGCGCTACAAGGGCAAGGCTTCCAACTACTTCGTCTTCTTCATGGGCCTCGTCGCCCTAGCAACCATCATCTACTCCATCGTCCACGCCTTCTAAGCACCGCCGTAGACGAGAAATTCGCAGAGGATTCAAGGAAAGAACAATGTTCATCAGCATCTTCGATATGTTCAAGATTGGTATCGGCCCCTCAAGCTCACACACCCTAGGGCCAATGAAGGCCGGCAAGGCTTTCGTAGACGAGCTCAAGGAAAAAGACCTCTTTGACAAGGTCACTCGAGTGCAGGCAAATGTCTACGGTTCCCTCTCCCTCACGGGTATCGGCCACTCCACCGACAAGGCCATCCTCCTCGGCTTGGCCGGTGAAGAGCCAGAGACCGTTGATATCGACGGCATCTCCGAATTCATGAAGAACGTCCGCAGCAGCGAGAAGCTCATGCTGGGCGGCACCCACGAGGTAGAATTCCCCAAGGACGGCGGCTTCTTCTTCCACGACGAATACCTCCCGATGCACGAAAATGGTATGTGTCTTATCGCCTTCGCCGGCGAAGAAAACATCCTGCACAAGACCTACTACTCGGTCGGCGGCGGTTTCATCGTCAAGCAGGAAGACTTTGCAAAGCGGCAGGACGTCAAGGTTGATATCCCCTTCCCATATGCCAGCGCTGCAGAAATGCTCGAACTGTGCGAAAAGAACGATATGACCCTCCCCGAGCTGGGCTTGGCCAACGAATTGGCACTGCGCTCTGAAAATGAGGTCAATGAGCACCTGCGCAAGGTTCGCGATGTCATGTACACCGGCATCAAGCGCGGTTCCTCCACCGATGGTCCGCTGCCTGGTTCCCTGCTCGTTCCGCGTCGCGCGGCTGCCCTTAAGCGTCGTCTTGAGCAGTCCGAACCGCACGATGGTTTGAACATCCTCAGCTGGGTAAACATGTTTGCACTGGCTATCTCCGAAGAGAATGCAGCCTGCGGCCGCGTTGTTACCGCTCCTACGAACGGCGCCTGTGGTGTCGTCCCCGCAGTCCTGGCTTACTACGACAAGTTTGTCGAGCCAGTTACCACGGAGATGTTCGCTGACTACATCTTCGCCTGCAACCAGATTGCTTCCCTGTACAAGATGAACGCTTCCATCTCTGGCGCTGAGGTCGGCTGCCAAGGTGAAGTTGGTGTGGCGTGCTCCATGGCTGCCGGCGGACTCGCCCAGCTCATGGGCGCTACCCCAGAGCAGGTATGCATCGCAGCTGAGATTGGCATGGAACACAAGCTTGGCTTGACCTGTGACCCAGTCCTCGGACAGGTTCAGGTACCCTGCATTGAGCGTAACGCCGTTGCTGCGGTCGACTCCATCACCAGTGCTCGCATGGCGCTAGAGCGTGAGAGCAAGCCGTGTGTTTCTTTGGACGAAGTCATCTGGACCATGTACAAGACTGGTAAGGATATGAATGCCAAGTACAGGGAGACCTCACAAGGTGGTCTGGCCCTAGCAGTTCACCCACCAGTCCCGGTGTGTGGATAAAGAACACCCTGTAATGAAGCGATGAGCCGGGTGAGCACAGCGCTAAGCCGCTAGTGTTCACCCGGCTTTCTTCGGACTATTCCCTTTCTTCCACCGAGTCGCTTCCATGTGGTACCTTCGCTATAACCTGACAGGAATTAAAGGACATGCTTCAGCTAATGAATTTTCCTAGCGGCAGTGCCTCCGAAGAAAACTTCCTCGAGCAGTATATTCCCCTCGTCGAATTCCTCGGTAAGGCAATGGGCCCCAACACCGAAATCGTCCTCCACGATCTCGACGTTCCCGATAAATCCATCATGGCCATCGCCAATGGGCACATCTCCGGCCGGCAACTTGGCGGCCCGGTGACCGACTTCGCTCTATGGTTTATGAAACAGGGCGATGCCGCAGCAATCCCCATGATGACCGGCTACCGCGCCGTCAATGCGGAAGGCAAGATTTGCCGCTCCTCTAGCTACTTCATCCGAGACGACTCCGGGCATATGCGCGGCATGCTGTGCATCAATGTTGATGTATCCGAATTAGTACACATTCGCGATGCGGCCGCAGCACTCATCGGCAAGGCCGATGATCCCGCATTCGATAAGTCAAAGGCTTTCGGCGGCTACCCAGGTGAAACTGAGCTACCCAACCGCCCCGTTGCAGTACCAGACCCAGTTCCAGATAAGGAACCGGTAGAGGAAGAAGCGGACAAGGAAGGAGTCAGCGAGTCTTTGCGTTCCAACGTGGAACACCTTCTGGACTCAATGTTGGACTCCGCCATTTCTAACCAAAACACCCCTGCCCCTCGCATGCAGCGCGAGGAGCGCCTCGAGGTGGTCTCAGATTTGGAGGATGCGGGATTCTTCCTTCTTAAGGGAGGAATTGCCGCAGCGGCAGAGCGGCTAGGTGTTTCCGAACCCACCATTTACCGCTATCTCGTACAGGTACGCGGATAGTACTCCTACGTACCTGCCCCATCGCAGAGCGCGGCGTTCTCCGTGGCACATCTCCCCCGAAAAGGTGGAGTCGTACCACGGGGAACGCCGCGTTTTATCAATTCTTTCCACATTGGGAACTAAATCTCTAAAGACTCCGTTGTACCTTGTGAAACCGGCGACAAATTCAGGAGGCTTCACTATGACGAAGACATCTGCCACCACCGCCAAGGGCGCTTCAGCTGCCACTACTAATGAAGAACAGGAAGTAGATCGCGGATCTCGCCGCAACCAAACCAACGACAACCCCTCTGCCGACCTCGTTCGTGTTTATCTCAACGGCATTGGCAAGACCGCATTGCTCAGCGCGGAAGATGAGGTAGAACTCGCTCAGGCCATCGAAGTTGGACTGTACGCGGAGTACAAGCTCAATAACGCTGAAAAGCTCACCCGTGCAGAAAAGCGTGACCTTAAAATCCTCGCCCGCGAAGGCAAAAAGGCACGCTCCCACCTGCTTGAAGCCAACCTGCG
Source organism: Corynebacterium sp. LaCa54 (assembly GCF_046717495.1). NCBI lineage: Bacteria > Bacillati > Actinomycetota > Actinomycetes > Mycobacteriales > Corynebacteriaceae > Corynebacterium > Corynebacterium sp. LaCa54. Next base: position 1,410,111 of record NZ_CP177115.1, read on the forward strand.
CCTCGTGGTCTCGCTAGCAAAGCGCTACACCGGCCGCGGTATGCCACTGCTGGATCTCATCCAGGAGGGAAACCTCGGCCTCATCCGCGCGATGGAAAAGTTCGATTACGCCAAGGGCTTTAAATTCTCCACCTATGCCACGTGGTGGATCCGCCAGGCAATTACCCGCGGCATGGCTGACCAGTCTCGCACCATTCGCCTCCCAGTCCACTTGGTAGAACAGGTCAACAAGCTGTCCCGCATTAAGCGCGAGATGTATCAATCCCTGGGCCGTGAAGCTACCAATGAAGAGCTTTCGGAGGAATCAGGCATTGACGAAAACAAGATTGAGATGCTGCTGCGCCAGTCGCGCGACCCAGTCTCTCTCGATATGCCGGTAGGTACCGATGAAGAAGCTCCTTTGGGTGACTTCATTGAAGACGCCGAAGCTACCGATGCAGAAACCGCGGTCGTAGCCTCCATGCGCCATTCCGATATTCGCGGAGTGATTGACACCTTGGAAAAGCGCGAGCAGGACGTAATTCGTCTGCGCTACGGCCTCGATGATGGTGTTCCGCGCACCTTGGATCAGATTGGTCGCCGCTTCGGTCTTTCGCGCGAACGTGTACGCCAAATTGAGCGCGAAGTTATGGCAAAGCTGCGCGATGGCAACCGCGCCGATCGCCTGCGCGAGTACGCTCTTTAATCTGGGCTGGCAGCGCTCCGCGCCCAGTCCCCCTCCCCGAGTCCATTCGGCACAATACTGCCACGGGCTCGGGGTTTGGCGTTAGAAAGGCAGCGGCTTAGTTCGACGCGGCGAGCAAGGGCTTAGGTAGGCTAATCTGGACTGCAGAGTCTAGAAAGCGCTTTCCCGTCCTTGGTCGGGAGATTAGCCGCGAAACTGTATTCACACAGAAAGGTATGCCCACGTGAGGGACCTAGTTGATACAACGGAGATGTATCTACGCACCATCTACGAGCTAGAGGAAGAAGGTATTACTCCCCTTCGCGCCCGCATCGCGGAGCGTTTGGAGCAGTCTGGGCCTACGGTTTCTCAAACTGTAGCTCGCATGGAACGCGACGGCCTTTTGCACGTGCGTACCGACCGCAGTTTGGATCTCACGGACAAGGGCCGCGACCTGGCTACCGCAGTCATGCGCAAGCACCGTTTGGCAGAGCGTTTGCTTACCGACGTCCTCGGGCTCGACATCGCAAAAGTTCACGACGAGGCCTGCCGTTGGGAGCATGTGATGAGCGAAGAAGTAGAAAAACGCATGGTCGCGGTTCTCGATGATCCAACCCGGTCACCATTCGGCAACCCTATCCCGGCGCTGTCTGCACTGGGCTTCGATGCTCCGCAGCCGGACCAGGGCACCCGCGCAGTCGATCTCCCCAATGGTGAGGAGGTCTCCGCCACCGTCATCCAGGTCAATGAGATTTTGCAGGTTGATGATGGCACCTTCCAGGAACTCACCGCTGCCGGAATCCGCGTGGGAGCAAAGGTATCGGTAGTCAATAACAGCGGCACGATTACGTTGTCGACACCGGATGGCGGCAGCGTCGTGCTTTCCGACGACTTGGCGCACGCAGTGCGCGTGGAGGTATAACCATGAAACTTCTTGTCACCGGTGGCGCCGGCTATGTCGGCAGCGTGTGCGCCGCTGTATTGGTCGAACAAGGCCATGATGTAACCATCATTGACAATTTCTCCACCGGAAACCGCGAAGCCGTTCCAGAAACAGCCCGCGTCGTCGAGGGCGACGTGGCGGATAAGGCCGCCGAGGTCCTGGGAGAAGGTGGTTTCGAGGGTGTCATCCACTTCGCGGCGCGCTCGTTGGTGGGCGAATCCGTGGAAAAGCCCGATGAGTATTGGCAGCACAATGTCGTTACTACCCTGACGCTGCTCAATGCCATGCGGGATAACGAGGTCAAAAATCTCGTCTTCTCCTCCACCGCTGCAACCTACGGTGAGCCGGACCAAGTGCCGATTACAGAGGATATGCCAACCCAGCCCACCAATCCCTATGGTGCAACCAAGCTTGCCATCGACTACATGATCACCTCTTTCGCCCACGCCTATGGATTGGGGGCGACCTCCCTGCGCTACTTCAATGTGGCTGGAGCCTACGGAAACATCGGTGAGAACCGCGAGGTAGAAACCCACCTCATCCCCATCGTGTTGCAGGTGGCCTTGGGCCACCGCGATAAGATCTTCATGTTCGGTGATGACTGGGATACCGCAGACGGCACCCCAGTGCGTGACTATATCCATATCCGTGATCTGGCCGATGCCCATGTGCTTGCTCTCGAATCCAATGAATCTGGTAGTCACCGCATTTACAACCTGGGTTCTGGTGATGGCTACTCCGTCAAGCAGGTCATTGAGATGTGCCGCAAGGTCACCGGCCACGACATTCCTGCTGAGGTGGCTCCGCGCCGCGCAGGCGACCCCGCCACCCTCATCGCTTCCTCAGAGAAGATCAAGCGGGAGCTCGGATGGAGCCCCACCCGCACGGATCTGGAAACGATCGTTACCGATGCATGGAATTTCACCCGCCAACTAGGTGATAAGGCACATTCAGCGAAGCGGGCCTAGCCTCCAAAGCTACTTTGCGGGGCATCAGCGCCAAGCCCCGCCGCTTCGCGGGCTAACTCACAGCCATGGCAGAGGCTCGTGACCAACCGCCTTCCCATGCCGCTGCGATACCCCTATACCCCTGCGCTATGAGGCGCCCCAAATTATGATGGGGCGCCTCTTCTACTAGTACAGAAAGCGCCGGACCCGCATAAATTCCGAATTCATGGGATACCTGGCTAGCTGCGTATAAGGCTAGGGCGTTATAGCGGATGGACCCCTGGAATGTACGTGCCACCGCTAGGAGGAGGTCCCCTGCTTCCCGCGGCGCAGACACCAGCTCTGTGATGACCAGGTCACGGGTCCACGTGGTAGACATCCACATGGCTGCTGCACACAGCAATTCCTCATTTTCCAAAGTCTCCTCCAGCGATTCCACCTCACTGAGCACGAAGCGGACATCAGCGATAAGGCGCTTGACCACCTGCACTGGATCTGAAGTTTGGTAACCGCGCCCGGCGCGCAGTTGGCGGGCGATTTCTCTGCAGCATCGCTCCATTGCGCTAATTTCTTCTTTCCCAAAGTATGGGTTGTGGTCCTTAAAACGCTGAACCAAGTCATTGCGGCTGAGTTCAGGAAGCATGCCATTATTCACGCACTCACGCATGGAGTGGCTCGTCGATATGGCGGGAATGGTTCCTTCCATCCAATTCTGCATCGGGCCCTCGCCGTCCTCGGACGCGTGGCCAAAAATAAGGTCGTAGGCGGTATCAGTAGATAGCTCTTCGGCCAGCCAACAGGCGTCAATGCCCACACCAGAGCGATCCTGAAAGCGGTAGAGGGAGTGCAGGATATCCCATAGATCTTCTTCTTGGCGTTGAGAGAGAACGAAACCAAAGATGCTTTCGGGGTTGCCGCAGTGAAATGCATCCATCACTTCTTGCAAGGCGGCAGGGACATCGTTCAGATTGAGGCGGGCTACCGGCCCCATACTGTATCCGCGTGGGCTGGGCTGGATGGAGATGAGGATGACTGATTCGGAAGGGAAGAATCCGAGAATTCCTGGGATATTGGCGAAGATATCGCCGGGCGTACGAATGGGCTGAGTTGGTGTTGAGATGTTCATGGCCCCAGCTTCAGCCACGCGCGCAACCATGTATAGGACAAGCATCGAGAAGTGGTAAGAATCTGGGGATAGGCGGGGTGAGGGGGCGTCGGCAGGCGGCTTGTCCACACCCCGCCCGGGATTGCGCTGGCAATGTGCGGCGATTTGGGGCACAATCAGTTATTTAACCTCCCAGTGCGCGCGGGAATACTGAGCCCGCCTGCGGCGTTGGGGTAGGTAAGAAAGCAAGGAGGTAACACAACATGCACGAAGAAGATCGCCGCATGTATGAGCTGGAGTATCCAGCCCCGGTGATTAGGGATGATTCCGGTGACGGACAAGGCCCCACCATGATTGTTGCCATGCACGGCTATGCAGACGCCGGCCAGGCCATCGAGGCTAGTGCGGACCATTTGAAGGCAGCTTTGGAAGGCCGCCAACTGGCCTCGTTTAACTCTGATGAGCTGATTGATTACCGCTCGCGCCGGCCAGCCGTCACCATCGATAAGGATCGGGCGCTAGAAATTGAATCGATGGATCTGGGTATCAAGGTCCTGCGCGATAATTCCGGCAAAACCTTCCTACTGCTGTCTGGCCCAGAGCCCGACATGCGCTGGGAGGCTTTTACCACTGCTGTGGTCAAGCTGGTGGAAAAGTTCAATATCAATGACACCATCATGCTCTATGCAGCACCTATGCCGGTTCCGCACACCCGTCCCACGGTGGTCACGGCGCATGGCACTTCCTCCCGTCTGACTGAGCATATGTTGTCGATGGATTCCACCATGATGGTCCCAGGCTCTGCTGCACTGTATCTGGAAAAAGCACTGGCGGATAAGCAGCGCACCGTAGCCGGATATACCGTCCACGTGCCGCATTATCTTGCGGCTTCGCCCTACCCGCAAGCCACTTTCCAGTTATTGAATTCGGTAGCTCGGGCTGCGCACCTCAATATTCCTTTGGGCAGCATCGAGGCTGATATTTCCCGCGTAGAAAACCAACTGGAAGAACAAGTTGGTGGCTCGGATGAGATAGAAAGCGTGGTTCAGCAACTCGAGCAGCAGTATGACGCCTATATGGAGCGCTACCGCAAAGAACACCCGCAGGCTATCATGCCCGGCGAGGAAGCCGTGCCTACCGGCGAGGAAATCAGCGAGGAATTCCAAGCCTTCTTGGCTTCTTTGGATAAGGAAGAAAGCCAGCAGATCATTAACTCTGACATAGATGACCGCGAAGATTCCGCCGATGGCGAGGGCTCTCAAGCCGATAACGGCAAGGATGATCCAGATTCCGCTCAGGGCGATAGCGACTTAGGTGACGATATCTAACTAACCCACCCTCATCACCGCTAAGGTGGTGGGGGTGAACTTATCTCAGCTGCTGCCAGATTTATCGGAAGTGCCCGAGTCCCTCGTAGACGAGGCGATCTGGGATACCTTTACCTCGTGGACCACCGGCCGGGGCATTAATTTGTATCCAGCGCAGGAGGAGGCCTCGCTGGGGATCTTGGCCGGCGATAATGTCATCCTCGCTACCCCGACTGGCTCCGGAAAGTCCATGGTGGCCAATGCAGCACACTTTATCGCCTTGGCCCGTGGCCAGCGCAGTTTTTATACGGCACCCATCAAGGCTCTAGTAAGTGAGAAGTTCTTTGCCCTCTGCGATATCTTTGGCGCGGAAAATGTAGGCATGATGACTGGTGACGCCACCGTCAACGGCAATGCCCCCATCATCGCCGCCACGGCTGAGATTGTGGCTAATATTGCGCTTCGCGATGGCGCCGAGGCCAATATCGACCAGGTGGTAATGGACGAGTTCCACTACTACTCCGAACCGGACCGTGGCTGGGCCTGGCAGGTGCCGCTACTAGAGCTATCCAAAGCGCAGTTCTTGCTTATGTCCGCCACCCTGGGCGATACCACGTGGTTGGAAGAAGACCTTAGCCGTCGTACCGGCCGCGCTACCGACCTGGTTGCTGGTACCACGCGCCCCGTGCCGCTGGATTTTTCCTATGTCTTTAGTGCGGTGCACGAGACCATCGAAGAGCTCTTGGCCGATAAGAAGGCCCCCATCTACGTGGTGCACTTTTCCCAGCGGGAGGCCGCCGAGCGCGCCCAGGCGCTCACCTCGCTTTCGGGGATAATCACCAAAGAAGAAAAAGAGGCCATTGCCCAAGAAATCGGCGGCTTCCGCTTCACCACTGCCTTTGGCAAGGATTTATCCAAGCTGCTGCGCAAGGGCATCGGCATCCACCACGCGGGCATGCTGCCCAAATACCGCCGTTTAGTAGAGCGCCTGGCACAAAAGGGCCTGCTTAAGGTCATTTGCGGCACCGATACCCTGGGGGTGGGCATTAACGTGCCCATCCGTACCGTACTGATGACGGGGCTGGCTAAGTTCGATGGACAGCGCCAACGCATCCTCAAGTCGCGCGAATTCCACCAGATTGCCGGCCGCGCCGGCCGCGCCGGCTATGACACCGAGGGCACCGTGGTGGTCGAGGCCCCCGAGCACGAGATCGAAAACGCTAAGGAACGCCGCCGCATCGGTGATGACCCCAAGCGCTTGAAGAAGCTAAAGAAAAAGTCCGCTCGAGAGGGCGAGGTTTCGTGGTCCGAAAAGACCTTTGCGCGCCTTACTGAGGCTGAGCCTGAGCAGCTGACGTCTCAATTCCGCGTCTCTAACTCGATGCTGCTTAATGTATTGGCACGACATGGCAATGGCTATGAACACATGCGCCATCTGCTGCGGGACAATCACGATAATCGCAGCAAGCAGAATAAGGACATTCTCACAGCCCTCGACCTTTTCCGCGGGCTGGTGGATTCTGGCGTAGTGCAAAAATCCACCAAGGGCTTGGATATCTACGGCCGACCCTATCATTTGGTGCGAGAACTCCCCCGCGATTTCGCGCTTAACCAACCGCTGGGACCATTCGCCCTAGCCGCGCTCTCGCTGCTGGATCCGGAGGCGGACACTTATAACTTGGACGTTATTTCCGTATTCGAGTCCATCCTGGATGACCCGCGTCAGGTGCTCATCGCCCAGCAGAAACAGCGCCGTGGCGAGGAAATTGCCGCGCTGAAGGCGGATGGAGTGGACTACACCGACCGCATGAATATCGTGGAGGATATCACCTGGCCGAAGCCGCTCGAGGAGCTATTGGAGCAGGCCTACGACACTTTCGCTGAGAGCAATGCGTGGGTCAAGGAGTTTGAGCTGCGACCCAAGTCCGTGGTGCGCGACATGCTCGAGAATGCAATGACCTTCTCGGATTTGGTCGCCACCTACGGCTTGGCCCGCTCCGAGGGCGTGATTTTGCGTTACTTGACCGATGCCTGGCGTACCCTCAAACAATCCATCCCCGATGAGTACAACACCCCGGAGCTCGAGGACATCGTCATCTGGCTGGGTGAGCTTATCCGCCAGGTGGATTCCTCGCTTGTCGACGAATGGGCGCAGATGGCCGGCGAAGACTCCCCCATCGACCAAGACACCGTGGACCGCGAGCTTGCCTTCGGCGTGGAGGACCCCACCGCTCTTACGGCCAATCGCCGCGCCTTTACCATTATGGTGCGCAATTACATGTTCCGTTTGGTGCAGCTTTTCGCGCTAGAAAAAGAAGACCGCTTGGCGGAGCTGCTCGATTACCTGGACGAGGTGCCGGGCTTCGGCGCTATCCTAGATGATTACTTCGATGAGTATGATGACATCGATTCCGGCCCCGAGGCCCGCGGCCCGGAGTTTTTCCGCCTAGGCGATACTGACTCGCGTGCGTGGTCCGTGCGCCAGATCATCAAGGACCCAGACGGCGACCACGCCTACCAGTTCGTCGCTACGGTAGATCTCGATGCCTCCGATGAGGCTGGCGAAGTCCGACTGTCGGACCTGCGCGTGGAGTACTAGCCAGCCAAAACGACAAAGCCGCCCTAGCTGCCACGCCCCGAGTGAGGGGGACGTCGGCAAGCGCGAGGGCGGCTAAAGGCCGGCTATTTTAGCGTGCGGCCTCAATCTGGACAGCCTGTGCCACAGCCTGAACCACGGCAGCGACCTTGACGGCCTCCCAGACCTGCTCCTTGCTCAGACCAGCCTCGTTAAGCTCGTGAGCGTGAGCACCCAGGCAGTGCTCGCAGCCATTGATGGCGGAGACTGCGGTATTCCACAGCTCGAAGTTGGCCTTGTCCACGCCTGGCTTGGAGATGATGTTCATGCGCAGGCCAAACTTTACCTGTGCGTAGTCATCGCCCAACCAGCCCTTGGCGCGGTAAGCAACGTTATTCATCGCCATGACGGTGGCTGCGCCGTAGGCTGCCTCGATAGCCTCCTCGGAGAGGTGCTCTTTTGCTTCCTCAGCGATTTCTGCCAGCACGGTGTCATTGCGGGTTGCTGCGGCCGATGCCAGCAGGCAGCCCCACAGCTGCTCTTCGTCCAAGTCCTTGGAACGGGTCAGCGCACCGAGGTTGAGCTTCTGGTCCTTGGCGTACTCCGGCAGTGCAGACTTCAGATTATCAATAGACATAGCTTTTCTCCTTTTAGGTTTTGATAGGAATTTACTGCGCTGGATTTAAAAGGAAACCCCGCCACGAAAGCGGGGTTAACCTGCATCTCAGTGAGATTTAGAGCGCGGACTGAACGACGTCCATCTTGTTGATGTTCTTGGTGGGGTCGTTCTTCTCCCAGTTGCAAGCGCAGACCTCTTCGGACTGCAGGGCGTCGAGCACGCGCAGAACCTCGTCTACGTTTCGGCCGACAGCATCCGGGGTAACGGAGACGAACTGGATAACACCATCCGGGTCGATGATGAAGGTAGCGCGGTCAGCAACACCATCAGCGTTTTCTACGCCCAGTGCGCGGATGAGGTCGTGGCGCACGTCAGAGAACATTGGGAATGGAACTTCCTTCAGCTCCGGGTGGGTTGCGCGCCAGTTGAAGTGAGCGAACTCGTTATCGGTGGAGCCGCCGAGGATCTGGGTATCGCGGTCCTGGAACTCCTCGTCCAGCTTGCCAAAGGCAGCAATCTCGGTCGGGCAAACGAAGGTGAAGTCCTTCGGGTAGAAGAAGACGACCTTCCACTTGCCCTCGTACTTGTCCAGGGATACCTGCTCGAAGTAGTCCTCCGGCTGGTTAGCGTTAACGTCGTGCAGGTCGCCACCGGTCAGGGCGGTGAGGTTGAACTCTGGGAACTTCTCGCCGACGGTCAAAATAGGCATAGTCTTCAACTCCTTTAGCAAAGGCTTTTCCTCTAAGTGTCCTGCCGCTTGGCGTACAAGCAGCGGGGCCGGACCGTGTCCGGCCCAACACCATCAGTTATACCATCTTTTCCGCTCGCGTCAATAGCAAATCCTATAGGTAAGTGTTAGAGTAATAGGCATGCATAATAAAGAGTATCGCCCTACACTTGCTCAGCTGCGCACCTTCGTCACCGTGGCGGAAAACAAGCACTTTGGTACCGCAGCCGCCAAACTCGAAATTTCCCAACCCTCGCTCTCCCAAGGTCTCGTAGCCCTCGAACAGGGATTAGGCCTTCAACTCATCGAGCGTTCCACCCGCAAGGTCATTGTCACCTCGGCCGGTGAAAAGCTTCTCCCCTATGCCAAAGCCACCCTCGAGGCAGCCGATACTTTCCTAGCCCACGCACGCGGTGCCAACGGCACCCTCGCAGGCCCGCTCACCATCGGCGTTATCCCCACAATTGCGCCATATATCCTGCCTGACTTACTCTCCATGCTCGCCGAGGTCTACCCGGATCTCGAGCCGCGTTTTGTAGAAGAGCAAACCCAGCACCTCATCACCCGCCTGCGCAACGGCAACTTGGATCTCGCCATCATGGCCATTCCGTCCGAAACCACCGGCATGGTCGACAGCCCGCTATACACGGAAAAATTCTCCATCGTTTGCCCTCCCGATCACCCCATCGCCGGCCGCGAGGACGTCCAGCTTTCCGAGCTCAAGGACCTAGATTTGCTGCTGCTTGACGACGGCCACTGCTTGCGCGACCAAATCGTCGATCTCTGCCGCCATGCCGACGTCAACCCGGCCGAGGCCACCAACTCCGTCACTCGCGCCTCTTCTCTTACTACCATCATGCAGCTGGTCATGGGCGGCTTGGGTTGCACCCTCGTCCCAGAATCGGCCCTAGCCACCGAATGCCACGGTAAGGATGTAGCCATAGCTCACTTCGCCTCCGATGTCACCGCCGAACGCGAAGTCGGCCTCGTCTTCCGCTCCTCCGCGGCCCGTAGTGAAGAATTCACTGAACTCGGCAAGCTCATCACTTCTGCCTATAACCAGGCGGTTGAGCGCTCCCGCAAGTAACGCGGCGCTGCACACAACACACCAAAGGCCACCGTTCCACGTAGGAAACGGTGGCCTTTGTCTTTATCGAGCTATGCCTGCGGGAGCGTATTGCGCCCAGCACACTGGCGGAACAAATGTGCCTGCGCCAAGAACGTAACCGGATAAGCCACGATGAGGCCGATACCCAGAAGCAAGAATCCACCGATGATGATGAAAAAGTTCAAAATTGCCAGTAGCAACATTTGACCGTAGTTATTCTTACCTGCCTGAAAGCCCTTCTTCACGGCGTCACCAACGCTATCGCCGTCGGCCGCGAACCATTGCATCAGCGAGAAGAATGGTTGGATAAAGAAGCTAATGAGCAAAAGCACGCCCATGATGCCCATGACGCTTAATACTGCCGCAACTGCTTCGTCCTCCGTCATATTCTCGGCGTCGTTAAGCAACCCATAGACAGTTCCACCTACTGCAGCGAATGCAATGAGGCTCGCCACCGCCCCGATGACGAGCATGATGACCAGCGGCTGCCACCAGCGTACGTTCTTAAACAGATAGCCCCAGCCGGTGCGAGAATCATCAATCTGGAAAAGCGCCAGACGCATAATTACCAGCGACAATACAAGGCTTAGGACAGTCGAGATGAGCTGAGAAACCCAAGAACCCGCGGTTGGATCACCCGTACCGGAGTAACTCGCGGCATTGATGCCGCCTGCAACGGCTACAAAAACGATACTTAGAACAAAAAGCGCTAGTGCTCCTAGAATCCACAGCTTCCAATTGCCAAAGACAGTCCTAAAAGCCCAAGAAACCGCATCTATTGCGGAGGCCTTACCGGTAAACGGCCGCTGGCCTGCTTGGTAGCCCATATAGCCTTGGGTATTTTCTTCATGGCTTCCGCCATAGGACGGAAGCTGTCCGTAGTTTGGTCGGTCCTCGGGGTGATCGGTCGGTTCGTAGCGCGGAAAATCATCATTTCCACCCGAATACGGGTTCGTCATAACCGGGGTTCCTCCTTAAGGAATGCGAATCAGTGCATGGATAAGTATTTTCACTTTAACAACTTTTCCTCATTTCAGGCGGGCAGGTAAAATCTGTGTCTAGTCATGACTATGAATGAAACCCCTTCCCGCGACGAGCTTTTCGCCGCACTCGAAAATGTCACCTTGGCCGAAGCCCGCTCCTTCCGCCGCCGCCTGAAAAAGGCCCGTGCCCCGAAAGCGCTCCAAGAAATCGGCGCTGAAATCCACGCTGCGGCTGAGCGCGTCGCGCTTACCGACGCCGCCGTCCCCACCATCACCTACCCCGACGCCCTCCCCGTCACAGCCCGTAAGGACGATATTGCCGAAGCCATCCGTGACAACCAAGTAGTCATCATTGCGGGCGAGACTGGCTCCGGTAAGACCACCCAGATCCCAAAAATCTGTCTTGATCTGGGCCGCGGCCGCCGCGGATTAATCGGCCATACCCAGCCACGCCGCATTGCAGCGCGCACCGTGGCCGAACGCATCGCCTCAGAACTGGACCAAAAGATTGGCGAATCCGTCGGCTACGCCATCCGCTTTGATGATCGCGTCTCTGAGACCACCGCGGTTAAGCTCATGACCGATGGCATCCTACTCGCCGAGATGCAGCGTGACCGCTTCCTCAACAAGTACGACACCATCATCATCGATGAGGCCCACGAGCGCTCCCTCAACATCGACTTTTTATTGGGCTATCTCAAGCGTCTTTTGCCCAAGCGCCCCGATCTCAAGGTCATCATTACCTCCGCAACCATCGATCCGGAAAGCTTCGCTGCCCATTTTGCCGACGCCGACGGAAACCCTGCCCCCATTATCGAGGTCTCCGGCCGCACCTACCCGGTAGAAATCCGTTACCGGCCCCTCGAGTTCGAGGCCGGCGGAAAGGTGGTGGACCAAGACCCGCTCGACGGTTTGACCGTGGCAATCGAAGAGCTGATGCACGAAGGCGACGGCGATATCCTTTGCTTCTTCCCTGGCGAACGCGATATCCGCGATGCCATGGAGGCCATCGAAGGCAAGAAGTGGAAAAACGTCGAGGTCACTCCCCTCTTTGGCCGCTTATCTAATCAAGAACAGCATCGCGTTTTCAGCGAACACCGTGGCCGCCGCATCGTGCTGGCCACGAATATTGCAGAAACCTCGCTTACTGTGCCCGGCATCCGCTATGTGGTTGATACCGGCACCGCCCGTATCTCGCGCTATTCCACGCGCACCAAAGTCCAGCGCCTGCCTATCGAGCCTATCTCGCAGGCCTCCGCCAACCAGCGCTCCGGCCGCTGCGGCCGCGTTGCCGATGGCATCGCCATTCGCCTCTATAGCGAACAGGACTTTGAAAGCCGCCCCGAATTCACCGACCCAGAAATTCTGCGCACCAACCTCGCCAGCGTCATCTTGCAGATGGTCTCGCTCAAGCTAGGCGACATCGAACAATTCCCCTTCATCCAACCGCCCGAGCACAAGGCCATCCGCGATGGCCTTAACCTCCTGCACGAGCTCGGCGCTCTCCACGACAAGCAGGATAAGCCCACGCTGACCGCCACTGGCCGCGACCTAGCGCGCATCCCGCTAGATCCCCGTATGGCACGCATGCTCATTGAGGCCAATACCAACGGATGCCTGGATGATGTCATGGTCATCGTCGCGGCCATGACCATCCAGGACGTTCGCGAACGCCCCCTTGATTTCCAGGCCCAGGCCGACCAAGCCCACGCCCGCTTCAAGGACAAGTCCTCGGATTTCTTGTCCATGCTTAAGCTCTGGGACTACATTAAACAAACCCGCAACGAGCAATCCGGCAATAAATTCCGCAAACGCATGAAGCAGGAGTTCCTCCATTACATGCGCATTCGCGAGTGGTTCGACCTGGTGCGCCAGCTCAAGGACGTCGCCAAGCAGCTGGGCTGGACATACCAGGAAGGTACCGAGCGCCGCGCCGATGATATCCACATGTCCCTCCTGTCAGGCTTGCTGTCCAATATCGGCGCCCGCGATGGCAACTCCAAAGAATTCCAAGGCGCGCGCAACACCCGATTCCTGGTATTTCCTGGCTCCGCCTTGGCCAAAAAGCCGCCGGAGTTCCTCATGGCCGCCGAGCTGGTGGAAACTTCCCGCCTCTGGGCACGCGACGTCGCCACCATCGATCCCGCCTGGGTAGAAAAGCTGGGCGCAGACCTGCTCAAGCACAACTATTCCGAGCCCACCTGGTCCCGCAAACGCGCCACCGCCATCGCTCACCAGAAGTCCACACTCTACGGTGTACCCATTGTGGCCGACCGCACCGTGCCCTACCACCGCGTCGATCCCACCGCCGCGCGCGATATGTTCATCCGCAACGCGCTCGTTGCCGGCGACTGGAATACCCACCACGCCTTCTTCAAAACCAATGCCCAAGCGCTTGACGACGCCGCCGCATACGAAGAAAAAGCCCGCCGCCGCGGCCTCATCGTAGACGAAGACACCCTCTTCGACTTTTATGACCAGCGCATCCCAGCAAATGTAACAACCGGCCGTCATTTCGACTCGTGGTGGAAAAAAGAACGCCGTCGCAACCCTGAATTGCTGGATTTTGATCCGACAAAGCTCATCGATGACTCCCACGAGGTCACCGAAGACTCCTTCCCCGACCACTGGAGAAAGGGTTCCATCGACTACGAACTAACCTATAAATTTGAACCCGGCGATCCACTCGATGGCGTTACCGTGATGGTACCCATCCCCATGCTCGCCGGCTTAGATACCGAAGGCTTCGATTGGCTCGTACCCGGCCTGCGTCTCGAGCTCGTAACCGAACTCATCCGCAGCCTGCCCAAGGCCCTGCGCCGCACTGTTGTTCCAGCGCCCGAATTCGCTGAGCGCGCCATCGACCGCCTCGTCCCTTATGAAGGCACCATCACCCAGCAGCTTGCCGACGTCCTCCATGAACTCGGCGGCCAAGGCATCAACGCCACCGATTTCCAGCCCAGCAAGCTACCGATGCACCTGCGGATGAACTACGGGGCCATCGACAAGCGCGGCAAGATCGTCGACTCCGACCGCGACCTCGCAGCGCTTATCCGCCGCCAGTCCGGGCATATCAAATCCTCTGTGTCCCGCGTCTCTCGCACCGCTGAGTCCACCGCTGTCAGCGAGTGGACCGACGATACTCTAGGTGCCATCGATGACACGGTTACCACCAACGTCGACGGCCACGAAGTCACGGCTTACCCCGCCCTCGTCGCCACAAAGGACGGCGTTGAACTCAAGGTACATCCCACCAAGGCCGCAGCCGATGCCGCTATGGTTACCACCACCCTTACCCTGCTTATGCGCGACATTGCGGTCAATACTGCACAAATGGTCAAGGGCCTGCCGCTGCAACAACGCGTCGCCGTCGACTCCTATCCCCACGGCGGCGCCGATGGCCTGGTCAACGACGCCCGCGTCGCTGCCATACGCGACCTGATGCTAGAGGCCGGCGGACCCGTCCGCACTCCTTCCGCTTTCCAGAAGCTCAAAGACACCATCAAGCCCCAGGTTCCGGGCCGTGTGCGTCAAGCGGTGGTGGCTATCGCCCCAGGACTCGCCGAGTATTCCAACCTGCAAGCCGAACTCGCCCACTGGGACGGTGCGGCCATCGATGACATGCGAGAGCAATTGGAGTTCCTCCTACCCCGTAATGCCATCACAATCCATGGCATGTCCCACCTGCGTCATCTACCGCGCTATATCCAAGCCATGCGCATTCGCTTAGAGGACATGAACCTTGACCCTGACCGCGACGCGGACCGCCAGGCCGAGGTCGATAACGCCAAGGCCTACCTAGCCAACCGGCTGCGCAGCCTACCACCTGGCCGCGAAAAGACGCGCGAAGTCAAGGACATTCGCTGGATGGTGGAGGAACTTCGCGTTTCACTATTCGCCCAACGCCTCGGCACAGCTCACGCCGTGTCGCTCCGCCGCATCCAGAAGGCCGTTGACAAACTGCGCTAGAAATCCTCTCGGTCGCGCCTACGCATGAGACGAATTTCAGATTCGAAATCATCAGCGCTTTCAAAGGACTTGTAGACCGAGGCAAAGCGCAGATAAGCCACCTCATCAAGATCGCGAAGCGGTTCCAAGATGGCCAGGCCAATCTCATTCGCGTTGACCTGAGAGGAACCATGCCCGCGTACGGTCTCTTCCACTTCTTGCGCCAGTTTTTTCAGGGCATCGTCACCCACATCTCGCCCCTGACAGGCGCGCCGTACGCCGCGAATCAGTTTATCTCGACTAAAAGGTTCCGCGAGTCCGTTCCGCTTGACCACCAACAACACGGCCTTTTCGACCGTGGTAAAACGCCCCTTACACGAAGCACACTCACGCCGGCGCCGAATCGACGCTCCAGCATCGACGACGCGGGAGTCAATGACACGGGATTGCTCATTATGGCAGAAGGGGCAATACACAGAGGTCCTTTCACTGACGTTGTTACCCCAGTAGTTTACTCGCCCAGCAGTCCGCCCAACTACCGAGCATAAGGCCACCGCCTCACTAATGCACTACAGCAGCCTCGACCTGTTGAATGTCTGAGGTCGGCGGTTGCGGTGCACTACTTCCTTCCGCCCCTGCCAATCCGCCTAGGAGCGTGCCCAAAAAGACCGCGATTCCAAACACGCCACCTAAAACGTAGTTACCTGTGTTCGACTTCACCGCGCTACGTTGAGCTCTCTGTGAAAGACCGTCGCCCCCGCCAGATTTCACTCGATTCGAACGATATGTCGTTCGATCTTCTACGCGGAGAGTTCGAACATACCGCGAATCACCGCTCCCTCGCGCCGCGCGAGGGGCATATCGATCCACGTCCCATACAGATGCGGGAGAAACCACTAGAGCGCCTGCAGAATTACGCTTTGCCAGGTCATTTCGAGAATTAATAAGTAGAGACATGTTTTTCCTTTCGACGACCGAACTCACCATAGGCATCCCACTGGACACTTAATTTGAAACAGTCGACATAATGTTCGATTTAGTTGGTACGTTCGATTTATAGCACCGCTTCGAATACTTGTCCACCCGTGGACACAAATCTCGAACATCTGTACTTTTCGTGCTACAAATGACTTGTGGCACTCTAAATCCGCCCACTAATAGACCGACAACGAAGTCACCCGACCCTACGTAGGAGCCAGCAATGGGCCGCAAGCCAAAAAAGTCCGCCGAGAAGACCGATTACGCATCCCTATCCGACCGCCAACGACGAATCCTCAATGTCATTAGTGACGCCGTCATGCTGCGTGGCTACCCACCAAGCATTCGCGAAATCGGCGATGCAGCAGGCCTGCAGTCCACATCCTCAGTTGCCTATCAGCTGAAGCAATTGGAAGAAAAGGGATTTCTCCGGCGCGACCCAAATAAGCCGCGTGCCGTAGATGTTCGCCATCTCAACACAGACGAAGGCACCAAGAAGCCTGGCCGCAAGCCCGCTAAGCCCGAACAGCAGGTTCCCGAGGACGCAGGCGCTGTGTCTTATATTCCTGTGGTCGGTCGCATCGCTGCGGGAGCACCCATTACCGCTGAGGAAAACGTCGACACGTACTTCCCCATGCCTGACGAGGTTGTCGGCAGCGGCGACCTATATATGCTGCAGGTAGTCGGCGATTCAATGAAGGATGCAGGGATTCTCGACGGTGACTGGGTGATTATTCGCTCCCAGTCAGTTGCTGAGGAAGGCGAATTTGTCGCAGCGCTGCTGGACGGTTCCGAGGCCACCGTTAAGGAATTCCACCGCGATTCCTCGGGCGTATGGCTACTTCCCCACAACGATGCTTACTCGCCCATTAATGGCGATGATGCAGAAATTATGGGCAAGGTTGTATCCGTGTTCCGCAAACTTTAAACACTCACCCAGCCTCACTCCGCCCCGCAACGGCCGCCCCAGGCCGTGCGGGGCTTATTTGTGCGCATTTCTCATTAATATAGCCTCTCCGCCAGCCACCCCCATTTTGGCGCCATTTTGGACCCAGACAGCAAAGGAGACGAAAATCCCACTTTCCCACTTTTTGCCCTGACCAGCTATTTTCGTACTTCGTAGCGCGGTGATAGCTGTGCAAATTTTTGCTTTAGTCCGGTTATTCCCGATTTTTGAGACAATGGACTAAGAAAAACAACATCGCGGGACTTTCCTATCCACAAAATCCGGGAATTTTTACCCCCGCTACTCCCCGCGGTGTGCTTAAGTCCAAGGAGGAATAATGTACGCAGAAGAGCGGCGCCGCCAGATAGCGTCTCTCACCGCCGTTGAAGGTCGCGTCAACGTCACTGAGCTATCCGAGCGCTTCGAAGTCACGGCCGAAACCATTCGACGCGATCTAGCGGTGTTGGATCGAGAGGGCGTCGTCCATCGCGTGCATGGCGGCGCGGTAGCATCCCAGTCCTTTCAAACTGCGGAACTTACCCTAGACACCCGGCAGCGTTCCGCCTCCGGCGCGAAAGCCGCCATCGCCCGAGCTGCGCTGGATTTTCTTCCCCACGGCGGCGGCAGCATTTTCCTCGACGCGGGAACTACGATTAATGCATTTGCTGAGCTGATAGGACAGCAATACCCCCAAGGCCAGTTCAACATCGTCTCCAATAGTCTGCCCATCGCCTTGTCCTTAGCAGGCAGCGGAGTACCGGACGTCCAGCTGCTTGGCGGCACGGTTCGCGCGATCACCCAAGCTGTCGTCGGCGACACCGCCCTGCGCACGCTAGCGCTCATGCGCGCCGACGTCGCCTTCATCGGAACCAATGCCCTGACCCTGGATCACGGGCTTTCCACGGCCGATCCCCAAGAAGCAGCCATCAAGTCTGCCTTTGTCACCAACGCCCACAAGGTCGTAGTGATGTGCGATTCCAGCAAACTGGGCAATGACTACTTGGTAAGCTTCGCCCCCGCCGCTGATATCGATGTCGTCATCACTGACGCCGCAGCCCCCGATTCCTTTGTGGAGGCGCTGCGCGAGCACGAAATTGAAGTCGTACTCGCCAGCGAATAAATCCCGCTCCTTCGCCTCAAGCTAGGCGAAGGAGGCCATGGTTTCTACCACTGCAGTACGGGCGGCATCAGGGCTTTCCGCATCCAATGCCACCTCAGCGAGCTGTTGGCACTGTTCCAAGGTAATTTCTGCCAACTGTGCGCCTACGCCTGCTACTGCAGTAGACGCTGCGGACAGCGAATTCACGCCCAAGCCCGTAAGCACGCAGGCCAGCATGGGGTCGGCCGCTGCTTCTCCGCATACGCCTACCGCAACGTTATTGGCCTGGCCCACAATGCAGGTGTGCTGGATAAGTCGCAGCACGGCCGGCTGCCACGGGTCGGTCAGGTAGGCCAACTGCGGGGACAGACGGTCTGCAGCCATCGTGTACTGAGTCAGGTCATTGGTGCCGATGGATACGAAGTCGAGGTGCGGCATGATTTTATCCGCCATAAGCGCTGCGGCGGGAACCTCAATCATAGCGCCAGCAGTCAGGCCGCGTTCACGACACAAGTTGGCAAACCACTGCGCTTCGGTAGAAGTGGCAACCATGGGAGCCATCACCCACGTAGAGGCTTTATCATCACGGGCTTCGGCAGCCTGCGCAATTGCATCAAGCTGGCGGGTCAGCAAAGCTTCATTATCGCGCGCGATACGCAGACCGCGAACGCCCAATGCCGGGTTTTCCTCAGACCTTAGCGTGGCATAAGAAATTGGCTTATCGGAGCCTGCGTCCAATGTGCGCACAACAACCTTGGATTCGGGGAAGGCCTTGAAAACCTTTCCGTAGATCTTTGCTTGTTCCTCCACGCTGGGCTCTTCGCTGGCCGAAAGGAAGGACAACTCCGTGCGATACAGGCCGATGCCTTCTGCCTGAGACTCCGAAGCGATGCGGGCGGCATTGCCATCAGCAACATTTGCCAGCAGCTGCACGCTGTGACCGTCCTTGGTCTTAGCTGGTCCGCGCCACTGAGCAACGCGTGCTGCACGCTCACGGTATTCAGCGACGGCCTTGGTGGAGGTCTTCGCATCAGCACCACAAGTCACGGTTCCTACTGCGCCATCGACAAATACCAGCGTGCCGCTTTCAATGTCGCCAAGCGAAGCGCCCACCGCCACGATGCACGGAATGTCCAATTGGCGCGCGATGATGGCCGTATGGCTAGTGGGGCCACCGAGCTCCGTAACAAGGGCTTTAATGTGTTTGGTATCTAGCGTTGCGGTATCGGCCGGGGCCAAATCATCTGCAAACAAGACGGCCTCGCCATCTACCAAAGGGAGGCCTGGCTCATCCTCACCACGTAGCTCAGCGATGACGCGGTCGCGTACGTCCTTCAAGTCGGTCGTGCGCTCGGCCATCACGCCACCAGCGGCTTCGAACATGGTGACAAACTTGTCAGTCGCGCCAACAGTGGCAAATTCCGCATTCCTACCGGTGCGGATATTCTTGCGCACTGTTTTGTGCCAGCCACGGTCCTTGACCATACCGGCGGTTGCAGTGAGAACCTCGGCCGCTTGGCCCTCTGCGGCTGCCGCGCGCTTCTCCAATCGATTAGCAACCGTATCTACGGCCGCAAGAAAGCGGTTGTACTCGGATTCACTCGCTTGCTCTGGGTCAATGCTTCCCTCGGTAGGCAGGGCCGGGCGAGGGCGGACCCACACGGCTTCGGCGTAGGCGACTCCGGCAACGACACCGGTGCCTTTGATTGTGGACTCAGACGCGTTTTCCATGAGCGTACTTCCTTCGAAGATAGCGGTTATTGACTTCCAGAACACCACAAAACGGATAGAAAAGCAATGTATACCACAGTTTTCTGTTGACTTTCGGACACATTCGGACAAGAATCAACATTAAGGGCGGGCCATTCCCAAAGGTTCTCTCCAGCGGCGTTCGGCCCCAATATATAACCTGCGAAAGGGACAACTTGATTCTCACGCTGACCCCCAATCCCAGTATCGACGCCACCCTCGTACTCAGCGAGCCTTTAACTTCCGGTGATGTCCACCGTGCCAGCGAGGTCACACAGGTTGCAGGCGGCAAGGGCGTAAACGTCACCCATGCCGTGCACCTAGCCGGCGAGCAAACCCTGGCACTTTTTCCGTCCCACGACTCCGATTCCTTCCTGAATCTCATCCACGCGGCCGGATTGCCTTCTTCGGCTACTGCTATGGACGGCTCCATTCGCGTCAACACCACCATCACCGAGCCCGACGGCACCACCACCAAGGTCAACGGCCCAGGCCCCGTGCTTTCCGACGCCGATGCCCAAGCCATTACCTCCACCCTCACCGCCCGCGCCCTCGCGGCCGACTGGGTGGTGCTAGCCGGTTCCTTGCCGCGCGGCGTGGACACCGATTGGTATTGCGAGCTCATCTCCGCTATCCATGCGGCCGCACCACAGGCCCGCATCGCGGTAGATACCTCCGATGCTCCGATGCTGGCCATCGGGAAAAATCTCGAGTCTTCGGCACCCGATCTCATAAAGCCCAATGGTCTAGAGCTCGGCCAACTCACCGGCACCGACGGCCGCGAGCTGGAAGCACAAGCCGCCCGCGGTGACTATTCGGGAGTGGTTAGCGCGGCACGCGACGTCGTCAAGCGAGGCATCGCAGAAGTGCTCGTCACCCTCGGTGGCGCCGGTGCCGTACTGGTTACGGCTGAAGGAGCATGGGCTGCCACTCCCCCTCCAGCCACCGTGAAATCCACCGTAGGTGCTGGAGACGCAGCGCTCGCCGGATACCTTCTCGGCCGCACCGCTGGTAAATCTCCGGCCGCAAGCCTTGCCCGATCCGTGGCCTACGGGACCGCGGCTGCATCCAAGCAAGGCACGCAATTTCCTCGTCCTGAAGAAATAGATATCGCTAATACCACCGTTAACTCGCTAGCCTAAGGAGCGCCCCAAAATGGCTTCCGAACTCATTACTACGGAACTTGTCGCCCTTGACGCCGACTTTGGCGACAGTGTTGACTCCGTCATTACCAACCTAGCCGCGCTAGTCCACGACACCGGCCGAGCCACCGACGTCGCCGGATTGGCCCAACCCGCCGTCGACCGCGAGGCTAAAGCCGGCACCGGCGTACCCGGCGGTGTTGCCATCCCGCACTGCCGTTCCGAGGCTGTCACCGAACCAACCCTCGCATTCGCCCGCCTAGGCCGCGGTGTAGATTTCTCCGGTCCTGATGGAGACGCCCAGTTGGTCTTCCTCATCGCCGCTCCGGCCGGTGGCGGCAAGGCTCACCTAAAGATTTTGTCCAAGCTAGCCCGCGCCCTTGTCCGAAAAGACTTCCTCGAGGCACTGCGCAGCGCCCCCACCAAGGAAGAAATTGTTCGCCTTGTCTTGGATGTAGTCAACGCAGAAAAGCCAAAGAAGAAACCGGCCGCCGAGTCGGCTGCCCCCGCCGCTGGTGCCGCCGGTACAGGCTCCTCCGCCGCCCCCAACGGCTCGTCCTCGGCGACCCCAACTACCGCGGATTCTTCGGACAACGTCACCCGCATCGTGGCCATCACCGCCTGCCCTACCGGCATCGCCCACACCTACATGGCGGCCGACGCCCTCACACAGACCGCGGCCGAACGCGATGACGTAGCGCTGACCGTAGAAACGCAAGGTTCGTCGAATAATGAGTCCGTCTCCCAAGCCACCATCGATGCGGCCGATGCGGTCATCTTCGCCACGGACGTTGGCGTACGCGACCGGGAGCGATTCGCTGGCAAACCGGTAATTGAGTCTGGCGTCAAGCGCGCCATCAACGAGCCTGGCACCATGCTCGACGAGGCCATCGCCGCCGCCCGAAACCCCCACGCGCACAGGGTATCCGGCACCGCTACCCGGGCCGATGCAGAAGAAGAGGGAAAGTCTCTCGGTTGGGGCAAGCGCATCCAGCAGGCCATCATGACCGGCGTATCCTATATGGTTCCATTCGTCGCGGCCGGTGGTCTTCTGCTTGCCCTTGGCTTCCTTTTTGGCGGCGCCGATATGGCAAACGGTTGGCAGGCACTGTCGACGGACTTTTCACTAGGCAATCTTCCTGGTCATGACGTAACCGTGGACGGCGAACTTATGCATTTCGAGCGCTCCGGGTTCTTGCTGTATCTCGGCGCTGTTCTTTTCGCCATTGGCCAAGCAGCGATGGGCTTTATCGTTGCTGCTCTTTCCGGTTATATCGCCTACGCGCTCGCCGGCCGTCCAGGCATCGCCCCAGGCTTCGCGGGCGGCGCGATCGCGGTTACCCTAGGTGCTGGTTTTATCGGTGGCCTGGTAACTGGTCTTCTGGCGGGCTTCGTCGCTTTGTGGATTGGCAATTGGAAGGTACCACGCTGGCTGGGCTCGCTCATGCCAGTTGTCATCATCCCACTACTGACCTCGCTCGTCGTCGGCCTTGCGATGTACCTACTGCTGGGCGCACCGCTGGCAGCCATCATGGATGGCCTGCAGGATTGGCTTTCGTCGATGTCCGGTTCCTCGGCCGTGCTCCTAGGAATCATCCTCGGCTTGATGATGTGCTTTGATTTGGGCGGCCCTGTCAATAAGGCGGCTTATCTCTTCGCTACGGCCGGACTTTCTACCGGCGACGAGTCCTCCATGCAGATCATGGCCGCGGTTATGGCCTCCGGCATGGTTGCACCGATTGCGCTCTCCCTGGCCACGTTCATCCGCAAGTCGCTGTTTACTCCGGCCGAGCAGGAAAACGGCAAGTCCGCTTGGTTGCTGGGCCTGTCCTTCGTCTCGGAGGGTGCCATCCCGTTCGCCGCGGCCGACCCCTTCCGCGTTATCCCTTCGATGATGGCCGGCGGCGCGGTGACAGGCGCGGTTTCGATGGCCTTGTCGGTCGGCTCCCGAGCTCCACACGGCGGTGTGTTCGTCCTCTTCGCCATCGACCCGTTCTGGGGCTATCTCGTCGCTATCGCGGCCGGTGTGGTTGTCTCGACCGCAGCGGTGCTGGCAATGAAGCAGTTCTGGCCTAGTAAAGCCGTCGAAGAAGCTGCTCAGAACGTGGCGGCATAAACCAAACACTCGTACACTGGATTGCAACAATCCCCATAAGAAAGGATCTTTTCCATGGCTTCCAAGACTGTAAAGGTAGGTTCCTCTGTAGGCCTGCACGCACGTCCCGCCTCCATTATCGCGGACGCAGCTGGCGAGTTCGACGAAGACATCTTCCTCAACCTCGTTGGCGATGACGATGAAGATGAGACCGATGCGGCCTCTTCTTTGATGATTATGGCTCTTGGCGCAGAACAGGGCGATGAGGTTACTGTTACTTCCGACAACGAAGAAGCGGTAGAAAAGATTGCTGCCCTCATCGAAAAGGACCTAGACGCTTCCTAAGCCCTAAAACGGTTCGCTTTAAAGCTCCCCGCCTGTGTGGTGGGGAGCTTTTCGCTTGCCGACGCCACCTATCCCCACGGTGGCACCCAGCTCACCTGCCCGTTTATCCGGGCCAGCCGTCCTCTGCGAGGTGGGGCATTGGGGGCATCGTCATTGACTCCATTATGGTAGGGACAACAAGTCGCGAGGTTCGCAGCGTTAGTCTCACCGCCGTGCTTCCACGCCTTCAGGTGGTGGACCTGGCATTCATCCGCGGGAAAATTACAGCTCTCCCACGGGCACACCGGGTTTAGCGCAGCCGCCATCAGCCGCTGCTTGTCGTTGGCTAGCCGCGAGGTTCGATAGAGGTTTACCGGCCCCTCGTGCGGGTGAACGAGTGTGACATAGCCGTGATCGCTTAGTGTCCGCGCCACGAGCTCCGCTCCCGTCATTTGAGCGCCATTGGTCAACTGCAGGGTAATTTCTTCGCCCCCACCGTCGACTATTCGGTCGAGCTCATCGAGGGTGAGCACTACCTGTGTCGTTACCGTCGTGCGTGCTGCATTCGCTTTCCCGAAAAAGAGGTCTTTGGCAGATTCCAGCGGCTTATTGGCATCCAATGCGGCGTGCATATCTGCTACATCGGCTGAATCCCCAGTAATGGTCAGCGACCACGGGCCGCCGGAACGACGGGTAATGCGCACGCCTTTTTCCGGTGTGCGGCGCGGGCGCAGCTCGCGGACCAAGGCCCGAGCACGCTTTTCTAGTGCTGTAGCACTGCCACGAAAGGCACACAGTTCGCAGCGTAGGGTCCAGGCATCTCGCTGCGTCGGCAAGCGCAGGGCGTATTTTTCAATGAGCAGCAGCACGTCGAGGGAATGAGTAGTCTGTCGCGCTGCTCGCTGTTTGGCAGAAAAGCCGCACTTGCCAAAGTAAGTATCGCACAGTCGTAGCAGGTCACGCGCGGCAATGTCGGAAGCACCTTGCGCGATGAGCTCGCGATCACTGAGCCCTTGAGCGGCGGCGACGATATCCATTCCGGCGCTCATGGCGTCTAAGTATGCGTCCAATGCGGTCATGCCGCTGAGTTAAACAGCCTGCGCAAGCCCATGCGAGCCAGGCACAAGAGCGGTGTGGATAACCCGCGTTGCCCCGTCAACAACATAGCCCGCCGCGGGCGCGCGGCGGGCAACTATCCACAGCAGAAAAATTAGTACTTGGCGGCGTGGCCTTCGCCGACGGAATCGTATAGCTTCTTCATGATCGGATAGGCGACGATAATGCCCACTGAACCCCACGCGATGCCTTCCAGGGAAACCCCACCAACGCTGAGAGTCAGGTTGCCGATACCCGCGATGAGCGCCACTGCGGCCGCGGTCAGGTTAACCGGGTTATTGAAATTGACCTTATTGTCCATCCAAATGCGCACACCCAACATGCCGATGAGCCCGTAAAGCACGATGCAGGCCCCACCAAGAACGCCGGTAGGAATGGTGAAAATCAGCGCGCCAAACTTCGGCACGAAAGCCAGAAGGATGGCGGTAAATGCTGCTACCCAGTACGCGGCGGTGGAATAGACCCGGGTAGCGGCCATCACTCCAATATTTTCAGCATAGGTCGTGGTGCCAGAGCCGCCGAAGCCGCCAGCGAGGGTAGATGCGAGGCCATCGGCGATAAGGGCGTCACCGGCCAAGTCATCGAGATCGCGCTTTGTCATCTCGGAAACGGCCTTGACATGGCCGACGTTTTCCGCGATGAGGACCACCAGCACGGGAAGCGCGACGGCAATGGCGGAGACGTTGAAGGAAGGTGCGTGGAATTGCGGCAGGCCCACCCACGGGGCGGCATCAATGGCCGCGACGGCGTCATCGCCGAGGTTGCCGGTGAGAGCGGCGAAAATCCAGCCCACGACCACGCCGAGGAGAATGGACAGGCGCGAGACCATGCCGCGGCCGGCGACGGTGGCCAGCAGGATTACCAGCAGCGTCACTGCCGCCACGAGCGGCTGAGAGGCGAAGTTCTCGGCCGCATTCGGCGCCAAGTTCAGGCCGATAAGTGCCACAATCGCACCGGTTACGGCCGGTGGCATGACGGCGTCCAACACGCGGCGACCGGCGAACTTTACGGCGACGCCCACCGCGGCAAGGACAAGGCCAGTAACCAAAATGGAGCCGGCCTGCGCGGCGACGCCGTACTGCTGCGACGCCGAAAGAGGTGCGATGAACGCGAACGAGGAGCCGAGGTAGGACGGCAACCGGTTGCGCGTGATAAGCAGGAACAAAATTGTGCCGAGGCCGGAAAAGAGCAGCGTCGTATTGACGGGGAATCCGGTCAAGGTGGGAACCAAAAGCGTAGCTCCGAACATGGCCACCACGTGCTGCATACCGATGCCGATGGTGCGACCCCAGCTGAGTCGTTCTTCCGGCGCCACCACCGCGCCTGGGGCAATCTTTTTACCGTCTCCGTGGACGGTCCAACCTTTTAAGCTCACGAGCCTTAATTATGGATCACCGGAGCTGGTTTAGGAAACTTCCTCCACGATGAATTCAGCGAGCTCACGGGCGGTGGGTGAGGGAAGGCGGACGTCGACAAGCGTGCCATCGGCCGTATACTCCTCGTGGCGCACCGTGCCCTCGGCATGCACGCGTGCCACCACATCCCCGCGCGTGAAGGGAACCTGCAGCTTAACGTGACTATCGCGGGAGTTGAGGAAGAGTTCCACACGCGCGGTAAGCTCGTCGATTCCCTCACCGGTACGGGCAGATACGTAGACGACGTCCTCATGGTCAAGAACGTGGCGCAGCTCAGCAAGCACCAGCGGATCGGCCTGGTCGATCTTATTGATCACGATAATTTCGGGCGGGGCCTGCTCCCCTGTCTCAGAGACGATGTCATAGATGACCTGATTGACCGCCTCAATCTGTTTTAGTGGGAACGGGTCTGAGCCATCGACCACGTGCAGCATAATATCGGCGGCTAGTACCTCTTCCAGGGTGGATTTAAAGGCCTCCACTAGCTGCGTAGGCAGGTGGCGGACGAAGCCGACGGTATCGGTGAAGACGACCTGGCGGCCGTCGGCAAGCGTGGCACGGCGAGTGGTGGGGTCCAATGTGGCAAAGAGCGCGTCTTCCACCAATACCCCGGCGCCGGTCATGGCGTTAATGAGGGAGGACTTTCCGGCATTGGTGTAGCCCGCAATAGCTATCTGTGCAATGGTTGAGCGTTGGCGCTTGGAACGCTTGACCTCACGTGCGGTCTTCATGGCGCGCAGTTCCTTGCGCAGGCGGGCCATCTCCGTGCGGATGCGGCGACGGTCTGTCTCAATTTTGGTCTCACCGGGACCACGCAGGCCCACGCCGCCATTGGAACCGGCGCGGCCGCCTGCCTGGCGCGAGAGGTTGCCACCCCAACCACGGGTATGCGTATACAAGTATTCCAACTGCGCCAATGAGACTTGGGCCTTACCCTCTTTTGATTTCGCATGCTGGGCAAAGATGTCAAGGATGAGCATGGTGCGGTCAATGACCTTGGTGTTAAGCGCACGCTCGAGTGCGGTGAGCTGGCCGGGGTTAAGCTCACCATCGCAGACCACGGTATCGGCACCGGTGGCCTCGACGATATCGCGCAATTCCTTCACCTTGCCGGAGCCGATGTAGGTGCCGGAGTCCGGCTTATCGCGCTTTTGGTAAATCATCTCCACTACTTCGGCGCCGGCGGTTTCGGTTAGCGCGGCCAGCTCGTCCATGGTGGCTTCCACTTCGGCCACGGTGCCTTCGGTCCACACGCCGACCAAAATGACTCGCTCGAGGCGCAGCTTTCGGTACTCCACCTCGTAGCCATCGGTAGTGTCCTCGGCGCGGATGGTGGTCTCACGGGTAACGCGGCGGAAGGCATTGCGCTCTGCCAGATCGAGGTCACCGGTGGTGGGCGTCGCCTCCGGCGTGGCCGGGGCGTCGTTATCGCGAAAGGCGCGGGCGAGGAGATCGTCGTTATTATGCTGGGAAAATTCGGTCATACTACCTTTCATTTTTGCATGTTGCGGCCGAAAGCGGGAATTTCGGATTCTTAGCTGGGTGGACAAGGCGATACAATGGCGGGCATGAACGTTAAGGACACTGGGGTGAAGCAGAATACCGAGATGCAGGCCATTGGCCTCAATTTCGAGCGCTGGCAGGATGCGGTCGAGGCGGCCATCGCCAGCGACCGCTTAGCCGTTACCGGTGAGGTGCGCGGTGGCCAGCTCATTCAGTTCACCGATCCGTCGGGCGCGCAGCTTAATATCCTCGCGGTAGAGCCTTTTGCCACCTTCATCGGCTTCGATGCCGTCACGCAAGGGTTTGCCCACGTGGAGATGGTCAACGATGTCCTGGCCCTGCTGGAAATCATCGATCCTTTCGGCACCACCATCGCCCAGGCCACCGCAAACCTGGCGCAGGGGCCTTTGCTTGTCGACGAACCCTTGCAGCAGTGGCAGCAAATTTCCCTAACCGCCATGGGGCTGGATGTGCGCACCTACGATTCCGCCGCTGCCTATGAGGCGGCCGAGGGCGAGTTCCCCGCGCTCTTCGAATCCGCGGGGGCCAAGGTTATTTCCTCCGGCTCCGGTGCCAAGGTCCCGACCCCTGCCGCCTCCTTTGCCGCACGCGTCATGGAATCTGAGTGGCGCACCAACGAGCTGACCGGGGAGAAATTCGCTCACCTCGTCATGGATGGACTATTCCCCTTCGACCTCTGCCTGCCAGTGGGAGCCGGCGAGCTGCCGGCGAAGGACTCTATCGTGGCCGGTACCGCGATGCTTACGGCGTCTATTGAGCTGCCCAGCGGCGGTTGCGGCGATGGCGCTGGCTGCGGTTGTGGCTCCGGTGGCTGCGGCTGCGGCGGCCATTAGAACGGACATAAAGGCCTGGTGAAATAGCTGTGTGGATGCCCTTCCCTGAAAATGCGAGGAACCGGCGGGTAATGGTTCTCGTGCTGATCCTGGTGGGATCAGTGGCGGTTGTGGCAACCCTGAAAGTCTCCGGGGTTTTCATTGCAGCGCTGCTCATCGCGGCGGCGCTGCTTATGCTGCATACCCGGCCGGATGCCTCAGAGCAGGCAGCCCTGCGCAGTTCTATTCGCCTTTCGGCGGAAGACATCGAAGACGTCGTGGCGGAATACGAGGACTTCCGCTCCTCCGCGGACGCAGAGAAAATGGCTGACCGCACGCTCTACCGGCCGGCGCTTTTAGATTTGGATTGTTCCGACCCCACCATCCAAGCCTTCCATTACGAGCTTTCCGGCGCCCGGCGGTTCCTGCGTCGGTTGAACTTGCGCGTTAATGCGGAAGAAATTAGCACCAACGAGTTGGAATCTTTGCTCAGGGTCACCGATGAGCGCGCCCGCGAACTGAAAGAAACGTGGTTGTCTGCCCGCCGTGCTGCCTTCGCGCTCGGGCCGAAGTATGAAAAGAACGAAGTAGAAAATCGCGCGCTGCGCCGCCAAGAACTCGAAGAGCAAGCCTTCGAGGAAGGCGAAGGGCGCAGCGCCTAAACACTAGCCAGACACGAGGCGGTCTACAGCGAGGTCTCGCCGGTAGCGACGATCGCGGAAGGTCCGGTCAAGCGCGAGCCGCCCTCGTAAATATCGACGATAACTTCCCCGCCCGGTACGTGTACGTGCACGGTGCCGTGGGGGGTGCTGGTGTGGTCAACGGCGGCGTCGGCAAGCGCGGCGGTCGCTGCCGCCACAGTGCCGGTGCCGCAGGAGCGAGTCTCTCCTACTCCGCGCTCGAAGACACGCATGTGCACGTGGCCGTCGCACAGTGGAGTCACCAGCTCGACGTTTACGCCATCCGGGAAGAAAGCATCATCGATGACGGGCTTTTCCAGAGTCTTTGCCGCAAGCTCCTTAGCCTCCAGCCCCGGCAACACGGCCGCCAGGTGGGGATTTCCCATGTCTACGCCCAAACCGGCATATTTTTCCCCCGCCATGGATGCGGTGGACACGCCAATTACTTCGGCCGAGCCCATCTCCACCGTGACCTCGGCCGCGTGTGCATCACACGAATGGACAGTAACGAGCTTGGCACCCGCCCGAGTGCCGATGGTGAACTTATCTTCGTCCACCAGACCGCGCAAGCGCAGCCAGTGGGCGAATACGCGGGTTCCGTTGCCGCACATTTCGGCCACGGAGCCATCGGCATTGCGGTAATCCATGAACCAATCATCGGGCGCAATGCCCTCGACCAGTTCGGCGATTTCACCGGCTGCGAGCAAAGCATCGGCGCGCACGACGCGCAGCAAACCATCGCCTCCGATACCGGCGCGGCGATCGCACAGCGCCGCTACGCGCTCGGGACTAAGCGGCGTGGCAGCCGCGTGGTCTTCCACGATGACGAAGTCATTTTCAGTTCCATGACCCTTGGCAAATTTCATGTTCCCTACCCTAGCGCGCGCAACGCCTGGGCGGCCGTATCGCCTGCAGCATCCAGCCATGTAATGCGCTTATCGCGGTTGAACCAGGAGCGCTGACGGCGCACATACCGCCGCGTCCCGGTAATGGTGCGCTCTACCGCCTCATCCCACGTGAGTTCGCCGCGCTGGGCTTGAAATACCTGGGCATAGCCGATGGCGCGGCCAGCGGTGGAATCAGCCACCAAGCCTTGTCCTTGGAGATTCTCCACTTCCTCGATAAGCCCACGCTCAAACATCTGGCGCGTGCGCAGCTCAATGCGCGGATTCAACCAGTCCGCGGTGGTGCGCAGCCCCAAGAGGCGGGTTCCCCACCGCGGCGGGGCGTCCTTCGGCGGCTGGCTGGCCTTATAAGGCTTGCCGGTTAGTTCAATGACCTCGAGCGCGCGGACAGTACGGCGTGGGTCCTTATCTTCAATAATGGCGGCCGCGGCCGGATCCACCTGCGCCAGCTCCTCATGCAACGCGTCCGTGCCGATTTCTACGCGCCGCGCCTCGTACTTGGCGCGCACGGCAGGGTCGGTGGGTGGGAACTGCCAGTCGTCGACAAGCGCTTGGGCATAAAGCATGGAGCCACCGACCAGAATAGGCGTTTTGCCGCGGTCCATGATGCCTTCCACGTCCGCGATAGCATCGCGCTGGTAGCGCGCCACGGAAGCGGTCTCGGTCACCTCCCACACATCGAGCTGATGGTGCGGGATCCCCTCGCGCTCGGCCGGGGTGAGCTTGGCGGTGCCAATATCCATGCCGCGATATAACTGCATGGAATCGACGTTGACCACCTCTCCGTCTAGTTCATGCGCAAGCGCCAGACCTAAGGCAGATTTTCCGGAGGCGGTGGGACCAAAGACTGCAATCGGGTGCATTAGACCTCCCATCCTGCGACATAGCGGCCAACGCCCAAGGTGGCATCGGTGGCCAAAAGCTGTGCTTTCTTTGGCCGCAAGCCCGCCAATTCCTCCCACATTGCGGGTTCTATGACGCCGCGCTGGGAAAGCCACTCACCTGCCCTGCTTGCCGACGCCCCCATCAGCACCTCCTCGCACCACTCGTGCGCCGCCTGGGCGTCTGGAACAAGCGCCAAGGGGGCGCGATCGGTTAGGCCTGCACTGCCATCTGCCACGACGATGGTCAGCGCCGCTGGATCCGGCTGGCCGATAGCCTCCCGACTACCGCGGACGCTAAGCTGCGGCACGCTGTGTAGTACGTAGCGCGCCATTATCTCGGGCAAAAAATTGCCGCCGCCCAGGTCCGTGGCTGCTCCCCAGGCCTGCAAACTGCCGGTATGGGCGGTATACCAGCGCTGGTCTTGGCTGCCAACGATATCCACGGCTGTGATACCGTCCGCGGCAGCCTCCACCGCAAGGGAGCGAGCAGCGGCGAGCAGTGCGCGAGAGGCAGCGTCATGAGCGGAAAGCTCCACGGCCAGCGCTGGTGAGGCTGGCATTACCATGAGATTGAACATTATTTCTCCATACTATCTACCCAAGTGGAGGTAATTAAATAGAATCTGGGCGCGCGCGAGATATTCGCGGTAATGTATCCAATGATTTTATCCGGCAGCCGTGACGCGCGGCGATCTATGCATAGGAGGGCTTGTCATGTCTCCCATCCCTACCCCAGGTTCCATGCCCAAAAAGGGCCCTCGCCCCACCGCAAAGCCTGTTCCCGTTCAGGCCCCACGCAACAATGACCCGGCCAAGTGGGGCCGGGTCGACGCAGATGGTTCCGTCTTCGTTTCTGCTCCAGAGGGCGAACGCAAGATCGGCGAGTGGAAAGCCGGTACCCCCGAGGAGGGCCTTAAGCACTACGGCGCGCGTTATGACGATCTATCTACCGAAATCGAGCTGCTCGAGGCACGCCTACGCGCCAATCCTGATGAGGCCGTCGGCATTAAAAAGACCGCAGCGCAGTTGCGCGAAACCCTAGCTACTGCTTCGGTCATCGGAGACATCGCTGCCTTGGATCGGCGCCTTAGCGCGGTGATTGAACACTCGGTAGAAGCCGGCGAGCAGGCGCAGGCCGATAAGGAGCGTCGCCGCGAAGAAGCAATCGCTGCCAAGGAAAAGCTGGCGGCTGAAGCAGAAGAAATTGCTGAAAACTCCACCGAGTGGAAGGCCGCTGGCGACCGCATCCGCGCCATCTTGGAGGAGTGGAAGCAGATTAAGGGTATCGACCGTAAGACCGATGATGCCCTGTGGAAGCGCTACTCTCGCGCCCGCGATTCCTTCAACCGCCGCCGCGGCTCCCACTTTGCTGAGCTGGACCGCGCCCGTGCGGTTGCCCGCAAAAAGAAAGAGGAGCTCGTCGAGCGAGCCGAGGCCATCCAGGATTCTACCGATTGGGGTCCCACCGCCCGCGCCTACCGCGATTTGATGACCGAATGGAAGGCCGCCGGCCGCGCTCCACGCGAGGTGGACGATAAACTCTGGGCCCGCTTCCGCGCCGCCCAGGACAAGTTCTTCAATGCTCGCAATGCCGTCAATGACGAGCGCGACCGCGAATTCGCAGAAAATGCCAAGGCCAAAGACGCCTTGATTGCAGAATACGACGGTCAAATCGATCCTGCTAAGGGAATCGAGGGAGCTAAGGCCAAGCTGCGCGAGTTGCAGGAAAAGTGGGAAGAGATCGGCTTCGTTCCCCGCAAGCAGGTGCGCGAATACGAGTCCAAGATCGCGGCGCTGGAGCAGCGCGTAACCGATGCGGAGAAATCTGAATGGCGCCGCACCGACCCAGAGGCGCAGGCACGTGTGGCACAATTCCAGGCGAAAGTCGATGAGTTTAAGTCTCAGGCCGAGGCGGCTGAAGCCAAGGGCAATGCAAAGAAAGCCGCTGATCTGCGCGCTCAGGCCGAGCAATGGCAGGCTTTTGCCGACGCCGCCGCTAACGCCGTCAACGATAAGTAGTGCACCTCGTCCACATTGCGCGTCCACCGCGGCCGCCGCACGCATCTCCCGCTGACGCACGGCCCAGCGAACCAGCGGATTGCATTCGCAGCTTCGTCTTTTGGGCCAACTTGGCGGCCCAAGAAGCAAGCGGCGATGCCGCGGCATCGACGTCACCGGGCCGCGTGGTCCAGCGCCTGCAGGGTTCTAGCGAATCACAGACCCATCTCTTTGCCGTAGTGGACGGCGACTCCACTCTGGGCGAGGTCTCTGAGCTTGGGCTGCCGCTAATACCTGCGGTGGAGCCCAGCCCAGAGCTGGACTACCTCGGATTCATCCACCTCAGCCTGCCGCTTTTAGAAGAGCGCGAAACCGCCGAGATCGAATCCGTGCTGTGCGATCTGCCTCTCCCTGGGCAAGAACTCGAGGAGGAAGGGCAGAAAGTAGCCGAGTGGATGGGCATAAAGGCGCTGGAGCTTGCCCGGAAGCTCGGCCGCACCATTGCGCACGTCTGTCTTCTGCATCCACCGGGGACGGACCCAGACTACGATGTCATGGGAAGCGTCTACCGCCAGCTGGGGTTTAAGCACCGGCATGCGGAACACCAACTCGTGATGGACATCCCCGAAAGCCCCGTGGCGGCACTCCTTCCAGCGGGAATCACCTCGCAAGCGTGGGCTGATTACGACATCCCAGAAAGCTACCTCGACGAGGTCATGCGGCTGCTTACCCTAGCCTCCCAAGACGCGGAGACCGGGGATTTGACGGTGGAGCCCATCGTCTGGACTCGCACGCGGTTGCGCGAAGCCCACAGCCGGCTGCGTTCTCGCCGCGGACATACGTTACTTATCGCACTCACCAGCGAAGAGGGGAAAATCTTCGCGCTGGCAGAAGTAGCCAGGCACGAGGATGCGAATCCTGAGGTAGCCGAGTGGACTTTGGCCGTCACCGATCGTCCGCACCGGCGCCGCGGACTCGCGCAATTAGCCAAGCTCACAGCGCTTCACGCCGTTGCACGCCATTGGCCACAAGTACGTCGTTGCTACGGCTCCGTGGCGGACAAAGACGAAGCGATGAATGCCATCTACCGTAGATTGGGTGCCCGAGAGCTTTCCCGCTCTTGTGCATGGGAGTTGCGATTGCGAGACTAGAGCCGCAGGCGTCACAGATAAAGGCGCGGCGGCGCGCTTTTTACTCGCCGCGTTGGGCGCGGTGACGCTCAGCAGCTTGCTTGCGGCGATTATCCACAATTGGCACCTGCCGCGGCGCCGCGTTAATAGCAGGTTGGAATTCGCCCACCTCATCGAGCTGTCCGGCGGTGGCACGCACTTGAGCCTCGGCAGCCTTTTGCTCTGGGCTGCGGCGCAACGCCACTAAGCAATAGGCCAAAAATGCTAGGAAGGTAGCCAGCATTCCTACCCACATTCCCAGCGATGCCCCGTCAGCGGTAGACCCGCGGAACCAGAAACCCCACAGGTTGGCAAAGAAGGACACAGTCACCAGCATCCAAGCGACAAGTCCAGGCGTAGCTCGGCGGGTAAACAGTGTCACCGGGGTGAGAACGCCCAATCCAAGGAGAGCGAGCCACGCGGAGACGGTTTCCATGAGGGATATTCTGACTCCGCTGGACGTGGTACCGAAGGTCAACGCTTCCCAACCGTGTGAGGGGCCGGCGTAGGGCAAAACCAGGTAGAGGATATAAGCCACCACCGCGATGCACAGTGTGACTTTGTGGCCGCCGAGGTCCATTGTTTGTGCTGCGCGGCGCTCCGCGGTAGCTGCTTTCTGGGCGGCGGTGGTGGGCTTTTCCTCAGTCATGGGTCCCTAGCCTACTCCCCTCTTAGCAACCGCAAGAATCGCCGGATTCAGCGGCCGCTGGCTTTCCAATAGACGGCAATCCCAGACCCACGCCGATGGGCGCCGTCGTCGGGGTCTCACCGGCGGCCGACATGTCGCCGGCCTTGGTGCGGGTGTGGGAGGTAACGGCGGCGTCGGCAAGCAAGAAGAAAGAACCCGCACCGGTGACCTGAGTATGGACCACATCGCCCGGGCGAATCGCGGTGGAGATGTCCGCACCGTCAGAATCAACCGGGGTGAAGTGCACTAAGCGCCCATCACGAGCGCGACCAGTCATGCGGTGGGTCTCATCGTTCTTGCGGCCGCCCTCTGCCTGGACCAAAAGTTCAACGTCTGTGCCGATGAGCTTCTTGTTCTCCTCGGCCTGGATGCTATCTTGCAAAGCAACGAGGCGCTCGAAGCGATCTTGGACGACGTCCTTAGGAATCTGGTCCTCCATATCCGCGGCCGGGGTGCCTGGGCGCGGCGAATACTGGAAGGTAAAGGCAGAGGCAAAGCGGGCGCGGCGCACCAGTTCCATCGTGTCTTGGAAGTCTTCCTCGGTCTCGCCTGGGAAACCCACGATGATATCCGTGGTAATCGCGGCGTGCGGAATCTTCTCCCGTACCTCATCCAAAATCCGCAGGAATTTCTTCGTGCGGTAGGAACGGCGCATGTCCTTAAGAACCTTGTCGGAGCCAGACTGCAGCGGCATGTGCAACTGCGGGCACACGGACGGGGTCTCCGCCATGGCGTCGATAACATCAGAAGTAAATTCCGCCGGGTGCGGGGAGGTAAACCGCAGGCGCTCAAGGCCTTCGATCTTGCCTACCTCGCGCAGCAGCTTAGAGAAAGCGAAGCGGTCGCGCGGCATCTCCGGATCGGCGAAATTAACGCCATAGGCATTAACGTTTTGTCCCAGCAAGGTGACCTCAGATACGCCCTGATCCACCAGCGCTTGGACTTCGGCCAAAATGTCGCCCGGCCGACGGTCCTCTTCTTTACCGCGCAGGGAAGGAACGATGCAGAAGGTACAGGTGTTATTGCAGCCTACTGAAACAGAAACCCAGCCGGCATAGGCAGACTCACGCTTGGCCGGCAAGACGGACGGAAACGCCTCGAGGGAATCGACAATCTCCACTTGGGCTTCATCGTTGTGGCGAGCGCGCTCTAGCAGGGTCGGAAGAGCCGCCATGTTGTGGGTGCCAAAGACGGCATCGACCCACGGTGCATTATCAAGGACAGTGTCCTTGTCCTTTTGCGCCAGGCAACCGCCCACGGCAATCTGCATGCCTGGGTGGTTTTCCTTGGTTTTCTTCAAAGCGCCCAAGGTGCCATAGAGCCGCTTATCGGCATTCTCACGCACGGCGCAGGTATTAAAGACGATAAGGTCTGGCTCTACACCTTCGCCGGCGGCCGAGTAGCCTGCCTCCTCCAAAAGGCCAGAGATGCGCTCGGAATCATGCACATTCATCTGGCAGCCGAAGGTTCGGACTTCATAAGTACGGGTATCTGCGATTGTCTGCTCCACGTCGGCATAGTTTAGCCATGTAGTTAGGCATCTCATAACTGCCGGACTTGGCCATTCCGGCGCTACCCTTCCTTGGCCGTATCAGTCCTCTGCGCGCAGTTCCGCGCACCGCGCGTCAAGCGCTGCGATTGCGATCTGCAATGACATTCCTTCATTGAAGCCGCGGCGTGCCAGCACACCCACGATGCGGCGTAGGGCCTTGTCGCGCTCCTTGCGATCCGGCGGGACAGTCTTAATGGAGCGAGCCTTCTTTTCCGCAAGGGCCTGCGCCATGGCTTGTTCATCGGCAGGGTCAATTTGCTCGAGGGCCTCAGCACGGTCGGCCTCGCTCACGCCCTTTTCCCGCAATTCCCTGTTGAGAACCGAGCTGGACTTGCCGCGCCGCTTATGCCGTTGGCGCACCCACTCGTGTGCAAAGGCTGCGTCATTCACCAGCCCCGCGTGGGCTAAATCATCTAGCACGTCCTCAACGACATCTGGCTCAAACTCGGCCTTTACCAGACGATCATAGAGCTCTTTCCGGGACCTAGAACGCTGATCCAAAAGGCCCAGCGCCCGAGAGCGGACCTTGGCCTTGGCTTCCTCTGCCTCTCGATCAAAAAGCCCGCCCCCAGCTGCTCCATTCTCATAGGCCTCGAGGGCCTGACGGAGTTGGGCGAGCTTTTCGGGGGCGGGCTGATTCATGATGCAGATTCAAATGGTACGCGGTGTGCGGGTGCGGGTTAGACGATTCTAGTCGTCGTCAAAATCGACGTTTGGAACGAGATCAACGGACTCATCGGTCAATGGGTCATCGGCGCCAGGAACATCCATCGCGGCAGCCTCTTCACCCTCGGCCGCAGCCTCGCCGATGCCAAGCTTCTGGAAAATCTTCTGCTCGATTTCATTGGCAAGGTCCGGATTATCCTTCAGGAAATTACGCGCCTTCTCCTTACCCTGGCCCAGCTGGTCGCCTTCGTAGGTAAACCAGGACCCGGACTTGCGGATGAAGCCGTTTTCGACGCCAAGGTCGATGATGGACGACTCGCGAGAGATGCCTTCGCCATACATGATGTCGAACTCGGCAATCTTAAATGGTGGCGAGACCTTGTTTTTTACTACCTTGAGCTTGGTGCGGTTACCGATGGCATCCTGGCCATCTTTTAAGGTCTGGATGCGGCGGATATCGCAGCGCACGGAAGAGTAGAACTTGAGCGCCTTACCACCGGTGGTGGTCTCTGGCGAGCCGAACATCACGCCAATCTTTTCGCGCAGCTGGTTAATGAAGATAGCGGTGGTACCGGAGTTGTACAGGGCACCGGTCATCTTGCGCAGCGCCTGCGACATCAGGCGGGCCTGGAGGCCGACGTGGCTATCGCCCATTTCACCTTCAATTTCCGCCTTCGGGGTAAGTGCAGCAACGGAGTCAACGACAATGATGTCAATTGCGCCAGAGCGTACCAGCATATCGGCGATCTCCAAGGCCTGTTCGCCGGTATCTGGCTGGGAAACCAAAAGGTTATCGGTATCCACGCCAAGCAGGCGAGCATACTGTGGGTCAAGGGCGTGCTCGGCATCGATAAAGGCGGCAATGCCGCCCTCCTTTTGCGCAGATGCGATGGCGTGCAGCGCGACGGTGGTCTTACCAGAAGACTCTGGTCCATAAATCTCCACGATGCGTCCTCGTGGGAAACCACCAATACCCAGGGCAACATCGATTGCGGTATTACCCGAAGAAATGGCCTTAATGGGCGGACGATTATCATCACCCAAGCGCATAACAGCGCCCTTGCCATAATCCTTCTCAATCATGGCCATGGCGGCATCGAGCGCCTTCTGGCGGTCATCTCCCTTAGCTGCGGAAGAAGACTTCTTTTTGGTTGCCATTACTTTTCATCCTTATCTTTAACGACGATGTACTAACGCATAATTAGACTGTCGCGGAACACAAATGGTTCCCTCCGTCAACGCCATCCCACTGTAGACGACTGCACCGACACAACCGCTATTCTACATACATCTGTTCGAATGTCGAAAGCGGACTCGCCGATACTCAGCTCAAAATGGCGCTACTTGCTTGGATAATCTACCCCCAACCTGCGCCCTTGTGGTACATCAAAGTCATTGCACAAACTCAGCCAGACCTTCCGCGGATCGACGCCGCGTTCGATAAGTTCATCCGGCGTCGCCCCTAAGTCAGGCAAGACATGAGAGTGGCTAATCCACTTCCCCTTAGACTCGCCAAATTCATCCACAATGAGCTGGTGATACTCGGTCAATCTCATGCGCGCCATCCTACTCAGCACTAAAGCACGGGCGCCAGCGGTCCAGAAAGTGTCGATTGGGAGCCCGCCGCAATGGCCCCACCTCACAATAATCAGCCTCAGATGAACACCGTTCAAAACCCTCAATTGTCTGCAGTTTTCATGCAGTGCTAACCTCTTGAACATGAAAAAGAACTCTCTGGCAACGACCATTGCCTATGTTGCCGTGTTTACCGCTCTCGTCATCGTCCTTGCCTTCGTGTCCATTCCCATCGGTTCGGCCGGCGTGCCCATCGTGTTGCAAAACGCAGCGCTGATCCTCGCCGGCCTTATTTTGGGTAGCAAGCGCGGCGGTTACGTGGGACTCCTCTTTTTGTTCCTGGGCCTTGCCCTCCCAGTTTTAGCAGGTGGCGGTACCACGCTGCGTGCCTTGGCAGGCCCAACCGCGGGCTACATCATCGGCTATGTTCTCTCGCCAGCGGTTGCAGGTGCAATTGCCTACCGCTCCCCTAAGAACAAGGGTGGCATGGCGGTCATACTTGCCATTGCTGCCATTGTCGGCCTTGCCGTCCAATACATCTGCGGCGCCTTTGGTCTCATGATCCGCTCTGGCTTGGAAATTGGGCCAGCCTTCGCAGCCCAATTGCCCTTCATCCCTGTCGATGCCGGAAAGCTTGTCGTTGCCGTCATCATCGCTCTCGGTGTTCACTCGGCCTTCCCCGATCTGATGGGACGAAAGGCCGCCTAGTGCCCACGATCGAATTTTCCTCGGTTTCGGTAGCTTTTGATGACACCGTGGTGCTCGAGGACATTAACCTCACCCTCACCGAACAACGCATTGGCATCATCGGCCAGAATGGTGGCGGAAAATCCACCTTGACCAGGCTCATTAATGGGTTGGGCGAGCCTAGTGCCGGTACGGTGACGGTGGACCAGATGGACGTCGCCAAGCAGGGCAAAAAGGTGCGCGAAAAGGTGGGCTTTGTCTTTTCGGATGCCGAAAACCAGATTGTCATGCCCAATGTGCGCGATGACGTCGCCTTTTCGCTCCGCCGTTTTAAGCTGCCCAAACACGAGCGCCTCGCCCGCGTGGATGCTGCCCTCGAGCGCTTCGGACTCGCCGAATTTGCTGAGCGCTCACCGCATACGCTCTCCGGCGGACAAAAGCAGCTCCTCGCGCTGGCAGCGGTCATGGTCATCGACCCGATTCTCATCATCGCTGATGAGCCCACTACCCTGCTGGATCTGCGTAACCGCGATCGAATCAAAAGAGAATTCGCGCGATTGGAACAGCAACTAATTGTGGTGACGCACGATCTGGAATTTCTGCGCGATTTTAATCGGGTCATTTGCATCGATGACCACCGCATCGCCGCGGATGGCCGACCGGCGGAGGTCATAGATTTTTACCAAGACCTCATGGCCCAGCGGCCGCTGTAGGGAGAATTGTCATGCAACGACGCACGAATCTCCCACTTTCCGTCTATGTTGATGGCACCAGTTTTGTTCATCGCATCAAACCCAGTTGGAAGATCGCATTCCTCTTAGTCTTTATCCTTGTTACCAGCATCTTTTTCAAGTCCATTCCGTGGGCAGCAGGCGGGGTCATCTTCGTTGTCATCCTTTATGCTTGCGCTCGGATCCCACTGGGCATTGCGTGGAGTCAAATCTGGCCGCCTCTCTTTTTCCTAGTCCCGTTGGCAGGCTTTCAATGGTGGGCAAAGGACTTCGACTATGCGGCGGTGATGTTCCTCAATGTCTTCGCCGCTATGATGGCTGCCTTCTTGCTCACGCTGACCTCCACGGTAGATGAAATCATGGAGTCGCTGGAAGAGTCGCTGCAGCCCCTAAAGCGACTAGGAATACCGGTAGAAAACATCAGCTTGGCTATGTCACTGACTATTCGGCTCATCCCGCTGATGTTTGAAACCGTCTATGAAGTCCTAGATGCCCGCAAAGCGCGCGGTGCCGGGATGTCCCCGCTGGCGTTTGGCACCCCCGTTATTATTCGCTCCATCCGGCGAGCGCGCGCGATGGGGGAAGCGTTGCAGGCCCGCGGCGTCGGTGACTAGCAGCGTAAGTTATCGCCTCCCTTGCACCACCAAATGATGGCCAAGGGAGGCGATAACTTTTTAAAAGACAGTCGAGGGTTTTACTCCCCACGCAACTCACGCAGACGGGCCTGTACAGCATCGTTGTTGGCACTGCCTGGCTGGGCAGCGCTGTCGGCAGCAGAGCCAGAAGCTTTATTGCCCTCAATGGCCTGAGCCTTATTGGCTTCCACGGACTTAGAGGAGTTCATTTCACTGCGAATCTGCTCCAAGCGGGAATGACCGGCCATCTGTATGCCCGCCTGCTGAACCTCGGCCATGCGGTTTTCCACGGAGTTCTCAGCAAGCTCGGCCTGGCCTAGCGCCTTGGAGTAACGGCGCTCAATCTTATCGCGCACAGCATCCAGAGACGGCGTATTGCCATTGGCAGTTAGCTCGTTCATGGAGTTCAAAGACTCAGAGACCTTTTCCTGCATTTTTGCCTGCTCCAGCTGGGAAAGCAGCTTGGAGCGCTCATTGACCTTTTCGCGCAGCGCGGCGTTATTACGCTGAACCGCATTCTTGGCCTTTTCTGCCTGCTGTAGTGCCTGGTCGTGCAGCTTCTTGGTATCCTCCACGGACTCCTCAGCCGTAACCAGCTGGGCGGCGAAGGCCTCTGCCGCGTTCTCGTACTCCACGGCCTTATTTTCATCGCCCTTAGCACGGGCCTGATCAGCCAATTCCAGAGCCTGGCGAGCATTGCCCTGCAGCTTTTCTACCTCTGCCAAGCGGCGGTTAAGCTGCATTTCCAGCTGACGCTGGTTACCAATCACGGCGGCCGCCTGCTGAGACAGCTCCTGGTGCTGGCGCTGAGCATCCTCAATAGCCTGCTCGATCTGCACCTTCGGATCGGCGTTTTCCTCGATCTTATTATCGAAGAGTGCCATCAGGTACTTCCAGCCCTTAACAAATGGGTTCGCCATGGTGTGCTTCAACCTTTCTAGGTTAAAAATGTGCGTAATGTTCTGCTGTTTATACTAGCGAAGCGCTGTTTCCACCGCTTGCACTCCCCGCGGTCGCGGGCGCTTGCCGACGCCCCCTTAACCACCACAGCCGACCCTCCTCGCGAGAGAATAGGCCGGCTGTTGACATAGACCGCTGTGTGCTAGAGCTCTGATGCGGCAGGTGCCGTATGGGCTAGCTCCTCATCCATAGAGGGCAGGGCCATGTAACCGGCTGCTTCAATCAATACGTCAGAGACCGAGCAATCTAGCGCGTGGCACACAGACGCAAGGAGCTCAGAGGAGACCTCCTTGCGACCGCGTTCGAGCTCTGAAAGGTAACCCGGCGACACGCGGGCCACCCCGGCCAATTCGCGCAGGGTCACTCCCTTGTCCGCGCGGAAGGCGCGCAGCGTCAACCCAAGAGCCTCACGCAAAAGCGGCTCAGGAGTACGAGCAGTGGCGGGCGCCGCTGGTGCAGTAGCGCCGTTTACCGAGTGTTCGAGGACTGCAGTAGAAGTGTTCATCACTATGGTCAACGCTCCTTGTCTCGCTATTGTTCCCGCAGTGCCGGATTTTCTTCCACAGTTGCGCACAGTAGACGAAAGGCGGCTGCGACCGTGGCCTCTCTAATTTCGTTGCGCTCCTTGCCCAAACCGGATAGCAGCTGGGAGAAAGCGACTCTACCAGGAGAATAGATGCCGATATATACGGTGCCCGCCGGCTTGCCTTCTTGTAGGTCTGGTCCTGCCACTCCGGTAAGGCCTATTCCCCAGTCCGCAGCGGTTTCTGCCACCGCTGCGCGGGCCATTGCAAGGGCGGTCTCCCCAGAAACCACTCCGGCAGCTTCGATATCGGCTACCGGTTGGTGCAAAAAGTGGGATTTCACCTCGGTGGCATATGTTATAAGCCCTCCGCGCAATACAGCCGAAGCTCCAGGGACAGAAGCGACCGTGGCGCTGGCCAACCCAGCAGTAAGTGACTCACAAAAGGACAAAGTCTCGCCGCGCTCGGTGAGCTCGGACACGAGGCGGGTTGCCATGGTGCTCATGAACTACCTAGCTATTCTGCTTCTTGCCGTCAATGAGGTACTGGACGCCGGTAACTAAGGTCACCACTGCAGCCAACAGCATCACTAGGAAGGTAGGAACGTTCATCCACTCCGGCAACGGCCACAGATACAGCCCGACTGCCAAGGATTGCAATACAGTCTTCAGTTTGCCGCCCTTCGAAGCAGGTACCACCTTGCCGCGGCGCAACAACACCATACGCCAGATGGTGATACCGAACTCACGGATGAGAATGACCACGGTAATCCACACTGGCAGCACCCCGATGATGTTGAGGCATACCAGTGCGGTAGTCATAAGCGCTTTGTCCGCGATGGGATCAGCAATCTTGCCAAAATTGGTGATAAGGCCACGGGCACGTGCGATGTCCCCGTCGAGCTTATCTGTGAGCATTAAGGCCGTGAATAGGCCAAAAGCCCACCATTCATGGCCGGCAATGACCAGCCATGCGAAAACCGGAATGAAAAGAATGCGCAGGCTGGTGAGAATATTTGGCAGGTTCCAATTGGACACCTGCGGATTCACATCCGAGGATTGCGCTGACTGTGTTCCGGGTTGATTCACGTTATACATACTACCTGTTAGCACCAAGCACCTGCGCTTGGATGCCCCTGCATTTTAAAATGCCAAGCATGAAGTATTTTGCTGTTAGCTACGACTACAACCCCAATAATCCTGAGATTGCTAAGGCTCGCCCCGCGCACCGCGAGTTTACCGCGCAACTTTTTGAGGAGGGCACCATCATTGCCACCGGCCCCTTGACGGATTCCAAGGGCGGCGCGCTCATCATTGCGGGGCTTGCCGACGACGCCGTGGTCGCCGACGCCATCGCCCTCATGGACAAAGACCCCTTCTACCAAGCCGGCTGCATCACCGGCCGCAGCTTCCGCGAATGGAATCCCGTAAACGCCCGCTTCTAGTGTGGTAGCTCTTCCTTGGGCAGGTCTTCGGCCTTGCCCACGAATTCGCCCTTCTTGTTCCGGACGATCTTATTGCCCTCCTCGTCCCAGTCGAAGTGATTGTGCGATACCGGTACTCCGCCTTGGTTCTCATCGCGTTTGTTTTTAATAATCGAGGCGATAACCGTAATAACCAGGACGCCCACGATCACGATAAGTGAGGTGATGGTGGAAAATTCTGGGATCGACTCCACGTTCTCGCCGCCGTTGACAAACGGCAAGTTATTCTCATGCAGCGCATGGAACATGAGCTTTACACCGATGAAGC
The DNA here is from genome assembly GCF_046717495.1 of Corynebacterium sp. LaCa54. Classification (NCBI taxonomy): domain Bacteria; kingdom Bacillati; phylum Actinomycetota; class Actinomycetes; order Mycobacteriales; family Corynebacteriaceae; genus Corynebacterium; species Corynebacterium sp. LaCa54. The sequence goes on from NZ_CP177115.1 coordinate 1,453,642, forward strand.
CCAAAATGATGCCCAAACCATAGGGCAGGTACACCAAGCGGTCCAGTAGGCCATCCAGCAGGAAGTACATCTGGCGCAAGCCCATGAGGGAGAAAGCATTCGTGGTAAAGACCAAGAACGCTTCCGAGGTAATACCGTAAATGGCCGGAATGGAGTCGAAGGCAAACATCACGTCGATAAGGCCGATGGACACCAACGCAATAAAAAGCGGGGTGAACGCGAATTTACGCTTGCCCGAAGAATCTTCCACGCGGTGCGTAAGCTTATCGCCGTGGTAGCGCGGGGTGACGTGGACTACCTTGCGGATCAGCTTGATGATGCCCATATCATTGGGATCGGTTTCGGGGGCGTCCCGAATCTCGTCGACGATGAGCTTGATTGCTGTGTAGATAAGAAATATCGCGAACAGGTAGAAGATATCGGACCATGCCGCGATGACCGCAGCACCCAAAAGGATAAACACCAGGCGGCATGCCAAGGCAATAACGATGCCGATGAGCAATACCTTTTGCTGGTACTTGCGCGGGATCTTGAAGGCGCCCATGATAAGCGCGAAAACAAAGAGGTTATCTACGGATAGCGCCTTCTCTGTCACGTAACCCGTGAGGTATTGGATGCCGTGCTCGTGGTCCCATATGGCCCATACGCCGGCACCAAAAAGTAAAGCAATACCGACATAGAATAGGGTCCAGAACCCGGATTCCTTCAGCGTCGGCTCGTGCGGGGTGCGCACGTGGGAGTAGAAATCAAAAACAAAGAATCCAAGAATGACGACGATGGAAATCGCCCAGATCCACAATGGCACATGCATTGGTACATCCCTCCGGTCGAAGATACAACAAAGTGACCGGAGGTCTCCCCCGCCCGGCTAGATAGCTGCAGCCGGGCCGGCACGACCGGGAGCATAACGCTTCCGTGCTGACGATCGGTGCCGAAGGATGGGGTACTCCCCTCCAAGACCCGTCCAACTTTACACGATCTTAGAAGGCACCTGTCGAAGGGTTATACGTTGCCTGGACGGTACGAGTGTCGCCAGCATCGCCCTGCGGGGAGGAATCGGAGCCTGCGGAGGAGGCGTCGGAAGTAGCGGCAGCTTCGTCCTCCTCTTGCTGTTGCATCTCCTCCTGAATTTCCTTTGGCGCCTCGGCAGGGTCGGCGCCCTTGATCATCCAAATGATGGTATCGAGCTCTTCCGGCTTCACTAGGACCTCGCGGGCCTTGGAGCCCTCGGACGGTCCGACGACGCCACGAGATTCCATCAGGTCCATCAGACGACCGGCCTTGGCAAAACCGATGCGCAGCTTGCGCTGCAGCATCGAGGTCGAGCCCAACTGGGCGGTGACCACCAGCTCGACGGCTTCGAGGAGGTCGTCCATGTCCTTGCCAATTTCCTCATCGATTTCCTGCTTGGCCTCGGATTGCTTCTCTTCAGTCACGCCCTCGGTGTAGTTCGGCGCGGCCTGCGACTTGGCGGCATCGACAACCGCCATAACCTCATCATCTGAGACGAATGCGCCCTGCATACGCACAGGACGCTTACCCTGCGGAATGAAGAGGCCATCGCCCATACCAATGAGCTTTTCCGCGCCACCCTGGTCCAAGATAACGCGAGAGTCCGTCAGTGAGGACGTCGCGAAGGCCAAGCGTGAAGGCACGTTGGTCTTAATCAGACCGGTCACCACGTCAACGGACGGGCGCTGGGTTGCCAGGACCAGGTGAATTCCGGCGGCACGCGCCTTCTGAGTGATGCGGACGATGGAGTCCTCAATCTCCTTTGGCGCAGTCATCATCAGGTCCGCCAGCTCGTCGACGACACAGACGATGTACGGGTACGGGCGTACCTCGCGCTCGGAGCCTGCCGGTGCTTGGTATTCGCCGGAGACCACCTTGCGGTTATAGTCCTCAATCTTGCGCACGCGAGCAGCCTTCATATCCATGTAGCGCTGCTCCATCTCCTCCACCAGCCACTGCAGGGCTGCTGCGGCCTTCTTCGGCTGGGTAATGATGGGCGTGATCAAGTGCGGAATGCCCTCGTACGGGGTAAGTTCCACCATCTTCGGGTCCACCAGGATGAGGCGAACCTGCTCAGGGGTGGCTCGGGTTAGCAGCGAGACCAACATGGAGTTGACGAAAGCGGACTTACCGGAACCGGTAGCACCGGCGACCAGCAAGTGCGGCATCTTTTGTACCGAGAACGAGGTGTATTCGCCTTCGATATCCTTGCCCAATCCAATAAGCATCGGGTCAGGAGAGCTAGTCATGCTGGGCGCATCAAGCACCTCACGCAGGTGTACCATCTCGCGGTCTGGGTTGGGAACTTCAATGCCAACAGCTGACTTGCCGGGGATAGGCGTCAGCAAGCGCAGGTTGTCCGTGGCTACGGCGTAGGCGAGATTGGACTGCAAATTCGTAATCTTGGATACCTTGACGCCTGGCCCCAGCTCGATTTCATAACGGGTCACTGTTGGACCACGGCTGAAACCGGTGACTTGCGCATCCACCTTGAACTCTTCAAAGACATCAGTAATGGCCTCGATAATGCGGTCATTAATCTCGGTGCGCTCCTTGGCTGGGGTTCCCGGAGTCAACAAATCCGTAGAAGGAACCGCGTAATTCTCGTTGCCAAACTGTGCGGCGGGCGCGGCGGCGGGCGCCTCAGCTGGCGCGGGCGCACCGGCACTACCCGTTCCCGCTCCTGGTTCGGCCGTCGGTTGAGAGCTATCCACCTGCGCGCCGGTCGTTGCATCGCGTCCAGAACGTTCACGGAAGAGCTGGCGAGCCTTCTCGTGCGCGGACGATACTGCATCCGCGCCTCCTTGTGCAGCGGACCCAGCGGCACCTGCGGCAGCACCTGCTACCGCGGCTCCAGCGGCTCCGGCAGCACCGGCACCTGCAGCCTTAGCTGCGCCACGTGCCGCCCCTGCAGCTCCCGCAGCGCCAGCGGCTGCCCCCGCAGCCGATCCCACAGCGGAACCGGCGGCGGTACCCGCTGCTGAAGCAGAGCGAGCAGAGTCAAATGCGGAGCGCTGGCCAGCGGTGCCCAGAACGCGGGTCGGCTCCGAGTCTACGGAGTCTGGCTGGGCCGGCGAAGACGCAGCAGGACCTTCTACGACTGGAATCTCATCGGTATCCTCAATATCGCGCGAAACTGGCTTCTCCGCCGGAGTGGACACGGACTGAAAGCCGCCACGCGTTGGCGCGCTAAAGGTACGGGTTGCTTCGTCCTCCTCCGCCGCAGCGGGGGACTCTGTGGGATAAGAGGAACCACGCGGAGAGGGGCCTTCAGTGCGGCCTCGGAAAGCGCGCAGGCTTCCACCGCGTTCAGAGGTTCGGCGCTTGGCTGCAGGTCGGGCCGGGCGGGTGCTGCGCTCACGCCCTTCCGCAATATCATCGATATCGCCGGTGACGTGTCCATAGAGGTCATCGCCTTCGTCTTCGTAATAATCTTCATCCGCACCGCCAAAGCGAGAGAAAGCTGCAGCGATGGCATCAGCCACCAACTCATAAGCCTCGCGGATGGTGATTCCGGTGACCAAAAGGGCGCCGTAGATAATGACGAGGAAAAGCAACGGCACTGCAACGAAGGAGGTAAAGGCAGTCTCCAACAGGCCACCAATGGCATAGCCGATTACTCCGCCCGCGCCACCGGCACTTTCCGGGGTAAAGCCAAGTTCAGGGGTGCCAGCAAAGATATGGATCAAGCTGAGCATGGCCAATACAATGACGCTAATTCCGCCCACAATGCGCGGCTTAAAATGCCCCGCCGGGCCGGAGATATCCATCATCAAGGCAATGGCCAAAGCCACTAAGGCCACTGGCAGCACCCATGCGCCCGCACCAATGACATAGCGCACGATATTGCCCACCCAGGCACCTACTTGGCCAGCGACACCGAACCAGACCGTAGCCGCGAGCACGATGGCAATACCGATGAGCACGAGTGCCACCGCATCGGGATTTTTCACCTGAATGCCGCGCGACTCCGACTCACCCAATTCCATGGTCGAAGGGTGTTCTTCCGCTGCTTCATCATTGGCACGAGTAACCTTGCTTTTCTTTTTATTCTCCCCGCGTGCAGAAATTTCTTCCGGCTCCCTTGTCGTCTCGTACTCCTCGGTGTCATATACGTCTTCGCTCGGCTTCAGCCCGGCCATTCCATGGCTTACACCTCGCGCCATGTTTCCCATGCCGCGCGCCGTGGCACCAAACACTGCGCCCAAGCCCTTGCCGACGGCCCGGAACGCACTACCAGTGCGCTCCTGTGAGGTCGCTGCAGCACGCCGATGCGAGGACGTCATAGCCAAGGTTTCCGGCATGCCAGCACCGGACCGGCTGCGGCCAGATGGCCGTGAACGATTCGTCTTTCGGCGCGTCCCGCGCGAAGAGGCATTTTTGACAGACATGCCTCTACCTTAACCGTGACACCCCATAAATCACATTAGCCACACGCGTTTCCCCCGAGGCCTAGGGGCATAATCTAAAGTCACACCCCCAACGGCGCACGACGATTGCGATAATAGTACTAATTCAAGGCTAGAGAGTTGACCGTACGGCGGCTTTGGCATCTCCCTCGAGCGCGACTTCGGCAGCGTCACGTCCGAAGGACCACAGAATCAGTTCGCCTACCTCCCCCGATACTCGGACTACGGCATCTCCCTTATCTGCTACGCCGTGCTTATCCGCGGCGACAATGCGCGGTAATCCTTCGGGCTGCATAATGACCGGGCGAGTCGAGTTTCGCAGGGCCACCTTAGCTAAGAGCTTCAGGTAGCTATGCATCTGCTGTTTGATTCGTGCCGAGAAATCTCGCGGACCCATGCCATTAGCCCGGCGAATGTCCTCGTGGTGAACAAAATGCTCTACAAAGTTTTGCTGTGCATCCACGAAACGAACGGGGTTATAGGTAGCCGGTCCCCTCCCCCAGTCATCAACGAGCTCATCAAAGTCGCGTTCGGAAACCTTGCGCGATTCCTTTTCAAGGTGGCCGGACAATGCCTTGACAAAAATTCCAGCGGCTGCATCGGGGCGATTTTCCCGCACCCACAGATGTACGGCTAGGTCACGGGTAGTCCAACCCTCGCACAAAGTAGGGGCATCAGGACCAAGCTTATGAAATAGCGCGACCATTTTGGCGCGCTCAGCAGAACAAAACGACATAGGCCCCAGCATACCGAGCTAGCTAGCATGCTGGGGCTGCGTCTGCCTTTATACGAAGAACCCTGCTATTTACAGGGACTCACGAGAAGCATCTACGTCTTCATCATCGGTAACCAATGGGCCGGAGTTGGTCGGCACGATGGTCGGCAGAATGACCGGCTCGCGCTTGTACTTCGAATCCATAAGTTTAGATACCTTGCGGCGCAGTTTCTGCACCATGCGGTAGGTATCGTTCTCGCCCTCGGCGGCGAGATCATTCATGGTGTTTTCTACCATTTCTGCGACCTCCGGCACGATGCCGCGGTCATCATCGGAAAAGCCTGTGGTAGATACCGTTGGGTGCTCCAATAGGCGCGAGGTGCGGTTATCAATCACGCACGTGATAGATACCACGCCACCAGTTCCCAGGTTGGTGCGGTCGGCCAAGGTATCGGCATCCACATCGCCCATGGACACACCATCGACGTAGAGGTTGCCCACCTGCATCTGGCCTACGACCTCGGCGCGGCCCTTGCGCAAATCCACGACGACGCCGTTTTGTGCCAGCACCGTACGATCGCGGTCCACACCGGTGGAAATGGCCAGCTCCTTATTGGCACGAAGGTGGCGCCACTCGCCGTGCACCGGCATAGCGTTGCGCGGGCGCGCTGCGTTGTACAGGAATAGCAGCTCACCGGCATAACCGTGGCCCGAGGCGTGCACCTTGACGTCTTGGTTAGTAATGACGTTGGCGCCAATCTGAGACAGCATATTAATCACGCCGTAGACCGCTTCCTCATTGCCCGGGATAAGCGAGGAGGAGAAGATGATGGTATCGCCATCACGTACGGTAATTTGGCGGTGCTCGCGACGAGCCATGCGCGATAGAGCGGCCATTGGCTCACCCTGCGTACCGGTGGTAATGAGCATGGTCTTGTGCGGAGCCATCTTGGCAGCCTCATCAATGGGGATAATGGTGCCGCGAGGGACCTTCAAAAAGCCCATCTTTTCCGCGATTTCCATGTTGCGCATCATCGAACGGCCGTTGAAAGCCACCTTGCGGCCATTTGCCACGGCAGCGTCGATGGCAGCCTGCACGCGGTAGACGTTGGATGCAAAGGAAGCCAAGATAACGCGCTGCTTCGCGCCGGCAACGAGACGCTTAAAGTTGGCGGGGATATCTCCCTCAGATGCAGATACACCAGGCACGGTGGCATTGGTGGAATCACACAGCATGAGGTCGACGCCCTCATCACCGTAACGAGACAGGGCTGGCAGATCGGTTGGACGATTATCCAGTGGGGTCTGATCCAGCTTGATATCACCGGTATGGATGATATTGCCCGCTGGGGTTCCCAACATGATGCCCAAGGCGTCCGGTACGGAGTGGTTAACTGCCCAGAAGCGAACCCGGAATGGTCCATAAGTCACGTCGGATTTTTCATTAACCTCGACGAACTTCGGCTTCTGACGATGTTCCTTACACTTCGCGGCAATGAGCGCGATGGTAAAGCGGGAAGCAACAATAGGGATATCTGGGCGCAGCTTCAGCAGCCACGGAATAGCTCCGATGTGATCCTCGTGCGCGTGAGTAACGACGAGGGCCTTGACCTTGTGGATCTTCTTCTCGATGGGGCCAAAGTCAGGCAGGATAAGATCCACGCCCGGCTCACCGGAAGACGGGAAGAGCACACCGCAGTCAATGATGAGGAGGTCATCACCGTACTCGAAGACGGTCATATTGCGACCGATCTCCGAGATTCCGCCCAAAGCATAAATGCGGAGTGCATCCTTCGGCTGCTTTGGTGGCTCTGGCAAACGCTTGGTTAGATCCGCACCCTGCATCGACTTGGGCACGTTGCGGCGACCACGGTTATTGCGGCCGCGGCCCTTACCGTTGCCATTTTTGTTGTTGCCGCCATGGTTATTATTTCCACCATGGTTATTGCCGTTGCCGTTACCACCACGGCCACGGCCGCGGCTACCACGGGAACGGGAGCGGCGGTTGTTACCGCCGCCATCATGGTGGTTATCGGAAGAATTCTTTTTGCCAGAGTTGTCCTTATCGCCCTTAGCCGGCTTATCCTGTGCGGAATTGCCAGCATCAGTAGCTGGGGCTTGGAAAACTGGCGAAGCCGCCTCGTTGGAGGCGGTTTCGTTTTCCGCCGGTGGGCCCGCCTTGCGGGTCACCTTGCGGGAACGGTTACGGGGTTCATTCATTCTTAAAGGGCTCCAGATTGTTCCAGATCACGGCGAAGTACCTCGCGTTCCTCCTCGCTCGCAGCGGTAATAGGAAGACGGGTATCGCCAACTTCGATGCCCTGCAGGCGCAGGGCTTCCTTTGCAAACGTCGCTCCGCCCAACCGTGCTTGTGCCCGGGTAAGCGGAAGGAGCGTTGTGGTATTGATTTCTCGGGCGCGGGCCATATCGCTCGCGTCGAAAGCTTCATAAAGTTCTGCCAAGGCACGCGGCACAACATGGCCGATGACGGAGATGAAACCAGAAGCGCCGAGGGAAAGCCACGGCAGGTTAATCGGATCATCACCGGAATACCAGGCCAGACCGGTTTCTTGGATCAGTTCTGCGGCCGCAGGAAGGTCGCCCTTGGCGTCCTTCACGGCTTGGATATTCGGCAAATCCGCAAGGCGGCGGAGGGTATCCGGCGCCACTGGGATGCCCGAGCGGCCAGGAATGTCATAGACACAGATTGGTAGATCCGTGGCTTGCGCGACTGCGGCGAAGTGCTCATAAACCCCCTTTTGGGAGGGCTTCGAGTAGTACGGAGTCACCACCAATAGGCTATCTGCCCCCGCATCCGCGGTGGCCTTGGCCAACTTGATGGAAGCTGCGGTGTCATTCGTTCCGGCACCGGCGCATAGCTTTGCGCGGTCTCCGACTTCTTCCTTTACGGCTTTGAGCAGCTCCAGCTTCTCTTCAACCGACGTGGTCGGTGATTCGCCCGTGGTTCCACCTAGGATGAGCGAATCAACGCCATTGTCTACGAGATGAGCCGCTAGGCGACGACCTGCTGCAACGTCCAGCGCACCGTCACGGTCAAACGGGGTAACCATGGCGACGCCGATGCGTCCAAAGGTGTCGACGCCAGTCTTTGCTGTCATACCTGTGCTCATAGGCGTCAAGATTACCCTTTTGGCTAACAATTAGCCGCATCGGGGTCTCGCGCGTGTTAGGCGTAGGGGCTTGCCGCCATCTGGGTGCCATCAGCCAACGTGGTGATATTGAAGTCATTAAAGAGCACCGGCGCCTTGCTCTGCAGCAACTTCAAGCACTCTACCGCGACGTGGCGCAGCTCTTCATCGGCCTGTTCCGCGGCACGTGCACCGATAAAATGCCGCCACGCGCGATAATTGCCGGTGACAACGATGCGGGTTTCTGTTGCGTTGGGAAGCACGGCACGGGCCGCCTGGCGAGCCTGCTTTTTACGCAGGAGTGCATTAGGCTCATCCAGTTTCTCTTCGAGCGCGCTAAGCAGCTCGTCATAGACAAAGCGAGTTTCATCTACAGCCTGCATGACCAACCGGCTAAGCTGCTCGTCTTCGGCCACCAATTTAGGCAAAACCACTTCAGTTTCATCTGGGTGGACAAAGCGCTGGGAAAGCTGCGAGAAGGAAAAGTGCCGGTGACGTACAAGCTCATGGCTCGCCGAACGCGACAGCCCCGTGATGTACATCGTTGCTGTGGCATGCTCAAGCAATGCGGTATGACCTACCTCCATGATGTGGTGCAGATAGGCTTCATTCGTTGCCGTGCGGGGATTTGGTTTGTCAAAAGACTCGTAGCACGCTCTTCCAGCAAACTCGACTAGAGCTTCCCCATCTGAGGCCGAATCATCCGCGGTCCAGTCCACAGTGCGCGGGGCGTGAAATTGCGTTGCGGCAATGAGCTGAATGTCTAGCTCACTTGCTTTAGCCATAGCTTAAAGCCCCAAGTACTTATCTAGGCCGACGACCAAACCTGGGTGTTGCGCAATCTGGCGCACGCCCACCAGTACGCCCGGGGTAAAGGACGCACGGTCATAAGAATCTTGGCGAATAGTCAGAGACTGACCTTGGGCACCGAAAATAACCTCTTCGTGTGCGACCATGCCGCGAGTGCGTACCGCGTGTACCGGGATGCCGTCGACATTGGCTCCGCGTGCACCGTCCAGTTGCTTTTCCGTGGCATCCGGCATCTCGCCTAGGCCTGCCTCCTTGCGAGCGGCTGCAATCCCTTCAGCGGTATGGATGGCGGTACCGGACGGCGCATCCAGCTTTGTCGGGTGGTGGAATTCAATGACCTCTGCAGTTTCAAAGAACTTAGCGGCCTGCTTTGCCAACACCATGGTGAGCACAGCGGAGATGGCAAAATTCGGCGCAATCAGGACATTGCCAGCACCGTCTTGCTTAGTCCACTCCTCTACCTGCGCCAAGCGTTCCTTATCAAAGCCAGTGGTCCCCACCACACAGTGAATGCCTTGGGCAATGCAGAATTCCAGATTTCCCATGACGGAGTCCGGCTGAGTAAAGTCCACGATGACCTCCGCGTGGGCGTCGACAAGCTGCTGCAAATCATCACCGCGGTCGATTTCTGCCACCAGCTCTAGATCATCTTCTGCGTTTACACCTTCGACGATTGCTTGACCCACGCGCCCGTGAGCACCTAGTACGCCAACCTTGATAGCCATGGTGTGTTCTCCTTATTTCAGCCACATCGTTAATACTTTTCTCCCCATCCTAACGCGCATGATAGCTGCGCAATTCCTCGCCTGCTGCAAAGAACGTGTTCTCCTAAACGGTGCCCGAGCTTCATCACTAGGATGGCCTGCATGCAGATATATCGCTTCCGTTCCCGTAGATGACGTTGCACGCGCTCACGATTTCTATGTCAACACGCTAGGATTCCGCGTTAAGGATGACGTTACCCACGGCGATTTCCGCTGGCTTACCGTCACCAATGCCGATGGCGAGGGAGACACCGAGCTACTTCTCGAGCCGAAAGGCCACCCCGCAGCAAAAGACTATGCCGCGGCGCTAAAGGCCGATGGAATTCCGGTCACCCAATTTCTCTCCACGGACATAGAAAGCGAATACAAGGAGCTCAGCGACAAGGGCGTGCACTTCACCATGGAGCCCACCGATGTTGGCCCCTCCATCATTGCCGCTTTTGATGACACCGTGGGAAACCTTATTCAGCTCGTGCAGTTAAAGAAGTAGGCCTACTTCCCGCTTCCGCAACGTGCCTCTTAGGACGTTTAACAATTGCATCACTTTCTAACCCCTGCCCCATCAGCCTCAGTAGGATGAGGCTATAGCACGGTAAGCACCAAGGAAGTGATGAACTTGTCTCGTTCAATTTTCTCTCGCACTCTCGCCCTAGCCACCAGCGCAGGTTGCGCATTAGCGCTTGCCGCTTGTTCCGCAGAGGATTCCACGCAGCAAAGCTCACCGGCGCTTAGCGAGGTTCAGTCAACTGTCGACACGGCTGAAGCCGAGACCAACACCGCCGCACCTACTACTTCCGCCCCGCAAAGCACCTCAGCGGCGGATGCTGGCCAGCAATCAATCCCACAAGTCGCGTCCCCAGTTGCGTTTGCGGGCATGGGCACAGCCTCGCTCGAGGACCAACAACATATGCCGGAAGGACTTGGAAACCTCATCCCCACGGGTGTGCGAGTGGGAGCTCATGATGGGTTTACGCGCGTTGTTATCGACTTGGAGGGCGAAGGTGAACCGGGGTGGTTTACCTCCTATACCGATGCCCCCGCCCAACAGGCATCCGGCAAGCCAGTTGAGGTTCAGGGCACTACCTTTCTAAACCTAGGCATTGAGGGAACGCCATGGCCTTCAACCCCTGGGCTCAAGGAAAAATACATGTCCCCAGGCACTACTCTGGGTGCCGGGGTGGTGAGCGAAATCAACTACACCACCACATTTGAGGCACAAACCCAGCTCATTATCGGCCTTAAGAAAAAGACTCCCTACTCGGTGACTTTTCTGCAAGAACCATCGCGCGTGGTGATTGATTTCCAGAATTAAAGTTCTGACATCACCGCTCGGGGTACGCAAACATCAAGAAAGGCCCTGACTTCCAGTGGGTGAACTGGAGCTCAGGGCCTTTTAGGCTTGAGGATTAATCCTCAACCGGAACCAGGGAAATCTTGCCGCGGTTATCGATGTCAGCGATTTCTACCTGAACCTTATCGCCAACGTTGATGACATCTTCTACCTTTTCGATGCGCTCATCGCCACCCAGGTTGGAAATGTGAATCAGGCCGTCGCGACCCGGGGTCAGGGAAACGAATGCGCCGAACGGAACGGTCTTTACCACGGTGCCTAGGAAGCGCTCTCCTACCTTCGGCAGCTGCGGGTTAGCAATGGAATTGACCTTTTCGATGGCAGCATCTGCAGCTTCACCGGTAGCAGCGGAAACATAGACGGTTCCGTCATCTTCGATGGAGACATCTGCGCCGGTCTCCTCGGTGATCTGGTTGATGGTCTTGCCCTTTGGCCCAATGAGCTCACCAATCTTATTGACCGGGATCTTCACAGAGGTGATCTTCGGGGCGAGGCCAGACATCTCATCCGGCGTATCGATGACCTCAGCCATGGTTTCCAGGATGGTAGAGCGGGCATCACGAGCTTGCTCCAATGCCTGAGCCAAGACCTTAGACGGGATACCATCCAGTTTGGTGTCTAGCTGCAGGGCGGTGATGTACTCGGAAGTACCTGCGACCTTGAAGTCCATATCGCCAAAGGCGTCCTCGGCACCGAGGATATCGGTCAGGGCGACGAACTTCTCCTTACCGTTGACCTCACCGGAAACCAAGCCCATTGCGATGCCGGCTACGGGTGCCTTCAGCGGAACACCGGCGTTGTAGAGGGACAAGGTAGAGGCGCATACGGAACCCATGGAGGTAGAGCCGTTGGAGCCCAAGGCCTCAGAGACCTGACGGATGGCGTATGGGAAGTCCTCGCGGGAGGGGATGACCGGAAGCAGGGCGCGCTCGGCTAGTGCACCGTGACCAATCTCGCGGCGCTTCGGGGAACCTACACGGCCGGTTTCACCTGTGGAGTATGGCGGGAAATTGTAGTGGTGCATATAACGCTTGGATTCCACTGGGGTCAGGGAATCGATCTGCTGCTCCATCTTGAGCATGTCTAGCGTGGTAACGCCCAAAATCTGAGTTTCTCCGCGCTCAAACAAGGACGAACCGTGAGCGCGTGGCACCAAATCCACCTCAACGGAAAGGTCACGGATATCGGTAACGCCGCGGCCATCAATGCGGAAGCCCTCAGAGAGGATCTTCTGGCGCACGATCTGCTTCATCAGGGCGTTATACGCGCCACGGATCTGCTTCGAGGCGTTGTCCTCATCCAAATCTTCGAACTGGTCCAAGAGCTTTTCTTCGACCTGCTCCATGTATTCATTGGTAGCATCGTCGCGTTCCTGCTTGCCCGGAATAGTCAGCAGCTTCTCTAGCTTCTTGGTAGCAGCGCTTTCCACAGCTTCGAAGACGTCATCACTATAGGCTGGGAAGAGGGGGAATTCCTGAGTTTCCTTGGCGGTACGCTCCGCCAGACCGTTCTGGGCCTCACACAGGGTCTTAATGAATGGCTTGGCTGCTTCCAGGCCTGCAGCGACGGTTGCTTCCTGCGGCGCAGGGGCGCCTTCAGCAATGCGCTCTGCAACGTTGGTGCCGGCACCGGCCTCGACCATCATGATGGCCACGTCGTCCTTGCGGCCCTTCTTTACCATGCGGCCGGCAACAACCATCTCAAAGAGCGCGCGCTCGTGCTGCTCGTGGTTCGGGAAAGCCACCCACTGGCCTTCCGGGTGCTTATCGTCGGCGATAAGAGCCATGCGGACGCCGCCTACAGCACCAGAGACGGGCAAGCCAGACAGCTGGGTAGCGGCGGAAGCGCCGTTGATGGCAACGACGTCGTAGTACTCTTCCGGATCCTGGGACATGACGGTGACGACAACCTGGACCTCATTGCGCAGGCCCTTGACAAAGGTCGGGCGCAGCGGGCGGTCGATGAGGCGGCAGGCCAGGATAGCCTCAGAGGAAGGGCGTCCCTCTCGGCGGAAGAAGGAGCCCGGAATCTTGCCAGCGGCGTACATTCGTTCTTCTACGTCAACGGTCAAGGGGAAGAAGTCGAATCCCTCGCGCGGCTGGTTAGAAGCGGTGGTGGTGGCCAACAACATGGTGTCATCGTCCAAGTAGGTGGTCACGGAGCCGTCTGCCTGGCGGGCTAGCTGGCCGGTTTCAAAGCGCAACGTGCGGGTACCAAAGTCACCATTGTCTAGCGTGGCAATGGCTTCGGTAATGCCAAAGTCCTCGTCAATGTTGAACTCGACGGAGTTCTGAACGCTCATTAAAAAATGTCTCCTTGAGTGGTTTAGGCGATCGTCGGTGCCGCCTGGTCAATTTTGTCTACGACAACGCTGTCAAATTCTAACAGAAAAACCACAAAAAGCCCCGCCTAAGGGCGGGGCGAGAGGGCCAAAGCTGAGCCGAAATTAACGACGCAGGCCCAGGCGAGAGATCAGATCACGGTAGCGATCGACATTGTTCTCAGCCAGGTACTTCAGCAGGCCACGACGGCGACCAACCATCAGCAACAGACCACGACGGGAGTGGTGATCGTGCTTGTGGAACTTCAGGTGCTCGGTCAAGGTATTGATGCGGGAGGTCAGCAGGGCAACCTGTGCCTCGGGGGAACCGGTATCGGTTTCGTGCAGGCCGTACTCCTTGAGGATTTCAGCCTTCTTCTCAGTGGTCAAAGCCATGAGTATTTCTCCTTTATTTCAGTCCACATTATCGTGACGCATAAGCCTGCGCGGTGCGCGGGACTTGTACGTGCCGCAACTGCTGTGAACCGCAGTCGCTAAGCCAAAGAAACACCTTACAGCGTTCGGACACAGAAAATCAAAACCACCTGCCCCTTAAGTCTGGCTTGCTAGAGCTCGCTAAAGAGGGTTTCCAGTAGTTCTACAAACTCCCGCACAAAGCGCTCGCTATCTACACCCACAGCTACTTTCGCGGTTGCCGGTGTCGAAAGCCGGGTTTCGTCTGCGATTGTCCGACCGCGGGTAGGGCCGGTGGTATCGGTCTTGAGGTTTATCGAAAGGACGTCGACAAGCGAGGCATCTGCCGCCACCGCCACGGCCAGTGGATCGTGCAGGCCGCAACCGCCCAAATACGGCGACGTAGTGGCATAGGCACCAATATAATAATCGACCATATCCGCGAAGATGCGGCCGGCACGGGTACCCGAAGCGCGCCAACGAGCGGATTCCTCCGCAGTCAACAACGTGCGCAAAGTGACATCCAGGCCCACCATGGTGATATCGCCGGCATGGCGGAATAGGTAATCGGTAGCCTCCGGATCCTGGGAAATATTAGCCTCAGACCACGGGGTGACATTTCCAGGTACTGTGAGCGCCCCGCCCATCATCACCAGGTGCGCGTTCGCGGCAAAACTGGGGTCTTGGCGCATTGCGGCCGCAATCGTGGTGGAAGGACCGGTAGGAATAATGACCAAATCAGCGCCATGCTCATGGACGGCTTGGATGAGGAATTCTGCCGCGGGTTGAGACTGGACCTGCCCGGTTGCCGGCGGCAGGAGGACCTCGCCTACGCCGTTGCGGCCATGGATAAAAGAAGAAATCTCGCTCGGCCGAAAGCCATCCGGGCTGGGGCCGGCAAAAACCGGAATATCGCCTTTACCCAGCAGCTCCAGGAGGGCAAGTGTATTGCGCACGGCCAAGGGCACAGTCACGTTGCCGTACGTACAGGTCACACCGATTAGCTCCAAGTCTGGATGGGCTATGGCATACGCCAGCGCCAAGGCATCATCAATGCCGGTATCGAGATCGAGAATGGCCTTCATTTATTTCTCCCGTAGGAAATAGTCTTTGGCAGTCCAGCCTTGTGCCTTAGCATCGGCGGCAAGCACCTGGCGCGCCTTGGCTACGTCATTGGCCATGGCCTCTAGCAGCTCATCCACGGAATTAAATTTCACCATATCGCGAAGGTGACCGACGAAATGCACCGTGGCCTCATATCCATACAGATCCGCATCGCGGTCGAGCACGAAGGACTCGATGGAGCGCTCCTCGTCACCAAAAGTGGGGTTGGTGCCCACGGAAATAGCAGCCGCGTAGGCCACGCCAGGGCGCATGTCGCCGTCTATGGAAGCGTCAGAGTGAACAATAAACCACCCTGCATAAACACCATCGGCCGGGATGGCCACCGTATCCGGGAAGTACTGATTGGCCGTAGGAAATCCCAGTTCCTTTCCTCCCCGACCCGCGCCGCGTACCACGGGCCCAGTCACGGTGAAATGGCGGCCGAGCGCCCAATTAGCGGATTCAATGTCCCCGTTCGCAAGACACTCGCGAATATGGGTAGAACAAATCCGCACGCCGGCATCATCCAGCAACGGGACGATATCTACGCTAAAGCCAAACTCGGCACCAAAATCTTGCATGGCCCGGGCGGTTCCGGTGGCGCCAGCGCCAAAGGTGAAGTTCTCCCCCACCACTATGTGCTGCGCATTGAGCTTTCCCACCAACAGTTCTTCCACGTAGGGCCGCGGCTCCACGCCGGCTAGGTCTTTGGTGAAGTCG
This sequence comes from Corynebacterium sp. LaCa54, assembly GCF_046717495.1. Classification (NCBI taxonomy): domain Bacteria; kingdom Bacillati; phylum Actinomycetota; class Actinomycetes; order Mycobacteriales; family Corynebacteriaceae; genus Corynebacterium; species Corynebacterium sp. LaCa54. Next base: position 1,469,410 of record NZ_CP177115.1, read on the forward strand.
ATGACAAGCACGGCATCAATGCCTAGCTCTTCGGCCAATTCCAGCCGGCGCTCAAAGCTGAGTACTGCCAGTGGGGCACGCTCCGGCAAGAATACCGACACCGGGTGCGGGTCAAAGGTCACCATGACAGGGCGCTCGCCATTGGCGCGAGCGTGCTCCACACAGGCGGAGATAAGCTGCTGATGGCCGCGGTGTAGGCCGTCAAAAACGCCGATTGTTACTGACGTTGGGCCTAATTCCGCAGGGATGTCATCGATTCCATACCAAATATCCACGCAGACCATCGTAGAGCATAGACTTAGAGGCTATGACTGATGCGCTCGCAAACTCCGGACTCGTCATCGTAGACAAACCCGCCGGTATGACCTCCCACGATGTTGTCGGCCGCCTACGCAGGTATTTTCACACCAAAAAGGTGGGCCATGCCGGCACCTTGGATCCCATGGCCACCGGCGTGCTTGTCCTTGGCCTGGAGCGGGGCACCAAGTTCTTGGCCCACATGGTTGCCTCCACTAAGTCCTACGACGCCACTATCCGGCTCGGCGCCGCCACCACCACCGATGACGCCGAGGGGGAATACTCCTGGGGCGCTAGCGCTGCAGGCGTTGACCGCCCTGCAATTGACGCTGAAATTACCAAGCTCACTGGCGATATCATGCAAAAGCCCGCGGCCGTATCAGCCATTAAGATTAATGGCCGCCGCGCCCATGAGCTCGTACGCGAGGGCCACGAGGTAGACATTCCCGCGCGTCCGGTAACGGTGGATACATTCGACGTTCTCGCACAGCGCCGCGAGGGCGACTATATCGACTTAGATGTCACGGTAGATTGCTCCTCTGGCACCTATATCCGCTCCCTGGCCCGTGATTTGGGCGAGGCGCTTCAGGTAGGCGGGCACCTTACTGCTTTGCGCCGCACAAAGGTGGGCCCTTTTACGCTTGCCGACGCCCTCTCGCTCGACGACCTTGCCGATTCCCCGCGCCTTTCCTTGAGCTTGGACGAAGCCTTGGCTCGCTGCTTCCCGGTTCTATCCGTCACCGAGGATGAGGCGGCGGCTCTAGCTATGGGCAAATGGCTCGAACCCCGCGGGCTTAAAGGCGTGCATGCTGCCGTGGCTCCCAATGGTCAGGCGGTCGCGCTCATCAAGGAAAAGGGCAAGCGCCTAGCGACCGTGTTTGTCGCACGGCCCTCTACCCTTTAATGGCTAAAGTCTAGGGCCGGAACCGATGTGGACACGATGACGTAGCCATCGCGAATCACCCAGCGCCCAGTGATAAACGGCACCGGAGTGGGCCGGGCCAAAATATAGGAAATGAGCGTGCCATCCTCGCGCAGATCAATTTCAGCTTGATCAAAGTCGAGCCAGCGGAAGGTCATGGGAAACCACGATTTATACGTGGCTTCCTTGGCGCAAAAGAGCAATCGGTCTGGGCAGTTAATCCCCGCCTTACTTAGCCGCAAAAGCTGCGGCATCTCCCCGGCTCGGGCAATCATGGCAAGAACATGATCCGGCAGCGGCTCGGCGGGTTCTGCGTCCAAGCCCACAGATTTTAGGGCGGAGGTTGGAGCAACCACCGCGGCTCGCATTCCCTCAGTATGCGTCATCGATCCGATAAAGCCTTCTGGCCATAGCGGCATGCCCCGCTCGCCGCGCAAAATCGGCGTCGCCGGGTTAGCACCCAATTCCTGCAAGGCTCGGTGCGCGCACCACCTAGCATCGCCGAACTCGGCCTTGCGCGCGTCAACCGCCTGAGAAACGAGAGACTTCTCTTCAGCCGCAAGGTCTTCAAAGTTCGCCAAATCCGCGTAACTCGAATCCGTGCGCACATAGCAATAGCGCGCACTTTCAGGAAAAAGCTCTGGATACATCACGGTGTCCCCTCCTCCTCAAAGAAACGCAGTACCGGATAGGGCCACGCCTGGGCAGTCTCGCGGCCCTGCCACTCTCGGGGATACCCCAACGATGTCTCTATGTGGTCCACGCCGTCCACATTGATGCGGGAGGGCATGTGCAAGTGTCCATAGATTACGGATTCGGCATTATAGCGGCGCGGCCACGACCGTGTATGCCGCGTTCCGCACCATAAGGCAATCTCGGGAAAGCGCAAAAGCATCGTCGGCTCTTGCACCAACGGCCAATGGTTAACCAGGACCGTAGGACCATTCACGCGGGAGAGGCGTTTAATGGAATAGGCCAATCTATCCCAGCACCACGCCCGGATGTCTACAAAGGGGGCAATGGCGAACTCATCCGTCATCATCAGTTGCTTTGCACGTGCCGCTGCAATAGCTTGGTCCACGCTAAGACCATGTGGACGGAAGCTATAGTCATACAACGTAAAAAGTGGCACGATAGTAGTCCCGTGGAATACCGGATATGGGTCTTCGGGAGTGATAACTCCGATTTCCCTACACCTATCTACCAGGTGCGTGTATTTGTCTCGGCCTTGATACTGCTCTTGTGAGCGCGAGAAAAGTTCATGATTGCCTGGCACCCAGATGACTCTGGCATAGCGGTCTTTGAGCTGGCGCAGAATTCGAATGATGAGCTCGGTACGCTCTGCTACGTCTCCGGCCACGATAAGCCAATCCGCGGGATCCGCCGGCGTGAGCTGGGCAATGCGCTCACTATTGGCATTGACGGCACCATGCAGGTCAGAAACCGCCCACACTGTTGGCATAGGTTCTACCTGCCTTCCAAACAACTGCGCACTGCACGGAGACGTGCATCACCCGCGAATATCAATACGCCCACTTTAGCGCAGCTAGTTCTCTTGTACTACGGCCCATTTCATGGATCGGAACCGGAAGACCACGCCCACCATACGGAAAGCAATGAATGCAGCAAGGCCGCACCACACGCCAGTCAACCCTGTGCCCATAAAATGCGCCAAGATGACGCCTGGCAAAAATCCCACCAAGACCGAAGAAATGGTCAAAGTGCGCAAGAACGCAGCATCGCCGGCGCCCAGCAGAACACCATCGAGCGCGAAGACTACGCCGCCGCCAATGACCATGGCTACCAAGATCCACCACGGCTGGCCAATGGCATCGAGTACCTCCGGGGCGGAGGTGAAAATGCGCGGAATAATTCCCGCGCCGGCAGCGAAAACGGCGGCCAGCAGTCCCGAAAAAATCGTAGAATACAACACGACCTTGCTGCCTACACCGCGTGCATGCTTAGCAGAGCCAGCGCCTAAGGCCGCTCCCGTCAAAGATTGCGCGGCAATGGCCAAAGAATCCAAGATGAGGGACATAAAGTTCCACAACTGCATCATGATCTGGTGACCGGCCAGAGAAGCGGTACCCACCCGGGAAACCACGGCCGTGGCGGTGAGGAAAGCCACCTGGAAGCTAGCCGAGCGCAAAATGAGATCGCGACCCAAAATCAACTGCTCGCGTATCACATGCCATTGAATGTGCCAGGAGCCGGTATGTTCCTGGTGTAATTCGCGGACAAATAGCGCAGCAATAATGCTCATGCCCAGTACCGTGGCTATAGCGGAGCCGGCCAGCCCCCAGAAATGGACAAAGATGGGCACTGCAATCGCACCGGGAATCATGCCGGCCAAGGTGAAATACAGCGGTTTCTTTGTATCTTGGACTCCGCGCATCCACCCGTTGCCAGCCATTTCCACCAATGTAACGGGAATGGCAAGTGCCGCGATGCGCAGCCACAACGCCGTTCCAGCAGCCGTAGCGGGGTCACCAGTTAAAGCACGAGCAAATACGCCGCCGAAAATCCACATGATAACCGCGAGAAGCCCGCCTACTCCCAAGGCCACATAGGTAGCTTGTACGCCCTCAGCAACCGCAGCCTCGCGTTTTCCGGAGCCAAAGAGGCGAGCAGAGCGAGCGGTCGTGCCGTAGGACAAAAATGTCAACTGCGTAGTCACCACGGAGTGAATCGTGGTCGCTGCGGCCAGAGAAGCTAGCTCTTGCGCGCCAAGGCGGCCGACCACCGCGGTATCCAACAGAAGATAGAGTGGCATCGCCGCTAGCACGCCAAGCGCAGGAAACGCGAGGCCAAAGACCTCGCGTGCGGTTACTGTGCCGGCGGTGGAGCGATCCTGGGTGTTCAATCCATCCGTCTGCCCTGTACTCATTGAATAGCGGCCACCAATTCCTTAATGATTTCTTCTGGAGCTCCGTGAGCGGTATACCCTGCGGCTGGAACATGCCCGCCGCCGCCAAAGTTAAGCGCAACGGAGGAGCAATCAATCCGAGAGGAACGCAAGGATACCGCCCATACCTCCGGAGCCTGTTCTTTAAACACCACGCCCATGGTGGTTCCTTCTAGCGCACGGACGAATTCCACCAGTGACTCCACGGCCGAATCTGAGTGGCCGTGGATATCATCCCTTCGCGCGACAAGGATGCCTAGGGTGTGCTCCCCTACTTGCTCAATACGCAGACCAGCCAGTACCCTACCAATCATCTGTAGATCGTCCGGTGTGATGGAATCCAAGAGGTCAGCGGCGATCTGCTTGGTATCGAGATCATAATGCATAAGACGGGTGGCAATATCGTGCATTGCCGGCCTACCCCAGCGGAAGCTGCCGGTATCAGTCATCAAACCAGCATAAAGGCAGTGCGCGATATGGCGGTCAACTTGAATTTCTAGAGAATCCAGGATGCTCAGCAAGACCACGGTGGTGGATTCACATTCGGTATCCACCACATTGATGGCACCGAATCCTGGATTAGAAGAATGGTGGTCAATGCACAGAACCCGGCCTTGCTGGGCTAGCTGCTCAATGTGGTCTGCAAAAAATCCCGTCCGGTCCAAGGAACCACAATCAACGGTGACATAAAGGTCGTAGCCGTCGGGCAGTTCGCGGCTGACGGTGACGTCCTCGGCACCGGGAATGGTGTATAAGTTTCGGGAGATTTCCCGATCTTGGCCCACGACGGCGCACACGTCTTTGCCCTGTTGCCGCAACGCGAGCAGCAACGCCGCAGCAGAACCGATGGCATCGGCGTCCGGCCGCAGATGCGTGACAATGCAGATGCTGTGGGCATCCTGCAGGGCAGCAACTGCCGGCTGGTATTGCTTTTTAGTCACTTAAGCCTCGTCTTCATCGGAGGTCTTATATGGGTTTGCGTCCCCTGCAGGCTGGGCGTTTTCCTTCAGCTTCGCCAACTCCTCGTCGCGGGCACGGGCACGTGCTAATAGTTCTTCCATATGAGCTGAAGCTTCTGGGACGGTATCGACCTCGAAGGTCAGCGTCGGGGTAAAGCGCACGGAGAGTTGTTCTCCTACAATCTTGCGCAGCTGCCCCTTAGCGCGCTTGAGAGCTTCTTCTGCTTGCTGGAAATCCGGCTCGGAGTCAATGTCTTTTCCGCGCACGGTATAAAAAACGGTGGCATCGTGCAGGTCGCCTGTGACTCGAGTATCCGTGATGGTCACCAGCTCAAGGCGGCGATCCTTAATCTGGCGTTCGATGGCGCTTGCCACGATTTCCTGAATGCGCTTGGCCATACGCGCTGCGCGTGCGTGATCAACCATGTGAACCTCCCAGCTCAAAAAGAATCCATCTTTAAAATTACCGCCAACCGGTATAAGAAACTACCAGTTTAGTGCGCAATACCGGACAATGAAAACCCGTACCGCTTGCACAGGTGCGAAGTGGGCTGTGCAAAATCATCGCTATAAACAAGCTGCTAAAGCAAAAGGCCCACTTCCACTCTCCCCAATCCTCCCTACCTGTGTGCTGGAAGCACATTCAGTGGAGAGACGGTGAGTGTAGAAGTGGGCCTTGCGGCGGCGTCATCTAGTCGCGCGGAACCTCGACCTCTTCGTAGGCCTGGATGATGTCGCCTACCTGGATATCCGGGTAAGAGAGCACCATACCGCACTCATAGCCAGCCTTGATCTCGGTTGCGTCGTCCTTCTCGTGACGCAGGGACTCAATCTTGGCGTCGGCAGTGATGACGTTGTTATCGCGCAGCAAGCGTACCTTGCCGTTGCGGACAACCTTACCCTCGGTGACCATGCAGCCGGCGATGGTACCCACTGCGGAGGACTTGAACAGGGCACGGATTTCGGCTGCACCGGTGTCGCGTTCCTCGTAAATTGGCTTGAGCATGCCCTTAAGCGCAGCCTCGACCTCTTCGATGGCCTTGTAGATGATCGTGTAGTAACGAATATCCACGCCCTCTTGGGTGGCCATCTCCGTCGCCTTGCCTTCCGCACGAGTGTTGAAGGCAATGATAACGGCGTCAGAAGCCGCTGCCAGGGAGACGTTGGTCTCGGTCACAGCGCCCACACCACGGTCGATGATGTTGAGCTCGACTTCGTCCTCGGTCTTGATATCCAGCAGGGCGTCTTCCAGTGCCTCGACGGAACCGGCATTGTCGCCCTTGAGGATGAGGTTGAGGGTCGAAGTCTCCTGCAATACCTTGTCCAGATCCTCCAAGGAGACGCGCTTGCGCTGCTTGGCCTGCAGGGCAGAGCGCTTGCGGGCGTCACGCTGGTTGGCAATCTGGCGGGCAACGCGGTCGTCTTCCACCACGAGCAGGTTATCGCCAGCGCCAGGCACACCAGACAGGCCTTGGACCTGAACTGGGCGGGATGGACCGGCCTCTTCGACGTCGCCGCCGAATTCATCGAGCATGCGGCGCACGCGGCCGTGTGCATCGCCCACGACGATGGAATCGCCCACGTGCAAGGTACCGCGCTGGACAATGACGGTAGCAACCGGACCACGGCCGCGGTCGAGGTGTGCCTCAATTGCCACACCCTGTGCGTCCATATCTGGGTTAGCGGTCAGCTCCAAGGCTGCATCTGCGGTCAGGATGACGGACTCGAGCAGCTGATCGATGTTCTTACCCTGCTTTGCGGAGATGTCCACGAACATGGTGTCGCCACCGTATTCCTCCGGAACCAAGCCGTATTCGGTGAGCTGGCCACGGATCTTGTCCGGCTGCGCTTCCGGCTTATCCACCTTGTTGACTGCCACGACTACCGGAATATCCGCAGCCTTGGCGTGGTTGATGGCCTCCACGGTCTGTGGCATGACGCCGTCATCGGCAGCAACCACGAGGATAGCCAAGTCGGTGGACTTAGCACCACGGGCACGCATGGCGGTAAAGGCCTCGTGACCCGGGGTATCCAGGAAGGTAATGGTGCGTTCGCCGTCCACGTCTACCGTGGTCTGGTATGCACCAATGCCCTGGGTGATGCCGCCTTCCTCGCGGGCGCCCTCGTTGGTCTTGCGGATGGCGTCCAACAGGCGGGTCTTACCGTGGTCAACGTGACCCATGACGGAGACGACTGGAGGACGATTCTCCAGCGCTTCCTCGCCGCCTTCGTCCTCACCGAACTGCAGGTCGAAGGACTCGAGGAGCTCGCGGTCCTCATCCTCAGGGGAGACGACCTCGACGTTGTAGTTAATCTCAGAGCCGAGCAGCTGCAGCGTATCTTCCGATACCGAAGCGGTCGCCGTCACCATTTCGCCAAGGTTAAACAGCGCCTGCACCAGTGCTGCTGGATCCGCACCGATCTTCTCAGCGAAGTCCGAAAGGGAAGCGCCACGACGCAGGCGGACGGTCTTGCCCTTGCCATCTGGCAAGCGCACGCCGCCTACGACATGCTTCTGCTGCTCTTCGTACTCATGGCGCTTCTGACGCTTAGACTTCTTGCCCTTGCGTGGAGCGCCACCTGGACGGCCGAATGCACCTGCGGTGCCACCGCGACGTCCGCCGCGTCCGCCGCCACGGAAACCGCCTGGACGGCCGCCACCTGGCCTACCGCCGCCTGGTCCTCCGTGACCACCACGGCCACGGCCACCGCGTCCACCACCGCTCGGTGCCTTAGACGGCATCGATGCAGGGTTAGGATGGGAAGGCATCATCGCTGGGGATGGACGACGACCGCCGCCACCCTGGCTATTGCCGCCCTGGCGGTTATTTCCGCCCTCGTTTTGGCCGCCGCGCTTGCCGCGGTTATCAGGCTTGTTACCGCCACGCGGGCCCTTAGAGCCGCCTGGACGTGGGCCCGGCCGGTTATCGCCGCCGCCCGTGGAGAACGGGTTATTGGCTACGCGGCGGGTACCGCCTGGCTTCGGCATCGGGCGAGGCATGGAATTGCCTGGGGTCGGGCGCTCGCCCGACTTCTTGCCACCAGCCTGGCCGGGCTTAGGTGCGCCCTGGCCTGGCTTTGGTGCGGCAGGCTTGGCCCCCGGCTTCGGAGCCTGTGCGCCCGGCTTCGGTGCGGCAGCCTTTGCCCCGGGCTTCGGTGCAGCCGACTGTGCGCCGGGCTTAGGAGCGCCCTGACCTGGCTTTGGTGCGGCAGGCTTGGCCCCCGGCTTCGGAGCCTGTGCGCCCGGCTTCGGTGCGGCAGCCTTTGCCCCGGGCTTGGCCGCAGCGGACTGCGCCCCTGGCTTAGGAGCATTTGCCTTGGCAGTGCTCTTAGCAGCACCCTTGGCAGGCTTTTTGTCTTGCTTCTTCTCGGCGGACTCATCGCCACCGGACTGTGCTTCATAATGAGCTCGCATCTTCTTAACCACCGGCGGTTCGATGGTGGAAGAAGCAGTCTTTACAAACTCACCCTGTTCTTTCAGGGTGGCGAGCAGTTCCTTGCTGGTTACTCCGAGCTGCTTTGCTAGCTCGTGAACACGTAGCTTTCCGGGCACTTGTCTCCTCTTGGTATCGACTAGGAGCCAAGGCCACGGAAACTGGCCTGACCCCTAGTTAGGTTTGTTGGACGTTCATCGCTGATGCTTCATCGTTGTGCGCTCATCAGTGTTCGGTCTTCCTTTGTAACTCTGGTTTGTACGAATCTAACGCGGTGTCTTCCGCCTTAGCTACTTGTCCGCGCTGCGCTTCCAAGTATTGACGTACCTGACCTGTGTCCACGGGTGCGGACGTGCGAAGCGCGCGCTTGAAAGCACGTTTGCGCTCCGCCAGCTCGAGTGCAGAAAGGGTGGGGCTAATCCACGCCCCACGACCGGGAAGCCGGCGGTGGGGATCTGCTACCAGACGGCGGCCATGCGGATCATCTCGGTCGATAACCACTCGTAGCAAGTCCGTATCTGGCAGGCGGCGGCGAGTAGCGATGCAGGTCCGGAGTCTTAGCCTCTCAGACATTCAACTCCTTACTTTTCGCGTCGCCACTATGCCCCATTCTGCAACTGGGCCATTTACTAGACTACGCTACAACCGCGCAGATCCTTAATTAGCGTCAGCGTCCGAGTGAATATCAATCTTCCAACCGGTCAAACGAGCAGCTAGTCGGGCATTTTGCCCCTCTTTACCAATGGCCAGGGAGAGCTGGTAATCCGGCACTACCACACGGGCGACCTGCGCCTCGTTGTCCACGACGGTGACCTTTACCACCTTTGAGGGGGCTAGCGCATTGCCTACATAGACCGTGGGGTCCTCACTGAAGTCAATGATGTCAATCTTCTCACCGCCGAGCTGACGCATGATGTTGTTGACGCGCTGGCCGCGGGGCCCGATGCAAGCGCCCTTCGCGTTCAGACCCTTCGCGTGGCCCACAACCGCTACCTTGGAGCGGTGACCCGCCTCGCGGGCGATGGCAATCATTTCTACGGTTTCATCGGCAACCTCTGGAACTTCCAGCTCGAAAAGGCCACGCACCAATTCAGGGTGGGTACGCGAGAGGTTGATCTGCACCTGGGCACCATTGCGATTCACGCCGACAACGTAGGCCTTAATGCGGTCACCGTGCTCCAGCTTTTCACCGGGAATCTGCTCGGCAGGCAGTAGAATGCCGTCCTGGGATTCCAGCTCAGAGCCCAACTGGACCACGACGATGCCGCGGGCATTAGCGCGGGCATCGCGCTGGACGATGCCACTGACCACGCGGCCGGTAAGCCCCGAGTAGGAATCATAGGTGCGCTCTGCCTCCGCCTCGCGCAGCTTGCGCAAGATGGCCTCGCGCACGGCCTGTGCGCCTACGCGGCCAAAGTTCTCTGGGGTGTCATCGTATTCGGTGGTTACTTCCCCAGTTTCCGGGTCGCGCTCCGAGACGATGACGCTGACTGCACCAGTGGTGGTATCGATATCGACGCGGGACTTGGCGCCTTCCACCTTGCCGCCAGCATTAGACTCGCGGTAATCCAGGTAGGAATACAACAAGGCACCCGCAATCGCTTCCAGCAAGTCCTTTACCGGGACGTTGCGTTCGGATTCGATGGTGCGAAGTGCCTGCAGATCAATATTCACTTGTCATTCCTCTCGGTTGCCGGTTAATTCTCGGCTTCTTCAAACGTCTTGTGCACCGCCGCTATTTCCTGTTCGGACGGCTGCGCAAATTCAATTTCTACCACTGCCCGGGCAATGTTTTCCAATCGCTCTGCGCGCGTCTGCACGTCCTTTTTATTTGCCGTGATGAGGATTACGGCATCGGCGGCGTCGTTAAGCGCGCCAATGCGAGCTGTCTGAGACTTGCCATCGCCAAGGTCGAAGGAAACCTTGCGCCCCCGATTGCGGCGCCAGTGGCGTGGAGCGGTCAACGGCAAATCCACTCCAGGGGTGGAAACCTCCAGGGTGTAGCCGGCACCAAAATTGAGCTCCCCTGCTTCTTCCTTGGCGTCAAAGAAAGCAGAAATCTCATTAGATACTTCCTCCAGCACGTCCGAGCTAGGGCGCTTATCACCATCAATACGGATAACCACCTGGGATTTCTTCCCCGCCTTGGTGGTCTTAATGTCTTCTACATCCAATCCCCGCTCAGCTAGCTTTGGCTGCAAGAGTTCGGTCAATTGTTGTGCATCTGGGAAAGCCATGCCCACTAGCCTACGTGCTACCGGGTACAGTCTTTTGCGTGAACCGCCGACGTATAGCTTTGATCCTCGTAGCCACAACCGCCACCCTGCCCGCCTTAACCGGGTGCCAGGCAGTTGATTCCGTCGTCGACTATTTCGGCCCCCGGCCGGAAAATAGGCTGCTCGCGCTTGCCGACGCCGCCGCAACCGACGCCCTTACTTTAAACGGCGTCGACGATCACGCCGCGGGGATCCGCAGTTCCCAGGCCGATGCCCTCTATGCCGAAATTACGCGCCTCTGCGGTACCGACGATGCCGGCAATCCCCCACGCTCGTGTGAGGTAGAGCGCCCCACTAAAGCTAACCGCGCCGCGGATTCTTCCGAAGTCATGGAAAATGCCGCCTCTGCTACGACAGCGGCAGCCGATGAAGTCACCGTTGAATCGCGCATCCTAGTGACCGAGCAAGCCATCGCACTCAATGCTTGGCTGCCAGGCGATGCTCCCGCTATCCCAGAGCTTTCCCAACCAGAGCAAAAAAGTGCTGCCGATCTCCTTGCCTGGGAGTATGAACAGGTTTATGCGCTGGATTTCGCGCGAGCCTACGTCGGCGCAGAGCACGAGGACAACGTGGACCACCGCTTAGAAGTCCACCACCGCCGCATCGATGCCCTGCAGGAGGCCTTAGGCCGGTATGGCACCGTGCCGCAACCCGAGCCGGCTTATTCTTCCGGCGACCAAGAACTTCCCCATGATTCCGCATCTGCGCTGGACTTTTTAGGCGGCCTCGCCGAACAGGACGGCCGGAAATGGTCCGCCGCCGCTGCGCAGGCGGCGCAAGAAGAATCACCAGATCAAGACTGGATCACCTGGCTCATCGGCATCGCGGCCGAATCCCACGGCATGCGCTAGAACGCGACGCCTGCCTGTCAATCCCCTGAACGCCGGACAGTGAAAATATAGCGAGCTCTACGACGCTATGCATTGCTTCTGCTCTACAAGCGTGCGTAGGTTGGTGCACCATGAGCTTGCAGGAGATACCGCGAGCCTAAAAGACACAAAGAGAAGGAGTTTCCTCTCAATGCGTTCTAAGAAGACCATTTTGACTGTATCCGCCGCCGCACTGGGCCTTGCTGGCCTTGCCGCCCCTGCCGCTACTGCCGCACCGGCTAGCGCTTGGGATCAGGTTGCCGCCTGCGAGTCCGGCGGTGACTGGCATATCAATACCGGAAACGGTTACCAGGGTGGCCTGCAGTTCAACGCGCAAACCTGGGCTGCCAATGGCGGCACCCAGTACGCTGCAACCGCTGACCAGGCAACGCGAGAGCAGCAGATTGCCGTGGCCGAAAACGTTCTGGCCACCCAGGGCGCTGGCGCATGGCCTAACTGCAGCGGCCCAGTTGCCGGCTAAGTCCTAGGCTCCGGCACGAAAGCGAAAACCGGCCCCTCCTCCCCACCCTGCGGCGTTTCCGCGGGGTTGAGGACGGGGCCGGCTTTTCTGCTGCGTCTTCCTGGCTAGCGCACAGCAATGCCAATTCCTTTTAAGCCTCGTGCTTGGCGATATTCCAGGCATACATCATAAGCAGCACCTGCAGCGGCTGACGGATGATGTGGTAGATCTTTTTCGGCCATCCTGCCTTGCGCTCAATCCAGGCGTGGTACATATTGGCTGGCCATACAGCGGCAAAGAGCGCAAGCGCAGAAGCACCGCCGAACCCACGGGTAGCGCGGCGCCGCAGCAACGCGCCAGTGACTATCTCCCAGAGACCAGAAGCAAAGTTATAAAACCGTGCGGGGCCGGGCAGCTGCGGCGGAACGATGGATTCGAAAGTTTGCGCCTTCACAAAGTGCAATACGCCCATGGCGGAAAGCACCGTGGAAAGTCCATTCTTTTGGAAATTCATGCCTTCCACGGTACCCCGACGCGAATCATTGCGCGCTTTTCTAACCGCGAACCAGCTCAAGAATCTTGTCCACGATTTCCTCCGCCGGGACCTCTAGGGTCTCTCCGCCGCGGATGCGCAGCTCTATCTTGCCTTCCTTGAAGGCACGGCCCAAGACTGCCACAAATGGCATGCCTAGCAGCTCTGCATCCTTGAACTTCACGCCTGGGGAGACCTTCGGGCGGTCATCAAAAAGCACCTCGATCCCCTTGGCGGACAGCTCTTCCACCAATGTGTCGCCGGCCTCCATGGCTGCGGCGTCCTTATTAGCCACTGCCACATGGACCTGGTACGGCGCGACAGCTACCGGCCAGTTAAGGCCCTTGTCATCATGGCGCTGCTCGGCTAGCACAGCCAGCATACGAGTGATGCCGATGCCATAAGACCCCATGGTGGGAACCGCACGCTTGCCGTTTTCATCCAAAATCTGGACGTCGAAGGCCTCGGTGTATTTGCGGCCCAGCTGGAAGATGTGGCCCAGCTCGATGCCGCGCTCCAAGGTCAACGTGCCCTGGTTATCCGGGGCAAGATCGCCTTCCTTGACCTCTGCGGCCTCAATGAACTCATCCACGGTGAAATCGCGGCCAGCCACGCAACCAACCACGTGGCGCTCGCTTGCGTCAGCGCCGGTAATCCACGCTGTGCCCTTGACCACGCGTGGATCGGCCAAGATTTTAATGTCATTGGCGTTCAATACGCGCGGTCCAACATAGCCCTTGACTAGGAAGTCATTGTCAGCAAAGTCCTTGTCCCCGGCCAATTCAAACTCCACCGGCTCGAGTGCAGCCTCGAGGCGCTTTTCATCCAGTTCACGATCGCCCGGGATGAGCACGGCGGCCAACTCGGACTCGCGCTTTTCGCTCTCAGCAGCTGGGTGGAAGAGCTTTACCATCATGCATTTGAGGGTATCTGCGGCCGTTGCCTCGCGGCCGTCGATAGTAATGCCTGCTTGCTTTGCCCAGGAAACGAGTGAATCAATGCTCTCTGCATTCGGGGTGTCGTATTCCTGCGCCTCTGGCTGGCCCTCGATGTCCTTCTCCGCAGGTGCTGGGGTAACTACGGCTTCCACGTTGGCAGCATAATCGCCTTCAGTAGAGCGCACGAAGGTATCTTCACCGACTTCAGAGACGGCGAGGAACTCCTCCGAGGCAGAACCACCCATCGCGCCAGAGGTGGCCTTACAAATGGCGTAATCAATCTCTAGACGGTTGAAAATATTTTGATACGCCTTCCGGTGGCGGCCATAGGACTCATCCAATCCTTCATCGGTCATGTCGAAGGAGTATGAGTCCTTCATGGTGAACTCGCGGCCGCGCAGCACACCGGCGCGGGGGCGTTCCTCATCGCGATACTTGGTCTGAATCTGATACAGCGTAACCGGAAAATCCTTATAAGAGGAGTACATGTCCTTTACTGCGCTGGCAAACATCTCCTCGTGGGTAGGGCCGAGTAGCATGTCTGCGTTCTTGCGGTCCTTCAGGCGGAAGAGATTATCGCCGTATTCAACCCAACGGTTGGTCTTTTCATAAGGCTCGCGCGGCAACAAAGCAGGAAAAAGCATTTCCTGACCGCCAATAGCATCCATTTCCTGACGGACTACGTCTTCAATCTTGCGCAGCGTGCGCAGGCCCAACGGCAGCCAGGTATAAACGCCCGGCGCAACGCGGCGGACATAGCCGGCGCGCACGAGCAGCTTATGGCTGGGGACCTCAGCATCAGCCGGGTCCTCACGAAGGGTACGGAGAAATAGTTCAGAAAGGCGGGTAATCATGCACAAAAATATACCTCGCTACCCTGTATATATGCTCATTATCCTCCCTCCTTCAGAAACTAAGGACCACGGCGGCACAGGCCACGCGCTTGATTTCGCGCAGCTTTCCTTTCCGGGACTAAACGAAACCCGGCGCGAAATTGCAGCTGAGCTGCAGTCTCTTTCGGTAGATGAGGCAATGAAGGTGCTGAAACTCTCAGAAAAGCTGCGCGGTGAAGCCGAGTCCAACCAGGGGCTTTTTACCACCCCCACCATGCCGGCCGTGTTGCGTTATACTGGCGTGCTTTTTGATGCCCTAGACGCTCCCACCCTCCCCACATGGGATCGCCTTGCCATTGGCGACGCCCTTTTTGGCATCCTCCGCGCCAGCGATCCCATCCCTCATTACCGGCTTTCGGGCGGGACAAAACTTAGCGGCCGCACCATGAAATCGCACTGGGGCAAGCAGATTACGCAGGCTCTCGAGGGGGTAGACGAGCTTATTGTTGATCTGCGCTCGGGTACGTACCAACAATTGGGCCGGGTGAAAGACGCGGTAACGGTGCGGGTAGAAAGCGTGCAAGAAGATGGCTCGCGCAAGGTAGTCAGCCACTTTAATAAGCACTACAAGGGCCTCCTCGCCCGCGAGCTAGCGCTCTCTCCTGCCGATGCCTATAGCGCCGCCGACGTTGCTGCTATCGCGCGCGCCGCAGGTATGACCGTTGAAGAACCGCGGCCGGGTTCGTGCGAGCTCACGCTCCTGGTCAGGCGCTGAGCCGACCACCGTTTGCCCAGCGCGGTCTGTTTAGCGCAACTGCGGGTTATATAGCAGGCTATTGCGTTGCACCGAGCACTCCGTCGCCACGCGTATTGAGCCGGAAACATGTCCGGATTCGCGCAGGGGGTAAAGCTGGCCTACTACCCTATCGCGCAGGTCCCAGGGCGAAATGGTGTTGAGGTAGATCTTGGTACCGCCTTCGAATCCAGCGAGCGTAGAAATACGTAACTTGATAAGAATGCGCCATGGTTGGGCAACATCGACGTCTGCGGGCTTGTGGTGCCATTCCTCATTGCAGGGCACCTCGCGGCCTACTGCGGCGTGGGCAGCGTGGACTAGATCGCTCATGGCACGAATTTCTTCTTCCGACTGCAGCCACGGCTCGCAGGTTGCGGACTTGGAGTACACCTCCAATGTGGGATAACGGTGTCCGAAGCCGGCGAAGAGGACAGCACGGTCGTTTTCCGCGATGACGAGATTGCGGCTAGCGGCATAATCCACCGCCCACTCGTTGTACATGTTCATATTGCTGCGCAGCATCTGGACCTCTCGGTGAGAAGCCATACCGCGATCATCAATAGCAACGAGCTGCTTGTGCAGGTGCTCGAAGGAAGCACCGGCTGGCTGCAACCAGTTTTGGAATGCCACCACGTACGGGGCGTAGCGGTTGCGCTCGTAGAGATCCCGCATGGCGTCGATAGTCAGCTGCATAAAGAGCAGGTGTTCTTCAGCGCTTAGCGTGCCCGAAGATGCCAACTGCGAATCATCCTGTGCGCCGCGCTCAAAATGGCGGCCAGCCACGATGACGTCGTGACCGCCGGCGAAGAATCCAGCAGCCTGGTCCACCAGTTCTTCTTCGCTTGTCTCAGGCAAGTGCGCTGCTTTGCGCTTCGTGCGCACTATCTTGAGCACATGTTCCCGGCCGACCGGATCGCTAAGGTAGTTCTCCATGCGCTGGCGGGTTTCGGCATCCATCTCAAAGCCGTAATTGGCATGCCAATAGTCATAAGAGACGATTTCAAACAGATTGGGGATGCGCCGAAAGGCCGGCACTGTGTGATCGTATTCCTGCAAGGGCAATCCACGCACAATCCCGCCGGAAGGCAGAATGCGTGCCTTTTCCGGCGGGGTATCGGTCAAGCGCCCAGAGCAAAAGGCGCAGCGATGGCTAAAGTCTTCCTCTTGCAGTGGCTGCGGGTTAGCTACTGGTACAGACAGCGGGCGGTTGCCGCGGCCTGGCACGGTCCATACCTCGGTTCCCGAGAACGGGTTGACCTGTTTGACCGTGCCATCCCGCATGGTTTGGATGGGCTCAATGCGGGCAAAAAGTGCATCACTCATGCCCACTAGGGTAGTAACGTCTAGTACCTATTTCGCAACAGAGCGACGACGCGCCACCGCACAGGACCCACCAACGGTGAGCACGATCATCACGATTAGAACGACAGCGGCGACAGCTCGAGATTGCTCATCACCACTGCGGTTGGCGCCCATTACTAGCCCCCAAGCGTTGGCATCAGGTAGCACGCGGAGGATAGCCTTAGCCCAAGGAGCGCTAACGGCATCGAGGGCGGTTTCAATGACGAAATACTCTGCCACGAGAATCATCGCTGCGAATGCACCACTGCGCAAAAGGTAGGCCAAGCTGGTAGCTAACAGGATAAAGACAGTCCACTCAACGTAGGCAAGGATGAACCCATTGTTATCCGGCCAATGCATAAAGCTGTCAAAATTGAAATCACCTCCGAAGGCAGTAATCAACAGCGTGGCTACCACCATGCCCAGTGTGGCCGCGAGCAGTAGCGAAAAGGTGATGATGAAAAATTGGCTCAGCACTATACCTACGCGGCGATTTGATGAGAGGTATGACCATGAAACTGTTCCTTTACTTTGGTCGCCGCCTACCATCATGGCGGCAGCAAACACCATCACGACAATGGCGAGTGAACCGGAAATAGACACATCGACAGCCTCGAACTTGCCGTCGACCGTACCATTGAAGTCATTCGCCCAAGCCAACAAGACAGCGCCGGCAGCCATGCCAGCTGAAACTACGGCGAGGTATATCCAAGTAGAGCGGAGCGAAAATAGTTTCCGGGATTCAGAAATCAGAGCGTTCATGTGAATCTATCCTTTGCAGATGGAGCGTGTTGTGCAGGTGAAAAACTATGCAGAGCGGTAGGCCACGTGGTCGGCTGTCGCGCCGAGGTAGGCCTCTTCCAGGGAGGGCTGCTTGCGTTCCAAGCTGGAGATGAGAATGCGGTTATCCAGACAGATGCGGCCGATGTCGGAGCCTTCGAGGCCGCGCACGCGCAGGACCTCACCGTCAAAGGAGGTCTCCGCATCGGTGCCGTGCAACAGCCGCAGGAGTGCATCGGGCTGGTCCACAATCACTTCGAGGCTTGCGCCTCCCGTGCCATTGACAAACTCCTCCACGGTGCCCTCGCCCAGCAACTTGCCCTTGCCGATGACCACGAGGCGGTCTGCGGTGAGCTGCATCTCCGAAAGAAGGTGGGAGGAAACCAACACGGAGCAGCCGGCCTCGGCGAATTCGCGGATGCGGGCACGCATCCAGTGCACGCCTTCGGGGTCGAGGCCGTTGACGGGTTCGTCAAGAAGCAAGTGCTTCGGCTCGCCGATGAGCGCACAAGCAAGGCCCAGGCGCTGCTTCATGCCTAGCGAATAGCCGCCCACGCGCTTGGTGGCTACCTGGGTCAGGCCGACGCGGTCCAGGGTGTCATCCACGTGGTTCATGGACACGCCCTGCAACGCGGCCATGTAGCCCAGGTGAGCACGGGCGCTGCGGCCTGGGTGGAACCAGGTGGCGTCCAACAAGGTGCCCACCGTGGTAGCGGGATTGGACAGCCCGCGGAAGGGCGTGCCATCAAAAGTCGCGGTGCCGGAAGTCGGATTCTCCAACCCCACGCACATGCGCATGGTGGTGGATTTGCCAGAACCATTCGGTCCGAGGAAGCCGGTGACTTGACCGTCTGGGACCTCAAAGGAGAGGTCATCTACTGCTTTAAAGGAACGGAAATTCTTGGAAAGGTGTGAAACTTTGAGCATGGTTTCCATCGTGCCGCCTGACCAGCACGAAGTAACCATCCTCGGGAGTGATTTAGCGGGTCATACCTAGGGATGAGACAGCAGCTCCTCCACCGAGACCACGCCATGAGTTAGGGCATACAGCACGGCATGCACACGGTCGCGCGAGCTGGTCTTAGTAAGAATATGGCGCACGTGGGTCTTGACCGTGGCCATGGACACGAACTCGCACTCCGCGATTTCGGTATTCGAATACCCCAGTGCCATCAGCTTGAGGACGTCCAGCTCGCGTGGCGTGAGATCTTCGGCCGGAGGGGCGGTAGCTGCTGCCGCAACAGGGGTGGCATGTAAATCGGGCTGTGCTGCAGACTGTTCGCTGCGCAGTTGCTGCAGCACCTGGGCGGTAATGCGCGGTGAAAGGACGGCCTCGCCGGAATGTACGGTACGAATAGCGGCGAGGAGTTCCTCCGGTTCGACGTCTTTGAGCAGGAATCCAGAGGCCCCAGCGGAAATTGCTCCGTGGACAAAATTCTGGTCATCGAAGGTGGTTAACATAATGACCTGGGTGTCCGGGAATTCCGGCAGCAGCCTTTCTGTGGCGGCGATGCCATTGACGCGGGCCATCTGGACATCCATAAGCACAATATCGGCAGGTTGCGCGCGGGCGAGGTCGAGGACTTCATCGCCATCGGAGGCCTGCCAGGCAACGTCCAAATCCTCTTGGGAGCCAAGGAGCATGGCGAACCCGGCGCGCACGAGGGGCTGATCATCGACTAGGCCGATACGGATGGGGCCAGCGGGCGCACCTGTTGGCTGCTCAGGGTTAGTCATTGGGTACCTCCACGGTAATAAAGAAGTGTCCATCCTCGGTGCGGGTAGCAACGCTGCCGCCATAGGCCTTGACACGCTCGCTCATTCCAATAAGTCCGTAGCCGGGCTTGTGATTATCCGGCATGCGTGCGGCCGGATTTTCGGCACTCAATACTAGGCCGTTTCCAGTAGAGCGGAAACGCAGTACTCCCCTTTTATCACGCGAATGCTTGATCATATTGGTCAAAAGTTCTTGCACCACGCGGTAGACGGTGAATTGGTAGAGTTCGTCGCTTTCGGTCGGCAGGTCCTCCAGCCCGTGCACGGTGATATCGAAACCGGTCCGGCGCGCTTCCGAGATGAGACCGGCAATATCGCTCGCGCCGGGCGCCTTGGTATCGGCGCGGGAATCACCATCTCGCAGCACGGAGAGCAAACCGCGCATCTGTTTGAGGGAATCGCGGGAGGTAGAGGCGATGGTCTCCAAGGCTTCTGTGGCCGCTGCGGGATTTTTGGCGGCGGCGAACCGGGCGCCGTCGGCAAGGGCAATAACGCCCGCTAAATTATGCGCCACGATGTCATGCATCTCGCGGGCAATGCGGTTGCGCTCTACCGCGCCGGCCATCTCCGCACGTTCAATCAGCAGCTGCTGGTCGTCGCGCTTTTTGCGGTCATTGGTGCCCAGCAAGAAGAAAAATCCCATGACCGGCCACGCGATGATAACGACGAAGCCGAAAGCAGGCAGAGGGCCGATGCTGTTGGCATCTTCCAGACCAAAGTCGATGCCATCCATGAGTCTCCGCCCATAAAGGTCCGCTGCAGTGGCCGCCAAGGTGCCTAAGGCAATCCACCCTATCCAGAACCGTTGTAAGCGCTTGGGTGAATGTGCACCTATAAGAAATACGCAGTATGCAACTGGGAAGAAGTGAGCGTTACCCATGGCAGCCAGCGGGGTAAAGATACACACCGTTAGTATTACTGCGATGAAGCCAATGGCGTACTCCTTGAGCTTGGGGTGCAGCCATAATGCTAGTGGAATACCGACTGCATAAAGCACGAGGACCAACATTTGGAAAGGCGAGGATCCATCAATAACACCTTCTGCCACCCGCACCGAAGAAGTCCAGAAAAACAGCGGAATGAGAATTCTCCACGGTGGGCCTACCCACGCGCGAAGTGCATCGGGCCATAGCTTCTTCATGACCTTATAGGCTAGCGCAGGCTTTAGGCTATAGTCCTCATCCCTGGGGCTGACTAGACTGGCGGGCATGCAGCACGAGTTCTTTGAGGTTGATGTTTTTGCCACGGGTGCCTTTAGCGGCAACGCCCTAGCGGTGATAGCCGGCGCCGATGGGCTTAGCGCCCAGCAGATGCAAGCAATCGCGAACTGGACCAACTTTTCTGAGACCACCTTCTTGCTCGAACCTCACGACGCCCGCGCGGACTACCGCGTGCGCATTTTCACCCCGTACGAAGAGTTTGATTTTGCCGGCCACCCCACGCTGGGTAGCGCTGCCGCGTGGCGGGCGCTGGGCAATAGCCCGCAGTCGGAGGGAACTATCGTCCAAGAATGCGGCGTGGGCTTGGTAACCGTCCGCCAAGAGGGCGAAGTCTTTTCCTTTGCTACCCCGCCGCTGCGCCGCGAAGAACCGCTGAGCTCGGCGGAGCTAGAGGAGGCCTGCGCTGGGTTGGGGCTAGATAGCGCGGATATTGTGGACCATGGCTGGGTGGACAATGGCCCGGGCTGGCGCCTGCTTCAATTGCGCGATGCCGCGGCGGTGCGCGCGGTGAAGCCCCAGGTTGAGCGCCCCAAGGTCGGTGTTGTGGGCCTTAATCCCAACGCCGCAAAGGGCGAGTCGGCCTATGAGGTTCGGGCCTTTACCACGCAATTCGAAGACCCAGTCACCGGTTCTTTCAATGGCGGCGCCGCGCAGTTTATGCGCTCGCGAAACCTGGTGCCAACGCGTTATACCGCAACACAAGGCAGCCAGATAGGCCGAGCGGGCGAAGTATTTATCAACGATGACGGCACGGATATCTGGGTAGGCGGGCGCGCCCATATTCGCGTGCGCGGAACACTGGAGGTTTAAATGCAGCTACACCACGATTTTGCCCAACGCCTTCCCCACTTGGTTCGCCCTACCGAGGGCGAAGAGCAGCCGAACCCAGAGATGGTCATCCTAAACGAGGAACTGGCCAGGCAGTTGGGCTTTGACCCGGACTGGCTGCGCTCCTCCGAGGGAATCGAGTTCCTCACGGGTCGCGCGGGCGGACACGCCATGGCCTATTCTGGCTTCCAATTCGGTGCGTTTAATCCGCAGATGGGAGACGGCCGCGCCATGCTTTTAGGCGAGGTGGAAAATGACGGCCAGCTGTGGGATCTCCATGCCAAGGGAACTGGGCTGACCCCCTTTTCCCGCCCAGGCTCTGATGGCCGCGGAACGCTTTCTTCCATGCTGCGCGAATACCTAGTTTCCGAAGCCATGCATGCCTTGGGCGTGCCCACCACCCGAGCACTAGCGGTAATCTCCACCGGCCGGCCCATCCAGCGCGGCCACGTACAGCCCGCCGGAATTGTGGTGCGCGTGGCTGCGAGCCATATCCGGGTGGGCACCTTCCACCTAGCCGCGCAGACGGATTACACACGTCAGCTGGCCGACTACGCCATCGCCCGCCATTATCCCGGTTGCGACTACCGGGACTTTTTCCTCCAGCTGATGGATGCACAAATTCGCACTGTATCCCAGTGGATGCGCTTAGGCTTCATCCATGGCGTGATGAATACGGATAACACCACCATCTCCGGCGAGACGATTGACTATGGACCGTGTGCCTTCATGGAGTCCTATTCCCCGAGCACGGTATTTTCCAGCATCGATACCCAAGGCCGCTATGCCTTTGGCAATCAACCCTCCATCCTGGGATGGAATCTAGCGCGCTTGGCGGAGTCCCTCCTGCCGCTCTTTGACTTGGATTTGAATAAGGCCATGGATTTTGCTCAAGAGACAATAAATGGCTTTGCAGATCGCTTCGAGGCCCAGCGCAAGGCAGACATGGTAGCAGCATTGGATGCCTCTCCAGACATCCTCTCTGCTTATTCCGCTGCTATGCAGCTCAACGGCCCAGATATTACGCTGGCCCACCGCGCTCTTGCCGACGCCGCCGCGGGCCACCCCACCCCCGCCCGTGAGCTTTTGCCCGAGGGAGACTTTTTGGATGAGTACCTAGCGTCCTCGCCCGATCCCTCCCGCGTCAATAGCGCGATGCCGCGGGTTATCCCGCGCAACCTCGCGGTGGAAGCTGCCCTTAACGCTGCAGAACGCGGGGACATGAGCCCCTATCAAGAACTCCTCCACGCGGTAACCCACCCGTGGGAGCCCAACCCCTCATTCGAATCGCCGGACCCCAATGGCTTGGAGGGATACCTCACCTACTGTGGCACCTAGCTGCTGTTCACCGAGCCCAGACCGAATAACCCCCTGTACCGTCTCGGTGCGGTACAGGGGGTTATCTAGGAAGAAGCTGGTTCTAGCGGTCTAGCTTCAAGGTCTTCTGGGTGTACTCCCACATCTCGTCATAGAGCTTTTCATCGTTGCGCAGCTTGATGCCATAAGACGGAACCATCTCGCGGATCTTATCCGCCCAATCGATCATGTGCTCGCCGAAGCAACGCTCCAGCAGCTCCAACATGACGGCAGGGGTAATGGATGCGCCCGGGGATGCACCGAGCAGGCCGGCGATATTGCCCTCCTGGTTATTGACCAGGGTGGTACCGAACTCGAGGGAGCCGAACTGCGGGGCACCTGCAGGCTTGATCACCTGGACGCGCTGGCCGGCGATGACGGTCTCCCAGTCGCTTTCCTTTGCCTCCGGGACGTACTCGCGCAGGGTCTCAACGCGGTCGGAGAAGTTCTTGCGTACCTCGTCTACCAAGTACTTGGTCAGGCCGAACTCCTGGACGGCAACGCCAAGGTAAGAAGTGATGTTATCCGGGCGGATGGACTTAAATAGGTCCAGGTAGCTGCCCTTCTTCAGGAACTTCGGGCTCCAGCCGCCGTAGGGGCCGAATAGCAGGCCCTTCTCGCCGTCGATAACGCGGGTATCCAGGTGAGGCACGGACATTGGCGGGGCGCCCACAGCAGCCTTACCGTAGACCTTCGCCTGGTGCTGCTCGATAAGCTCCGGGTTCTTGGAACGCAGCCACAGACCGGATACTGGGAAGCCTGCGTAACCGGCAACTTCCTTCACCTTGGCCTTGCGCAGCAGATCCAAGGCATAACCGCCAGCACCCACGAAGACGAACTTAGCCTTGACTACCGTGATGTCACCGGTGTGCTTGTTCTTGGAATAGACCTTCCAGGAAGAGCCATCGCGCTTGATGTCGATGACCTCATGTCCGTAGCGGATCTCGGTGCCGGAGGCCTTAGCCGCGGTCAGGAACTGCTTGGTCAGCGCGCCGAAGTTAACGTCAGTGCCGGCATCGGTCCAGGAGATGGCTACCTTATTGGAGAAATCACGGCCCTGCGCCATCAGGGGCAGCTTCTCCGCAAAGACAGAATCATCAGCGGAGAACTGCATGCCTGGGAACATGTGCTTCTCGCTCAAAACGTCATAGCGACGCTTAAGGTAGTCAACCTGGATTTCGCCCTGTGCGAAGGACACGTGCGGAACTGGGTTAATAAATTCGCTCGGGTCGGTCAGAATACCGTTGTTGAGCTGGTGAGACCAGAACTGGCGAGACTTCTGGAACTTCTCATTAATCCCCAGAGCCTTGGAGATATCAATGCGACCATTCTTCTCCGGGGTGTAGTTCAGCTCGCACAGTGCGGAGTGGCCGGTACCGGCGTTATTCCACGGGGAGGAGGACTCCAATGCGGGGCCGTCGAGACGCTCAAAGACCATCTGGGTCCAGCTAGGCTCCAGCTCGCGGATCATTGCGCCCAAGGTGGCGCTCATGATGCCGGCACCAATAAGTGCTACGTCGACCTCGTCTACAACCTGTGCTGTCTTCTTAGCGGAGGACACTCTGTTATTACCTCTTCAAATAGAAAATAGATATCCATCGGCGCGGTCTACGCCTTGACTTATAGCGCTTAGCGCCCCGCGCCACCATCGTTGCACTAAGACAACCTGGCAGTGCGTCACGCATTAAGGCCTTACTCTACGCTTTTCTTATCCAATTTGGGGTTTCTCCCCCAGACCAGTGGCAAAAATGTGGGAATTTCCGCCCCCACTATCTACACCCCAGCACCAGCACCATAAATCCTTTATTACACCTAGAATCGAGGCATGGTTACACACTCCCCGGTATGGGGCCCAGACAAACTCGGCCCCGACTATGAAGCTGCCACCATTGACTTGGGCGCAGACCCCGACGGCGAGGGCAACGTGGTCACCACGCTGGTGCACTACGCGCCCCAGCAGGCGGGCGATGCGGCACGCGAACCATCCGCTGCCTCATCGCGCCCGGCATTGGTGTGGCTACACGGTATGACCGACTATTTCTTCCACACCCACGTAGCCGAGCACTTTGCCGCCCAAGGTTATGACTTTTACGCTGTCGATCTGCACAAGTGTGGTCGCTCGCGCCGCTCCGGCCAGTCATGGCACTATGTATCGGACTTGGCGTTCTACTTTGCTGACCTCACCGCTGCACTCGATGCCATCCCTAATGATGAGGTTATCTTCATCGCTCACTCCACCGGTGGCCTCATCGCCCCGCTATGGATGGATCATCTGCGCCGAACCGACTACGAACGCCACCAGCGCTTGAAGGGGCTCATCCTCAATAGCCCGTGGCTCGACATGATGGGCGTACCCGGCCAGGTTCTTACCCCGCTCAAACCGCTGTTGTACGCACTTGGCCGCATCGTCCCCAGGACTCCCCTGCCCGGTGGCAACTTCACCGCCTACGGCGAGTCTGTTCACCAAGATTTCTACGGCGAGTGGGAATTTGACCTCCGCTTTAAGCCACTGGCTGGCCATAAGAAGTATGTTGGCTGGCTAGCCGCAGTATTCCATGGCTTTGATGCCATCCATAGCGGTCGTATCGATGCCGGCGTACCAATTTTGACGCTGCAGTCCACTCGCACTCAACTGGGCCGGCCTTATTCCGATAGCGCGAACCACGCGGATGTCATCATCGACGTTGCCCAAACGCGCCGCTGGGCAAAGGAACTAAGCGCTCACTACACCTTGCACCCCATCAAGGGCGCTAGGCACGATGTTTTTCTATCCCTTCCGGATCCGCTGCAAGAGGCCTTCAACGCCTGCGATGAGTGGTTGCCCACCGTCTTAGATTCCGCTAAACCCGTCCAGTAATTTAGTCCCTATATATAAGGAATAAACGTGACTTCTTCACACCAGACCCACACGCCCGCGGCCGAGGAACATTTTGACCTCATCATCATCGGCACCGGCTCCGGAAACTCCATCCCTAGCCCGGAGTTTGATGACCAAAAGATCGCCATCATTGAAAAGGGTACTTTTGGCGGTACCTGCCTCAACGTGGGCTGCATTCCCACTAAAATGTATGTCTATGCCGCCGATATCGCCTTGGCCGCGCGCGAGGCCGGCCGTCTAGGCCTAGATGCTCAGGTCAATAGCGTGGATTGGGATTCCATCGTGGACCGCGTCTTCACCAACCGCATCGACCAGATTGCCAAGGGCGGCGAGCAGTACCGCCGCGGGGAGGAAACCCCAAATATCACCGTATTTGACGAGCACGCCCGCTTTATTGGCCCGAAGACTATTCAGACCGGCGAACATGTTATCACTGGCGAGCAAATCGTCATCGCGGCCGGCTCCCGCCCGGTCATTCCAGAGGTCTATGCCAAGTCTGGCGTGAAGTACTACACCAATGAAGACATCATGCGCATGGACCATCAGCCACAAAGCCTCATTGTGGTGGGCGGTGGCTATATCGCCATGGAGTTTGCCCATGTCTTTGACGGGCTCGGCACGGAGGTCACCGTGGTCAATCGCTCCGAGACTTTGCTGCGCCACCTTGATGATGATCTATCTAGTCGCTTCAATCAGATTGCTCGCGACCGCTTCGACGTCCGCATTGCCAATGGCACCCAGCTCGAGAAGACCGACAAGGGAGTGCGGTTGGAGCTAGATGATGGCACCTCTATTGAGGCAGAGGCCATTCTGGTTGCCACTGGGCGCACCCCCAATGGCGATCAGATGGATGTGGATAAGGCAGGCATTGAGCTGCTTGCCGACGGCCGCGTAAAAACCGATGAGTTCGGCCGCACCACTGCCGAGGGCGTATGGGCGCTTGGCGACGTCTCTTCGCCGTACATGCTCAAGCACGTAGCCAATGCCGAGATGCGCTCCGTACAGCACAACCTGCTGCACCCAGAAGACCTCCGCCCGCTCCCCCATGACAATGTCCCTGCCGCCGTCTTTACCCACCCGCAGATCGCAACGGTGGGCCGGACCGAAAAGCAGGCTCGCGAGGAAGGCTTCGATGTCACCGTCAAGGTGCAGAACTTTGGCGATGTTGCCTACGGCTGGGCCATGGAAGATAAAACCGGTATATGCAAGCTAGTGGCAGACCGCGCTACCGGGCAGCTTCTCGGAGCTCACTTGATGGGACCGCAGGCTTCTACCCTCATCCAGCAATTGATTACCGCGATGGCCTACTCGTTGGACATGCGGGAGTTCACCCGCAACCAATATTGGATTCACCCCGCGCTACCAGAAGTAGTGGAAAACGCCCTTTTGGGACTGGAGTGGCAAAAGTAAATTGTTACGTGACCTTTCTCACACATACCCAGATTTTTCCCAGCTTCCAGGGCATATTCCCATTTCACGCCAAGGAAGTCACATTCGTGACTGCAGGAAATTCACCACCTTTTAGGGACACACATTAATTTAATGGATGAAATTCCGGTCTTTGACGCGCAAAAGGACAAGGGTTTTACTAGATTCACTGGGGGCACCGGCTCGAGCCAATACGAACACGGCTACCGCGTGTTTCTGTATGTTCCCTGCACATTCAATAACACTTTGGTTTCCCAGTGTGGAAGCCTTGCAAGTACGACTTTTAAGGAATTTTGATATGCGTATCCGCAATGCAGCTATCGCTGGCGCAACCGCTCTCGCCGTTGCTTTCGGCGGCACCACCGTTGCCGTAGCAGCAGAGGGCCCCTCCTCCGCTGAGGCTACCCAGACCACCACCGCTAACGAGGGCTCCTCCCATCAGGCTTCCTCTAACGAGAGCCAGAGCTTCCCTAACAAGGTTGACCAGGACCTCCAGCTTGAAGGCGAGAAGCCAGCTGACGGCACCAAGATCTTCGGCTCTTCCAAGGACTTCTCCGAGCAGCCGGTATGGGCTAAGGTTCTGTACTCCCTGACCATCCTGGGTGGCATCGGTGCAGTTCTGGGCGGCGTCATCGGACCAGTCGTCAACTTCATCAACCACGGCCCTTCCTTCTAAGCAACAGCCCTACGGCTTCATCACAACTTCCGAAAGGTAAATTTCACAATGCGTAACTTCCGCACTGCAGCCGTTGCTGCTGCTACCGCTGCTACCGTCGCTTTCGGCGGCGTCGCTGTCGCTTCCGCTGAGGACACCACCAACGATCGTGCTTCCTTGGGCGAGAACCTGTCCTCCGTCATCAAGGACACCAAGGATGACAACGGCGAGTACGAGACCTTGTCCTCCAAGATCGGTGCTAACGCTGACAAGGATCAGCAGGTAACCGGCCACGCCCTCCTCGGCGAAGAGAAGGACAAGGACAACCCTCGCTGGGGCGAGATCTGGCGCGACGGCACCGTTGCTCTGGGCATCACCTCCATTGTCGGCGCAATCATCGGCGCTTACAACTACGCCGTTTACACCGGCATCGTCCCGCAGCACATCTTGGACCCAATCTTCCGCCGCTAATTATTAGCCGCAGATTGGCTCTAGATAGCTAGGGCTTGCAGGGGCCCCGTTTTAAGAACGGGGCCCCTTTGCTATGTGCAGCTACGTGCTGAGTGCTGATGCCTTGCGCGGGACGTCGGCAAGCAAAGTACGCAAAAGGCCGCCTCCACTTCCCCGCTTGGGGTCGTGGAGGCGGCCTTCGTTAGCGAAGCTTAGTCCTCATCGGGGATGGTAAGGATTTCGTTGCCGTCCTCAGTAATGACGAGGGTGTGCTCAAACTGGGCGGTGAACTTGCCGTCCGTGTTTTGGACGGTCCAGTCATCATCCCAGATCTCGTAATCCAGCGAGCCAAGATTAATCATCGGCTCGACGGTAAGCGTCATACCCGGCTCGAGGATATCGCGGTAGACGGTCGAGTCATGGTGCAAGACAACTAGGCCGTTGTGGAAAGTCGGGCCGACGCCGTGGCCGGTAAAGTCGCGCACGACGTTATAGCCAAATCGCTTGGCATAAGACTCGATAACTCGACCGATGACGTTAATCTCACGGCCAGGCTTTGCAGCCTTAATGCCGCGCATCGTGGCCTCTTTCGTGCGCTCTACCAGCAGGCGGTGCTCCTCGGAGACATCGCCGGCAAGGAAGGTAGCGTTATTATCGCCGTGCACCCCGTTCTTATAAGCGGTGATATCGATATTGACGA
Organism: Corynebacterium sp. LaCa54; assembly: GCF_046717495.1. NCBI lineage: Bacteria > Bacillati > Actinomycetota > Actinomycetes > Mycobacteriales > Corynebacteriaceae > Corynebacterium > Corynebacterium sp. LaCa54. Next base: position 1,498,043 of record NZ_CP177115.1, read on the forward strand.
TGTCGCCATCTTCAATCACGGTGGTGTCTGGGATGCCGTGGCAGACAATCTCATTAAGGGATACGCAGCTGGACTTAGGGAAGCCACGGTACCCCAGCGTAGAAGGGTAAGCGCCGTGGTCACACATGTATTCGTGTGCCACGCGGTCTACATAATCAGTAGTTACCCCCGGCTTAACGGCCTTTCCAGCCTCCTTGAGGGCGTTGGCCGCAATCTTGCAGGCCTCGCGCATCTTCTCAATGACCTCTGGGGACTGGACATAGGGCTCGCCAATGCCCTCTTGTACCTCATCCTTCCACACGTACTCTGGGCGCTCAATGCTTTCCGGAACGGTGAGGATCGGAGTGGGCTTGCCTGGCTTTAGCTTTCCTCGATTACTCATGGTTTCCCATGGTAGTCCTCTCCACCGCGAACGCGGGAGCCGGGGTCCTGCGGCGGGGTTGCAGACGCAGCGCGGCGACTATCCCTCGGCCGGCGGCGCTGCCCCTTCGTGCGGACCGGAGCGGTAGGCATCGACCTTCTGCAAGAAATTGCTGGTGATATTGACCGAGGCATCGGAGCCGCCACCCAAAACCACGAGGGTGGCAAAGGCAATATCATCTTCTTCCCGGTAGCCGGTAAACCAGGCGTGCGAGCCTTCATTGATTTCCGCCTCACCGGTCTTGCCATAAATGGTGCCGTCAGCAGCCATGCTGCGCGCGGTACCGCTGGTGACCACTTGGCGCATCATGGCACGGACATTGTCCAGCACGAGCTTGGGAATCTGCTGCGGTTTATCGGATGCTTTGGTCTTGTGCCCCTCGATAAGCGTCGGTGTAGGCGTTTTGCCGTTGGCAACCGTGGCAGAAACAAGGGCCATGCCAAAAGGACTTGCCAAGTCGTAGCCCTGACCATATCCGGATTCAGTGCGTTCCAATGGCTCCTTTCCGTCTGGAATAGAGCCAGTGATGGTCGTCAACCCGGGGATGTCGTACTCAACGCCGAAGCCAAACTTCTTGCCCATATCCTTCAACTCACCAGGCTTGAGCTTGGTGGAGATATCCGCAAAGGTGGTGTTACAGGACTGCGCGAAGGCTTGGCTAAGCGGAACACTGCCCAAAGAAAAGGAATTGTAGTTGGTCACTACGCGGCCATAGATATCCATAGTGCCCGGGCACGGAACGATGGTATCGGTATTTAGGCCCTGTTTGTCCACGCCAGCCGCAGCGGTGAGAATTTTGAAAACAGAACCGGGTGGGTACTGGCCTTGGAGGGCGACGTCGCCGTCCTCATCAGCCTTCTCGGTTTGCGCTACGGCCAAAATATCGCCATTGGAAGGTCGGATGGCTACGAGCATTGCCTGCGAATCGGCACGCTCGTTTACCGCTTCTTGCGCGGCGCGCTGCACATCGTAATCGAGACCAACCTTGATCGATGGCGCAGCATTGGGATCATGCTTTTCGACGTCCGAGAGTGCCGCACCATTTTCATTGACCACAGAAATGGACCAGCCAGTTTGACCATCGACCTCGTCTTGGACCGCAGAACGCACGCGCGACATGAGATCGGGCGCAAGACCGCGGTCGCGGGTAACCAAGGCTGGCTCCTCGTTGAGGCGCACGCCGTCCATGCCCTCCACCTTGGGACGCACAGCCTTGGCTTGGTCTTCTGTGAACATAGTTACGGAGAAAGAACCATCCGCATCCTCTAATTTCTTGGCCAAATCCTTGGCATCAATCTCCGCAATTGAATCGTCCTGGCGATGGGCGGCTGCCAACGCGCCGCTAATCTTTGCCGCGGTAGGGCGCACATCCTCTAAGGAGCTGGTATCTACCACCAGACGATAGTTCAGCCCTGGGCTCATCAATTCCACTCCATTGGAAGAGACCACGCTGGCACGCTTTGCCTCCAATGCGCGCAGTTCCAAGTGCTGGTTTGCGCCCAAGTCTGGGTGGATAAGGCTCGGCTTCCAGCGCACCGTCCACTCATCCTCGGTCTTAGTAAGCGTCATCTGCGTGTCATAGCTCAAGGTGCGTTCCTTGGGCAGATCCCAGGTGACCTTGTAGTTCGCCGTAGCGAGGTTCTCGTCTTGATCGACACCTTCTAGCTCAATATCGAGCCCCTCGGCCTGCAGGCCGGAGTAGGTGGCGTCGAGGGCAGCGGTGGCGTCAGAGGGGGAATCGGTAAGCGCGGCCAAACCGTCGTTATTGCGAGATTCCATCCCTTCGAGGAATTCCTCCGCCACCGGTTCTGCAGATACCGGCTTCGGGGTACAAGCAACCACGCTGGTGGAAGCGAGCGTGATAGTTGCAACCAGCGCGACCAACTTCTTCATGTCTTGGCACTCTAGCAGCGCAAGAGCTAAAAAAGACTGCCCCACACCGAAGTGCGGGGCAGTCTACTTAATGTGGGTGGATTACTGGGTTACGCGAACCTCAGCCTTAGCGCCTTCCACGGCCTCCATGCCCTGCTCATCGGCAATGCGCATGGCTTCTTCAATGAGGGTTTCTACAATCTTGTCTTCCGGCACGGTGCGAACGACCTCGCCCTTGACAAAGATCTGGCCCTTACCATTGCCGGAAGCAACGCCGAGGTCAGCATCGCGTGCCTCGCCCGGGCCGTTGACAACGCAACCCATAACGGCAACGCGCAGCGGGAACTCCATGCCCTCCAAGCCAGCGGTAACTTCCTCTGCCAGCTTGTAGACGTCCACCTGAGCGCGGCCGCAGGAAGGGCAGGACACGATCTCCAACTTGCGCGGGCGCAAATTGAGCGACTGCAAGATCTGGTCGCCTACCTTGATCTCCTCTACTGGCGGCGCGGACAAGGACACGCGAATGGTATCGCCAATGCCCTCTGCCAGTAGCGCGCCGAAGGCAACCGAGGACTTGATGGTTCCCATGAACTTCGGGCCTGCCTCGGTCACACCCAAGTGCAACGGATAGTCAGTCTTTTCCGCCAGCTGGCGGTACGCCTCCACCATCAGGACAGGGTCGGAGTGCTTGACGGAAATAGCGATATCGCCGTAGCCGTGCTCCTCAAACAGGCCAGCTTCCCAAATGGCGGACTCGACGAGTGCCTCCGGGGTGGCTTTGCCGTACTTTTCCAGCAGGCGCTTATCCAAAGAACCACCATTAACGCCGATGCGGATAGGAATGCCGGCATCGCCTGCAGCCTTAGCAACTTCCTTCACGCGACCGTCGAACTCGCGGATATTGCCCGGGTTAACACGGATGGCGGCACAGCCGGCATCGATGGCTTGGAAGATGTACTTAGGCTGGAAGTGGATATCCGCAATCACCGGGATGGGCGACTTCTTAGCAATGGCCGGAAGTGCTTCCGCATCGATGGGCTTAGGACAAGCCACACGCACGATATCGCAGCCGGAAGCGGTCAGCTGCGCAATCTGCTGCAGTGTGCCATTGATGTCGTGCGTCTTCGTATTGGTCATCGACTGCACCGAAATTGGTGAGTCAGAGCCGACACCGACCGGGCCCACCTGCAACTGCCGAGTCTTACGGCGCGGGTGCAGTACTGGTGGCGGGCCGTCTGGGATTCCTAGACCGATGGGGGTCGACATGAATTCTCCTTGTTGAAGCACAGAAATTTATAAGGTGGGTGATTAACGCCCCCACTCTAGCACTGCTTGCTTTATGCCTGAAGTGCGCGCTGTGGGGACACGGCTGCTAACCAAATAGCCGGATAGGGTTAACTACATCGGCGACGATAACGATGACGCCGACGCCCATCAGCAGTGCGGCCATCACATAGGTCACCGGCATCAACTTGGTGTAATCGGCCGGGCCCAAGGCCGGCTTGCCCGCGAGCTTGCGGATGCCATCGCGCAGCTTTTCATAGATGATGACGGCGATATGCCCGCCGTCGAAAGGCGGCAGCGGAACTAGGTTAAATAGAGCGAGGAAGAAGTTCAGCGTTGCCAGCATCATAAAGAACATCGACCACAGGGAACGCTCCGCCAATTCGCCGCCCACACGGGAAGCGCCGACAACGGACATCGGGCCGTCAGCTTCGCGTTCGTGACCAAAGATGGAGGCCACCACGCCCGGCACCTTGCCAGGAAATTGCTTGAGGCCATCTACCGTTGCTTCCAACGAGTAGGTACTAAACCGCCACGTTGCTGGTAGCGCGTCAACAGGGCCGTGCTTTTCGACGACGTCGATAAGCTGATTGCTCAACCCGATAGAGCCGGCATCTATAAGTTCTCCGTCCTTATTGAGCCGCTTAACGGTATCCAGGTGGACTGGGATGTCTTTATCTTTTCCATCGCGCTCAACTGTCAGCGTGATGGTGTCACCAGGACGCTGCATTACCTCATCGCGCAGCTGGGTAAAAGAGTCTATCTTCTGGCCCTCGAAGGCGACGATGATATCGCCCTCCCGCACACCGGCCTTTCCGGCGGGGCCTGGACCCGTACACTTTTCCAGCTCTTGGTTCGGCTTCTGATTGGCCGAGCAGGTCACCTCGCCTACGCGGGGGCGCACATCGGCATCCGGGTTGGGCAGGCCAGCCGTCATCGCGACAAAATAGAGAATGACAAAGCCCAAAATCAGGTTGACGACAATACCGCCGGCCATCACAATAATGCGCTGCCACCATGGCTTTTTATACATGGCGTGGGGTTCTTCGTCCTCGGTGAGGAATTCATCCTGGGCAGTCATTCCGGCGATATCGCAAAAGCCGCCCACAGGGAAGGCCGCCAGCCCGTATTCAGTGTGCCCCTGCCGGAAGGAAAATACGCGCGGACCAAAACCGATAAAGTAGCGGCGCACGCGCATACCAAAGGCACGCGCGCTAAGCATATGGCCTGCTTCATGCAGCGCTACGGTAAGCCCGATGCCAAGGGCGAAAAACACAATGCCCAGCAAATTTGCCATGGTGTGAAAAGCTTTCTAATCAGCCAGCGAATCAATCAGCGCGTTCGCGCGCCTGCGCGCCTCGCCTTCTACTGCGAGGATTTCATCGAGGCTAGAGACTACACCAGCAAACTCAGAAGCGGAATCAAGGACCTTGCCCACTACGTCCACGATTTCTGGAAAATGGATACGCCTGGATAAAAATGCGGCCGCCGCTTCCTCATTGGCCGCGTTATAAATGACCCCCGTTCCCTCGGCCGCGGCGCGCCGGGCGAGATCGACGGCGGGAAAGGCGGCATCGTCAAGCGGCTCAAAGCACCACTCATGCGCCTGCGCAAAATCTAAGGAAGGCTGCGCACCCGGCACGCGGTGCGGCCAATTCAGCGCCAGCGAAATCGGCAGCTTCATCGACGGCGGCGAAACTTGGGCGATGGTGCAGCCATCTTTGAAAGTAGCCATAGAGTGAATAATGGACTGTGGATGCACGGTGACATCGATACGCTCAGGGTCGATGTCAAAGAGCAGCGTCGCCTCAATGAGCTCCAGACCTTTATTCATGAGCGTTGCTGAATTGAGGGTATTCATCTGGCCCATAGACCAGGTCGGGTGCTGCGCCGCCTGCTCTGGGGTCACGTCCCACATCTCTTCGCGCGACCAACCACGGAAGGGACCGCCTGAGGCGGTAAGAACAAGCTTATCCAGCTCCCCTTCCTCGCCGGCGCGCAGACACTGCGCCATGGCGGAATGTTCCGAATCGACGGGAATGATTTGACCAGGGCGCGCGGCCTGGGTGACGAGCGTGCCACCGGCGACGAGGGATTCCTTATTGGCCAAGGCCAAGTACTCCCCCATCTCCAGCGTCGCTAGAGTGGCTTTAAGGCCGAGGGATCCCACTAGAGCATTGAGCACAGTATCGGCCGGAGTCGAACGCACTAGGTTCTCTGCAGCATCGGCGCCACTTAATACCGAACCGCCTAAGGCAGCGGAAACCTCGGCAGCAGCATCCTCTTTAGCCACTGCAACGTGGTCAAACGAAAGGTTGAGGCGACGAGCCTGTTCAATGATGAGCTGCGGGTTGGAGCCGCCCGCCGCGATTCCCACTACCTCGAATTTATCGGGATTATCCGCAATAACTTCCAGAGCCTGCGTGCCGATTGAACCGGTGGAACCAAGAATGAGTATTCGCTGTGTAGTCACCCTTCCACCCTAGCGCCCATCACCACGGGGCGGGCATGGCAGGTAACCAGTACTGCGGCGGGGGTGTTTAATCGCCATCTAAGGCGCGATGATTTAGAATGTGTAGCAGACAAATGGCATTGGTGTGCCCGCACGCCCATCGCGCAGACGGGCATACGCAGAAGCGAAGGAGAGCAAGTGTCTTCCCACAAGCCGGTACCGCAGGTATATGACGGTGTTTCTACTGAGGACGTCCCATCCGCAGGATTCGGTTGGTCCCGCATCAGCCGCTCGGGCGTGCAGATCGCCGGTTGGATTTCCGTTCTCTTCTTGATCGCCTACCACTTTGGTAATCACAAGGGCCACGTTGAGACTGTCTGGCTCGTCGTACTGACTGTCCTGCTGGTAATCGGCCTGCTCATTCATGCTTTCCAGCCTAAGCTGCACCAGGTGCGCACCGTGACCGCCCGCAACCAGCCGGTGGGCCACCAGGAACCAGACTGGGTCTACGACCAAAAGACCAACACCGGTGTGTACGCCGAGCTGAGCGATTCCCAGCTGCGCGCGCTGAATATCGAGCCTTCCCGCGTTTCTCACCTGCGCGTTGAGCCAGGCACTAACAACGCCACCCCGGTTTCCTCCAGCAAGCACGCGCTCTAAGCTTTCAGCACACTTTAGCTACCGCCGCCCTTCCCCGCGAAGGTCGGCGGTTTCTTTTTGCCTCCGCTTGCCGACGCCTCTCCCCTTACTCAGCGCTCACTCTGCTGGGTGCTGCCCTGCCCACACCCACCCTTAGCAAGAGCGCGGTGTGGGCGATACTTGCTAAGAAGCGCCCGAGTTTTAAGACACCCAGTGGCCCACCTTGGCGTAGATCTCGGGCAGGGTGTTATCGACGCGCTTGCCACTGACCCGCAGTGCGAGGACATAACACGCAACAGGCACGGCTATGACGAGTACAAACCCCAGCGCGACCAGCACCATGTTCGAGCCGTAGCCGATAGCCATTGGGATGACGCCTGGGATGATGGGCGTCCAGCCAATAAACAAACTCAAAATAGCGCTTAAGAAGGCGCTAGCCGAGTAGCCGGATTTATCCGCCCACATATTCCCGCCAGGCCGCGCGGTGGCAAAGGGATTAAAGGTGGTGAGCAGCAATGACAATCCGGCGGAAGAAATGAAGATTCCCAGGGCAGCAACCACCAAACAGGCAGTGAGAGCTTTATCCGCACTTAGCGCAAAAAGCAGCATCGCCGTGAGCACAACAATTATGGCTGAAAGCACCACGTGCGCCCAGTGCCGCGCGTAGAGCAGCGTGCGCGGACGAACTGGGGCGGCCATCTTTACCCACAGGCTTGGACCGTCATAACCAAAATCATTGGTGGCGACGATTCCGCCTATCAGCCCGAGGAATAACAAACCTACTGAAGATAAATCGGAGTCAGTAGCAAAGCCCTGGATAATCAAGACGACTGCCAGAATTGGCTGCATGATAATGCTGCCAATAAGGCGGGAGTCACGGAAAATATAGCGCAGCGAGCGCGTAAATTCCATGGCAGCAGGGCTGCTATAGGAAAAGGAACCAAGGGAAAAGCGGCTTATCCCCTTGGACTTCTCACGGTGATTGCGTGCCGACGGGGAAACCGTACGGTGCTCGAATTGCCGCCGCAACAACCAATGCCACGCCCACACAGCTACGCCCAGAGTCACTGCGGCGATGAGAAATTGTGCGCAGGCTTTCACTAGCTCGCCTTGAGCAAGCGCAAGCGCCCACCCCACCGGTGCTCCAACAGGCGTCCACGCTAATCCTTCACCTACAGTTCCCAACGGAAAGTCAGAGCCCGCGAGAGAAGAAAGTTTAGTAGAGCCAAAGATAAGGACGAACACCGCCACCGAACCCAAGGCCTTAAGCTTCGTGGAACTAAGCTCCGCGACAGTTGACCCGACATGAACCGCGAGATCCACCAGCACCAGCGTCAGCACAAGGGCGAAAAGCATTCCTAGACAGAAAGGCAAGATGAACAATGCCTTCCCGTTTGCCGCCAGGATCACGCTTCCGGCCACCGCATAAGCAATGGACAGCAAGACTGAGACCGGGGCACGCAGATTAAGCACCGAGGCGATAGCGAGTGCCGGTGTGATGTCTTTCAGCCGCAGCGGAAACGCGGAAAGCTCGCGGGCAGATAGCTGGTTCTCTCCGCTGGGCATGATGAGGGTGATAACGATGAAAGCCAGCGTGCCAAGACCAGGGGCCACGGTTAAGGCTTGCACGTTCCCAGTTCCGGTGGAAATATCTGCCGCAGCAAGAGCGGCGAGCGATGCTAGCCCGATGAGTCCATAGAGCAAAAGGCAGATCGGGATCATAACCGCTGCAGCATTCGCTTTAAGGCTTCGCACCCATAGTGTGCGGTGCAGCTTGAGAAGCGTCGAAGTCATTGCGTCTACAACTCCCCTTCCCCGCGCTGCGTTGTGCTGCCTTCGCTGCGCAACCACTCGAAAGAGTCCGCATCAAATTCACTTCCGCCGGCGAAGTGAATGAAGGCATCCGTCAGGCTGCCGCCTTGGCGCACATCTTCCACGTGGCCGGCGGAGAGCACCTGGCCACCGGCGATGATGGCTACGTGATCGCATAAGCCTTCCACTAATTGCATAACATGTGAAGACAGGATTACTGTGCCTCCGCGGGCGACATAGGCGCGCAGGATCTCTTGAATAAGCTGCCCCGAAACGGGATCCACTGCCTCTAGGGGCTCATCTAGTATCACGACCTCTGGGTTATGCAGGAGCGCGCCCGCCAGAAGTATCTTTTTAGTCATGCCGGCGGAGTAGTCCGCGATGGGTTTATCGGCGGCGTCGGCAAGCTGCAAGGCATCCAAAAGCTGTGCGCTGCGGTGCTCGACTTCGGCTTGATTCATGCGGCGCAATGCGCCGAGATAGAACAAGTACTCTGGGCCCGATAAACGGTCGAAGACCGGAGCGCCGTCGACAAGCAGGCCCATGGCCGCCTTGGCTGGCAGTGGCTCCTGCCAGGTATTGTGCCCGGCGATAAAGGCCTCGCCGCTATTTGGGCGCAGGAGGCCACACGCCATGGTCAACATGGTGGTTTTGCCCGCGCCATTGGGGCCAACGATGCCATAAATAGAGCCCCGCGGGATGTCGAGGCTCAAATTCGACACCACGGGGCGTCCAGCGAAAATTTTGTTCAGACCGCGCACGGCAAAGGCCTGCGTGGTCGGATCATCTGCAAGTGGCGGATAATTCGGAACAATCATGTCCGCCAATCTTATCAGTTAGGCTGACTTATCTTCCCGCTCATCCGCTGCAAGCTGACCACAAGCCGCCGCAATCTCATCGCCCTTTGTATCGCGCACCGTGCAGGGAACGCCTTGGGCTTGCACGCGACGCACGAACTCGTCCTGGCGGTCTTGCGGGGCCGCATCCCACTCTGAGCCCGGCGTGGGGTTCAGCGGAATAACATTAACGTGGACCTTGGAGCCCAACTTCTGGTGCAGCTTGCGCCCCAGCATATCGGCGCGGAAATCCTGGTCATTCTTATCGCGAATCAGGGCGTACTCAATGGACACGCGGCGGGCGGACTTATCCGCATAGTAGCGCGCGGCATCCAGCACCTCATCAACAGACCACCGGTTGTTGACCGGCACTAGACCGTCACGCAGCTCATCGTCCGGAGTGTGCAAGGAAACGGCCAGAGTGCAGGCCAAGTCTTCGTCCGCAAGCTTGCGAATTGCCGGAGCCAAGCCCACGGTGGAGACGGTCACGTTGCGCTGGGAAAGGCCAAAACCCGTACCATCCTGGCCAGTAATCTGACGTACGGCCTGGACCACGCGCTTATAGTTGGCCAGCGGCTCACCCATGCCCATAAAGACAACGTTGGACAAACGCCCACCTTCTGCAGCCATGGCGGACGCAGCGTGGCGGAATTGCTCGACAATCTCGCCCGTGGACAAGTTACGATCAAGGCCGCCCTGGCCAGTAGCGCAGAACGGGCAGGCCATGCCGCACCCTGCCTGGGAAGAAATACACAAAGTAGCGCGACCTGGGTAGCGCATCAGCACTGATTCCAGTAGCGTGCCGTCGTGCAACCGCCACAGGGACTTAGTGGTCTCGCCGTCGTCCGTGGAGGTGGTCCGGATGGGTTTCATCAGCTCAGGGAAGAAGGCTTCCTTGACTGCTTCGCGCTTGCCGGCGGGGATATCGGTCATATCCTCGACGTTGTCGGTGTAGTGCTCGTAATAGTGCTTAGCCAGCTGCTTCGCACGGAATTTAGGTAGGCCAATTTCTGCGAGCTTGTCAATGCGCTCGTCTTCGGTCAGGTCCGCAAAATGCTTAGGAGGCAATCCGCGGCGCGGGGCGGAAAAGTTAAGTTTCACTGGTTGAGCCATAATATTGCCCATCTTTCCACGGTCTGCGTGGGATTTTCCAATTGGAGGCCGTGCCAAGTGGCATAATCGACAGGATTAAAGAAATAATGGATACATGACAAATCCAAATTATCCTGCAGATGATTTTTCTTCTTCCGACGCAGACCTCTCCTCGGCGGAGCTGAACGCTTCTGAACCGGAGACTAGTTCTGACCTAGAACCAGCCGTTTCTGACTCTACTTCTCACTCCACCCAGCCCTCTGGCAAGGCGAAGGGATCTTTCGCGGCCAGCACGTGGATGGCGCTTATCGTAGGATTCCTGCTGCTGATTGTCCTCATTGTGTTCATCATGCAAAACCAGCACGAGGTTCCCATGAACTTCCTGGGCTGGTCTGGCGAGTTCCCCGCCGGAATTGCTTTCCTCATTTTTGCTATCGGCGGCGCACTCATCATGGCGCTAGTCGGTGGCTGGCGCATGTTTGAGTTGCGTCGCCAGCTACGCAAGCAAGCGCAGCAGGTATAAATCTATATAAAAGCCGCCTCTCCCCTGTTCTGCCGTCTTTTTCGGGCAGTTTATACGGGAGAGGCGGCTTTTGTTTGTCTGATGTTCCTATGGTGTAAACGTAGACAGGAAGCTAATCGCTACCCAGGTGACCATGGCAGAAGGTAGCATGCCATCCAAACGGTCCATGAGGCCGCCGTGGCCAGGAAGCAAGGCCGACATATCCTTAATACCTAGCTCGCGCTTAAATTGGGATTCCACCAAGTCTCCCAAGGTGGCACAGATAACTAGACCGAGCCCCATCAGGCCACCCACCCAGGCATCGTGATGAAGCAAAAGCTTCACTGTGAGCGCTCCGGTCACCACGCCGAAGATGATGGACCCGCAAAACCCCTCCCAGGACTTTCTCGGGCTTACTGCGGGGGCCATTGGGTGGGAGCCAAACATCACGCCCGCGACATATCCGCCGGTATCGGAAGCCACAACGCACAGCATAAAGACGACGATGGAGGCAGCCCCACTAGAAAATGGAGTCGACACTAGCGACAACATAGCTGCGAAGGTGGCAAAAAGGGGAATCCACGTCAGCACAAAAATACCGACGGACATATCACGCAGGTAGTTGATAGGCGGACGATGACGGCCATTATGGAAAAGGCGGCCAAACATAAGTGCCAGCACCGCAGTGACATAGACCGCTACCAGGCCTGGCGCACCCAGGGGCCATGAGATCCACACCATGGCTTGGCCCAGAATAATAAGCAGCGTACGCGGAACATAGTAGGAATGCTCCCGCAGGCGGCTGAGGACCTCCCACATCGCAACGCCTACTGCAAGCGCTACGACCGCATACCAAGCCAGCGGACCAGCCCACACGGCAAGCACCACAAGAACGCCGAGCCCCACGCCAACACCGATAGCGGCCGGCAAGTCGCGGCCTGCACCATTCTTTGGCTGTGGCAATCGGCGGTTTATGGCGTCACTCACCGTGACCGGCTCCTTTCGCTGTCTTGTGTGATTCCCCGGCTAACATGCTCAGTTCCGCCGGCTCTGCCCCGTTTGTGGGAGCGGCGGGCCTTGGAACAGAAAAAGCGCCGCCGGCCGAGGAGACAGGCACGGCGGCAACAAAGCGGAGGTCCTAGACCTCCATCAGCTCGTTTTCCTTATTCTCTACCAAGCTGTCTACCTGCTCGATGTAGCCGGAGGTAATCTTTTCCATTTCCTTTTCTGCTGCGATGACTTCGTCCTCGCCGGCATCGCCGTCCTTTTGCAGCTTCTTCAACTGCTCCATGGCCTTGCGGCGAATATTACGGATAGCGATCTTGCCATCCTCACCCTTGCTCTTAGCCAGCTTCACCATTTCTTTACGGCGTTCCTCCGTCAACTGCGGGACAGTCACGCGCAGAACCTGACCATCGTTGGTGGGATTGACGCCCAAATCCGAGTTGCGGATGGAATTTTCAATCTCATGGATCATGGACTGCTCATAAGGCTTGATGAGCAGCATGCGCGGCTCTGGTACGGATATGGTAGCCATTTGGGTAATCGGGGTGGGAACACCGTAGTATTCGGCTACCAAGCCGTTGAACATGGCGGGGTTCGCGCGGCCGGTACGAATGGTCACCAGCTGCTCGCGGGTGTGCTCGACGGAAGCGGTCATGTGCTCTTCTGCTTCGAGCTGAATCTCATCGATCATGAGGCTAAATCATCCTTAAACGAATAGGGGTGGCTGTATAAAAAGGTAGCAGGTTCGCAGCCGCTACAGTATTAGGACTGCACCAGCGTGCCGATAACTTCACCGCCAGCTGCGCGGGCAATATTGCCCTCCTCCAGCAGGTTAAAGACCAAAATCGGCATATCATTGTCCATGCACAGGCTAAAGGCCGTTGCATCTGCCACCTTTAGGCCCTTTTCAATGACCTCACGCGGGGTAATTTCGGAGTACAACTCTGCATCCGGATTGGTGCGCGGGTCATCCGAGTAGACGCCGTCGACTGCCTTAGCCAGGAACAGAACCTCGGCGCCAATTTCCAAGGCGCGCTGCGCGGCGGTGGTATCCGTGGAGAAGTACGGCATACCCATGCCAGCGCCGAAGATAACTACGCGACCCTTTTCCAAATGGCGGTCCGCACGCAGCGGCAGGTACGGCTCAGCAATCTGCGCCATGTTGATGGAGGTCTGTACGCGGCAATCAACACCTTGCTGCTTGAGGAAATCCTGCAGTGCGAGGGAATTCATTACCGTGCCGAGCATGCCCATGTAATCCGAGCGTGCCCGGTCCATACCGCGCTGGGATAGCTCCGCGCCGCGGAAGAAGTTTCCGCCGCCAATCACCACTGCAATCTCGATTCCTTGGCGGGAGACCTCGGCGATTTGGCGGGCAACGTTTTCAACCACATCCGGATCGATACCGACCTTACCGCCGCCGAACATCTCACCGCCCAGCTTCAGCATTACTCGCTTATATCCGGTTCGCTTAATATCTGCAGCAGTCACGCCTACTTCGTCTCCTTAACGCGGGGCAGTTTCAATCTCCGCCCCATCTTACCCATATATCTTTCGCATCCTCACACCACCTGCCGATGCAGCCCGGTGGGTTTAAGCTAGGCACCAAAAAGGCACCTAGAGAAAAGAGAACCTCGCGCCGGTCACCCCATTAGCGCACAACAAAGCCCACAAAGGACGGTCCTTTGTGGGCTAGGTTTTAAAAGCGAGAGCGTGCTTAAGCGCCAACCTCGTAGCGAACGAAGCCAGTGATGGTGGTGCCAGCCTCTTCCGCAACCTGCTTTACGGTCTTCTTGTTATCAGACAAGGAAGCCTGCTCCAGCAGAACGATGGACTTGAAGAAGCCGTTCAGGCGGCCTTCCACGATCTTCGGCAGGGCTGCCTCCGGCTTGCCCTCCTCACGAGTAGTGGCCTCAGCGATCTCGCGCTCCTTTTCGACGATCTCTGCAGGAACGTCTTCGCGGGTGAGGTACTCAGCGTTCATTGCAGCAATCTGCAGGGCGGCAGCGTGAGCGCCTTCCTCGTTGCCCTCGTAGGAAACCAGAACGCCCACTGCCGGCGGCAGATCAGCGGAACGCTGGTGCAGGTAAACAGCAATGTTGTCACCCTCTACGGTAACTGCACGGCGTGCCTGCAGCTTCTCACCGGTCTTAGCGGACTCCTCGTCCACTACCTCGGAAACCTTCTTGCCGTCGATCTCAATGTTGTTGAGATCGTCTGCGGAGTTTGCCTTGGCCTCAGCGGCAGCGTCAGCAATCTTGGCTGCGAAGGTCTTGAAAGCCTCGTTCTTAGCAACGAAGTCGGTCTCACAGTTGATCTCGACCATAGTGTTGCCAGAAACAGCAATCAGGCCTTCGGTTGCCTCGCGGTCAGCGCGCTTGGAGACGTTCTTAGCGCCCTTGATGCGCAGGTACTCAACGGCCTTATCGTAGTCGCCGTTGGACTCTTCCAGAGCCTTCTTGCAATCGAGCATGCCGGAGCCGGTAGCTTCGCGCAGTGCCTTGACGTCTGCAGCAGTGTAGTTCGCCATAGTTGGGGCGATCCTCCTTGAAAATCAAACAGTGTTCGTTCAAACAGCGTAGTCGACGCGGTGAAATCGCGCCGCTTTAGGGTGGCAGAAACCACCCCTTTTCTCACCTATGCATGAAGGTGGAGCTGGCTTCAGCAGCACCCAGCATAGATAAAACCAACCCCCGCCGCCGTTTGAGCACGGTGGCGGGGGTTGGTAAACAGCCTTGGGCAGGTATTACTCCCTTGCTGCCCCACACCAAAAGTGCGTGGGGTATTCAGTTAAACGCAGGTAAGGAAGGTTCCTACCAAGAAAGTACGATTACTTCTCGGCCTTGTCTGCGGATGCTTCCTCAGACTTTTCTGCGGAAGCCGGATCGGAAGCTGCGGCAGCCGCCTCAGCGTCACGCTTTTCCTTTTCAGCAGAGTCGCCGGCAGCTTCCTTGGCTGCAGCCAGCTGACGCTCCTCACGAGCCTTCTTGCCTTCCTCTACAGCGGAGGCAACGATGCCGGAGAGCAGCTTGGTGGAACGGATGGCGTCGTCGTTGCCCGGAATCGGGAAGTCAACGTCGTCCGGGTCGCAGTTGGTGTCCAAGATGGCAACAACTGGGATGTTCAGCTTGTGAGCTTCCTTGACCGCGATGTGCTCCTTGTTGGTATCAACAATCCACAGAGCGGACGGGGTCTTAGCCATATCGGAGATGCCGCCCAGAACGCGCTCGAGCTTGGCGCGCTCACGGTTGAGCATGAGAACTTCCTTCTTGGTGCGGCCCTTGTAGCCGTCCTCACGCTCGTCCATTGCCTGAAGCTCCTTCATGCGCTTCAGACGCTTGGACACGGTCTGGAAGTTGGTGAGCATGCCGCCCAACCAGCGGTGGTTTACGTAAGGCATACCGACGCGGGTTGCTTCCTCAGCAACTGCTTCCTGAGCCTGCTTCTTGGTACCAACGAACAGGATGGTGCCGCCGTGTGCAACGGTTTCCTTGACGAACTCATAAGCCTCGTCAATGTAGGTCAGCGTCTGCTGCAGGTCGATGATGTAGATGCCGTTACGGTCAGTGAAGATGAAACGACGCATCTTCGGATTCCAGCGACGGGTCTGGTGGCCAAAGTGCACACCAGCGTCGAGGAGCTCGCGCATGGTTACAACTGCCATGATTCGCTCGCTTTCTTTTATCTTGTCTTTCGGTTTTCCAATTGTGCGGTGTTTTATTCCGCACCCTAGCAACGAAGGCCCCGCTGACACCTTGTTTCCAAGGACCACGTCAGCCGCCAGGCTGTCTCTTCCTTCCAGCAGGAAGCGACAACTTCGCCGCGCGTAGTCAATGCCTCCACACGGTGGACACACTGCTGCCTCAAAGAATAATCCCTCTACGCTGGTTTTTCCAAACCGAATACAACTTATTCACACTAGGGTCGAAGCTGCTAAGCATCATGCGCCACATTCACCCCAATTGGACCATCCGCTACTCGTAATCCACAGCCCCACAGGCAAGGGCTTTCTGACAGCTCACCTCTGGTTAATGCTTTTCCCATGAGCCATTTTTCTGTGTCTTTTTCAAAGCTCGCTTTCCGACGCCCCACCTTCACCACCACTGCCTTCCTCGTCGTTTCTTCCCTCCTACTACTGTGCTGCCCACCGGCCACGTCCTACGTTGATCCTGCCTCGGGTAAGCCAAACCCGGCGCGGGTTTTGCGCGGGTTTGAAGCTCCCGAGCAAAAGTGGAGTCCCGGCCACCGCGGTGTAGACATGGCCCTTGCCGTGGGTTCTCCGGTGGTAGCCGCTGAAGATGGCGTTGTCGCGTTTGTCGGCACGGTGGCAGGAAAGCCGGTTGTTTCCATCACCCATGCGGACGGGGTAAGGACGACTTATCAGCCCGTACACGGCGCCGTAAAACAAGGCCAAGAGGTTCGCGAAGGACAAGTCATTGGCCGCTTGGGCAATCCCGTCGATGGCTATCCCGGCCTGCACTGGGGCGCCCTCATTGCAAAAGATACCTATATCGATCCTTTAACCTTGCTGGATATGCCAGTGATACGCCTCAAGCCGCTTTAAGCTCGAGGATGCGCCTGGTTATATACGCGTTGCAATCTTTGCGCAGATACGTGGGTATAGATCTGCGTGGTATTAAGCGAGGAATGCCCCAATAGTTCTTGCACAACGCGCAAATCTGCCCCGCCTTCTAGGAGGTGGGTGGCAGCCGAGTGCCGCACTCCGTGCGGGGTAAGCCCTTGTGCACCGCTAACTTTGGCGGCCCTATCCACAATGCGCCGCACCTGGCGCTGGTCAATGCGACCTCCCCTGCTGCCTACGAATACGGCTTTAGTTCCTTCCTCAGCGAGTTGTCCACGGCCCTTTTCTATCCACTGCCGCAAGGCGTCGTCCGCCGCATGACCAAAAGGCACCACGCGCTGCTTATCTCCCTTACCGGTTACGTGCAAGGTGCCGCGATGAAAATCAATATCGCTCAGGTCTAGGCGCACCAGCTCCGCCACGCGCATCCCTGAGGCATACAGCAACTCCAAGATGGCACTATCGCGCAGGAAGTGAGCTTCGTCTGCAGAAACCGCATTGCCCATGAGCTCACCGGCCTGCTCGGGGGATAGAACCGTCGGTAGGTGGCGGCCTACCTTGGGCGTGACTAGCCGTGCGGCTACATCTCGCTCGAGGTGCCCTTCGCGCACTGCCCAAGTGGAAAATCCTTTGACCGCTGCGGTGCGCCGCGCCAAGGTGGAGCGCGACTTTCCTTCCGCTACGGCCTCTGCCAGCCATTGGCGCAGGTTGTTGAGGTTAAATTCCGCAAAGGTAGGAACGCTGCGAGCAAGGTCGCGCAGATCTGAGCGATACCCACGTACCGTTGCCTCCGCACGGCCTTTCACGTGCAGTTGGAAATCCGCGAAGTCTTCGATAACCTCAGCCATCTGCTCCTGAATATCCGGCGCCTTCGCGGAAACTCCATCTTCACTCATGTCACAGCAGTGTACTCGCCTTTCACTGGGGCTATCTATTCCGTTTCCCGGCGCGCCCAGGTATTGCCGTGGCGGACAACGACACACATCTTCTCTAACGCCAATAAAAGGTGAACTGTCAACGGCAGACGAAATCCCGCTTCGCGGGCAATGTCCTCTGCCGTAGCTTTTTCTTGGCCTGGCGGCGGTGTTGCATCAAAGACTCGCAACTCATTGCGGGAGAGACGTTGTGTCATTGTTGCCGCAAAATTGATTTCATATTGTGCACCTGGATCTACTTCCCCGGCGCGGCTGACTAAGGCGCGAATTTCATCGGCGCTGGTGACCAACTGTGCACGGCCTTCCTGAATGCGCTGGTGACAGCCCAACGAGCCGCTAGTGGTTATCGGCCCCGGTACAGCCATGGCCACGCGTCCTAGCGCTTCTGCCCAGTTGAGAGTATTAAGTGCGCCGGATCGAAAAGCCGCCTCCATAACTACGGTGCCGTGACTGAGTGCTGCAACTAAACGATTGCGCGTTAGGAACCGGTGTCGCTTCGGTGCGGTTTCCGGTGCGAATTCAGAAATAACGCACCCGTTATCCGCGATCTTGGCAAATAGATTGGCATTGCGAGCCGGATAGTCCCTATCGATGCCGCACGCCGCTATAGCTACCGTGTGCCCGTTGTTGTGCAAAGCAGTTTCATGCGCCACGGTATCAACGCCTAGGGCGCCGCCAGATATAGGAGTCCATTCGTGTTGAACCAATCCGGACACTACGTTTTGGGTTGCCTGCCAGCCATAGCGAGAAATGGCGCGAGTGCCAACAATCGCTACAGCCTGAGCAACCTCCTGCTTCACAGGGGCGCCACGCACCCAGAGGCTGTGCGGCGGCAGTGCTTGGTCATCAAAGGTAGCTGGGGCTTCCCCGCTGTTTTGATAAAAGCCGAATGCGGAATCAAACTCCTCCGTTGGCCATTCTGGGCTTTCTGCCGTGATGAGCCGAGCCCCAACGCGTTCGGCTGCTGCCATATCCTCCGCTTGACGCAGCCAATCATAACGGGAGGCCGTGCGCGCAAGCAGCGGTCCTATCCAATCGGCACGATGGTAAATTCCATGGGCGATTTCCTCAGCCGGATACTGCGTAAGCAGGGCCTGCAAAGCAGCGGAAGGGCCTTCTACCACGCGGTTGAGGTATACCCAGGTGGCATAAGGGGTGGAGAGATCTAATTCGCTCATGCCGCGAGCCTTCCCACGTTGATGGAGCCACGCAGGTCGAGTGCGCGTCCCACCTCATCCAAGTCCGGCTGCATCTTCCCTGCTAAATCAGCTAAGGTCCACGAAAGCCTGAGCACACGGTCCACCCCGCGCTGGGAAATTTCGCCTTCCGCCAGGTAGGCGGACAACATGACCATTGCAGCATCCGCAGCCGGCCGCTTTCGGCGCAAGTAGGACGAAGGAACCTCGCCATTGGTCCGCGCGGAAATGCCATCCGCCCACCACCGCGCAGCGGCACGCTCGCGGGCAGCGGCAACTCGCTCGGCAATGACTGCGGAGTCTTCTTCGCCCTCCGCGTTAATCGTCGCCGCCTGCCCACTTAAGGTGACCACCATATCTAGACGGTCCCGGAGCGGACCGGAGAGGTTGGACAGATAGTTCATGCGCTCGTGGGGGTTACACCTGCACTGCGAAGGATCTTCTGCCGAGCACCTACACGGGTTTGCTGCCATGACCAGTTGGAAGCGAGCAGGATAGATAACTTCTCGGCGCGAGCGCGCAAGCCGTACTTGCCCTTCTTCCAACGGGGCACGCAGGCCATCGAGTACCGGTGCGGCAACCTCGCTGACCTCGTCGAGGAAGAGCACACCATTGTGAGCCAGGCTTACCGCTCCTGGGCGCGGATGCCCGGATCCGCCACCCAGCAGCGCGGCCCGAGTAACCGAGGCATGCGGGGCGATAAACGGAGCATGCTCAATGACCTCACCTGGCGTTCCGGTAAGCGAATGAATCGCGGTGGTCTCTACCTGCTGATCCGGGGTAAGTGTAGGCAGGATGGTGGGCAGACGGGAGGCAATCATGGATTTTCCCGCCCCTGGAGGACCGATCATCATAAGGTGGTGCCCGCCGGCCGCAGCAACCTCGGCGGCCCATTTTGCATTCGCTTGGCCCGCGATATCGCAAAAATCCGGGCGTGCTGCAGCTGCGGGCGCGGGGTCGGGCGATCCAGGAAAACTCGCCGCCTGCGGTAACCCACGGTTTCCACACGCCCAGCTAAAAGCCTCTTTCAAAGATGCTGCGACGAGTACGTCCAAATCCGGCACCAAGGTTGCCTCGGCTGCGTTACCCGGCGGCACGATAAGAGTTGATATTCCCTGCTCCCTTGCGGCTAGGAGGGCCGGAATAATACCTGCGACGGGCCGAACGGATCCGTCGAGACCGAGCTCTCCCAAAACCAAGGTGCGCTGCAGCCGCCTCGCGGGCGAAGGCGAATTGCCAAAGCGCGGAAAGTCACCTTCTGCCTGCGCCGCCAGGATCGCGAGCGCTATGGGTAAGTCAAAGTGGGAACCGGATTTGGGAAGCGACGCTGGAGACATCGAGACGACCACTTTGGTCTTGGGCCAAGGAAGGTGGGAGTTAAAGGCTGCAGTCTTGATCCTATCCCGCGATTCAGAGATCGCGGTATCCGTCTGACCCACAACATGTATCCCTGGCAGGCCGTGGCCAACGTTCGCTTCTACATCGACTAACTGTGCTAGAACTCCGTTGAGGGACATCGTCAAGCAATTACCTAGAGCCATCTTCAACCCCTTTGAAGTGTTCTAGCGCAAATCCCTGCCCGCGCTCCAACAACGTTATAACGTCGAATCGCACCGAAGACAGTGGCTTTCCATCGAGCCACTGCGCTGCAGCCTTGCGAAGGCGCGCTAGCTTCTGCGGGGTTACGGCTTCTGCCACCCCGAAGCTGGCAGTGGCACGCGTTTTAACCTCAACAAAGACGATGGTTCCGTCCGCCTCGCGCGCGATGAGGTCAATTTCTCCTACCCTATAAGAGACATTAGCGGCAATAATTTCGGCCCCGCGTTCACGGAGGTAGCGCGCGGCGAAGGCCTCTCCCCTTTTCCCTAAGACTTGCTTATGGCGAGGCTTCTTCGTGGCTAGGTGGTGTTCTGAACTAAATTGCATTGCAGTTTATCCTTGTGCGTCGTGAAATTCATCGGCCTGCACAGAACACCGCAGCTAGCATGGGGTGCACAAGGTGTACAAAACGGAAAGTGCCCCGGCTGTGGATAACTAGGGTTCGAGGCACTGTTATCCACAGGCAGGGCACAACGCTTGTAGTGCCGAGTTGACAAAATTACTCCGGCATCATGAATTCCGGCTTATCCAGCTCTTCGATATTGACGTCCTTGTAGGTAATGACGCGAACATAGCGCACAAAGCGGGCGGAGCGGTACATATCCCATACCCAAGCATCGGACATGCGCACCTCGTAGTACACATCAGGTCCAGAGGTATGCGGAATGAGCTCTACCGCATTAGCCAGGTAAAAGCGCCGCTCAGTTTCAACGACATAGGAAAACTGACTGACAACGTCTCGGTACTCGCGGTAGAGGGACAGCTCTACCTCAGCCTCGTAGTTATCGAGTTCCTCTGCACTCACGGTGGACCTCCAGGTTGTGGGTTAGCTCGCTTAAGCTTAGCGCGCAGGAGGCTAGATTCTAGCTAGGCACGCGCGGCGAACTCCGCATGAGCGCGGCGGACATTGTCATAGCTCATCCGGTGTTCCGGGCACGCTCCCAGCGCCGAAATTGCAGCCTCGTGTGCCTTAGTCCCATAGCCTTTGTGCTTGGCCAATTCATAGCCGGGATAGCGCGCATCAAGGTCGCGCATCACGTGGTCGCGACTCACTTTTGCCAAGACACTTGCCGCGGCGATACACCGCGCGGCTGCATCGCCGCCGATGATGGGCAGCTGGGGTTGGGTAAGGCCGGGGATAAAGAGGGCGTCGCTAAGCACATAGCCTGGGCGGATATCCAGGCGTGCTACCGCCCTGCGCATACCGGAAATATTAGCGTGCTGGATGCCGCGCTTATCGATGTCCCCCGCGCTAATGTGCACCACAGACCAGTCCACAGCCTTGTCCTTAATGAGTGGAAAGAGCCGCTCGCGCTGCCGGGGAGTCAGTTTTTTGGAATCGCTAAGCTCCGCCAGCTCCTTGATCGGGCGATTAGGCATAATGCAGGCCGCGATGGTGATTGGCCCGCAACACGCGCCGCGCCCGGCCTCATCCACTCCAGCCACCGGCCCGAGCCCAGCCTTGCTCAACGCCAGCTCATAGGTGCGTCGTTGCTTAAGCCGCCGCATGCGAAATCTCTGGGTGTTCCACCCCACCCCACCGCGACAGAGGCAAGATGACAGCCTCAACTCGGCCGCGAATATTGTCCACTGGCACGGTGCCTTGTAGGTTATCGCCCAAGTGCGCACGCGAATCGAGGGAGTTGGTGCGATTATCTCCCATTACCCAGAGATGCCCCTCCGGGACGGTGACGGGGCCAAAGTACTCGCCGCCACACTCCTGGGAGCCAACACCGGGGTCTACGGGAATCTCCGGTGGATCAAGCACGAATGATTGATCAATCGGCTGACCATCCACCATCACCGAAGGATCACCAGCCTCACAGCTCACCGTTTGTCCGCCGGTAGCAATTACCCGCTTGACGAGGATATTTTCCCCGTTGGGCAAAAGCCCAACTGCCGCCAAAGCATTCTGCGCACCTCGCACAATAATATTGCGCGAGCGTGTGACCTGAAACTCGTTATTCCACGACTCCGGCCCTTCGAAGACAACCACCTCCCCAGGTTGTGGGTCTGTGAAGTAATAGCTGACCTTCTGCACTGCGATGCGATCGTTTTCGCAGCCGGGACAACCATGCAGGGTAGGTTCCATCGACGCAGAAGGAATGACATACATCCGTCCCACCAATGCTTGTAAGAGCACCAGCAGGACAAAACCTGCCACCACGGGGAAGAAAAAATCCCGGGTGCGCAGGCGTTGGGAAGAAGGTTTATTCCTGGATGTCCGGGTCATCGATGCCACCGATGCGGGTAAACGGCCAGAAGACGAACTTCACCTTGCCGCGGACATTTTCCACCGGTACTGTGCCGTGGAATTTATCGGTCATGTGATAGCGAGAATCTGCCGAGGCCGTGCGATTATCACCCATGACCCAGATATTGCCCTCCGGTACTTCCACGGGACCAAAGTACGGGCCTCCACAAGCTTCCGAGCCTGTCGACTTATCTACCGGGTACGTTGGCGGGTCTTGCACGTAGTCTTGCTCGATGGGCTTGCCATCAACCATGACTGCAGGATCGCCCTCCTGGCAAGACACTGTCTGCCCACCGGTAGCAATCACGCGCTTAACCAGGGTATTTTCATCGGGCGGCGCCAAGGATACAAAGCTCAATGCATCCTGCACCCCGTGGATTACCGGGTTGGACGAGCGCGGCGAGACATAGCTGGAATTCCAGTCCTCGGTGCCTTTGAAGACGACAACATCGCCTGGTTCTGGCTCTCCATCGCCGTAATAGGAGATCTTTTCCGTAAAGATACGGTCATTCGTACAGCCCTCGCAGCCATGCAGTGTCGGCTCCATCGAGCCGGAAGGGATCACATACTGCCGTCCGATAAAGTTCTGGAAAAGGCCCACGATAACAAGGACCGTTGCCACGACCAGAAGGGTTTCCAGCAGCCACGGCATGTCTTTTTTCTTGGTTGCCCCTTCGCCTTGCGGGGAAGCGTTCCCCTCTACGGGGTTGGCCCCCTCACCTTCAGGCGACTGTTCCTGCGAGATGCTGTCTTTATTCACGCGCTAAATCCTAGCAACCCCACGTCCCGGTTCCCGCCTTATCCCCCTCGCGGCTGGAGAATTCACAGGCAACTATCCGGTTAAAGCCTGCCGGCTGACACCAGGAAATAGCTGGCAATAGGCACAAAAATCCCCCTTGCACCCACAAGGGTGCAAGGGGGATGGTGGCGCGCAGCGCACTAATACTAGCGACGCTCCTTGATGCGAGCCTTCTTACCGCGCAGATCGCGCAGGTAGTACAGCTTCGCACGGCGAACGCGGCCGCGGCGGGAGACCTTGATGGACTCCAAGTTCGGGGAGTGAACCGGGAAGGTACGCTCAACGCCGATACCGAAGGAGACCTTACGGACGGTGAAGGTCTCACGGATGCCGGAACCCTGACGACGGATGCAGATGCCCTTGAACAGCTGTGCACGCTCGTTGTTACCCTCGATAACCTTTACGTTAACGTCGAGGGTATCGCCTGGGCGAAAGGACGGGATATCGTCGCGCAGCTGTGCTGCATCGACCTTGTCAATAATGTTGGACATGCCAATATTCCTTTTCAGTTTGGGACAGAGGACCCTAGCGGCGCTAAGCCTAACCGGTTCGTGCCCGTTACATAGAACGTCCACCTATTTTTCCATATGTACCTGCAGGAACCAAATTTCCTTCCCGGCACTTCTTTCTCTCCCCCGCCCAAGCTACGCCGCCGCAGCTTAGGAGGGAAACTGCTAAGCGGCCGCCCCCACCACCGCTAGGTGAAGTTTGCGCAGGTGATTGGATGGGTTCCACCTCGCCCGCATCATGGTTCCGACAACATCGTGGCAGAATCCTCCCTCCGGACTGCAAAAGCTCCCACCGTACGCAACGATGGGAGCTAAAGCAGCAGGCAAAACACTAGACCACGGCGGTTAGAAGCCTGCCTTCTTCAGGGCATCGGCCATGGCGCCACCACCGCCGGAGCCACCTCGACCGCCAGTGCGGCCGCGCGAGCCACCCCGGGAACCGCGCCCGGATTTGTGTCCGGAGCGCTTCCCTTCTCCCCTGGCGGCAGAGTTTGCGGCATGTTGCGCATCGCCACGGCGCTTGGGAGCCTGCTGCCCCGGTTCATCATCGAGGCGCAAAGACAAGCCGATGCGCTGCCGCTCGACGTCGACCTCCATGACTTTTACCTTGACCACTTGGCCAGAGCGCACGACCTCGTGCGGATCAGAGACGAACTTGTGGCTCATGGCAGAAACATGGACGAGGCCGTCCTGATGTACTCCAACGTCCACAAAAGCGCCAAAGGCCGCCACGTTGGTAACTTTGCCCTCAAGGATCATTCCCGGGGTGAGATCGGAGACCTTATGTACCCCCTCTTTGAAGGTTGCGGTCTTAAATTCCGGACGCGGGTCGCGGCCGGGTTTATCCAGCTCAGCGATGATATCGGTCACCGTAGGGATACCAAAGGTCTCATCTGCAAAATCTGTTGGCACAAGCTTGGAAAGTACGCGCGTATTGCCAATCAGCTCGGAAATGCCCAGACCGGTCTTTTCCGCAATGCGGGAGACCACCGGATAAGCCTCAGGGTGCACGGCGGAGGCATCCAACGGATCGGTGCCGCCATTGATGCGAAGAAAGCCGGCTGACTGCTCAAACGCCTTAGGTCCGAGACGCGGCACCTTCTTCAGTTCCTTGCGGGAAGCAAAGGACCCGTTTTCATTGCGATAGGCCACAATATTGGCAGCGATGGTGGAATTAACTCCAGCCACCCGCTCCAGCAGCGGGACGGAAGCAGTGTTGAGATCTACGCCCACGCCGTTCACGGCACTTTCCACCACACCATCAAGGGTGCGAGCGAGCGCGGTCTGGTTAACATCGTGCTGATACTGCCCCACCCCAATAGCCTTCGGATCGATCTTTACCAGCTCCGCCAGAGGATCCTGCAAACGACGAGCGATGGAGACTGCACCACGCAGCGAGACATCCATATCGGGGAATTCCGCCGCCGCCAGCTGCGAGGCAGAATACACCGAAGCGCCGGACTCTGAGACTACGACGGGCGTGGGACGCTGGCGTCCGGCCTGCTTGATGAGGTCCGCAATCTCCTGGGCGAGCTTCTCGGTCTCACGGGAGGCAGTACCATTTCCGATGGCCAAAAGGTCCACCGAATGCTTGGCGCACAAGGTAGACAAGGTCTGTAACGCCTGGCTCCACTGATTCTGCGGCTGGTGCGGGTAGACAATAGTGGTATCGAGCACTTTGCCGGTTTTGTCTACAACCGCACACTTGACGCCATTGCGGTATCCCGGATCCAGGCCAATGGTGGCACGCTGACCTGCCGGCGCAGCAAGTAGCACATCCCGCAAATTGGTGGCAAAAATCTTGAGCGCACCTTCCTCTGCCACTTCTTTCAGGCGCATACGTACATCCAGGCTGGAGGAAATATAAAGCTTGGTGCGCCAGCCCCAATGGACGGCGTCAGCAAGCCACTTGGAGGAGCGATCCAGTTCAAAGCGGGAGGCAATAACGTCCTCATAGTCCGCGTCATCGCCAGCATCAAGCTGCAATTGCAATACGCCTTCATTCTCGCCCCGCAGGAGCGCCAAAATGCGGTGCGAGGGCAATGTGTGGAAAGACTCGTTGAAGGAGAAATAATCCTTAAACTTCGCCCCTTCTGCTTCCTTGCCTTCAATGACGTGCGCGCCCATAACACCCTTAGTAAACATGCGCTCTCGCACCTCACCCACCAGGTCAGCGTCCAGTGCGAAGCGATCCACCAGGATGGCGCGGGCGCCGTCGAGGGCTTTCTTTGTATCTTCAAAGCCCTCGCAAAGGAAGGCCTGCGCTAGATCTTCTGGGGTGGCGTGAGGATCCGCGATGAGCTTATCGGTCAGCTCTTCTAGGCCGGCCTCGCGGGCAATATCCGCCTTAGTTTTACGGCGCTTCTTATACGGCAGGTACAGGTCCTCCAGGCGCGCCTTGGTTTCGCAGGCAAGGATTTGTTTCTTCAGGGCGCCGCTAAGCTTGCCCTGCTCCTCAATCGCCGCAAGGATGGTCTCCTTACGCTCCTGCAATTCCTTCAGGTAATTCGCACGCTCCTCAATAGTGCGCAGCTGGGAGTCATCCAGCCCGCTGGTGGCCTCCTTGCGGTAGCGGGCAATAAAAGGCACGGTATTGCCCTCCGCAAGGAGCTGCAACGCGGTGGAAATCTGTGTTTCCTTCACGTTGAGCTCGGCGGCGATGGTTGCCGCAATATTCACGTGGTCTCCTCACTCTTTTCTCGAGGTTTGGGATTAGACCCACCCAATTTACCGCACGGCCCTTACACCGCCTTCGCTTGCCGACGCCCCCTCAACGCAAAAACCTCCTTTCCAGCAAGGAAAGGAGGAAGGTGCGGCGCGTGCCTAGTGGATAACCACGCGGGCGTTCTTGCCGCCGGTGCAAGTAACCCGGGCGGAGCTGCCGGAGCAGTACATGGTGTAGGTACGACCGGTGCTCGGCGAATAGACACTCAAGGTGACGTTGGTGCCGCCACCCGCAACCCAGTTATTCATAAAAGCGGTGTAGACGTTGCGAGCAAAAGGACTGGAAGTCGGGCCAGTCGCATAATAGTTAGGGTAATCACCCCAGGAATGTCCATTGCTGGAGCCAGCGGAACCAGCCTGTGCCGGTGCTGGTGCCGGGGCTTCCTTGGTCTCGGTCACCGTGACCGGGCTGGAGTCCTCATCCTCTGCAGAATCCTTGGAGGAACCGGACTTCTTGCCGGACCCCGACCCAGTTCCGGATCCGCTATTCGCATCCGCCTGCTGGAATTGGCTATCCCCTGCAGCGCTATCCGTAGAATCGCTCTGGTTATTGGTCACGAACATAATAACCATGGCAGCCACCGCGATTACCGCCACAATGGCTGCGATAATCGCAGCGATCGTGGCACCGCTGACGCCGCCATTGTTCTGCTGGGGATAATACTGTTGGTTGTACTGGGGCGGCTGCTGGTTAAATCCACCGTAATTATTGCCATTGGGAGCCGTCATGGTTTAGGGACCACCTTGGGAATAGAAAATTGGAGGGAATGTCCCCCCTAACTATAACCCCAGACGGCCTAAGCGCTGCAGATTTAGCGTGAAAATGCGGCAATTAATTTCCTCGTCGGCGCCTATTACGCAGCTTCCGCTCGCCATACCGCTGGGGTACCAAGCCCCATCTCTGTAAAACCGATTTCCGCGCTCCCCAACCACAGCGCTTCCGGGGGCAAACATTCCGCCACAGTGGGGGCCACGGTGGCTAAGGGGTGTGCGGTCTCACCGTTAACTATAAGCCGCCACACCGGAATTCCCTGCGGTCGCTGACCAAACCTGAAACGGTATTCCTGCGCTAACGGGCTGCTCTCCGGGCATGATTCCGCTACCTGAATGACGAAAATGCTAGCTGGATGAAAGCCCTGAGCGCGTAGCCTGTCAGGCAGTCCTGCGAGGCAATCCTCATTCTCTCGAGTTCCTAGAAGCACGGAAAGATCAGCACTAACCTCCATTAGCCTTCACCCTTAGCCTTAGCTTCCTGCTCCAATTGCGCAATGAAAGCCCTATCATCCTTGTCTAGCTCTGCTACTTCCAGCAGCTCGGGACGGCGCTGCCAGGTGCGCAATAATGCTTGTTCGCGCCGCCACTTATCCACCAAGGCGTGGTTTCCCGAGGTCAAAACGTCCGGTACGGCCAGACCCCGCCACTCTCGCGGCTTGGTATAGCTCGGGCCCTCCAAGAGACCATCAGAAAAGGAATCCTCTTCATGGGAGCGCTTATTGCCCAGCACGCCTGGAATGAGTCGCACGACGGCCTCTGCAATTACCAACGTCGCTACTTCCCCACCGATCAACACATAATCACCGATGGATACCTCGCGGACGCGGTAGCGACGCGCGGCATCATCCACCACACGCTGATCGATTCCCTCATAACGCCCGCAAGCAAAGACGATATGCTCCTCAGTCGACCACGCACGCGCATCCGCTTGACTAAACGGCTGTCCCGTTGGGGTAGGCACAATGAGCAGTGGGAGGTCACTATCCTCCTCGGGCTGGGCGTCGACCGCATAGGCGTGCGCCTCTACTCCTTCAAGCTCATCGTGGCGGGGACGGTTCAAGTGCGGAAGGGCCGATTCTAGGTTCGGTGCACTTTCCTGAGCAGCAACACTATCGAGTGCCGGCCCCCATACTTCCGGCTTCATAACCATGCCAGGGCCACCGCCGACCGGCGAATCATCGACAGACTTATGCGCATCAGTCGCCCACTGCCGCAGATCATGTACGCCTACTTCAAGGCGACCTTGTTCAATGGCTTTTCCTAAAAGTGCCTGCCGCAACGGCTCCAAGTACTCCGGAAAGATGGTGACAACATCAAGCCTCATAGGTCCAGCAATCCTTCCGGCGGGTCAATGGTGCACGTCCCTGCTGCAAGGTCCACGTCAGGAACAATGGCATGCACGAAAGGAATGAGTGCTTCCTTGCCAGTGTCGAGATTTACCTCTAGCAAATCTTGGCTTCCACCGTGGATGACCGACGTAACCTCACCAATGTTTTTGCCCGCCAGAAGTACGCGTAGTCCTTCCAGCTCATGGTCATAAAAACCGCCATCATCGCTATCGAGCGGCGCGGCGAAAAACTTCGTGCCGCGCAGGCTATCCGCCACATTGCGGTCTTTTACTTCTTCGAAGGTAACGAGCAGCCTTCCCTTGTGAGTGCGGACTGCCTTGATAGTTAGCGTGTGCTCTTTTTTGCCCTGCGTGCCATGGAGCGCTTCCCCCACCGCAAAGCGCACCTCCGGTTCGTCAGTAGTGGCCTCGATTACTACTTCACCCTTCACGCCGTGCGATTTAATCACGCGACCAATCATCAATTCCATAGCGGAAATTCTACAGCACGAGCCTTTTCCCTTGTCAGTGATGGGTTTTCAGCTACTTCGAAAAAGTTCCAGTTTTTGGGGCTCATTGTCGTTAAAGTAGGCACATGAGCGATTTACCTACCAATTCCCCGGATACTTTTGGCACGGCTTCCCATCTGGGCACTGCTTCCGCTATGACTACACTTAATTTGCTCGATATCGCACCGGATACGGATCCGCAGCGGCCCCGCCCAGGCGTACAGCGCGTCTTGAGCACCGATGGCGCTAATCTCATTCTCTTTAGCTTTGCACCAGGACAGTCCCTACCGGACCACAAGGCCGCTCATCCCATTACCGTGCAGACGCTCCGCGGGCAGCTCAACTTCACCTATGGTGAAGAAACCGTCACCCTTACGCCGGCCACGATCGTGCATCTTCCTGCATATGAGGTGCATAAAGTCGAGGCTGCAGCTGCGGATTCCGGTACCTCTACCCCCGCAATTTTGTTGCTCACTATGCTGACAAAATAGTTTATAGGAACATAAGTTTCGGTGATAAAATGACTCTCATGGAATCGCATAATAAGCCTTACCATCATGGAAACCTCCACGATGAGCTGCTCCGCATCGCAGTCCAGCTAGGCAAGCGAAGCGGCCCCAATGCCATCACGGTCCGTGCCGTTACCCGCGAAGCCGGAGTATCCCCTACCTCCGCCTACCGCCACTTCAAGGATCAAGAAGAACTACACGATAAGGTAGCAGAGCTTGCCACCGACGAACTGGTCCGGCGCCTGCATGAGACTACTAAAGCTGCCGGGCACTTGGATTTTCCAGAGCACTTGGTGCAAATCGGTTACGCTTACCTCGAGTTTGCCTTGGATGAGACCAATTTCTTCCGTTGCATGTTGGAATGGAAGGCGCTGCGCTTCATGCTCGGTGTGGATCCACACACCGAAGATGATCCGAAGATGGATCACCTTCAGCAGATTCGCGATTTCTTCGCCCTTCTCGCCCGCCACGCGCAAGCTTTGGACAATACTACTGACCCCACATATTTCATGCAGAACGCCCTTTTGGCATGGTCTACCATCCATGGCTTTACCGTTCTTGCCGTCAACGGCCCCATGTCACAGCTACCACGCGAGCAAATCCTAGAACTTTTTGCTCCGGTTGTTGCCGGCGGCCTGCGTGGCATGGACTTTAAAGATCCGTCTAATGTCTACAGTCGCTATGCCGACTACAAGCCACAGAGCTAAGGGAAACATTCACCCTCCCCCACCCGTTGTAGCTTGCTGGGTTTCACCGTGCTTTTCTAAAAAGATGACCGCGCACGCAACTCCACCAAGGACATGCGTGCGCGGTCATCTTTTTGGGCCGGTTGATTTCATCCACACAGCACAAAAGCCCCACCTACACGACTTGCACAGTGGTGTAGGCAGGGCCCGAAGGTAGAAGCGCTGTGCGCTGAGCAAAGGAAGGCAGATTACTCTGCAGACTCCTCGGAAGCTTCCTCAGCCTTCTCCTCGGCCTCGGCATCAGCTTCGCCGGCAGCAGCAGCGGCAGCCTCTGCAGCAGCAGCTTCCTCAGCGGCCTTCTTCTCAGCCTCTTCCTTGGCCTTCTTCTTCTTTTCGGTGATAGCCTCGATGGTCGGGCCGTTGTTAGCCTCAGCCAGTGCCTCGTTGAAGATCTCCAGCTTGGACTTCTTCTCCTCAGCAACCTTCAGGGTGCCTTCTGCACCAGGCAGGCCCTTGTGCTTCTGCCAGTCACCGGTGACCTTCAACAGAGCAAGAACCGGCTCGGTTGGCTGTGCGCCGACGGACAGCCAGTGCTGCGCACGCTCAGAATCGATCTGGATGAGGGAAGGCTCTTCCTTCGGGTGGTAG
The DNA here is from genome assembly GCF_046717495.1 of Corynebacterium sp. LaCa54. Lineage (NCBI taxonomy): Bacteria > Bacillati > Actinomycetota > Actinomycetes > Mycobacteriales > Corynebacteriaceae > Corynebacterium > Corynebacterium sp. LaCa54. The sequence goes on from NZ_CP177115.1 coordinate 1,529,009, forward strand.
ATACCAATGTTCTCGATTACCTTGCCGTTACGACGGGTGCGGGCATCAGCAATAACAACGCGGTACTCAGCAGCGCGGACCTTGCCCAAACGCTGCAGCTTAATCTTGACAGCCATGACGGCTCCTTTTCTAGTCACTGGGCAGTACAGACGCGCACCAGGTAGTGCGCCGGTTCAACCCTTGGATTTAATCTGCGTGTGACATACCGGCCGACCGTAGACGGGAACGGTGCTACGCAGAATATTACGTTCTGTGGACTACCTAGCCCGGAGTATCCGAGTAGATAACCTGAAGTATTTTAGCGCGAGTATCTGCAATTTTAAAAATCACGACGCCACTCACGCAGGTTCGTTATGCCATCGATACTAAAGCAGAGTAGCCTTAAGGGCCGAATATAGACATTTGGTTTCATATGTATGGCGCGCCTTCTGCCTCACTGTAAAGGCGTTGACGCACGAAAAGACAGTTTATGACTAAAGAATCACCGCGAAATTTCCGGTACCGCTATGACCTTGATGGTCTTCGCGGTATTGCCATCGGCCTAGTAGTTATCTACCACGTCTTCGTTGGACGCGTCTCCGGCGGCGTGGACGTATTCTTGCTGCTATCCGGCTACTTCTTCTTGGGCTCCCAGCTGCGCTACGCCAGCAAGCCCAACGCTTCTTTAAACCCTTGGTGGCCCATCTGGCGCACCCTGCGACGTTTGGTACCCAGCTTAGTTTTGGTCATTGGCGTGACCTACATTCTGGTGCGCATTTTCACCCCACAGCTCATGCGCACCGAGCTCACCCAGCAGATCACAGCCACCATGCTGTACTACCAGAACTGGGAGCTAGCGGAACAAAACGCCGACTACACGGCGGCCGCAGCGGATACCTCCCCGCTGCAGCACATGTGGTCCATGGCCGTACAGGGCCAGTTCTACATCATGGGCATTGCCTTTGCGACCATCTTGGCAGCCATCATGAAGTTCCGGCCGAAGCACCAACCACTGGGCAAGCGCAGCTTCCCCACAGTCAACCAGATTGCGGGCCCGATCCTCATTGTGGCCACCATTGCCTCCTTCGCCTATGCTTCACGCCACGGCCTCTACGGCACCCCGGAGAACTACTACTCCACCTGGTCACGCGCTTGGGAGTTGACCTTGGGTGCTGTCCTAGCCATCTACGGTTCCGCCTGGAAGATTCCGCCCCGCCTTTATGACCTCTTTACGGGTTTGGGCCTTGTGATGCTCATCTTTACCGGTGCCATCATCGCCGATACCACCGCGTATCCTGGCCCGCTTTCGCTCTTGCCGCTGGGCGGCGCCGTGCTCATCATCTTGGGTGGCGGTGGCAAGATTTCCAAGGCCATGGCCTCCAAACAGGCCCGCTGGCTGGGCGATGTAGCCTATCCGCTCTACCTATGGCACTGGCCTCTGCTTATCCTGTCCACCTCTTATTTGGGTCAAGAAACCCCATCGTGGTGGCTGGGCGTTATCATTATCGCCATTTCACTGGTGCTGGCGGACCTCACGCACCGCTTTTTGGAGCGGCCACTGCGCCAGCATCGCAAGCGCCCCACCGCCGAGGATCTGCCGGTACGCAAGGGCCTATCGACATTGCGGAAGCCGGCAGGCGCTGCTCGCGGCGTCGGTGGTGTCGTGGTTGCTGCGGCCGTTGTCGGCCTTCTGGCCATTCAGCCGCTGTGGATGCGCACGCTTGATGATGCCGACGCAGAACTTCTGAATCCTTCCCTCTACCCCGGTGCGACGACGTTCATCAATCACCTCACCCCACCGGATAATGTAGAGATTAAGCCTGACCCAATTCTGGCCGGCGGCATCCAGCCACCAGTGGCTGCTAATTGGTGCTTTGTTCCGGATAGCCAGCCCGCTGATTTCTTCTTCGAAACCCGCAAAGACGGCAAAACTCCGTGCATTTTCGGTGACACAAACGCAGAAAAGGAAGTCTATTTGGTTGGCGGCTCCCACGCGGAACAGTATTCTTCCGCGCTTGACCGCCTGGGCAAAGAAATGGGCTTTAAATTGGTTCCGTTGCTACGCCAAGGTTGCCCCATCGAGCTGGGTGACGATGTCACCGTGACCCCTGAGTGCGCCGAATGGGGCAAACTAGTGATGGATCGCATCGAAGAAGCAAACCCAGCCTTGGTGATTTCAAATACCACGCGCCCGCAAAATGAGTACGGCACGGGCCCCGATGCTGTTCCCGCTGGATACCAGGCATTTTGGGATGAATTAGCCGAGCGCGATATCCCCTTCTTGGGCTTCCGCGATAACCCGTGGGGCTTCGATGAGGAAGGCCGTCCGCGCGAGTTCGATGAGTGCTATGTAGCCACCGAAGATGCCTATGGTTGCGGCATGCGCTTTGAGCAGGTCTACCAGCCCTATGACCCCGGTGCAGTAGTGCTCTCGAAGTACCAGAATATGCTCTCGGTAGATACCGCCCCGTGGTTCTGCGATGACAATGGTGACTGCCCAGTCATCATCGGCAATACGATGGTCTACCGCGACATGCACCACATCACCAATGCCTTCGCGGAATCGGCTATGCCCATGATTCGCGAGGCCCTGAAGCCATTCCTCAACGGGGAAAAGGTCCAACAGCAAGCCCCTGATATCCCCCCGGAGCAGGCCGCAGCAGCTGTGGAGCCGGCACCCGCCGCACCTACCGACGCCGGCAAGCCACATGCCAACCCAGTCCCCTACCCCAACACTGTGCGCGACGACGCCGTCTAGGCCATAGCGCGCGAACACGCGCCAACGCCTACGAGCACGGGCGCTGGGGATAAGGCACCCAACTGCCTGCATAGAACGAAGGAGGCTCCCACAATAACGTGGGAGCCTCCTTTGCTATGTCTTAAGACTGAGGCAGACTATTTTTTGCCCTTGCCAAAGTCCAAGTTGTTGAGATCAATATTTTCCATTCCCTTCGGCATCTTTGGCATGCCCGGCATTCCCGGCATGCCACCGCCGCCGCCCATTTGCTGCTGGAGTTTTTGCAGTTCTTCCATGGACGGCATGCCGCCACCACCTGGCATTCCGCCCATGCCCGGCATTCCGCCCGGCATCTTCGGGCCGCGGTTTCCACCGCCGCCCTTGCCCTTCTTGCGCTTGCCGTTTTTACCCTTGCGGCCCTTCGGCTTCTTCTTGGTAGCAGAGCGGCCACCCATACCACCCATGCCGAATTGGCCAGCCATCTTAGACATCATCTTCTTAGCTTGGTTGAAGCGCTCGATGAGCTGGTTGACCTCAGAAACGCTCACGCCAGAGCCATTAGCAATACGCTTGCGGCGCGAAGCATTGAGGATCTTCGGATTCTCACGCTCCTGCGGAGTCATACCACGGATGATGGCCTGGATGCGGTCCAGCTGCTTTTCATCTACCATGGCAGCCATCTCATTCATCTGCTTGCCGCCGGGCATCATCTTCAGCAGGTTGCCGATGGGCCCCATCTTGCGGATCATCAGCATCTGCTCAAGGAAGTCATTCAGCGTCAGCTCGCCAGAACCAAGCTTGGAGGCGGCCTCCTCGGCCTTCTGATGATCCAAGGTGGCCTCGGCCTGCTCGATGAGGGAAAGCAAGTCACCCATGCCCAAAATGCGGCTGGACATGCGCTCGGGGTGGAAGACATCGAAATCATCGAGCTTCTCACCGGTAGAGGCATACATAATGGGCTTGCCGGTGACCTCACGAATAGACAGGGCCGCGCCACCGCGGGCGTCACCGTCCAACTTGGTGAGAACCACACCGGTAAAGTCCACGCCATCGCGGAAAGCCTCGGCAGTCTGCACGGCATCTTGGCCGATCATGGAGTCGATGACAAAGAGGACTTCGTCTGGGTTCACGGCATCGCGGATATTGCGCGCCTGCGTCATCAGTGTCTCATCAATGCCCAAGCGGCCGGCGGTATCGATGATGACCACATCGTGCTGTTTCTGTTTGGCCTCAGCAATACCGCGCTTGGCGACGTCCACCGGATCACCGTGGGAGGTACCCATTTCATGCTCATTGGAGTCCAGGGAGGTACCCGGATCTGGCGCGAAGGTCGGCACCTCGGCGCGCTCGCCGACGATCTGTAGCTGCTGCACCGCACCCGGGCGCTGCAAGTCACAAGCCACCAGCATCGGGGTATGCCCTTGCTTGGCCAGGTGCTTGGCCAGCTTGCCGGCCAACGTGGTCTTACCGGCACCCTGCAAACCGGCGAGCATGATCACTGTCGGCGGGTTCTTCGCTAGGTTCAGGCGGCGAGTTTCACCGCCGAGGATCTCAATGAGCTCTTCATTGACGATCTTGACTACCTGTTGGGCTGGGTTGAGCGCCTCAGAGACTTCCGCGCCACGGGCACGTTCCTTGATGCGCTTGATAAAGCCACGGACGACGGTCAAAGACACGTCAGCTTCCAGCAGCGCGAGGCGGATCTCGCGGGCGGTGGCATTAATGTCAGCCTCGGTCAGTTTGCCCTTACCGCGCAGGCCCGCCAGGGCTGACTGTAGGCGGTCTGATAGTGAGTCAAACACTACGGATGCGCTCCCTTAATTTAGATCGATCTAAAGTTCAACTATTTAATCTTAGTCCCTTGCCAGGGCCCTGGTCACATTCCCCACCACCGTAGCGCGGGAAGCCTGCCCGGCAAGGAAGACATTGACGATCATTGTCGCGCCCATAATCTCATGGCGCAGCCACACAAAGTCTGGCAATGCCTCTATCAAGTGCCCCAAAGCGCCAATGCGCTCGACGGTACGGATCACCAAGATGCCGCCCACATCAAAAGCCGCGGTGGTTACTTCTCCCTCGATATCTGGCAGCTCCGTATAGGTACGGGAGTTATAAGACTGGATAAACCTTATCTCCTGGGCCGCTTCCTTTAGGGTCTGTTGTACGGTGCGGATGAAAAACTCCGCCTTATAAGTACCGTCATCCTCTTTGACGATATTGGCCCGCACGATGGTCCACCCCAAAGCGGACAGCAAGGCAAAAATGCGCTTGAGCTCCCCTTTGGAGGAGCCACACCAGGACACAGTAACTTCTTGGTCTTCCCAATCCACCGTAAGCGCAACGCCCTCAGTAGATAGCGGCACGTGCACCGCGGGGCGCTGAAGGACGCCTGGTTTGAGTGCTTCCAGAGCGCGCGAGACGATAAACTTCTGCGCTTGCTCTACCCGCGGTGTCCAGACGCTAGGCCCTGTCGATTGTGCATCAGCCTTAGCCAATACCGCCAGCAGCGAAATAATCAGCGGATCGTAATGCGCTGCGGCCAACAATGCGTCGCGAGCGGCATCGGAGAACGGGTCCATTGTCGCAGCTAGCCGCGCTAAGGTGGTATGCTCTGCCACCAGAATTTGAGCACGCGACCTATCGGCCACGCTCAACCGCATGCGGGCTGCCTGGCGAGCTATCATTTCCGCGCCTACCTGAGCGTGGGGGCGCTCGTAGCCCTTACCAATGTCATGGTAAAGCGCGGCCAGCAATAATAGATCAGGGCGAGCTACCGAGGTGCGCACCTCCGCGCACCGAGTAACCGTCGCAATGAGATGATGGTCCACCGCTCTGACGTGGCTGCGCTCGCGCGGCAACAAACCGCGCACATGCCCCCATTCCGGCACTAGACGTTCCCACAGGCCATAGCGGTCCAAATCCTGAATAACCCGCGGCGTATATTGCGGGGACGACAAAATGGCGAAGAAATCATCCACCGCTGCTCGCGGCCAGCGTGGCGGCAGAATCGGCAATTTTTGGAGCTGGTGCCAGGTGGTCTCGGCAACGGCATATCCCGTGCGTGCTGCGGCTGCCGCAACGCGTGTAAGCAACCACGGATCCTCCACATTCGGTTTGCGCGAAAGGTAGATAACGCCGCCCTCTGCCACCACGTCCACATCGAGTGGACGGCGCTGCCCGCGGCCCGCCGCCAGCGCATTTCTCCCCAGCACCCCTCGGGCGGTGGCCAGGCCGCGTTCTACGGCCTTATTAACAGTGGCTGCAGCGCCTACCAAAGCGGCGGTTAAGGCATATCGGTTTTCAAAGCCCAAATCCGCAGCCACGTCCGCGGCGAACTCGGGGTCTAAGATATCGCGGTGGCGTCGGGCTTTGACATGCAGGAGTGTGCGGACGTCGAGAAGCAGCTGCTTTTCGACGTCTAGATCAGGAAAGTCGCACAGGTTACCCAAAGCCATCGCGCGCAGAAGCTGAATATCGCGCAGTCCCCCACGGCCATTTTTCAAGTCTGGATTCGTCATTGCTGCTACCGCGCCCGAGCGCTTCCAGCGAATAATCGCGGTATCCACAAAGTCATCAAAGCCGCGCTGCAGCTGGCGCCGCCACGCTGCGAGCAGCTGTGCCCGCGCCTCATCCACTAATATCTTGCGCCCTGCGACAAAGGCCAAGTCCAACTGTGCAAAGCCAGCAGAAGCATCTTCTGCAGCAATCGCCGCACACTCCTGCGGGGTGCGCAGGGCATAATCTAGGCGATACTTGGCATCCCATACGGGCAACCACAGCTTCTCCACCAGCGCTGGGTCTGGATCGTGGCCCTCCGGATAGATAAGGATGACGTCAATATCCGATTGCGGGGTCATCTCATTGCGGGCGAAGGACCCGGTGGCAGCGAGCGCAGTCCCCGCTGGGAGCTCGAGGCTGCGCAATACACGAAGCGCCGAGGCATGGGCCTCGGCGCGAATCTGTGCGGCGTTAAGCATGCTGGTTTTACAGTGCCGCCTCGCCGTGCTCCCCGGTGCGTACACGAATGGCATCTTCTACTGGGGTTACCCACAGCTTGCCATCGCCGATTTTGCCAGTGTAGGCAGCATCCACAATGGCGTTAATGATGTCTTCAGCGTGGTCATCCGCCGCTACTACTTCCAGCTTGACCTTAGGCACAAAATCGGTGGCGTATTCTGCTCCGCGATATACCTCGCTATGCCCTCGCTGCTGCCCAAAGCCCTGGCTTTCAGTAACAGTGAGACCGCGTACTTCCTGCTGCTCTAGCGCCTGACGGATTTCCGGCAGGGTAAAGGGCTTAACGATGGCCGTGATGAGTTTCATTGTTACTCCTTGTTTTCTCTTCGGGGCGGGCTAGAAGCACCGAATAGTGTGCATCCATTCTAGCCCGAGCACGGCAGTTGCTGTGCACTATATTCGCGTCATGAATCTAGGGCCCGGTGAATGCCACAATCCAGTAAAACCAAAAGGCGGCGAGCTCGTCTGCATTTCCGCCATTGAGCGCTATTGCAGAAAAGACTCGCCGCCAGAAGGCGCTGAGGGTGACTAGATATCGTCTTCCTTGGCTTGCACGGTTTGGACTTTTTTGTGGTTATGCTTGGCGTGTTTGACGTCAGTAACTGTTACTCCGTAGATGGAACGTCCCAGGTAGAAGGAACCTACTGAACCGATAATCCACACACCGAAGCAGGCGATCAGGGCTTGAATGAGCAGCCACAGGGAAAAGCCATCGCGGCCAAAATCTACAACTAGTTTGGCCACGATAATCAGCGGTACCGCAAGACCCACGGTCGGCCCCAGCAGGTTAGCGCGCGTCAATGCGTCGGGCGCCCGCCACAGGGATATAACCGTCGCGACCACCAAAATGGTGGCGATAATAAGTAGCACCGAGGCGATAATCTCAGAAATAGCCATTTTATCGCCTGCCCTTCGAAATAATGCGGGCCATAGATAGCGTGGGCAGCACGCCCGCGGCAACGGCACCGAGGAGTGCAATGTAGTAGGCCATCGGGGCGTTATTGGTCATCGACCATGCCAAGTACATGCAGATCATGCCGTAGAACACGATGTCAGACGTAATTGCGCGAGTGAGCTCATCGCGTGTGCGCAGTGCAAGCAGCACGCCGCACCATGTGGCGATGCCAATGATGAATACGCATACAAATACGACCCAGCCGAACGGGGACAGTGTGGCAAAATCAATCATCGCTCGGTCTCCTTCCTGCGTTTTATGTTCCGGGCATGACGCTTTGGCTTTTCGACGTCCGCTTCGCTTTCTGAAAGCGGAGTGTCCTCCGCCCGCGCCAAGTCAGGCGAGCGCATAAAGCGACCGACAGATTCGAGGGGATACTCGTAGAATGCCTCATCCAATTCCGTCGTCTCTCCTTGGCCTGGGACGCCGTAGTCGATGTCTTTCACCCGTGGGGCAAGGCGTTGCTCCATATCAGCCAAGTCAGCCACGATTGCCGCCGGGTCAGATCCCTGAACTGCCTGCACCAGCACGATGCGCGGCAGCCCCTTGCGGGGTGGCTCGCGCAAACCCAACGAAAGCGTTCCTGGCGTTGCGGTGATGGAAGAAGTAAACCAGAAGATCTCCCATGCGCCAGTCACACGCAGTGGATAACGAATGATAACCGGGTGGTATTCGTTATCTGGCTTAAAGGCCGCCATCGCCAGGCTAATGCCGGCCACAAAGATTTCCTTAATGAGCCACAATGCATACACCACTGCGTTCATTTAACGGCCCTCCTGAATTTCATCGATATTGGGAACTGCAATCGGCTCGTCTCCCAAGACGGTTTCAGTATAAGCGGTGGTATCAAGCAGCTGCTCCGAGGCGCTATCCACAACGTCCAGAACGATTCCAGAGAAAATGAACATGCACAGCGAACCAAGGATGAGTGCGGCAGAGGGGGCCATGAGCTTTTTGCGGATGATCAGTTCATCCGGAACCTTATCTTCCGGCAAGCCCTTGCCCCAGAAAACCTTGCGCCATACCCGCAGCATGGCCAAGAAGGCGGCAAAGGAGGCAATGATAATAGCCGCGATAGCGATCCACGCCCACGCGCCTCCTACCCGGGCAATCTCGAAGACGATCATCAGCTTGCCCCACATTCCGGAGAACGGCGGGAAACCTACGACGGAGAACGCACCGGCAGCGAAAATCCACGCGATAATGGGGTCCCGACGAGCGAGACCGGACAGCTTGGTTAGCAGGCCCGTGCCGTAGGTTTCCTCAATGGCGCCAGAAGCCAAGATCAGCGAACCAACAGTCAACATGTGGTGAATCGTGTACATAATGCCGGCTGCTAGTGCGCGGCGTGGGTCATCAGAGGTAAAAGCAAGCATTACCAAGATGAAAGGCATGCCGTTGAGCATCTGATAGCCGAGCACGCGGCGAATGGAGTTCTCCGCTAGGCCGCCAAAGGCACCGATCATCATGGAGATGATCATGATCACGATGATCAACACATTCCAGCGCTGATCCAGACCGAATAGCTGCACGTAGAGGCGATAGAGCATGTACACGGCCACCTTGGTGTGCAGGCCGGAAAACAGGCCCATCACCGCAGCTGAGGTCCCCGGGTAAGTGCGAGGCAACCACGATTGCACAGGGAATACGCCGGCCTTGGCGGTGATTGCAATGAGAATCAAACCCGCGGCGACGGTGACGGGCCCGTTACCTGCTGCCGCACCCTTCAATGCGCCAAGGTTAACCGCGCCGGTAACCGAATACATATAACCCACGCCAACGACCAGCAAGGTGGAGGCGAAAAGGTTCACCAAGACGAAGGCACGTCCGGCCGCCAGACGCGACCAAGTACCAGACATGGTGATAAGGCCATAAGACGGCAGAAGCATAACCTCAATAAAGACGAAGAAGTTAAAGAGGTCAGCAGTAAGCAACGCACCGCAGACACCGGTAATCAAAATCAAGGTGAGCGATGGATAAAAGCGAGACTTGGTCTCCCCGCCCGCAATGGCAAACCAGTTGGCGCCAAAAGCGACAATCATCGTGGTGATGATCATCAACGCGGAGAAAGCATCCGCAGCAAACGGGATACCCACATTGCCTTGGTATAGGCCCACTGTGTGGGCAACTACCCCGTTGTTCATGGTGTACATCAGCAGACCCAGGCCAGCGAAGATTCCCATGCCCGGGATGATCAACATGATGGAATCGCGCACCGCACGCCACGGTGCCAGCAGTGCAAAGGCTGCTGCAATCAGCGGGACCGCTGGGAATAGCGGAAGGAGTTGAGCTACAGCATCAGTCATTATTTATCATCCTCCTTCTGTTCAGCTGCCCCGCGCTCTGCTACGGGAGTGTCGTGGTCCACCTGACCGATACGGTCAAGTTGGTTGGTGGATTCTTCCAGAATCTGGCGATTTTGGGCGTCACGGCCCAAGGTTGAAAAGGCATGGTCGATGGTGTTGTCATCAACCGGCTCCACCACATCGGTGTCGTCGTTCTTGCCCATTGCCGCCATCGTCAACAGGATGGTCGAGGTTGCCATGGAAATAACCACCGCGGTCAACACGAAGGCCTGCGGCAGCGGATCTGCCATCTGGTCGTGTGGAACCTGGGAGGGGAAGGACTCGCCGCGGTAGGAGTACACGCCCGTAGCCAGCAGCATTAGGTTAGCTCCGTGTCCGAAGGCCATCATGCCCAACACGATGCGCACCAAACCGCGCTGCTGGATGAGGTAGACGGCACTGCCTATGAGCAAAGCAATAGTCAATGCAAGGATCATTACTTCTCTCCTCCTCGCTTAGGCATGGACCGTTTATTTTTCCTCTTCGTCCTTGCTTCCGATGGCGTCAGCAAAGCCAAAGGATCGGTCGAGGGGTTAATCGGGTCCGGATACGGATCATCGACATCCTCAAGCGAAATGCGCGGCGTGGTTGGCAGCGCGGAATTATCATCATGAATCCACGGCAGGAAGTCACGCTCCGTGCCAGGGCGCAGGTAACCGCCCAGGGCATTAATCGCCATGGTCAACATGCCCAACACCGCTAGGTAGATGCCCAAATCGAAGATGAGCGAGGTAGTCCAGTGCTGACCAAAGGCCTCAGCATGAATAGCCGCGAGGAAGCCACCATTTCCAAGGCCGTGGTGCAAGTAGCCCACGAAGCCTGCAATCAAGGCAGTAATAATGCCGATGCCGGTCAGGTGAATCGGGGTCATGCGGCCAAAGACGATTTCATCAGAGCCTCGGGACAGGTAGATAAGCCCGATTGCGGCGCCCATAATCAACGCTGCCGGGAAGCCACCGCCAGAGGCATTATGCCCGCGGAAGAAAACGATGACAGACATGATTACCAGAAGCGGGATTACCACGTGAACGCCCTTGCGCAGTGGCACAGAGTTCAGCTGTGACTGGCCAAATGGCGCAGGACGTGTACCTGACTTGAACGGGAACCGCGGCAACGTCGTAGTAATGGCTGCGATAACCACTGCTGCCATGCCCAGCACGGAAAGCTCGCCCAAAGTATCAAGCGCACGGAATTCCACGATGATGGTAGCCACAACGTTATCGCCGCCTGTAATATCCGGCGCATTATCGAGATACCACATGGCTAGATCCGAACGCTCGTGTCGGCCCATTAGTCCCCACACGCCCAAGAATGCAGCCACACCGGCTAAAACTGCGATGATAATAGAGCCGGTCTTGCGGGACTTATCCTTCACCGGTTGGAAGGTTTCCGGCAGGTAGCGCAGCACCATCATCATGACGATGACGGATAGGGCTTCCACCATAAACTGAGTCAAAGCTACGTCCGGCGCCCCGAGCAGGAACATCTGCAGGGTTACACCAGTGCCGGCAATGCCGATCATGATGGCACCGGTCAAGCGATTCTGAGTGCGCACCAAACCAAACATGGCCAGCGCGATGATTCCTAATGGCAGCAGATCCCATGGGTTATCCAGACCATCTACCCTCGGCTGCAGCGCTACCCCATCGACGCCCTCGCGGATGAGGGTGGTCGCGGCCAACACGATAACCAAAATGACAATAGGCAGCATGTGGCGGGACGGATTATGCGAATCGGACATCTTGGCCAAGACTCGTCCCAGCCGCGAACAACCCAACTGCAAAGAGTGCAGCAACTCATTGCCGCTGCGCGGCATAAACTCCCTGTCCTCAAAGCTTGCCCACATCGTCTTGCGGGCAAAGATACCGGCAATACCGGCGATAAGGACCACGAGCGAGATAAGGAAAGGAACATTAAGCCCGTGCCAGAGGGCAAGGTGCGAATGATGTTCCAGACCAACAGCAGCCACTGCATGGTCAATCGGGTTATTAAAGATTCCGAGTACAAATACCAGTGGCAGGGACATAAAGCCCGGTAGTGCGGCAGGCAGCCACAGGGAAACCGGAGCCTCGTGGACATGTCCCATATCGCGAGGTCCATCAAAGAAGGCGCCGAAGACGATCTTGGCGGAGTAGGTAAAGGTAAAGAAGGCGCCGATGGCGGCAACGATGAGCAAGATGCCCTGGCCAGTGCCACCAATCGGGGCGTCTTCAAACGCAGTGAGCATGCCTTCCTTGGATACAAAGCCCAAAAGCGGTGGTACCGCGGCCATAGAGGCCGCGCCGATGACTACCGAGCCAAATGTCCACGGCATCTTATTCCACAGTGGTCCGAGGCGGCGAATATCGCGCGAACCGGCCTCGTGGTCGATGACGCCAATAAGCATAAACAGCGAGGACTTAAATAGCGCGTGCGCCAACGTGTGTACCAACGCTGCGGCGATAGCGAATGGGGTTCCCACACCAATGGTGGCGACAATCCAGCCCAAATGGGACACGGTCGAATAAGCCGTGAGCTTCTTCAAATCCGTCTTTTGCACCGCAAAGACCGCGGACATTACCGCGGTACCCATTCCGACCACGATGAGCAGCCAATTCCATACCGCCACATCGTGGAAGATCGTGGAAAAGCGAATCAGCAGATACACGCCAGCCTTGACCACTGCGGCTGCGTGAAGGAAAGCCGAAACCGGAGTGGCGGCGGCCATAGCCTCAGGAAGCCAAAAGTGGAATGGGAATTGCGCCGATTTGGTAAATGCAGACGCCGCGATCAACACGGCTACGGCCGCTGTTACACCTGGGCGCTGCGTCCATACCGGCGACGCCAGAATCTCAGATACCGTAGTCGATCCGGTCACCGTCGCAGCAATACCCAACCCGGTCAGCAGGGTCAATCCACCAACGAAGGTCAGGATCAAGGTGCGCTGCGAACCAGCTTCGCCGCCCGAACCGGAGCGCGCAATCAGCATAAAGGAAGCCAAGGAGACTAGCTCCCAGGCAAGGAACAAAACCACAACGTCATTGGCCAAAACCAGCAATAAAATGGACAGCGTAAACGCTGTCATCAAGGTGTAGAAGCTGGTATTACCCTCATTCTTAGGCAGATAAGCCGCCGAATAAGTAAAGACGACGGCACCAATGACCAGCGCCAACATAGCAAAGAAAATACTCAACGCGTCCCCGCGGAGAGCAAAACTTACGTCGACGCCCGGTGCGATAAAATCGCGCACCCAAGTGGCGTGGAAACTCAATTCCTCCCCGGCTGCAATGGCAGGAAATTCCTTGGCAATAAGGACCGCCGCAATAACGAAAAGGCCAGCTAGTGGATAGCCTGCCTTTCGGTCAATAACCTTTACGGTTACCGGTGCCAAGATCACTGCCAGCGCCGCGAGGAGGACTGCATAAAGTAGCGTCACGAAATACTTGCCTCACGAACCTTGGTCTAGGTTTAATGCGAATTTCGCATTAAATACAGCCCCTTCAGGCTACCATTCTCACCAAGGCCAAACCACATTGCAGCATTCCCTGTCGGCTGATAAAAGGCGAGCACAACCGCCCCAAATACGCTTATAGTCAGAAAAACCACAGGCACTTAGCAGGACATTCTTCCATACCAATTGAATTGCCCATTCCGCATAGTTTGCGAAGTGGTGATCCCAAATCGGCGAAAAGGATTCGCGAGCAAGGTACACGCTGGAACTTAGCCAGGAAAACGAAGAACTCCCCCAGCACACCGTGGCGCACGCTCGCGCTTCCCGATATACAGGGGGAGTATCAAAGTTGGCCGTTATTTTTCACCCAAGAGAGCGTCGACAAAGCCTTCGACCTCAAACGGCGCGAGATCATCGGCGCCTTCGCCCAAGCCCACGAGCTTGACCGGAACGCCCAACTCCTCTTGCACCTGGAAGACGATTCCGCCCTTGGCAGTACCATCCAGCTTGGTTAGGACGACGCCGGTGATATCTACTACCTCGCGGAAAATCCGGGCCTGGGTCAGGCCGTTTTGTCCCACGGTAGCGTCCAGTACCAGCAGAACCTCGTCCACATCAGTCTTCTTTTCCACCACGCGCTTGACCTTGCCCAACTGGTCCATCAAGTCTGTGGAGGTATGCAGGCGGCCTGCGGTATCGACCAAGACCACATCTACTTGCTGTTCTACACCGCGAGCTACCGCGTCGAAGGCGACCGATGCTGGGTCAGCGCCCTCCTTGCCGCGCACGGTATCGGCGCCAACGCGGCGACCCCATGTCTCGAGCTGATCAGCGGCCGCAGCACGGAAAGTATCCGCCGCGCCCAGAAGTACCTTATGGCCCATGGCTACAAGCACACGGGCAAGCTTGCCCGTGGTGGTGGTTTTTCCGGTGCCATTTACGCCGACAACCATAACGATGGCTGGCTTACCCTCATTCGGCATGGCCTTAATCGAACGGTCCATCTCTGGGTGGCCTGCCTCAATGAGGCATTCACGCAGCATGGCACGGGCCTCGTCCTCGCTGGAGACGCCGCGCTCAGCAATCTTCTCGCGCAGGGAGTCAGTCACTTTCATAGTGGACTTGGTGCCTAGGTCCGCCATGATGAGAGTATCTTCTACTTCCTCCCAGGCGTCTTCGTCCAGGTCGCCTGCGGAAAGAATCCCCATAAGTCCCTGGCCGATGGCATTTTGCGACCGGGACAGGCGTCCACGCAAACGGCCGAGGCGCCCACCGGCGGGAGCGATGTCTTCCTGTGGTGCTGGCGCTGGGGCCGGCTCTCCCTCTGGAACCTCGGTCTGCTCCTTGGCAGCTTCGGCCGCGCCGGTTTGTGCCTCGGCTGCAGCCGCAGCCTCTTCGGCCTCCTCGCGGTCATCGACGCGCTCTTCAATGTCTTCCGCGTTCTTGTCTTCAACGACCTCGTCAAAGACTGGGGATTCCTCTGCTACTGCGGCGTCTTCCACAGCTACGGTATCTTCAGGAGCTTCTGCCTTTTCAGCAGCTGGCGAAGCCTCTTCCGCTGGCTTATCTGCCTGCGACGTCGCTGGCTCCTTCGGCTCGGATGTTGCTGCTGGCTGCTCGACCGACTTTGGGGCTTTATCCGCAGGTGTTTCTTTACTTTCTGCAGCCGCAGCTGCCGTACCCGCTACCCCTGCTGCACCGGCAGCGGTTGCCGCCGTGGCTCCAGCGCCCGTGGACGGGTTCTTTTCGGACTTATCTGGGAGAGAGTCAGTCGGCTGCTCTTTGACATCTGCCGGCTTCTTGGTCTCAGTAGTTTTATTGGTTTCTGCCGGCTTTGCCTGCTGTTGTGGTGCCGGCTTATTTTCCTTTGGTTGCTCTACCGCGGGCTTGTCGGCCGCAGCATCGGTCTGAGACTGAGCGGGCTGTGGCTTGTCCGCAGGTGCTTGCGGCTTGGCCTGTGGTTGTGGGGTCTTGCCGCTAAGCTGCTCGTTGGCAATGTCGGTAGCATTAGGCTCTGCCTTTGCCTCCTGATGTGCCGGAGCTGACTTATCCGCAGCTGGCTGGTTCTTCACGGGCTTTTCCGCTTGCACCGGGCTTTTCTGCTTTTCCTTGGCACTACCGGCAGGAGCGAAGTTAAAGCCGGACTTAGCTTGATAATTGCCGGACTTTTGCTCCTGAGTAAGCTGCTTCGGTTCTTCCTCAGTGGGCTTGTCAAAGGACACCTTCTTGGCGTCGCCGCGTTTTTTGCCGATCACTACGAGAAGAATAATCAGCACAATGACGACGATCGCAATGCCGATCCATAACCATAAAGAATTCATGTCTCTATAGTGCCAGTCTTGCGGGCTCGCGGCACGCCAAACCCCCTCCTATCCCGGATAGAGGGGCCTACCGGCAGGCGACGCCCGCGGCTACCACCCTGGCTAGTCGCCCCGTGGAGCATCAACGCCCAGGCGGGTAGCGTCCTCGCTGGCTTGCTCTGTTCCAGGGGCACTACCTGCGGGATTCATGCGCTGCGAAATAACACGGGTGATACCGTCGCCGCGCATGGTCACGCCATACAGCACGTTAGCTACATCCATCGTCGGCTTTTGGTGCGTAATGACGATAAGCTGCGAATCCTTGCGCAACTCTTCAAAAAGGGCGATGAGGCGGCGCAGGTTGACATCATCAAGCGCTGCCTCAACCTCATCCATGACGTAGAACGGGCTGGGGCGGGCGCGGAAGATTGCTACCAGCATTGCCAGCGCGGTGAGCGACTTCTCACCACCAGAAAGCAAGGACAGGCGCTTGACCTTCTTGCCCGGTGGGCGCGCTTCCACCTCGATGCCGGTGGTAAGCATGTCCTCCGGCTCCGTGAGGATGAGGCGGCCCTCGCCACCAGGGAAAAGGGTCTGGAAGACCTTGGGGAATTCCGCTTCCACGTCATGCCAGGCATCGGTGAAAAGCTGTAAAATCTGCGCATCCACGTCCTCAATAACCCCGGCAAGATCCTTGCGGGCTTGGATGACATCTTCCAGCTGGGTGGACAGGAAGGAATAACGCTCCTCCAAAGCCTTATATTCTTCCAACGCAAGTGGATTAACCTTGCCCAAAGAATTCAAGTCCTTTTCTGCTTGCTTCAGGCGCGCATTTTCCGCCCCGCGATCGAAATCCTCGCCTGGGGTGTAGTCCTGCAAAAGGTCCGAAATCGCAATGCCGAGCTGCTCCACAATCTTGGCTTCTGCTTCATCGACGCGCACCTGTGCCTGCGAGCGAGCAATTTCTGAGTCATGAGCGCGGTTGGTCAACCGGTCCAGCTGCTGTCGCGCGGCCGAGACTTGCTGTTTTACCTGTTGCAACTGCGCGTTCAAGGAGGTGCGCTGCGCAAAGTAGTCATCGCGCTCAGCGGTGGCGCGCTCTAGCAATTGCGTGGCGCGCGCGGCCAAATCACGCGAATGCCTTGCCACTGCACCGGCCAATTCCCCTTGGGCTTTGCGCCGGGCCATGGCCTGCTCATGGCGAGCCTTGGCTTGGCGCTCATGCTGCGCTTGGCGACGCAATGCCTCGCCCTTCCCCGCTACCTGACCCACTTGGTCTTGAGCAGAGCGGGCTGCAACCTGCGCCTCCATCTCCATCGACTTAACCTGCTCTAATGCGGCCGAAGCCTCGTCACGTTCCGCCGAAGAAGGCTCATCTGGCTGCTCGTCCGCATCGACGCGGGCGAGCCTATCGCGGGCGTCGGCAAGCTGCTTGCGGGCTTCTGCGATCTTTACCTCAATCTCGGTCGCCCGCGCAGCGGCCTTTTCGTGTTCCGATTTATTGGCCTCGTATTGCTTAAGCAGGCGCTGATGATCACGCTTCCACGCGTCAACCTCGGTATCGTGTTCGCGCAAGGCAGCCTTCGCCGAGGCGGCGGTCACGCGGGCATCTTCTGCCGCAATCTTTGCGCCCTCAAGTGTGCCGGATAGTTCTTCTAGCTCCTGCGTCGCAGATTCCAGCTGTTCCTCTGCCTCTGCGATGCGAGCGGTGACCTCTACGGTAGACGAGGCACCGGTGCCTACTTCTACCCAACCTTCGCCCAGTACCACGCCCGATTCGGTAACGGCGCGCAGGCGAGGATCCTCTGCCACCAATTTTTTCGCCGCCGCGAAATCGGGAACGAGCACGACATCCGCAAGGAGGCGGTGCAGCGCGGCGGATACCTCCGGAACCACAGCAATGTGGTCGAGCAACCACGAGGTTCCGGTGGGCAAAGTTGCATCCACGCGCCAGGAAGTGGCGGGGGCGGCCACAGAGACATCGATAAGCGCGGAGCGCGTACCCTTTTCCAGGTCCGCAATGAGCTGAACGGAAATCTCGCCGGCCTGAGCCTCAGCGAAGGCGCCCAATGCGGCAGCAACCGCCGTCTCATATGAGGTGCTGATGAATGTGGCCAGCGGCTGGAACTGCTCACCTACATCGACTTTTTCTGGTGCAGTCTGGGCCAGGGTATCGATGCGGGAGCGCAACGTGTACACGGCGCGCTCGCGTTCGCGCTGCTCATCGCGCAGCTGTTCCAAGCGTTTGTCGGCCGCACCCGATTCACTGGCTGCGCGCACATGTGCCTCCTCGAGCGGCTCGCGCTCGCCAGCCAAAGATTGCAGTTTATCCGCCACCTCATCGGCCTCTGCCTGGGCAGACTGGGTGCGTTGGCTGGTAGAAGCAAGGGTTTCCTCTTGCCGCGCTAGCTCCTCTTCCGCCGAAGTAACCTGGCCTGCCGCCTTTTCCTCCGCCGCGATAAGGCGGACTACGCCCTCGCGCCTATCAGCAATGGCGCGCAGCTGGGCCATGTGTTCGCGCTCGGCCGCCTCAAAGGCTTCGCGACGCTCTGCTACCTCTTCGCGGATCGCTTCCAGGCGTTCTGCAGCTTCTTCCGCCGCGGCGAGAAGCTCCGCATGCTCCTCATCTGCACGGGTGGCCCGTGCCTCTAGGTCCTCCGGATCTTGGCCAGAATAAGCCACCTGCGCACCAGCATTGGCCGCTCGCTCTTCCGCGATGCGCTGCGTGGCGGAAATGCGCTCAGAAAGCGTAGACAGATCGAACCACAGTTTTTGGGCGGCATCTGCCTTGGGGCTTATTTCTTCTAGTTGGGCTTCTACCTCTAGCTGGGAGCCTGTCGCTTCTTCCAGCTGCGCCGTAACTTCTTCAACCTGCTCGGCGAGAACTTCGGCCGTGCGCTCGGCCTCCTGAAACTTGCTGCGCAGCCGCACTACCCTATCGCCGGCTAAGCGCAGGCTGGCATCGCGCAGATCAGCTTGCACCGTGGCCGCACGCTGCGCGGCCTCGGCCTGGCGGGCCAAAGGCTTAAGCTGCTTTCCTAGCTCATCCGTAAGGTCCTGCAGGCGATCCAAATTGGCCTGCATGCCAGTGAGCTTTCGCTGCGCTTTTTCCTTGCGGCGGCGGTGCTTGAGCACACCCGCTGCCTCTTCGATATAGGAGCGCCGATCTTCGGGCCGCGATTCGAGGATTTCAGAAAGCTTGCCTTGGCCGACGATAATGTGCATCTCGCGGCCAATACCCGAATCAGAGAGCAGCTCCTGAATATCCATAAGGCGCGCCTTGGCGCCATTGATTTCGTATTCGCTGGCACCGTCACGGAACATTCGGCGGGTGACCGAAACTTCCGAATACTCGATCGGCAGCGCGCCGTCCGCATTATCGATGGTGAGGGTTACCTCGGCGCGGCCCAAGGCTTTGCGGTCGCCGGCGCCGGCAAAGATGACGTCTTGCATCTTTCCGCCACGCAGCGTCTTGGCGCTTCCCTCGCCCATGACCCAAGCTAGCGCATCGACCACATTGGACTTGCCGGAACCATTCGGTCCGACAACAGCGCAAATGCCCGGCTCAAATTTCAGAGACGTCGCCGACGCAAATGATTTAAAGCCTTTGAGCGTCAGCGATTTCAGGTGCATTTGGGTTAGTTTAGCAAGCTTAGAGCACGCCTGCCCAGCCGAGCCTCAAGGCTCGAAACTGCGGGCATGTGCTATGCATCAGCGTTCAATGAAGCCAGACTCTCCCTTGGGGGCAGCCCATTGCTCGACTACTAGGTCCACCGTTCCTGGCCGGCGAGTCATACTGGGCTGTTCTTTGAGGAGTCCTAGCAACTCCTCACATTTCTCCCGCGGTCCCTCGGCTACAACCTGAACCCGACCGTCGGCCAAATTAGTAGCATGCCCCTTCAAGCCGAGCTCGAGGGCACGGGAGCGCGTCCACCATCGAAAGCCCACGCCTTGGACGTGCCCGTGGACAAAAGCGGTCATTCTTTCCATGGTCAAGCGGCCTCCCTAGCTCCTAGTAGTGATCTTGTTGACCCTTATCGCGCAGGACGCGGCGGTCCTCTTCGCTGCGACGAGTGACGGGGTCGGAGCCGTCCCAGCACTCCACGCCTTTAAGCTCCGGCAGCATATCGCGGTGGAATACCGGGTCAATGCCATGGCTGCGCTGCTCGTTGTAGTTCTTGAGCAGTTTGATGGCCACCCCGGATAGCGGCACGATGGCGAGGATATTGAGGATAACCATGGTTGCCGCGCCGGTATCGGCCAAGGCAAAGACCAGCGGCAAGGAGCCCACCGCACCGAACCAGACAAAGAAAAGTACGACGAGGCGGAAAATCACCAGCGCAGGCTTGCTCTGGGTGAGGTACTCCAGGTTAGACTCCGCCAAGTAGTAATTGCCCAGGATGGAAGAGAAGGCCAGGAAGAAGAGGATAAAGCTGACGAAGTGGATTCCCCACTCGCCCACCTCAGAAGATAGGGCTGCCTGGGTCAAGGACACGCCTTCTGCTTCTGCACCATAGGCAATCTCTGGTCCCAGCAAGATAATGAAAGCAGTGATGGTACATACCACCAAGGTGTCAAAGTACACGCCGAGGGTCTGCACCAAGCCTTGCTTGACTGGGTGAGATACGGCCGCAGTTGCCGCCGCGTTAGGGGCAGAGCCTTCGCCGGCCTCATTTGAAAACAGACCGCGCTGAATACCCTTCATCATGGCCGCGCCAAGACCGGCTCCCGCAATTTCCTTGATTCCTAGGGCGTGACCGACGATATCGCCAATCATTCCCGGTACCTTGTCAAAATTGGTAATGACGACAAAACCACCGATGAGCAGGTAAGCCACCGCCATAAATGGCACGATGACCTGGGTGATATTGGCAATGCGGTTCACACCGCCAAAGATGATAAGACCCGCAACCACGGCGATAACAATGCCGATAATGGAGCGGAACATCGTGTCATCGCGGTCAAAGGAAAAGGACACCGCATCCGCAATGGCGTTGGTCTGGAAGGCGTTATATACCAAGCCAAAGGTAAAGGCGATGGCGATGGAGAAAAGCACGCCGAGCGGTCCCCACCCCAAACCGCGCTTCATATAATACGCCGGACCACCGCGGTACCCATTGCCATCGCGGACCTTCCACAGCTGGGCCAAGGTTGACTCGATGAACGCAGTAGCGCCACCCAGGATGGCAATCAGCCACATCCAGAAGACGGCACCTGGGCCGCCAACGGAAATGGCCACTGCCACGCCGGCAACGTTACCGGTGCCAACGCGGGAAGCAGCTGAAATGGTGAAGGCCTTAAACGCGGAGATTCCGCCATAGTCTTCGTCCTCATCGCGGCCCTCCCCCTTGGGGCGCTCGACGACGGCGCGGAACATATCCGGCACCATGCGCACTTGCACCAAAGCAGTACGGATGCCGAAGAATAGGCCCGCAGCAATCAGCAGCCACGGCAAAATCCACGACCACACGCCGTCATTAAATGTCGTTACGACATTTTCAAGAAAATCCATGCAGAATAATTTACTGCCTTAAGGTTCACAACGTGAACCCCATACGCCATAAATTATTGACAATGGGGGCAAAAATGGGTGGACCGCCCTGAAATTATGCAGCGCTCCAAGGGCGTTCCACACCGCAGACAGGGCTGGCCAGCACGCCCATACGCGGCCAAGGAACGCGAAAAATACCCCGATTCGCCGTTCACATTTACGTACAGGGAATCAAAACTCGTGCCACCCACTTTTAGGGCCGCTGTCATGACCTCCTGAGCTGCTGCAAGCAGAGCAACAGCATCTTTTTGCCGCAAGGTCGAAGCTTTCTTGCGGGGTGAGATTTGCGCGTCCCACAGGGATTCATCAGCGTAAATATTGCCGATTCCAGAGGTCAGCGTTTGATCCAAAAGCGCGGTCTTCACTGCGGTCCTCTTCGCACGCAGGCGCCGTGCTGTAGCCGCACTATCGAAATCCGGTTCCAGCGGGTCAATGCCAATGTGCGCAATCTTGTCCCACGGCGCATACAACCAATACCCAAAGGTGCGCTGGTCAACAAAGCACACCTCTACCCCACCGCTCAGCTGGGCGGTAATGCGAAGGTGCGAAGATTCGGTGGCACCTATTCGGATCTGACCCGACATACCTAGGTGGATAAAGAGGACGTCACGGTGGGGGTCCATGGCATCTTCGCCCACAAATTCCAGCCACATAAACTTCCCGCGCCTGGCCACCGCAGAGATCTCTTTGCCCTCAAGGAGACCGGAAAGCGGCTCATCTTGGCCACGATTGGAACGCGGGTGTAACACCTCTACAGACTCAAAAGTCCGTCCCACCACGTGTGGTGCAAGGCCACGGCGGACGGACTCGACTTCCGGCAATTCCGGCATGCTCAGCCCTCTTTATGTGCAGTGCCTTGCACCAAAAGCGGAGTTTCGCGCAGGGTCTGGCAGGCCTCCTGAGCTGCCTGCTGCTCGGCCAACTTTTTATTGTGGCCCACACCATTTCCTACGGTCAGACCAGCCACAGTAGCTACTGCATTAAAGGTCTGGTCATGCTCTGGTCCGGTGGAAGTAGCCGAATAAACCGGCATCGGCGCCTTTAGCTCCGCGCACAGCTCCTGCAAAGAGGTCTTCCAATCCAAGTGGCGCCCGCTCACAGTCGCATTTTCGATCTTTTCCGCAAATAAGCGCAAGATGACGTCACGCGCCGTTTCAAAACCATGCTCGCGGTAAATGGCACCAAAGATTGCCTCAGTGGTATCCGCAAGAATGGAATCTTTATCGCGGCCACCGGTGGACTGCTCGCCCTTACCCAACAAAATGTGCGGTCCTAGGTTTATTTCCCGGGCGATATCAGACAGGCCGTAGCGCGAGACAATCGATGCGCGCATCTTGGAAATATCCGATTCCGGACGGGACGGGTAGGTGATGTAGAGCTGAGAGGCTACCGAAAGGCCCAGCACCGCATCGCCCAAGAACTCCAAGCGCTCGTTGTTTGGCAAGTGCCCATTTTCATTAGCAAATGAACGGTGGGTCAATGCTAGGCACAGGTGCTCTGGTTGCAATTCCACACCGAGCGATTCCAACAACGGGGAATGGTCTACTGCAGCGAACTCGGCAGCCAGTGCCTCTTCCCCAGTTAGCTTCTTCTTGCGGCTCATAGGAACTTCTCCAAACCAGCCCAGCGGGGATCGACCTTTTCTTCGTCCTCTTCGCCAGAGATACCCGTGGTTACGCCCTCAGGCGTGTCAATCTCGCAGCCATCTTCGCATACTGGGGCAAAGGGAAGATTAAGGCCTGCCTCATCGATCACGGCCTGCAAGAGATCCAGCTCATCATCTTCAATCTCTGGAATCTCATCTCCGGATCCTTCGTCGCCGTCTGAAGGGGTATCTCCCGAGACAAAGGATTCGTCGGCTGCAAAGACCTGTGTGACGTGCAAGTCCAACTGTGGGTGCAATTCCTTCAAGCAGCGAGCGCATTCCCCGGTCAGCTGTCCGGATACGTTGGCATCCACTAAGACACCTGCACCAAGAGGGGTCAAGGTAGCGTCTACGGTGAGCTCTTCGCCCTGCGGGATGGCGATCATCTCCACGCCGATCCTCTCAGGTGAGGGGCCGGTTTGGGTGCGTTGTTCCGGCAGTGCGTCAGCGCCTTGGGCGTTCAACAATTCGCCCACATCGAACTTCAATGGTGATGTCATAACACTAGGTAGTCTACCTTGCCCCGCAAACTCCGCCTAGCGGCCCGCGCGAGGAAAGTTTCTGTCAAGAATCTGGCGTTTAATGTAAAAGGACATATGCCTTTGCGGATTAGCCTTTTCCCGAGCGAAAGCCGTCCTTAGTCTGGAAGCATGACCTACCACTTGGCACTAGCCTCCACGGATCTACGCAGCATAGCGCTCGGTTTCACCGTGTTTAGCTGTCTTCCCGCTGCGGTGTTAGCTACTGCCGGTATGCTCGTTCACGCCACTCCACGCCCGGACCGTTCAGGCATGTACGGCGCGCGTGGCATTCGCCTCTTTACCGCACTCATCTGTAGCGTCGTTGCCGGTTTGGTAGCCGGTGCCATTTTAGTATTGCCCACCGGCATGGACCTTTCGGTCCTTACCGGCGCGCTCATCTTTTCCCTAAGCGCAGGTGCTATTACTTGGTTCTCCCGCGCGACCATTCCTACCGCGCTCATTTCTGTGGGCACGATGGTGCTAGCTACCGGTGCGCTCCTTAGCGTGTGTGCCGTGTGCTTTCCACAAAATTTCAGTGATAATCCCTTGACATCATTGTCTTCCTATTTCTTCACTGCACTCGTTGCGTTCCTTTTTCCAGGCTTGGTAACCGCGATTATTGCAGCATGCATGGCCGTCCAATCCGCCGCGCCTGCACACCTTCTCCCGCAGCAGGAAGACATCTCCGTTCCCCTACACACCCACATAACGCCTACTCCCCATGAAAAAGGAAAGGCCATTGCCGCTAAGCAACCTCGCACTCGTGCCACCACCTAATTTACTCAGACCAGCGGCGATGAATAAAGGCCCTATTTGGTGAGTAGACGGTGTACGACGAACCGCCTGCTCACCAAATAGGGCCTTTGGCCGTGCCTAGTGTATAGGTCTTTCCTAGCCCCTTACTCTACGGCCCGGTGTGCACCGAACCATAGAGTTTAAGGCCGATAAAGAAACTAAAGTTTTAGCGCTCGTTATAGCGGCGCTCATAGGTCTCGCCTTCAGCGTAACGTGTGTTGCTTGCGGCGCCGCCGGCGCGTCCCGGAGCCGAATAGTCGCCGCCACGGGAGCGCACTCCGGCACCGCCACGCAGGGCAGAGCGGTCGGAGTTTACTGTACGCAGCAGACCATTAAGGGTGGTTTCAAATTCGCTTAGCTTGCCATCCACAAATTCATCGCATTCACTGCGCAGACGGTTAGATTCGGTGTGGGCGGATTCCACAATGCGATGTGCTTCTTCATCGGCGCGGCGAACAACTTCTGATTCCGAAACCAGACGCTCTTGCTCTGCGCGGCCTTCAGCGACGGAACGCTCATATTCATCATTCGCCTGAGCGATAGTACGGTCTGCTTCCGCGCGGGCCTGCTCCACCATGGACTGAGCGCGAGCTTCAGCATCAGCCACCAGCTTGGCGGCATGCTGTTCTGCATGGGACACCGTGGCATCTGCTTCCTCGCGGGCGTGGCCCACAATGTCATCTGCCTGGGCATTAGCATCATTGATGGTTTGGTCCGCGCGCTCCTCAGCGCCGTGCAGGATTTCATCCTGCTTATCCAACACATCCTGCGCGTCATCAATCTCAACGGGCAGCGCGTTACGGAGGTCGTCGAGAAGCGCGAGCATTTCATGGCGCGGAACTACGCAATTAGAGGTCATGGGGAAGCCATGGGCCCCCTCCAAGTGCTGAACTAATTCATCTAGAGACTCAAAGACACGGTACATACCGCGAATTTTACATACCCTCACCCGCCATGCGTGGAGGCCACGCACCGAGTGTGTACTGCAGATTTTACTTCCACAACCGGTCTTGCCAGTCCGCGCCCACACATACAGAATTTATGGCACGCATATACAAAAACAAGCGCCCCTTTTACCGCCACGCTCTGTGGCGCAAAAGGGGAGCTTGAATAAAGGCCGATTTTTAGATGACGCCCTGTGCCAGCATGGCATCCGCTACCTTCTTGAAGCCGGCGATATTTGCGCCGGCTACGTAATCGCCTTCGCGGTCGTATTCCTTCGCCGTGTTGTCGATGTTTTTAAAGATATTAGACATGATCGCGTGGAGGCGGTCATCGGTGTAGTCAAAGGACCAAGAATCACGGGACGCATTTTGCTGCATTTCCAGCGCGGAGGTAGCAACACCACCAGCATTAGCGGCCTTGCCCGGCGCGAAGTTGATCTTGGATTCTTGGAATATGTGGACGGCCTCCGGGGTGGACGGCATATTGGCACCTTCGGCCACGTAGCGCACGCCGCCTTCCACAAGCTTTTTGGCCGAGTCGCCGTCCAGCTCATTTTGGGTAGCACACGGCAGTGCCACGTCCGCCCCTACTTCCCAGATATTTCCGCCCTCATGGAATTCCACGCCGCTGCCAGCCTCTTGTGCATAAGTGGAAATACGCTCACGACGAGTTTCTTTGACGTTCTTGAGAAGCTCGATGTCCACGCCTTGTGTGGTGGTGATATAGCCGGAGGAATCGGACATGGCCACCACGGTGGCGCCCAGTTCTTGGGCCTTCGCTGCGGCGTAGATGGCAACATTGCCCGAGCCAGAGACAATGACCTTGGCACCATCAAAGGACTCGCCATGGGTCTTCATCATTTCATTGGTGAAATAGACCGTGCCAAAGCCTGTGGCCTCGGTACGAACCAGGGAGCCACCCCAGGTCAGGCCTTTGCCAGTAAGGACACCGGATTCATGCTGGGTAGTCAGGCGGCGGTACTGACCAAAGAGGAAGCCGATCTCGCGGCCGCCGACGCCAATATCACCGGCCGGAACATCGCGATATTCCCCGATGTGGCGGTGCAATTCCGTCATAAAGGACTGGCAGAAGCGCATGATTTCCACCTCGGACCTGCCCTTGGGATCAAAGTCAGAACCGCCCTTGCCACCGCCAATGGGCAGGCCGGTCAGGGAATTTTTGAAGATTTGCTCAAACCCGAGGAACTTAATGATGCCCAGGTTGACCGAAGGGTGAAAACGCAGTCCACCCTTGTAGGGGCCGAGCGCGGAATTGAACTGGACGCGGAAACCGCGGTTGACCTGGATATCGCCATTGTCATCGATCCACGGCACGCGGAAGATGAGCTGGCGCTCAGGCTCGCAGAGGCGCTCCACCAAGCCGTAATCCGCGTACTGCGGGTCCTTTTCTAGGACAATCTTCAGCGAGTCCAGAACCTCAGAAACCGCTTGGTGGAATTCTGGTTCTCCCGCATTGCGCTTGAGCAACTTGTCGTAGTATTCAGAAATTTGGCTATCTACTGACATGGCGTGCATTCCATTCTGTGGACGTATAAGAACAGATACCAGTTTCCTATCAAACTACCGATAAAGCAAGCAGTTTCTAGACCTTGCATAGATCCGAACCGTCTTTACCAGCGACAATAAAGTAAAATATTTTCTGTAGAACGTTCGGATCTTCAGCCGCGCAGACTCCCTTCGCAGGCGGGCTTTATAATCACGGGCATGCATATTGTCGTCGCGCCAGACTCGTTTAAAGGCACCGCCTCCGCGCCCGAGGCCGCAGCAGCCATTGCTATGGGGGTGCGCCAGGCTCTTCCCGAGGCCACGGTTACCACCATGCCCATGGCCGATGGTGGCGAGGGAACCGCCGCCGTCCTCGCACAAGCGGCCGCAGCCGGCGGACAATCCGTCGAAAACATCACCCTGCCTACCACCGACGCCATAGGCCGCTTGACTCAGGCAAGCTATGCCCTGGCCGGAACCACTGCGTTTATCGACGTCGCCTCTGCCACCGGCCTGCCCGCAGTGCAGGACAGCCTTGATCCGCTGCACGCCGATTCTTATGGCACCGGCGTATTGATTGCGGATGCAGAAACGCGCGGCGCCACCTCGATTGTGCTCGGATTGGGAGGAACTGCCAGCATCGATGCTGGCATGGGCATCCTTACCGCGCTCGGCGCTGCCGCGCACGACGCCCGCGGCTACGCCCTGCCCAAGGGCGGCGCTCCCCTAGTTCAGCTCGATCACATCGACACCGCGCAGCTCAATATCAAAGCGGGCATGCTTGACTTCACATTGCTGGCAGATACCCGCGCTACTCCAGTACAGGCGGCAACCATCTACGGCCCCCAAAAAGGAGCGCAAGGCGAGCAGGTAGCGCTGCTGGCCGGTGCCATGTTGCAAGCATGCGAAGTCACCGGCGCCGATGCGGACTCCGAATATTTCGGTGCCGCGGGTGGCCTTCCCATCGGCCTGCACTGGCTTTCTCGCACGCTCTGGGGCTCAGATGAGCATATTCGCGTCTTATCCGGCGGCGCACATGTCGCCACTGCGCTCGGGCTTCCAGAAAAAATATCCTCCGCCGATCTCGTCATCACTGGCGAGGGCCGGTTTGACGAGCAATCTTTGACCGGAAAGGCCGTCGGAACCATTGCGGCTCTCGCCCGGGACGCAGGCACGCCCATGGGCATCATCGCCGGTTCTTTCGAGCATGGCACGGACGCCTACTGCGCATCGCTTAGCCAAGAAGGCCTCTTGGCGCAACAGCTGGCGGCGGCCGCCAGGGACATCGTCAAGCAGCTCTAAGGCCGGATAGACAGCGACCATGGGAAGATAGCTGGCCGTTCATGCGCTAGCTCATCTTCCAGCAAGACGTGGTCTTTCGGCAGCACTGCATGCGGGGTAAGAAGGCGCGAGAGCACCATGCCTAGTTGGTTAACCGAGCCGCTCACCCCTGTTACCGCAATGTCGTAGCGGTGCACGCTCGCGTCCTCAAGGTCGCGGTCCTCATGCTCATCGCGATAATTTTGCCGCAGCTGTTCTTCCAACCCCTCTGGAAACTGCGGTGCATCAGGGCGAGTAACCTCAGCGGAGGCTAATGAACCGCTTTCTACCAACTTGTCGGTGGCAGTGGTAAAGATATCCGCGACGCGCTCTGCTTGTGCGTTGGGAACCAAAACATCAAATTGAATAACCGGCATAGCGCTAACCCTACCCAATTCCTAAGGTGTGAAACCATGTCTGATTCTGCCCGCATCGCCCAGCTCGTCACTTCCCAGCAGGCCGATCTGGAGTGGCAGCAGGACTTTTATGAGGACCTGCACCGCCACCCCGAGCTTTCCCACGAGGAAGAGCGAACCGCCGGTCGCATCCGCGCCAAGCTCGCCGATTTTGACTGCGAGGTAGTAGAGAACATCGGGGGTTATGGGATGGTCGCCATCTTCCGCAATAGCGATGGACCCACCGCTTTGCTGCGCGCGGATTTCGATGGTCTGCCGGTAGAGGAGGCCACCGGTGTTTCCTATTCCGCTGCCAATGGAAATATGCACGCCTGCGGACACGACATGCACACCACCGCGCTGCTAGGTGCCTGCGCGCTTCTCGACGCCTCCCGTAGTTCCTGGTCCGGCACCTTCCTCGCCCTTTTCCAACCGGCCGAAGAATCCTCCATGGGGGCTAAATTCATGCTGGCCGATAACCTCATTGAACGCGTCCCGCGCCCCGATATTTGCCTTGGCCAGCACATCATGCCCGGCCGCGCCGGCACGGTTCGCCACACCGCCGGCCCGATCATGGCCGGATGCGACTCCCTGCGTATCCGCGTCTTTGGCAAATCCGCCCACGCCTCCATGCCCCATAACTCCATCGACCCGACCTACATCGCGGCTATGATCGTCACCCGCCTCCAAGCCATTGTGGGCCGCGAGGTCGCCCCGCACGAGTTCTTTGTCATCTCCGTAGGCGAGCTTCACTCCGGCGATAAAAACAACATCATCCCCGACTCCGCCGAGCTGGTACTCAATACTCGCTACTATGATCCCGCGTTGGCAGAAAAGGTCTACCACTCCCTCGAACGCATGGTTAAGGCCGAGTGTGTCGCCTCCGGAAGCGAGCAGGACCCTATTTTTGAGTACTACGCCCACGGCGAGGTCACCGATAATGACGCCGC
This sequence comes from Corynebacterium sp. LaCa54, assembly GCF_046717495.1. Taxonomy (NCBI): domain Bacteria; kingdom Bacillati; phylum Actinomycetota; class Actinomycetes; order Mycobacteriales; family Corynebacteriaceae; genus Corynebacterium; species Corynebacterium sp. LaCa54. The sequence continues at coordinate 1,558,399 of NZ_CP177115.1, forward strand.
TGCCCATGCCCCAGTAGGCGAGGTTTTCGACGCCGCTTTTGGCTCCGACTCAGTCATCGCGGCCCCCTCCACCGCCTCCGAGGACTTTTGCTACCTGCCGCAGGCGTGGGGGGTACCTTATGTCTTTTGGCACATCGGCTGCACCCCGGAAGATGAGTTGCAGGATCCTCCGGTCAACCACCAAGCAACCTTCCTGCCTGACTATGCCCCCACCGTTTATGCCTCCACCCGGGCGGCATATGGTGCGGCAATGACCTACTTGGCCACGCCCTAGGTGCCCGAGACGCGTATTCTCATTCCCCCGCCTGCGGCGCAGGGCCAATGCTATTAAGCTGGCAGGCGTTTCGTGACTCCCCACAAACTTAAGGTTGAAAATGAGCCAGCCACGGCATTCTGCTTTCGAATCCACTGTTCCCTCCCATGTCCGCGCGGCCTCTGGCGTGAGCCCGCACAGCGCTTCCAACCGTAAGTTCTGGTCGGGCCTCTCCGGTGCCGTCATGGAGCAGATTGCCGATAATTGGGAGCGCACCCGTGCTGCCTACGCGGAAACGCGCCAACAGCACTACTTCTCTGCGGAATTCCTGCAGGGACGCGCGCTGCTCAATAACCTCACCAACTTGGGTCTTGTTGACGATGCCAAGACCGCGGCCAAGGCAACCGATCACGAGCTGAGCGATGTCCTCGAAGCCGAGCATGATGCCGCGCTCGGCAACGGCGGCCTCGGACGCCTTGCCGCCTGCTTCCTCGATTCCGCTGTCACTCAGGACTACCCCGTAACCGGCTATGGCCTTCTCTACCGCTACGGCCTTTTCCGACAGTCCTTTGAGAATGGCTTCCAGAAAGAACAGCCAGATGCGTGGATGGAAAACGGCTATGACTTTGTCATTCGCCGTGCCTCTGAACAGCGCCGCGTCCACTTCGATGACATGGACGTGCGCGCAATTCCCTATGACATGCCTATCACCGGCTACGGGACCGATAACGTAGGCACCCTGCGCCTATGGAAGTCCGAGCCCATCGATGACTTCGATTACGATGCCTTTAACTCCCAGCGCTTTACCGAGGCCATCGTCGAGCGCGAGCGTGTTATGGACATCTGCCGCGTGCTCTACCCCAATGACACCACGTACGAGGGCAAGGTATTGCGCGTGCGCCAGCAGTACTTCTTTGTCTCCGCATCCCTGCAAACCATGGTGGATAACTACATTGCCCAGCACGGCGAGGACCTCACCGGTTTTGCGCAGTACAACTCCATCCAGCTCAATGACACTCACCCAGTGCTCGCCATCCCAGAGCTCTTGCGCATATTGCTCGATGACCATGGTCTGAGCTGGGATGCGGCGTGGAAAATCGTCACCGAGACCTTCGCCTACACCAACCACACCGTGCTCGCAGAGGCACTGGAGAGCTGGGAAGTGTCCATCTTCCAAAAGCTGTTCTGGCGCATCTGGCAGTTGGTGGAAGAAATCGATCGCCGCTTCCGCGAAGATATGGCCCATCGCGGCCTGGATCAGGGTCGCATTGACTACATGGCGCCGGTGTCCAACGGACAGGTTCACATGGCCTGGATCGCCTGCTACGCCGCTTACTCCATTAACGGTGTCGCCGCCCTGCATACCGAAATCATCAAGGCCGATACGCTGTCCGAATGGCATGAGCTCTGGCCAGAAAAATTCAACAATAAGACCAATGGCGTCACCCCGCGCCGCTGGCTGAAGATGTGCAACCCCCGCCTGGCAGAACTGCTCACCCAGCAGGCTGGTTCCGATGCGTGGGTTACTGACCTCACCCAGCTGGCCAGACTCGCCGATAAGGCCGACGATGCTGACCTACTACGAGAACTGATCGCCATCAAGCAGGCCAATAAGCGCGACTTTGCGCAGTGGGTAAACGACCACCAAGACGCTGAAATCGACCCTGATTCCATCTTTGACGTGCAGATTAAGCGCTTGCACGAGTACAAGCGCCAGCTGATGAACGCCCTCTACGTCCTTGACCTCTACTTCCGCATCAAGGACGAGGGCGAAACCGTGCCGAAGCGTACTTTCATCTTTGGTGCCAAGGCCGCGCCGGGCTACGACCGCGCCAAGGCGATTATTAAGCTCATCAACACCATCGCAGACCTGATTAATAACGACCCGGACACCAAGGACATCATCCGCGTCGTCTTCGTAGAGAATTACAACGTCTCCCCCGCAGAGCACATCATCCCAGCCGCTGATATCTCCGAGCAGATTTCTGTGGCTGGCAAGGAAGCCTCCGGCACGTCCAATATGAAGTTCATGATGAATGGTGCACTGACCTTGGGCACCATGGATGGAGCAAACGTAGAAATCGTCGAGGCGGTTGGCGAGGACAACGCTTATATCTTCGGCGCCCGCAATGAGGAGTTGCCGCAGCTGCGCGCCGAGTACAACCCGGGCGAGCTTTACCAGAGCGTGCCAGGCTTGGCCCGCGTACTGGATGCGCTTGTCGACAGCACCCTGGGCGCAAACAATGCCGGTATCTTCGGCGATCTGCGCGCCTCGCTTCTCGACGGCTTCGGGGAGCACGCCCAAGACCAGTACTACGTCCTAGGTGACTTCGCCGACTACCGCGAGACCCGCGACCGCATGGCCGCAGAGTATAAAGAGGACGAGCTTGCGTGGGCAAAGAAGGCGTGGCTAAATATCTGTTATTCCGGTCGTTTCTCCTCGGACCGAACCATCGCGGACTACGCGAACGAGGTGTGGAAGATCCAGCCGACCCCGATTTCCCAGCGCTAAGAAAAGGTCCTGCCCTTCGCTTCCACGGCGAAGGGCAGGACCTTTAGGTAAGGCGGTGTGCCTGATTCTGTTTAGCGCAGGTCCACGCGCTTGAGCTGCTCATAAATGGGCTTCAAGTCAATGTTAAGCACGCCCATCTGCGTAGCTAGGAAACCGAGTCCACCAACGACAGCGCCCAAGATTCCTAGGCCTGTAGCTAGGCCTGCGGCAAATTCCTTGCTGCTGCCTTCCTTGCCGGCGTCATCGGACGGGTTGGCAGCGTCTTCTGGCTGCTCTGGGTCGTCTGCTTGGCCGGTGCCATCGTTCCACCACTCATCAAAGGTCAAGTTGGCTACCAGGGTGTTGTCGATGTAGTCACCGCGGACCGAATCGGTCCCAAAGATACGGGCCATGATGTCCCCGGAGCCGGCGCCCTTGAAGAAGAACGGCACCAACTGGTTGGTGTGCTGACCGGAGTACCAACCGTGGCGAGCAACCTTGCCCTTCTCACCTTCCATAGCGTTGAAGCGGTTATCCGCCTCAGGGTTATCCTCAGTCGGAGCCTCGTTCGCACCGGAGAGATAGCCGGTTTCGTGGTCTGCGGTAACAACCAGCAGGGTCTCCTCCCAGGAAGAATTCTCCTCGACCCATTTGATGGCGGCATCGACCGATTTGTTGAAGTCCTGGGTTTCTTCGATATCGCGCACCGGGTTATTGCCGTGTCCGGCCCAGTCGATGGCACCACCCTCGATCATGACGGAGAATCCATCTTCATCCTGTCCCAGTGCGTTGAGTGCGCCGGTGGTCATGGTGGGGAGATCCACGACGTCGTTAAGCGGATCAGAGTACGGCTCCTTCGCCTCGCCAGAGCGGGAGTTCTGCAAGGTGGATCCTACCTGTGCGATACCCCAGTACTTCTGATCCGGCTTGACGTCGCCTTCCGCCATCTTCTTGAAGTCATCGTTGGACTCAAAGTAGTTCCAGTCGGTCTCGCCAGCGGAAAGCTTGGCGTAGTCCTCCTCATACATGAAGCTGTAATCCGGAGTATCGACCTTTTGGTGGTCATTGTCGTAGAACGGGTGACCAGCTGCCATGACCACGTCGAGGTCGCTGCCAAGCATCTCGCGGCTGATGTCCGGCAACTTATTGCGGTCCATGTTGTGCGCGGCCCACGCCGCCGGAGTGGCTTCGGAATAGAGAGTGTCTGATGGTTTGTGTGTGGGTTCCCAACCTGCATAAGGAGATAAGCCAGAATGACTACTGTGACAAGACGAGATCCGGCTGATAAGGCCAAGATTGATGCGATTGAAAAGAAGTTGCTTGCTAACCCAGAAATCGCGAAACTGATTGATGACCTAGGCACGTCCACGACGGATGCCAATGACCTGGTTCGCGGCATGTTACAGGCCTCGATTACCAGAGGCCTCAACGCTGAAATGGATGCCCACCTGGGCTACGAGTCTGGCGACAGGAGCGCTAAAGCTGCTGCTGGGACAGACAATCACCGCAACGGGTCGTATCCAAAGACTGTGGATTCTAACTACGGGCCAGTTGCCGTTGATGTCCCGAGAGATCGGGCTGGAACATTCTTGCCAACTATGGTCCCTAAAGGTTCTAGGCGCTTGACTGATGTCGATGACATGATTGTCAGCTTGTACGCCGGTGGGATGACAATTAGGGATATCCAGCATCATATGGCAACGGCGATGCGTGTTGATATTTCTCATGAGACGATTTCCGCAGTCACCGATGCCGTCCTCGATGAGGTCATGGTCTGGCAAAACCGCCAGCTAGACGAGTTCTACCCGGTCATTTTCCTGGACGCGCTGCGCATTAAAATCCGCGATGGCGGCCTAGTGGTCAATAAGTCCGCGTACATGGCAATCGGCGTGGCTCTCGACGGTATCAAGCACTTTTTGGAATCGTGGATTGCCAAAGAAGAAAGCGCTTCATCCTGGGCGCAAGTATGCGCCAATCTTTCTAACCGTGGGGTTAAAGACGTCTTTATCGTTTGCTGTAACGGGTTCAAAGGCTTGCCGGAAGAAGTAAAGGCAACCTGGCCGAACTCTATGGTGCAAACCTGTATCGTGCACCTGATTCGTGCCGCTAACCGATGGGTAGCCTACAGGGATCGCCGGGGCGTATCGGCCGCGTTGAAAAAGATTTACACCGCCACGGACGAGTCCACAGCTCAGGCTGCCTTAGACGAATTTGAAGCCTCTGAATTGGCAGAAAAGTATCCACGCTCAGTCAAAGTCTGGCGAGATGCATGGGCGCGTTTCGTACCGTTTCTCCAGTTCCCACCAGCAGCCAGCAAGGTCATTTACACGAAGAATTCGATTGAATCATTCAACAATGAACTGCGGAAAGCTACCCGCAACAGGGTGCAGTTCACTAACAATGAATCAGCGCTCAAGACGCTATGGTTGATGATCTGCAATATCGAAGACAGACGAGCTGCCAAGAGAGCGAAGCAGGGCAAACGAGTCTCAGCGACAACCGGCAGACTCATGGAAGGGACCCGAGTTTCCGGCTGGAAACAAGCCATTAACCAAATGGCCGTGGCCTACCCCGACAGCTTCGACAAATACCTATAAACCTAGCCCCACACACAAACAACTTGACACCCTCCGAACAAGCAAGCATTGATAGATGCAGGTCTGCACTACATTTTGTCGGTGAAACCCCACCGTGCCTGAGGTGATTGAAACCTGGCGGCGGGAAATCCCTGGTGAAGCCTACGCCCACGGCCAGATCTGGACACAAGCCTCGGCAAGCGATGCGCGCAAACACACAACCCCGAATACGGTGACCCACTTCCAGTACTCCTATGATCGGGCCAGACGCGGCCTGCGCGGAATCAAAGAGCAAGTCGCAAAAGCCAAACGCGCTGTTGACGGCGAAATCGCCATTAAGCGCAACCGCTATTTCGATCTTTCCACCCCGAACAAGAAGGTCAACTACGCTCTTGCTGCCAAACACCGAGCCCTAGCCGGAATTAAAGGCTATGAAACCGACCTGACCGCTCTTCCCGCCCAGGAGGTTATCGGGCATTACCGCAGGCTATTCCACATTGAAAATGTCGTATCGGATGTCGAAATCAGACCTGAAAGCACGCCCAATCTATGCGAGGAAACAAAACTCGATCACAGCACATCTCAATATTGTGATGGCAGCACTAGCCGTGACCCACCTGATGGAGACCCGCAGTGGTCACTTCATCAAACGCCTCGTGAGAACACTCAAGAAATACCGCAGCTTTCAACTCGTCGTTGGCGGCGAAACCATTCACGCCGCCGTACCATTCCCGCCCGACCTCACTGCCACCATCCAAGTAATCACCGGCCGCGAACTTCCGCACAAAATTGGCCTAAGTCAGGTTAGAAGGGAATCAGCACACCGTCTCGTGGGATTCGTGCTCTGGGTGCTCAATCTGGATGGTGGAGTGCTCGATACCGTGTTCGCGCAGGGCCTGCTGGGCGGCATCCAACAGCGGGCCGGTGCCGACGGTGCCGTCGCGCACGATATGCACGGTCGTGAGCACGTTCACGCCGTCCAGGCTCCACAGGTGCAGGTCGTGGATGTCAGCAACGCCCTCGACCTGCCGCAGCGCGGGCTCGATCGCACTGGCGTCGAAGTCCGCCGGGACTTGCTCGAGCAGCACGCTCGCCGAAAGCCGCATGAGCTGCCAGGCGCGCGGCAGCACCATCGCCGCGATCGCTAGGGAGGCGATCACGTCCGCCGCCACAAACCCCGTGGTCAGTACCACGATGCCGGCTACGATTACTGCGACCGAGCCGAGCATATCCACTAACACGTGCAAGAACGCGCCCTCCACGTTGATCGAGGATTTGCGGTGCCGGTGCAGAACCCACGCCGATAGCGCATTCGCCACCAGGCCGATCACCGCGATGATCAGCATCGTTTTTCCCTGCACTTCGGCCGGGCTCTGCAGGCGGCGCACCGCCTCGACGACAATCCACACCGAGATCGCCAGCACCATCACTGCGTTCGCCAGTGCAGCAAGCACCTCCACTCGTCGGTAGCCGTACGTGGCCTGAGCCGATGCTTGTCGGCGCCCAACCAACACCGCTAACACCGCGATGATCAACCCCGCAGCGTCGGAAAGCATGTGCATCGCATCCGCCATCAGCGCCATCGAACCCGCCAACCAGCCGCCGATCAGCTCCGCGAAGAAGACGGTGCCGGTAATGCCTAGCGCAATCAAGAGTGCGCGCAGCGGCGTGCTGGAGTGATCGTGGTCGTGGTGCTCGTGTGCCATGCACTCAGCCTATCCCCGTCGACGCTTATTGACAATTAAATGAAAATGGATGGCGGTAAGCGCAGCCACTGAGGCCAAGTCGGCCTGATTTAGGTCATTGTGCAGTTGTCCTTTGAATGTGTAGAGAAGCTGAAACATGAACAACCAAAAAGTACTGCAGCCGCATGTCAGGAAAGCAACCGCTGAGTGTACTCGAGGTAAATATAAATCTACATTTGTATAAATGTATATAGAAAAGCGCCGCGACCCGTGGAACGTGTTAAAGGGTGGGTCGCGGCGCTCGTGCCAAAAATCTACTTCTTGGTTTCACCCAACAAGTGACACTGAATCATGTTGGTATTGCCGGCAATTCCTGGAGGGGTACCAGCAATGACGACAATCATGTCGCCTTCTTCATACCTGTCCATCTCCAGCAATGCATCATCGATGGCTTCCATCATGTCATCGGTGGACTTAACGTGCGGACTCAAGAAGGTCTCAGCACCCCACGTCAAAGCCAGCTGGGAGCGAACCGCTGGGTCCGGCGTAAACGCCAACAGCGGAAGCTGGGAGCGCAGGCGAGCCACTCGCTTAGCGGTATCGCCGGAGGTAGTAAAGGCTACGATGGCCTTTGCATTGAGGCGCTCGGCAATGTCGCGGGCGGAATAGGACACCACACCACGCTTGGTGCGCGGAACGTGAGTCAGCGGTGGCACCTTGCCACCATCTTCAGCATTAGCCACGATCTTGGACATGGTGCGCACGACGTTCTGCGGGTCAATACCCACGGAAGTCTCACCAGAGAGCATAACGGCGTCAGCGCCATCGAGAACGGCGTTAGCCACGTCGGAAGCCTCTGCACGGGTCGGGCGCAGGTTAGAAATCATGGAATCCAGCATCTGGGTAGCCACGATGACCGGCTTAGCGTTCTCGCGAGCAATCTGGATAGCGCGCTTCTGGAACAGCGGCACGCGCTCCAGCGGCACCTCAACACCTAGGTCGCCACGGGCAATCATGATGGCATCGAATGCCAGCACGATGGACTCGAGCGCGTCTACTGCCTCAGGCTTTTCCAGCTTCGCAATGACCGGAACGCGGCGACCCTCTTCGTCCATAATCTCATGGACCTTATCCACATCTGCTGGGGAGCGGACAAAGGACAGTGCCACGAGGTCAACGCCGAGCTTCAAAGCGAAGCGCAGGTCGGCGATATCCTTTTCCGACAAAGCCGGCACGGAGATATCCATGCCAGGAAGGGAAACGCCCTTGTTATTGGAAACTGGGCCGCCCTCGGTAACCTCACACACGACGTCATTGCCGTCGACTTCCTTACAGACAACGGCGACCTTTCCGTCGTCGATAAGCAGGCGGTCACCCGGCTTGGCGTCCTTGGCCAAGCCCTTATAAGTGGTAGATACTCGGTCGTGGGTGCCTTCGATATCGTCCACGGTAATGCGGACGATTTCACCGTTATCCCACTGCTCCTCGCCGTTAATAAAGCGGCCAAGGCGAATCTTGGGGCCCTGCAGGTCCGCCAAAATACCGACGGCGCGGCCGGTCTTATCAGTAGCCTGGCGCACCCAGTTGTAATTCGCCTCGTGGTCCGCGTGCTCGCCGTGAGACATATTCAAGCGGGCAACGTCCATGCCGTCTTGAACGAGGCGCAAAATGCCATCCTCGCTAGCAACGGCAGGGCCGAGAGTACAGACAATCTTTGTTCTTCTATCCAGCATTATTGGCCTATTCCGTCGGGGAAACTGAACACTCCCCAACCTACTCCTTCGTATGGATTGCGGCCACAATTTTGGACCCCTATTTTCCGAACGGACACTCAAAAATGCCCCAAACCCCACACAATCAAACCTATTCGGAAATACTGGGGTAGAACCTACGTTGCTGCAGAGTCCGGATGCTGCCCCTCAGGTACCGCGCTACCATCGCCACCCCCGTTACTATCGCGGCGCTCGGCCCAATACTTAGGATCTACCTCTGCGGGAGATTCTGGGCCTTGGCGGCGCCTATCAAGCAAGAAAAAGACGACCGCAGAGATGATGAAAATCACCAGGGAGACGATGATATTCACGCGCAGCCCGAAGATATGGGTAGCTTCATCGGAACGCATTCCTTCGATAAAGAACCGGCCCAACGTATAGCCCATGACGTAGAGGGCAAAGACTCGTCCGTGCCCCAACTTCCATGCCTTGTGCGCCCACAAGAGGAATAGACATACAAGGACGTTCCACACCAGCTCGTAGAGAAAGGTCGGATGCACCGAAGTCATAACCTCACCCGTGGAGTGCCCGGAAACCGGCGCATAACCGCCGTTGTCATTGACTCGGTAGTAAATATCTAAAGCCCATGGAACGTCGGTCGGGCGCCCGTAGAGTTCTTGGTTAAACCAGTTGCCTAGCCGCCCAATCGCCTGCGCGAGGACCAGGCCCGGGGCCACCGCATCAGCAAAGGGGCCGAGTGGCACCTTCTTCACTTTGAAAAGTACCCACAAGGCCAGCGCGCCGAGAGCAACAGCGCCCCAGATGCCAAGGCCGCCATTGGTAATCTTTAGCGCATCCGCGGGATTGCAACCATCGCAGAAGTACTTCTGATTATCGGTGATGACGTGGTAGAGCCGCCCGCCAATGATGCCGGCTGGGATAACCACGATGGCAGCATCCCATACTGTGTCTGGGTTGCCGCCGCGAGCGGTATAACGGCGCAAGGTCATGCGCAGGCCGACGATAATGCCCACGATGATGCACAGCGCGTAGGCACGGATGGGAAGTGGCCCCACCTGCCACACGCCCTGCGGCGGAGACGGAATATTTGCAAGAATTTCTGTGTGCACGTAGCCAGTGTGCCTTATCCCCCACCCCGCCAGCTAGTCGGGGTATTACTCTAATTTGCGCGCGGGGCACGCTGGGTGCTGGCCGGCGGCCACCAACGACCGAGCCAACGCTGTAGGATCTTGGGCCGCCATGACTGATTCGCCGACGAGCACCGCATCGGCGCCCCGGGAAGCATAGTGAAAAAGGTTGCGCGCGTTGTTTACCCCACCTACTGCAATGCGCAGGATGGATTCGGGCAGGCCCGGGGCAATATCGTTGAACGCGTCACGGTTAATCGCGTCCGAGGCTAAAGACCACGCATTGATGGAAATAACGCTACTTCCAGCCTTAATTGCGCGGTCGACCTCGGCGCAGTTGCGTACCTCGACGATGGCGGTCATACCAAGCGATTCCACGCGGTCTAATAGTGCCTCCAAGCGAGCCTGCTCCAGCAGCTCTACTTGCAGTGGGATAGCATCGGCCCCATAACAGCGGGCCTCATGAATTTGGTAGGGATCCACGATGAGATCTCGTGACATCATGGGCACATCAATCGCGGCGCGGGCAGCCGCCATGTCCTCCAAAGAACCGTGGAAGCGACGGAAATCAGTCTGGCACGCCATAAGGTGTACGCCGCAGTCTTCAAAGGTGCGGGCCCATTGCGCCATGTGCTCCGCAGAACCAACATGTGCAATCTCGCCGCCGTAGGGAACGGCACGCTTGAGTTCCGTGATAACGGAGCAGCCGGGGCGCAAGAGAGCTGCGCGCACATCCCGGGGAGATTCCATGTCACGCGAGCGTGCCTTTACTTCCTGGAACGACACACGGGACTCCCGCGCAGCGACGTCCTCTAAGACTCCTGCTACTAGGTGGTCAACGGCAATGGGCGTAGGCATCAGCACCTCCCTCCACGGGCGATTGAAATCACACTTAGGTTAACCCGCTCCCGTGCAGTTGCGGAAATTGCACAGGCTACGGGGCTATTTTTTATCCATATCAGTGGGATCGATATCACTATCAAGCGCGTCCCACATCACGCGGCCAGAATCAGAGGAGGTTTCCAAATCCTCCTCCAATTTCGCTTGGCGCGCTGCCGGCGTCTCGTATTTGCTAGATGCCTTCATTTTATCCTCGCCGGGGTTGCGAGCTAGCATAACCGCACCAAAAAGGGCCATTGCCGCTCCTACCAGGGCCAGAATCGGCCCCCAGGCATGCACCTCGGTGGAAACCACTGTGGCCCATTGAGAAATTTGCGCGGAATCTACTGCATTCTTATTAGCCGAGGCACCTTGCAGGATCTTCTGCGCGCGCTCAACATCCGCGCCCGCCGTCAGCAAGCTAACCGGGGTCCATGCACTGGCCGCTGCTGCGAGGGCACAAATAATGCCCACTACGCGCCTACCGATGCGGCGCAGAGCCAACCCTGCGACGGCGCCGGCAACCAATACTAGAGTCAAGGCCATAATCTCTAGCGACCATGCCGAACCTATGATGTCATTGGCGGCGGAGCCGGTCTTATCATCTTCGCTGGCAGCAACCACCCACGTGGCACGGGAAGACAGCCACAATACGATGGCTCCTACAGCGATAAGTAGCGGTCCAAGGCGTTTAGCCTTCACGATTGTCCTCCTAGGAGATCTGTGGCGTCAAAGCACGTGCGGTCACCGGTATGGCAGGCGCCGCCACGCTGCCGCACGGTCAGCAGGATAGTATCTCCATCACAGTCAAGGCGAACGCCCAGCACCTCTTGGGTGTGGCCAGAAGTCTTACCCTTGACCCAGTACTCATTGCGCGAGCGCGAAAAATACGTGGCCTTGCGCGTGGCAAGGGTATGCGCCAAAGCATGGTCATCCATCCATGCCATCATCAGCACCTCACCGGACTCAGCCTGGGCAATGGCCGGCACCAAGCCTTGGTCATTGCGCTTGAGCTGCTTGGCGATGCCCCCATCTAGTTCATAGTCGGCCGGGTTACTCATCGGCGCACCTCGTAACCTGCGGCATCTAGGGTGTCCTTTACGTCGCAAATTTCTACCTCACCAAAATGGAAAATGCTTGCGGCCAAAACGGCATCGGCACCGGCCGCAACGGCCGGTGGGAAATCCGCGGCGCTGCCCGCACCGCCAGAAGCGATGATGGGAATAGTCACTGCCTCGCGCACGGCATACAGCAGGTCCACATCAAATCCTTGCTTGGTGCCATCGCCATCCATCGAGTTGAGGAGAATCTCCCCTACTCCGAGTTCCTCGCCACGGCGAGCCCACTCAATGGCGTCTATTCCGGCCGACTTCGTGCCACCATGCGTGGTGACCTCGTAACCAGAGGGCGCAAACTCCTCCCGGCACCGGCGGGCATCAACGGACAGCACGATGCATTGGGTCCCGAAAACCTCGGCCATTTCGCGCAGCACTTCCGGATTCTTAATCGCTGCAGTATTTACGGAAACCTTATCTGCACCGGCGCGCAGTAGCTCCCGGACGTCGTCGACGCTGCGTACCCCGCCGCCGACTGTTAGTGGGATAAATACCTGGTCCGCAGTGCGGCGTACAACCTCTAGCATGGTTGAACGCCCTTGCTTTGAGGCAGATACATCCAAAAATGTAAGTTCGTCAGCGCCTAAGGAGTCATAACGCGCGGCCAACTCCACCGGGTCACCGGCATCGCGCAGGTTTTCAAAGTTAACGCCCTTGACCACCCGGCCTTGGTCCACGTCTAGGCAGGGGATAACACGTACGGCTACAGCCATATCGGCCGCCTCCTTTGTGAGAATGAAGTCTTAGCGGTGAAAGGAACCGCTATGACGGGACAGGATGTCCACGATAGTGGCATGGACCTGCGGGGTACCTGCGACCAAGCCACGCGACTGCGCAGTCCACGGATTTCCTTCCGGATCAGTCACTACTCCGCCGGCGGTTTGAATTTGCAGTGCACCAGCGGCGTTATCCCACGGGTGTGGGGAGAAGTTAATCGCGCCATCAAATACGCCCTGCGCAACAAAGGCATTATCCAGCCCCACTGAACCGGTCATCCGCGGGCGCAGGCCGGTTTCGCGCAGCTCGTGGAAGATCTCAGTGGGCAGATGAGAAGAGCAGCCCACGTGTCCGCGCGCTTCATCGAAGCCCATCGCGTCCTCCCCACCGCCGAAGCCAGTAGCAGGCCCGCCTACTGAGCGCAGAGGAGAGCCATCGCAAGTGACCAAACGTCGCCCCAATAATGGGAAATCAGACACCGCTACAACAGGTGCGCCCTTATGGATGAGCGCCACCAAGATGCCGGCTAAAGGGTTTCCAGCGGAGTAATTTGCGGTGCCATCAATCGGATCTACTACCCAGACGGTATCTAGCACGCTGCCGCCGGATTCTTCTCCGTACACCGGGATGCCGGTCATTTGAGTCAAAATATCCCGCAGCTGTTGCTCGATGACGAGATCTACCTCGGTGGCAAAATCTCCCTGCCCTTTAAAGCGGGCGGGCTGCGCACCAAGGCCGGAACGAAAAATGGGTTCTACTTGGTCTACGGCCGCCTCCGCGAAGGCCACCAACTCGCGGGGTTCCATCATGGCTTAGTTGTCCTCAGGGTCGAACGGGTCAATGGTTTCTTCCGCCGGCAGCGGCTCTACCTCGGCCACTGCTGTGAGAGCTTCTTCGAGGCTGAATTTCCCCTCGTAGAGGGCTTTTCCAATAATGGCGGAATCAATGCCCTCATTTTCATAGAGAGCAAGCTCGCGCAGGTCTTCCACGCTAGAGATACCACCGGAGGCGGTGATTTTAGCTTCCGTAGCCATGGCGACCTCGCGCAGCAGCTCGATATTCGGTCCGCTTAGCGTGCCGTCTTTAGATACGTCTGTCACCACAAAGCGCTGGCATCCGGCAGCATCGAGGCGCTCGAGCACCTCCCACAGGTCGCCGCCATCGGAAACCCAACCATTGCCCGCAGTGCGCCACTCGCCGCCTTCCTCGCGCACGGCGAGATCCACGGCAACCTTATCGCCATAGCGCGCAAGGATATCTTCTATCCATTCCGGCTGTTCAAGAGCAGCGGTGCCAATATTAATGCGCTGCGCGCCGGTAGCCAGTGCTTGCTCTACTGCGGCATCGTCTCGGATGCCGCCACTAAGTTCCACGTTTATGCCCAGCTCTGCGGTGATATTCGCCATCTGCTCGTGGTTGGAACCGCGGCCGAATGCCGCATCCAAGTCCACAAAATGCAGCCATTGCGCGCCGTGGGACTGCCACTTCAATGCGGCATCGCGCGGCGCACCGTAGGAGGTTTCGGTGCCTGCTTCGCCTTTGTCCAAGCGCACCGCTTGACCTTGAGAGACATCAACTGCGGGCAAGAGCGTAAAAGTCATAGTCATCATCCTACCTAGAGCGTGCGCATCCAGTTTTCCAAAAGCTGTGCGCCAGCGTCCCCGGATTTTTCCGGGTGGAATTGGGTCGCCCACAAAGCGCCATTTTCCACCGCCGCGACAAACCTATCACCCGCGTGCTCGGCCCAGCTGACCAAGGGTGGACGGGTGATTTCCGTTTCCAACTCCCAGCGGCGGACGCCATAGGAATGCACAAAATAGAACCGCTCGTCTTCGGACAAGCCTGCAAACATATCGCTGCCGACGGGAACCGCAACGGTATTCCACCCCATATGCGGCAGGACCGTAGAGTGAAGTTTTTCAACGGTGCCGGGCCACTCGCCGCAGCCGGTGGAATTGATGTTGTGCTCCACTCCGACGTCGAAAAGCACCTGCATACCTACGCAAATACCCAGCACTGGCCGCTCTCCTGCCAGGCGCTGGCCGATGACCCTTGGCCCCTGAACCGCGTTTAGCCCGCGCATACATGCGTCAAAAGCGCCAACGCCGGGGACAAGCAGACCGTCTGCGTCCACCGCTGCTTTGGGATCCGCAGTCACGGCAACTTCCGCGCCTACTCGCTCCAGCGCGCGCTGTGCCGAGCGCACATTGCCCGCGCCGTAATCCAATAATGCGACCGTCTTTGCCATGGGCTATACCTTACGCATGCGACGCAGACGCGTTCGGATATCGTTGGTTTCACTCACGCGGGTGCGCCCAAGGATAAAATCTGCCAGCGTCATTAGTACGCCAACGCCGAGGATAGCCACACCGGCGCCAAACGCCCCCGCGTAGCCGTAGCCGGCAACCAACGCACCCAAAAGGGTCGAGCCCAAGCCGGTGCCGCCATCATAAAAGATATTCCAAATGGCCGAAGCCTCCGAGACACGCTCGCGCGGTAGACGGTCAAACATCGACAACAGGGCTTCATTTTGGGCAATGCCAAAGGCCCCGCCGAATAGGAAGGCACCCAGCACAAGCCACCACACGGAGCCGTCGAGGTAGAGCGGGACGGCGATGGCGAGCACACCCACAATGGCCATGATCTGGCTGGGGATATACAACCGGCCGGGAGTGCCCACGCGGTCTGCCACCATGCCGGCGAAGTAGCGGAAAATCATGGCCGCGCCACCCACGATGGACAGCATGATGCCGGCAAGGCTGGCGCCACGCTCTGCATCTAGTTCCTGCACCGCCGGCGGCAGGAAGGACGACACGGCGCCGTAGCTCATGGAGAAAGTCGTTAACGCTAGTGCAGGCACTGCCACCAGCTTCCACGTGGGAACGCGGATTAGGTTGGGCTCGTCTTCGGTATCAGAAGCCAGCGTGACCTTTATCTTGGGAATGCGCAAGCACAAACCAAAGCCCACGAAGCCAATGATGCCGGCAGTGATATACGTCGAGGCATAACCCAGCTTTTCCGCCATGACCAAGCCCAAGGGCAAAAAGACCATTTGGCCTAGTCCCGTAAACACACCGATCATGCCGGTGGCCTTGCCCAAAAGGCGAACAGGTGCCAACTCGGCAATAAGCGCAGACTCGGAAACGGTCAGCGCGCCAAAGCCCACCCCGCGCAAAGCGGAAAAGAGTAGGACAACCCAAGCATCTGTTCCCAAAAGATGTCCGAAGGCGGGGACGCCCAAGGTAAAGGCGGAAAGTGCCATCACGCGGCGATAGCCCCAACGGCGCAGCAGCCACGGGGAAATGATCTGCGTAAGCACGGTAAAGGCCATGAAGATGCCGGTGGATGAGCCTGCCAAAGTAGCTGAGCCGCCGGAATCAATGACAGCGAGCGGCACCACCGGAAGGAGGATGGACCAAGCGCCGAAAGCAGCGGCAATGGCCATCATAGTGGCGGTATAGCCCGGGATCTTCCAAATATTAGTCTCTTGGGTTTTGCTCACTTACCAAACGCTCCTACCATCCACGAAATTGCTGCTACCACGGTAATTGCGGCCAAAAGGGAGGCTACTACTGTCATTGCCTTCGACCCCTGTTGGTAGGCAGTCCATGCACCGCCTACTAACATGCCTGCCACGAGGAAAAGAACCAAGATCATAACATGCATGCTTTTTAGAGTGCTCCCTTCGTCGAAGGAATTCCAGTCCGACGGGGGTCGGGTTCCACGGCAGCGCGCAGCGCACGCGCCACGGCTTTAAACTCCGCCTCCGTAAGGTGGTGCGGATCGCGCCCATAGCGCACGTTGAGGTGCAGCGTTATCGCAGCGTGGGCAGCAAGCGTTTCAAAAAAGTGGCGGTTAATCACCGTGGCGTAGTGGCCACCAATTATGTGCCACTGCAGGTGCTCTGGCTCGCCGTTCATCACGAAATAAGCGCGGCCAGAAAAATCCACCACCGCTTCAACCAACGTTTCATCCATGGGCAGTAGCTGGGAGCCGAAACGACGAATGCCGGCCTTATCCCCCACTGCTTCCCGCAGTGCGGTACCGAGCACGATGGCGGTATCTTCCACGGTGTGGTGGGCATCGATCTCGGTATCACCCGCTGCCTGCACGGTGAGATCAAAGCTGCCGTGGGTGGCAAACGAGGTCAGCATATGATCGAAAAAGGGCAGGCCGGTGGAAATATCGCTGCGTCCCGTGCCGTCTAGGTCGATGACCACGGAAATCTGCGATTCAGAGGTAGACCGCTGGGCGCGTCCTACACGGTTGCTCATGGTTCGCTCCTTTCTCCTCCGGCCGGATTATCCGCTACTACTGTATCCGCAAGGTCCTCAGCTACTGCCAAAAAGGCCGAGTTTTCTTCCGGCAGGCCCACGGTCATGCGCAGGTGCCCGGCAATCCCGACATCCCGGATGAGTACTTCTTTATCCAAGAACTGCTGCCATACGCGCTGCTGGTCAGCAAAGCGGCCGAAGAAGAGGAAATTGGATTCACTAGGCAGGACCGTATAGCCCAGTTCCCGCAAGCGAGCTGCCACGCGCTCGCGCTCGCTGGCGATCTTTTCCACGGTGGCGAGCGTATCCGCGCTATGGCGCAACGCCACTGTCGCCGCAGCTTGGGAGAGCACAGACAGGTGATACGGAAGTCGCACTAACATGACGGCTTCTACAAAGGCCGGATCTGCCACAAAATAGCCAAGGCGGCCACCGGCGAAGTCGAAGGCCTTGGACATGGTGCGCGAGATCACCAACTTTGTGGGGTATTTATCCAGCAGCGTCACTGCGGAGGGCGAAGAGGAGAATTCGCCGTAGGCTTCATCGACGATGAGGATTCCCGGCGCGGCGTCGGCAAGCGCGGCAATATCGTCCAGACTAGTCACCCCGCCGGTGGGGTTATTCGGCGTTGTCACAAAGATGATATCCGGCTGGTGCCGCGCCACGGCCGCCAGAGCCCGGTCCATGTCTATGCGGAAATCCTCGTCCCGCGGGCACTCCACAAACTGCGTGTAGGTTCCGTCCGCAAGGATGGGGTGCATGGAATAAGACGGCGTAAAGCCGAGCACGCTGCGGCCTGGACCACCAAAGGCCTGTAGAAGCTGCTGCAAAATCTCATTCGATCCGTTCGCCGCCCATACCTGCTCATAACTAACCCCCACCCCGGTCTGTTCGGAAACGTAATGGGCCAAGGCTTTACGCAGCTCTACGGCATCGCGTTCCGGATAGCGATTGAGCGTGGAGGCAAGGCGCTGAGTCTCCGCCACCAAGTCAGCAACGAGCGCTGGAGAGGGCGGATAGGGATTTTCATTGGTATTGAGTTGGTAGGCCACAGTGAGTTGCGGCGCACCATAGGCGGACTTGCCGCGCAATTCCTCTCGCAGGGGAAGATCTGTCAATTGCGTCATTTAGTTCTCCTCGAATCGGGCGCGAATTGCTTCGCCGTGGGCAGGCAGCCCCTCGGCCTCAGCGAAGGCGATGACCTGCGGGGCAATTTCTTCCAGCGCAGCTCGGTCATAATTAATGAGGTTGACCGGCCGCATAAAGGTGTGGGTAGACAGGCCAGCCGAAAAGCGCGCCGTGCCGGAGGTGGGCAGCACGTGATTGGAACCGGCAGCGTAGTCCCCGAGTGGCACAGGGGCGAAGTCCCCCACAAAGATGGCACCAGCGTGCTTAATCCGCTCAGCTACCGTGCCGGGTTCTGCGGTGTGGATCTCCAGGTGCTCGGCGGCATAGGCATTAGCCACCGCAATCGCTGCGTCCAGGGAATCGACCACCACAATGCCGGATTGCTCGCCGCCTAAGGCCGCGGCCGCCCGCTCCGCATGAGCGGTAGCGCCGTAGCGCGCCTCCACCTCCGCGTTCACCCGCTGAGCGAGGCTTTCTGATTCCGTAATAAGCACACTCGCTGCCATCGGATCATGCTCGGCCTGGGAGATAAGGTCATAAGCCACATACACGGGGTTTGCGGTGTCATCGGCGATGATGGCAATTTCGGTCGGACCTGCTTCTGCATCTGTCCCCACTACCCCGCGCACCAAGCGCTTGGCTGCGGTAACGAAAATATTTCCCGGCCCCGTAATCATGTCTACTGGTGCCAGCTCGGCATCATCATCGCCGTAGGCCATCAGCGCAATGGCCTGGCCACCTCCTATAGCCCACACCTCATCCACGCCAAGCATCTGGCACACAGCTAGCACCGTGGGGTGCGGTAGACCGCCGAACTCCTTTTGCGGGGGCGAGGCCACCACTAAGCTTTCTGCGCCGGCCGCCTGCGCCGGCACCGCGTTCATGATCACAGACGAGGGATAGACGGCCTTGCCTCCCGGCACGTACAAACCGACGCGCTCGATGGGGCGAAAGACCTCTGTCACCGTGGCGCCCCGAGCCAGTTCGGTGGTATGTGCGGTCGGCTTTTGTTCGAGGTGGACCTTGCGGACGCGCTCAATCGAGGCCTCAATTGCTCTGCGCACCTGCGGGTCTAAGCCAGCGACGGCCTTGTCCAATTCCGCTTGCGGTACCCGCAGGTGGCGCGGGCGCACGCCATCAAAAAGTTCGCTGTAGTCCAGTGCCGCCGCGGCGCCTTCTTGACGGACGCGATGAACCATTGGCGCCACTTTGTCCACTACAGCGGCGACGTCGGTGCCGCCGCGTGGCAGGACTCGCCGCAGCTGGGCAGGGCGCAGCTCTGTGCCGCGCAAATCGATGGTTCGAAGCATTTCCGGCTCCCATTATTCTTATCGGATTTCTATTATTAAACCAATATCCTAATGTCCAAATGCCAGCGAGGGGGCGGGTTTGGACGATAGACTCGGACTCAACACAGCTTTAAGGTGGTGGCAGTGATGAGCGAGAGTGATCCTTCCCTTCTGCTCGCGCATGTCCGCGCCATCGCCCGCGAACATGGCTTGTCCTGCTGGGCGCTACCCTCAGGCGAACTTTTAGTACCCCACTCAGCCGGCGGATCTACCTTCATCTTTATAGACCAACTAGAAGAACCGGTACTCCACCTACACACCAGCCCCCGCGGCGGCGTGGACCTCAGTGAGATATCCGAACTAGCGCATGTGGCCAACGAGTGGAACCACGATTGCCTCTCACCGGCGATAGTGGTTGATTTTGACCAGCCTGAGTGCGTAAGCGTATCCGGTCATAGTTATCTACCGGCGGATAACTCCCCGAGCCGGGAACAGCTCGCGGCGTTTGTCTTACCGGCACTGCGCAATGCCGAGGTCCTCATGGACTTGCTCGCCCAATCCCATCCCGGCCTCGTGCGCGAAGCCTCACCGCAGCTAGCCCCGCTTGCCGACGCCCCCTTAGAGCCCTTTACCCTCGATAGCCTGGCCGAAATCCTGCCGCTTATCGGAATCCAACGCTTCCAAAGCGACGGCGCCACGGCTATCTACGCGTGGGTCAATGATGTTCTCTTTTCCTTCGCTTTAGACAACGGCCCCAGCCTTATCATCAAGGGACATTGGGACCCCAGCTTGGAGGAAGCGGAATTTACCCGCCTATTCCTCATTTGCAATGACTGGAATCGCGCCCATCACGGCGCCGTTGCATTTTGCCACCACACCGCCGAAGGCCTGCAGGTGCGGATGGATGCCACCACCATTGCCGCAGCCGGCCTAACGCGGCCCCAACTCTTTAGCGCTATCGGCCGCGGCCTTAAACACATCCTGCACGGAATCGATGACATCGCGCAGGAAGTCACCGGCGCCTCCCCCGTGGAATGGCCCTAGGCGCGCGGCTTACCAATCATCATCGGAACTCACAAAAGCCGTGGACCAGTAGGAAAACATCGCCATAAAAGGCGCCACCGCCCAAGAGATGGCCGGGGAGAATTTCGGTGCAAATTCCACGAACTCTCCGGGGTTTTCGGGCGGATGTGTGGCGGTGACCCCGCCAAATACGTAAAACGAGGCCGCGCCTGCCAAGGCGCACACGCCGACCCACAAGAGCATCGACAAGCCCCGCTCTTGCCGTCGCAGATATGCACCCAAGCCCAAAAGCAGTCCGAGTAGGCCAGTTATGAGGGCAAAGGTAATGAAGGCGATGAACTGGGCGCTGCCCATCGCTTCGATGGCATAACCGCCATCGTCTACCTCGTGGCCGGCAAGCGTCGGACGGGAAAGCCCCCACAGCGCACCTGCCACGCCAAAGACCAAGAGCGCACACGCGAGTAACCCCGCACCAAAACCTAGGGTGCGGGGTAAGCGGCGCTGGGAAAGAGACAATTTAGTTGCAGAAGGTCCAGTTGCCATTCTCGCGACGGAAGCGAACCGTAGAGGTCTCATTGCCCTCAGAGTTAGACACGCTCACGGTTGCAGAAGCATCGTCACCGTTGACCACAATGTCGTTAACAGACTGCAGCTTGGTCGACTGCGGGATGGACTCCAGCTGGCTAGCGAACTTCTCCACCTCACCGTTGCCGCCGCCCTGCTGGCGCATGGTGTTGGCGTACTCAGCGAAGGACTGGTTCGGCAGGCTATCGACGTACTGCTGGTACTGGCCAAACTCCTTGGCCTGGCCTTCACGCACGGCTTGGCAGGCGTGCTGCGGCATGTAGTTGAAGTATTCCTTCACATTATCGATTTCGTGCTGGCCGCGGACCAGCTGCTCGATGGCCTGCTTGTCAGCATCATTTGCGTCCTGGCCACCTTCAATCGGCTTGATGTCCTTCGCCCCAGCGAAAGGATCCTCGCCATTATTTAGCGGGTTGGCCATCTGATCTGGGCCCTCGCCAGGGGCGCCCTCGCCGTCTTGGCCCTCTGCACCAGCAGCGCCGTCCTTGTTTTCGCCGTCCTTGTCTTTATCCTTATCCTTGTTTTTGTCCTTGTCCTTATCGGCGTCTTTGTCCTGGGACTTGTCTGCAGACTTATCCTCAGAAGACTTGGAGGCAGTGGTGGCGGCAGCCTTCTTAGAATCGTCGTTGTTGTCATCCGAACCACATGCAGCCAGCGCCAAGGGGGCAACCAGCGCTACTGCGATAAGAGACTTCTTAGCAGGGGTCAAAAAGGACAAGGGAAAACTCCTGAATCAATCTTGCGAATGTGAAGCGCCTTAAGGCAGCTTCTTTTTGTCTTCGCAATACTAACAACACCACGATGGAAATGACATTGATACTCCATTAAAGGAACCTGTGAGCTACCGCCCCGCTAGTCCTAGTCCGTACAATCACCAAGGTGCATATCAATCGCGAGAGTATTATCGACGCCGCTATTTCCTTGCTTGATACCTATGGGCTGGGCGACGTCACCATGCGCCGCGTTGCATCCTCCCTCGGCGTTGCCCCCGGCGCGCTTTACTGGCACATTGCCAATAAACAGGCGCTCATTGCGGCTTTGGCTGAGTACATTATCTCCCCCGTTTCTGGGGAGTCGCTCGAGGAGCTCAGCCTCAGCCTGCGCGATGCGCTACTTGCCCACCGCGACGGCGCTGAGGTAGTCATTGCCGGTCTCTCCCTGCCTCAGGCCCCCGCCTGGGACTACCTCTTATCCGTCTTTTGCTCTGCCGCAGGGCGTGGTGCCTATGAAGCCGACAGTACCCACCGCGCCGCCGCCCTATCGGCCATTCACCTCGTACTCGGTGCCACCTTGATGGAACAGTCCCAACGCCAGCTTGCAGAAACCACCGGCGAGGCTCCTGGCTCTAATTATCGCGACGACCTCCATCGCGGCATTCGCATTATTCACGCTGGGCTTACGCACGGCACTGGAGACTAAAAAGTGGTTATGCTCGTGGGCATGAACACTCCCGCCATGGACGCAGTCCCCACGCCCACCGAGCGCTACGGCCGCCAAATCTGGCCTGGCAAACCTACCCCACTGGGATCCACCTTTGACGGATCCGGCACCAATTTTGCCCTATTTTCTGAGGTTGCAGACAAGGTCGAGCTCTGCCTCATCGACAAAGAAGGCAATGAAGAGCGCATAGAAATGTCAGAGGTCACCGCCCATGTGTGGCATGTCTACCTCCCCAATGTCACCCCTGGCCAGCGCTATGGCTACCGCGTTTATGGCCCCTATGAACCTGAAAACGGCCTGCGCTGCGATCCTTCCAAGCTCCTCGTAGATCCATATGCTCGCGCCTTCGACGGCGAATTCGACGGCGATGCCTCCCTATATTCCTATGACATCCACGCCGAAGAACCTGGCACCGGCCGCAACGAAGAAGATTCGTTGGGCCACACCATGCTCTCCGTGGTCATCAACCCTTTCTTTGACTGGCGCAGCGACCATCGCCCGCACATTCCAGACAACGAGAAGGTCATTTACGAAACCCACGTCAAGGGCATGACTATGACCCACCCAGACGTGCCGGAAGAACTGCGCGGTACCTACGCCGGCATGGCGCACCCCGCCATCATTGACTACTTCAAGGAGCTCGGCGTCACCACCGTCGAGCTCATGCCCGTCCACCAATTCTTGCAAGACGATCGGCTGCGCAACTTGGGCCTGCGCAACTACTGGGGCTATAACACCTTCGGCTTTTTCGCCCCGCACCATGACTACGCCTATGCCAAAAAGCCAGGCGAGGTGGTCTCCGAATTCAAGACCATGGTCCGTGCCTTCCACGAGGCAGGCATCGAGGTAATCCTCGACGTGGTTTATAACCACACCGCCGAAGGCAACCACATGGGGCCCACCATTGCCTTCCGCGGCATTGACAATGGCGCTTACTATCGCCTCGTCGAAGGCGATGAAGCCCACTACATGGACTACACCGGCACCGGCAATTCCCTCAATGTCCGCAACCCGCACTCGCTGCAACTGATTATGGATTCCCTGCGCTACTGGGTCACGGAGATGCGAGTCGACGGCTTCCGCTTCGACCTGGCGGCGACTTTGGCGCGGGAGCTTGACGACGTCGATAAGCTCGCTACCTTCTTCGACCTTGTCCAACAAGACCCCATTGTCAGCCAGGTCAAGCTCATCGCCGAGCCCTGGGACATTGGCCACGATGGCTACCAGGTAGGCAACTTCCCACCTATTTGGAGCGAATGGAACGGCAAGTACCGCGATACCGTCCGCGATTTCTGGCGCGGTGAGCCCGCTACCCTGGGTGAATTCGCCTCCCGACTGACCGGCTCTTCGGATCTTTATGCCGATAATGACCGCCGCCCCACCGCTTCTATCAACTTCATCACCGCCCACGATGGCTTTACTCTGCGCGACCTCGTGTCCTATAACGACAAGCACAACGAGGCCAATGGCGAGGACAACCGCGACGGCGAGTCCTTCAACCGCTCTTGGAACTGCGGTGAAGAAGGCCCCACCGATAACGAAGAAATCCGCAAGCTGCGCCGCCGCCAGGTGCGCAATTTCCTAACCACTCTCCTACTCTCCCAAGGCACTCCGATGCTCTCGCACGGCGATGAGTTCGGCCGCACCCAAGACGGAAATAATAACGTCTACTGCCAGGACAACGAGCTGGCATGGATGGACTGGTCCATGCTGAAAGAGGAAAAGTCCGCCGCGATGCTGGGATTTACCAAGCGCGTGCTGGCCATTCGCAACCACCACCCCGTATTCCGCCGCAAACGCTTCTTGGCCGGTGGCCCGCTAGGCGCGGATGTAAAAGAACGCGATATCGCCTGGCTGGTCCCCTCTGGTCGCCTGATGACCCAAGACGACTGGGACCACGATTTCGGCCGCGCTCTTATGGTCTACCTCAATGGCAATGCCATCACGGAGACCACCTCCCGCGGCGAACGTATCACCGATGATTCCTTCATCATGATATTCAACTCCCACGACGGCGAAATCGAGTTCACCCTGCCTACCAAGGATCTCGGCGCCACCTGGCGGCTGATGGTCGATACCGCCGATTCCGGCGGCTACCCCGCGGAGGAAACCCTCATTGAGGCAGAGGGTACGATCACGGTGCAACCGCGTTCAACGCTGATCTTGCGTCAGGTTGAGCCGCCCGTTTTTGACTCCTAGAGAAAGGCCCCTCGTGTCATTTCCCGCGCACGGCGTACTCATCGATGTCACAGCGGATAAACTCGTGCTCCACCGCACGCTGCTGGCCACCAGCCTTGGCGCCCCCGCCACGCAGGATATCCCGCTCGATTCCATCGACACTGTGCGCGTGAATGAACCGACCGCCACCGGCTTTGGCGCCCTCGACCTTGGCGCCGCCGGTTCCATCGCTTTCGCCCCGCACCAAGACCCGCAGGCCGTCGCCCGCGCCATCGCCGCCGGCCAGCGCGGCGAGGCCCCCTCCGCCACCGCCACCATCCCGGGGCTCGATTTCACCGCCGTGGATGTAGAAACGGCCAATGATAACTGGGGCTCTATCTGCCAAATCGGCGCGGTTCGCTTCCGCGATGGCCAAGAGACCGACTCCCGTTCCTGGCTGTGCACCCCTCCGCCGGGCCTAGAGCACTTTGCGGATATCAACGTCTCCATCCACGGTATTACCGCGAGCGATGTGGAAGGGGCGCCAGCTTTTGCCGACGTCGCCAAGGAGCTCTTCGACTTCCTCGGCGGCGACGTACTTGTCGCGCACAACGCCCAATTCGATTCCACCGCACTGCGCTCCGGCCTGCTTGCCGCCGGCGCCGAGGTACCCACGGTGCCGCTGGCATGCTCCCTCGCGCTAGCCCGCGACGCCTCTAAAGCCAAGGTAATTTCGGTGCGCAATCACAAGCTGCCCACCGTCGCAGCCCACCTTTCCGCTCCGGATTTTAGCCACCACGACGCCACCGAAGATGCCCGCGCAGCCGGCGAAATCATCGCCCGCTTGGCAGAGCGCTTCGGACACACCGGCAGCATCCGCGATCTATTCACCGCCCGCGAGTTCACCCTTGGCCGCCTCGAGTCCACGGCCGTCCTTCCCGTCCTGCGCGCCCACACGGCCCCGACCTCCGGCGCCGACCTCGGCGCAGGCACCGACTTCCGCGACCAAACCCGTGCGGCCGGCTCGGCAAAAAAGAAGTCCGGTGGCCCCGCCCCCTGGCAGTCTGTCGCCACGCCGGATACTATCCCCGAGCCCAATCCAGACGCTGATCCGGAAGGCGCACTTTATGGCAAGCATGTCACCCTCACCGGTGATTTCGAGCCCTATGACAAGGGGGTGCTGTGGCAGGGCATCGCCGAGCGCGGCGGCCAGGTAGCCAAAAACGTCACCAAAAAGACCACGCTGCTTATCGTGGGCGAATGGGCCAAGAAAACCTCCAAGGAAAAGCGTGCGGAGGAACTGCAGGCCAAGGGCCAAAAAATCGACATCTGGCCGGCCGATAAGCTCTTTGCCGAACTCCAACTCGACGCCGAGCCGCCCTTTTAATTTTCCCGGGAACCAAACGGCGGTTTCTCCAGTCCAATAAAGGCGACTGCACCCTACCCCACTGGAGAGCCCCGTCGTGACCGTCGCCCTGCGTTCGCCGCGTCCTACCACCGCAAACCTGCTGCCTGCCCTCTTTGCCCGTTCCTGGCTGAAAGAACAGCGGCTTTCCGACGACGGCTTTTGCGATTCCCTTGCCACCATCCAGCTCTCCCCCAGCCTGTCCATGGCGCTTGTCTTTCCAGGCAAGCGTAGCTTTCGCCGACTAAGCCACCGCGGCTTGGCAGACATGGACATTTCCACGCGCCGGGCGTGGAACCACGCCTCACATAACCTGCAACGCGCCGCCCTCGATTCGCAGGGACTGCGTTTCTGGACTCGTCCGGCTGCCTGCGAGCTCCCTTCCGCCTCCCACCTCGGGGGCCTACAGGTTCGCTCCCACGGCGCACCGATTTCCTCCTGGATCGCTCACCCAGAAACATTTACTGTGCTGGACAAGCACATGCGCCGCCTCCTGCGTTCGCACTCGCTGACCTACCTTGTCCCAGACTCCGCCACCCTCTTCGTTTTTGCCCGCCTGCCGGACACCTATGCCTGCCAGCTGGCTGCCGATGCCGTCGCGCGCGTGCCCTACCATCGCACCGTGCTCCACCCGCGCCCGCTAGTATGGTCTAACGGATTCCCGCGGGAGTTATGAAAGGAGCACCATGCCGGAAAGTAGGATGTCGCGGCTAAGCAACCAGTACCACGACTGGGCGCGCAACCACCCCACCGCTGCGGGGGACTTCCGCACCGCCATCGAGGATCTCCTCAACGACGCCGGCATCATCTTCGACCGCGTTTCTACCCGCGTCAAGACTTGGCCCTCGCTTAAGGCAAAGGCCAAAAAGCGCCGCGAGAACGGCGATTTTGTCTACCCCCAGCCGTGGCAGGAGATCCACGATGTGATGGGGGTGCGGGTCACGCTGTTTCACTCCACCGCGATTCCAGAAGCGCTGAGCGTTTTTGGTGAATCGTTTAAAGTCGAGCGTTCCGTTGATAAAGCAGCCGAGACCCGCATTTCCGGCGGCTTTGGCTACGGCTCCCACCACCTCGTGCTCACCGTGACCGAAGATAGCGCTGCCGCAATGGAAGAGCTCGCGAACTACGTAGGTTGGACCTTTGAGGTGCAGATTCGCACCGTTCTGCAGCACGCATGGGCGGAGTTTGAACACGATATCCGCTACAAGCAAGGGCCCAACCCACCCTCACCTGAAGTGGACCGCCTCTTTACCTTGGCCGCGGGGCTTATCGAGCTTGCGGACCAGCAATTCGACGAGATTGCTGCACTCAAGGCCCCAGGTACGGAAACCGATCGGGACGTCGAGCTTACCGCCGAGACCCTACCGGGCGTGCTGGCCATTATCCTGGGCAACCGTTTCCCGCTCTCGCGCTCGGAGCACTACCGATTCTTGGCGGAGTTATTGGAGCAAAACGGCGTGCGCCACTTGAGCCAGCTCGAGCAGCTGCTTGACGATACTGCCATTGCCCACGTCCACGACGCCATGCGCTACCGCTTTCGTCCCGGCCAGGTGCGGCTTATCGACGACTTGCTGCTCAACAAATTTGGCAAGCAGCATATCGAGGCCACCGCCGAATCCGGCGACCGCCCGGGCCGCAAGCGTCGGCTTACTGCGCGCCTGAAGGCCTTGCGCGCTGCCCACTAGTTTCGGCTGATTATCGGAAACCGCCGCGGAATTTCTCCATATCGCGTCGTTCCTTCTTCGTCGGTCGGCCCGCCCCGCGTGGGCGCACGGGTACCGACGGCATAAACTCCTTGGGTGGAGGCGGCGGCGCATGGTCCGTGTAGCACGTACGCGCCACGGGTGCGCCCACGCGCTTGGCCACAGTCGCTAAGACCTCAAGGTCATGCTCGTGGTGATTGCGCCACACGCGCACACGGTCGCCCGGCACCACCTGCTGGGAGGGCTTGACAGCCTCGCCATTTATCTTGACATGCCCGGCGCGCACGGCCGTCGCGGCCGCCGAACGGGTCTTAAACATGCGCACGGCCCACACCCAGGCATCAATCCGGACGGGGCGGCCGCTAGGTTGCGGTGCCGGCATCTAATACTGGTTGTGGTTCTCGTTGACGATTTTCTGGATCTTCAGCCAGTTATAGCCGCCACCGACTACGGCGACGATGGCACCCACCAACATCCAGGCCCAGAAACTTGCCGCAGATAGCACGCCCAGCACTGCGCCCACGCCGAGGCCGGCAACCACGCACACAACGGCGTTGCGGGAGTGCTTGCGCACCTGCTGCTTGCGCTGCGCAATGGGGTTATTCGGTCGCTGCTGCATACTCATGTTCAGGATCTTACCTCAACCCACGCGCTGCCAGCTTCTGCCGCCGCGAGCTGGCCCTGCGAGATCGCTGCCAGCGTTGCTTCCAGCTCTTCCAGCCCACCTGGGCGCACGGCCACGGTAAAGGTTACTGCGGCCGCGTAGGCGGTATCGGTTATCTCATAGCCGCGCCCGCGCAGGTCCGCCTCCACCCGCCCGGCAGTTGCATGTGGGCACTCCACGGCATAAAGCTCCCGGCGCGCCCGGGTTACCGCACGCACCTTTTCCATGGCCTCACTCACCGCGCCACCATAGGCATGCACGAGGCCGCCGGCGCCTAACTTGATGCCACCAAAGTAGCGCACTACCACTGCGCAGACATCGAGCATGCCGGAGCCTTTGACCACATCCAGCATGGGTTTTCCGGCAGTGCCGGAGGGCTCGCCATCATCGGAGGAGCGCTCCACCGGGTTTGCGCCGTCGACGTGATAGACGTAGGCGGAGCAATGGTGACGGGCGTCGGGAAAGCGGGTGCGGGCGGCGTCGATAAACGCGCGGGCCTCTTCCTCATTGGTGACGCGACCGATCAAAGTAATAAATCGGGAACGCTTGATTTCAATGTCGTGTTCAACCTGGCCTACGGGGCGACGATAAGAATTTTGCATTAGGCTACGAGGAATTCATACTCGGGGGTGCCGGGCTTGAGGTACTGCACCGAAATCTTGGATTCCCCCATGCGTTGCAGCAAGCCGTCGAGGTCCTCGGCGCGGCTAAGCTGCAGGCCCACTAGCGCCGCACCGGTTTCCCGGTTATTGCGCTTGAGATACTCAAAGAGTGTGATGTCATCGGTCGGACCCAAAATCTCGTGCAAAAAGTGGCGCAGCTGCCCGGGCTCCTGCGGGAAGTTCACCAGGAAGTAGTGCTTGAGGCCCCGGTGAACTAGGGAGCGCTCCATGATTTCTGCATAGCGCAGCACGTCATTATTGCCGCCTGAAATCACGCATACCACCGTCGAGCCCGGTTTCAGGTCCAGCTGATGCAGGCCCGCCACCGACAATGCACCGGCCGGCTCGGCAATGATGCCCTCATTTTGATACAGGTTGAGCAAGTCCGTGCACACCGCGCCTTCGGACACGGTGTCAAAGCTCAGGCGCTCGCGATTGGCGTCCAAAATCTCATAGGGCAGCGCGCCCAAGCGCTTTACGGCCGCGCCATCAACGAAGGGGTCGACCGCATCCAGCGTGACCGGGCCCCCGTGGTCAAATGCCGCTCTTAGCGACGCCGCCCCTTCCGGCTCCATGCCCACCACCCGAGTATCCGGTGCCATATCCGCCAGATAGGAGGTGATGCCAGAAATCAGGCCACCGCCTCCTACGGGAACGACAACGGCATCGGGCGACTTGCCCTTGGCCGAAAGCTGCGCGAGAACCTCTGCGGCTACGGTGCCCTGCCCGGTGATGGTATCGCGGGCGTCGAAGGGCTCGATGAAGGCGGCGTCGCGCTCGGCGGCGTCGGCATGCGCGGCTGCGGCTGCCTCATCGAAGTTGGAACCAACTACCACCAGTTCTACTTGGTCGCCGCCGTGAACCAGGATGCGGTCGCGCTTTTGCATTGGCGTGGGCTCTGGCACAAAAATCTTGCCGGCGATTCCCATTGTGCGGCAGGCATAAGCCACGCCCTGCGCATGATTGCCGGCCGAGGCCGTAACAATTCCCCGGTGCCGCTGCTCTTGCGGCAGATTCGACATCCCGTTTAACGCGCCACGAATCTTATAGGAGCGCACGTCCTGCAGATCCTCCCGCTTGAGGTAGACCTCGCAGCCCGTCTCGGCCGAAAGCCGGGCGCAATACTGCAGCGGAGTCGGGGCGATTTCCGAGCTAATCCGTGCCTGCGCCTGCTGGATATCGGATGCATGGATGGTCGAATCAGTCATGTCTTGACAGTCTACCCATTCACTGGAAATTCACTGGCCTTTAGTTGCACCGTTACCTACGTAGGCAATAGTGGACATAACCACAAGAAAGGAAATCTATGCTCAAACGCATCTCTCTCTGCGTTACCTCCTCGCTCGTCCTCGCCTGCTCCCCTGCCGCGCATGCCCACGTCGTGGATAACGTGCTGGAGCATTCCGCGCCCACCGCTGCGCTGCAGCTTAACCCCATCGGTTCTCATGAATCGGGTGTGCTGGGCAAATCGGCCGCCGAAATCGTCGCTTATCACGCCGCGTCCCAGCGCATCCTCACCGTCAATGCGCGCTCCGGCGAGGTCGATATCTTAGATGGTTCCGATCCCTCCCACCCGCACAAGATCGGCGCCATCTCCGCCGGTGGTAACAGGGAGATTAAGTCTGTGTCCGCGCGCCCCGTTGGCCTGGCCGCCACCGCCGTGGCAGCAGGCCTCGTCGCACCAGCTACCGCTTCTGCCACAGAAGAGCAGCCAAAGCAACTTTCGGCTGAGTGCCAGGCCGAGGTCGACAAGGACAAGGAAGAGCACCTCAAAAAGATCAAGAGCGGCGAGCTCGGATCTTCCGCTCGCACCCCGCAGGAGCTTATGCAGGGCCTTGCCAATGGCTACGGTTCTTCCGAAATGCCCAAAGAGCCGGACTGCGTAGCCAAGGAGGCGGAGCAGCACCAGATCGAGGCACTTGAGCGTCTGCCTATTTGGGGCTCTTCCACCCCCGAAAAGTTCCTCGAGGTCATGAGCTGGGTGACCGTGGCCGCCAGCCTCGTGGCTGCGCTGCTGCAGGCCTTCAACATGGTTGCCACGGTAAACCCGGCTGTGCTGGAGCCGATGAAGAACGCCCTCAAGCAGCTGGGCGTGCGCTTCTAAACGCCACAGATTAAGCCGCTCCGAAGTTTCGGAGCGGCTTTCGGCGTTTTTAGAACAGTTCGCGGGTAGCGATGTCAGCGCCTTCTACCAAAGATTGCAGCTTCGCCCACGCAATCTGGGGGTGCAGGCGACCGCCCAAACCGCAATCGGTCGACGCGATAACATTTTCAGGGCCTACTACCTCGGCGAATTGGATGATGCGATCTGCCACGAGGCGCGGATGCTCTACCGCGTTGGTGGAGTGCGAAACCACGCCTGGGTAAATCACGGTGCCTTCCGGCAGCGCGTGGTCCTGCCACACGCGCCATTCGTGCGCGTGACGCGGTGACGCGGCTTCGAAAGAGAATCCGCCGACCTCGGCCCGCAAAATTTCCTCGATGATATCTGCAAATGGGACGTCGGTTACGTGCGGGCCGTGCCAGGAGCCCCAGCAGATGTGCAGGCGCGTTTGTTCCTTGGGCAGGCCGGCGATGGAATCATTAAGGACATCGATGCGCTCACGAATGAAGCCACGGAAGTCCTCTACGGTTGGCTCCGGGTTGATTTGGTCCCAGGCCTCGGCCAGGTCGGGTGCATCGAATTGCACAGTGAGCCCGGCATCGGTGATGGCTTGGTATTCAGTGCGCATGGCACGGCCGACGTCGGCAAGCAGCTGGTGCTCATCGTCGTAGTAACGATTGTTAAGGCGCGCAGCCGAACCGGGGGAAAGGGCGGCGATGAAGCCTGGGGTGCCGGAAGGTAGGGCGTCGGCAAGCAGGCGGACATCGGCGGCGACCTCATCTTGTCCGATGTAGGTTACCGGGCCGGTAAATTCTGGGTTTGCCACCTTGGCTCGGCCGGTGAAGATGCCAGAATCCGGGTCGTTGTAGGCCTCGGAGAACAGCGCGCGGTCGCGGCGGTCAATAAACGACGTCAGCCGCGGCTCCCCCGGTTTCGAGCGCACTACCTCAGCCGATTCCCAGCGGTCGGTATCCGTCATCGTCAGCCCGCCCAGGCGGCTAAATGAGTAATTCCACCATGCGCCATAGTCCACAGCGCCCGAGGTGATATGGCCGTATTCGCCCTCGTTAATGATATCGAGGCCCAGATCAAGCTGCCGCTTGACGACGTCCGCCACCGCAGCCTCCAAAATCCCCTGGAACTCCGCGGCCGGCAGCTCCCCGCGCTTCA
The DNA here is from genome assembly GCF_046717495.1 of Corynebacterium sp. LaCa54. Classification (NCBI taxonomy): domain Bacteria; kingdom Bacillati; phylum Actinomycetota; class Actinomycetes; order Mycobacteriales; family Corynebacteriaceae; genus Corynebacterium; species Corynebacterium sp. LaCa54. Next base: position 1,590,579 of record NZ_CP177115.1, read on the forward strand.
GGTTGGCCTCCAGGAGCTCCGGGGTGCGCGGCAGCGAGCCGACATGGGTAGTGCGAATCTTACAAACCATCAGGTTTCCTCCATCAAAATAGACTGTGCTGTCTATATTAGTGGAGGGGGTCGCCGGCCACCGAAATTAGATTCAGCCTAAGATGCCCGCGCCCATGGTGGCTTTGAGATCGCCCATGAGGTTGCCGGAGCGTTCCACGCGCAGGTGGTCGCCGAGGATCATGGTGGTGGACTCGGAGCCGTCGACAAGCTCGAGATACACGTCCGACTCGCCCTGGTTTTTGAGCAGAACCTGCTTGAGCCGGGCAATATTTTCCATGGTGCACTGGTCCGTGCGCATAGTCAGGCGCAGCGGCAGGCCCGCACCCCCGCCCGGGCCGAGGTCTGGGACGCGAATATCGGAGCAGAACAGGGAACGCCGCTCATCACGAATCTTGACGTTCACGCGTGCCAAGATGATGTTGTCCTCCACAATCTGCGGGGCGACGAGAGAGTAGACCTTGTTGAATACCAGGATTTCCACCTGCGCGCCGTTGTGGTCTTCCACCGTGACAATGGCCCATGGGGAGCCATCGCGCTTGGAGAAGCGGCGGTCCACGCCCGAGATGATGCCACCGATGATGAGCTCTTGGCCGTTGCGCACCTCATCGTTGAGGATCTTAGTCAGCGGGGTATCCGTTTGCGCGGCCAGCGCCTCTTCGAAGCCATCGAGCGGGTGGCCGGACACGTACAAGCCAAGCATCTCGCGTTCGAGGGCAAGCTCGTGTTTTCGGTCCCACTCATCTTCTGGGATATCCATGGCAAAGGCATTGGCGACCTCGTTATCTTCTCCTCCGCCGATTCCGGCGAAGAGATCGAACTGGCCCTTATCAGCGGCCTTCTTGGTGGTTTGCACTGCATCCACCGCGTCCTCATGAATGAGCATGAGACCCTTGCGCGGGTGGTTCAAGTCATCGAAGGCACCGGCCTTGATGAGCGCTTCTGTTACGCGCTTAGTACAGGCGGTCAGCTCGATCTTGTCCAGGTAGTCACCAAACGAGGTAAACGCGCCCTTGTCGTGGCGCGACTTAATGATGGATTCCACCACTTCCGAGCCGACGTTGCGGATAGCGCCCATGCCGAAGCGGATATCCTCTCCCACCGCCTGGAAGTCTTCTTCGGACTCATTGACGGAAGGCGGGAGCACCTTAATGCCCAGGTGGCGGCAGTCCGAAAGGTAGATGGCAGACTTGTCTTTCTTATCGCCCACCGAGGTCAACAGCGCGGCCATGTATTCCGGTGCGTAGTAGGCCTTGAGGTAGGCCGTCCAGAAAGACACCAGGCCATAGCCCGCGGCGTGGGACTTATTAAACGCGTAGGACGCGAAGGGCTCGATGGTGCCCCAAAGCGCATCCATGGCGGACTTTGAATAGCCGTTTTCTTGCATGCCGCCCCAGAACTTGTCGTACTGCTGGGCCAACACTTCGGGCTTTTTCTTACCCATCGCCTTACGGAAGCCATCTGCCTCGCCGGCCGTGTAGTTGGCGACCTTCTGCGAGATACGCATGATCTGCTCCTGGTAGACGATGAGGCCGTAGGTCTCATCCAGGATTTCCTTCAGCGGCTCTTCTAGCTCCGGGTGAATCGGGGTGATTTCCTTCCGGCCGTTCTTGCGGTCCGCATAGTCCCAGTGGGCGTTCACACCCATCGGTCCCGGGCGGTAGAGCGCAAGGGATGCCACAATATCTTTAAAGCCGGTAGGCTTCATGCGCTTGAGCAGCTCTTGCATACCACCGGAGTCGAGCTGGAAGACGCCCAGCGTATCGCCGCGCGAGAGCAGGTCATAGACCTTGGAGACTTTGGGGTCGTCGGCATGCAGCTGCTCCAAGTGAACTTCTTCGCCGCGGTTGCGCTTGATGTTTTCAATCGCATCGCCGATAACGGTGAGGTTGCGCAGGCCCAAAAAGTCCATCTTCAGCAGGCCGATGGCCTCACACGCCGGGTAGTCCCAACCAGTAATGTAGGCGCCGTCGGCTGGGCGCTTCCACATGGGGATGTGGTCCATGAGGCGGACCGAGGCCATAATCACCGCACAGGCGTGCACGCCCGCCTGCCTGACGACGCCTTCCAAGCCCCTAGCCGTGTCATAAATCTTTTTCACATCCGGGTCGGATTCCACCATCTGGCGAACCTCGGTGGCCTCAGAATAGCGCTCGTGATCCGGGTCCGTGATGCCCCTAAGCGGAATATCCTTGGCCATGATCGCAGGTGGCAACGCCGCGTTGATGCGGTCGGCCATCTGGAAGCCAGGCTGGCCAAAGTGCACCTTGGCGGAGTCTTTAATGGCCTGCTTCGTCTTCACCGTGCCGAAGGTAATCACCTGCGCCACCTTGTCCTCGCCCCAGCGCTCGGCCGCGTAGGTGATCATTTCGCCGCGGCGGCGGTCATCGAAGTCGATATCGATATCGGGGGCGGACGGGCGCTCGGGATTCAAGAATCGCTCGAAGAGGAGATCATGTTCCAGGGGGTCGATATTGGTAATGGTCAGCGCGTAAGCGACAAGCGCGCCGGCCGCCGAACCACGGCCTGGCCCCACACGAATGCCCACCGAGCGCGCGTGCTTGATGAGCTCGGCCACGATAAGGAAGTAGGACGGGTATCCCTTCATCTCAATAACGGAAATCTCATACTTCGCGCGCTCGATGTACTCCTCCGGAACATCCTGACCGGGGAAGCGAGCTTGCAGGCCCTCCATAACCTCGTGGGTGAGCCAGGAAGTTGGGGTGTGGCCCTCGGGGACGTCGGCAATAGGCATGCGATCGTGGGTGTGCTCTTCCCAAATCTCGCCATAGTCTTGTACACGCTCGGCAATCCACAGCGTGTTATCGCAGCCATCTGGAATCATATCGTCCCAGGTCTCGCGCATCTGCGCGGCCGATTTAATGTAGTAGCCGGTGCCGCCGAACTTGAAGCGATCAGGGTCCATAAAGGTCTTGCCGGTCTGCACGCACAACATCGCCTCGTGCGCCGGCGCCTGGGATTCCAAAACGTAGTGGCAGTCGTTGGTCACCAGCGGCGGCAGGTCCAGCTTGCGGCCGATCTCTAATAGGCCATCGCGCGTGCGCTTTTCGATGTCCAGCCCATGGTCCATCAACTCCAAAAAGAAGTTATCTTTGCCGTAGATGTCTTGCCACATGGCCGCAGCCTCAAGCGCCTCATTGAACTGGCCTAGGCGCAGTCGGGTCTGGACATCGCCCGAAGGACAGCCGGTGGTGGCAATGATGCCGTCAGCATGCTCCGCGATGAGCTCAGCATCCATGCGCGGCCACTTGCCCAGCTGGCCCTCATAGGAGGCCAACGAGGACAGGGTAAAAAGGTTGCGCAGGCCGGTCGCGTTTTCCGCAATCATTGTCTGGTGGAGGTAGGCGCCGGAAGCGGAAACATCGTCGCGCTTTTGGTCCGGTGTGCCCCACAGCACGCGCTTTTTATTGAAGCGAGACTCCGGTGCCATATACGCCTCGATGCCGATAATGGGCTTGATACCGGCGCCGGTCATGCGGCGGTAGAAGGCATCGGAGCCGTACATATTGCCGTGGTCGGTCATGCCTACGGCCGGCATTTTCTGGCGGACCACCTCGTCTGCCAGCATATCGACCTTGGCCATGCCGTCCAGCATGGAAAACTCGGTGTGGTTGTGCAGGTGGACGAAGGAGGAGTTTTTGGCCATGCGGCTCATCATAGCGGGGCGGTCAAAATGGGCTATTATTTTGTGATGCTCTACACGCTGGCCGCCTACATCATGTGGGGATTTTCCCCGCGTTCTTCCCTCTCTTGTTGCCGGCATCGCCTTTAGAAATCTTGGCCCACCGCGTGCTGTGGACCGCGGTGTTGGTCACGGGATTTTTGTGCCTCGCCGGCCGATGGCGCGAGTTAGTGCGCATGGACAAGCGCACGTGGGGCTGGCTCGCGGCCGCGGGAGTATTCATCACGGCTAATTGGGGCACCTACGTGGTGGCGATTAATAGCAACCACGTAGCCGATGCGGCGCTGGGGTACTTCATCAATCCCCTCGTATCAGTTGCCCTCGGCATGGTGTTTTTGAAAGAGCGGCTGCGGCCGTGGCAGGCCGGCGCGGTGGGGGTTGCGGCCATCGCGGTGCTGTATTTGACATTCTTTACCGGCCAGGCGCCCTATATTTCGCTGTTATTGGCCTTCAGCTTCGGGATTTATGGGCTGCTCAAAAAGCAGGTGCGGGTATCCTCGGCCGTCTCGGTGGCAGCGGAGGCGCTCGTGATGTCACCACTAGCGGTGGGCTACATCCTGTGGCTAGAAAGTAGCGGCCAGGGCACCTTCGCTAGCGAAGGAACCGGCCACGCGCTGCTTTTGGTGAGCGCCGGCTTAATCACCGCACTGCCGCTTCTTTGCTTTGCAGAGGGCGCGCGGACGCTACGCTTATCGACGATCGGCATGCTCCAATACCTCACCCCCATCATGCAAATGCTATGGGCGCTTTTCGTCACCCACGAGCACTTTTCGACCCACCGGTGGATCGGTTTCGGCATCATCGGCTTAGCCGTAGCAATCTACGTGGTCGACCTAGTGCGCATGGCTAGGAGCGCTTGAGTTCCTCGCGGGCAGCGCGAGCACGGCGTCGTGCGGCCTGCTCTTCCTCCGCTTTTAGTGCCTAGCGGGGCATCACTGCGATAAGGAAGATGCCATAGGCACACACGATCCCCGAAAACACCAGCGTCATCGGGGTGCCGCCGGAAACGAGGCCAATAAGCAGTGCGATGCCGGAGACCACCGCCGCAACCCAGGCGGCGATATAAGCAAACTTGTAGTTGGGCATCCACTGCGAAAAAGGCTGCTGCGAGAACATAGGTCTAGCCTACCTAGGTAGGGCTAGTGTCAACCAGATCCGGCGGGGGCTCTTCCCAGGGGTTGACCCAGCGCACGCCGCGGGCCGTGCGCTCGAAGCGGCCGTTGCGCGGCGGGCCGGTGCGATGATCGTCATTGCGGCCATTGTGATAAGCGCAGGCGGTGGTGAGGTTCTTCGCGTTCGTCCACCCGCCGCCGGCCCAGCTGAATATGTGGTGGACTTGGCACTCATCGGCAGGCTTGTGGCAGCCCTTAACCGGGCAGGTGGGGTTTTCCGCCGCGGCCATCATAAACTGCTTCCAGGTCGCCCCGCGGCGCATGCGGTACAGATTCACCGGACCTTCCACGGGATGCAGCAGGGTGACAAACCCCTCCTCTGCCAGCGCGCGCTGGGCCAATTCGGCACCGGTTATCTGCGCGCCGTTGGTCATGGTCAGCACCACATCATCACTGCCATGGGCCACGCCGACCAATTTATCTAGTGGCACCACAACATTAGTGCGCACGGTAGAGGTAGAGGCACCGGTGCGGAAGAGGGAGGCGACGTCGGCAAGCGAGCCGGCATGCTGGTGAAGTTCCGCAATGAGCGCGGAAGGACCGGTGATAGAAAGCGTCCACGGCTTTCCGGCGGCGCGGCGCCGCAGCCGCACGCCAGGCTTGTGCTCGCGTGGCGCGCGCATCCTGCGCAGCTTGGTGCGGGCACGCCTTTCCATCTCCCGCGTATCGCAGGCAAGGTGGGTGAGCTCGGCGCGCAGGGCCCAGGCGCGAGCTTGGGTGGGCGCGCGACGCGCATGCTTTTCGATGACCTCCAGCGTCGGCAGTGAATGCCTGTTACGCCGCGCCCCATCCACCGCGCGCCGTTGGCGGCGGCGAAAGCTGGTGGGGCCGAAGTAGACCTGCGCGAGCTGCGCAATAGAGTCCGCTGCGGCATCGGGCATGCCGGCGGCGGCAAGGTCGGCAGCAGAAACGGCGGCGGCCTCGGCGAGGATATCCATTGCCGAGTTCAGTGCCGCGATATAGGCCCGAATATGTTCCATGCCCCTGATGCTAAAAGCGCTGCGGGGGCACTGCGCGCTGCGGGAGCAAAGAAGGCGAGATTAGCTGGGAGGGCGGATAGCGAAGCTGCCCCAGGCGGCGTCGGCAGGCGCGGGTTCGACGGCGGCAACGGAGGGGGTGGAGGCGACGTCGGCAAGCTGGGCGCCCGATCCCCACACCACAACTGCGCTAACCGCGCTGGGCCGCTGCCCATAGGAAGCATCGATGCGGTCGAAGGCGCGCTGGATGACGCCGGCACGGTCCTCACCAGCTCTCGGTTCGGGGACGTCGATGGGGGCGGTGGAGCCAATGAGGATGGCATCCATGCGCGGGGCCGCTGCAACGGCGGCCGCGGCGGCTACGGGCGGTAGTTCCTCGTCAAAGGTAACCAGGGCGTAGGCAGGCTCATTGGGAATGTCGCTGCCCGCCACGCGCGCAATATATTCCGCTCGCGATTCCCCATCCGGGCCGAGCTGGTCTCCTTGCACCTGCGAAGAAGCCTGTGTCCCCAAGGCACCGAAGAGCGCAAGGGCGGCAAGGAAAAGCACCGCTAGCACCGCCAGGGCCGCTAGCCGACGCCGCCGGTAGACCTTCCTCATCCCCGCAGAACCTCCAAGGCATGGTCGAGGTCGGCTGGATACGGTGCCTGAATCTCGAACCATTTTCCGGTGCCGGGATGAGTAAAGCCGAGTTTTACCGCGTGCAGCCACTGGCGCTGGAGCCCAAGGCGCTTAGCCAGGTTCGGATCCGAGCCGTACATCGGATCGCCCACGCACGGGTGGCCGGTGGCGGACATGTGCACGCGGATCTGGTGGGTACGGCCGGTCTCTAGGTGCACCTCGATGAGGCTGGCCTCACGAAAGGCCTCGATGAGGCTGTAATGGGTGACGGCCGCTTTGCCGTCGTCAAGCACGGCGAATTTCCAGCCCGACTTGGGGTGGCGGCCGATGGGCGCATCGACGGTGCCCTCAATGGGATCTGGCAGGCCTTGGACCACAGCGTGGTAAGTCTTTTTCACGCTCCGATTCTTAAAGGCATGCTTGAGCGCAGAGTAGGCGCGCTCCGAGGAAGCCACGACCATCACGCCAGATGTACCCACATCGAGGCGGTGCACGATTCCCTGGCGCTCGGTCGGCCCGGACGAAGCCACGGTATAGCCGGCCGCGCGCAGCCCGCCGATCACCGTCGGCCCGTCCCAACCCACGCTGGGGTGCGCGGCCACGCCCACCGGCTTATGCACGCAGATGATATCGGCATCGCTGTAGAGCACGTCCATGCCCTCGACCAGCTCTTCGCGCGGCAGCAGCGGCTTTTCTGGCTCCGGCAAAAGCACGGAGACCACGTTGCCGGAAATCAAACGCTCGGACTTGCCCAGCTCCTGGGAATCGATGGTCACGCTGCCCTCGGCGCACAACTGCGCGGTGGCGCTGCGGGAAAGGCCAAGGAGCTTGGCCAGGGCGGCGTCGGCACGCATGCCTTCTAGCCCTTCGGGGATGGGGAAGCTGCGCATCTGCCTATTCATGCTCGGCCTTCCTTTCCTCCAGCACCATGGTGATAATGAAAAGCACCACTCCGCAGGTGATAGCCGCATCTGCGATATTGAACACGGCGAAAGAGCCAACCGAAATATAGTCCACCACGTGCCCGAACCAGAAGCCGGGGGCGCGGAAGATGCGGTCGGCAAAATTACCCAGCGCACCGCCAGCAATGAGCGCTAGGCCTACTGCCTGACCGGAGTGGGTAATGCGCGGGGCGGCTACGGCCACGCCGAGCACAAAGACCAATTGGATGGTAGTAAACAGCCACGTAGATCCCTCCCCGCCCATGGAAAAGGCGGCACCAGGATTAAAAAGCAGCGTAAAACGGAACCAGTCCCCAATCACCGGCAGGGGTTCGCCCTCGTTAAGGATGGAGAGCATTACCTGCTTCACGGCTTGATCCACCAGCGCCACGGCAATGACTACTGCGGCGATAAGTCCTGTCTTGCTCCTTCGTTTTTGACTCACCCGGTCTATTCTAAACGGGAGCGTCCGGTATTTTGGTAAGCGTGTTTCGAGTCAAAGTTTTTGCAGCCCTGACCACAGCCGCCGTAGCGCTTACGGCGTGTTCCTCTGAAAAGCCAGGCCCGGCGGTGGAACAACCCGTAGGCCTGACCATCGACGCCCCGCGCGTCACCGTGGATAATCCCGGAACCGGAGAGAAAAAACTCCTGGAATACCGCGATATCGACTCCACGCAGGACCTAAACTACCGCGTTACCGAGGGCTTTGCGCAGGACCTGCTCAAAAAGTCCGCAGCTGAGAAGTTTCAGGCCGCCGACGTCGATTCCACCACTACTACCCTGCCGCTATCGGCCAAGGTAGAAAAGGCCAGCGAGGACGTCGAAGACCAGCTACCAGCCAGCCGCAATGCCTTCGTCACGGCCGGAACTCCAGAATCTACCGGAGATAAAGACGTCTCCTCGGCGGAGGGATTCCAATTTGGTTGGCGTGGCCAGGACACCGGCCAGATGAATTCGCTGCGCTTAGCCGCGCCCCAGAATGCCACGGATGATGCCCGCGGCTCCGTCGAACAAGCGATTATGAAGCTGACGGCCCTACCCGTAGTTTTCCCTACCGAGGAGGTGGGCAAGGGCGCGAGCTGGTCGGTGGATTCGCGCGTGACCGGCGAGTCTACCCTGCTGCAGACCACGCGCTATACGGTCGATTCCATCGATGGCGACCGAGTGAAACTAAACGTAGAGGTAGAACAGCGGCCCTCGCTAGGCGCACTGTCCTTTGAAGGCCAGGCCCAGGGCACGGAGCTGGAGAACAAAGAGCTCAAGGTTTTAGATTCCAGCACCAAATCCAAGGGCAGCATCACGGTGGATTTGAGCAAGCCGCTGCCCGTAGACGGTGACGTGTCTTTCGACACTAAGGTCATTTATGGTGCCGCCGGCTCGGAGCTGCGCGTGGTGCAGTCGAGCCTGACGGAGCTGAACTTTTCCTAGTTACTCGGCCGGGGCTTCTACAGGAGCCTCTGCCGGGGCCTGCTCGGCACCAGCAGCGGGGGCATCGCCTTCCGCGGGTGCACCGTCGCCCTCGGCCGGAGCCGGGGCAGGTGCGGAGGCACCGGCGCCAGTGTCCGCACACATTTCTGGAACTTGCTCTGGCGGCACCGTGTTTTGGATAAGCGTGCAAGCCCAAGCCTTGGAAAGCTTCCAGGTGCCATTTTCATACACAAACTCCACCTGTTCTGCGGTCTGCTGCTGGCCGTCAGCGGTGGTGAAGTTCACGGTGGTAAGCACGGACTGCGGGTCATAGCCCGGCAGTACAGGATCAACGACCTCGAATTCAGCGCCGGATTCCGCCTTGGACTTTGCCATAGTGTCAAAGATTTCCGGCGCGGTCTCGCCGCCTTGCACGGTGGAGGTCTTTTCTTGCTCGGAGGCATTGGGGTCGGTGGCCTTGGCCAAAATTGCGTTTAGGTCAGCCGGGGACGGCAGCGCGGGGGCGGCGGAATCGCCGTCCGAGGAAGCGGATTCCTGTGCCTCGGTGTTGGCGGCGGCGGAATTGTCCTGCTCATCGTCGGAAGAGCAGGCGGCCAGGGCGGTAGCCGCGGTCAGTGCGAGGCACGCGGCGCTAAACTTGCGGAATTTCACTTCTAACTCCTCACGTGTGGGTTCCAAACTCCCATCAGTTTACAGCTGCACCACCCTTTTCCGGATTGCGCCCGCCGCGTGGACGCAGATTTCTTTAACCTTAGATACATGACCCGAATTGCTTTGATCGCCACCGGCGGCACAATAGCGTGTACCACCACAGCCGATGGTTCCCTTGTTCCCACCGTCTCCGGCGCGACCCTAGCCGCAGATATCGACGCCGAGGTAGTGGAGTTTCGGCAGCTCGACTCCTCCTCTATCACTTTGGCGGACCTCGATGAGCTCATTGCGGTGGTTAACGCCCAAACGTCGCGGGAGGACATCGACGGTGTAATCATCACCCATGGCACCGACTCGATGGAAGAGACCGCGTTGGCGCTGGAGATTTTCTGTAGCGGTGCAAAGCCCATCGTGCTTACTGGTGCGCAGCATTCCCACGATCACCCCGCGGCGGACGGCCCTAGCAACCTGCGCGATGCCCGCAATCTTGCAGCCAGCGGGCGCGCCGGGGTATTCCTCTGCTTTGGGGGTGCGAGCATTCCGGCGCGCGGTGCGCGCAAGCGGCACACCAGTGACCTGCGCGGATTCGAGTCTCTGGGTATCCCTGGCACCACGCCGCGCCTAGCTCCTGCCCCGCTGGCGCCGCACCCGGTGGAGATCATCCCAGCCTATCCGGGGGCCGGGCGCCTGCTGGTTGATGCCGCCGCCAATTCCCCTACCTGCGGCCTCATTATCGAGGCCATGGGCTCGGGCAATATGGGCGAGGACATGGGCCGCGCGCTTGCCGACGCCCTCCGCACCGGCCTCCCCGTCGTCATTTCAACCCGCACACCCTACGGCCCAACAGCGCTTGCCTACGGCGGCGACGGCGGTGGCGCGAGCCTTGAGAAACTGGGCGCTATTAACGCCGGGTCTTTCCGCCCGAGCCAGGCGCGAATCCTGCTGGCAGCGGCACTGGCCACTGGCACCGACCCAGCTGAGCTATTCCGACAGTAAATGCTTAGTCTTCGGTGGCGAGCCAATCCTGCCAATCAAGCGAGTCGAGCGGATCCGCCGGCACGAGCGCGGGGTCATCGGCCGCGAAAGACTTGGTCCGGCCGGGCCCCGTGGCACGGGTTTCAAAGCGCACGCTTACTACCCCATGCCCGGCGCCCTGAATCCAGCCGTGGCCGTATTCGGGGTGGAATACGTCTTGCGTTGCGTGCCACTGGTTATCGGTTTCTTCTTCCACCGTCACCGTCGGTGTCGGTACTGGCGGCGCAACGTCGTCGCTCACCCCGGTTTCATAGTCCGTATCTGCCGGCGCGGGCCGCACGATTTCACGGTCCAGTTCCGGGAAGAGCACGTCTTGGCGGGCGGTTTCTAACCCGGAATAGCTCACTCCCACTAGGCGAATGGGCCCGAGCTCATCGGGATAGCGGGCGAGCTTGAAGGCGGCGGCGGTGAGCACGGCGGCGTCGTCAGTCGCGTACGGCAAGGTAGTTGAGCGCGACTCGATGTGAAAGTCCGCCATGCGCAGCTTCACCGTCACGGTGCGTGCGCCACGCCCGTCCTTGAGCAGCCGGCGGTGTGCGCCCTCCGCCGCGCGGGCTATAGCTGCATCGACCTCCGGCACGGTTAGCAAATCCTTCGGGTAGGTGTGCTCGGTAGAAATCTGCTTAGAAATAGCGCGCGGCGCTACCTCTCGGTCATCAATACCGCGGGCCAGCTGCCACAGCTGCAGACCTACCACGCTGCCGATAGAAATCTCCACTTCCTTGCGCGTCATCGCCGCGAGCTGTCCAATGGTTTCCACCCCAATGGAATTCAGCTTCGCGCCGGTCACTGGGCCGACTCCCCATAGCTTGTTCACCGCAAGCGGGTGCAGCATTTCAAGCTGGCGCTCGGCCGGGATTACGAAGGTGCCATCGGGTTTCGCCTCGCCTGAGCCAATCTTGGCAAATTGCTTACCCGAACCCGCACCGATGGAGCACGGCAGCCCCGTTTCCTTACGGATGAGCGCGCGCAATTCATCCGCCCAGCGCTTGACCTCATCCGCGCTCGCGCCTTGCAGGGCGGCGGGTTCCATAAAGGCCTCATCGATGGAAAGTTGCTCGATGACTTCCACGTGTTGCGCGATGATGTCGAATACCCGGCGCGAGGCCGCCGAATAGACCACCCGGCGCGGCTGCACCACTACCGCACGGAGCCCAACGAGCTGCTGCGCGCGGTACATCGGCATGGCCGAATGCGCACCGTACACGCGCGCCTCGTAGGAGGCGCCTGCCACCACGCCGCGTCCGCTGGTTCCGCCCACCAAAACCGGACGCCCCCGCAGCGTAGGCCGGGTCAGCTGCTCGACGGAGGCGAAAAATGCGTCCATGTCGATGTGTAGAACCCAGCGTTGCATGCAGCCCAGTCTAATAGGCGTCCCCCAGAGCGTTTATGTGCCGTTAATTAAAGCTTTGATTGCTTTCCATCTTCGGGCCACTCCCCTGCAATGTCACGGTTTTATCTTTTACGGGTCCTTTTTAAGGAAGGCATTTTCTAGATATGAACTCACCACACGTAGTCTTGCGCGGCAGAAAGCGCGAATTCGCCGGCAATAAGGCCTGCCCCGAGACCAATCTCCGCGGCAAGTCCACCGTTGACTTGGTAGCTAGCACGTGGTGGCGCACCCGAAAGACCGCACATGCCCGCTAGCATCTTTGTCTTTGCCGATCTGCACCTAGGCCACCCTGACTCCCCTGGACTGCGCTGGGCCCTTCAAGAACTTGAGGCTGCCGCCAATAGCGGTGCTACGGCGTGCGTGTGCCTAGGCGATATCATCGACCGTAATGCCACAGCGAGCGAGTGTGTGCCCCAGGTCCGCACCGTTTTGGACCGTGCTGTCGAGCTTTTCAACGAAGTCCACTTCATTTCCGGAAATCACGATACTCACCATGAGCTAGACTTCCCGCCCGAGGTCACCGTGCATAGCACGCAAGTACATACCTTTCAGATTGGGGAGACCACAGTGCTTAGCGCAGCGGCCGCAACCGATCCGGACCTGCGCCGCCTCCAGCTTCCGCCGCGACCCAGCGACGCACCCTTTCTTGGCCTCCTGCACTCCTCCGTCACCGGCGAGTTTTCCCACGCCATCTGTCTACCACTTTCTGTAGACCAGCTACGGGCTTGCGGTGCCGACGCCTGGATCCTTGGACATGTACATTCGCCGCTCACGCTTGCCGACGCCCCCTTCATCGGCTGGGTCGGCATGGGCAACGGCTTACTCTTCGACCCCGATACGTGCCACGTCACACGATTGCCTAACTAGATTCGTTCCCCACAAAGTACACCTTCACGCTTGCTTGCATGCAAGCTTGTATGCAAGATGGATGCATGTCCAATGAACGAATGCAGCCCGCTGCGGAGCGCGCCTATGACTTCGTCAAAGAGAAGATCATCGACGGCTCCTTCGAGCCCTCGCAGATGCTTTCCGAGGCCTCCCTGGCTACCGAGATGGGGATTAGCCGCACCCCAATGCACGAGGCTTTCCTGCGCCTAGAGGTCGAAGGCTTCCTCCAGCTCTATCCCAGGCGAGGTGCACTTATCGTGCCGATTAGCCCGCAGGAAATCCGCGAGGTTTATGAGGCGCGCTTACTCGTAGACAGGCACTGCGCTGAGAAAATCTGCGCCATGCCTGATGCCGAGCGCGCGGACATCGCTGATCAGCTAGACGCGACCATCACGGAACAAGACACGGCGTTGGATGGCGCAGACCTACGCGCCTATGCCCAGCTGGACGCACGTTTCCACCAGATCATCATGGATGGCGGGGCGAATAGCCTGCTGGCGGGACTGGGACACCAGTTGCGCGAGCGCCAACAGCGTTTTACCGCCACAGCCATTGGCCGCAACGTGGCCCGCGCCCGCACCTTCGTGGATCAGCACCGCACGCTTGCCGATGCCCTCCGCACCGGCGACCTCGACGCCTACCTTTCTGCATTGGATACCCACCTAACCAACTCGAGGAATCAACTATGACCGAAAAGTTTGCCAAACACTCATGGTTTCCCGTCGCCGGCAGCATGGTTGCCGTGGCGTGGGGAGGCAATGAGTTCACCCCTCTCCTAGTTATGTACCGCGAGCAATCACACTTCTCGCAGGTCACCGTCAACGGGCTCCTAGCCGCTTATGTGCTCGGCATCGTGCCTGCACTGCTTATCTCTGGCCCGCTTTCTGACTACATCGGCCGCCGCCCCACGATGCTGCCTGCCGCACCACTATCGCTTCTAGGTTCCTTCCTTCTATCCATCGCACCGAACGAGCCACTCGTCATCGCCGTGGGCCGCATCATGTGTGGCTTAGCTCTAGGCATCGTCATGGCGGTCGGCTCCACGTGGGTGGCGGAGCTTATCACCCGCGCCGGCGGCGACCCCGCCGCTGGACCGCGCCACGCTTCGATGTGCCTGACCCTCGGTTTCCTCATCGGGGCTGGCCTCGCCTCGGTGCTGGCCCAGTGGGGGCCATGGCCTACCCACCTAGCCTATATCCTGCACATCCTGCTCACCGTCGCCACCGCTATCTGGTTGATGAAGACACCGGAGACTCGCCCGCCACGTGGCGCTACGGTAAAAGACACCTTCCTTGACTTGAGCATCCGCGACATGCTGCGCATGCTGCACATTCCCTCCGCAGCACACCGCCGCTTCGTGCGCATCGTCTTGCCGGTAGCACCGTGGGTCTTCGGCTGCGCTGGTGCCGCCTACGCGCTCTTGCCCCAACTTTTGTCCAAGTCTGCCAGTGAAGCACCCATTGCTTTCTCCGGCCTCATGACTGTTATCACCTTGGGCTGCGGCGTTGGCGTCCAAATGCTCGGCAAGGTCATTGACACCAGCCGGTCCGCCCGTGCTTCCGCGGTGGCAATGGGAGTTATCACCGTAGGCACCATCCTCGGTGCGGTTGCCTCTAGTACCCGTTCGCTGCCGCTCGGTATCGCCGGCGCAGCCGTCATGGGTGCAGGATATGGCCTAGCCCTTGTCGCCGGTCTATCCGAGGTCCAGCGCATCGCCCGCCCTGAAGAACTCGCTGGCCTCACCGCCGTGTACTACTCGGTGTCCTACACCGGCTTCTTTATCCCCATGGCCTTCAGCGCGCTCGCCCCGCTGCTCGGCTTTACCACCCTATTCCTCATTGGCGCCGTGCTTGCACTGTGCTGCCTAGTTAACGCGGTCCTCGGCTGGCGCGCTCACCTGCCCGGTCCAGTCCGCTAAGTCCTATCACTCATAAAAATTGCCCAGCCACGCCGGCTGGGCAATTATTTTTAGGTGGCAGCTAGCGCGCTACTGCTTGACGACGGTAGCGCTAACCCCCTTAACCACCTCGTGCACGCCCTCGCCATCAAGCGCCTCGGTGGTCACTTGGAAGTCGGTGGCGAGTACTTCACCGGCTATATGGTCGGCGTGACGCTCAGCCCATGCCTTCTTCGCCTCCGGTACGGCAAGTACGGCCGCGATGCGATCCGAGACCTCGAACCCAGAAGCCTTGCGGGCATCCTGGAGGCCACGGATAACGTCCGCCGCCCAGCCTTCAGCCTCGAGCTCTTCGGTCACTTCAGTATCGAGTACCACAAGGCCATCGAGCCCTTCGATACGCGCGGTCGACTTCGGGTTCGCTGCCTGGAGGCGCTCCGTGTACTCATCCGGACCAAGCACAATATCGCCGTCAACCACGACCTCATCGCCGCGGCGCTCATAATTGCCCGCCTTGAGGTTCTTGATGGCGCGCTGCACGTCCTTGCCCAAGCGCGGGCCGGCGACCTTGGCGTTGCAGACTACCTGGAAGGTGCCCACCGAATCGACATCATCGGTAAGCTCAACTTCCTTAACGTTGACCTCGTCGCGAATGATATCGGCAAAGTCCGCCAAACGCTGTGCCCCTGCAAGAGCCACCGTCAGCTTCGGCAGCGGCAACCGGTTGCGCAACTTATTGGACTTGCGCACCGACGATGCTGCCGAGGCCACCGCACGGGTCGCATCCATCGCAGACACCAGATCTGCATCGGCTGGGTAATCCGCGGCCTGCGGGAAATCCGCCAAGTGCACAGAACGCTCGCCGGTTAGCCCGCGGTAGATAACTTCCGCCACGTGCGGCAAAAGCGGCGCGACCACGCGAGTCACGGTTTCCAACACGGTGTACAAGGTATTGAAGGCCTCAGGATGGGCTTCCTCGCCCTCCCAGAATCGCTCGCGCGAGCGACGCACGTACCAGTTGGTCAAAACGTCTGCAAACAGGCGTACCTCTTCGGTTGCCGTAGAGATATCGGTATCGGCAAGCGCCGCGTCCACCTTAGCTACGACATCGTGGGTTTTGGCCAAGATATAGCGGTCCAAAACATGCGTAGAGGTGGTGTCGAACTTGGCTTCTTTTTCCGCGTAGAGCTGCAGGAAAGTATAGGCGTTCCAAATAGGCAAGATAGCCTGGCGCACGCCCTCGCGGATGCCCTGCTCGGTCACGATGAGGTTGCCACCGCGCAGGATAGGCGAAGACATCAGGAACCAGCGCATGGCATCCGAACCGTCACGGTCAAAGACTTCATTGACGTTTGGATAATTGCCCTTGGACTTGGACATCTTGAGGCCATCGTTGCCCAGCACGATGCCATGGGCTACGACCTTCTTGTATGCCGGACGATCAAACAGCGCGGTGGACAGCGCGTGCATCACATAGAACCAGCCACGCGTTTGACCGGAGTACTCCACGATGAAGTCAGACGGCGAGTGGGTTTCAAACCACTCTTTATTCTCGAAGGGGTAGTGCTTCTGCGCGAACGGCATCGAGCCGGACTCGAACCAGCAGTCCAATACGTCCGGCACGCGACGCATCATAGACTTGCCGGTTGGATCGTCCGGGTTCGGGCGCACCAACTCATCGATGTGCGGGCGGTGCAGGGACTCCGGGCGGACGCCGAAGTCACGCTCCAGCTCATCCAAGGAGCCGTAGACATCCATGCGTGGGTAATTGTCATCATCGGACATCCACACCGGGATAGGCGCACCCCAGTAGCGGGTACGCGAGATATTCCAGTCGCGCGCACCCTCGAGCCACTTGCCAAACTGACCGTCCCGAATGTGCTCCGGCAGCCACTCGATCTCATTGTGGTTGAGCTCCACCATGCGATCGCGGAACTCGGTTACCTTCACAAACCAGGCTGGCAGAGCCATGTAGATTAGCGGCTCACCCGAGCGCCACGAATGCGGGTAAGAGTGCTCGATGGTCACGTGGCGCACCACTCGCCCAGCGGCCTTCAAGTCCTTGATGATGTCCTTATTGGCATCAAAAACCAGCTGTCCCTCATACGGCGGTACCTGCGAGGTGAACTTGCCGTCCTCGTCCACTGGGATAACCAGCTCGATATCGTACTGGTTAGTGGTATTCATATCGTCTTCACCAAACGCCGGAGCCTGGTGAACCACGCCGGTGCCATCCTCGGTAGTGACATAATCAGCGACCAATACCTGGTAAGCATTGCGCAAATCCGGGAAGAAACCAAAGATCGGCTCATAGGTAAAGCCCTCGAGCTGCGCGCCGGTGAAGGTCTCCAGTACCTCGGCCTCACCTAGTTCCTTTTCCAAGGTAGCCAGCAGGTTTTCCGCCATGATGAAGGTACGGCCGGAAAAATCGCCGTCGGTGGCCCTAAAGAGCACGTAAGAGACCTCTGGGTGAACCGCCAATGCCTCATTAGAAGGCAAGGTCCAGGGGGTGGTGGTCCAGGCGAGGAAGGAGGCGTCGGCAAGCGCGGGGTGCTCCGCCAGTGTCTTTTCTGCCGCGCTTCCCTCACGAGCGCCCTCCACAGGGAAGGTAACCGTCAGGGTCGGATCCTGGCGCATCTTATAGGAATCATCCAGTCGGGTCTCCTGGTTGGACAGAGAAGTATGCTCTGCCCAAGAGTAAGGAAGGACGCGGAATCCCTTGTAGATCAGGCCTTTGTCATAAAGCTCCTTGAACGCCCACATGACCGATTCCATGTAGTTGATGTCCATGGTCTTGTAGCCGTTGTCAAAATCCACCCAGCGGGCCTGGCGGTTGACGTAATCTTCCCACTCGTCGGTGTACTCCAGCACAGACTTGGCGCAGTATTCATTGAACTTTTCCAAGCCCATGTCCTCGATCTGCGCTTTATCAGTAATACCCAGCTGCTTTTCCGCTTCCAGCTCGGCGGGCAGACCGTGGGTATCCCAGCCGAAGACACGAGGCACGTAGTTGCCTGCCATGGTGCGATAGCGCGGAACGATATCTTTTACATAACCGGTCAACAGGTGACCATAGTGCGGCAAGCCATTAGCAAAGGGAGGGCCATCATAGAAGATGTATTCTGGGCAATCCTTTGTCTTTTCTAGTGAAGCCTGGAAGGTATCATCCTGCTTCCAGTACTTCTGAACTTCCTCTTCCATATCCGGGAAGCGACTTGAGCCTCCGGTCATGTCAACCTTGGGGTAAATCTTTTTCGCCATTACAATCCTTCACTCATCACTCGGTGCAGGGACGCGCCTGTCAGGCTCGCGGTACCACCCTGCTTGAGCCCGAAGGCTCCGCTTCGTTTCGGTGAAGGAGTTGACGGTCCCACCCGTTCAGTTCTACTAGGCCGCACTGGCTGTTCTTCTGAATTGCTCCCCGGTGATGGCCGGATCACTGCATGTAGCACAAAGTATAGCGCCCCAGAATCTTCGTGCACAATAAGTTATCCACAGGCTAAAAATTTTCCCTTGTGGGGGCTTGCGCGGGGCAATAAATTGTGAGTCGTGAACGCGCTAGATACTTAGCTCGCAGCCATGGCACCTGGGATGGACATCGTCCTTGGGTGCGCAGGCATGTCTGAGGACGACCTCTGCGCACGGGGCGCTGCCGAAAAGACTGCCCGCGAGCTGGCCTTGTTAAAGGAAGCATACTGCGGCACGACCAAGTTCACGGGGAAACGTCGCCGCGCTATCGAAGGCGCCCAGCACAATGGGCATTCCATTGTTGCCTTATCCATCATTGAAAAGTATGCGCGGAAAATGCCTACGCTTTTCGACGCCTGGGTTCTCCGCGAACAACTCTGCACTACCAAGGCCACAGCAGGGGCGCTGGAGAAGCTGGCTCAGTCCAAAGTCCCGAAGAAAAAGCGCACCGTGAAACCAGGCGTGCGCATCATCCGACGCAAAGATGCTCCGTGGACGCTTGCGTTCGATGGATCGTCTTCGTTTATTGCGGATTTGCACGCAGCGGTAGAAAACCAGAATTAAAAAGCCGCTAGATGTGGTGGAAGATACCTTTTCGGGGACGATAGCGCGCAACGGAGCACCGTAGTAACCAATGTCATCGTGCGGCTGGAAGATTACGTACGCATCGTCAACGGTGACGGTGAGGAAATCACCCTGCAGATGACAAACGGGGCAACGCTTTCGGGTGCGCAATACTTGCGCCGCACGTTAAAGGAACATGGACTCATCACGCTAGTCAGCCCCTACGAAGGCGCGGTAAACCTGTATCGCACGGAGCGCTTCGCCAATGCTAAGCAGCGATTGATGGCGGGTGCAGAAAATCCTGTGTGCCCGTGGCCGCGGTGCGCTAAGCCCGCCGACGAATGCCAAATTCACCATTTAGAACCCTGGCTACACGGTGGATTGACCAATATCGCAAACTTATCCACAGCCTGCGCCTACCACAATGGAGCCAACGATGACGATCCCAATGCCCCACCGCTACGCGGGCGACTTAGCCGCACGAATGGACAGATTCGGTGGCAGCCCCCTGACTGCTAAGACAAGACCGCGAAATAAGGCGCCTCGAGCGCCTTTTTGGCGTGCTATTTTAGTTCTCGCGTAAAGCCTCGCGCAAGGAATCTTGCTCAGGGTGTTGTGCTGCCCGGGCTTTATCGCTGCGATGCTTATGCGCCCAATCCAGAATAAAGCACACCAGACCGAGGCCAGCGGCGGCGAAGACGATATACAGCGACCAGTCGGCACCCGAGATGACGAAGTTGACCAAGGCTACGAATGCCACGAGGGCGAGAACTAAGGCGGCAACAAGCACAATGGTTCCTTTCGGTTAGGTCGGGATAGGGCACCACGGTCTAAAACAACAATAGCGCCCCCGCAGCGGTGGCGGGGGCGCTAGAGAGAACGCGGTGGCTTAGTTATTGCCAGCTTCGCCGTTCGGTGCGGCGGTGCCGCGAGTAGCCAGCTCTTCCAGCTGAGACTCGAGCAAGGTCTTCAGGCGAGTGCGGTACTCGCGCTCGAAGGTACGCAGCTCGGAGATACGAGCCTCCAGTGCGGTCTGCTGCTGCTTGACCGTGTTCATAACCTCAGTGTGCTTGCGCTCAGCATCGGCCTGCAAGGAAGCAGCCTTCTCCTCAGCCTGACGGATTTGTGCCTCAGCACGGGAGGACGCATCGGACTCGGTCTGCTTTGCCTTAGCCTCGGCGTCAGACACCAGCTTCTTGGAGCGGGAATCCGCGTCCTGCAGCTGGGCATCGTACTTCTTCTGGGCGTCGGCAAGCTGCGCCTTGGAACGAGAGTCTGCGTCGGTCAGCTGCTTCTCGGCGGCGGTGCGTGCCTCCGACAGCATGGACTCGGACTCCGCACGAGCCTCGGAGGTCAGGCGGTCTGCCATCTCCTGTGCCAGACCCAGAACGCGAGCGGCCTGCATGTGGGTTTCTGGGGTAGCCAGACCATCTGCAGTCTGAGCTGCACCAGCGCCTGCAAGGCCTGCAGCTGCAACGCCGGCCTTGGAAGAACCAGCTGCGGAAGCGGACTTCTTCAGCTCATCATTTTCCTTCTTGGAAGCCTCAAGGTCCTTCTTTGCCTGTGCAGCCTCTGCACGAGCTGCCTCAGCTTCCCTCTTTGCCTGTGCTGCCTCATCGCGGGCGGCCTTCAGGTCTGCAGAAGCGGAAGCGGCGGCAGAGCCGGTCTCCTGTGCCTTGGAAGCCTCAGCTTGGGCTGCCTTTACCTGCTCGCGTGCCTTCTTGGTTTCTTCCTTAGCACGGGACAGCTCGGACTTGGAGTCCGCCAGCTTGGTTTCGTACTCGGCGCGCAGCTTGGCCTCAATCTCCTTGCGCAGTGCAGCCTCATCGGTACGAGCGGAGGCTGCCGTTGCGGTACCAGCAGCACCGGCGCCAGCGCCCGCCTTGGCCTGAGAATTGAGATCGCTGACCTGTGCCTGTAGATCTTCGTTCTCATCCTGCAGCTGGGCAAGCGCATCCTCTACGAGGTCGAGGAACTGATCCACCTCGTCTTCGTTGTAGCCGCGCTTGCCAATGGGCGGCTTGCTGAACGCGACGTTGTGAACATCAGCTGGTGACAGTGGCATGTCTTCTCTTCCCCTTCAGGTTGATACAACCCCGGAGGTTCCAGGGCCTTAGGAGCTGCGGTTCAGGTCTAACTAAACCTTCCCCACAAAGGTACATGTGGTTCATAATACGGGTTATCGCGATTTATCGTAACCAAACGACCACAATAATCGACGCCCCGCCGAGTCTCAACGTTTACCACAGGTTGCGAGGCGACGGGGGTGCTAACCGAAAAATACGATTTGCAAGATTCGTGTAAGTATCGAAAGCAAAATAAATAGCACGAGCACCGATACGTCGAGGGCCACCCCGCCCATCTGGAGCGGCGGGATCAAACGGCGTAGCGCCTTTACCGGCGGATCCGTAATTACAAACAGTGGCTCCGCCACAACCATAAACCAACGTGGCGGGTTAAACTGCCGGGAAAAGGATTGAATCATCTCAATGATGATGCGGGCGATGAGAACCCACGTATAAATCCGCACGAGCAGGATAAGAATAATTCCGAGTTGTGTCACAATAACCGAGCCTATCTAATAGACCCCCGCAGGTGCCCAATCGGCACCCCACGGGGGTCAAGAAAAACTTACCGCTTTAGCGCAGGCCAGCGGCGCGCTCGAGCTCGTGCCTAGCGATGTCCGCAGACTTCGGCACGATAGAAAAGACCTTGCGCTCGGTATCCAATCCCTTGGTGAGGTTAAGCATGCGCCCTTCCAAGCCGAAGCAGAGACCGGCAGCGAAGTCGATGAAGCGCTTTGCGGTGGCCTTGTCGGCGTCGGTAAGCTCAAAGACCACTGCGTCGCCGTCGCGGAAAGGCTCGCCCACCTTGGCAGCGTCATTGAAAGACGTCAGCGAAATAGCCACGATGGTCGGCACAAACTCTTCTTTCACCGGAGCAGGCTCATAAGACTGCGGAGCACGACGCGGGGCGTAGGCGGAGGAGGCATTTTCGGAATAACGCGGCTCCTCGCTGTAGTAGGCATCGTCTTCTTCGATGTCCACCGGGCCCAGCCCGAAGAAATCCTTCGTCTTATCAATGAATGACATTTTTGGGTCTCCCTCTGACCTAAATTTGTACAAGTCTAAACGCGCAAAATGTGTCTAGTGTGACTCATGTGATTTACGCTGTGAAATGCGCTTTTGCAATGCTTTCAACCTACTGGCCGCGGCCCCATGATACTGGTTCCGACACGCACGATATCGCTGCCCGCAGCAATTGCTTCGGCCATGTCCGCGCTCATTCCAGCAGACAATTTCAGCGGGCGCTTCAGCGCGGCAGATAGCCGGTCGACCTCATCTCGCACACCGCGAAAGACCTCGCCCGCATCGGCGTCGAGGGGCGGGACTACCATGAGGCCAGCGAAGTCGAGGTGTTCGCTTCCTTCTACTGCTTCGACGAGCTCGTCGAGCGCGTGGCGAGAAACGCCTCCGCGAGCGTCATCGCCATCGGCAGACACTTGGACAAAGACCGGCAGGTTGCTCTCGCGTTCCCCTCGTTCCTTTGCCAAGGCGACGCCCCGTTCCAAAGCCTGAGCAAGTTTGAGGGAATCAAGCGAATGAACGCTGGCCGCCCAACGAGCCACGTGATTGGCCTTTTTGGTCTGGATCTGGCCGATCATATGGAAACGCAGCTGTGGCAATTCGGCAGCTTTGGCGCGAGCTTCTTGCTCCCGGTTTTCGGCAACGTCACTAACCCCGAGTTCAGCAAGTAGGGCGATATCCGCAGCTGGATGAAACTTCGTCACCGGCAGTAGCTGCGGGGGCTTGCGGTCTGCTTGCGCCGATAGCCGTTCAATCTCAGCTCGAGTAGCGGCGAGATTTTCTCGTAGCTGTGCTTTACGGTCTGCCATTAGTTAGCCTCCAACCAGATCAGCCCGGCCTGGCGGCCGGTAGTGCCTTCGCGGCGATAGGAAAAGAAATTTTCGTCTTCAATTGTGCAGCGCGGATCGGATTCAATCGCGGTGATGCCGAGGCCCATGAGCTGGCGGATCAAACCTGCGCGAACGTCAATTCCCCAGGTTCCTTTCGACGTCCGCGTCTTCGAACCGGGCAGCCGACGTTCTACATCCTCAGCCATCTCTTTCGGCACCTCGTAGTTTTTGCCGGAGGCAGCTGGTCCCATAACCACCTGGATGCGCTCGGGCTGAGCGCCGAGTTTCTCCATTTCGCGCACGGTATTGACGATGATGCCGTTGCGGGCGCCCAAGCGGCCAGCGTGGGCGGCGGCGATGACACCAGCGGCGACGTCGACAAACAGAACCGGCGTGCAATCTGCAACAAGGACGCCCAGCCCAAGGCGGCGCTGCGTGGTGACAATCGCGTCGGTGGCTGGCACAGGTTCATCCTGTGGACCATCGATAACGGTGACTGTATTGGTGTGTAGTTGTTCCATCCACACGATATCGTCCACGCCGGTCACGCGTTTTAGGCGATCTCGATTCGCAGCAACCGCGGCGGGGTCATCGCCAACATGGTGCCCTAAATTAAAAGAGTCATATGGAATAGCAGACGCCCCGCCGGCACGGCTGGTAAAGACCATGCGGACGGGGCGTTTGGTGCGATGTTCCTCGTTTACTGGCATGCACACCAGCGTAGCGCTTTGCGCTTAGCGCATGAAGGAAGGCACGTCCAGATCGTCGTCGCCATCATCATCGCGGCGCTGGGATGGGCGAGACAAACGGTAGTCATCACGACGCTCCTCGCGGGAGAAACGGTCAGAATTGGTGAACAGACCGGTAGATTCTGGGCGGCGCTCCTCGGCAGGGCGCTCTGGGGTGTAGCGCTCCCGCTCCTGGCCGGCACGCGGCTCGTAGGAGTGGCGCGGGGAGTAATCATCTTGTACCGGCTCGGCCGCACCAGGCTGTGCCGGAGCCGGGGTGACGGGCTCTGCGGCCGCGCGCTGGCGATTGTCAAAAAGGGACCCTGGCTTGCGCTGTTCCTGCTGCTTCTGCGGTTGTGCAGCGGCCTGGGTCATATTGGCCTCGGCATCAAAGCCGGTGGCAATGATGGTGATGCGGATTTCATCACCCAAGGTGTCATCGATGATGGTACCGAAGATAAGGTTGACGTCTTCGTCAGCGCGCTCCTCCACCATGGAAGCCGCGGCATTAACCTCGTGCAGGCCAAGGTCGGAGCCGCCGGCGATGGACAACAGCACGCCCTTGGCGCCTTCCATCGTCGATTCCAATAGCGGGGAATTAATGGCCTGCTCGGCAGCGGTCATGGCGCGATTATCGCCGCGGGCAGAGCCGATGCCCATCAGGGCAGAGCCGGCGTCGGACATGACGGAGCGGACGTCGGCAAAGTCGACGTTGATCATGCCTGGGATGGTGATCAGATTGGTAATACCCTGCACACCATTGTGCAGCACCTCATCGGCGGCGCGGAAAGCCTCGACAATGGAAAGCTCTTCCCCACCGAGCTGCATCAGGCGGTCGTTCGGGATAACGATAAGAGTGTCGCATACCTCACGCAGCTCTTCGATGCCGGCCATAGCCTGGCGGGTACGGCGGGCACCCTCGAACTTGAACGGACGGGTGACAACGCCCACGGTCAACGCACCCATCTTCTTCGCGATGGATGCCACAACCGGAGCGGCACCGGTGCCGGTACCGCCGCCTTCGCCAGCAGTCACGAAGACCATATCGGAACCCTGTAGGGCGTCTTCGATTTCGGACTTGTGATCTTCTGCGGAGGTCTTGCCCACCTCAGGGTTAGCGCCGGCGCCAAGGCCACGGGTGGCCTCGCGGCCGATATCCAGCTTGGTATCGGCATCAGAGAAGATGAGGGCCTGAGAGTCAGTGTTGATGGCGACGAACTGAACGCCCTTGAGGCCTTCTTCGATCATGCGGTTGACGGCGTTGACGCCGCCACCGCCGACGCCGACGACCTTGATATCCGCGAGATTGTTATTGGAAGAGATCATGTGAGTTGGTCTCACCTTTCGCTACTTTAAGTCTGCACGTGCATTAAACGAGGAATGTAATGCGGTCCGCCGAAGGCGAATCGCGTTCCTTTCCATCTTTAACGACAGCCGTGTAATTTTCACGCACATTTTGCGCGTGTCGAGACCCTCAAGTTGCACTTTAGGGTTGTTCACCTGCGGTTTTGTTAGTCACACCCGCACCATCCGCCCCACATTGGTGCCAGAGAAAAAGGCCCCTGCAGCGCACGCGCTTAAGCGGCGCTGCAGGGACCACAGAAGGGTAAAAAATGCGTCCGGGGGCACCCGTCCCCTATCCGCGGGTGGTCACCAACTCAGGGTTGGAAATATTCCACTCGCGACCTTCCATCTTCAACACGGTGGCAAAGGCACGCGCCTTGTCATCATCATTGGAGTCGCTCGCGCCCCAAAAGACGCGGCGGCCATCCTTAGTGGTAAAGATGAGCGAGTATTCATCGTCCACATCAAGGGTTCCTACTTGGTTGCGCACATCATCCGATAACGCAGCGATCGCGCGCACCGCGTCTTGGGTTTGGCGGGAGCCGCTATCAACAGAACCAGTGACCTCAACCGCGCCGGCGGGAGGCTCCGCGGAGGTAAATTCCTCGCCCTTATCATCAATCAGGAAAGGCTTATTATCGCGCTTTACAAAAGCCACAGCCTTGTGTTCGTCCACATTGATAGTCAAGGTGGAGGGGAAATCGCGCGAGACAGTTACCGAATCAACCCAATCCAATCCAGCAACACCGGAGGCTGCCTTGCCTGCATCTACGCGCAGGAGGTTTTCTCCTTCGGCAACCCCGGCGGCCTCCTCTACCTGCGCAGCATCAAGCTGGTGGGTACCTTCCACCTGAAAATGGCGGACTTTTAAGATGGGCACCGTCCACACTACGACGGCAATGATCAAGGCTACGACAACGACAGCTGCACTGATCCCGGCAATGAGCTTGGTGGATACGCGCACTAGCTCGCCCGCAATTCATCGAGAATTTCTGCCGCGACCATAGTTACCGAGCCAGCACCGATGGTCAGCACAACATCGCCAGGTTCTACGAGCGAAACAACGTCGCGGGCAGCGGCAGAAAAATCTGGTTCGAAGATGACCTGCATGTCACTTGGCATCTTATCGGTAATGATGCGGGAGGTAATTCCCTCCACAGGTTGTTCGCGCGCGCCGTAGATGTCGAGGACTACGGCGGCGTCGGCAAGCGAGAGCGCTTGGGCAAACTCGGCGTCGAATTCCATGGTGCGCGAGTACAGGTGCGGCTGGAAGCAGGCGATGACACGGCCGCCGTGGCCTTCGGCCTCAACCTTTGCCCGAGCGGCGCGCAGAACTGCAGCAACCTCGGTGGGATGGTGCGCATAGTCATCAAAGACGCGCACGGGCTTTCCCTGCTTGTCGACGCTCCCCCGGTACTCAAAGCGCCGGCGCACACCGCTAAAATCAGCCAATCCCTCAGCAATGGCAGCCGGGGCGCCACCGGAAAGCACACCAGCCAACAAGGCACCCATCGAGTTAAGCACCATGTGGTGTCCCGGGATCTGCAGCTCGTAGCGCACAGTTTCAGAGATGCCAGGAAGGTTAACCTTTACGGTGGTGTCCATCCCTTCAGCGGTGGTCTCCTCGCGTTCCAGCTCAGCGGCCAGCGGCACGGTAGAGGTAAAAGACTTGTCCGCTGCGCCATAGGCCACGACGTTGATGCCGCGCTCCTGCGCACGCTCGCCTGCTTGGGCGGCGTGCTCATCCTCGGCGCAGACAACAAGATAGCCGGTATCTGGGGTGACCAGGCCAGCAAAGTCATCGAAGACCTTGAAGTAAGCCTCCTCGCTGTGGAAGAAGTCGAGGTGATCGGGCTCGATGGTCGTCAGCACCGCAACATCGGGGCTGTAGCGCAGCAGGGAGGCATCGGATTCATCAGCCTCGGCGACAAACGCCTCACCGGTGCCGCCGTGGGCGTTGGTGCCCGCGCGATTGAGCTGGCCGCCGATGGCAAAGGAAGGATCGAGACCTGCGTGTTGCATCGCACTCACGGTCATCGACGTAGTGGACGTTTTGCCGTGCGTGCCGGCTAGCAATACCTGCTTGTGGCCTTCCATCAATGCGGCGAGCAAATCGGAGCGGCGGATGACGGGGATATCGTTTTCCTGCGCGGCTACTAGCTCCGGATTGTCTTGCGGAATGGCAGCGAAGGAAGTCACCACGACGGTCGGCAGTTCACCCGATAGGCGCAGGTTTTCGACAGCGTGCCCGATGGCGATCTTCGCGCCCATGGTGCGCAGCACCTCCACCGGGGTGGAGTCTTTTACATCGGAACCGGTAACCACGGCGCCGCGCGTGGCAAGAATTCGCGCCAGCCCCGACATGCCAGAGCCACCAATGCCGATAAGGTGAACGCGGTGGAGATCGTAGTGTGCGGGATCAGTCATTTATTTTTCCTTCCTTCCGGCGGCGGTTTCGGCCTCGGACACGCGGGCAGCGATGCGGTCTGCGATGGTATTAGCCACGTCGCCGGCGCTGGCGTGGGCGGCGGCATGCGTCATCGATGCTAGACGTTTAGGGTCATCGAGAATGCCGCGCGCCTCAGAGATAAGACGCTCAGGGGTCAGCTCCGCATCGGGAATCTGGATGGCAGCGCCCGCCTCGACCACTTCACGGGAATTGAGCGCTTGTTCACCGTTACCATGCGGCAACGGCACGTAAATCGCTGGCAGCCCTGCGGCAGATACTTCGGCAACGGTCATAGCACCGGAGCGACATACGACGAGATCGGCTACCGCAAGGGCCGAGCCCATATCCTCGATATACGGCAAAGCAGCGTAGTTCGGATGTGCTGCGGGCTCGTCATTCTTCTTGCCATAAGCATGCAGGAGCTGGAAGTCCTTGGCTAGGTCCTCCACTGCCCCAGCAACCGCGCGGTTGATGCTGGCTGCGCCTTGGGAGCCGCCGGTAATGAGGACGGTGGGAAGCTCGGCCAAGTTCCACTTGGTGCGCGCGCCTGCAGCAAGGGACCCGTCCGGGTCCTCCGCCAAGCTCGGGCGCACGGGAATGCCCACGACCTCACCTGGCATTCCGGAATCCGGGTGGGCGTTGAGACCGATGCCGCCCATTTTCACGCCGAGTTTATTGGCGATTCCGGCTAAGGCATTGGTCTCCAAAACATAGAACGGGATCCCGAGGGAACCCGCAGCAATATAGGCTGGGCCGGCCACGTAGCCGCCGGTGCCAAAGACAACGTCTGCTTCGACGTCCTTGAGTACCTGCTTGGCCTCCCTCACCGCGCGGGAGAGGTTAAACGGTAGCTTGAAAAGCTGCGCGTTGATTTTGCGCGGAATCGGCACGGGGGTAATCAGTCTAAGGTCCACGCCTCGGGCGGGAATGATATCGCGCTCAAGGCCTTTTTCGGTACCGAGAGCGGTGATGCGAGCGCCGTGGCGCTCGCGCAAAGCTTCGCCCACGGCAAGGGCGGGTTCAATGTGTCCGGCAGTGCCGCCACCTGCAATGACGACGGAAATAGGCGTGGAATTCATAGCCTAAAGGCTACCAGCGCCACCTATCGATAGCGGCGCTCGGCGCGCGGATAGCGGCGGCCGCTTCCAGTCACCGGGCGACCAAATTGCTCTTCGCGCACACGGGAGCGCGGCTCCTGCGGGCGGGCGTGACGCCCCCGCTGCTTCTTTTTCGGCTTAGATACCGGCTGCGGCTCGCCAATGAAAAAGAGGCGATCAAAAAACGGGCGGCCAAAGTTCTGCATTGCGGAAATCTGCATCGGCTCGTGGCGCGCTACATTGCACAGCACGCCCATCGAACCGATGGTGATAATCGCCGCGGTACCGCCGGCGGAGATCATGGGCAGCTGAATACCGGTCACTGGCAGCAGGCCAATGACATAGCCAATATTGACGAAGGCCTGGGTAACCACACCGATGGTCAACGAGGCGGCGAGCAAAGATTGGAACTGATTCTGTGCCCGCATCGCGGTGCGCAGGCCCACATATCCCAAAGCGGCAAAGAGGAAGATAACGAGCGCGCCGCCCCACCAGCCAAGCTCCTCACCCACGATGGCGTAAATAAAGTCATTCTTCGCCTCTGGCAGGTAGAACCACTTGGCGCGGGATTGGCCGATGCCAACGCCCCAGAAGCCGCCGTCGGCAAGCGAGAGAAAGCCCTGGTAAGACTGGAAACCAGTGCCTTGAGTATCAGAGATATTGCCCAACAAGGCGTCGAAATAGGTGTGGAAGCGATTCGAGCGGAAACCGCCTTTCAAGAAAATCCCGATCAACCCCAAGACCGCGGCAACGCCGATCGTTGCGGGGACTCTCCAGTCAACGCCGGCGAAAATGAGGGTAAAGACCACCACGATGGCGAAGGACAGCGCCATGCCCATGTCCCCTTGACCGACGATGAGCAAAAACATTCCTGCAGAAATAAAGGAATACATCATGAAGGGGTCAGAAAGCTTCATGGATTTGTGTTCCTTGTCGGCCAGGACGCTCGCACCAAACATGCCTACGGCAATGCGCGCGAGCTCCGAGGGCTGCAAGGAAAACGGACCGAGGTAAATCCACGACTGCGAACCCACCTCTTCACGGCCGGTGCCTACACCGGGGATGAGCACCGCAATGAGCAAAATAATAGAAAGACCCACGATCCACGGCACGCATTTGCGCAAAGTATGTGGCGAGACCTGCAGGCCCAGCCAAAAGGCAAGGAGACCAAAAAACACCATGACGCACTGCCGTAGCGCCTGGTTCCACACCCCGCCGTCCTCGGTCAATGACGTGGCCATTGAAGAGGAAAAGACCATGAGCACACCAATGCCCACGAGCGTGAAAATGATAAAGCGCAACAGCTGGTAATCTAGGCCGGCCTGCTGGCGGGCTTGCTCGCGCAGCTCACGAACGCGGTCGCCAAAGCTCTTGGAGCGCGGGCGCTGCTGGGAGGTGGCCATCATATGTTCTCCTGATCTTCAATATCAAGCTCTAGTCACGGGTGAGCTCCCGCGCGGCTGCGGCAAAGAAGTCACCGCGTTGAGCCATGCCGGTATACATATCCAACGATGCCGCAGCCGGTGCCAAAAGGACGGTATCCCCGGCTTCGGCGTGTTGCAGTGCAGCATCCACCGCTGCATTCATGGCCGCGGCAGGGTCGTTGCTTTCGATAACGTCTACAGGTGCATGTGGTGCGTGTTCGGCCAGTGCCTGGGCGATTTCTTGCCTATCCGCGCCGAGAACTACCGCGGCCTTGATATGGGCGGCGTGCTTGGCGACGAGCCCGTCTACCTCCGCCCCCTTCAACTGCCCGCCGGCAATCCATACAACGGAGTTGAGCCCTTTTAGCGCCGCATCCGCTGCGTGTGGGTTGGTGGCCTTGGAGTTATCGATGAAACTGATACCGGAATGCTCATGAATAACAGCGCCACGGTGCCCGGCGACGGTATACGCTGCCAGCCCCTGCGCGATGGAGCGCGGGCTAGCGCCTGCCAAGCGCGCGACGCTCGCCGCGGCCGCAGCGTCCAAGACTCCTGCCAAGCCGGCGGGCTCGATACCTTCGGCGGAAGCGAGATCCTCCCGCTCCTGGGCGAGCCGCGAGACAAGGCGGCCGGCGCTTACGCCTACCTCACTCTCTGCAGGTTCAGCGGCGGTAAAACCGTATAGATTAGCTGTATTCTCGGCGTAGCGCACCGCCGCGGCATCGTCCTTGCCCACGACGGCGGCTTGGCCGTCGAGCACCTTGGCTTTGGCCTGCGCATAAGCGTCGAACGAGCCATGCCAATCGAGGTGGTCTTCTGCCAAGTTCAACAGCACGCCCACATCTGGGCGCAACTGGCTAGACCAGTGCAGCTGGAAAGAAGAAAGCTCGGCACAAAGGACGTCGACGCGAGGGGTGGCGGTGAGGGCGTCGAAAAGCGAAACGCCAATATTGCCCACCGCCAGTGCGCGCTTGCCGGTGCGCTCGGCATCGGCCTGCATAATCTGGGCCAACATTCCGGTGGTGGTGGTTTTGCCGTTAGTTCCGGTGACCACTAACCAGGTGCGCGGTGCCCCGAAGACGCCGGATCGGTCCAAGCGATAGGCAAGCTCCACATCGCCGATCACCTCTACCCCAGCGTTCTGAAAAGCAACCAACAAAGGCGAGTCAGGACGCCAGCCGGGCGAGGTAATCACGAGGTCAAACTCGCTTTGGGCGGCGGAGTCAACGGAAACCGTAGCTACGCCGTAGTCCTCCGCCAACGCCTCTAGAGCAGCTTCGTTGGAATCTGCCACGGTAGTGTCCACGCCGAGTCTGGTGAGCATAGCGACGCAACCGCGCCCGGATACTCCCGCCCCAGCCACGAGCACGCGACCGCGCAAGGAGGATGGCAACTCGGTCATCTGTTTTCCTCTTTCCTCGATAAAGCTAGAAGGCGTGAGTCTTAAGAACTAAAACCGACCGCGGACAGCCAGTCACCATAAAAGATGCATACGCCGGCAATGGCGGCCATGGCGCTGAGCAACCAAAAGCGAGTGACCACGGCGGTCTCTGCCCAGCCACCGTTTTCAAAGTGGTGGTGGATGGGCGCCATGCGGAAAAAGCGCTTTCCGGTGCTGCGGAAGACGATGATCTGGATAACCACGGAGACCGTCTCAATAACGAAGATGGCGCCGATGATGATCATGAGCAGCTCGGTACGGGTGGTCACGGACAGGCCAGCGACGAGACCACCGAGTGCTAGTGAGCCGGTATCGCCCATAAAGATTTTCGCCGGTGCGGCATTCCACCACAAAAAGCCCAAGCAACCGCCCAGGCCAGCTGCAGCCAGCACGGCGAGGTCGAGTGGATCACGGACCTCATAGCACCCCGCCGCAGGCGACACCGCGCAAGAATTGCGGAACTGCCAGAAGGAAATGAGCGCGTAGGCTCCCATGACCATCGCAGTGGTGCCGGCGGCCAAACCGTCGAGGCCATCGGTGAGGTTTACGGCATTCGACCACGCCGCGATGAGTAGATAGAGAAAGACCAAGAAAACGATGGTGCCGATAATGGCGCCGCCCACGGCGATATCGAAGGTGTCAAAATCGCGGACGAAGGACAGGTTTGTAGACGCCGGGGTCAAGCCGTGTGCATCTGGGAACTGCAGTGCCAAGATGCCGAAGATAAGCGCGACGGCTAGTTGACCTACCAGCTTGGCGGTCTTATTGAGGCCGAGGTTACGCTTTTTAAACAGCTTGATGAAGTCATCGGCAAAGCCCAGTCCGCCCAAGCCCATGGTGAGGAAGTAGACCAAGAGACCGGAGGGGCTAAAGCCACCGTTGCCCGTCACGCGGGCGTAAATGCCCACCACAAGGTAGGCCACAGTGATGGCGAGCAAAATCGCCAGTCCGCCCATGGTTGGGGTGCCGCGCTTGCGTAGGTGCAGCTGTGGCCCATCCTCGCGGATTTCCTGCCCCTTGCCTACGCCGGAAAAGTAGCGGACCAACATGGGAGTGGTAAAAATCGCGACGAGGAAGCTGAGGATGCCCGCGATAATGATCTGAGTCATTGCTAGAGGTCTTTCTCCTTGTACTGAGGACTAACGGCGATTGAGCTTTTCTGCCACGCGCCACAGGCGCTGGGCATTCGATGATTTGATGAGGACAACGTCTTTGGCCTCGCGCTCCGCCCAGTCTTCGATGCCGGCAGGCGCTACCCTAATGATGTCTTCGACCGCCGCCGCAGCGGTGTCAACATCTGGGCTGATAGTAGTATTTATACCCTGCGCCCGTGCGGCCTCGACCATCGCCCTCATATTCTCGTTATCTCCCACGGCCACGAGGTAGCCAACGTGGTATTTGGAAAGGACCTCGCCCAATGTGCGGTGGGCAGCCACCGCTTCGCCGCCGAGTTCTCCCATCTCACCGAGCACGGCGATGGCACGGGCATCCGGACGAGCGGCTGAGGTATAGGCCAGCGCGGCAATCGCCGCGTGCATGGAATCGGGATTGGCATTATAGGAGTCATCGATGGTGGTGACTCCATCGCGGCGGGTTCGCACGTCCATGCGGTGTTCGGAGGCATTTTGGTGCCCCGATAGCGCGCTGGCTACCACCTGCGGGTCCATGCCTGATTCAATGGCTGCGGCCGCCGCTGCCAAAGCATTAGATACTTGGTGCCGGCCAAAGACCTGCAGTTTTACTGGAAGCGGGTCTGTGCCCGGCGCATGCAGCACGAACGAGGGGCGGGCCACATCATCGAGCTGGATATCGCTGGCGTAGTACTGGGCGTCGGCAGCCGGCGGCTTATTTGCCGAGTAGTAAACGACCTTTGCTGAGGTGCGTGGCGCCATGCCGGCGACGAAGGGATCATCGGCATTGAGCACAGCGACCCCGCCCTCAGCGGCCGAGGGCAAGGCCTCCACAAGCTCGCCTTTGGCTTGGGCGATGTTTTCACGCGAGCCAAACTCGCCTAGGTGAGCGGTGCCGACGTTGAGCACTACGCCCACGGTGGGTGCGGTAATGGTTGTCAGATGGCGGATATGGCCAATTCCGCGGGCAGACATTTCGGCAACAAGGAAGCGAGTGTGCTCATCACAGCGCAAAGCGGTATAGGGCAGGCCGACCTCGTTATTAAAGGAACCAGGAGGGGCAACGGTATCGCCCTCTGCGCGGAAAATAGTGGCCAGCAGGTCCTTGGTGGAGGTCTTTCCGGCTGAGCCGGTCACACCGACGATCTCTAGGCCCTGCTCCGCGGTCAGGCGGCGGGTGACTTCCCTGGCAATATCGGACAGCGCCTGGACAACCGCAGCGGCAGAGCCGTCCTCGTCGTGAGCATAGATATCCGCGTTCGCAGCATCACCGGTAACGCGGCCTTGAGGCTTGACGACGACCGCCGGAACGCCGACCGGCCGCGCGGCAAGCACCGCTACAGCGCCCTGCTCAACGGCCTTTTCCGCATAGTCGTGGCCATCCACTCGGGCGCCGGGCAGGGCAAGAAACAACCCACCTTTGGTTACCTTCCGGGAATCGAATTCGATGAACCCGGTAACGCGCTGGTCTGGGTCAGAAACGCAATCGAGGCTGCCCCCGGTGATTTCGGCAATATCGGCAATAGAAAGTGGAATCATGACTACTCCTTCGCATCCCTAAGGGTATCGCGCTGTAGGGTTCCGGCCAGTTTCTTCTCGATGGCGCGTGCCATTTCTTCGCGGTCATCAAAGTGCAAGGTTTTCCCGTTAACAAGTTGGCCCACCTCGTGGCCCTTGCCGACGACGATGACGGCATCGCCTGGCTCGGCCCAGTCAACGACTTCATCGATGGCACGGGCACGAGAACCTACCTCACGAATATCGCCCTGGGGCGCGGCTTCGCGTGCACCGTCCACCACCGCAGCACGAATAGTGGCAGGGTCCTCAGAGCGTGGGTTGTCATCGGTGACCACAGTGAGGTCAGCGCGGGTGGCCGCGGCAGCGCCCATGATGGGGCGTTTTGAGCTATCACGGTCTCCGCCGGCGCCGACGACGATGCCGACGCGCCCCTTGGTTCCTTCTAGTTGGCCGCGCAGAGTATCAAGCACCGCGGCGATAGCTGCCGGCTTATGGGCATAGTCCACCACGGCCACAAAGTCTTGGCCGCGGTCGATGCGCTCCATACGGCCGGGAACAGCGACCTTTTCCACGCCCGAGAGGAACTCCGCCGGCTCCTCTCCTACCGCTACGGCCATGCCCAGCGCCAAACAGGCATTGGCGATATTGAACTCGCCAGGCAGTGGCAACCGGAAGGAGAAATCGGCACCGTCATAGTTCAAGGCGACCTCTTGGGCGCCGGTAGCCTCGGTGGCGGTTTGGTGCGCAGAAATCGTGGCCGCAGCCCCCTGAGTGGCCACCGTGGTTACGGGGTGGCCAGCGCTCTCGGCGACGCCGCGCATGCGCCCGCCCCACTCATCATCGAGGCAGATTACAGCCTGCTCGGCCGCCTGTTCCCCAGCAAAGAGCTTGGCCTTAGCTTCAAAGTAGTCCTCCATGGTGGGGTGAAAATCCAGGTGATCCTGGCTTAAATTCGTAAACCCGCCCACGGCAAACCGGGTTCCGCGCACGCGTCCCAACTCCAGTGCATGCGAAGATACCTCCATCACCACGTGGGTGACGCCCTCGCTTTTCATGCGCGCGAATAGCTCTTGCAAGGTAGGTGCCTCGGGAGTAGTAAGCGAGGTAGGAACCGGGGTGCGGTTAATACGAGTACCGGTGGTACCGATAAGCCCCACGGAATGCCCAGCATGGAGCAGACCAGCTTCAAGCAGGTAGCTCGTGGTGGTCTTGCCGGAGGTACCGGTGACGCCAATGACCGTCAGTTCCCGGGTGGGGTGGCCATAAATTTCAGCGGAAATCGGACCGAGCACGGCACGAATATCGTCCACCACCACAATGGGGCGGGTTTCTTGGGCCCGGCTGAGCAGGTCGAGTCCGGCGGCGTCGGTAAGCACAGCCGCAGCCTTAGTATCGCGGGCGAACTGCGCGCCGTGTGCACGTGTGCCCGGCAGGGCGGCAAAAAGCGCGCCCTCAGGCAGACGGGAAGAATCCAGCCCGCACGCGGAGACCTCCACGGAGGCATCACCAATGACGCGCCCGCCAGAAAGCTGGGCGAGAGTATCCAATGAAACGGTCATACTAAGCTCCTATTGTGCCCGCAGGGTCAGCCGCGGTGCTGGTTTCGAAGTCGGAATATTGTCACGGTTGAGCAGCCAGGAGGCGATGTCTCGGAAAATCGGCGCTGCCGATTGGCCGCCGCCTCCATTGTCCTCCACACCGGATTTGGGTTCATCCAACATGACGGCAACGACGAAGCGCGGATCATCGGCCGGTGCGATACCGGCAAAGGTGATCCAATAGGCGGAGTTCGAATAGGCCCCGGTATTCGGATCGACCTTTTGAGCTGTACCAGTCTTGCCGGAGAGCTGATAACCCTTGAGTTGCGCATTACCGGCCGTGCCATTTTGCAGGCCAGCGTCATCGTCTTGGAAGACGGCCCGGAACATATCCACCGTTGTCTTGGCGGTTTCAGGGCTTATCACCTGGGTCTTTTTTGGCTCCTCCAGCTTTTCTTCCTTGCCGTCTGGCCCCTTCACAGAGTCAATGATGCGCGGCTCGATGCGCTCGCCGCCATTTGCCAATGTTTGGTACACGCTCGCCATCTGCAAGGTGGTCCAGGACTGGCCCTGACCAATGGGCAGGTTGGCGAAGGTGCCGCCGGACCATTGCTCCAGGTCCGGCACGCTACCGGCAGATTCATTCGGTAGTTCTACGCCGGTGGTATTACCCAAACCAAACTTTTCCAAGTACTTCGCGTATTTTTCTTGGCCCAATTTATCGGCAAGCATCAAGGTGCCCACATTGGAGGATTTACCAAAGATGCCGGTCGTTGTATAGGGCTCGGTGCCGTGCTGCCACGCATCGTTAACGGTCACACCCGCCATATCGATGGATCCCGGAACCTGGTGCACCTCGTCCGGGGTGGTCACTCCCTCTTGCAATGCGGCAGCGGCGGTAACCACCTTGGCTACAGAGCCTGGCTCATAAGGGTGCGAGACGCTGTGGTTTTCAAAGTCTTTGCCCTCATCGAGCTGATCCTCAATATTCTTGTTGGGATCTACGGTATCGGTATTGGCCATGGCGAGGACTTGGCCGGTCGCAGCATCAAGGACCACAGCCTCCGCGCCAGAAGCCTTGGAATTGGCCTTGGCCTTCTCCAGCTTTTGCTGCACATAAGTCTGCAGATCCAAATCGAGGGTGAGGGTGACATCGCGGCCATCAACGGTATCAACGACATCACGGAGCGTGCCCGGAATAACCTGGCCATCCGCGGATACGTCCTCGGTTGACTGGCCGTCAATGCCGGTTAGTTCCGTATCGCGCGCGGCCTCGAAGCCAAATTGGCCATGGCCATCCATGGATACCTTGCCCACGACATTCTCCCCAATAGCGCCATTGGGGTACTGGCGAATGTCTTGCCGGTCCGCTGCTACTCCGTGGTACTTATTGGAAATCTCTACGGCTACATCCGGATCGACATTGCGCACCAATACCTCGTATTGGGTATCGGCCTTGAGCTTATTAAGAATGTCTTCCTTTTCCACCTTGGAGGTCGAAGCTCCCGAATCCTCAATCATCTTCGGGATTCCCTCCGCCATGTCTTTGAGGGTCTCCTCCATTTTCTGGTTGAGGAAGCTATCGAGCTTCTTATCGTCCATGCCCTCAGTCGAGCCGTCATTCTGGGCCTCGATTTCGGCCTTGTCTTTTAGCTCATCGCGCAGACGAGTAGGTGAGACGGTCAAGGACCGAGACTTCATCGTATAAGCCAAGCGCTGGCCGTCGCGGTCTAAAATCTCTCCCCTACGGGCCGGCTCAATATAGACGCGCTCGCGCTGAGTTACGGCCTTGGCGGAAAGGTCCGGACCCCATACGAGCTGCACCCAGGCTAGTCGGCCGACAAGGACAACCATAGCCACGAGCACCACGGAGACGATAATGCGCAGACGCTTGCGCATCAGCTTCTTTTGCGGCACCGCGGAGCTGGTGGTGCGGCGCGGGCGGCGCCTAGCCCTACTTGGCGTAGTCACAGTCCAATGTCACCTTCCCTATTTCCGCCACAATTTCTTGCGTGTATTGATTGTGCCCTACAAAAGTCAGAATGCCCGCGCCACCACGCGCGAGCATCATCATTTTCACCGAATATTCTTTCCTAGCTACTCCGACTACTCGGCGCGGCTGGCGTACGGCGCACGTGCGGGAAGGTTGGGGCGCGCGTCATCCTGCGCGGCGCCGGTATTCCCGGCATCACCGCCGCGGGTGGTGCGCTGTTGGCCTTGCGGCACGGCGTTTAAGGAATCCGAGAGGCCTTCAGTATCCTTCGGGTCGCTGGAAGCTTGGCTGGGGCGGATAGGTTCTCCGTTTACGTCAATAAGCTTTTCCGTATCCGGGGTGCCTTCGCGCTTATCGACGATCTTTCCATCGCCGCCGACTTCCGCAATACCTGGCTGCTTAGGAATGGCCATGCCCATTTCATCCGCACGGCGCGCGATGTCTGCAGAAGAGCTGAGATTTTCTGCATCACGGTTGAGGGTTTCAATCTGGTTATCCAGTTGGGAATCCTGAACGGTGAGCTGTTGGATGGCAAAGGTTTGCTTGGTAGACAAACCGGACAGCCACATTGCCACAGCTACGCCGACGATGAGAAGCGTAAGCGCGATGACAGACAGGCCGGCAAACAGCCCGCTCTTCTTAGTCTGCGGCTGCAGCTGCCGGCCGCGGAAGCTAACAACCTGCTTCGATCCCAGGCGGTTCGTGCTGCGGCTGCGGTGCGGAACCCGGGTGCGGCTCGGGGCACGCTTCGTGCTGGGACGCTCACGCAGCGCCGTCGGGGCTCCGGTATCGATTCCGGTGGTGAAGTCTCGGCTGGCGCCCATGGTGCGAGTGGCCTCTCTGTCGCGGCTGTCAGTCTTTAGGTGGTTTCGACGTGGGATTGTGCTCATGGCCTGCCTCCCGGCGGTAGAAATTCTGGCATTCCCTCGAGCCTTTCGATGGCACGAACACGCACCGACGCGGCCCGGGAATTTTCTGCAATCTCCTCTTCGGAGGCCTTTTCCGCGCCTCGCGTCACGATTGTGAATTTCGGCGCGGTGCCAGGAAGGTCCATTGGCAGTCCGGCCGGAGTTGTGGACGTGGTCAATTCTTTAAAGGCCGCCTTCACGATGCGGTCTTCCAAGGACTGGTAACTCATAAATACGGCACGGCCTCCTACCGATAGTGCTTGGGTAGTAACCGGCAGCACATTTTCGATAGCCTCCAACTCGCGGTTGACCTCGACGCGCAAGGCTTGAAAGGTGCGCTTCGCGGGGTGTCCCCCTGTACGCCGGGTCGCGGCCGGAATGGCGTCGTAAAGCAGCTCAACTAAGCGCGCGGAGTTAGTGAAAGGCTCCTTACCGCGCTCCTTCAGTACAGCCGAGGCAATTTTCCCGGCAAAACGCTCATCGCCATAGGTCTTGAGGATCCGAGCCAAATCACCGTGCGAATAGGTGTTGAGCACATCCGCCGCAGTAATCCCCTGCGAGGGATCCATACGCATATCCAGCGGTGCATCCGTCTTGTACGCGAATCCGCGATCCGCCTGATCGAGCTGCATCGAAGAAACGCCAAGGTCAAAGAGGGCTCCCGCAAGGCCAACGCTGCGGGCCAGATCAAAGTTATAGCCCTCGCCTTCCGCAATGGCACTGCCCAACTCATCAAAGCGAGCGTTGACGCCAATGAAGCGATCGCCATAAGGAGCTAGACGTTCGGTTGCGTTGCGCAGCGCCTGCTGATCGCGGTCTACGCCAATCACTCGGACATTGGGGAAAGCTTCTAGAAAATAGCGGGTGTGGCCGCCGGCGCCCAAGGTGGCGTCAACAAGCACGGCTTTATCCCCCGCCGTTTCTACTTGGGGGCGTAGGAGATCGGCCATGCGCTCGCGCATGACAGGCACATGGCCGTGATTATCAGCC
This sequence comes from Corynebacterium sp. LaCa54, assembly GCF_046717495.1. Taxonomy (NCBI): domain Bacteria; kingdom Bacillati; phylum Actinomycetota; class Actinomycetes; order Mycobacteriales; family Corynebacteriaceae; genus Corynebacterium; species Corynebacterium sp. LaCa54. Next base: position 1,629,841 of record NZ_CP177115.1, read on the forward strand.
ACGTCATAATTTAGGTTTTCAATAGCCATGTCTCCCCGCAACCCCCTTTCTTCGAATCCCGGACTTCCAGTGGTGGAAAGCATGCGAGTGCGTATAGGGCCCTGTCCGAGGCAGGTTTCTGATATCGGGGAAGTACACCAGAATCATCCGCCTCGGACAGAGTCCTTACACGCACTCTTGTGCAGGCTTAGAGCAAGCCCGCCAGTACGTCATCGGCATCTGCGGCCGAATAAGCATCTTCAGTTTGCGACTGGTACTCGGCCCACGCGGCCGCGTCCCAAATTTCGAGAAAGTCCACAGAGCCAACCACAACGCATTCCTTGGACAGGTTCGCGTACTCCCGATGCCCCGCGGACAACGTGATTCGACCATGCCCGTCCGGTCGCTGTTCGTCCGCACTTGCTGCCAAGTTGCGAATGAAAGCGCGTGCTTCTGGGTTGGTTCGAGAAACCGCCGCTGCCTTCCGTGCTCGTGCCGCAAACTCCTCCCGTGGGTACACGGCCAACGAGTGGTCCTGCCCCTTGGTGACCATGAGGCCACCCGCGAGTTCATCGCGAAACTTTGCCGGAAGCGTAAGACGTCCTTTGTCATCGAGCTTCGGAGTGTAGGTTCCGAGAAACATCCCGGCATCCACCTTCCTTACTCGAAAACTCCGGATTCTCTCACTTCAGAATCGAGACGTTGAAGCCCCTCTTTCCTCCGCTGCGCCCCACTCTACCCCACTTTCCCCCACCTAACCCACTTATTGCCGCGTGTCCTTCAGTTAGTCCACAATTTCCCGCAGCTAGATAGCAGTTTTTTCAGTGGGAAGAAATCCCCTAAATGGCCTTGACAGCCCATTACCGCCACCCCTTACACCCCACCCGCAACACCAATATAATGCGCCCCGATCCCCTCACCTCCCCCATATCCTGTGTTATCGAGGCGTTTTGACTGGGCTAACGGGAAAGCTACCCCACAACAGCCCACCGAACGCTTCTCCGGTGGGGCAAAGTGGGGAATTTTGGTTGGATACAAAAATCCCCGGTCAACCTTTGCTAGGTCGACCGGGGTGAGCTTGAAAATGAGAAGCGCTAACGCCCCTCAAAACGGCGGCGGAAGTTTTCCTCCAGCTTATCGCTGACTCCGCCCCTACGGGCGGCAGACTTCTTTGCACGGGCACCAGAATCACGCTTCTTCACCGAATAGCCGGAGCCATCACCGCGCAGCATCCACACACCAGCGGCAAACATCACTAAAAAGCCCGCAATGGAAAGCGCAATAAACCACAGACTCTGTTGCGCGAGGGCAACACCGCCAATGAGCATGCATAGACCGACAACAACGAGTGCTACGCCACGCAGGGTTACCGCGCCGCCAGAGCCACCGAACGACGCAGGCTCAGAAACGGAAGCGCCAAACTTAGGATCATCAGCAAGTAACGATTCCTCAATTTCACGGAGCGTACGCTGCTCCTGTTCAGAAAGAGACACTGTTCCTCCAACTAGGGTTTGGGCTTCGGGCGGCAATAGTTCTACTTATACTAACGCCCAGAATAATCAGTATGTTCCCTAAAAGGTAGTGAGCGCCCCCACGCAGTGACTACGCAGCAAAAGAGCCAAAAGAAGTCTCTAACTCACTTTCATCCAAGAACTGTGCAGCACGCTGCATAAGACCGTAGACAAAATCCTCGCCCGGGACTTCATCCAAGCCCGATGCTACGCGAGCGCGGGTACGCGAATAGCCCTTAAAAGATTCAGCCCACCGCTTTTCCTCCACACCTACGAGCGCTAGCCGGTCCCATGCGCTAGAGGGGAGGCGGCGACGTCGAGCCACCGCCGATGCAGCTACCCGCGCCCCCGCGGTGCGAAGGGCCGATTGGTACGCCACCTCTAAAGCTTGATCGAACCTCCCCTCAGCCGCATAACCGCGTGCGGCATCCAATAATTCTCGAGCCTGAAAGAGGAACCGCGCTCGCTTGCCGCCCGCCCGGCCATTAGAACGGGTACGCGTTGCCGAAATAATCTGTGCCATTGCCTTTGTCCTTAACTAAATAAATAACGTCGTTGGTTTTGCCCATTGACCCTAAGGAAGCCGCCGGACATTTCACCCTTAAGAATAGTGCACCTGTTCGAATTAGACAAGGGTATACCCTGCGCACAAGGTTCTATAAGGCCGATTGTTCGACTTTTTAACACCGCGTCCGAAAGACAGAGTTCGCCCCACTGTCCGCCTCTGGGCCAGACTTCTGGTGTCATAGATACTGTGAGCTTTGAAATTCGCCGCCTAACCCCGCCGGAGTTTTCCTTACTGGCCCCTCAATTGGTTGAAATCCATATCGAGGCAATGAACTACAACCCCGCCATCGTGCACAGCCGCATCTCCAGCTGGCGACGTGACTTGACGCGCCCTGGATTCAGCGCGCAGATAGCCACCCAGGACGACGGCATCGTTGGGGTGTCCTATGGGTTTCTAGGTTCTCCGGATAGCTGGTGGGACGCTGAGCTTCGTCGCGGGCTACGTTTGCAAGGCGGTCCCACTGAAGAGCAGTGGGACATCGTACGCAACTACTACGAATTGGCGGAGATCCACGTATTGCCGCAATACCAGGGACACGGCCTGGGTAAAAAGCTCTTAGAGGGATTGTTATGGAATGCCCCGGCGCGTTATGCCCTATTGTCCACGCCTGAAGTACCAAACGAGGACAACGGTGCCTTCCGCCTCTATAGGTCCGCCGGTTTTTTCGATGTCCTCCGCAATCACCTCTACCCCGCCGATGCCCGCCCTTTTGCCATCTTGGGCGCTAGGCTGCCGCTGTAAACCTCTGTTATTTCTTAAGTGCTCTAGGCGGTATCGTGTGGGATGTGACTATGCAAAATATTCCTGAGCTGGCGGACATTCCCGGTGCGGTACGCGAAGAACTCGCTGCCTTTCTTGATCAACGCCGAGAGCAGGTGGCCGCAATTGGTGCCCCTGTAACTAAGGCCGTGAGCTTTTTGGAATCCTTCGTGCTTGACGGCGGCAAGCGGGTGCGCCCCACCTATGCCTGGGCAGGATACCTCGCTGCTGGTCGCGGAGAAGAAGACCCGGAGGCCATGCTCCGTGCGGCCGCTTCCCTGGAATTTATCCAGGCATGTGCGCTCATCCATGATGACATTATCGATGCTTCAAATACCCGGCGCGGCAATCCTACGGTGCACCGAGGCGTCGAAAAGCTGCACCGCGAGTCGGGATACTTGGGGGACCCAGAATTTTTTGGCACGTCCGTAGCAATCTTGGTCGGCGATCTAGCGCTGGTGTATGCGGAGGACATGTTCCAGGACTCCGGTCTTAGTGCGGCAGCTTTACACCGAGCTCGCAGCCCGTGGCGCGGCATGCGAACTGAAGTCATTGGCGGACAACTTTTAGATATCTCTTTGGAGGCGGCCGGTTCCGAATCCGTAGAGCTTGCCAATTCCGTCAACCGCTATAAAACGGCCGCCTATACCATTGAACGCCCATTGCACTTGGGCGCCTCGATTGCCGGTGCTAGCGAAGAACTTATCGCAGCCTTCCGCGGCTACGGGCAAGATATCGGCATTGCCTACCAGTTGCGCGACGATCAATTGGGTGTCTTTGGCGATCCCGCCGTAACCGGCAAACCTGCCGGTGATGATCTGCGCGAAGGAAAACGCACCGAGCTTTTGGCGCTAGCGCTTCGTCGCGCGGATGAATCCGACCCGCAGGCTGCGGCCACCCTACGCAAGCTCATCGGTCACACCTCAGATCCCCAGGAGCTATCGCGCTTAGCGCAGATTATCGCTGATTCGGGCGCACCGGAAGAGATTGAGCGCCGCATCGCATCACTGACGCAATCCGGTTTGCAGCACCTGCGCGCCGCACGAGTAGATCCCGCGGTAACCGAAACCCTAGAGCAGTTGGCAATCAAGGCCACGGCTCGCCACAAGTAGGTTTTTGCCGTGTCAAAGACGTACTCCTTTCCCATTCCGCGCGCGCTACCACTGGGATTATCGGCATCCTGTATTTTGCTGTTTGCCTCATTCTCCGGCGGCGCTACCCGGAACCGCGGCGGGCTCCTTGAGGCGCTAAATATTGGCTTCTTGTCTTATGGTCACGGGCGCAATCTCGGTCTTGCGCTGTACTGGGTGGGCATTTTCCTCTTAGCTGCGGCTTGGGTACTCGCTGGGCGCACCATTATTCGCCCGCAGCTTACTAACCCTCGCCCCAAGGGCGGCTTACGCGATATCCAGCGCATCCTCTTTGCCTGGGTCACTCCCCTTGTATTTGCCGGTCCCCTGGCTTCGCGCGATGTGTATTCCTATCTCATGCAGGGCGCAATGGTCCGCGACGGCTTCGATCCTTATACCGAAGGTGCTGCTGTCAATCCAGGCCCCTTCCTTCTTGAGGTTTCCCAGGACTGGCGCAATACCACCACGCCCTATGGCCCCCTTCATTTATGGATAGGTGAATTGGTCACCGGCTTGGTGGGTGACAACGTCACCGCAGGTGTCGCCGCGTATAAGGTTCTTTCCCTATTAGGTTTTATCACCATCGCTTGGTCTATCCCCCGCATCGCTTCGAAACTCGGCGCTGATCCGGCGGTAGCTTTGTGGCTCGGCGTGGCAAACCCAGTCATTATCTTGCACCTCATCGGCGGCATGCACAATGAATCTCTCATGGTGGGTCTCGTATCTATCGGGCTGCTAGCAGCTTTGAACAGGCATTTCCACGCCGCCCTCCTCCTCGTAGGCACGGCAGTGGCGATGAAGGCCACTGCCGTCATTGCGGCACCTTTCATTGTATGGATGATGCTTCACTACTACGCGCCCAAAGGCTCTAGCAAGTGGCGGTCGCTATTCGTCTTTGTGCTTTCTGGCCTAACTGCGCTGGTAGAAATCATCGCTGCGGTAGCCCTCATCACATGGATTTCGGGAACGTCTTGGGGCTGGTTGTCTCAGGTAAGCGGCAATTCCAAGGTGATCAACCCGCTTGCGGGGCCAACCCTAGCCACTGATGTAATCTTCCCCGCCGTGCAAATCTTTATGCCGGATGCTTCCTATAACGCCATCCTGGCTGTCTTGCGCAGCATCGCAATGGCCTGCATGCTCATCGGACTGGTGGCGGTGTGGTGGCTATGCCGCAAGGACGACCGCGACGCTGTCATGGGCACCGCGGCCGCCTACCAGGTCGCCTTTGTCTTCAATGCCGTGACCTTGCCGTGGTATTACGCCTCCATCTTTACCCTGATGGGCACGTTCCGGCCGCCATTATGGCTTATTAAATTCGCCTCCGGCGTGGCCCTGTTTATCGGCGTCTCCTTCTCCGGCGATGGCAATCACCAGCTCTACAACTGGTTCTGGGTCATCGGGATGATCGTGGTGGCATGGTTTGCCATTCAGTGGATATTTGAAGGCGTGCCTAAAAAGCGGCAGCCTGAGCACGCCGGATAACCTCGCGGGCGAGGTGACCATGCAAGGCATCGATGGGGCGGCCCGGCAGTGAATCATCCTCAGTAAAGAGGTGCTTGAAGATTTCGGTGTCCTTATAGCCGCCGTCGGTCAATACGGTAATCGCCGCGGTCACATGCTTGGCAATGACACCTTTATCATTGAAGAAGGCCAGCGGCACCCGCTTTCCTTCTGGGGAATCCCAGGCGATGAACTTTCGGTCCTGCAGCAGGTCATAGGCGCGCGTAATGGGCAAGTCTAGCTTTTCTGCTACTTGCTGCATGCTGAGCAGTTCTTCGTTAGCGAGCAAGGTATCTAGGGATTTTTCTGCATTAGTCACGTTCTCTACTTTAACGCGGGCTAGAGGATCAGCCATACTGGGAAGCATGACTAGGTTGGAAATTGGTGACGTGCTGGAAAACCGTTACCGCATCGATCGCCCCATTGCCCGCGGTGGCATGTCTACCGTCTATCGTTGCGTGGACATGCGGCTTGGGCGAGCGGTAGCGGCCAAGGTCATGGACGAGCGCTATTCCGATGACCCAGTTTTTATCAAGCGCTTTTCGCGCGAGGCCCGCGCCATGGCTCGTTTGCAGCATCCCAACCTCGTGGCTATTCACGACTTTTCGGCCGATGGTGAGCCCATCTACCTCATCATGGAGCTCATCGATGGCGGTACGCTGCGCGAGCTTCTGGCCGAAGGCGGCCCCTTCCCAGTGCAGGCGGCCACCTCTACCCTGCGCAATGTTCTCCGCGGCCTAGAGGAGGTGCATTCCACCGGGCTCATCCACCGCGACATCAAACCCGATAATGTGCTTATTACCTCCCACCACCGAGTAAAGGTGGGCGATTTTGGGCTGGTGCGCGCCACCAATGCCGAAGCCACGACAAACATGATTGTGGGCACCGTGTCCTACCTTGCGCCAGAGCAAGTCACAGGTGAGGAAATTACCCCGGCCTCAGATGTATATTCAGCCGGTATTGTCCTCTTCGAGCTGCTTACCGGCACCGTTCCCTTTTCTGGCGATACTCCCATGGCGCATGCCACGGCCCGCTTAAATTCCGACGTCCCCGCGCCGTCGTCGCGTATCTCTGGTGTGCCCAAGCTTGTCGACGCCCTCGTGGCCACCGCCACCGCCCGTGATCCCCGTGAGCGCTTCTCCGACGCCGGCGAGTTTCTCGAGGCACTCGATGACGTCTGCCGAGAGCTCGATCTCCCAGACGTGACCATCCCCGTGCCAAGGAACGCTGCGGCAGCGCGCACGGCACAGGCTCCTACGGATTTTTCTGGCACAGGAGCCACCGAGATCTTTGAGCCCACTCGCAGCATCTCGCAGGACGAAACGGAACATCTTGACGGTGGCCCGACAGAAGTCATCCCGCCGCAGCGCCTTAGTTTTGAAACAAAACTGGATATGCCTCAGGCGGAGGCCGCTCCAGGGCCGCAGCCACAACCGCAGCCATATTCCACGGCCGAGTCCCCCCTCGAGCCGTTTGCCCCGGCAGCTGCATCTGCGCCACCACCGGTGTCGGCGTCTGTCCCTGAGCAACCGGTCCACAGCGCACAAGAAGAACCCGCCGAGCGTCCGTTGACCAACCGCAATCCGCTTTCACTAGTTCTTTTCCTACTAGTGGTAGCGATTGCTGTTGGCGCGGTGGCGATCGGCGGGTGGTGGTTCGGTTCTTCGCTTTATGGCATGACGCCGAACCTGTGGATTTAGTTACGCAGCATCTCCGCAATGAGGAAGGACAGCTCTAGCGATTGCTGTGTATTCAAGCGCGGATCTACGGCAGACTCATAGCGGCCCGGCAGGTCCACGTCGGTGATGTCCTCGGCACCGCCTAGGCACTCGGTGACGTCTTCACCGGTGAACTCGAGGTGCACGCCACCCGGATGGGTGCCCAGTTCACGGTGGACCTCAAAGAAGCCTTGGACCTCGTCCACAATCTTGTCAAAGTGGCGAGTCTTATAACCATTGGATGCGGTAAAGGTATTGCCGTGCATCGGATCAGACTGCCAAACCACCTTGTGGCCTGAGTCTTCCACTGCCTTCACGATGGCAGGTAGAACGCTTCGGACCTTATCGTGGCCCATGCGCGAAATCATGGTCAGGCGACCAGGTTCGCGGTTCGGGTCGAGCCTTTCTGCGTACTCCACGGCCTGCTCTGGGGTTACCCCTGGCCCCAGCTTGATGCCCACTGGGTTGCCAATCATCGCCGCAAAATTCACGTGGAAATCCTCGATACCTCGAGTGCGCTCACCAATCCATACTTGGTGCGCAGAAAGATCGTAGAGCTTGGTATCGCCGTTATTATCCAAGCCCAAGCGCAGCATGGAGCGCTCGTAGTCCTTCAGCAATGCTTCGTGCGAGCAGTAGATATCGGCAGAGCGCAAGGTGTCATCGTGCACGCCGCAGGCATTCATAAAGTTCAGGCCGTTTTCGATCTCACGGGCTAGGTCCTGGTAGCGGGCACCAGCGCGAGATTTACGCACGAACTCACGGTTCCACTCATGCAGGCGGTAGAGATCCGCAGTTCCAGACGAGGTTAGCGAACGTACCAGGTTCATTGCCGCCGAAGAGTTTGCGTAGGCGCGGATCATGCGGGCAGGGTCGTGACGGCGCGCCTCCTCGCTTGGCTCCACGCCATTGACAATGTCACCGCGGTAGTTCAACAGACCGTTAGAATCCGTATCAGAGGAACGCGGCTTGGCGTACTGGCCGGCGATGCGGCCCAGTTTCACCACGGGAACCGAGGCACCATAGGTCAACACCACGGCCATCTGCAGCAGCGTTTTCACATTGCCGCGGATATGCGGCTCGGTATTTGACTCAAACGTTTCTGCACAGTCGCCGCCTTGCAGCAAAAAAGCCTTGCCTAGGGCAACGTCTGCCAGCTTCTTATTGAGCGCTTCAATCTCGGGCGCAACCACGATAGGAGGCACGGATTCGAGAATTTTGCGCACGTTATTGGCCTGGGAGGGATCCCAGCTTGGCTGCTGCTTTGCATCACGCTTGATGACGTCTTGGAAGACTTCCTCGATGCCCTCAGGCAATGGTGGAAGGTCCGGGAGAACGCCTTGCGGAATATCTACTGTCCAACTCACACTGCTATTTAACCATTAAGGACCTATAGCGCGTTAGTTAAATTCTAGATATTGATTCTATTGCCCTTAGAGAGCGGAAGCACCTGGGCGCAGGCACGGAACTTGGCAAGGTTATGGCGGGCGTCGACAAGCGCATCATGATTGCCCTTTGGCACGGCGGGCAAGCTTGGTCGTCCTGCAAACTCCCAGTACTGCTTGAGCTCGCGGGTATAGCGCGGCATCCGCCTAGGCAGCCCGGCCATATCTCCCCACAACTGCGCCAATACCACGTGATCGTAGGCTCCCACCCACGCCCACAGCTCTATCGGAGTGGAACTTTGGGTCAGGAATTCAAAGACCTCCGTGCGGATGGTCTCCAAAGGTTTCCACACTGGATCCCGGGGGCTGGGCAACTTGGCTAATACATTGTCTTTTACCCAAGAATTGGCCTTTGCCGGATCAAAATCCGTAGACACAGCGTAGTACTCGCTGCCATTCTCACCGACGATGCCGATGGAGACCAATTCAATGGTCTGTCCATCTTCGATAAATTCGGTGTCATAGAAGTAGCGCACGTCTCCCAAGCCTAGCGTCGCCTTATCCGGGGCGGTAAATTGGCTCCTTAAAGAGACAGTTGTACACTTCTGGCGTGAAGAAGTCTGTGTGGTTTACTGCATTTCCCTTGTGCCTATCTGCCCTCGTGGCCCTTTGGTGGCTGATTGATATTCCGGAGCTTTTCTCCGGCCATTTCTCCACCTACTACCACATTGACCTCGACGTTTACCGCGAAGGCGGTGCCGGCTTTGGCAGCGATTTATATGCCAAAGATTACCTAGTGGGCAGCAATCGCGATGTCTCTCTCCCCTTTACCTACCCGCCGTTTGCGGCGCTGCTTTTTGTCCCATTGAGCTGGATTCCCCTCACCGCCGCAAGCATCCTCATATCTATCGCTTCCTTTGCTGCGCTTTGGGGCTGCGTAGCCCTCGTTCTGCGTGCTTTGCGCTGCCCTGGCTGGGCAGGTTGGGCGCTTTTGGCCGCAATGCTTACTGAGCCGATCACGGAGACCTTTAGCTTCGGGCAGGTCAATATCTTGCTGACCGCACTAGTGGTGGTGGATATCCTCTGGCTTAGCCCCAGCCGTGGCCGCGGCGTGCTGACCGGTATTGCAATGGCTATCAAGCTCACCCCCGCAGTATTCCTCGCCGTGTTCTTTGTCCGCAGGGAATGGCGCGCATTTTTCAGCGCGCTAGGCGCCTTCCTAGCCGCGGGTCTCCTTGCCTTTGCTTGCAATCCGCATAGTTCCATCCAGTACTGGAGCGATACGTTGCGCGATTCCAACCGCATTGGCGGCCTTGCCTATAGCTCCAACCAATCTCTGCGCGGATTCTTCAGCCGCCTAGCCCCAGAACACGCCGAAAAGCTATGGCTCGTAGCTGTTCTCCTCGTCATTGCCCTCGTCTGGTTTACCATGGAGCGTCTCTCACAGGAGAACCAAGCGGTGCTCATGCTTCTGGCCGCATCAGTTTCGCTGCTGTGCTCGCCGGTGTCGTGGTCGCACCACTTTACCTGGCTCGTTTTGGCGGGAGTGCTTCTGGTGGCCCGTCGCCACTGGGGGTTTGCCGCACTAACGTGGCTGGCGCTTCTGGCTCGCGGGCACTGGCTCGTGCCTCATGCCAATGGCCAAGAGCTAAGCTGGGCCTGGTGGCAGCACATCGTGGGCAATGATTACGCCATCGTTACTGCCCTGCTGGTTCTTTGTTCGCTACCATTGGCTCTACGACGGGCCGGCGCTTATCAATCCGCGGTGGAACCAGCGTCCACCCAAGGATAGGTACCTTGCCCAGCGCCCACAGTGCCACCGAGGCCACTGCCGAGTAGAAAAAGCAGGCTCCAATCCAGAACCAGGTATTTTCCATGGGCCACGCGCCGGCCAGGCTCACCGCGTAGTCTCGGTGGGCCATGAAGAACCCGAATCCCACCGTCATACCAATGGGGTGGGCCAAGTAAATGGGCAACGTGTGCCGGCCGACAAATTTTACGAAGGTGGAAAGCGCCGGAATATGGCTGATGATGACCGCACCGACGATGCCCGCTGGGGTTTCGAGCGTTTGCTCTGCAAAGCGAATCAAGAGATCTAAATCGCCCCGGCCGAGGACGTCCCCACCTGGCAATGGCCACTGCACAGCTACGTCACCTTCGATAGCATTCCAGGTTTGGCGGAGGGACAGTCCCGTGATGTAGCTAATGATGGCCGCACAATATACCCATAGCGATCCTGTGTGGAAGTTGCCCTTGAAGGGTGCTTCGGCGGCGTCGGCAAACCGCGTAATTGGTCCACGCAAATAGGCCGCCCCCACGAAAATGGGCAAGAACATAATTGCCTTGCCGATGAAAAAATAGTGGTCCTGCCAGGCTATAAAAAGCAGCGGTGCAAAACTTAGTCCTATGCCCGCCCACGCTGGCAGCTTGCGCACGGCCCACAAAAATATATTGAACAAAATGAGCGAGTGAATAAACCAAGCCATCGTGTGCCCCAAAAGCAGGTTATACAGTAGCTCAGTAACCTGGAGATAGGGATCACCGAAAACCCAGTGATATTCGATGCGCTTGGTCCATAGTTCAACGGTCATCCACACCGTATAGGGAACGAGGAAAAACCACAGGCGTCGAGTAAATAGCTCGCTAAAAGAATAGCGAAAAATCTTGGTAGAGAAATAGCCGGATACGAGAAAGAACAAGGGTAGGCGGAGCGGGTCCAGCCATACGTTTAGGGCAGCCAACCACGTTAGCTCACCTTCTGGAACTACCAGCGTGACGTGCAGCAGCACGACGCCGATAATGGATACGCCTTTAGCGGTATCTGGCCAGGCTAAGCGGGCCTTGGGAATAGTGATTACCTCCCCTTGTATTCTGCGCCGGCGGGGTAACCATGGCCAGCTTTGAGTGAAGCCTTCACATCGGAGGCGTACACATCAACATAAGGCTTATCGCTCATCTCGGCCAAATTGCGCATCACAAAATCAGTAAAGGCACGGATCGTCTCATGCTCTTTTGGATTCATACCGCGCTCTTTGGCCCACTCATGCGGCCAGATGGCGTCGCCCACCCGCACGCCGACCTTGAAGGGGCGAGGAATCCACGAGCCAATGGGATTAGCTTTGCACGTGTTGATCATCGCAATGGGGAAAACCGGTTGGTTAGTCTCCATCGCAATGCGCGCCATGCCGGTGCGGCCCTTATAAACGCGACCATCCGGAGAACGGGTGCCTTCCGGGTAAATACCGAAAAGGTCCCCGCGGGACAAGATGCTTTCTGCGGTTTGCACAATGGCATCGCCAGCGTCTTCACTATCGCGCTCGATGGGGACTTGGCCTACCGAAGTAAAAAACCACTTCTGCAAGCTACCGACGAACCCAGGGGTGGTGAAATATTCCGACTTAGCTGGAAAGGTAATCTGGCGAGGGCATACCAAAGGAAAGAAGAAAGAATCCATCACAGCTTGGTGATTCGAGACCAAAATCGCGGGCCCTTCCGCTGGGATGTTTTCAATTCCCTCGGTCCACGGGCGATTCCATACGCGCAGGACAGGTCCGAAGAATATGTACTTAAAAGCCCAGTACCACTTGTTTTTCATCGCCAGGTCGTCCTTTGTTCGTTCTAACGGCCGCTACGGGCCAAATCGGCTACGCCAATCATACCCGCTGCAGACCCCAATTCCGCGGTGGCAACACGTGCGAGGGGGCGATGCCCTGCCCCGACAATATCTTGCCCCATGGCTTTGGTGGCCCCTTCGAGGTACAAGTCCGCGTCTTGAGATACGCCGCCGCCAAGCACTATGAGCTCTGGATCGAGGACATCGGCCACAATGGACAGGCCTTGACCTAGCCACCGGCTGAAGTCTTCCATCACCGCTACAGCAAGCGGGTCTCCCCTACGCGCTGCCTGGGTAATTTCTTTACCTGTAGGCTCCGCCGGCAACGAAGTCTCATAATGTTCACGCAGATCGGCGCAGGTATCCGGCAAGGCAGTCCCGGAGGCATAACGCTCCAAACAGCCACGCTTGCCACACGAGCACTGCCGCCCATTAGGAGACACCACGATATGCCCAAACTCTGGTGCGGTGCCGAACGCACCGCGGTAAATGGTGTCATGCGTCATCAGCGTGGCGCCGATTCCGGTTCCCACTGCAAAAAAGACCCAATCTTCCGCGCCACGACCAGCACCAAAGCGCCATTCTCCCCACGCAGCAGAATTTGCATCATGCTCCAAGCGCACGTGCATGTCTAGCTTGCGCGAAAGCGACTCCTGCACGTGGGCTTGCCGCCATGGAAGATGCGGGGCAAAGCGCACTACTTCGCACGAAGGATCCAGAAATCCCGCCAATGCGAGGCCAACCGCATCCACTGTATATTCAGCGCGCAGTTCCTCGACGATACCCACTATGTCCGCTTCCAGTTGCTCGACGTCCATAGAAGTGGGAACGGTACGGCTCGCGAGAATTTCCCCTTCCCGAGTGATCACTCCACCGCGCACGTTGGTGCCACCGACGTCAAAGCCGATAGTGAGATCGGCGGAGTTGTTCTTAAGCATGCATAACAGAATATACCGACAACCTGGTTAGGGTCACATCAGGACATCAGCCGACGCAATCGCTGGCCCATAATCCGCCAGGTCCAATGAGCTTCTACATGGCGACGCCCCGCCTGCCCCATGCTGAGCCTACGCTGCGGATTCGCCAAAAGAGACTTTACTGCCTCTGCCAGCTCCTGCACCGATGAGCCATTGACGACGACTCCGGTATCCTCCGTCATTGTCTCCGGTGCTCCGCCGGAGTTTCCGGCAATAACCGGCAGGCCGCACGCTTGGGCCTCCAAGTAGACAATGCCTAGGCCCTCAACATCCAGACCGCCGCCGCGAGTGCGCGCCGGCATGGCAAAGATATCCGCCGCGTGCAAGGCAGTCTCAATGCTCTCTGCTTCTTGAATCACCGCATCCGGGCAGTAGATATCCGCCAGTTCCTCTAAGGCCCGGCGATAGCGCCCGCGCCCGATAAGAAGTAGCTGCGTATCGGGGAATTCTCCACGTACTAAGGGCATGGCGCGTAGGAGCTGATCCTGGCCTTTGCGGGGTACGAACCGCGATATGCACACGATAGTCGGCCCGCTGACACCGAACTCAGCCTTTGCAGCTGCACGTTGCTCCGGTGTGGCCGGGAAAAGTCCTTCTACACTCACGCCGGAAGGCAAATGCTCCCACCGCGGATTCGGCCCAAATGCTCGGCGCAACCGACGCAGGGTGTATTCAGAGATATAAGTAATGACGTCGGCGTGATCACCAATGCGGCGCAGGCACTGCCTGGCGACGGGCAGCATCGACCACCCCACCTCGTGTCCGTGGGTTGTAGCAACCACACGGGTGGCTCCTGCCTCTTTAGCGGCCTTGCCCATCAAGGCAAGGGGCGCAGCTGCACCGAACCACACGATGTCAATGCCCTCGGCGCGGATAATCTCCTGCATGCGGCGCACCGTGGCCGGCGTCGGCAGCATCACTCGGCGAGGCCAACGGATAACCTTGTAGTCCACCGCGGCATCGAATTCCGCCGGCGACTCCTGAGTCGAGGCAAATACCACGACGCCGCGCGGATCTAAGGTTGCTAAAAAATCCCGGAGGTAAGACTGAATCCCGCCGATCTTGGGCGGGAAATCATTGGTTACCAGCAGAACGCGGGCCACTTAGTACCGCGCCGTTCCGGTAATCGGCATGGACTTCAACGGCACCACCTGAACAGGCACGCCATAGGTAGAGGCATGGACCACCTGCCCATTACCGATGTACATACCCACGTGAGTGACACCAGGGTAATAACCCACAATATCGCCCGGCTGCAGGTCCTCTAGCGGTACCGAGGTGCCGCCAGCAATCTGAGCCTGCGACGTACGTGGAATCGACTTGCCAATCTGCTGATACGCCCAGAACATCAGCCCAGAGCAATCAAATTGATCTGGGCCTGCAGCGCCCCAGCCATAAGGTGCACCCAGCTTCGACAGAGCAGCGGAAGCGGCACCATCAGCAACCTCGCCCAAATCCATATCAGGCTTATCGGTACCGCCGAACTGCCCTTCCCAGGCCTGACGCTGTTGCTCATCGAGGGCGTCTACCTGCTTCTCGATGTCCTCTTGCTGCTTTTCCAGCTCCTCCTTTTCCTTGAGGAGCTTCTCGCGCTGCTCTTCTAGCGCCTTCTTTTCCTCGCGTACCTTAGTAGCGGCTTCAGTAGCCTTGTGCTTTTCTCCCTCCGCCGTCGAAGCGGCGCTCGCCTTTGCATCAAGGGTGCGCTGCGCCTGGCGGGAAAGCGCGCCGAGGTAACCCATGCGCTCAACTGCATCGGAAGGATTTTCTGCAGCCAGCGCTCCCGATACAGCGGAGCGAGAATCGCCGCGGTAGCGCGACTGAGCGAGGTCATCGACGCGGCTCTGCTGCGCGGTCACGTCACCCTTCGCCTCATCCGCCCGAGTTTGCGCCTCAGCGGCTGCGCTCTCAGAATCAGAGACTTCCGCCTGTTTTTCCTCGAGCTTGATTTCTAGCTCTTTTACTTCTTCATTCTTGGCGGAAACCTTGCGCGCAACCTCGCCAACGCGCTCCACCAACGCGTCCATATCTTCCGTGGCGTTTTCCTGTTGCGGCGCCGCTTCCTGCGCAACTACCTGCGAAATCCCAGAAACCGACGACACAGCAAGAGCTGCCACGATTGCAGCTACGGGAAGTACTCGTTTAGACACGTAAGGACCCTTAGACTAAGAGGAATTTAAAAATCGCATCAATTATAGCGGGTTTTACCCCCTAATGCACAACAAAGCCCTCCCACGGAAGGGAGGGCTCTATCCGCAACCTATTAGAAGCGGACAGCGGAGTGAATCGGCATGTAGTTCATGTCGCGCTCCTGAACCGGAACACCGGAGTTCAAAGCGTCAATGATGGTGCCGTGGCCGGTGTAGATGCCGACGTGGGAAGCACCACCGTAGTAAGCGATGATGTCACCCGGCTGCAGCTGATCCAGCGAAACCGGAGTACCACCGGAGGCCTGTGCCTGAGAGGTACGCGGAATCTGCTTGCCAGCCTGAGCGTATGCCCAGCTGGTCAGGCCGGAGCAATCGAAGGCGTTAGGGCCTGCAGCGCCGTAAACGTACGGGGAGCCGATAACGGAGCGGGCTGCTGCCAGCGCCTTCTGACCAACGGTCTGCTGTGCCGGAGCTGCCTGCTTGTGGCCGGCGGCTGCGTAGTTGGTGTTCTGCTGGTCAGAAACCTGGCCCAAAGACGGAACGTAGCGGTCAATGTTCGGGACCTGGTCAATATTCGGGACGTTTTCCAGACCTGCTACCTCGAAGCGGTAGTCAGTATTAGGTACGACGACCTCTGCCGCCTGCGCTACGCCTGGCGCAACGACAGCTGCGGTGGCAGCCAGTGCTGCGGTAGATGCGATTCGACGGGTGTTCTTAATGCCCTGACGACGGTGCTGTGCCATTAGAAAAACTCCAAATCTTCCTGCGCGCCTACTTCTCTACTAAGAGAAGCTCTGACCCTGGGGGACTAGCGTTCGTTGGAAATCCGTTCCTTTAGGATTTCCTCCACTCGGCCCCTCAGTAGGAGGAGCCAGATGCGGCGCTGTAATTCTTCTGTTTAGATTGAGCACCTTTCGGGCGGTAACTCAATGTCTCGAATAGGTTACGAAATCATTACAACCGATGTCCATTCGCACTACCCAATTTTGCTTTGTTATCGGTTCGTTACCTTCCCTTGACCTAGACGAGACTTATCACCCATAGAACGAAATAAGTTCACCGCTAGCAGAACTTATAAACCTACTACCTGCATAAATATCAAAGCTCAGACCACACCGCTCAAAGCCGTATGTTCACAATGCTGACACTCAACAATTAAGCAAGTTCTAATTTGTGACTTTAGCCACTAACACATTTGATGGCCCTATTTAGCCGTAAGTTAACCCCTTCTACTCCACCGCACTGTAGCCCCTTCACGACAGTCGAACCTCCCTACATAGCCGAGCAGTATCGGCCTCTCGCCGCGTACAGATCTTTAACCGAAACCCATAGTGAAGGTCACCGCGAGACTAGAAAATAGGGCGTAACTACAAGGAACTTGAGAAAGCCCCTACAAGAAGCAGCATCGAAGCCTGACTGCCCGTAGGGACAACGCCAAACGAAAACAACAAGCCCGGCTATGAACGCCTGCCGAGGAACTCCATGGACTTCTCACGCGTTTATCGTCTAAACATTGCTCCTCCATGCTCCAAGGCCGCCCGCAGCGTAGGGGCTCCATTCCAGTACTCTTTCTGCGCTTCGGGATTACACCTCAACAACAACAGCACCTAGAGAAGTATTGGGCCAGCAAAACGCAAAACCCACCCTTGCTCCTTCAGGAGGAGCAGGGTGGGTCTATGAGCGTGTTTCGAGTAATCCTCAGGAAAAGGGCTTAGATGCGGCCGTTTTCCTCGTCCTCGCGGCGGTTAGCCTCGTTGAGGCGACGGAACATCTCCGCTTCCTCATCGTGGTTATCCGAGTGGATTTCATGGACGCGGTGCATGAGCGCCTCATCGTCAGGGCTAAAGGTGCCCTGAGTCTCGGAATCCGCCAAGCCGAGCTGGTTGAGCTGCTTTGGAACCTGAGCACCTGCGTACTCGAGGGGAACTGGGTGACCATCGGCATCAACCGGGCCGAGCGGCTGGTGAACCTCAATGAAGGCACCATTCGGCATCTGCTTGATAACGCCGGTCTCGATACCGTGCTCCAGAACCTCACGGTCGGAGCGCTGCAGACCAACGCAGATGCGGTAGGTCATGAAGTATGCAATCGGAGGCAAGATGATCAAGCCGATACGACCAACCCAGGTCATCGCGTTGAGCGAAATCTGGAAGAAGTGCGCTACGTGGTCGTTACCACCGGACAGCGTGACCAGCAAGAAGAATACGATGGCAGCTGCGCCGATAGCGGAACGGGTAGGAACATCGCGCGGACGCTGCAATAGGTTGTGGTGTGCATCGTCACCGGTGAACTTCTTCTCCAAGAATGGATATGCCATAAGCAGTACGACCATCAGACCACACAGCAGAGCAACCCAGAACGCGGAAGGAATGGTGTAGTTGCCAATGTAGAGCTCCCAAGCTGGCATGACACGGGCAACACCATCAGTCCACAGCATGTAGATATCCGGCTGAGAACCGGCGGAGACCTGGGACGGGTTGTATGGTCCAAGCGTCCAGATGGCGTTGATGGTCAGCAGACCAGACATCAGAGCAAGTACGCCGGCGACCATCATGCCCATGCCAATTGCCTTGGTAGCAAAGACCGGCATAATGCGGACACCAACGACGTTGTTCTCGGCACGGCCCGGTCCGGGGAACTGGGTGTGTTTCTGGAACCAAACCATAATCAGGTGGGCAGCAATCAGGCCGAGGATGATGCCCGGAATGACCAGAACGTGCAGGATGTAGAAACGATCCAGCATCAGGTCAGACGGGAAGTCACCGCTGAAGATTGCCCAGTGCAGCCAGGTACCGATAATAGGCAGGCCGAGGATGATGGCGGACATGATTCGCAGACCAACACCGGAAAGCAGGTCATCCGGCAGGGAGTAACCGAGGAAGCCCTCGATCATGCCCAGCAAGATGAGTGCGCAGCCGATGATCCAGTTTGCTTCACGTGGACGGCGGAATGCGCCGGTGAAGAAGATGCGGAGCATGTGAGCCACCATGGACATCATGAACAGCAGGGCTGCCCAGTGGTGCATCTGGCGCACAAACAGACCGCCACGAACCTCAAAAGAGATGTCCAGCGCAGTGGCGTAAGCGCGAGACATTTCCACACCGTTCAACGGTGCGTAGGTGCCGTCGTAAATGACCTTCGTAATGGAAGGGTCGAAGAACAACGCCAAGTAGATACCGGTCAGTACAAGAATGATGA
Source organism: Corynebacterium sp. LaCa54 (assembly GCF_046717495.1). Taxonomy (NCBI): domain Bacteria; kingdom Bacillati; phylum Actinomycetota; class Actinomycetes; order Mycobacteriales; family Corynebacteriaceae; genus Corynebacterium; species Corynebacterium sp. LaCa54. Next base: position 1,648,326 of record NZ_CP177115.1, read on the forward strand.
AGCTGTACAGCGCCATCTCACCGAGCATGAAGGACCAGTGGGTCGGGAAGACCTTGTTCAGCTGAGTCCTCAGCACACCGGCGGCGCTATAACGCTCATCCATATTGTTGCCCATTTGGGCGAGTTTATTGCTCATTATGACTTACGCTCCCAGAATGCCGGGCCGACAGGCTCAATGAAGTTGCCCTGTGCAACGAGGTAGCCCTCGTCGTCCACCGTGATAGGCAGCTGTGGCAGTGCACGGGCTGCAGGACCGAAGACCGGCTTGCCGTAGTGCAAAGCGTCGAACTGCGACTGGTGGCATGGACACAGGATTCGGTTGGTCTGAGCCTCATAGAGAGAGGTCGGGCAACCGATGTGAGTACAGATCTTGGAGTAGGCGTAGTAGTCGCCGTGGTGGAAGTCTTCTTGACCTTCGCGCTCGATGGCCTTCTGCGCATCGTTGTGACGCAGTCGGATCAACATCACGGCGTTGCGGTTGCCGTGAATTGAGTGCATGTGGTGCTCGTAGACATCGCGCTCGGCATCGTACTTATCGCCATCGTTGACGTCTTCTTCTGCCAGCGGGAAGACGGTCTCCATACCGCCTGCTGCCAGATCCTCCGGACGCACGCGAACCAGGCGGGTAACGCCCTTGGTGCTGTAGTGCTCGCCGGTTTCACCGGAGTGCTTCTCAGCGATGGTACCGGTGTCGCGGGCCAGGTAAAGCTTGACACCTTCATTATGAAGGGTCCAGCCGGAGGTCCACAGAGTTCCGTCACCGGCGTAGTTCAGGTTGTGGCGAACCTTCCATGGGTTCTTGATTGCGCCGCCCAGCGGTGCAATCACAGTCAGGCCGAACAGAACGCCGGCTCCGCCCAACAGCCCCTGAACGGTCTTACGGCGACCAAGGGTGGAAGTCTTCCAAGAATCATTCAGCAACGCGGTCAAGGTACGACGGTCAACCTCTTCGGAAGGACCGTCATGGCGACGCTGTACGGAAATCTCCTCTGGGAGGATCTTCTTAACGTACTGAACAATGGCGATACCCAACGCACAAATTGCGAGTGCGGCGGTAATACCCAGCAAAGGAGTGTAGAGGGTGTGCCAAATGTGGCCCTCCTCCCCTAGCTGCTTGTACTGCCACGGCCAGAACAGGTAAACGCCGAGGAATCCCAGCCCGCCGATGACAGACAGGAAAAGCCAGATGGCGACGTTGCGGCCCGCACGCTTTTCAGCCGGGTCGCCTTCAACCGGGAAGCGCTCCTTGCGGAACGCGACGGTGACATCATCGAGCTCGGTACCTAGAGCAGCGAGTTCATCGTTGCTCATCTTATCGAGCTCAGCATTAGTGTAATTCTTCTTTACATTGCTCATGAGCGCGATCCAATCCACATAGCGGCGGCGCACAGGGCGCTAATGCCGATAATCCACATTGCCAGGCCTTCCGCTACGGGGCCGAGGCTACCAAGGTCCCAACCTGCTGGGGAAGGAGTTTCCTTTGCAGACTTGAGGTAGGCAATGATGTCCTTCTTCTCGTCTGCAGTCAGCTGGCGGTCGGAGAACTTAGGCATGTTCTGCGGGCCGGTCAGCATTGCCTGGTAAATCTCCTGCTCGCTTGCCGGGGCAAGCTCAGGAGCGAACTTACCGGAGGACAGCGCGCCACCCTGGCCGGTGAAGTTGTGGCAAGATGCACAGTTCATGCGGAAGAGCTCAGAGCCCTTCGCTACGTCTTCTGCTTGGATTTCGCCATTGTAGTTAGCACCACGCAGGGATTCCTGGGCAACGCTTCCGTCATCGTTGTAAACGATGTCTGCGCCGCCACCATTGGCTGCTACGTATGCAGCCAATGCCAGAGTCTGCTGCTCGGTGTAACGCGGAGCCTTGCGCTCTGCCTGCGCATCGTTAGACATCATCGGCATACGGCCAGAGTGTACTTGGAAGTACACAGAACCAGCGCCGATGCCAACGAGGGAGGGACCGCGGCCTTCGATGCCCTGCAGATTGGCACCGTGGCAAGTGATACAAGCGGTGTCATAGATGTCCTTGCCCTCCTGAACGAGGGCTTGGTCATCTTTTTCCGCCGTGGCGACCTGTGCGTCTGGGGTCAAGGCAGAAGCCAAGACGCCCGCACCGGACAGGCCAATCGCCAAAGCGAAGCCACCGGCAATGGTGCGCTTCGCCTTGCGGCGACGGCGGGTCTTCTTAGCCGCCGCAGTGGTCTGCTCCACTGCCACGGACTGCGAATTGTTATCCATCATTTTCCTTTAGATAACTCGAACACGGGAGGACTGTTTGGGGATAGTGGCCAGTTCTACTGGACCAAGTAAATAACGGTGAAGACGCCGATCCACACAACGTCAACGAAGTGCCAGTAGTAAGACACTGCCATTGCGGCGGTCGCCTGCGCCGGCGTGAACTTGGACTTAGCAACGCGCGCCAGGATGATTGCAAAAGAAATCAGACCTGCGGTCACGTGCGCAGCGTGGAAGCCGGTGATGATGTAGAACACCGAACCGAAGACGCTGGACTGCACAGTCACACCTGCGTGAATCAACTCGGTCCACTCGAATGCCATGATGCACAGGAACACAACGCCCAGTACCAGCGTCACGGTGTACCAGAGTCGAAGCTTGTAAACGTCACCCCTTTCTGCGGCAAACACGCCGAACTGAGAGGTCACAGAAGAAGTAATCAGCACTGCCGTAATGAGGAAACCCATGGGCAGGTTGATATGGGCGGTGTGCTCCGCCCAGTCGCCTTCTTGACCGTTTGCTCGCGAGGTGAACCACATCGCGAACAGTCCGGCAAAGAACATCAATTCCTGAGACAGGAACACGATGGTGCCCACACTGACCATATTTGGTCGGTTCAGTGAGGCAGCACGTGGTGCTGTCATACCTTGGTTAGAAACTACGCTCGTCACAGAGGCCATTATGGCTGTTCTGGGCGGCAAAGTCACCTCGATTCCCCCCGTTATCACTATTCATTTTTGATGCTTTAGCCAGCAGACGTTCAGCCAGTTCCCTGCGATATTTTTATTTTTTCCGCCGGGAACTTTTTCCTCTGCTTTACGACGCCCCATCGATGCAGGTGACAACACACGACGCCCCACGCTTAGAAATTCCCGAGCGCCCCCACCTCAGTAATTCTGACCTGTAGATGCATTAACAAGTACGCGAGATTGATACTTTCTGGAGAGATAAATCACACCCACTCATTACCCCAAACCCGCAGGTCTACAACTTTCGGTCGACCCCCGCGAAAAGTCGCCTCTACGTGCCCGAATGACGTAGACAGTCAGGTAGCAGTCTTGCTAGATATCCAGCCACTACCCCACCACAGAAAAGTTTTTTGGAATCTAGGGAACTTTTTCGCGGAACATCCGACTACCGATCGCCAAAGCCCTCCTAGCTTCCAAAGCTAGGAGGGCGGAGAAGTTTTAGGCGGGGATTTCTTCAGAGTGAAGAACTAGTGCTTTTCCTTTGGCAGACCGTACTGCAGGGAAAGACCGGTGCATGCCGCGATGAGGCAGACAGCGCCGAGAGCGATCAACCAGAAGTAGAGGAAGATGATACCCAGGCCAAGGAGGGCGATAGCACCGGTCATAGCCAGCGGCCAGATGGAGCCTGGAGAGAAGAAGCCTAGGATGCCAGCCGCGTCCTCGGTCTCTGCCTCTTCCCAATCCTCTGGCAGGACGTCGCTGCGGTTATCGGTGAAGTGCAGGTAAGCACCGAGCATCATGCACAGCAGGAAGGCAAGGAACATACCCACGATGCCAACCCACTCGGCACCATACAGGTAGCCGTCGTCCTTAACGAAGGTAACGCCGAAGATGTAGACAATCAGCGAGACAAGAAGGTAGGTCGCGATTGAGTAAAAGACTTTCGATGTTGCACGCATTGTGTTGTGTCCTTATCTCTTATGCCGCCGTGTTGACGAAGTTGTCACCATTAGCGGTATCACGCTCGCCGGAGAACGGGTGGGTGGTAACCGCGTATGGGTCCTGACCGATTTCCTTGAGAGCCTCGGCGTTGGTAGCTTCCGGATTGTTCTCGCGGAACTTCATGTACTTGTTGAAGTCCTCTGGGGATACAACGCGAATTTCGAAGTTCATCATCGAGTGGTAGGTACCGCACATCTCGGCACAGCGACCAACGAATGCGCCCTGCTTCTCAATCTTTTCCACCTGGAAGCTACGCTCCTGAGCGTTTGCCTCTGGGTGTGCGTAGACGTCGCGCTTAAATAGGAACTCCGGTACCCAGAATGCGTGGGATACGTCGCCAGAAGCGAGACGGAATTCAATCGCGGTATCGGAAGGAAGAACCAGAACCGGAACCTCTTCGGTAGTACCGACGGTCTCAATCTTGTTGTAGTTCAGGTAGGAAAGGTCGCCCATGGACTTGCCGTGGATTGGGTTCGGGTTATCGATACCCTCTGGGTCGTGAGCAGACTTTTCTGCCTCGGCCTGACGTTCCTTATCAGCACCGTCATAGTTCTCACCGTTAACGTGGTTCTCCGCGTAACCGAACTTCCAGTTCCACTGGAAAGCGGTGACGTCGACGACGACCTTCGGATCCTTATCCAAGGCGGTAACTTTCTGCTGGGTCTGAACGGTAAAGAAGAACAGGCCCATGATAATGAGGATCGGAACGATGGTCAGAACCATCTCAAGCGGTACGTTGTACTGAATCTGGCGCGGGAACTCGCCCTTGCCATCCTTCTTCGCCTTCTTCGCGCTCCAGCGGAAGATAGCGGTGAGGAATAGGCCCCACATAATAAAACCAACGATCCATGCAGCAACCCAGACCCAAATCCAGAAGTTGTACATGGCCTCTGCCTCAGGGGTAATACCCTTTGGCCAACCGAATCCTAGGAGGTTCTCTACAGCAGTTGGCGCCTGAACGTCACAACCTGCCAGAGCGAGTCCACCCAGGGCAAGTGCGCCAGCTACGCCCGCCTTGCGGGCAAAGGTGCGCTTATTACGCTGTCCCACGTGTGTTCTGCCTTTCTGTCCACACAAAACTTCTCGAATACTCACAGAGCACTCTTACCCAATCAGAATAGAGGAAAATTGCCAGATTCCCAGCCTATTTAAAGGCATAAAAGGGCACCTAGTGCACTCATTTCATATTCTCCTTCTTGTAGGTTACCGCCCCACCTGCACAATGTTCCAACCGGACCCTAAGGTTCCAACACGGCCATGTGTGTCAATTCACAGCTTGCCCGGGGATACATCAACCGAAAGTTCGCACCCTATCGGGGAAGCTATTTCCAAGGCAGCCAACAGCTTTCCTTAAGCCGTGGCGTGTTCTAGTTTGCACCTCTCGAGCCGTAAAGTGGGTGACTAGCAATAGACGCTTATATTAAGGAGCAATCTTTACATGTGCGGACTTCTTGGCATGCTCGCCACCACGGGCGACGTAGATAAGTACGTTGACGCGCTAGAACGTTCCCTGCCTTGCATGCGCCACCGCGGCCCAGATGCGGCAGGCACCTGGCACGACGGCGATGCTGCCTTTGGCTTCAATCGCCTGTCCATCATTGACCTAGAACACTCCCACCAGCCCCTTCGCTGGGGCCCGGAGGATCAGCCCGACCGCTACGCCATGACCTTCAACGGCGAAATCTACAACTACGTAGAACTACGGGAAGAGCTCAAGGGCCTCGGCTATACCTTCCATACCGAAGGCGATGGTGAGCCTATCGTGGTGGGATACCACCACTGGGGCAAGGACGTGGTCAACCACCTGCGCGGCATGTTCGGCATCGTCATCTGGGACACCCACACTAAGACGATGTTTGCTGCCCGCGACCAATTCGGCATCAAGCCGCTGTACTACGCCACCACCGACGCTGGCACTGTCTTTGCCTCCGAGATGAAGTGCATTCTGGAAATGGCAGACGAGATCGGTCTAGAGCTCAACCTTGACCGCCGCGCCATTGAGCATTACGTCGACCTGCAATACGTCCCGGAGCCGGAGTCCCTCCACGCGAATATCCGCCGCGTGGAATCCGGCTGCACTGTTACCCTTCGTCCAGGCGAAGAGGTTGTCCTCGAGCGCTACTTCAAGCCCCGCTTCCCTGTTCAACAGGTAAAGCAAGGTGAAGAGCAGCAACTCTTTAACCGGATTGCGGAGGCGCTGGAGGATTCCGTAGCTAAGCACATGCGCGCCGACGTCACCGTAGGCTCCTTCTTGTCGGGCGGCATTGACTCCACAGCTATTGCCACCCTGGCTAAGCGCCACAACCCTGATCTGCTGACTTTCACCACCGGCTTCGAGCGCGAGGGCTACTCTGAGGTCGATGTCGCGGCAGAGTCCGCGGAAGCTATTGGCGTAGAGCACATCGTCAAGATTGTCTCCCCGGAGGAGTATGCCGAGTCCATCCCGAAGATCATGTGGTATCTGGACAATCCGGTAGCTGACCCTTCGCTGGTTCCGCTCTATTTCGTGGCCCAAGAAGCCCGCAAGCACGTCAAGGTTGTTCTTTCCGGTGAGGGCGCGGACGAACTCTTTGGCGGTTACACCATCTATAAGGAGCCACTGTCCCTCGCGCCCTTTGAGAAGATCCCTTCCCCACTGCGCCGCGGGTTGGGCAAGCTCTCCCAGGTGCTGCCAGAAGGTATGAAGGGCAAGTCTTTGCTCAACCGTGGCTCGATGACCATGGAAGAGCGCTACTATGGCAACGCTCGTTCCTTCAATTTTGAGCAGATGCAGCGGGTTATTCCGTGGGCGAAGCGCGAATGGGACCACCGCGAGGTAACTGCGCCCATCTACGCGCAGTCCGAGGGCTTTGACCCGGTCGCACGCATGCAGCACCTAGACCTCTTTACCTGGATGCGCGGTGACATCTTGGTCAAGGCCGATAAGATCAATATGGCCAACTCGCTTGAGCTTCGCGTGCCCTTCTTGGACAAGGAAGTCTTCAAGGTGGCCGAGTCCATCCCTTATGACCTGAAGATTTCCCACGGCACCACCAAGTACGCACTGCGCAAGGCAATGGAGCAGATCGTTCCGGCCCACGTTCTGCACCGCAAGAAGCTGGGCTTCCCCGTGCCGATGCGCCACTGGTTGGCCGGCGACGAGCTCTACGGCTGGGCCCAAGACACCATCAACGAATCCCAGACCGAGGACATCTTCAATAAGAAGGAAGTTCTCGAGATGCTCAAGGAGCACCGCGACGGCGTCTCCGACCACTCCCGCCGTTTGTGGACCGTACTGTCCTTTATGATTTGGCACGGCATCTTTGTGGAAAAGCGCATCGATCCGCAGATCGAGCAGCGCGACTATCCAGTCAAGCTCTAAGAGCCTTCCACACATACACAAGAGGGTGGGTGCCATCGGCACCCACCCTCTTTGCTGTCCTTCTTTTTAGTTGAAGGAATCGCCACAGGCGCAAGAACCGGTGGCATTCGGGTTATCGATGGTAAAACCCTGGGACTCGATGGTGTCAGCGAAGTCAATCTTGGCACCGGTCAGGTAAGGAACGGACATCTTGTCCACGACGAGGTTTACGCCGCCTACCTGGTCGACCTTGTCACCATCCAAGGTGCGATCATCAAAGTAAAGCTGGTAGCGCAGGCCAGCGCAGCCACCAGGCTGAACGGCAATGCGTAGGGAGAGATCGTCGCGGCCTTCCTGATCAAGCAGCGCCTTTGCCTTAGCGGCTGCTGCTTCAGTCAGAATGACGCCGGTTGCGGAAGCTGGAGCGGTCATCACTTCTCCTCAATAAGTATTGGTTTCGTTGCCACTACCCTACCCGCTTCTTTCAGGTGGGAAAAGGTAGCCCACTGCTACAACATCTACTGGGCCGGGCCTATTCCCCTATTCGCGCCTAAACCTTGTAGTGTGAGGAGCGTGAAACTCCCGTGGCAAAAAGATGACAAGACCTCCACTGAGCCCGCCTGCGCAGGACAAGGCGCAGGAAGAAATTCAGAAAGAGCCCCAGCGCAAGGGCTATACCCCACCGAAGGGTCGTCCTACGCCAAAGCGCTCCGAACAAGAGATCGCGCGCGGCGTAAAGCGCGATCCCCATGGCATGTCCGAAGCACAGCGTTACCAGCACCGCAAGGACATGAAGAAGTCCATGAGCAAGGACGAGTGGAAGGAATATAAGAAAAAGGAGCGCCAAGAGCGCCAGCAGGCCAACCGTGAGCAGCAGGCCCGCATGGCTGACGGTGATCCGCGTTTCCTTCCCGCTCGCGATCAGGGCGCAGAACGCGCCTATGTGCGCGATTGGGTAGATGCGCGCCGCAGCTTGAGCAATTGGGTTATGCCAATGGCCCTAGTTCTCATCGTGGTCGTGTTCTTGACTTACGCGGTACCAAGCATCGCGACAGTCATTAACGCGGTGGCGATGGTTATCCTCATTATCTTTGCCATCGAGGGCATCATCTTGGCCCGCCGCTGCAATAATGCCGTGCGTACCAAGTTCCCTGGCACCACTGAAGCCGGCTTTAGCCTGGGCTTTTATGCATATTCCCGCGCCAGCCAGCCGCGCAAGTGGCGCATTCCGCGCCCCCGCGTGGAGCTCGGTGCTGACGTTTAGGGAGATGTGCTCATGGCCATTCCGCAGCCCGATTCTCAGGCACGTACCGCACACGACGCACAGCTCGCGCCTTATGGGCGCCTGACCGAAGCCGCCCAATGGCTAGCCGCCTGCCAAGGCAGCGCCCCCGCTCAGGAGCCGCAGCGTATACGAGCCATCGTCTTTGCTGAGCAGGAGCCCCAGCTACCGGCTCCCGAGACCGCTGCGCGTCGGGCCGGGGCCGGACTGAATGTAGTCACGGTGACGGATCTATCCCAGGCATATGACTTGGGAGCCGCTACCGCAGATGCGGAAATTGATGCCGGTGCGGACCTACTGATTCCCGGCGGCGTGGAAAGCGCCCGCGTCCCCGCCGTGGTCATGGCGACGATGACGCAGACGGAGCCGGTAGTGATCGTCGGCAAGCAGCCCAGCGTGGAAGACTGGAAGCGAGAGGTCTCTGCCATTCGAGATGCTATGTTCCGCGCCCGCAACCTCGAGGGCATGGAGCTCGTAGCCTCCTGCCAGTCTGCGGTGCTGGCCGCTGCGGTGGGGCTCATTACCCGAGCCGCGGAGCGTCGCACGCCCCTCCTTATCGATGCCCCCTTAACCGCAACCGCGGCGCTCCTTGCCGAGCGCGATAACCCTGGGGTGAAAGAGTGGCTCTTTGCCACTACCCTTTCCACCGCCCCTGCCCATGAGTTGGCGCTAAGAAAACTGGGCCTCCAGCCACTGCACCAACTGGCAATGGAGCCGGAGCCCACCCTCGGCGCCCTAGCGGCGCTGCCGATGCTACTTACCGGAGTCGAGATCGCCGCAGACGCCTAAGCCGCGGCCTATTTCACCAGGGTATGCAGCCAGCCATGGGTATCTTCCACGGCACCGCGCTGAATTCCGGTTAGGTGCTCGCGCAAGGTCATGGTGATCTCGCCTGCTTCATTGCCATTGACCTGGAAATCGGCGGAATCGCCCAGCACGTGGCCCACCGGGGTGATAACCGCGGCAGTACCGCAGGCAAAGGCCTCCGACATTGCGCCGGATTCTGCATCGCGCTGCCATTCCTCGGCCGTAATGCGGCGTTCGGTGACCTTGTAGCCCAGGTCTTGGGCAACTTGCAGAAGAGATTCGCGCGTGATGCCCGGCAACAAGGAACCGGATAGTTCTGGCGTAACAATCTCCACATTCTCGCCGGAGCCATAGACAAACATGAGGTTCATTCCGCCCATTTCTTCGATGTAGCGGCGTTCAATAGCGTCCAACCAGACCACCTGGTCACAGCCCTTTTCATCCGCCTGAGCTTGGGCCAATAGCGAGCCCGCATAGTTGCCCGCAAACTTGGCCGCGCCGGTGCCGCCGGGCGCTGCGCGCACGTAGTCGGTGGACAGCCAGACGGATACCGGTTTGATGCCACCACTGAAGTAGGAACCCGCTGGGGAGGCTATAAGCACGTAGCGGTAGGACTTGGCCGGGTGAACCCCCAAGGAAACCTCGGTGGAGATCATAAAGGGACGCAGATACAACGCCGCTTCTCCACCGGCTTCCGGTACCCAGTCCTTATCTACTTCCACCAACTGGCGCAAAGACTCAATAAACTCCTCCTGCGGCAGCTCCGGCATAGCCAAGCGTTCAGCAGAGTTGATAAACCGCTGGGCATTATGGTCGGGACGGAAGGTGGCAATGGAATCATCGGGCTGACGATAGGCCTTGATGCCTTCAAAGATTGCCTGCCCGTAGTGGAATACGTTGCTTGCCGGTTCCATTGTCATCGGCCCGTACGGTCTTACCTGAGCATCGTGCCAGCCCTTTTCTTCGGTCCAATCAATGGTGACCATGTGGTCCGTAAAGTGCTTGCCAAAGCCGGGGTTGGCGAGGACTTCACTCAATTCCTCCGCAGACGTGGGATTATCGGTCCGAGTAATCGTGTAATCAAGCATGCCCACAATCTACCCCTTTATCTATAGCGAGGCAGGAATAAGTTCACCGCTGCGCGGTACAGTAGAGGGAAGATTGATAAGCCTTTTTATAAAGGAGGACACTATGGCACAAAACGAATTGCCCGCACGCGGTCACTTTCCCAAGCTAAAGCTGGGGAAGAAGGCTCCTAAGAAGGCGGACGCGCTACTAATCGCTGCGTTCCAGGGCGAAGGCGGGCTAGAACTGCCGGGTACCGAATTGCTAGGGGCTGCCGCACTTCGCTCCACCTATGAGGCACTGGTGGCCGTAGGGGCTTCCGGCACGGCCGGCGAGGTCACGCGCGTACCGGCTCCAGCTAAGGCTGGCGTAGCCTCCATCATCGCCGTGGGATTGGGCGAAGCAGAAGAAGTAGACGATGAAACGCTGCGCCGCGCTGCAGGCCAGGCCGCCCGCTCCATTAACAAGATTGAGCAGGTAGCTACCTCTCTGGGCGATTTTGGCATCGCCCCAGTGGTAGAAGGCCTCATCCTCGGCGGCTATAAGTACTCCGGCCTACGCAGCGAGCCATCTACGGTGCCCACCACCTTTACCGTAGTGGCCGAGAAGTCAGCTCAAGAGGAATTTGAAAACGCGAAGATTACCGCTGAATCCGTTCTTCTCGCCCGCGATCTGGTCAATTCTCCATCCAACCTGCTCTACCCAGAAAGCTACGCCGCTTTCCTTTCCGCCCAAGCAGCAGAGGCGGGCCTTGAGGTAGAGGTCTTGGATGAAAAGGCCCTAGAAAAGCAGGGCTTTGGCGGCATCCTGGCGGTCGGCCGTGGCTCTGCACGTCCGCCGCGTTTGGTCCGCTTGAGCTGGCGCCCGAAGAAGGCCAAGCGCCACGTCGCGCTGGTGGGCAAGGGCATTACCTTTGATACCGGCGGCATTTCCTTGAAGCCAGGCGCCAAGATGTGGGACATGATTTCCGATATGGGCGGTTCCGCCGCAATGGCCGCTGCCATCATCGCTGCGGCAAAGCTGAACCTCAAGGTGGGTATCACCGCTACCCTGCCACTGGCAGAAAACATGCCAGGCAGCGATGCCACCCGCCCAGGTGACGTCATCACCCACTACGGCGGCATTACCTCCGAGGTGCTCAACACCGATGCGGAAGGTCGCCTCGTGCTTGCTGATGCCATTGCGCGCGCCAGCGAGGACAACCCTGACTACCTCATTGAAACGGCTACTCTCACCGGCGCCCAGATGGTTGCTCTAGGTGAGCGGACCGCCGGCGTTATGGGTTCCGAGGAATTCCGTGACCGCATGGCCGAAGTCGGCCGCGAGGTGGGCGAGAAGGCTTGGGCCATGCCGCTACTGGAGGAACACGAGGAATCGGTAAAATCCGCCAGCGCCGATATCCGTAATATCAACGCTAAGCGTGAGGGCGGCATGGAATATGCCGGCACCTACCTCCAACACTTTGTGGGTGAAGGAATCGAATGGGCCCATATCGATGTGGCCGGCCCTTCCTTCAACACCACTGGCGCTTATGGATACACCCCAAAGATGGGCACCGGCGTGCCCACCCGCACGGTGGTAGCAGCCCTGCGCGAAATTGCTGAATTAAAGTAGCACCACAGCAGGCTTTATGCGATTAAACTCCTAAAGGCATGAAGCCTGCTCTGATTATCGTTGACGTTCAATATGACTTTTGCCCCGGCGGTGCCTTAGGCACCGAACGAGGCAATGAAGTCGCCGCCAAAATCGCGACTCTGCAACAGGATTATGACACCGTCGTAGCCACGCAGGATTGGCATATAGATCCGGGCTCTCACTTTTCGCAGAGTCCGGATTTTGTTGATTCCTGGCCCGTACACTGTGTAGCCGAGTCCCACGGCGCGGCCATGCATGAGGCTATCGGGCCGGCCCAAGCCTACTTCCGCAAGGGCGAATACACCGCCGCCTATTCCGGATTTGAGGGTGCTGCTAACGGCACCCTGCTTGCTGACTGGTTGCGCGAGCACCACATCGATGCCGTAGACATCGTGGGCATTGCCACCGATCATTGTGTTCGTGCCACCGCTACTGATGCCCTACAGGAGGGGTTCACCGTCCGCGTTCTGCGTGACTATTGCTCCCCGGTAAATGAATCTCGCGGTGAGGTGGCGTTGCAAGAGTTAGCCGCTGCCGGCGCCACGATCTGCTAGGCAAAAGAAAACGCCTGCGGCCCTCGAACCGAAAGTGGTCCGAGGGCCGCAGGCGTCTCTCTACAAGGTGTTTCCATGTATCGGCTAAAACAGCCGCCCTCTGGAAACATGAGGGGTTCTCTCTATCTCTCTCGCATGCGCTCTCTCAAACGCATGAATTTAGTATGGGTTACCGATATTGGATACGGGTGGAAAGATCCTGAAAGTTTCCTGTTGACCTAGCAACCACATTCCTTCACCCTCCCACCACGCATCGCTAGGCCTAGACCACATGCAGAAAACCCTGCGCTGGGTGAAGCGTTTGTTATACGGTGATCTGCGTCCCCACGGGTGCCCGAGCACGGGCTGAGAGTGCGCTACAGCTGCGCATCTACCGTTCGAACCTGTTTGGTTAATACCTACGAAGGAAGAGAGGAGAGCCTGCCATGACGGCTGCCCCAGAAAACCACCCCAAGCATTCCTATTCCCCCCATTCGACACAACGGCTTAGAGGTCCCAGAGACCGAAATCCACTTGGACGATTCCCCTCATGCCCCTAACGAGCCCTTCCGCGTTTACCGCACGCGTGGTCCCGAATGCGCACCGGAGCAGGGGCTTCCGGCATTACGCACCGAGTGGATTCAAAACGCGCGGATACCGAAGAATACCAAGGCCGCAACCGAGAGCTCGCTGACGACGGCCGCGCCGCACAGCGCCGCGGTGCACAGCGCCGCGGTGCTGCCTCCCAAGAATGGAAGGGCTCTAAGCGCCTGCCGCTTAAGGCGAAGGCAGGCCAACGCGTTACGCAGATGCATTATGCCCGCCAGGGAATTATTACCCGAGAAATGGAATTTGTAGCTCTGCGCGAGCATTGCGATGCGGAATTCGTACGTCAGGAGGTCGCTCGCGGCCGCGCGATTATTCCCAATAATGTCAACCACCCCGAGTCCGAGCCTATGATCATTGGCCGCAAATTCCTTACCAAGATTAACGCCAATATCGGCAACTCAGCGGTAACCTCCTCCATCGATGAGGAAGTATCCAAACTGCGCTGGGCTACCCAATGGGGTGCGGATACCGTCATGGACTTGTCTACGGGTGACGATATCCACACCACTCGCGAGTGGATCTTGCGCAACTCCCCGGTTCCCATCGGCACCGTTCCGATTTACCAAGCATTGGAAAAGGTCAATGGCGTAGCGGAGGACCTCACGTGGGAGATCTTCCGTGATACCGTCATCGAGCAATGCGAGCAGGGCGTGGACTATATGACGATTCACGCTGGTGTGCTTTTGGCCTATGTGCCTCTAGCTAGCAATCGCGTGACTGGCATTGTAAGCCGCGGCGGCTCGATTATGGCGGGCTGGTGCTTGGCCCACCACAAAGAATCTTTCCTTTACGAGCACTTTGATGAGTTATGCGAGATTTTTGCGCAATACGATGTTGCATTTTCGCTTGGCGACGGCCTGCGTCCCGGCAGCCTAGCCGATGCGAACGACGCAGCCCAGTTCGCTGAGCTTAAGACGATTGGCGAACTTACCCGCCGGGCTTGGGAGTATGACGTCCAAGTCATGGTGGAAGGCCCTGGCCATGTCCCGCTCAACATGATTCAAGAAAATAACGAGCTCGAGCAAGATTGGGCCTCTGACGCGCCCTTTTATACTCTCGGCCCGCTAGTTACCGATATCGCTCCCGGCTATGACCACATCACTTCTGCCATCGGCGCCGCCCATATCGCTATGGGTGGCACGGCGATGCTGTGCTACGTGACCCCGAAAGAGCACTTGGGCCTACCCAACCGAGATGACGTAAAAACTGGTGTCATTACCTATAAGATTGCCGCGCACTCCGCGGACGTGGCCAAAGGTCACCCTGGCGCCCGTGCCTGGGATGACGCGATGAGCAAGGCCCGCTTTGAATTCCGCTGGAATGATCAGTTTGCGCTTTCCCTCGATCCGGAAACCGCGCAGGCTTACCATGACGAAACCTTGCCTGCCGAGCCAGCAAAGACCGCCCACTTTTGTTCCATGTGTGGCCCCAAGTTCTGCTCTATGCGCATCAGCCAAGACATTCGGGATATGTTTGGCGGGCAGATGGCCGAGCTAGGCATGCCAACGCTAGGTGAGCAAGTCCGCGAGGCCGTCGACGGCACTGCACCGGAGAAAGGCATGCAAGAAAAGTCTGCCGAATTCCGCCGCCGCGGCTCCCAGGTCTACCTACGTGAAGAGAGCGATCTAGCTTAATTCAGTCCCCGTATAGGGGTTCTCGCCGCGCTCGAACCGGGCGCGGCGTTTTCTTTGTTCTTCCCTTTTACGCAGAATGCGGTTTCGCTCCAGGCGTTCACGCATGCGCTGCGGGTAGCCGGTTTCTTCCACGTCATAAATATCGCAGCTCAATAATGCGGCCACCGCGTCGATACCCTTTGGCCCGCCGATGCGACGGCGGATGAACTCGCCGTTTTCATCGACAACGACAACCGACATCTCGTTGACCACTGTTTCCGGCTCCACAAAGGCCTCTACATACATTCTTCCGGCGGCCCACTGTTGCAAATCCTGCGCGTCTTCTGGGCGGATGGTCTCCCCCGGTCCGCGGGGTGGTCGCAGTGACGATCTGGACTTGTTGCGGCGGAAGGGGTTGAACATAATTCCCTAGCTTACCCGGAAGGAGGGTAGTTACTAACCCCACATCTGCACGAGGGTGAGCATCACGCTGTAAGATTGTCGGGTAGCGATAGAACACTTCCAACTTTCGAGGAGTCTTATAACTCATGGCGAACTCCGTTGAGATGCCCGAGCTGGGCGAATCCGTAACCGAAGGCACCATCACGCAGTGGCTCAAGTCCGTCGGCGACACCGTCGAAGTAGACGAGCCTTTGCTCGAGGTCTCCACCGACAAGGTCGACACCGAAATCCCCTCCCCCGTAGCCGGCACCATTATTGAAATTAAGGCTGACGAGGATGACACCATCGAGGTTGGCGAGGTCATTGCCATCATCGGTGACGAGGATGAGGCAGGCTCCGCATCCAACGACTCCTCCGCTGACAAGGACGAGGAAGAAGCAGAAGAAGCTCAGGTAGAGCCAAAGGCTGACTCTTCTAACGGCGGCTCCGGCGACGCATCCGACGTGGAAATGCCAGAACTTGGCGAGTCCGTCACCGAAGGCACCATCACCCAGTGGCTCAAGTCCGTCGGCGACACCGTCGAAGTAGACGAGCCACTGCTCGAGGTCTCCACCGACAAGGTCGACACCGAAATTCCATCCCCAGTAGCAGGCACCCTGGTAGAAATCCTCGCCGACGAAGATGACACCATCGAGGTAGGCGCAGTCATCGCCCGCATCGGCGACGAAAACGCCACCGCATCCTCCTCCGACTCCAAGCCAGAACCCCAGGCCGAAGAAAAGAAGGAAGAGGAAAAGAAGGAAGAGCCAAAGGCAGAGGAAGATAAGAAGCCGGAGCCAAAGGCAGAGGACAAGAAGGAAACCCAGCAGGATTCTTCTCTCAATACCTCCGCGAAGGTCAACAACGGCGACAACGTTCCTTATGTCACCCCACTGGTACGCAAGCTGGCTGACAAGCACGGCGTAGACCTCAACAACGTTGAGGGCACCGGCGTCGGTGGCCGTATCCGCAAGCAGGACGTGCTTGCTGCCGCTGGCGAGGGAGACGCACCTGCCAAGTCCGGTGCGCAATCCGATAACTCCCCACGCGCTCGTTGGTCCACCAAGTCTGTGGATCCGGCCAAGCAGGAGCTTATCGGCACCACCCAGAAGGTTAACCGCATTCGCGAAATCACCGCTTCCAAGATGGTAGAGGCGCTGCAGATTTCCGCACAGCTTACCCACGTGCAGGAAGTCGACATGACTGCCATCTGGGATATGCGCAAGAAGAACAAGCAGGCATTCATCGACAAGCACGGTGCCAACCTGTCCTTCCTGCCATTCATCGTGAAGGCTACCGCTGAGGCCCTAGTCTCCCACCCGAACGTCAATGCGTCTTATAACCCAGAAACCAAGGAGATGACCTACCACGCGGACGTCAACATCGCTATCGCTGTTGATACTCCGAAGGGTCTGCTCACCCCGGTCATCCACAAGGCACAGGACATGACCCTGCCGCAGATCGCGCAGCAGATTGCGGAGCTGGCTGATAAGGCCCGCAATAACAAGCTGAAGCCGAACGATCTGACCGGTGCTACCTTCACCGTGACCAACATCGGTTCCGAGGGCGCCATGCTCGATACCCCGATCTTGGTTCCGCCACAGGCCGGCATTCTGGGTACCGCAGCCATTGAGAAGCGTCCGGTGGTTGTCAACGAAAACGGCCAGGATGCCATTGCCATCCGCCAGATGTGCTACCTGCCATTCACCTACGATCACCAGGTGGTTGACGGTGCGGACGCAGGCCGCTTCATCACCACCATCAAGGATCGCCTGCAGACCGCGGACTTCCAGGCAGACCTCGAAGTCTAAAGGTTCTATCGCCGCTTAAAGCCTTCCAGCCCCACCGCGGGGCTGGGAGGCTTTTGCCATGTCTGGGGTGCCAAGTGGGGGTGATAGATCCGCCTTTAGCCGAACCATCCATCCCGTTTTATTCGAGGCTTTTCGCGGTCGTTCCCCCTAAGCCCGTGGTGAGCGCCTTTGGAGCCACCTTAGACAGTGATGCGGTGCATAAAAGTTTCTCAAGGGGGATCGGCTCACCCATTATTAAACATATAATTAGGGCGGTTATAGCCATTGTCCCCCACTAAGGAGTCTCACTGACATGGAATTCATCTCCCGCCACCTAGGGCCGGATTCTACGGAGCAGGCCACCATGCTTGCGAAGGTAGGCTACGACAGCGTGGACGCGCTGGTCGATGCCGCCATTCCCTCCAAGATCCGCGCCGCAGAATTGCCTCAGCTTCCTGAGGCACTCTCGGAGGATGAAGCACAGGCTACGTTGCGGGAGTACGCCAACCAGAACACTGTGCTAAAGCCTTTCTATGGTCAGGGCTTTTCAGATACCCTCACCCCAGCGGTCATCCGCCGCGGTCTGCTAGAAGATGCTGGTTGGTATACCGCTTATACGCCGTACCAGCCGGAGATTTCCCAGGGGCGTCTGGAAGCGCTGCTGAATTTCCAGACCATGATTGAATCCCTCACTGGACTACCGATTGCGAATGCCTCTCTCTTGGATGAGGCTTCTGCCGCGGCTGAGGCCGTGGGCCTTATGTCCCGTGCGGTAAAGAAGGGCCGCCGTGTAGTGCTCGATTCCCGCCTGCACCCGCAGGTGCTTACCGTCGCCGCGGAGCGTGCCCGCGCGATTGACCTCGAGGTGGAAATCGTCGACCTGCGCGAAGGCCTCGTAGGCGAGGACCTCATTGGCGCCGTCATTGCCTACACCGGCACCGAGGGCGACATTTTTGATCCCTCTTCCCTCATCGAAGAGCTGCATACCCGCGGCGCGCTAGCCGCTGTGGTCACCGACCCGCTTTCCCTGCTTCTCTTGGAAGGCCCTGGCTCACTGGGCGCCGATATTGTACTAGGTTCCTCCCAGCGCTTCGGCGTGCCGCTCTTCTTCGGTGGCCCGCACGCTGCTTATATGGCGGTTACAGAAAAACTCAAGCGGCAGATGCCTGGCCGCATCGTCGGTGTTTCTAAGGACGCGGATGGTCGCCCGGCCTACCGCTTGGCACTGCAGACTCGCGAGCAGCACATTCGCCGCGAGCGCGCCACCTCTAATATCTGTACTGCGCAGGCGTTGCTAGCTAATGTCGCCTCCATGTACGCCGTCTACCACGGTCCGCAAGGCCTCAAGGCTATCGCACAGCGCGTGCATGGGCTTGCCTCCAGCTTCGCCCAATCCGTCAAGGATGCCGGAAAGCAGCTGGTATCTGAAGACTTCTTCGATACAGTCACCGTCGCCGGCGTGGATGCCACCAGCATCAAGGAAAACCTCCAGAAGGAGGGATACCTCGTGCGCGCGATCGGTGAGGACAAGGTATCGGTGTCCTTCGGTGAGTCGGCGACTAAGGAGGACGTCGCCAAGCTCGCCCAAGCCTTCGGCGCTGAGGCGACTGAGGCTGACTTCGACCTGCCTAAGAGCCTGCAGCGCAGCCAGGAGCCGCTCCAGCACGAGGTATTCAACCGCATCCACTCCGAAACCCAGATGTTGCGCTACCTGCGCAAGCTGGCTGATAAGGACTTAGCACTTGACCGCACCATGATCCCGCTGGGGTCTTGCACCATGAAGCTCAACCCCACCGCCGCCATGGAGCCGATTTCCTGGCCGGAATTTGCTGGCATCCACCCCTACGCCCCGGAAGAGACAACCACTGGCTGGCGCGCACTGGTCGAGGAGATTGAAGGTTGGTTGGCCGAGATTACCGGCTATGCCAAGGTCTCCATCCAGCCCAACGCCGGATCCCAGGGCGAGCTGGCCGGCCTTTTGGCCATCCGCCGCTACCACGTAGCCAATGGCGATAACGAGCGCGATGTAGTACTCATCCCGGCTTCCGCACACGGCACGAATGCGGCCTCGGCTACGCTGGCTAACCTGCGCGTTGTGGTGGTAAAGACCGCGGACGACGGCTCTATTGATCTGGCGGATTTGGATGAAAAGATTGCCAAGCATGGCAACCACATCGCCGGCATCATGGTGACCTACCCGTCCACCCACGGGGTCTTTGACCCAGAGGTTCGCGATGTTTGCGATAAAGTCCACGCGGTGGGCGGCCAGGTCTACATTGACGGTGCGAATATGAACGCGCTGACCGGTTGGGCCCGCCCAGGGCAGTTCGGCGGCGATGTGTCCCACCTCAACCTGCACAAGACCTTTACCATTCCGCATGGCGGTGGCGGCCCAGGCGTGGGTCCAGTAGCAGTGGCCGAGCACCTTATCCCGTTCCTGCCCACCAATGCCGCGGATCCGCAGCTGGATGCAACCACTGCTACCCCGGTTGGGCAAGGCGTGCCTATTACCAGTACCAAGTACGGCTCGGCCGGTGTGCTGCCGATTTCCTGGGCATACCTAGCTATGAGCGGCGCGCAGGGACTTGCTCAAGCCTCCGCCCACGCA
Organism: Corynebacterium sp. LaCa54; assembly: GCF_046717495.1. Taxonomy (NCBI): domain Bacteria; kingdom Bacillati; phylum Actinomycetota; class Actinomycetes; order Mycobacteriales; family Corynebacteriaceae; genus Corynebacterium; species Corynebacterium sp. LaCa54. Next base: position 1,667,974 of record NZ_CP177115.1, read on the forward strand.
ATTTTGGGCGCAAATTACCTGGCCAAGTCCCTGGAAGATTCCTTCCCTGTGCTCTACACCGGCAATGCTGGCTTGGTGGCCCATGAATGCATCCTGGATCTGCGCGCGCTTACCGACGCCTCTGGGGTCACCGCCGCGGACGTCGCCAAGCGCCTCGTAGACTTTGGCTTCCACGCCCCGACCCTGGCTTTCCCGGTGGCCGGCACCCTCATGGTGGAGCCCACCGAGTCCGAGGACTTGGGCGAGCTGGATCGTTTCATCGAGGCAATGCGCACCATCCGCGCCGAGATCCAGGAAATCATCGACGGCCAGGTGTCCTACGAAGGCTCCGTCATCCACCATGCTCCGTTTACCGCGGAGTCCGTTAGCGCCGATACGTGGGACTTTGTCTTCAGCCGGGAAAAAGCCGCTTGGCCAGTGAAATCCCTGCGCCACAGCTACAAGTACTTCCCGCCGGTGCGCCGCATCGACGAGGCCTATGGTGATCGCAACTTGGTCTGCAGCTGCCCGCCGCCGGAAGCATTCGATATCGACGATTCTGAGGAGTAAACATGACCGAACTTCTTACCTCCCCACTCAATGCCGAGCACGAGAAACTCGGCGCCACCTTTACGGCCTTCGGCCCATGGAACATGCCGCTGAAGTACCAGAACGAGCTAGACGAGCACCGCGCCGTACGCAACAGCGCCGGTCTATTTGACCTGTCTCATATGGGCGAAATCTGGGTCAACGGCGCCGACGCCGGCAAGTTCTTGTCCTATGCCTTCATCTCCAACTTTGAGCCCCTCAAGGTGGGCAAGGCCAAGTACTCCATGATCACCGCCGAGGACGGCGGCATCATCGATGACCTCATTACCTACCGCTTTGAGGAAGATAAATTCCTCGTCGTCCCGAATGCCGGCAACGCCGATACCGTGTGGGACGAGCTCAACAAGCGCGCCGAGAGCTTCGATGTCACCTTGAAGAACGAGTCCCGTGACGTGGCCATGATCGCCGTCCAGGGCCCTAAGGCCGCAGAAATCCTCGTCCCGTTGGTGGAAGACAATAAGCAGGACGAGGTCTACAACCTCGGCTATTACGCCGCCACCATGGGTAAGGTGGCGCGCACCTTTGCCATCATCGCGCGCACCGGCTACACCGGTGAGGATGGCTTCGAGCTCATTGTGTACAACTCCGATGCCGCGCAGCTGTGGGAAGAGCTGCTCAAGGCCGGTACAGAATACGACCTCAAGCCGTGCGGCCTCGCCGCCCGCGATTCCCTACGCCTCGAGGCCGGCATGCCTCTTTACGGCAACGAGCTCTCCCGCGACATCACCCCGGTAGAGGCGGGCATGGCCCGTGCCTTTGCCAAAAAGGAAGCCGATTTCGTCGGCTCCGAGGTCGTCCGCCAACGCGCCGCCGAAGGCCCGCAGGTAGCGATCACCGGTCTCACCTCCGAGCAGCGCCGCGCAGCCCGCGCCGGTGCCGAGGTTTTCGTGGGCGATGAGAAGGTAGGCACGGTCACCTCCGGCCAGCCTTCCCCCACTCTGGGACACCCAGTGGCCATCGCGCTGCTGAATACCGGCGCGAACCTCGAGCCCGGCTCCGCTGTGGAGGTGGAGATTCGCGGTAAGCGCTATCCTTTTGAAGTAACCGCGTTGCCGTTCTATAAGCGCGACAAGTAAGCATCTTTTCAACCAGCCCGAAAGGACCACATCACCATGGCTAACCTTCCTCAAGATTTTTCCTACTCCGAAGACCACGAGTGGGTCAACGCTGCCGCCGATGCCGTTGCTGGCGCTACCGTGCGCATCGGCATTACTTCCGTGGCTGCTGACCGCCTCGGTGAGGTCGTCTTCGCCGAACTGCCGGAGGTAGGCGATACCGTTACCGCCGGCGAGTCTTGTGGCGAGGTCGAATCCACGAAGTCCGTCTCTGACCTCTACTCCCCTGTCACCGGCACCGTAAAGGCCGTTAACGAGGATGTGCACGATGACTACGCTGTCATCAACAACGACCCGTTCGGCGAGGGCTGGCTTTTCGAGGTTGAGGTTGATGAGGCCGGCGAGCTCATGGATGCTGCAGCTTATGCATCCGCCAACGGCCTAGATTAATTCGACCCCACGCGGGAGGGTGTGCCACGCGCACCCTCCCGCTTTGCTTTGCCCACCGCACCAGAGGAAACTTTGAGTCTATGACTGCACCACGCGATCCTTTCTTCCCCGCCGAGCGTTCTATCCGCGCCTCCGATAAACCACTAGAGGTCCGTTTCTTGGGCCGGATGGACTACCAGGAGGCCTGGGACTACCAGGCCGAGGTAGCAGCCGCGCGCGCCAAGGGGGAACAAGACGATGTGGTGCTCGTAGTCGAACACCCCAATATCTATACCGCCGGCAAGCGCACCCAACCGGAAGATATGCCAGATAACGGCCTGCCCGTTATCACCGTTGACCGTGGCGGGCGCATCACCTGGCATGGCGAAGGCCAGCTGGTCATCTACCCCATTATCAAATTGGCCGAGCCCGTCGACGTCGTCGACTATGTCCGCCGCCTCGAGGAGGCCACCATCCAGACGGTCCGCCAGATGGGGGTAACCACCGCCGGGCGCATCGATGGCCGCTCGGGCGTGTGGGTTCCTTCCACTACCGAAGCCAAGGATCCCTCCGCTCCGAAGCGTGACCGCAAGATTGCCGCTCTTGGAATCCGCATTACTCGCGGGGTGACCATGCACGGTTTGGCGCTTAACTGCTGCAATACGCTGGAATACTACGACCACATCGTGGCATGTGGCATCGATGACGCCGATGTCACCACCCTATCGCTGGAGCTCGGACGCCAGGTCAGCCTCGAGGATGCCACCCAACCGCTTTTGCAGGCGCTTGATGACGCCCTCTCGGGCCGCCTCATTGTCGCCGACCACACCTTTGGCTCAGCCCCTGATCCCACGAAGTTAGCGAATGAAAGGGCTAGACAGAGGCGTCGGCAAGCGCGGCAAGAACCCTAGTTTGGGGCTGGCGCGGAATAGGATGTGACCGCGGCGACTTATACCTAGAAGAGCTATTAGCCATCACCACCATCAACCGATAAAGTGAGTTTTTGTGACTGTTAAGCCTGAAGGACGCAAGATGCTCCGCATTGAAAAGAAGAATGCGGAGTCACCCATCGAACAAAAGCCACGCTGGATCCGCAACCAGGTTCGCACTGGCCCGGGCTATGAGGACATGAAGTCCCGCGTGGCTGGGGCCTCCCTGCACACCGTGTGCCAGGAGGCAGGTTGCCCGAATATCCACGAGTGCTGGGAATCCCGCGAGGCTACCTTCCTCATCGGTGGCGATAAGTGCACCCGCCGCTGCGACTTCTGCGATATTGCCACCGGCAAGCCGGAAGAACTAGACCGCGATGAACCGCGCCGCGTAGCCGAAAATATCCGGGAAATGGACCTTAACTACACCACCATTACCGGTGTTACCCGCGATGATCTCCCCGATGAGGGTGCATGGCTCTACGCCGAGGTCGTGCGCAAGATTCACGAGCTTAACCCCCACACCGGCGTGGAAAACCTCACCCCGGATTTCTCTGGCAAGCCAGACCTGCTGGAGGAGGTCTTCGAGGCCAAGCCGGAGGTCTTCGCGCACAACCTGGAGACCGTGCCGCGCATCTTTAAGCGCATCCGCCCGGCCTTCCGCTACGAGCGCTCCTTGGACGTCATCCGCCAGGCACATGATTATGGCCTCATTACCAAGTCCAACCTGATTTTGGGCATGGGCGAGACCGAGGAAGAGGTCGAGGAAGCTTTACGTGACCTGCGCTCTGCTGGCTGCGATATCATCACCATCACCCAGTACCTGCGCCCCGGCCCGCGCTTCCACCCGATTGAGCGCTGGGTGCGCCCAGAGGAATTCGTGGCCCACTCCAAGCTGGCTAAGGAACTCGGCTTCGGCGGCGTCATGTCCGGCCCGCTGGTGCGCTCTTCTTATCGCGCCGGCCGCCTCTACGTGCAGGCTATGGAAAAGCGCGGCTTCGAGCTGCCGGATAACCTCAAGCACCTAGCGGAGACCTCTCAGGGTGCCACCGCCCAAGAAGCCTCCACCCTGCTGGAGAAATACGGCCCATCGGAGGAGACTCCCGTGACCACCCGCATGGCCAAGGCTCCGGCTAATGCGAATTCGGCGGCGGCCACCGTCCGCTAAACCACACGTTTTCATAACGGCCTGCGCTTTCCGCGTGGGCCGTTTTAACATTCATGCCCATTGACCTTTAAAGTAGGAGCCATGGCGAAAGATGACAAGGCAGCACTAAAGGCTGCAAAGAAGCAAGAACGCGCGGCCAAGCGCCAGCAGCGTAAGCAAACCTGGTCCCAAATGTGGCAAGCATTTAATATGCAGCGCAAGCAGGATAAGGCGCTTATCCCCATCATGCTGGGCGCCTTCCTGGGCATGGGCTTGCTCTTCTTCCTGATCGGCTCGCTTTTCAACGGCCAGTGGTTCATGCTCATCCTGGGCTTGGGCATCGGCGCGCTGCTCGCAATGTTCCTATTTACCCGCCGCCTTGAGCGCGATATGTACAAGCGCGTGGAAGACCAGCCAGGTGCTGCGGGCTGGGCACTCGAGCAGCAGCTGCGCAATACCGTGGGCATCGTCTGGTCCGTCAAAACCGGCGTGGCCGCCACCCGCCAGCAGGATCTTATCCACCGCGTCATCGGCAATGCCGGCGTCATCTTCGTGTGCGAGGGCAATAAGAACCGCGTGCGCCCTACCCTCAACCAGCTTAAGAAGCGCGTAGACAAGATCGCCGGCGGCGTTCCCATCTACGAGATCTTCGTAGGCAACGGCGAGGACGAGGTTCCCGTTTCCAAGCTGCGCAATAAGGTCATGAAGCTGCCGCGCAACTTTAATAAGAACGAAACCTACGAAAACATCCGCCGCATCGAGGCCATGGACTCCATGCCGGGTACCACCCCGGGCATGCCCAAGGGTCCAATGCCCCACCAGGCGCAGAACATGGCCGGCATGAATCGCCGCATGCGCCGCGCCCAGCAGCGCAAAAAAAATAAGTAGGGCGCCTAAAGCGAATCCCTGCCGCACCATATGAGGTGTGGCAGGGATTTTCTCTTGCCCGGAAAATCCGGGCGACTTAGGAGCGAATAACGATGGTACCGGTGGCGCGGTCATGCATTCCGCGTCCATCCGCATCAACCATGGCCGCTGGGAACAGCACACCGGTGAGCACCGTGCGCAGCGCCGCGCGCCATAGGCCCACGCGGGCACCGGGAACGTCAAGCCGGGCAACACCCATGCCTAAAAGCAACATGCCGGGTGTGCGAGCAAAGAGCCAACCACATGCGATTCCCATGACTACCCACAGCGCGTAGCCCAAGAAAGCCACACCGCCGAATTCCGTGGTGAACATGTGGATCAGGTTGGCGATGAGCATGCACACGATCCAGTCAAGCGCCACAGCGCCGGCGCGGCGGCCAACGGAAGCTAGTGACCCCGGTCCGGACTCCGGAAGACCCAGCTTTTCTCCCGGCCAGCGACCGGGGCCTTCCATATCATCGTATTCGCCCGGAATATTTGGGCCGTCGAGCCACGTACGCTTATCTGCCATGCTCACCAATCTAGCGGGCGGAAAGTGAGATGTGAAACGAGGGGAATCGCGATGCCTAAGGCGAGAACCTAGTAGGCTATAGAGAGACAATTCACCGGTCAACAACGAGGAGACAAACGTGTCTTTCGAGACAGTGCAGGACATCGTCCAATTTATTCAGGACGAGGACGTAAAATTCGTCGATATCCGTTTTACGGACGTCCCAGGCACCGAGCACCACTTTTCCATCCCAGCAGAAGAGTTCACCGTAGAAGATGCCGAAAGCGGCCTCGCTTTCGACGGCTCCTCTATCCGCGGATTCACCACCATCGATGAGTCCGATATGACCCTGCTGCCGGATCCAGCCACCGCGCATATTGATCCGTTCCGCACGGCCAAGACCCTGAATATCAAGTTCTTCGTCCACGACCCATTTACCTTTGAACCGTTCTCCCGCGACCCGCGCAACATCGCGCGCAAGGCGGAAGAGTACCTGCAGTCCACCGGCATCGCCGATACCTGCAACTTTGGCGCTGAGGCCGAGTTCTACCTCTTTGACTCCGTACGCTTTGGCACCGACGTCCAGCACGGCTTTTACGAGGTTGATTCCGATGAAGGTTGGTGGAACCGCGATAGCGAAACCAACTTCGACGGCACCCCGAACACCGGCTACAAGACCCGCCTGAAGGGCGGCTACTTCCCCACCGCTCCGTATGACAAGCACGGTGAAGTGCGCGACGCCATGGTGGAAAACCTGCAAAAGGTAGGCTTCCACATCGAGCGCTTCCACCACGAGGTGGGCGCCGGCCAGAACGAAATCAACTACCGCTTCAATTCCATGTTGCACGCGGGCGATGACATTCAGACCTTCAAGTACGTGGTCAAGCAGACCGCAGCGCAGTGGGGCAAGACCGCCACCTTCATGCCCAAGCCGTTGGCCGGCGATAATGGTTCCGGCATGCACGCCCACATGTCCCTGTGGAAGGACGGCAAGCCGCTGTTCCACGATGAAGCCGGCTACGCAGGTCTTTCCGATATCGCCCGCTACTATATTGGCGGCATCCTCCACCACGCTGGTGCTGTGCTTGCGTTCACCAACCCAACGCTGAACTCCTATCACCGTCTGGTCCCAGGCTTCGAGGCTCCGATTAACCTGGTCTACTCCCAGCGCAATCGCTCCGCTGCAATCCGTATCCCGATTACCGGTTCCAACCCGAAGGCTAAGCGCATCGAATTCCGCGCTCCGGACCCATCCGGCAACCCGTACTTGGGCTTTGCCGCCATGATGATGGCCGGCATCGACGGCGTAAAGAACCGCATCGAGCCACACGCTCCGGTAGATAAGGACCTCTACGAGCTGCCGCCTGCAGAAGCTGAATCCATCCCGCAGGCCCCGACCTCCCTCGAGGCTTCCCTCAAGGCCCTGCAGGAGGACATGGACTTCCTCACCGAAGGCGATGTTTTCACCGAGGACCTCATCGAGACCTACATCAACTACAAGTACGAGAACGAGATTAACCCCGTTCGCCTGCGCCCGACCCCGCAGGAATTTGAGATGTATTTCGATTGCTAAAGCTGCGCTAGCCAGCGTCCTATAGGGGACGAAAGGGCACGCGCCTACAAAGCTCAGTCCCGAGACCTTCAGTGGGTCTCGGGACTTGCTTTTTCTAAGCCGACCCCGCGAGATGCGATCGATGCCACAAGATGATCTAGGCTTGACCCCCGCCCCTAAATCCATACTTAGCGAGAGTTCTCACCAGCCCAAACGAGAGCAAAATTCTGATAACCCGACCGAAAGAAATTAACATGTGGGTGTGACTGATAGATTCCGCCAACTCCCAGCCCCCGGCCCCGCGTGGGGAGGCAGCCTCATGGGCACCTCCATCGTTTCGCGCCTACTCGTGGAAGAAGGCATGATGATCCTGGCCGGCATTTTTGCCGCCATTGCGTGCGTCATCTTTGTCGTCCTCACCGCGGGTTTCTTGCGCTACCGCCATCCCAGCTTCGAGCGCACCACGATGGCGGAATGGTCGATGTTTTTCATCGGAATCTTGGCGCTCGGCGCCGCGCTTTCCGGGCTCACGGACATTCCTACTTTCCGCCTCATAGGCTTTTGGATCGGTGGCCCAATTACGGTTATCACGTGGGCTATCCAGCTCACACGCTTTGATGGCGAGCCGAAGTTCACCTGGGGCCTGCCACTGGTTGGCCCCATGATTTCGGCCTCGGTTTCTGGTTGGCTGGCTCACGATTACGGCCAGTTCTACCACGTAATGGGCACGATATTTTTCTTCATGTCCCTGGTAACGGCGGTGCCGACCTTTGCTCGCGTGTACTGGGCCGCATGGCACGGGAAGGTGGATTTTACCGGTGCGAAATCAGCCACTGCCTGGGTACCACTAGGCGTGGTAGGCCAGTCCACCACGGCTATGCAGATTCTTTTCCCCGGCCCGGTATCCATTTATTACGGCCTGACTGCCCTCATCATCGCCATTCCGCTATCCATCTACGCGATGTTTACCTTCTATCCCAACGTAGCTCGGTGGGTCCCCTATTCCCCTGCCTGGTGGTCGTGCACCTTCCCGCCGGGAACCGTCAGCATGGGCGGCCACCAGCTGGCATTGGTCAATGGCTCCGAGCTTATCGACGCCATTGCGCTCACCATCCCGGTTCTCCTCACCGCACACTGGATGCTGTGCTCCACCCGCTTCCTGAGCTGGGTATGGGAAGGCAAAAAGGAAACAGGCCCTGAAGAGCCACTTATCACTACAGGCCAATAAAAGGAGCAACCGCTATGCGAGACGCCAGCTTTGAAGGTGGGAAGCGCCGCAACGGTCGCCGCTAATGTATAGTTCCTCCCCCATCACCTTCATCGCTTGGGAGTGCGCGGACCTGACTGCAGTAAGACAGGTACTCGCCGGCGTGCAGCGAAACGGCATCTATCTCTACGGCGAGCACCTGCTCTTGGAGACGTCGTGGCTGGGCCAAGGCGCACGGGACTTCTACGCCACAGCATGGCGCTGGAGTGCAGATGATTGCCCGCTTTTCTATGAGTTGGCGCGACAGGGCAAGGTCCTCATCACCATTAATACTGCGGTGATTGCCTGCGGCGATAAAGAAGACATCGCCACTGCGCGCGACTGCATTGCACAAGAGCTTATCGCCGCCCGCAATCCGCAGCATCTGTGCAAGCTGCTTGCCGACGCCGCAACAAAGCCGACCTAAAGCCCTGGTTGCTCGCTGCGCTTCATCCAGCCCATGCGCGGGGCAAAACCGCGGGGATGTTTCATCTGCGCTACGGCGTCAGCAATCATGAGGCGGTGGCGGCGCGAAACGCTATCGGGAAGCTTCGCCACCGAGAACCAATCCGCCTCGGTATTTTCTTCATCACTGATGACCGGCTCTGCGCCCTCTGCTACCGATACACGCAGCGCCGTTCCCATGAAGGTGCACTCATCGCCATTGGGATAGGTCACTGGGCCGGTTTGCCCTACGCCCAAAAGCGCTTCCACCTTGGCCTCGAGTCCGACTTCTTCTTTGACCTCTCGCAGCGCAGTGGTGGTAATTTCCTCGCCCGGCTCACAGATTCCTTCCACCGGTGTCCACACACCATTATCGGAGCGCTTGACTAGGAGCACGGAAGGAACCTCCCACAATGCGGCATCTGCGGGTACATCGCGGAGGAGAATGGCGCTACAGGCCGGCACGAAGATCTGATCGTGACCAATCTTTTCGCGCAGCTGAACAATGAAATCTGGAGTCGGCATGCCACCTAGGGTAGACCAGTGCCGCCGATCTAGGCCATCGGGCCCAACACCTTTTTGGCAAGCCGTTGAATATCGGTAGCCAAGGTGAAAGTCAGCTCCATATCCGTCTGTGTGTTCTCGCAGGAGCGCCCTTCTTCGAGGGATTGCGTCGTTCCGGAGACCACGCCCACGATGGTCTGTTTGCCTTCTACCTCGCCATAGACCGGCCCGCCCGAATCGCCATTGGTACTGCACACATGTGCCCGTGCAGCAAGCGAATCCCACTGGCGGTCCTGCCAGGTAAGCTGCGCAATTTCCGCATCATGGGATAGCGATCCACACGTCTCATTAGTAACCACGCCCAGCTTGCACACCTTCTGCGGCAGATGAGCCAGGGAGGTGGCGACGGTATTGTCTACTTCCCCGGGGATATAGTAATCAGCACTGCCGGTGATTTCGATAAAAGCTACGTCGAGGTCATAACTCTTTTCGGCGTAGATATCAGAATAAATGACCTCACCAATGGGCTCGGCGGGATATTTGAACTCACCGTCGGCAGAGCCAGCCCAGACCTTATCGTGAGGTTTGCCGCAATGGCCGGCGGTAACGGCGATGGTGCGGGCGTCGGCAAGCGTAAATGACCATGCCGCCGTACAAGAGTGGTACTGGAAATAAGCACCCGGCTGCGGGTCATCGCCGGAGAGCTCAAGAGCCGTGCCCGGCGCGATAGGCGCCACGGCCGGGGAATAGACCTCATTAGGAATGAGGTTTTTATAAGACAGGGCAGAAAAACTTGGTTCTTCCCCACCCCGAATCGGGCTGCAGGCCGCGAGGAGCACGGCCGTGCAGACTGCACCAACGCTAGTTGCTATCCGCGCCCGCATCCCCGGCGTCGTCCTTAGCGTCTTCATCCTTAGCCATCTCCGCCTGGGCCTTGAGATCGCGGATGAACTTTTCTGGGTCAAACTCGGTGTAGTGTTCCGGGCCGGCAAAATTTTCTAGGGCCATGAGCTAAACCTCCGTTTTCTGAATCGACGTGGTGATGTAATCCTTGACCACCGCAGCATCATTGGGCAAGTCCTTAACATGCCGCTCAGTATCGAGAATGCCAGCAAAACGCTCAGGCGGCTCGGGGGCAGAGCCAATGGCCTCTGTGATGGTCTCTGCAAACTTCACCGGCAGTGCAGTCTCCAAGCATACGATGGGCGTCTCCACGCCTTCGCGCTGCGCCCCGCGGGCGACCTTAATGCCATCGGCCGTGTGCGGATCCACCAGGTAGTTGAAACGCTCGTGCACGTCTTTGATGGTGGCGAGGCGATCGGCGTGGCTGGAGGAGCTAGATAGGAATCCGTACTCTTGACCGGCGGCGGCGATCTTCTCTTGGTTGAGGCTGAAACCGCCCTCTTTGACCTTCGTGCCAAAAAGCTCCGCTGCTTGGGCTGCATCGCGGCCGAGCAAATCGAACACAAACCGCTCAAAATTAGAGGCACGTGAGATATCCATCGACGGCGAAGACGTAGCCATGGTTTCTGCGGCAGGGCGCGGACGGTAGTTTCCGGTGCGGAAAAACTCATCTAGCACGTCATTTTCATTGGTAGCCACGATGAGGCGATCGATGGGAAGCCCCATCTGGCGGGCGATGTGGCCGGCGCAGATATCGCCAAAGTTGCCGGTAGGAACGCTGAAGGAAACCTTCTGCTCGGCATTGTCGGTGACCTTCAGCCAGCAGGAGATGTAGTAGACCACCTGGGCCATAAGCCGCGCCCAGTTAATGGAATTGACCGCACCGATACGGTAGGTGGACTTAAAGTCGGCATCTCCCGAGACCGCCTTGACCACATCCTGGCAATCATCAAAGACGCCATCAAGGGCGATATTGAAGATATTCGGGTCATCCAGGCCAAACATCTGTGCCTGCTGGAAGGCCGTCATGCGGCCGGCCGGGGTGAGCATAAAAACGCGAATGCCCTGGCGACCTCGCATCGCATACTCTGCTGAAGAGCCCGTATCACCGGAGGTGGCGCCCAAAATATTCAGCGTCTCGCCGCGGCGGGCGAGCTCATATTCAAAAAGCTCCCCCAAAAGCTGCATGGCCATGTCTTTAAATGCCGCAGTAGGTCCTTCAGAAAGGTGCCCGATAAAAAGGCCCTCCCCCAGTTCGGTAACGGGGACGATCTCCGGGTCTGCAAACTTGGGCCTGGTATAGGCCCGGGCGGCGATATCCTCGATATCTTGCGCTGGAATATCGTCAATGAAAAGCTTGAGCACCTCGGCCGCGAGTGCCGCATAGCCTTCATCCGCAAGGAGCGTGCGCCATGAATTTAAAGTGGCGAAATCCAACTGCGGGTAGCTCTCTGGCAGGTACAAACCTCCATCGGGGGCAAGCCCGCCAAGGAGAATATCCGTAAAAGATGCGGGCTGACGGGCGGTATCGCGGGTCGAAATATACTTCACACAAAAGAATCTTAGTAGTTAAGGCGTAAGGTATCAGCCATGTCGCAGCCGAATCCCAGAGAAGTCATTACCACTCAAGCTTTAGGCATTTGGGTGGCCGCCATGGCGGTCTACCTCGTAGCGATTACTGGCCGTACCTCTTTTGGCGTTGCCGGCCTGGACGCTATTGAGCGCTTCGATGTTGATGCCGGCCGTATCGCTGTTTTTACCTCCGTGCAGCTGGGCGTGTATGCCCTAGCCCAAATTCCTACCGGCATATTGATCGATAAATTTGGCCCACGCCTACTCCTGGTAGTCGGCGCCGTCATCATGGGCATCGGCCAGGTAGTGCTGGGTTTTACCACCAGCTACGGCGTAGCCATCGCTGCCCGCATACTTATTGGCGCGGGCGATGCCACGGCGTTTCTCTCCGTGATGCGCATCCTTCCCTATTGGTTCCCGCTGCACCGCACGCCAATGTTTACCCAGGTGACCTCGTCGCTCGGGCAAATGGGCCAATTCATCTCCGCAGTGCCTTTCTTGTGGTTGCTGGGCGCAGCCGGCTGGACCGCCGCCTTCGTTACCCTTGGTGCGGTGGGCATTCTCGTGGCCATCGCCGCGATTGTGGCGGTGGCAGATTCACCGGAAAAGCTGGGCATTATCCCCACGGAAAAAGAACCGCCCAACTCTCAGGCCACCAGCATCCCGGCGCGCCTGAAGAAAGTATTCCGCTCCCCAGTGGCATGGCAGGCCTACTTCATTCACTACATCGGTATGCTCCCGCTCATCGTCTTTGTCATGCTCTGGGGAATGCCCATGATGACCCAAGGAATGGAGCTATCCAAGGCGAAGTCCAGCCTGGTGCTTACCTTGTTGGCGGTATTTTTGGTCCTCGTCGGCCCATTGCACGGCAAGATTTCCTCCCGCGCACAGCATATTCGCCCGTGGCTCAGCCTGGGTTTTGTAGCGGTCCACGTTCTGACCTGGCTCATTTTCTTTACCTTCGGCACCGACAGTGGTCTGGCCGCGATTTTAGTGGTGTCCTTCGTTACCGCGCTCTGCACGCCGACGGCTAACTATGGCTTCGATATCGTGCGCGAGCACATGGATCGATCCGTGGTGGCCACTGCTACGGGCCTGGGCAATATGGGCGGGTTTACCTCCGGCATGCTGGGCGCTCAGCTCTTCGGCATGGTGCTGGACCATTCCTCTGCTGCCCCTAACTACTCCATGCCGGATTTCACTGCAGCCTCCGCGGCGGTGCTAGCCGTGTGGGTGGTCGGCATGATTGGTGTGGTAGTCACCCACTTCCTGCGGCGCCGCGCTGGCGAGGATGGGCCTTCTGTCACCATCGTGGAGGTTTCTTAAAGGCCAGAGCTTGGTTACTCGGGGTTGACAATAAAGCGGATGGTTCCTTCAGGATCCGCTAAAAGCTCACGGGTAGCCGCCACGGCTTCCGCCTCATCGAAGGCGATGCGTTCAAAGCCAGTATCGTTTAGTTCCACAATGTCTGCCCCCGGGCAGGCCAAAAGAATTGGCGAGTGCGTGGCGATGATTATCTGCGCGCCGCGGTCAACCGCTTGGGCTATTTCCCCCACTAGGGCCAGCTGCCGGATAACGGAAAGTCCCGATTCTGGCTCATCAAGGACATATACGCCTTGGCCATTGATGTGCTCATAGAGCATGTCGAAGACGGATTGTCCGTGCGAGCGGCGAGATAAATCTACATTCTGGGACAAGGTGGAACGTCCTGCCCGTTCGTCCGATGAATCTCCGCGTGCAATCAGATGCTCGTGTTTTTCAGCGCGTAGGAAATAGGCGCGTTGGATGACTTTATCCGTGACGCAGCGAATGGGGCTGCGGGGAACGATTTCATCGGGATCGTCCATCCGTCCGCCTTCGGGAGAGCAGCCCAAATCACTGGCCACGCCGGCGAGCAAACTAGATTTACCAATGCCGTTTTCCCCCACGAAGACGGTTACCGGCCTCCGCAGCTTAAAGCTTCCTAGGTCGGCCAAGTAATCGAAAACCGGCAGCTTTGCCCTGTAGTCATCGGGCTTAAATTTCAGGCTTAGGGCATCAATCAGCATGGCCTCTAGACTAATTCAGCTCATCCAATATGCGCAGCGCGTCTTCACGTGTAGCTTCCGCACCAAAGTTTTTCAGGTGGCCGGCCAAATCACCAGTGGGAAGTGATTGGGCGATGGTATCGGCCGGCACGGTATTGACTGCATAGGCCACCCCTACCCCACCGGTGATAGGAATGGCGATGGCGGCGATTACTCCCACCGCGGTCGATAGCGTGGTCTTGAAAGTCATAGTCTCCTCCAAAGGCTTCGGCACCAAGCACTATGCTCGTTACCAATTTGTGATGTTTTACCTTAGGGAGAGTTACTGCCAAGGCGATGCCTCGCAGCTGCGGTTTTCCTGGATTTTCGTCCCCAACTTGCACGGTAAAGGCTGGTTAGTTTGCCGGGTAGCTTTCCGCCACAATCCCATCACTAGCCGGCATAACAAGGCCTCGCTCAAAAGCTACGAGAACCGCTTTTTCATCAGATTCACTGATGTCACCGGCTTCCACTGCACTGCTCAGCTCGCGCTCAAGGTACACGCGCACATCAGACTTACCGTTTTCGGTCTGGGTAATATCTCGCGGGACGGACTTTAATGGAATGCCCAATGCCTTAGCCAGGGAGGTCACCCGGTTAGCATCGGTGGAATTATCGTCCTTAATGGCACCATTGACCTGCGCAGGAACGTCTTCTTGGACTACGCCACCGGCCACGGCCTCGCCCACGGTCATTGTCCCTTTGGGTGGATTGTCGCGGTTGGTTGCCCATACCCCTACTGCGATGGCCACGATGACGGCCACGGCCACAAAGACCCATAGATAGATGAGTTTGCGGCGGTGTACCCCACTGATTTTAGCCATGGAAACCAGCGCCATCGCTAAAAGAACCGTAGTCATTGCCGCGCGGGTTTTCGCCGCGATCATTGAGGGCATCAATGATGGAGCGAATGGTGGCCTCCCCTATGCGGTCGGCGCGGCCCCATGAGCGAGGGGTTTGGCGGGAATTTTGCGGCGTTGATTCCGGGCTCGGCGGTGTGGGCTTGTGCTCCCGAGGCGTGGAGACCTCAATGGTCACTGTGGTGCCATCAAGGTGGAGGGCGTCGCCGTCGCGCACGCCCGCGGCACGCGCAGCGGAAAGCAATGCGGATAGCTCGCCCACCGTAGCGTTATTCACATCAAGTTGCAGCTTAAAAGACATAACTAGCCAGTCCTTCCTCTTTCCCATCCCACTCTAGAGTCCGGCAGTGCAAAAAGTAAGGCCGCAGTGCTCACACCGGGGATTTTCAAGGGCAACTCTAAGAATGCTCGAAGGATTCCTCCTCGCCCCAAAAGACTTCATCGACTACCTTGCGGGCATGCCGGGTTAGTTTCAAATAGTGTTCCAAAAACTCCTGGTTATCTTCCGGTGCCCATCCGGCGGCACCGGCTACTTGGGCCAGCTGCGGGCCAGGTCCAGGCAGTTGGTCCACGCGCTTGCCGCGCACAAGCACTAGCGCATTGCGGGCGTCGGTAGCCATAAGCCAGGCTTCGCGAAGGTCAGATACCTGCCCGGCGGAAAGGATAGCGGTTTCTTCCAAAGCATCAAGCACGCGCAGCGTAGACGGATCATGGAGCTCGGCGTACTCGTGGGCATGCATCATCGTCAGTAGCTGAACGGTCCATTCAATATCGGTTAGCGCACCGCGACCAAGCTTGGTGTGAGTATTGCGGTCCGCGCCGCGCGGTAGGCGCTCATTGTCCACACGTGCCTTCATGCGCCGAATATCGCGAATGGTAGATGCGCTGGCGCCACCTTCTGGATAGCGGAAGCTATCCACCATGGACATAAAGCGCTCGCCTACCTCTTTATCCCCAGCAACGAAGGCCGCGCGCAACAAAGCCTGCAGCTCCCAGGACTCGCCCCATTCGCGGTAGTAACGCTCATAGGAGGAGATAGTGCGCGCCACCGCACCGGAGCGACCTTCGGGACGCAGGCCTAAGTCGACATCCAGTGGGGGGTCTCCCGAGGGTTTAGACAAGCGGCGCCGGAGCTTATCGACGATCCCGATGGCCCACTTCACTGCCTCCCCTTCCGCATCAGAGTCAGCATCCTGTTCGGCGGGTTCTGCTACCACGAGCACGTCCGCATCTGAACCGAAGCCCAGCTCCATGCCTCCCAGCCGACCCATGCCAATGACGGCAATGCGCGCTGGTGGCTCCGCATCCTCGTTGGCTAGGCGCCATGCCCGCACCTCGGCGCGAAGGGCAGCTTCCAGCACGGCATCCCAAATGGTAGATAGCTCATAACACACCTGCTTGACCGGCATAAAGCCCAGCAAATCCGCACTAGCAATGCGGGCAAGCTCTACCCGGCGCAGCGAGCGAGCCACCGCCACCGCCTTATCTGGGTCGGCGTGGCGCTTGCTGGAATTAACCAGTGCTTTGGAGACCTGCTCGGGCTTGGTTTCCAGTAGTTTGGGGCCAGTGGCGCCGTCGGAAAGCTGCTTTAGCGAATCCGGCGCGCTAATAATCAGATCCGAGGTAAACGGTGACGTGCCCAGGATGTGCATGAGCCGCTGGCCCACAATTCCTTCATCGCGCAGCATGCGCAAGAACCACGACCTATCGTTCGCAGCCTCGGAAAGTTTGCGATAGTTCAGCAGGCCCATGTCTGGGTCTGCGGTATCGGAAAGCCATTCCATCAAGGTGGGCAGCAAGATCGCCTGGATGCGTGCTTTGCGTGAGGTTCCTGCCGCCAGAGAAGTCAGGTGCTCGAATGCGCGGTCCGGGTGGTTATAACCCAGCGCGGCCAGCTGCAGCTTGGCGGCCTCGGGCGAGAGCTTCAGCTCATCGGCGGACATGGTGACCACAGAATTAAGAAGCGGCCGATAAAACAGGCGCGAATGCAGCTCGGAGATGCGCAGGCGAATCCGGCGCAGGTGCGAAAGCATGCGCTCGGCTGCGGATTGAGTGCCCTGCGGGTAGAAACCGGCGATGCGTGCTAGCCACTTCATCCCGTCTTCATCATCGCTATCGGGCAGCGTGTGCGTTCGCCGGAAGCGCTCCAATTGCAATCGGTGCTCAAGCAAGCGTAAAAACTCATAGGCTTCAATGAGCTGGGTGCCGTCCTCACGTCCGACGTACCCTGCCGAAACCAATGCCTCCAGCGCATCCACTGTGGATAATGCGCGAAGCGTTTCATCGGAACGCCCGTGCACCAATTGCAAGAGCTGGACTGCAAATTCAATATCACGCAGGCCACCCACGCCCAGCTTCAGCTCGCGATGCTTGAGTTCTGCAGGAACATTAGCCAACACGCGGCGGCGCATGGCCTGGACGTCTTCTACAAAGGACTCGCGCTGGGAGGCCGTCCACACCATCGGGCGGATCTGATCCAGATAGTCCTGCCCCAGTGGTAGGTAACCGGTCATGGCGCGCGCTTTCAGGAGCGCCTGGAATTCCCAAGTCTCCGCCCACCGCTTGTAGTAGGCAACGTGTGATTCCAAAGTGCGCACCAAAGCACCCGATTTTCCTTCTGGGCGTAAATTCGCATCTACTTCGAAGAAGGTGGTGGAGCCAATGCGATTGAACTCCGCCGCCAGGCGTATTGCCCGTGGGGTTGCCTCACTGCCGACGAAAATGACGTCCACATCAGAGATATAGTTCAGCTCCCCCGCACCGCACTTTCCCATCGCCATGACTGCTAGTTGTGCGTCTACAGGCTCGTCCCCGTAGATGGTGCGCACAGCGCAGGCGAGGGAGGCGGTTAAGGCAGCGTCGGCAAGCGCGGTGGTCAGAGCCGTAATCTGGCGGAATCCTACCTCCGGCTGGGGTGTGGTCTGGCCCTTGCGTGCATGGAAGGTACCGGCCACATCGCAAGCGGCAATGCGCATCATTAACGTGCGGTAGGTCGTGCGCAGCGCCTGCTTATGCTCTCCCTCGCCGGCGCGGTAGGTGCCCGGCGCGCTAAGATCCTCACGCGCCGGATCGGGCCGATCAATATCCTGAGCAAATTCCGCGGGCTGGGCATCGACGGCGCCGAGCAGGCTCTGCAGCATCTCTTCGGGCTGTGGGAGGGGCTTTTCTAGCTCTCGCCACAACTCAGGGTTTGCCGCGAGGTGATCACCAAAGGCGGTCGAAGCACCCAGCAGGGCAAAAAGGCGCACACGCACCGTTTCATTGGCGCGCACAGCCTCATCGAGCTCTGGGACTTGTTCATAGATGCGGATGAGATTGTTGAGGGCCAGGTCTGGATCCCCCACGGCCGCAAGGGTCCACAAAAGATTGACCGATTCAGGGTTATTCCAGCCCAGCTGCTCAATATCCGAAGCAGCATGCGGGCGGGTAAGGCCAAGCGTGGCCGGTGAAGGTACAGCAGCAGGACGCATTATTCTCCTAGAAGTTCAGGTTATTGCGCAGCTCAAAGGTGGTGATCTGGCTCTGATAGTGATGCCACTCATCCCACTTGGAGCGCAGGAAGAACTCAAAGACGTGCTCGCCCAACACCTCCGCCATGAACTCGGATTTTTCAAACTCGCGCAAAGCCTGGTCCAGGCTGGTGGGCAGATCCTTATATCCCATTGCCCGGCGTTCGCGGCGGGTGAGCTGGTGGACATCGTCCTCAGCTGGATCATCGAGTTCGTAGCCTTCCCGGATTCCTCGCAGACCGGCTGCCAAGAGCACCGCATAACCCAAGTACGGGTTCATGGAGGCATCAATGGAACGAATTTCTACCCGGCGGGAATCTTCCTTAGTAAGCCGGTAGGTGGGCACGCGGACCAACGCAGAGCGATTAGACACACCCCAGGTTGCTGAACCCGGTGCCTCGTTGCCAAACATCAGGCGCTTATAGGAATTTGTCCACTGATTAACAATGGCGGACATCTCCGTGGAGTGTTCCAGGATTCCGGCGATGAACTGTCGGCCAGTCTGCGATAAGGAAAATTCATCGTCCGGATCGTGGAAGGCATTGGATTGGCCTTCAAAAAGGCTCAAGTGGGTGTGCATGCCGGAGCCTGGCAGATGCTCGAAAGGCTTAGGCATGAAGGTGGCGCGCACGTTGGAGTTGGTTGCCACCTGTTTGATTACGTGCCGGAAGGTCATGATGTTATCAGCCATGGTCAGCACGTCCGCATGGCGCAGATCAATTTCTTGCTGCCCCGGTGCGGTTTCGTGATGGCTAAACTCCGTGGCAATTCCCAGTGATTCCAGCGCCAGCATCGCCTTCCTACGGAAAAGCGGGGCGGTATCATGAGTAGCCTGGTCGAAATAACCACCATTATCGGTCGGTACCAAGTCCGTGAGTTCGCGGCCACGCTCAAAAAGGTAGAACTCGATTTCTGGCGAGGCCATGCAGGTAAATCCATCATTGGCGGCCTCGGTAACCTGGCGGCGCAGGATATGGCGCGGATCCACCATGGAGGGCTGGCCGTCCGGCTGCGCGATATCGCAGAACATGCGGGCCGATTGCAGGTCCGGCTCATCCATATCAAAGGGCAGAATCTGGAAGGTGGAGGGATCTGGCAACGCGATGGTGTCAGACTCAGAGATACGAGAGAACCCTTCCACGGAAGAACCATCGAAGCCAACACCTTCTTCAAAGGCCGATTCCAGCTCGGATGGGCTCATGACCACGGATTTAAGGGCGCCCAAAATATCCGTAAACCACAGGCGGATAAAGCGGATATCGCGTTCCTCAACGGTTCGTAGGACAAATTCGTGTTGGCTATTCATGCCTTAGACCTTACCGGCTCACCTCAGAGGGATGTGCAGTTCATGCGACAGTTTTTCCAGGGCGAAATGCGCAGGTCGCAAGAGTATCTAGGGGGTATCAAGCGGGGGCTTTTCCTTCACGGGCCTACTGATGTGCATGCTTTGCTGAGGAAGCAAGCGAACACACGTACACCTTTTAAAGGACGAAGTTTTATGACCACCCACTGCGATGACCTTTCTGCTCACGTAATCGAACGCCTCATCACCGCCGCGCAACATGGTTGGGCACCGGCGGATTTAGAGCACGTCTTAGGCCCGCATGCTTACCCCATTATCTACCGTGCTAGCCCCCATGTTCCGGCACGGATTACCTCCCCTGCCTTACGCAAGGCTTGGCTACAAATGGCTCCGCCGGACGAAAATTTCATTCCGCGCGATAAGCTGCGGGTCATCATTAAAGAACTCATCCACCTGCCTAGGCTGCGCGATACTGAACTTTTGGCCTTTGGCGAATCCTTGCGAGAAGACGGGCTTAGCGATAAACAACGCAAAATTCGTGCAAAGGTCCTAGGACTTTTACGCAAGGCTGAGTCCACCAGTTTTGAAGACGAGGCCGAGGTTCTGATTTCTAAGGCGCAGTCCCTGCAACAGAAGTATCGCATCGAGGATCTGCTTACTTCCGAGCTCCCCAATCTCATTTCCCACCGCGTGCACATCCACCCGCCCTATATCAAGCACCAGGCTTCCCTGCTCAGCACCATTTCTGACGCCAATGGATGCACCACGCTCCTCATCCATGACAAAGGCCTAGCCTGTGTCATCGGTGCTCCTGCCGACGCCGCCCATTGCGCCGACCTCTTTGCCTCCCTCAACCGCCAATGCGACTGGTTTATGCGTAACGGCGATGGCGCGGAAATCGCCCGCGCTACTAATTCCACTGCCGCATATCGCCGCAGCTTCCGCCTGTCTTATGCCGCCCGCATCGGTGAATTGCTCACCCAAGCCAATGAGGACGGAATTGCTGAAAACCTGCGTGAGTCTCAGTATTGCTCTCACCATGCAGAGGCTGTAGCCACCCAAACCCTTCCCGCTTTGCAAGCACGCACCGATCACGCCATCGATACCCGCAACCGCCTCTTTCCCAATCTCACAGAGATGTCGCTATCAATGAACAGTCTGCACGGCATCAACGATGGCATTGCCGCTGCCGATAAATCTCACTTGGGAGGTGACGCCTCAGGGCTCGGTTCAGTTCCAGAAATTACACGGTAATTTCCCCTGTTTGATACGGTTCTTGGCCCCCGTTCCCTGCTAGCGAACGGGGGCAGAGTATGGCACCGCAACGAGGTCATTACAGGTAAGATCACCGATGAGATTGATTAGGTCTAGAAAGTAGAAGGTACGTGAATGTCTACACAGTCTTTTCTCGAAGTTGAAGCGAAATTCTCCGTAGCCGAGTCCACTCAGCTCCCTGAACTGACCCGCCTTGAGGGAGTTGACCACGTCGCAGACACGCGCCACCACGCTCTTTCGGCCATCTACTACGACACTGAAGACCTCCGCCTCACCCACGCTAAGGTCACCCTCCGCCGCCGCACCGGTGGCAATGATGATGGCTGGCATATCAAGATTCCTAGCGAGGCTGGCCGTACCGAAATCCACGCAGAATTGGGAGAGCCTGTCGATGGCCGCTATGAAGTTCCTAGCGAGCTGCTCCATCAGGTTCGCTCCATTGTCCGCCACAACGAGCTCACCCCAATTGCTCAGGTAGACAACAAGCGCACCGAGATGGTCTTGGCGGATGCCGATAATAAGCCAGTGGCAGAGTTTTGCGATGACCACGTCACCGCCTTTTCCTTCCTTCCCGGCGGCGAGCAACAGTCGTGGCGCGAATGGGAAGTAGAGCTCGCAGGTGAGCTACCTGGTACCGAGGAAGGAACGCAGTTCATTCGCCGTGCTACCTCTCTTCTCATCGGTGCCGGTGCACGCGTATCTTCTTCCCCATCCAAGTTGAAATCGGCCTTGGGTGATTCTTATGCCAACGCCCCGCTTCCCCCGGCCCTGGTATCGCCGGACGTGGACCCGGATTCCCCTGCCGCCGCCGTGATCACCGCACTGCAAGCTAACCGCGACAAGCTGGTTGATTATGATCCACGTGTGCGCCGCGATGAGTGGGACTCGGTGCATCAGATGCGTGTAGCTACCCGCGAGCTGCGCAGCCACCTTCAGACCTTCCATGGCATCGTGGTCGGACCAGAAATCGAAAAAATTGAAGCCGATCTGAAGGAGCTCGCTGGCATTTTGGGGGTTGCTCGCGATGCGGAGGTTGTTGAAGAGCGCTGGCAGAAGCTGTTGGAGTCCGAAGATTCTGACACCTTGGATGATTCCACCCGCGAGCACATTGCGCAGGATATGGGCACCGCCTACCGCCGTGCGCACCGTCGCGTTATCGCCGCGCTTGATTCCGAGCGTTACCTCGAGCTGCTAGAGTCCCTCGACCGCCTGCTCGCGGATCCGCCAACGGCCGATAAGCAACAGGAATCCGCTCCGGTAAATGATGATGCGGAGCAGACGGAAGAACAGTCCTCTACGGAGGAAGGCGCTGCTTCTTCCGAGTCCCGCGAGGATAACGCGGCTGCTGCAGAGAAGGCCAAAAAGAAGCCAGAGAAGAAGTCCAAGGACAAGTCCGCGGACATGGACACCGTGATGGCGCAACACCTTGAAAAGGCCTATAACAAGCTGGTCAAGCGCCATAAGAAGGCCGTAGAGAATTGGGATAACCCGGAGCTGTCCCTACACGAGCGCGAGGACTATTTCCACGATATGCGTAAGGCTGCAAAGAAGCTGCGTTATGCAGCAGAAGCAGCTGGTTCTGCCACCAACCTTAAGACCAAGCGTCTCTATAAGGCCTGCAAGCAGATGCAGTCGGTGCTCGGTGATTTCCAAGATTCCGTGACCTCGCGCGATAAGCTGCTCGAACTGGCAGATTCCGCTCGCCGCCGTGGGGAAAATACCTTTGGCTACGGTCTGCTCTATCAGCGCGAGCGCACCATCGGGCTGAAGGCGCTGGATGATTACGCCGAGTCTTTCAAAGACATCAAGGCGGCGTTTAAGCCGCTGCGTAAGAAGCTAAAGTAGCCGCGCTTCCCGGGCAGTTACCGGGAAACACGGCGTAGAAAAGATGGCTGGAGGTTATTTACTTCCAGTCATCTTCTTTGTCTGCGGCATCTGCCGCATCGTTGCGGGCGTGGGCAATCTCGATAGCGTTTTCTGCTTCTTCACGGGTGTCATACGGGCCCATTCGGTTTTCCCAGCCAGAGGTCTTGCCTTGGCTGACTTCCTTGGTGGTTGGATCGAAGAACCACTTCTGGTCTGCATCGCTCATAAAACTATCCTCTCAGTCGTAGCGCCAGCGGCACCGGCTGATCGCTGCCGCTGGTATGGTTTGTGTCCACACTACCCACGCCGTCTAAGCGATGCCCGCTAGAATGTGGGGCAGCACATTTCTTTTATACGATTCCATGTCGTATTCCCCGCCGCCGCACCAAAAGATGGCGGGCATTCGTTGCTTTAAGCGCACCGCCGCGTGCGAGTAGCAACGAAGACTACTGGTCCCAGAACCTGGAAAAGGAGCTTTAGCACCCATGCCACTGTGGTCAACGCCTGCAGAGCCTGTAGCCGAGCGCGCCGCCCAAGCACATACTGATCTCACGGGCAGCGCTCCAACTCATACCGCTAGCGCGCCGGCAACGTGGCCCCTTATTGGTGAACACATTGACCACTTCGGCGGCATTGTTGCCATGTGCGTGGACAAGCTACGTGCCGCTGCGGCAGTAAGCTCACGCACCGATGGCGTGGTAGCGGTACATTTTCACCCGGCAGAAGGTGAGCCTGCCCATGATTCGATAAGCCTGCAAGCGCTCGCAGAGCTGGCAACAGCGCAACAACCCACCACGGATGCAGAGGGCCAGCCAATCATTCCGCCGGCTCCGGAGGGAGGGCTGGCTGCCCGCGTGGGTGGCATTGTCCACACGATGATTAACCGCCAGTTGCTCTCTCGTGAGACAGCCGGTGCGGATATCACCATCGCCTCCGACATTCCGGAAGGTGCTGGTTTGGGTGCGGATGCCGCCGCGGACGTCGCGGTAGCGCTGGCACTCATGGGGGCTGATGCGGACCTGGATGCGCCGCTAAGGGCCCGGGTGGCAGATGTATGCACCCAGGCCGTTACTACCTTTGGTGCGCGGCCGCCTTTGCGTGCCCGCCATAGCGCGGCTCTGCGCAGCACGGGTGAGGGCGTATGCATCATGGATTACGCCGACGGTTCTGTCACCCACGCACCGCACCTTGTTGGTCGCGAGATAGCTGCCTTCGCGGTGGCGGTGCCGGAAGATTTTTCCGCGCAGGAAGAAAAGGCCATCGCCGATATCCGCCAGCGGGAGCGCTTTATTGATGATGCCTGCCATTCCTTTGGCACCGATTCGCTGCGCTTGCTTCCAGACGCCCAACAGCGCGTCCTCGATTGGCTCAAGGCCGTCCACAAGGTCTACGGCGAGGAGGGGCACCCGAGCATCAGCGCCGCTACGGAATGGATGGCCTTTTATGAGGAAGAAACCCAGCGGGTAGAAAAGTTCACCCGTTTCCTGCGCTCGCACCGCGGCGCGGAGCTCTTCCCCATCCTTTTGCAATCACAGTCCTCCCTGGCCAATATCTACGGCTTGGACTCGGCAGAAAAACTCGCCGAGCTAGTCACGGTCCGCGGTGCCGTAGCGGGGCGTTCGGCACACGCGGGCACATCGAACGCAGTCATTGCCTACGTGCCGGCGAAGAGCGCGCATAATTTTGCGGCCGACCTGGCAGACGATGGCCTGCTCGTAGTCGAATTACAGCCGGGCGAGGCCGCACGCGGCGAGAGCTAGTAGCCTCACCAGCTAGTCAGCAGGCCACGCAAAGAGTACCTCGCGCGAATCGGTATCCGCTGTCACCAGCGAGACTGTGGTTTCGCTGCCGGTTTCTGGCGCGCCTACAGATTGGGCGAAGACGGGTGGCTCCGGCACAAAAATCCGAGCTTTGTCCCGCTTTGCATCGCCGCTTACGACGGTGGCCGGGAAATTGGTGCCGAGCCAGGGGCGCAGCACGGTGGCCTCGGTGAGGTTGAGGCAGGCCTTATCCACTTGGGAGGCAAGCTGCGAGGTAGAACGCATTGCGCCAATGACCTCCGTGGCGCGCTCCCCCACCCAGCCGGGAACCTCGTAGTCGCCGCAGAGGGCTAGACAAACCTCGGTGGCGAACCTATCGGACAGGCGCCGCAGCGGCGCGGTCACATGTGCATAGTAGCCGCCTATCCCGGCATGCACCTGCGCTTCCTGCTCTCCTAGCCACGCATAATCGGCGCCTCGCAGGAGGCTTTGGGCCTCGCGCATGACTGCCATGCCGCGTGGGGAATCGGCGTCGACGGTGAGGAGAAACTGGGGAATGGGGGCATCGCCAAGCGCAAAGCCCAGGGCTTGGGCCTCGGCGCGAAATTGGCGCTCGTGCTCCGGTTCGGCGGCGGGCAAAGTACGCAGAAAACCCACGCCCGCTTCCTGCATGAGGCGTCCCGCGCACATGCCGGCAAGCAGAGAGATCTCCGAGTTATAGTCCATGACCTCATAGCGAGGCTCGATAATGAGCTCAAAGGTGCCATCAGAATTTTCCACTACGCGCTGGGAGGGCAGGCGCAAGGAAATGGCCTCGCGGCGCAGGGAGGACTCCTGGCGCAATCGTCCCACCTCCGGCAGCAATGCAATAGACGGGTGCAGGTTACCGGCCGCCAAGTCCGCGTGCGCGCCCTCATAGTCCAGGCGGGCCTGGGAGTAGATGAGCGCGCGCTCGACGTGGAAAGACTCCACCTCACCGGCGTCATCTAGATCAAAGGTCCACAGCACGGCCGGTTTATCGGTTTTAGGCAGCAGTGAGGCACGGTCTTCGGAAAGCTCGGGCGGGTGCAGGCGAGCTGGCGCATCGGGAAGATAAATAGTCTGGCCGCGGCGGAAGGACTCGCGCTCCAGCTCGCTGCCGGGCTCAATAAAGGCGGCGACATCCGCAATGGCATAAAAGACGCGGTAGCCACCATCGCGCTTTTCCAGGTAAACCGCCTGATCCAAGTCCATGGAGCCGGCGGGATCGAGGGTTACGAAGGGAATATCGCGGGCGTCGCGGCGCGAGTCGGCATACCGGTCTTGCGCGTGGGCGGCCTGGTGGGTGACCGCAGCCGGAAAATCGGTGGCTACCGAAAATTCTGCGGCAATGGCGCGGAAATCGAGCGGGGCGGCGTAGAGCTTCATGTCCACCACCATAAACGTCTTGGGGCGAATGAGTCGGCCTATAAGCCGGATTCTGTCTAATCGCGGCACTCCCAAGGGAGCACCGTGCGGTGAACATCCATCTAGACCAACCGTTGCCAGTTGGTTCCAGCAGCTACCTTCAGGCTCGAGCGAGCAGCCTTAAAACGCCTGATCGGGCCCCGCAACGTGGCGGGGCCGTGATGCCTTGCTCCCGGTGGGGTTTACCCAGCCACCGCCATCACTGACGGTGCTGGTGCGCTCTTAACGCACCGTTTCACCCTTACCTTGTTGCTCCAACTTGGGCCGAAGCTCAAGCGGAGGCACAAGGCGGTCTACTTTCTGTTGCACTTGCCCGCGGGTTTCCCCGGGTTGCCGTTAGCAACCACCGTGCTCTATGGAGTCCGGACTTTCCTCGGCGCCCACGCGGCAGCAGCTCGCTGCCCGTATGAAGCGACGCGATCACCCGGCCGGCTCATTCGCGTTCCTTATTCTAGCGCAGGCCTGCCAGGTGGCCCACATCGTTAAATCCGTGCACCATAGAGCCGCCTTCCCAGAATTCCACCTGGGAAATGGCAGCCAGGTCTAAAAAGAGATGACCAAAGGTAGCCGGCCCGGCATCAAGCGCCTGGCGGATAAAGGACTTAATCGGATTGACGTGGCTTACTACCAGCACGGTTTTGCCCGCAAAGCGCTCTTGTAGCTCCTTTCGGGTAGTGCGCACGCGGCGGTTTAGCGCCTGCAGCGATTCCCCGCCCGGACAGGCGACGCTCGCGTCATGCAGCCATTCCTCGTGCAGTTCCGGATCGCGCTGGTGGGCCTCGGCGGCAGTCTTGCCTTCCCATGCGCCGAAGTCCACCTCGATGAGTCCTTCCACGGTCTCTACCTCGATATCGCGGCCATTGGCCACGGCCGCCGCTGTCTCTTGGCAGCGGCGCAGGGGCGAGCAGACGATGGCATCAAGGTGGGCGTCGGCAAGCGCTTGGGCTGCGGCCAGCGCCTGCTTTTGCCCGAGCTGCGTAAGCCCCGGGTTGGCGCGCCCGGAGTACTGCTTAGCGGCCGACATGTCCGTCTGCCCGTGGCGCAGCAGGATAAAGCGAGTGGTAGGTCCGCGGTCCCCAAGCCAATCGGTGGGATGCGGCGCGGTGGTGTCGTGTTCCGTAGCCTGTGCCGGTTCGGCAGTATCTTCCTCCCCGGCAACGATGCCTTCAGGATGTCCGGCGGCCGCGGCGTCCATGGCGTCATTGGATAGGGCGTCTGCCACCTTATTCTTAGCGCGCGGCACCCAGTCCAAGCTGAAGGAAGAAAAGCCGTTGATGTAGTCGCGGGCGCGCAGGGCCAGCTTCTGCATGTCCGGGTGCTTTATCTTCCAGCGGCCGTTGATTTGCTCTACCACCAGCTTGGAATCCATGTGGAACTCCACTTCGGTAGCGCCCATTTCGGTGGCGGCTTCCAGGCCGCGCAATAAGCCGTTGTACTCAGCGACGTTATTGGTGGACTTGGTACCTACTACGTAGACGATTTCGCGCAGGATGCGCTGCCCGCTGCCGTCATAAATAACGGTGCCGGAACCGGCCACACCAGGGTTGCCGCGGGAGCCGCCATCGGCATAGATAATGACCTTCATTAGACCAAACGCACCAGGTAGGAGCCGCAATCGCCGCACTGCGGCAATTCATCGGCCGGGGCATTGCGCACCGCGTTTTGCTCCGCCGGCGGCAGGACAATGAAGCAGCCGCCACAAGCGCGGTTGGCCTTGAACTGGGCGGCGCCCACGCCGTTTTCCTCGCGCTGGGTATCGTACTCGCTCAGTACCCCGGCAGGCAGCTGATGGCGCAACTCGCCGATGCGCACGGCCGGGTCTTCCTGGTTGGCAGCCGCCTCCTGTGCCGCCTCGGCCGCGCGACGCAGCTTTTCCAGCTTGCGCTCGGACTCAGAAACGCGCGCACCGTGCACGTCCAGGTTAGAACGCAGCGCGTGCACCTCATTATGTGCTTCTTGTAGCTCGCTCATGAGATCTGCGATGCGGGACTTGGCGGCGTAGAGATCGTGCTCTAGGTCCTTGCGCGTTTCTGGATCTACGGCAGCACCTAGCTGGCGCTTATCATCGCGCTCGCGCTGGCGCAGCTTGCGCTCATCGGCCTGGATGCGCAGGATTTCAGTCTCCATGTCATCGACGGCCATCTGCGCGGAGCCGGAAGCATCCAGTAGGCG
The DNA here is from genome assembly GCF_046717495.1 of Corynebacterium sp. LaCa54. Taxonomy (NCBI): domain Bacteria; kingdom Bacillati; phylum Actinomycetota; class Actinomycetes; order Mycobacteriales; family Corynebacteriaceae; genus Corynebacterium; species Corynebacterium sp. LaCa54. The sequence goes on from NZ_CP177115.1 coordinate 1,696,017, forward strand.
CTTGTGTTCTTCTTTAGCCTTGTCATACTCGGCTTGTTCCGGGATTTCCTTCTTCGCGCCATGGCCCTGCGAGCGTTCCAGGTTGGCCAGCTCCAGCAGTACCGGCTGTAGTTCTTGCGATAGTTTCACTTATGACTCCTTTGGGTGCGCAGAGATAGTCCACGGGTCGGTGCGCAGGCTGATAATTTCCGTATCCAGTTCTAAAGCATTCTCTACGATATCGCGCGCCTGGGCCGTCCACGGAAATTCGCTGGCCCAGTGGGCGGTATCGATGACGGCCGGCCCGCCGGCACGCAAGTGCTCATCCACCGGGTGGTGGCGCAGATCCGACGTGACATACACGTCTACGCCTAGCTTCGCGGCCGCGGAGAGGAAGGAATCTCCCGAGCCGGAAGAAACCGCTACGGTACGCACCTTTTGTTCCGGATCCCCGGCGGCGCGGATACCCCAGGCGGTCTCGGGGAGGGCATTGGCCACCTGCTGGGTAAACTCGCGCAGGGTCATCTCCTGTGGCAGCTCTCCTACGCGTCCGAGGCCGAGCGCCTTATCCAGGTCTTGGTGGCCAGCGGTTTCCGTAATGTCATAGGCCGGTACTTCATAAGGGTGCGCGGCGTGCAGGGCCTGCAACAAGGCGGAGCGAAGCGCGGCCGGCGCGACAAACTCGACGCGGATTTCCTCGCCGCGGTGCAGGGCGCCAATTTCTCCCTCCGCCGGGTCTGCTCCCTCTTCCGGCTGGAATTGGCCCGTGCCGGCGATATCGAAGGAGCAGTGAGAGTAGACGCCGATGTGGCCCGCGCCGGCGTCGAAAAGCGCCTGCTTCACCTCCTCGGCCGCGGCAACCGGCACGTGCACGCCCCACTTATCCACGCCCTGGGGCTCCGGCACGATGGGCCGGCCTGGGTTAATGCCCACCAGCTCCGCGAGCTTGTCGTTGACGCCCGGCCGCGCCTTATCGGCATTGGTATGGGCCGCAAAAAGCGCAACACCATTGCTCAGCAGCGTGTGTATGACCTTGCCCTTGGGCGTATCGGCCGCCACGGACTCCACCCCGCGCAAGAGCAATGGATGGTGGACCACGAGCATATCCGCGCCGAGTTCAACCGCCCGCTCCGCTACCGCTTGGGTGCAGTCCAAGGCAAAAGCCACGCGCTTGACCTCCGCGGTCGGATCACCGCAGATAAGCCCCACGGCGTCCCACTTTTCCGCCAGGTGCGGCGGGTAGGCCTCATCGAGTACGCGGCGGACATCGCCCACGCTCACAGCGGACATGGAGGTACTCCTTTATGCTCGTTTCATGGAATAGTTACTACTGCTATATCCTATCTTCCGCACCACAGTACTATTCGCGCGAAGGGGTTTTCCGCATGACCGAATCCGCTGCCCGCTCCGGCCTCTACCTCGTCTTTGTTTGCACCGGAAATATCTGCCGCTCCCCCATGGCAGAAATCATCGCGCGCGATGAGATGGAAAAGGACATGCTTGACCTTGTCGCCACCGTGGACTCCTGCGGCCTCGGCGGCTGGCATGTGGGCCAAGGAGCGGATCCGCGCGCCATTGCCGAGCTGCGCCGCGGCGGCCACGATGGTGGTTCCCACCGCGCGGCCAAGCTGGGGCCTGAGCACATGGATGCTGATCTCTTCATCGCCATGGACAAAGGCCACCGCGACGCCCTTATTGAGCGCAGCATCGACCCGGACAAGATCCGCTTGATGCGCAGCTTCGATCCCAACTCCCCGGAAGACGCGGACGTGGCAGACCCGTATTACGGTTCTGCCGCCGATTTCGAAACCACCCGCAACAATATCGAGGCCGCCGTACCTGGCCTGCTGGATTGGATTCGCGCTCACCACGACTAAACTAGGCCCCATGCTAAAGACGTTCCTTAAGCCGGGTTGGGTTCTACTGCTGCTGTTCGTCGTGGCCTTTTCCTACCTCGCTTTTACCGTCCTCGCCCCGTGGCAGCTGGGCAAGGACGATGACATTGTGGAACGCAACGAGCTCATCACTCACGCCTATGAGGCTGACCCCCAGCCGGTAGAAGACCTCGTGGATGACCACGGCGCTATCAAAGACGATGAGTGGTCCCGCGCCACCTTGCACGGCCGCTACCTGCCGCAGGATGAAGTCCTGCTGCGCCTGCGCCCAGCCGAGTCTGGCCCGTCTTACCAGTCCTTGGTCCCCTTCCGTACCGATTCCGGGCTGACCATCTTGGTTAACCGCGGCTGGGTCAAGGCCGGCGAGGCCAACGCCGTGCCGGATATTCCCGCCGCTCCTTCGGGCGAGACCACTATTACCGGCATGATCCGCGCCGACGAGGCCGAGCACCCGTCCGCACCCATTAAGCAGGAGGGCTACCAGCAGGTCTATTCCATCCACACGGAGCAGATTGCCTCGCTTATCGACGCCCCCTTAGCCCACGACTACATCCAGCTTTCCGCGGACCAGCCCGGCGTGCTCAACCCCATGCCCATCCCGCAGCTCGACCGCGGCAACCACCTCTCCTATGGCTACCAATGGATTGCCTTTGGCATCATGGCCCCGCTGGGCTTGGGCTATTTCGTGTGGTCCGAAATCCGTGAGCGACGCCGCCTGCGCGAAGAGGAAGAGGCCCTCGCCGCCCTCGACGCCGATGCCTCTACCCCCTCCGAGCCTGCCTCTAGTGACGCCTCCGCTGCGGACCACACGCCCGCAGAACCAACGGCCGGCGTTGACTCCGTGCCCAGCGAGCATGCGCCCGCAAACGACGATTCCACGGCCGTTCCCGCCGCGTCCTCCTCGCACGCTGCCAGCCGCCGCAATCGCTCCCGCTACGGCGATTCGAAGCCGGATCACTACGCCAAGCTGAATAAGCGCCGCCGCGAGCGCTACTAAGCCGACAACCCGCAGCCGTGGCTGAAGTGCCTGAGTACTTAGCCGAAGCCTAAGAAGCAGCCACGCTAATAGGGCTACTTCCCCAACTGCCATGCACAACGTGGCCGAAAGTTGGCCCACAGGCGCCTTAAGCCTTGAGTCCCTCCCGGGCTAGCCCGTGCCCATGCATACGGAAAAGACCGCCTCCCGGAAATCAATCCGAGAGACGGTCTGTGTTGTGCGGCCTGAGGGGATCGAACCCCCGACCTATTGGGTGTAAACCAATTGCTCTTCCAGCTGAGCTAAAGCCGCATGCGCTCTTGCGCTGTTAGAAACAGTAGCGCAGGTTGCTAGAGCAACACAAATCGGCAGGTAAAGCCCTACTTCTTGGTGTATCCGCGCTGCACCAAGCAAGAGCCTTGCCACTCGCCTAGGCGCTCTGCCTTGGTCTGCACTAGGCCTGCCAGCTGAGCGGACTCAGAGATGAGCCCTGGCTCTACGGTGCCAGGCTTTCCGGCACCCGGGGTAAGCAGCCAGACCGCACCGTTATCGGCCAGCGGACGGCTCGCGTCAACGAGTCCATCCACAAGGTCGCCATCCTCGTCGCGCCACCAAAGAAGGACTACATCGCACAGCTCGTCATTTTCTTCTTCCAAGAAATCATCGCCGAGCACGGCTTCGATCGATTCAGAGATCGCGGTATCGCAATCCTCGTCCCAACCAAGCTCTAGGGCGATTTGCCCTTCCTTGATTCCGAGCTTGACTGCAGCGTCAGCCACTATGCATTTCCTTCCTAATTTGGTGAATGTCCGGTCCGCGCATCCCCCGCATCCTGCGGGTAAATCGCGGCTTAATAGAAGTATTTTAACGCCCACCGGCCCCTTTTACCCGCCTAAGGGGCGCAATTCCCCCATTTTGCAGGCCCTCCCACCACTTCGCCCAGTTCCGCAGAGTTTGCAAACTACCCTCTTTTACCCCAATAAACCCGGTAAAGATACTGGTTATGACGATGTAACGTACCGCACGTCCCCTTAAGTCGGGCTTCACAACCATTGTGGATCTGTGAGCGCGTATCCTAGTAAGCAAACTGTGCAGACCCTTATACAGGAGGTTTAAATGGCCGAGAAGGACGCCACCAAGGGCGACTCCAACTTCCCGCTCATCCGCGACGGCGTTGCATCGTATCTTCACGATAATGATCCAGAAGAGACCCGCGAGTGGATGGATTCCCTCGATGGTCTGCTGGAGCACTCCGATCCGGAGCGCGCACGCTACCTGATGCTGCGCCTACTCGAGCGCGCTACCGCTAAGCGCGTTGAACTGCCTTCGTTGACGTCCACGGACTTCGTCAACACCATCCCAACCTCCATGGAGCCAGAGTTTCCTGGTGACGAGGAACTGGAAAAGCGCTACCGCCGCTGGATCCGCTGGAATGCGGCCATCATGGTGCACCGTGCACAGCGCCCAGGAATTGGCGTAGGTGGCCACATCTCGACCTACGCGGGTGCTGCCCCGCTCTATGAGGTGGGCTTGAACCACTTCTTCAAGGGCAAGGATGATCCTTCGGGCGGCGACCAAGTCTTTTTCCAAGGCCATGCCTCACCGGGCATGTACGCACGTGCTTTCATGGAAGGCCGCCTGACTGAAAAGGACCTTGATAGCTTCCGCCAGGAGGTATCCCGTGGCGAGGGCGAGGGGCTGCCGTCCTACCCGCACCCACGCCTGATGCCATGGTTCTGGGAATTCCCCACCGTGTCCATGGGCTTGGGCCCGATTAACGCTATCTACCAGGCACGCTTTAATAAGTACCTGGAGACTCGCGGCATCAAGGACACCTCCAAGCAGCACGTGTGGGCATTCTTGGGCGATGGCGAGATGGATGAGCCAGAATCTCGCGGCCTGCTGCAGATCGCTTCCCTCTACGAGCTGGATAACCTCACCTTCGTGGTCAACTGCAACCTGCAGCGCCTCGATGGCCCGGTGCGCGGCAACACCCAGATCATCCAGGAGCTAGAATCCTTCTTCCGCGGTGCCGGCTGGGAGGTCATCAAGGTCATTTGGGGTCGTGGCTGGGATAAGCTGCTGGAAAAGGACACCGAAGGTGCCTTGGTCAACGTCATGAACACCACCTCTGACGGTGACTACCAGACCTTCAAGGCCAACGATGGCGCCTATGTGCGCGAGCACTTCTTCGGCCGCGATGAGCGCACGGCCAAGCTGGTAGAAGACATCTCCGATGATGAGATTTGGGCACTGCGCCGCGGCGGCCACGATTACCGCAAGGTCTACGCCGCCTATGCTCGCGCGCTGGAGAACAAGGGCACCGGCAAGCCAACCGTCATCCTCGCGCACACCATTAAGGGTTACGGCTTGGGCCACAACTTCGAGGGCCGCAACGCTACCCACCAGATGAAGAAGCTGACCCTGGATGACCTGAAGCGCTTCCGCGATAAGCAGGAAATTCCTTTCTCCGATGCGGAGCTGGAAAAGGATCCGTACCTGCCACCGTACTACCACCCAGGCAAGGACTCCCCGGAGATCAAGTACATGCTGGAGCGCCGCAAAGAACTGGGCGGCTTCCTGCCGGAGCGCCGCGAGGACTTCACCCCTCTCGAGGCACCGGCGTTGGACAAGCTGCGCTCCGTACGCAAGGGCTCTGGCAAGCAGGAAGTAGCCACCACCATGGCCTTGGTGCGCACCTTCAAGGAAATTATGCGCAACAAGGAGCTGGGCAAGCGCGTCGTGCCGATCATTCCGGACGAGGCCCGCACCTTTGGTATGGACTCCTGGTTCCCGACTATGAAGATTTGGAACCCGCGTGGCCAGAACTACGTGCCGGTTGACCATGACCTCATGCTCTCCTACCGCGAAGCTACTGACGGCCAGATCATGCACGAGGGTATTTCTGAGGCCGGCGCCGCTGCCTCCTTTACCGCTGCGGCAACGTCCTACGCTACCCAGGGCGAGGCCATGATTCCGCTCTACATCTTCTACTCGATGTTCGGCTTCCAGCGCACCGGCGATGCCTTCTGGGCAGCCGGCGACCAGATGGGCCGCGGCTTCATCATTGGCGCAACCGCCGGCCGCACCACCCTGACCGGTGAGGGCCTGCAGCACATGGACGGCCACTCCCCTGTCTTGGCTGCGACCAACCCGGCCGTGGTTTCTTATGACCCGGCCTTCGGCTACGAGGTTGCCCACTTGGTTTGCCGCGGTATTGAGCGCATGTATGGCAAGGACAACGAGGCCATCATGTACTACCTCACCGTCTACAACGAGCCGGTACACCAGCCGGCCGAGCCGGAGGATTTGGACGTGGAGGGCCTGCACAAGGGCATCTACCACTTCAATACCGCAGAGGGCGGCTCCATTGCTGCCAATATCCTGGCTTCCGGTGTAGGCGTGCACGAGGCGCTGCGCGCACAGCAGATGCTTGCCGACGACTTCGATGTCAAGGCCTCCATCTTCTCCGTCACCTCCTGGAACGAGCTGGCCCGCGACGGCGCCCGCCGTAACAAGGAAGCCCTGCGCAAGGGCGAGGAGCCGAGCGAGGCTTTTGCTACCTCCCAGCTCAAGGGCTACGAGGGTCCGTTCGTTGGTGTCTCTGACTTCACCACCGAGCTGCAGGAGCAAATCCGCCCGTATGTCCCAGGCACCTACATCACCTTGGGCGCGGACGGCTTCGGCTTCTCCGATACGCGCGAGGGCGCTCGCCGCTACTTCAATATCGACGCCGAGTCCATCGTCGTCGCAGTGCTCGATGGCTTGGCTCGCGAGGGCAAGATTGAGCGCTCCGTTGTGGAGAAGGCAGCCAAGGATCTCAAGCTGGATGATCCGACCGTGACCACCCACATCGAAGACTAATCCCCGCTTTGGTGCTGGCTAGGCCCGCGCCACGCGCTACAAGAAAGGCGCCGCCGGCTTCCCCGCCGCGGCGCCTTTTGCGTACCCAGCAAACGGGCTTATGCATCCGGCCCGTCTATATCGCACTATATCGCATCAAGGACGCGGCCAAGGGCCGCGGAGATAGCCTCGGGGTCTTCGAGGATCACCATGTGTCCGGAGCCTTCCACCGTCTGCAGGTTCGCGGCGGGCCAATGCTTACAGAGCACCTCGGATTGTGAACGCGGGGTGACAATATCGGCGGTTCCGACTACCACCTCGCCCTTGAGCTTCGCCAGCCGTGGGGCGGCGCCGTACTCGGCGTGTTCCAAAAGGTCGTCGAAGAAGCCGGAGTAGGAGGCCAAGGGGGTATCGAGAAGCATGGCAACGTGAAATTGCAGCTTCTCCATTTGTGGAAAGCCGGCCAAGGTCGCAGCAAAAAGTGGCGCAATGAACCGGGCGGCCTCAAAGCGCGCGCTATCGACGCGACCAGGCAGGCGCAGACAGAGGCGGTAGAGCGCATGCAGAGATTTCGACTGCAGAATCTGCGCTACGCCCTTTGCTGCAAAGCGGCGCATCGAAGTTGAAATTAGCAGCGCGCCCTTGATGCGCTCATAAACCTCGGCTGGAGCACGGCGGATGAGGTTTAAGGCAACCATGCCGCCCAGGGAATGGCCGACGATGACCAGGTTGCCACGGGGAGCGCGCTCTCGAATGACGGCGAGGACGTCGTCAGCCGCCGTATCAACGGTGCACTCCTCTGGGGCGACCGTGGAGGACTGGCCGTGCCCGCGCAAATCCACCAAGAGTGCACGCGCATTGCGACCGCGGAGATAATTGGCCTGGTCATAATAGGCTTCCGCGGATAAGCAATAGCCGTGAATGAAGACCACGGTTACTGGCGCGTCTTCGCGCCCCACCTCGTACCAGGCAATATCTAGGCCATCGTGTTCCACAGTGCCGGAAGCGCTGACCTGGGTAAGGCCCGGCTCGGTGGAGGGATCATGCAATCCGCCATAGAGTTTTTCTAGCTCGGCGCGGTGCGAGGGGCGCAGGCGCTTGAGCCAACTACGCGCCACAACGGAAGAACGTTTTCTCAATGCCATAACGGGATCAATACTAGACTGGTGGGCATGGCAAACGACCTCAGCGCTCAATTACAGGCAAAGTTCAACGCGAGCGCGCCGGAAAAGGAGCCGGAGCGCGATACGCTCGGCCAGCTCCTCGCGCTCATAAACAAGGTCACCGGTACCGAGGAAGATCTGAGCCGGGATACGCGGCTGAAGGATATTGGCGTCGAATCGCTAGATCTAGTGGAGCTGACCGTGCGCGCGGAAGAGACCTTCCAGGTGCGTTTTTCTGAGGAAACGATGCTCAACTGCGAAACCATCGGCGATATTGCCGAGTATGTGGAGGACCACCAATGATTTCTTATCTATCCGATATGGACGGCGTACTCATCAAAGAAGGCGAGATGATCCCTGGCGCCGATAAATTTATCCAAGCGCTCAAGGATAATGACATCGAGTACATGGTGCTGACCAATAACTCCATGTCTACTCCACGGGATCTTTCTGCCCGCCTGCGCAATACCGGCTTGGATATTCCTGCCGAGCGCATCTGGACCTCCGCCACCGCCACCGCGAATTTTCTTTCCAGCCAGGTAAGCTCCAGCAAGGCCTATGTAGTGGGTGAATCCGGCCTTACCACCGCCATGCACGAGGCTGGGTGGATCCTTACCAACGATGACCCTGATTTTGTGGTGCTTGGTGAGACCCGCACCTATTCTTTTGAGGCCATCACGAACGCGATTAACCTCATCCGCAATGGTGCTCGTTTTATCGCCACCAACCCAGATGTCACCGGCCCTGCCCCGGAAGGAGTATTGCCGGCCACCGGTGCCGTGGCTGCACTGATTACCGCCGCCACCAACCGCGAGCCTTATTACGTGGGCAAGCCCAACCCAGTCATGATGCGCTCGGCGCTCAATCATATTGGTGCCCACTCGGAGCACACGGTGATGATTGGTGACCGCATGGATACAGACGTTAAGGCCGGTCTCGAGGCCGGCATGCGCACAGTTTTGGTGCGCTCCGGCATCTCCGATGACCGAGAGATTTCTCGCTACCCCTACCGCCCTTCTGCCGTGCTGAAATCAGTGGCCGAGCTGCCGGACAAAATCTTTGATCCCTTCGCCGAGGAGGAATAGGCCGCCCTCAACCGGCCCTACTAATGGCAAAAGGAAAAGGGAGGGCGGACCAGCAGCTGTTGGTCCACCCTCCCTGTGCTTTCTACGGCAGGCGCACGGCAGCAGTAAAGCCGTGGCGCTGCGCAAGGTAGCGCACGACGCAGTCCAGCGCATCTAGCTCTTCGCGGGTGCCGGTCAGCACCTGGTGGCAGCCAATACCGCTGTCTGAGTGGGCACAGGCTTTGCCGCCTCGAGCAAGCGCCGCGACAGAAAGCCCATCCCGGAACCAGCGAGTGCACCACTGAGCGGTCAGTGGGTCATCGCCCGGAATGATAAATTCCGACTCGGTACGGATGCACCGATCCATGGCGCGTTCAATCTCCGAGCGCAGCGAGCGCGGCATCCCGGAAATCTTGAGCACACCGGTAACCACGGTGGCACCACCGTTGACGGAGGGCCACGCGGAGGTGGAGGCCGGCTGTTCAACCGGCGCAGGGTTAACGCACGTATTCATAGCCGATTCTCCCTCGACATAGATCACCACCGCACGAGGCCTGCCGGCCCGGCGCGATGCAAGACGAGCTTCGTCTTCCCCAACGAACTGTCTGATGCGTCTGCACACAATTTTCCTGCGTCACACCTCCCCCTACAACCCTCAACTTTCACTTCAACCCCCGTTTGCTAAACCTCAACCCCAGGTACAGACTGGGACTAAAGTTGTAGGTGAAACCAGTGTTATTAATGTGAAACTTGGCCTTTTCTGTGAACTCCCTAGGCTTGTTCTATATTCTCCACCAGACGGCCTGCTCATGGGCGCGAAAACCCTATTTGACTTACCTCCAACAGCGGCTAGTTACAGGCACGCCGCGATCCCAAGTTTTATGGCCCCTACCGCACAAAAATCCTCGATTTTCCCACCCTGCGGGGGAGCCTTCCACCGTGCCGCTTCCCCGATAAAAGGTTATAGACACGCGCTAGCGCACTGGAGGCGCTAGCTCCGCCGAGTCCGGACGCCTACAAGGCGTTCCAGATGGAGGTATTCGTATCGTGCCAGAGTGGCTTGCACCATTCGCCAAAGTCACGGTCCGTGAGCGCCACCATGGCATACTCGCCGGCCACCCAGAGGTAGGTGCCGGACATGCCAAAGTGACCGACGGCGTCGGCAGGCAGGGCGCCCATCCAGTGTTCTTTGTCGCCGTGGATTTCAAAACCAAGGCCCCAGGTACAATCTTTAAAATTGCCGTAGCCCGGGACAATGCCGCGCAGGCCACCAAAATGGACGCGGCGCATATCGGCCACGGTGGATGGGTGCAGCAGCTGCGGATCCTGGACTTCCGCAGCAAAGGCCGCCAAATCTTTCACCGTGGAGACCAAGCCGTGACCGGCCGAACCTTCGAGACGAGTGGAATCCATGCCCGACGGGGTAAGTACACCCTCGCGTAGGTACTCGGCAAAGTCCATGCCCGTGGCATCGGCCACGGTATCTGCGGCCCACTCATAACCGGCCGAGGAATAGATGCGGCGTTCGCCTACCGGCTTCTGCGGCTCTCGGGAGTCAAAGGAAATGCCAGAGGCGTGTGCAAGCAGGTGTTCCAGGGTCGAGCCCTCCGGACCGGCCGGCTGCCCCAATTCCACCGCGCCTTCTTCCACGGCAAGCATCACGCCATAGGCCGCAACCAGCTTGGTCACCGATGCCACTGGAAACTCGCGGGCGGTATCTCCTACCGTTTCTATGACCTCGCCGCGGTGCAGCAAAGCACCGGCCACCGTATCCGCGGGCCATTGGCTGATCTGGCTAAATTCACTCATGCCCTCCAGCCTACTGAGCCAAGCCCGCCCAAGGCCCGCACTCTAGGGCCGGGCGAGGGGCAAGGAAGTTAACCGCCAGTTAAGACAAAAAGAACTCTTTATGTAATTGGCCTAGGATCGCTTGCACAGGCGGCAAACATGACGAAGCTTTAAATCATGCCTAGTAATTCTCAGAATCAGTCCGCTTCTGCCCGCGGAAACGTCAATCGCCGCCGCTTCCTGCAAACCACCGGCACCGCCGGCGCCGCCATCGCTTTGTCCACCGCCGCCGCCAACTCTGCCAATGCCCAAAGCAGCCTCTCCCCGCGCGTGGAGCAGCACATGGTAGAGCCCCAACTGGGCGAGCGCCCCTTCCTCCACGGCGTTGCCTCGGGCGATCCTATTCCGGATTCGGTCATTTTGTGGACCCGCGTAACCCCGGATGCCGATGCCATGCCGGGATCCGGCCTGGGCGAGGCCACCCGGGTGGAGTGGGAAATTGCCAAGGATGAGGGGTTCGGGGACGTCGTCAAGCAGGGCGAAGTGACCACCGACGCCAACCAGGACCACACCGTGCACGTGGATCCGCACGGCCTAGAGCCGGAGACCGTGTACTTTTACCGCTTTAAGGCGCAGGATAAGTACTCGCCCATTGGCCGTACCAAGACCGCCCCGGCGCTGAGCGCCTCCCCAGAAGAGCTCACCTTCGGTGTGGCTAGCTGTGCAAACTGGGAGTCCGGCTTCTTTAACGCCTATGGCGATATTGCCCAGCGCGGCCGCGCCGACCAGCTGGATTATATGATCTTCTTGGGCGACTATATCTACGAATACCCGCAGCGCGAGTACGCCGGTAATGGCCCGGTGCGCCTGCACCACCCTGCGCACGAGATTATCTCGTTAGAGGATTACCGGATTCGCTTCGGCCGCTACCGCACCGATGAAAACCTGCAAGCCGCACACGGGGCACTGCCGTGGGTTGTGGTGTGGGATGACCACGAGGTGGCCAACGATAACTGGCGCGAGGGCGCCGAAAACCACACCGAGGGCAAGGAGGGCGCCTTCCTCGACCGCCGCAAGGCCGCAATGCAGGCCTACTTCGAGTGGATGCCGGTGCGCGCAACCAATCCTTCCGAGCAGGGCCACCTCTACCGCAGCCTGACTTTTGGTGACCTGGTGGAACTAACCATGATGGACCTGCGCACCTACCGCGATGAGCAGGTGCGCTTTGGCCCGCACAAGATGGCCGCAGAAGGCCGCACGATGCTCGGATCCGAGCAATATAATTGGCTGCTCAATAAGATTGAGACCTCTTCTGCGAAGTGGAATATGCTGGGCAATTCCGTCATGTTCTCCCCCATGAACCTGGCTACCCTGCAAAAGGATGACAAGACCAAGCCGGTTTCTTCCTCGCTGTCTTCCAATATCACCGGCATTCCGGTCAATGGCGACCAGTGGGATGGCTACTCTGCAGAGCGCCGCCTGCTTATCGACGCCCTTTCCAAGCACGATGCCCACACCCTCTTTGTCACCGGCGATATCCATTCCGAGTGGGCGCATAATATCAGCAAGGATGGCCGCATCTTTGGCGCCGAGCTGGTCTGCGCCTCCGTTTCTGCGCCCAATGTCAACGAGCAGCTCAAGCTGCCGGAAGGCAACGAGCTTTCCAAGCTTGCCGAGCGTTACCTGCTAGGTGCCAACCCGCACACCCGCCACGTGGACTTGGACCACCACGGCTATAGCTTTGTAACCGTGCGCCCGGATTCCGCAGAAATGCACTGGCTGCGTGTGGATAACCTGCTGTCCGCTAAGTCCCCGGTGCGCGAGGCTGTGACCATGACCTGGCGCCCAGGCAAGGGCTATACCAAGTAGTTGTAAGTTCTGTCACATGACAGGCACTTGGTGTTAACGAACGGGTAGTACACCTTCGATAGGCATAGTGAAAGACCCTCTCTGGGGAATTTCACTACCTATCACTCTGATGCCTCTCGGCCCCCCCTTTATGCCGCGGATTTTTCCCTAGTCCGCGGCATATTCATAATCAATGTAGCCACGCTCGCCGCCCAGGTAGAACGTATCCTGGTCCGGCTCGTTGAGCTCCAAGCCCTCACGCCAGCGGCGCACTAGGTCCGGGTTGGCGATGAGCTGGCGGCCCACCACTGCGGCATCCACGTAGTCCAGCTCGATTTCACGTTGCGCATCTTCCTTGGAAGTCACCGTGGGGAAGCCATCATTCATCAGCACCTTGGTCACGCCATTTGCGCGGGCCTTTTGCGCCAGCGTGGCGATAAGCTCGCTTTCCGGCTCGCCGTGTAGCAGCGACACATAAGCCAGGTTCAGCGGCGCCAGGGCATCGAGCAGTCCGCCGTAGGTGGCCAGCATGTCGTCCTGGTCATCCTCGATAACACCCTGCACATTGTGCGCCGGCGAGAACCGCACACCGACGCGGTCGGCACCGATTTCCTCCGCCACGGCGCGGATGACCATCTCCGGCAGGCGCCAGCGATTTTCCGGGCTGCCGCCGAATTCATCCTCGCGCTTATTGGACGAGGCCGCCATAAACTCGTGCAGCAGGTAGCCATTCGCGCCGTGGATTTCCACGCCGTCAACGCCGGCATCGATAGCCCGGCGCGCACCCTGGCGGAATTCCTCCACGATGCGCGGCAGCTCTTCCTTCTTCAGCTCCCGCGGGACCGGCGCATCCATTTTGCCGGAAAAGCCACGCACGGTTCCGCCCCAATCGAAGGAGCTCGGGGCCTCTGGATCTGCACCGTCAATCAGATCTGGGTGGCTGGTGCGGCCACCATGCATGATCTGCATGAACAAGGTGCCGCCGGCCTCGTGGACTCGGTCTGCTACCGCACGCCAGCCTTCTGCCTGCTCCTCGGTGGCAATGCCTGCCTGGCCTGGGAATGCGCGGTTGGTCCACGCCGGGAAGGTTCCCTCCGTGACAACCAGCCCGGCCGTGGCACGCTGCGAGTAGTACTTCTGGTGCAGCTCGGTAGGCACACCGCTTTCGCCTGCGCGCTGGCGGGTCAGCGCCGCCATGGTCACGCGATTATCTATCGTGTATCGGCCAAGTTCCAGAGGTTCAAATAGTGAAGTCATGCTAGGTGCAACGCGCAGCTAGCTCGCACTATTTCCCCTTTGCCACACAAGATCATTTCTGCACGTCAATAACAATGACATGAGCGTTTATGCCGACTTTGCCAACCACAATAGGAAGCAATGGTCGAAATGGGGGGCACATCCTACTGACGAGGCTCTGCCGGAATCTCTGTGCCTGCGCTACCGGCCGTTCCGGAAGCTTGGGCGCCGTCGCCGGCGTCACCTCCCGCAGTGGGCGCAGTGCCGGCGCCGGTCCCGGAATCTGTCCCCGCATTGCCTGCACCATTGGCAGCGCTCGGAGCCGGGGAGGCATTACCAGTAGCGCCTGTTCCCTGCCTGCCGCCGGCAGGCGTATCAGTCACGCCAGTGTCATTAGTGCCCTGTGGGTAGTCGGTTTCCGTGGGAGCGGCACTATCTTCCGTTGGTTCAGACTGTGTACCGGTCTCGGTGGTTGCTGGGGTGGGTTGGTTTGAGGGGGCGTCGGAAAGCTGTGAGGAGGAGGTTTCCTTGCCGCTATCGCGCCAGTGCTCGGGCGAGAGCCAGCCCGCGTCCGCATTTTCGGGATTGCTCGAGGCCAAGGCCAAGGCACCGACGACAAACAGCGCGAGGACAAGGCCCGTGGTGGAGGCGCGGACTCGGCCGCCGAATGTGGCGATCTTTTGGAACTTGCTATTGGCCTCCAAGCCACGCCAGATGCCCTGGGAGGGCTCTGGTTCTTGGTCGTCCGCATCAGACAGCGCGGGTTTTCCGGGGCCGTCACTAGCCGGGCCATCCACCTCAGCGTCCGCGGTGGCGGCACTGCGCTCCACCTTCGTCTCAGGGTGGGAGCCCTCCCCTGCGGTGGAAGCGTCTTTCACGGATTCTTGAGCCGCGGTATTTCCCTGCGGTGGGGTCAGCGGGCGCTGCAGTTCATCGAGATCGGCCACATTGTAGTGATCCCAGAACTCCGAGAGCAGCGCCGAGCGAATGGCGCGTTCCACCGCCCATTGGCGGGCCGGGTTAACGGTGACCAGTACGCGGTAGGTCACGTGCCACGATTGGCCGGCGGCCTGCGGGGCAACCAGCTGCGTGGCTGGCAGCACCTCGAGCTCGCCGTTGACATCCACGGCGATGGACGGCTCTTGGATGGCTTGCTCAGAAATGGTGCGCACTCGGCGGGTAATCTCTGGCAGGGTCTCTCCTTCTTGCACGGGTACGTCGAAGTTGACCACGGCGCGCGACCATTCCTGGGAATAGTTTGTTACCGCCCCGGCAGAACTATTGGGCACGGTGACGAGCTCGCCGGTGGGAGTGCGCACCTTGGTGGTGCGCAAAGTCAGCATCACCACGGTGCCTTCCACATCGGTTACGCCATCGAAGCTGACGTAATCGCCTACGCCAAATTGTTTTTCTGACAGGATGAAAAAGCCGGAGAGGAAATCCGCAATGATGGACTGGGCGCCAAAACCCACGGCGGCCGAAACTATCGTCGCCGGCACCGCCGCGCCTACCGCAGGAACACCGATATTGGTCAGCGCCGCCCAAATGATGAGGAAGTACGCGATGGCCTGCACGATGTAGACCAGCGCACCGGTCAGCGCCAGGCGCGCCTTGGTGGATTCTTCATCTTCATCGAGGCGGCGCTCTATGATGCGGATCGCCAGCCTGCCGATGCGTGGGATCAAAATGCCTATGAGCAGCAGCGCGATAAGCGGTAAGCCGTGGTCAACGAAGATGCTCCACAGCTCGTAGAAGTAATACTTCAGGTTCATGCCTCTACCGTAGGTGGCGGAGCTGAAAACTGGATGCCAGTTCACTGCCAGCCACCATGCAAACACTCCCCCCTCGCACAGCCCGTTTCCCCCTATGCCCTGCACAGACTCCGGCACCCGCCGCCTTGTTTAGCTACGGTATGGGGCATGAAGAAATCATTCCTTATTCCCTTCTTTTCCCTAGCCCTTTTTGCCACCGGTTGCGGCGGCAGCGACGAGACCGCCACCACCATTTCCACGGTGAAAGAAACCGTTACGGAAACGGCCAATGAAACGAGCTCTACAGAATCCAGCACCGAGGAAACATCCACAGAAGAAACGACCACCAAAGAAGCAACTACAGAGACCGCGCAGCACGCCGAACCGCAAACAGAAAATCAGGAAGCCGTGCAACCGGCTACCGAAAACCAGCCGCAGGCCGCAGGAAAACACCGCGCAGTATAAATGCGCGGACGGCACTTGGGTGGAGTTTGCCGCGTTGTGCAAGGAATCAAACGCTCAACCGCCAGTACAAGCGCCCAATGGGCCGAGCGCAGAGTGTCCTGCCTACCTGTGTGGCTATGGCAACGATGCCAACGGCAACCGGAATAAGAGCTCCGGAGAAATCCAAACCTAATATGGCTGCGAGCAAGGCTATATCACGGACCCGCAGGTTTGCGGCGCGGTTGGGCGCTAAGCCGCCGCACTAAAGAAACGCAGGCTAGTCGCGGGAGTCGTAGCGCTTCATGAGGCGATCAATGAGTTCATCCGTAAGCTTGTCATCTTCCAAAATGGCATCGAGGAGGCGCTGTGATTCCTCATGGGAGGACTGTTCCTCCTCGTTGTAGGAATCACCGGTGAGGTCCACGCCGAAGTCCGTGTCCTCGCCTTCAGCTACCACTGCGCTGAGCTGATCCACATCAGACTCGAAGGACTCCAGAAACTCGCTGGCCTCCGCAGCGGCTTCTTTGCGCCGCTTACCGGAGCGCACTTCCTTTTCAATGCGCCGCTGCAGCGCTGCCTCCATCTGGCGGTGGCGCCAAGAACGTAGGCGGTGCGGCTCTAGGCGACGCCCCACTGCACGGCTCTTATTTTCGGCTTTCTTGGCCAACACCTTAACCTGTGCGGCGGTGTCATTAATAGGTGCCCAATCCTGATAGGCCGGCACGCGCCACCCAGCCCAAATGCCTAGCAGCGCCAAGAAGATGGAGACCAACGGCCCAATAATCATGCCCACTGCCATCATGTCGAAATGGTGGCCTACCAGCACAATAATCGCACAAGCCACGGCCGGAATGACTGTTGGCTGGTTATCACCGAAGACGCTCGGCTCGCGCCCCATCACGATGTCACGAATCATCGATCCGCCCGTGGCGGTAAACACGCCCATCATGATGCATGGAATAAGCGGCAGGCCGTAGGTAATAGCCTTCACCGCGCCGGTAGCGGCCCAGAGGCCGGAAACGACGGCGTCGCCATGCGCCTGCAGATAATCCCAGGTCTTGCCTTTGAAGTAAACAAAGCGAGCAATCAGCGCGCCGGTAAAAGCCAAGTAGAGGTATTCCGGCTGGCTCATTGCCGCGACGGTGCCGCGGTTAATGAGCACGTCGCGCACCATGCCGCCGCCTAGCGACGAGAACATCGCAATGAAGAAAAAGCCGATGATATCGTAGCCGCGCTTGCGCGCCATAGTGCCACCGATAATTCCCATCAGCAGCACACCACTGATATCGGACCAGCGGTAGAGAGATTCAATGAGCGGATCTACTTCAACCATATAGTTATTAGACTTCACCGCCCGCCCTTGCGCAATCAGCACACCCATATGCGCAGATAAGCACAAGGAGGCGCCAGCACTGCTTGCCGACGCCTCCCTATCACCGTGGGGCCAGCGGGGCTCGAACCCGCGACCAACGGATTATGAGTCCGTAGCTCTAACCGACTGAGCTATAGCCCCACGCAGATTGCACGCCCACTTGGGCGACTCTCTGCCCTGAAAAGATTAGTCAAAGAGCGGCCAAAGACCAATTTGCCCCCTTCGCTATTGAGTATTTGTACGCTTCCTACCCCCTGCGGGTAGAAGTTAATTATGCGCAAACTACTCTCTTCTCTCATTCTCGTCTCTGCTCTCACGCTTACCTCCTGCTCGGATAGCGGTAGTGACAGCTCAAAGACGAGCGACTCCAGTAATTCCGCGTCCGATGCACAGGCCGATGCGAAGTCCGTAATTGGGACGTGGAAGCAAGAGGACAACGCTTCTGAAGATGGCTGGATGGAGGCCAGCATCACCGATGATGTCATCACCATCGAATGGGTCATGGACAACGGCGAAAATCGCATGATCTACTGGATTGGCACTTTTGACGCTCAAGCCGCCGCATCCGGTGAGACCGTTACTTCAAACCGCGATGCCGTTGCCACCGACTCTGAGTGGATGGCCGCTGGGTCCGACAAGAAAGATTTCTCTATCGATGACGACACCTTAACTTTCAAGGTGGCGTTTGAAGATGAGGAATTCACCACACATATGAAGAAGATGAAGGATGAACCGACAACCGTTAATGAGCTAAAGAGCACAGATTTCAGCCAAACCTTTAAAGATGGAGTCTTGGATGTTCCAGCCGCCAAGTTCGAAATTACCGATCACCGGGTTATTAAGCCCGGTGAGCCTGGCAATGAAATAGGTGAGAAGCCACTTCTCGTCTTTAACTATGACGTAACGAATAAAACGGATGAAACCCTAACCACCACCGACTTTGTCGTGTACTTCACCGCCTTCCAAGACAATGATCCGAATAAGGTAAACGAGCTCGAAGTCGGTGCCTATTTTGAGCCTGAAAATTCCGATACTCAGCTTGAAGAGATTAAAAAGGGAGGCACTGTCGCCGGAACAACGGCCTACGAGCTCGATGATCTAACTACGCCTGTGGACCTTGTTGCATCTAAGCCCTACAGCCAAGACGAGATCGGCCGCCAAACTTTCGAGCTTGATTAACTGTCCACGCACAACGGGCGTATATCTCGCGCTCTAGCTAATGGAAAAAGCGAAGCCCGCCGAGATACAAAGCCCAAAGTGAAATCGAGCCTATTTCTCCCTAACACAGGCTGTACTTGACGGACCTTGCCGTCCTTTCCGCTTGGCTTAACCCAGCCTTTGGCGTGGCTTTGATTCTGCCTGGTTTGGTGCCGCACTTCTTCACTGGCGGTGCGGCAGGCGTTTACGGCAATGCCACTGGCGGCCGACGTGGTGCCGCGCTCGGCGCCTTTGCCAATGGCCTCATCATCACCTTCCTGCCGGCATTCCTCCTCAGCGTCTTGGGTTCCTTCGGCTCTGCGAACACCACTTTCGGCGATGCCGATTTTGGCTGGCTCGGCCTGCTGCTGGGCTGGTCTATTCATGCCGACGGCGCACTGGGCCTCGTCTTCATCGCCCTTATCGCACTGGCTATTTTGGCTTTGGGCTGGGTATGCCAGCGCACGCTTGTCGACGCCCACTGGGACCCCACTCCCCACCGCCCTTCCCTCACCAGCAACGCCGATGCCGCCGCAACCAGCGGTGCAGCCGGCGCACCCACTTCCGCCGGCACAGCCACAAAGTACCCGAAGGTTCTGCCACCCGAAGGTGCGCCAGTTCCACCCGCTCGTATAGACCATTAGCCGCGCGCCACACCCCGAAGGGCGCTACAGTATCCCTATGCAACGCCCTTCCATTCTCCCTCTCGCGTCCGTGCTCCTCGCTACCGGTCTTGTGCTAAGCGCCTGCGGCTCCGGTTCAGACTCCAACTCTGATTCCACCCCAGCAGAAGAGCCAGCCTTCTCCACTGCGCAAGATAGCAACTCCCCGGCTGGTGAAAATGCAGAAGAAACCAGCCCGGAGAAGGAAACGAAGCAACGTCGCACCGAAACGGTCACCAAAAAGGCAGCCCCAGAGCAGCCCACACCACCGGCCGGCGGCAAACACAACATCCATGTAGGCCAGATTGGCGGCTACTGCGGTACATCTTCATCAGGCGATTCCATCGACGCCGGCGATGCGACTTCCTGCGAATTCGCCGCCGCGGTCTTTGATGCCGCGATGCAGGCCAGCTACACTCTGCGCTCCCCAGATCCCACGGTGACATCGGTATACCACGCGGATGTCTCCGCCAGCAGCCCGGTGACCAAACAACCCTATGACCTTGACTGCCGCATGGGCAGCGACCAGCGAGTTCTCACGTGCGAAAAGCCCGGAGACAAAACAGTTCGCGCCTCATTCGAAACCGCCGACAAAAGCATATGGTCCAGGCGCGTGGCCACGACGAACTAAGCCCCCTACCTCACAAAGTCTTCTTCGGACGGCCACGGTAGCTCCACGTCGACGGGAGTAGCGGCAAGGACATCGAGAGACTCTTTAAATTCCACTAGGTCGAGGCCCAACTTCTCATAAGCCTCGGCCATTGCTTCGGGGATGCACTCGGCGCGGGAGCGCAGGGCGTCACCATCAGCGGTGAGGCTAACGAGAGTGCGGCGCTCGTCGGCAGGATCGCGGCGCCGCTCCACGTACCCCTGCTTTTCCAGGCGCTTTAGCAGCGGGGTGAGCGTGCCACTATCCAGACCGAGGCGGGAATCAATGAATTTAAGTGGCACCGCGTCGTCGGCCTCCCACAGCACCAACATGACCAGGTATTGGGGGTAGGTCAGCCCCAGCTCATCGAGGAGTGGC
Organism: Corynebacterium sp. LaCa54; assembly: GCF_046717495.1. Classification (NCBI taxonomy): domain Bacteria; kingdom Bacillati; phylum Actinomycetota; class Actinomycetes; order Mycobacteriales; family Corynebacteriaceae; genus Corynebacterium; species Corynebacterium sp. LaCa54. The sequence goes on from NZ_CP177115.1 coordinate 1,716,262, forward strand.
CGATAGGAACGCACTACCGCCCTACTCGCACGGTAAATCGAGAAGCACAGCTGACTATCGAGAGAAAGGTAATCAGTGGGCGCGTCATTCATAGCCAAAAGTATAGACGTCAAGAAAACATTGCCCACAATTTAATTGTGTACAATCAAAATTAGATATTAAAACCGGATTGTAAAATCGAAAGGAGCAATCATGGACGCCATGTACACCACCGAGGCACTAGCCACCGGAGCAGGCCGCAATGGCCACGCCACCGTCAAGGACTCTGACCTCGACTTCGCCCTAGCCATCCCGAAGGAAATGGGCGGCAGCGGCGAAGGTACCAACCCAGAGCAGCTTTTTGCCGCCGGCTACGCCGCTTGCTTCCACTCCGCCCTGCAGGCCGTGGCCCGCAACCAGAAGGTCGAGTTGGGTGACTCTGCGGTGGGTGCACGAGTGGGCATCGGAAAGCAGGGCGAAGGCTTCCAGCTCGCAGTGGACCTGGAGGTTTCCATCCCAGCTCAAGACAAGGCCACAGCCCAGCAGCTTGCCGACGCCGCCCACCAGGTCTGCCCCTACTCCAATGCCACCCGGGGCAATATTGAGGTCACCGTCAACGTCGTCGAGGACTAGAATTCTTGCGTACAATCGGCGGACGTACAAAGACCCGATAGAAAAGGAGTCATTATGGACGCCGTATACACCACCGAAGCACTGTCCACCGGAGCAGGCCGCGACGGCCGCGCCGTAGTCAAGGATTCCGATCTGGACTTCACCATGACCGCCCCAAAGGAAATGGGCGGCAGCGGTGAGGGCGCTAACCCGGAGCAGCTTTTCGCTGCCGGTTACGCCGCCTGCTACCACTCCGCACTCAAGGCAGTGGCCAAGGACAAGGGTGTTGACGTGGAGAATTCCTCCGTCGGCGCCCGCGTTAAGCTGGGCAAGAACGACGAGGGCTTCTTCCTCGGCGTTGACCTCGAGGTCACCATCCCAGGCGTTGAGGACGCCAAGGCACAGGAGCTTGCCGACGCCGCCCACCAGATGTGCCCTTATTCCAAGGCCACCCGCGGCAACATCGAAGTCAACGTCGGTGTTGCACAGGACTAATTTCTAGTCCTCTTCCCCAACCCACACGGCGCCATCATGCGCGCCGCGTGGGTATTTTTATACGTTGTGCTCCGAACCTGACCCCTGTTTGGTAGACACCTGATATCCAGCCCGGTTGGGTTGGGAAGAAAGGTAATCTACCACCATGCCTAGGTATTCCGAACAGTTCAAACGTGATGCTGTGGCCCTCTACGAAAACAATGAGGACCTCTCACTTCACACGACTGCAGCAGAGCTAGGAATCAATCGCTCCTCACTTTATTCCTGGCTTAAGCAGTACGGCACTGGCAAACGTGCCCGCACGAAGACCATACGCGACAAGGCCCAGGAGACGACTGATTCTGAACGGATCCGCCAGCTAGAAAAAGAAGTCTCGAAGCTGCGCGAAGAACGCGACATCCTACGCAAGGCCGCGAAATATTTTGCCGAAGAGACACGCTGGTAATCCGCTTCCAGTTTGTCTATGACCACCGAACCGAGTACTCGGTTAAGCGGATGTGCCAGGTGTTAAAGCTCAATCGCTCCTCGTTCTACAAATGGGCCAACACTCGCGAAGAACGCAGGTTAAAGATGTGTTCTGATGCTCTTATTGGTGCACGAATCAAGACCATCTTCGATGATGAGCTCGGGCTTTATGGTGCAAAACGCATTGCTGCAAACCTCAACGACGATACGGACTTTCCTCCGATCAATCACAAGAAGGTCGCACGCATCATGAAATCCATGAGGCTGAAAGGCTTTACTAAGCGGCGTCGGTGTATCACCATCAGGCGCAAGCCTGGACGTCGAGTCATGCCAGATCTAGTAGGCCGCAGATTCACAGCTGACAGGCCGAATCACGTTTACGTAGGCGATATCACCTACCTGCCGTGTAAGGGCGGCAAGAACATGTATTTGGCCACAGTTATTGACACTTACTCGCGGAAACTTGCAGGTTATGCGCTCGCAGATCACATGCGGGTATCGCTGGTTATCGAAGCTTTATCTCATGCCAGGAAAGTCCGCGGAAGCCTTAAAGGGGCAATTTTCCATTCTGATCATGGCAGTGTGTACACCTCACAGGCTGTTAGGGACCACTGCGCCCAGCTTGGCGTGCGCGAATCCATGGGAGCAGTGGGAACGAGTGCCGATAATGCCCTGGCAGAATCATTTAACACCACCTTAAAGCGTGAAGTCCTGCGTGATCGGAAAGTCTTTGACAATCCCATCGTCTGCCGCCAAGAAGTCTTCCGATGGTGCATGCGCTACAACACCCGCAGACGGCACTACTGGTGCAACCTTCTAAGCTCCCGATGACTTCGAAGCGCTCACATCAGCTACACTGACCCAAGCAGCATAGCTAACCCCCGACGTGTCTACTTTCCGGGGGTCAGGCCCCATAGAAACCCCACCACATTAGAGACAGCATCTTATGAAAGTTCAAGGAACTGCCACTATTTACGTCGGACGTGTTGCGGTGATTTTGAAGGGGTCATCGATGGGGCGAACTAGTGAATAAGTTTTAGTGAGTTAGTCGGTACAAAAGCGAGAATCTTAAATGTACTATGCCTACGTGAGCTACGATCCTAGAAACCTAATTGCTTTGGTAAATGACGAAATTTTGAAACCAAAGCTGCCAATCAATACTTATGACCGGATTAAGTCCCGCACAAAACTTATGCTGGGCGAAGCGAGGTCCCGCGGCTGGGAGACCCAAAAAGTCAAAGACGGCACATGGATATTTTTGAATAACGGTAAAACGGTGGGAGGAACCGTTTATCACGGCCCATCTACCCAGAGCATGTTCGCTAGAAGGGTTTCCAACGACAAACAGGCCACAAAATTGACTCTTCAAGCCAATAACGTGCCGACGCCTAACGGCCAGAAGTTCAATTCAGCCACTAAAGCTGAGGCCCTCGAATATTTTAAGGCGCAAGATCGCCCTGTCGTAGTTAAGCCGAATGGCGGCACCCGAGGGCGCGGCGTGTCTCTCAATATCAAAGATACCGAGACCTTTGAAAAGGCTTGGTCTAAAGCAGCTGACAGCGGCTACGGCGATGAAATTGTAATCGAAGAATACTTCGCTGGTTTCGATATACGCGTCTTAGTCATCGGTGGCCGTGTACGCGTTGCTTGCTCTAGGCTAAACGCATTTGTAGTAGGTGACGGGAAGCATACGGTTCAAGAACTGGTGGATCTCGAGCTCCAACGCCGACTTGCCGATGCTTACCTAAAATCTACGGAGATAAACATAGATGAAGATTGGCTAGCCGAAAGCCCTTGGACACTCGAGCAAGTGCCCGAGCACGGCGAAGTAGTCGTTCTAAATCCAATATCCTCCGTAGGTGGCGGCGGCTTCACGCTTAATGTCATCGATAAAATTTCTCGTCAACACATCGCGGTTGCAGAGCGCGCTGCTCGGGCCTTCCCAGGGACGGGAACAGTGGGAGTAGACATTTTCACCTCTTCCTTGCAGCCTGACGCCGACATCACAGTTCTAGAGATCAATACGCAGCCTTTCTTCGACATCCACCACTATGTAAGCTACGGCGAGCCTGTTAATGCGGCTAGTTATATTGTCGACCAGATCGAGCGAACACAGCTGCTCTACTCTTAGGCACTAGTTAAGGCTCTAGGCGTTGCTGGGTCGGCGTAACTCCGCTAAATCTCTGCACCGCCTCGGGCTTAATAGTGAGAACCAAGGCGAACTAACTTGTCAGCCTGACCTCGTTGCTAAAATCTGTGCGATAAGCAACCCACTCCTAGCTCAGATGATTGGAACTACATGCGTACCGAGCACCTAAACCATATTCTGGATTCTCTGCCCAGCCTTGAACAAAATTATTGGCAAGATGGTTACACCACGGGCATACACAACGCGTGGATTCGGACTGTCCGCCGCTCGGGGCGCAACTTCCATATTGACCGCTCGAAAAAGAACCGTCCGTATATCACTCTAAAGGATTCTGCAGATGATCCCATCGGAGTAGTTACTCCTTGGAACGTACCTACCTGCACTAAGACAGCTGGACGAATCTGCCAGAACAAAGTAAAAACACAAAAAATCCTGCACACCGCTGGCATTAATGTTCCTTGGTACCAGGTTTTTGGACCGGACGAGGCTGACGACGCCTTCGACACCGCTTTTGCTCAAGGCCGGAGAGAAGTCGTGGTCAAAGCACCAAGCTTCTCCCAAGGTCTCGGAGTTTTTCTTAACGTTACTGAACAGGACTTCAAAGAGCGCTTCCACGAATGCGTGGAGATGCAAAAGGAACGAAAGCGAGAGCCCTCGGTAATTGTCCAAGAAATGGTTGACGGCTTTGAATTGCGCGTCACCGTTGTGGAGGGAGAGTTTTTCGGTTCAATCATCCGAATCCCTGCCTACGTTACCGGCGACGGAACCCACAACATCGAAGAACTGATGGCGCTTAAAAATGACGAGCGTCAGAAGGACCGCGCACGAAGCAAGCGACTTCTTCGCCGAAACGCGAACATGGAAGCGTTCATGCGCTCCAATTCATTGTCTTTCTCAGATATTCCCGAAGCAGGAGAACGCGTTCTCCTCAGCGCAATCTCTAATATTTCTTTCGGTGCTGAAACTGCAAATATCACCGATATCATTTCAGAGGAAATTAGGGACACCGCTGTTCGAGCAGTTGCCGCGATTCCGGGTCTATACACTGGCGGCGTCGATATCATGGTGCGTAGTTTGAAAGACGACATGCCACGAGTTTTGGAAGTCAACTCTTTCCCTCACGCGACCTCCTTTATCTACCCCACTTACGGGGAATCTATAAACCCCATCGCGCGCTATCTGGACTCGTACTACGCCCAGCACAAGTTTGCAAAAGGCACAGAAGAGACCTTCTCATTGAAAGAAAAGCAAATGCTTTCCTCTCGCCATGACTTCTGCAAACTAAAGCTGCAGCTATTTCCCACCGAAGACTAAAAGTGAGGTCGGTGAGCATGAGCACATCATGTTCACCGACCTACAGCCTTGGGCTAACTATCTTTCGCCGCTAGCCATTCCTTCCGCAGCCAACGATCAGCCACGTACAAACGCCAAATGAATTTCACGATCTCTCTTTGAGACGACTTTTCGGGAACGATAAGTTCTCCGTTCGCGGCCGCTTCCAAGATTTTCCCAAATTCGGGAGTGACCTTTGAAATGAGCAGATCCCAGTTAGCAGATTCCACCAATTCTCTGGCCATCTGAACGGCCACAACCTTGGTGTACTCTATCGCTTTTGAATCTTTAAGCCGAGGATCCACCTGTAAGAATTCATCGCTTTCGTGAGCAGGAACTTCGGCATATCGCTCGGCAAAGGAATCTTCTCCAAGATTCTCCGCCGGACCAGCACTCTCAAACCGCCATTTATTGCCGTTGGACAAAGGAATGCGGTTCGCTTCGGGCCAAATCATTTCTAAGGCCCTAAAGAGAACACGCTGTGAAACCTTCTCTGACATCGTCATAGCGTCAGAAATCGCAGCTACCTCTTCATCAGCGATTGGATAAGCAATGACTGCATCACGCTCGTAAAGGTTTATGTGTGCATGCAGCCAGCGTCCCGACCTAAAGTTTCGGGCAAAGAGATACAAGTACTCGAGATCGATAGATGTCTCTACTTCACGCTGCCATTGTTCAAGGAAGTAAGCGTACTGCGCTCGGATCCCCTCGTTTACGAACCACCCGGCTTGTCGTCGCAAAGCGTTTTGCAAGCCCGACTCAGAATAGTGCAGCTTCTTTGCCTGACCGCCCTTCATTAGTGGCCACTGCCCCAGCATGATTGCGTCACCAGCAACACGCGGCGAGGAGCCATAATAAATAGAAGTATGCGGTTCAGATGCCGGGATGCCATCAGACATGAGAATTGTTCGATCAACCTTTTCCGCCAAGCTTGACCGATCAACTGGGGATGGTGCAGTTACTTCCAAGTTCTTTTTAGCCGCTCGGCACAAATTATGTGCCACTCGGACCTCTTCATCATTCGGCTTGCCAAAGGTTACCCCATAGACAGGTTGCTCCGAGTCCTTAACTAGTCCGAGCAATAGCCGGCTGTCTTTACCGCCACTCATTCGTACTTGAACGTTCTTGCCCGAAAAGTTCGCTAATGCTCTCTGCGTAGAGGCCTTTAGCGCGTCGGCGAGAGCTTCAGCTGCTTCCTCTTCAGAGTGAAGGTTAGGGAGATTAGCGATTAGACCTGCGGGACGAGGAATAATCTTTACTTCTCCGCTATTAACCTCGAGTGCCTCGTCCACTGCAATCGTAGATACGCCTTCAAACGGAGATACGGCATCGAGGTTAAACCCAAACATCAAATACTGATCTAAAAAGTCAGTTTCCAATGCCACTGGAGAAGCTTCTCCCTCTGCTCTTGCTACTGCAGCAAGAAGTGGTCTGTTGCTAGCGAAAACATAATCTTCCGTCTCCGCATAATGTACCGCTTCTAGAGCCGGAATTGTGTTCCATAGTATGACGCGATCGCGATAGCGCTCACCCCAGATCGCCGTATAGCTGCCCCAAACAGGATCGGTGTAAACAACCTCGCCGCCACGCCTGGACACCTTCTCGAACAGGAGCTCGGAAACATCCTGGCCGCTAGAATGCGCCCACCAGTCTTTCTTTGCGACGACGCGGTTCGACTCGTTCGTCCTTTTCCACACACCTATAGATGCAGTCCCATGCTGTCCCGGTGTGGAAACTTTTATTTCACTCCGATAGTGATCACTGACCAAACTGCGGTATTTCTGGAAGCACCGACGTAGCAGTTCGGAATTATGCTCTGCAAGGTCGTCAGAAACGGTAGAGCGAAGCTTCTTCTTAGGCACCGCCAAAAGGTAAATGGACATCCTAGCTCCTAGATAGTTTCCGTACGCTCAGACTCCTTGACAGCAACATTTTGCCCAGTCAAGGCATCGATCCATTCGGAAATAATTTTCTTAACTCCCCAACGGGAGGCGTATTCACGTGCCTTTTGGCCCTCTTCTGCAAATGTCTCCGGTTCACGTAGGGCGAGTACGCGATCGATTGCGAGGTCACTACCCCCATCTACATACGGACCAAAAATGTTCTTCGCCCCATCTCTCTCCCACACGATGGGGACTGCACGCGAGGCCATTCCTTCTGCAGGCGCAAGATGGAAACTTTCCACATCACTTGGCGACAACACAATGCCGATCTTCCTAAACCAAGACGCCATATCTGGCCCAAAATCTTCAAACACTACGTGATCCCGTAGTCGCTCGTTCGAGGCAATAGAAGAGAAAAAATCTAGATACAACTGCTTCTGCAGCGGCTTACTCCATTCGTGAGGGTATTCCCAAGGGGCCCTGCCTCTTATGTGAAGGACGTACCGGTCGTCGTGTTCCAATAGCTCTTCAAAGAATGAAACAGCTCTATCTGGTCGCTTTAAGAAGGGAACGTAGCCGACCAGACCAATATGGAACTGAGCACCAAAAAGCTTTTCCCGGTCAAAGTCCACTAAATCAATTGCATTTGGAATTACCCGAGTAGCCGTGGATTGCAGTGGAAGTCGTTCCAGCGCCATTTCCTCGTAATGCTGCGAAACGAAAATCAATTCGTCCACGCCTTGCCAGTCGATTTCCTTCATCCATGGGCCGGGGCCACGAAGTTCGAATCCATGTAGACGACTAATTAGCCTCTGCCCTGGTCGCTTATGCTCTGCATACCACCGGACTGACGGACCACACCATTCGCAAAATACAATGTCCGCCCAATTGACCAGGTTTCGGCTGCGTTCTTCGTCATGCTGATGCAGAGACGACCAAACGTCCTTCTCGAGTATGAACCGAGGATCCTTCTCAAGCGCATCCACTAATTCGCCCATGAACTTGAAATCGTGGGAAGCGATTACGACCTTAATCGCATCCATAGGCACCGAACGGTTACTAGAACGGACTATGCCGGCCGCTTCGAAGTAGCCAGTTAGACGCTCTACCGCTGAATCCATTGAAAAGTTTGCTACCTTGCCCCGAACCTTTGGGCTCATTAGGTCAATAGAGTTTGCAGTTTTAGCAATGACCTTTGCAGCATCCACTGCGGTAGCTTGCGCATCAATAAAGAATGGATAATCGCTACCGAAGAGAGCACGGGTGTCATCGTTAAAATTAACTAAGGCAGGAGTTCCAAGAGCAGAATATTCTAACGCCTTTGTGGAAACCTCTAGGCTTGAATCTAGTACCGCTGTCCGCCAACCTAATCCAATATGGGCGGACGAAATGGCTGCCATGGATTCATCCCGAGATACACCACCTAACCATTCAACTCCGCTATCAGCATCTGCCGCTGCCTTCTCTAGCGCCTCTTTCATCTGGATGTGCCAAGAAGGATCGCTCTTATCCCTATTTATCTTGTCGCCGACAACTAATAGCTCTGACTCGATTCCCAACTTTCTGAGATGCTTGGGGATTTCCAGCATTTCGAGTGTCTTCCAGTCCTTAGCCATCTTTCCCGCATAGACAATGCGGAGCTTGTCCGACTGTTCGTAGTTCTCCCCGCGCTTTTCCTTGGAAAACGCCTCACTCGGTACCATTGGGAGCATCAAGCAGGTCTTCCCTGCCGCGAATGGAGCGATCGATTCTAGATAGTTTCGGGCCGCTTCAGTTTGTACGAATACTCTCCGAGAGTTCGCCGAGATTCTTTGCAAACGGCCCACATTGGTCTTAGAAAGCTTGGTGATTGGGAAAGGAAGATCCGTTATATAAGCCCAAAGTATCGGCGCCAAGGTCGAAGAGCGACTTAATGTGTGTGCCAAATTCAGTCCTCGAGAAACGAGGATGTCAGCACCGACCCTGTTGACCAACGATTCAAGGACAGGAACCGCGGCTTCCTCGTTGAGTGGAGAACTGGTGTCCGGAGGAAGATGTAGGACGACGTTTTCAATCTTGTCTACGGACTGTAAGAGACGATAGTTATCCGGCTTCATTTTGAGCTGGAGATGGACCTCATCGCATGTCTTTGAAAGCGTTTCGGTTATTGACATGAGCCAGATCGACGAGCCATCTACAACATTCGGACTGATGTCCCCATAAACTACAGCGGTGCTCACTTCTTAACCTCACTTACACGCGTATGCGTCGATAGCCTTTATCACTGGGTTCGCCATTTCGGCGCCCCGAGAATCTTGTCCTGGCTTCTTAGGAAGCACAACATCAGCGGTGTCACGCAAAACGCTCGTCATATGTGAGGCCGGTGCATTAGCCACGACCGCCGTAAGGACATTATTCTTTCGTTGCGCTTTCACAATCTGGCTATGGAGCTCCTGAAAAAGATGCGTCCCTTGAGCTGACAGACTCCCAAACCAGCGACCACAGGTTAAAGACGCCTCTTCGATAACAAGCCAGGAAATGTCGTTCCCAAACTTCGCTAGGTCAACGGCAGAATCTATTTTCCGGACGGAGCAGAAGCCCGAGAGACTTTCACGGAGGTCGGAAGAGCCCAAAACGGCCACTACTCGAGTCATTTCGTTGGAAGGATAAAGGAGATCCCGTAGCTTTTCCTTGGACCCCTCACCAGTGTCTTGCAGCGCCGCCTGTCGCCCGGCCACATGAGAGTTGGGTTTCTCCACAGGCTTCGATGCAGAGATACGCCTAGGGGAAAAATAGGATAAAGGTTCTGAGATTGCGCCCCCTGAACCCGTCTCACCATGTCGCCATTCCTCGACCGCGGAATTGATTTGGGTTAGTTGTTCTTCTTGAAAGCGTTGACTCTCTCGCGATTTGGCTATACTTCCCGACATATTTCGGAGCAGCGACAACTCTTTAGCAACGGACATTACATTGCGGTAATCCTGTCGGCGTTGTGCCTCTACTCGTCGTGTCCAAGAAACGCTTAAAATCAAGATCAAAGCCGCTACTACCACCGCCAAAATCAACAGCCCAGCGCGAACTAAGTTGCTTGACAGCACCGCGGCAATTAACAACACAGCGGCTAACACGGCAAGACTTGCAAGCGACTTGCCGGATTCCAACCTCTTCATCCCTAGGATCAGCTCCACATGCCACGTGTGTCAACGACATTCTTTCCTTCCAAGACGCTCTTTTCGAGGCTCTTGAAAGGTGTATGGTCCACTAAGACAGCAACCACGGGGCTTGAAGATATCGCGTGAGAAGCGTCAACTAGCTGCACGTTTTGATATGCGGTTAGACTCTCGGGCAGCTCATTCACATTAGGCTCAGCTACTAGGATGTTTTTCTCCGGCCACTTCTCGGCCATTTGTTGCACGATAGACAGAGCAGGGGATTCTCTCAAATCATCGATATCCGGCTTAAATGCTATTCCCAGTGCGGCGATTGAATCTGCGCCTTCGGCCTCGACTGCTTCAGTAATTTTGGCAATAACGTAGGCAGGCTTGCCGTCATTAACCTCCCTCGCCGTACGGATCAGCTTGGCTTCCTCCTGAGCCGAAGAAACAATGAACCAAGGATCAACTGCAATGCAGTGGCCACCCACACCAGGGCCCGGATTCAGAATATTGACTCGTGGGTGATGGTTAGCGAGTTCAATCAATTCCCAAACATCAATTCCAAGCTTGTCTGAGATGATTGACAGCTCGTTTGCAAAGGCAATATTCACGTCCCTGAACGAGTTCTCGGTCAGCTTTGCCATCTCAGCGGTTGTTGCATTCGTCAATAGCATCTCGCCATTGCAGAAAAAGGAGTATAGCTGTTTCGCCCTATCCGTCGACAGGGGATTTAGGCCTCCGATAACTCGGTCATTAGCGGCCATCTCCTCCATAATCTTGCCCGGTAATACCCGCTCAGGGCAGTGTGCGACTAAGAGACGGTTAGCACTTTCAGGATCCGTCGATAGGTCCGGCCTTTCGGCTAAAAGAATCTCAGCCATCTTTTCAGTGGTCCCTGGAGGGGAGGTTGATTCTAGGACCACGAGCGCCCCCGGTCGAAGCACAGGAGCAATATTCTTCGCTGCCGCTTCGATGTAGGACATATTGACTGAATAGTCATCATTGAACGGCGTCGGGACAGCCACAATGAACGCGTCTGCTTCCGCTACTTCTGTATCAGCCTTGAGATGTCCATCGGCGACTACGCTTTTTAATAAAGCTTCGAAGCCAGGTTCAAAAAAGGGCATTTCACCATTGTTGATCTTCTCCACATGGCGCTCATTGATGTCCACCCCCACTACGGAGATACCAGAATCAGCGATAAAAGCTGCAGTCGGGAGACCAATGTATCCCAGCCCAACAACACAAACCTTGTTTATGGGTCCCAATTGTTTCTCTTCAATGCTCACTAAAACCCCTCCTCGGGAGAAAAAGTATTTTCAAATTTTAATTCGACGTTTTAGAACCGCAGTGCATTATTCCACAAAGGGGACGCTCCTACATCGAAAACCCTTGGGGAGCACGCGGTCCATCTAGCATTCAACAGCCTCGAAATTCCGACCAATCCCCACGACCTGCCCATTAGCCAAAAACGATGCATTTGAGACTTCCCAAGTATGTTGTCCAGCATTTCTCATCTGAACAAAGTTGAAGCGGTCTGTGGAATATATTTTCCCCCCTTTCCTCAAAAGAGAACGAATAAACGCAGTGTCTTCCCCTCGGGAACGCGCCTCAAATTTATTTTCCGCAAACGTATTGCGGGGACCGAAGAAAGTAGGGCCAGCTACGAAGTTCGTCCAGCGATGTTCCCTCTCCGGCCGCCTAACTATCAGCAATTCTTCATTGCCCAAAAACGCATAGTTTGCCTGTTTGCCTACCAGGTCAGCACCAGAAAAGGACCACGAGTTATACATATCCAAAAGATATGAAGCAAAGTAAAAATCATCATCATCAAACTTGGCGATGAAATCGCCTGACGAAGCAGCGATACCTGCATTTAAGCACTCTCCTAGCGAGGAACTTCGCTCCTCCCTAAGTACACGGTATTGATGAACTTTCGCCTCCTCAGCGAAGTTTGCAATCTCCTTGTCACCAACTTGAATCCCGTGCAGAACCAAAATCAGCTCGACATCCACTCCGGATTGCCGACCTACCTGCTCAAATACATGCTTCAATTGCCCTTCCCGCACCGTAGAGCAAATAACACTAACTTTTGGTTTAGTCTTCAGACCTTCAGATTCAGAGGGACTAACTCGTTCCAAAATCTCCATTGCCCGAGTTGTATAGGTATGGCTCTCCCAGATCCTTCTTTGCGCCCGATGTACCAGCCTGTCTCTCAACTCAGGAGAATTAACCAAGGCACGAATAGACAACGTGGCTTCTTCCCTACTATCTACAAGCACTAATTCAGTAGAAGGAAAAGTCTCCTCAAGTGCCTTGCTCCATGTAGAGACTACAGGCGTGCCAGAAGCAAGAAGTTCAAACACTCTACGGGAGCACATACTGGGACTGTCAACTACAGAGTTCACATTTAGGAAGACTTTGAAATTCTTGTAAGCCGCAATCATTTTTTCGTACGGCAGAGACCCCACGACTCTTTGGGAAAACGGCTGCGGGAAGAGATAGCGCTCGTCTTTTCCCTCGAATCTAGAGAAGATACGGAGACCGTCTTCAAGATGCCCTGATGCATCCATAGCTCCGCCCAGCAGCATCTCCATTTGCTCACGGCGTTCTGGATATTTGTGAGCAAAATACATGCCCGCAAAAGCCACGTCTCCTTTCTGATAGTTAGGCATATCAGTCCGGATAGGGTTATGAATCGCAGGCTGAGCAGCAAAGCTCAAAGGCCACACTCGATCATGCCCCAACGCGTGCTTATAGGCATCTACCAAATTGACATCGCTCGTAAACACGAAATCAAACAACCGCGCAGTATCTAAGAATTCCTCAAAATGGGGAGGGTCCTCTTTATTCCAGAAGGCCGTAGGAATCCCAAGTTGTTTGCATTGCTCGACGATCACGGAAAGCGCGGTGCTGGGAGCGGAACCGCCAGTCAATTGGTACTTCCAGGCTCCTCCATTTCCGTCCCAAGCACTCTCGACCAAGAATAAATCAAGCTCATAGGATTTAAGTTTCGATTCTTCCCCGGGCAAGATTGGCACGATTGAAAATTCCTCTCCCCATGCCAGGAGAGAAAATTCATCCATGATTACGCCAACGCATAGGTCCTTGAATGGGCTTGTCCTGTTAGTTTTCCCTTGGGCGGTTACTGCCAGTGGGTCAAACGTAGCGGTCCTTTTGCTTACCGTTCCTACGTTAAATCGCCTTTTAGTCTGGCGTATTAATTCAGAAGGGCCTTCATCTCGGGCCACCTGACGCGCCCGTTTAAAATAATATTCAGTTTTATTCACCATCTTGTTTAATTTTCCATTTTGAGTCACAGAGGCCACCCACTCCAACGAATTATTGTTTTGTACACTGCTTTGTTTAACCGATTCTCGTACGACAAGTTGAGCATTGGCCAGATTATTCTCCTAGTATTGAACGGAAGACCTATTGAGGGCCCTAACTCATATTCGGAGTATCCCGCAGCCGCCCAACTGGTCATTCGATTTTCCCAATAATAGAGGTCATAGAAGCTTGCAAGCGACGAGGAGACTGAATCTAGCTGGGTATAAGCTATGTACTCCTCCATCTCTGCGACAAGGCGAGAATTGGAGGAGAATTTACTCGTCGTAAACTTTCCGGCTAGGATTTCGCCGTTAACCGGACTCTCGGTCCTATCTTTATAAAAGACTGTGCCGATTTCACCACCGATCCCAAAAAGGACTACGGATTCTTTGGGGAAGTTCTGCCACAAAGATTTGGCTAAAGCCGGAAAACGAGCCCAAGTAGGAAACGATCGTTTGTACGCGGAAGCAAACTTTCCTTCAAAAATGAACGGTTCCACTTTCACTACCTTGTGTTGCAGACCAGACAGCATAGCTAGGAAATTGGCTCCTTGGAGGTCATTGATCCCTAAAGGATCCTTTCTCTCCGCGAAAATGTAGGTCATAGCTTTGGTGAAGTGCTTTTGGAAAAGATCAATACACGACAACAGCACTACCAAAGAATCTTGGCCTGAGGTCAAAGCGAGATAGGTTTTATCAGAGGTATTGAGCCACGCCGAAGTCTGCACCCTAAGCTCACCAATCAGAATGCGAGCGACCTCTTTTGGCGAATATTCCGCGGATATTCGGTGCTTTTCCAATGGGAAAATGCGGGAGTGCAGGGTCCTTTCCCCGTCAAAAGACAGCACACAATTAGCACTTACTAGCTCGGTGCAATCATGCGGCGTAATGCGGCCTGGCAACCATTTTCCCGCAGCACTCACATAGTCAGGATTTGAAAGAACCCAATATGCCCGCTTCCTCGAGAATTCTTCTATCTCTCTAGCGACCAACGCAGAATGCGATGCAGCGAAAAGTTGTTTATTTCTGACGGTCCAGTAGCAACTTCTGCTTGCCATTGCATCTACGTGAATACGCCACCGGTCTTCACACCCGGCGATAAGGACGAACCGGCCCCCTAGCCACAGGACGTACTCATCAATCGCCTCGAGGCTATTTCCAGACAATATTAAATCAGCAATACGGTCAGCGATGAGGTCGCTATCAGATATTCCTTCCTCCGAGTCGATAGCAAGCCCCAGCACGGCAACTGAGACTCCACGTTTCTGGGCCAATGCAACAGGAAGGTTTTCTTCAACCCGAAGGCGCCCCTCACCTAGAGCCAGCTCCTTCCAACGCGGTGAAGGCGGTGGTTGAAGGAACCCTTGGTTGCTGAACTCATATCCACGCGAAAAAGCCCGCACTTCCCCGCTACTGCTAGACGTTCGCCGTTTCTCTCCCACCGCAGCGTCTGACAACCCGCGCCAAGCTCCTTGCAGGGTGGATTTCGCGTTTTCGTCCAATTCCGGTCCGAGAAAGCGAGTACCCACAGTCGCCTCGACTCTGGAACGCCCCCGGTATACTCGCGCTCTAATACCGTGCGGGATTTGACGAGCTCTCTTCAGCAAGGAAGCCGGCAAACCTTCTAGTTTCATATCTATGCCGCTAATTCCTGGTCTGGTGCACTGATTTCTTAATCTCGTACTCCATCGAAGCATACGCCGAACGAGTGAAGTGGAATGGTGCATTTCCCCACTTATGGTTCTCGTCAGCTACTGTGCCGTCGATCCTTGACACAGTAATCCCCAGCCTTTCTAGAACCACGTAATATCTACGGAACATCTCATTATACTGCGAGGCAGATAAGCCACGTATCCGGCCAGTCTTCTTATTGTCTGAGCGATACTCGGCCCATTCCGGTGCCAAGACTAGGCATTTTTGCTTCAACCCAAGAAAATCCAAAAACTCAGTAAATAAAGCTGCAGCCCCCTGCCAACGCTGGAAGTGCTCGGCGGACCCGAAAGGAATCTTTCTGGCCTTTTTCAGAATTTGGGGCATGCCCTCCAGCCGCCTGATTTCCGCGCTATTGGTAGCAATGCTCCCATCTGGAAACTCCCAAACCCCGGTCCGCTCAACGACCAAGTCCCAGACAAAAACATCAATACCGTTTTTCTTCGATATCTCGCGCATGAGGTTTCCCGACAAATCACTCTCTAACATGCGCTGCTGGAAAGAGCTTTTCAGTTTGAAATCAGGAATGTTGGATTTCGCGTCTGAGCCCACGGAAAGTAGAGACTGACGCGCCACATAGCGGAGCACCTTGAAGTCGGTGTGCTTCGCAAACTCAACAGTGTCCCGACTCACACACCCACCAAAAATAAAGGTATGGACAGGCGTGGCTTCTTCTTTGGAAGATGCCGGCTCAAAGTTTCCTAACTGCATACGATGATTCTAGACTATCCTCAGTGACAGCTTAGACCGTAACTACAGAGCAATCATCACAGTGGAGAAATTGTGGAATCACAATTGAACAACGACAGCGACAGTGCTCCCAAGGGAACCAACGCAAAACAAGAAAAGCCCAAGCGCGTTAAAAACGCTAGTTTCCGCAACTTGGAGCTCGTCGACGATTCCCAGTTATATAACCTACGGAGCCGAGATAACCTAGCGTCTTATACTCGTTGTCTTTTTGACCGCCGACATTTCATCTCGGCTTATGCACGCAGTAAATCGCTTAGCCGAGGTAGAAATATGTTCCTCGGACGCGCTTGGCTTATCCTTCAACCGATCCTAGACGTGGCAGTCTACGCTTTCATTTTCGGCTACGTTCTTCACGTATCTAGGGGAATGGACAATTTCATTGGCTTCCTAACAATCGGTGTAATTTACCTCAAATTCGCAACCGGCGGTTTGTCAGCTGGCACTTCCATCATCCGTGGATCTAAAGGGTTGATTAGCAGTTTTAACTTCCCCACAGCAGCCGTCCCTATTTCAACGACTATTAAGCAAATGATCGACCATGCAATCCCCGCCATGGTTGCGATAGTAGGCGCACTTCTTTTTCAGCTCGATAAAGGAATTTCTTGGACCATCATTCTAGTGGTTCCCTTGTATTTCTTAATCCACTGCTTCTCGCTCGGTTGCATGTTCATTGTGGGACGAGCTACAGCATTTATTCCCGATCTAAAGTCAGTGGTGGGAATCATCAATCGAGGTCTCTTTTTCATCTCGGGTGTATTCTTCGATCTGAGTAAATTTGATAAAAATCCTCATATTCAAGCGATCATGCAAGCTAATCCCATTTACCAGTTTCTTACCGCGGTGCGACAGCTGGTTTTGGACGGTGAGGTACCGCCCTTAGGCACTTGGCTGTATATTGCAGCTTGGTCATTCGGGCTATTGATTATTGGATACTTCTACTTTTGGCAAGCCGAGGAAAGGTACGCAGTTGTCAAATAACCCAACGGTTGTCGCTCGTAATCTCAAGAAGTCCTACTACCTTAGTCGCTCCGGTTCTGAGCATGTTTTATCCAAAAAACTTTCGAAGCATACTGTGGAAGCAGTAAAAGGTGTTAGCTTTGTAGCTTATTCTGGAGAATCGATCGGCATCCTGGGTAAAAACGGCTCAGGAAAGTCAACCCTTCTACGAATGATTGCTGGGTCATCAAAGCCCGATTCCGGTGACGTGTTTGTTTCCTCCCAGCCCACCTTGCTCGGCGTCGGGGCGGCTCTCCAATCAAATTTAAGCGGTCGCCAAAATATTAATTTAGGCCTCTTGGCAATGGGGCTAACCCCAGCGGAATCTTCGAAGCTAGTGGATCCGATTATCGATTGGGCGGATCTCCGGTCTGCAATCGATCGTCCCTTAAAGACTTATTCGTCGGGCATGAAATCTCGCCTGACTTTTGCGATCTCTACAGCAGTTCGACGCGAGCTACTACTAATTGACGAAGCCCTTTCCACCGGAGATTCCACGTTCAAAGCTAAGGCTAAGGATCGTATGGACGAGTTTCTCGCTGGATCCGGAACAGTCTTTCTCGTGTCTCATGGTGCCGCGACGATTCAAACGCACTGCACTCGTGCCATATGGCTGCACGAAGGCGACATGATTGCTGACGGAGATGCGGAAACCGTAACTACAACTTACCGTGTCTGGGGAAACAGAGTTAGTACGGGAAAACTTGAAGAAGCTGACCGCATCATCAAGCGGCAACGGAAGGCGTTTAAACCGCACAAAATCCTACTGGATTCTGAGGCCGCAAAGTTCTTGACCCATTCATCTTCCCCTCAGTAGCTCTAAGTACAGACCCTCCAAGCTGTGCGCATTCCGCTCCCATGATCGCTTCTTGGCCCATTCTTCAAGCTCCCGAGGATTCACGATGAGTTCCCCCTGCCGGACTAAATCAACTGATTTGGCCAGCGCGGAGGGGTTATCCGGTTCAACTTCAACCATTAATCCACCGGTGATTTCCTTTAACGCTGGTAGGTCAGTTCCGATTACCGGTACTCCGCAGGCCATCGCCTGTAGCGGCTTAAGCGGAGTGACTCTCCTACAAACTTCAACGTCTCGCCGCGGTACCACGAACACATCCAAGGCAGCGTACCAAAGGTGAATATCAGTAGCCGGCTGCTTACCAGTAAAGACAACCCGATCATTCAAATCAAGCTCATCGGCTAGGTCTTCAAGACCTGGTCGAGCCACTCCATCTCCTACGATAATGAGAGTTGCGTCTGGAATCTCCTTCATCGCAGCTATAGCAATGTCTAGCCCTTCGTAATCCACGACTGAGGTAATTGCACCGATTAAGAACTCGTCGCCTAGGCCCAATCGTTTTCGGGCGTGCGCTTTGTCAGTATGAGTTTCAAGCTGATCAGCTTCCAGAGCGTTCGGAACGACCTTGATTTTCGATTCTGGAACGCCTCGACGCGTTAGGTCCTCTTTCGACACCTCACTTAACGCTATTACTTGATTTGCAGCCATCATCGCCGCTGTTTCGGCCTGACGCGCTAATTCAAAAAACTCCGAGCTGCGGCGTTTTTCTGGGTCTGGAGACTGCGAAGCCCACGTGCTCTCGGGCTCGCCTCGGATCTCATAGATCCATGGGACGTCAAGTAGAGCGGCTGCGCGAGCCACCACGCGCGCGTTTGTGTACGGGGTGGTGGTGTGAAGTATGTTTACTTGCTTTTCCCTCGCGAGTCTTACTAGTTGGCGGACGGCCAGATCCTCCTGGCGAGTAATTGAAAACGGAGCAAATAAGGAGCCCAACACGAAATATTCGAGACCATCGTTGACAAAATATGGACCATGATGGAATCTACCGATATTCTCCGGATATCCGTAGCGCGTACAAGCAAACGCTTCTACTCCCCTTGCCCTTAAACTCTTGAATAGTGCTTTAGACCGAAGCGTGTATCCAGATTGGGTATAGGGCAATGCATTCGTGAAATGAAACAGTACCCGCGGGGCGGCTGCGCTACCGCTGCGTTCAACTGCTCCCTCAAAGCATTCAACTGACTGGAGTTGCAGAAGTTTCCCGCGGAGATATCTCTCAAACGAAAACGTCAATGGCCTAAGGAATCGCGCCTTTTCCAGCTGTTTTATCGCCCTACTCAATTCCCCGGCCTCGGCGGTCTCGTACCCGGGGATCCTCATTGCCGAAAGTACAAAGTGTGCCCCCTTCACACATGCTCGGGCTACCTTGGACTCTGAGTTTAAGCGCACGAATTCAACCATTTGATTCGAAAATCGCACAGGATCCTGTACAAGTCCCACAACATTGATGGACCAAAATTTGATGACCGAGCGACCAATTCCAGCAGGCATGCTTATGACTCCATCTGCTTCAAGAACTTAGCAATCAAGCTGGGCACAACGTTGTTCCGTTCGTTCTCAACCCAATGTTTAGCTCTTTCGCTAGCCTTGAGAGACAATTCGCCCTGAGCTAAGGCACACCATAGGTTCGCTAGAGCTTCCGGCGACTCGGGAGGAACCGCATAACCGGCTTCCAAGGACTCGATCAACCTGACCGATTCCCCGGCTACAACACCTGTTATTGGCACCCCGTACTCCATAAGCTCGAACAGTTTAGAGGGAACAGTTCTTTCTAATGGCTTCCAATCAGTTAAATGGACAAGCGCGGTATTTGCCCAGTCGTAATAGTCTGAGATGGAGTCAGCTGACTTCCGCTTAATGAAAGTTGCGGGAACTTTTCTTTGCTTTGCATAATCTTTTACTGACAAGCGAGCATCTCCTGCGCCCACGAACTTTAGCTCAATCGGCACTCCACGCTCCGCCGCGATCACCGCTGCATCAATCACGTTTTGAAGTCGTTGGGCGCGACCTATAGTGCCGGCATACAGCACCTTTAGAGGTCCTTCCCCTGAGCCTGGAGCCTTCTTCTGCCCCAATCCCTCTCGGGGAAAAACATTCCGGATAGTAACCATATTGTTCAGAAGCTTTGAGTTCTTCCGCAGCTGAGGTCGATTCTGAAAATCTAATTTCAAATCTTCTGCCGTAAAAATGACACCTTGGGCTTTCCCCAAGACGTAGTAGAGAGTCCTGGCAACCACAAGACTAACGAACTGAATCGGCCCTCTGCTCAAGATTTTATGCTTTAGCGAAGCACTCTTGATCCCCTTATTCCACTCACTCGAATAGGCTAAGAGGTCGGGCCAGGCGTCTCTTAAGTCGATAGCAAATTTCGCCCTTGAGATTTTCGCTGCTACAAAGGCGACCACGGCGGTTGGCAAAGCCGGCACTGTACCTATAACCAATTCAGGCTTCCAAGATTTCCAAAAGCCAAACTCTACTAGTACTGCATAGAGAGACCCCAGAGCGATGCCTGCTTGACCGATTGCACGCTGTATTAATGAGCCACCGCACGGGATAAACCCACTCCGGATGACTAAATCTACGGCGTCATTCTTTTCTTCTTCTGTTCGAGGACGGAAAAGAGATGCGCTCCACCAGTGCTTAATAGAGGCCCGTCGAACAGAAGCCGGCGGAGGAGCAATGACTCTAATCTCGTGGCCTTGAGACTTTAGAATGCTAGCGATCCATTCCCAGCGACGCTGCGGCACGTTACTTTCTGGCGACCAATACTGCGAAATGATGAGGATCCGCAATTTTCTCTCTTTCGTTAGTACTAAATCCGTCGCTCTCAAGCCTCAATAGCGTACTGATCCACTATTTCCAGCTTACTGGTTCCCATAGAACTAGCCTTCTTACCCACCATTTTTGCACAGGAACCCCCGTGAGTGGAGTCCTGACCCATTCCTGACGCGTTCCCGCTACATAAGGACAACGAATTCAGTCATTTTACCGCCGTGTGCTGGCAATTTGTTGAAATCGCATGAACCCTATATAGTTATTCCTCGTTGCACAGAGAACAGCAAGTTCGAAGTACATCATTTATTCCTCCATAGCTCAGTTGGCAGAGCATTCGACTGTTAATCGAAGGGTCACTGGTTCGAGCCCAGTTGGAGGAGCAACACAAACCCACTGGTAACGGTGGGTTTTTTACTTGTTCCGAGTGTCATCGTTGTATTGCGTGCTACAAACGTGCTACTTGATGGTTCGGAGGTTGATTCTCGCCGTTCACCATTGACATTGATCGGCACTGTCGGTACACTGGTGGCATACGAAAATTCGCCCAAGACTTCAACAGGGGTAATCGGCTTGCAGACGTTAACAGCGTGATGTTGTCGCGTTGGTGATTAACTGGCCGTCTGGGTCTCTACTGTCAGAACAGTAAGCCTTGTGCCGCTAGACGCTGAGATGCGTGGTGCATGGTGAGGCCTCGAAGGATAACTAACTTCTTCGAGGTTTTCGCATGTCCGAAATCGTTTTGGATAGGAACGATCTCCTGCGCACGTATACCGCAGGTGAGTTCTGTGAACGTGCTGGTGTGTCCCGTCGCACACTCGATAGGATGCTCTCACGTGGTGAGCTGCAGGCTGTCCCTGGCTCGCGCGGCAATGGTAAAACGCTGCGTATTTCCGCCCTTGAGCTAGCACGGGTAATTTACGGCGACTCCGTCTCCGTGGCGGGTGATGCCCAATGAGCATGGGAACAGCCCCCGCTGGTAGTTGCAACGAGGACTGGAACATCGCAGTTCAACCCTCCAGTCTATCTGATGGTGTCTTGCAGCGGTATCAGCAGATTGAAAACGATGCGCTCGGCTGGTCTGTAACGTTGGTCGATTTCGCGTCAGATCAACGCGGGGATTTGACCGATCTGGCCACCGTTTTGCACCGTGTTGATGCTTGGCGCGAGGGTGAAAGTGACGCGAATCTCGTCATCACTCAAATGAGTGATGACGTAGGGTATTCGAACATTGACCGCACACCCGCAGGTCAAACCGTTCGAACAGAATCCGGTCAATATACCCTATGGGCGGGCAGATTAACTGACCGGACGTGTCCGGGCAGTTAATCTGGAACCGGCTCTGCTGGCGCTGCTGATTCCGCGACTGTCGAGTTCGGTGATCTGCCTAGCGTTCGCGCGATGGCTGGCGATGAGGTGCGCCTCGATCTTGGCTTTGATACTGAGTTTAAGAGTTACGACGATGGGTGCTGTTGCAAACTTCAGGCGGAGAGCCGTGACGACCCAGTCTTCATCCTCTGATGCTCGCTGCGGGTCGGCGTTCTCAGGCAGCCTCGAACACCCGGCTGACGATCACCGCATCCGGCTTCGGTTGCCCGTAGGCAAACATCGCGCCCTGGCCTTTCCGTAATGAGTGCATCGCTTCCATCCCTTTCAACGTCCGGTACGCCGAGGTCCGGTTTTTAAACGCCCCCTTCGGTCCGAGGATCCGTTTCAGCCGCCCATGATCTCCTTCAATGACGTTATTGAGGTATTTCACCTGCCGGTGTTCCACTGTTGGCGGGCAGATTCCCTCTGACTTCAACTCGGCGATTGCCCTGGCCAGGGAGGGCGCTTTATCGGCGTTGATCACCCGCGGGAACCCGGTTATCGTGTTCGACCTCAGGGTCTTGGCCAGAAAACGCTTCGCTGCGGCCACGTTACGCTTTGGGGACAGGTAAAAATCCAGGGTATGCCCACCCGCGGTGATGGCCCGATAGAGGTAGCACCACTTTCCCCCGACCCGGATATAGGTCTCATCCACCCGCCAGGAACTAGCCTGCCAATCCGGGACTTGTCGGTACCACCGGGTCTGCTTGTCCAGCTCAGGAGCATATTTCTGGACCCAGCGGTAGATGGTGCTGTGATCGACCGGTACGCCGCGTTCGGTCATCATTTCTTCGAGGTCGCGGTAGCTCACGCCGTAGCGGCAGTACCACCGGACCGCCCACAGGATGATTTCACGGGGGAAATGACGACCGGAGAAAATGCCCATGGCTGTGATTATTTCACGCAGGTCTTCCTGTCGCCCGAACTTTGCAACAGCACCACATTCTGTGTGTGTGGCCTAACGCTGGAATTACCGCCGATACCGACGGTGTCACCTTAATCAAGACAGCCCCCTCAATCCGACAACGACCGTCTCGTCCAGAACTCGACTAAACAGAACGTAGAGACTAGCGCCCTCCAGGGCGCTTTCTTTTTATCCGAAGGCAAGTTGCGCTGATTTACCGTTAAAAGAAAAAGGCTGCGCTGATCTACCATCACGAATGAAAAGCCCAGGTCAGACTGCGCTGATCTACCATCACGCGTGCGCTGATCTACCATCATCTTGCTAGTTATCCACAGGGGTTTAACTGCGGGTTTACCTATTTTCCCAGGTCGCTTATAACTATATCCCTGTAGATCTATATCCCCAGCCGATCAACCAACAAAACCGTTCACTACGGGGTGCGGTTCTTGCTCCCGCCTCGCCTTGCGGCTCGTTGGGCTGCCGCCCAAATCAATAGATTTGGTTGCCACCAAAACGCCCCACCCGTGATATGAAACTTCCCTCCTTAAAACCTAAAAGTACTCACCCAAATAAACAGCTCTCAGTAACTGGCAACTCAACAGTGTAAAAACTCTGAATTTAGTTCATTATCACATTGTAAGTTTGCTCTCTTCTTATCTTTCCTAACTAGATCTAAAATCAAAAATGTTTGTGGACACCACCTTTAGAAAGGAAAACAATGAGAAAAACCGTGGCGTTTTTGGTTGCCGCACTCCTTAGTTTTACCGGCGTAGAGGCTCACGCGACACCGGCTCCTATGACAGCTCAGTCAAAGCATCAATCTGTGCCCAAGAATTCTGAAGATACTTTATTTTCCGAAGGCTCTAAGATTCAAAGGCTTTCAGGAAGTCAATTCCAAGTATCGACCCCAGATCATCAATATCAAGTCACGGTTGATAAAGCTGCAGGCACAGCGACCGTAATCGATGAAAACAACAATGAACAAAAATTTAAGATTCCAAATACGCGAGGAAATTCGGAACAGGGAAAACCTGTTGTTACTCCATATTTTAATTGGTCCTCGGTGCCTTGTGCGATGCTACTTTGGGCAGTAGGAATAATTCATCATGTCGGTTGGACAGCAGCAGCGGGAATAATCGCAGCCGAGGGACCTGCAGGGGCAGCACTAGCCGCCGCTATTTGGGCTTATGGAGTCGATGCTTTCTTCGCTCTTGTGGGCAGCCAGTGCTAAAAGCAAGTACTTAATTTTGGAAAAGAGATCATGCACGTCACTCGAATAGAACTCGGCATAATAGTGTCAGCACTAACATGTGTTTTCGCGTTTTTTCGCCAACTTCCTTTGAGTATTGGAATCGCAGTCATTGGTGCCTTGCTGCTTGTTCTCCTTCCAGAGAGACAAAGATTAGATCGAAAAGCTCAGCAACGGGGAATACGCCGGTTTGGTTTATTCACAATGTGGATTGGACTCTGCTTTAGCATCGCAATCTTTGTACATGATTTTTTACTCACACAGGATGTGTATTTTCCCGCGCTAGTAGCTACGCTAGCTGTTGCAGCGGCAGGAGGCTCTCTGGTACGCACGAAGAAACTTCTGTAATGAAATAAAGAAATCCATTCTTGAGCTCACTACCGCATGGCCCAACGCCGGCATTACAGCAGACACGAACGGTGTGACAGTCACTAAAACCGGCCCATCAATTCAACAGAAGCCACCTCGCCCCGAACTCGACTAGACCAATCGCGAAGAAGCAGCGCCCTCCGGGGCGCTTTCTTTTTACCCAAAAGTAGCGTGCGCATAAGTTGACACAAACGGACCCCAGGTCAAGCTGCGCTGATTTACCAATACGAGGCCAGTTATCCACAGGGGTTTAACTGCGGGTTTATCTATTTTCCCAGGTCGCTTATAACTATATCCCTGTAGATCTATATCCCCAGCCGATCAACCAACAAAACCGTTCACTACGGGGTGCGGTTCTTGCTCCCGCCTCGCCTTGCGGCTCGTTGGGCTGCCGCCCAAATCAATAGATTTGGTTGCCTCCAACCAGCCCTTGTTACGGGTACGTCGTGAAAGAATCAATAACTAAGACTTACCTACCCGCCTTAGAAAGCCATGACCACACCACAATCCCTGATCACTCGCCTGGCGTCTCCAGACGTCACTGGGCGCACTGAAGCTGACATTCAGTCCGACATCAAGACCCTGTTGACTACCGCCGACTTCGACCTGGATACCCCGCGGTTGGAAGAGCAGATCGGTGATGGCTCTCGCCGACGAATCGACATCGCCACCGGAGCCACTGTCATCGAAGTAAAAAAGCGGCTCACCAACGAGAGTGCCGACGCGGACTACATCAACCAACTTGCTGGCTACGTCACTACCCGCATGAGCCAAGATGGTTCCCGCTACAACGGAATCCTCACCGACGGGAAAACCTGGTGGCTGTTCGAGAAGTCCCCTGCCGATGGCTCCTTCGCCCGGCGCAGCACCTTCGAGCTTGCCCCCGGGGCCACCGGGGTCGGGCTTATTGAATAGCTCCAAGCCGTGCTGGCTACTCGGAGCAATTCGCGAATGTCATTGTGATTGAACCCATCACAGGCGAGAACTCTCATTTATGAGACATCGGGAATCCCGCAATTCTCATTCCGCCAGCGAGAGTATTCCACATGCTGTAGGGTGCGGCTCATCTGAGAAGCGGGATGTCAGGATGGCGTGTATCATCGATTTGGCCCGCCTATCGATACAGAAAGGTTCTACCCTGAATCGAATCGCGCTTCTGACAGTTGCGTCTCTAATCACTGCAGGTATTGCCCCCGCAGCTTCTGCCGAAACGGTTGAACAAGCAGAGAAAACTCCTGTTTGGTCTGAAGAGCAATTTGATAGGTCTCTTGAGGAGATCACTCCTGAAGAGACGAAGCAGCTTGAGCTAATTAGTAACGTCGGTGAACATATTGATTACGACGATGAGGGTAACCTCAAGTCCGATCTCAACGATGATCAGCTCCGTAGTGATTATGGTTTCGAAGACAAAGATGTCAGTTTTTTCCACTCAGTGCTTGCTGAGGATGAAAGCATTGTTCAGCACAAGGAAAACGAGCCAAAAATTGTTACTACATATGATCACAAGCTCGGCCACGTATCAAATAGCGATCTGAAGGTTGGGGCGGCTGCAACTCTTACCGCAGCGGCAATGGAAGGGCCAGCTGCTCTTGAGGCGGCATTCTTTCCTTGGGGTGCTGTATCAGGCGGGCCGATCGGAGCTGCTATTGCTGGCGCTGCCGGTGCTCTTGGGACAGCTTACTTTCTCGATCTTGCTGGTAAAATCACAGGGGCGGTCGCGCAGGGTAAAGGCATCACCTGGTACTCTAAGTGGGGATTTCCGCCAATTACCGCAGAGATTGAGGATGACTAATGCGGATGGATAAAGATCCAAAGTTTATTCGCTTTCCAGAAACTCTGTGGGCTTTTGTCACTATATTCCCCTCGGATCTTATTGAGAAATATGGAGTTGAACACTTTTTCAATTCTGGATATTTGTGGATCTATTCAATATTGGGAGTAATCCTTTTTGGGATTTCCATGATCATGGGTGAAAAAGCGGTATCTCCTTGGATGCATCGTGTGCGTTCCATTTTCCTCTTTGCTGCAACGATAGCTATTACAGCTTTCTTCCCTAGCTTGGTTGGGCGAATAGTCGTGGTGTTCCTAGGCATCTGCTACTTTTTCTGGCCCAATAACCATATAGTCTTTCGTCGAGCAGCGGCATGATTGGTGTTTTAAGTGGAGCTAGCAGTCTATTAATCACTTGATAAAAAGTGATAGGATCTTGCTAAACTGTCTTCCAAAATTTGGCCACAGTACTCATGCGGGTACTGTGGCCAAATTGGTGCATCTATCAAAAAGGGTACATAAGGGTTAAGTAGCTCTTAACTATGGAGTTGTGACGCCTTGAGAGTGCCAGGGAGATTTGGATTCAGAATCCCGCCACAAGGAGTTATTGAATCAAGGCAAGCCCAAGAAAGCTCGGAGAACTTCAGGATGAGTTCACGCTACGCACGACAGGAAGCCTTGTGGAGCACTGACACACAGAAGCTCCTGGTTAACGCCACCGTCGCAGTCATCGGCACCGGTGGCCTCGGCTCACCTGCCCTGCTTTACCTTGCCGGGATGTAAGTGGGCCGCATCCTGCTTTTCGATGACGACACCGTTTCCCTCTCCAATCTGCACCGCCAGGTCATCCACAGCACGGCGACCGTAGGTCAGCCCAAAAACGAATCCGCCACCGAAGCCTTAAACGCCCTCAACCCGGAGTGCACCGTCGAGCAGTTCTCGCGCCTGACACCCGATAACGCCCTCGACCAGCTGCGCGGAGCTGACCTTATCATCGACGGCACCGATAACTTCTACTCCTGCCACCTAGCCTCCTGAGCTGCCCATGAGCTGGACATTCCGCACGTGTGGGCCTCGCTTCTGGGATACGACGCGCAGCTCACCGTCTTCCATTCCGGCCACGGCCCGGTCTATGAGGACGAGTTCTTCCCCTTCATCGACACCATTGACCTTGCTAAGCAAACACTCGACCGTGGCCCCTACAACCTGCCCGCACTTCTTGACCGCCTGGGACTGGACAATCCGGACGCGCACGCAGCAGTAGCCGATGCGACCGCCACCGTGAACATGCTCCACGCCCTTTTCGGTTTCAAGCGCGGTGAAATAGGGCTCAAAATACTGCGTCAAGGCGAAGTATTCCGCGCCACCAACACCTGGCGTAAAAGCCACGCCACCCCACTACTTCCCCGCGAAATATAGAAACCCACCAGCACAAGCACTAACCACGGCAGTCCATGCGGGTGGACATATGCTTTAGCATATGGCAGAACATACACTATAACATATGCCTAAACATATGTCCTGCCATATGACAGGACATACCAGGTGTTTTTACGGCTGCTGTGTGGTGAGCTTTTCGTAATTGGCAAACAGTAACTCCTGGCGCTGCCGAACAGTTGTCAGCTTTCGTGGTGCACCAAACGCTTTATCCACCTCGCGGTCGAGCGCGTCATGCGCTTTGATGAGTTCCGGTGCCATTGCGAGCGGGTTGTAGTGCCCGATCAGTGAGCGTTAAGGATTGGTTTCATTACGCGGAAAGCAGTGTATACCCACTGGTAATTGCTAATATCCAGAGAACTCAACGTGTTGATAGGAGAATTTCTCTAACGGAATCTATTGAAACGATGAATTAAATAGATTAGCCTAAATGTAGAAGTTGAACGTTATGGGTTTATCTGAAATAGGTTAATGCCGTGCGTGCACTTCGTAATGTAGGTTTGTGGATTGGTCTTCTTTCCACTCAGAGCTAAAAGGACGTCTAGATGCTAAAAGGACGTCTAGATGATTTTTCGATCGCGGAAACGCGTAGTAGCACTTGCTTTAGCTGCAACAATGCCTCTTTCTTCGCTGTCTTTGGCAAATGCTGTCGCTCAAGAGGATCCAGTTGTTTCTCAAGAAGGTACTCAGGTAGACGGAGTCAAGAGCGAAGGTGCTGTTGCAAACTTCAGGCGGAGAGCCGTGACGACCCAGTCTTCATCCTCTGATGCTCGCTGCGGGTCGGCGTTCTCAGGCAGCCTCGAACACCCGGCTGACGATCACCGCATCCGGCTTCGGTTGCCCGTAGGCAAACATCGCGCCCTGGCCTTTCCGTAATGAGTGCATCGCTTCCATCCCTTTCAACGTCCGGTACGCCGAGGTCCGGTTTTTAAACGCCCCCTTCGGTCCGAGGATCCGTTTCAGCCGCCCATGATCTCCTTCAATGACGTTATTGAGGTATTTCACCTGCCGGTGTTCCACTGTTGGCGGGCAGATTCCCTCTGACTTCAACTCGGCGATTGCCCTGGCCAGGGAGGGCGCTTTATCGGCGTTGATCACCCGCGGGAACCCGGTTATCGTGTTCGACCTCAGGGTCTTGGCCAGAAAACGCTTCGCTGCGGCCACGTTACGCTTTGGGGACAGGTAAAAATCCAGGGTATGCCCACCCGCGGTGATGGCCCGATAGAGGTAGCACCACTTTCCCCCGACCCGGATATAGGTCTCATCCACCCGCCAGGAACTAGCCTGCCAATCCGGGACTTGTCGGTACCACCGGGTCTGCTTGTCCAGCTCAGGAGCATATTTCTGGACCCAGCGGTAGATGGTGCTGTGATCGACCGGTACGCCGCGTTCGGTCATCATTTCTTCCAAATCGCGGTAGCTCACGCCGTAGCGGCAGTACCACCGGACCGCCCACAGGATGATTTCACGGGGGAAATGACGACCGGAGAAAATGCCCATGGCTCTGATTATTTCACGCAGGTCTTCCTGTCGCCCGAACTTTGCAACAGCACCATGCAGAAATCCTTCCTCGGGTATGCAATGTCTATCTCGACGCCGAAGAAGCCGGAGTTCTGCTTCCCAGCCAGAAACCAGCAACTGAAGCAGCCCGAAAAGTCATTAAGGCTCTCGCTCTCGTTGGAATTACGGCGCTCGTTGATGAGGCCACGGGCTACCAAGAAACGAGAGCAAAAGATGAACTGCAACGACTACTCGACGCCTATATTGCAGAAGAGTTCCAACCATGGGTACGCCGCTTCCCTGAAGCATTCTTCCGTGAAATCTACCGTCTGCAAGGATGGAAATTTATCCCAGGAAACCACCATCATTCACAGTACGTTGGACGCTTCATCAACACATATGTCTACGAGCACATGCCGGAAGGAGTCCTCGAGAAACTACGCGACTTAAATCCCAAGAATGAACAAGGGAACCGCGCAAGAAAACATCACCAACATCTCACTGAGGACACCGGAGTCGCGCACCTGGAGCGTCAGGTAGCAAAGGTTATAACCATCATGGAGATTTCTGAGGACAAGCTTCAGTTCGACACTCTTTTCAATAAAGCAATGAGCAGGAGCAAACCAGTTCAAGAAATGCTCGAATTTTGAAAAAGGATCCGCCCTTGGTGCTTGTCATGTGGAAGTGGCAGAGCACCAAGGGGCGGGAAATCAGACCATGAATGTGGCGCCAGAAAGCCGCAATTGTCCCCTAATGAACTTAAAGACCGCCCGGGACAGAAGAAAAGGCCACCAGGCACATAACTACAAGGATGAAAAAGAGCTTGGTGGCCTTCTCCCGGAGACCCATCACATACAACACAGGCGAAATGCGATGGGTGACCAGGGAGAGATCGCCCCTGGACATCAGTCAGAACAATGTAACTGACTGACAAGACTTACCTTAATATTAAGAAACTCATAAATCTATTATTCAAACTGTGGCATTTGCCTCACACCATAAAAGAAAGGCCACCAGGCTACAGCGTTTCCCACAAACGCCGCCCGAAAAAGCCTAGTGACCTTCCAAAAGACCAGCAGTCCACATCATTCATTCTTCGTTCATTCCCTCACAGCAGACACCATAAAAATGAACTGCCGGCCCCCGGATTCAACGAGCAAAACCGAGTGAACCTGAGTTTAGTACAAGCTTTTGCTTAATGTCTACAAAGAAGAAGAGGCGTCACCTTTTACTGCAAATGCGACGCGGTTGTTGGTGACGCCTTTATCAGCTTCGAAGCCTGTAGCCTGATTTTGGTTTATCGTCCGAAGTTTTGGACTACGAAAAGTTTTCCGTCCTTATCTTTAGCAACTCCAATGCCTACAGATTTTGCGTCGGGGTCAAGAAGGTTTTTCCGGTGTCCTGGAGAATCGGCCCACATTTTAACTAGCCGAGCGTTGGAATAGTCGTCCCATGCTTGGAGTACGTTTTCTCCGCCTGCCGGAATGCTAGAGGGATAGTATTCCCAGTGATTAGGGCGGTGTTGTAGTTCGCCCTCTTGGGCTAGGTGGTCTGCCCAGTCTTGGGAGAGGTGGTTAAGGGCTGGGCTTCTGCGTACTGGTTTGCGGCCGTTGACTATGCGTACACCGTTGGTGTAGATGTAAATGGATTCTGCTCGTACGGCATTTGGTTCTTTGCTGCTAGCTTTGCTGGAGGCCTGGGAGGAAAGGCCGTTAGTGGTTTCGATGTCGCTGCTGAGGTTAGCGGATGTTGTTTGGGCTTGTGCTGGTGCTGCGATGCCTCCTGCGATGAGGGCTGCTGTGACGGCGATAGGTGTGACTAGTTTTGTTGGTTTCAGAGTGAGCATTGTGTGCCTTTCTGCAATGAGAGAATGTTGGGGACGGTTTTCACTTTCCCTCGGCACCCAGAGTAGGCGCTTTTCTGACCTTTTCCACCTGTGAGAAGTTTTCTTATAATACTTATCGTATAAATATTGTTTGATCTGTGAATTTTAAGGCGATTCTCAGATTGAGAGTAGCTTCAATTACAATACGTGATTTCCACCTACTTCCATCCACCCCCAAATTTGCCCCCGTACCAAAACCAAGCCCCTCCCCCTTCCAATAACTAGGGGTGCCCCAAAACCAAAAGATCCACTAAAACATAAGCCAAAAACAAAAGAGCGAAACCACCAACTCACAACCTTAACGTGAAACCCCTGACCCCACCCCCGACACCACCAACGTCGACCCTGGCTTCTTCCTAGACCAAAAGGCCCCAACCAAGAAGGACCCGAAGGAGCAAGCCGAAATCACCGGCATGCGACTAGACAACGCCAAGAAGGGCGTAGACACCGCCAAGGGCATCGCCGACACCCTCAATGGTCTAGGCGGCCTATTTGGCCTCAACAACGGCAAGTAAAATAAACTACGCCTACTCCCCCTCTGGTCAGACCAACGGCCATTGGGGGATTACTTATATCTCCGGGCTATCAGGCGGTGCTGTTGCAAACTTCAGGCGGAGAGCCGTGACGACCCAGTCTTCATCCTCTGATGCTCGCTGCGGGTCGGCGTTCTCAGGCAGCCTCGAACACCCGGCTGACGATCACCGCATCCGGCTTCGGTTGCCCGTAGGCAAACATCGCGCCCTGGCCTTTCCGTAATGAGTGCATCGCTTCCATCCCTTTCAACGTCCGGTACGCCGAGGTCCGGTTTTTAAACGCCCCCTTCGGTCCGAGGATCCGTTTCAGCCGCCCATGATCTCCTTCAATGACGTTATTGAGGTATTTCACCTGCCGGTGTTCCACTGTTGGCGGGCAGATTCCCTCTGACTTCAACTCGGCGATTGCCCTGGCCAGGGAGGGCGCTTTATCGGCGTTGATCACCCGCGGGAACCCGGTTATCGTGTTCGACCTCAGGGTCTTGGCCAGAAAACGCTTCGCTGCGGCCACGTTACGCTTTGGGGACAGGTAAAAATCCAGGGTATGCCCACCCGCGGTGATGGCCCGATAGAGGTAGCACCACTTTCCCCCGACCCGGATATAGGTCTCATCCACCCGCCAGGAACTAGCCTGCCAATCCGGGACTTGTCGGTACCACCGGGTCTGCTTGTCCAGCTCAGGAGCATATTTCTGGACCCAGCGGTAGATGGTGCTGTGATCGACCGGTACGCCGCGTTCGGTCATCATTTCTTCGAGGTCGCGGTAGCTCACGCCGTAGCGGCAGTACCACCGGACCGCCCACAGGATGATTTCACGGGGGAAATGACGACCGGAGAAAATGCCCATGGCTGTGATTATTTCACGCAGGTCTTCCTGTCGCCCGAACTTTGCAACAGCACCTTATAGGCTCAGTTTTGGTTGCGAGTGCTGTGGTGGCAACTGTCAGTCCAGAGGCCAAGAAGCTTTTGGCTCAAAATGCACCAAAGGTATTATCCTCAACCGCCAAAATGTTACTTCCAGGTAAGAAATAGTCCCTATTTATAGATAGCTCCTGGCGGTTAATCCTGTCATCCTGGCTCTCGTCGAGCTGCAACTCTCGCATAGCGTGGTTGCTAAGAAGGTGTGCCCAATTGGATTACAAGTACCTACACACTTGATCGGTGCTGCACGTTTCAGGGTCCGGGTGTGCGGCGTCCTGTCTGAGGTCCGCGATAGTGTCGCGCAGCACGGAGAGCTGCGCGATCTGCTGCTCGATCTCAGCGAGGCGCACGTCAAGCAGGTCGCGCACGTGCTCGCAGGGCGCCTGGCCGCCGTCGCGGATGTCGAGGATCTGGCGGATCTGGGCGAGGGTCAGCCCGGCGGCCTGGCCCCGGTGGATGAACCCGACCCGACCCACGGCATCCTCGGCGTAGTCCCGATAGCCGGAGGCCAATCGCTCGGCCGGAGGGAGCAGCCCCGACTCCTCGTAGAACCGCAGGGTCTTGGTCGTGGTTCCGGTTGCTTCCGCAAGCTGTCCGATCCTCATGTTCGCCGATTCCCCTTCCAATGGCCACCACACTTGACCTTCCATTGTACTGGAAGGTTCACAATGGTTCCATAGGAACTTTTGAACCACAGGGAAGAGACATCTGGAATGACAAACGAAAAGTTCGATCTGGCGATTATTGGTTCCGGCGGCGGAGCGTTTGCGGCCGCGATCCGGGCCACCGGACTGGGCAAGCGCGTCGTGATGGTGGAGCGCGGCACCGTGGGCGGGACATGCGTGAACACGGGCTGCGTCCCGTCGAAGGCGCTCCTGGCTGCCGCGGAGGCCCGCCACGTGGCGTTGGATTCGGCCCGCTTCCCTGGGGTGGCGGCCTCGGCGGGCCCGGTGGACATGCCGGCCCTGATTCAGGGCAAGGCCGCGCTGGTTGAAAGCATGCGCACGGAGAAGTACGTCGATCTGGCCGCGGACTACGGGTGGACGATGATCTCGGGGGACACGTCGTTCACCGGAACCCAGGACGCACCGCTGCTCCGGGTGATCTCCCCGGATGGTGCAGTGAGAACGATCGAGGCCGGGCACTACCTCGTGGCCACTGGCTCCGCACCCTACGTGCCGCCCGTTCCCGGACTGGCCGAGGCCGGGTACCTGACCTCGACGACGGCGATGGAACTGGACGAGGTGCCCGAATCAATGCTGATCCTGGGCGGAGGCTATGTTGCCCTGGAGATGGCACAGCTTTTCTCCCGGCTGGGCTCCCGGGTGACCATGCTGGTCCGTTCCCGGTTGGCCTCGCAGGAGGAACCGGAGGTATCCAAGGCGTTGGCGGGGGTGTTCGCCGACGAGGGGATCCGGGTGGTCCGGCGGGTCATGGCCGACTCCGTGGCCTCCGGCCCGGACGGGGTCTCGGTGACGGCAAACGTGGCCGGGGGCGAGGAGGTGTTCCGCGCTTCCCGCATCCTCGTGGCACTGGGCCGCCGCCCGGCGACCGAGGGACTGGACCTTGACGCCGTCGGGTGAAGACCGGCGCATCCGGCGAGATCGTGGTCGATTCCCGCCTGGCCACGTCCAACCCGCGGGTTTGGGCCGCCGGGGACGCGACCGGCCATCGGGAGTTCGTTTACGTCGCAGCGGCCCACGGCGCCTTGGCCGTGGACAATGCGTTCACCGATGCCCTGGCCGAGGTCGACTACCGGCACCTGCCCCGGGTCACCTTCACCAGTCCCGCCATCGGGGCGGTCGGGATGACGGAAAAGGAAGCTGTCGCCGCCGGGATCAGCTGCGAGTGCCGGGTCCTCCCCCTGGAGTACGTGCCGCGAGCCGTGGTCAACCGCGACACCCGCGGCTTCATCAAGGTTGTCGCGGACCGCGACACCGGACGGATCCTGGGCCTCTCCGCGGTGGCCAAGGACGCCGGGGAAATCGCCGCCGCCGGCGTCTACATCCTCGAAGCGGGCATGACCACCGCGCAGGTCGCCGCCGCCTGGAGCCCCTACCTGACGATGGCCGAGGGAATCAGGATCGCCGTCAAGGCCTTCACCACCGACGTCTCCGAGCTCTCCTGCTGCGCCTGAGCTCCAGCCCCCACTACCGAAGCAAAGGAATGCCCTGACCGCCACCGACCAGGCCCTCACCTATCTGTTGTCCCCGAGCACCACCGCACCGACCACGGCACCGCCTGAGTCCCCATCCCCATTCCTGGAAGGAACCACCAGACACCATGACATACCCGAGATCCCGCCGTTCTCTGTCCGTTCCCCGGCCCAGGCACCTCGCCTGCGCCCTGTTTCTGGCAGCGGTCATGGCACTGACAACCGCCTGCGCCAGCTCACCGAGCGGCCCGTCGGCCGCGCCAGGCGGTTCGTCGCCCGACGCGGCCGGTGCCGTTGCCGTTACGGTCTCCGACATTGACGGCACTACCCGGACCATCCCGGACGGTAAGCCCGCAGCACTGTTCTTCTTCTCTGCCGGATGCGGTGAGTGTGCAGAAGGGGCCGATTCCCTGAACAAGGCCTCCACGGCCCTGGGAAGCTCGGCCGACTACCTCCTGGTGGACGTGGACCCCCGAGAACCGAAGGAGACCATCAACGGATTCCGCGATTACATCAAGGCCCCTGAGCTCCCTGCCGTCATCGACACCGAGGCCACACTGACCACCCGGTACAAGGTCACCTCCATAAGCACCCTGGTGGTGGTCGACGCGAAGGGCGACGTTACCTTCCGGGCCACCGACCCGTCTGCGGAAAAGATCCAAGAAGAACTCACCAAGGCCGGTGCCCAATGACAGCCGTGCTTGCCCTGGCCTTCGCCGCTGGAATGATTGCCCCGGTCAATCCCTGCGGTTTCGCCCTCCTGCCCGCCTGGATAGCCCAGACCATCGGGGACGCCCGGACGCGCCCGCTCGCGCTGCGTCTGGCCCACGGGCTCCGGGCCGGGCTCGCGCTCAGCCTCGGCTTCGCCGGGACCCTGGCAGCCTTCGGGCTGATCGTCAGCGCGGGCGCCAGGACCCTGATCAGCGCAGCGCCCTGGCTGGGAATGGCCACCGGGGTGATCCTTCTCCTGCTGGGCCTGGCCATGCTCACCGGACTCACACCACGGCTCCGTCTGCCGGCCTGGGCCACGAAACCCCGCACACAAGAAGCCGCAGGGGCAGGTCACAAAACCGGGCGCATGGTGGCCTTCGGGATCGGATACGCCGCAGCATCCCTCGGCTGCACCCTCGGGGTGCTCCTGGCCGTGATCGCCCAAGCCCAGGCCGTCGCCAGCTACGCCGGGCTGCTCGCGGTCTTCGCCGCCTACGCCGCAGGCTCGGCCACTGTCCTGATACTCGTTTCGGCAGGCACGGCCATCGCCGGGGCCGCCCTCGGGCGAAGAATCACCGGCCTGGCCAAGCACAGCAACCGCATCGCCGCCTTCATCCTCACCATAACCGGCGCCTACCTCAGCTGGTATTGGTATCCCGCCGCCACCGGCGGAACCGCACAGGCCAACAGCCTCGCCGTATGGTCGGCCGCCGCCAGCGCCTGGATCAGCGACAACAGCACCCTGATCGCAGCCCTCGCCGCAGCCGTGGTGCTCGCATCGGCATTGGCCGCCCTCAACCGGCGCAGGAGACTGCGCATCAGACAGGGAACGCCGCCCACAGGCGAGGGTCCCGGGCAAAGCGGGGAACCCGACTGCTGCACACCAACTCCGGACAACAACTCGACCGAGGACCGGCCAGGCACGATCCCGTAGCTGGCCGAGGACTCCCAAAAAGCAATGGGGAGAGGGAACCTTGCCCATCTTCTGGCAAACGAGGCGCGCGCCTATCAGGACAGGTTGGTACAGCGGCATCAGGCCGGAAGTCAATTCGTGCAGAGGACTTCGGGCAATCCGTCAGGAGCCCTCTGTACCGCCCCCGCAATGACGGGAACGTCAGTGTGGTGGACTTCGGAAAGCCACAGTGACACCCACTAGTTGTACTCGACCGTGACGTTGGTGGCACTTTCGGTCTTGTGAAATAGCTAGGCCTCCTGGCTTAGTGGAGCTGTCTAGTTCTTCACTGCCAGGAAGCCTCTATGCCCAACGGTAACGCCCGCTTGACCACGCATGCGAGAGCGTTGCTGGTGGCCAGGCAAGCTCATCCATATCGATGTGAAGAAACTCAGCCGCACCCCCGACAGCGGCGGTTGGCGAGTCCACGACCGATCCGCGACCGGAAGACCCGATCGGGTTCGACCACGTCCATGCCGCTGTCGATGACCACACCCGACTCGCTTATATGGCCCACTAGCGGTCGCGGAGCGTCCTGAAAACCTAAAGTTTTATGAGACACCCGGCAGGAACTGGAATGTGAGACCGTTTCATGGGGCAATTGGCCTCCTCCCCGTCTCACTAAAGCGTCTCGCCCTAAGTTGTCGCAGGGTGGTGCTCGGTAGGGGTTTGTGAGGCATAATCGAGACATGAGGCTTTTGGGGTACACCCTATTGTTACGCCGGTGTGCGACAGAATGTTTCCTGTAAAAAGGGCCGTTCCTAGCATTGTTTTACACGTGTCTAGTGGGGTCTAGGCCTTATGTTTACAGAAAGTGGTGAGTGTGGTGTTGTCGTCTGACGGTTTCCATATTGAAAGTCATATTGACTCTGTGCCCGCGTTGGCGCGAGTGAAAGATCTACATGGTGGATTATCGTCGGGACAGCAGGCGTTGGGCAGGATTGTACAGTCCTTGCTTGCTGACGCTGACGGTCTCGACGGTGTTCAGCTTTACGCCCTCTCGGATGCAATCGAGTCATATCGTGATGCGGTCATAGAACAAGAGACTGTTTCCTTTAAACCCTCGCGGGGCGAAGACTAATGGGCAATGACCCTGGTTCGCATGGGCAGCGGGTGGGCTATATCCGTGTTTCCACGGTGGAGCAGAATAATCAGCGCCAGAAAGAACTACTCAATGCTTCCGGCAGGATTGACCGGTTCTTTGAAGATAAGATTTCCGGCCGCACCAAGACTGCACGCCCTGGACTTGGCGAATGCATGGCCTATGTGCGCGACGGTGACGAACTCGTCGTCTCGTCAATTGACCGCCTCGCCCGATCGCTAACCGATCTGCGCGGTATTGTCGATGAACTCACCGGCAAGGGCGTGACTGTTACTTTTCTGCATGAGAATCTCGCGTTTGCGAAAGACACCACGGATCCGCGCGCGGATCTTATGCTCGGTATTTTGGGTTCGTTTGCGGAGTTTGAGCGGGCCATTATCCGGGAGCGGCAGGCGGAGGGGATTGCGTTGGCGAAAAAGGCAGGCAAGTACAAAGGCCGCAAACCTGCTCTTAGTCCGCAGCAGGTGGCGGAGATTAAGCGGCGCACACTGGCAGGGGAGTCGAAAGCAGCCTTGGCGCGAGAATTCGGGATCACTCGCCCTACCGTGTATCGGGCGTTGAAAAACGCCTAGGATGGCGCGGGCCTGGCCCCCGGACAGTGGACACGTCGGGGGTCAGGCCCGTTGTTTGAACTCGGGCGTCTAACCCAGAGGTCGTAGGTTCGAATCCTGCCCCCGTTACCAACTTCCGTCCCCTACCAGGGAATGAACTGTTCCCCATTTGTTGGATGGAGAAATCAAGTGTCATCTAGTAGAGAGCGGTGAGTGCAGGGGTATTTTTTATGTCCTCACACCGGGTAGCGACCCGGTGCGGAGTTAGTGGTGGCAAGTCAGTCACTAACAAGGAGGACCGAGCATGTTCACCCAACGAGAAGCACCCGATACAGTTCTAGAGCGCGAGCCTGGCGCGCTTGTCATGTGCGAGCACTGCTACACCGTCGACGGTATCGACAAAGGGCGATTTATTAAAGTATCTGAATGGGAAGGTGTTCCGACCGCTAAAGACGTGCATGAGTGGAATGGATATCCCATGACAGATAGGTGTAGGGGCGCGATAATATTCCGTTCCTATGGTGTGCCAGAAGGCTATTCAATTGAGCCGGTAAACGTTGAAGCATGGACTGCTGCATATGAGCAGATCGGCTACACACTATGGCCCGCCTTTTGTCGCTGGGCTGAAGATGGTGTTGTTGTTGAAGATATGGACAATGTACCTGATGTTGCCACTTTTGAAGAACAGTTCTGCGGATGGTGGCCGAGCTTTTATGAGTACGCGCTAAATCTCGCCGAAGACACTGGGTTGATGGAGGATACTGACCCCGACTCTCCGTTACGGACCTACTTTGACTGGGACTCCTGGGTGAGTGACCTAGCTTACGATTACACCGTCACCGCTACCGACGCCCGCGAGGGTGGAGTATTTATCTATCGCAATTTCTAACACTCAAGACCCCCGTTGCTGCTTATGCAGTAGCGGGGTTTATTTTTTCGACCAGATACTGACCATGTGTGGTTAGTATGTGGTTAGTGTGTGGTAGAGACCATACAGTGACCAGATAGCGACCACGTGTGGTTAGTGTGTGGTGGCAACCAGATAGCGACCAGATACAGACCAAGTACTGACCATCTATGGTTCGTGTATGGTAGCGACCATACAGCGACCATACAGAAGCCATCTACTAACCACGTGTGGTTAGTGCCTAAAGCCACCTACGGGTGGTTTATTTTTTTGACACACCGCGAGGTGACAAGAGTGCCACCGGGGTGTGCCAGCCACGAGGTAGTAGCCCCTTTAAAAGGGGCAATTTTAAAATTGGTTGCAGCGAAATCGCTCCAACCCGGCCAATTTTCATCGTGTGCCACGATACGTCACCAATTTTAAAAATTGGATACTTTAAAAATCCCCTGACCAGGAGTTTTAAACCTGCGGTTTAATTTTAAAATACCCGAAGACGCGTTTAAATGGGTACTTTTAAAGAGTACTTTATTACCCATTTACCCACGTCATCGTACGTTTTTACCGCGCCAGCGACCACCGTAGGTGGTCTAAGGGCGCAAGGGGGATAAAGGGCATAAGAGAGAGTGGCACACTTGGGGCAAGACCCCTGCGTGTGGTCGGCAAAGCCGACGCCTCTCTTATCCCCACATTTAAAAAAGACCCCACCCAGCGGGGTGAGGTCTACGGTGGCCTATTCGGCTTAAAATCTATGCAGCAACATTCAGTTGCTGGGGCCTGACCCCTTTTGGGTGGACACCTGATATCCAGCCCGGTTGGGTTAGGAAGAAAGGTAATCTACCACCATGTCCAGGTACTCCGAACAGTTCAAACGCGATGCCGTGGCCCTCTATGAGAACAATGAGGACCTCTCACTGAACGCAGCATCAGCAGAGCTCGGTATCAACCGTGCCTCGCCGCATTCTTGGGTCAAGAAGTACGGCACCGGCAAACGTGCGCGCATTAAAGCCGTGCATGAGAAAGCCCAAACGGCGAACAATTCCGAACGGATCCGCCAGCTAGAAAAGGAAGTCTCTAAACTACGCGAAGAACGCGATACCCTGCGCAAGGCCGCGAAGTATTTTGCTTAAAGAGACTCACTGGTGATCCGCTTCCAGTTTGTCTATGCCCACCAAACCGAATACTCGGCTCACACGGATGTGCCACGTTTTAAAGCTCAATCGCTCCTCGTTTTATAAATGGGTCCAAACCCGTGAAAAGCTCAGGTTAAAGATGTGTTCCGATGCCCTTATTGGTGCGAGAATTACAACCATCTTCGATGATGAGCACGGGCTTTATGGTGCTAAACGCATCGCTGCAAGCCTCAACAGTGATACGAATTTCGGCCCGATAAATCACAAGAAAGTCGCACGCATCATGAAATCCATGGGACTTAAAGGCTTTACCAAGCGCCGCCGATGTGCCACTACCAGGCGCAAGCCTGGCCACCGTGTCATGCCGGACTTAGTAGGCCGTAAATTCACAGCCACCGAGCCGAACCGCATTTATGTTGGCGACATTACCTACCTGCCCTGTAAGGGTGGCAAGAACATGTATTTGGCCACAGTCATTGACACGTATTCACGGAAACTTGCAGGTTATTCGCTCGCAGACTGTCAGATGCGAGTGTCACTGGTCGTCGATGCAATAGCCCGCGCGCACGGTGTGCGTGGCAGTCTTGACGGGGCTGTATTCCATTCCGATCACGGCAGTGTGTACAGCTGACAAGCCTTTAGGAGCTATTGCTCGTCGTTGGGTGTGCGCCAATCCATGGGCGCGGTAGGAACGAGTGCGGATAATGCCCTGGCAGAGTCGTTTAACGCTACTTTAAAGCGGGAAGTCTTACGTGATAGGAAAGTCTTTGACAATCCCATTATCTGCCGGCAGGAAGTCTTCCGGTGGTGCATGCGCTACAACACGCGCCGGCGACACTCGTGGTGCAACCTTCTAGCTCCCGATGCCTTCGAAGCACTCACATCAGCTACACTGACCAAAGCAGCATAGCTAACCCCCGACGTGTCCACTGTCCGGGGGTCAGGTACCCAGCAGTGCGTTGCGCTGACCGGTCAGTTCTTGCCGCTGTTCGGTAAGGGTGTCGTCCTCTGGGGCGAGCGCGCGCCGCGGCGTGTCCAGGCCGACATCGACAGCACGGTGGTCTACCGTGCTGCGAAATTGATCAGAGACGACGACTAGCTGTAGCCCTGCTACACGCCCTGTACGGTCTTCTGAGGTCTGTTAGGGTTCGTCGGCAGTAGTGCCTCAATTCGGTCTCTGGCGGTAAGAAACCCGTCTCAGCATTCGTTCTGAGGCGGGTTTGTGTTCGTCTCGTTAGTTCCTTGCGGCGCGTCGTGCGAGTTCGTTCATGCGTTCTTCTGCGGCTTCTTGGTAGTGCATCGCGCTGGCGACGTCTGAGTGTCCTAGCCATGCCATGATCTCTGCGAGTGTAGCCCCTGCCTGTGCAAACCGTGTGCCTGAGTAGTGCCGCAATGCGTGGAAGTGTAGGTCTGGGCGTCCTGCTTGTGTTCGCGCCTTTCGCCAGTGGTACTGGAAACCTGAATAGGTAACGTTGAGCAGTTGGTCTCCGTGCGTGTTTACGTGGTCTGCGATTGATCGTGCGTCGTTGCCGAAGACAGTTACGCTGCGCACTCCGGCTCGTGACTTGGGCCGTTTGACTTCGCGGGTGCCGCCTGCGAGTCGTACCTCTGCCTTGTCCACGTTGATGTGCACGGCGTCGATCTCGCCGCGTTCGTCCCGTGTGACCGTGAAGTCATCACGTGTCAGTGCTTGTATCTCTCCCCAGCGCAAACCCGCCGCTGCTGCAGTAATGACTGGGTAGCGAAGGTGTTCAGGCATCGCCTCAATAATGATGTCTAGCTCTGAGTCGGTTGGTGCCGTCACGGTGAGTTCTGTGGATGTCTTCGACCCGCCGCGTACCCTGCACGGGTTTTTTGCTATGAGTCCGTCTTCCTCGGCGGTCTTCAACACGCTCTTCATCAGGTCGTATTGGCGTCCTACAGACGTCTTCTTGCCGGATTTGAGTTGTTCTGCGTGCCACGTTCGTACTTGGTCGGGCGTGATCGCGTTGATCGGCATGTCGGCCCATACGCTGAGCCTGTCGGTGAGATAGCGCCTGTACTCCTCGCGTGTTCTGCTGGCGAGCCTATCTCCCTGTGAGTTCGTGCGGGTGTCAACCCATTGTGTTGCGTATTGCTTGAACGTGACTGCACCTCGCTGTCGTTCTGCCGCCTCGCGTGCTTGGGTCTCTTCTCGTTCGCGTGGGTGTGTCCATGCGTGCTGGGCTATGAGGGCGTGTTCGCTGGCGAGCCACACTTCTGCGTCTGCACGCCTGTCATATGTGGTTGGTCCTGTGATGCGTTTGCGGGTGCCTTCTGCTGACGGGTCCGGGTAAGACGCTTGCCAGCGTCCGGAGGGCAATTTCTTGATTGACCCCCACCGTGCGCGGCGTCCTCGTGATTGTGGCATGCGCTCCTCCTTGCGTGCTACATACATGCTACATCTATTGGCACTGATTGACGTTCAATGGCGTTCAATGTCGTCAATAAACGTTTATATGCAGGTATTTTATATTTCTACCTTAATTACTCTACCTGGTTCGAGCCCAGTTGGAGGAGCAAAAATCCCGCTTAGCTTTGCTAAGCGGGAACTTTTGTATTCAGCCCTATTACCTCTGGGCTAGAACGGCTTGTGGCCTAGTCGTTGATGTACAGATACTGCTTATTTACGAACTCATCTAGGGCAAAGACAGAAAGTTCGCGGCCATAGCCGGAATTCTTGATTCCGCCGAAAGGCAGCACTGGGGAGAAGTACTGTCCCAGGTTTACGTGAATCATGCCGGTATCGATCTGGTCAGCCACGTTGGTGGCACGCTCGGTGTCCTCAGAGAAGACGGCGCCGCCCAGACCGTAGTTGGAGTTATTGGCTAGCTCCACTGCTTCCTTTTCGGAAGAGACCTTATAGATTTCGGCCACAGGGCCGAAGAACTCCTCATAGTAGGATTCGGAGCCTACGGGGACGTCGGTAAGCACGGTTGGCGTGTAATAGGCCGCGGTTTCATGCAGCTCGCCACCGGTACGGATGGTGGCGCCATTGTCCACGGCGCGCTGGACCTGCTTGTCTAGGTTCTCTGCGGCGCTGCGCGAGGACATTGGGTAGTACTGGTTATCCGCTGGGCTGGAAGGATCACCTTGTGCCATTCCCTCGGCGATGCGCACCATTTCATCAACAAACTCGTCGTAGATATCCTCCATGACGATGATGCGCTTATTGGAGGTGCAGGCCTGGCCGACGTTCTCGATGCGCTTGACCCAGGCTTCCTCAGCCGCCTTAGTGATATCGGCGGCATCGAGAATAA
Organism: Corynebacterium sp. LaCa54; assembly: GCF_046717495.1. Classification (NCBI taxonomy): domain Bacteria; kingdom Bacillati; phylum Actinomycetota; class Actinomycetes; order Mycobacteriales; family Corynebacteriaceae; genus Corynebacterium; species Corynebacterium sp. LaCa54. The sequence goes on from NZ_CP177115.1 coordinate 1,759,446, forward strand.
TATACGGATCAGTGCCGCCGAGCTCCAGCACAGCCTTCTTAAGGTTGCGGCCGGCGATTTCCGCAATGGCGGCGCCGGCACGCTCAGAACCAGTGAGAGAAACACCCTGGACGCGCGGATCAGCAATAACGTCCGCAATCTGGTCATGATCGGCATATATATTGATGTACACGCCCTCGGGCAGGCCCGCCTCGCGGAAGATCTCCTCGATAGCAGCGGCGGACTTCGGGGTAATTTCGGCATGCTTTAGCAAAATGCAATTGCCATTCATCAAGTTCGGTCCGGCAAAGCGTGCGACCTGGTAGATGGGGTAGTTCCACGGCATGATACCCAGGAGAGAGCCAACGGGAAGGCGGCGAACCACGGCCTTTCCGCCGGGTACATCGACTGGCTTGTCTTTATTGTGCTCTGCCGCATTATCCGCATAGAACTGCAGGATATCGCCGGAGAAGTTGATCTCCCACTCCCCTTCCGGGGTGGCCTTGCCCATTTCTTGGGCCTCAATCTTGGCTAGTTCGCCCTTACGCTCCTTAAAGAGCTCAGCAGCACGGGAGACAATCTTGGCGCGCTCGTCAATTGGGGTCTTACGCCAGGTTTGAAAGGCCTCGTGAGACTTGGCTAGTGCATCCTGAATCTGCTCGTCGGTAAAGGTATCGAAGGTTTCTACCACTTCATTTGTGGCGGGGTTGGTAACTGCGTAGCCCTTAGACATCGGGACTTCCTTCCTATGGGGTGTTGATATTGATGTACATCGCGCAGGCATTGTGCCTGTCACAACAGTACGCGACTTTTGTTAGCCATGTCACCGATTTAAGCGCCGACGGCCATCGAGCCGTCCTTCATTTTCACGCCCTCATCCTGCTTCATGTAGGTGGCATCACGGGTAAGCATCTGGCGGACCATGTCCTCATTCTTCTGGATTTCCGCCTCGAGGGCTTCCTTGTCTTGGCGCAGCAGGTCAAAACGTTCTTGCACTAGTGGGGCTTCCATCTCCAAGATGGGCTGCATCACGGACTGCGCCACGCCACAGGCATCAGCCACCTCATCGCCGTGGATGATGCGCACGTGCGCAGCGGTCCAATCTGCAAGCGTGTTTTCTGGGAAGCCGGTGAGTTCCTTAGCATTAACAACGAAGCCGGACATCAGGGCATCGACAAGCTGGCGGGCAGCCTCATTAATTTCGCCGTCGACCGCATGGATGGCATCCATGGTCTCCTGCGAGGCCTCTATACCATCTTCACCGTGGAAGAGATCGGAACGGATACCCAACATGCGGCCGACTATCTTCCACAGATAGAACACGTCCTTTTCTTCTTCTGCGGTGAGTTGCCAGCCCATACGACGCAGCCCGGCATATGGGATATACGTGAAGTCGAACCAGGTGCGCAGCATGTCGAATTCACTAATCGGCGCACCATAGTCGGAATAGTCCAAGCCCTTGCGGTTATGTACGCGGCGCACATGAGCGTGAATCGCGCGCACCATGCCTGTATGAATAAAGCCTTCCCCTCCTGGTTGCAAAGCATCCGGCAGGTAGAGCGAATAGGTCCAGTTTGTGGTGTAGGCAAGGCGCTTGACGGCACCGTCAGTAAGCTCGCCGGTGTTAACCAAAAGGTCAGCGATGGCCGGGGTAGCATACGTATGTACCAAGGAACCAGGGCCCAATGCCAGACCGTGGCTCAACGGCGGGATGGACAGGTAGGTGCGGCGACCGCGCTCAAGCTTTTCCGCGTCTAGACCCGCAAGTGCCTTGGTCATATCCTCAATCAATGCCGCTACCTCCGGCAGGGTATTGTCATCGGCGGTGCCGCGAGCTAAGGCCTCGCGCAGGTTGGGCATGATTTCCTTAACCGTATGACCGCTGGTGAATAGAGCGTCTGCCACGGGATCCATAGCCCAGAAGGCCTCTTGGTAGCGGTCTGCGCGCTGCGTGCCATACTTGGCCACAAATTCTTCGCGGCTACCGCGGCCGGCCGGCCATTCATTTACGGCGCTCAACGGTGCTGGTGCATTCATTGTGGTTTCTCCTTATAGTCTGGTGAGAGTTGGTGAAGTCGGTTTAGCTGCGGGCTTCTTTCGAGTCATCGTGCAAGGTGTAATCGGACTTGGTATCTGGTTCGTTCTTAGCGATGTAGTCTTTGATCACCTCCGTCACCGCAGTCCAAGGGGGTTTGCCATTATTGGCACGCTTTATCCTGGCCCTTTTCGCACCTGGCAGCTTGTCCCGAACTCGGGCCGCACGAGCTTCCGCTTTAGCGGCCGCCTTGAAGAGGATGGCCCAAGGCCTAAAGTTGATCTTTTCCCAGCGTGTGCCCTGCACCATAAACTTGGTGTCTTTCTCGCCGCAGATGGTAGATAGTGCGCCAAGGGCAACGTGTGGCACGAGGGGGTTGAGGCTTTCTAGGATGGACATCAGCGCGGTAGCCACACGCTCGTGGTAAGCAGAGGAATATCCGCCATTGCCATAGATGTAATCAGTCATCTTGCGCATTTCATCGCCAGTTTTAGGGATAAGGCGCTCCTCCGCTCCCATCATGTAGAGGATGTATCCCCAATACTGAGCCACGTCATCCCACTCCTGGCCGCTATGCGGACGGCCAAAGAACTCGTCGATTGCAAGCGGCATCATGCCAAACCAGCCTTCTCCAGAGACGAGGAAACTGGAGCCGATTGGACGCCCGAATTCGTTATAGTGCTCCGGACCCCACATCTTTTCCAATCCGCGGTTTGCCTGGGCATGGAGCAAACGCACGCGAACCGCCGCCTTGCGCCCCTCACCAAAGCGCTCGAAAACGTTCTTCTTTCCTAGATCCACAAAGAACTGTGCAGTCTCAATAGACCGTTGCATGGCTTGAAACTCAAACATTCCGGTCTCGCCTGTGGCCGCTGAGGTGCGATCCTCCAACGTAGTTGCCCAATAAGCAAAGGCGATAGCAAGAATCTCTGAGGTGCGGGTGACGTTGTAATAGGCTACGCGCCCGCGTTCGGCGGCCTCGAGATCTAGCCAACTTGGGATCCGATCTACTTCTTGGAAAAACTCCACCAACTCAGGGGCAGGTTCACGCACAGTATCGATGCCCTGATTTAGCGCCTGCTCGAATTTCTTCCGCGATTCCTTCGCACCATCGCGACGGAAGGCTTGAGCGAGCTTCTCACCCGTCTCATCGGTTTGCCACATGTGGTCATCTAAAAGGCGGATTTGCGCAGTACCGTAGCCCTCCCAAGAATCTTCCACTGAGTGCCAAGAATCAAAAATATTATGGCGCAGCACGGACCAGCTCGGGGTGGGGGTGCGCCGCTTAGGTGCCGGGCGCAGCGGCATTCCATCGCGGTAAAAATAGCGGAAATCCTCATAAGGATTATCGGACATCGGCAAAATCTCTGGCTGTGTGACTTCGCTCGCCAAGAGCTTGGTGGGGGTTGACATTCCAGTCACTTCACTTTCTAATCTTTAAATCGGTGGCGCGGGATCTAGCGCTTTGCTTCTTTCGAATCGTCGTGCAAAGTCCAGACCACCTTGACGTCGGGCTCGTTATTTTTGATGTATTCCTGCACTTCTTCCAAGGCGTTTGACCACGGCGGGCGACCTTGAGTAGCTTTCTGCTTCTTATAGGCTTCAGCGTCTGGTCGTTGGTCCGCTTCGCGGGCTTCTTCAGCCTCTTTACGGGCCTTTTCCTCAAAATCCTTCGCAGCCTGGCTAAAGTCCAATTCGGCCCAACGGGTCCCCTCCACCATGAACTTGGTATCTTCAGGGCCAACCAACGTGGCCAACGAGCCCAGCATTTCTAGCGGCAGATTGGGATCCATTTGTTCCACAATGGACATCAGCGCAGTGGCAACACGCTGGTGATACGCGGAAGACCGCCCACCATTTGCGTAAATGAAGTCAGTCATTTTGCGCATCTCATCACCATTTTTTGGAATGAGACGGTGCTCTGCACCCATCATGTGCAAGACATAAGCCCAGTACTGAGCTACGTCATCCCAGTCTTGTCCAGAGTGAGGACGACCGAATATCTCGTCAATGGCTAGTGGCATGAGCGCAAACCAGCCCTCACCCGAAACGAGGAAGCTCGAGCCAATCGGCCGTCCGAACTCGTTGTAGTGTTCTGGGCCCCATAGCTTTTCCAGTCCCCTATTAGCCTGTGCATGCAAAAGGCGAACGTGCACTGCCGCTTTGCGGCCTTCCCCAAAGCGATCAAAGACATCCTGTTTGCCCAAATCAACAAAGAACTTGGAAGTCTCTAGCGCGCGCTGCATCGCTTTGAATTCGAACATGCCGGTCTCACCCGTGGCCGCAGAGGTGCGATCCTCCATGGTGGTAGCCCAATAACCAAAATTGAAGGTGAGCAAATCTGCGCTTGGCGTGGCATTGTAATAAGCCACGCGCCCCCGCTCAGCGGCCTCCAGATCAATCCACTCGGGAATAGTATCTACCTGCTCAAAGAACGCAACGAGTTCTGAGGACGGTTCTTCGACGGTTTCGATGCCCTTATTTAGAGCTTGCTCAAAGTCGGCCCGAGCTTTCTTTGCGCCATCGCGACGGAAGGATTCAGCCAAAGCGGCGCCTTGTTCATCCGTTTGCCACATATGGTCATCTAGGAGTCGTGTTTGGGGTGTGTCATACCCGGCCCAGTCATCGTGGACAGTGTGCCACTTGTCAAAAATATTGTGGCGAAGCGTGGACCACCCCGGTTTGTCTACGCGCCGCTTAGGCGCCGGGCGTAGCGGCATTCCATCGCGGTAAAAATAGCGGAAATCCTCATAAGGATTATCGGACATCGGCAAAATCTCTGGCTGCGTGGTTTCGCTCGCCAAGGGCTTGGTGGGGGTTGACATTGCAGTGACTCCCTTTCTTCACTCAAGTGTGAGACCACACACTGTTGAACAATATGTGCTCTATGTCACCTTTAATACGTAGTGGTCATCGTATAGAGAGTCAGATTGCACCGCAATGGAATTCGCGGAGGTTTACCCATTTTGCTCTGCTTTAAACTTTCAACAGTGGACAGAAGGGCTTGAATTACACCCCCTACCATGAGAAATAAGACAGAAGGATGCGCCAGGAAATCTTTTAATTTGAAGCCTTCACCCACCCATGTGGGTGTATCGAATGCGCTTAACTGGCCCAGTGTTACTACATGAGTGACATAGAACTCAGTTAGTGGCTACTATGTCCTCAATTACTTTAAAAGCTGAATGGCGTGAAGTGGTGCCGCGAGATGCGAATGGGCCGCACAGCGTTAGAACGCTTCACAGGCTTCCCTCGCTCCGCCCACGCCATTGAGCAGAAAGGGGCCACAATGGACGAAACTTCCTTAAAACACTCTCCGGCACGAGGCACAGCAAAACGGAGCGAAGGTTCGCGGCTGCGGGCCACAGTACAGCAGGTCACCCCAGTCGCTGATGACCTTATGGTGCTGGAATTCTGCTTAAAGGATGGAGAGAAACTCCCCGACTACTCCCCCGGCTGCCACGTAGACGTCACGCTCACCGGGCCAGAAGAAATAGAATTAGTGCGCCAGTACTCCGTTTTTGAAATGCCATCCAAGGAGATCTCCAGTTATAACGCCGGTGCACACTTAACTTACGGCATCGCCGTCAAACGCGAAGAGAATTCGCGAGGTGGTTCCCTTGTCATGATGCAACTTCGCGCGGACGATGAGTTACTTATCTCCCCAGCGCACAATAACTTCGAACTCGTTGACACCGCCAGCTACTATGTGCTCGCCGGCGCCGGTGTTGGTATTGCGCCTATGCTTTCCATGGCCCAATCGCTACAGCGCCAAGGCAAACCCTTCATGGTTCTCTACTTCGCCTCTAGCATTACCCGCGCCGTACTGCTGCCCCAATTGCGCAGCATATGCGGCGATAGTCTCATTGAAGTTTTTGGCTCACCCCGTGCACGGCAAGAAGAAATCTACCGACACCTGTTGTCCCAAGCCCCGCAGGAAACAGTGTTTTATGTATGCGGTCCGCAAGGGTTCATGTCCGGCGCAAAGGAGGTAGTGCTGGACTATCTTCCCCACCAGAATTTCCACTGGGAAAACTTCCACCCTGATATGGAAGCGCTTAGCGGAGAGAAAAATGCCGGTGCAGGCGATTGCGCTTTCGACGTGGAATTTTGTGGGGAAACCGTACACGTTCCAGCCAATGTCACTGTACTCGAGGCACTCGAGGAAGCTGACTTGCCGGTGATGTCACGTTGTTTAGAAGGCACCTGCAGCACCTGCGTTATGAAAGTGATAGAAGGCGAGCCAGATAATCGAGATTCCGTCTTTAATGAACAAATGCATACAGACGGCGCCTTTGCGCCCTGCGTTTCACGGTCACTGGATAGACGCCTGGTGCTCGAGCGCTGGCGCCGCTAAGGCACTACGCTTTAGAGCGAACGCACCATCACGACCCCAATGATGACTAAGGCCAGTCCCACTACGCGGTGAATAGGGGGCAGTCCCCGGCGCGCATGCCCCCAGCCGAGCGACTCTACTACCTGACCGCACACAATTGATCCCACCAGCGATCCAATCACGGTTGTTCCCGTGCCCAAGATGGGAGAAAGCGTAGCCCCGCCAACCACGAAGAGAGCCCCTAGCACTCCACCGGACCACATCCACCATGGACCAGGGGCGGGACGGGTGAAAAGAGCACGCCGCGGACCACGGGGGACAATAGACAGCACTGCAAGCAAAAGCACGCCGACCGCTAGAGAAATCTCGCCGGCGGGAAGGGGGCTTCCCAATGCACGGCCGAGGAAGCCGTTGACAGCAGTTTGGGTTGCTGAGCCCATTCCAATAAGAACCCCAAAAAGCCGCCACAACCACAGCTTCACACCACTGGCTGTGGCGTGCGTAGTAGCGGCACCGCGCCCGATTTCCAATACCAACGCGATTCCCACCAACACCACGGCCACCCCGAGGATGCGCAGCGGGCCGACTCCAACGTGTGGGGAATTAAATATGCCAGTGGTATCGCAAAGCAGGCCCATTGTTACCTGCCCCAAGATAGGCAAGATAACGGTCTCCACGCTGCCGATGCGAGGGAAAAGCAGAATATTTCCCACGATGAAGGAAACTCCCATAAACCCGCCGAGCCACACCCACCAAGGCTGTTGCGCAGCGGTGGCTAAATCCGGAATTAGGTGGCCGGTGAGCGCAAGAGCAATAAGCGCAGAAACGAACAAGCCAATAATAAAGGAAAAGAATCCCGCCACAATTGGGGAGCCAACGCTTTCACGAAACCGCGTATTAATGGCCGTCTGTACCGGCACTATGGCGCCGACCAGCAGGGCGGCAATGACCAACATAGGGCGTCCTTTCTTATAAGCAGCTGGGGGCATCGCCAAGCATGGTTTCTGCCACATTGCACAATGCAGAAACACTGAAAGTGCAGGCCCAGGGTTGTGGGACCTGCACTCTCGGAGTGGCGGCAGCACTGCCATGAGATGGTGCGGGCTAGCTACCAGAAGATTTATTAATCCGCGGGAATGGAGTCAGTGTTCTCCAGTAGCTTGGCCACATAACCGGTATTGAACTCACCGCTGCGGAACTTTTCGCTATCGAGCAACATCGCCTGGAACGGCGCAGTCGTCACCACGCCCTCCACCTCTAACTCATCGATAGCGCGCAGCATTCGAGCGATGGCTTCATCGCGATCTTCTGCCCACACGATAAGTTTGCCGACCATAGAATCATAGAAAGGTGGGATGGTGTAGCCGGTTTCGATGTGGGCATCCATGCGTACACCAAAGCCGCCTGGAACGCGATAGTGTTCGATCTTGCCGGGGCGAGGAGCGAAGTTTTGGTTCGGGTCCTCAGCATTGATGCGGCATTCAATAGCGTGGCCGCGTATCTCAATATCATCCTGCCTGATGGACAACTTCTGTCCGGAGGCAATGCGTAGCTGCTCCTTGATGAGGTCCACGCCGGTGATCATTTCCGTGACCGGGTGCTCGACTTGGATACGGGTATTCATCTCGATGAAGTAGTACTTGTTTTCCGTGTTGTCGAAGACGAACTCGATGGTACCGGCGTTTTTGTATTTAACTTCCTTGCACAGGTTGATGGCAGCTTCCTGCATACCCGCTCGGAGTTCCTCGGTCAGGACCGGGGACGGGCCTTCCTCAATAAGCTTCTGGTTACGGCGCTGGGAGGTACAGTCACGCTCTCCCAAGGCCACGACGTTCTCTCCATCCGAAAGCACCTGAATCTCAATATGCCTAATATCGGTGAGATAGCGCTCGATGTACACCGAGGGATCGTTGAACGCCGATTCGGCCTCATTCATGATCTCATTGAGATCTTTTTCCAGCGTGTCCTCGGATTCAACCACACGCATGCCACGACCACCGCCGCCGGCTGCCGCCTTAATAAGCAGCGGGAAGCCCGTATTTCGGGCAACTTCCATTGCCTCATCAATTTCGGTGACTACGCCATCGGAGCCGGGCACAGTAGGCACGCCGGCGGCTTGCGCGATGCGCTTTGCCTCGATCTTATCTCCCATCAAACCAATGTGTTCGGCAGAGGGGCCGACAAAGCCGATGTTTTCTTCTTCTACCATTCGTACAAAGTCAGGCTTTTCAGATAGGAATCCGTAGCCGGGGTGAATGGCGTCGGCCTTAAAAGCCATTGCTGCAGAAAGGATGAGCTCGGGGCTGTTATAGCTTTTCGCGGCGTTGGCTGGGCCGATGCAAACGGCCTTATCAGCTAGTTTAACGGGCAAGGAATCCTTATCACCCTCAGAGTAGACGAGGATGGATTTTATCCCCAGCTCCTTGCAGGCGCGGATAACACGCAATGCGATCTCACCGCGGTTGGCAATCAGAACGCTATTTAAGAGATCTGACATGTTTTCCTCCAGATCGGTGTGTGGGAACGGGGTTTACTTTGGTTCGATGATCATTAGTGGCTGGCCGTGCTCAACGGCATCCTCGTTATCCACGAGGATTTCCTTGACAGTTCCGGCAAACTTGGCCTCAATATTGTTCATCAGCTTCATAACCTCGACGATGCACAGCACCTGTCCTACCTCGACCTCATCGCCAACTTTGACGAATGGGTCCGCGCCCGGCTTCGGGGAAGCATAGTAGGTACCGACCATAGGAGCGGTGACGGTCTCGCCCTCTGCTGCCGGAGCTCCGGAAGCCTTTGGCTCCTCCTGAGCAGCGGGTTCTTGTGCAGCGGGAGCTGGTGCAGGCTCCGCTTGGGCCGGCGCCTGCTGTACGGGAGCTTGCTCTGCTGGGGATGCGGATGGAGCAGCTGCAGGCGCGGCAGCTGGTGCCGGAGCCGGGGCTGGGCGGTCGAGGCCGCCAGGCGTGCGGGACATGGCGAGTTCGATGTCGCCATACTTGATCTGCAGCTCCTGGATATCATCGGAAAGGTTGGCCCACTTCAGGAGGGCCTTCAGATCCTGCAGGTTGGTGGTATCAGTCATGATTACTTTTCTCCTTTAGTGAGGTTAATTTCCAGGTCAGAGGTCTTGAGGTGGAAGTCGGTGGTATCGGAAGAGTTGTAGATTTGCTGGACGAGGGAGGTCAAGACGCCTCCTTTGACGCCTTCGCCCTCGCCGGCGCGGCCCTCAGCTACGAAGCGCTTCATTTCATCGACTTGGCTGCCGGCGAACATAACGCGCAAAAGCAGGGTGTCGATGTCCTCGTCCGGATGCGCCTCTTTCAGGCCCGGCAGTACCGGCTTGAGTTCTGGGATTTCCTCGGTGATTTCGGAGGAACCGTTGGCCAGGATCTTTTCCAATACCTCTGGGTCCAGCGGGGCCAGAGGTTCACCGTAGTAACCCAGGGCATACTTCTTAATCTCATTTGGGACCACGGAGTAGCGCTCACCAGTCATCACATTCATGACGGCCTGTGTACCCACGAACTGGGCAAATGGCGTAATCATGATGGGGTATGCCAGCTCTTCTCGCACGCGAGCCACCTCATAGAGAAGCTCCTCAAATCGGTCTCCTAGGCCCGCAGTTTCCAGCTGAGATTCGAAGTTCGTCAGCATGCCGCCTGGCAGCTGGTGCATGTAGTGGAGGCCGTCGAAAGCACGCGGCACCCCCACCGGCTTATCCTCAGTATCGGCGATTTCTTGGATCCGGTCGCTGGCAGAGGCGATGCGATCATCGTCAACGTTGACGGTATAGCCGAGCGCCCGCAGATCTCGTACCAAGGCCTGGGTCGCAGGCTGACCGGGGCCGTTGGCAAGCGGAGCGATGGAGGTGTGAATGGAATCCACGCCCAACTCCGCGCCAAAGAGATAGGTCAATGGCGACAAGCCGGTCAGGGAGTGGGTGTGTACCTCCAGCGGGATATCTTCTCCAATGGAACTGCGGATAGCCGGGATAAGGGTTCTCATGCGGTCCGGAGTGAGCAATCCGCCGGCGTCCTTCAGCATGATGCGGTCGACGTCGGTGCGTTCAAGCAGCTCCTCCGCCTTTTGCTTGTAGAGCTCATCGGTGTGCACTGGGCTAAGGCAGTAGGACAGCGCACCAAAGGTCTCAGCGCCAAGTTCCTTGGCAAGCTTGAGGCCCTTGTCAATGTTGTCGATGTCATTGAGCCCATCAAAAGAACCAATGACACGGAAGCCGTTGGCATAAAGGCGTTCAGTCCAGTTAAGGATGGCATCATCCGGCAGGAAGTCAAAGGATGCTAGATTCTTGGAGCGAATCAGCGCGCGGAACTTAGTACCGGGGGCGGCATGCTCGTGGACGAGGCGCACACGTTCCCACGGATCCTCTTTGAGATACCGCACGGCCACGTCGAACTGAATGGGGGCAACTAGGTCAACGTGCTCGAACCCGGCATTGGTGATGTCATCCAGCAGAGAAAGGATGTGTTCCGTGGTCATGCGGGTGGCCCAGATACTCTGGTGCGCATCGCGCAGGGTGGTATCGATGATCTTTATTTCACGCTCGCTATCGGCTGGGCGTCCGCCCGCGGCCATGACTTCGGCGAGGCTTTCTGTGCTCAATTCCTCGGGACTAAGAGCAGTCATAAATCCCTCCTTAGGGTGTGGCTCCGACAAGACTCGGGTGGCTTAGGACTCATACCTTTCCGTCCGTGTCATGTGTCACACGCTACACCAGTGTCCACCCCTGTGAACCTAAAACTTTTACCTAAGGAGGGCTTTCCCGCCGTTATCCAAGCTCAGAAACGCTAGACATTTACCCAACTACCCCCAAGTGGGGTCACAATGCGCACCCAAGTTCACAATGCGAACCATAAATCTAACCACAGGTTGCCCCCGAAAGGGGTTCATCACGTGCAGTTTCTCACGCGGTAAACAACATCAATAGCGTCAGACGATCTCAATACTTTGGATCCTCGCCGCCCATTTGTGTGATCTAGGGAATATTTTTCCCAACCGTCCCGGTCCCACTACAAGGAGAACTCATGACATCCACCACCAAACCGGCATCGCCACCAGATACCGAATCCGGCAAAAACGCAGCTTCTACCACCGACATCAAATCCCTAGGAGCCAGCCTTACCGGGCAAATCCTAGAGTGGTATGAGTGGAGCTCCTATGCAGTCTTTGCCCCATTCATTGCCACCGCAATGTTCAATAAGGGCGACTCCACCTCCGCACTTTTAGCTACCTTCGGCGTTTTTGCCGTTGGTTTCCTGGTGCGTCCACTCGGAGGAATCGTCTTCGGCCGCGTAGCAGATAAGCGCGGCCGAAAATCCGTACTTATGATGACCATCATCATGATGGCCATCGCCTCCGCGATCATCGGAGTCATGCCCACTTATGAGCAGATTGGCATTTGGTCCTCTGTGGGTCTTTTGGTGATCCGTATCCTGCAGGGCTTCGCCCACGGCGGTGAATCAGCTGCCGCCAATAGCTATATCCCAGAAATCGCCCCCAACGCCCACCGCGGTAAATGGGGCTCTATGGTCTACGTTTCCATTTTCGGTGGCTCCGTCATCGCCTACGTGCTCGGCGGCCTAATCTCCCTCGTACTCAATGATGAACAACTTGCCTCATGGGGTTGGCGCATCCCCTTCTTCCTCTGCGCGCTCTCTGCCTGTGTAGCGCTATACCTACGCCGCCACATGAAAGAGTCTGATCACTTCAAGGAAATTGACAGTTCCGAGCCCAGCGTAGACACCCCAGCGCGCAAGGAGCGCGCAGCAATCCCTCAATCTGCCTCCGCTACTCGTCCGGCTTGGATCAATATCCTGCTCGTTATCGGCATGGTCTCCGGCGTTACTTCAGCGCACTACACGTGGACCTCCTACGTTTCTACCTATGCCATTAGCCACGAAGGAATGACCACACAAGGCGCGTACTGGGTCACGGTGGTTGCTCAAGTTGCTGGCCTTATCGCTCTACCGCTGTGGGGCAGTCTCTCGGACAAGATTGGGCGCAAACCCGTCATCTATATCTGCGCGGTAGGTATGGCCGTTTTGCAAATCCCACTCATGGCGTTGATCGATTCCCGTCCGTGGACCCTGCTCGTCGCTTCTACTGTAGGCGTGATTATCGTCGCCGCCGGTGGCGCGCTGCTATCTTCCATCATGTCCGAGGTCTTCCCTACCGCCCAGCGCACGCATAGTATCGGACTTGCATACTCCCTCTCTGTGGCTGTCTTTGGCGGAACCGCGCCCTATATCTACCAGTGGTTTGTCGCACACGATCTGGCGTGGGCCTCTGGCTTTTATGTCATCGCCCTATGCATCCTCACCATCATTAGCATGTACATTCTCCCTGAAACCAAGGGTGTAGACCTACGCGATATCTAACTAGTACCTCTCTCATTCCCACCTAGGGCTGGGCCGAAGCATGAATCATTTCGGCCCAGCCTTTAGCTAATTCAGCACCAAAGAACCCCACTCATTAGAAATGAAAAAGAAAGCCCGCCTTCCGGGTGCTAGAAGGCGGGCTTTCGGGAACAGTTCAGGACTAAGACAGGTCCAGCGTGAATGGGGCATCAGTAACCTCGCGGATGGAGTCCTCGGTCTCCCCCTCAGCCATCTGAACTAAGGTCAGACCTTCTAACTCATCAACCTCGAAGACGGCGCGGTCCGTAATAATAAGGTCCACGCAGCGCGCGCCGGTGAGCGGCAGTTGGCATTCTGAAAGGATTTTGGACTTGCCATGTTTGGACACGTGCTGCATCATCACCACGATGCGTTTGGCGCCATGAACCAAATCCATGGCACCGCCCATACCTTTGACCATCTTGCCCGGAATCATCCAATTGGCAAGGTCACCGAATTGGGATACTTCCATGGCGCCGAGTACCGCTACGTCGATAGCACGCGATCGAATCATTCCGAAGGATTCCGAAGAAGAAAAGAAAGAAGCTCCGGAGGCAGCGGTAATGGTCTCTTTGCCAGCATTGATAAGCTCTGGGTCCACCTTATCTTCGGCCGGGTACGGGCCTACGCCCAAGATGCCATTTTCAGAATGAAGCACCACTTCAAGGCCCTCCGGCAGGAATCCAGGAATCAACGTTGGCATGCCAATTCCTAGGTTGACGTAGTCGCCGTTTTTCAATTCCTGTGCGGCCCGAGCCGCCATTTCTTCACGTGACCAGGTCATTACTTGCTCACCGTCCTAAATTCGATTCCAGTTTCTTGCTTTCCCACTTCTACGACGCGATCGACGTAGATACCCGGCACGTCAACCTCGGCCGGCGGAATCGCCTCCACCAATTCTTCCGCCTGCACAATGGTGATATCAGCGCAACGAGCGGCATCCGGGTTAAAGTTCTGCGCAGTCTTGGCAAAAGCTAGGTTGCCGTATCGATCTGCGCGAGCGGCATGAACGAAGGCAAAATCTGGGGTCAGTGCCTCCTCCAGCACGTAGAGCTCGCCGTTAAACTCACGAGTTTCCTTCGGCTTAGAAGTCTGCGCTATGGACCCATCCGGGTTATAACGGGTGGGGATATCCCCTTCCGCAAGCGGGGTTCCCACGCCGGCCTTGGTATAGAAGGCGGGAATGCCAGCACCGCCGGCACGCATACGCTCGGCCAACGTTCCCTGCGGGGTAAATTCCACAGTCAGTTCTCCTTCGAGATACTGGCGGGCATACTCCTTATTCGTTCCGAGATAGGAACCAATAGAGCGGGAAATGCGATGATCTTTAAGCAAGAGCCCGAGCCCGAAATCGTCGGTACCAAGATTATTGGAAATGATGGTGAGGTCTCCAGAGCCGAGTTCGCGCAGAGCATCAATTAGACGCGCCGGAATTCCCACGAGCCCGAATCCGCCCACCGCAATGGAAGCGCCGTCTGGAATATCTGCTACGGCATTTTCTACTGAGTCGATGACTTTATCTAACATGGCTTCAGCCTACGTGTGGTTCATATATTGCACAAGGGTTCACAGTGCGAACACTTTTGGATACAATTACGAGACGTAGGCCACTTCATCAATTTTTAGAATCGGAGACCACACCTTGAACGACACCCCCACGGTGCAGTCGCTCGCCCGCGGATTAGCCGTTTTGCACTCTTTTAATGGCGAGCGCCCACGCCAGACTCTGGCCCAGGTTGCCGAGGTCACAGGGCTAGCACGTGCCACTGCACGCCGTTTTTTGCACACCTTGGTAACGGAGGGGTACGCGCGCACGGATGGCTCTGAGTTTTGGCTTACCCCCCGGGTTTTGGAACTGGGCTATTCCTACCTTTCGAGTTTGGGTCTTCCCGATATTGCCCAGCCCCATTTGAGGGAGTTATCCGCCAAACTCGATGAATCCTGCTCTGTCAGTGTGTTGGATAGGGACACCGTGGTTTATATTGCCCGCGCCGCTGCACACCGCATCATGGCCACCAATATCACCATCGGCACCCGCTTTCCCGCGCACGCGACCTCAATGGGACAGGTACTGTTAGCGGATCTCACTCCAGCGCAGTTGGACGAATTCCTAGAAACGGCGTCGCTGGAGAAAGTCACCCCTCACACGCTCACCGCACCCGCAGATCTTCGGGCGCGCCTAGCGGAGATCCGGAAACGCGGTTGGGTCATCGTAGACCAAGAGCTGGAGAAGGGCCTGCGTTCCATTGCAGTTCCTATTCGCGATGGTTCGGGCCGCACTGCTGCAGCCATCAATGTCTCAACCCAAACATCCGTCTATTCCACTGAGGATCTCACCACGCGCATCCTGCCGGAGCTCATCGCAACCTGCAAGGCAATCTCCCATGACCTTGCCACCACCGAACTTTCTTAAAGGAGAATTATCATGCACACCCGCGACGTAGTCCTTTGCTACCCCAAGCGCACCCCTGTCGGCCGTTATGGTGGAGCGCTAAAGTCCGTCCCCGTCCAAGAATTAGCTAGTCTCGTGGTCAAGACCATTGTGGAAGAGTCCGGTATCGACCCCACCAAAATCGATGACGTCATCTTGGGCCAAGGCTCCCCTAATGGTGCCGCACCCGCTTTGGGCCGCGTGGCTGCCTTAGACGCTGGCCTGCCCACCACCGTGCCGGGTATGCAGCTCGATCGCCGCTGCGGATCGGGTCTGCAGGCCATTATTACCGCAGGTGCCCACATTGCTACTGGCGCTGCCGATGTCATCATCGCCGGCGGCGCGGAGTCTATGTCCCGCACCGAATACACCGTTGATGCGGATGTACGCTGGGGAGCAAAGGGAGGAAATATGATCTTTCGCGATCGCCTCCAAGAAGCCCGCGAGGCCGCCGGCGGAAAGCACCACCCGATTGCCGGCGGCATGATTGAGACCGCCGAAAATCTCCGCCGCGAATACTCCATCGAGCGCGTCGCCCAAGACGAGCTCGCTGCACGTTCCCACCGCAATGCCGCCGCTGCACAGGAACAATCGCTTTTCGACGCCGAAATCATCCCCGTCACCGTCCCCCAGCGCAAGGGGGAGCCTATCGTCGTAGACAAGGATGAACATGTCCGCCCAGATTCCAGTACAGACAAGCTATCTAAACTGCGCGCGGTCATGCGCAAGGAGGACGAAGAGGCAACGGTTACCGCCGGTAATGCCTCGGGCCAAAACGATGGTGCCGCGGCCGTCCTAGTGACTACCCGTGAAAAAGCCGAGGAGCTGGGTCTTACCCCAATGGTCACGCTCAAGGGATGGGCCCTAGCCGGCGTGGATCCGGAACGCATGGGTATCGGCCCGGTGGAGGCTTCCCGCAAGGTTATGGATCGCCTCGGCATCACCTTCGATGATCTTGACCTCATTGAGCTCAATGAGGCCTTTGCCGCCCAAGCGCTGGCTGTACTCAAAGAATGGGACATTTCGGCAGATGATCCGCGCTTCAACCCGCACGGTTCTGGCATTTCGCTCGGCCATCCCGTGGGTGCTACCGGTGCCCGCATCGTCGTCACCGCCGCGCATCACCTTCACCGCACCGGCGGTAAGCTCGCGCTGGTTACCATGTGTATTGGAGGCGGACAAGGTCTAGCAGCGATCATCGAGGCCGACTAAGCACTGGCCCACGCTCATTAGTGCAAGTGGTTGCTTGCACTACAATCGCGCTTGGTTACTCGCCGTAGCGGCGCCCCACGTGAACGTCTACGCCGCCGAAGAGGCTATAGCAGTTCACAATAATTTCTGGCGCGTCTACCGGGAGGTCATTCGGATGGATGGCGCCGTTCTCTACCTTGAGGTCATGTCCGCCAAAGAGTCCAACGCCGCTGACGTGGACGCGGAAGCCTTCGGGAATATAAACATCGACGCCACCAAAGGCGCCCGCCGCGTTGATGGTGGTAGTACGACTGTGCAGGGCGACGCCCGTGAGATCGATGTCCACGCCACCGAAAAAGCCCAACGCCGTCAGAGAACGAGCTACTGCCCCGCCGCTGACAGTAGACCCGCCGAAGATCCCCACCGCAAGGGAGCGGGTCTCCTGCACGCTCGGCTGCACCTGGCGGATAGCCTGCTCCACCTTGGCGATGGCTTTGGATTCTTGCTGGCCCGCATAGGCCTTTCCGATTTTTCGTTCCTGCCTAAAAAGGAGAACTTCTGGGTCCTCTACAAGGTCAGCCAGCGGCTCGATGAGCTCAGCGCGAGTCGTTGCATTAACGCAGGCGGCCGAGCGTTTTTCAAAATCATCGAGGTCAATCTGCCCTGCCGAAAGCGCATCTCCTAAAATGTCTGCAGCTTTCATGCGCTCTCGGTGGTTACAGCGGATATCCAGCGGTTTCATACCTTTAATATATCCGCTTTCTCCGGCAGGCGCGCGAGTTATTCCTCGCCTTGGGCCCCTTAGAGGAACCTGCCTCCGGCAGAAAATCCTCTACGCGCTCGCCTACCCCGGTCAACTCTGCGATAGCCGCAATAGCGCGCTGCGCGCCCTTGCCGTCACCATAAGGATTGACGGCGTTGGCCATGGCGTCAAATGCGGCGGCGTCGGAAAGCAAAAGCTTTGCCTCTGCCACAATGAGCTCGCGATTAGTGCCCACCAGCTTAACCGTGCCGGCGACCACGGCTTCGGGGCGCTCGGTGTTTTGGCGCATGACTAGCACTGGCTTGCCCAATGCTGGTGCCTCCTCCTGGACTCCGCCGGAGTCAGTCAAGATGATGGTGGCACGGTTTTGTAGCTGCGTGAACTGGTCATAAGGCAGCGGATCCGTGATGATGATATTTGGCAGGTGCTCGACCTCCGGCAGGACCGCCTGGCGCACCTTGGGGTTGAGGTGCAGCGGCAATGCGAAGTTAATCTCCGGATAGGCTTCTGCCAAGTCCTTAACTGCACCACCGATTTCCTTCATCGCCTCAAGGTTCTCGCGGCGGTGGGTGGTAACTACGACAAGCCGCTTATCGGACTCTGCGGCTTCCTGCAGGGCAGGGTCTGCGAACTTCGTGTCCCACGATGCTGCTTCCAGCAGAGCGTCAATGACGGTATTACCGGTGACCACAATGTCCTTGGAACGCACATTCTCGCGGCGCAGGTTCTCCATCGAGCCTGCGGTTGGAGCCAGATGCAGCTCGGCTACCTGGCCAATGAGCTTACGGTTAGCTTCTTCTGGGAACGGCGAGTGGATATCGCCGGTACGCAAACCGGCTTCGAGGTGAACGATCTTGACCCCGCGATGGAAACCGGCAAGTGCTGCAGCCATAGCCGTAGAGGTATCGCCCTGGGAGATAATGACGTCCGGCTTTTCTTCTTCAATGATGGAATCCAGACCCGCAATTGCGCGGGAGACAAGCTCATTGAGTCCCTGTCCCTGTTTCATGAGCCCCAGGCCGTGCTTCGGCTGGATGCCAAACATGGTGTTGACCTGCTCCAGCATCTCTTTATGCTGACCGGTAGAGACCGGGATGGATTCAAAGCGCTCATCTTTATCCAGCGCCTTAACGACGGGGGCGACCTTAATGGCCTCCGGCCGGGTGCCGTAAACGGTCATTATCTTGGGCTTAGTCACTAATCTTTTCCTTTAGAGTGACGGAGATATTTCTAAATTGAACCATGGTCTGGAGATCTGTACCCCCACAGGTTGCAGAACCTGCTAGCCGCTGACGCTCACGCCGCCGTCTGGGGCGATGGTCACCCTGGCCGCCATGGCGCGGGCTAGATCGAGACGCTGCCACGAGCCTCCCTCTGCTTGCCAATCCAATGGGTTGCCGGCTGGACGCGCGGTCTGGCGCAGCACCTCGGCGCGCTGATACCAGGTCAGCTCTGGGTGGGACGCTGCTAGCAGCACTGGAGCGGCCTGCGGGACGACCATCGGGGCGTCGGTTCGGTAGCGCGGGGCGAAGTCATAGTCCATGAATGTGGAGTATTGTTCTACCGCATCCGCCGTGGACCGATAGTCGGTGCCCTCTTCCCTATCCTGGGCCACCAGTTCTTCTACCGTCTTGCCGGTGCGCCACTTAATTTCCTTGCGCACTTCCATCGAGGCTTGCCACAGGGCATTGCGCATGCGCTTGTCATTCAAGCGGTCAGCCGCGGCGGCCTGGCCTGTCATGCGCCCACCGATGACATCCAGCGGGTAATGCACGCCCAGTACTACGCGGTGGTTGCCGGCCTCCGCGCCGCGCAGCATGAGCTGTGGGCCTACCTCAGGCAGCATGAAGGACATCAGCGTGGTAATCCACGTTGCCTGATTGGTATGGCCCGAAGGGAAGGCTGGAGAGGTGGGATAGAGATCCTTGGAGCCATCGTCATAGCGCTTAATCGCCTGCGGCGCGCGCTGGTACGGGCGTTGATAGTTGAAGTAGTACTTCTCCGACATCGTGGAATTGGCCAGTCCGCCTGCGCGGGCCGCATAGCCATTTCCTAGGAGGTATTCGGTCTTGGGCAGGCGGTGCTCGGCCAAGGCAGCGCGGAAGGCATCGCCTAGGTTCTTGCCCATCGAGTCAGAAACGGCGTTGAGCACGCTCGTCGAGCTGGCCTTGGCATCGGCCTGCGCGCGGCGGATCAAAGCGGGGTCACCGGCTGCGGCGTTATTGATGGCCACGGCCTTGTCCATATTTTCTTGGCGGATTTCTGGCTGAGCCTTGATGTGATCAAAAAGCTGGACTACCTGCCAGTAGTTGCCAAATTGATAAGAGGAAACATCGGATTCAAAGCCCGCGATATAGTCCGTGCTAAACGGCTCTGGAACCGGGGCACCGGGGTGCTGGACCGGAGGAGCGCCGGTGGTCTGCTGGGTAACAGGCTCGCGGAGCTGTGGCACGGCCACGGGGAGGGCGGCGCTGGCAGCCGGTGCCAGCGTTATGGTCAGTCCGGTGGCCGCGCACAAGGCGAGTGCGCGAACTGCCGGGCGGAGTTTATTCCGATAGTTCAACGTGGAAACCTTTCACTAGTAACGAATTCCCACGCATAATATCTAGCTAAAGTTACAAAAAGGTGAACGTGACGCTAAACCCGCATGCACAAAGCTGGGACGGTGACTACACCTTCCCGGTACTATCTAGCAATCCTCGGACCAAGCTGAAGCTTTCTGCGTAGTAGCAACACCGGTGTTCTGGTTACTCGATTCTGCCGAAATACTCGCGGTAAATAGCGCGGCCAGCGCTACTGCTGAGGCCGCGGCCGAGTCCCTACGCGCGTTTATGTCCACCTCTTTAAACTAGCGCGAATTCCTGTTTATGAAAAGAGCTGTTCTACAGCAAATCGAGCTTTACCCCTTAACGGTGGCTAGCAGCGAGCGACGGGCCTTCGCGGTAGGCTGGTGGAGAACTTTTACTCGTACTGGAATAAGGGGACACGCTAAATAATGATCCAATTCGTCTTCGGCGCCGCAGCAGGATACGTTTTTGGCACCAAAGCAGGCCGCAAGCGCTACCACCAGATCAAGGGCGCCTACGAGAAGGCTATCAACTCCCCCGTGACCAAATCTGCCGTCACTTCTGCACGCAAGGCAGTAGCCAACCGCTTGGATCCGGAACCGCGCATGCGCGAGGTTCGCGATCTCTCCTCCAAGCGCAAGGGCAAAGGCCGGCTGCGCGGCTCCCAGGTAGACAACGCGGACCGCATTTATGAACCTGATGAGGACTAAATTAGTTTCAGCCTCTTCCCTCCCCTCGCTGCGCACCTAAATCGGTGACAGGGCGAGGGGATATTTTTAACCTTGGGGAGGCGTGCCGCGGAAGGCGCGGTCATTGAGCTCGCGGCGGGCTTGTTCTAAAGCGACGAGGTCAGCAAAAAGCGAGTTATAGCTAGCCTCATCATCGGAGGGACGCATGCGGCCAAGACGAGCCTTCAACTGGGCGATTTGATCGCCCACCACCGTCTCTTGCAATCGGGAGAGCACGGAGTCGGCGTATTTTTCGGGACCGACGTCGGTTGGCAAAATGGCCTCTACGGCAAGCTCCGAGACGAAGTTGCGGCCGGTAAGGTCCTGCATTTCGCCGGCCACCGCGGCGATCCACTCCACGGCCGGCATGGTGGCGCCCTGAGCTGCGCCACCCACGGTAGAAATGGCTTGGCGCACGAGGCGGTAGGCGTCGTTGGTATAGGCGTCGGCAGTAATGCCATCGAAATAGGAACCTGCCACCTGCGGCATCTGCAAGGCCAGCTTGAGGGCCTCGCGCTGAGGCCACAGGTGGGTCTCCTTCGGGCTCGGCGGATGGATCATCGGCACGTCCTGCTGTGCCGGCTGCTGCTTCGCATTGTCGAAGCGACGAATGGTGGGCTTTTCGGCTTTCTTGGGCTTGCGTGCCTCCGCGCGCACCTGCCGGAGAACCTCTTCCGGATCCGGCCAGCCCACCCAACCTGCTAGACGCCGGGCATATTCACGCTGCAAAGGTTGATCACGGATCTGTGCGACCACGGGTACCGCGCGGCGCAGGGCCTGCAGGCGCCCCTCGGCGCTGTCAATGCTGTATTCCGCGATGACGGACTGGATAACGAACTCGAACATGGGGATGCGGTCCGCGATGAGCTCGCGCACGGCGGCATCGCCTTTGTGCAGACGCAGATCGCACGGATCCATGCCGTCGGGCGCTACGGAGACAAAGGATTGACCGGTGAACTTTTGCTCGCCGTCAAAGGCGCGCATGGCGGCCTTCTGCCCTGCCTCATCGCCGTCAAAGGTATAGATGAGCTCGCCATTGAAGTAGGAATCATCCAGCATGAGTCGGCGCAGCACCTGCAGATGCTCGCCGCCAAAGGCGGTACCACAGGAAGCAACAGCGGTCTTGACGCCTGCGGCATACATGGCCATGACATCCGTGTAGCCTTCTACCACCACGGCTTGGTGGTTTTCGGCGATATTGCGCTTGGCCAAATCGAGGCCAAAGAGCACCTTGGACTTGCGGTAGAGCATGGTCTCAGAGGTGTTCATGTACTTGCCGAGCTTGTCGTCGTCGAAAAGCTTGCGGGCGCCAAAGCCAATGACGTTGCCGGAAAGGTCCTTAATCGGCCACAGCAAACGACGATGGAAGCGGTCGATGGGACCACGCTTGCCCATCTTGGAAATGCCAGCTGCTTCCAGCTCTTCAAAGGAAAAGCCTAGGCGCAGCAGGTGTTTGGTAGCCGTATCCCATCCCTCTGGGGCATAGCCGCACTCGAAGTCATAGATGACCTCGCGGGAAAAACCGCGATCCAGCAGGAAATCGCGGGCTGTAGCCGCTTGTGGGGTCTCCAACTGCTGGCGGTAAAACTCGTGGGCGGCTTTATTGGCAGCGATGAGGCGCTGCCGCGTGCCCGGCTTCTCATTGCGCGCGCCCGTAGAACCGCCCTGGTAGTTGATGTGATAGCCGATCTTCTGCGCTACCGCTTCAACCGCTTCTGGGAAGGAGACCTGCTCCATTTCCATCAGGAAGCTGAATACATCGCCACCCTTGCCGGTGGAAAAGCAGTGGTAGTAGCCGCGCTGCGGGCGCACGTGAAAGGACGGAGTCTTTTCATCCTTGAAGGGGCTAAGGCCCTTAAGCGAATCGTGCCCGGCGGGCTTGAGCTGCACGTACTCGCCGACGATTTCTTCTAAAGGCGCGCGTTCACGGATAGCTTGGATATCGCTGTCCGGAATTCTGCCTTTTGCCATGCGTACAGACTACCCCGCGCGCGGTGGGAATGTTCAAATAGCTAGGGCAGGATGGTGACGTTGAACAGGGTTCACAGTTTGGACGCAAATTACCCTCTGTTGGGGTACTTTCCACATACTGTTACCTACCCCCGTGACGGGGCAATTTTTGACCTCGCCATTGTCTCGGGCCAATTTCCACTTTTAGCGCCGCACCTGCAACAATAAAGGTATGCCCAAGTCCAAAGCGTCCAAGAAATCGCTCCCCGTTGCCCTCGGCGGCCTTGCGCTCGCCGTCGTGGCAGGCTACTTCGGCTTCGATCTCGGCGGCGATGGTGATTCCGCTGCTTCCTCCACTTCTGAGTCGACCCAAGCGGCCGCGACTGGCGACGCCGATACCTGCACGATGTCTTCCCTACCCGCCGAGGCCAAAGACACCGCGGACGATATCTTGGCCGGTGGCCCCTACGACTACCCGGATAATGACAACGTCCGCTTTGGCAATTACGAGGGCCGGCTGCCTCAGCAGGACAAGAATTACTACCGCGAATACACGGTAGAAACCCCAGGCAGCCACAACCGCGGCGCCCGCCGCATTATCACCGGTGGCGGCAGCGAGACCGACCCAGACGTGTGGTACTACACCGATGACCACTATGAAAGCTTCTGTTCTATTCCGGACGCAGAGGAGTAATCATGCGACGCATCCTCATTACTGAACACATCCGCACCCGCGCGGACTTCTTTAACGCACTCGGCCGCACCCGCGGCTGCGAAGACTGCGGCCCGCGCAACCTCGATGACCTAGCGGATTTCCTACGCGAGCAGCGCACCAGCGTCATCGTTGCCTCCAATATGGATATCGAAGGCGAGGACCTAGCGGCGGTAGCTAGCGTGCTCGAGGACCAAGGTGTCGCGTTGGTGCGCTAGCGACTCGGGCCCTGGGGTTGGAGCTGAGGCGTTAGGTCCATAGATATGAGGCCGAATTGAGGGTTTTGAGCTCTCAATTCGGCCTTTTCGCGCTCAGATCGGCCTGATGACTCTCGACCTAACTCTAGCGCGGTGGTGGGCAAGCCAGGTTTAGCTGAGGAACCCAGACAGCTCCGCACTTCGGCGGGCCAAGCGCTCGAGGCGAGACTCGGTCATAGACGCAATTTGGTCAATGATGGCGCGGTCGCGGGCGGCGTCAGTTTCGGCTTGCTCCCACCACAGCCGGAAGGTGGCATCGAGGGAGCCAGGGGCGCCGGCGACGAGGTAATCGTAGACGCGGTAGATGCGCTCGCGTTGACGGTCCTGGCGGGCAAGGTGGGCGGGCTCGTCCATGACGTAGAGGACCGCGATGGTTTTAAGCAGCTTGACCTCGGCCTCGGCTTGCTTGGGCACAATGAGGTCACCGTGCATGCGGCCAAGGGTATTGGAGGAGATGAGCTCGGCATTGGCTTCGCTGGTGGCGCCGACGGTCGCACCGACATAGCGGCCTACGAGCTCAGAGGTCATCTTCTTCAAGTTGGCATAGTCGCGCAAGGAGTAATCAAAATCGCCGATGGCGTTGATGACGCTTAAGTTGCGCAGGCTATCGGCCGCCTCCAAGAGCTCATCGGCGGTGCCGCCAAAGGCTTTAGCGCCCTTTTCTGCCAGCTGGGCTAGCTCAACTAGGTCCCAAAGGACTTTGAGGGAGATGCGCCGGGAAATAATGCCGTCTTCCACGTCATGCACGGAGTAGGCGATGTCATCGGACCAGTCCATTACTTGGGCTTCGATGCATTTGCGATTATCGCTATGGCCCTCGCGCAGCCACTCGAGCAGATCCGCGTCCTCGTCATAGGCGCCGTATTTGCGGTTGGTGCTGCCATCGGGATTGGTTTTGGTCCAGGGGTATTTGCAGGCACCGTCGAGGGCGGCGCGGGTGAGGTTGAGGCCGAAGCTGCGCGGCACGCCGCTGGCATCGTCCACGATGATCTTGGGCTCTAGGCGGGTGAGGATGCGCAGGGTCTGCGCGTTTCCTTCAAAGCCGTTGAGGGCGACCTCATTGAGTGCGTTTTCGCCATTGTGCCCGTAGGGCGGGTGGCCGATGTCATGGGTCAGCCCTGCCATGTCGCACAGATCAGGATCGAGTCCAAGTCCAGCACCGATGCTCCGCGCAATTTGGCCCACCTCCAGCGAGTGGGTCAGACGGGTGCGTGGAGTATCGCCATCGCGCGGCCCGACGACCTGAGTTTTATCGGCCAGACGCCGCAAGGCTGCCGAGTGCAGCACGCGGGCGCGGTCACGGGCAAAGACGCCGCGATGTTCTTCCACGGTATGGAAGGCTGAGCCCTTCGGCTTTTCATCGGCCAGGCGGGCGAAGTCGGCGGCGGAATAAGAATAGGACACGACCCAAGCATATTCCGTGAACTGGCCTTTTGGGTGAGCAACGTGGCCGCCTAGTTTTTAGCAGGCCGCGGGCCTTTCACAAAGTTGCTGCCCACCGCTGCCAGGCCCACAACCACCACCAAGAAAAGTATGAGTCCAAATGGGACATCCGGAAAGTGCAATACAAGTTTATGCGCTATATAAGAGTCCATATACGTGCTCAGTAGAGCAGCTGCTCCTAGCGACAAAGCCAACGCAAAAGCCGAAGGCAAACAATTGGCCAATTTCCTGTTTCTGTGCGCTTCTGCAACTGAGACGCCTTGTTCCCAAATGGTTTTAGTGAAGCGGATAAGCCGACCTTGTTGTGCTAAGGCCAGTCCGAAGATGAGAACTGCTCCCCCAACAATCACGTAGGCAAACAACGGAATAAATTCGCTTGTACCGGTACCGTTTGGACCGTAAAGCAACGTTGAAGGTAGGTTTTCTGCCCATTGCTGAGCGCCTACAACCTCCATCGCTTGGCTGTCGCTCAATTCCACTTGCTTCGAAAAAATGGCTACAGCATAACCTTCGTCTTGCCTTTCGCCCGTTCCCCAAGAAGGATCTGCTTCAGAATTAAAGGCTTTATCCCATGGCCGCATCCACGTTTGGTCAAACGGCGATCGGGGTTCCGTCTCAACTACCTCTCGGTCATTAACCAAGGAACTTACTGTTCCGTCCCGATCTTCTACCAGCGCAAAGACAGCGCCTTCTTCCATGGTGGAAGGTTGGAGCTCTTCCGAGTCTTGGTCAGCAGGCACCCAGCTAAGAACTCCTAGGCAATCTGCGGCGTGATCCTGACAAATGTTTTGGGCAGTGGATGTGCTGATAGTTTGTTCATCCTGCGGCGACCCTACATACACGTTCTTCACATTGTCAGCTAATTCTTCCCTTGCTGAGTAGAGTGCCGAATCATTCGCAATAAAAGGAATGATGGGAAACAAGATAAAAATACAAGAGACCCGCAATATGGTGGTGGCGATAAAAGATCGCGCATATCGGACTCCCAAAATCGGAGGAATCCATCCCCCAAACTTGAGGGAGAGGTATTCGGCGGAATATAAGACAACCGCGTAGACAAATACAGAGGCAGCACTCACCAAGAAGGGCACGCAGTAGACGAAAATCATCGGCCACCTACTAGACGGATCCGCCTGGGGCATCGCCACAAATCCCACCAGCAATACAACACTGGCCGCTATCCCTAGAGGATATCGAAGGAGTTCTGCAGCCCGCGGATTCCTTGGATTTGGTTCTATGCGAGCTGGGCCTTGGCTCAAATCTTCCAAAACTCTCGTCTCCTGTTGGAAAGGAACGAAACTCAGGAAAGCGATCGCGCACCATGAGATCACAGCGACGAGCAGCGGTGAAGGAAGTCCTTGTGGAAGATCAATGCCAAAACCCGAATATAGAACCAGGAAGATTGGCTTCATTAGCACTGGAACCAGAACTGCGCTAACTATTGAAAAGAAAAAATAAACTATAAGTAGCTCAAGAAATAACGCTCGCCGAATTCGTTTTAATGCTAACCCAAATAAACGAAGGGCCTCATAGTGGTGGCGCCTCCCCTCCACCACATGCCTTAAGCTGTATTTGAGTGCCAGAGTAAAGGGAATGATCGATACGAGAGCCGAATACATCAGCCCCATTGCCATAGATTCGGCTACTTTGTCCGCCGCTACAGTGCAGACTAACAGGCAGACAAAGAAGATGAGCACAAACGAGGTAGCTAGTAGCGGGATACTCTCCACAAATGTGCTTTTACGGATCTTCGCTTCCACAGCGCGAAAATTCATTGGTTTACCCCGATTTCCAAAACCTGATCACAAAACTGCGCTAAACGGTCATCGTGGGAAACTACCAAGGCGATTGCGTGGTTTCTTACAATGTAATTATGCAGATATCGCAACACTGAATATGCGTTGTCCTCATCCAATGCACTCGTCGGTTCGTCTGCGAAAACGAGTTGGGGCTTTTTAGACATTGCCGTTGCTATGGCCGCACGTTGGCGTTGTCCCCCTGAAAGCTCGTGCGGTAGAGAGGCTCCGTATTCACTCATATTGAGTTGAGCTAGCAAAGAGCTATTAGCGTCCGAGTCCGCAGTGGCTCCGCTTAGCCCTTGTGCGAAGGAAAGGTTTTCGTCGATTGTCAAACAGGGCACTACGCCGGAATCTTGAAACACTATTCCCATCGATTTAGCTCGAAGCCTATCTCTATTTCGAGCAGAAGAGCTCCATAAATCATGTCCGAAAATACTGACGGTTCCTGATGTTGGCTTCTGGAGTCCAGAGATAACGCGAAGCAGCGTGGATTTGCCGGACCCAGAGGCGCCTCGAATCCAAGTGAGGGTACCTGGCTCATGCACAGAGTCGATAGAGAATAGCGGGCTACTTTTCCTGCTTAGCTTTACAGACAGGTTCTCCAGTTTTAACACGCTTTCCTCCTGAGGCTTCGTAGCATTTCAGCGCTGACCAACATGGCTCGGTGTTATTTCCTGATGTAGTGGAAAAGAAACCCTTCTCCCCTAGAAATGCATCGGCAGCTTAAAAAATATCATGCGATGCTTCTTATCGCCGGGGAAAAGAATCCCTATCTTCCTGCTCAATCGTTTGATGCCGCAGCTTTTGATTCGGGCGCAGGAGCTGCTCCACGCGGTAGAACCCATTGCGCAGTGCGGCGGCACCGCGCGGCGGCAGCACTCCGGCTACCAGCGCGTAGGCCACGCCACCGGTTTCGTGGGCAAGATAGCGCCACCAGGGTGTGGAAAAGCGTGCGGCAGGGTAATACGGCGTGCCGGATACGGTGGCTTTTAGTCCTTCCTGGCGGGCGATGAGTGCGGTGCGCAGGCGGTGGAGGGGATCGGTGATGATGGTGGCGTCGGAAAGCGCGAAGGCTTCCTTGGCCGCTTTCAGGGAGCTGCGGGTATCTAGCCCCTGCTCCACCGCGTGGACGGTCAGGTGCGGGAAGTGCTCGCGCAGAAAGGTGCGGCCGACGCCGGCCTCAGTAAACCTATCGCCGGGGAGCTTGCCACCCACGGTAATGACTTCCAGCCCCTCGGCCGTGGCTAGCTCGCCGGCATGGCGCAGGCGTCCGGCAAGGATGCGGGAGGGCCGGCCGTCATATTGGGCAGTGCCTAAAACAATTACGTACTTCACTGCCCCATTACACTACCCGCCGAAGAGCTAAGTGGAGCCGGTAAAGTGGTGGGCATGAATTTGAGTGCACGTTTGGGCCGCGCGGCCATCGCCGCTTTCATTTTGGGCTGCACCTCCATCGGTGCGGGGTCTGCCTTCGCCGCAGAGACCACCACCGTGGCGCAAGGCACCGGTACGGCCACCCTCACGGAGAAGGTTACCGATGACGCGGGCGTTTTAAGCACCCAAGAAAAGGCCGAGCTGAGAGAAAAGATTGGCCAGCTACAAAAGGATGAGCACCGGGTCCTCTTTGTCTACATCACCAATAAGCTAGATGCGGATCCGGAAAGCTTTGCCGACCAAGTGGTCAAGGACAAGGGGAAAACTCTGCGGTGTATGTCCTGTCCGTCGATGACCGCAAAATGGGCGTGCAGACGGGCAAAGATTGGCCCAAGGGCCGGCTCGACCAGATGTATGACGCCGCCTATGACAAGCTGACCAGCGATGAGTACGGTGCTTCCGCCCTCGCGCTTGCCGACGCCGCCCTGGGCAACACCAGCAGCTCCAACTCTTCCGATTCTTCCGGCCTAGCGTGGCTGGGCGGTGGCGCGGCTGCCATCGTCGCCGCCGGTGGCGGCATCATGTACTACTCGCGCCGCAATACTAAGAAGAATAAGGCGCAAACACTCGAGTCGGCCCGCGAAATCGCCCCGGGCGATACCGATCAACTCAACCGCCTGCCGCTAGAGACCTTGGACCAGCTGGCGCAGGAAGAGTTGGTCTCGACCGATGAGTCCATTCGCCGCGGCAAGGAGGAGCTCAATATCGCGCTTTCGGAGTTTGGTCCGGAGCGCGTGCGCCCGTTTACCAAGGCAATGAATCACTCTACTTCTACCCTGCAAAAGGCTTTCCACCTACGCCAGCGACTCGATGATGCCGTTCCGGAGTCCCCGGCCGAACGGCGCCAGATGCTCGTGGACATCGTCTCTTCCTGTGGTCAGGCCGATGATGCCCTGGATGCGCAGGCCGCGGAATTTGCCCAGATGCGCGACCTACTTATCCACTCCGATGAGAAACTGGACGAGCTCACCCAGCGCACTGTGGGCCTGCGCGCCCGCCTACCGGAGGCCGAATCCACGTTGGCTCGGTTGAAGGGCAACTATGACGAGCACGTTTTGTCCTCCATTGCCGATAACCCGGAGCTTGCCGCCGCTTCGCTTGATGAAGCAGAAAAACTGCTAGAAAAGGCCCGCGGGGTCCAGACCCAGCCGGCCGGTCAGCAGGGCCCGCTGGTGGGGCTCATCCGCGATAGTGAACATGCCTGCGCGATGACGGATCGCCTAATTTCTGGCGTGGAAAACGCCGAGGAGAATATCGCCACCGCTCGCGGCAACCTCGAGTCCCTCATTGCCGAGGTCGAGGGCGAAATCGACGAGGCTCGCGAGCTCGAGCGCCAAGGCAAGGCGCAGGGAACCACGGCGGATTGGAACGCACTCGAGGAACTGCTCGGCCGCGCCGGCACCGCAGTCACTGAGGCCAAAGCCCACGGCCAGCAGGATCCGCTAGGCCAGCACACCGCACTTACTTCTATTGACACGCAGCTGGATGAGGCGCTTGACCGCGTGCGGGAAAAGACCTCCACCCACGCGCGCCAACTTGATCTCTTCCGCCAGCAGATTTCCGTGGCGGAATCTAATATCCAGGCTGCGGAGGACCTCATTTCCTCCCGCGGGCGCATCATCGGCTCGGGCGCACGCACCGCGCTTGCCGACGCCAAACGTCTCCACGCCCAAGCCCTCCACACCGAGCGCAGCGATATCCGCGCCGCGCTGCAGTCCTCCCGCGAAGCGGTAGCCGCAGCTCAGGCGGCGCTGCAGCGCGCCAAGGATGACATCGACGAACACCGTCGCCGCCAGCAGCGCCAGCAGATGGGCAACGCGGCCGGCAATATCGTCACCGGTATGGTCCTGGGCCAAATGCTCGGCGGCGGCCGCGGCTTTGGTGGCGGTTTCGGAGGCGGCGGCTTTGGTGGAGGCAGCTTT
This sequence comes from Corynebacterium sp. LaCa54, assembly GCF_046717495.1. NCBI lineage: Bacteria > Bacillati > Actinomycetota > Actinomycetes > Mycobacteriales > Corynebacteriaceae > Corynebacterium > Corynebacterium sp. LaCa54. The sequence goes on from NZ_CP177115.1 coordinate 1,789,406, forward strand.
GGCGGCGGAGACTTCGGGGGCGGCGACGGAGGCGGCTTCCGCGGCGGCTCCTTCTAGCCGAGCAAAGGCCGCCCCGTCTCACTCTCCGTGGGCGGCGCCTTCGTTGATTGCGCCGGACTAGGTGCGCAGGGTGCGCGGGGTGGCGTCGAGAAGCGCACAGGCGTAGCTCAAGAATATGGCGTCGAGCTCCGGCAGCTCACCCACGCTCACCTGCAGTCCGTTTCCCGCCGGGGCGGTGCTGGCAACCTCGGCGCCCGAGCGGCGAGCTACGATGCGGCGCTCGCGGCGGAAAGGGTTGCGGCGTTCTAGCAGGTACTCGCGCTCCCCGCAGGCCGCACGCAGGCGGGTGATGGTAATCCCGGCCTGGGAGACCGAGAAATCCTCGCCCGCGCCCGCCGCGGTCTGCGCGCGCAAGAAGAAGCGCGGGGAGGAGTAATCCAGCGAAGATTCCAAGGTTAGGCGCTCGCCGGCCGCGGTGGCGAGCACACCGTCGCACACGGAAGCCAGTTGCTCCCCCGCGGCACTGCTGAGCGCACCCTCGCCCCAAGTCCACTGCACAGTCATTAGAAGATGAAAAGCGCGAGGATGGCAACGATGGAAGCGAGGACCAAGGTGATGATCCACGCCCAAGCCTTGCCTTGGGTATTGGCATCAAGGATGACGCGGGTAAACCAGCTCAAACCGGCAATTTCGGCGGTGGTGAGTCCTTCGGCTTCGTGCTCGAATTCGAGGATGGACTTGCGCACCCCAGAGTTGCGGGAGGAGAACTGGCCTACCTTGTCATCATCGACATCATCGATGATCCAGTCGCCGCTGTTTTCATTGATGAAGTGAAAAGTGCGGCCGTTGAGCGATGCCTCTAGGCGCTTATCGCGGCCGAGGCGGCCGGCGAGGCGGTAGATGGAGCCGTCGGCAAGCGTGGCAGAGGCGCCAAGGTCACTGACCTCGGTGCGCCAGAAGTGGCCGTCGACCTCCGCGGAATGCTCCGAGAATACGCCCAGCTGCTCCGGGCCGTCTTCGGCCAAGAGCACGGGTTTTGCGCGGTCAGAGCGATCCCAGCTGGTGTAATGCATCCCTAGCACCCAATCAGGCGGGAGGCGAGGTAAGCCTCGAGGTCATCGAGCTTCACGCGCTCCTGCTCCATGGTGTCGCGCTCGCGCACGGTCACGGCATCGTCTTCGAGGGTGTCGAAGTCGAAGGTGACGCAGAACGGGGTGCCAATCTCATCCTGGCGACGGTAGCGGCGGCCGATGGCACCGGAGACGTCAAAGTCCACGTTCCAATAAGCGCGCAGCTTATCGGCCAACTTGCGGGCAGGCTCAGAGAGCTCTTCCTTCTTGGAAAGCGGAAGCACGGCTACCTTGATGGGGGCCAGGCGGCGGTCCAGGCGCAGGACCACGCGCTTATCGGTACCACCCTTGGCGTTGGGAGCTTCTTCCTCGTCGTAGGCATCAACCAGGAAGGCCATCATGGAACGGCCCAATCCGGCGGCCGGCTCGATGACGTACGGGATCCAGCGCTCGTCATTGGCCTGGTCATAGTAGGACAGGTCCTCGCCCGAGCCCTTGGCGTGTACGGACAGGTCATAGTCGGTGCGGTTAGCCACGCCTTCCAGCTCGCCCCACTTGGAGCCCTTGAAGCCAAAGGCGTACTCCACGTCCACGGTGCGCTTGGAGTAGTGGGAGAGCTTTTCCTTCGGGTGCTCGTAAAGGCGCAGGTTTTCTTCCTTGATGCCCAGGTCCACGTACCAGTTATAGCGGTCATCGATCCAGTACTGGTGCCACTCTTCGTCCTCGCCTGGCTTAACGAAGAACTCCATCTCCATCTGCTCGAACTCGCGGGTGCGGAAGATGAAGTTACCTGGGGTAATTTCATTGCGGAAGGACTTGCCAATATTCGCAATGCCAAACGGCGGCTTCATGCGCGAGGAGGTCATCACGTTCTTGAAGTTAACGAAGATGCCCTGTGCGGTCTCCGGACGCAGGTAGTGCAGGCCCTGCTCATCATCGACTGGGCCAAGGAAGGTCTTGAGCAGGCCGGAGAAAGCCTTCGGTTCGGTCCAGTCACCCGGCTGGCCGGTTTCCGGGTCATTGATATCTGCCAGGCCGTTTTCTGGCTCGTGGCCGTGCTTTTCCTCGTAGGCCTCAATGAGGTCGTCGGCACGGTAGCGCTTACCGGTGTGGCGGGATTCCACCAGCGGGTCGGAGAATACTTCAACGTGACCGGAAGATACCCAGACCTGGCGTGGCTGGATGACGGAGGTATCGACACCCACGACGTCTGCGCGGGACTGGACCATGTGGCGCCACCACTGACGCTTGATGTTTTCCTTGAGCTCTACACCAAGAGGGCCGTAGTCCCACGCGGAGCGGGAACCGCCGTAAATTTCACCTGCCTGGTAGACCAAGCCGCGGCGCTTACACAGGTTTACAACGGTATCGATGACGGATGCCATAAGTTTTCGGACTCCTCTGGTAGGGGACAGTCTTGACAATCTCGTTCAGTCTAACCCTAAGCGCTTGCCGGCGGTGGATTAGGGCATGAATTTAATTTGAAATACATACGAGTTATTGAACACATCGGGTAATATAAGGGTGCCCGACAGGTAATAGGTATTTAATTGAAAGTGACATTCCCTATGACGACCACTGATACGGCGATTAATAGTTCTGCGGCCGCCGGCGTGATCGCTGCCCTCGATTCGCCCCTACGCATCGCCATCATCTCCCGCCTGGCCGAACGCGATCACTTTGTACACGAGATCGTCAAAGCCACCGGCAAGTCTCAGCCGCTCATTAGCCAGCACCTGCGCGTTCTCAAGCAAGCGGGCATTGTTGACTCCGAGCGCAGCGGGCGCGAGGTGACCTACTCACTCATTGCGCCGCAGGTATTGGACTTGCTTGCCGACGCCGCCAGGATCGCCTCCTAGCCCTCCCCTCCTTGCATATAAAGCCGCCTGACTATGCAGTTGTTGAAAAAGAATTGATAATATAAAGGTCATGGCTTTACACGACAGTATTCCCAAACTAGGAGCGCGCAATACCAAGCAGCGCACCGCAGTCGTCGAGGTGCTGCGGGATATGGAGAAATTCGCCTCCGCCAAGGAGATCTATCACGAACTTCAGGAGCGGGAGGAAAAGGTGGGTCTGACAACCGTGTACCGCACCCTGCAGTCCCTAACCGATATCGATGCAGTGGACGCGCTCCACATGCCCAATGGCGAAACCCTCTACCGCCATTGCGAGACCGACGCCCATCACCACCACTTGGTATGCACCAAGTGTGGCCGCACCGAGGAAATCGACGGCGGCCCCATTGAAAAGTGGGCGACCTCCGTGGCCAAGGAGTACGGCTTCGAGCTCACCGGCCACGATGCCGAGGTCTTTGGCATCTGCAGCAACTGCGCCGCTTCCGCCTAAGCATCCCCACTCCGCCTAGTGAAGCCGCTCCTCCCCTAGCCCCAGTCTCCACTCCGGAGCCTGGGGTTTTCTTGCGCGGCCCGACTGTGGCAGGGCCTTCCACGCCAAGACTATAGCGCCGAGACCGCAATCAACTGCACGACCACATTATTGACCAAGTGCACAATAAAGCCTGCGCGCAGCGAATTGTGGAAGCGGGTTACAAGCGCGCACCCCATTCCTAGAAACGTCGCATACACCATGACCGGCGGCGCAATATGGACGAGACCAAATAGCAAAGAGCTGAGGATCACGCTGGCAAACGCTGGGACGCTGCGATCTAGATACCCCATCAGCAGGCGGCGAAACACAATTTCTTCCACCAGCGGTGCCAGCAAAAGATAGGAGGCCAAAGAAACGACCACCATGACACCGCGTCCATCTGCTGCAGATGTACTTTCCGAGGGCGATAGCCCCAACAGCGGCCCCACAATCGCGGCAGCGACTCCCGCTACAAAAATGGCGAGAGGAACTTGCCACAATAAGTGCCAACCACGTCGACCTAAGGGAACAAAGCCGAGACTAATTCCCCGACGCTTGAGGTAATACACCAACGCAACAGTCGGCACTACCACTGAAATAACAAGTGCAGCAGGCAGAACTACACCGAGCCCACCCGTGGTCAAACCGGTCTTCAGCATGGCAAAAACTGTCACTACCAATAGGACATCCATTGAGATGATTGCCACTATTCCGATTAGTGCGTCTTTTAGCCTGATGTCGTCTTCTGCCATGCTTTTACCCTAAAAGGCCGTCAATCATCCTTAAGAATGAATTTACCCGGGACAGTAAAGCACCCTTTACAGTAAAGGATGCTTGACATATAGTGGGCGTCAAGCACGCTTTACAATCACTTGTTAGAAGAGGCTTCCTTGCAGACCACCCGCTTTGGCCGCCCCAAGTTTGGCGGCACCCAAACCAAGCTCATCACACTATCCGTTGCAGCAGGCGCGGGCCTTGCTGCAGCCGCCGGTGCCATCGTGGCCGCTTTCGTACACGATGATTCACCGCTACTAGCGTTTGCTGTGTACGCACTGTGCCTATTTCCTGTAGCTACGGCGGCTAGCTGGGGATTCATGGTGGATCGAGACACCATCCGTGGGGCAACACCCGATCCGGAAAATTCCATCGAATCCCATTGGTATTCGCAAGCCTCCGAAAACACCCTGCACGCCATGCTCTTTGGCATCGGCGGACTTGGCATCGCCTCCTCTTTTTGGGATTTCCACGTTTCGGGCACCCTGCTCACTATCATCTTGGGAGTCTTTGTGACCGGCACCTTTGGCATTAGCTACTTTGCCCACAAGCGGGCGGCAAGCTAAGCCATGGACAACCGGCTTAAAGAGATTCGCGAGAGCCAAGGTCTCTCCCAGCAGGGCTTAGCCACGGAGCTAGGCGTATCGCGCCAAACGGTCATCAGTATTGAAAAGGGGCGCTACGATCCTTCGCTCCCCCTCGCATTTCAGATCGCGCGCCACTTTTCCTGCCGAATCGAGGACATCTTTATCCCCGAGGTATAAAGCACACCACTTTGGTGCTGCGCGTTACTTCTTAACGCCACCGAAGCGGCGGTCGCGCCGCGCGTATTCCTCGATGGCGGCGAAGAGATCCTCCGGGGTGAAATCTGGGAAGAGCTTATCCTGGTAAATCATCTCCGCATAAGCCGACTGCCACAGTAGGAAGTTAGATGTGCGCTTCTCCCCGGACGGGCGCAGGAAGAGATCCACATCCGGCATGCCCGGATCATAGAGATGCTGCGCTATGGTTTCTTCCTTAATATCGCGCGGGTTGAGCTCGCCGGCTGCAACTTGCTTGGCGATGTCCCGGAAACCATCCACCAGCTCTGCCCTACCGCCGTAGTTCACGCACATGGCCAAGGTCATCTTGGTGTTATCCTTGGTCAGTTCCTGGGCAGCCTCGAGCTCCTTAATAACCGAGCGCCATAGGCGCGGGCGGCGCCCAGCCCACACCACGCGCACACCGCGCTCATTGAGCCACTCACGCTGGCGGCGCAGCACATCGCGGTTAAAGCCCATAAGGAAGCGGACCTCCTCGGGGCTGCGGCGCCAATTCTCCGTAGAGAAGGCATATGCCGAAAGATAAGGAACGCCGGCGGCCAGGCAGGCATCGACGACGTCAAGAAGCACGGCTTCGCCGCGCCTATGCCCCTCGGTGCGCTTCATGCCCTTCTCTTGGGCCCAGCGGCCATTGCCGTCCATAACCAGCGCAATATGGCGCGGCATGAACTCATCCGGGATATTCGGCGGGGTCAAAGTGCGGTTCGGGTCTGGCGTAATCACGGGCTATATTCTACTGCTCCATTACCTGCAATGCGGAAACATTGCGCTCCATGTGCCACTGCAGGTGCGCCCGCGCTAGGCGATGCCCCTCCTGCTTTTGCGCATTCGTGGGATTCGTCGGGTAGTTATGCGCTAAAAGCCACAGGTGATGCAGCGTTTCCGGATCCACCTCGGCTGCACCCGGCGGCCGGCATTCGTGGCACGCCGCCCCGCCGACTGCCGGGTGAAAGGCGTGGTGCGGGCCGGGCCGGTTGCACTGGGCACAGTTGAAAAGGCTCGGCGCCCAACCGGCATGCGCCATCGCCTGCAGCAAGAAGGCATCCAGAGTCATGGTTGGGTCCGCAGTTTGCAGCCGCTCCAAGGTCGCGGTGACGGATTCGTAGAGGTAGGGGTCATGGGCTGCGTCGGCAAAAGCCAGGCGCTCGGCTGACTCCAGCACCGCGCAGGCCGCCGTGTAACGCTCATAGTCCTCGATGAGGCGCGCGCCAAAGTAATCCACCGTATCCGCTTGGGAAATGGTGGCTAGGTTCTTGCCCACGTACAGCTGAACATCAAGGTTAACGAAGAGCTGCAGGCGCGAGCCAAAGCGCGACTTGGCACGGCGCACGCCCTTGGCCACCGCGCGCACGAGGCCGTGATCGCGGGTGAGTAGGACAATGACGCGATCGGCCTCACCAAAATCGTAGGTGCGGATGACCACTGCGCGGTCACGATAGTTCTCGCGCATAGTGGTTTAAAACCCGAGCCTACCCAGCGACTTCGGGTCAGACTGCCAATTTTTCAGCACTTTAATGCGCAAGTCTAGGTATACGTTCTGGCCCAGCAACTCGATGATCTCCTTGCGGGCATTGCCCACAATGCGGCGGAAGCGCAGGCCATCCTTGCCTTCGATAATGCGCTTTTGGCCAGGCCGCTCCAAATACAAAATGGCGTGGATATCCAGCACACCCTCACGGGTGCGCGATGGCAACATCTCATCCACCTGCACCGCCACCGAGTGCGGCAGCTCCGCCTTCAAGCCGGATAATGCAGCCTCACGAATGAGTTCCTCGATGCGCTTTTCCTGGCCTTCATCGGTGATGTGATCATCTGGGTAGAACTTCGGGCCTTCTGGCAGGTGATCCACGATGACCTGCACGAGCTCATCAAGCTGTACACCTTCCTTGGAGGACACCGGGATGACTACCGCATTCGGGTCATCTTGGGAAAGTAGCTCGTGCAGGGCCAAAAGCTGTGCGCCTACCTGGTCTTTGCTGGCTTTATCCAGTTTGGTGACGATGCCGATGATCGGCGTCTTCGGCGCAATGGAGCGCACGTTGTCCAGGATCCAGCGGTCACCCGGGCCAATCTTCTCATCGGCCGGGATGGTCAGGCCAATGACATCCACATCGGCGTAGGTATCCTTGACTACCTCATTGAGGCGCTCACCCAACAGGGTGCGCGGGCGGTGTAGGCCCGGCGTATCCACGACGATTACTTGGGCATCTTCGCGGTGTACCAAGCCACGGATGGTGTGGCGGGTGGTCTCCGGCTGGTCAGCCGTAATCGCAATCTTCTGACCTACCAGGGCATTGGTCAGCGTCGATTTACCGGTATTCGGGCGGCCGACAAAGGACACGAAGCCGGAACGGAATCCTTCCGGGGTGTCGGTGTACTGCGAATAGTCAAGCGGGGCGGCCGCATTCTCGGCGCCTTCCGGCACGGCATCATCGGGGTCTTCTGGAAGACCCTCGAATGCCGCATCAAACTGTGCATCAAAATCAGAACTCATTACCCGCAATAATAGCCCACAGAGCCAAAATCTCCGATTAGTTCACAGCCAATTTCTACCAGCGGTACAGAATAGGGCTAATCTATGGAGAAACCTCTTCTCCCCAGCACAAACCGTGCTGCCTCCCCGGAAAGGCTCCTCCATGCCCCGCACCTCTCCTGCGCTCATTTTGAGCGCTGCTCTTACCCTCTTCCTCTCCGCCTGCTCCTCCCCGATTCCGAGCCATCAGCAGAGACGAGCACTACCTCTGCGACGACCTCTTCTTCGTCCGCCACCAGCTCTTCGAGTACGGCCTCTTCTGCTGCTACCAGCAGCGGCGAAGAGAGCATGCCTGAAGAACCTGCAAATAGCGTTGCTGCAGAGCCAGAGACCCAGGCCGAGGCTGCAGCTGCGGAGCCAGAGTTGCTGTATTGCGATGACGGGCTAGGCGCGTTTGGCCATTTTTCCGATGGCTCTTGGCACCCAACTGAGCTCTGCAACACTCCAGAGCTACAAAGAGCTGTTCGGGCTGAAGAAGTCTGCGGTGGTCCAGGCGGACAATATAAGTACCCCGAAGAATGGGCCGAGCTGTGCAATGGAGGCCTTCCGCCTTCAGATTCGCTTAATGACTATGGCGACGTAGATGCCGGATACACACCAGAGTCTGACGCAGTGTTAGATACGCCAGCCGATGCCGATACAGGTGCGGTAGAAGGCGACGAGTATTAGCAGCAAAAAGACCGCACGCTGGACAACACCAAGGCCCTGCGCCCGTCGAAACGGGTGCAGGGCTTGCCGCTAAATTAGTGAAGCTTACTTAAACTCGTCCGGCAGCGGTCCAAGCTGCGGGCCGTCCGGGTAGTACTTCCAGCCGTCCTTGATGCGGACGTCGTCAGCCCACGGGAGCTTGTATTCGCCCTTGGCCAAGTCCTCGACCCAGGTGAGATAGTTTTCGGTCTTGCCGCCGGGGTAGCCAACGTAGCCGCGGTTACCCAGGTTGAAGATGTTGTTTTCAAGGCCCCAGTTGATGCGAGCCTTATCGGCCAATTCTGGGAAGATTTCGGCGGTGACGATTTCACCGGGGTTGCGGTGACCCTCAGAAATCATGTGGCCATCGTAGTTGCAGACGTTGCCCTCACCGAAGTAGTAGAAGGTGTTGTCATAGCCAGCCAGGTTCACCGAAGCAGTGAACATGAGGTTCTGGAAGGCATTGGTCTTATTGGTCATGATCCACTGATCCTGGGTCTGCGTGGAGTAGCCAGAAATGCGGATATAGACATTGGCGCCCTTATAAGCGGCCTCGCGTGCCAGCTCGGGGAACATGCCATCGTGGCAGATATTCACGGCGAGCTTGGAACCCTTGGGACCGTCACATACCGGCATACCCAAATCGCCTGGGTACCACGGTTCGATAGGAGTCCATGGCTGGAGCTTGCGGTAGTGCAGCGCAATTTCGCCATCGGAGTTGATGATGATGGCGGTATTAAATGGCGGCTTTCCTTCCTCATGGTTGGGCTCCATGATGGAGAAGACGCCCCAAACGTCATTTTCCTTACAAGCCTGCTTGAACTGATCTACCTTGGGATCATCGAGACCAATGAGGAATTCATCATAGGACCAAATCTTGGTGTTGAGACCGGAGGAAGAATATTCCGGGAAGACAATGAGATCGAGATCTGGGTAGCCCGCCTTGGTGGAGGCAACCATGCGGCAGATTTCATCCACGCTGGCTTGGACGTCCTCTGGGGTGTTAACCACGGGGACGGGGTACTGAATGAGTGCCATCAAAAGGCCGTCGGGAGAGGCGCTGATGCTTCCGGTACTAGACATGGTGAGCTCCTTCTACTTGATGAGAACGTGACTGCCGCCATATTAATAGGGCATGGTGCGCCATACCACTTTTAAGCAGGCGTGGGTGTCTCATATGAGAGACTCGGAAAGTAATACAAGGAGCAGATAAAGAAAGCCGAGCTGAGGCTGCATCCTCAGCTCGGCCAAATCAAGCTAGACCTAGCGTGGCATTACGCCGCAGTGCTGCGCTAGGCAACCTAACCTCTCACTGGATAGGGTCCGCAACAATGGGCTTTCCGTAGAGATTGCCCAGGCCTAAAGCTCCTCCGCGTGGAACTGCATGCGCGGGTGTGCGAATACATCCTGAGACTGGATGAGCTGAAGCTCAGCAGTCTCGGCCTCATAGGTGTTTTCCAGCAGGTCGTAGACAGAGGAGGCGGTGCGGCGCAAGGACTCCTTAACGTCGCTGGTCTCGGTGTAGTGGCCGGTAAACAAGGCGGCGGTGACATCGCCGGAGCCGTTACGCTTAAACGGCAATAGTGGCGTGGACACTAGGAAGGCGCGGTCGCCGTCAACGGCGAGCATCTCAATCTGGCCCTCTGGAGTTTCGGGACGCTTGACGGAGGTAACCAGAACGGTCTTTGGACCGATTTCCTGCGCCTTCTTCACCGCGGCGAGGGTCTGATCGAGGGTACCGACCTCGGAATCGGTGAGGTAGCCCAGCTCAAATTGGTTGGGGGTGATGATATCGGCAACGGGCACAACGCGGTCACGCAGCAGCGGCGGGATCTCATCGGAGACAAAGCAACCGGACTTAGCATTGCCCATTACAGGATCGCAGGCGTAAAGCGCCTTGGGGTTAGCGGCCTTAATGCGGCGGACGGTTTCCACGATGGCGTCGGCAATGTCGGCGCCGCCCTGGTAGCCAGACAGAATGGCGTCAATCTGTGGGAAGGCACCGCGCTTTTCAATGCCATCGATAATGGAGGTGACATCGCTGGCCGGAATCATCGGCCCGCCCCAGTCACCGTAGCCAGTGTGGTTGGAGAAATTCACCGTGTGGACCGGCCATACTTCATGGCCGGCGCGCTGCAGAGGAAAGACGGCCGCAGAGTTGCCAACGTGGCCGTAGGTGACGTGGGACTGGATGGAAAGGATAGTCATAGGTTTCCATTGTGCTATGCGGCGCACGCGCTCACAAAAGAAAGCGAAAAATTATTCTTCCGGGCGATCTTGTGGTTCTCCCACCGCAGGTATTCCCCCACCGGGAACCTGCTTGTCCAGGTTGGCGCGTTCGGCGGCATCGGGAAAAGCCTTCGGCCCGGAAGGCTTGGGCTGATAAGCCACGCCACGATCGGCCACATCGTCGTACCAATCCGCAAGCAGCTCGTTTTGGCGGCCGAACATTTCCTTTTCCTCGGCCGGAGTGGAGTGGTCATAGCCCAGCAGGTGCAGGCAGCCGTGGACCGTAAGCAGGGCAAGCTCGTGACCTAGGGAGTGCCCAGCGGCATCGGCCTGGCGCAATGCGAATTCGGGGCACAACACAATATCGCCCAACATGGCCGGGCCTGGATCGGCGGCATCCGGGCGGCCGCCACCAGCAATCGCACCGGGGGTGAGCTCATCCATGGGGAAGCTCATGACATCGGTAGGGCCTTCCAGGTCCATCCAGCGCACGTGGAGATCCTCGATGGTCTTCAAATCCACGCAGGTAATTGTGCACTCGGCATCGGGGTTGATGTCCATGGCGCCGAAGGCATAAGAAGCGACGTCAATCAGCATCTCCTCGTTGACGCCCTCGAAGCCGGATTCATTGAGAAACTCGATACTCATTCCATTCCCTCGTATTCTGCGGCTTTCTTATTATCAAAGGTCTCATAGGCATTGACGATGCGCCCGACCAGCTGGTGGCGCACCACGTCTTTCGCTCCCAAGTCCGCAAAGTGAATATCCTCCACGTTGCGCAGGATGCGGCGCACGATGCGCAGGCCGGAGACCTGGGCATGCGGGAGATCCACCTGGGAGACGTCGCCGGTGACCACGATCTTGGAGCCAAAGCCCAGGCGGGTGAGGAACATCTTCATCTGCGCGGGCGTGGTGTTTTGGGCCTCATCAAGGATGACAAACGCATCGTTCAATGTGCGGCCGCGCATATAGGCCAACGGAGCGACCTCGATGATGCCGGCCTCCATGAGCTTAGGGATCATCTCTGGATCGAGCATGTCCCGCAGGGCGTCGTATAGCGGGCGCAGGTACGGATCAATCTTGTCATTGAGCGTGCCCGGCAAAAAGCCCAGCTTCTCCCCTGCCTCTACAGCCGGGCGGGTGAGAATAATGCGCGAGACCTGCTTGGTTTGCAGAGCCTGCACCGCCTTGGCTACCGCGAGGTAGGTCTTGCCGGAACCGGCCGGGCCGATACCAAAGACCACCGTATTATCGTCGATGGCCTGCACGTATTCGGACTGGCCCACCGTCTTTGGGCGGACGGCCTTGCCACGGCGCTTGACGATGTCCGCCGCCAGCGCCGCCGAAACCGACTGCGGCGCCTCTACCGCCACCATGTCCATCGTGTGCTTGACCGTATCGGTGGATACGGCGTGGCCACGGCGGGCGATGGCTTCGAGCTCGTCAAGGATCTTCGCGGCGCGGGCCACCTCATAATCGGGACCGGTGATAGTAACGACATTGCCGCGGGCAAAAAGGTCCGCATCCAGGCGGTTATTGAGCACGCGCAAGTTATCGTCCGCGCTACCCAGCACGATGCTGACGTAGGCGGAATCTAGCTCACATTTCTTCGTGATGATAGGCACGTGCTTTAGGCTACCAGCGCCGGCTACCACCGCTGGGTGCGCATGCCGATTGCCGCCAGCGCCACCATTGCCGCGCTGGCTGTGCGCAGCACCTCCGGGCCGAGCTTGATAGGCGTGGCGCCGGCCTCCTTGAGGCGATCGAGCTCGGCGTCACCGATGCCGCCCTCGGGGCCGACGAGCAGAACGACATCGTCTGCGAGCGTGACATCCTTGATGGAGGCGGTGGCTTCTTCATGCAGGACAAGCACGGTGGGTGCAGCCGCCGCATCACCGGCGGCACGGTCGCGGCTGAGTTCTTGGACGAGCTGCGGGGTGGTCAGCGGGCCGCGCACCTGGGGGATGCGGGCGCGGCGGGATTGCTTGGCCGCAGAATCTGCGGCCGCCTGCCACTTGGCCACCGCTTTTGGTGCCTTCTTGCCGTCCCATTTGGCCACGCAGCGGTCTGCCTGCCAGGCGATAATCTCATCGGCGCCGGCTTGGGTGGCCAGATCCACGGCGAGCTCGGCACGCTCGGACTTCGGGATGGCCTGCACCACGGTCACCCGCGGGGTGGGCTCAGGCGTGGTGACGATGGACTCAACCATGCCCTCTAGGGAGTCCTTGCCCGTGGCGGCGGTGATGGTGAGGGTGAGGCGGATACCGGTGCCGTCGATAAGCTCGAGGCGCTCGCCCTCCCCCATGCGCTTGACCGTCACGGCGTGGCGGGCCTCCGGGCCAGAGAGGCTGAAGGCCTCGCCGGTGCGCGCGGCGGAAAGGTCCGGGTGGATGAAGACGGGGAGCGACATTAGCGGCGGAACTTATCGCGGATGCGGCTGAAGAAGGATTCCTCTTGACCGTCGCCGGTGGTGCGCACGCGCGCGCCCTCGTCGCGGGAGTTGCGAATCTTCTCCAGGGACTCGCGGGTCTTGCGGTCCAGGTCCTTTGGCACGACGACGTCCACGTGGGCAAAGAGGTTGCCAAAGCCATCGGTGCGCAGGCGCGGCATGCCGGCACCGTCGACCTTGATGGACTCACCCGGCTGGGTGCCCGGTTCGATATCGATCGTGAGCTCTTCGCCATTGAGCTGGTCGATGGTGAAGTTGGTGCCCAAGGCGGCGTCAATCATCGGCACGCGCACGGTGAGGTTCAAATCATCGGCGTTGCGCTGGAAGACGGGGTGCTCCTCCGTGTGGACCTCAACATAGAGGTCACCGGCTGGGCCGCCGCCGTGGCCGACCTCGCCCTGGGACGCCATGCGGATGCGCATGCCGTCGTTGATGCCGGCCGGGATATTAACGGTAATATCGCGACGCTTCTTCACGCGGCCGTCGCCGGCGCAGTGGTTGCATGGATCGGTGATGACCTCGCCAAAGCCCTGGCACTTCGGGCACGGGCGGGTGGTCATCACGTTGCCCAAGAAGCTGCGCTGCATCTCCTGGATTTCGCCCATGCCATTGCAATTATCGCAGGTAACCGGCTTGGACTTGGACTCAGAGCCGGTGCCGCCGCAGGTATCACACAGCACGGCGGTATCCACGGTGACCTTCTTCTTCAAGCCGGTATAGGCCTCTTCCAAGGTAATGCGAGTGCGCAGCAGGGCATCATTGCCCGGTTGGACGCGGGACTTCGGGCCGCGGGAGCCGCCAGCACCGCCGCCAAAGAACTCGGCGAAGATATCGCCCAGGCCGCCGCCACCGAAGCCGCCAAATCCACCCGCACCGGCGCCACCGCCGCCTTGTTCCATGGGGTCGCCGCCCATGTCCACGATCTGGCGCTTTTGCGGATCCAGTAGGACCTCCTGAGCCAGCGCGGCATCGCGGAACTTCTCAGCCGCGGTTTCATCATCCGGGTTTAGATCCGGGTGATACTTGCGGGCCATTTTGCGGTAGGCCTTCTTAATCTCCTGGTCAGTTGCGTTTTTATCAACACCGAGGATGCCGTAATAGTCACGAGCCACTGTAAGAGATATTCCTTCTAATTCGTCTTGTTGGGGTTAACTTGAAAAAATAATGCGCGGCCAGCTAGTTTACTCGCACTGCTCGCCGGCCAAAATTTCGCTCACATACCGTGCAACGGCAGAGACCTTAGAGATTGTTCCCGAGTAATCCATAAAGGTAGGCCCCACCACGCCAAGGCCGCCGAGCGTGGCCACCTCATCGCCGGTGCCGAGACCATAGCCCGTGGCCACAACGGAGGCTTGGCGCAACTGGTCTTCTTCGTTTTCCTCGCCGATGACCACGGAGACGTTGCCTAGATCCGGCACACGGGCAAGCAGCTTGAGGACGACGACCTGTTCTTCCAACGCCTCAATAATCTTGGGTAAACCTTCTGGGAACTCGCGGGCCACGCGCGTCAGGTTGGAGGCACCGGCCATAATCAGCCGGTCGGAGGGCTGCTCCACTAGGGTCTCGATGAGCGTGGTGGCCACCTTGAGCACATGGTGGCGGATATCCAAGGGAGCCTCGTCGACGAGGTGGGCAAGTTCCACGGAGGCGTCGCTAAGCGTCTTGCCTACCAGCGCACTATTGACGATGTCACGCAGGCGGAAGGTCTGATCCTGGTCAATGATTTCATCGAGCTCCACGTTGCGCTGGTCCACGCGGCCGTTATCGGTAATAAGCACCAGCAGCAGGCGCACTGGGGACAGCGCCACAACCTCGCAGTGCTTTACGCGCGAGACCTTAAGGTTGGGCAGCTGGACGACGGCCGCCTGCTTTGTCACCTGCGCCAATAGCTGCACCGAGCGACGCAGCACGTCTTCCAAGTCCACGCCGCCTTCCAAAAAACTGAGCATCGCGCGGCGCTCCGGGGTCGAAAGCGGCTTGACCTCATGGAGGGAGTCGACAAAATGGCGGTAGCCCTGCTGGGTGGGCACGCGGCCGGAGCTGGCGTGCTGTTGGGCGATAAGGCCCTGGGATTCCAGCACGGCCATATCATTGCGGATCGTGGCCGAAGAAACACCTAACTGGTAGCGCTCCAGCAGCGTTTTAGAACCGACCGGTTCTTGGGAGGCAATATAGTCCGCCACGATGGCGCGCAGGACTTCCTTGCGGCGGGCATCGGTTGAGGTAGACACTATGTCGCTCCTATTCGCTTGGCTCTTTCACGTGCTTTCGAGTGTAGACGGGACGAAGATTAGGTTTCTTCAGCGACGAGGAGATCGGTGATGATGCCATCGGCCAGCAAGCGGCCGGGCTTAGTGATGCGTACGCGTTCGCCGGCGCGCTCGAGCAGGCCGCGGCCTATGAAGCGCTCGAGGGCGGGAGTGGCATGGGTATCGATCCAAGCCTCCGGGATACCTTCGCGCAGGCGCAGGCCAAGCATAACCTTTTCCATGTGGCGGTCGGCCTCAGTGAGCGCTTCGGTTTCCTTAATGGGCAGCTCACCGCGGCCAAGGGCGTCGATATAGCGCGAGGGGTGCTTGACGTTAAAGAAACGCTCGTTGCCTAAGTGCGAGTGGGCGCCGGGGCCTGCGCCCCACCAATTGCCATCTACCCAGTAGATGCGGTTGTGCTCGCACTCGCCACCAGGCTTGGACCAATTGGAGACCTCGTACCACTCAAATCCTTCCGCTTCGAGGGTGGAAGAAATCATCTCGTAGCGCCGGGCCAGCACGTCCTCATCAGGGGCGGGCAAGATGCCTTTGTTGACCTTACGAGCCATGCGGGTGCCGTCTTCGACGATGAGCGAGTAAGCGCTGACGTGGTCCACGCCGGTCTCCAGCACGCGGTCTAGTGTTTCGCGCACATTGTCATCCGTTTCGGTGGGCGTGCCATAAATCATGTCCAGGTTGACGTGCTCGAAGCCGGCGGCGCGAGCCTCGCGAGCGGCGGCGAAGGCGCGTCCAGGGGTATGGGCGCGTTCTAGGACTTGGAGAACGCCGGGGGAAGCGGACTGCATGCCGAGGCTGATGCGGGTATAGCCGGCGTCGGCAAGCTGGGCGAAATACTCCGGTGAGGTGGACTCCGGGTTGGATTCGGTGGTGACCTCCGCTCCGGGCGCCAAGCCGAAGGTGGAGCGGACGGTGTTGAGGAT
This sequence comes from Corynebacterium sp. LaCa54, assembly GCF_046717495.1. Classification (NCBI taxonomy): domain Bacteria; kingdom Bacillati; phylum Actinomycetota; class Actinomycetes; order Mycobacteriales; family Corynebacteriaceae; genus Corynebacterium; species Corynebacterium sp. LaCa54. The sequence goes on from NZ_CP177115.1 coordinate 1,805,529, forward strand.
CCGGGTCAGCCCCTGCCCGCCCAGCAAAGAAGGCGTGCCGCCGCCAATGAAGACGGTCTCGGCCGGGCGGCCTACGCGCGCGGCCGCCAACTCCAGCTCGCGGTCCAAGGCATCCAGATAAGGCCCGGTGAGATCGCGCGGGCTGCCGAGCTCTCCTGGGGTATAGGTGTTGAAATCGCAATACCCGCAACGAGTGGCACAGAAAGGAACGTGGATATACAGCCCGAAGGGTTCAGTCATGGATAAAACCCTAATAGGGCGGGAACAAAATGGCCGAAAGGGGGGTTAAGCATGTAGTATGTTTGCATCTTCCCAAGTAGAAAGGCACCCTCAGTGGAACCTCCCAGTCGATGTCCCTACCTCCTTCTAGGCGGTGGGGAGTAAATCATGTTATCGGCTATTTTGATGATCCTGGCCGGATTTGTAGTCATCGGCCTCATCATCGTCGCGAATGCATACTTCGTGGCCCAGGAATTTTCTTTTATGTCCGTGGACCGCACACAGCTGCGGTCCCAGGCTGCTGAGGGGGATAAGACGGCGCAGCGCGCGCTGGCTATTACCCAGCAGACCTCCTTCATGCTCTCCGGCGCGCAGCTCGGCATTACTATTACCGGCCTGCTCATCGGCTATGTGGCCGAGCCGCTCGTGGGCCAAGGACTGGGCGTCCTGCTCGGCGGCGTTGGTGTGCCGAGCGCAGTGTCTATTACCGTGGGCACCATCCTGGCGCTTTTCATCTCCACGATTGCAACCATGCTCTTCGCGGAGCTTTTCCCCAAGAACTACACCATCGCCGCCCCTATGAAGACGGCGCGCTGGCTGGCCTCCTCCACGCAGCTTTACCTGCGGCTATTCGGCTGGCTCATCCACTTCTTTGAGTACTCTTCCAATGCCATCCTCAAGGTTTTTGGCATTGAACCGGTAGAAGACGTGGACTCCTCCGCCACCGCCGATGACTTGGAATCCATCGTGGATTCCTCCCATGAGGCCGGCGATCTGGATGAGAATACTTATATGGTGCTCGACCGCCTGCTGGATTTCCCTGAGCACGACGTAGAGCATGCCATGATCCCGCGCTCCCGCGTGGACGTCATTGACCCGGACACCACCCTTGGTGAGGTTCGCGAGATGATGTCGTCCGATCACACCCGCTACCCCGTCATCGATGACGAACATAACCCGGTGGGCGTGGTGCATCTTATCGACGTCCTGGGAAGCGACCTTCCCGCCGCCACCAAGGCCACCAGCATCATGCAGGAACCCGTCGTGGTTCCTGAGCTGATGCCGCTGCCGGATGTGGTAGAGGAGCTGCGCGATAGCGACCAGAAGATGGCCTGTGTTATCGATGAATACGGTGGCTTTGTGGGCATCGTGACCATGGAGGACTTGGCCGAGGAAATCTTGGGTGATGTCACCGATGAGCACGATATCGAAGAAACCGAGGAAATCACGGAGCAGGACGATTCCCACTGGGTGGTAGATGGCGATACGCCCATTGATGAAATCGAGCGGGCCATCGGCCACGACCTGCCTGAGGGCGACTTCGAAACCGTCGCTGGCCTCGTCATCGCCCACTCCGGCGCGTTGCCAGAGGTCGGTGAGGAACACGCCATTCAGCTCGAGGCCGAGCCCGATGATTGGGTGGACCACGATGAGGCGCCCGTGCGCTCTATCCGCCTGCGCGTGCAAGAGGTGGACCGCCACGTGCCCTCCGTCCTTGCCATCGAGCTGGTGGAGGATTACCCCGACCAGTCCGATGATGACGACGAGAAGGAGGATGCATAATGACCGAATCTTGGTGGTTTAACCTCCTCGTTACCCTACTTATCATCGCCGCTTCCGGCTTCTTTGTGATTATCGAGTTCTCCTTGATGGGCGCTCGCCGTCACCGTTTGGAAGAGTATGCGGAAAATTCCCGTACTGCCCGGGCCGGCCTGCGCTCGCTCAATGAACTGACCATCATGCTTGCCGGCGCGCAGCTGGGCATTACCGCCGCTACCTTCGTGCTGGGTGCCGTGACCAAACCGTGGGTCCACCACCTGCTCATGGCCCCGCTCGAAGCTGCAGGCCTACCACTGGGCATTGCCGATGTCGCTAGCTTTATCCTCGCCCTCTTCATCGTCACCTTCCTTCACTTAGTGCTGGGTGAGATGGCGCCGAAATCTTGGGCGATCGCCCACCCAGAAACCGCACTGCAGGTCATCGCGGTACCCGCGCGCGGCTTCGTGTGGATCTTCCGCCCGCTGCTGAAATGGATCAATGTCATGGCCAATAAGCTCGTGGCCATAGCTGGCGAAGAGCCCGTCGATCGTGCCGGTGCAGCCGGCTACGACGCCGAGACCCTGCGTACCTTGGTCGAGCATTCCCGCGAAACCGGCGCATTGGATGATGACTCCGCCAACCAGATTTCCGATGTCATCGAGTTGGAAAACTCCACCGTTGGCGCCATGGCCCGCGCCCATGGCTCCGAGGTAGTGCCCCTGCCTTCCGACGCCACCGTGGACGATCTCCAGGACCTCGTCGTGCGCAAGAACATCATGCGCGTACTGGTCTTTCCTAAGGACTCCCGCGTTCCCCGCGTAGTCCACGTGCGCGATACCTTGCTGGCAGCTCCGGAGACCCCGGTCCTCGAGTTCTCCCGCCCTGCCCTGTCCGTGTCTTCTTCTACTACCGTGCAAAAGACCTTGGACCATATGCGGGCCCGCAACGAGCAGCTCGTCATGGTGGGTAAGGCCGATAAGGACAATGCCGTGTGGATCCTTACCTGGGATGACATCATGGGCCAGCTGTGGCCGCAGATTACCGAGCAGCTAGACAAGGTCACCCCTCCCCCGGCCGTCTAAGTCCCGCTCGTCCCCGCCCGCGCCCGCCCCTTTTTGCCGGCGCGGGCTTTCCTATTTCCCGCCCTCGCGCAAGTGCAGCCTCTCCACCTTGTGGACAAGTTCGCCCCTGCTTACCCCAGCAGCCACTTTGAGCACTTGACCATCTCAGCCTCCTCGTTATCCACAAGCCCGGCCGTTACTTCCTCGCGCCGGCCAGAAGCGTGTCCTTTGCTTAAAGGCATGACAACACCACTGACCAATATCGATTCCATCCGCGCTAACCACCCCACCTTTTGGGCCGACCTGAAAAACGGCACCTACCTTAAGCTCGCACCGCGCATCGCTGTCCGGCGCGATCACTATCATTGCCTCGATTTCCCGTCCCAACTGCGCCTGCGCGCCATCGCCGCCGCTCGCAGCGCCTATACCGCAGTACTCATCTCCAAATCCGCCGCCCGAGTACATGGCCTGTGGGTCATCGCCACGGCCGAGGAACAGATTGAGATGGCACTTCCCACCAATACGCTCCCCCACAAAGACCGCCGCCGCCCCGAGCGCATCTACCGCAAGGCTTCCCTGCCTGAACCTGTCCTCGTGGACGGCACCCGCTGTGTTTCCAAAGCCCGCACGGTTATCGATATCGCCCGCTACCACGGCTTTCGCGATGGCCTCATCGCCGCCGACTCGGCACTACGCGCCGGAGTAAGCCGGGAAGAACTCACTCAAGAATTCGCCCGCATGGGAAGAGTACGCAATAGCCGCATCGTCCGCGCTGTGATCCACCATGCCTCTGAGCTTTCCCGTTCTCCATATGAGTCCTTTGCCCGCGCCCTTATCATTGAGGCTGATTTCCCGTGGCCTATTTTCTTCAAAGCACAGTTCAAAGCTCTTCCCGACATCACGACCGCTCTGTGTATCAACAACGCCTATCTCGTTGACATCGTCTCTGCGAAGGCGCTGCCCCACCTACGCGAGCGTCACCAGCTCCTACGAAAGGCGGGATTCACCGTCCTTTGTTATTCCCCGAGACAGCTCGTCGACCACCCCGACCGTTTTCTGTCCGACCTTACCGCCACCGTCTCCGCTGGGCAGAAGGCCGCCCGTTCCGCTTAAGTCCGCGGTTTCTACCTGCCGCCACATCTGACTTCCTCTCCCCTATCTTTCCCTCCCCTGCCATTCGCGCTCACCGGCAGCACTTTCGCGACGAAATCTGCCGCGCCGGTGAGCGCGAAGGGAGGGTGTGAGAATATTTCTCGGGATGCGACGCAACAGTGACTACAAATCGAAAGAGCCTCCCCGAGAACATGCTCGTGGAGGCTTTACCGATTCCAGCTAAAGACCTAAGAGAATGGTCTTACTGGTTGATGCGCCATGGGACGCTGTTCTTCGGCAGCATGCCATGGGTGTAGAGGTAGTCAACGGCAGACAGAATGCCCAGTACCGTGCCGCCACCTACCAGGGCTGCAAGGAAGGAGAAGCCGGCCACGGAAGATAGGTCCGCGTCCTTGCCATCCTTGCCGTTGATACCGTCGCGACCATCGCGTCCGTCACGGCCGTCGCGACCGTCGCGGCCGTCCTTGCCGTCCTGGCCATCTTCACCGTCGCGGCCGTCCTTGCCATCGCGACCGTCGCGGCCGTTCTCGCCGTCCTGGCCATCGCGACCGTCGCGGCCGTTCTCGCCGTCCTTACCATCGCGACCGTCGCGACCGTCGCGACCGTCGCGGCCGTCGCGGCCGTCCTGGCCATCTACGCCATCCTGGCCATCCTTGCCGGGAACAACGACAGCCTCGCTGGTAGAAGGCTCGGTGGACTCCTCAGGAGTGGTTTCCTCGGAGGAAGGTTCCTCGGAAGGATCGACCTCAGCAGGCTGATCCTTGGTCTTCTTGCCGTTGAGCATATCGGAGCACAGCTGGCCGGCCGGAGCGTTGACGGCTGCCAGGTCGGAGGCCGCCGTAGAGATATTGTTCAGGGAGTCTTCGATGCTCTTCTGCTGATCCTTGCTCAGCTTCAGGTCGCCAGCGACGTTCGCACCTGGAACCAAGCCAGCGATGGTAACGGCTGCATTAAAGAGCTTCAAGATAACCTTGGTTCCCTTGCCAAAGGTACCGTCTGCGAACTTGAGCAGGCCGGATACGGTCTTCTTTGCGGCATCCGGGTTATTCATATCAACATCGGCATCGGCATTATCGATACGTCCGATGGCCATGCCCTGGGCACGGGAAAGGTCCCAGGTAACGGTCTTGTCCTTCTCGCCTTCCTTGACCAGCTTGGCAATGCCATCCCAGGTCTTACCGGAAATCTTATCGATGAAATCGGCCGGAACCAGGTCACCGACTACCGGAATGATTTCCCAGACGGTCTTGATAATCTTCTCGCCGCCATCGTAGAACGCCTTAGCTAGGGCAAGCTTGAGGTCGAGCAGGTTGCCTTCCTTTTCAGGGGCATCAGTCACCTCACAGACCAGCTGGTCCTTCTTTTCGTCTTTAACCACCTTGACGTTCACGTCGTCATTGGAGGCCTCGGTCTGTGCGAGCTCATCAAGAGAGGTCGGCTTTGCAGGCTTCTCGGGGGCCGGAGTCTCGGTGGCTTCCTCAGCACCATCTACAGCATATGGGGTGATGGAATCGGCGGCATCGTCTTCCGCGTCGAGTTCTTTCATCGCCTTATCACCGGCGTTGTTTTCCTCGAGCAGGTTGCCTTCTTCATCGAATTCGATGCCATTGAGGCTTACGGTATCGTCGGTGGTCTTTTCTTCGACGAAGGTAGTGTCCTCGGCAGCGACGGCGGTAGGAACAACGGTAATGGAAGAGAAGGTGGCTACGGCCACTGCGCTGGCAATGAGGCGAGAAGTTCGGCGTGCGCCCATGGTTTGACTCCCTGTAGATATGGTTGAAGAATTTAATTGCGCGCGCCGCGTGTAGATGATGCTAGGGCACGGCGTTCGCGTGGACGGAAAATACCCTACAGCGCTCTAAGAGTATTTTCTACTTAAATTTTAAGGGTGACCTGGCAACAACATCGCTGGCTACAGGATCTAATCAGCTGAACAGGCATAACGTGGACCATCTGAAACGGCTGTTAACCTAAAATTCTCCTAAATTTCTACCCGAATTGGGGCAGATCCCTCCGGAAATCCACGCATAAATCCACTGGAAACTTCAACGGCCACCGAGAGAGGGAATCTCGGTGGCCGTGAACATCCCCTTGTCTAAAACAAGGAAGCCTCAATAATTTATGCAGTAGTAGCCCGGCGAGCCGCTTCACGCTTAGCGCGAACCTTTTCCACCACCGCCGCTACGCGGGCACGCTCCTCCAAGAACTGCGGCGGGTTATGCCCTCGCATCGTGCGCACATAGGCGGGGTGGGTATCAAGCACCGTGTGCTTCCACGCTTGGACTGCAATGAGAGCAGACTCGCCGGTGCGCTTGTACAGGTGCGGCAGGGAGACCATGTCGAGGTTGCGGGCCACGGCGTCGGTTTGCGCAAGCACGTACTCGACTACCTCGCGCAGGTAATCCGCCACGGCCTGGGTACGGTAACGCAGGGACTGGGCCAGCTCGTGCACCACGATGGGCTTGGAGATGGGGAATCGTTCATCCAGCAGGCGCGGGGTGAGTTGTTCCGGCTCTTCCACGTCGTTCACACCGGAAGAAGCGGCGGAAATCGTGCCGGAGCGCACGCCGGAAACCAAAGCTTGGCGCAGGCCCATCAGCTCGCCCACGCAGCGGCCGGAGTCAACGCGAGCATCTTCGACGATATCGCCTAGCTCGGCCAGGCAATCCATGCACAGCTCTTCGTCCCAATCCTCGATGGCTTCAATGAGGTGCTCGAGATATTCTGCGACTTCGTCGCCGATATTATAAATCTCTTGCGTAAGCTCGCGGTGGCGCAGCTCGGCGGCGATTTTGTGCATTGGCTTCGAGCCACTCCTTCCACGGTCCCATTTCTAACCTCTAGTAGAGGTTGAGGTTTGCTGTAACGCTTCACGACTCTATGCGAGATCCGCCGCCACGGGCGCGCGACACTCCGAAGCCATTCACAGGTTTATGGCAGGTTCGACCGCCCAGAGCAGAGGGCGGCGGGTTGAGCTGCACAAGGGGCGTCGCCAAGCAGGGCAAAAAGAAACACCCGAGGACATGTCCTCGGGTGTACCCATCGCGCAGACTAGCGCTTGTACAAATGCTCAATGGCCGCAGCATAACGCTGCGCTACCACGTTGCGCTTGACCTTCATGGTGGGGGTCAGCTCATTTTCTTCCTCAGTAAGGTCAGACTCAAGGATGTAGAACTTCTTGATGCCCTCCGCGTGGGAGACGGTGGCATTGACCTGGTTGATGGCATCCTGCAGCTCCGCGCGCAGGGTGGGATCGGTGGCCAGCTCTCGCATAGAGCGATTTTCCGGAATATTGTGGTCCAGCTTCCAACGCTTCAAAATATCCGGATCCAGCGTCAGCAGCACTCCCACGAAGGGCTTACCATCGCCTACCACCATGGCCTGGGAGATAAGCGGGTGGCCGCGCAGGATATCCTCCATCGGGCCGGGCGAAACATTCTTGCCGCCGGCCGTAACAATCAGATCCTTCTTGCGGCCGGTGATAACGAGCTTGCCGTCCTCATCAATCTCACCCAAGTCACCGGTGTTGTACCAACCATCCTCGAGGGCTTCGGCCGTTGCCTCCGGGTTATTCCAGTAACCGTGGAAGACGATATCGCCCTTGATGCAGATTTCGCCTTCATCGTTAATGCGGAAGGTTACGCCGCCCATGGGCGGGCCGACGGTGCCGATGGACTGGTCCACAAAGTCCACCGCGGCCGCGGCGGCAACCTCGGTGAGGCCGTAGCCCTCATAGACCGGGATACCGATGCCGCGGTACCAGTGCAGCAGGTCGTGGCCCATGGCGGAGCCGCCGGTAATGCAGTAGTTCACGTTGCCGCCCACGCCCTTACGGATGGTGGAATAGACCAGCTTGTCAAAGACCTTGTGCTTGGCCTTCAGCAGGCGATCTGGCCCCTCCGGCTTGTCCAAAGCCTTGGAGTATTCGATGGCGACCTTTTCGGACTGCTCAAAGAGCAGGGTCTTGATGGCAGAATCGGCGGCCTTAGCAGCGGCAGAATTGCGCACCTTTTCAAAGACGCGCGGCACACCCAAAATGACGTTCGGGCGGGAGCGGGCGAACTCGATGGAAATGGTGGAAAAGTCCGACCAGTGGTTCTGGGAGGCACCGCGCATGGCCACCGCAATGGATACCGCGCGGGCAAAGACGTGCGCCAGTGGCAGGAAGGTCAAGGTATGGCTGCCCGGGACGGCAAAGATACCAATGGGATTGGTGCACAGGCCGCGGGTCTGGGCCAGCCAATTGCGGTGGGTGAGGATGCAGCCCTTGGGGCGGCCGGTGGTACCCGAGGTATAAACCAGGGAGGCCAGGTCATCGGTGGAAGTGGCCTTGATGCGGGCGTAGACCTCCTCCGCGGCCACGCCGCGGCCCTCGAACTTGAGGGTGTCAATGGCAGAGGAGTTGATTTCCAATACGCGGCGCAGCTGCGAAGGAGAGCCCTTGAGGTTGGGCTCGCCATCTTCTTGCAAAACCAGGTTTTCTACCAGTTCGGAGTGCTCGCGGGTTTCTGTAATGGCCAGCACTGCGCCGGAGTCCTCAATAATCCAACGCACCTGGGAGGCGGAGGAAGATGGGTAGACCGGCACGGAGGCGGCTCCCGCGGCCCAGATGGCAAAATCCAAAAGGGACCACTCATAGCGGGTAGCAGAGATGAGAGCGACGCGGTCCCCCTGCTGCACGCCAAGGGCGATAAGCCCTTGGGCTACTTCAAAGACCTCATCGATGAATTCTTTGCCCGTTACATTGACCCACTCGTAATTTGCTGGGCGGGTAAACATGACGCCGTGCGGACGCTTCTTCGCGGTGTCCATCAGGGCGGTCAGGCAGGTTTCGCCCGGCTCGATAGTAAATTGCGCCGGGGTATGCACTTCTTGCAGGGTCACGCGGTGTCCTTTCGAACAGCTATTTATTAATCTCCGCCTACTGTACCAATCTGTTTCCCAGCAGGCGCGTTGTCCCCGTGGCACAATGTGGCCTGTGACTACCCGCGACTTGCTTGAAGAACTCGCTCAGCGCCACGGCGTGGCCACCAGCTATGCCTCCCAGTCTGGTTTCCCCGTCCACGTTGCTGAAGACACTATTACCTATACCCTGCGCGCCTTGGGCGTGGCCATCGAAGATAACCCAGACGATGCAGCCCTGACGCAGCTGCTTTACGACGACTACCTCACCCGCTCCTCCCAGCCCCTTCCCCACTGCGTCGTCGCACCCCAGGGTCAGGAGCGCGGGTTCGTTGTGCATGTACATGCCGGCGACACCGCCAACGTACACATCGAATTGGAAGAAGGCGGCACCCGCGAGGTCTACCAAGATCGCAACGACGCCCCAGACGCAGACGTCGATGGCACGCTATGGGGCGAGGCCAGCTTCCATATCCCTGGCGATCTGCCGCTGGGCTACCACGAGCTGGTGCTGGAGTCAGAGGGCATCGGCAAGCATGCCTGCTCGCTGATTATCACCCCGGCGCACCTCACCACGGCCGATGAGTTTGTCGAGCACCCGATTAGCGGCGTGATGGCGCAGCTTTATTCGGTGCGCTCGGAGTCTTCTTGGGGAATAGGTGATTTCCAGGATTTGGGGCAGCTGGCTGAAACACTCGCCCCGCATGCGGATTTTTTGCTGGTCAACCCGCTGCATGCAGCCGAGCCGCTACCGCCGATTGAGGATTCTCCCTATCTTCCCACCACGCGGCGTTTTATCAACCCGCTCTACCTGCACATCGAATCCATCCCGGAGCTCAAGCTGTTGCCGGAGGACTTACAAGATGATGTGCGCGAACTGGCCGAAGAGTTTCGCCAGCGCAACCGCAGCGCAGATGAAATTGAGCGCGACACCATTTTTGAAGCCAAGCTGCAGGTGCTGCGCGAGCTTTTTAATTACCAGCCCACTCCGGAGCGCGAAGAGGCTTTCGTAAGCTATGCCCGCGAAGAGGGCCGCGGGCTGCGCGATTTCGCTGCCTGGTGCGCGCAGCGCGATGCCGCGGCGCAATCGGGCCAGCGCCATGCCGAGGGCTTGGATATGGACAAGCTCACGCGTTTTTATTCCTGGTTGCAGTTCCTCTGCGATGAGCAGCTAGCCGCCGCGCAGCAGCGTGCGCTCGATGCCGGCATGCGCCTGGGCCTGGTCACTGACCTGGCGGTGGGCGTGCACCCAGGTGGCGCCGATGCGGTAAATCTCACCGAATACTTGGCACCGCAGTGCTCGGTGGGTGCCCCGCCGGATGACTATAACCAGCAAGGCCAGGATTGGTCGCAGCCGCCGTGGCACCCGCAGCGCTTGGCCACCGCCGGCTACGCCCCGTGGAGGGAGATGCTCTCCACCGTGCTGCGCCATGCCGGCGGTGTGCGTGTGGACCACATCTTAGGGCTTTTCCGCCTGTACTGGATCCCGCGCATGGCCAGCCCGCTGACGGGCACGTATGTCTCTTATGATTTTGAGGCCATGGTGGGCATCTTGGCTCTGGAGGCGCAACGCGCTGGTGCCGTGGTCATTGGTGAAGACCTCGGCACCGTAGAGCCGTGGGTACAAGATGTGCTCGCTCAGAAGGCGGTGCTGGGTACGTCCATCGTGTGGTTTGAACGCGACGATGATGACTACTCCCCGCTGCCGCAGGAGAAATACCGCCAGCTGGCGCTGTCCTCAGTCAATACGCATGATCTGCCGCCCACCTTGGCCTACCTGCGCGGCGATCATATTTCGCTACGCGCGCACCTAGGCGTGCTTACCCGCTCGGTGGAAGAAGAGCAGCGCGATGACATCGAGTGGCAGGCCCGCGTACTCGCAACCGTGGCGGACCGTGGCCTCTTGCCACAGCGCGATTACCTCGTAGATCCGGCAGAGCGCGCTTCTCGCGGCGCGGAGGAGGATATAAGCGAAGCGCTGCATCGCTATATCGTAGGTACACCTTCGGCTCTTGCGTGCACCAGCTTGGTGGACATGGTGGGTGATGTGCGCGCACAAAATCAGCCGGGTACCACGCACGATCTTTATCCCAATTGGTGCGTGCCGCTATGTGATACCAACGGCGCTCCCCTGCTCATTGAGGATCTTCCTAGTCTGGAATTCTTCCAGCGCTTAGAGGCCACCAGCCGGAAAGCATAAAGCGGAAGGCCTAACGCCGGGCCTAGGCGCTGGTGCGGGGTGGAGCAGGTTTAGGTCCACAGGCCGATCAGTGCGACGACTATCACCAGCGCGATCATCGTCCACAACGTGAGCGTGACACGGGATTTGGGCAGAGCGCGCTTGCGTTTAACGGGCTGTGCACCAGGCGTGGCCGCCGAGGTAGAAGACTGTCCCAAAGGCCCTCGCGGGGGTTAGCGCGCAGCTCGGCGCGCTCTTGCCGTGCGCGCTCGTTATTTTCCTCAGCCATGGTGGTCTATTTTAGTGCTGTGGCTGCGTTGCTGGGAAATCATGCGTTTGCCTCGGTTGGCTATGTAGTCGACCACCCACATCAGGCACCACGCTACGACCACCATGAGCGGCACGGCGATGGCCACCACGATGACCATTTGAATCCACACGGGCGCCTGCACCAACAATTGCGATAGCGTGCTGCCCAAGCTCGTCAACCACTCCATGGCTACTTATCCTACTTGCTCGCGGTAGTCTGGCTGACATGTCGAGCGCCCAGATTCCTGTTACCGTCGCCACCGCTTCCGGCCGGATCACCGGCGTGCGCCGAGATGGCCTGCACTATTTCCATTCGGTGCGCTATTGCAACATCCCCAGCCCCTACTCTCCTGCCGAGCCATATGATCGCAGCGTCGATCAGGATGCCCGCGAGCCGCACCCAGAAGATATTGCTTTGTCCATTACCACTCCTGCCGATGCCAACGACTGCCCTGTGGTGGTCTATGTTCACGGCGGGCGCTACGAGCACGGATCGCACGAGGATCCGCGGCTTTCGGGGACAAAGAATGCCCGTCACGGTGTAATCCAAGTCAACGTCGGTTATCGGGTGGGGTTGGCTGGTTTCGTGCGCTTTGACGGCGATGAGGCGGACCGCTACCGCGCCATCGATGACTGCCTCCTAGCTTTGGAGTGGCTGCAGCACAATATCGAGGCCTTTGGTGGCGATAAAACCAATATCACCTTGGTAGGCCAATCCGCTGGGGCGGCGATAAGCTTGTGGCTCGCACGCCGCGATCACTTCCGGGGCGGTTTCCGCCGCGTGCTGGCGCTCTCGCCGGCATTCCCACGCGACCGCTTCGAGCACCGCGTCACCGACCTGCGCAAGGCTCTAGGTGTGCCGGTCACGCGCCAGGCTTTAGAAAAAATGGACCCAGAATCGCTGGCCAAAGGGTATGCCAAATTCCGCAAGAAATATCGCTTCGATGTCGCGTTGGGCCCCGCGCCACTGCGGGCCGAAGAACTGGCGGATATCCCTATCGTGGTGACATCTACCCGCGATGAGTTCTATGACATGCCCACAGCCCAGCGCATTGACAAGATGGCCCTGGCGGGCTTTATTACCAGCTATCTTTCGCCCAAGTTTGGGATTTCGCAGGGGCGCTTCAAGCAGTGGCGGCAACTGGCGCATTATGTGGATCCGCAGCGGCCGATGGGCCGGCTTATCGGTGATGCCGCAGTGCGACGTTGGACCGCCCAGGTAGCCGAGTATGCTCCAGGACCTACGTGGATGATGGAATTTACCCGCACTAATGCCCCCGCAGTGCACTGCGCCGAGCTCGGCCCACTTTTTGGCGGCAATGGTAGCGAAGGGGAAAACAACGCCCCCGCCGAAGAGCTCAACGAGTGGCTACGCCATTTTGCCACCACGGGTGAGCCCGGATTCCCCAGATATGGCGATGACCACCAGGTGCTGGAATTTGACCTCGATACGGGCGAGCGTCGCCTAGCCTATGCCACCTTGGACTATGTGGCCGCGGCCTTTTATAACGACGAGGAGCTGTAATTACAGCGCAGCACGCAGCTTTTCGTCCGCTAGCTCATCAATCATCCACGGGCTAAAGACGCCAGGCATGGCATCGGCGGCAGCAAAAAGCCGGGCCGGCTCGACCCACTGGTAGGAATCTACTTCCTCGGGATTGGGCTCCCACTGCGCATCGGGGGCAAGCTCGACGGTAAATACCGGGCAGATTTCGTTTTCTACCGTGCCTGAAGAATCCACCGCGCGATAAGAAAAATCCGGCAGGATAAGCCGCGGGGCGGATAGATCTGAAGGCGCGATGCCTAGCTCAAAGGAGGCGCGGCGCAGTACTGCAGCCGTATTCTCCTCGCCGGGAGCGGGGTGGCCGCAAAAAGCATTGGTCCACACGCCAGGCCAGGTGAGTTTGCTCAGCGCGCGGCGCGTGACTAGCACTTTGCCGCCGCAGGTTAGCCAGGCGGAGAAGGCAAAGTGCAGCGGGGTATCGGAGGTATGAACTTCGGCCTTGGGAGCGGTGCCGATGGGTTCGCCCGCGGCAGAGGCCAAGACTACAAGTTCCGTCATAGATTAAGGTCTCCTACCCAGGTCACGTTGCCTACGTGGAGGCGCGCATTCCACAGGTTGCCAGGAGTGACGTCGTAGCGGTATTGCAGATTCACCGAGGCACCCGCTCCCAACGGGTGGTCGAGTCCTGGTGGCTCCACATCCGGGGCAGACTGCTCGTCATAGGGCAAGGAATTAATCTTGGCCCAGCCACCATTGCCGTCGGCGCGTTCGAGGGTGGGATCTTCAAAGGCGTCGACCGGCAAGGGAACGTCGTTTTCATTCTTCAGCAGGATGGTCACTACGGAGCCGCCGGAATTGTTATCGGAATACACTCCCTGCAGTTCCCAGCTCACGCCCAAGCCCTTATCCTTTACCGGCTCGGCAAGGTTAGAAGTGACCTCTTTGTCATCGGTGTCCTTGGCCTCGTACGGGGCTTCTTCGGAGCTGGAGACGGTGATATTGTCCCCGAGCCCTGTTTCTTCCGGCTGGAGAACACTACATCCGGTCAGGGTCACGGCGAGAGCGCTGACCACGCCTGCGCCGAGTATGTGAGATTTTTTCACCGTGGATGGATCCTTTGCACGCGAAGATTGTTGTATTTCTGCACAAGTACCTTAGCCTAATCTTTCCGGAACTTAGGCATTTACTCCCGTGAACCCCGCATGTGGCATACTAGGCAGTCGCTTAAATCTCTCCTCCCTTAAAATCGCGCACTACCCGCCTTTTTGAATTGAGTGTGGTTTTATGAATTCCATCTTGCGCATTACTCGCAGTGCTTCTGCCCTGTGGCCCTATTACTTGGGCGTGCTACTAGCTGCCACGGTCACCGCAGTCCTAGCACTGATATCGCCCTTTTTGACGCGCCACGCTACCGATACGATCGTAGAGGCGCTGCAGACGGACGCCCCGGCCGGCGATGCGCTGCGCACCGTGTTGTTATTGGCTGTGGCGCTTTTTCTTGCCGACGCCGCCAATGCCCTCTTCCGCAATATTGGTGGCTACATCGGCGATGTCATGGTCTCGCGCCTGCGCGAGATTTTGTCTACCCGCTACTTTGCCAAGCTGCTCGCGCTCCCGCAGGGCTATTACGATAACCAGGTCACCGGCACGATCATCGCCCGGCTGGATCGCTCGATTGCCAATATCACGCAGTTCGTGCAGTCCTTTGCCAATAACTTCTTCACGATGATCATTCAAACCCTCGCGGTATTAGCCATTACCGCGTGGTTCTACTGGCCGCTGGCCATCCTGCTGGCTCTCCTCTTCCCGGTATATATGTGGCTTACCGCGCTGACCTCGAAGCGCTGGCAGAAATTTGAGGCCATTAAAAATGAGAATATTGACCAGGCTAATGGCCGCTTTGCGGAGGTCATAGGCCAGGTCAAGGTGGCCAAGTCCTTTGTGAGCGAGACCCGCGAGCTTTTCCACTTTGCTACGCGCTACCGCACCGTGGTGGATACCACTAAGCCGCAATCGCGCTGGTGGCACATGATGGATACCTTCCGCGGTCTGGCCATGGCGTTTATCTTCCTAGGTATCTACGGCGTTATCTTCTGGCGCACGCTGGAGGGGCATTTTTCCTTGGGCGATATGGTCATGTTGCTGCAGATGGTCTCCAGTGCGAAGCAGCCGGTCTTTATGATGAGCTGGATTGTCGATACCGCCCAGCGCGCAATAGCCGGTTCGAAGGACTACTTCAAGGTAATGGAAGAAGAGCTCGAGCCCACCGCCCCGCGCGAACTGGTGGCCGCCACCACCGGTTCGCATACCCCGCAGCTGGATCTCACGCCGGTTCGCCCGCTCGAGCCCACACCCGGCGCGCCGGTGTTTTCCTTTCAGCACGTTTCCTTCGCCTATGAGGAGGGCAAGCCCGTGGTGGAGGATATTTCCTTCGCGGCCGCTGAGGGCCATAAGGTAGCACTCGTGGGCGAGTCCGGCGGCGGCAAATCGACCTTGGTGAACCTGCTTTTGGGCCTTTACCACCCCTCAGCGGGGCACCTCGATGTGCTAGGCCACCGGGTAGACGATCTCACTGCCTCGCGCCTGCGCGCCTCGGTGGGCGTAGTCTTCCAGGAGTCTTATCTTTTCTCCGGCACCATTCGCGAAAATATCGCCTACGGCAAGCCGGGTGCCACGGAGGAAGAAATCGTGGACGTCGCCAAGCGCGCCAATGCCCATGAGTTTATCCGGGCCTTCCCGGATGGCTATGACACCGTTATTGGTGAGCGCGGCCTTAAGCTTTCCGGTGGACAAAAGCAGCGCGTCTCCGTTGCCCGCGCCATGCTTAAAGACGCCCCCATTTTGGTATTGGACGAGGCCACCTCGGCGCTTGATACCAAGTCCGAGCGCGCCGTGCAGGCCGGTTTGGATGAGCTGATGAAGGACCGGACCACGCTTATTATTGCCCACCGGTTGTCCACCATTGCGGACGTCGATACCATCATCACCTTGGACCGCGGCCGCATCGATGAGATGGGCTCGCCGGCCGAGCTGGCTCAATCCGGTGGCATTTATGCCGAACTGCTCAAACTCACTCAATCCACCTCGGCCGCAGACCGCCGCAGGTTGAAAAAATATGGCTTTGTCTCCGGCCACGCCTCCGAATCCGAGGAGGAAGAGGAGGCAGATGTCTAGGAGCCTGCACCGTCGCGGGAAGATAAGCCAGTTGAATAAAAGCGCATAAATGCGCTGGGGTGGCCGCGGGCTTCGCGTTAAGGTTGTAGCCATGGAGTTTCCTAGCCTAGAAGAATTGCAAGCCCGCGGAACCCGCAAGTGGACCGTCTTCGAAGAAGATGTGTTGCCACTGTGGATTGCGGAGTCCGACTTCCCCACCGCGCCCGCTATCAAGAAGGCGTTGGAAGAGATGGTGGATAGGGAAACCTTCGGCTATACCCCAGCACCCAAGGCCTCAGGACTGCGCGAGGCTGTGGCTAATTTCTATGACACACGCTATGGCTGGCGCCCTATCCCGGAGCATATTTTCTGGATTGGGGATGTAGTGCGGGGTCTTTTGCTAGGAGTGCAGTACTTTACCCGCGAAGGTTCCCCGGTCATCGCGCCAGTGCCTTCCTACCCTCCGCTGCTGGAGCTGCCGCGCACCGCTGGCCGCGAAAAGATCGAGACCAGCTTGGAGCTCGATGATATTGAGCGCGCCTTCCAGCAGGGCGCTGGCTCTATTTTGCTAGCCAACCCTTATAACCCGCTCGGCCGTGTCTTGGACGAGGACTACCTCACCGGCTTGGTAGAACTGGCGGAAAAATATGATGCGCGCATCCTGGCCGATGAAATCCATGCCCCACTGGTCTATGAGGGGCGGCATATCCCGGTGGCGTCGCTGAGCGCGGCGGCTGCCGAGCGCACCATCACGGTAACCGCTACCTCCAAGGCTTTTAATACTGCCGGGCTAAAGTGCGCGCAGATTATTTTCTCCAATACGTCCGATGTACACACGTGGAATGACCTTACTGGGGTGGCCAAGGATGGCACGGGCACCTTGGGCGTGCTTGCTGCGGAGACTGCCTACCGCGAGTGCGGCGACTTCCTCGATGAAGAAATAGCGTACCTGCGGCAGACCCGCGATTGGTTGGTGGAGGAGCTGCCGCAGCGCATCCGTGGTTTAAAGACCAGCAAGCCGGAGGCCACCTACCTGCTGTGGTTGGATTTTGCTGATACCGCTATCGGCGGCAATCCGCAGCCGGCCAAGTGGTTGCGGGAGAATGCGAAGGTCGCGCTCAATGAGGGCGATACCTTTGGCACCGGCGGTCCGGGCCATGCGCGGTTGAATTTCTCTACCTCGCGCGAGATTTTGGAGGAGGCACTCGACCGCATGGAGCGTGCCTTCGCCGCACTCGATTAGGTCGGCCCGGCTGGGTCAACCATGTATTCTGCGTCACCCCCACACTTTGATTTCTCACCATGTGGGCGGTAATGTCTCATTACACGAACAGGCGTGACCCGCCACCTCGGACCGCGGAGACGCACCCCACCCCGCCATCACCCCTCGGCGGAATAAGGAAAGCTTCCTCACATTCTAGCTGTACATGGAAAATTAAGGAGCCACCATGGCTACCCCAGTCGCGTCAAGCACTGCAAAGCCCGTCGCCACCATCGTAATTGCGTCGTTGATGCTGTTTTCGATGTTCTTCGGCGCCGGCAACCTCATCTTCCCACCCATGGTGGGAGTTTCGGCCGGCACCAATTTTTGGCCCGCCGTCCTCGGCTTCCTCGCCGCCGGCGTGCTCCTTCCGGTCCTAGCCATTGTTGCCGTCTCCATTTCGGGCCGCTCCGTGCGCGACCTGAGCTCCAACGGTGGCGCGCTTTTCGGCCTCGTCTTTTCTGTAATGGCCTACCTTGCCATCGGCGCCTTCTACGCCCTGCCGCGCACCGGCGCCGTTTCCATGGAAACCGCCATCACCCCGCTGCTGGGCTGGGAGGGAACCATGGCCAATGGCATCTTCAATGTGGTCTTTTTCCTTATCGCCCTAGCACTGTCTTGGAAGCCAAATTCCATTATCGATACCTTGGGTAAGTTCCTCACCCCGGCTTTGGTGGCGTTGTTGGTTGTCCTCATCGCCTTGGCAGCTTTCAACAATCCCCGCGATCCCCAAGCACCTACTGCGGACTATACTTCTTCCCCCATGGTCACCGGCCTTTTTGAGGGCTATAACACGATGGATGCCATTGCGGGTCTGGCCTTTTCCATCGTCATTGTCGGCGCTTTGCGTTCCAAGGGTTTTAAGACCAAGAAGTCCCTGGTTAACGGCACCATTACTGCCGCTCTGGTTGCTGGCGCTTTGCTGGCCGCTATCTATCTGGGCTTGGCGTGGGTAGGCCAAACCATTCCCAATGGCCAGTCCTATGAGTCAGGAGCGCCCCTGCTTGCCGACGCCGCAAATCTCACCATGGGCACCATCGGCCAGGTCGTCTTCTCCGCCATCGTCATCCTGGCCTGCATGACCACCGCGGTGGGCCTTATCACCTCCACCTCCGCCTTCTTCGAAATGCTTGTGCCTAAGGTGAAGTACCACGTCTGGGCCTGCCTCTTTACCGCACTGTCCATTCTCTTCGCCTTCCAGGGGCTGGAGACGGTGCTGTCCATTGCAGTGCCCTTCATTACTTTCCTGTATCCACCAGCTATTTCCCTTATCTTCCTCACCCTGATCCAACCAGTGGTGAAAAAGTCCGTGGTCTTTTATTGGACCTACCGTTTGGCACTGTGGGTATCGGTGCTGTGGTCGGCCTTGTCCGTTATCGCAGATCAGGGCTGGGGAACCGACGCACTCGATCCCCTCTTGAGCTTGGCTCCTGGCCAGTCCGTAGACCTCGGCTGGATCGTCCCTACCGCCATCGCGGCAGTCATCGGCCTCGTTGTCGATATCGCCACCAAGGCAGGCGAGAAGCACGAGGCCGCCAACCCACCGGCAACAGAGCCGGCGGAGGCCGACGCCCTCGCTGAGGCTTAGTCTCTCCTTCCTACCTCCCCCTCCCACTCCACACCTCACCACGGTGCCGAGGCGGAGGGGATTTTTATGTCAACAGGCCCCTGCGGCGATGCGGTATAGCCCCGCCCGGAATAGTCAGGCGGCGCGTACCGTTGGAAGAAGAGAACTTAGACAGGATTTACCGAAAGCAAAAGGAAGGCTCTCCCCGTGACCGAACGCGCGCATCTTTCCGTCTTGGACTTCTGCACCATTTATGAGGGCGAGACCCCAGCACAATCCATCGCCCGCTCCGTGCAGTTGGCACAGGAAGCAGAAAAGCTGGGCTATTCTCGCATGTGGTACACCGAGCACCACAATATGAAGTCCATCATGTCTTCTTCTCCGGCCGTGCTCATCGCCCACATTGGTGCGAAGACCGAGCGCATTCGCTTGGGTTCCGGCGGAGTGATGCTGCCTAACCACTCCCCTTATGTCATCGCCGAGCAATTCGGCACTTTGGAGGAGATGTATCCCAAGCGCATCGACTTAGGCGTAGGCCGCGCACCCGGCACGGATATGAATACCCTGGGCCGCGCCCTGCGCCGCGACGCCCACTCTGCCGAACGCTTCCCCGAAGACGTCAAAGAGCTCAACTCCTATCTCGAGGGCAAGTCTTATATCCCGGGGGTCAGCGCCGTTCCAGGTGCCAATACCAACGTGCCGATCTATATTTTGGGCTCGTCCATGTTCGGCGCCTCGCTAGCCGCCAAGCTCGGCCTGCCTTATGCCTTTGCTTCTCACTTTGCCCCGCAGCACCTCGAGCAGGCTACCACCTACTACCGCGAGAACTTCCAGCCTTCCGAGCGCTTCAGCAAGCCCTACCTCATCGCCGGAGTCAACGTCACCGCCGCCGAGACCACCCAACAGGCGCAGGAGGAATACGAGCGCGTGTGTTTCAACCGCGTCAAGGCCTTCGCCGGCCGCGGCAAGCACCTCACCGATGAGCAGGTGGAGCAGATTATCGGCTCTTACCAGGGCCAGCAGATCCTAGACATGCTGAAGTACTCCGCCGTGGGCACCGCCGATGAGGTGGCAAACTACCTCGAGACCTTCCAGAAGCACGCTAAGGCCGATGAGCTGATGGTTTCCTTGCAGTCCAGCTCACACGAGGAAGTAATCAAGAATATGCAACTGCTCGCACAGGGCTGGCAGCTCGATCCGGCACGCGTAGCCGGCACCCCGAGCTAGCCTTCAGCCCTTACGTGGCCTAGGTGGTCAATGGGGACCTCGGGGAACCGTTCCCGGAGTTTTCCCTCAAGCTCCCGCGGTCCCAGGTTCGCCTGCTCCGGCAATCGCACCGAATACTGCTGCGCTTCGTCCAAGGTAGAAACGCGTACCCCACGCGGAATCAGGGCCAGGAAATTTTGGCCCGGCTCGAGCGAATAGAACTGCATGCGGTCTAGCTCAGCGGCCGGATACCTAGTCCGCTGGAGTGGCAAGGAAATATCCTCGCCAATGCGCAGCAGCGCACGAGCTCGGCGCCGCGCGGAGGCTACCACCGCCAGCATCGCGCACAGCGCCCCGCCTAAGGGCATGAGCGCGGCAATGAGGTAAACGGTATGCAAGCGTGTGTCGGCCGGCTCCTGCAGCGCCGAGTAAATAAGCACTCCACCGATTAGCAGCAGCGCGACGGCGATAATGACAGCCACCGTCACTGCCTTGCCTAGGCGCGCGGTACCGCCGGCTTCGCGTACTTCAATAGTTTCGGTGCTCTCGTTCACGAAGACTTAGCCTAGCGTGCTTCCCACCCACCTAGCGCTGATAGAGCGGCGCGTGATTTTATTTAGTGCCTTTTCACTCAAATAGCGCGTAGTTTCTTAGTGACGCTGTTGCGTTAGCGCACCCTAGCAAAATGGAATAACATTGACGTGTTTCGCTCCGCTGCGAAAAGCCCCGGAGAGACTAAGGACAAAGGTTGAATGAGCCCACGCGATAAACAGCAACATAAAAAGATCGCGGACTACCTGCGAGAACAGATCCGCTCTGGCGTGCTGCAACCAGGCCATTTTCTACCTAGCGAAGCAGATTTATGCGAGAAGTTTTCTTCTTCCCGCGGACCCGTGCGCCAAGCGGTTGCGGCTTTGCGCGCGGAAGGGCTGGTTTCCTCCGGCCGCGGGCGACGCTCCACCGTTTTAGCCTCTACCCAGGCAGAGCTTTTTGAATCCATCTATTCCATCTCCAGCTGGCTCAGCGAATATGACGCGGATCCCCAACAGCACACCCTGTGGCTGGCTCGCCGCCGTGCGCCGCGGGAAATCACTCGTTTTCTGCGTGTGGACCCAGAACAAAATGTGGTCTTTGTCCACCGCGTGCGCTATACCGAGGACCACCCCATTGCCATTGAGCGCATGTATTTCCCCATGGTGGTGGGAAAGCACATCTTGGACTTCGACGCGGATGCCGGCTCTATTCATGCGCACCTGCACGAATGCGGCGTGGACTTTGATAATGTGCGCCGCGAACTCACGTTGGAGGAAGCCACGGCCGAGGATGCCGAGGCACTTGAAGTAGCCACTGGCACCCCACTGTGGCGGCTCCAGATGGAAATATCCAACCACTCCGGCGAACCGGTGGAATTGGCGGTATACCTCTATCGCGCGGACCGCATGAAGCTGGCTATGAACAACGTACGCGGGGGCGTTTCACCCCTAGAAGTTATCCCCACTCCAGGAAATTTTGCATAAGTTTCACGGCAGCTATCCCCACCGGCTACCCTGCTTCCTATGAGAAGATTTCGCGCCGGCAGGGCGCTGGGTAGCCTCGCCATGGCGGCCGCTGTCGGAACCGTATCAGCGTGCTCGGCAGGCCATACCGCGGTGGTTGATACCTCCCAAGCAGATAGCGACTCCGCTTCTGCTTCCCTTACCGTAGCCTCCACCTCGGCGGCCACTTCCCTAGATTTCACCACTACCGGTGGTGCTGCCATCCCCGCCGTGCTCATGGACAATGTCTACGAAACTCTCGTGCGCATCGATGAGGATGGTTCTATCACCCCAGGGCTCGCCACCTCGTGGGAGATCAGCGACGATGCCCGCAGCTATACCTTCCACCTGCGCAAAGGTGTCACCTTTTCCAATGGCGATGCTTTTACCGCCGAGACCGCGGCCTTTTCCATTAATTACGTTCGCGAGAAATGGACCAATGGCATCTCAGCAGCCATGGATCCGGTAGCCAAGGCCACGGCCACCGATGATCACACACTAAAGGTGCGCCTGAAACAGCCATCGAATGGCTGGCTCTGGTCCATGGGCACGGCCACCGGCGCGATGATGACGCCTCATGGCATGGATAACCTCGCCGCCCAACCGGTGGGTACCGGCCCCTTTGAGGTGTCCCGCTTTGCGCCTTCGGAATTTGTGGAGCTCAAGGTCCGCAAAAATTATTGGGGAGAGCCCGCCGCGCACGATGTCACCGTTCGCTATTTCCCAGACACCATCTCCTCGGTCAATGCCCTGCAGGCCGGCGGCGTGGACGTGGTCTGGGGCGTGCAAAACCCGGAGCTTCTCGATGACGTCAAGGACGGCATCGCTACCGAGGTCGGCACCACCAATGGTGAGGTGTTGCTATCCATGAATAATGCCCGGGCTCCCTTTGATGATCCGCGCGTGCGCCAGGCAGTCGCCTATGCCGTCGACCGCAAGGCGGCCAATGACATTTTGTGGAATGGCCTAGCCAAAGACACCGGTGGTGCACCAATCCCACCCACGGATCCGTGGTTCCAAGGAAAGCACTATTACGACTACAACCCGGATAAGGCCCGCCAGTTACTCGAAGAGGCCGGCGCAGAAGGGGCCGAAATCACACTGACCACACCGACGCTGCCCTATGCCCAGACCGTCGCCGAGCTGCTGTACTCGCAACTCACCGAAGTTGGTTTTAAGGTGAAGCTGGAATCCGCCGAGTTCCCCGCCGTATGGTTGGGCCAGGTCATGGGTGCCAAAGACTATCAAATGTCGCTCATCTCCCACGTAGAACCGCGCGATGTGCCAACCCTATTCGGCGATCCGGACTATTACCTCAACTACGATTCGCCGCGCACCCGCGAGCTTTTGACCCAGGCAGACTCCGCACCCGAGCAGGACTACCCCAAGCTCATGGCACAAGCCGTGGATCAGATCATGGCTGATGCCGGCGCGCTGACTTTGATGAATATGCCCAATATCGTGCTCACCCGCACAGGCGTGCGCGGACTGCATCCTGATCAGGTCACGGACGCGCTGATCTTGCGCGATCTCAGCTCCGCAGACGCTACTGCTAGCGCGGCTTCTGCGGATAACGCCGCAGACGACGCCGAAAAGGAGGCACGATGACTTCCCTTCGCCTTACTGGGCGCGCCATCGTGCGCCCGCTGCTGCGCTTTGCATTAACGCTCTTTGCCGCCTCCATCATCATCTTCGCGCTCATGCGCGCGGTGCCAGGCAACCCGGCGCGGGTGGCACTGGGAGTGAATGCGACCGAAGAGGCCGTCGGCGAACTCAGCTCTGAGCTGGGCCTGGATCGCCCGCTGCTCACGCAATATTGGGAGTGGATAAAAGGCCTGTTTACCGGCAGTTTTGGGCAGTCATTGTCCTCGCAACAAGATATTACGCCGCTGGTGCTGGACCGCGCCCAAGTCACGCTCATCCTGATTGGTTTGGCGATGCTGCTCGCATTGGCCGGGGCCATTCCGGTGGGAATGTGGTTGGCACTGCGCAACCGTACCCGCAGCGCGGATGTGGTTTCTGCCGGTACGCAGCTAGGCATTGCGGTGCCCAGCTTCCTGCTCGGCATCATCCTGGTGGCCATCTTTGCCGTTCACCTAGGCTGGCTGCCGGCCAATGGTTGGGTGCCGCCAAACCAGGGCGCAGGCGAGTTTATTCGCCACCTCATCTTGCCGGTCATTGCGCTGGCCGTGGTGCAAGGTGCAATGCTGACGCGCTATGTGCGCTCGGCTGTGCTCGATGTGCTGCATCAGGACTATATTCGTACCGCCCGTGCGCTGGGTCAGTCCCCGTGGCAGGCGCTGAAGCGCCACGGCCTGCGCAATGCGGCGCTGCCCGTGCTTACCGTGGCCGGCGTACAGCTAACCACGATGGTCGTAGGCGCCGTAGTAATTGAGTCCGTCTTTGTCATCCCCGGCATAGGTTCGATGCTGCTGGATGCGGTGGCGGTGCGCGATTTGACCACGGTGCAGACCTTGGTCATGCTGCTCGTCGCCTTTGCCTTGGTGGTCAATGCCCTCACGGATGTGGCCTACCGATTCATCGATCCGCGCATCACGGCAGGTGATAAATAATGAAGCTGCGTTTTTCTGGCTGGCTGGGGGCCATCCTCGTCGCCGCCACGGTGCTGGTGGCAGTGATTTCGCTGGTGTGGACGCCGTATGACCCGACTCTGGCGCACCCGGATGTGAGCCTTGCCGGCCCCAGCGCCGAGCATCTCCTTGGTACGGACCGCTTCGGTCGCGATACCGCTTCCCGGATCATGGCGGGTGCCCAGATTACGGTCTTCGTCGGCCTAGTGGCCGTGGGAATCGCCGCCGTGGTCGGCGTGCCGCTCGGCATCCTTGCTGGCATGCGCCGCGGCACATGGGCCGATGCGTTAGTGATGCGCGGTGCAGATTTGCTGCTTGCCTTCCCTGCGCTGCTTTTGGCGATTATTGCTGGCGCGGTCTGGGGGCCTTCAACACTTACGGCCATGATTGCCATCGGCATCGCCGGCATTCCCTCCTTTGCCAGGGTTGCGCGCTCGGGCACGCTGCAGGTCATCACGCAGGACTATATTTCCTCCGCGCGCATTTCCGCGGTGCCGGGCTGGAAGGTAGCGTGGCGCCATATTCTGCCCAATCTTGCCGGTCTGCTCATCGTGCAGGCCTCGGTATATTTCGCGCTTGCCATCCTGGCCGAGGCCGGCCTGTCCTATCTTGGCTTAGGCACCGCCCCACCGGCCGCCTCGTGGGGCCGGATGCTGCAAGATTCCCAGTCGCTTCTGGGCACCGCTCCCCTGCAGGCCTTCTGGCCTGGCCTGGCCATTGCGGCGACGGTGCTGGGCTTCAACCTGCTTGGCGACGCCCTCCGTGACCTCCTCGATCCCCGCCTGAAAGGATCCGCGCGATGAGCCTGCTCAAAGTAGATAACCTGGCGGTCACCGCTGCTGGGTCCACCACTGCCCTTTTGGGGCCCTTGAACTTCGAGCTCGCGGCCGGCGAAAGGCTCGGCATTATTGGTGAATCCGGCTCCGGCAAATCGCTCACTGCGCTGTCCATCATGGGGCTTTTGCCCGATGGGGTGCGCGCGAGCGGCTCCGTCACAGTAGATGGCCACGAGGTAGTCGGCACACGCGATGCCCGCATCCGCCCATTGCGCGGGAAGACCATGGCCATGGTCTTCCAAGAACCGATGAGCGCGCTGGACCCGCTTATGCGCGTGGGCAAACAGCTGGCCCACGCCGGGGTGCGCGATGCCGCAACCGCTCTCGAAGAGGTGGACCTGGCCGCCGATATCGCCACCCGATTCCCACACCAGCTCTCCGGAGGCCAGCGCCAGCGCGTGCTCATTGCCATGGCCATGGCCGGCCACCCCGATCTGCTCATCTGCGATGAACCGACCACCGCGCTGGATGCCACCACGCAAGATGGCGTATTGCGCGTCATCGAGCGCGTGACCAAGGCTCGCGGCATCGCGCTGATCTTCATCACCCATGACTTGGGAGTCATCCGCCGCATGTGTCCCCGCGTTGTGGTAATGCACCACGGCGCAGTGGTGGAGTCTGGCCCTACCGAGCGGATTCTTGCCCAGCCCGAGCATCCCTACACCCGCGAGCTTATCGCCTCCTCACAGCCACCAGAGATGAGCCTTGCCCCGGCCGCAGCGGAAGATTCCCTGGTCACGCTCGAAGGGGCTAGCAAGGTGCACGGCACTCACGCCGCACTCGACGGCATCGATCTGCGCGTGCACCACGGCGAGCGCCTCGGCATTGTGGGTGGCTCCGGATCGGGCAAGACCAGCCTGCTCAAGCTCATTGCCGGACTCGACCAGCCCACAAGCGGCGAGGTCACTGTCCGTGGCCGAGTGCAGATGGTCTTCCAAGATCCGCAGGGCTCTCTCAACCCGCGGCTAAAGATCTGGAAATCCATCGCAGAGGCCATGCCGGGCAACCCAAACAAAGCCGAAAAGCGCTCCCGCGCCGCGGCCGTGCTTGCAGAGGTCGGGCTTCCGGCCGATAGCCTCGACCGCTTCCCGCACGAGTTTTCTGGTGGCCAGCGCCAGCGCATTTCCATTGCCCGCGCGCTGTGCGGCGAGCCAGATATCCTGCTGGCCGATGAAGCAGTCTCGGCCCTTGATATGTCCGTGCGCGCGCAGGTTTTGGAGCTACTGGCAGAGATCATCGACAAGCGAGAGCTCACCTTACTCTTTGTCACCCACGACCTTGCGGTGGTACGCCACCTATGCGATAGTGTCGCCGTCCTCGACCGCGGCCGGCTCATCGAGCACGGCCCTACCGAGGCCGTATGGTCCTCCCCCAGCACGGACTACACGCGTCGGCTTATCGCGGCCGCCGAAATGTGAAGCGGGTGCTGGTGGGCGTAAGGTAGTCGGGTCAGATAACTCCACTTAGAAAGGATCCTGCTGCTCCGTGGCCGCCCAGCTTGACTATCCCATCCCGCAGCGCCCTAGCACCACCCAGCTACTCACCGCATTTAATAGCGCCTCGGTGCGCTGGCCTGGTGCACTGCGCGCGGGATTGGCGATTCTCCTGCCCGGCGCCATTGCGCTGCTTACCGGCCACGACTACGCTATCCTGCTCATTTCCACCGGCGCGTTTACCGTCATCTTTGGCGAGGGACAGCCCTATCGCACCCGCCCGCGCGTCATGCTCACCGCCGGCACCGCGCTCATTACCGTCGCCGCCGTCGGCGTGTTGGTAGGCCATCTTATCTTTGCGCCCGGCCACGGCCATTGGTGGCTCCTACTCGCAGGCCTCTACTCCACGGCATTGGCCGCCGGTTGTGGCTTTGCCCAAAATGCGCTGCGCCTGCCGCCACCGGGCACCTTCTTCCTCGTCATGGTCGGCGGCGGCTCGGTCATGCTCGCCCGCACCGATGTCACCGTGGGCCAGCTGCTCTTTTGGGCGCTGACGGGCATGGTGGCCAGCTTGATCCTCGGCATGGCCCCGGCCCTTTTTGACCCGCACGGCCCTGAGCGCCGCGCCGTAGCCAGCCTGGAAAAGGCCGCGTCTGCCTTCCAGGCCGGACAGGATGATTCACTCGCCCGCCACCACCAAGCACAAACCGCACTTTTTGCTGCTTGGCAGGCGCTTTCCGACGCCCACATTATCCGCGGTGGCCGCATCATCGACTCCCAAGGAGCCCACCTAGTAGAGCGCACCCTTGCTGCCCAGCACACCATCGTGGCACATAACCGCGCCCTTGACCTCGGCTCCGATTCGGACCAGCTTACCGATCATGTCACCGACGTCGACCCGAATCGCACCGCTATCCCCCATACCCGGCCCACCGGCCGGTACCGGCTTTACCGCGCCGCGGTGCGGGATTCGCATGCCATGGTCACTACCCAAAAGGTGGTTCTTTCGGCGATCATTACCGTGCTCGTGGGCCTTAGCCTCGGCTTCGACCGGCCGGACTGGGGCGTGGTCTCTGCCTTCCTCATGCTGCAATGGGGACCCGACCATGTGCCGGGCACCGTCCGCGGCATCCACCGCATGCTCGGCTCTGTAGTGGGCGTGCTGCTATTTTCCATCCTTCACTACTTCGGTATTAATGGCTGGACGCTGCTGCTGGCTCTGGCTGCCTGCCAATTCTGCGCCGAAATCTTCGTGGCGAAAAACTACGCCATCTGCGTTATCTTCTCCACCCCGCTCGCGCTTCTCATGGGCAACTCAGCTACCCGCCCCCTGTTGCCCACCATTCAAGCTCGCTGCGGCGAGATCCTCTTGTCCATCCTCATCGCCACCGCGGTGCTATGGCTATGGCAGCGCAGCGCCCCGGTACGCAATCAGGCCCGCCTGCAGGTCCGCGCGATGGAATCCATGGCTACCCTGCTCGGACTGCTCTTTGTCAATACCCCGGATTCCGTGTTGTCCGCACGCCGTGACCTACAGTACGAGCTGCTTTCCGAGCGCCGCGCCATCCAATCCCTCGCCGCCGATAACCCAGAAGCCGTGCGCCAATTCTGGGCCCGCCACATCGCGCTGCAGCACGCCGGCTACTTCCTTTTGGACTTTTGCACCACTTACCCGGACCGCACCGCCACCCGCGAAGAGCTCGATAGTTTAGTGCGAGAAATCCGTGCCGCCCGCGCCGCCTAGAATAGGGGGTATTCCTCAATTACTTCGTAGCGCGGCCCGCCGCCGCGGCCCTCGCCCAGGTGCGATTGCATAAGGCATACCCGGTCCGCACTAAAGTCCGGCCCTCGGTAAACCGATAGGGCGCGCGTAAAATCCGCCAGCGCCCACGGCTCGCGGGTACGCCGGCCAGCGCGCGCGACGGTCAGGTGGGGACGGTGGTGATTAAAGGGGACGTCGGCAAGCTGGCAATCCGCCATCAACTCCCGCACACCCCGCGCCTGGCCACCGACGCCCAACCACAGGGTGCGCTGCTCAAAACTTCCCGCTCCGCTCACATGCACATCCAACGCCGAGCGCCCAGCCACCGCGTGGGCGAGGTGCTCGCGCACGGCCGCCGCATCATTGGGCTGGTCGCCATAAAAGGCCATGGTCACATGCCAATTATCCGGATCCGTCCAGCGCAACTCGTTGGTAGTTGCCGCATGGATGGGCCTAAGCGTATGTACCATATGCTCGCGCGCGGCGGCAGAAGGCAGCAGCGCGGAAAAGACGCGAATCATGGTCTAGCTGGCATACACGCTAAGGCGCAGTTCCGCGTCCAGCACGTGCTCTTCCTCGCGTTCAAAGACGGCGAA
This sequence comes from Corynebacterium sp. LaCa54, assembly GCF_046717495.1. Lineage (NCBI taxonomy): Bacteria > Bacillati > Actinomycetota > Actinomycetes > Mycobacteriales > Corynebacteriaceae > Corynebacterium > Corynebacterium sp. LaCa54. The sequence goes on from NZ_CP177115.1 coordinate 1,834,295, forward strand.
GGCATGCAAAATATCCGCAACGGCGGTGGAATTATCATCAAACTCGGGCATGAGATAACTTCTTTCAAACCACAAAGGAGGCAGAAGAATCACGCGCGATTCTTCTGTCTCCACATAGTAGCTGACAATGATGTAATTAGCCGCCCTTGACTACCGTGACCTGCCAGCCGGCATCGCCCGCGCGATGGAAATCACGAATCTCATGGCCTTCATCGGCCGCCCACTGCGGAATCGAGTCGGTGGCCTGGGTGCAGTCAAAGTCAATGACCAGTGCCTCACCAGGCTCTAGCTCCGCCATGACCTGCTTGGCCTCAATCAAGGGGAACGGGCAGACTGCGCCGAGGGTATCCAGCGCGTAGCGCCCACCGCCTAGAGCACGGGCCTTTTCCTTGGCCTGCGGTTTGGTCCTGAGTGCCACTGCCCCGGTGGCAGTGGCAAAGCTCGGCAGCACCTTCTCCTCGGCGGAGACCGCCGAGTTATCCACGGACTCCTCGGTGGAGTAGGTCTCCGGCTGCCGTGGCTGGTGCCCCTGCACCTTCTTCGGCTTGAGCCACAGGCGTGCGCCCGCACCGACGCCTAGCGCCATAAAGAACAGCGATACCCAGCCTTGGAAGCTAAACAAGGAGGTCTCCACCATGCCATTGCCCACGGTGCAACCGCCAGCCAGCGAAGCACCCACACCCATCATGATGCCACCCCAAATAGCGCGGGTTGCAGTCTGTGCATCCGGAACGCGCACGCGGAACTCGCCGGCGGACTTCGCGGCAATGAAAGCACCCACCAGAAGGCCGATGACCAACAGGGTGCCCCAATTCATGCGCACGGAATCACCGGTGGCGGCCCAGCGCACGATATCCGCAGTCGGCGTGGTAATGCCGAGCCCACCATTGCGGCCGGCGTCGGCAGAGAGTACGAAACCCACCGTGCCGATGATGCCAACAGCAACCGCCGCGATATTCATATTCAACGGCTTGGCGTACCACGGCTGGCCCAAGTCCACCTTCGGGCGCCCGGCATCCTTGGCGCGGTAGTGGCGACACAGCATAAAGGTCACGCCCCACAGCACAGCCACGAGAATCCACGGCGAGATATGCAGCGCGTCGTGGATGGTGGTTACCGGCAGGCTCCACTGCTTGAACCAATCATTCGCCCCAGCCAGCGGACCGGACTTCATCGCCGCGGCCGATAGCCCATAAAACAGCAGCGCAATCCACGAGCCAACTAGGCCCTCGGCAGAGCGGTACCACGTGCCTGAAGCGCAGCCGCCAGACAAGATGATGCCAAGGCCAAAGATGAAGCCGCCAACGATGACGGCTACTGGTTTGAAATCAGCAATCTCCGGAGAGAGCACGTCAGCGCCGGTCAACAGGGTAAGGCCAAAAGCATGGACCGAGATCAAAATGAGCAGAGCGGTAAAACCGCGCCAGGTCTTAGTGAGGAAAATATCGCGCAGCATGCCGGTCACGCAGAAGCGCCCGCGCTGCAGCACAGCACCGAAGACGATGCCGGTGAGAAGTCCGGTAATAATCACACTGTCTCCTTGTATCGAGTCAAAGGCCTCAGACTACGCCTTCTAAGACAGATTTGTCTATAATAGATGTACAACCCGGTTCTAGGGTGGCAGATTTCCGCGTTTCCGTCGGCCTTCCCTATGCCACCTCAGGCGCCCCAGCCGCCCCCGGACACTAATAAGGAGAAATAATGGGAATCCCAGATGACGTCGTACTCGATGGATATACCCTCATCGAACAACACGAAATTGACCACGAGTTCCTGCTGCGCGGCTCTCCGCTGGGCACCGAAACTCCCCTCCTCTTCGCCCTGACCATCGCGGGCGTACTGCTGGTTGCGGCCAGCTTCTTCTTGCGTGGGGGCAGCCGCGTTGCCGCCGGCCTCGTGGGCGCGCTGCTCACCCTGACCAAGCTGTGGTGGATGCCTGTAACACTGTGGCAGCACTTCGATGACGGCCAAGTCTTTGGCTACACGCTCAAGTACTACCCGCAATACTGGCCGGCCGCCTCCATCATCGTCGGCGCCATTGCGCTTATCGGGCTAGTCTCCGCCATTTTCCGTCGGCCCTAGCCTGTCCCGCACCGAGCAGGAGCTAGCCGCCAAGCACTGCAATGGCAATATGCACCCGGTTGGTGCCATCGATCTTGGCCAGGATGTGCTTCATGTGCGTCTTGACCGTGGTCAGCGAGATGAAAAGCTGCTCGGCAATCTCGGCATTGCTCAGCCCCTGGGCCACCAGCTGGGCGATTTCATTTTCGCGCTCGCTAAGCTCATCTAGCCCACTGGGCTGAATCATCTCCTGTTCCGGCTGCGGCGGCGTGTCTGCCAACCCCACCAGGTTTTTTAGCACCTTCGGGCTTAACTGTTGCTGGCCTTGGGCCGCTGCTCTTACCGACGCCACCAGCGCCTCCGGCGCCGTCGTCTTCAACAAGAATCCCACCGCCCCAGCGCGCAGGGCGTGCAGGATGAACTCGTCGGTATCAAAAGCAGTGAGCATCACCACCGGGATATCACGCGCGCCGGCGAGCGAATGCAACTGCGCCGTCGCCTCGATGCCGTCCATGACCGGCATGCGGATATCCATCAGCACCACATCAGGTTCCTCGGCCAGGATAAGTTCGATGCCTTCCTTGCCGTTGCCGGCCTCGCCAATGACGCTAATGCCCGGCGCGCCTTCCAAGATCATGCGCAGGCCGTGGCGCAGCAGCGGCTCATCGTCGACGAGCACCACCCGAATTTCACTCACTTTTCTTCCTTCCTTGGCAGGCGCAGCGTCCACGAGAAGCTTTCTTCCCAGTCTTGTACCTGCAATGATCCGCCCACAACACTAGCGCGCTCGCGCATGCCGACGATCCCGTACCCACCACTGTGCACGCCTGCCTTTTCCCCAGTCTGGGCGGTGGGGTTAGACATGGTGATAGACAGGGCGTCGGCAAGCGTGGCGATGGTGATGGTAACCGGCTGCCCCGGTGCGTGCTTGCGTGCGTTGGTCAGGCCCTCCTGGACCACGCGGTTGAGCGCGTGGCCGGCCATGGTGCTCAGCTCCTCCAGCGATTGCGGCCCCGCGCCCGCCTGGTAGCGCACTTCCACGTCCATGCCCGCCTGGCGGGAACGCTCCACCAGCGATTCCACGCCCTCGCGCGGATCGATGCGCCCCTCGCTGCGCAGCGAGTGCAGCGCCTCACGCAGATCCCCCACGGCGGCCTCGGCTTCATCGCGAATCGTGCGCGCGGACTTCCGTGTCTCTTCCGGATCTAGGTCCTTGCGGTAGGCCAACCCGCCGGCGTAGACCGCAATCATGCTCAGTCGATGCGAGAGTGTATCGTGCATATCCCGCGCGATCCGGTCGCGTTCTTCCTGCCGCGCAAAATTCTCCCGGGTGGTCATTTCCTCATGCGTGAGCTCCGCCTGCGCCTGCAGCGCAATCGTGCGCTCTTTTTGGTTCGAGCGAACCAACCCGACGACTAAAACCACTACTGCTGGGAGGATGATGCCAGAGAAAAATCCCAACTTCCCGGGCGCACTAAGCCCTTCGCTTCGAGATATATCAAAATCGACCAACTCCGAGAGCACCATGGCCGTGCATACCAGCGCCATCCACAACCGGCTGCGGCGCGAGGCCGCAGAAAACGCCGCTATAAATACCGAAGGCCGGAACTCAGCAATCGTCACCGTCGCCGAAATAATGGTTGCGGCTACCAATGCACTGCGCGGGCCAGGCTGCGTGCTGCGCGGGTCACGCTCCCCAACGGCATGGCGCAAAGCCAAAGGTAAAAGCGCCCAAGTTCCGACCAACACCGCAAGTATAACAAGCACCCGATTCTCTGAGACATCATTTACCGAAACACTATCCGAGGCGGCCAACACGTCGCCGACGACAGCGATTACTGCGATGAGAATTTTCTGCCACAGCGGACGCTGGAGCATTTCGTCGGATTTTCGGAACAATTTCATAACGTGCACCAGTCTAAGCCGGCCCGCCGGCGGCGCGGTATCCCCCGCAGGGAGGATTCTCCGGCCTTAGCCACGCGCCTCTAAGACCATAATGGCGATGTGCACGCGGCTGGTGCCGCCGATCTTTTTCAAAATATGCTGCATATGCGACTTCACCGTCGCCATGGACACCACCAGTTGCTCGGCGATTTCTTGATTATTCAAGCCCTGGGCCACCAGCCCGGCTATTTCCCGCTCGCGCGAGCTCAAAGTGGAAAGCCGGGTGCGAGCGGTGCGGGTGTGGTGTGAATGGGCGTCGGAAAGCGCGGGGCTTTGCATGCCCACCAGCTTGTCGACGACCTGCGGGCTCAACAACGGCTGCCCCGCCGCGGCCGCACGCACGGCCGCCATGAGCGATTCCGGCGGCGTCGACTTCAACAAGAACCCGGCCGCCCCGGCGCGCAGGGCCCGCAGGATGAAGGAATCGGTATCAAAGGCCGTAAGCATGATTATCGGCATGGCGTGGACCGATAGAATCTTCTCCACGGCCGCGATGCCATCCATGACCGGCATGCGAATATCCATTAACACCACATCGGGCTGCGCGTCGAGCACGGTAGCCACCGCGTCTCGGCCATTGCTCGCCTCGGCCACGACCTCGATATCGGGCGCGTTGGATAGCAGCAGGCGCAGGCCGCTGCGGACTAGAGCCTCGTCATCAACCAGCACCACGCGCAGGGTATCTGCCATCATGCTTCCTTTCCCACTGGTTGATTCCACCGCGCGCGCCAGAACTTCGACGCGACGGGCGTATACGCCACTGTAAGCACCACAAGACTCGCCAGCGCTACCGGCACTATAGTGGCGTGGCCTGCCACTACGCCGTTGAGGAACGAGGGCACGAGAATCTCGTTTATCTTTTCGAAGAATTTCGGGAAAAATTCGATGACTAGTGTGGCCGCAATGAATGTCAGCGCCGTCTGCAAGAGCAACGCCCACAGGTTCACCCGATGCAGCCGCTTATCGACGCCCGGCTCCCCCACCGCCGCAAACATCACTCTCGCTCCTTGCCCGCGAAACTGTGGCACGATATAGCCACGGCGCTCCACCAGCTCGATGCGATCTGCGTCTTCGGGCGCATTATCATCGCTATTTCCGCGCAGGAATTCCACGCTATAGGCCGAAGCATCGGTATCGGTATAGCTGAGCTTGCGCGAAGTTCCGTCGACCATAGAGGTAAAAAGACTGCGCTTAGAGTCTAAGTACTTTCCTGTCCATCCCTCGCGGGTCGTGGTTTCTTCTAGGTCAATGCGCATGAGCCCGTAATCGGGATGGCGCAACTGCCAACTCATTTCGCTCATTGCGTGGCCTCCTGGCGCGCTAGCGGTAAACGGATACTCCATCCAAATTCCTCGCCTTCTTCGCCGACGTGGACATTCATGCGCCCGCCGGATAGCTCCACACGCTCGCGCAGTCCCACCAGCCCGTAGCCGCCGACGCCGCTACCTGCGCGCTCCTCGGCCTTAGCCACTGGGAGCGGGTTGCGCATCTCGACGCCCACCTCACCGGCCACCTCGCGCACCGTGATGCTCACCGGCTGGCCAGCGGCGTGCTTGCGTGCATTGGTCAGGCCCTCCTGTACTGCGCGGTGCACGGCGTGCTGCGCCATCGTGGATAGCCCAGTAAAAACATCCGGGCTGGCACCGTCCGCGTAGGTCACGGTCACCTGCGTGCCGGCCTCCTGCGCGGCCGCGACTAGCTCTTCTAAGGTGGTGCGCGGATCCTGGGAAAGATCTTCACGCAAAGCACTTAAAACGGTGCGCAAATCCTCGACCGCGTTCTGGGCCTCCGTGCGGATGATGCGCGCTGCGTCCGTGAACTCGGCCGGCACGCCTTCACGCGGATAGCTCAGCGCACCCGCATGAATGGCCACGAGGCTTAGCCGATGCGAGAGCGAATCGTGCATATCCCTTGCGATGCTCTCGCGCTCCTCTCGCCTTGCATGCTCCACCTTGGCGCGCATCTCTTCGCGATTCATCCGGGCTTGCTGCTCCACCCGCCACCGCTTTTCGCGCAGATTGCCACGCTTTTGGCCTACCAATAACCCCGCGACTATCACGACCACAACGAAGATGGCGCCAACCCATCCGATATCGTCCCAGGCCATATAGGGGTTGAAGAACGCATCAATCGCAAACGCCGCCACGAAGCACGCCACTGCGGCCACCGAGCGCGAGGTCGAACGGCGCGAGACCATGGAAATGAAAGCCACGACTCCACTAGCCGCACCAAAATAGGAGCTCGACCCCAGCAGCACGATACAGCCAGCGATGAAGCTACGGGTGGAGCCGCTATAGTCGACGTCGGAAAGCTCGCGCGGCTGGTGCTCTAACGCAAAGGGCAGGGCGATAATCGTCACCACGCCCACCGCAAAACCGGTACAGATATAGGGCCCGTACTCCTCAAACGACGGTGAATACTCCTCGATATCCATGCTCATCAGTACTACGCCGATAAGCCAATTCGCCACCGCACAAGCGGCAACGATACCGGCCGTGCTCCACTTCGTTCTGATCATGGCCTAAAGCTTAAGCCAGCGGCCATAATCCCTAGGGATGAATTATTTTTGCACCCCGGCCGCATCGCGCATGGCCTTCGTCTGCGCGGACGGGTGCTCGTTTTCGGTGGCCAAGCGCTCAAATGCGACGGCCGCCAGTGCCGCGGACTGCATTCCCAGCACCGAGTCATCGAAACGCATCATCGGAGAGTGGTTCCACTCGCGCTCATTTTCGGGCTTGTCTGGATTGGCCGTGCCCATCCACATAAACGTGCCCGGCACTTGCGCGAGGACGTAGCCGAAGTCTTCGGAGGCCATCATCGGGGCATCGAAAGGCTGGACGTTTTCGGTGCCAAACATCTGGCTCCACAAGGTAGCAGCGAACTGATTTTCCCGCGGATTCGTCTTGGTGGTGGGGTACAAGACCTCGAAATCCACCTGTGCGGTGCACCGGTGCGAAGCAGCGACGGAGCTGGAGACCTCCGTAATCATCTGCCGCACGGCGTCGATCTTCTCATCCCGCAGCACGCGCACCGTAGCGCCCAAAGCTGCGCGCTCCGGGATGGCGTTATACGCGCCATCACCCGCCCACAGGTTAGTCACGGTAATAACGATGGGCTCGAGCGCATCGAAGCGGCGGGTCAGTGCGGTCTGCAAAGACATTTGAATCTCCGCCAGCGCCGCTACCGGGTCAATAGCATCGTGCGGGCGGGAGCCATGCCCGCCCTTGCCCAGCACCGTAATGGTCAGGTTGGAAGAGCTAGCCATCATCGGGCCTGGCACATAGTGGAAGGTACCGCGGTCCTGCGGGCCAACGTGGAGGCCGTAGGCGGCAATGGGGCGTCGGCCAGCGGCGTCGAGCACGCCCTCTTCAATCATCGGCAACGCGCCGCCCGGCCCCTCCTCGCCGGGCTGGAACATAAACGTGACATCGCCGTGCAGCTCCTCCCGATGCTCACACAGAATCCGCGCCGCGCCCACCAGTCCGGCGGTATGCAGGTCGTGCCCGCAGGCGTGCATATACCCATTCGTCGAGGCAAACGGGCTGCCGGTCTGCTCGCGTACCTCGAGGGCGTCCATGTCCGCGCGCAAAAGCACCGACACCGGCCGCTCGCCGCGCTGGCCGCCGCGCAGCACGGCGACCACTGAGCTCAGATCCTGACCCACGTGAATCTCCAGCGGCAGGCCTTCGAGCGCTTCCAAGACCTTCTTTTGCGTGCGCGGCAGATCCAGGCCAATCTCTGGGTTGCGGTGCAGATCGCGGCGGAAGTTCTGCAACTCCTCGAGCATCCCCTCGCCCATTTCCTGGAAAACCTCGGTGGCCATCCGCTCGCCAATGCGCGCCCGTGTCACCGGCAGGGGCGGCAGCTGCTGGGCCTGGCGTGGGGCAGCCAGGCGTCCGGGGTTGGTAGGACGGATTCGCTTGGTCGGGTCAGACATGGGGAGCTCCTTTTCTCGCTTTCGCATTCGAGGGTACCGCAGGTTATCCACAGGCTGCCGGGTGGGTTCGGGGGCGGTGTGACGGGAGAGGCGAGTTATCCACAGGCTCACGCGGGGGCGCTGCTGCGGCCTTGCGGGGTGTCTTATGCTCACGGGCATGACCCGCTTGCAGGACTACGCCCGCCAACTTGCCTCGCCGATGGAGCTTCTCGGCGAGGTCTCCGGCGTGCGCGAGGCGGATCTGCGTCGGCTGGGCCTGCCCCGGCAGGAAGCTCGTAGCCTACTCGCGCTTGCCGACGTCTACTTTGGCCCCACCTCCTTCACCCGCCGGCAGCGCTCGTGCCGGGCCACCACGCATTGCCTGGCCACGTTGAAACTCATTGAAAAATACGTCTCCCGCACGAAATCCAAGCGGGACGCGTGGGCGCTGCGCGCTGAATTGTGCGCGACAGACCGGGATGTGGAGCATCTTGCCCGCACGCGGTTGAAGGAGATGTATCCGCCGCGGCAGCCCAAGAAAGTGCATTAGGGAACATCACGGATTATAACAGGGTCCAACACTGTTAAATAATGCATAGCATTCCTATCCTGCATAAACATCGCGTCACCGGCACAAATGCTATTTACGACGGTTTTAGGCTAAATCTTATGGTTTCAGGTCATTACCCAGAATGTAACAGGGTACCTAAATGTCATATAAAAACATAGCGCACGCAGCCTCTATAAGCCCTTGCACACTCCCTCATAGTCTGGTTATATTGAAAGTGCAGCAAAGAAATAAAGTACCCGTAATCGAGTGCATAAACTCGGACCTGTATTTATAATATGCATTTTGTTTTTGAGTCCAGTACCGGACGTAATTCTTAAAGGATTTTTTATGACCACTCAATTGAAAGAGAGGGAGCGCAGAACATTAGCGAAGGCTAATGATGATGTACGCGCTTATGTAGACGAAGTTGTACGCCGCGCCCCGCGCTTTAGCGCTAAGCAACTTGACAGTGTCACCGAGGCCCTCAATGCCAAGGAGGTCCGTAATGGATAACGAGATTCTGTCTTCTATCTATGTCACCAATGGTGTTGATACGGACAAGGTCCTCGACACCCTAGCGGAACTTGAAGACGTGAAGAAGTCTAAGTCTTCGACAAAGACCAAGTCTTCAAAGACCGCAGCGGTTGACCACACCCGGTCTCCTCCTCTTCTTCGCCCAACGTCGATTCTTGTTAACGCCGCCGCCCTTCAACTAGTAGACGAAGAGGGCTTTTGCGATAAATCAGCCGAGGATATGTCTCAGGAGATACTGACGCGTATTCATGCTGTCTACGCGGAAAAGATACTTGACCATCGTGACAAGCACGAGCAAGAGCGCGACGGAATGGACTTCATTATGTGGCGCGTAACACAAAATCTAGAGTTGCAGGACCTAGACGAGCTGATAGATAAAGCACTCGCCATAGGAGATGCGACTACTACCCGAAGTGAGAACTACTAATCGAAAGGATATTCATACATCATGTTCACCCTTAACCAAAAGACCAAAGAGGCGAAAGTTACCTACTGTGAAGTTGATGGTGTCAAGGTAGAGACCGAATCTAGTAACCCAGAATACAACGAGCTCATAAAAGACCTCGCCAAAACCACGCCGGACATTTTCCCGCACATTGTGGGGTGCAAAATGACTGCCCGTTATGTTGCCCACCGCGTAGAAAATTTGGGAATTGTCGTAGCCACCGGCATCGAGTACCTCCATCCCTCTACGACGAACATAAACGTGGTCATAGCCCCCGTAGAAGATAACAGGGTATCTATCATCATCACCCGAGACTTGAACTGGGGCAACAAACTAGATGCTGAAACCGGTGAGTTATCCACCTACGACCACGCAGCTACCGTCACTATCAAAACATGGTATTGCACAGACCACTCAGCCGGCAAGACCTACTCGTCGGTTGTTCGCGAGGTGGGACACCAGCTTAGCGAGGCGGTACGGACATCTAATCCGATAACACTAAACGCGTACGGTCAGAATGGTGGTGCCGACGTAAGAGCGGTCACCCTTGAACTGGACAATATTATCGCCGAGCTGGGTAACCGACTGCACAAGTTCTACGGCCACAAGCTAGAGCTCAAGAAGTAGCCACTAACCACCGAGGGGCGAATCCACCACCGTCGCCCTTTTCTAAATCATAAATATTCATTTAGAAGTCGACCACCAAAACACTGGGATTAGCCTACTCTGCAGAGTAGTTACCACAACACCCTCTGCAGAGTAGTTACCACAACACCGAAGACATTTAAGCGCAAGAAGAATACGAAGGCAGTATGGCAGGATACTTATACCGAGCTTGTCTTCAGGCTGCAGGCATTCACGTTCGAAGACTGGAAGGATATCCAGAGCTTTATGGTCAAAATCGTATCAGTACTCTAGTCCGCAACCGTCGCGTCAGGAGTAGGTGTATCTTGCGCTATGACTACAAAGGCACAACGCCCCTATATCCATGCATTAATCTTGAAGGCCGTAGCTACCATGTCCACCGATTAGTAGCAGAGACCCCCATGGGTTGTTACCCAAGTCATAAGGTGGACCATATCAGCGGTCATCCGTTCCGCTGTCGCCTGAGCAATTTTCGCTGTGCTACCACGTAGCAGAGCCGTCGATATCAGAATGAGCGCCGCCACGCTGCAATCAATGAGGGCCGGGTGTTTGAGTCCGGCACATCGTTGCATACTGTCAACCCTGGTACGTGCCCGGAAGGGCATGAAATGCGGCTTAGGGATACGGCTAAGGCGGTTTATTTCTGCCCGACATGTCGTAGCAATGATAATAAACGCAATATTGATTTCGTCATTAGAATGCTAAAACACTTGAATAGTATTTTAACTTATACTCCTTATGTTGATGCAGTCCTTGAAGAGCAGCAACTGGATGTTGCTGCATAGATTTTAAGCCGACTAGGCTATCGGAGGCCTCGCCCCTCGGGCGGGGTCTTTTTTAAATGTGGGTATAAGAGAGGCGTCGGCTATGCCGACCGAATGCAGGGGTTTTGCCCCAAATGAGCCACTCTCTCTTATGCCCTTTTTACTCCTTGCGCCCTTAGACCGGCTACGACGGTCCTTGGCGCGGTAAAAATGTACGATGACGTGGATAAATGGGTGATAAAGTACATTTTAAAAGTACCCATTTAAACACGTCTTCGGGTATTTTAAAATTAAACCGCAGGTTTAAAAACCATGGTCAGGGGATTTTTAAAGTATCCAATTTTTCAAATTGGCGCACTATCGTGGCACACGATGAAAATTGGCCGGGTTGGAGCGATTTTCGCTGCAACCAATTTTAAAATTGCCCCGTTTAAAGGGGCTATCATCACGTAGGTGTCCCACCCCGGTGGCACTCTTGTCACCTCGCGGTGTGTCAAAAAAATAAACCACCCGTAGGTGGCTTTGAGGGACTGACCTCGCTTGGTCAGTATCTAGTCGCTGTATGGTAAAAAAATAAACCCCGCTACTGCATAAGCAGCAACGGGGGTCTTGAGTGTTAGAAATTGCGATAGATAAATACTCCACCCTCGCGGGCGTCGGTAGCGGTGACGGTGTAATCGTAAGCTAGGTCACTCACCCAGGAGTCCCAGTCAAAGTAGGTCCGTAACGGAGAGTCGGGGTCAGTATCCTCCATCAACCCAGTGTCTTCGGCGAGATTTAGCGCGTACTCATAAAAGCTCGGCCACCATCCGCAGAACTGTTCTTCAAAAGTGGCAACATCAGGTACATTGTCCATATCTTCAACAACAACACCATCTTCAGCCCAGCGACAAAAGGCGGGCCATAGTGTGTAGCCGATCTGCTCATATGCAGCAGTCCATGCTTCAACGTTTACCGGCTCAATTGAATAGCCTTCTGGCACACCATAGGAACGGAATATTATCGCGCCCCTACACCTATCTGTCATGGGATATCCATTCCACTCATGCACGTCTTTAGCGGTCGGAACACCTTCCCATTCAGATACTTTAATAAATCGCCCTTTGTCGATACCGTCGACGGTGTAGCAGTGCTCGCACATGACAAGCGCGCCAGGCTCGCGCTCTAGAACTGTATCGGGTGCTTCTCGTTGGGTGAACATGCTCGGTCCTCCTTGTTAGTGACTGACTTGCCACCACTAACTCCGCACCGGGTCGCTACCCGGTGTGAGGACATAAAAAATACCCCTGCACTCACCGCTCTCTACTAGATGACACTTGATTTCTCCATCCAACAAATGGGGAACAGTTCATTCCCTGGTAGGGGACGGAAGTTGGTAACGGGGGCAGGATTCGAACCTACGACCTCTGGGTTAGACGCCCGAGTTCAAACAACGGGCCTGACCCCCGACGTGTCCACTGTCCGGGGGTGCTGTTGCAAAGTTCGGGCGACAGGAAGACCTGCGTGAAATAATCACAGCCATGGGCATCTTCTCCGGTCGTCATTTCCCCCGTGAAATCATCCTGTGGGCGGTCCGGTGGTACTGCCGCTACGGGCTCAGCTACCGCGATCTGGAAGAAATGATGACCGAACGCGGCGTACCGGTCGATCACAGCACCATCTACCGCTGGGTCCAGAAATATGCTCCTGAGCTGGACAAGCAGACCCGGTGGTACCGACAAGTCCCGGATTGGCAGGCCCGGTCCTGGCGGGTGGACGAGACCTATATCCGGGTCGGGGGAAAGTGGTGCTACCTCTATCGGGCCATCACCGCGGGCGGGCATACCCTGGATTTTTACCTGTCCCCAAAGCGTAACGTCGCCGCAGCGAAGCGTTTCCTGGCCAAGACCCTGAGGTCGAACACGATAACCGGGTTCCCGCGGGTGATCAACACCGATAAAGCACCCTCCCTAGCCAGGGCAATCGCCGAGTTGAAGTCAGAGGGAATCTGCCCGCAGACCGTGGAACACCGGCAGGTGAAATACCTCAACCACATCCTGGAAGGCGACCATGGTCGGCTGAAGCGGATCCTCGGGCCGAAAGGCGCGGTTAAGAACCGGACATCTGCATATCGGACGTTGAAAGGGATGGAAGCGATGCACTCATTGCGGAAAGGTCAGGGCGCGATGTTTGCCTACGGGCAACCGAACCCGGATGCGGTGATCGTCAGCCGGGTGTTCGAGGCTGCCTGAGAACGCCGACCCGCAGCGAGCATCAGAGGATGAAGACTGGGTCGTCACGGCTCTCCGCCTGAAGTTTGCAACAGCACCGTTAGGACTACGCATTACTGGACATATGCTTAAACATATGTCCCGCCATATGGCGGGACTGATGGGTGCGTATAGTTACCCTCACGATTGCGTCGTTCTAGGCGTTTTTCAACGCCTAGAACATTATGGGGTGAGGTTTTCTAGTTCCAGATTTGGAACACCTTCCCTGTTTCGACTCCTTCTACAGAGCGTATATATGCGTCGGCTACCTCTGTCGCAGGAACTTGTTTGAACCCAGGAAAAGCAGAATGAAAACCGGTAGCTTCTTTGAGCACCGTTGGGCTTACCGCATTAATCCTCTGTCCGCGTGGAAGTTCAGTGCTAGCTGCGGTGACAAACGATTCAACACCACCATTAGCCATAGACGCTGCAGCACTGCCAGCAATAGGATGCTGAGACAAAATTCCAGTCGTAAGGGTAAACGATCCACCGTCGTTAAGATATGAAAGCCCTTCGGTAACCAAGCTAACTTGTCCTAACAGTTTTCCAGTTGCTGCAGCCGAGAAGTCCTCACGAGAAAGATCTGTAAGGTGACTAAAGGGTGCAAACCCTGCGCAGACTACAATCGCGTCAAGCGGACCAGCCTCTTTGTAAAAGGCACGAATCGAGTCCACATCAGACATGTCTACTTGTGGAGTCGAGTGTCGAGAAACGCGAAGAACCTCATAGTGCTTCTCGAAACGATCGGCAACAGCGCTTCCGATAGTTCCGGTAGCACCGATAACGGCAACTTTTCTTCCCATACTGTCTCCTTTCTCGCGAAGTGTCTTGTGTAGCCCGAGACTACTAGAAATCAAACTAGAGGGGGAATTAAAATCCCTGTGGGGAGTTTCCGTTGCCCTACCTAGTACAAATCCGAATAACGATCGCAAGCTCCTTTTTCGTAGACAACTCACAAAAGTTCAGTTAGTACTACATAAAAACGGACATATGCTAAAGCATATGGTTAAACATATGCCTCAACATATGTCCCGCCATATGGCAAGACATATGGCAGGACTGACGGGCGCGCTGATTTACCGTTACGACTGTGCCGCTTTAGGCGTTTTTTAACGCCCGATACACCGTAGGACGGGTCACCCCGAATTCCCGCGCCAAGGCTGCTTTCGACTCCCCTGCTAATGCGCGCTGTTTAATCTCCGCTACCTGCTGCGGGCTAAGAGCAGGTTTGCGGCCTTTGTACTTGCCGGCCTTTTTGGCCAGCGCAATCCCCTCTGCTTGGCGCTCGCGGATAATGGCCCGCTCAAACTCCGCGAAGCTACCGAGAATGCCGAGCATTAAATCTGCACGTGGATCTGTGGTGTCTTTCGCAAACGCGAGATTCTCATGCAGAAAAGTAACGGTCACACCCTTGTCGGTAAGTTCATCAACAATGCCGCGCAGATCTGTAAGCGAACGGGCGAGACGGTCAATCGACGAGACGACGAGTTCGTCGCCGTCGCGCACATACGCCATACACTCGACAAGCCCAGGGCGGGCAGTCTTAGTGCGGCCGGAAATCTTATCTTCAAAAAACCGGTCAATCCTGCCGGAAGCATTGAGTAGTTCTTTCTGGCGCTGATTATTCTGCTCCACCGTCGAAACCCGGATATAGCCCACCCGCTGCCCACGCGAACCGGAGCTTTTGGCCATTAGTCTTCGCCCCGCGAAGGTTCAAAGGCGGCATTCTCTTGTTCTATGACCGCATCACGATACGACTCAATCACCCGTACCAAGTCGGACAACTGTGCCCCGTCGAGACCATCAGCGTCAGCAAGCAAGGATTGCACAATCCTGCCCAACGCCTGCTGCCCCGACGACAACCCACCATGCAGATCTTTCACCCGCGCCAACGCGGGCACAGAGTCAATATGACTTTCAATACGAAAACCGTCAGCCGATAACACCACACTCACCACTTTCTGTAAACATAAGGCCTAGACCCTACTAGGCACGCGTAAAACAATGCTAGGAACGGCCCTATTTTACAGTAAACATTCTGCCACATACCGACGTAACAATAGGGTGTACTCTATATAACTAATATTACCTACGGAGATGGAATGATTGATTTTTTAGCGTGGAGTGGATCTGGGGCGGTCGTCGGGTCTTTTGCGACAATACTTTTCAATTACGTTAGAAGCCGGAAAGTTGACAAGCAAAAGGAAAAATCTCTCGCCGATAGTAAGTTAGAGAAGAAGCGCATTCGGCAAATGGAGGCCGTTAGATCTGTCCTAGGAGAAACGCTAGAAGAAATGCAGCTTATAAGTAAGCCGCATGAAGTAGACAAGCTCGTATCTTCTGAAGAGGACTTTTCGGAAATTTCTAAGACGCTTGTGCAGAAATACCGTTTTCGAGTGAAGTCGGAGTTGGCAAAAGCGGATCCATTTGTATGTGATCCTTCAGTCAGGGAAAGCTTCGACAAGATTAAAGAAGCAGTATCTGATGAATGGTACGGTGACTTCCTTTTTGTTGTCGATTTCGCGACCGAGCGAAATGATGCCGAGGGGGTCATTCGTACATTTAGCGAGTATCTAGCAAAAGTAGCGGCAATTACAAACGAGTCACTTTCTAAAGCGGTGGAAGCTTTGGATTCAGATTCTCCACAGTGATAACGCTGTTTAGCCTTGTCCTGATTGAAAGTTAGGGAGCGAAAAGGTGGCCGACATTGTTCATGAAGCCCAGGACACGCACCTGTGCGCCCTATTCATCAAAGCCCACGGCGAAGATGGAGACTACGAGTACGCACTAGACGCCGCCAACAGCGCAGCCAAACACCTACAAGCAATACAAGCAGAACTGCCCGCCACTTCCCCGCTGGCCCGCGACGCCGGCATACTCGCTAAGTTCGTACGCGCGGCACAGAGAAATCTGTCCCAACAGCGCCCTGCAGATAACCCGGACGAACTTCTAGGTCTGGCCACCAGCCTCAAAGAGAAGCTGGAAGACGCTCAATAAAAGGAAGGGTTAAGTAGCAAAAAGTGTGTCTGAGTTACAGTGATCTTGCTGCTCAGGATGGGTAAATCGGGCGGATATAAGGTCTTTATGCTTATATCCGCCCGTTTCGTGTTCAATCCATCGGAATGGCACCCGCATGTGCTAGCCGGGGGTTGGTGTGCTTTCCGGGTGAGTAAAAACAGACCACGATGCCCGGTATGTGCTGGGCAAATGAAGAAAAACGGAACCACATCCAAAGGCACAACCAGGTGGCGGTGCAAAGACCCGAACTGCGGCAGCTCCACGACACGAACTCGCACCGATCTCACGCAGGCCCGCAACTTTAAAGCCTTCGTCTCTTATGTCACCTCCACAGCGACGTTGTCTGAACTCGCCGGGCAACAAAGGGTGAGTCGTTGGACACTTGATCGCCGATTCGAACCGTTTTGGCTCATCGACGTCCCCAACGACGGTGCCCCGCAGCGCGTCTACGATCAGATCTTCATCGACGGCACCTACACCGCGGCTGGCTGCCTACTTGTGGCAGCCAGCCGCGACCACGTCATTGCGTGGCACTGGACCAAACACGAAACAGCCCACGCATACACGCAGCTACTTCGCAAAATCGCCGAGCCACTCTGCGTCGTCCTCGACGGCGGACAAGGCGCACTCACCGCGATTAAAGCCTGCTGGCCAAACGAGATGATTCAGCGTTGTCTCGTCCATGCACAACGCGTCATTCGCCGCTACACCACCTCACGGCCGCGCACCGACGCCGGCAAAACCATCTACGCACTGGCGCTGAAACTAACCCGTGTCACCACGCTCGAACAGGCACGGGAGTGGACGCTACGTCTGCACGACTTCGGTCAGGTATTCAAAACATTCCTCAACGAGAAAACACCCGTGCCAAAAGAACGCCGAACGCCCAATAACCAGTGGGAATGGACTCACATGCGGGTACGCAAAGCCTACAACTCACTGCTGCACCTCTCGCGCAACAATTGGCTGTTTACTTACCTTAAGCCACCACCGAATGCGCTTGATCCTAACCGCTGGGCTTCAACGACAAACAGTCTTGAAGGCGGCATAAACGCCTAGCTCAAACGCATCGCCGATGCGCACCGAGGCAGGTCTGGGGAACGCCAACGAAAAATGCTCGAGTGGTACCTCCACACCAAAAAGCAACTGCCTGACGATCCGCTAAATATCGCCAGGCAGTGCAATTATGGCCAAGATCAACTCGCCAAAGTCAACGATCTTGCCGAAGAAGACCACAACAAAGCCGACCAAGAAACAGGCCGACCAGCCTTCTACGACAACGCTATCCCAACCGAGTACGAACACTCGATAGGAATCAGAAAAGACCCCATGAAGTAACTAACCGTGTACCCGCCCCGCAACACGCCGAACGGACACACATTCTGCTACTTAACCCCCGATGCAGTCAAGGACTCGATCGGGTGGCCACGGCGGAGCGGCGTAGATAATTCTGCTGCGAGAGAACGCTCGCTGTTTAAACGTACTTCGACAAACTCAGGCCGGGAAGAACGAGGTCAGAGAAGAAGGCGCTAATTTTCTTTACCCGCTCGACAACAGCAGCGATGGTCTCGCCTAGTTTGCCGAACGAAGAACTGTGGAAAGAAGAGCCATCGGCTGCAGCGTTGTCGCCCGAAGGCTTCTTTTCTGGGGCCCCATGGTCAGATGGTTCAGCGTTTTCGGAGGCACCGTCGAATGCCACGGTGAGATCAGAGTTGGCATCGTCAAGCGGCTGCCCCACCGGGTACTTGCCCAAGAAAATGTCGGAGCCCGTCTGGGTCAGCGAGGTGGGGGCATCAGTTGTGGCGTAGGACTTGCCGGTTTCCGGCACCAAGGGCTCAGTAAGCGTGAAGGTAGAGATTGCGGCGTCATCGCCAGACAATTCAACCGGCTTGTTCTTAAGCGGGCCCGAGGCGCCCGTAAGTTTATAATCTGCGGTGATGGTGGCGTTTTGGCCTGCTACTTCTACCTTGATATCCGAGAATGTGAGATCGACGCCGTAGGAACCATTAGGGCCGAAGCCTGGATAGCCTTGAATCTGCACGGATCCCTGAGTGCCAATAGTGCCGTTTCCCTCAGCATCCAGTGTGGTGTAGGCCGCATCGACTGGGAAGGTGAAGTCCTTTCCTACCTTCTCCGCGCCGTCGGTGGTATTGATTATGCCTTTGGCAAGCGGGTTGGTGTCCACGTGGTGAATGAAGGATTCCTTGATGGGCCAGTTCAATTGGCCGGATTCCACGGCGGGGACATCGGCCGGAGCCTCATCGGCAGAGGCTACCGGTGCGGTGACGGCGCCGAGTGCAACCGCTCCAACGGCGATGACGGATGTTGTTTTCATGAATTTCTCCTCTTGAGAGCAGTGGTGAAGCTTCGCCTAAAATATTAGGCTAGCCTTACCTTAATTGGAAAATTAGAAAAAGTAAATCAGTGGCGCTTATCAAGCTCGGCGAAGATTCCCGAGTTGAAAGCGAATGCGCGCTGCGCCTCCGAGAGCAATGCCTCGCGCTGCTCCGCAGTCAGCATGAGACTGTCTAGGCGTTCGCGATAGCCCTTGCGGTACGGCGGAATCTTGCCGATGGCACTGAAGTCATAAAAGTTCAGTGCATCCGGTTCGATGTCATAAAGCGTGCCGAGGCGCGCGGCAATCACCTGGCCGCCGGAGATATCACCGAGATACCGAACATAGTGGTGGGCTACCACTTCTGCCGCACTGCCGGATACCTCTTCTAGGCGGGCAACGTAAGATGCCGTGGCCGGCAGGATTCGGATCTTTTCGCGCCAGTCGCTACCGACGAGCGTCGCCAAATCCGCCTCCAGAGCGAAGCGCCGCTCAAGGCGGGGATCAGCCACCGCACCGGCGATTGGAGTATGCGCCACACTGCGGACTGCATGCTCCAGAGCCTCATAAACAAACCACAGCTGGCCGCTCAAATCGGCTGCGGCCTCAGCGCTCAGCTGGCCCGACATGAGCCGCTGCATAAACGCAGAACCCTCCGCGTTCTCGTGAGCGTGGGCGGTCTCCTCGCGCAATGCGACGGATAATGGTTTCTTGAGTGTCACAGTCACTGACTTCCTCCAAAGTAATGCTTACCTAATCTCTAGATATAAAAGTAAGGTTAGGCAATCCTTATTTACAAGGCTTGTGGGGAGAAATCAACCAAAAGAACTAACTCCCCACCCCCGCCAGCAGTGCTCACGGTATTAGGATGCGGCTGCCGGCACGGCGCACTTAGCTAACCCCTATTACCGGTGGAGAAGAGCACGAACGCTCTCAAGGGCGCCTGACTTTATAAAGGCCTGCCCAAGAATGGCAAACATGCTGCCAATGGTTGCTACGCCCAAGATGTAGTTCCACACCTTGGCAAAGCTAGAACCGGAGGGAGTGTCCTTCTCTGGCTTATCAGTTCCCGGCTTCTTAGACTCCGAAGATTCAGGACTCTTTGGGGTCTCCGGCTTCTTCGGCGGTGCCGGGGTCTGCGAGGTCGCTGGTGGCTGACTCTGTGGCTTCTCTTCCTTTTCCGGCGAAGCTACCGGCGGCTCCGGAGCAGGCTCATTCTGCGGCTTTTCCTGATCCTGCGGCATTTCTTCCTTCTTCTGGCCACAACCAGAGGAAACCTTGAGGGTTAGGTGGGCGTCATCAAGCTCAGGCTTGTTCTCCGAGCTATACATGCCCATGAAAAGTTGGTCTACGCCCTCGACTTTTCCATCTCTTGTTCCCTGCTGCTCCTTGTACCGCACATCGCTGGCGGAAAGGGTGAGTGTATCGCCCTCCTTGGTCCATTGCGCCGTGCCGTGGCCAAAGATCCCATCCCCGGTGCGCTTATTGGCGTCGATGTGGTCGTCCTCGGTGTATTGAAGCATATTCTTACCCTCTACGTGATAGACCTCGTAGCCGGAACCGAGATGGGCTTTATTACCGGAGGTCTTGATGAAAGGTGCCACAACCGTGGAATGTAGAGCGCCGTGGTGACCGGTGAACGTAATCGAGGAGTCTTTGCTTTCGATATTGGACGACACCACATTGCCCTCCTCATCCACCGTTATCGTAGAGGTTTCAGGATCGACCTCGAAGCCGAAAGAGAAATCCTTCCCCTTAGGATCACCGGTTTGCGTCACTGGGCCACTAGTGGACCAATCACCAGCAGCGAAACCGGTTTTGAGGTAGGAACGCCACGAGTACTTAATTCCCCAGTTCAAAGAACCGGATTCGATGGTGCAGGTTTCTTCCGCAGAAGCGTGTGGCACGGTGAGTGCGGTCGCCGCGAGAGCGGTGACCACTACTTTCTTAAACATGGAAATCCTCCTATTTGTGTGAGAAGAGTGGGTTGATGGTGGGCGTTGCACGCTGCGGGTGTACCCGCAGCCCCTCGACGGATATCGGCCAGCCATACACTTGAGACAAGGTAGGACTGGTAAAGACCTCATCTACGCGCCCTTGGGCTGCTAATCCCCCGCACGCCAGGCATACGAGATGATCACAATATGCTGCTGCCGCATTGAGGTCATGCAGCACCACGAGGACGGCGACGCCTGCCTCGCGGGCAAGGGCTTTTACTGAGCCCAACAGTTGTTCTTGGTGCCGGATATCCAGCGCGGCCGTTGGCTCATCGAGCAAGATAACCGGGGTATTTTGGGCAAGCACACGTGCGAAGGCCGCGCGGGCGCGCTCACCGCCAGACAGCGTGCTGATGTCTCGGCCTGCTAAGTGCGCGACGCCGGCGGTATCGAGGGCGGCGTCAATAAAGTCATCGTCAAGGTCTGTGTAGGCAGTTCCTTCCCACGGGCGGCGCCCCATCGCAACGACATCGCGGACGAGGAATTCGAAGGACACCGAGACGTCCTGGAGCATCACCGCACGCGTGCGCGCGAGCTCTCGCGCTGGCGCCTTGGGCGATAGCCCACCCACGGTGATCTCGCCAGAATAGTCGAGGTCTCCGGCGACGGCGGCAAGTACGGTGGATTTACCGGCGCCGTTCGGGCCGATAAGCCCGGTAACTTCGCCCGCTTGGGCGGTAAAGGACACTTGGTCCACCAGGGTGTGCTCCCCCACGCGAACAGTTAAGTCTTTGACGTTTATCATCAGTGCACTCCTTTGCGCATCATGCGCCGTAGCAGGATGAAGAACGTGGGACCGCCCACCAGCGCGGTGAAAATGCCGATGGGAAGATCCGCAAAAGGAATCATCGTGCGCGCTGCCACGTCAGCGAAACCAATGAGCACAGCACCGCCAAGGGCGGAAGCCGGCAGCAGGATGCGGTTTTCTGGTCCGACGATGCTGCGCAGCAGGTGGGGAACGATAAGTCCCACAAAGCCAATGAGGCCGGCGAAGGAAACGGCCGCTGCAGTCAACACTGCCGATGCCACGATCGCCACGATGCGCAGCCGCGGCACGTTCACACCGGTATGCGCGGCGGCGCGCTCGCCGAGCGCGAGGACGTCTAACTGCTTACCCAGGCGCAAGGCCACTGCGAGACCAACCATCACGATGGGCAGTACCGCCCACAGGTGTTTCCACTGTGAGCCGTTGAGGGAGCCCATCTGCCAGAAGATGATCGCTTCACGGTTGGCGGTCGGCGCTAGGTACACCATGAAAGAGATAATGGCGTTGCATACCGCATTGATGGCGACGCCGGTGAGAATCAGGTGCACCACGGCCACCCGTCCGTTGTGGCGCGCAAGCTGATAGATAATGAAGGTAACCAGCAGCGCGGTCAGGAAGGCCGCAGCGGGAACGGTAAAGGTACCGAAGAACTCGATATTAAAGACGATGATCACGGCCGAACCAACGCCCGCGCCGGAGGTAACGCCAATAATGGAGGGTTCTGCCAAGGGGTTGGCAAATACCGCCTGCATCAGCGTGCCGGCAACGCCCAAGGCCGCGCCCACCACGAGCCCCAAGACCAAACGCGGTAGGCGGATGTCCCACACCACGCTTGCGGTCAAGGAATCCTCCCCGTGGCCAGCTGCCAAAATGGGAAAGAGATCAGACAGCGGTACATAGTATTGCCCCAGCACGACGGAGATGATCGCCGCGACAACGATGAGGATCCCCAGCAGTACGAATACCCGAGTGCGCTGCGTGCGTCGGCGCGCGAAGGTGTCCGGGTCTTTACTCATTGTCCGGGTCATACACAGCCTTTGCTAGCTTCACCAGCGTTTGCCCAGTCATGGGACCAAATGCCAACGACTGGCCGTCCGGAATGGTCACGATGCGCTTCTTTTGGCCGGCGGTGGTTTGAGCAACGCCGGGCCGCTCCAGCAAGCCGTCAATTCCGCCGGTGGATTCCAGGCCATTGGTCATCATGATGATCACCTCTGGATTGATGCGCGCCAGCGCCTCAGCATTAGCGGGTTCCGCATAGGAAAGGTTGTTTTCTGCAGCCAGATCCACACCGCCAATGCCTTCAATCAGATCTTGCGCACCGGTACCATCACCCATGATGAAGAAGACGCCACCGTTTCCGCGTGCGTAAAGGAACGCCATGCGCATTGGATCATCGGGAACCAACTTCTTGATGGCTTCCTTTGCCTCGTCGATTTCCTTGGTGGAACGATCCGCCAGCTCGCGTGCTTCATCGGGCAGGCCGAGGGCATCGCCAAGCGTGGTGATGTCCTCACCCACCGAATCGATCGTGCGCTCAGGTTCCATCACCACGGTGGTGACACCCGCCGCGCGGATTTGATCGATGGCATCGCGCGGGCCAATGGAATGGTCTGCAATGACGAGCGTCGGCTGCAGCTCCAGCACCGCCTCCACGTTGATGTTGTGGCCACCTTCGGTCACCACCGGGAGATCCGCCAGGTTGGGCTCGGTAGAAGAAACTGTGCGACCGACGATATTATCCGCAAGCCCCAAGCCGCTAAGGGTATTGGTGTAGGTGCCATAGATATCCAAAGCCAGGATGCGGGAGGCATCGGTGACGGTAACGTCGTTACCATCGGCATCGGTAAGCTCCACCGGAAGCGCCGGCTCTGCCTTATCAGTAACCGGTTCGATTTCGTCAAAACCTTTGACGTCACTGACACCTTCAAAAGACCTGGGATCCGAGAGATCAGCGGGATCCGGTAGCTGATCGGTATAGCTTCCCTGCACACCGCACGCGGTAAGACTGAAGATGCACAGGAATGGTACGAGGAAACGAAGAACGAGTTTCACGGCAATCTTTCTAAGAGTTGTTCATGACAAGCCGGCTGGTAGAGCCACCGGCGATGATCAATCCGACGATGAAGAGCAGTAGATAGGCGGTCGGATTATCTAGGCTCCCGCCGGGAGACGTCGCGGACTTGACCTGGAATTTGTTCGATCCGTCCTCGTATCCCTGCCCCGAGTCACCGGCTAGCACTGGATCCCCGGCCCCGGCATGAGCGCCGCCCTTGGAACTAGGGGTTCCCTTTCCGTTTCCGCCTGCGCTAGATCCACCGGATCCGCCGGATCCAGAACCGGAGCTAGAGCCTCCACCACCTGATACGGCGCCGCAATCAGCGCTTCCACCCAAGGTGGCGTGGAAGCTCAACGGGTCCAGCTGGGTGCCTGGTTCATAGAACTCAGCGAGTGCCTGGGAACCGGCTTCAGAAAGCGATACCGCAGCTTCACCGGACACGGTGTCCGTGCCGATGTCGAGGGATTTAAAGTTCAAGGTGCCAATAACAGTGCGTCCAAAGTCTTTCTTCTTCCCTTCCATATTGGAAGAGCGCACGTCAGCGATAAGCTCGCCAGAATTGCCGTTAAAGGTGATTTCCAGGTTGGCGATGTTGAGGTCCAGCTTGCCGTGGTGCCCGGTGAACTGCATGCTTCCGCCATATTGCACGGAGCCCGCGCCATCTTTTACGGCACCGGAGTTGCCCGTGAATTGGAAACGCCCATTGTCATAGCCAACACCAGAGAGATCCCATCGGCCCTGGGCAATGGATCCGGTGATATAGGACTGGAAGGATTTCTTTAAACCCCACTGAGCGGTGGCTTGAGTAACACCAGTAGCCTCACAGACGGCACCGTCCCCGCCAGATCCTCCCTCGCCCGAATTACCTGAGATCGGGGCGCCAGAGCTCGCAGATCCAGAGTGCGCAGGACCAGAAGCCGCTGTTTTGCCAGCACCTGAGGCACCGCCGCCTCCACGCGAACCAGAGTTGCTCGGTGATGAATTTTTCGATGCAGAGTTAGTAGAAGCCGAGTTTCCTCCAGTGGAGTTCGACGTACCCGAAGTAGAGCCACCCGAATTCGAGTTCGATCCACCCCGGTTATTGAAAGACTCCAACTCATCCAGGAACGCCTGGGTATTGCCCATAAACGTAGTAATCCCGTTCATCGTGTCATTGGTTTCAGACAGGATGTCCATAGCTTCCTTGTTAAAGCCCGTGAAGGAACCCGTAATGGAGGTCAATGGGCGCTCCCCACCGGAACCGGAGCCAGAACCGGATCCAACGCACGAGCCGTCGAGCGCAATGCTGCCGGAGGACGGATCTAAGGCTTCGCCCGGCTGGTAGAAGCCGGTAAATAGCTTGGCCCCGCCGGAAGTCAGAGCGGTAGATCCAGACAAATCAACCTTCCCGGCACCATCTTCGACGGGGTTGGCCAGATTAATGGTGGCGATTACCTCATCATTGCCTTGGATCTTTTTACCGCGGCTGAGGTCTTGGCGGTTCATCTCATAGGAGACGTAGTCCACGGAAATCTGTGCTTGCTTTCCAGAGGCCTTGACCTTGAAGTCCGACATCGTCATGTCCAAGACCCCATCGTGGCCGGTAAAGCTCAGCGTTCCATTGAACGGAATCGTGACGTTTCCACCAGACGCATCGGGCTTTCCTGGGGCAAAGACGAACGCACCATCGCCCTGTTCGTCGCCTGTAAAGCCAATGCCATTGGCACCCCATCCACCGTGGGCGATATTGCCCTTGACGTAGCTACGGAATGATTGCTTGATGCCCCACTTCCATGTGCAGGATTCATCTGCGTGGGCCACTGGAGCAGATGACAAAAGTGGGGCGAATGCCGCGACGAGAAATGCGGCGACGATGCTGCCGAACGCCGGCTTCCACAGTTTTCCAATCATATTGAGAACCTTGTTTTCGTGTCTAGAAATGAAATAGGCTACGCTTGCATTAGTTAGGTAAGTGTATCCTTACCTAACTCCTTCTGATTGTCAATAAACCACCCCTACAAGAAGCAAAGAATGCAAAACGACCCCCGCAAAGACATCTTCACCAGCATCTATCCAGATGTGGATCCCACACAGAACTTCCCACTCACGTTCGGTGAACGCTTGTCCTTAGCTCTTTCCGTCGGCGTATTTATGTTCGGCGGCGTAAGCGGCAACCTGCTCATCGCCGGTATCGGCTTGGCCTTCGTGGTCGCCTGTTCCTTGGTACTTGCCCGTAAAACGCCACGCCGCATCCGCGCAGAGGCCCGTAGCCGATTCCCACGGGAACCGTGGGCCGAACAACCCAGCTTCCTCGTGCCCGCCGTATGGATCCTCATCGCAGTAGTCGCGGCCCTGGCGTGGTGGTTTACCCCCGTGAAATACCTCGCGTGGAGCGCGGGCATTATTGCTGTCATCGCGGCCATCGCAACGTGGTTCCTCCCCACCCTGCAGCGCCGCCGCGCGCGGTCTGCACGCGCAAAGCAAGACGCGTTAGCTACCCCAGCGCCCCAAAGCTCCCTGGCGGGTTAAGTAGCAAAAAGTGTGTCTGAGTTACAGTGATCTTGCTGCTCAGGATGGGTAAATCGGGCGGATATAAGGTCTTTATGCTTATATCCGCCCGTTTCGTGTTCAATCCATCGGAATGGCACCCGCATGTGCTAGCCGGGGGTTGGTGTGCTTTCCGGGTGAGTAAAAACAGACCACGATGCCCGGTATGTGCTGGGCAAATGAAGAAAAACGGAACCACATCCAAAGGCACAACCAGGTGGCGGTGCAAAGACCCGAACTGCGGCAGCTCCACGACACGAACTCGCACCGATCTCACGCAGGCCCGCAACTTTAAAGCCTTCGTCTCTTATGTCACCTCCACAGCGACGTTGTCTGAACTCGCCGGGCAACAAAGGGTGAGTCGTTGGACACTTGATCGCCGATTCGAACCGTTTTGGCTCATCGACGTCCCCAACGACGGTGCCCCGCAGCGCGTCTACGATCAGATCTTCATCGACGGCACCTACACCGCGGCTGGCTGCCTACTTGTGGCAGCCAGCCGCGACCACGTCATTGCGTGGCACTGGACCAAACACGAAACAGCCCACGCATACACGCAGCTACTTCGCAAAATCGCCGAGCCACTCTGCGTCGTCCTCGACGGCGGACAAGGCGCACTCACCGCGATTAAAGCCTGCTGGCCAAACGAGATGATTCAGCGTTGTCTCGTCCATGCACAACGCGTCATTCGCCGCTACACCACCTCACGGCCGCGCACCGACGCCGGCAAAACCATCTACGCACTGGCGCTGAAACTAACCCGTGTCACCACGCTCGAACAGGCACGGGAGTGGACGCTACGTCTGCACGACTTCGGTCAGGTATTCAAAACATTCCTCAACGAGAAAACACCCGTGCCAAAAGAACGCCGAACGCCCAATAACCAGTGGGAATGGACTCACATGCGGGTACGCAAAGCCTACAACTCACTGCTGCACCTCTCGCGCAACAATTGGCTGTTTACTTACCTTAAGCCACCACCGAATGCGCTTGATCCTAACCGCTGGGCTTCAACGACAAACAGTCTTGAAGGCGGCATAAACGCCTAGCTCAAACGCATCGCCGATGCGCACCGAGGCAGGTCTGGGGAACGCCAACGAAAAATGCTCGAGTGGTACCTCCACACCAAAAAGCAACTGCCTGACGATCCGCTAAATATCGCCAGGCAGTGCAATTATGGCCAAGATCAACTCGCCAAAGTCAACGATCTTGCCGAAGAAGACCACAACAAAGCCGACCAAGAAACAGGCCGACCAGCCTTCTACGACAACGCTATCCCAACCGAGTACGAACACTCGATAGGAATCAGAAAAGACCCCATGAAGTAACTAACCGTGTACCCGCCCCGCAACACGCCGAACGGACACACATTCTGCTACTGGTGCTGTTGCAAAGTTGGGGCAGTAGAAAGACCGGCGTGAAATAATCAGAGCCATGGGCATCTTCTCCGGTCGGCATTTCCCCCGTGACATCATCCTGTGGGCGGTGCGGTGGTACTGCCGCTACGGCGTGAGCTACCGCGACCTCGAAGAAATGATGACCGAGCGGGGTGTGCCAGTCGATCACACCACGATCTACCGCTGGGTGCAGAAATACGCCCCTGAGCTGGATAAGCACACTCGCTGGTACCGGCAGGTACCCGACTGGCAGGCCCGGTCCTGGCGGGTGGATGAGACCTATATCCGGGTCGGCGGCACGTGGTGCTATCTCTACCGGGCTATTACCGCCGGTGGGCAGACCTTAGACTTCTACCTCTCACCAAAACGGAATGTGGCTGCGGCCAAGCGTTTCCTGGCCAAGACGCTGCGATCGAATACGACAGCCGGGTCCCCGCGGGTCATCAACACCGACAAGGCACCAGCTCTGGCCAAGGCAATATCCGAGCTGAAGGCGGAGGGAATCTGCCCTCAGATGGTGGAGCACCGGCAGGTGAAATACCTGAACAACGTTCTCGAGGGAGATCATGGCCGACTTAAAAGAATCCTGGGACCGAAGGGGGCGTTCAAAAACCGAATTTCCGCCTACCGGACGTTGAAAGGGATGGAAGCGATGCATTCATTACGGAAAGGTCAGGGCACGATGTTTGCTTATGGGCACCCCAATCCGGACGCGGTGATCGTCAACCGGGTCTTCGAGACGGCCTGAGAACGCCGGCACGCAGCGGCCATCAGGAAATGAGAAACTGGGTCGTCTCGGCTCTCCGCCCAACTTTGCAACAGCACCAGAAACGACATGCCCCGAAGACGCGAAAAAGGCAGACCATACCCCTGTTCACCAAATTGTGTGAACTTCACACGAGTTTAGATGATTTCACACACCACTTCACATTCGTAATTTATCCTCTGACCTGCTATTATCCCCTATTCCACACATTTCACATGTTTTCCAGTATTGAGATATAAGAGCATAAAGCAGCTACCTCTATATAGGTGGTACCGCATAGCTACATACGGCTATATAAAAAGTTTTGTTGAAAATCGTGTAAACGTGTGAAATGGCCTTTTCCTACCCGCCTACCTGGGAAACACCTTCACAAACATTGTGTGAAATCGTGTGAGTTCACATGTTAAGTCGTGATTTCACGCGATTATTGAACGTATCCACCCATAATTATGATAGCCAACCACTTATAATCACATCTTCACCCCTTAACTGTGCCTAGAAACATATTGGCACTAATCTAGACACGGATTAGACAAGGTGGTTTAAGGTGCTTTGCCCGATGCCTCACCCTTGTGGGCGAACCGCTTACCCTTCCCCGCTTTCTAGGCGTCTACCTTCCACTCGATTCCCACCGTCTTCGGGTCGAACCGCTTGCGCCCTACTACCGCTTTGTAGAGTCGAACCTCCATGAGCGCGTCTATGATTGCCCGCTTTGTCACCAGCGAACTGTCCCTAAATCCCGCCGCTGGGTCTTGCATCCCTGTTAACACCGATTGCGTTGCCTCTGGCAGCATCTTAACCTGTTGCCGGCGCAGACCGTCGATAGCAGCCTGAGCCTTATCACGCTTGCGCTTTAGGTCCCGTGCGGTGATTAAATCTTCATCGAAGTCAGACTCAGCACCCTTAATCCTGGCCCCTAGGTCCTTTATCTGCTGCTCTATAGCCTTCGATTCTTCCGTCGGCTCCTTCCTTGCTACCAGCGCCTCCACCACGTCTTCGCGAGATAGAATCTCATCTACAACCGTACAGACCAATCGGTCTATAGGCTCGCGGGTGCGGGAGATACCACATTGCCTGCACCGGTACCTCAGACCTAATGTGGTCATATGGTGGCCGCATTCGCCGCAGATATAAAGACCCGAACCTAGTCCGGCCCGCCCGCTTCGGTTATGCCTCCTCTTATCACGCTTGGGGTCGCACAAGATATCAGAGACAGACCACCACAAACTCTTATCCACAATAGGTTCCCAGAACCCGGTGACACGCTCGCCGTCGGCATCACGGGCAATATGCATCCTTTTACCCGGTGCCGTATCAGACCCGGCACCCCTATGCTCTGGCCTCTTCTTCGCGTCTTCGGGCATATGTACCCGGTACCCGGCATAGGTTGGATTAGATCCAACTCTTAGAACCATATGATGTGTCCACTTGGTCTGCTTCGGCTTCGGTAGCAGCTCCATATCACGCTCTGCGCGCTTTTCATTGCGCTGTTGCCATATCAGTATCCCGGGCGGTGTACACGGGGCAAGCCACGGCACCTCTTCATCTCTACCCGCTTCGCCATTGAGTGCGCGCACGATATCAGCCATAGACACCCCTGCCTGTATAGCCCTGTAGATACCGCGCACCGTCTTAGCCCTATCCTCTATAACTTTGTAGTCATTGTCATAGCCATAGGGCGCGGCCCCGCTGGGGCGGCCTCCTTTTTGCGCCTTCTGAAGTATTGCGCGCTTTTGCCGCTCAGACTTGCGCTCAACTTGTTTACTGGTAAACGCACCCATAAGACGCGACAAAAATCGGCCGTCATCATTGCTCAAGTCAAGTTCGCCGTTGCACGTTGCTAGGTGCAGATTCGCATATTTAGCCCGCCCTAACCATTGCTCCATCTGCATAGGTTGTCGGGTAAGCCTGTCGAGGTTATAGCAAACAATAGTGTTAAAGCGACCCGCTTCGTAGTCTTCCTCCATGCGGTTGTACTCACGGCGCGTTACGTGTTCCTTACTTGCGCTCACCGAGTTGTCGACATATTCATCTACTAACTCCCACCCTTCCCGTTCAATAAGCGCCATGCAGTCCTCCCGCTGACGCTCAATACCGAGGCCGTTGTTTTCTGCATCGAGGCTAATCCTTAGGTACATCACTGCTTTTCGCGTCATTTTAACCATCCAATCTTGTGATGTTGCGCACAAAATGTGCCTTTTCTGATGTGTCTTTGTACCCCATCTTACCGGAGAAGGGGGTGCGGATGACGCGGCGCAAGGGCGGGCCGTCGACGCTTTCGATTACCGGTGATTCCGATTTCATCGCTGACCTGCACGCCAGCATCAGCGAAGAGAAACCCTTGGATTCCGTGGAGAATATTTTCTTCCGCGGCGGGGCCACGGCTCGCCCTGCCGCGATGACGAATATCATCATCCAGCTCGATGAATTAGATGAAATCCTCGACGGTGGAGGCGAGGAAATTACGCTGCGGTTGACCAATGGGGCCGAAATCAGCGGTGCCAAACTGGTGGAAAAGCGCCTTGCCGACTGCGGACTTGTCACGCTCGTCCATCCCTATGAGGGACCGGTGAACCTGTATCGCACCTCGCGGCATGCCTCGGACAAGCAGCGGCTGATGGCGAGCGCGGAAAACCCCACGTGCCCGTGGGCCGAGTGCAATTATCCGGCAGATAAGTGCCAGATTCATCATCTGCGGGCGTGGAAACACGGCGGCGAGACCAATATGGCGAATCTCAGTGTGGCGTGCCCGTACCACAACGGCGTCAATGACGATGACCCGAACGCCCCGCCGGTGCGCGGCCGGTTAGCGCGGCGGCGGGGCCGAATAGTCTGGGTCCCGCCGTGGGCCAATTCAAGCTGAAGACCCTGCCCTCATTTTTTGGGCGGACGCTTCCCAGATCACACGGCTTTCCCGCACAGTGCGAGTCGGTGAAGCATTTCTAGGCTTGGAGGAGGGAGCGGCCGAAAAAGTCGGAGTCATCAGCGACGCCGGGCAAAGCATAAAAATAGCCACCACCATAGGGTCGGATATAGTCCGCTAGGGGTTCACCTTCGAGGCGCTTTTGCACCGTAATGAACTGACGCTCCAAGTCCTGCTGGAAGCAGATAAAGACGAGACCGACATCGAGGGTGCCGTTATCGCGCACGCCATTGTCGTAGTTATAGGCGCGGCGCAGCATGAGCTGGTCCGCGGTTTCTGGCGTACGCGGATTCGCCAGGCGAATATGCGCGTCGGTGGGAATGACATCGCCGGTGGCATCGTCGAGGTAGTTGGGCTCGGCATATTCGTCGCCACCGGAAAGCGGGCCACCGGTTGCACGGTCGCGGCCGAAGATTTGCTCCTGCTCAGCAATGGAGATGCGATCCCAGAATTCCGTATACATAGCGATGAGGCGAACCACCATATAGCTGCCGCCGGCGGCCCAGTCCGGCTCGTCCGTACCGGCCCAAACCAGCTTGTCCTGATCCTTTTCGGCTGGATTGACGATGCCGTCTTTAAACCCAAGGTGGTTGCGCTGGGTGCCAGACGGCCGCGGTTCATTCATATAACCGTTTTGGCGCCAACGCACGGCCACATCTCCACGGGTGTGCCGCAAGATATCGCGCAGCGCGTGAATGACGGTGTCGTGCTGGTCGGCGCAAATCTGCAGGGCGAGGTCGCCGTGGCATAGCTCCTCCTCCAACGTGTCATCGGCGAAAGCCTGCATGGAACTTAAGTGGACGGGTTTGTGGGGTTTAAGACCGAAGCGGTCGTCGAAAAGCGAATTGCCCACGGCGAGGGTAATGGACAAACTATCGGTGGGAAGCTGCGGTCCTAGCTCCCCGGAATCGCCGGCGGGATAGCCAATGCCATCGGCCGCAGTAGCGCCGCCGGAGGTAAGAATGCGGGCGCGCTCAGTCACGGTGCGAAGCAACTTCTCTAAGCGCGATTTCTCGGTGAACTGTACATCGAGGGCGACGACCTCGGAATACTTTTGGGCTGGGGTCACGATCCCCTGCTGGTGCTCGCCGTGGAAAGGAAGTTCGAGCGGAGCGTCCGCCTCGTTGCGCGGCGATGGAGAAGCATGGTCAGCAGCGCCTTCGCTTCGCTTAGAGGAACCAAAGGAAGAGCCCGCGAGGCTGGACTGCGCATTGGCAGCTGCTGCCGGGCCAGAAAGCGCGGCGGTGGCCGCGAGCCCAGAGAGGAACGAGCGGCGGGAAAAATCAAACGGGCAGGGCACTAATCCATCCTTCTAACTACGGTCATCGTGGCGACAGGGGCAAGCAGTTCATTGGCACGCGCGACGGCGGACTGCACACGCATCCGGTCCTTCTGGGACCACTTATCAAAAGCGGTGTCATATTTTTCATCGAACTTCGTGGCGAGCTTGTCAAGCTCATCCAGCTGCTCATAGATGGGCGAGGTATCGAGCCCACGGCCCTCGACAAGGGAGCGGACGGCATCCAGCGTCAGCCGGGTTGAAATAACGTCGCCCCGCAGCGCGGTGGGCAGGGCATGGGCGCCGAAATCGCGTTCGGCGCGCATATCGAAGCGCTCGAATTCCTCCATTACTTCATGGGTGCGCAGCCCGTAGTCGGGGGCGGGAATGGCGAAATGGGAGGTATCGAGGGCGCGGGCGGTTTTATCGACGGCGTCGGCAAGCGCGCGGGCAGGCTTCGCCGCATCCTTGACGGGGCGCCTGGACCACAGCAGCTTTTCGACGTCCATGTATCCCTCCAAGCCGGGCCCCGGCCACATCTCGCTGGAATCGTCGAAGGATCGGTAGGTCTCGAGGTAGTCAAGGTAGGCCGCTTGGGCAGCGCGGCGATCTTTCGAGGTGGCTTTAGCAAGAGCGTGGGCTTTCTTCTGTAGCTCGGGCACACGCTTTTTCTGCCTGTCCGCTTGCTGAATGGCCACGGCCGCGACCTCGCGGTCAGTAATGGGGACCATCTTGGGAGCATCGGTGATGGTGGAACCGGTGACCGCAAAATCATCAGATTTCACGGCCGAATCATTGTGGAAAACGCAGGTGAGGTGGTATGTGCCGTCCTGCAGTTTCGGGGCCCAGGCGCGCTTGGCTGGGGTGCCTACACGCTCGAGGACCTGGTAGGCGTTGCCCGCATCATCTGCCACGTAGACGGTGAGCGCAAGCCCCGAGGTGTTATAGACCTTCCACGATGCCTGCCCCTGTACCTTCTCCGGCGTAGGACATGAATACACGTCGCGCACATTCAGCTGTGGTTCTTTCGGCTTCGTGCTTTTGCTTGTCGACGCCGCCGGCCGCGAGTCTCGCGAGCTAGACGAGCTAGAACCGAGAGAGCTCAAGGAGCTTTGGGCGACGGCAGTAGGAGCTATGGCCGCGATGGCAAGCACCGCGGCGGTGGCAAAATGGAAGGTTTTCATTGATTAAAACGGGAGGTTGGGCAATGGCGGGAGCTTAAAATCTTGCAGCTTCTTCAGATCTAGGCCGGGGTGGCCATTCATGTACCAAGCAACAACCCCTGCGCCGACGCCCAGAGCCGTAAGGATAGCCGCAATGATACCGCCCTTAGAAGAACCAGCGGAAGAACTGGAACTCGAATTATCGGGCTTATTCGCACCGGGCTGTGGCTTCGCATCTTGGTGCAGCTTGGTGATGTCGGGAACGCCCTGTTCGGTGACCTTGGGGTCGTCCATGCCCTCGACGACGTCCTTGAGGTTGGTGCCGGCGCGGGAGGAATTATCCACCTTTTCAATGGAGGCGTAGTCCTTGGCCACGGTACCGTCGGTCTCGTTCAAGAAAAGCTTCGGGGCCTTGTGGGCGGCGTTGAAGTCAAACATGTTGTTGAGCTCGCCGGCGCGCTCGTCAAAGGCAATGCCCCCTAGACGGCCGAGTCCCCAATTGTCCTGAATGAACTTGGTGACGGAAGTCTGCTCGGTGTAAGTGGAGTCGATGTGGTTAGTCTTCGCGTATGGGGAGATAACCAGCAAAGGCTGGCGGGTACCCGGCCCGCACTGGCCGTCCTTTCCGCCGGCAACGCCTACTTTTGCTGCGGCGGCGGTGCAGATTTCTTTGTCCTGGTGCGGGTCATTGGAACCATTGCGGATTTCTGGGGCCTTGTGGTCGTACCAGCCATCGGAGTCATCGTAGGCGATAACGACCGCGGTGGAATCCCACTCTGGGGAATTTTGCAGCTCATTGATGTAATGGGTGATGAAGGCCTGCTCGTCTAGCGGGTTGGAGTAACCGGCGTGTCCGTCTTGGTAGTTGGCAGCCTTCAGGAAGGACACGGCCGGCAGGTTGCCCTGCTCCAGAGCGGTATCGAAGTCCTGCAGATCGTACTGGTGATTGGCGCGGTCAGTCTTGCCGATCATGTCATCGCTCGACGGCGCCAAGTGGTGCGGATTCGCGGTGGAAGCGTAGTACTGGAACGGCTGGTGGTGCGGGTTATAGTCCGTCTTGTTCTGGCCGGT
This sequence comes from Corynebacterium sp. LaCa54, assembly GCF_046717495.1. Lineage (NCBI taxonomy): Bacteria > Bacillati > Actinomycetota > Actinomycetes > Mycobacteriales > Corynebacteriaceae > Corynebacterium > Corynebacterium sp. LaCa54. The sequence goes on from NZ_CP177115.1 coordinate 1,868,703, forward strand.
CAGCGTGGTGTGGGAGGCGCCGCAGCGTGCGCGAGCGTCGTCTGTAGCTTCCTCGGTTGGCCGGAAGCCGCCTTGGAACCAGCCCCAAGTGACGTCCTTGTCATTGAGCTGGTCACCGATGTTCTTGGAGTGCATCGCGGTGACCTGGTTGGTGCCGGCGGAAGAGTTATTCGAGCAGTCGTCGTAAAGCGGATCTGGGTCGCCGACAACAGTGGCGGTCTTGCCATCTTCGGATACCCCAGCGAGGGCGTGGTTCTTGCCAGGTTCGATCTTCTTCTGCTCGCCCGTGGCTGGGTCATGCATGGTCCCGCCGGCCACGGTTCCGGAAATCAGATTCAGCGCGCCTGGGGTGGATGGGCCGAAGATAGTGGAGTAACTATTGTCGTTCATCGCAAAGTTTTGCGCGTAGTTCCACATTCCGGTGACGGTATTGCCGTCGTAATAGCCCATAGTCATGCCTGGAACGGCATAATAGCCGTTGGAAGACTTATCGATGTCGGTGGATACAGTCTCCGGGAACTTGTCCATCTTGCCGCCGTTGTATGCGGCCTGCTCATCGCCGTAGTGGTGATTCTGGTCCGTAGTTACTGCATGGTCTGGCCCGATGCGGAAAGGCTTGACGGAGTTGGGGTTCTTGTTCCCCATTACGCCATCATTTTCGAGGTTTTTCGCCTTGGGGGTGTCTTTCTTGGCGGTAAATTTTGGGGCGTCCTTGTCGCTGCCCTGCAGCTTTTCGCCGTCCTTATTCAGGGCGTTTGGGTAGGTGCCAAAGTAGTGGTCGAAGGAAATATTCTCCGAGTAAATGACAACGACGTGTTCAATTGGGGTCGTGGTGGCTGCCTGGGCAACGCCGGGGACAAGGGACGTAGTGGCGGCTGCGGCGGCGCAAAGGGCCACAGCGCGAGAGCGAAGCTTCATTAAAAATCCAACCTTGGTCAAGAATTTGCGGGGCAGGTCGAAAGTGGCTGTGGCTCACCAGGCGAGTCATCGGTCGCTTTCGAATCGAAATTTAACGCCGCCAAAACACCGACTGCAACTAGATTAAAAGGGCGTCCCCGGCCGTGGGGACGCCCTATAGAAGCAGCTCACTTTGAACTTTTGCCGGCCGCACCCCGGGAGCCGTTAACGAAATGTTAAGAATCTATTCGGCTCCACTTTGCCAATAGGGGGTACGGGGTTAATCGTCGGCGTCGGTAGACAGCGCAGCCACGAAAGCCTCTTGCGGCACCGAGACGGAGCCCAGCGTCTTCATGCGCTTCTTACCGGCCTTCTGCTTCTCCAGCAGCTTGCGCTTACGGGAGATATCGCCGCCGTAGCACTTGGCCAGCACGTCCTTGCGCATGGCCCGGATGTTCTCGCGGGCAATGATCTTCGAACCAATGGCCGCTTGCACCGGCACCTCGAACTGCTGGCGCGGGATGAGCTCTTTAAGCTTCTTGGTCATCTTATTGCCGTACCACTGGGCGGAATCGCGGTGGACGATGGCGGAGAAGGCGTCGACCGGGTCGCCGTTGAGCAGGATATCGACCTTGACCAAGTCCGCGAGCTGCTCGCCGGCCTCTTCATAGTTCAACGAGGCGTAGCCCTTGGTGCGGGACTTGAGCATATCGAAGAAGTCGAAGATGATTTCACCAAGCGGCATGGTGTAGCGCAGTTCCACGCGGTCCTCGGAAAGGTAATCCATGCCGCCCATCTGGCCGCGCTTGGACTGGCAGAGCTCCATGGTGGGGCCGACGAATTGCTCGGGCACGATGACGGTCATCTTCACCACCGGCTCGTAGACCTCGTTAAGCTTTCCTTCCGGCCAGTCCGACGGGTTGTGAACCCACTTTTCTTCGCCGTCTTCGGCCACCACGCGGTAGGTCACCGACGGCGCGGTGGAAATTAGGTCGAGACCGAACTCGCGCTCCAAGCGGTCGCGGGTAATTTCCATATGCAATAGGCCCAAGAACCCGCAGCGGAAACCAAAGCCGAGGGCGACGGAGGTTTCGGGCTCGAAGGTCAAGGAGGCGTCGTTAAGCTGCAGCTTTTCCAAAGCATCGCGCAAGTCTGGGAAATCGGCCTGGGAGATGGGGAAAAGGCCGGAATAGACCATTGGGTCCGGGTCCTTATAGCCCTTAAGCGGAGTTTCGGCGCCGCCGTTGGACCAAGTGACGGTATCGCCCACCTTGGTCTCGCGCACGTCCTTTACGCCGGTAATGAGGTAGCCCACCTCGCCGGGGCCCAAGCCTTCACACTTTTGCATCGTGGGGGACACGATGCCGATTTCGAGCAGCTCGTGGTTAGCGTTGGTCGACATCATGGTGACCTTCTGGCGCGGGGTGAGCTTGCCATCGACCATGCGGATATAGGTGACAACGCCGCGGTAGGTGTCATAGACGGAGTCAAAAATCATGGCGCGGGCCGGCGCATCCGCGTCGAACTCGGAGGACGGCGGCGGCACCAACTCGCAGACCTTGTCCAGCAGCTCGACCACACCCTCGCCGGTCTTGCCGGATACGCGCAGGACCTCTTCTGGCTCGCAGCCGATGATATTGGCGATTTCCAGCGCGTACTTTTCCGGGTCGGCGGCCGGCAGGTCGATTTTATTGAGGACCGGGATGATTTCCAGGTCGTTTTCCATCGCCAGGTACAGGTTGGCAAGGGTTTGGGCTTCGATGCCCTGGGCGGCGTCGACAAGCAAGATGGCACCCTCACACGCCTCGAGGGCGCGGGAGACCTCGTAGGTAAAGTCCACGTGGCCGGGGGTATCGATCATCTGGAGGACGATCTGCTCCCCTTCGTCCGGACCGGACTGGGGTACCCAGGGCAGGCGTACGTTCTGCGCCTTAATGGTGATACCGCGTTCGCGTTCGATGTCCATATTATCGAGGAACTGGTCACGCATATCGCGCTCCGCAACCACCTTGGATAGCTGCAGGATGCGGTCCGCCAGCGTCGACTTGCCGTGGTCGATGTGAGCAATAATGCAGAAGTTTCGGATTCGGGCGGGATCCGTAAACGTCGTGGCCGCAAAGTTTTCAGACATACGTCTACAATAGTCGACATGAAAAGCGCCATGCTCACCCGACTGCGCCAAGCGCTGGGAATCAGCGAGCGCGAGCCTATAGACACCGGCCTGACCCGCATTAATTCCCGGTTGGGGCTGGATAGGTCGGACGAGTTCCACGAGCCGCGTAAGGCCGCTGATATCCGAGTCGAGGCCACCGCCTCTCACCCCCGCTCCATATTTTTCTCCCCCGATATGGATGGCCAGGCTGATTCCGGCGAGGTGGTCTGGGTATGGGCCCCGGCCGAAGGCAAGCAGGCCCCGCCGCGTGAGCGCGCCATCCTGGTTGTCGGCCGCACGCGCAACACGGTGATGGGTTTGCTTATCTCCCCCAACCCGAAGCATGCGCTTGACGACGCCTGGCTGGAAATCGGCGCCGGCGAGTGGGACGAATCCGGGTGCGATTGCTGGGTGCGCCTCGACCGCTTGCTGGAGGTTTCCGAAGAGCAGGTGCGCCGACAAGGCACACTTTTTCCCGAACGCCGGTTCGAAAGAATCGCGAATAGGTTACGCGCGCGCTACCACTGGGCCTAACCAGTCGCACAGACGGCGACCATGCTGAGAGTTTTGGCAGGTCGGGTTCGGTACTGCTATTGTATGTTGGTTACTTACTTGCCGGGCGCGTTGGTCGGGGCGGGCAGGACCTTGGGTTCGCTCTTCGAATACCAGCGCCGAGCGTGCCAGCGATTGCTGGCCGCGGGAATAGTCCGAGCAGGTCGGTTTCTATGTCAATCACTTTCGATTACTAAGAGGTATCTTTTCATGGCAAATATCAAGTCCAAGCAGAAGCGCGTTATCACCAACGAGAAGGCACGCCGCCGCAACAAGGGCGTTCGCTCCGCCGTCCGTACCGAGATCCGCAAGTTCCGCGAGGCCGTTGCCACTGGCGACAAGGCTGCAGCTGAGAAGCAGCTGCGCGTGGCATCTCGCGCCCTGGACAAGTCCGTGTCCAAGGGTGTCTTCCACCGCAACACTGCAGCCAACAAGAAGTCCGGCATGGCTTCCGCGTTCAATAAGATGGACTAAGAGCCATTGCACTGACAATCCCCCCGGTCGCACTCTACGGAGCGCACCGGGGGATTTTCTTAGCGTAGACCCGAGCAGTGAGGCTTAGGCCAGTTCGTCGTTGAAATAATCTTCGAAGATGGCGCCGGCGTTGCGGAAGGCTTCACTAAGCGACGTTCCTCCACGGGTTTCCACAAAAATCTCGAAGGCGGTCAGAAACTGGGTGTGGATGATGTTGACGGTCGGCGTGAGGCGCGGATCGGAGGATTTCCAACCCTCACGGGCCTGCACGGCTTGGCGGAGGCGCTCAATAGTGCGGCTATTGCGCTGGTAATACAGGGCACGCAGCTTCGTATCCTTAGCTAGTGCCTTGGCCGTCAGCTGGGAAATTTCGGGGAAGAACTCATCACCCACGGCGCGGTCAAATACGGCTTTGGCCACGATTTCAGAATCTTCGCGCAGGCTTCCGGTGGGCAGTCCGGCGGCGAAATTCTGAAATTGGTGCTCTAGTTCCTCCGAAAATTCGGGACCTAAAACTGCCGATTCTTTGTCTTTTATGTAATTAAAAAGGGTACGGCGGGAAACGCCTACCTTTTGGGCGAGTTCCTCCATAGTAAACCCGCCGTATCCGGCTTCGATGACGAGGTTGAGCGCAGCGACTCGGATTTGTGATATACGCGGCATAAATGCCCCTTTCTGTCCCGACGCTCTAAGGGCCTTACTTTCGTTTTCTAAACCCTTAAATCTTTAGGTGAAAATGGTATTTCCCTACAAACTAAGGCGTTTGGGGTGATTTTATTACCTAATATTCGACTATGGAAACAGCCGTGCGCACGGGAAGAATTTACTACCGGCATGGCCGTACGTTTAGGCCCGTCATAGAACTATTTAACAAAGCTGTGATGTTAGACAACCAAAGTACCTGTACGGCCAGCCCTCCGCTCCAGTTATCCGCCCGCACGTTCGAAAGCCCAATGGTGCTCGTGTCGGGTAGGGCCGCTAAGATGAGTCAACGATGAAAAACGTTAAGCCACTGGTGAAATGGGCGGGCGGAAAGCGCCAGCTCTTGCCACATATCCACGCCGCCCTACCGGCGGATGTCCCGCGGCGGTTTTATGAGCCCTTCATCGGTGGCGGCGCGGTGCTTTTCTCGCTCCAACCAGCAAGCGCACGGGTCAATGATCTCAATGCTGAGCTCATCAACCTATATGAGGTGGTACGCGGCGGCGTCGACGAGCTCATTGCAGAACTCGTGAGCTATCCCAATGAGGCGGAGTTCTTCTATGCGCTGCGCGCAGTGGACAGGGATGCGAAGCGGTTTGCCGCCCTCTCCCCCATCGAGCGTGCTGCACGAACGCTGTATCTCAACCGCACCTGCTATAACGGTCTGTATCGCGTGAATACGGCAGGTCAATTTAATGCGCCGTTCGGGCGCTATAAGAATCCCACCATTTGCGATGAAGACACGCTGCGTGCGGTGCACCGCTATTTTGCGGAAAATGAGGTGATCTTTTCCCAAGGCGATTTCGCCGCAGCGGTGGCAGAAGCAGGCGAAGGCGATTTTGTCTATTTCGACCCGCCCTATGACCCAGTCAATGTGACGAGCTCGTTTACCGGCTATCAAAAGGGCGGCTTTGACCGCGCGGAGCAAGAACGGCTCAAAGAGGTCTGCGATGAGTTGGACGAACGCGGGGCAAAGTTTCTGCTGTCGAATTCGGCCACCGAGTTCATCCGAGAGCTCTATGCGGATTATGAGGTAGGCATCGTGGGGGCAACGCGGGCGATCAATTCCGTCGCTTCGAAGCGCGGCAAGGTCGATGAGGTACTGGTGCGCAATTATGAGGTCAGCGGTGACTAGCGGGCCGAAGGCGCACGCGGGGCGGGAGCTGCAGGAGGAGCTGCGGGCACGTTTTGGCGTTCCGGAGTCGGTGAAGCTAGGCGTTAATGACTGGGGTTGGCTGCGCATCTTGGCGGCTGGCTACGGCGAAGAATTGGAACGGCGCGGGTATTTTTTCATCAGCGCGCGGGAAGTAGAGAGGATCTCTGCTCGGCAGCCACGGTTGATGGCCAAGCATGATTTTTCCACCTCGCGGCCTTGGATCTTTCAGCGCCTGCAGCTCGGCATCGTGCCGGTAAGCCGCAGCGAATACTTGGTGGGTCGGTTCAACCTCTACGAGAAGTTTCCGCAGGCACAGCGCGGGGAGGTACGTACGCTGCAGCTGCCAGCGGGTCTAGATACCCTCTCGTTGGAGGGGGTGAGCTCGGAGGCGGTGGCGTTAAATGGGGCGTCGGCAAGCGGGATGCTAGAAGATTTTCTGGCCTGCGGGCCTTTGCAAGCTACGGTGGCAGGCCGCATGTCCACGCGCGAGATGCAGGTGCGGCTACCGGACCTGGGCGTGGAGGTGGCGGTGGACCGCGCACAGATGGAAATCGACGGCGGTTTTGAATCGCTCGAGCATCTAGTGCTGGTGGAGGCGAAAAATCACCTTTCGGATGATTTCAATATCCGGCAGCTCTATTTTCCCTACCGGCGCTTCCAACAGCGCCTGGCAAAGGAAGTGGTGCCGGTCTACCTGGTGTATTCCAATGGCATTTTCCATTTATACCGCTATGAATTTAGGGATCCGGCCGATTTTCGCAGCATTGCGCTGGTCGATAGCGCCCGCTACGCACTGTCGGCCTCGCACCTGGATGCGCAGGCGGCGCTGAATATCGTTCGGGCGGTGGAGCCTGAGGCCGAGCCGGAGGTGCCCTTTCCGCAGGCCAATAACTTTGAGCGGGTGGTCAACCTCTTGGAGCTCATGGCGCTGCAGCCGCTGAGTAAGGCAGAGATTACTCAGCGCTATGATTTCGATCCGCGGCAGGCGGACTATTATGCCAACGCCGCGCGCTACCTGGGGTTGGCGGTGCCGGTGGATGAGGCCTGGGAGCCCACCGAGCGCGGGAGGAGAATTATCGAGCAGCCGCAGCGCGATGCCCGAAATGCGGCGCTTATACGGACGTTGGCGGCGCGGCGGGTATTTCGCGAGGTGCTCGAACTCAGCTTGGCTCGCGGCGCGGTCGCCAGCACCGCGGAAATTATTGCGGCGATGGATGACCTGGGCCTGAGCTTAGCGACGTCCCGGCGGCGCGCCTCCACCGTCGCCCGCTGGACCCAGTGGGTGCTCGACACGGTGGCGGAGGGAATGCCGCGGCTGTTTTAGTGCAGGAGGTTCTGCGCGCCGGAGACAATAAGGACGATGCCGGCGATAATGAAAAACAGGCCCGAGCCGATATCGATCCACGGACCAGCGGCGATGAGCTTGCGGCGCACGGCGTTGGTAGAAATTACTGTGGCAACGACGAGGAAAAAGAGGAAGGCCGAAAGCGATAAGGACAGCGTCAACCCGATGGCCAACCAGATGGGAGGGCTGGCGGGAAGCAGCGGGGCGATCATCGCGGCGAGGAAAAGCACGATTTTCGGGTTGGACATATTCGTGGCTAATCCGACCTTGAAGGCAGAGCGTAGGCGCCCGAGTTGCGCGGCGGCGTCTTCCAGATCCACCGGCGGGTTGGCGCGCTGAGCGATGCCGCTGCGCAAGGCGCGCGAACCCATAAATACCAGGAAGCAGCCGCCGATGGCCTGTACCGCGCCGAGGATTTCTGGGAAAGCCGTCAGCAGCGCTGCGGCGCCGAAAACGGTGGCGGTGCACCAAAAGAGCACGCCGATTTGGATGCCGGCGGCTGCGGCTATGGCGTGGCGCCGCGAGCGGGTGGCGTAGCGGGTCACCAAAATAATGTCGGGTCCGGGCGAAGCAACGCCCACCAGATTCATCAACAAGAGGGTGAAAAAGGACGTCCAGGTCACTCCCCTGCCTCGCTTTCTAGGCGCGGGATGAGGTCCTCGCGGCCAAATATGCGGGCAGACTCCAGCGCGGAGGGATGGCCGGCGGCAGGGTCGGCGTGGGCGGCCAAGAGGGCGTCGATGACCGCATCTTCCTTTTTGAAAATGGCACCGGCCAGGGGTGATTGACCGCGGTCATTGAGCAGATTAACGTCCGCGCCGACGCGAGCAAGTGCGGTAACCAGCTCGGCGTGGCCGTGATAGGCCGCGAGCATGAGGAAGGACTGGCCGTCCTGGTTCACGAGGTCAATATTTACGCCGTGGTCGATATAGGCCAGGAGGTCCAAGCTGCCCTCGCGTGCCATGTCAAAGAGCCGACCGGCGAATTCCTGCACTTGCGTCTCAGACATAGCTTCTAGCTTATCGCGCCAGTTCCGCGACTCGTTTGAGGGCCGCCTCTATGGCGAATTCGGGCTCACCGCCTTGGCCTTTGACGGCGGCATCGAGTTCCGAGACGAGGATGACGGCCTTGGTGACATTATCGGCGGACCAGCGGCGAGCCACCGGCTGGGTCATCTTGACCACGTAGGGCGCTAGGCCGGTTTGGCTAGCTAAAGAATACTGGTCCCCGCGGGCGGAATACAGGCGGGCTACGGCTCCGACCTTATTGGCTAGCGCTGCGGCAATCGCCACGGGGCTGGCGCCAAGCTGCAGGGCGCGGCGGCAGGTGGACACGGCGGCTTCGACGCGGCCGGCAACGGCGGCATCGGCAATATCCCAATTGGCAACCTCGGCCACGCCGACGTAGTAGTTCTGCACGGCCTCGCGGGTGACGTTGCCGCCGGTATCGGACACCAACTGGGAGATGGCAGAGGCCAGCTCGCGTAGGTCAGAGCCCACGCCTTCGAGCACGGCATGGATGACGTCCGGGGTCGGGCGCACACCGTGGGAGGAGAATTCGCGGGTGGCCCACTGCCCCAGCTCATTGGGATAGAGCGAGAAGACTTCGTGAACCTCGGCAATCTTGCGCAGCTTGGCCACCAGTTCAGGTTGCTTCTTCTTTTTCTTTAGGGTCTTGGCCGTCACGGAGTAGATGATGACCATGGTCATGCCCGGCGCGGGGTTCGCGCAGGCACGCAGGATGATATCGACTACTTCCTTGCCGGCTCGCTCGCAGTCACTGATGACGATGACGCGGCTATCTCCAAAAAGAGAGGGGCTAGTGGCCTCGAGGATTTCGCCCTCGGAGACTTCGGAAGCTTTAAGCTTGGTCAGCTCGGGGCGAGTACCGGTTGGGCCGCTCTCCTCGGCCGCGGCACGCTGAATCTGCAGGCGGGCGCGTTCGGTGAGGAATTCATCGTCGCCGAGGATGAGGTGTACTGGAGGCATGCTCGCCATTCTAACCTGCCGCCACACCGAGCCAGGCGATGCCCGCTAGCGTCAGCGCCAGAGTCAGCCAGGGGCGGTGATAGAGGAGGCCGGCAATGATCCAGGCGTAGGCCAGCAGCGTAAAAAGCGGGCTAGCGGGGATGGTGACCACCGGAAGGTGGGCCACGCCGTGGGCGATGGTATTAATCCACCACGAAAAGGGTTCTATAAGGCGCAGCAAGCCCGCACCTAGCACATCGAGTGGACCGAGCTGGGCTAAGACGGCGGCGATAAGCCCCACGATGGTAATCGGCACGGTGGCGGGCTCAACCAGGATATTGGCCAACACGGAGACCACGGAGACTTCGCCGGACATGAGTGCGACTAGCGGCAGGGTAACGATATCGGCGGCAATGGCCACAGCGACCGCGCGCAGAAAAATGGCGGGCCAGCCGGTTGTGGCCAAGTGTTTATAAATGAGCGGGCTAAGCGCCACGATGCCGAGCGTCGCCGCGCAGGAAAGGGCGAAGCCAAAGTGCACGGCGAGGTCGGAATCCACGAAGAGCAAGGCGATAATGCCGAGGCTTAAGGCATGAATCGGCTCCATGCGCGTGGAATTGAGCACGGCGAGCAGGCCCACTACCCCAGCGACGGCCGCGCGCTGGACGGAGGGTTCAAAGCCCACGAGCACAACATAGGTGGCCAGGGCGCACAGGGAGGCGGCCACGCGGGCGCGTGGCCCCAGCGCGAAGGCGGCGCAGACCATGGCTGCGGCGGAGCACACGATGGCGACATTTGCACCGGAAACTGCGCTTAAGTGCGAAAGGCCGGTGATGATATACAGGTCGCGCTCTGAAGAGCTTTGCAGGCTAGTATCGCCGAGCACCATGCCAGGAATCAGGCCCTGGCTGGAAGGACCGAGGGTATCTACAACCAGCGCGCGAAATGTGTCGGACACGTGGGCCGCCCAGCCGGCTAGGCCTTCGGGCTCACCGGTTACCTGCACGTCTGTGGCAGTGGCGCTGAGCTTTCCGACGCCCGCCCTATCCGACTCCCTCACCTCCACCCTGGCCGTGAGTTCGGCGCCCGCAGCGGCCGGGACCGGTTCCGAGCTAAAGACCGGCAGTTGAGTCGGATACCCTGGCACCTTGAGCTTGAGCAGCCAGCCGCCCGTGCTAGTCTGCGTCGGCGCGGTGGTCAGGCGGCCGGTAACCTCGGTGCCGAGGTCGAACGCAGCGGCACGGGCCTGGCGCACCGCGGCAACCAGCGCCGCGGCTGTCGCGACCATTCCGGAAAATAGCGCTTGGCCCCATTGGCGGGCGATCAGGCAGCACCCGACGACCGCCGCAATGATAAAGATTGCCCAGCCACGGCCGCCTAGCAGCACAGCAATGACAGCCAGCCAAGCGGTGGCCGCGCCGGGGACGAGCCGCAGTTCTCGCATCGCGTGCTCGTACTCAGCTTAGAGCTGGACCTGGTCTTTAAGCTGCGCTAGCTTCGCCGGTCCGATGCCGGTGACCTCGAGTAATTCCTCAATATCTTGGAAGCCGCCATGTTCCTCGCGGTACGCCACGATAGCTTGCGCGGTGACCTCACCAACGCCCTTGAGTTCTGTAAGTTCCTCCGCGGTGGCGTTATTCAGGCTCACGCCGCCGGTACTGATGCCGTTTCCGCCGGATGGGGCTGGTTCGCCGGGTGCGGGAGGTGGGGCGGCGCCGGAGGGAAGGATGTGGAGCTGCTGGCCGTCGGAAAGCCGCTGGGCATGGTTGAGCGCGATTGTGTCTGCACCGGGAAGGGGTTGAGCGGCGTCGAGGGCATCGGCGACGCGCGCGCCGGGCTCGAGGGTCTGCAAGCCGGGCTCGGCCACCTCGCCAATGACAGAGACGATGATTTCACTGGGCTCTGCACTGGGTGCAGTGCCAGAATCACCGCTTATTGCCGCAGGCTCGGGCATGCCCGAGGATTCATCGGAGCGGGCGTTGATGCCAAGCCACGCCACCACGCCGACGACGAGAATGACCGCCACGGCGCAGGCTTGCCACGGGCTAATGCGCAGACGCGGGCGAGGATAATCGACGGCGAGGAGCTCTTCCTCACCGGTGGGTTGGGTAAATTCGCGGAGTCGTTCGCTAATCTTGGGTGCCGCCATGGCGCTGAGAATAAAGGCGTGGGCGCTAAGGCAGTAGGTACAGCGAAGGCGGGCTGTGGATAACTCGTTGGGGACGTCAACGAACCCGGCGCACTGGGCCTAGTTATCCACAGAACGGCGCGGTGGGAAGGCGCGTGGTCGACCACGCGTGTGAGGATGCGCTGGATCGGCGGGGGGCTCCGAGCTAAACACCGCAGATACGCCGATGGCGGAGGGGCCGACGTGGACGGAGAGGACGTCGTTAAGCGGGGTGCAGATAAAGGACGAGCCCTGCGGCAGGGCCGCTTCAAGCAGCGCCTCCAGCTTGGCGGCCGCGCCTTCGGCGTGGTTGTGCTGGATGGCCACGAAGGCCGGCTCCCCGTTGGCGCGGGAGGCAATGAGGTCTACTAGCTTGGTAAAAGCCTTGGTCTGGGTGCGGGTTTTTCCCACCAGCTCCAGCTTGCCGCGGTTAATCGACATGATCGGCTTGGTGGCCAAAAGCGCCGTAGATAACACGGCTGTGGCCGGCGAAAGGCGGCCGGAGCGGCGCAGATCCTCCGTGGAATGCAAGTACACCCAGGTAGCCGCGCGCTTGAGGGTGTCCATGGCCGCAGCGTAGCACTCCTCCAAGCCGGCTCCGCGGGAGGCGAGCTTGGCTGCGGACATGGCGGCCGCACCCATCGCCATGCCGGCCGACCCGGAATCAATCACCCGCACCGTGTGCGGGAAAACGCCCGAAGCAGTAACTGCGGCGGAGTAGGTGGAAGAAAGCTCTTTGGATAGGTGTATGGCCACCACGCCATCATCCTGAGAGCGCTCCATTTCGCGGCCATAGGCGGCTGCCAGCTCCAGCGCGCTTAATCCCGAAGTAGATTGCTCCAAGCCATCCTTGCCGTGGCGTTCCATGAGGTGGAGGTCAATGACGGTGATGGATAGCTGCTCCGCCAGCTCCCGGGGCAGGCCCGCAGCGGAATCCGTAATGACGCGAACCGCCACTAGATATCCGCCCCGCCATCCCCGGTGACCTCGCCGCCCATATTCCAACCGTCGAAGTACCACTGGGCATTACCCACATTATCTGGGGTGAAGTCTAGCGAGGACAGCGGCGCTGCCGGGTTAAAGTCCGGGCGAGCAGTCAGCTGCGACCAGTGGGTATTCTTCAGCCCCGAAAGGATCCCGTACTGCGCGTGGTCAAGGCCAAGCAGGTGGCAGGTAAGCGCCGAGATGGCCCCGCCATGGGCCACGATGAGGACGGGGCCGGCGTCCCAGCCGGCAAAGTCTTCCATGAGCTCATCGATGACGGGGCGGGCACGCTCAGCCACGTCCACGCGAGACTCCCCCTCCGGCGGGGCCCAGGTGGGATCGTGGCGCCAAATGGCGCGCGCGCCTGGAAACTCCGCATCTACCTCAGCAGAGGTTCTGCCCTGCCACTGGCCCAAGTGAGTTTCGCGCAGGCGGGCATCCGTGCTGAAGTCCACGCCGAGGGCTTCGGCGACGACGCGGGCGGTTTCCTTCGCACGAATGAGATCGGAGGCAACGATTTTGGACACGCCCTGATCCTGGAGCAGGCGCGCGGCAGCGCGGGCCTGCTCATAGCCCAGCTCAGACAGCTCGGTATCCAAGTGGCCTTGCATGCGGCCGGTGGCGTTATAGGTAGTTTGTCCGTGGCGGATCAGGATCAGGCGGCGACTCATATGGGTTTAAAGCTCCTCGTCCTCACCTGGGACCTTATCGGCCAGTGGGAGCTCATCGATGGAATCAACCTCACGTGGGTTGACGCCATTGGTCCATTCACCCGGCCGCTCTGGGGCTTCGATGCCCTCGATCTCCAGTGCCGGGCAATCATGGTAAAGGCGGTCCAAGCCGTAGAACTCGCGCTGGTCATTGCGCTGGACGTGGACGACGATATTGCCATAATCCAGCAGCACCCAGCGATTTTCGCGGTTGCCTTCACGGCGCTGCGGTTCAAAACCCTGCTTGGTCATCTCATCTTCGACTTCATCCACAATGGAGCCCACCTGGCGCTCGTTATCTGCAGAAGCCAGCACGAAGACCTCAGTAATTGCGAGGACATCGGAGACATCAATAGCCGCGATATTGGTGGCTAACTTTTCTTGCGCCGCGTGTGCCGCGGTTTCTGCCATGCTGCGGGCGAGATCAGAAGTAGACAATGTGTATAAATTCCCTTTTCGCGTCTGAGTGCATTCGAAATGAACTATCTCTAGTGAGAATCTATTCTTGCACGTTTAGCAGGCCCGTGCCCAAAATCTGGGAAAGGCCGTGAAAGTTTCTACAGGGGCTTGTCCGGGTTGGGACCGTAGAGATTGTTTTTGGTGATGTACTGCACCACTCCATCCGGTACGAGGTACCACACGGGCTGGCCTTGGGCAGAGCGCTCGCGGCACGCGGTGGAGGAAATGGCCATGGCGGGGATATCGATGAGGTCAATATCCTCTTGCGCATCGGCAGGCAGCATATCAGCGCTTAATTCGTATCCGGGGCGGGTAACCCCCACGAAGTGCGCCATCTCCAGCATCTCTTCCCAGTTATGCCAGCTCATAATGGAGGCCAGAGAATCGGCGCCGGTAATGAAATAGAACTCCGCTTCTGGGAAAAGCTTACGCAGATCCCGCAGCGTATCGATGGTATAGGTAGGCCCCTCGCGGTCAATATCTACCCGCGAGACGGTAAAACGCGGATTGGATGCGGTTGCCACCATCGTCATCAAGTAGCGGTGCTCGGCCGCAGTGACCTCGCGGTGAGACTTCTGCCAAGGCTGACCTGTGGGCACAAAGATGACGCTATCGAGGGCAAAGCGATGCGCGGCCTCACTGGCGGCTACCAAGTGACCATTGTGGATGGGGTCAAAGGTGCCACCCATGATGCCAATGCGCTGTGGGCTAGTCATGGGTGGTGATTATAGTCCCCGGCCGAGGAGGGAGTAAGCAAGGTGGCGAGGGAGTCGGCAAAAGCGGCGTCGCCAAGCGAGGGCTCTACAAAATAAGAAGCATGGCGAGCCGCCTTGGTAGCCAACGCGTCGTGGGCGGAGGCGAGGTTCAGGTCGCAAACGAAGTCTCCGTCCAGGCAATAGTTAAGCCGGCGCGAGTCCGGCAATGCCGCAGGTTGTAAGAGCAAACGCTGCGGTAGCCAGCCCGCCATACCGTGGGGACGGCTGAGGGGATTGCCCAGGTAAACTGCCCCCGCGAGCTTGCCTCGTTGTGCAAGGTAGCGCTCCGCGCTGGTAGCGACAATGGCGCCTTGGGAGTAGCCAGCCGTAATATAGCGCGGCTGGCAGCCTGTTTCGCGCTCATACTTTTCCACCACGCGCGGAGCGTTGGCCATGCCGGTGCGCAAACTATGTACAAAACCAACGGTGACCGAATACGCCAGCTCGTGCAACGGATGCTCCATCACTACCCCACCGAGGCGGCGAATAAGCTGGAGCGGATTCAACTGCTCACCTTCCTGCGCCAGCGGCGGCAGGTTCATTGACGCCGGGTATGCCTGGGGGTCAAGGGCGAGGACATGGACTTTATCCATCGTGCCGGGATGGCGTTTTTCCACTAGATGAAAAAGCGCGGAGAGGTTTGCCCCTTCATAGCCATTCGACGGCGCGGCATGCGGCGAATACTGCTGCGGTCCGAAATACTCGCCGTATTCCTCATTCTGGTCGGAGCCACGAGCAGCCAAAACAACGAACTCGGGACACCCAGCAGGCTGCGGCGATGGGGCGGATTGTGCTGCTGCCTGGGGCACGACGGGGGCAGCATTCGCGGTGGCGGCGGCGGGGGCTATAGAAACGGCAAGCGCCGCCGAGGCGCTTAGGGCGACGGCGGCACGGAAGAAAGCAGATCGAATCATGGCGGGGAGAATTATGGACGGGTCTGACCTGTACCCTGCAGGATCCACTTAGAAGAGGTGAGCTCCGGCAGCGCCATTGGGCCACGGGCGTGCAGCTTCTGGGTGGAAATGCCGATTTCGGCGCCCATGCCGTAGACCTCGCCATCGGTGAAGGCGGTAGAGGCATTGAGCATCACCGCGGCGGCATCCACCTCGTTGCCGAACTTCACTAGGACATCGGCGTCTTGCGCGGCGATGGCCTCGGTGTGGCCAGTGGTGAACTCGGTGATGTGCGCGACAGCGCCATCTACGCCGTCGACCACCTTGGCGCAGATATCCATAGATAGTGACTCCTCGCGCCAGTCTTCATCGGTGGCCTGCACGGCGTCCTTGACGCCGAAGGCCTCGAGCTCGGCGACGTCGCCGTGGATGGTCACACCAGCATCCTGCAGCGCCGTAATGATGCGGAGCTTGACGGAGTCATCCAAAGCGGCGTCGATAAGCACGCACTCCGTGGAGTTGCACACGGAGGTGCGGCGGGTTTTGCCGTTGATGACCATGTCGATGGCCTTATCAATGTCTGCAGAGGCATCCACGTAGAAGTGGCAATTGCCGGTGCCGGTCTCAATGGCGGGGACGGTGGCGCCAGTAACGACGGCCTCAATAAGCTTTGCACCACCACGCGGAATAACCAGGTCCACCAGACCACGGGCGGTGATGAGGTCCTGGACGGAATCGTGCGTCTCGCACGGCAAAAGCTGCACGGCCTCGCGGGGTAGATCAAACTCGGCGAGGGTATCTTGCAAAATTTCTACCAGCTTGGCATTGGAGTTGCGGGCGGACTTGGAGCCACGCAATAGCGGCACATTGCCGGACTTGATGGCCAAACCGAAGGCGTCCACGGTGACGTTGGGGCGGGCCTCATAGACCATACCCATGACACCGAGCGGCACGCGCACCTGCTTCATCTGGATTCCGTTATCCATGGTGCGACCCTGCAGGATCTCCCCTACTGGGTCCTGCAGGCCGGCTACCTGGCGCAGGCCACCGGCAATGCCCTCCACGCGCGCGGCGTCGAGAGACAGGCGGTCAATAAGGGACTCGGACATGCCGCGCTCGCGGCCGGCGTCGATATCCTGCTTATTGGCGGCAAGAATATCTTCGGTGTGGGCAATAAGATTTTCGGCTGCGTGCTGCAAGATCTCATTCTTGCGCGGCGTGGACAGCTGCGCCACTGTAGGCGCGACATCCTTGGCAGCACGGGCTTTGGACAGAACTTCTTCACGTTCAGTGTTGCTCATGCCATACCAGCTTAACGAAAGGCCACGTTCATTTCAGCCAGTTGGGCGGCAAGCCCCCGCACGGTGGTCTGCTTATTGGCCGAGCTCGTGGCTCCGCTTGTCGGATGCCCGGCGGCGGCGCTTCTCGTCCTTCCGCTCGAACATGAGGTATTCCTCTTCGTAATAGCTCAAGTTATAAACGTGGCGGGCTCCAGCCGAGCATACAAAACAGATAATCGGGATAACCCAGAAATAGGACCAATGGAAGAAGAAATAGCCGAGCACAACGGAAAGAATGGTGGCCGCCCAGGCAGCATAATCGACCACCTGTACCTTCTTCCGGCGCTCCTTCATATCCGCGACCTCGGCTTCGGTGGGATTAAAAGAGCTCCCCTGATGCGTTTCGTCTTTTGAGGCGGCGTTGTCCATTAATAACCCGCCTGAATATCGACTTCCGTGGGGATTGCCTCACCTGCGGAGTAGCGCTCCATGACCTGTACTGTATGCGAGCCGATGCGCCGGCGCACCGAATAGGGAGGGTTGGCCAGGTGCGGGGTGATGACCACGTTAGGCATGTCCCACAGTGGGTGCCCATCGGGCAGCGGCTCGGGGTCGGTGACATCCAAGCCAGCGCCGGCGATGTGCCCTGCCCGCAAGGCTTCGACTAGAGCATCGGTGTCCACCAGTGGTCCGCGGCCGACGTTAATAATCACGGCGTGATCGGGCATGGCACGGAAGGCAGCGGCATTAAAAAGCCGGTGGGTCTCGTCCGTTAGCGGCGCAAGCGCCACGAAATAGTCGGCAGCTGGCCAGACGCGCTCGATATCGGCGGTGGCGAAGGTTTCATCGGCACCCGCCACTGGGTTGCCGGAGCGATTGATCGCGATAATGCGCGGTCCGAAGGCTTCCAGCATGCGAATCAGCCGCTTGCCGATGCCCCCGGCGCCCACCACCGCTACCGTCTTATCTTCAAATAGGAAGCTGGTGTGGTCCTCAACCTCATCGCGGTTATCCCAGCTGGTTCCCACGCGTTTATGCGCATGCAAATGGGCGAGCAGGAGCGCAATGGTGGATTCGGCCACGGTGGCGTCATACAAGCCGGCGGCATTAGACCAGCGGGCGGTGGTATCACGCATGACGTCGAGCAGGTGGTCCACCCCAGCGAAGGGGACCTGCACCAGGACCACGCTCGGTGGCAGGGGCTGTGGGAAGTCGTCCGGACCGCCGTTGAAGATGAGAACCTCGGCGTCATCCAGTGGGGCACGCTCGTGGCCGGCTGCATCGAGTGCCTGCAGGGTTTCTTCCCACGGGGTGGGTAACATCGCGTACTTCATTAGTAGCCGGCCTCCACATCGACGCGGGTGGGCATAGCCTCTCCCCTCTCCCACGCCGCGGCATTGGCGTTGAAGATAGCGCCCAGGTGGTACTGCGCCACGTGCGCGGAAGCAGCCATGTGCGGCGTCATGGTGCAATTGGGCAGTTCATAGAGCGGATGGCCATCAGGCAGTGGCTCGGGATCCATAACTTCCAGCCCGGCGCCGGCGATCTCACCATCGCGCAGGGCCGCCACTAGATCGTCGGTTACTACGGTGCTGCCACGGCCGACGTTGATAAAGATGGCGGAGGGTTTCATCGCGCGGAAGGCGGCGGCATCGATTAACCCCTCGGTGTCCTTGGTCGCAGGCAGGATACAGAAAATGAAATCGGCCGAGCCCCACACGTGGTCGGCCTTATCCATGGGCACGACCTCATCGGCGCCTTCCACCGAGCGGCCGGAGCGATTGACCGCGGTAATGTGCACTCCAAACGGTTTAAGAAGCATAATAAGCTGCTTGCCGATGCCCCCAGCGCCAAAGATCGCTACCTTCTTCGGTCCTTGCTGGTTATAAAGCCACGCCTGGGTTTTATCCAGCTCCTGCGCTACCGACCACGAAGCGGCCTGGGCGAAGGCTTTGTGGTGGTGCGCCTGTGAAAGTGCCAGGCCAAGTGCAGATTCGGCCACCGGCTGGGCAAAAGCGCCGGCGGAATTGCACCACGGTACGCCGTCTGGGGTGATGACGCCGGCATCAATGAGCTGGTTTACGCCGGTAAAACAATGCTGCACCCAACCGATGTTCTCCGGCATCTCGGGGATGCGGCGCGGGTTGGGCGCATTGTTGATGTAGACCTCGGCATCTTCGAGGCTATTTACGCGTTCGTGCCCGGCAGCCTCGATATCTTCTACCATCGGTTGCCAGGTGTCCGGACCCATGAAATATTTCATGCCCCAACCATACGGGGAATCAGGGACTTGGGTTTAAATACGGGAGGCGAAGTTGGAGAGGTAATCGGCGTGAACAACTGAGCGGCGCTGCTCCTCAGGAAGTTCTTCCATCTTCTTTCCCTTAATACCGTGCAGTTCCTCGGAGTCGAAACGGACTTCGCCACGTCCGATGACCTCGCCATTCGGACCGAGGATATCGATGATTTCGCCCTTGGTGAACTCGCCTTGCACATCGGTAATGCCCACGGCCAGCAGTGAATTACCGCCCTCGGTCACGGCTTGTTTAGCGCCTTCATCGAGGCGGACGGCTCCGCCGGTATCTGCGCAGTAAAGTGCCCAGAACTTCCAGGCGGAAAGCTGGCGTTCCTCGCGGGTGTGGAAGACGGTGCCCACAGAGGCGTCGGCAAGCGCGGGGCCAATATTATCCGTGGAGGTCAACAGCACCGGAATGCCGCCGCGGGTTGCCAGGCGGGCTGCAGAGACCTTGGTGGCCATACCACCGGTGCCCACCTTGCCGCCATCGCCAGCTACAACGCCCTTCAAGTCCTTGCCGGTGCGCACTTCATCGATGAACTTAGCGTCCGGCTCGGCCGGGTTCTTGTCATACAGGCCATCCACATCGGAGAAGAGGAAGAGCGCATCAGCACCCACCAGGTTGGCCACCAGCGCGGAGAGGCGATCGTTATCGCCAAAGTGCATCTCCGAGGTAGCCACGGCGTCGTTCTCGTTGACGATAGGAATGGTACGCAGCTGGCGCAGGCGATCAATGGTGCGCTGCGCGTTGCGGGCGCGATCGCGGTGACCAGTATCTGACGCAGTCAACAAAACCTGGCCGATGGTGCGCTGATAGCGAGCAAAGGACTGGCCCCACACATAGGCCAAGTGCACCTGGCCTACAGAAGCGGAGGCCTGCTTGGTAGCCAGATCGGTGGGACGCTGGTGCAGCCCGAGCGGCCCCATGCCGGCGGCGACCGCACCAGAAGAAACGATAATGACATCGGAGCGGCCCATGCGCGCATGAACGGCATCGACGATGTGATCAATCTTTTCCTGTGAAACACGGAAATTCTCATCCGTGAGAGAAGAGGAACCAATCTTGACCACGACGCGCTTGGCGTGCGCGATCTCGTGGCGAAGTTCAGATTCAAAACCGGACGCTACCGGGTTCTCATCGAGCGGTTCTGGAAAGGGAGTATCGGCGGTAGGCCCGTCAAAAGGCTCTACCGGAAGTGGAAGGATGGGCTCTTTCTGTTGATCAGAAGACATGCCAACCGAGTCTACAAAGCGCCCCCTCTTATACACCCCAAGAAGAGGGGGCCTACCGAGCTAGCCTTGCCACCTATCCCGATTAGCACCCTCGCGAGTGACCTCTTCGTCGGTGCCGTAATCGTATTCATCGATAAGACCACGGCGTGCCTGAGAGGCACGCTTGCGCTCGGCGGCGGAAACGCGGCTAGTGCCCTTCAAACGGGCGTCCTCGCCGCGGCTGGCCATCGTCGGATCACCGCCAGTCATCGGCTCCCACTCGAAGGTAATGCCGCCGATCGTCACCGGACAGCCTTCCACAGCGCCCTGCTCGCGCAGCTCTTCCTCCACGCCGGCCTTGGCCAAGCGGTCCGCCAAGAAGCCCACTGCCTCATCATTTTCAAAATCAGTTTGGGTAATCCAGCGATCAATCTTCTTGCCCTCAACAATGAAGCCACCCTCGACCTCAGGGTCGGCCTTCACGGTGAAATCAGCAAATACACCGGTATGCTTCTTATGGCCCTGGGCCTTGGGATGGATAACGGTGTGGTTCTTATCCTTCTTTGGCAATGGCTGGGCCTTGCGATGCTCGGTCACCATATCCATGAGCCGGAACTTCAGCGGATCCAGGCCCTTGCGAGCGACGGCCGAAATAATAAAGACAGGCCAGCCAAACTTCTCTTCCAGATCACCCTTGACAAATTCCGCCAGCTCTTCGGCCTCAGGCACATCTGCTTTATTCAAGATGATGACGCGGGGGCGCTCACGCAGATCCCCTAAACCAGTATCTTCCTGCAAAGCCCCTTGGTATTTTGCCAGCTCACTTTCCATCGCCTCAATATCGGAAACGGGATCACGGCCGGGCTCAATGGTGGCAGTATCGACCACATGGGCAAGCACCGCCGTGCGTTCAATGTGGCGCAAGAAATCCAGGCCTAGGCCTTTGCCATCGGCCGCGCCTGGGATAAGCCCCGGCACGTCCGCGATAGTAAAGGAGCTATCTCCCATATCCACCACGCCCAGGTTCGGCTGCAGCGTAGTAAAGGGGTAATCACCGATCTTGGGCTTCGCGGCCGACAAAACCGAGATAAGCGAGGACTTACCAGCCGATGGAAAGCCCACCAGCCCTACATCCGCCATGGACTTCAGCTCGAGGATAAGATCATGGGCCTGGCCCGGCTCACCCTGGAGAGCAAAACCCGGTGCCTTGCGGTTCTTTGAGGCCAATGCCGCATTGCCTAGTCCGCCGAAGCCGCCTTCTGCGGCCACAAACCGCGTTCCCGGAACGGTAAGGTCCGCCAAGGTTTCGCCCTTTTCAGTGCGGACCACCGTGCCCGCCGGGACCTCCAAAATCAGGTCCTCGCCGCGAGCACCATTACGCATATCGCCGGCTCCATTGCCGCCGCGTTGCGCCTTAATATGCGGGCGGTAATGGAAATCCATAAGCGTATGGATTTGTTCAGAGACCTCGAGGATGATGTCACCGCCGTGACCACCATTGCCACCATCCGGGCCACCCAATGGCTTAAACTTCTCGCGGTGGACAGACACACAGCCGTGTCCACCGTCACCTGCTTGCAGGTGCAGGACAACGCGGTCAATAAAACGTGCCATGGTCAAATCCTCCGTGCATTGAATAGTTGTCCTACTCAGTGTAATGCGTATCCTGGGCTGGACTCCAACCGTTTAACATAATGTGAATATTGAATATTCTTATTAGGAGGGCTTGGATTTTGCTAGGTAGACACCTAGTACCCCGCTTGGTGGAGAAGAAATGAACTGTACCACCATGCCTAAATACTCCGAACAACTCAAACGTGGTGCTATGGTCCGCTCAGAGTACATTGAAGTCGCCCGCTTCCTTCAGCTTCAGCGAGGTTTGTTGAAAACGTTCCCGCCTTTATTTTCAGGCCCACTAACACGGCACCAGCAAACGTTCCGGCACTAGAGCTTTGCGCGATATTGCCTATGGGTGAGGGCCAATTTCGAGCGAATCCGCCAGGTAGAAAATCATAGAGTTGCACGAACAACAAGATATTTTGCAAAAGGCTGCAAATTCTTTTGAGCAAAGAGACATGTGGACAATAGAGAGTGTCTGATGGTTTGTAGGCAGATTCCCAACCTGCATGAAGAGTTAGACCAGAATGACTACTGCGACACGACCAGATCTAAGCTTATAAGACCACGACTCATGCAATTGATAAGAAGCTTCTTGCCCACCCTAAAATTGCGAAACACATTGACAGCCTAGAAACGACCACCACGGCTGCCAATAACCTAGTTCGACGCACGTTACAAACCGCAATGACCAGAGACTAAAACTGCCGCCGAAACCGACAATTACCGCAACGAGCCGTACAAAGACAGCGGACAGTAACTACAGCCCAGCCACATTGATATCCCTATGAGATTACCACTCGTTTAGTGGACCCTATTCGTACGGATTTTGTGCCCGTAGGAGAAAATGATCATTGTGAGCTAACAGCGCAAGAAGTACACGCCGGAATATCGGCGCAAAGCCACGAACCTAGTATTCGAGTAAGAGCGCCCGGTATCTTATGTGGCTAAGGAAATCGGTGTTTCCGCCGAGCTTTAGACCAGCGGGGCATACTCGAGCGTGAACAAACCTCCCGGCTGATGCGCTTGGCCGACAATTCTGGCAAGGCAAAGGACGCTCACCTATAACAACGCGCAAGCCCAACGCGCCAAATTTGCGCCAAACCTAGCCAACCATGAGTTTAAACCCCAATGCCCCTACAAACTGTGGATGACCGACATAACAACCGCGCGCACAAAGAAAGGCTTTGTGTACACCGCGATTGTCACTTATACGTTTACTCAACACATTGCCGGATCGTCGTAATCAAAATCCATGCGCACCGAAGCATTGCCGCTGCATGCTTTCAACCCAGTGATCTTATCCGCCAAAGAAAAACAGGTTCGGTGCACCATTCCTACCCCGGCTTGCTGTAAGACTACGTTGTCTACAACAAACAGCTTCCCCGGCAAGGAATCACTCCTTCCACCGGAACTGTCGGGAACTCTTACGACAATGCTCTAGCCGAAAAATTTTAATGGTTCCTACAACCATGAACTCATCCATACTCACAGTATGTGATAATGCTGCCGATGCGGAACCTCCAAAACCCAAATGGTGTCGTGATGGAACAAAACCAAGCTCCACGAAAAATTTAAGACACCCAGACCCAGCCGAGACGGAAACCGAATTATCCAAACCAGAACCCACCACAGGAAATAATAAAACCCCAAGGCAAAAGCCAGGAACAAAACTCGGGCCACTTCAGTACCGAAAAATTTACCCCACTTGCCCTAAGCAACATTGCTAGTCAGGCAAATGGGGTAAATACGCAGTAGACCAAGTATCCTTTTGACACCTGCGGTCTACTTTGGCAGGTTCTTAAACGAACATACCAATGAGCTGGGAAGCGCCGTCAGCAATATTTACAAACGGCTCAACAATAGCCTTAACAACCTCTACGACTGTATTGGAAACGCTGGATAGCTCGGACACAACGCTGGATAGCTCGGACATTTTGACTCCTTCAGGAATTAGGATACTTGAATTATTTTATTCGGACTCGGACAGCGGGTTGATCACATCAACAGCATTTTCAAGATTCTTGCCAGAGAAGATCTCGGTCACGCCGGACAGAATCTTGTACCAACCTTCTTGGGTGTTGACGAAGTTGTCCAAGTGAAGCTGGATGGTGGATAGGTAATCCTGGATGGTCGACAGGTCAAAGTTCATACTCATACTCCTCGGTATCCTCTGGAGAACTTTCAGCCCAGATAGGGTTCGATTGCAGGACCGCTCTCACGTCCCACTAAAGGTATTCTGCCATAAGGTGACAATTCCGCAACAGAAATTCTGCTCCACAAACTAATTGCACCCCCTTTCAACTAGGAAATCATAATGCTAACCCAGCCTCAGTTAAGCCTATACTCATCTTTTGGGAATTCAACAGCGATTATGTAGCCCGCCTTTCAATTAAATTGAAGGATAGGTTAAAAGAGATAAACGCGTAGGTTAACTATCCGCGTTCTAATTTAAAAGTCTTTATTTTTACCTAGCGCCCAAGCACCCCCAATCCCCCCCTTATAGGGGGTTAATCTGTACGCTTTATTCCACTGAACAGTTGGCTCTTCTTAATAGCTTCTCTTCCGATTATGTTCCTGCGGGCCTTTTACACGTTGGCAAATCAGCTTTTTATCCTTTCTGACGTGCCGCAAATCCCCAACTGAGCGACCGCTCTCTACAGAAATCAGTGGAGATCCCTTAAGACAACAAGGGTTTCCCTTGCGACACACTATACGTAGGGATATTTTTATTTGATTCCATCTGCTGGCCTACAACCCGTCAGGTGTAGACCACATCCTTCACCAAGTCTGCATTGGCGCCACCTACACGGCAGCTGCTCCATACCTACCATGCACTGCACGTCATGAGCATCGCTCCCCGTTAAGATCCTACTTATATGCCAACAGCCTACACAGAAATATAAGAGTATGTTACGAGATCTAGCGGCCACATATACCGCAAGTCTCTCTTGCTAACCTCCTTCAGACCGCTACCATCTGACTCAGACGTCAAAGGGAACGAGCTACCCCAGCTACAACAACGCTGTCCTACAACAAGGTGGTGCAATAATCTTCTGAACTCAAGATAGCAATTGTTTTAGTAAACCCTTTGTTTACTTCGGAGGCACTACATAGCGTATGGTTCGCTCTACTTGAGCGCCCATTTGCAGACTGGTTATCAACACCTAGGATGAGATCAGCTACACAAAGACCTGGTACCGCCCAGTCGGAAATCATGACCGTAGGATCGACATACCGCTTGCGGGCGCGCTTCGCGTGCCACGAGGTCGACGTTGCGCGTGATCTCGACGTAGTGCAGCAGCGACTTCTTTTTCGACTCGTATTTAGCCTGGGAAAAACAAAGGTTGATAGCTCCTTTCAGGACACACGTACGTAGCCTCATCACCGGGATAGCAACTACGCAACCACCCGCACATCTGCTGCGGCGAGTACCTATCTTTCACCATCGCCCAGACCGTCTCACGCAAACGTGGATTGGCATCAATCCTGCGCTTCCGGCGTAAACGTACTCGACGCCGATTTACGGTGCGCATATGTGGGAAGATACACCCCAAACTCGTCCCGGTTACGCTAAAGCTTCTTGCTGATAGTGCTAGCAGAGTGCTGAAAACGCCGAGCTGTCTCACACACGCTTTTACCCTGCCGGTCAAGATCAAAGATGAGCTCACGCTTTCTACCGATAGATAACGCGAAGAAATATGCCTATCAATTCGCTCTTGTGGAATAGCCAGGCCTGGGGCTGCTTGGCGGCCAACGACATACGGGATTACCTACATAAGCTTGTTATACAGCGCCAAATCCGGGCCAGCCGGGACAAAAGCACATGCCCAGTGGAAATTTTAATAACGCCTGGTCCATATCAGCAACATCACGCGGATGAATTCCACAAGCTAAAGCTACATCTTTGAGACCTACACATTCACACAGTTGCATATAACCACACCGGCGCGTAGTTACACATCTTCGCGAGCATGCGCATTGCGCTTCCACAACCCAAGCTCATTACCAGTCCGATAAACCGGACTAGAGCTTATGGAAAGCGGGCGCACAAAATGCATCGGTTCCACACCTTCAAGCCGCAATCAGGCTATCGCCTGACTGTCACACAGCTAGTACGCCTGCGATGATTGCGCGGCAAGTCCAACTCACCAGCAGGCCGATAAGCAACAGACTTTGCTAAACCATCCACACCAGCAGCCACTCAGAATGAACCACCAACCTGATCAACGCTGCAAACGGCGACATAATAGGAGAAACTGGACCCAATTCGACTCCACACAATAACCCCACCGACAACAGGTGTTCCCCGAGAAGCAGAATCCGAGAGCCCTTTTACAACAGAAAATCCCCAAGCCCTTCACACTGCTGTGGGACGGACTCGAGGATTAGCCTAATCGGACTGAAGTTAAGCAGTCGCTTCTGCAGCAACCTCTTCAGCCGGGACGATGTTGACCATACGACGGCCACGCTTGATACCGAACTCAACGGAGCCAGCTGCAAGCGCGAACAGGGTATCGTCGCCGCCGCGGCCTACGTTCTCACCTGGGTGGAACTTGGTACCGCGCTGACGCACGATGATCTCGCCGGCATTAACCTGCTGACCACCGAAGCGCTTGACGCCGAGACGCTTAGACTCGGAATCGCGACCGTTGCTGGAGCTGGAAGCACCCTTCTTGTGTGCCATGTGGTTTTCCCTCCTTCAGGGATAATTACAGCCGGTTAAGGCTTACTTGATACCGGTGATCTTCAAGGTGGTCACAGGCTGACGGTGGCCCTGACGCTTCTTGTAACCAGTCTTGTTCTTGTACTTCAGGATATCGACCTTCGGGCCCTTACCCTGCTCAACGATTTCTGCGGAAACAGAAACCTTCTCCAAGTCGGAAGCCTTGGACTTAACATCGGCGCCATCGACGAGCAGAACCGGGGTGAGAGCTACGGCAGAGCCTGGCTCACCCTCGATCTTCTCGACCTTGACGAGGTCACCTTCAGCAACCTTGTACTGCTTGCCGCCGGTCTTGACGATCGCGTACATAGAGGGTTACCCCTTATCTAAACTCGCTCGGAAGCAACCGGGGAGGCCGCGTTCCGAATGGACACTTACATATTGCGTTTAGTTCTCGCGCGAACATGCCCGTACAACTCACTGAGTGAGTGTCGGACTGATCCAGCGCTGTGAGTACTAAACAGCGACTGTCAAAGACTACCCTGTAGCGGGCACAAAATACAAACCACGCTTTTCGTGCCCGCGTGGCGTAGCCCTAAGACTTGCTTCGCCGTGCTACGCGGCGCCGCCCGCGCCCAGATTTAGCTGAGGCTTTTTCTGGGTGGACTCCGCTCGCCGCAGACTGCTTCTGGGCACCGTTATCCTGTGCCTTTGGGGCCCTCGCTCTTGCCGACGTCCCCTTTTTGCGCACCGCCCTCTTCTTGCCACGGCGCAAGACCTTGGAATCGCTCGAGCCCGCCCGGTTCCCAGAACCGGTGCGCTCCGGCGAGCCTTCCTGTCGCGTCGAACGGCCCGACTCGGCCTTCGTTGCCTTCGGGTTCTCTGCTACGGCTTTCTTAGGGGCAGCCTGACGCACGGCACGGCGACGCCCCCGCCCCTTGCCGCCGGGGCGCCCAGCGCGCGTAGTGCCTACGGCCTTTTCATGTCGCTGCTCGGCCGAGCCGCCCGCCTGCTCGTGCTCCTGCGTCTTCTCCTTTACCTCGTGTGGCAGGCGCGAGGAAACACGGCTTTGGGCTTGTTGAGTGCGCACCGTGCGACGGCGACCACGCCGGCGGCCCTTTCGCTCCCCGCGCGAGTCCTTCTGCCCCTGTTGTGCTGCGGCCTCGCTTGCGTTACCGCCATCGGATGCGGGTACCGCGTGATCGGCCTTGGGTACGGCAGACTCCTGTTCACCGGCAACTGCGAATTCCTGCGGCTGTGGACGCCTATCAGAACGCGAATTGCCGCGTGTGCGGCGCTTGCGGCGCGGGGAAGCTTCAAACTCAGCTACGGCTTCCTCATAGGTCTTGCCTGCTGCAGACTCCGGGGCTTTCTGCTCGCTGCCTGCGCCAGCGCGTGTGGCCTTAGCGCGGCGCGTCGCCCGGCGCGGCTTCTTGCCACGTTTGGAGCCCGCCCCAGCATCTGGGTGGGCCTTAGCGATGGCACCCGAGTCCGCGTCCGTATCCGCATCGGGGACGTAGGAATTAAATTCCTGTACCTCGTCGCTTTCCGCAGCATTATCCGCCGCAGCGTATGCGATGGCCTCGATATCGGATACTTCAGTCTGGGTGTGCTTGCGAGCCCGACGGCGGCCACGGCCGCGTCCGCGCTCCTTAGCGCTGTCTCGGTCTCCGCTGTGCGTGTTCTGATCAGCGTGCGGCTCGTCCGCACCGCGCTCATCCACAACGACGTTAGCTACGAGATCCTCCAGCGACGTCTTTGCGGATTCCCGTGCGGCGTCTTCGCTCTCGGTGCCGTAGACCGGCGCCTGCGTTTTCTTAAAGCGCTTGGGCTTGGAATCGCTTTCAGGGGCGTCATCAAGCTCGTGCTTATGCATCGCCACCGCAGCCGGGTGCTGCTGCGGATCATGAGTCTGCTTTTTGTGCGACTTGGACTTGCGCCCAGAGTGCTTCGCGCGCGAATCGTCCTCAGCCTCGTCCACTGGGTACTGGTGAATGATGATCCCGCGGCCATGGCAGCACTCGCACTCGGTAGAGAAGGTCTCCACCAGCCCGGTGCCAAGGCGCTTACGGGTCATTTGCACCAAGCCCAGAGAGGTAACCTCAGAAACCTGGTGGCGGGTGCGGTCGCGGCCCAAGGCCTCCTTCAAGCGGCGCAGGACCAAGTCCTGGTTTTCTGGCAAGACCATATCAATAAAGTCCACCACAATCATGCCGCCCAAATCACGCAGGCGCATCTGGCGCACGATTTCTTCGGCCGCTTCGAGGTTATTGCGGGTTACCGTTTCTTCTAGGTTGCCGCCAGAACCGGTGAACTTGCCGGTATTTACGTCGATGACGGTCATGGCTTCGGTGCGGTCAATCACCAGCGTGCCGCCGGATGGCAGCCATACCTTGCGCGAGAGGGCCTTATGCAGCTGCTCGTCAATGCGGTGGACCTCAAAGGCATCCTGCCCGCCGTGGTCCTTAGCGCGGAAGCGCACCACGCGATCCGCAAGGTCAGGCGCCATGGAATCGACGTAGGCGCGGACGGTATTGAACGAACGCTTGCCATCGACGACGAGCTCGGTGAAGTCCTCGTTGAAGAGATCGCGCACCACTTTGATGAGCATGTTCGGCTCTTCGTACATGGTCACCGGCTTAGCGCCCTTGGAAGACTTTTCCTTCTTGGCGTGGGCGATGATGTCCTCCCACCGGCTGTGCAGGCGATTGACGTCGGTAGCGATCGCCTCTTCCGAGACATTTTCGGCAGCGGTGCGGATAATCGCTCCCCCATCGCCCGGCACCACGCGGCCCAGGATATCCTTCAAGCGCTTGCGCTCCGGGGCGGGCAACTTGCGGGAAATGCCCGCGCTGCGGCCGCCTGGCACATAGACCAGGTAGCGGCCGGCAAGGGAAATCTGGGTGGTCAGACGCGCGCCCTTATGACCAATTGGATCCTTGGCCACCTGAACCAATACCTGATCGCCGGACTTCAGGGCGTTTTCTACCTTGCGGGCGCGCCCATGCAGCTTGGTCTTGCGCCAATCGATTTCACCGGCGTAGAGCACGCCATTTCGGCCCTGTCCGATATCTACGAAGGCCGCCTCCATCGACGGCAGGACGTTTTGGACGCGTCCTAGGTAAATATTGCCAATCAGCGAAGCCTGGGACTCGGTGGTAACGAAGTGCTCGACCAGCAGGTCATCTTCTAGCACGCCCACCTGCGTGATGATTCCGGCACCATCCTCGCGCTCCTTATCGCGCACCACCATGGTGCGCTCCACGGCTTCGCGGCGGGCAAGAAACTCTGCCTGGGAAACAATGTGCTGGCGGGTGCGGCCCTTTGCGCGCAGTTCCGCGCGGCGGCGCTTTTGGGCCTCGATGCGCGTGGAGCCACGGATGGCCTTCGGCTCGTCAATGTATTCGGGCTCGGTAGCCTGATCCTCACGGTTCGAGCTAGCGCCGCGTCCGCGGGAGGCGCCGCGGCGACCTCGACGACGAGCCTCGGATTTACCAGAACCACGGCCGGAGCCCGGCTGCTCACTCACTTCCTCGGCAACATCGTCGCTTTCGGAGTCATCGCCGAAGAAATCTTCCTCCGCAGCGTCTGCAACTAGTGCGAAGGCCGCTGCATCATCTTGCTGTGGGGCCATAAAGATCGGCGCAAAGTCATAGTGCCCGGATTCTTCCTCAGATTCAGCGCGCGGGACAATGTGCGGGGCGTAGTAGTCATCCTCGAAATCCTCGCCGGCCTCCGCAAGCGCTTCGTGCAGCTTCGCCGCATCAACTGTGCCGTTATCGAGTGCACTCGCCGGCGCTTCTTCCACCTCATCCGCGGATTCCGCCGCTGCGGCGTCTTCGGCAGCTGAGTCGGTATCGGCTGCGGCCTTGGCGAGTGACTCTTCTACCTTGTCTTCGATTTGGGAGATCTCATTATCCACGTTCTTGCGCACGCGGTGGCGCAAGCGTTCTTCGTTTTCTGTGGGCTGCTCCCCCGCTGCGTCGGTCTCGGCCGACTCTTCGGACACTGGGGCTGCGGATTTGCGAGTGGCCTTGCGTGCGCGCTTAGCGCGCTTCTTCGTCGGCTTCTTCTCGGGCTCCTCGCCTGAATTATCTTCCGGCTGTACAGCAGCCTTGTCTTCGGACTCCGCGTCCGGTGCGGCGGTGGAGGCTTCGCTGGTATTGCCAGAGGGGGCATCGCCAAGCGCCGCGGCTTTAGCCACAGCATCGAGCACCTGGCCTGCTTCCTCACGGGTGAGGGAGCTTTGCGCGCTCTTTTTTAGCCCCATCTCTTTCAGCTGCGCCACCAGATCGCGCGAGGCAAGCCCCAGCTGTTTGGCAAGGGCATAAACGCGGACCTTGTCTTTTAACTGGCCGCGATCCAAGTTCTGGGCCAAAGACGCCGCCGCCTTGAGGTTTTCAGTTGTTTCTTGAGAGTTCTGTGCCACCATGTTCGGGCTTACTCCTGTACATCGTCTGTTTCAGGCGCTATCTCGGGCGCAGGCACAGCCATGGACTGTACCGCCGCCGCGCGAGGCATTTAGCGCGCTGTAAAAGTTTGTGGGTATTAAGTTATTACGCGTCTCGTACGCGCTCATTACCATTGTGTCACAGAAACGCAGCCAGGCTGGCAGGCGGTGTTATGTTGACAGGGTGGCAGAACT
The DNA here is from genome assembly GCF_046717495.1 of Corynebacterium sp. LaCa54. Taxonomy (NCBI): domain Bacteria; kingdom Bacillati; phylum Actinomycetota; class Actinomycetes; order Mycobacteriales; family Corynebacteriaceae; genus Corynebacterium; species Corynebacterium sp. LaCa54. The sequence goes on from NZ_CP177115.1 coordinate 1,899,632, forward strand.
AGCACGAATCCCCGCCCGCGAGCTGGCGCAGTATCGGCAGCGCAATGAAATCCCTGTACGCTCGGCGCTTTACTTCGGCGTACCGGCCGGCTTTGCCATTGGATTCGCCAACACCGGTGTGGATTATATGCTGGTAGGAGCCGGTATTTTTGCCATCTTTGCGGTGCTGGGGTTAGTGCACCTCATCCGCAACTACCCACGCGGCATCAACGCCGCGCGGGAGGAGTATCGCGAGGGCGACTATCCCACCATTGCCTATATCGCCCCGCTTATCCCCATCGCCGCGCCGCTGGCCATGGCGCCACTGAGTGCAGCCGGGCTGGTGCCGGAGGTAGAACTTGCCCCGCCCATTGCCGGTGTCCTGTCAGGGGCGTGGTGGGCGTGCGGCTTGCCTTTGGGGCTGTGGGCAATGTTTTCTCAATCCTTTCGGATTGGCCGGCGGCGCATTAACAAGATCCTGGAAAAGGATCCGCTTGAAGGAGTAACCGAGGCTCGCCTAGAGCTTGCCGACGCCCACGTGGACACCCTCACCGCCCTCATAGCCGCCGGCGCGGTGCAAGGAAATACAGTCTCCGCTAGGGCTCTGTCCAAATTCATGCAGGTCGATCTCGACCTAGTGTGTGAGCATCTTGATGAATTGGCACAGGCGGGCCTAGTAAAACTTGACCGCATCGCCTTGCGCTCTGCACCAAGGGACTGGAAAAACACCGTCACGCCGACCGGGGTTCGTTGCCTCTACCAATTGGGCAAGCGTTAACGCGGCAAGCTTGTATCTCCTGGAAATAGCTTCGGCCCTATCCAGAGCATCACGTACACGAGCCCGACGAGCACCGGAATCTCAATGAGAGGTCCGATGGTGCCGGCTAGAGCCTGCGCGGAAGCAGCGCCAAAAGTGCCAATGGAAACCGCGATGGCTAATTCGAAATTATTGCCTGCTGCGGTAAACGCTACGGAAGCGGATTGCGCGTAGTTCATTCCCACGACCTTTGCCACACCCAAAGCTAGGAAAAACATTCCAACAAAGTAAATGACCAACGGAATCGCAACCTTGATCACCGCCGTGGGCTGCGCTACCAACTGTTCTCCTTGGAGGGAGAATAGCAACACAATGGTATATAGCAAGCCGATCATCGCCAAGGGAGATACTGCCGGAAGGAAGCGGTTTTCAAACCATTCGCGGCCTTTGGCTTTCTCACCCCAGACCCGTGAGAGGACACCAAGCAGCAGTGGCACTCCCAAAAATACGAGAACCGCCGTGACGATGGACCAGAAAGAAAAATCAGCAGAGGTGGTATCCAGGCCTAGCCAACCAGGAAGAACCTGCAGGTAAAACCAGCCCATAACGCCAAACATAGCTACTTGGAAAACGGAATTAATAGCCACGAGAACAGCGGTGGCCTCGCGGTCGGCGCAGGAGAGATCGGACCACACCAGGACCATTGCGATACAGCGGGCTAACCCAACGATAATCAGGCCGGTTCGCAGCTCGGGCTGGTCGGCAAGAAATATCCACGCCAGGGTGAACATCAATGCAGGTCCCACCAGCCAGTTCAACACAATCGATACCACCATCAATCGGCCGTCGGCAGCAATGTCTCGGGTCTTTTCGTAGCGGACCTTAGCCAGAGGCGGATACATCATGACTAGCAGACCCAGTGCAATCGGAAGAGAAATACCGCCTACCTCTAGGGCAGATAGTGCTTCTCCAATACCTGGCAGGAAGTGGCCGATCAATAGCCCCACAGCCATGGCCATGATGATCCAGACGGGCAGGAATCTATCGAGAAATGACAATTTTGGGCTTTGCGGAATGGCCATAGCTCTCCTTGCGCGACGAGGAATTCACATTTCAAGGCAGTACTTTAATCACCCATATTGATACTCGTCAATATAACGGAGTAGGAAGCAGCCTCCTTATACTGTGTGCATGGACTCCTCCCCTAGCAATGCTGATAACACCCCCGACGGGCAGTGCTGCTCCCTGAGCAGTGGCCCGCTCAGCCAGAGCGATTCCTTGCGCTTTTCCCAGCAATTTAAAGTACTTGCTGACCCAGCCCGGCTTCGCCTGCTGTCCATATTGTGTGATGAGGGCTGCGGCCCGATGAGTGTTACGCAGTTGACCGAGCTCTCCGGGCTTAGCCAACCGACGGTATCTCATCACCTCGGCAAGTTGAGGGAATCCGGCCTTTTAATCAAGCAGCAATCGGGCCGTACCGTTACCCATCGAGTGCAAAAGGAAGCCTTCAGCACGCTGCGCCAATTACTCTCCTTCGATTAGGAGAGCTCCAGTCCTAGTCTGCGAAGTGAATGACCTCACGGGCGACGTCTTCCGCAACGATGGGAATGCCATACTGCTTCGCTTTCTTGGCTTTGCCCGATTGCGAGTCCGGGTCACCGGCGATGAGCACCTTGGTCTTTTTGGCTAGGCCGCCAATCTCCACGCCGTGCGCGGCAAAATACTCTTCCCATTCCGCAGTCGAGTAGGCCTTAGCTCCGGTAATGGTTACTCGCTCGCCAGCGCTCACCACAATGCCGCCCATGCTGGCGAGTCCGCCAATACTGCCGGCCTTTTCAGAACCTTGCGGCGCCTCTTCACTAGGGGCACCATGCCGACCTTCTGCCTGTGGAGCGGTGTCGGGGTCTACGGCAGCCTCGATATCAGAAGCCGGGATCCCCAAGGCGCGGCCGACAGAAGCCAGGATGTCGCGTTCCTCAGCCGTGACAACACCATCAGCCCAGGCTTCTTCAATCAGCAGCGTGATATAGGCTTCATGCAGCTCGCGCAGACCATCTTCATCGAGCCCATGTGCTTGAGCAAAGGCCAGCAATTGGGTTTGCTCGGTGGCGGAGAGGCGGCGGTCGAGCAAGGCGGCATCGAGAAGCTTGAAATAGTCTTCCGCAGCCGTATTCGATGGCGTCTCACGTTGTGCGACGAGCCCGGCGAACCAGCCGCCGTACTGTGCCGCTTGCTTGGCGGATTCCGCAGCTGCGCGGCTGAGAAGTGCCGGCTCCACCCAACCCGGGTGGGGTGCCAGGCTGCGATACAGCTGTTGCTCAGCCAATCGCTCACTCATATAGTTCTCTTGGGCTGCCGGGGTATTGGCCAGGAAATGCTGGAATAGTTGCGCCGTGGCCATCGCATCCGCCAATGCGGAGTGTGCCAACTCATTATGAATTCCCAGATGGGCGCAGCAATCCCCCAGCTTCACCTTGGGAAGACCAAGATACCTGCGTGCCAATACGGCCGTATCGATCGCCGGCAACGCCTCTTCAGAACAGGCGCGACAAGCCAGCAGCTCGGACTGAATAAAGGTCCGATCGAATCCCGCATTGTGAGCAACGAATATGCGGTCTTCGAGAGAATTAGCCAGCTTGTCCGCTACTTGCGCAAAGGTGGGCGCGCCTAGAACATCAGAGGCGGAAATGCCATGAATTTCCGTGGCCGCGATATGGCGTTGCGGGTTAATGAGCGTTTCCCAGGAATCCTGCACTGCTCCTTCCGGCGATAGCTCCACGACGCCAATTTCAACGATGCGGTGCCCGTGCTTATAGGAAAATCCGGTGGTCTCAATGTCTACGACCGCGTAGCCGCGCATATGCGCCTCCCTACGTCTTGTTGAAAATAGTTCTTAGCCGCACCAGTGTAGGCGTGTTGTGCTCCTGCTCGCTGCCCATATAACGAGGGACCAGGTGACGCTATGAATAAAGCCCGAGCCGGTGGCTCGGGCTTAAGTGCGTACGAAACGCTATAAAGGCTTTAAAGGTTCGGGAACCAGATAGCGATTTCGCGCTCTGCGGACTCTGGGGAGTCAGAGCCGTGCACGATGTTCTCGCCAACGGTCAGAGCGAAGTCGCCGCGGATGGTGCCCGGGGTGGCCTTGGAAACTGGGTCGGTGCCACCGGCCAGCTGACGCCATGCCTCGATGGCACGCTCGCCCTCGACAACACCAGCGATAAGCGGTGCGGAGGTGATGAACTCGACGAGGTCACCGAAGAATGGCTTATCCTTGTGCTCCTCGTAGTGCTTCTCCGCGGTCTCGCGGTCAGCAACGCGCAGATCGAGTTCGGCCAGCTTCAGGCCCTTGCGCTCGATTCGGGAGATGATTTCGCCTACGTGGCCGTTCTTTACGCCGTCCGGCTTGATGAGAATCAGTGTACGTTCAGTCATGCCCCACACTGTACCGAAACCACCCGACTGCGTCGCGCGCTGGGGTATTCCTTTGGGGTAAAAGTGTGGGGTCCAGGGCTATGCGAGTTGTTTAACTATCTCTTCGGCGCGCCCCTGCGAAGTCCCCCTGAACCACAGGCGTACCTGGCCTACTGCGGCGCCAAACTGTCCATTAGCCAACAGGCGTTGCAGCTCCGCTCGCTGTTCCTTATCCAAATCCTCGAAGGTGGCTTCTTTGGCCGGTTCGAAGTTGCTCCGCAGGGCCAAAACCAGAAAAACGCCGCCAATAATGAGGGCGACTAGCGGTAGCCACGGCGTTCCCGTAGCGGCACGGGCTACCACTGCGGCAACACAAGCGAGTGCGGCAAGGACGAGATAGAGAGTGCGCATGGCCGCCAGTCTATCGCGTCTTGGCCACTCGCCGAAGGCCGTCAAGGCTACCGTGCTATTTCTCGTTGAGGTGCTGCGTGGTGAGGTAGCCACGCTTCATGCGGGCGATGAGGTTACTGCGCAGGTAAACGGCCAGGAGCCACTCCAAGCCGAAGATGATGAAGATGGCGGCTACGGCCCAGTGGACCATAAAGCCCAAGATGACGCACAGCAGCTGCACCCACACGATGACGGTTAGCGCCCACTTCTTATTCATGAACGCGATCATCACTAGGTGAAAGACAATGGCGGCAAGGACAAAGCAATAGTTAAAAGGCGTCCACAGGGTGCCGTCATACAGCTTGTACAGCATCGGCAGTGCGAAGGATAGGGCGAGCGCCTCCATGGTCAGGGAGCTGGCAATGACCATCCCGTTGAAGCTTTTAAGTGGGTCCTTGACTGGGGCTTGGCCCATGCCTAGGGGTCCGATCTCGCTTTCAGGGATATGTTCCTCGCGGCCGCGGGCACGGCTGCTGCGGGGCGGGCGGGGTTGGCGCTCTCCGCCTGGGTGGTGATTGTCGCGGCTCATGCAGGTTCCTTTCCAAACATCGCGCGGGCGTCACCGGCAGTGACGACCGAGCCGGTGATGATAATGCCAGAGCCGGATTGCACCTCCGCGTCTTCAGCAAGTTCAACGGCTTGGGCATAAGCGCCGGGAAGATCCTCGGCAACGTGGACGCGTTCCTCGCCGTAAATATCGCGAGCAGTCTCGGCCAATTCATAAGCGTCGAGAGCCCGCGGCGAGGAGTTTTGGGTAATGACTACCTCGGTCAGATACGGCTCCAACGCGGTGAGAATGCCAGTTGCGTCCTTATCCGCAAAGATGGACAACACACCGATGAGGCGGGCGAAGTCGAAATCGCGGTCCAACGCTGCGCCTAAAGCCTTGGCACCGTGGGGGTTATGCGCGGCATCAATAAACGTCGTGGGGGAGGTACGTACGCGCTCGAGGCGGCCGGGCGAAATCGCCTGGGCGAAGCCATTGCGCACGGTAGCAACGTCCAATGGGTGGCCGGCCGAAGCCCCAAAGAAGGCCTCCACCGCTGCAAGGGCCACGGCAGCGTTCTTGGCTTGGTGCTCGCCATGGAGGGGAAGGAAAATGTCCTCATACAGGCCGCCGAGGCCTTGGATATTCACCTGCTGGCCGCCAACGGCAATGCGGGATTCGAGGGCCGCAAATTCGGAACCGGAGCGGGCCACGCCCGCCTCGACATCGACGGCCTGCTGCAAGATGACGCGCATGGCTTCTGGGTCCTGTTCCGCGATAACCACAATATTTTCATTCGGGGTCAACGGATCATCGGCATCCTCGCGCGGCTTAATAATGCCAGCTTTTTCACCTGCGATTTCGGTGATCGTATCGCCCAAATAATCCGTATGGTCCATGCCCACTGGGGTGATGACGGAGACGTCTGCAGTGACCACATTGGTGGCGTCCCAACGTCCGCCGAGTCCGACTTCGACGACAGCGACATCTACGGGGGCGTCGGCAAACGCAGCATAGGACAGGCCGACAAGGACCTCGAACTTAGACATAGGCACGTCCGATTGGGCATCGACCATTTCCACAAACGGCTTGATCTCGTGCCAAATACGCACATAATCGCGCGGGTGAATGGGCTGGCCATCGATGCCGATGCGCTCAGTAACGCGCTGCAGGTGTGGGCTAGTTACCAAGCCCACTCGGCGGTGGAAGGCACGCAGGAGCGAATCAACCATGCGTGCGGTAGAGGACTTACCATTGGTGCCAGCGATGTGGATGACATCAAAAGAACGCTCCGGGTGACCGAGCAGATCCATAAGCAGCTCGATGCGATCGAGGGAAGGCTCAATCTTGGTTTCGGGCCACCGCTCATTGAGTTCTTCTTCAACCTCCGCGAGGGCGCGTAGCTCCGCGGCGGAAACCTCCTGTGGGGCGGCCTCGTTGTACTCATCCTCGCCGCCCATGCCCAGATTGAGCGTCAGGCCGGACTCGGTGATTTCCACCGGACCGCCGTCGGTTCCTTCTTTGAGGGCATCGACGATCTCAAAATCCTCTGTGCCCTTGTCCTTTTCCGCCACTACTTCAGGCCTTCCAAACGGCTGGTAATGCGTTCAACCTCTTCGCGAGCGATCTGCTGGCGCTGCTTAATTTTATTAACCACTTCTTCCGGCGCCTTGGACAGGAAGTTCTCATTGCCAAGCTTCTTGCCGGTTTGCTCCAATTCCTTATTGGCTTTGGCCAAGTCCTTCTCTAAGCGCTTGCGCTCAGCCTCCACGTCTACAGCGCCGTGGGTATCTAGGGTGACCTCCACGGTGGCCTGGGAAAGGCGTACCTCAATGGAGGCGGAAGGATCGAAGTCTTCGGCCGGAGCGGTGGTATTAGCCAGGTTGCGCACCAGCTCTTCCTGGTTCGACAAGTCAGCAGCGGCAAAGTCGAGGCGGCCCGGGACCTTCTGAGAAGGCTTGACCCCCTGGTCAGAGCGGAAGCGGCGCAGCTCGGTAATGAGCTTATCCGCGTCTGCAATGCGACGGGCGGCCACCTCATCCTTGGTAGCGCCACCATTGGTATCGGCAACGGTGGGCCACGGTGCCACGACGATAGACTCGCCGCCGGTCAAAGCCTTCCAAAGCACCTCGGTCACGAAAGGCATGGTTGGGTGCAGCAGGCGCAGGACAACGTCTAGGACGCGTCCCAGGACAATCTGGGTATTGCGGCCCTGTTCACTGACACCATCCCGCGGGATCTGGGTCTTTGCAATCTCCAGGTACCAGTCACACAGCTCGTCCCAAGTGAAGTGGTAGAGCAGCTCGTTTGCTTTAGCGAACTGGTAATCATCCAGGTATGCATCCACCTTGGCGCGGACCTCTTCGGCGCGGTCGAGGATCCACCGGTCGGCGTCGCTAAGCTCGTCGCGGTTGGGCAACGTTGCTACGCCGGCGCCATTCATGAGGGCAAACTTGGTGGCGTTGAAAAGCTTGGTGGCGAAGTTACGGGCGGCCGCTGCAGCATCAGAGCCCAAAGGCAGGTCCACACCCGGGTTGGCACCGCGAGCAAGGGTAAAGCGCAGGGCGTCTGCGCCGTAGTCACGCACCCAATCCATCGGGTCAATGCCGTTGCCCAAAGACTTAGACATCTTGCGGCCCTGCTCATCGCGAACCAAGCCGTGCAGGTAAAGATCCTTAAATGGAACCTGCGGTCGACCATCGGTGCCCTCCCCCAAAAGCTCTGGGGTATGAGCGCCAGCGAAAGTACCGAACATCATCATGCGGGCTACCCAGAAGAACAAAATGTCATAGGCGGTGACCAGCACGTTGGTAGGATAGAACTTCTCCAGATCCGGGGTCTTGTCCGGCCAGCCGAGGGTGGAAAATGGCCACAGCGCGGAGGAGAACCACGTATCCAGCACATCAGGATCCTGCTCGTAGCCTGCTGGGGGCTCTTCATCGGGGCCGACGCAGACGATGTCTCGCTGGCCATCTTCGCCTTCCGGCCCGTACCAAATAGGAATGCGGTGACCCCACCACAGCTGCCGAGAGATGCACCAATCGTGCATATCATCGACCCACTCAAAGTAGCGCGGCTCCAGCGACTGCGGATGTAAGGTGGTATCTCCCTCGCGCACAGCAGCACCAGAGTCCTTGGCCATCTTTGATACGTCTACGAACCACTGCAGGGACAGGCGCGGCTCGATGGGTTCCCCAGAGCGCTCGGAGTGTCCCACGGAGTGAACATAAGGACGGATTTCCTTGACAATACGGCCCTGCTCACGCAGCGCCTCGCGGATTTCCACACGGGCTTCTTCGCGGGTCAGGCCGTCGAAGCGGGTGCCAGTATTGGCAATGTGGCCAGTGGTATCCATGACGGTAGGCATGTCCAAGTTGTGGCGGGTGCCCATCGCGTAGTCATTCGGATCGTGTGCCGGGGTGATTTTCACCGCGCCGGTACCAAACTCCATATCGACGTAATCGTCAGCGATGATCTTGAGCTTGAGGTCATCGCGGAATGGGTGCGGCAGCTCCTTGCCCACAAGATCAGCATAGCGCTCATCGTCTGGGTGAACGGCAATGGCAACGTCACCCAGCATGGTCTCTACACGGGTGGTGGCCACGATGAGGTGCGGTTCATCATCATTAAGCGAGCCATAGCGAATGGAAACCAGCTCGCCCTCGACGTCCTTGTAGACAACCTCGATATCAGAGACGGCGGTCTCCAGCACCGGCGACCAGTTGACCAGACGGTTAGCCTGGTAAATCATGCCCTCATCATAAAGGTTCTTAAAAATGGTCTGCACGGCGCGCGAGAGGCCATCGTCCAAGGTGAAACGCTCGCGAGACCAATCTACGGAGTCACCAATGGCACGCATCTGGTTCTGGATGGTGCCACCGTACTGTTCTTTCCACTCCCAGACCTTGTCAATGAACTCTTCGCGCTCGTAGTCCCAGCGCTTTTTGCCCTCGGTTTCCTTGAGTTTGGCTTCGACCTTGGTCTGGGTAGCAATGCCAGCGTGGTCGGCTCCTGGCAACCACAGCGTGGCGTAGCCTTGCATACGCTTGCGGCGGATAATGGAATCAATCAGCGTGTGGTCCAAAGCGTGGCCCATATGCAGCTGACCGGTCACATTCGGCGGCGGCAGCACGATGGAATAAGGCTCGGCCTCCGAATGGGCATCCGGGGTGAAGTAGCCCTTTTCTACCCAGCCCTCATAGAGGTCCTTTTCTACGGCCTGCGGCTCCCAAGACTTAGGCAGCGCATCAGCGCGGTTGGTACCAACTAATTGCTCATTATTTTGCTCAGTCACCTGGCCGATTCTACCTTGCACGTCAACCGGCTCATCTAGGCAGGGTGCACACCGAGTATGTGGTGCGCACCTAGTGGGTTTTAGAGCAGGTCTGCTACGGCTTCGCGCTCCTCACGCAGCTCGGCCACAGACGCTGCAATGCGCTCTTTTTGGAACTCGCTAAGCTCCAGCCCCTGCACGATCTCCCATTTTCCATCACGGCAGATGGTGGGGAATCCACAGATAAGGCCCTTGTCGACGCCGTAGGAACCGTCCGAGGGCACCGCCGCGGTGCGCCAATCCTCAGTGCCATGAATCCAGTCATGCATGTGGTCCACAGCTGCCGACGCCGCCGATGCGGCCGAGGAGCTGCCACGCACCTCAATAATCTCGGCACCGCGCTTCGCTACCTTGGGGATCATCTCTTCGCGGTACCAATCCTGGTCCACCTCGGCATTGGAAAAGGTGATGTCCGGGAACTGGCTTGCAGAGTGATTGCCCCAGACTGCCACCTTGGTGAAATCATTGGTGGACTTGCTGCTTTTCAGCGCTAGCTGGCTCAAGGTGCGGTTGTGGTCCAAGCGCATCAGAGCATTGAACTGAGAATCGTCCACATCCGGGGCATTTTTCGCAGCGATGAGAGCATTGGTATTTGCTGGGTTGCCCACCACAAGCACGCGGACATCGCGCGCGGCATAGTCATTGATGGCCTTGCCTTGCTTGGTGAAGATGGCACCATTGGCTTCCAGCAGATCCGCACGCTCCATACCCTTGCTGCGCGGGCGCGCGCCTACGAGGAAGGCAGCAGAGGTGTTTTCAAAGGCCTCCTTTAGGTCATCAGTTACCGTAATCGAGTTGACCAACGGCAGGGCGGAGTCATTGAGCTCCATGGCCACGCCCTGAGCCTTGCCCACCGCGGCGGGGATTTCCAGCAGCGCCAGATCTACCGGGGTGTCCTTGCCATAAACATCGCCGGCAGCGATGCGCCACAGCAGCGAATAAGCGATATTGCCAGCGGCACCGGTGACAGTGATTTTGACGGGCTGAGTCATGGTTAAAAGCCTCCTCAATGGCTGCGTCAAGGGCGGCACACGCGAGCCAGGCTGCTCGCACCGCCACGGAATGTACCCATCCCCGAGCTTAGCCCCACCGCCGCCTCTCGCGCTGTGAATCTGGCCCCCTCTTTTGGAGGGGATATTCGCTGAGGTTGCGCTAAATTACCCCCATTTACCTCCAAATTAACGCCCCCAATGGGTAAGAAGCTCCCGCAACGGGTGTCTAATCGGGCATGATGGGAAAAGGAAAAGCGGGGCTCTCCCCCACGCCACGCACACAGATTGCATGGGGCCTATCTACTCCCGCACTATTAGATATCAGTTGACCGCGCCACCGCTGCGCCGCAAGGATTAAGGACTTACGCCATGAGCACTGAGAATACTGATGCACTGCAGGATGCAGGCCAGGCGGATTCTCCTCACGCTGCCCACGCGGAATCCGTCAGCATTGACTCCGTGGTGGACGTAGCGATCAAGCACTTTTCCCGCAGTGGTTTCGCAGAAACCAAGCTGGAGACCATCGCCCAAGAATCGGGCATGTCCAAGCGCATGATCCACTACCACTTTGGCGATAAAAAGGGCTTGTACCTACGTGCACTCAGCACGGCCGCGCAGCGCCTTAATCCGCCGCAGGACGCTCTGGAAATCGATACCGCGGTTCCGGTCGAGGGCGTGCGCAAGTTGGTGGATTGGCTCTTCCGCGAACGCGTGGCCAACCCGGATGCTATTCGCATGCTGGTATGGGAGAGCAATCAGCAGATTGTGGATCCAGCTCAGCAAGCTATTGCCGACGTCGCCGGAGTCGCCCTCCACCTCGACCGCCTGCTGCTCTTGGGCCAAGACGCCGGTGCTTTCCGCCCAGGTATTTCCGCCAATGACATTTTCACCCTGATTTCCTCGTTGACCGTCTACCGCGTAACCAACCAGGTGATGGTGGAAAACATGCTGGGCGTGAACTTCAATACCCAAGAAAATATCGATGGTATGCATAGGCTTACCGTCGATGCTGTGCTGGCGTTTTTGACCGCCAATATTCCGGACTCGGGCCACGAGTCCTACCTCACCTCATCCTCGTTCGATACGAAAGAGGGAGACGAGGCCTCACCACAGGATATTTACAGCGAGGAGTAGTCGCGCCGGCAGGCGCTTAGGCAGATTCCTTCGCCTCGTCCTTATAGCTAAACTGCGGCTCCGCGCCCTCTGTCACGCACTCTGGGGTGATATGTACCGCGGCGATATCCTCGCGGTCCGGCAGATCATACATAACTGGCACCAGCAGCTCTTCCATGATGGCGCGCAGGCCACGTGCACCTGTCTTACGCTCCAAGGCAAGCTCTGCGATGGCATCCAACGCCGCCGGCTCGAATTCCAATTCGCAGTCATCCATCTCAAATAGGCGACTGTACTGCTTGACCAAGGAGTTCTTTGGCTCGGTAAGCACTTTGACCAAGGATTCACGGTCCAAGTTATCCACCGTGGCCACGACGGGCAGGCGCCCGATGAATTCTGGAATCAGGCCAAACTTCACAAGGTCCTCAGGGCGTACCTGGGAAAAGAGGTCGACCTTTTCGCGCTCATCCTTGGTATCCAAGTTGGCGCCAAAGCCCACGCCCTTTTTGCCCACTCGATCCGCAATAACCTGGTCGAGCCCAGCGAATGCGCCGGCAACGATGAACAAGATATTCGAGGTGTCTAGCTGGATGAACTCCTGATTCGGGTGCTTGCGCCCACCCTGCGGTGGAATGGCCGCCACGGTACCTTCCAGGATCTTCAGCAAGGCCTGCTGAACACCCTCACCGGAGACATCGCGGGTGATGGACGGATTCTCGGACTTGCGGGAAATCTTGTCCACTTCGTCGACGTAAATGATGCCGCGCTGGGCACGCTCCACATCAAAGTCTGCGGCTTGCAGCAGCTTTAACAGGATATTTTCCACGTCTTCACCCACGTAGCCGGCCTCGGTGAGGCTAGTGGCATCGGCGATGGCAAAGGGGACGTCGAGAAGCCGGGCCAAGGTCTGTGCCAAGTAGGTCTTTCCGGAACCAGTAGGTCCCAACATCAAGATATTGGACTTAGAGATCTCCACCTCATCGCCCTCGGCCTTTTTGCGCCGTGCTTCCAACGCGGCAGACTCTTCCGCCTTGATGCGCTTGTAGTGGTTGTAGACCGCCACAGATAGCACGCGCTTGGCTTTGTCTTGGCCAATGACGTATTTATCCAGGAAGGCAGAAATCTGCGAGGGCCGAGGCAGGCGCACCTCCGCGTCGGAGGATTCCTGCGCCTGTTCTTGGCCCAGTTCCTCTTCGATGATTTCATTGCATAGCTCGATGCACTCGTCACAGATGTAGACACCGCCGCCGGCGATGAGTTTTTTCACCTGTTTCTGACTCTTGCCACAAAAGGAGCACTTGAGCAGGTCAGCGCTTTCTTGCATACGTGCCATTAAGTTCTTTCACACTCGCTTTTCGTACCGCTATCCACAAATGGAAGGATGATTCTACCCTTCCGAGCGGCTTAATCTTCATCTATTTCTACCTTAGTAAATCAACCCGACAGGCCCTTCATTCATTCCCTTCCGCGTGGCGAATTTCCCCGACTTTCCTTGCTCCTGCGACCTAAGCTAAAAGGTGAAACGACCTTCATTCCGCCCCGTTAGGAACAGGAGAATTATGTTCGATCTCACAGACCACGTAGCCGTTGTCACCGGCGGTGCTTCCGGCATTGGCCGCGGCATTGCCGCTTCACTTAGCGAGGCCGGCGCCTCTGTCATCATTGCCGATGTCAATCTAGAGCACGCCACCGCTACCGCAAAAGAGCTAGGTGCCAGTGCGATTCATGTGGATGTCACCGACCGTACTTCTGTACAGGAAATGTACCGCCATGTTGTTGCCACGCATGGCGGGTTCGACATCGTCTGTTCCAATGCCGGCGTCTTTCCCAATTGCCCATTAGCAGAAATGACCGATGAGCAGTGGGAGGCCATGTTTGCCATCAATACCCACGGCACCTTTAAGGTGGTCCAGGAAGCACTCCCCTACCTCCAGGAACGCCGCTATGGACGCATCGTAATTACCACGTCCATCACCGGCTCGCACACGGGCTTTCCTGGCTGGGCCCACTACGGCGCCTCAAATCCGCCCAACAAGGATTTATGCGCTCAGCTGCGCTCGAAGTCGCTCGCGATGGCATCACCATCAACAGTGTTCTTCCCGGCAATATCCTCACTGACGGTCTCAAGGCCCAAGGCCAAGAGTATCTCGATCAGATGACGCGATCGGTGCCATTGCATCGTCTCGGCACTCCACGCGATATCGGCAATGCGGCGGCTTTCCTTGCCTCAGAAGAGGCAGGCTTTATTACCGGCCAGACCCTAATTATTGATGGCGGCCAACTCCTGCCCGAAACCCCGGAGGCCATCTTGCCGCCGCGCGATTAGCCGCGCTTACCGAAGTCCACCGAGTCCGGCAAAGCACGAGGCCCCTTGCTGCACAGTATGCGGCAAGGGGCCTCGTGGGGATTTCATTCAGTAGCTGCTTACTGCAGCCAGTCGAAGTCGAGCAGGAAGAGTTCTGCGTCGAGCATCTCAACTTCATCCGGTGCATGACCGGTGACGACTTCTAGCGCTTCTGCTACGTCTTTAGTCGTAGCAGGAGTCTTATCAGCGTCAAGCAGGGTTTCTGCCACCAAAGCACGGACCGGAGCTTCCGAAATGGTGTCCAGGCCGGTACCAGTGGTGGAGCCCTTGAACGCATCAGCAATGCCGTCCATCAAAGAACGCATCTTGTTCATTTCTCACACCTCCATGTGGCTTTCTCTCTGTCTGATACAGAAGAATATACGTGACACAGCCCCGTTAGGCAACCCATAGGTCGCTTAAAGTTAACCTTTTGTTAACTTTCGGAGAATGTGCCACGCATCACTTGGAAGGTTGACTTCCCCCTCAGGAAGGGAGGAATAACTTAGAGGTCACCGAACGGCGCGAAGCCGAAGTAATGGTCCAGCGTATCGCGAGCAATCCACATGATGGCCACGAGGATAACTACGGCTAGCACTGCGTAAACGGTCCAACCAAGCACCTTCATCTGAGTGCTTGCCGGAGTATCCCCTACGACAACACCGTTGTCATCACGAATGGGGTCACCGGTCATACAACGCATACCCAGGGAGAAAAGGAGCGGAATGCCAGCGCCAAATACCAATGCCAGGCCGGCAACATGGAGAAGAGACTGGAAGATTTCTGCAGCAGTCATGGTTTAGCGCTCCTCTTGAGCAGTAGACGGCGCGGAGGTGTCCTCCGCCTGGGTTGCAGCAACTGGGGCGGCGCCGGCAGCAACCGGCTCCTGACGGTTGGACTCAGCTCCCATGGAGGAATCCACGGACTCGGAGTTTGGATCCCAATCGTTGTTCACGTTGGAGGCATCCACTGGGTTCATGCGGGAGCGGATGACGATAAGTCCGGCCATGGCCAGCAGCAAGACAAAGTCAACGATGGCGCCAGTTGCCACGTTAGTAAAGGAGGAGACACCGTGTGCCAACCACCACGTAGCAAAGCCAACAAACGCAGCGCAGGGCAGGGTGATAAGCCACGCGGAAACCATACGCATCGCAACACCCCAGCGAACCTCGGCACCGCGACGTCCCAGGCCGGTACCCAAGATGGAACCGGTGGACACGTGAGTGGTGGACAGCGCCATACCACCGGTAGCGGAGGTCAAAATGATTGCCGCGGAGGTAGCTTCAGCGGCCATACCCTGCGGGGACTCAATCTCCACCAGTCCCTTACCCAGGGTGCGGATAACGCGCCAGCCACCGGACATGGTGCCGGCTGCGATTGCTACGGCACAGCAGACGATAACCCAGGTAGGGATGCGGGAGTCAGCAACCGCATGCCCGGAAGCAACCAGCGCCAGGAAGATAACGCCCATGGTCTTCTGCGCATCGCCAGCACCGTGTGCCAGCGACACCAAGCAAGCGGTGACAATCTGGCCATGGCGGAAGTGCTCGTTCTTAGCCTTATTCGGAATGGTGTTGGTAACCCAGTAGATAAGGAAGGTGGCACACGCGGAAACTAGGGCCGCAATAATCGGCGAGGCAACGGCCGGGATAACGATCTTGCCAGCGATAGAAGACCACTCAACGCCAGCCGTACCCATGGCGGCGAAGGCGGCACCAATAAGGCCGCCAAACAGCGCGTGGGAAGAACTCGATGGCATGCCCAGCAACCAAGTAAAAAGGTTCCAAATAATGCCGCCGATAAGGCCAGTAAAGACCACCATCAGCAGCGCCTGGCCGTCAGTGTCTGCTGCGGCGCCGGACAAATCATATGAATCGAGGTTAACAATGCCTTTCGCTACGGTCGCAGCAACATTGACCGAAAGGAAGGCACCAACCAGGTTAAGGACTGCGGAGATTGCCACCGCAGTAAATGGCTTCAAAGCACCGGTGGCAATGGACGTAGCCATCGCGTTGGCAGTGTCATGAAATCCGTTCGTAAAGTCAAAGGCAAGGGCGGTAACCACCACAATGCCGAGGATGATCAGAGTCGCTGTCACAGCGTTGGCCCCTTGGAAAGAAAAAGATGAACACGGTACGTATCTACGGCGCCTTCACGCGTCGCGGACGAAATGCAGAATACTCCAGCCCCGAACCATAGACAATTGCTTTTCTTTAACGTTTTCTTTGGTTAACCTTTAGTTAACCTACCGCAGCATAGAACCGTGCCTTTTGGGGTTTCCACCGGCTTAGAAATGCCCTGCTTAGAATACTTATATTCTTTTACCCCCACCGCTTAGCTTGAGTGATAAAAACCACTAAGGGAGGTATGTCGCATTTGAATCGACACACCTCCCATTTCGGGCTCTTTTAACACCCTTTAGCGGAAGCTAGAAAACTTCCTTACTACCCAGCGGCTAAGGACAAGCAATATACCGCCCAACACGATAGATACAACGCCAAGGGAGATAAAGAAGGTATTCTCCGCGCCTGCATCATCTGGGTTGTAGAAGCTAGCCAAAGAGCCAGCCAGGGACGTGCCCATTGCCACGGCCATCATCCATACCGCCATCATGCGGGATGGGAATGCCTCTGGCGCCACCTTGGTAGCTAGAGAATTGCCCACCGGCGAAAGGAGGAGTTCCGCCATGGTGAAAAGGAAGAGAATGAAAATGATGACATACATCGGGGTGGAGTTCGCTTCCGCCCCCGAGAAAGGAAGGAAGAAAAACAAGGAGATGCCGATGACGATATTGGCAGCGCCAAACTTTACTGGGGTGGACCACTGCCTATCCCCTAGCTTTGTCCACATCGTTGCAAAGACCGCGGAGAAAATAACAATGAAGACTGGATTAATGGACTGGACGAGTGATGGAGGAATTTCCCAACCAAATACGTGGCGGTCCAAGCGCACATCCGAGTAAATCGTCATAACGGTGAACTGCTGCTGGAAGATACCAAAGAACAAAACACCGGAAATGAACATCGGAATAAAGCCCAGCAGGCGGTTCTTTTCTTCGCGGGTTACCAACTTCGAGGTATACATCTGAACCCACAGATAAACTGCAGCCAGAAGTGCCACCGCGGTAACAATATTGGAAAGCCAATCAACCTGAATAGCGCCGGTTGCCAGTGCCACAACCATAACCACAATGATGGCCGCTACTGCCAACACACCCATAAGCAATTGCTTGAAGCTCGCTGGGTTTGGAACCTCATGCCCCGCGTCTTTGATAGTGGTCTTGCGCATGAGCGAATATTGAATCAGGCCGAGCGCCATGCCGATTGCTGCGATACCAAAGCCCCAGTGGAAACCCTGCCAGCCCCACAGGGCAGTGGTGAGCAGTGGACCAACGAGAGCGCCGATATTAACGCCCATATAGAAGATGGAGAAGCCACCATCGCGGCGCGGATCATCGCGACTGTACATGGCACCAAGCACAACCTGCGCGGTGGTCTTAACACCGCCGGAGCCGATGGCGATAAGAACGAGGCCAATGGCCAAACCAGTTATTGCGGGAATAAACGCCAAAGCAATGTGGCCAAGCATCACCATGCTAGCCGAGTAAAACAGTGTGCGTTCTGCGCCTAAGACACGGTCAGCAACAAGAGAAGCCAACAAGCAGGCCATGTAGACCAAGCCGCCGTAGGCACCCACGATAGACGTCGCGTCCGCTCGGTCCAGGCCAAGGCCACCATCGGTAGTGGCGTAATACATGTACAGCAAGACAAGGGCTTGCATGCCATAGAAGCTAAAGCGCTCCCACATTTCCACGCCGAAGAGGTTGGCCAATCCCCAAGGGTGCCCAAAGAATGTGCGTTCGCCGCTCTGCGGCGTGGGCGCAGCGGCCTGAGCCGCCGCGTCGGATGTGTGTTTCTCCATAAAAATATATGACCACTTAGAGGTCTAAATCACAAATCGACCATTATAAGTTTAGTGTCGCACGATAGAAATAAACCTAACGACCTGCAGATATTGCGAGAGAGACTTACCCCATTCGGGTGCAGCAAGAATTACCGGGCATTGCCCCTTCCCTGCCCCACAATGCTGAAAGCCCCTGCCTCACAACCGGAACTCGGTTGAGCGGCAGGGGCTACCTAGAATGAGTTATTCCAAATTAAGCGTTGAGCTTGCGGTAATCAAAGACCGTATCGATGATGCCGTATTCAACGGCTTCCTGAGCGGTCAGAATCTTATCGCGATCCGTATCAATGCGGATCTGCTCAGCGGTACGACCGGTGTGCTCAGACAGGGTGGTTTCCATCAGCTTGCGCATGCGCTCAATCTCGGCGGCCTGGATCTCTAGATCAGAAACCTGACCCTGAGTACCCTGAGTTGCCGGCTGGTGAATGAGCACGCGGGAGTTCGGCAAAGCTGCACGCTTGCCCGGCGCACCGGCGGCAAGCAGCACAGCTGCCGCCGAAGCGGCCTGGCCCAAGCACACGGTCTGCACGTCCGGGCGGACGTAGCGCATGGTGTCATAGATGGCCATCAGCGCGGTAAAGGAGCCGCCCGGGGAGTTGATGTACATCGTAATATCGCGGTCTGGGTCCTGGGACTCCAGGACCAGCAGCTGCGCCATGATGTCGTTAGCGGAGGTGTCATCGACCTGGGTGCCCAGGAAGATGATGCGCTCCTCAAACAGCTTGGAGTACGGGTTGGTTTCCTTAGTGCCCTGTGCGGACTGCTCAATGAAGGACGGCAGAACGTAGCGGGAACTTGGCATCTGGGACTGATTCATAGTGATTTTCTCCTTATTCCCTAGTTGCTCAGCGGGCCGTTAACGGACTCAATGACGTGGTCAACAATGCCGTAGTCCTTGGCCTGTTGGGCGGTCATCCAACGGTCACGGTCGGAGTCCTTGGTGATCTGCTCAAAGGTCTGGCCGGTGTGCTCGGCAATGAGCTCCGCCATCTCCCGCTTGGTCTGAGCAAATTGCTCAGCCTGGATGGCGATGTCCGCAGCGGTACCACCGACACCAGCGGAAGGCTGGTGCATCATAATGCGCGCGTGCGGCAGAGCGTAGCGCTTGCCCTTGGTGCCGCCGGAAAGCAGGAACTGACCCATGGAGGCAGCCAGGCCCATGCCGTACGTGGCAATATCGCACGGCGAGTACTTCATGGTGTCATAAATAGCCATGCCCGCAGTGACAGAGCCACCCGGGGAGTTGATGTAGAGCGAAATGTCGCGAGTGGGGTCCTCGGCGGACAGCAGGAGGATCTGGGCGCACAGCTTGTTCGCAATCTCATCATCGACCTGGGTTCCCAGGAAGATAATGCGCTCGCGCAACAGGCGCTCGTACACGCTATCGCTCAGATTCATACCCGTAGACGACGAGTTCATTGAAATCTTCTCAGACATTAGTGGTTCTCCTTCAAGTGAAGAATGCTTTAACTGGCCCCACCTTACCGGCATTCCTCTCAAACTTGGCCTCTGTTCGCTATGAGCGTTGGGCCACAGCGCCAAAGGCGCACACGGAAGCTGGGTTAACATTTACTCATGTCTGTTTCCGAGCTGTCCACCAGTACCCAGAACTATTTGAAAGCTATCTGGGGGCTAAAGGAATGGTCATCCGAGCCCGTTACCGCCACGCTTATAGCGAAACAGCTGGGACTCAAGCTCTCCTCGGTTTCCGATGCAGTGCGCAAAATGGCGAAGCAAGGGCTCGTGTCACACACGCCCTATGGCTCTGTGGAGTTAACCGAACTTGGCAGGCAGTACGCATTGGTCATGGTGCGCCGTCACCGATTGCTTGAGTCTTTTTTGGTTCAAGCATTGGGCTACACCTGGGACGAAGTCCATAATGAAGCCGAAAATCTCGAACACGCGGTGTCTGACATGCTCATAGAACGTGTGGATAAGTTCCTTGATTACCCCACTAGGGATCCGCACGGCGATCCTATCCCTACGGTTGATGGACAGATCACCATCCCCAGTGCGCATCGCCTCACCGACAGCGGTGCACAATCGCAGGTGACCGTGGAACGCATTTCTGATTCCGACCCACAACTGCTGAAGTTCCTTGAAGAGCGCGGCATTGTCACTGGGGCTGTTCTTAGCACGCGCGAGGGAGCGCCCTTTTCAGATTCTCTCGAAATACAGGTGGCCGGCGGCACTCAGTGGGTAGTACTTGGACGCCCAGCTACCGACGCAGTGTTTGTAGCACACCACAACCTTTAGACATTCCCCTTTGCATTAATCCTGCTCTCACCTGCCCTTTTCAAAACTACGTTATACCGTAGTTGCAACTACGGCATTGCGTAGTTAGTCTTTTCGAATATCACCTACCCCACTTATGGCTAAGGCCAGGATGAGCAGGATTGCCATGTCAGACTCACCAGATTTGGTGTACTTTTCCAGCGTTTCAGAGAACACGAAAAGATTCGTCGAACGCTTAGATAGACCCGCGGTGCGCATTCCACTGCGCCCCAAGAAAACCGGGATGATCCAGGTTTCACACCCGTACGTACTCATCGTTCCCACCTACGGCGGCGGCTCGCTCAAACGCGCAGTCCCCAAACAGGTCATCGACTTCCTCAATGACCCAATCAACCGCTCCTTTATCCGGGGCGTTATTACCTCAGGGAATACCAACTTCGGAAGTGCTTACTGCGTCGCCGGACGCATCATTTCCGCCAAGTGCCACGTACCGGAGCTGTATCACTTCGAGCTTCTCGGCACCCAGAAGGACATCGCCGCCGTAAAGCAGGGCCTTCAGAAGTTTTGGAAGCAGCAAAAGCAGCTAACGATGACACCCCATTAATCCCCCACAAGATGAAGAACACATCCGCATCACACAGATTGGAAAACACAATGTGGCCTCTTGATGCCACCCCCACACAGACTATTGGCGCTACGCCCCGCACCGCTTCAGCAGACAATGCCGGCGGTGTCGGCAAGCGCAAGAGCTACCACGCACTCAACGCGCAGCTGAACTTGTTCGACGCTTCTGGAAAAATCCAGTTTGACAAGGACATTCAGGCAGCACAAGACTATGTCACGCACCATGTCGCTCCCCGCATGCATCAGTTCGATTCCACCAAGCAACGCTTGGAATGGTTGGTTGATAACGAGTACTACGAGCGGGATTTCCTTGAGCTTTATGATGACGCCTTTCTGTGCGCCATGTACGACAGAGCACATCGAGTTAAGCATCAGTTCCGCACCTTCCTCGGCGCATTTAAGTTCTTCACTTCATATGCACTGAAAACCTTTGATGGCTCCCGATTCCTAGAAGGCTACGAAGAACGCGTCGCCACCACAGCTTTATACCTTGCACAGGGCGACGAAGAGCTCGCAGAAAAGCTGGTGGATGACATCATGACCGGACGCTTCCAGCCCGCCACCCCTACTTTTCTCAACGCAGGCAAAGCCCAGCGCGGCGAAATGGTCTCCTGCTTCCTCCTGCGAATCGAAGACAATTTGGAGAGCATTGGCCGCTGCGTGAACTCTGCACTGCAACTATCAAAGCGCGGTGGTGGAGTGGCCCTGTTGCTGAGCAATCTGCGCGAATCCGGAGCCCCGATCAAAAAGATTGAGAACCAGGCTTCCGGCGTAGTCCCAGTCATGAAGATTCTCGAAGATAGCTTCAGCTATGCCAACCAATTGGGCTCCCGGCAGGGCGCTGGAGCCGTCTACCTGCATGCGCACCATCCAGATATTCTTCGCTTCCTGGATACCAAGCGGGAAAATGCCGATGAGAAAGTCCGCATCAAGACTCTTTCGCTGGGGGTTGTTATTCCAGATATAACCTTCCGTCTGGCCAAAGAGAACAAGGACATGCATCTTTTTAGCCCGTATGACATCGCTCGCGAGTACGGCGTAGCCATGTCTGACATGTCCATCACCGAGTACTACGACGAGCTGGTTGCCAATCCGCGAATCTCTCACACGACCATTAAGGCCCGCGAGTTTTTCACCACGCTGGCTGAGCTTCAGTTTGAATCCGGATACCCCTACATCCTCTTTGAGGATACGGTCAACCGCGCTAATCCCCTCAAAGGACATATCAATATGTCCAACCTGTGTAGCGAAATCCTCCAGGTCAACACGCCATCGACCTACGGAGCTTCGGGTGACTACACCACCGTTGGCCAGGATATTTCCTGCAATCTAGGTTCGCTCAACATTGCGAAGGCTTTTGAATCGCCGGACTTCGGGGAGACCGTCGAAACCGCAGTGCGTGCCCTCACGAAGGTTTCAGACCTGACGAATATCGAAGCTGTTCCCTCCATCGCTCACGGAAATGCTTCCATGCATGCCATTGGTCTGGGCCAAATGAATCTCCACGGCTTCCTTGCTTCACAGCGTATTCCTTATGGCTGCGCCGAGGCACTGGACTTTACAAATATCTATTTCCTCACGGTGACCTATCATGCGCTCCGCGCATCCCACGCACTCGCGGTTGAAAAAGGTCAACGATTCACAGGCTTCGAAGAATCCACCTATGCCACTGGCGCCTACTTTGACAAATACATCGACCAAGACTGGGCGCCAGCCACTGAACACGTAAAACAGCTCTTCCACGAAGCAGGCGTGCAGATCCCTCAACGCGAGGATTGGCTACGGCTCAAGAATCAAGTGATGCAAGACGGCATCTACAACGCCTACTTGCAGGCAGTTCCACCCACTGGATCAATTTCCTACATCAATGACTCCACCGCGTCCATCCACCCAATTGCCTCCAAAATTGAAATACGCAAGGAAGGCCGCTTGGGGCGCGTGTACTACCCCGCGCCGGAAATGACCAACGACAACCTGGAGTATTTCGATGACTCCTACGCAGTGGGATACGAAAAAATCATCGACACCTACGCCATGGCCACCCAACACGTGGACCAAGGGCTTTCCCTGACCTTGTTCTTTACCGCTGATACCACCACGCGGGACATCAACAAGGCACAAATCTATGCCTGGAAAGCCGGAATCAAGACCCTCTACTACATCCGTTTACGCCAATCCGCGCTCCAAGGAACCGAGGTCGAAGGCTGCGTCTCCTGTGCTTTGTAGGAGCACGGTCCTCCCCCTTGTCTACAACCATTCACTCAGAAAGAAAGAAGCTATGTCGTCAACATCGAATAGTGCTGAACTAACCAGCATTTCAGTTACTCCGCCGAGCTACCGGCATGATCCTTCAGCCCGCATCCGCGCCATCAATTGGAACCGGGTGAGCGATGACAAGGATCTTGAAGTGTGGAACCGTCTAACCGCCAACTTTTGGTTGCCAGAGAAGGTCCCGCTTTCTAATGATCTCCCGGCGTGGCAGAAGATGACACCCGAGGAACGCAACCTCACCATGCGGGTGTTCACGGGACTCACCACCCTGGATACTGTCCAGGCCACCGTGGGTGAAATCTGTCAGATTCAAGATGCCCGCACCGAACACGAGGAGGCCGTGTATACCAACATCGCCTTCATGCAGTCAGTCCATGCCCGTTCATACTCTTCAGTGTTTTCTACCCTGAGCAGTACAAAGGAAATTGATGAAGCATACCGCTGGGCGGTGAATAACGACCTTCTCCAGGCACGCGCCAAGAAAGTTCTCGCGCACTATTTTGGGCCGGATCCACTCAAACGCAAGGTGTCATCGACGTTGCTTTCCTCGCTGCTTCTCTACGCGGGTTTCTATCTTCCCTTGCACTTTTCTGTCCACGCCACCCTGACAAATACGGCAGACATGATCCGCCTCATTCTGCGTGACAAGGCAGTGCACGGCTACTACTCGGGTTACAAATATCAGCGCGGTCTGGAATCCACGACCCCGCTACGGCAGAAGGAGATGCATGATTTCACCATTTCTTTGCTCGAAGAGCTTTATGCACTAGAGCTGGACTATTCCGGCGAGCTATATGAGCCTTTGGGACTCATGGATGATGTAGCCGTGTTCGTTCGCTATAACGCCAATAAGGCACTCATGAATTTGGGCTACCCGGATTATTTCCCGCCCGAAGAAACGGAAGTGAACCCAGAAATCCTCGCGGCCCTAGCCCCCGGAGCAGATGAGAACCATGACTTCTTCTCCGGATCTGGTTCCTCCTATGTCATTGGTACTGCTGAAGAAACGAGTGATGATGACTGGGATTTCTAAACCTTTTCCGCGACCGGACCAAGGAAGCTGGCTTGAGACCATCGCGCTGTTTGAAGCCATCCGCGAAGGAAACCAACCCGCAGCCATGCGGCTGTTGAATACATCCGCCGCACGAGAGGCCGTCCTCGGGGGGCTTCTAGGACTCATCGAACTGTACTTCCGCCATGAAGAAGGAGACAAAGTAGATGGCTTCCTCACCGCCGCCCACGCTGCCGGCCCACCACCGGCCTTTGGCTGCAAGCCTTTTCTCCCTTGACCACGTCTCCCTACACCCAACTAAGAAAGAAGGTTTACCATGACCACCCCACGTATCAGCGTTATCGTCGGCAGCCTGCGCCGAGAGTCATTTGCACGCAAGATTGCACACGAGGTGCTCACGATGATCCCTGAAGGCTACGAGGCAAACATCGTGGAAATCCGTGACTTGCCGCTCTATGACTTCGACTACGATGACCCCGCCGTCACGGACAAGCCCACTCCGGCTGAGTACACCACCTTTCGCGAGACCATCAAGAACTCGAGCGGGATCCTCTTCATTACGCCAGAGAACAACCGCACTATCCCTGCCTGCCTCAAAAACGCAGTGGACATCGGCTCTAAACCCAACTCAGATGTGGCGTGGAAGAACCTTCCCGCAGGTATCATTAGCCACTCTGTAGGCCGCATGGGCGGCTACAGTTCACAGAAGAACCTTCGCCTCGCTCTGTCCTACTTCGACATGCCGCTCCCTGGTCAACCCGAAGTATTTCTGGGCCAATCCCCCACCCTTTTCGAAGAGTCCGGACATCTCAATCAACGTACCGCAGACTTTGTCAAGGATTACGTTATGCGCTTCCTGCAGTTGACCGACGAGGCCTTTAGAGCCAAGAACGGCTAGCGGTATCCCCAGCCAACACACATCACGCCCTCTTCGAAGTACTCAAAGACTCCTAGAGGGCGTTCACAATGACACAAACCCCGGATTCAGGCTCATCCTTGAGTTACCTGAATCCGGGGTTTCATGCGCGCTCGCCACCACACATGTGGCAGCAGCGCGTTACAAGCGGGAGATTACTTCTCCTCGGAAGCTTCTGCAGCGTCCTCTTCTTCGATTTCACCGAAGTACTGGTCAACGTCAACCTTATTGCCCTCTTCATCCTTGACGGTGGTGCGGCAGATAGCGGCAGCCAGTGCCTTGCCACGGCGCACGTCAGAGAAGAGGTTTGCGATCTGGCCGTTGGACTGCAGCTGCTGGATGAACTGGTTCGGGTCCATGCCGTAGGACTGAGCGGTGAACAGGATGTGGTCGGTAAGCTCCTGTTGGGAAACTTCCGGCTCTTCCTTTTCTGCTACGGCGTCGAGGAACAGCTGAGTGCGGACGGACTCTTCTGCCTGCTCACGAGTCTGCTTATCAAACTCCTCGCGAGAAGTGCCCTGTGCCTCAAGCAACTGAGCCAGTGCCTTCTCATCGTGAGCCAGCTGGCCCAGAATCTGGTGCAGTTGGGAGTGAGCCTGCTCGTCCACTACGGACTGCGGCAGTTCGAATTCGACCTCGGAGAGCGCGGACTTCAGGACCTCATCGCGAATCTGGGCAGCCTGCTCAGCCTTCTTGGTCTCCTCCACCTGGGTCTTGGTGGATTCGCGCAGTTCATCCATGGTGTCGAACTCGGAAGCCATCTGAGCGAACTCATCGTCCATAGCCGGCAGCTTGCGCTCCTTGGACTGCTGGACGTGAACCTTGATGGTGGCCTCTTCGTCCTTGTGCTCGCCAGACTGGATGGTGGAAGTGAACTCGTTATCCTCACCGGTCTTCATACCACGCAGGGCGGTGTCCAAGCCCTTGATGAGGTCATCGTCACCGATGCGGTAGGACAGGCCCTCGGTGGAAGCGTCCTCAATCTTCTCGCCGTCAATCTCAGCGGTGATGTCGATGATTGCGTAGTCGCCGGTCTTCATCTTGCGCTTGGTGTCCTTGAGCTCACCGAAGCGCTCTGCCAACTCCTCCAGAGCCTTGTCGACGTCCTCTTCGTCAGCCTTCAGGGCCGGGACGGTAACGGAGATCTTGGAGAAGTCTGGGACCTCGAACTCAGGGCGGATATCAACCTCGGCGGTGAACTCCACGAAGTCTTTATCCTCAATCTTGGAAATATCAACGTCCGGCTGGCCGATAACCTTCAGATCGTTTTCCTTGACTGCCTGCTCGTAACGGGAAGGCAGCATGTCATTGACGACCTGCTCCAGGATGGGGCCGCGGCCGAAGCGAGCGTCAATAAGCTGGCGCGGTGCCTTGCCCTTACGGAAACCTGGAATAGAAACCTGCTGCGCGATTGCCGCGTAAGCTTGATCGATTTCCTGGTCCAGCTCCGCAAACGGAACGTTGACGGTGAGCTTAACGCGGGTATCGCTCAGCTTGTCTACGGTGGTCTTCACGAGTGAATCTCCCTGGCTTCATTGTTTTACGTACATAAACTTAAAGGGGGTCCGGAAATCCTTATTAGGGCATTTCCAGACCCCCATACGTCGGGGCGACAGGATTTGAACCTGCGACCCCCTGCTCCCAAAGCAGGTGCGCTACCAAACTGCGCCACGCCCCGTATGTAGGCCACCAAGTTGCCTTGGCTGCGTTGCATACCTGAGACAGTGTACCGTGTCCGTTTTAAATCTCCTAAACGGACCCCCACTTAAAGGCATCCACGCAGCCCAGCGGCCGATTTTGACAGTGCTTCAGCTAGAAATCGAAATCAAACATTCCATCAAAGAAGCCGTCACCGTCGCCGTCAGTTAGACCATCGAAGAAGCCGCCGCCATCATCGCCGCCACCAACGTCGCCAGCATCACCGGCGTCACCACCCACGTCGCCAGCGTCACCCATGCCATCGGGACCGCCCCAATCGCCGCTTTCTGCAGCAGCCGCAGAGTAGCCAATGCCCGACATGCCGGAGAAGAGGGCATTAAACATCATGGAGTAGCCCACCATCCACACGCCGGTGTGCAGCGCATCGGCCCACCATGGACGGGAGTACCAACCTGCCGGAACCGGACGCCCTGCCACGATTCCACCCGGGTAGTAGTTGGGAGTATTCGCAGAAGCATATGGTGAGGCCGTAATCTCTTGGCCATTCGCTTCGACCGTACGCTCTTCCGTCACCTTGCCAGCCGCACGCTGCCCCTCCAGCGGCGGGAGTTCTGGGCCTGGGTTCATGCCCATAATTTCGCGCGCGGCATTCACATAATGCATGCCTTCCAGGGCCGACTCACGCGCCAAATTCGCCTGCTTGGCGGTAGTAGCACGCGAAATCGCCGCGTTAGCTGCAGTGAACCGTTCAGAAGCATCAGCCATCGCTTGCTGGGAGGCAGAATCCGTGCCAGAAATCTGCATTACTTGGCCACCCAGGCGTTCAATCCACCGACGTGCATCAGCCTGTGCATCGGCCAATTGCTGTGCCTCGCGTTCTTCCCGACGTTTGTGAGAGCTACGGGAGGAAAGAAACCAGACGCCTCCACCAATTGCCAGCGCAACGAGCAAAATTCCCACTATGATCATCGCTTTCTATAGATAGATCCGTTCCTCTTATAACAACGGCTCAGGCGCCAGCCTAGTTCCCTATTTTCTTTTTTGGCCGCGGTTGCGCTAAAGTATGGCCCAGCGTTGATATAGCGCGTTGTGGGAATGTCGTATAGTGGCTAATACCTCAGCCTTCCAAGCTGAAGACGCGGGTTCGATTCCCGTCATTCCCTCCAGTTTTCGCCCACCTCTAGGTGGGCGATTTTTCGTTTTCCACCCATCATCATCGGATGTTCACGGTATACGGCGAAAACATGCGACGAAGTGTAAGGTGGCGCGCATGACTTCAACCAATAAGTATTCCGAGTTTATTCGCAGCCGCCATTCGCCCCGCGCGTTCCTGCCAGAACCCATGCCGGTAGAAGACATCAAGCAGGTTTTGCTGGATGCTCAATCCGCACCGTCCAACTCCAATACCCAACCGTGGGACGTGCATTTGGTGGGCGGAGAAAAGCTCAAGGAACTAAGCGCCGCGCTTATTAAGGAATTCGACACCAACGGGCTCAGCCCAGACTTCACCACCGATTATGGTGAGGGTATCCATCCCAAGCGCTCCCAAGAGCTAGCCGCCAAAATGTACGGCCTCCTGGGCATTGAGCGCGAGGACAAAGCAGGTCGCGTGGAATTCATCCGCGAAAACTTGCGCTTCTTTGGCGCACCCCATGCGGTACTTCTCTTTATCCCGCCGATGGGTGACCGCATTCGCGCCGCCTTTGACCAAGGAACCTATACCGAAAACTTCCTGCTTTCTTTGGAAGCACACGGCTACCACGGCATCCCACAGGGGATGATTTCCTTGATTGCGCCAACCGCGCGTGAATTCCTCGGCGTAGACGAGGACTACAAGCTGGTCACCGCTATTACCTTTGGTAAAGCTGATGAATCGAGCCCGGTCTTTAAAACGAATCCAGGCCGCGCGCCACTTTCGGAAACCGTGACAGTTCACGGCATCGATGGCCTCGACCTCGATTAGCCCCCGCCCCATCAGGAAGCTACTTTCAACGATTTCGTCCATCTAAACCACCGCAACCGTCGACGAGACAGGCGATCTGTGGGGACGAAATCGTTGAATCGCCTCGGCAAGCCTAGAATTATGGCTATGGATATCACTCTTGCGACCTTTGACCATGCGCCTGAGACTGCACTGCGGGGCGTACGCTTCAATAACACGTGGGTGCCGTCGGAGACGTACGCTGATTCCCGCCGCGGCACGCTGACTGGGCAGTATCCGCAACGCCAAGCCACCACGCGCATTAGCGAGGTTTTTGCGGGCGTCGGTTATGAGGTGCGCGAGGATACGCAGCCGGCCGGTAGCGATGTCTTTCGCTTGCTAGAGCAGCCCAGCCTAGAAGAACTCAACGACGTCAATGGCGTCATCGCCGTCTGCTCGCTACTAGGTGGAAATTCACCTATGTCGGTGTTGTGGCCGGGTGTAGCCGAAAGCGGGGAGAATAATGAGTTGGTCTCCCCTATTGACTTAGCGCCTACGCTCGCTGCCATTGCCGGCCTCGACGTGCGCCCTAATGCGCAACTATCCTTTGATGGATTGAACTTGGTGCCGGTGCTGCGGCACGGCGCCTCGGGGCACGCAGCGTTGTTCTTTGACAATGGAGTGCGCATGATTGATGCCTCGCTTATCGACGACACCGCTACCCCGCCCCATGAGCGTGCCCGCCTGCAGGATGAGTGGGAGACGTGGAATAAATTCATCACTCTCGGCCCGCTGCAATAGATAGGTAGTCTGGGGCGCATGAGCGTACCTAAAATCACCCTTAATGACGGCAATACCATCCCGCAGCTGGGCTTTGGCGTGTTCCAGATGGATCCGGAGCAGACCGAAGATCTGGTAGCTGAAGCCCTGCGCGTGGGTTATCGCCATATTGATACCGCCGCTATCTACGGCAATGAGGAAGGCGTAGGACGGGCTATTGCCAAGTCTGGCATTCCCCGCGAGGAGCTTTTTATCACCACCAAGCTGTGGAATGACCGCCAGACCGATGCTGCTGCAGCGCTCGATGAGTCCTTGGAAAAGCTCGGCTTGGAGTATGTGGATCTTTACCTCATCCACTGGCCTACACCGGCAAAGGGCACCTATGTTGAGGCTTGGCAGCAACTCATTGATCTGCAGAAGCAGGGCAAGACAAAGTCCATCGGCGTCTCCAATTTCGAGCTGGAGCACCTGGAACAGCTGGAGCTCAAGACCGATATAAAGCCTGCGGTCAACCAAGTCGAGCTTCATCCTTATCTGCAGCGCTGGCGGGAGCTGGACGCCTTCCGCGCCCACACCGTGGCTATCGAGGCATGGGGCCCGCTGGGGCAGGGAAAGAGCGATATCCTGGATGCCCCTGAGGTCACCGACGCCGCTGCAGCGCACGATGTCAGCCCAGCGCAAGTCATCATTCGTTGGCACCTACAAAATGGCGTCATCCTCTTCCCCAAGTCTGCGACGCCCTCACGCATTGCGGAAAACTTTGATGTCTTCGGCTTTGAACTAACCGAGGAGGAGATGGCTGCCATCACCGCCTTGGACGAAGGCGAAGAGGGACGCGGCGGGCCGCACCCGAATGACATGAATGATGCCTAAGGCTTAGCGCCTTGGCTATGCCTGGCCGAAACACAAAGAAACGCCGCGGAACCACCTTTGTTCCGCGGCGTTTCGTTTCTCAAGGCTTAGGCCTCGGGCAGCTCTGGGGCGATGCCGGTGCGCTCGTACTGCGCCAAGATGTCGATGCGGCGCTGGTGGCGCTCCTCACGGGACCATTCTTGATCCAGGAAGGCGTCTACGATTTCCAGTGCCTGCTGCTCGGTGTGCATGCGGCCGCCGATGCCGATGAGCTGGGCGTTGTTATGCTCGCGGGCAAGGCGGGCGGTCTCGGCGGACCAAGCCAGTGCACAGCGGGCTCCCTTGACCTTATTGGCGGCAATCTGCTCGCCATTGCCGGAGCCGCCAAGCACAATGCCCAAGGAACCCGGATCATTGACGGTGCGTTGTGCCGCTTCGATGCAAAATGCCGGGTAATCGTCCTCGGCGTCGTAGGTGTGGGCGCCGCAATCAATGACTTCGTGGCCCTGTTTAGTGAGGTGTTCAGCAATCAGGTTCTTGGTTTCGAAACCTGCGTGGTCTGCTCCTAGATATACGCGCATGGCCCTTATCCTACCGGCCCGGCGCGCCTTGAGGAGTCTTAGCGCCCGCCCTGTTTCGCATTACAAATTCCTGATAGGCTCGCGGACAAGCATTTTCGCGATAAGAGAGGAAAGCTATGCCTATAACCACCCGGATCCTCGCGCTATACGGCGGAAGCCTTCTAGCCTTCCTAATTATGCTGGGCGTTATGGTATCCGGCGGCGGAGGCTTCCTCCTGCCGCTTATCGCCAGCACCCTAGCAACGTTGGCGCACGTGGGCTTGGGCATATGGTGGATTGCGCAGAAGGTGCGCGGGAATCCGCGGGCAAATGGGGGCGCTATTGCGGCCGGCATTATCGCGCTCCTCGCCGGCGTCTCATGGGCTTCCTGGGTACTTGTTGCGTGGGAGGACTTTCAGGCCGGCATGGAGCTTCCCGCTATCAATATCGCGGGTCTGCCGGCATTTATTTTGACCCCACTGACCATCGCGCTGTGTGTCGGCGCCGCAATTCAGCTGCGCCAGCACGAAACGCGCTCCCAGTAGCTACAAGAAGCAGATTCTTTGGGTGGAAGCTCTTTCTTTGCCTTTAGGCTGCCGACAAAGGTCAGCTCCGGGACCGCTTACCGTCGCTTTAAACTTAGAAATCAGACGATTCATATCCAAAAGAGGACTGCAATGGCGAGGGATCAAGTAGCCTAAGTAAAGTCTGAAACTCTCTCCCAAAGGACTAAAGCATGAAAAAGCTACTCCCTATTCTCGTTACAACCACGCTTTTGATATCAGCATGTAGCGATTCAGGCGAAAGCTCCGAGACCACTTCCAGCACGACCAGCAGCAGTCCGTCGAGCACCGCCACGTCCTCTACGACTAGCTCGACTAGTAGCGTCACTACCTCCTCATCTAGCGAGGTTACGCCTCCACCAGAGGTTGAAGAACCTGACGAAGAGGATGAGCACGACGATGACGATCTCCACGTACACGATAATCCGAACGCTGCATTGGGCGACTCAGATGAGGAAGAACGAGCTAAGCAAGCTCCTGCAGAGAAGACCGTTTCCTCTTGTGGAGACCCTTCGATTCATGAACGCGGCACAACGTTTTTCTCGGACGGCACCTCCGGCTGGACTCAACAGTGCTCAGATGAAATGGCTCCACAAGTTGCACAGCAATTCGTAGCACCGCCGGCCGAGCAACAAAACGACCCAGCACCAGCCGGTGGTGGATCTGGTCGAACCTGCGCCGAAATTGGGCACAAAGTCTACCCTGGCGACCCTGACTACTCGCCAGCACGGGACGCCAACGGCGACGGTGTGGGCTGCGAATCCTATCCGGGATAATGCATTCCCTGATTTACGCGGAGAATTAAAGACTTAGTAGGGGCAGGCAAAGGAGACGCCCCCTTACCTTCCAGCATCCCCTGATGCTTCTCGGCTTAACGCTGCTGAGTTCGTCATGCAAAACAATTTCGGTCCCGCGAATCCAGCAGCAAGAGTGGGCTATTTAGCCCTTATATGCCTATGGCGAAAGGATTTGACTCACCAGCGACTTCTACTGGAGCGTTTGGTGAGTCATGATTCTTGTTTTGGCTTAGTTCTCCTCCACCTGCGGCATCTCGGTGCGGGAGCGCTTAAGTTCGAAGAAGTAAGGGAACTGGGCAAGGCGCAAGGAGGCGTCGAAAAGCTCGCCTGCTTCTTCCCCGGTAGGGACGCGGGTAATGACCGGGCCGAAGAACGCGGTCTCCCCCAGCTTGATAACCGGGGTGCCCACCTCATCACCCACGGAAGAGATGCCATTGTGGTGGTATTCGCGCAGCTTCTCGTCATAGTCTTCGGTATTGGCTACCTCGGCGAACTCGGCCGGAAGCTCCACTTCTGCAAGCGCCTGAGCGATGATGTCATCATAAGCACCAAAGCCAGTTCGTCCGCCATTGCCCTTGGTGTGAACCAGGGTGCCCATAGCGGTGTACAGCTCGTCGACCTTTTCTGGACGCTCGGCCTTAACCTTGGCAAAGACGCGGGCCGGGCCCCAGTTAGCCTTCATCATGTCCATGTAAGTGGGGTCTAGATCACGGCCATCGTTCAGCACGGACAGGGACATCGGCTCGAACTCGACCTCAATATCGCGTACCTTTTCTACTTCCTTGATCCACCGCGAGGTGGCCCAAGCGAAGGGACAAGATACGTCGAACCAGAACTTTACTGCGTCAGCCATGATTGCTCCTTTGATTGATAAAAGTTTGCCCCACCAGCCTAGGCGCGCGACTACTGTGGATGCAGAACTATTTTCGGCACAGAAGGAGAATATATTCTATGACCTCCGTAAACCTGACTCGCACGGAAGCGGTTGAGCGCTCCCGAATGATTGAGGTGGGCCATTATGATGTCACTTTAGACCTCAAGTATTCAGATACCCATTTCCTTTCCACTACGAAGGTGAGCTTCACCTCGCGCGAGATTGGCTCCACCTTCATCGATCTGCGCGCCGAGGAAATCCAAGAGGTGCGCCTCAACGGCAATCCGCTGCCCACGAATTCTTATAACCCCACCTACGGCATTCCGCTTTCCGGCCTCCAAGTGGCCGACTACACGCTAGAAGTCACCGCGAAGATCCCGTATTCGCGCACCGGCGAGGGCCTGCACCGTTTTGTCGATCCCGCCGATGACAAGGTCTACCTCTATACCCAATTTGAAACCGCCGATGCCAAGCGGGTCTTTGCTTGCTTTGACCAGCCGGATATGAAGGCCACCTACGCGCTGCATTTCAAGGCGCCGGAGGATTGGACCGTCATTAGCGATGGGCCAGTGAGCTGGGAAGGAGACGTGGCCAGCACGGCTATCGACTACCCACTATCGACCTACCTGGTAGCCCTGTGCGCCGGTCCCTACCACGAGGTCACCGATACCTGGCGCGGCGAGCTGACCGCACACCCAGAGGGCAAGCCGGCCCAAAAGCTCGAGGTACCGCTGGGCATCTACTGCCGTGCTTCGCTCGCCCACGCTTTAGATGCTGAGCGCTTATTTACGGAGACCAAGCAGGGCTTTGATTTCTACCACCGCAATTTCGGCTTCCCCTACCCCTTTGGCAAGTATGACCAGATTTTCGTGCCGGAGTTCAACGCGGGTGCGATGGAAAATGCTGGGTGCGTCACCATCCGCGATGAGTACGTCTTTACCTCCCAGGCCACGCACTATAAATACGAACGCCGTGCCGATACCATTCTGCACGAATTGGCCCATATGTGGTTTGGTGATCTGGTCACCATGCAGTGGTGGGACGATTTGTGGCTCAATGAGTCCTTCGCCACTTGGTCGGCGGCCATTTCCCAAGCGGAAGAGACCGAATACGATACCGCGTGGGTAACCTTTGCCAACGTAGAAAAGTCCTGGGCCTACCAGCAGGATCAGCTGCCTACCACCCACCCGATTTCTACCGATGCAAGCGATATCGAAACCGTCGAGCAAAACTTCGATGGCATCACCTACGCCAAGGGCGCTTCGGTGCTGAAGCAGCTCCAAGCTTATGTTGGCCGCGAAAACTTCCTGGCCGGGGTCCGCCGTCACTTCGCCGCCCATGCCTGGGGCAATGCCACCTTTGATGATCTGCTTGGCCACCTGGAACAGGCCTCCGGCCGCGATCTTTCCTTCTGGGCGCAGCAGTGGCTTAAGACTTCCGGCATCAACACTCTGAGCATAGCGCTCAATGCAGATGAGTCCGGCACGATTACCCATGCCTACCTCTCCCAGCGCGGCGATACGCTGCGCACCCACCGCGTGGCGGTGGGCCTGTATAACCTGCAGGACGGTCAGGTGGTGCGCACCGATCGCATCGAGATGGATGTCGATGGCTCCTCCACTGAGATTCCAGAGCTCATCGGCCGCCAGCTAGCAGACATTGACTTCCTGCTGCCCAATGACGATGACCTGACCTACTGCCTCATCGAATTGGACGCGGGTTCCCTGCAATTCCTGCTGGATAATATCGATAAGTTTGCTGATCCTATGGCCCGCACCCTGTGCTGGTCCACCGCCTGGGAGATGACCCGCGCCGGCACTATGCGGGCCCGCGATTTCATCCAGCTAGTTGCCCGCGGTATGCAGGCCGAGACCGAGCTTGCCGTCCTCGAGCGCATTGTTTTGCAGGCCTCGAACGCGCTGAAGAACTATGCCGATCCACGGTGGGCCGCGCAGAGCACCCTGCTTGCCGACGCCCTCCTCGACGGCGCCCGCAGTTCCGATGCCCAGCGCTCCATCATCTGCACCCAGGCGCTGGCGAAAATTCGCCTGCACGATAGCGCGCGTGACTACCTGCGCGGCGTGCTCGAATCATCCGCGGATGCAGGGCAGCGTTGGTCCGCGCTCGCGGCACTTGCCGCCGATGGCGCGATAGAGGACGTCCCCGCTGCCGCGGATGCGCAACTGAAGCGGGATAATTCCGCCACCGGCTACTACTCTTCGCTGCGCGCTCGCGCCGCGGTGGCAACTGCGGAAAACAAGCGCGCGGTATGGGAAGAAATCGTGGCGGGTAACCTCACCAACCGCGAGCTGACCTCCAAACTTGAAGGATTGCTCTATCCGCATGGCGATACGTTCCTTCCCACCGCGGAGTTCTTCGATATCGCGGAAAAGGTGTGGGCTTCCCAATCCTCAGAGGTGGCTCTGACCACAGTTACCGGCCTCTTCCCTTCCTGGGACATCACCCGCAAGGGCTTGGACAGAGCCGATGCCTTCTTGCAGAAGGACCTGCCCGGTGGTCTGCGTCGTACAGTCACCGAGCAGCGCGACCGCGTGGCCCGCGCGCTACGCAACCGCCAGGTGGACGCTGGCTAGGCCGGCTTTCCTGCGCCGCCGTCCCGGGTTTGTACGGGTTGTGGCGCAGGATCCTCGCCCAAGACCACTTCTACATTGGCGATATCAGAGCGCAGCGACTCTTCGATATAGGCAAAGACCACGCCGGTCTCATTCTTCAGCAGCCGTACGAACCGCAAAAGCGGGTGCGATCGGCTCACGCCCAAGAGTTTCTGTTCTTCTGTGCGAGCGGTAGCGGCGCTCATACTCTCGCGTTTGAAGACCGGCTGGAGGCCATAGCCTGCCAGTATGTCTAGGATGGGCTCGCGCAGGTCGTGCTGATTGAGCTCGGGAGCCATGTCCACTGGGATGGTGTAGCGCGAGACGATGACGGGCTTACCATCGACGATAAAAAGGCGTTTAATATCCCACGCATAGGTGGCATCGTTCACGCCCAGGGCCGCTGCCACATGTTTGGGCACATGGGTTTTATTCACGGAGACCACCCGCACGGTGATTTCGTGCCCACGCTCGCGCAGTTGAGTGGCGATGCTGTCCTTTTTGGTCAGGCTCAGTGTAGGGGGAACCGTGCGCACGTAGGTGCCGCCGCTGCGCCCACGGCGGCGATCAATAAGGCCTTCATCTTCCAAAATGTCTAATGCATGGCGCACGGTCATGCGCGCAACATGAAATTCTCGGACCAATTCGCGTTCGGTAGGAAAACGCTGACCAGGCTCTAATTCATTGCGCTCGATCTTGTCACGTAGGGCATCTGAGATAAGGAGATAGGCGGGCCGTTTTCGGCTTTGGGAAGTCACAGCCCTCGAGTGTAACGGGCGGGCCGAAACCAACCCCCCCATCACTGCATGATGACCTTAATAACACTTGATTTACTACTTGCGCAGAGATAATTCGATTCGCGGCCTGACTTGGATTTCCGTCAACTGCGTGGTGGGCCCAGCCTCTACTACGGTACGAATGGCACGCGCCACCTCAACCGGTGCAATGACCTGGGAGGGATCATAGTCCTGCAGGCCCTGCAGCATCGGAGTATCGGTAGGCCCGGGCGCTACGGTGGAAACGCGGATTCCCGGCTCGGAGATACGCAACCCGTCGGCCAGCGCATACAACGCGTGCTTCGTGGCCGCGTAGACGACGTTATCGCCATAGCTGTGGCGGCCAGCACCAGAGTTAATAAAGACCACTGTGCCTTCGACTTTACGCAGCTGCGGCAGCAAAACACGGGTCACCTCTGCGGGGGCGTGCACGTTGAGGTCCATGTGCGCGCGCCAATTTTCTGGAGTGGCTTCCTCCACGGAGTACTTGGTAGCCCGTGCGGCGGCGTGCACGAGCACATCTACGCGATCCAGCTCCGGCAGCGCCATGCCTTCATCGAGGCCGGCTACTAGGTCGATGGCGATCGGCGTGATGGATTCCGATTTAGGCAGGTCCGCCGCGCTCCGTCCCAGTGCGTACACGTGGTAGTCACCAGCCAAGTCGGCGATGATTTCGCGGCCCATGCCACCGGTGGCGCCGGTGACGACGGCCACCTTGCGCGGGGCTGCGGCCTCTGAGTGTGCTGGTGCGGTGAGATTCTTAGTATCAGTCATGCCGCTCCATCATAGGGATCCTCCGCTGAGGTTGCCGCACCGACCCAATCACCACCTATTGTCGAAAGCGCTTGGGCACATCCGGCTGCCCCAAGGTAAGCATCAAGCGATTGGCCCAGTTAAAGAAGGACGATGCGTAGATGAGGTCCAGAATGGACTGATCATCGAAACCGGCGTTGCGAAGGTCGGTGCATAGCTGCGCATCGAAGGCGAAGGGAGTTTCGGTCAACGCCACAGCTGCGCGACGGATAAGGTCCCACTCTTTAGAACCCAGGTCGGCGTCGATGCCTGTGTCCAAAAGGCGGTCTACGCTGTCACGGTCGCCGCCTTCCTGGACGCACCGTGCCTGGTGCACGGAAGCGCAGTACTCGCAACCGTTGTACCGCGAGGCCACAGTGGCAGCGAGCTCGCGGTCTGCACGGGAGAGGCCGCCTTCGGTGTTATAGAAGATGTCCAAGTCAGTTAGCGTACGCGCCTTCAAAGCCGCGGGATCGCGGGCGAGCAACCGGAAGTACTCGGAATCAATGCGCTCTGGTTTGATGAGGGCGTCGGTATGCGCTGCGGTGAAATCCTCTTTCGCCAGTGCCTCTACCCAAGGCTTCCAGCCCAGGGAGTGGTTGACAAAGTGGTCCGGCAGCACGGTATCGGGTTGCAGGGTATTCGCGGTAACCTGCCAGCTTGGGTCAGCTACCCCGGCTGCACGCTCGGCCGCGGGGCGTGCGGCGCCCTCCTCGCCAGAGAGCACCCGCAGACCGTGGACCACGCGCAGCTGGAAAGCCAAAAATGCCACAAGCTGAGACAGGCTGACAATATCGGTAGCCGACCACCCGGCGGCGTCGAGGTGACCGATGGCCTGCGGGGAGGCGTCCTTGGGGTGGAAGGCCAAAAGGTGCGCCCAGTCAAAGGCAGCGGCTAGGCGCTTTCCGAGCGCTGCCTCCGCAGCAGTTTCGCCAAAAATAAGGAAGTCACCCTGGTAGTAGGGGCCGGTAGACACACCACGCTGGCTTGCGGCGCGCACGGCGGCAACAAGGTCCACATCGGCCTCATCCCCCAGCAGGTCGAAGTAGAAATCTGCTGCCTCCCCCGCCTGGTAGACCGCAGCGCTAAAAGCTGCGACGGCATAGCGCTCTGCATAGGTGAATTCACCTGGCTCTGCAGGCTCAAGCAAAGCGTTAAAGCTCAGCTGCGCATTGTCCTGCGCCTCTTGGCGGGCGCGGCGCAGTTGCTGCACCTCGGCGGAGGCGTGGGAGAGCTCGTTAATAATGTCGGTCATATTCTCAGTCCAACCTTTCTAGGGCTCGGTTTATAGCCCCAAGTTTAGGTCTCCAGCGCGGTAGCGGGAGCCTGGGATGGCGTCAATTAGCTGACGGGTGTATTCGGTTTCTGGGTGTGCAAAAACCTGCGCCGTGGGCCCGGATTCCACTTGTGTGCCGTGGGAGAGCACGGAGACGGTATCGGAAATCTGGTTGACTACCGCGAGGTCGTGAGAGATGAAGATATAGGTAAGCTCCAACTCGCGCTGCAGCTCATCGAGCAGGCGCAGGATCTGTGCCTGTACGGTGACGTCGAGCGCAGAAACGGCCTCATCGAGCACCACAAGATCGGGTTCAATGATCATGGCACGGGCGATAGCCACGCGCTGGCGCTGGCCGCCGGAGAGCTCACGGGGACGGCGGGCTGCCATGGAAGAGTCCAAGGCCACCAAATCAAGAAACTTTTGTGCTTTCGCGCGGGCATCGCGTTTCGAGGCCCCGGTAAAGTTGCGCACCGGCTCAGCGATGGTATCGCCGATACTCAATCGTGGATCGAGCGAGCCAAAGGGATTTTGGTAGACCATCTGGATAGAGCGGCGCAGCTCCCGGCGGCGCTTACCGCGGGCGGTGCTGATATCTTCCCCCGCCAAGCGAATACTTCCCGAGGTAGGCGTGCTCAACAGAGATATGGCACGGCCGGTAGTTGTCTTTCCGGAACCGGACTCCCCCACCAAGGCATGGGTAGTGCCACGGGCTACGGAAAAGTTGATGTCATCTACCGCGGTGAAATCCCCGAAGCGCTGGGTGAGCCCCTCGACTTCGAGCAACGTCTCCTGCTGGGCGGGCGTACTATTCCGCACCGGAGATGCGGTCTGGGAGGAAGTAGGGGCGGTGAGCGAGGGGGCGTCGGCAAGCAGGCGCTTGGAGTAGGCATGCTGGGGATCGGTGAGGACACGGGCGGCTACGCCCGACTCGCGGACGGCGCCCTTTTCCATCACCACAATATTATTGGCGCGGTCACCCGCCACGGCCAGATCATGGGTAATAAAAAGGATGCCCATGGTGAGCTCTTCGCGCATTTCATCAAGGAGATCCAGGATGATTTTCTGCACGGTGACATCCAGCGCGGAAGTAGGCTCATCGGCGATGATGAGCTCTGGCTCCAGTGCCACAGCGGCAGCGATGAGCACGCGTTGCTTCATGCCGCCGGAAAGCTCATGCGGGTACTGATGATAACGGCGCTGTGGATCATCAATGCCCACGCGCTCCAGCAACTCCAGAGCACGCTTCTTCCGGGACTCCTTATCGTCCTGCCGGTGGATGGCCATGCCCTCTTCCACCGAGGCTCCGATGGTCTTGAGCGGATTGAGCGAGTTATTGGGATCCTGCGGAATCAACCCGATGCGGCGGCCACGCAGGGTGCGCCACTGCTTTTGGGAGAAATGGGTGACATCGTGGCCGTCGAAAGTAATGGTGCCGGAGACAATCGAGGCATTGTCTGGCAGCAGGCCAATGGCGGCCATGGCGGAGGTGGACTTGCCGGAGCCGGACTCGCCCACGATGGCGGTCATTTCCCCGGGGTTCACTTCTAGCTCAATGCCGCTGACCGCTTCCATCTCGCCGTGGGCGGTGCGGTACGTAATGGATAAATCACTAATGCTAAGCAGGGACATTAGGCCGCCTTTCGCAGTGTCTGGCTGAGGTAGTTGGCCGCAAGAACCACGGCGACGATAACGATGCCGGGGGCGATGGTCAGCCAGCCGGCGGTGGCAATATAGTCGCGTGATTCAGAAATGAGCAGGCCCCATTCCGGTGTTGGGGGCGGAGCGCCGTAACCAAGGAAGCCAAGGGTGGCTAGCTGCAAAATGGCCAGGCCGAATTGCAAGGCGGCTACGGCGAAGACTGCGGTGAGTGAATTGGGAAGAATATGGCGCACGAGCACCTGGAAGGCAGAGCCGCCGGAGCCGTAGGCGGCCTCGACGAAATCGGAGCCTGCCACACTGAGCACCTGGGAGCGCGCGAGGCGCGCAAAGGTTGCCACGGAGGTAATGCCCACGGCGATGGCAGCATTAAAGATGCCGTGTCCGAGCACGATGATGACGGACAGGGAAAGCAAGAGGCCAGGAATAGACAACAGCACATCCACGATGCGCATGATGACGGCATCTACCCAGCCGCGGCGCACTCCGGCGATAATGCCCAAGACGGTGCCAACGATCAGGCCGAAAAGTACCGCCAATAGCGCGCCGAGTAGGGATTGGCGCGCGCCATAGACCACGCGGGTATAGAGATCACGGCCCACGGCATCGGTGCCGAACCAGTGTTGGAAACTGGGCTGCAGCAGCGCTGTGGTGTCACCGCCCTGGTTAGGATCCTGGGAGGTAAATAGTTGGGGGAACAGTGCACAGAGCACCGCCAGGCCCAGCACAATAAGCGAGATGATGGTGCCCGGGGTGAGCTTCAGGCGTGTGGATTTAAGCTTCATGCTTGGACCTTCTTCTCGTTCTTTGCGGGATTATCAGCGGTGGCGGTGGTGTTGCTGTGCGCGCTATCGTGGTTGCCCTCGCGCAGGCGCACGTCAAGCACTGGGTAGAGCAGGTCCACGATGAGATTGATAAGAACAAAGACGGCCGCGGCCAGCACCACGATGGCGAGCAATACGGAGGTATCGCGGTTGGCCACCGCATCCACGGTCAGCGCGCCAATGCCGTGGCGGGCAAAGACCGCTTCCGTCACCACGGAGCCGCCAACGAGCTCACCAAAGGTAAGGCCGGCCATGGTCAGCGCCGGCAGCAACGCATTGCGCAAAACATTGTGCCACAGCAACCAGGCACCGCTAGCACCCTTGGCACGCACTACCTGCACGAAGGACATATCCATTACCTCATCGATGGAGCGCAGGAGCACCTGTGCCAGCGGTGCGGCCACGAAGATGGCCAAGGTAATCACCGGCAGGATAAGGCTTTGGGCGTCGCTCGCGCCGATAACTGGCACCCATCCCAAGCCAAAGGAAAATATCTGGATCAAAATGATGCCGATCCAGAAGGTGGGCAGGGAAACCATCACAGAAGGCAGGCTGCGGAAGAAGCTACGCAGCCAGGAAAATGGACCAAAGGTGGAGGCGATGGCCACCGCGAAGGCCAAGACTACGCCTACGAGAAAGGCGAGGACGGCCAGCGCCAACGTGGAAGGAAGGGCGTCCGCCAACATCTCCGATACCGCAGTGCCGGTGGCGACGGAAAAGCCGAAATCACCGGTGAGGAATCCACCGAGCGCACTGACGTAGCGGCTTAAGAGCGGTTCATCGGCACCATAAACCTCGCGAATAGCGGCCAACTGCTCGGCGTTGAGCCCTAGGGTCGGGTTGTCATAGCGGGTCGCGACGGCGTCACCGGGCAGCGCCGCCAGAAGAATGAAAGAAAGGGTGAAGGTTGCCCAGATAACCAGCATGGCTTGGCCGATGCGTAGGGCGATAGATTTCAGGCTCATGGATTAGTCCTCCCCTTCTGCGGTGTTGATGTCTACCGCATAAAACGATGGACGGCCGATAGCCTCGGTGCTAAAGCCCTCGATATAAGGCTGGAAACCATATACCTGCGGCTCTTCGAACATGGGCAGGATATAGGCCTGTTCAGAGAGGTAGTCCTGCATGCGGCCGGTCATTGCCAGGCGGTCCTTTTCGCTGCTGAGGTCGAAGTACTCGTCCACCAATTTCTGCAGCTTCTTATCGCCGAAGCTATCGGTCTTTTCGTCATAGTTGAGGAAAGAATTGCGGCCCGTGCCATCTAGCCACGTGGCCAAGGTATCCACATTGGCACGGCCGGTCATGGTGTGGCGTACCTGCACGGTGTCTTGGTCCTTCATGGCCTTCTGCTGCGCGGAGCGGTCGCCCGGGTTGAGGTTGGCCTCGATGCCGACGTTCTTGAGCATCTCTTGGGCCTTGGTGAACATCTCCTTAGAGCGCGGCTGCGGGACTGCCTCATTGAAGGTCACGGACAGGCGCTTGCCGTCTTTCTCGCGGATGCCATCTTCTCCTTCGCGCCAACCGGCTGCATCGAGCAAGCGCTTAGATTCCTCTGGATCGAAGGCATAATTCGCTGCTTGATCCTTATAGCCAATAGCCGTCTTGGCCAGGATCGATGTGCCTTTGGGATAGGAGTCAGAAAAGAGGGTGCTCAGAATATTATCGCGGTCGATGGCGTGAATAATGGCCTGACGCACGCGTTTATCCGCCAAGAGTGGGTGGCGGAAGTGGAAGTGGAAGCTATTGTTTACGCCAC
Organism: Corynebacterium sp. LaCa54; assembly: GCF_046717495.1. Lineage (NCBI taxonomy): Bacteria > Bacillati > Actinomycetota > Actinomycetes > Mycobacteriales > Corynebacteriaceae > Corynebacterium > Corynebacterium sp. LaCa54. Next base: position 1,942,220 of record NZ_CP177115.1, read on the forward strand.
GGGTGGGCGCGGCGAAAATCTCCAGGTTTTGATCCTTGAGGTGCTTCTCATCGGGGGCTTCGATCTGGCGAGCAATATCGGACTGCCCCGCCACGAGCGATCCCACGCGCACGGAATCCTCGGCTGCGAGAACAATATTGATGCCCTCAATATCGGCCGGCCCTTGGTGGTCCTTGCGGGCCGGCGGTGCCCAGTCATAGTCCTCCCGCTTTTTGAGCACCAGCTTGGTTCCCAGCTCTTCTTCCTCGATGACGAAGGGGCCCGAACCAGAAATAGCGGTGGCATTGCCCGGCGCGAAGCCGGTGTCATCTAAATCCAGCGTGGCATTAGAAAGCAGGCCCTGGTTCATCACGGAGGTGGACTGAGGAAAGCCTGGGGAGGGCTCACTGAAGTAGAACTTCACCGTGTAATCATCAATAACCTCGGATTTTTCATAGTTGGGCAACTGCTCCGAAGGGGTGAGCATGCGGTCCTCATCGCCTAAAGCGTAGAGGTCATAGTTCTTCTTCACGTTCGCGGCATCCAGGCGGGAGCCATCAGAGTAGGTCACGCCCTTGCGAATCCTAAAGGTGAACTCGGTATTGTCCTTGTTCGCCTTAGGCATCTCCTCCGCAATCCACGGGTGCAGCTCGAGGGTATCCGGGTCCTGCCACAGCAGGCGGTCCGTGATGTTATTGAGCACGCCACCGTTGGGGTAATAGCCGCCGGAGGGGGGATAGAGGTTATTGAACATATTGGGCTCGACGTAGGTGACCATGCCATCTTCCGCGGCATGGGAAGTAGAGGCGCAGGAGGTTAGCGAGAGAGCTAGCGCACCGCTGGCAAAGACTGCGGCCACTGGTCTCAGGAGCCGAGAAAGTTGCTTCATAAAAGCTCGAGTTCCTTTAATTCTTAAGTAGTACTCGCCCATTAGAGCATATCCATACCCACAAATACAAGACTGGACGGTCTACCCTATTACCTGCCATAACAAGGGGAAAGAAACTTTTGTATAGACTGTTTAGTCTATTTAAATACCACCGCTGGGTCCGATGCTCGTGGAAGGGTCTGGATGTGGCACGATAGGTAGTATGTCTACTCCAGCAATCGCAATCGTCGGCATGGGCCCACGCGGCATTTCCATCTTGGAACGCCTCTCCGCCCGCATGGACGATTCCAGCGACCCCATAACCGTCCACCTCATCGATGATGCCCAGCATGGTGCCGGCCGCATTTGGGAAACGGATCAAACCAAGACCTTATGCATGAATACTCGCGCCGGCGCTGTCACCCTTTTCACCGAGCCCGGCTCCACCGTGGACGCCCCCGTGCTCGAGGGGCCCATCCAATACGAGTGGATTCAGCTCCTGCGCGGCGATGGCGACAATGTCTCCGCCGCCAAGCGCGAGCTTTTTGAGAAGTATCCTCCGGCCGCACATATTGCCCAGGACTACCGCGAAGAACTTGCCGCTACCCGCCCCGAATCCAACCCCTCGCGCGCGCTGTATGGCGAGTACCTACGCTGGGTCTATGACGTGGTCATTGCACGTCTGCCCAAGAGCATTTCCACCGTGAATCACTTCAGCCGGTTGGAGACCATCAAAGAGGATGCTCACCAAGACGTCCTCCACCTATCTGATGGCTCCGAGGTGCGCGCCGATGCCACGGTACTGGCCTATGGCTGGATGGTTCCGGAGTACAACGAGCAGGAAAAGCAGCTGGCGGCTTCCGGCCTGAACTGGATCGCTCCTAATAACCCGGTAGAGCAGGACTATGCCGCTATCCCCGGCGGTGAGGACGTGCTGGTACGCGGGCTGGGCATGGGCTTTTATGACATCATGGCGCTGACCACCATCGAGCGCGGCGGCACCTTCGTGGAGGATTCTTCCACACGTTCCGGCCTGCGCTATGAGCCCTGCGGCGACGAGCCCAACTTCATCATTTCCTCCGGCCGCGGCTACCCCTACCACCCCAAGTCCGAATACGGTGAGCTGCCGCCCACCATGCCACGCCGCCGTCTGAAGAATGTCATTGCGGAGCTCAGCGGCACCCATGACATCGACTTTGACTCCCAGGTTTGGCCCGCTATCGCCCGCGATAGCTACGAGGCCTATATCACCACTTTGGAGCGCGTGCGCCCGGATTCCTTGCTGCGCCCGCGCGCTGACATTCTCGAGGTCATCGATGCCACCGCCCCGGATGAGCTAGGCGCGGCTATTGCGCCCATGGTTACCGAGCCGTGGGACATGAACGATCTCATGTACCAAATTGCCGGGTTTACCGGGGACATAGATGAGCTCACCGAGCATATTGCCCAGTCCATGGAAAGCGATATCCGGGAGGCCTCCGCCGGCCACGACTCCCCCATCAAGGCCGCGCTATGGTCGCTATCGCAATCGCGCAAGCCCGCCTCCATCCTTGGCTCGGAGGGCCGCTATACCCGCGAGTCCCGCACCGGCCGCTATGCCCAAGTAATGTCCTTTGGCCAGATGATAGGTTCCGGCCCGCCGCTCTTCCGCGTGCGCCAGCTGCTCGCGCTTGTTGACGCCGACTTGGCCCACTTCCTAGGCGATCACCCCACCCTGGCCATCAAGGCAGATCACTTCACCCTAACCTCCGGCCCACGCTCGGCTTCTGCACCCACGCTTGTCGACGCCTTTATGCACCGCCCCGATATCCGCACCGCCGGCGATTCCATGACCCGCTGCCTGGTAGATTCCGGCCGCGTTCGCCCCTTCCCCGATCACGGACAACCCACCGGTTCGCCGGAAACCGATGGGACGACCCGCCGCACCGTTCACCCGAACGGCGAGCTGGATGCGCGCCTGCACATTGTGGGCATCCCCACCTATTCCCAGTGGCCGGATACCACTATTTCTCCGATGCCGGGAACCGACCCACTCATGTTGCAGGAAACCGATAAAACCGCCGGTTCCCTCCTCGCCGTGGTGCGCTCCTAAGCCACCACCGCGCTAAGGGCTCGGTCCCGGTCCTGGCCCCGGTCCCGCGGCCTATAGCGCGTCGAGGGCCTGCTTCAAGTCCGCGAGCAGGTCATCGATATCTTCGATTCCGATTGAGATGCGCACCATATCATCTGGCGGCACCAGCTCGGATCCTTCCGCGGATACGTGCGTCATATTCTTCGGGTGCTCGATGAGCGATTCCACCCCACCCAGCGATTCCGCTAGACAGATAAGCCGCGTATTGAGGCAGATCTGCTTGGCATGCTCCGCGCTATGAAAGCGCACGGACATCATGCCGCCAAATCCGCGCATCTGCTGTGCTGCCAACTTATGCCCTGGGTGATCTTTCAGCCCTGGGTACAGCACCTGCTTTACCTCGGGGCGGCCCTGCAGGAACTCTGCCACCTTTTGCGCATTGGCGCAGTGGCGATCCATCCGCACCGAAAGAGTCTTGATTCCGCGAGCCGTAAGGTAGGCGTCGAAAGGCGAGCTCACCGCACCCACATTGCCTTGGAAGTAGAGCAGGCGCTCGTCCACGTGGGCATCATTAGTAACCACCGCACCGCCCAGTACATCGGAATGCCCACCCAGGTACTTGGTGGTCGAGTGCAACACATGGTCCGCGCCGAGCTCCAATGGGTTCTGCAGGTAAGGCGTAGCAAAAGTATTGTCCACTAGGACCTGCGCGTTGCCCTTAATCTTGGCCACCGCGGCGATATCGGTGATATTCAACGCCGGATTGGTGGGCGTTTCCAACCAGATGAGCCTGGTATTGTCCTGGACCGCCGCGGCTACTGCGGCGGTATCGCTGGTATTAACGATGGACATCTCCACGCCCCACTCAGTGAAATCATTCAGTAGCCGGTAGGAACCACCATAGGCATCATTACCCAAAATGACGTGATCCCCTGGGCGCACCAAGATCCGAATCAGCGTATCGGCGGCGGCCATGCCGGAAGAGAACACGCGGGCATACTCAGCGCCCTCTAGCGCCGCTAGAGTGCGTTCGAGCGAGCGCACGGTGGGGTTTGCCACGCGTCCGTATTCGAACCCGCCGCGCAGCTGCGCTAAGCCATCTTGCGCAAACGTGGTTGACGCATAGATCGGCACATTGATAGAGCCCATGTGCGGGTCTGGGTGGTAGCCGCCATGGATGGAACGGGACGTAAAGCCTTGAGCGAGGTTCTGCGTGCTGCGTTCTGTCATAGCAACACAGTCTAGACCAAGCTGTTCACTTGCTAAGGAAAGATAGGTATTTATTTTCACCCACCTAGCCACCCACCACTCATCGCGTTTTCAGGCTCGGCCTTTACAATGGGCGCGGTTCCCATTGTCCACGACTAAGAAAGAATGATGAATACGCAATTCTTAGCCTCAGCCGCTTCCACCAAGGACTCGGCCGTCGAGTCCGTCTCTAGTTTTTGGAATGACGAGAAGGTGCAAAGCTGGCTTATCGAGCGCCCGATTCGCATCGCCGTTATCCTTATCCTGGCCGTCATTGCCCACTGGCTCCTCCACCGCATTATCAACAAGGTGGCCGAAAACAGCATCAAATCTTCCGGGCTGGATAAGCAGCGTTTCCGCGGAAAATTCAAGGGTCGAGCCAACCGCCCCGAACCGACCCAGCAAGAAGAGGCCATGCGCCATACCCGCGAAACCCGGCGCGCCTCCCGCATTAAGACGCTAGCCGGAGTGGCCCGTTCCGCCGCCGCTATCTTCGTGTGGGTATGGGCCGTTATTGCCATCTTGGATGAGCTAGACGTTAACGTGGCACCGCTTATCGCCTCCGCCGGTGTTATTGGCGTCGCCCTTGGTTTTGGCGCCCAGGCACTGGTGAAGGATTTCCTTTCCGGCATCTTCATGCTCATTGAGGATCAATACGGCATTGGCGACGTGGTTGACCTTGGCAACGGCGTCTTTGGCGATGTCGAGTCCATCTCCTTACGCATCACCACGGTCCGCGATATCGACGGTGCTCTGTGGTACGTGCGCAATGGCGAAATCCTCCAGGTAGCTAACCACTCCGATGAGTACTCCGTTGCCCGCATCCAGATTCCTGTGGGCCTTTCTAATGACCCAGAGCTCGCCGGCGAGGTCATCGAGGACGCAGTGAAGGAAGCCGCGCAGGACGATAAGGTACGCAAGCTCATCCTCAGCACGCCTCGTGTGGATGGCATGTCCGGTTTCGAACCGGATTATGTTTCCTTCCGCGTGTCTACAAAGACCCTGCCGGGCAAGCAGTGGGACGTCCAGCGTTTCTTGCAATCCCGCGTGCTCAATGTCATGCACACTAAAGGCATTACTACCCCCTACCCGCACGGCATCGGCATTCCCGATCCCCGCAAGGAAGAAGAAGAGTAAATGGATTCTGTTTATGAGGCTATTGGCGGCATGGAGACCTTTCAGCGCCTCGTCCACGGCTTTTATTCCCAGGTCAAAGAGGACAATGTCATCGGTCCGATGTACCCCGATAATGACTGGGAAGGTGCCGAGCAGCGCCTCACTTGGTTCTTGGCGCAGTATTGGGGTGGCCCGCAGCTCTTCTCTGAAAACCGCGGCCATCCGCGCCTTCGCATGCGCCACGCCCCCTACCCCATCGATATAACCGCGCATGACCGGTGGCTAGAGCTAATGGGTAACTCCCTCGCGGAAATCGACGAGGAAACCATCCCACCGGCCTACCGCGAAATGATCTGGGATCATATGCAGCGCGTGGCCGCCATGATGATCAACAAGGCACCATAATCGCACCGTCTTGCCCCACCCAAGAGACAAAGCCCGGCTCCCGCTATTTAGCGAGGAACCGGGCTTGTGGTTTATCTAGCCCACACTATGGGGACCTGATGCTTAGTCTTCCCAGTCAAAGGCCTTACGTACAGGCTCGGAGACCAAACGGCCACCACGAGTCATTACGCCACCCTCTAGGCCCGGGAAGCGCTTGATGGCGGCATCCAGGCTGTCATTGGCCACCGCGCGAATGTAGGGCAGAGTTGCGGAGGACAAGGCACGGGTGGAGGTATTGGCCACCGCACCCGGCATATTCGCCACGCAGTAGAACAAGGTGTCATGGACCTGGAAGGTTGGGTCATCGTGGGAGGTCTTCTTGGAGTTCTCGAAGCAACCACCCTGGTCGATGGCGACGTCCACGAGGACGGCACCCTTCTTCATCTTCTTTACGGTCTCCTCACGCACCAGCTTTGGTGCAGCGGCGCCTGGGATGAGTACCGCGCCAATGACGAGGTCAGCTTCCTGCAGTTCCTTATCGATGGTGGCCGGATCCGAAATCAAGGTGCGCACGCTGCCGGCGTACTGGTCATCGAAGCGCTGCAAAACGTGCGGATCAAGGTCCAGTACGGTGACCTCGGCACGCAGACCGTGGGCCATGGCAACGGCGGACGCACCAACCTGGCCACCGCCGATCACGACGACGCGTGCTGGCTGGGTACCTGGAACACCAGAAACCAGCAGACCGCGGCCGCCCTGCGTGGACAGCAGGTGGTGGGTGCCCTCGATTGCGGCAAGGCGGCCTGCCACCTGGGACATCGGGGTAAGAAGTGGCAAGGTACCGTGGCGGTCAGTAACCGTCTCATATGCAATGGCCGTGGTATTGGCGTCAACAAGCGCCTCAGTCAAAGGGCGGTCCGCGGCAAGGTGCAGGTAGGTAAAGACGGTAAGGTCCGGACGCAGGTACTGGTACTCAGACTCGAGCGGCTCCTTGACCTTCAGCAGCAGTTCCGCCTGTGCCCAAGTATCCTCCGCGGTGCCAACGATGCTGGCACCGGCGGCCTCGTACTCGGAATCCGGGAAGGATGCGCCTTCACCAGCACCGGTCTCAATGAGGACCTCATGGCCGTCGTGAACGAGGGTCTGCGCGCCGCCCGGGGTAAGAGCCACGCGATTCTCGTTATTCATGATTTCTTTAGGCACGACAATACGCATTACACAATCTCCTTGCGGGTGGAGTAAATTACATCGACCACGTAAGGGTAACGCAGGACACGTTTGCGTGCGGCACTATGTTCATGAATTCACAAAGCGGGGGGTAGCAACGCAGCAAGCCATCTTGTAAATGTGCAGTTCAAAAGAGTAATGACCCCACTTGGCCAGAGTCCCCCTCCCCCTAAGACGGACCGCTTTTCGGACAAAATCTCCAAAGCAGGGCGCGTGCGCGCCGATTCTGTTGAACAGAACCGCTACGTGGCAGGCCGGTTTTTCGCGAGCGAAGTTAGAACAGCGACAAGCGGGTGGAACGGTAGATGCTGCCAAAGGGGGCGTCGAGGCGCACCCACCTGCCTAGCTGAGCCACCCGCAGGTGCCTCGGCACATCCATCGGTGCGGAAAAACCAGGGATCAAACCCAAATTGGTGCAGGCAAAAATCATGCGCATAGGGATTTCCACCGTGGCACCTTCCCCCTCGACCGTGACAACGGTCTGATTCAGCAAGCTGGATGGCGGGCCCATGGGGCCAGAAAATTGCCGGGTCAGTTGTTGACCCTTATCGGAGAGCTCGCGCACCACGGTAACCGGCAAGGTATCGACCACGCTGTAGCCAGTGGCCGGCGGAAGCGCTCCCGGCCACGACGCATCGCGGGCAGGTCCCAAATCTAGCGTTCCGCTCGATTCGTGCTCCTTGAGCAGCTCGGCCAGGGTAGCCGCAGAAACCACTGCCCCGTCGCGGGAAACGACGCCCTGCACGCGGCGGGAGGCAACCACCTCGAAAGGTGTGGTGACAAAGACATCGACGACGTCGTCAGTCAGCTGGCGTAGCCGCACCGAAGCACCCGAATCCAAGCCAACCGCGCGCGTGACAAGGGCCCGAAGGCCAGGTCCACCGCTTCCAATTTCTAGAGTCTCGGTGACCATGCCTTCGGGCCCTGCCTTTCTCATCTTCGCTCCGTTCCGCGGTTAATTGGCCGCGGTATTTTGCAGAATATCCTTTTCCTGTTCCGTCAGCGGACGAGGAGTCTGCTGCTGACGATCAATGACTACCTGCACGCACTCCACGGTTGCCGCGACTTCACCCTGGTCATCCTTGACCTGCTGGGTAGTGGTAAACGAGGTGGTACCAATCTGCGAAATGGTAGTTTCTACCTCCACCGTAGTGGTGTCCTTAAACTCCATCGGGCGAAGGAAGTCCACATCGAGGTGGCGCACGAACGCAATGAAGTCAAGGCCTTTGGAATAGATATGTTCCTTCGCAAAGGCCAAGCGCGCTTCCTGGGCGAGCTCGATGTAGTTTGCATTCATCATGTGGCCGTACATATCAAAATCCGACCAGCGGGTTTGAATACGATACGTGTGCACACTTGGGGTTGCCATCATTCTCCTCAGTAAATGCTTCAGCTACTTAGCGGGTCAGCTTGCGGTGGGTCACGCGAGAGGGACGGGCTGCCTCTTCACCAAGGCGGTCGACCTTATTCTTCTCATAATCGCCGAAGTTACCCTCAAACCAGAACCACTGACCTTCTTCCACATTGCCTTCCCAGGCCAAGATGTGGGTACAGGTGCGGTCCAAGAACCAGCGGTCGTGGGAAATGACCACGGCACAGCCCGGGAACTTCTCGAGCGCGTTTTCCAGCGAGCCGAGGGTTTCCACATCCAAGTCGTTGGTCGGCTCGTCAAGGAGGATCAGGTTACCGCCCTCTTTCAGGGTCAGCGCCAAGTTCAAACGGTTGCGCTCACCACCGGAGAGCACCTTGGACGGCTTTTGCTGATCCGGGCCCTTGAAGCCGAAGGCCGATAGGTAGGCACGCGAAGGCATCTCGTTTTGGCCCACGTGGATGTAGTCTAGGCCACCGGAGACGACCTCCCAGACGGTTGCCTCGGGGTCGATATTCTCACGGTTTTGGTCCACGTAGGACAGCTTGACGGTATCGCCCACCTCGACGGAACCGGCGTCCGGCTGCTCCAGGCCAACGATGGTCTTAAACAGGGTGGTCTTACCCACGCCGTTCGGGCCGATAACGCCCACGATGCCGTTGCGCGGCAAGGTGAAAGAGAGGTCCTTAATCAAGGTGCGGCCATCAAAGCCCTTCTGCAGGTCCTTGACCTCCACGACCTTATTACCCAAGCGCGGCGGGGTAGGAATCTGGATCTCTTCGAAGTCGAGCTTCTTGTACTTCTCGGCTTCTGCAGCCATCTCCTCGTAGCGCTCCAGACGGGCCTTGTTCTTGGCCTGGCGAGCCTTCGCACCGGAGCGTACCCACTCCAGCTCGTCCTTCAAGCGCTTGCGCAGCTTCGCGTCCTTCTTGCCAGCAACCTCCAAGCGCTCCTGCTTCTTATCCAGGTAGGTGGAGTAGTTGCCCTCATACGGGTAGAGCTTGCCTCGGTCAACCTCACAAATCCAACCCGCGACGTGGTCGAGGAAGTAGCGGTCGTGGGTCACGGCCAAGACAGCGCCCGGATAATCAGCCAAGTGCTTTTCCAGCCACTGCACAGACTCGGCGTCCAAGTGGTTCGTAGGCTCATCGAGCAACAACAAGTCCGGCTCGGTAAGCAGGAGCTTAGCCAGCGCTACGCGACGGCGCTCACCACCAGAAAGGTTGGTCACCGGGGCATCGGAAGGCGGGCAGCGCAAAGCTTCCATTGCCTGCTCAATCTTGGAGTCGACCTCCCATGCATCAGCAGCATCGAGCTCTTCTTGCAGCTTGCCCATTTCTTCCATGAGCTCATCGCTGTAGTTGGTGGCCATTTCTTCGGCGATCTGCTCGAAGCGCTGCTTCTTTTCAAAGATTTCGCCCAAGCCCTCTTCGACGTTGCCGCGCACGGTCTTCTCGTCGTTGAGCGGCGGCTCCTGCTGCAGGATACCCACGGTGGCGCCCGGATCTAGGAAGGCCTCGCCATTGGAAGGCTGGTCCAAGCCGGCCATAATCTTCAAAATGGAGGACTTACCGGCACCATTGGGGCCGACCACACCAATCTTGGCACCTGGGTAGAACGCCATTGTTACATCGTCAAGGATGACCTTATCGCCAATTGCCTTGCGCACGTTTTTCATCGTGTAGATGAATTCGCCCACTTTTACCCCTTTGCAAAAATTTGGGAGACGTATTTATCTACACAAACACTACATCAGAACCACCGCTCGAGTGCCTCGGGTCAGGTACGCCCGAGGCGATCAAGCCGGGGAGGAAACGCTTAAGCGTTCACTGGGGCGGATTCTGCCTCGGCAGCCTCCTCTTCCACTTCGGCGTCGAAGGCATCTTCTTCCCCACCGCGTGCAGCTGCGGCTCGTTCGGCAAGGTAGCGGTCCGCTGCGGTATCGGCAGCGGTGTCTCCCTGCCCCGCCTGCTGCGACGGCAGGCTGTGGTCCACGTCCGGTTCGATGGCGTGGTCCCCTAGCTCCGGGACCACAATATTTTCCTGGTTGTACTGCGGGACGAGGCGCTTTGTACCGATAACGTGACGGTTCAAGTCCAGGCCCACGTACTGCGCCTTAATATACGTGCGGAAATGATCGGCCCCCTGGTCATCGCGCCATTGTTCGGTAACGAGAGACCCCACGATGACTAGAGGCATGCCTTTTGCCAGGGATTTGCGCACATTGATGGCGAATTGATTCCACATCTCGACGTCGATATAAAGATGATCCACGTCACGCCACTGCGGCGCCTTGGTGTTGTGTCCTTCCGTATTGTCCACACCGGCGTCGGCATGGCGGTCCGGGATCCGGCGCGAGGAGGCGACGCGCAGCTTGGCTTTATAGGCCCCAGTGGAGGTTTTGGTCAAGATTGGGTCGCGAGTAAGGCGACCGGTCAAGGTAATTGGGTATTGGGACATGGTGCTAGAAAATCCTTTGCTGGATAGTTGAGTTGGCGAGTGTGGTTTTCCTCGCTCGTTTCCACATCCTGATACCGGCGCACAAGCCACACCATGCCGGCGACCCCAACCCTGTGAATAACTTGTTGTATCCGTCAACGAAGGACAGAGTTTGGGGAGATTTTTAAACGGTTATCCACAGGCTAGCGCCCGCGGAAGCTCGATTCATCGCCGTGTCCCATATCCTGCAGCATCGCGTTATAGCGTTCCAATTCGGCATCATCGTCCGCATCCGCCTGCATATCATGGCGGCGGGCGGTAGCACGGTCATCGCCCAGCCAATCTAGGAAGAGCTTGCCAAAGACGATGACCAGCGGGAATTGGCCAAAGCCCCACGCAATGCCGCCGCCCACGCGCTGATCTTGGAGCAGATCCTGATCCCACGGCAGGTCCAAATACTGATAGAAGTCGGCACCCAGCACGCTTTGCAGCTGCATGAGATATACACCAGCAAAAAGGTGGAACGGCATGGAAAGGAATAGCACGGCCAAGCGGAATGGGGTAGATCGACGATTGGGAAGCGGGTCCGGCCCGATGATTTCCCAAAAGTAGAAGCAGCCAGAAACGATGAACGCAAAGTTCATAATAAGGTGGCCTGCGTGTTCCGAGATGGCAAATTGATACAGGCTCGGGAACAAATACAACACGTACAGGAAAAATAGGTACTGCACGAGATTGACAAACGGATTGGTAATAAACGCGACGACCTTAGATTGGGTGGCCGCCAGCGCATAGTCATGCAGGCTCGGCTGACCCTTCGGCCCAGGCTCAAAGGCCTCCATAAGCAGGGTCAGTGGCGCACCAAGGACGAGCAGAAGCGGTACCGCCATCGACAAAATCATATGTACCAACATGTGCATCGAGTACATCGCTGGCATATAAAGTCCCAGGCCGGTAGACATCACGAGGGTCATACCCAACGCGCCGCTCATAAACCATGCAGTACGTCCCTTGTTCCACGTCAGGCCACGCTTATGCACGCGGTAGACGCAGTAGCCATACGCCGCGGCCAAGAGCAGGCCAATGGTGCCGAACATGATGTCAAAGCGGAACATAGTCCACACGTTGAGCACCGTGGGCTTTTCAAAGAGCTCATAGCCCATCAAAATCTGCATCGAGTTGAGGTTCGGATCGCGCGGCGCTGGGGGCACGGTGCGCCCCAGCGTAATGGCCACGCCAATGGTGCCGGCCATAACCGCTACTTCCACAATGGCGATACGGATAAAAAGGCGCGAATCCTTGCCCAGCTGCGGGATGGTGAGCTCGCGGTGAGCAAGGCCGAAGATTCCCAGCAAAATCGTGAGTACGAACTTAGTGATCAAGATGATGCCGTAGGCAGAATCCACCAAATCGGAGATATTCATGCGGATGAGGGTGTTGATCAAGCCCGATACTGCCAGCACCACAATGGCCATGAAGGCAATGCCGGAGTAACGCTTTACCGCAAAGGCGAGATTGGGGCCAAGGCGCCGACCATGGGCGATTAGCGCCATGAGCCCGCCTACCCACAGCATGACAAAGACCAAGTGCCACAGGAGCGAATTGGTGCCATAGTCGTGGTCACCACCAGCCGCGGAATGGCCTTCCATGCCGATGGGCACAACCTGCAAGATGGACAAGAAAAGCAGCACCGGCTGCATCGACCAGCCGCGACCGCACAGGCCAAGAACGCCCACGACAAGGGCGATGAGTACGGAGATTCCCCACACAATGGTGGTAGAAATTTCCGTCAACGCCATCTTCATAGTGGAAGGTTCAAATACCTGAAAAAATGGCGCTCCGGTGAGATCGGACATAATGAGCGGAATTTCCACTAGCCCCACGGCCGCCACACCAAAGGAAGCCCAGGTACCTGTGCGCGCGGCGATGTGGCCGTCGACGGACAAGGGGGCGTCGATAAGCGCAGCGTGGTCTCCACGCGGAGCAATGAGGAACGACGAGGCGAGGAACGAGCCGATGGACAAAGCCATGAGTATCCAAGCCAAGCCGCGAAAGAGCGGCAGGCCAAAGGTGGTAATGCGGCCGGGGTCTGGAATTCCCAGGGCCGCTAGGGAATCGGCGAGGAGGAACAGGGAAATGAAACCAGCGATCAAGCCAGCAATAAGCATCGCTGCGACATAAATTCCCCAGGAAGAACGAGGTTTCTTCCCCGCCTTATTTACACTGTTAACCTGCTCATTTGCCATAGTGCGCATTGTATAGCGCAACCTAGTTCCCCACCTAACACACATTTTGTCTTTACATGTGCCATGATGGAGCTTATGGACACCCGTCAACTTCTTTATTTTCGCGCCGTTGTAGACAATGGCTCTTTCACGCACGCTGCCGAGTCCCTCGACATGACCCAGCCGTCCCTGAGCCTTTCCATACGAAAGCTAGAAAAGGAACTTAATGCCCAGCTCCTTTCGCGCGGGCGCTCCGGCGTCTCCACCACGGAGGCCGGCGATTATGTCTATGAAACGGCCGTCAAGGTTGACGCTTTACTGAACGAAACCCAGCGCCATATCAGCGAAATCACCGGCGACAAGGCCAGCACCGTTTCCCTCGCCTCCGCCCCCATTTTGAACTGGGAATTTACCCCTTCCGCCCTGGCCGAACTGAAGCGGATTTACCCCACTGCCACTATCTCGCTGGACGACGCCGCGCCGGCCACCGCCATCAAACGCCTGCTGGATGGCCAGGTAGACCTAGCGCTTTTGCCGACATCCGACCCAAAAGCCTTCCTCCGCCGCTACGCCCACGAGCTCACCATCCACCAGGTGGCCACGTTTGATTACTCCGTCGCCCTACCCCAACGCCTTGCAGGGCTAGACTCTCCCGTCTCGCTCGCGGACCTGCGCGGCGAAACCTGGCTCATTCCGCCGCGCAGCCGCGAGCTTCCTGAGCTAGCAGAGTTCTATAGCGACCTGTGGAATAGCCGCCCTGGCCTCAAGCCAGAAAGGACCCAGGAGGTAGCCAGCCTCAATAGCGCCATTCCCATGGTCTCCAGTGGCCTAGGCGTAAGTATCGTGCCCAATTGCGCGCCTGCTGTGCAGCCACAGGGCATTATCAACCGCCCAATTTCCGATGAGCTGCCGCACTACTACGCCATCGTGGCCTACCGCACGGATCGCGAGCTGACCGCTGCCGCCCAAGACTTGGTGGACATCCTGCGCGCCCCGCAGCGCACCCTGGCTTAGGTTTCCCCGCCGTCGTGGGCTACTATAAGTGGGTCATAAGCCCCCATAGCTCAGTGGATTAGAGCAGTGGGTTTCTACCCCATGTGTCGCGGGTTCGAATCCTGCTGGGGGCACCGTGTGAAGCCTTGAGGCGCCGAGTTTCTCGCCGCTTCAAGGCTTTTTGTTTACGCTAGGTCTCACCATGCCCCACCCCGGAAAGGATTAACCATGTCACTTCCCGCCCCCTCCCGCACCTCCTATGCCCTCGTCACGGGAGCCAGCCAAGGCATCGGCAAAGCCATGGCACAGGATTTCGCTGCCCTGGGTTATAACGTCATCCTCGTGGCCCGCCGCCGCGAGTTACTGGAGTCCATCGCTACGGAGCTCAAGCAGCGCCACAATATTGACGCCATCGCCCTACCGGCGGATCTCGCCGTGGCTGACGACGTCGCCCGCGTAACCGACACCATCGCCACCCACGAGGTGTCGATCCTGGTTAATTCCGCCGGCATCGCCAGCTTCGGCCCCTTCATGGACCAGGACTGGTCCTATGAGACAACCCAGTTTGAGCTGAACGGCACTGCCGTCCACCGTCTTACGCGGGCTGCCTTGGAGCGGATGCTGCCGCGCCGCAGCGGCGCCATTTGCAATGTCGGCTCTGCCGCGGGCAATATCCCCATCCCCAATAACGCCACTTATGTCTTCACCAAGGCCGGCGTTAATGCGTTTACAGAGGCCCTGCACTACGAGCTGAAGGGCACCGGGGTCTCTTGCACCCTGCTTGCCCCCGGCCCCGTGCGCGAGGCCACCATCGCCGAAGAAGACCAATCAATCGTGGACAAGGTAGTTCCAGATTTTTTGTGGACCACCTATGAGTCTTGCTCCCAAGAAACAATTGCAGCGATGCGCCGCAACCAGCGCCGCGTGGTGCCAGGGCCCTTGTCGAAGGCTATGAATACCCTCAGCCAAGTGCTGCCCACCCCGGTAATTGCACCGCTGGTGGGCAGCTTCTACGCCAAGATGGGCTAAGCCCCGGCGTCTTCTAGATCCTTGTTTTTGAGCACGCTGTCCTCGCCGCGTGCTCGCTTGCGCTCTACCCAGAAGTCTGCATTCTTGATTCCCAAGGCCTCCGGGTCGAACTGCGGATCTTTGCCAGCCTTCTTCTGCTTCTCATAGTCTTTGAGTGCCTTGATGGCAGGAACCTGGAGGAAGAGGATGGCAATGATATTAAGCCATGCCGTCGTGCCAACGCCGATATCACCGAGCGCCCACGCCGCCCCCGGGCTGGTGGTAGCACCGACGATGACGGAGACAATAATCAGCGCGCGCAGCACCCAAATCAGGCCACGGCGAGCAGCGCGGGAGCGTACCCACCGGTTGAAATAGGTCAGGTTAACCTCGGACATGTAGTAGTACGCTAGGACCGTCGTAAAGGCGAAAAAGGCAATGGAGACCGCGATGAAGGTGGGTCCCCATCCTGCAAAGACGCTATCGAGACCGGACTGCACGTAGCCAGGCCCAACCTCAACACCTTCTGGCAGCGAACCGTGGTAGACCATTTCACCATCCTCGGAGCTACCGCGGAAGACGGTGTACATATCCGTAGAAATGATCATGAACGCGGTAGCCGAACAGACAAAGAGCGTATCGACGTAGACCGCAAAGGACTGCACGAAGCCCTGCTTAGCTGGGTGGGAAACCTCAGCGGCTGCAGCGGACTGCGGACCGGTGCCTTGACCGGCCTCATTGGAGTAGATGCCGCGCTTTACGCCCCACATGATGGCCGCGCCGAGCATGCCGGAGAAGCCGGCTTCCATATTGAAAGCAGATTTGAAGATAAGCCCGAAGACCTCTGGAATCTGCGAGAAGTTCATGCACATGACCACCACAGAAATCACAATGTAGATAACCGCCATAAAGGGCACGACGATGGTGGCGAAGTTCGCAATACGCTTCACGCCACCGATAATGATGATGGCCAAAATGCCCGCCAGGACAACGGCCGCCCAGGTAGAGTTCACGCCCCACGCGGTATCGGCCGCGGCAGCTACCGCGTTTGCCTGAATTGCGGGAAGGAAGTAGCTGGTTGCCAGGATCATGGCGACGGCAAAGACGATTCCGTAGACCACCATGAAGGGTGCGGCTTTAGTGTGCTTGTAGGCCTTCTCGATGTAGTACGCAGGCCCTCCGCGGTATTCGCCGGTGTCTTGGTCCTTTTCCTTGTAGATCTGGGCCAACGTACATTCGATAAACGAGGTGGACGAGCCGAGTAGCGCTACGGCCCACATCCAGAACACGGCACCAGGTCCACCGAAGGCAATGGCCGTGGCCACGCCGGCGATATTACCCACACCCACGCGGCCAGATAACGAAACCATCAAGGACTGGAAGGAAGAAACGCCGTCTGCGGATTTTTCTCCGTTGACGATCTGCTTGAGCATGTCCGGAATGCAGCGCACCTGCAAAACGCGTGTCACCACGGTGAAATAAATACCCGCGCCGAGGCATAAAAACACCAAGACGGGGGACCAAATTACGGTATTGAGGGCATCGAGGAAGTTTGCCATCTGGTCTCTCCTAAGTCTGTCGCACCTCCCGAATGAAGAGCGATAACCCAGAGTATGCCCTAACTCACACTAGTATATGAGGCAAATCACCAATTATTTTTATGCAGGATGGAAACACACTCGCGGGAAGGCCGCCCTCCCCAGTGGCAATCACCCCTCCAGAACAACCCCGCCCGTACCCCATCTAGGGGTAAAAGGAGGCGGGAGTAGAATGGGCTGCATGCCACATTCCGACATTGCCGCAAAGCACGACCGCCTCGTTTGGATCGATTTGGAAATGACCGGCCTGGACCCCGAGCGCCATGTCATCGTCGAGGTCGCCGCCGTCATCACCGATGGCAATCTCAACATCCTGGGAGAGGGCATCGATCTGGTCGTCCACGCCACCGAGGAGGAGCTGGCACAGATGGATTCCTTCGTCACCGAGATGCATGCCAATTCCGGGTTGGATAAAGAAATCCGCGAGTCCACCACCTCCATCGGCGAGGCCGAAGATGCCGTACTTGCGCTCATCAACGAGTACTGCGATCCGGAGCACCCCGCTCCCCTGGCCGGCAATTCCATTGCGACCGATCGCACGTTCATCCGCACCTATATGCCACGGCTTGATAGTGCCCTGCCCTACCGCATGATCGACGTGTCCACCATCAAGGAGCTTGCCCGCCGCTGGCACCCGCGCGCCTATTTCAACCAGCCCGATAAAGGCATGGCCCACCGCGCACTGCAGGACATCATCGAATCCATCCGCGAGCTAGACTTCTACCGCCGCAGCGTCTTCCGCACCGATGAGGGCCCCACCTCCCCCGAGGCGGAGCAGATTAAGGCCGAAACTACCGCAGATTACCAGGCGTTTTTGTAATTTAGGCGGCGTGAGTTAACCTATATCTCGTTGCTTTCACGCAGCGATGGTGGCTGTAGTTCAGCTGGTAGAGCACCAGGTTGTGATCCTGGGTGTCGCGGGTTCGAGTCCCGTCAGCCACCCCAAGTGCCCGAGCCTCGCGCTCGGGCTTTTTCAGTTTTCTACCTGCATGCTCGCCAGCAGCTCCTCCGAACGAGCCCGGCCAGCAACATCTGGCATATCTCCGGTGACCACAAACTCACTAACGCCTAGCCGCTTGCCGACGCCCCTTAGTTCCTCCCTCACTTCCTCCACCGTTCCCCAAACGTCATGGGCCAACGCCTCCTCAATGCGCCGTCGCTGCTGCCCCGTGAGGGCATCCATGTCCAGCTCGCCCGCCGGCCGCAAGGTCGCGAACTCGCCGGTCGATTGCGCTCGCACCTTCGCATAGGCTTCCGGCAACAAGAGATCACGGGCGGCCGCGGACGTCTCGGCAACGGCGATATTGAGCGAAGAGATAATAGGCGGGGCGTCGGCAAGCGCATGTTCGCGATACACTCGCGCAGCGGCCTCCTGCGTGGCTACAGGACCGCCCAGAATGACACCAAGTCCCAACTTTGCCGCCACCATTGCCGAGCGAAAGCCCGCCAAAACATAGAGCGGGGTGCCCCTATACTCAGGCCTGACCGTCACCGCCTCTTCGCCGCGCAGGTAGCGCAAGAGCGTGGCTAGCTCCGTCTCGAAGCGCTGCTTCACCTCGGCCGGCTCCCCCTGGCGCAGCGCCTTTCGCACCGGCGCGGTAAACCCGACGGAGGAGCCAATCCCTATATCAATGCGCCCGGGATACAGCGCCTCGAGGAGATTAATCTGCTCGGCCACCAGAAACGGCGGGTGATTGAGCAACATAATGCCGGCCGTGCCCACCCGAATGCGCTGCGTCTGTGCCGCAACGTGCGCCGCGAGCATCCCCGGCTGCCCCGCTGGTATTCCCGGCACACCGTGATGTTCGGCCACTAGAAAGCGCTGAAACCCTAACTTCTCTACGTGCCGGGCGTGTTCGGCCACCTGATCCAGTGGGCCGGCTGCCCCGCGGTCCAAAACAGAAAAGCGCATGGCCACCACTGTAGCCATGCGCTTGTGCCTTGCGCGGCCCCTAGCCGCTACTGATTAGCGTCCGTGTTACCTTTAGACCACTCGTCCCAGGACATATTCCAGTCACCGAGACCGTCCAACGCATTAAGCGTCTCGCCGTAGGTGTTGAATACCCGCACCACGTCGCCACGCTTCATCGTCTCCTGGAACCACTGCGCAGCCTCCGGCGTCACGTTGACGCAACCGTGGGACGTATTGGTATTGCCCTGCGCCCACACGGACCACGGAGCGGAGTGGACATAGATGCCGGAATAAGACATTTGCGTAGCCCAGTCCACGGTCGTGCGGTAGCCGCCCGCGTCATGGGCTAGGCCAAAGGTCTCCGAGTCCATGACTAGCTGCGGGTGCTCATCGCCGATAACGTAGCGGCCATTGGGCGTATCGTACTGATAATCGCGGCC
Organism: Corynebacterium sp. LaCa54; assembly: GCF_046717495.1. Taxonomy (NCBI): domain Bacteria; kingdom Bacillati; phylum Actinomycetota; class Actinomycetes; order Mycobacteriales; family Corynebacteriaceae; genus Corynebacterium; species Corynebacterium sp. LaCa54. The sequence continues at coordinate 1,961,097 of NZ_CP177115.1, forward strand.
CAGCGAGACCGGGATGGCACGCAAGAACTTCTTATTCTTAAAGACCTTCATCGTCTTGGTGGCGTTATCAATAATGGCCACCGTGCGGTCACCGATGGTGAAATTCGTCTTGGCGTTTTCACCGCCATAGATTCCCCCACCTAGGTCCTTGCCATACTGGTCCACCTTTACTTCAACCTTAGTGCCCGGCTCCCAGTAATCCTTCGGACGCCAGCGCACCTCCTGGTTATTGACCCAGTGGAAAGCGCCTTCCACCTTGGGGTTAGTGCTCACAGTAATGGTCTTTTCAGCCGCCTTCCGGTCCGTAATTGGCACACCGAAATTCACCCCAATAACCTGACCGACGCCGACTTCAGAATCCGGGATAGGGGAAAGCGAGACTTCGGCAACACCCGCTGCTTGCGGGGTGGAAAAACTGAGGCTCTTCTTGTTGCCATCTACATCGGAGGCCACGATGGAATAAGTGTGGTTATAGCCCAAGTCCTCCGCAGTAGACCACGTCTTGGCGTCTTTAGAGAGCTTTTCTTTAACTTCCACGCCCATTTCATTGGTCATGGTGACGCTCTTGAGCTTGCCCGTGGTCTCCACGGTGACAGGCTTGGACGGATCTACATCCGTCGCCCCGTCCTTTACGGAGGCTACAAGGCCGTCTTTCTTTTTGTCGGACTCTTTGCCGCCGTCCTTGTCTCCATCCGCATGTGCGGCGGCGGTGGATTCTTGGTCGGCAGCCTGATTCTCGGCTGAGGAATCAGAGGAGCAGGAGGCGGCGGCTAGGGAAATGCACGCAACGCCCACGGCCGCTACGAGACGGCGCGCGATAGGGAGGGAATTTTTCACTGAGTTGCCCTTAGACACGTAATTGCTGCTTTCAAAGACCAACATAGATTAGCGTCTCCCTCCGCCAATTACCAGAAGCCACTTCAGGCATTAACCAATTTGTTATACACCCTTTAAAAACCGCTTTGACCAGGCGATTTTACACTTTTAAAGAATGGCTGCTAGAGTATCTACTCGTTGCACAGAGAGCCACACGGCAGGAAGTCAACAATGCGCCATTAGCTCAATTGGCAGAGCAACTGACTCTTAATCAGTGGGTTCGGGGTTCGATTCCCTGATGGCGCACAATACGAATCTCGAGGCGTTGTTCTTAGAACGGCACCTCGAGATTTTTCTTTTTATGAGCCAGTCCTTGTCACCGCGCCGCACATGACTTATGTGCTCACGGCGCCAAGAAACCAGATGCCTGATGGCTCACCACTAAAACTAATAAAAATAGGCCGGGCGATTACCCGGCCTTGTGCTATCTCACCCGCAACGGGGCAATGAGTGGAGCGCCGCCATGCTGGACGACGTCCGCCTCTACCCCATACACGCCCTTCACGAGCTCCCCCGTGAGAACGTCCGCAGGGCTACCTTGAGCACGAATATGACCCTTTTTAAGCACCACCAGCTGGTCACACATGCGCGCGGCCAGGTTGATGTCATGGATGGCCACAAGGCCCAGGCTGCCATCGCGCTGTGCTTTGGCACGGACCTCATCCAAGACAAAGATCTGGTGATGGAGGTCGAGGGCGGACGTGGGTTCGTCGAGAAGCATGAGGCCTGGATTTCCCACCAGCATCTGTGCCACCGCCACAAGCTGACGCTGGCCACCAGAGAGCTCATTGAGGTAGCGCGAAGCAATCGCATCCAGCCCCAAGGAGTGCAGTACCTCACCCGTGCGTGTAATCGGGTCTTCGCAGGCCTCCCGGCGCGCGGAAATCAGCACGGCTTCAAAGGCCCGCAGCGCGGCCGTGCTCGTAAGGTCCTGCGGCACGTAGCCGATAAGCTGGCGGCGTCGCTTGCCGCGCGGGGCCGTGCCATCGACGCGGAAATCCACCTCGCCGTCACAGCCGCGGTGCACGCCGGCTAGGGACTTAATAAGCGTTGTCTTGCCAGAGGCATTCGGCCCCAAAAGGCCAACTAGCTGCCCGCCGTGGAGCTTTTCCACATCCACGGACTCCAGCACGCGATGCTTGCCATAGGCCGCACTCAGGCCGGAAATAGTCAGTTCTACGTCCACAGTGCCCTCCTTCGGGTCATGACGATAGCAATGAAGAATGGCACGCCCAGCAGCGAAGTAACGATGCCAATAAGAATAGCCAAGCCTGGTTTAATCATCAGGCTCACCGCATGCGCTGCACACATCACGGCTGCACCCGCCGCCATGGAGGCCGGCAGGAAGTAACGCTGGTCCTCGCCTACCAGCATGCGGGCGATGTGCGGGCCCACCAAGCCAATGAAGCCGATGATGCCTGCGAAGGCCACGGTGGTCGCCGCAACGAGCGAAACCACGATGAGCACTACTACGCGCAGACGGGAGGTATTGATGCCCATGGCGGTGGCGCGGGCGTCGCCAAGCCGCAAGGCAGTAAGGCGCCAGCCCAGCGCCCATAGGATGGGCAGGGCGATAATCAGCACGGCCGCCAGCACGCCATTAGCCGCCCAATTGGCGCGGGTAAGAGAGCCCATGGACCAAAAGACGATCTGCTGCAGCGCCTCGGCCGAGGACTGGTACTGGATAAGCGCCAGCATGGCTTGGAAGAAGAACACCAAGCCGATGCCAAGCAGCACCATGGTTTCTGCCTTCGCGCCACGGATGACGGCCGCGATAACAATAATGGCCGTAGCCACCGCGGCAGCAAGCCACGCCATCAGCGCCAGGTTGAACTGCGGCTGTGCAATCAGCTGCCACTTGAGCACGATGGAGGTGGCGCCGCCAAACGCGGCGGCCGCGGAAATTCCGAGGGTAAAAGGCTCGGCCAGCGGATTGTTGAGGATAGTCTGCATTTCCGCGCCGGCCAAAGACAGGGCCATGCCGATGAGCACGGCCATCACGGCCATGGGCAGGCGCAGCTGCCACAGCACCGTGCGCGTCTGGTCATCCAGCCCCGCGGGATTCACGATGCCCTTCATGACCTCGGCCGGGCTGATATCAATCGCGCCCACAAAGTTGCTGATAATAAAGGCCACGGCCGCAATCAGCGTCAGGCCCGCAACGATGCCTATGCGTTGCCAGGTTAACCTCTTATGTTGCCGCGCGAGGGCGGCTACCTCTGCGCCCTCCATTAGTTGGTGCTAAAGAAGGTTCCCTCGCCAGAGATCGGCGAGTACTTTTCTTGCGCATCCATCCACTGCTTGGCGACGTCCATATCGGCATACGCCTCCGGGTCGATCCACTCGGCCACCTGCAGCAACGCTAGGTAATTAAACGGCGAATTATAGAATTGGTGCCACATGCTGTGGAAGTGGTGTTCCTTGACCGCACGCAGCTTATCGAAGCCAGCCTGCTTACCCGGCAGCTTAGCCACACTGCCCTTGGCTTCCTTTTCATCGATGCCGTAGCCCACTGCAGCGTATCCGACAGGGTGGCCTTCATCGTCCTTCATCTCAGACCAATCGCCACCGGTGGCGATGATCATATCCGGGTCAGATTCCAGGACCTTTTCCGGGGTGATCGTGCCAGACTCGCCCGGAATGACTTTATCGCCGACATTCTCGCCACCGGCCGCGTTGACCAGCTGGGAGATATTGGAATCGTTCCACGAACCACAGCAATCGGAAACGCCGGCCGAGCGCCAGACGAAGGTCTTTGGCTTATCCTTAACCTTCTCCGCGCGCTCCTCTACCAAGTCCACGGTCTTTTGCCAATCCGCGTTAAATTCCTCAGCGCGATCCTCTTGGCCAAAGATCTCGCCGAAGATGTCCATAGTCTTGGGCGTACTCTCCAGCGGGTCGCGGCGGAAATCGGTGACCGCATACTTCAAGCCAGCTTGGTCCATCTTGTCGGTCAGACCAGCTTCGCGAGAGGCATCATATTGATCCAGCGAGAGGACAATGAGGTCCGGGTCTAGGCTCACGAGTTTTTCCACGGTGACATCGCCCTTGGTAAAGCCGCCGATCTCTGGAACCTCGTTTACGGACGGCAGTTCCTTTTCCAGCGCCTTGTAGTAATCCGGCACGGTCTGCTTGAGATCCGTTCCGATGCCAACGACCTTGTCCAGTGGATTATCGGGGTCGAGTACACCGGTAGCAAAAATCGATCGGCCCTCCCCCAAAATCACACGATCGGGAGCCTTATCCAGTTCCACGTCACGGCCGATGATATCGGTGAAGGAGAACTCAGCATCGCCGCTGGAGCCGCCAGTTACTTCCTCAGCTGCGCCGCAGCCGACGAGTGCGGTTGCCGATGCCGCCACAACCGCCATTACCTTGAAGGTGGTATGAGCCATTTTTAGTCCTTGGTCGTTGGATGCCCTCGCAGTTAACGCAAAGGGCCTTACATAGGACATCCTAATCTGATTAAGTAAGGTAACCCAAACCTAAACGGGTTCGCCGTTGATCGCGTAGTCTTCCGGCTCGCCCTTGGGCACCTCGGTTCCGTCCGACATGGTGCGATCTTCCAGCTCTCCATCCGGATCCACGATGGCGATATCGAAGCCAGACTCGCGGATTCGGCGTAGCCCCTCCTTCAGCATGCGCCGGCCCATGCGGTTCGTGCCCGTAATATGCGATAGCTCGAGCACCACCGTGCCCTCGCCAAAATCCGACTCCATCAACTCGTACAAGATGGTCTCGGCCGCGTTGAAGTTGATTAGGCCCTGCAGGTAGATCACGGTCAGCTCCGCATCCTGCTCCACCTTGCGCACTGGGTTCACGCCATAGCGCTCGTCTGTAGACATCAGGTGCAGGCCCATATCCTTCGACAACAACTTAAACGCATCCACCCCGCGCACCGAGTTGCCTTCTTTGTTCAGTCGCGGCGAGAATGTCGCCACGCCCAACTGGCCCGGCAGCGTGCCCAGCAGGCCACCCGACACGCCCGACTTCGCCGGGATGCCCACCTCGGCCATCCACCGGCCGGCGCCGTCGTACATGCCAGCCGAGCTCATTACCGATAGCGTCAACCGGCACACATCCGCGTCCAAAATCTTGTCGCCCGTCACCGGCTGCACGCCACCATTCGCCAACGTTGCCGACATCACGGCCAAGTCCCGCACCGTCACCACAATCGAGCACTGCTCAATATACGTTGACACCGCATCGTGTGCCTCGTCCTGGATGATGTCGTAGTTGCGCAACATGTGCGCCAGCGAGAGGTTGCGTTCGCTGACTTCCAGCTCGGAGGAGCGCATGGCGTCGTCGATAAGCAAGTCGCGGCCTGCCAACCGGGAGAAATAGGTGCGCAGGCGCTCCACGCGCGCGGCAGGCTCCGAATCCACGCCATTAATCAGCTGCGTGACCGCAATCGCGCCCGCATTAATCATCGGGTTGACCGGCCGATGGTCATCGCGATTGAGCGAAAGCTCGTTGAAGGCCTCGCCCGAAGGCTCCATGCCCACGATGTCGCGCACCGCGGAAAGACCAAGCTCCTGGAGAGCCAGCGCATAAACAAAAGGCTTGGACAAGGACTGAAGGGTAAATTCCACCTCATCATCGCCCGCAGAATAAACGTGGCCGGTGGTGGTGCACATCGCGGCGCCGAGGTATTCAGGCTCCGCCTTGGCCAGCTCCGGAATATAATCCGCCACGGCACCGTCGCGATTATCGCGCACCTTGGTGAGGATTTCCTGCAAATAAAAAGGGATTGGTGTCTTCATCCCAACCCAGCCTACGAAAAAAGTCCCCGCGGTGTGCGGGGACTTCGCAATTAGTGGCGCTCGGACAGCAGGCGCTGCAGCTCCTTCAGGTCGCTCTTGCGGCGGCGAGAGCGGAAGACCGAGAAAGCAATCAGGCCAACCACAGCGGCGCCGACGCCGCCCAGGGCCATCTGCACGTTGCGGTCCTGCAGCTTATCGGTGGCCGCGGTCTTAGCCTCGTTGGCAAAGTTCTGCGGCTTGCTGCGCTGTGCCAGCTCGTCCAGGGTGCCGGCCAGCTGGCGGCGGGTGCGCTCGATATCGCGCTGAATGTCTTCAATATTGCGTGCCACGAAGTTCTCCTCTTAACTTAGGTTCGCTCTTAACGGGGTCATTCTACCCCGCCGCCCCAAAAGCGTGCAGCCCGGGCGGTAAGTAAGGTGGAAACCATGACTGAAAACCGTTTGAACGTTGGAGATACCGCCCCTGCTTTTGCGCTTGCCGACGACGCCGGAAACACCGTTTCCCTCGCCGATTACGCAGGCCAGCGCGTACTTGTCTACTTCTACCCCCGCGCCAATACCCCGGGCTGCACCAAGGAAGCCTGCGATTTCCGCGATTCCCTGGAACAGCTCAATGATCTCAATATCGCCGTCGTGGGTATCTCGCCAGATAAGCCGGAGGCGCTGGCGAAGTTCCGCGCGGACCACGAGCTGAACTTCCCGCTGCTCTCGGACCCAGATAAGTCCGTCATGACCGCCTACGGCGCGTTTGGTGAGAAAAAGAACTACGGCAAGGTGGTCCAAGGCGTTATCCGCTCCACCTTCTTGGTCGAGCCGGATGGCACCATCGGCCAGACGCACTACAATGTCAAGGCCACCGGCCACGTCGCCCGCGTGATGAAGGGCCTAAGCTAGCGCGGCGTCGTCCAGCGCAGTGACGAACGCATTGACCGGGCCGGTCTCCTTATCCACAGCCTGGCCGTACGGTGCAATTGCGCAACTGCGCGCGATCCGGGGGCCTTTCTAGCACGGTGGTAGCGATCTAAAGCGCGCTCGTTTCGCGCCTTTGTGCCACTTCCGCCCACCGCAGGCAGTTGACACTTAAACAAGCTATCCACAGCTGCGGCCGTCTACGACTCGGTTCTACTGCCGGTCCTGTTTAGAGTTGCGGCCATGAGCGCACTGAAGGCTTATGCCTCCCACATAGCCTCGGCGATGGATATCCTCGCCGAGGCCCGCGGCCTGTCTGAGCGCGCCCTCATCGAGCTGGGTCTACCAGATGTAGAAGCTCGCAACCTCCGCGCGCTTGCCGCAGTTTATTACGGCCCAACCCGCTTCAGCCGGAAGCAACGCCACGCCACCACGGCCGCTCGCCACCATGACCTCATAACGCTCAAGCTGATTGAAAAATATGTCTCCCGCGTGCGCACACAGCGCGATGCGTGGAACTTGCGGGTAGAGCTGTGCCGCCTGCGAGGCCCCGCCTCTGAAATCGCCCGCCGCGCCAAGCAACGCCTGCGCGACCTCCGCCCGCGCCGCACGCCGCCCCGCGAAGGGGTCCAGCTCCTTCGCCGCCCGAATGGCCCCTGGACCATGCGGATTACCGCCCCCTCGGCCTTCCTCGCGGAGTTTGACGCCGCGCTCGACCCCGCGCGCCCACTCGATTCCCTGCGCGATCTCCTTCGCGGCACGGGTGCGCCTTCGGCGCGCACCACAACCAACGTCATCATCCCGCTCAACGCGCTGGACCGCATCTTGGACGGCGACGGTGAAGAAGTCACCCTGCGGCTGACTAATGGCGCCACGATTACCGGCGCCGAGTTGGTCGAGCGCACCTTCACCGAGCACGGACTAGCCACCCTTATCCATCCCGTTAAAGGCCCCGTCAACCTGTATCGCACCTCGCGCTACGCCACCGAGAAACAGCGGCAGATGGCCGCGGCCGAAAACCCTACCTGCCCGTGGCCGCCGTGCAACCACCCTGCGGACAAGGCCCAGATCCATCACCTGAAGGCTTGGAAGCACGGAGGACTGACCAATATGGACAACCTCACGGTGTGCTGCCCGTATCACAACGGGGTCAACCAAGATGATCCGAATGCCCCGCCGCTGCGTGGGCGCCTTGCCCGAGTCAATGGCAAGGTTCGTTGGGTCCGCTAGCGCTGCCTCTGCGAGGTAGCGCTACTCGGCGTGCTCGACAAAGTCCGCGTAGACTTCCGCGGCTACCCGCGCGAATTCGGCCGGTGCCATGCGCGCCATGCCCTCCGGCAGGCTGCCCCACAACGTACAGCCTGTCACCTCCGGCATCTCCTCCAGGTTCAGGCGCGTAGCCAAGTCCGGATCGGCCGGCAGCGAGCCACCAACTAGCCCGAGCACCTCAATTCCACGGCGTTGTGCCTCGCGCACGGTCAGCTCGGCCGCGTTTAGGCTTCCTAGGTTAAGGGAGGTGACGATGAGGAGCTTTTCGGCGACGTCGGCAAGCGTATAGGCGTCCGTTAAACGCACGAGGAGCCCGCCGGCGCCTTCCACCAGCACCACACGGCCGGGTGCGTCAAGGGCGGCAATCCACTCTTTAAGTTCCTGCAGGCCGGGTTGGGGCATGCCGGCCCGGCGCGCAGAAAGATTCGGCGCCAGTGGCTCCGGAAAGCGCACCATCTCTGCTACCTCCACCCCCGCCAGCTTGCCGACGGTCGCCGCATCCCCCTTCCCCTCCGGCTCTCCCGTCTGCAGCGGTTTGGCGTAGATGACCTCGCGGCCGCGTTGCTTGAACGCGCTGGCGAGCGCGGCCGTGGCCACAGTCTTACCGACGTCAGTATTCGTCCCCGTTACATAAATAATCACTGTCGTCCTCCTGCCACCGCAGCGCGCACGCCGCGGCACATTTGCGCTATTTCATCTGCGGTGCTGATAAACGGCGGCATGATATAAATCAACCGGCCGAACGGACGTAACCACACACCTTGGGCTACGGCTGCGGCCGTCGCTGCGGACATATTTACATCGCATTCCATTTCCACCACACCTATGGCGCCAAGTACGCGCACGTCGGCTACCCCAGGTTCCTCGGACAGGCCCTCAAACCCTCGTTGCAGCTGCTTTTCGATGCCGGCTACCTGCTCGCGCCAATTGCCCTCCAAAATGAGCGCAGTTGCCTCGGCCGAAACGGCACAAGCGAGTGGATTAGCCATAAATGTTGGTCCGTGCATTAGCGCGCGCGGACGCATCCCCACGGCCACCTTCGCGGTGGCGAGCGTGGCAGCCATGGTCATAAAACCGCCGGTCATCGCCTTGCCAACGCACATGATATCTGGCACAACGCCAGCGGCTTGGGTGGCAAAAAGTTCGCCGGTTCGCCCGAACCCGGTGGCGATTTCGTCCGCGATCAGCACGATACCGTGGCGGTCGCAGATTTCTCGGGCCCCGCGGACCAGCTCGTGGTCGTGAAAGCGCATGCCACCCGCACCTTGGACTACAGGTTCAATAATTAGCCCCGCAACTTCTTCCGTGATGCACGCTTCCAGCTCGCGCAGATAGTTCGCGCGCTCGGCCGGGCTAGCCCCGCGAGTGGGCGGCGCCGGGGCGAAAATCTGCTGAGCTAAGGTACCGGTCCACATCGAGTGCATGCCGCCTTCGGGATCGCACACACTCATCGCCGCGAAGGTATCGCCATGATACCCCGACCTCCACGTCAACATCTTGGTGCACTCTGGGTGCCCTGCGCCACGGGCATACTGCAGTGCCATTTTGATGGCTACTTCGACCGATACAGATCCGGAATCGGAATAAAAGACCTGCTCAAAATCACCACGCGTTAATTCCATGAGGTTACGAGTAAGCCGCGTAGCCGGTTCGTGGGTGAGTCCGCCGAACATGACGTGGCTCATCCTCTCGATTTGTTCGTTCGCTGCCGCCTTGAGCCGTGGGTGACTGTGGCCGTGGGCGGCAGCCCACCAGGAAGACATGGCGTCGATAAGCGTGGTGCCATCCGCGAGTGTTAAATAAACGCCGGCGGCCGAGTCCACCACAAGCGTGGGCTCGCCTGGCTCGGCGTAGGGATGCCAAATGTGGCGTGCGTCGAGAGCGGCAATGTCCTCCGCTGAAATATCCATGATTTTAGGTTTATCACAGACTTTCGGCCGTTATAGTGCTTTTATGACAATTATTAAACATCGTTCAATTCGGCGTTTACCGGTGGCTTTGCCGGCTATCGCCGGAATTGAAATGTGGGAGCGCTTTAGCTTCTACGGCATGCAGGCCATCCTCGCCTACTACCTCTATTCCACCTCCGGCGGACTCGGCATGGACCAGGCGCAGGCCACGGCGCTCGTCGGTGCCTACGGCAGTCTGCTCTACCTGTGCACGTTCGTGGGCGGGTGGGTCAGCGACCGGCTCCTAGGTGCCGAACGCACGTTGCTTGCCGGCGCGAGTCTGCTCATGTGCGGGCACCTTTCGCTGTCCTTCGTGCCTGGTATGGCGGGCCTCGTGGCCGGACTGTTGCCGCTTGCGCTGGGTTCAGGGCTGCTTAAAACGGCGGCAATTACCATTCTGGGCGCGGCTTTTCCTCCCACAGCCGGCGCACGGGATGGGGCTTTTCAAATCTTTTACCTGGGGATAAATATTGGCGCTTTACTCGGACCGATGCTCACGGGCTGGCTGGCACAAAAGCACGGCTACCATGCCGGCTTCCTCGCAGCCGCAGGCCTCATGTGCTGCGGGTGTGTCTTCTACGGGTTATTGCGCCAGCGGGTAGTCACGGAGTTCGATACCCGGCCTCCCAGCCCTACTGCCACGCCAGGCAAGGCCGCGGCGGTAACTGTGGTGGCTGTAGTGGGCAGCGTCGCGGTCGCGGTGACGGTCCCACCAGACAAGCTGGCTATGCTTTTGCTCTTTGCGACGATCGCGGCCGCCCTCGCTCTCTTCGCCAGCATGCTGCGATCCCCGCGGGTCAGCGTGCCGGAGCGGAAGCAGGTTCTGGCGTATATCCCGCTCTTTTTCTGCTCGACGGCCTACTGGACTCTCCAGCCGCAGATTTACGGGGTGCTAGCCGTGTACTCGGATCAACGTGTAGACCGCATGGTCGGCGGGTTTGAGATTCCGGCGGCATGGACGCAATCGCTCAATCCACTGTTCATCCTGGCATTGTCCCTACCGCTGGCGGCGAGCATGTCTCGGTGGGCATGCTCGCGGCGTGTGCTGATGGCCGTAGGCATCATGGTGGCAGGTTCCGGAATGTTTGTGCTGTTGCCGTTCGTCGGGGGCGGAGAAAATTCAACGCCATTTGTGGTGTTGGCCGTGACCATCTTGTTGATGTCGCTCGGCGAGCTATTTATCGGGCCGGTGGGTATGGCGGCATCGGCCGCGCACGCGCCGCGAGCGTACGCGACGCGCTTTTCCGCGCTGTATTTCCTCACCATGGCCATTGGAACCTCGCTAGCGGGAACGCTGTCGACGCTGTATGACCCTTCCTCGGCGGGTGCGGAGCGGACCTACCTACTTGTTGTCGGAATTGTCCCCGTCGCGCTGGGACTCATGCTCTTGGTCGGCAGAAAGGGCGTCGTGAACGAGGCTTCGGGCAGCGTTTAAGGCATCGACTTGTGAGGCAGCCCTGGTCTCGGCGGGGAAAATCTGACACTCGTGGTCGGGTACAACTTCTGCGCGGCGGGTAATACCGCGCTGGGCGGTATAGGCGTCAAAGAGGTTATCGATGCTCAGGGCTAGTCCTCGTTTTTGAGTTGGTCGCGCAGCTGCTGGAAGTACTCGCGGGCAGCCTGGGGCTGCGCGGTGGAGTGCTGGCCCTGCTGCGCCTGTTGCTCACCGCGATTTTGCTCGGAGCGCTCCTGCTCAGCACGCTGGGAGGCAGCGATGGCTTCGCGCTTGGCACGCTCTGCCTGACGCTTGGACTCGCGCTCGATTTCCTCGGCGCGGGATGGCTTGTGCGGCTGCGGGCGGCGGTGCTGAGGCGCCCCCTCGGCGGAGTCGAGGGCGCGGTTGGCCATGAGCACGTCGCGCATGCCGCTGAAGAGGTCACCCATGCCCTGCGGGTTGGAGGGCATGTACAGCACAGAGGCCTGGCCGTTGTGGGAGACATCGACCATCGCGTCAAGGTATTGAGAGACCAGCATGAGCGCCTCGGGGGATTCTTCCACGCCGGCGTCGCGAAGCATTTCGTATTGCTGGGCAATGCCCTCGACGATTTCCTTGCGCTGGTCCGCAACGCCGCGTCCCTGCAGCTTCTTTGCTTCGGCGGCACCCTCGGCCTCTTTGACCACGCGGATCTTCTCGGCCTCTGCTTGGGCGACGGCCGCTTCGCGCTCACGCTGCGCCGCGTTAATGGAGTTCATGGACTCGCGTACGCGGGAATCGGGGCGGATATCGGTAACCAGGGTGTTGACAAAGTTCCAGCCGTACTCGGCCATATTATCGCGCAGGGAAGCCGCAACATTGCGAGCAATGGTGTCCTTGGAGGAGAAGGAATCATCCAAGTCCATATTCGCCACGGAGGAACGAACATTATCCTGCACGTAGGCCACAATCTGCTGCTCGTGGTTGGAGAGCATGTAGTACGCCTCACGCTCGCGGCCTTCAACCACCTCGTATTGCACGGCCACAGGGATCTGGACGAAGACATTGTCCTTGGTCTTGGTCTCCACCATCACATCCAGCTGGCGCACCTGCAGCGAAATTTTATCGCGCACACGGTCCACCCACGGCAACTTGAAGTGCAGGCCAGCATGCGCCACCTTTTGGAATTTACCCAAGCGCTCCAAGATGGCAGCTTCGCGAGTGCGAACGATGAAATAGCCATCAAAGAGGGTTCCCAAGATAAGCAACAGGATGAGGACTATAACTATGGTGGCGATCAAAATATCTCCCTAAATGTCGTGACAATCACCAATATTTTCGCATAGGAAATAGCGAAACGCTAGTGATCGTCGATAAGCGCAAAAAGCCTGCCCAGGATGGTCGCACCGTCTTCGCGAATGCCGTTGTGCTGGAACTCGTTGCTAATCCACGGCCGCAGGTCCCCCAGGTGGGCGGCGGTAGCCAAGGATTCTTCGAGCGGAACGAAAATATCATCGACATATATGGCCGCGGCCGTGGTCGGCACCTCACCGAGCGCATAGGGCGGGGAGAATTCGTGGCGGGCGAGGCCGTGAGCGGCGTCGGCAAACGCGTGCAGAGCAGGGTCCTCGTCGAACTGCCAGGGAAAGATATGCTCGCCAGTCAACCAGGTGCCGGACTCCGCAAACTCCGGGAATTCCTCGCGCACACGATGCGCCGCCCAATGAGTAACGGCCTGCCCGCCGGCGCCGCCTTAGATTGACTCATGGATAGCGGCATAGAGCGGGCCGTCTGCAAAGCTCACGCGCTGGCCGACGTCCACCAAGAAATCGCCGCGCAGCCGCTTCTCCCCTGCCACGGTGCGGAAAGGCTCTTCCAGCAGATAAGCCAGCGAATCAAAACCGGTGCCGCGGCCGAGCTCAATACCGATGGTGCGAAACCGCAGCGAGGACAGGCGCTCTCCGGTGGGAAGGCGCTCATCCGAATTGTCCAAGTGGGAGATGATCTCCTCGATGCTGTCCTGGGCCCACGGGAATTCGCGGTAGAAACGCTGCTGGCGGGCCTTGAGCTTTCTAAAAGTGGCGCGGTAGAGATCGTCTGCCCCCTTCAGCGTGGGGATGCCGCCGGTGAAAAATGCATGCTCCACGTGTTCGGGGGCCTGGGATAGGTAGGCGGTAATGCAAAAGCCGCCGAAGGATTGGCCGAAAAGCGACCGCTTCTCCAGGCCGAGGTGCTCGCGCAGGCGCTCGGCGTCGCGGACGATATTATCTTGGCGCAGCAACGCCAAGTGCGCTGCGGTGCGCTCCGCGGCCGGGCTCAATGCATCGATGCGGTGCGATCGGCCGGTGCCGCGCTGGTCCATGAGGATCACGCGGTACCGCTCCAGTGCCTTGCCAATAAGCCCCGTGGGCGCCAGCGGCCGGGGTGCTGGGAACCCAGGCCCGCCCTGGAGGTAAAGCAACGCGGGCAGATCCTCTCCACCGGGCGGGATAATTTCGCGGGCATAAAGCCCAAAAGTCCCGTGGGGATTGGAATAATCCCACGGGACTTCTAGGTGGTGTTCTTTAATTATGTGGCCAAAGCGGCGGTAGTCGGTCATGCCCTCCCAGGCTAGTAGACTTCCAAGCCCTTCGAGCGGAAGACGTCGCGGATTTTCTCCACGTCCTCCGGCTTTGGCGGCTTCGTGTCTGCCAACTGGTAGGTCATATCCAGACCTTCCCACTTGTCCTTGCCCATATTGTGGAAGGGCAAGACCTCGACGCGTTCGACGTTAGATTTCCATCGAGCCACGATATTGGCCACATTTTCCACGTTCTCTGGCGAGTCCGTGAGGTCAGGCACCACTACGAAGCGGATCCATACCGGCTTACCTATCTTGTTCAACCTGTCGCCGAAATCCAGTGTTGGCTGGAGCTGGCGTTGGGTGACCTTGCGGTAAGTCTCCTCGTCGCCCGACTTGACGTCGAGAAGCACGAGGTCGATGTTGTCTAGGTCCTCGTCGCGCAAGCGCGCGCCCAAGTACCCAGCCGTATCGATGGTGGTGTGAATACCCGCATCGTGGACTTCCTTAAGCACGCGGCGCGTGAAGGAAATCTGGAAGAGGGGTTCGCCACCGGAGATGGTCAGACCGCCACCGGAAGCTTGGAAGATGGGCTTATAACGCTTGATGCGCTTGACCACATCCTCGACCCGCTCCAGTGTGCCGGTCTTCATCTCCCAGGTGTCTGGATTATGGCAGTACTGGCAGCGCAGTGGGCATCCGGACATGAACATCGTCATGCGGGTTCCCGGGCCATCGACGGCGGTCACGAGCTCCCAAGAGTGCACGAGGGCGATATCGCCGGTACGGCGCGCCTCCATGAGCTCCGGGCGGGTAATGTCATCGAGTTGTGCATTATCTCCCAGGCCCGCAGCTACGCCGCGGACACGCTCTCCTTCTTCCGGAGAGAGGGTGACAACACCAGTAACGCCATCAGCCATGATTAAGAACCCTGGTGGAAGGTGCGGGAGATAACGTCGAGCTGCTGCTCCTTGGTCAGCTTGACAAAGTTGACAGCGTAGCCAGAGACGCGAACGGTGAGGTTCGGGTACTTCTCTGGGTGCTCAACGGCGTCCTCGAGGGTGGACTTGTCCAGCACGTTGATGTTGGCGTGGTACAGACCAGAGTTCATCTGGTGCGCATCGCGGTTTGCCTTCATTGCTGACATACGGTCTTCGAAAGTTGGGGTTGCCATGATTTTCTCCTTTTCGAGATGGTTGAGGGTTGAGTGGTTTTTACTTCTCCATGATGAAGCCGGCATCCAGAACGCCCACCAAGTTATTGATGCGCTCTTCTGGGGTGCGGCCCAATCCGGAAGGAGTAATGGTGTTGGTCAGCGAGATGCCGTCCAAGGCGTCCTTGTAATCCAGCTTGCCAACGGACAGCATGGAAGCAACCATGCCGTGGCTGTCGGCACCGTTTTCAGGGTTTGCGCCTGGGGAGAACGGCGTGCCGGCCTTGTGGCCCGACGGGAAGGCGCCTGTTGCCTTGCCGTAGACCACGTTCGAGGTAATGGTCAGCACGGACTGGGTTGGGATGGCATTGCGGTACATCGGGATGGCCTTAATCTTTTCCATCACGGTGTGGACAATGGTTGCGGCGATGTCATCGGCGCGGTCATCATCGTTGCCGTAGAACGGGAACTCGCCCTCGGTGACGTAGTCCGTAATCAGGCCGGTCTCGTCACGGACCGGGGTGACCTTGGCGTACTTGATAGCAGCCAGGGAGTCGGCGACGATGGACAGGCCGGCGATGCCGCAGCCCATGGAGCGTACGATATTGGAATCGTGCAGCGCCATCTCGACTGCCTCGTAGGCGTACTTGTCGTGAGAGTAGTGGATGATGTTGAGGGCCTCAACGTAGGTGCCAACAACCCAGTCCAGCATCTCTTCGTACTTCTGCCAAACTTCATCGAAGTCCAGCGGGCCATCGCCCTTGATGGGCTCGTAGCCTTCTACGACCTGCTTGCCGGATACCTCATCGCGGCCACCGTTGATGGCGTAAAGCAGAGCCTTAGCGGCGTTCACACGAGCGCCGAAGAACTGCATCTGCTTGCCCACTTCCATCGGGGAAACACAGCATGCAATTGCGGCGTCATCGCCCCACTGCTCACGAATCTGGCGGTCAGACTCGTACTGGATGGAGGAGGTCTCAATCGAGATGTGGGCACAGAATTCCTTGTAGCCCTCTGGCAGTTTCGGATCCCAGAAGATGGTGATATTTGGCTCCGGTGATGGGCCAAGGTTTACCAGGGTCTGCAGCAGACGGAAGGAGGTCTTGGTGACCATGTGGCGGCCGTCGTTGCCGAAGCCAGCATCAGACCAGGTTGCCCAGTACGGGTCGCCGGAGAAGATCTGGTCATAATCGATGGTGCGCAGGAAGCGAACGATACGCAGCTTGAGAACCAGGGAGTCGATGATTTCCTGGGCGTCTTCCTCGGTGATGATGCCAGCGGCGAGGTCGCGCTCGAAGTAGCAATCGAAGAAGGCAGACAGGCGGCCGATGGACATTGCGGCGCCATCCTGGGACTTAATGGATGCCAGGTAGCCGAAGTAGGTCCACTGTACTGCCTCGTGAGCGGTCTTAGCCGGCTTGGAGATGTCGAAGCCGTAGGACTCAGCCATCTTCTTGAGCTTCTTCAGGGCCTTGATCTGCTCGGAGTGCTCCTCGCGGAAGCGTGCCCAGTGCTCAGAGAAGCCAGCATCTGCGACGGAATCGCGGGAAGCCTGCTTTTCCTCGATCAGGTAATCCACACCATAAAGGGCTACGCGGCGGTAGTCACCGATAATGCGGCCACGGCCGTATGCATCCGGCAGGCCGGTGATGATGTGCGATGAACGAGCAGCACGGATGCGCGGGGTGTAGATATCGAAGACCGCATCGTTGTGGGTCTTGCGGTAGCGGGTGAAGATCTTCTCCACCTCAGGGTCGACTTCCTTGCCTGCTTCGGCGATGGCCTGCTTGACCATGCGCCAGCCACCGAACGGCATCATGGCGCGCTTCAGCGGGGTATCGGTCTGCAGACCGACGATGACGTCATCGTCGTCTGAGATGTAGCCGGCCGGGAAAGCGTCAATGTCGGTCGGGGTGTGGGTGTCAACATCATAGACGCGCTTTTCGCGCTCGACGGACAGGTAGTTCTTCTCCAGGGTCTCCCAGACGCGCTTGGTCTTTTCGGTCGGGCCCGCCAGGAAGCTGGAATCGCCGTCGTACGGCGTGTAGTTACGCTGAATGAAGTCGCGGACGTTGATGCCCTCGGTCCATGGACCGGACTCAAATCCCTTCCACGCTTCAAACTGTTGAGGCTGCGTTGCGGTAGTCATAATTCCCTTCTTTCGGGCGAATTTCTATCAGGGGTAAATGCCGCTTTTTCGAGCCACAGCACCAAGCCCCTCTGGTCTCAATTGTTGACTACATCAGCGGTAATAACAAGTTCAGCAGACGTTGGAAAGGCTAAATATAAACCGGTCGTGTTGTTTCGCTGGTTAGTGATTTCATGCAGAACGCACGTACGTCTTAGATCGGGGGTGAACTAGCCCCGAACGTGTTCCTCATCACCCCGATTTTTTGGCCGCTACCTGCACGAACCTCTACTGTTAAACCCGTTCAGCTTCGCTTCCGCACAAAGGAGGACTTCGTGGCTTCCCAGCCCAAGCATCCAGTAGATACCGTCCCACCCGCCCCCAAATTAGCTGCCTTAGGTGTGCAGCACGTATTGGCCTTTTATGCCGGGGCGGTTATCGTTCCGCTGCTCATCGCCGGCTCGCTTAACCTGGATGCGGAAACCACCATCCACCTCATCAATGCGGACCTTTTGACCTGTGGCATAGCAACGATCATTCAGTCTATGGGCGTCGGCAAGCGCATTGGCGTGCGCCTGCCCATCGTGCAGGGCGTAACCACTACGGCCGTCTCCCCGATTATTGCCATTGGCCTGGGCGCAACCGACGGCGAAGGCGGGGTGGCCTCGCTGCCGACCATTTATGGCGCCATCATCGTCGCCGGCCTGTTTACTTTCTTCGCGGCGCCGGTCTTTGGCAAAGTGCTGCGTTTCTTCCCGCCGGTGGTCACCGGGTCGGTCCTGCTGGTTATGGGCACTTCTCTATTGGGGGTTTCGGCCAATGACTTTGTCAATTACGCCGAGGGAGTTCCAGCCACCCGTGACCTGCTCTACGGTTTTGGCACACTCGCGGTCATCATTTTGGTGCAGCGTTTTTCCTCTGGCTTCCTAGGCACCCTGGCCGTGCTCATCGGCCTAGTCTTGGGTACGGGCGTGGCGCTCGTGCTAGGCGACGCCTCCTTTAGCGAAGTCTCCTCCGCCCCCGCCCTCGGTATCACCACCCCGTTCTACTTCGGCATGCCAAAGTTCGACGTGGTGGCTATTTTCTCGCTCATCATTGTCATGATCATCACCATGGTGGAGACCACTGGCGATGTCTTTGCCACCGGCGAGATTGTCAAAAAGCGCATCCGCCGCGATGATGTCGTGCGTGCGATTCGCGCCGATGGCCTGTCCACCTTGGTGGGCGGCGTGATGAACTCCTTCCCCTATACCTGCTTTGCCCAAAACGTCGGCCTGGTCCGCCTGACCAGCGTGAAATCGCGCTGGGTGGCCGTAGCCGCCGCCGGATTCATGATGGTGCTGGGCATTTTGCCCAAGGCCGGTGCGGTCGTGGCCGCCATCCCCTCCCCTGTACTTGGCGGTGCCTCCCTGGCGCTTTTCGCCAACGTAGCGTGGGTGGGCCTGCAGACCATCGCCAAGGCCGATCTTTCCGATGGCCGCAATTCCGTCATCGTCACCTCCGCGCTCGGCCTGGCCATGCTGGTGACCTTCAAGCCGGATATCGCCACCGCCTTCCCGGAGTGGGCGCAAACCTTCGTCTCCTCCGGCATGTCCATCGGCGCCATTACCGCCATCGTGCTTAACCTGCTGTTCTTCCACACCGGGGGTAAGCAGGGCACGCAGGTGTCTCGGGCCGTCGGCAAGAGCGTAAGCCTACAGCAACTCAACAATGCCTCCCGCGAGGAATTCGTCTCCGCGCTGCGCCCGCTGTTTAATAACGAGACGTGGCCGCTCGAACTGGCGTGGGAGTCTCGGCCTTTCAGCGATGTCAATGAGCTGCGCGCCGCCATTCAGGTAGCCGTGCTGACCGCGGATGATTCCCGCCGTGCTGCCCTCATCCACGATTACCCGGCCATGGATGAGCTGCTGCTTGCCGACGCTGACGAAGCCGCCACCATCTCCGCCGACCGCGGCTCCTTGGGGCTAACCGACTTGGATGATGTGCAGACCGAGCGCATTACCGAGCTTTCCGCTGCCTACCGCGAGCGCTTCGATATGCCCTTTGTGGCTTATCTAGATACCAATGACACCGTTGACCGCGTCATTGATGCCGGCGTGCGCCGCTTGGCCAACTCCCCAGAGCAGGAGTACCGCACCGCGCTGGGTGAGATCGTAGAGATTGCCAACGACCGCTTCGATATCTTGCTAGCCGATGCCAACCCGGTCCGTTCTTCTTGGGACCGCAAGTTCACCGAGGTGGACTAGCTAACGGAAGGAAAAATCTACCTCAGCCTCCGGGTCCACGCCGGAAATAATGCCGGTGTAGAACTGCTTGGCCTGGCTTTGGAGGACATCGCGATTATCCGCGATGTCCTTTTTCTTTTTGTCCTCATCCAGAATCTTGGTGATGGTTTCCGCTTTATCGATATCCGGGGTAATCCAGCTCAGCGCGCCATTATCTTCCACCGCGGTTTCGAAGTTCTCATCCGAGTGGCCAATGAAAATGAACTCTGGGATCTGCACGCGGAAGTGGTGCGGGGATTCCTCTTCTACGTGCACCTGGGATCCTTCAATGCCGAGCTTCGCGCGGTAGGAGTACTTGATGTATTGGGTACGCTCACTGCCTGGGACCTGCCAATTCCACAGCGTGCTGGTGGCGGACTCCTCTGATAATCCCTCAATCCCCAAGGAGACGAGCACCACTTGTTCCTCGCGCTCCACGGCCTTGATGACCTTGGTATTGCTCGATTCGGTCTCCACGTCCACCGGTTCCCGGACTTGCCACACCACCACCGCAGCTACCGCCAGGGCGGCGATGAGAATGACAGCGATAAGGGTGGAAAACAGCTTTTTCATAATGCCCATCTTAGGGTGAAATGCGGACGGTGATATGCGAAAACGCCGCCGGCCACGAGGGTCGACGGCGCCTATGGTGCGCCCGGTGAGACTTGAACTCACACGTCATAAGACACTAGAACCTAAATCTAGCGCGTCTGCCAATTCCGCCACGGGCGCGGGGGACTTGACATAGTGTACACGGTGGGCGGGTAATCCAGAAACCAGGGGTGTTCTGTTTTCCGGCCGCTGGTGGGTAGGGTGGAACGCGTGAGCACTCAAGAGGAACAGAAAAACAAGCGCGTGCAGGTGCGATGGTGGCACATCCTCCTCATCGCGTTTTTCGTCGTGCTCTTCCTATTCCTGGCCTATTGGCAGTGGACCCGCTTCCGCTCCGGCTCGGGCACCTTCCAAAATCTGGGCTATGCCTTCCAGTGGCCACTGTTTGCCGTGTTCGTGGTTTATGCCTATCGCACCACGCTGCGCTATGAAAACGAGCGCTTCGCGGCCGAGGAAGAAGCCCGGGATATGGATGACACAGACAAAAAGGCCCCGGCCGACGCTCCCGCACAGCCGCAGGCAGAAACCAAAATCGATGAGGACTTCCTGCCCCAGCGGCCCCAGATGGACGTGGAAACGTTCAACGCCATGAATACCCCGCGCCGCCGGCGCGGCGAGAATGAAGAAAGCTGATTATGACCAATAAAGTTCACCCCGCCCGCCAAGCCCGCATCCGCGGACCCTTGAAGTTTTTCTCCATCGCGGCCACTGTGACCGGTATCTTCTTGATCATCCTGGTCATCCGCATGGTCTGCCAGTACATCATTGGCATGGATATCCCCGAGTGGGCCACCTATATCGCGATCGTGCACGGCATCGCGTACATGACCTACCTGCTGTCCATCCTCATCCTCGGCCCGCGCGCGCTGTGGCCGGTGGGCAAGCTCTTTACCACCGCCCTTGCCGGCGTGGTGCCCTTCCTGTCCTTCTGGATGGAGCACAAGCGCCGCAAGGAAATCACGGAGGAGTTCCAACTCTAAGAGTTGTGAACAAGCTCCGCGATGGCGGGGACAAGTTGACTAAGAGCGCGGCCGCGATGCGAGACCGCGTTCTTTTCTTCTGGGGACATCTCTGCAGCCGATCGGGACTCGCCTTCCGGCTGGAAGAGGGGGTCATAGCCGAAGCCGTTTTCCCCGCGCGGCTCGCGCAAGAAGCGGCCTTCCCAGCGGCCCTCGGCCACGTGCTCTGCGCCTTCGGGCGTGACGAGCGCGCAGACCGAGACAAAGGCTGCGGCGCGGCGCTCATCAGGGACGTCGGCCATCTGCGCCAAGACTAAGTCATTATTGGCCTGGTCATTGCCGTGCTGGCCGGACCAACGGGCGGAAAGCACGCCGGGCATGCCGTTGAGTTCCTCGATGGCTAGGCCCGAATCATCCGCGACGGTGGCAAAGCCAGTAGCAGCCACGCCGGCACGGGCCTTGATGAGCGCATTATCGGCAAAAGTGCGGCCATCTTCTACCGGTTCGGGATAAGGTTCCACGGCGGAAAGCGGGCGCAGCTCGACGCCCTCGATGCCGGCATCAGCCAGAATCCGTTCCAGCTCGCCGAGCTTCTTAGGGTTATTAGATGCGACGAGAATTACCACCCCAACGCCGCCTTCTGTGCGGCGATAAGCTCGCGGCAACCCTTCTGCGCTACGTCGAGCATCTCGTTGAGCTCCTCTCGGCCAAAGAGACCGTGCTCACCGGTGCCCTGGATTTCAACGAAGTCGCCGGATTCCTGCATCACTACATTCAGGTCGACCTCGGCGCGGGAATCCTCCTCATAAGGCAGATCAAGGCAGATTTCGCCGTCAATGATGCCTACCGAGACTGCAGCGATGGGATCAAGTAGCGGCTCGCCGGGGACGACGCCCTCGGCTTTGAGGTGCGCGATGGCGTCAGCCAGCGCAACATAGGCGCCGGTGATAGAGGCAGTGCGGGTGCCGCCATCAGCCTGGAGGACATCGCAATCGAGCTGAATGGTGTTCTCCCCTAGCTCCTCCAAGTCCACTGCGGCGCGCAGGGAGCGGCCGACGAGGCGGGAAATCTCATGGGTGCGGCCCTTGACCTTGCCCTTCATGGATTCGCGCGGCATACGGTCGTGGGTGGCGGAAGGCAACATGGCGTACTCGGCGGTCAGCCAGCCTTCGCCCGAATCGCGCTTGAAGCGAGGCACGCCATATTCTACGGATGCGGTGCACATGACGCGGGTATTGCCAAACTCCACCAGCACCGAGCCGGCCGGGTTGGTGGTGAAATTGCGGGTAATGCGGACGCTGCGCATTTGGTCCAGCGCGCGCCCATCGGCACGAGTAAATTCAGTCATGCCGTCCAGCGTATCTTAGAACTCCATACCCGCGGCGCCGAGGATAATCTCACCGTCGAATTCGGAGCGAGCGGCCTCCAAGGTAGCTTGGGCATCGCCCCACGGTTGGATGTGGATGAGCACGAGCTTGCCCACGCCCGCCTCGCGCGCCGCCCTGCCAGCTTCCGCGCCCGACATATGCATATCCGGTGCCATCCCCTCCGAGCTCGCGCCCCAGGCTGCCTCACAGAGGAAGATGTCGGCGCCCCGTGCGGCGTCGACAAGCGCGGGCGTATATGAAGAATCTCCGGAGTAGGTGATGGTCTGGCCCGTCTTAGTATGTTCCACGCGCAAGGCATAGGCCTCTACCGGGTGGGTGACCGGGAAGGGAGTGATATATACATCGTCGACAAGCTGGCGCTCGCCCGGCTCCCATGCGCTAAAGGCGAAGGTATCGGACATGTCATCGATGCCATCGACCTCATCGGAAGACAGGCGGCCCAGGTGCGTCGGCGTAGCCTTCGGCCCGAAGCACATATTTCTTGAGGCCGCGGGCGCCGTGGGATGGAAGCGGCGCCACACCATCAGAGAGGGGAAATCCAGGCAGTGATCGGCATGCAGGTGACTAAAAGCCACGTGCGCATCGCAAGGATCCTGCTGCTGTTCCAGCTGCGCCAAGGTGCCAGGGCCCATATCGAGGACGATGGACGGCGCATTATCGAAGGACAGCAAATAGCCGGAGGCGGGGTTCTGGGCGGTGGGGACGCTACCGGAGCAGCCTAAGATGGTCAGCTTCATGGGCTCAATAGTTCCATGAAATCGCCCCGCATGCGTACTCAACGTGCAAACGGGGGAGAAATTTGCACCTACTTATGCAATCCGCGGGCCGAGAAAGCGCGTGGCAAGGCGGGCAAAGGCTTCCGGGTCACCGGTCGATTCAAAGGTGTGGACCGGCTGATTATCCGCGGGGGCCAACATATCGGTTTCCGTGAGAATCCGTATAACGTCCTTGGTGGTTTCCTCCGAAGATGTCACCAGCGAGACATTATCGCCCATAGCTAGCTGGATGATGCCGGTCAACAGCGGATAATGCGTACAGCCCAAGACCAGCGTGTCTACTCCTTGTGCTTGGAGCGGGGCCAAGTAGCCCTCAGCGACGCCGAGGATCTGGCGGCCGGCGGTAATACCGCGCTCGACAAAGGGAACAAAATCCGGGCAGGCGGTAGCAAATGCCTGCACCTTCGGGTTGAGCGCAAAAAGGTCCTGATAGGCGCCGGATTTGATGGTGCCCTCGGTGCCGATGACGCCGATTTTTCCGTTGCGCGTGGTGGACATGGCACGGCGCACCGCGGGGCGGATGACCTCCACAATGGGGATATCGTAGCGCTCGCGTGCATCATGCAAGAAGGCAGCGGTGGCCGTATTGCAGGCTATGACCAGCATCTTGCAGCCACGTTCCACCAGCCGATCCGCCACGTCCTGAGAAAAAGCGCGGACTTCTGAGATAGGCCGCGGTCCGTAGGGGCTATGGGCAGTATCGCCGGTATAGATGACAGATTCCTGCGGCAGCTGTTCCATCACTGCGCGTGCCACGGTGAGCCCGCCCACGCCGGAATCAAAGATGCCAATTGGAGAGGTTGCGGTAGGCATTAGCGCTTCACTGCCTTAACCGGATCGTCCGAGGTAATGGTCATGCCGGCTAGAATGCCGCCGATGGCGCCGAAAAGGTGGCCTTGCCAGCTCACTCCCTCGTAGACGGGCAGCACGCCCCACACCAAGCCGGAATAGGCAAAGCCGAGAACAATGCCCAAAATGGTCTGGATGAGCGATCGATTGAAGATACCGCGCACAATCAGATATGCCAGCCAGCCATAGACCAAACTGGACGCCCCGATGTGGGAGGTACCGGGGCCACCAATGAACCACGTGCCAAGGCCTGCGACCAGAGTGGTAATCAGGGTAACTTCCCACCAAGCCTTGCGGCCGGACAGGCCGATAAGGAAGCAGAAAATGGCGCCGGGCACCGAATTGGACATGAGGTGCTCAAAGTTTGCATGCAGCAGTGGGGCGGTAAAAATGCCCCAGATGCCGTTGAAGTCCAGCGGGCGAATGCCGTAATTGGATAGCTGGCCGCCAAAAAGGAACGCGTTAATAATGTGGACCGCCCACTCCACCACGAGGAAGCCAAAAGCTATAGAAAATCCGGTGGTGATGCGCCCGCTGCGAGTGTAGTTTTTGGAATCGCCACGATTGACCTGGCCTGCGGGCGCCGGCCGGGAGTTAAATGTTCCACCTGAAGTCATAATGCGCCTTATCTTAGTCCAGCAGATCGCGGTACACGCTCAAGCCCAAGCCAGGCTCGGCGGCGGTAACCGCGTTGACAATCGCTTCCTCCACGGCATCGGCGGCAGCGGCGCACAGGGGTGTCATCGCAAGGGCACCAGGATCAGCGGCTGGGTGCTGCGCGGTGGATAAGGCGAAGATGGTGTCACCGTCTAGTGGTGAATGCGCAGGACGCACCGCGCGGGCGATGCCATCGTGGGCAGTCATGGCCAAGCGCTGGGCTTGGGCGGTATTAATGGGGGCGTCGGTAAGCACGGCGCCGATGGTGGTATTGAGCTTGGACTCCGCTGGATGTGGCAACGCGCGGTAGGCAGCAGCATTGACCGCGGTGCTCCCTGGCGCACCGTAGAGCCGGCCGGACTGCGGATCGATGACCTCACCCACAGGGTTGGCGACCATCGCGGCGCTAACCTCGTATTGTCCCACCCGGCGCGTAGCTAGGCCGAAGCCACCCCGCAGCTTGCCGGCGGTAGCACCCACGCCGGCTCCCACCGTGCCCATGGTTTCATCATTGCCCGCCAGCGCGGCTCGGAGCGCGGCCGCGCCCTCTTCCGGCCCAGGTCGGGAAGGCCCGACCAAGAGGTCAAAGATGACGGCACCGGGAACGATGGGTACACGCGGACCGGGTTTTTCTTCACCAAAGACCGGGAAGCCAATCCCCTGCTCTGCCAGCTCATTCATCACTCCGTCCGCGGCCGCCAAGCCAAAGGCGGAGCCGCCCGACAACACCACGGCGTGGACTCGCTCGACCGTATTATGTGGTTGCAAAAGATCCGTCTCGCGGGTGCCTGGCCCCCCACCGCGCACGTCGACGCTGCCGAGGGCCCCGCCCGGACCGCAATAAAGCACCGTAACGCCGGTATCGGTACCGCTATAGTGCCCGATGTTGATCCCATCCAGCATTAGTCAATCAACACCTGTAGCAGCGAATCCTGACAAAAGGCCAGCCATTCCACCAGGCTATCGCGGTCCAACATCAGGTTGTCATCAGAAACATCGCCCGCCGCAACGTAGAGGCGCAGATCGTTTAGGCCGGCAACGAAGGCGTGGGCCTCCTGCTCATTAATGCTGACCTCTACCCCACCGGTAGGGCCGAGGGCAGTGCCGATCACCTGGAGGTTTTCCAACTTGGCGCGCGCGATATCATTCTCGTGCAGCGACCGCAGCAAAGAAGCATCGCCTTCATATTCCTCATCACCAGGCATTTCAAAGTCCGGGAAGAGACGGGCCAGCGAGGGATCTTCCGGGGCCTCGGTATGGCCGGTGGGCATATCCAGCATCTCTGCCAGCTCGTCCTTGGGTGCAGACTGGGCGCGCCCGATGATGGCCTCAGAGACGGTAGCGGTGAGATCTCCCAACACCTCGCGCTCCATCGGCTCAAAGACGGCCGTAATCTTTGGCGCGCGCATAAGGGACTTCTTTTTCTTCCACGGTTGCATCTATTTAACCTGCCTGCTGCATCGTCGCCCACAGACCAGCGATCTGGAGCTTTTTCACGTCTGCTTCAATCTTGTCGCGCTCGCCGCTGGAGACGGCGGCCTTGCCCTCAGTATGGACCTGCATCATGAGTTCATTGGCTCGCTTCTTGTCGTATCCCAAAACGGTTTGGAATACGTAGGACACGTAGCTCATGAGGTTGACTGGGTCATCCCACACGATGCACATCCACGGGAGGTTCTCACTCGTGGCCACATCTACGTCGAGTTCTTCATCCAATTCGGGCGTAGCCATAGGAGAGCTTATGCGGACTACGGGAAATTGCGCCTTCATGCTTTCTAGCCTAACCACTTTTGGGGATTTATTGTGGGCCAGCCCAATCTAGCTGCGGACAATCTAGGTCCAAAGAATCTAAACCTCTGAAAAACACCTAGTCAGTGGGTATTATCACTCACGTGAATGACAAAGCTATTCCTAATGATCGCTCCACCGCTTTACTGACGGATAAATACGAGCTCACTATGCTCCAGGCCGCGCTGCGAGACGGCTCGGCAAACCGCCAGGTCACCTGCGAGGTATTCGGCCGCCGTCTGCCCAATGAGCGCCGCTACGGCGTGGTTGCCGGCACCGAGCGGGTCCTGCGGGCGGTGGAGGATTTCCGCTTTTCAGCCAATCAATTGGCAGAGATGGACTTCCTGGATGAGAAAACCAAGGAATACCTGCGTCACTACCGCTTCTCCGGCCAGATCGATGGCTACCGCGAAGGTGAGCTTTATTTCCCCAACTCTCCTATCCTGACGGTGCGCGGCACTTTTGGGGAATGCTTAATTCTTGAGACCGTCATCTTATCCATTATGAACGCCGATTCCGCGGTGGCTTCGGCCGCCTCTCGTATGGTCACGGCCGCTGACGGCCGCCCCATCATCGAGATGGGTTCGCGCCGCACCCACGAGTATGCGGCGGTAACCGCCGCCCGCGCAGCCTACCTGGCTGGCTTCGAAGCCACCTCCAATTTGGAGGCGGGCTACCGCTACGGCATCCCTGTCTCCGGCACCGCGGCCCACTCCTGGACCTTGGCTCATACGAACCCGGATGGCACTCCGAACGAAGAGGCCGCCTTCCGTTCCCAGATCGAGACCTTGGGCGTGGACACCACGTTACTGGTGGATACCTATGACATCACCAAGGGCGTAGAAACCGCAGTGAAAGTAGGTGGCCCGCAGCTAGGTGGGGTCCGCATAGATTCCGGTGACTTGGGCGCCGTTACCCGCCGCGTGCGCAAACAGCTGGATGATTTGGGCAACCACAACACCAATATCGTGGTATCCTCCGACCTTGATGAGTTCGCTATCGCCGGCCTGCGCGGTGATCCGGTAGACGTCTACGGCGTCGGTACGTCCGTAGCAACCGGGTCCGGCGCGCCCACCGCCGGCATGGTCTACAAGGTCGTAGAAGTAGACGGCATCCCAGTGGCCAAGCGCTCTACTTCCAAGCAGTCCGTCGGCGGTGCCAAGCGCGCGCTACGCACCTACCGTTCCTCGGGCGTGGCGGTGGAAGAGATCGTCTATCCCTTTGACGCGCCCGCGCCAGATACCGGCCAGCTCGATACCCGCGAGATGACCATTCCTCTCATGCGCGATGGACACATCGTGGATGAGCTGCCGGATCTGCATGCCTCCCGCGAGTATTTGGATCAGGCCCGCAAGACCCTGCCGTGGGAAGGCCTGGCGCTCTCCCGCGATGAAGCAGCAGTGCCCACGCGGATGGTGGGCTTTAAAAAGTAGGCCGCTAGACTGTGTGGGGTGAGTGAGCACGCAGATGAGCCCCTAAACCTCGACACGGAAACGCTGCTGGACAAGGCCGTTGCTGCGTTGGGTGGCAGCCAGCGCGAAGGCCAGGTGCGCATGGCCACGGCCGTCGCGGCCGCGCTCGATAAGGAGCGCCACTTAGCAGTGCAGGCCGGTACCGGCACCGGTAAGTCGCTGGCCTACCTAGTCCCGGCTATCCGGCATGCAATGAACTCAGGGTCCACCGTCATCGTCTCCACCGCTACCCTGGCATTGCAGCGCCAGCTGGTGGAGCGCGATCTGCCCCGGCTCACGAAGGCCCTTGCCCCTGTTATGGAGCGCACTCCTACCTTCGCCATCATGAAGGGCCGCAATAACTACTTGTGCATGAATAAGATTGCGGCGACCCCGGATGACCCAGAAGCTCTTATCGACGAATCCGAGATCTCCCGCCGCGGCAAGGCCGTGCGCCGCATCCATGAGTGGGCGCAGGAAACCGAAACTGGTGACCGCGATGACCTCGATCCAGGTGTACCGGACCTGGTGTGGCGGGCGGTGTCGGTAACGTCCAACGAGTGTTTGGGGGCTTCGCGTTGCCCGCACGGGCCAGACTGTTTTGCGGAAGAAGCTCGCAGGGAGGCTGCCGACGTCGATATCGTTGTCACCAACCACGCCATGCTGGCCATCGACGCTATCTCTGAGGCAAATATTTTGCCAGAGCACGACGTGGCCATTATCGATGAGGCCCACGAGCTCGACGGCCGGATCACCTCCGTGTCCACCGCGGAGATTACTACCCGCGCCATCAAGATGGCCGCCAACCGCGCGAAGTCCTTAGGCAATGCCGGCAATCTTTCGGATCTGGCCGAGGAATTTGATGACCTGATGAAAATCCAGGAGCCCGGACGGTGGACCGACTTGGATGAAACTTCGCAGGGCCACCTGCGCGCGCTCGCCGAAGAGTTCCTGCGCGTTAAGTCCCTCATTTCTCGCGCACCCGAAGGCGAGGCCACCGATGACCCAGAAAAGAACGCCGAGCGCCAGAACTTAAGTAACCACCTCGCCGACCTCGCGCAAGCCGTATCACGCATGCTGGAGGTCTTCGCCACCGATGACCCAGCCAAGCAGGACGACGTAGTCTGGCTCGAACGCGATCCGCGCAGCGACGCCGAAACCCTCGCCGTGGCACCCCTGTCCATCGCCCACATGCTGCGCGAGAACCTCTTTGGGGAACAAACTGTTGTGCTTACCTCGGCCACTCTCGCCCTCGGCGGCCGCTTTGATGCTATGGCCGCACAGTGGGGCATGCCGAGCGGCACCTATGACACCTTGGACGCAGGCACGCCCTTCGACCCAGCCAAATCCGGCATTTTATACACCGCCAAGCATCTGCCCGCTCCGGGCCGCGATGGGCTGTCTAAAGAATCGATCGAGGAGATCTATGAGCTCATCATGGCCGCCGGCGGGCGCACTCTCGGATTGTTTTCCTCTCGCCGGGCCGCGGAAGAAGCAGCCGCCGCGCTCAAACCCCGTATCCCGTTTGACCTCTTCGTGCAGGGCGAAGATTCCATCGGTGCGCTAGTAGAGAAATTCTCGCAGAAGGAAAACTCTTGCCTCTTCGGAACGCTTACCCTATGGCAGGGCGTGGACGTGCCAGGGCCGGCGTGCTCGCTGGTCATCATCGACCGCATTCCATTCCCTCGCCCAGACGATCCCCTCATGCAGGCGCGCGCCCAAGCAGCCGATGCCGCCGGCCGCTCCGGGTTCATGGAGGTCTCCGCCAATCACGCCGCCTTGCTGATGGCGCAGGGAGCCGGCCGTCTGCTGCGCCACGTGACCGATCGCGGCGTGGTCGCCGTGCTTGATAACCGCCTGGAGTATAAGCGCTACGGCAGCTTCCTCAAGGCCTCCATGCCGCGCTTTTGGCAGACCACTGACGCGAGCACGGTCCGGGGTGCACTTAAGCGATTGGTCGCCGCAGGGCGCACACGGTAGCCGAGTCTGGCGCGATTTCCGTAAAGCCGGCGTCAACGATGACCACGGCGCCGTCCTGTGCGCAGGCGGTGCGAAAATCCGTCGTGGAAACCTCGCGCACCGAAAGCCGAAAGTCAGTTTCTGCCCAGTCGCGCGCTTCATCCACCGACATCGCAGCGGCCAGCATCATCGAGCCGTGGCCTACCTGTGCCGCGACTTTGCCCGCAGACATGTCGAGGCTGCGGTCGACATAGATAACGGGGGCATCGCTAAGCGGGGCTCCGGGTTCGTCATAGGCAAGGTCGGTGTGGCCGATCTGCAGCTTGGCAATGAGAGGATCCACCTCTGCTACGGCCGAGGGCACAAAAGCGCGGGCGCGGTCCGCTACGGTCACGCCGGGCAGGCTTTGTACATCGCGCCAAGCTTTATTGCGCGCGCGGCGGGCGATCTTGCGGATGCGGTGGCCGTACCACCGCCCCAGCGCCTGCGCGAAGGCGCCGTCCTCGCCCGCGCGCTCGTCGAGGCACACCGCCACCACAGCGCGCGCGGCCGCTTCTAGCACCGCCGTACGTGTCGGCGGCTCCTGCTTCGGCAGATTGAGCGCAATCTGCATAGCTTGAATCGTGGCCGGATCATCTGGGTTCTCAGGATCATCACGCCAGGAGCGTGAATCACAGGCTTCCACCAAACGCTGATGCGCTCTGTCGAATTTATTCATCAACAACCTCCTCGGCCGGAATACCCAAAATTTGCAGGACCTCATCCAGCCGCCGGTGGTTTACAGAGGTATCCGCCACTTCCTGCAGGGCCGGTTTAGCATTAAAGGCAATCCCCAGCCCAGCAGCAGAAATCATATCGATATCATTGGCGCCATCGCCCACGGCCACCGTCTGCCGCATATTTACCCCCGAATCCGCGGCGAACTCCCGGAGGAATTCCTCCTTCGCTTTGCGGTCAACCACCTTGCCGGTCACCCGGCCGGTGAGCTTCCCATCTGCGATCTCCAAGGTATTGGCGCGCACATAGTCCAATTCCATCTCCGCAGCTAGGCCCTCTAATACTTGAATGAATCCGCCGGAGACCACCGCAGTGCGGTAGCCAATGCGATTCAACGTGGCGATGGTTTCCCGGGCGCCTGGAGTCAATTGAATATCGCGGGCCACCTCATCGATAATGGCGGCATCCAGCCCAGCCAGCACGGCGACTCGTTCACGCAGGGAAGCCTCAAAGTCCAGCTCCCCGCGCATGGCCCGGGC
Source organism: Corynebacterium sp. LaCa54 (assembly GCF_046717495.1). Lineage (NCBI taxonomy): Bacteria > Bacillati > Actinomycetota > Actinomycetes > Mycobacteriales > Corynebacteriaceae > Corynebacterium > Corynebacterium sp. LaCa54. Next base: position 1,992,076 of record NZ_CP177115.1, read on the forward strand.
TGTTACTGCGGCAACCTCGTTCTCCTTTCCCGCATGGGCGGCCAGCATCTCGATGACCTCACCTTGAATGAGGGTGCTATCGCAGTCGAAGCACACCAAACGCTTGGAACGCCGACCCAGGCCCGCGGGTTCAATGGCGATATCGATGCCGATCTGCTGCGCCAGCTCCGCTAATGCCTGGCGCACAGGTGCGGCGGAACCATCGAGAGATAGGAAAAGCTCCAGCCCGGTCAACGGAGAGGTTGAAAGCCCGCGGATGCGATCGATATTGGCATCGAAGTTGGCCAGTACGCGGGCAACTTCCTCCATGTGATGGGCGGTAACCTGCGTGCCCATGAGGACCACCACATAGCTCGAGCGGGCTCGAGCGGTGGATTTTTCCTCCCGCAGGTCTACGGATACCTGCTGACCGTAAATGCTCAAGGTATTGCGCAGCCCCTGTGCAATTTGCTCGGCGCGCGCCCCAGGAATGCGGGTATGGGCAGCGAGGGTAATGCGGCCGGAAAAGATGGCTTGTTCGACGTCGACAAGCGTGGCGTTATGGGCCGCCAGAACGCGGAAAAAGGCCGCCGAGAGCCCAGGCTTATCCGGCCCGCTGGTGGTGATGACTGCATTGGTATCAGCTTGAGTACTCACGCCGCCCATTATCGCACGTGGGGTAAAGAAGATACGCCAAAGCCGCCTCCCATTACCCATTAAGGGCTGGGAGGCGGCTTAAGTCAGGAGTTTGTGCGAGTTACTTCGCTTTAGTGGCTACCCACGTGTGCTTCCTCGCGCATGCGCTGAACCATATGCGGGTAGTGCAGCTCGAAGGCCGGACGCTCGGAGCGGATACGCGGCAGGGACACGAAGTTGTGGCGCGGCGGTGGGCAGGAGGTTGCCCACTCGAGGGAGTTGCCGTAGCCCCATGGGTCATCCACGGTGACAATCTCGCCGTAGCGCCAGGACTTGAATACGTTCCAAATCAGCGGGATGACGGAGGCGCCGAGGACGAAGGAGAAGATGGTGGAAATCTGGTTGAAGACCGTGAAGCCATCAGACTCCAGGTAGTCAGCGTAACGACGCGGCATACCCATGTTGCCTACCCAGTGCTGAACCAAGAAGGTGCCGTGGAAGCCGATGAAGGTCAGCCAGAAGTGAATCTTACCCAAACGCTCATCCAGCATACGGCCGGTCATCTTCGGGAACCAGAAGTACAGACCCGCGAAGGCGGAGAACACAACGGTACCGAACAGGGTGTAGTGGAAGTGAGCAATCAAGAAGTAGGACTCAGCCAAGTGGAAGTCCAATGCCGGGGATGCCAGCATAACGCCGGTCATGCCGCCGAAGAGGAAGGTTGCCATGAAGCCCATAGCGAAGATCATCGGGGTATCCCAGGTGATGTGGCCCTTCCACATGGTGCCGACCCAGTTGAAGAACTTAACGCCGGTAGGCACCGCAATAAGGAACGTCATGAAGGAGAAGAACGGCAGCAGGATAGCGCCGGTAACGAACATGTGGTGAGCCCACACAGCCATGGACAGGGCGCCGATGGCCAGCAGTGCGAAGACCAAGCCGATGTAGCCGAAGACCGGCTTGCGGGAGAAGACCGGAACAACCTCAGAAACAACGCCGAAGAATGGCAGTGCAAGGACATAAACCTCAGGGTGGCCGAAGAACCAGAACAGGTGCTGCCACAGGATGCCGCCACCGTTAGCGGAATCGTAGATGTGGCCGCCCAGCTTGCGGTCATACAGGACGCCCAGTGCTGCAGCGGTCAGCAGCGGGAAGATCATCAGCACGATGGCGGATGCGGTGAATACGGCCCAGCTGAATACCGGCAGGCGGAACATGGTCATGCCCGGTGCGCGCAGGGTCAGAATGGTCGTAATCATGTTGATAGCGGAGGCAATGGTACCAACACCGGTAGCGCCCACGCCGACGATCCACATATCCGCGCCGATGCCCGGGGTGTGGACGCCATCAGCCAGTGGCATGTACATGGTCCAGCCGAAGTCAGCTGCGCCACCTGGGGTGACGAAGCCCAGCAGCATCACGGTGCCGCCCAGCAGGGTAACCCAGAAGCCGAAAGCGTTCAGTCGGGGGAAGGCCACGTCCGGCGCGCCGATCTGCAGCGGCAGGATGTAGTTACCAAAGCCCCACACAACTGGTGTTGCAAACAGCAGCAGCATCACGGTGCCGTGCATGGTAAACAGCTGGTTGAACTGCTCATTGGACAAGAACTGAAGACCCGGGGTGAACAGCTCCGCGCGGATCAACAGTGCCATAAAGCCACCAAGGAAGAAGAAGCTGAAGGACATGATCAAGTACATGATGCCCAGCTGCTTGTGGTCGGTGGTGGTTAGAAATACCCAAGCCTTTGAACCGGTCTTCGCATTACCGGTTGGCTCTGGACGTGTAGGGGCGACGTAATCGTCGACCCGTGGCGCCACAGCGGTCATAAAATCCTCCTGATTAACAAAGTGTCTGTGGGCAGGGCCCACCTACACCTAGGTTTACTCGCATTATATTAGGCCATTTTCCCCTGTTCTTTCCAGCTTCCCCCAATAATGAGCCGCACGACCACGCCTCGACACTAACCACATCTTTCACATAGGCCCTGCACGTGGCGCGGCCGCCAATTCTGGCACGGATTTTCGGCCCCCAATTACCGTGCTATATGTCACAGACGCGCTTAATTGTGCACCCCCAAAACGCGAAAACACACCCCCGCTCGTTATCAACCTTTCGATTGATTTAGAGCAGAAGGTGTGCCGCTAGACCACGCTGATCAGCGGGAATGCTTAGAAGTCCCAGTCATCATCCGTGGTGTCCTCAGCCTTGCCAATGACATAGGAGGAACCAGAGCCAGAGAAGAAGTCGTGGTTCTCGTCAGCATTCGGCGAAAGCGAAGACAAAATGGCCGGGGAAACGCGAGTCTCGTCTGCTGGGAAGAGCCCCTCGAAGCCCAAATTATTCAGCGCCTTATTGGCGTTATAGCGCAGGAAGCGCTTAACGTCCTCGGTCCAGCCCAAGTCATCGTAGAGATCCTCGGTGTAATCGATCTCATTGTCATACAGGTCGTAGACCAAGTCGAAGGTGTATTCCTTCAGCTCCGCCTGGCGCTCCTCATCCAGCTGCTTATAGGCCTGCTGGAACTTGTAGCCAATGTAGTAGCCGTGCACGGCTTCATCGCGGATAATCAGGCGAATGATATCGGCGGTATTGGTGAGCTTCGCGCGGGAAGAGAAGTACATCGGTAGATAGAAGCCGGAGTAGAACAAGAAGGACTCCAGCAAAGTGGAGGCCACCTTCTTCTTCAGCGGATCCTCGCCCTTGTAATAGGACAAGATGATCTTGGCCTTCTTCTGCAGGTTCTCGTTTTCTTCGGACCAGCGGAAGGCATCGTTGATCATGGGTGTGGACGCCAAGGTCATAAAGATATTGGAATAGGACTTGGCGTGCACGGACTCCATAAACGCAATGTTGGTGTAGACCGCCTCTTCGTGCAGGGTCTGGGAATCCGGGAGGAGGGAAATCGCACCGACGGTGCCCTGGATGGTATCCAGCAGCGTCAGGCCGGTGAAAACCCGCATGGTGGTTTCCTTTTCCTTCTCCGTCAGCGTCTTCCAGCTGGGAAGGTCATTGGAGACTGGGACCTTTTCTGGCAGCCAGAAATTACCGGTGAGGCGCTCCCATACCTCGAGGTCCTTTTCATCCGGGATGCTATTCCAGTTAATGGCCTTAACTGGCTTTTCATGACTAGAAACGTAGTCATCGTACTCGTGCGACACGCGGCGTCACTCCAATACTAAAAACGGACAAATTCAGGTCTCCAGCATACCCAATTCGCCCGCCCTCTAAGCCATTGTGCTGGATACCACTTACCTATACTGATTCCAGTTACTTCGGAGCATGCAAAGAAAGGATTTCCGCATGAGTGCCACCCCTCCCCTGCTGGGTTCCGTGGTGGATAGGCTCGGCGCCGAGATCGTAAGCGGAGACATCGCCGAGGGCGAGCGGTTCCGTCTGGGGGACGTCGAAAAGCGCTTTGGCATCTCCCGCACAGTGGCCCGTGAAGCCATGCGCACGCTCGAACACCTCGGCATGGTCCGCTCTGGGCGTCGCGTGGGAATCACGGTGCTGCCGATGGATAGTTGGGCAGTATATGACCCGGCGATCATTGGTTGGCGGTTAAATAATGACAAAACCCGCGGGCAGCAAGTGGCACGCCTCAACGAGTTGCGGCTGGGAATTGAACCGGTGGCGGCCCGACTCGCAGCCGGCAATGCCAGCGCCCAGCAGCGGGCGGAACTCCTTCGCCTCGCCGCGCGTTTAGCCGAGCTAGAATCCACTCCTTCCCCGCGCGTGGGCGAGGAACTGGAAACCGATCTGCGTTTCCACACTTTAATTTTGCGGGCTTCCGGCAATGAGATGCTGGCCGCGCTCGCCCCTTCGCTAGTAGCCATGCTCAAGGGCAAGTCCGTCTTTGGTTCCCGCAAGCGCGATCCCATAGGCGGGACCACACAACTGCACATGGAGCTGGCCCGCGCCATTGATGCTGGGCTTGCCGACGCCGCCGAAAGCACTTCCCGCACCATCCTCGACCGCACCAGGGCAGAAAACGGTTAAACGCCTCGATGCACGTCCTTCCCCACGACGTGCATCGAGGCGTTCAACCTACGGTTTAGAGCATGCAGGATACGCAGCCCTCGACCTCGGTGCCCTCCAGCGCCATCTGGCGCAAGCGGATGTAATACAAGGTCTTAATCCCCTTGCGCCACGCATAAATCTGCGCACGGTTGACATCGCGGGTGGTTGCGGTGTCCTTGAAGAAGAGGGTGAGCGATAGACCTTGGTCCACGTACTTGGTGGCTACGGCATAGGTATCGACGATCTTCTCGAAGCCGATCTCATAAGAGTCCTTGAAGTACTCCAAGTTGTCATTATCCATGTGCGGCGCCGGGTAGTAGACGCGACCGATCTTGCCTTCCTTGCGGATCTCAATCTTGGAGGCAATCGGGTGGATGGATGAGGTGGAGTTATTGATATAGGAAATCGAGCCCGTCGGTGGCACTGCCTGCAGGTTGCGGTTATACAGTCCGTACTTGGCCACGTCCTGCTTCAACTCCTCCCAGTCCTGGGCGGACGGAGTGTGGATCGATGAGGACTCGAAAAGCTCCTGGACCTTCTTGGTCTTCGGCTTAAACTCTTCCGGATCATAGCGGTCGAAGAATTCGCCGGAGGCGTACTCGGACTGCGGGAACTCCTTAAAGTACTCGCCGCGCTCGCGGGCAATCTTATTAGAAGCACGCAATGCCGCATACAGCACGGCCGCGAAGTAGGCATTAGTGAAATCCAAGCCTTCTTCGGAGCCATACTCGATGTGCTCGCGGCCCAAGTAACCGTGGAGGTTCATCTGGCCCAAGCCGATAGCATGGGACTCGTCGTTTCCGCGGCGCACAGACGGCACGGAATCGATGGACGTCTTATCCGCCACAGCGGTCAGGCCACGGATGGCAGTCTCCACCGTAGTGGCGAAGTCCGGCGAATCCATGGTCATCGCGATATTCAGCGAGCCCAGGTTACAAGAGATATCGCTGCCCAGCTCCTGGTAGGTCAGATCCGCATTGAATTCGGAAGCGGAGTTAACCTGCAGGATCTCCGAGCACAGGTTGGACATGTTGATCCACGAAGTCTTTACCGGGTTAGCGCGGTTCACGGTGTCCTCGAACATGATGTACGGGTAGCCGGATTCGAATTGCAGCTCTGCCACGGTCTGGAAGAAGTGACGGGCGTTGATCTTCTTCTTACGGATGCGTGGGTCTTCCACCATCTCCTCATAGTGCTCAGTAACGGAGATGTCACCGAAGGCCTTGCCGTAGACGCGCTCTACGTCATACGGCGAGAAGAGGTACATATCGTCATTGCGCTTGGCCAGCTCGAAGGTGATATCCGGCACGACGATGCCCAGCGAGAGGGTTTTAATGCGGATTTTCTCGTCCGCGTTCTCACGCTTGGTATCCAGGAAGTCCATGATGTCTGGGTGGTGCGCATTGAGATAGACCGCACCAGCGCCCTGGCGGGCACCAAGCTGGTTGGCATAAGAGAAGGAATCCTCCAGCAGTTTCATTACTGGGATAACACCGGAAGACTGGTTCTCAATGTGCTTAATGGGCGCGCCGGATTCACGAATATTAGACAGCAGCAGGGCCACGCCGCCGCCGCGCTTGGAAAGCTGCAGCGCGGAGTTGATGGAGCGTCCAATGGACTCCATATTGTCCTCGATGCGCAGCAGGAAGCAGGACACGAGCTCGCCACGCTGGGCCTTGCCGGCGTTGAGGAAGGTTGGGGTGGCCGGCTGGAAACGGCCGTTCATAATCTCGTCCACAAGGCGCTCTGCCAAGCCAGTATCACCATCTGCCAAGAATAGGGCGGTCATGGAGACACGATCCTCAAAGCGCTCGAGGTAGCGGCGACCATCAAAGGTCTTCAGCGTGTAGCTGGTGTAGTACTTATACGCGCCCAGGAAAGACTTGAAGCGGAATTTATAGGAATAAGCGCGCTTAAAAAGCTCCTTAATAAAGGAGAAGTCATACTGCTCGATGACTCGTGGGTCGTAGTACTTGTTATTAATCAGGTAATCGATCTTTTCTTCCAGATCATGGAAGTAGACCGTGTTTTGATTAACGTGCTGCAGGAAGAATTGGTTTGCGGCCTCGCGGTCTTTATCAAACTGAATCTTGCCGTTTGCATCGTAGAGATTCAGCATCGCGTTGAGAGCGTGGTAGTCCAACTGCTCTTCCGGCTTTACTGGCTCGGCGACGGTCTTCCCCAATTGCGTACTCACAGCTGACAAGGCCTTTCTTAAAAATCAGGATCTTTATTTAAGTCGTGGTGGGTGCTAGGCCGCGGCCTCGAGCCCAAGCTCGGCGGCGTTAGCCATTAAGCCTTCACGACAAATTTTTATATCGTCATCGTTTCCCAGCAACTCGAAACGATATACATAGGGCACTTTACATTTGGCACTGATGACGTCACCAGCCTTGCCAAAGTCGGCGCCAAAATTGCTATTACCACCCGCGATTACCGCGCGAATGAAACTGCGGTTGTGCTCATCATTAAGGAACTTAATTACCTGTGAGGGCACGGGACGGGAATTTTGGTGGCTAATGGACGCGCCCCCGCCATAGGTGGGACACACCAAGACATAAGGTTCGTTGACCTTGAGGGGCTCCTCCGTGCGGCGCAGCGGAATGCGCGCGCTGGGAAAGCCCAGTTTCTGCACGAACCGGTGCGTATTTTCCGTTGCGGAGGAAAAATACACGACCAACATCGCTACTGGCCTCCCCTACCCCTTAGGCGGATGCCGCTAGGGAAGCCAGGCCCTTGATACGGTCTGGGCGGAAACCAGACCAGTGCTCACCGTTGGCCTCAACTACTGGGGCCTGAACGTAACCCAATGCCATTACGTAGTCGCGAGCCTCGTCATCGGCCGAGATATCGACGAGGTCGTACTCGAGGCCGGCACGATCGAGGGCCTTCTTGGTGGCGTTGCACTGGACGCACGCTGGCTTGGTGTAAACGGTGATAGACATATAGATCCTTAAAGCTCCTGCATTGAAAACTCGTCAGAACGGGGAGCGTTTCCCGCTTATTCGGGCGCTTCCTGCGCCGCTCTGAACAACATCAACGACACTATACTTTGGGGAAAAGACCCGCAACCAACACAATATATAGTAGTTACAAGCATGGTATTCCCAGGATGACACACCCCCAGGCCCCACATGTTGACCACACCCAAGGACAGCCATGAAACTACATCAATGAGATTCCTGCGGGTTTACCTGGAATTCACCGTTTTGTGTGTCAAAGTTCACATTTGTGGTGTGGCGCTTCGCTTCAGGAACCGACCGTCGATGACTCCCCGGAGACACAGGTCGACGGCCGCGGCCCCTCCCCTGGGGCGCGCTTCAGGCCAAAAATGACCTGGCTCAGCGCCGTGCGGTCAGTCAGCAGCTTATCGTGCCGAGGAGCCACGCCGCAGACCTCACCAAGGTCGAGGTTCACCACATCGGCGCCGTCGACAGCTACCAGCAGCGAGGAGCTATTCGGGGTTACCGTCGTATCCGCCGGCGAGTAGATGGAGGTGTAGAGCACGCCCGGCGCGGTGTCCGGCAGCGCATTGAGCCTTTGCATAAATTCCGAACCCACCACCTGTTGGATGCCGGCCGTGCTGGCCAAGAAGGCGGCGAGGCGGGGTGCGAAGGCGATGAATTTGGCCAGACCTTCGCCCTGCCCACCCAGCGTGGTGCCGTGGAAGTTGCCGCCTAGAGCCACAGCCCGAGCGACGTGCTCAGCCCCGCCGTACATTTGGGTATAGGTCTTAATATGGGTACCGCCCTGGGAATGGCCTACCAAGTCCACTTTCTCTGCGCCGGTTACCGCTCGGACATAGTCCACGTGCCGCGCTATTTCCTCGGCCGCATCATCCAAATCTGAAATGGCCTTCGTTGAGGGAGAAGCATTCTGCAAAGAAACATCATCCGCTCCATAATCAAAGGCCCATACGCACGCACCCTGATCCTTCAACATCGGAATCAAGCTTTTCCACACACCCGCATTGTTATAGGTGCCATGCAGTAGCACCACCGGCTCAACAATCTGGCCAGAAGGCACACAGGAAGGGTCATTGATCCCAAAGGACTCTGGAACAGAGGATTCCCACTCCGACTGAGAGGCATTAGCAATAGGGGCGGATAGCCCAAGGGCTGCAGCAGCAAGCACAGCAACAATTCGCCGGGACATTATTCTTCTTTCTCACGACACATAACGGCGATTTGATTATATTCATACATGTCTCTTTATTCCCCGTGGCCCTGGAGAAAATTATCCCTTGTGCCATAATTCACCCATAAAAAATCCGCCCCACTCCGGATAGCCGGAGGGAGCGGATGGAATCGCGAATCAATTAGCCCTGACGAGCCTTGAAACGGGGATCCTTCTTGTTGATCACGAAGACCTTACCGTGGCGGCGAATAACCTGGGCGCCCGGCTTCTTCTTCAGCGACCGAAGGGACTTACGGACCTTCATCGGGCGCTCCTTTCGTTATGCGCAATCTACATGCGGTTGAATAAGTAAAGCACGGCCTGGGAATCCCCAGCCATGACACGAGGAAAAATTTTACCTCACGCGGCCGTCAATACCAAAACACTAAGGCTTGACGACTGCGGACTCGCGCTCGTAGCGCGACTTCATCTCCTCGCCTACCTCATCCAGGCTACGTCCCATTGTCTCTGGAACCAAAATGCGGGTATAGGCAATGGCGATGAGACCAAAGACTCCAAAGACCATAAACGCCACCGGGCCAGTCAGCCACTCCACTAGCGGCAAGAAGTACTGCGCCACGGCCCAGTTGGTGGCCCACAACGATAGCCCCGCAATGCCCATGCCTAGACCACGTACCTGCAGCGGTACTAGCTCGGAGATAAGCAGCCACGTCGTGGGTGAGACCGCCGCCTGTTGGAAAGCAATAAACAGCGCCATAAATACCAAAGACACCATGGCCATAGCGGTGGAATCCTCGGCGTGGGAATAGGCGAAGGAAAGAATGAATAGCGAGACCACGTTGCCGGTCAGGCCGATAAGCAATAGGCGCTTGCGCCCAATGCGGTCTACTACCTTTAGGCCAACCCAGCAGGCGAGCACAGATACCGTGCCGATAACGATGGACGTGTAGACCGAATTGGCCGTAGAAATCCCCACCTGATTCATCATGGTCGGTGCGAAATACACAATGGCGTTGACACCGGTAATCTGCTGTGTGAGCCCCATCAGCATGGCCAGCAGCACCGTAATCTGCATCCACCGGTTGGCGGCAAGCGCCTTCCACTCAGACCCGCTGGACTTGCGCGCGGTCTCCTGCGAAGTCAGCTCCGAAATATCCATTCCGGCGCGCCCGGCAATTTCTTGGGCACGAGCCATCTTGCCGTTCGTCGCTAGCCATACCGGCGTCTCTGGCAGAAACACCATTCCGAGCGCCAACGCTAGTCCTGGCACGGCGGCCAAGCCCAGCATCCACTCCCAACTGCCAGTAGAGGCCAGCGCGGAGTTGACCAGGTAGGCCATCAACTGGCCCACCACAATCGCCAGGGTATTGAGAGAGACCATGCGCCCGCGCACCTTGGCAGGCACGATCTCCGCGATGTACATGGGCGAAACGATGGATACCGCACCCACAGCAAAGCCCAAGAACGTGCGTGCCGTAGCCAGCATGCCCACCGATCCGGACAGGGCGCACCAGATGGAGCCCAACACGAAAATGATGCCACCCGCAATCAGTGTGAAGCGGCGGCCAAACCTATCGGCGATGCGCCCGGCTGTCAGCGCACCAACAGCCGCCCCCACAAGCAGCATCGAGGTCACCCACCCCTCTTGGTGGGCGCTCATGTCGAATGCGGGGCTAATAAAAAGCAAGGCACCGGACATCACTCCGGTGTCGTATCCAAAAAGCAGCCCGCCGAGGGCCGCTATGCCAGCTACTACCTTGACATAAACATCCTTATTCACAGCACAATATTGTGTCAGGCGGCTACCATGAACGTCATGTCGAACGATGCCGAAAACCTGCAGCAAACCATCATAAAAGCCCTGGGTGTACGCCCCTTTATCGATCCAGAAGCGGAAGTCCAGCGCCGCGTGGATTTCTTGGTTGACTACCTGCGCACCACCTGCGCTAAGGGCTACGTGCTGGGGATTTCGGGCGGCCAGGATTCCACCTTGGCAGGAAAGCTCGCGCAACTGGCGGTGGACCGCGTCGACGGCGCAGAGTTTTGGGCCGTGCGTCTGCCTCACGGTGTGCAGGCCGATGAGGACGATGCCCAGATTGCCCTGGATTTCATCCAGCCCGATCACCGCCCCACCGTCAATATCAAGCCGGCCACCCTCGCCCTCGACGAGCAGGTGGCGGATGCTGTGCAGCTTGCCGACGTCACCGATTTCAACCGCGGCAATACTAAGGCCCGCCTGCGCATGACCGCCCAGTACGCCATCGCCGGTGAGGTCGGCGCCCTCGTCATCGGCACCGATCATGCGGCGGAAAACGTCACCGCTTTCTTCACTAAGTGGGGCGATGGCGCGGCAGACCTCCTCCCCTTGGCCGGGCTCAATAAACGCCAGGGCGCCGCCCTTCTAGAGCACCTCGGCGCCCCGCGCTCTACCTGGGAGAAGGTCCCCACCGCGGACTTGGAAGACGATAAGCCCCAGCTTCCCGACGAAGAAGCCCTCGGCGTCACCTACGCCCACATCGATGACTACTTGGAGGGCAAGGCGGTTCCCGACGCCGCCCGTGAACGCATCGAAACCCTATGGCGCCGCGGCGCTCATAAACGCATCATGCCGCAGGGGCCAAACCTTTAGGCCAGTGCCTCCAAGGTTGCGGCAGCCGCACGCTCCAGCGGCCGGTTATAGCTTGCGCCGTGCGTGAGCGCATGCACCGCTAGTGGATGCAGCTGATGCATAGGAATCCACTTCTCGATATCTTTCGGCGCACCATAGCCCTGGAAAATTTCTTCTAGGTATGGTGCCCCGAAAAGGGCCAGCATTCCCAAATCCGTATGCGGATGCCCGCCGTGGGCAGCGGGGTCAATCATGATGCCGCCATCGGAACCAAAGAGCAGGTTTCCCGCCCACAGGTCACCGTGGATGCGAGCCGGCGCCACATCCCAACTGCGCGCGGCGATGGCATCGCAAGCTCGCCTTACCAAATCCAACTGCGCCGAACTAATCCCAGCCAGTTCCGCAAAAGGCAGCACGCGCTGTTCGACGTAGAACTCACCCCAGTTATCCGTCGGGATGCAGTCTTGCTCGATGCTGCCGATGAAGTTCTTTCCCTCCCATCCGGCAGGAGGTGCGCCAAACGCTTCGGCTCCCGCGCGGTGCATGCGAGCCAACTCCGCACCAAACTTCCTCGCCGCCTCCGGTGTGGGCATGACCTCGTCCACGCGTTCGGTAACGATCTCTAGCCCGTCGGCGCTTACTACGTTGACCACCGCGTCGGTAGCTTCTCCAAGCCACCGCAATCCTGCCGCCTCGGCGCCAGCTTGATCTGTGTCGCGTACTCGCTTTGAAAAAGTCTGCATGACGCCCAGCCTAATCCGGCAGGGAAATTTTTAAAGCGCCGCGCGCTCCCGCGTGGGCAAACACATCATGAATAGAAGCGCTAACCCACCGAACACGGGGATAAACCCGATCAAGCATAAGAACCCCGTTCTCCCAGAATCGTGCAACCGCCGGAAAATTAAGGAAACGACCGGCATAGCAAGAAATCCTTTTACAACAGGCTTGATATTCACGCCATAATGCTGATCGACGGCGTTAATGGGCACTGAAATCAACACTAGAAAGCCAAATACCCACCAGAACTCACTCACAGACGCTCGACCAAGGAAGTTGAAGTATCGAATAAAGAACCTGCCCACTGCCTGTGCAGGAGACGCCCCGTAGAGCGCATCGCGTGTAAAGAACCCCGTGGATTCGTAAGTCATAACGCGCGGGCCCCTTCGACGTTGGCTGCATATACTCGGCTGCGAACCATGCTACCCACTTCCCATAAAGGATGAGCAATGCAATCAGACGTCATCATCATCGGCGGAGGTTTTGCCGGCACCGCCGCTGCCATCACTTTGGCCCGCGCTAACCGGAATGTTCAGGTTATCGATTCCGGCACTCCCCGCAATCGCTTCAGCGAATATTCCCACGGCATCCTCGGTCTCGATGGCGTGGCTCCCACCGAGCTGCTCGAACGCGGCCACGCGGAGGTTAATAAATTCGGCGGCGCCATTACCCACGCCACGGTGGAAAGCCTCTCCCGGCCTTCCGAGCAGGCCCCGTGGCAAGTAAGTCTCACCGATGGCACGCTTCTAGAATCCCGCCATGTCCTCGTTGCTACTGGTCTCACAGACAAGCTCCCTGAGGTCCCTGGTCTTAGTGATTTATGGGGAACGCGCATCTTTCACTGCCCTTATTGCCACGGCCATGAGGTCAAGGGGAAGAAGGTTGTGCTCATTGGCGGCGCGAATCCGCCTTTTACTATCCGCATTAGCAAACTGCTTTCTAAGTGGACGAGTGCTCTGACCTTCTACCCCAACGGCCTTGAGCTCACCGGGCTTGACCGCACCCAGCTCGCCGGATTGGGCGTAGAGATAAACGATGCGAAAGTGACACAAGTTCAGCCGGATCAGGCATCGTCCACCGGCGTAGAGGTACACAGCGCCGATGGAGTAGACATCTACGAAGCATGCTTTACTGGGCCCGATTTTCTGCCCAACGATGCACTATTGCGGGACGCTGGTTGCGAATCGGCCCATGGCTGGGTCAGTGCAGAACGTGGCCAAACTTCAATATCGCGACTATGGGCAGCCGGCAATGTAGTCAGCTCGCCGGACCAGGTCTCTCAGGCAATGGGTAGCGGCGCCGCCGTAGGCATTGCTATCGACCAGTGCATGCTTGATGAGGACTTAGCAAAACTATAGGCACCCGAGACAAATAAAAAGGAGAGGAACTAATGTTCCTCTCCTTTATATTGTGGAGCTAACGGGATTCGAACCCGTGACCCCCACACTGCCAGTGTGGTGCGCTACCAGCTGCGCCATAGCCCCTCAAACGAGGTGCAACCTTGTGGGCTGCAACTCGCTTAAATATACATGGAGGGTATTTAACTCTCCAAATCGCCTGCTACTGGGTGACGATCTCTACCCAATCGCCCAGGTTCTTGCCGGCCTTTTGGTCCTTTTCGGATGGAACATCCTTGCCATTTTGAACAATACGCGGCGAGGAGACAGAGCCGGTTTCTTTATCCAGCTTGTCGTAGTTGGTCTTCGCCACCTTATTGCCCTGCTTGATGTCTACGTCCTTCATGGACTCAACAACATCATCTTCGGCGCCAAGCTCCTTGGCTTGGTTAGCAATGTCTTCGATGCCCCACTTATTAGCAACACTTTGCTGGTTTTGCATGAGGAAGTCACGCAAATTCCAATAGGTTTTGATGTCGCCGGACTTTGCCAACTCCGACATAGCGGCTGCCGCCTTTGTGGAGTAGCCTTCCTGGCCTTCAATATCCTTGCCATCCAGGAAGTTGAGGGTGCGCACATGAACGATCAGCTTGCCCTCTTCAATAGCCTTCTTCATGTCACCGTCGGTAGCCTGAGCCAATTCAGCACAGTGCGGGCAAGAGTAATCTTCGTACAGATCTACCTTAGGGGTATCGTCCGTAGCGCTCTCGCCCTTCAACGTGATAGCACCATCATTGAACTCCATAGTCATATTGACGTCTTCGACGCCATCATCAGATTGCTTACCGTTCCACACGATATAGCCGATAACAACGGCAATGATGACGAGAAGTACACCGACTCCCCAGATAAAACCGTTGCCACCCTTAGCGTTCGGGTCAGTTACTTTGCTCATTTGAACCTTGCCTTTGAAAATTCTCGGACCAATACAGCCTACCTTGCCCACCTATTAGGGGTGAAGGGCAAACTTGGTGAAAGGGCGTTTAATAGTCCAAACAGTGAAGAATAGATACGCGGCATCGCGCAACAGCGTCTTCGCATAATCCATTCCGCGGTCAGGATTTTGGGCGTCATAGCCAAAGCAGCCGCAGTCAATATCTAGCCCGCGGGCCCAGGCCTGCGCGATGCCCACCATAAACAGCAGCAACACGATGGTTGCCACGATGGAGGATCTCCGCAAAAACAGCCCGAGAAGCAAGAGCACGCCACCGATAACTTCTAATGGGCCAATGACCGTTGCTAGGTAAAGAGCCCAATCAGGCGTAAAAATGTCATAGCCTTTGATGGCTTGGGTCATGTCCAGAGTTTTGCCGAGCTTGTGCACGCCGGCTTCAATCCACACCCAGGCCATGCCAAAGCGGGCGATGAAGCTGATGATATCGAGCACCAGCTTCCCTTTATTCTTGCTACTCACGAGGATGAGTTTAGCGTTAAACCTCTAATACATGGGTAACAACTGCCTGTGCTTCTGCTTGTACCTTTCTGAGATGCTCCTCACCCAGGAAAGACTCCGCATAGATTTTGTACTTATCTTCCGTACCAGAAGGGCGGGCAGCGAACCACGCATTCTTAGTCGCCACCTTCAGACCGCCGATGGCGGCACCGTTGCCGGGAGCCTCAGTTAATTTGGCCACGATCTCCTCCCCTGCCAGCTCCGTAGCGCTGACCTTTTCGGGAGATAGCTTCTTCAGGATGGCCTTTTGCTCGCGGTTAGCTGGGGCGTCGGTACGGGCATAGGCTGGGGCACCGAATTTTTCCGCCAGCTCTGCATAGCGCTGGGACGGGCTCTTGCCCGTTACTGCGGTGATCTCCGCGGCAAGTAGATCCATAATGATGCCGTCCTTATCGGTAGACCATACGGAGCCATCGAAGCGTAGGAAGGAAGCACCGGCCGATTCTTCGCCACCGAAACCAATGGTGCCTTCGACCAATCCCGGCACAAACCACTTGAAGCCGACGGGAACCTCCACCAATTCGCGTCCCAAGCTTTTCACCACGCGGTCAATCATGGAGGAGGACACCAAAGTCTTGCCCACACCGGCATTCCCCCACTGCGGACGGTGACTGAAGAGATACTCAATAGCCACGGCAAGGTAATGATTGGGGTTCATCAAGCCCGCATCGGGAGTGACAATGCCATGGCGATCCGCATCGGCGTCGTTGCCGGTGGCAAGGTCGAAGCTTGAGCGGGCGTCGATAAGCGAGGCCATGGCAGCCGGCGAGGAACAATCCATGCGGATCTTGCCGTCTGTATCCAAGGTCATAAAGCGGAACGTGGAGTCCACCTCAGGGTTGACCACGGTCATATTCAGCCCGTAGTAATCCGCAATGGCCTGCCAATAGTCCACCGAGGCACCACCCATGGGATCAGCGCCGATGCGCAGGCCGGAATCTTTAATAGCCTGCATATCCACCACATTCTTAAGGTCAGCCACGTAGTTGTGTACGTAGTCATGCTTGATGCAGCGCTCGTCCAGCACGCCCGCGACAGACGTCCGCTTCACGCCCTCCAGCCCGGCGCGCAAGTAGTCGTTGGCGCGCCCTGCAATCCAATCGGTTGCCTGCGCATCGGCCGGGCCGCCGGTTGGCGGGTTGTACTTGAAACCACCATCGCGCGGAGGGTTATGCGAAGGAGTAATCACAATGCCGTCGGTACCGGGGTGGGTCAAAATCGCGTGGGATACCGCCGGAGTCGGGGTATAGCGGCCGCGATCGTCGACGCGAACCTCCAGCTCATTGGCCAGCAGCACCTCGAGGGCGGAGACCATGGCGGGCTCGGATAGCGCATGGGTATCGCGGCCGATAAAAATTGCCCCGGTAACGCCTTGCTCTGCGCGATAGTCCACAATGGCTTGGGTGATCGCCAGGATATGGGCCTCATTGAAAGCGCAGTCGAGTGCGGAACCGCGATGCCCAGAGGTACCAAAGGAGACCTGCTGGTCTGGGTTCTCCGCATCCGGGGTGCGGGTGTAGTAGGCGGTGACCAATTCTGCGATGTCAATGAGGTCCGATGGTTGTGCAAGCGTGCCGGCGCGCTCGTGGGCCATGGCGTACTCCTTGGGGTTGGGGTCCGTATAGCTATAGCTTGCCTTCTCCCCAGTGATTGCGCAGGACGGATAATCCCCCGGCTGGGGGTATGGCCAAATTTACTCCATTTCTATAGTTCGCTAGATTTGCAGAATGGACTCGCTTAATTCCATTCTCTCCGCCATCAGCACCGTGGTCTGGGGACCATTCATCCTCATTCCACTCCTGTTGGGCACGGGCCTGTGGCTGACAATCCGTTTGGGTGGCCTCCAGTTCCGGACGCTAGGGCGTGCGACGCGCCACGTCTTTGCCACAGACTCTGATGATGAGTCCACCGAAGGAGATATTTCCAATTATCAGGCGCTGACCACCGCCCTTGCCGCCACCGTAGGCGTGGGAAATATCGTGGGTGTGGCCACCGCGCTGTCTATTGGTGGCCCCGGCGCGCTGGTATGGATCTGGATTACGGGCCTAGTGGGCATGGCCTCCAAATACACCGAGGCGTACCTCGGAGTGCGTTTTCGCACCACCGATTCCAAGGGCGAGATGTCCGGCGGCCCCCAGCAATATCTCAAGCGCGGTATCCCCGGACCGCTCGGCTCCGTGCTAGCTGTCTTCTTTGCCATCTTTGCAATCTGTGCCTCTTTTGGCATTGGCAACCTCGCCCAAGCCAATGCCGTGGCCACCAATATGGAGTCCACTTTCGGCATCGCCCCAGCGGCCACCGGTGCAATCCTGTTCGTCTTGGTAGGCTCCGTACTCCTCGGTGGCATCCAGGCCATCGGCCGCATCACCGCGGCCTTCGTGCCTTTAATGATCATCGTTTATGTTCTTGGCGGGCTGTACGTGATTTTCTCGCACGCTAGCGAGATCCCCGCCGCCTTCGCCATGATTTTCAGCGATGCCTTCACCGGAACGGCCGCCGGTGGCGGCTTCGTGGGTTCTACCTTCATGATGGCTATTCAATACGGCGTCGCCCGCGGCATCTTCTCCAATGAGTCCGGCATGGGCTCCGCCGCCATCGCCGCGGCGGCCGCCAAAACCCCGCACCCGGCGCGCCAGGGGCTAGTCTCCATGACGCAAACCTTCATTGACACCATCATTGTGGTCACCATTACCGGCTTGGTCATTGTGGTGGGTGGCACCTGGGACATGGGCCGCGACGAAGCCGGAATCATGACGGCTGAGGCCTTCTCTCGTGTACTGCCCGGAGACTGGGGCGGCACCATCGTTTCGCTCTCCATTATTTTCTTCGCCTTTTCCACCATCATGGCCTGGGCTTATTATGGCGAGCGTTCTTTGGAATCCCTGTGCGGCCGCAAAGCTTCCATCCCCTACCGCATGTTCTTTGCCTGCCTGCTTTTTGTCGGTTCCGTCTCGGAGCTCGAGCTTGCCTGGACCTTCTCCGATCTGGCCAATGGTCTCATCGCCATCCCGAACCTCGTTGGGCTACTCCTCCTTTCCGGCCTCGTGGCACGCGAGACTAAGGCGTACCTAGCCTTTGATCCCAAACTCACTAAACCGGTAGATGAGGTACGCGCGTTCGTAGAGTCCCAGGGAATGGACTGGAAGTAACATAGGCCGCATGCCTCAATTCCTCGTCGTGGGTGCTGGCGCCGCGCTCGGCGCGGCTGCTAGATACCTACTCTCCGCAGCGCTCGGCGGCGGGATGATCCCGCTGCTTATCATCAATATTCTCGGCAGCGCGCTCATGGGTTATTTCCGCCCCAGCCCATTCTGGGGCACGGGCGTGCTGGGCGGTTTCACTAGCTTCGCTACCTTCGCTTTCCTGACCTCCGAGGCGCACTGGACCATCGCTCTGGCTTATGTTCTAGCCACCATCGTTGGCTGCGTGGGCGGCTACCTGGCGGGTGACAAGCTGCGATGAATCTTCTTTGCGTCCTTCTCGGCGGCTTCATAGGCGGCAGCCTGCGCTATAGCTTTACCCGACTTTTGCCCGCCCCCTATTGCACCTTCGTGGCGAATATTTTGGGTTCCCTCGCCCTCGGCCTGGCTTATGGTTTCGCCCAGCTTGCCGACGTCCCCCTCATCCACCCCTTCCTCGCCCTCGGCCTTGCAGGTGGCCTGTCCACCTGGTCCACGCTGGCCAAGGAACTAGGAGAAATGATCAAACGCAGGCAATGGTGGCGGCTTAGCAAGTATCTCTTCTGGACCATCGGGCTCGGCATCGTATTAGCTTGGCGCGGCACCATCTGGGCGGCCCGCATTTATCACGGGATTTAAGGGGTAAACTCCCAGCTAACTAGCAGTTACTTTTGGCCCGCTCAGGCCTAATATTTTTCGCGTGAGTTTCCTTTTGAATCTGCCTTTGGCGGATCCCATCAATGGCGTGATCTTTTACGCCATCCTCGCGATTGCGGCCATCATCATTCTCCTCCAGCGCAAGGTGTGGCCACTGGTCATCGCCGCCCTGCTGTGCATCATTGCTTGGTTCCTACTCCGTCACTGGCAAGTACCGTGGTACATCTTCCTCGCCGCCTTCGTCCCCGTGGCGGCGCTGATACGCAAGCCCAAGATTGTCACGGTCACCGCCGGAATCTTTTCCCTTTTGGCCACGGTCGGCATCGTCAACATGGAATATCAAACCTATCCAGATATTGCGTCCCTTGACCCGCGCCCTGTGGCAAAGGAAATGAGCTACGAAGAGTTTTCCCACACCAAGTCTGGTGCAGCCATCGTCCATGTGGATCTTCCCGGCACCACCTCCCATTTCGCCGCTCGGCAAGCCACGGCGTATATTCCGCCGGCATACTGGACGGACCACGCCTTGCCTGTCATCGTGCTCCTGCACGGCAACCCGGGCGGCCCAGATCAGTGGTTCGGTTCGGGCGAGGCGGCCGAAACTGCAGACCAATTCCAGGCGGCTAACGGGGGCCGCAGCCCCATCGTCATAGCCGTGGACGCCACCGGCTCTGAAACCGCCAACCCTATTTGCGCCGATAGCTCCCAGGCTAAGGTAATGACCTACCTCAGCCAGGACGTACCACAGGCCATTAAACAAAAATTCAAAGTCAACCCGGATCAGCGCACCTGGACGGTGGGCGGATTAAGCTACGGCGGCACCTGCTCCCTACAGATCGCCACCAACCGCCCCGAAGCCTATGGTTCCATCATCGACATTTCCGGCGAGGCTGAGCCCACCATTGGCAACCACGCGGCGACGGTGAAGAAATTCTTCGCCGGGGACGAATCCGCCTTCAATGACCAAGACCCCGCCCACCTGCTCGCCCACAAGCACTTCTCCACCCAGGCCATCTTCATCGCTGGCGATAAGGACACTGCTTCGGTCAATGCTTTGCGCTCGCTTTCCGATGCCGCCCGCGCCGCCGGCATGAAAACCTACTTTGGCACCCGGCCCGGCGGCCACTCCTTCCAGGTGTGGCGCCCAGCCCTGCGCGAATCCTTCGCTTGGGCCGCTAGCCGCGGTGGAATGACCGCTATCAAGGATCCCTTCGATGGAATTGGAGCCCACGATGTCCGTTCTTAAAACCATCCTGACCAGATTTCCCGTTTCCCTAGCCGTCTTAGTCATTATGTGGGCGCTTCACCTAGTGGACTTCCCCACCTCCCACTGGCTGGCGCTGACTACCGCGCACCCCGGCGGCGCCATTATCTTGTCCGTGCTCATCGTGCTCTGGCTCGTTCCCGCTGAATGGCGCTTAGGTTCATTGCGCACATTGGCGGTAGGAGTTGTCTCCCAGCTCATCAGCGTCCCGCTGTCCATCGTGCTCGCCCGCGGCATTGAGACCGTAGGCCTAAACCGATGGGGCAATGACTTATTGAGCGATACCTTCCTCACCCCTATCGGCTTTATCGCCGGTGCTGCTGGATTTGCTTCCGCTTTACTCCCTCGCCTATGGCGCCGGCGACTGCGCGTTTCGCTTATCGTGCTTACCGCCACCTTTGTGCTCTATTCCGGCACCATGTCAGATGTTCTCGGCATCGTCGCCGCCACGCTTTCTATTACGGCTGGCCAATTGCTCTTTAAACCCGAATCCGCGCCGCCTTCCATCAGGGAGCGTCGCGTGCTCCTCGCCGTCGGTATCGCCTGCGTAGCCATTGGCCCCGCCTTCGTGGCACTCGACCCCATGGCCGAAGGTCCGTTCTCCCAAATCACACAGCTCCTGTGGGCACCACACCTTTCGGCTCTGGAGGCCACTCAAGTCTGCGCAGATTCGCTAACTTCTACCAGTTGCACCGCCGCAGTCGATCTCGCCCGTGCCCAAGGCATCGGCGCCTTGGTAGCCAATATCATGCCGTTTATCATCCAGCTGGTGGTGTGCTTTGGTCTCATGCGGGGCCGCGTGCTCGCTTGGTGGATGGCGGTTATCACCCAAGTACTGGCCATCGCGTTGCTGACCTACCAGCTTTGGGATGATTCCCGCCTGAGCTACCTCCTGCCCAACCTCGTGCTCGTCATCCTGCCCTGGCTCTTGGCGCTGTTCATGCTGCTTATCAATTATTCGCTCTTCCGGATCCGCGAAAACCGCGCATATTTCACCCGCACTATTGTCTTCGCTATCCTTGCCTCTGCCCTCGGCGCGGGCTTGTGGATCCTTACGGCCTCGTTGCACAACACCGTTCCCCCAGCAAATCTTGCCGACATCCTCGCAGAGACTCCCTTGCGCTTCGTTCCGGCCGTCGTTGCGCTTATCCTTCCCCACCACGTCGCACCGGCAACGATGTTTTCCTGGTTCATCTACCTATGGGTTGGAAACGCCTTCTGGATCCTGCTGGCAGTCCGGCTCTACCTTGGCTTTTCTCGGCCCGTTGATCCTGCACAAGAATCCGACCGCGACTCGGCCCGCCGCCTGCTCGAATCCGGCACCGGCGATCATCTTTCCTTTATGACGCTGTGGAAATCCAACCGGTATTTCTTCCACGGTGACTCCTATGTGGCCTACCGTGTCTCCAATGGCATCGCGCTCACGCTGGGCGCCCCCGTCGGCCACGATATCAGCGCCGAATTCGAGCGCTTTGCCGCCGAGCAAGGCTGGGCCGTGGCGTGGTATTCCGTCAATGCGCAGTTCGCGGATGCTCACCCGCAGCTCAAGCGCCTTCAAGTTGCAGAAGAAGCAGTCCTCAACTGCGAATCCGTGGAATTCAAAGGAAAGAAATTCCAAAATGTGCGCACGGCCCGAAACAAAGCCGAGAAGGAAGGAGTTAGTACTCGGTGGACCACGTGGGAGGAGCTAGATATAGCCTCTATCGCCCGCATTAGCGCACTCAGCGAGGACTGGGTTTCCGACAAGGCCCTACCCGAGATGGGCTTTACCCTCGGCGGCTTAGAAGAAATGACGGTGACCGGCACCCGGCTTTTGCTTGCTGAATCTGCCGACGGCACTTTGCACGGTGTGACCAGTTGGATGCCGGTATACGAAAACGGTGCTATTACCGGCTACGTTCTCGACGTCATGCGCCGCAACGAGCACGGCTTTAAGGGAGTAATTGAGCTCCTCATCTCAGAGGCAATGCTCATTGCCCAGTCCGAAGGCCTTGCCTGGATCTCCTTGTCCGGTGCGCCATTGGCTGGACAGCCTGACGAGCCTAACTGGCTCGACGTCGCCCTCAATCGCATTGGGGAAGAAGTCGAACCGCTCTACGGCTTCCGCACCCTCGCGGCCAGCAAGCGCAAATTCCAACCCGAGGAGCACCCGTGGTACCTGTGCTATCACGATGAATTGAAGCTTCCTTCCATCGCGCTGGCCACCATGCACGCCTACCTGCCCGATATGAAGACCAAGGATGCGGTATCGGCAGTCAAGGCATGGATGGCCGCGTAAAAGCATTAAGGCCTCCCCTCATCACACGTTGAGGGGAGGCCTTAGACTAGGCAGCTAGTCGGCGATTGCTTCCAATGGCGGCGTCTTCGCCGCGCGGTGCGACGGCCATACTGCCGCGATAATGCCGACGAGGGCCGAGCCCACAAGCATAATGAGCACCATCGCCCACGGAATCTGCGCAGAGTCTAGTCCCTCATCGCCGAGGATCTTGATGAAGGACCAGCCCAAGCCGAGCCCAATGAGGATGCCCATCACCGCGCCAAAGAGCGCGATCTGCACGGACTCCAGGGTAATCATCGTGCGGATCTGGCGGCGTTGCGTGCCCACGGCCCGCAACATACCGATCTCCTGGCGGCGCTCGATTACACCCAAGGTCAAGGTATTGACAATGCCCAACACCGCAATAATGACGGCAAGGGCGAGCAGACCATAAAGGATGGAGAGCATCTGGTCAATAAAGCCTGCAGCTTGGCCCGCATACTCCTCACCGGAATTGACCTGAACCACAACCAGATCCTTGACCGCATCCTCCAGGTTATGGCGCAGTTCTTCCTTGTCATAGCCTTCTTGACCCAAGACGCCCACCATCTGGACGGTAAAGGACTTCTCCGGTGCAACCTTTTCAGCTACCTCCTGCGAGAGCACCATATTCTGCACCACATCGGTGGACTTAAAGATGCCGACCAATTTGGCCTCGGCCTTCTTGTCCTTTTCCGCAGAAGCTACCTTATAGGTCTCTCCTACCTTCCAGCCGTGTTCCTTGGCAAAGTCTTCGGTAGCAATGAATCCCTTATCCAAGTTGGCATCGCCCTCGACCATATCGAGCGCAATCATCGACGACGGATCTCCATCCGCAGTCGTGGTCTGCTGGAATTGCGGACCATAATCCATCGATGCCTGACCATCAACGGTCACCGGAGCCATACCGATGGTGATGGCCTTATCTACGCCCTCAGCCTCAGCCGCACGCTTACCAGTGTCCTTCGGTGTTGGGAATTCACCGGAGCTAGGGCCAGAAAGGAGGTAATCGGAGGTGATGTTCTGCTCCACGGTATCGGCCACGGAGGACTTCATCGTCGCGCCAAGCATGCCAATAGCCGTCACCAAGGCCACGCCTAGGGTCAGGGCAAATGCAGTAGCAGCCGTGCGGCGTGGATTGCGACGCGAGTTCGTCGCCGCCAAAGAACCGATAGCACCGAAAGGCGCACCGATTACCTTGCCTACCGTCGGCACCAAAGGGAGCGACAGGGCTGGGCCAGCCAAGAAGAATCCGACAATGATCCCGAACGCGCCCACACCGACGAGGACGGCGCGGACGTTCGTCTCGCCGTCGGAAAGCACGCCTGCCAACGCCGCAACAATGCCAACCAGCAAAATAATGGCACCGAAAATTGTGCGGACCTTCAGGGAAGACGCAGAAGCAGACTCGGTGGTGCGCATCGCTTCAACCGGTTGCACGCGACCTGCGCGCCGTGCCGGGGCCCACGCGGACACGACCGTCACGATGGTGCCCAAAATAATCGGGACCACGATGGCCGAAACGCTCAGGCCCAAGCCACCGTCGAACGGCATTCCTTTCGCGCTCATTACTGCCTTAATGATGGCCACCAAGCCCATGCCGGCAACAACGCCGACAATGGAACCCAGAAGTCCCACGATGGCAGATTCCACCACCACCGAGTTCGTAATCTGGCGGCGGGAAGCGCCCAGCGCGCGCAGGAGAGCGAATTCCTTGGTGCGCTGCGCGACAATCATAGAGAAGGTATTAGCGATGATAAACGTGCCCACCAGCAGTGCAATCAGGCCGAACGCAATGAGGAAGTAGTTAATGAACTTCAAGGCGGAGGACATCATCTCAGAGGTTTCCTCCGCCAGGCGCTCGCCCGACTCCGCCTTGACGTCATATTTGTCATTTAGGTGATCCACCAAGGCGTTCGCATCCACGCCTTCGGCCGCAGAAACCTTGAGCTGGCTCGGATCGCCGTAGCGCTCCAGGTAGTCCTTCTCGGCCATGCTCAGCACGATGCTATCGCCCTGGTCGACGGCGGGCTCCGAGATACCAGAAACGGTAACCGTATCCTGCTCATCGGGGTGAACCACAATGAGCTTTTGTCCCACGGAGATTCCGTATTTATCCGCCGCGGAGGAATTGACAAGGACTTCGTCCTTACCGCTCGGCTCCTCGCCCTCCTTTAGCTTATCGGCACCGCCAACGACCTTATCCTCTGGATAAAACGGGACAACGCTGGCCGTACCGCCCTGAGTCTGATAGGCCTCCGAGTTCTCATTGGCTGCGACGACAGTCTCCGAATCCGCAATATTGATGTTCTTGACATCTTCATCATCGGCCAACTTCTGGCGAAGCTTTTCATCCAGCTTCGCGCCATTGTCGTCCTTCTGGCTCACCACCGCATCCACGCCACGAAATTCATTATCCACGGCGGAGTCAAAAGTAGACTTCAGCGAATTGGTGAACATAAACGAGCCGGCAATAAACGCTGTGCCCAAGACCACCGCGAGAATTGTCAGCCCAAGGCGCAACTTATGCGCCACGATATTGCGCAGGGACACCCTGCGCATTGCATTTCCGCGTGCCATTTAGCCCTCAATCTCCGCCATTACCTGGTGAATGGCCTCCATCGTCGGATTGTGCAACTCGTTGACAAGCTTGCCGTCAGCAAGGAAAACCACTCGGTCCGCGTACGACGCTGCCTTCGCATCGTGCGTCACGATGACCACGGTTTGGTCATCCTTGTCCACTGCCGTGCGCAAAATATCGAGCACCTCGGCCGAAGAATTGGAGTCCAGGTTGCCGGTTGGCTCATCGCCGAAGATAATTTCCGGACGGGAAACCAGCGCGCGGGCACAGGCCACGCGCTGCTGCTGACCGCCTGATAGCTCAGCCGGTCGGTGCTCCAAGCGCTCTGCCAAGCCTAGACGGCGAGTTACCTCTTCGAACCACTGCTTATCGACGTCCTTACCCGCAATGTCGGTCGGCAACGTGATGTTTTCCGCGGCAGTCAGCGTAGGAACAAGGTTAAAGGACTGGAAAATAAAGCCCAGCCGATCACGGCGCAGCGCCGTAATGTCCTTGTCGTTGAGCGCCGACATATCGGTATCGCCGATAAACGCCGAACCGGAAGTCGCGGAATCCAAACCAGCCATAGTGTGCATTAGCGTCGACTTACCGGAGCCCGATGGGCCCATGATCGCAGTGAATTCGTTCTTGCCGAACTCAATGGAAACATGATCCAGGGCCACAACGGCTGTGTCATCGCTTCCGTATTGCTTGAACAAGTCAACGGCGCGAGCCGCAGCATCAGTCATGAAACAAATTCTCCTTGTAAATGGGAAATTACCTATTTAAGTCTAGCGACCGTCGTCTCCGGCCAACATCATCCCTGAGGAGGAAAACGGCATGCGAGAAGCCGGCACGACCGTTCTCCTGATCACACACCGCAGGCTCCGGTCTACTCCGCTAGCCCTCCCTTCTCTGTGTTCTCTTTTGTTGTAGTGCGAGGTATTGTGCCCAGGTGTGGTTCCAGTGGGCTTGGTGTGTGGCGAGTGGTCCGGTGGCGTGGTCTAGTTGGTAGGTGCCGTCTCGGTAGAGCCAGGCGATGGTGCCGGTGATGGGGTCGAGGATGTAGTGGATTCTGCGGTCGGTTTTGATGTTGTGGTGATGCTGGCAGAGATTTACTAAATTTCGGGACTGGTGGGCCCGCCTTGGTGGTATTCGATGCGGTGGTCGAGTTGGCATTTGGTGGCGGGGACGGTGCAGCCGGGCCAGCGGCACGTGGCGTCGCGTCCTTGGGTGAAGGCGCGGATGTCGGTGCTGGGGGTGTAGGAGTCTACCTCGTCGGCTAAGAGTCGGCGTATGAATGTGTTGTCTGTGGGGGCATGGTCGAGGTTTATCCATCCGGCACCGGGGTGAAAGACGAGGTTGGCCTTGTCGTTGGTGGTGAACGTGTTGATCGCAACGCTAGTGTGGGTATCTTCCAGGATGAGGTCGATGAGGCCTTGTGCAGCGGTGGTGTGAGCTTTATTGGTGTAGGCGTCGATGTGGCGGGCGATAATCGTGGCGGTGGCACTATCGCAGGTAAGCGATAGTGTGGTGGTGTTATCCGGATTGTAGTTGATGCGGAGTGTGGGTTGGGGTTGTTCTTCTTTGTCTTCGGGACGCAGGTGAGTGTCGATGAAGGTGCGGATAAAGCGGCGTAGGTCTGCGTCGGTGGGCACTGTTTGGTTCGGTGTGGTGGGGGTGAGGAAGTCTGCGAGTGCGGCGTCGATGGCTTCAAGATGCTCTGGGTTAGCTTCAAGCCGGTTGAGTTCGCGGTCGATGATGCGTAGTTTGGTCAGGTCTAGGATCCAGTGATGGCCTTGGACTTCGGTGACCAGGGGTAGTTGGCGCATGCGGAAGTGGGCGCGCAGGAAGCCTAGGAGTTTGGAGTAGGAAATACCAAGGTCTTTGGCGAGGCTGGTGAGGCTTAGGTCAACATCCTCGGCTAGTTGGGGGAGGATGGCGCGGAAAAGAAACCAGGAGGTTTTACGGGTATAGGTGCCGGCTTTACCGATGTGGTTTCCGGGTGCATTGGTGGTGTAAAACGCTTCCGGCACATCACCATCGACCAGGTGATCAGAGTCGGACTGGTCGGTGATGAGGAGGGTGTGTGGGTAGTCGAGGGCAATATCAGGTTCGGGTGGGGAAAGTGTGGCAGTCATGGATGGGGCACTCCAGCAGAGATGACAGGGTTCGTATGTGTTTTCTAACGGCTGCGTTTATAGTATCCCGAGTGCCGGACAAGTGGCCTTAGTGGGGGTGTTTGTGTTCGAATAGGGTGGCCTAAAACCGCAGGGATCCCCAGAGTCGCGCCACACCCGCCAGCGGGGGTAAAAGCAAAGGTTTAGAGTTCGTTGCCTACTACTTCCCCGGCAGGTTTTTGCAGTTCGACGAGGTCTTAAGTCAATGAACGTATGTAGCGAAGTACCGTCGCGTGACGACGTTTACTACCGCTAAACGCAGAAAAGAAGAGGGCGGTGGTATACCGTCCTCTTCTTTGTTGTATTTTGTTGTGTTTGTTGTTTGGTGTCGGCGGTGACTTACTCTCCCACAACCTCCCGGTTGCAGTACCATCAGCGTGTGCAGGCTTAGCTTCCGGGTTCGGAATGGGACCGGGCGTTTCCCTGCAGCTATTGACCACCGACAAACCTTCAGAACATCTACCCTCTTTTTAATGGGTGTTCGGGTGTTGTGTCAGATACTGCATAGTGGACGCGGTCACGACAGTGACAAATTTGTTGTTTCTTGTTTTTGTTGTTTTGCCAGCACACATAGTGTGTGTTGGTGTTTGTTGTGGTCAATTAGTACCAGTAGCCTTCACACCTTACAGTGCGTCCAGGTCTGGCCTATCTACCCTATCGTCTTTAGGGGACCTTAACGAAACCTCATCTTAAAACAGGCTTCCCGCTTAGATGCTTTCAGCGGTTATCCCTTCCGTACGTAGCCAACCAGCGATACCCCTGGCGGGATAACTGGCACACTAGAGGTACGTCCGTCCCGGTCCTCTCGTACTAGGGACAGCTTTCTTCAAGTTTCAACGCGCGCGGCGGATAGAGACCGAACTGTCTCACGACGTTCTGAACCCAGCTCGCGTGCCGCTTTAATGGGCGAACAGCCCAACCCTTGGGACCTACTCCAGCCCCAGGATGCGACGAGCCGACATCGAGGTGCCAAACCATCCCGTCGATATGGACTCTTGGGGAAGATCAGCCTGTTATCCCCGGGGTACCTTTTATCCGTTGAGCGACACCACATCCACAAGTAGGTGCCGGATCACTAGTCCCGACTTTCGTCCCTGCTCGACATGTCTGTCTCACAGTCAAGCTCCCTTGTGCACTTACACTCACCACCTGATTGCCAACCAGGCTGAGGGAACCTTTGGGCGCCTCCGTTACATTTTGGGAGGCAACCGCCCCAGTTAAACTACCCACCAGGCACTGTCCCCAACCCAGATCATGGGCCAAGGTTAGATGCTCAATCCGATCAGAGTGGTATTTCAACAACGACTCCACCACCACTAGCGTGATAGCTTCCAAGTCTCCCACCTATCCTACACAAACCGAACCAAACACCAATACCAAGCTATAGTGAAGGTCCCGGGGTCTTTTCGTCCTGCCGCGCGTAACGAGCATCTTTACTCGTAGTGCAATTTCACCGGGCCTGTGGTTGAGACAGCAGAGAAGTCGTTACGCCATTCGTGCAGGTCGGAACTTACCCGACAAGGAATTTCGCTACCTTAGGATGGTTATAGTTACCACCGCCGTTTACTGGGGCTTAAATTCTCAGCTTCGCCAACAACGTTGACTAACCGGTCCTCTTAACCTTCCAGCACCGGGCAGGCGTCAGTCCATATACATCAACTTAACGTCTTCGCATGGACCTGTGTTTTTGATAAACAGTCGCTTCCCTCTATTCTCTGCGACCCCACAACGCTTAACACCGCAAGAGTGCTCACATCGTAGGGCCCCCCTTCTCCCGAAGTTACGGGGGCATTTTGCCGAATTCCTTAACCACAGTTCACCCGAACGCCTTAGTATTTTCAACCTGACCACCTGTGTCGGTTTAGGGTACGGGCCATACACACACATCGCTAGAGGCTTTTCTCGACAGTACAGGATCACCACCATCAACCCCAATGGGTCTACGCATCACGCCTCAACCAAAATGTGCGGCGGATTTACCTACCACACGGTCTGCACGCTTACACCACCAATCCAATAAGTGGCGTGGCTACCTCACTGCGTCACCCCATCACTTGAACCACACATCAGGCCCCACGACATCAACACCACCAGACTTCAAAGAAGACCAGCAATGCATCCGCGGTGGTTAGTATCAGTGCTTTATCATGGGCGCGCATGTACGGGTACCAGAATATCAACTGGTTATCCATCGACTACGCCTGTCGGCCTCGCCTTAGGTCCCGACTCACCCTGGGAAGACGAACTTGACCCAGGAACCCTTAGTCATCCGGCGGATAGGATTCTCACCTATCAATTCGTTACTCATGCCTGCATTCTCACTCGCACACAGTCCACGCCTCCTTACGGTAACGCTTCAACCCATGCACGACGCTCCCCTACCCAACAAAAAATTGTTGCCGCGGCTTCGGCGGTGTACTTGAGCCCCACTACATTGTCGGCGCAGAACCACTCGACCAGTGAGCTATTACGCACTCTTTCAAGGATGGCTGCTTCTAAGCCAACCTCCTGGCTGTCTTCGCGATCCCACATCCTTTTCCACTTAGTACACCCTTAGGGGCCTTAACCGGCGATCTGGGCTGTTTCCCTCTCGACTATGAAGCTTATCCCCCACAGTCTCACTGCCGTACAACACAATTAGTGGCATTCGGAGTTTGGCTGACATTGCTAAGATTGTAGTCCCGCTCAACCAACCAGTCGCTCTACCTCCACCAAGCTATAATACGACGCTGCACCTAAATGCATTTCGGGGAGAACCAGCTATCACGGAGTTTGATTGGCCTTTCACCCCTACCCACAGCTCATCCCCGCAGTTTTCAACCTACGTGGGTTCGCGCCTCCACAACCTCTTACAGCTGCTTCACACTGGCCATGGGTAGATCACCCCGCTTCGGGTCCAGGACATGCCACTTTGCACCCCATTAGGATTCGGTTTCCCTACGGCTACCCCACACGGGTTAACCTCGCGACATGCCGCTGACTCGCAGGCTCATTCTTCAAAAGGCACGCCATCACACACACGGTGCTCTGACGGATTGTAAGCACATGGTTTCAGGAACTATTTCACTCCCCTCCCGGGGTACTTTTCACCATTCCCTCACGGTACTCATACACTATCGGTCACACTGAGTATTTAGGCTTACCGGGTGGTCCCGGCAGATTCACAGCAGATTCCACGAGCCCGCTGCTACTCGGGCAACCCAACAACCCACACATCATCATCTTCAGCTACAGGACTCTCACCTACTCCGGCAGGCCATTCCAAACCACTTCACCTAACAACAATGCGAGGGCGCGGCAATGGTAGTCACCGCACATCAGGGCCCACAACACCGCACACACAACCCCTACCAGGTATCACATGCACACGGTTTAGCCTCATCCACGTTCGTTCGCCACTACTAGCAGAATCATTATTATTTTCTTCTCCTACGGGTACTGAGATGTTTCACTTCCCCGCGTAAACCCCCACAACAGCTATGAATTCACTGAAGGGTAACCCCACATAACCAGGGCCAGGTTTCCCCATTCGGACATCCTCGGATCAACGCTTAATTGACAACTCCCCGAGGCTTAACGCAGCCTTTCACGTCCTTCATCGGCTCAGCATGCCAAGGCATCCACCATGCGCCCTTAATAACGAACACACAAACCACCACACACAAAAAGCGCGGGCGGCCACACAAGTGAACTTGACAAAATAAACACAAAAAAGAAATCACACAAACACACACAACACACCACACAAAGCGCAGCACGTCATACGTGTTTAATGCTCGCGTCCACTATACAGTTCTCACACAACACCCCAACCACAAACCAGCACACACAAACCATGCACACCAGCAAAATGGTCAGGCACCAAAAAAGGGGATAATGCCCCAGACACCCAACAATGCACCAACATACAAACAAATACTTTTTTCAAACTGTGCACGACACTGTGTGTCACAAAGCGCCATTCAAACACTCGGTCTTTGTCTTAAAGGTGTATCTTCCACCCGGAAATTTTCAAACAAACAACGTTGGCAGCATGACACTCGCACACTCAACCAACACCCACCACAAAGTGGCAGGACAAGGCACAACTGTGCCCGAATAATAAAGCTCCTTAGAAAGGAGGTGATCCACCCGCACCTTCCGGTACGGGTACCTTGTTACGACTTCGTCCCAATCGCCGATCCCACCTTCGACGGCTCCCTAACAAGTTTGGGCCACCGGCTTCGGGTGTTACCAACTTTCATGACGTGACGGGCGGTGTGTACAAGGCCCGGGAACGTATTCACCGCAGCGTTGCTGATCTGCGATTACTAGCGACTCCGACTTCATGGGGTCGAGTTGCAGACCCCAATCCGAACTAAGGCCGGCTTTCAGCGATTCGCTCCACCTCACAGTGTCGCTGCGCGTTGTACCGACCATTGTAGCATGTGTGAAGCCCTGGACATAAGGGGCATGATGATTTGACGTCATCCCCACCTTCCTCCGAGTTGACCCCGGCAGTCTCTCATGAGTCCCCAACCAAATGCTGGCAACATAAGACAAGGGTTGCGCTCGTTGCGGGACTTAACCCAACATCTCACGACACGAGCTGACGACAACCATGCACCACCTGTACACCAGCCACAAAGGGAAAGACTATCTCTAGCCCGATCCGGTGTATGTCAAGCCCAGGTAAGGTTCTTCGCGTTGCATCGAATTAATCCACATGCTCCGCCGCTTGTGCGGGCCCCCGTCAATTCCTTTGAGTTTTAGCCTTGCGGCCGTACTCCCCAGGCGGGGCGCTTAATGCGTTAGCTACGGCACGAAAGTCGTGAAAAGACCCTCACACCTAGCGCCCACCGTTTACGGCATGGACTACCAGGGTATCTAATCCTGTTCGCTACCCATGCTTTCGCTCCTCAGCGTCAGTAACTGCCCAGTAACCTGCCTTCGCCATCGGTGTTCCTCCTGATATCTGCGCATTTCACCGCTACACCAGGAATTCCAGTTACCCCTACAGTACTCAAGTTATGCCCGTATCGCCTGCACGCCCGGAGTTAAGCCCCGGAATTTCACAGACGACGCGACAAACCACCTACGAGCCCTTTACGCCCAGTAATTCCGGACAACGCTCGCACCCTACGTATTACCGCGGCTGCTGGCACGTAGTTAGCCGGTGCTTCTTATCTAGGTACCGTCACAAAAAGCTTCGTCCCTAGCGAAAGGAGTTTACAACCCGAAGGCCGTCATCCCCCACGCGGCGTCGCTGCATCAGGCTTGCGCCCATTGTGCAATAT
The DNA here is from genome assembly GCF_046717495.1 of Corynebacterium sp. LaCa54. Taxonomy (NCBI): domain Bacteria; kingdom Bacillati; phylum Actinomycetota; class Actinomycetes; order Mycobacteriales; family Corynebacteriaceae; genus Corynebacterium; species Corynebacterium sp. LaCa54. The sequence continues at coordinate 2,024,492 of NZ_CP177115.1, forward strand.
TCCCCACTGCTGCCTCCCGTAGGAGTCTGGGCCGTATCTCAGTCCCAATGTGGCCGTCCACCCTCTCAGGCCGGCTACCCGTCGCCGCCTTGGTAGGCCATTACCCCACCAACAAGCTGATAGGCCGCGAGCTCATCCTACACCGAAAAAACTTTCCAACCATCACACTAAAAATGGCTCCTATCCGGTATTAGACCCAGTTTCCCAGGCTTATCCCGAAGTGCAGGGCAGATCACCCACGTGTTACTCACCCGTTCGCCACTCGAGTACCCTGCAAGCAGGGCCTTTCCGTTCGACTTGCATGTGTTAAGCACGCCGCCAGCGTTCGTCCTGAGCCAGGATCAAACTCTCCACAAAAAAATTTCAGAACAAATCCGAAACAGGCCGTGAAAAGCCCGAAACCCAACAAAAGAACAAACCACCACAAACCACACAAAATGCAGCTCATGCTGGCGTCCAAAAAATTACTACAAAGAAAAAATAAACAGTCCCCTCAACCCGACGGGGTCAAAAAGAGGAAACCAAAAAGGTAAACACAATCACATGCCAACCAATCCATCTCAATGCAGCCGAAACACCAAACAGCATTCAAAAAGGTACGTGTTCCACATACCCAACCGGCACACACCAACCAACAAACCACTAAGCCTGCTGGCAGACAAACCAATCAACACACAACCATGCACACAAAAAATAAAAAGTACATTGGCACACTATTGAGTTCTCAAACATCACCACCAACCAACAGAAAATTAACTTCCCGTTAACCTCTCATCGGCAGCCCGTACAAACCTACTCAACTCAAAGAACAAAATCAAATCATCGAACCAAGTCCGTACAAAATGTCACCATCAAGTAACCTCCCGGCTACTTCCCGGCGACTTGGATTAATGTAGTCCAACCCCTCCCACAATGACAAATCCCCAGCACATCACGGAAAACGGTGTGCCGGGGGCGTCGTTAAAAGAGCTCTTCTTCATGAGTTCTTTCAATTGTGGCGCCGAGGCGCTGCAGGTTTTCTACGAAGTTGGGATATCCGCGGTCGATATGGAAAACATCGTGAACCGTAGTGGTCTCATCCGCACACAACGCAGAAAGCACCAAGCCCGCACCTGCGCGGATATCGGAGCTCCATACGTGAGTAGAAGACAGCCGCTCTTTGCCACGGACTACTACATGGTGTCCGTCAACCTGGGCGTCGGCACCCAGGCGCAGCATTTCATCTACAAAGCGGAAGCGGGATTCAAAGACATTCTCTGTAATGACCGTCGTTCCGTCCGCAATGGCGGAGATGCCAATGGCCATAGGCTGCAAATCAGTAGGGAACCCTGGAAATGGCAGGGTCTGGTAGTCCACCGCTTGCGGGCGCTGATCCATGCGTACGCGGAAGCCGTTCTCATAGGTTTCCAGTTCGACGCCGGCGGACTTCAGCTTTTCTAGTGGCAGGTGCAGGTGGCGCGGCGAGATACCGCCCACCGTGATGTCCCCCTGAGTCATGGCGGCGGCATATGCCCATGTACCTGCCACGATGCGGTCACCGATAACCTCGTGCTGGGTGGGCTGCAGCTTATCGACGCCCCGGATAGTCACCACCGAGCTTCCTTCACCTTCGATATCGGCACCCATGGACTTAAGCATGGTGCACAGATCGACGATTTCGGGCTCACGGGCCGCATTATGCAGAACGGTTTCCCCCTCAGCGAGAACCGCGGCGGTGAGGATGTTTTCGGTTGCACCCACTGACGGGAAATCAAGGCGAATATTCGCACCACGTAGGTGGGTGGCTTCTGCCACGACGGCACCGTGCTCAATACGGGTGGTCGCGCCCAGCTTTTCCAAGCCCGTCTGGTGCATATCGAGCGGACGGGAACCAATCGCGTCACCACCGGGCAGCGCTACCTTGGCGTGACCACAGCGGGAGGTCAGGGGCCCGAGCACGCAAACGGAAGCACGGAACTGGCGGACCGCATCAAAATCCGCATTAGATTGGGGCTGCGCGGGAGTAGTAATCCGGACTTCAGAGCCCTCGATTACTACCTCGCAGCCGAGCCCCTCGAGAACCTTTTTCATGAGGGGGACGTCCAGAATTTCTGGGCAGTTGGTCAGCGTCGTAGTACCCTCCGCCAGCAAGGATGCGGCCATGAGCTTTAAGACGCTATTTTTTGCGCCATCTACTTTGACGGTGCCCTCTAAGCGGGCACCGCCGGAAACAATAAACTGATCTTTCACAACTGCCTACGCTACCGGTTCTTAAGGCAACGCGCCGATGCGACGGGCGGCATTGACCGCCTCGTAGCGGGTGTGCGCACCGAGTTTACGCATTACCGAGCGCAGATAAGACTTCACGGTTTCTGCGCCGATTCCCATTTCCTCAGCCGCTTCCACGTTGGTGTGACCCAGGGCCACACAAGAGAGAACGTCGAGCTCGCGGGCGGAGAGCTTGGTGGATTGCTTCACGCGCACCGGAGAAACCATCTGGTCACATAGCGTCTCCAGTTCCTTGCGCAGCTCCTCGTCTTCCACGCGGTTAGCCAGCATGCGCAGCTTGGAGTGGGTGGAGCGTACCTGTTCCCACTCAGCACCGTTCATAACGTGGCCGCGGGCGGCTCCGCCTTTAGACCCATCGGCGCGGCGCATCGCGGAATTTACAGCTAGGTCCTGCTCAAGAGTGCGCGCGGTCATCGTCACTTCTTCAATGACCTTGTCGCCCAGGCGAACTGGTGAATGCACTCCCACGTAGAGGACGCCGCGGATTTCGCGCTGGACCGTAACGGGCACAGCCACGATGGAGTGCAGGCCCTCGTCTTGGATTACGCGATCATTCTCGTGCGAAATGGTAGTAGCACGGGTGTAATCGGAGACGCCTACCGCGCGGCGAGTGCTCACCACTCGCCCACCCACACCAACGCCTGAGTCAATGATCAGATTCTGCAGCGCTGGGGTACGTAGGCCCACCCACTGCGTAATCTGCAAGCGATTGTCTGGCAGCAGCGTGGCATACATCGTCACCGGAATACCTGTAGCGGTTTTCAGGGACGATAACGCCGCGCGTACGGATTCTTCATCATCTTTGAGGCGATGCGACTCCATGAGACTCTTTCCTCGTCGGGGGTAACCAAGCAGGTGTACCCGTCTTCCCCCCGGGAATTTGGGGGCCAGCGGGCAACTGAGTGGAAGTATAGACAGCATGTGGGGGTAATTCGAAATCGCCCCTGGCTTATCCGGTGTTGTAATCCCACATGGAATGCCCGAATGCCCGGTCTAGAATTTATATACTGACCGGTCTACTTGTGTAGTGTACCCTTGCGTTGTACACGATTTGAATCCAAATCCGATTCCCAAAGGAGTCAATACAATGGCTGTCTACAACAACATTATGGAAACCATCGGCGGCACCCCGCTGGTCCGCCTAAACCGTCTTACCGAGGGCAAGGGTGCAACCGTGCTTGCCAAGGTTGAATCTTTTAACCCCGCTAACTCCGTGAAAGACCGCATCGGCAAGGCCATCGTTGAGGCCGCTGAGAAGTCTGGTCAGCTCAAGCCGGGCGGCACCATCGTGGAAGCCACGTCCGGCAATACCGGCATTGCCCTAGCTCTGGCCGGCGCCACTTTGGGCTACAAGGTCATCTTGACCATGCCGGAGACCATGTCCAACGAGCGCAAGGTGCTGCTGCGCGCCTATGGCGCAGAGATTGTACTGACCCCAGGCGCGGCGGGCATGCAGGGCGCCGTCGACAAGGCGAATGAAATCGTCGCCGAGAACGACAACGCTATCCTGGCTGCACAGTTCGCCAACGAGGCAAACCCGAAGATGCACGAGGAGACCACCGGCCCGGAGATCTGGGAAGACGCCGAGGGCAAGGTTGATGCCTTCGTTGCTGGTGTAGGCACCGGCGGCACCGTTACCGGTGTGGGTCGCTTCCTCAAGTCCAAGAATCCGGACCTGCACTTGGCCGCCGTCGAGCCGTCCGACTCCCCTGTCCTATCTGAAGGCCACGCTGGCCCGCACAAGATCCAGGGCATCGGCGCCAACTTCGTTCCTGAGGTACTTGACCGCGAGCTTCTCGACGAAGTCTTTACCGCCACCACCGAAGAGTCCATCAAGGCCTCCCGTGACCTGGCCACCCAGGAAGGCCTACTGGTGGGCATCTCCGCCGGCGCTAACGTCTCTGCAGCTTTGAAGCTGGCAGAGCGCCCAGAGTTCGAGGGCAAGACCATCGTGGTTGTCCTGCCGGACTTCGGTGAGCGCTACGTCTCCACCATCCTCTTCGAGGACATCCGCGAGGCTTAAATCACTTCGAATGAATAAAAGCACCCGCCAACCTTGGCGGGTGCCTTTTTTATGCCAGTACTATGTGAGCATGAACATTATGAGCTACATCCGTGAAGACTTAGCGAATGCAAGAGATCACGATCCAGCCGCTCGCGGCGACGTCGAAAATGCAATAGTGTACTCCGGCCTCCACGCGGTGTGGTCTCATCGCATTTCGCACTGGATGTGGAAGCGCGGCCTACGCGGGCCCGCGCGCATATTAGCGCAAATTAACCGCTTCTTTACCGGCGTGGAAATCCACCCGGGCGCCACTATCGGTCGCCGCTTCTTTATTGACCACGGCATGGGCATCGTCATCGGTGAAACCGCCGAGATTGGCGATGGCGTCATGCTTTACCACGGTGTCACCCTCGGTGGCCAGGTACTCACTCAGACTAAGCGCCACCCCACCATCGAGGACAATGTAGTCATCGGCGCAGGCGCTAAGGTACTCGGCCCCATCACGATCGGTGAGGGATCGGCCATTGGCGCCAATGCCGTAGTGACGAAGGACGTGCCCGCCGAACATATCGCGGTGGGCATCCCGGCCAAGAACCGCCCACGCAATCCAAATGAGCGCATCAAACTGGTCGACCCCGACTACTACATCTAAATTCTCTCCCAGCGGCCCACAGGCACTTGTGGGCCGCTTTTTATATGCCTTCTGGGCGTAGCAGGTCGCGGTATTCGGGATTCTTTTCTATAAAGTGCGCCACGGCGGAGCAGGAAGCGATGACTTGCTTGCCGACGCCCCGGGCATCATCAAGCGCAGCCTTAATCAACGGCGCAGACAGTCCTTGGCCGCGAAAAGCATCCTTGATGACCGTGTGGTTGAACTCGCGGGTATCGCCCGCGTCTACGTAGTAGCAAGCACCCGCCTCAGTACCGTCCACGGTGAGGACGTAACGGGATTTATCGGTCTGGTGTGCAATAGCGTGTTCCATGCACCTATACTAAAGCAAAAATGGCCCCTCTTAAGAGGAGCCATTATTGTGGCCAGAGCCAGGATCGAACTGGCGACCCCACACTTTTCAGGCGTGTGCTCTACCGACTGAGCTATCTGGCCAGAAACCCGAAGGTTTCCGCGACCTTGACGGGACTTGAACCCGCGACCTCCGCCGTGACAGGGCGGCGCGCTAACCAACTGCGCCACAAGGCCATTTTAAATTATGTGTGCTCTCTGGCACGGATAGTTACTTTACAGAAGACTCCCAACACTCACCAAATCAGCACGTCATAACACTATTCGGGAGCCTGAAGGGGATCGCTTCCTCCTAATTTCATCTCAAAGCGCTCATAGTCTTCCAGTGCGGCAAAGTGTCGCGAGTAAAGGTCGCAATCTCGGTCCACATAGCCATACAGGGCCGGAGCAACATCTACAATGTGGCGCAACTTCAGCTCTTCATACTCTTGCTCGTGAGCTCGGTTAGCAACCTTGCGGTGCGCCTCCTCCTCAGAATCTGCGTAGACGAGGAAGAAGTCTTCCCGGTAGAAATTCCTAAGCTCCGAATCCTGCGACACGAGCTCAAAGACGACAATCCCTACGTATGGTTCCACAGTGCTGACTCTCCTAATTCCTTAGTTAGCGCCAGCGTACCAAAACAAAAAGCAGCAATCGTAGAAACGATTGCTGCTCTTTCTGCGACCTTGACGGGACTTGAACCCGCGACCTCCGCCGTGACAGGGCGGCGCGCTAACCAACTGCGCCACAAGGCCAATCGAATATTAAATTCGTACCAACACTTCCGTGTTGGTACCCCCAACGGGATTCGAACCCGTGCCGCTGCCGTGAAAGGGCAGTGTCCTAGGCCGCTAGACGATGGGGGCCCGTCGCGCTATGGCGACTTCTAGAAATATACTGGAGACCTCACCTAGTTACAAAATCGCTCCCCCAGAAAGATTAGGAACCATGTCTGACCAGCATCAAACGTGCTCCTGTCACGAGCCGCACGTGCACGGATATAACGCAGATTCACAAAGTAAAGATCGCTACCTCGCACGGCTCAAACGTATTGAGGGCCAAACACGCGGCATCCATCGCATGATCGAGGAAGACCAGTATTGCATTGACATTATTACCCAGATTTCGGCCGTGAAGTCAGCGCTAGAAAATGTCTCACTCGCGCTCCTAGAAGACCATATCGAGCACTGCGTGGCCGGTGCTGCCGCCGAGGACGGCGAAGTGGCCACGGAGAAGCTAGAAGAGGCTATGCGCGCTATCAAGAAGATGGTGAAAAACTAAAAGGAGCCACCCGATAAGGTGGCTCCCGTTGTGGGCCCTGTGGGGATCGAACCCACGACCTGCGGATTAAAAGTCCGTAGCTCTACCAACTGAGCTAAAGGCCCAACGTCGTTACATCTTAGCTTGCGACATTTGCAAAGTCCTAATTAGGGGGCGTCGGCAAGCGAAAGGCGCCCAGCTCACCGCTGAGCGCCCGCCAGGACACAGTTAGATTAGCCGCGCATATCGCCCTTTTCCATGAAGTTCACCTGGAAGTCGAAGGCGGTCTTCAAATCGTGCGGGGTGTGCTGGAACTTGTTTTCCTTGGCACGCTTGAAGTAGTCCTCCAGCAGCGGACGGTAGTCCGGGTGAGCGACAGAGATAACCTTCTCCACGCGCTCCTTCGGAGCCAGTCCGCGCAGGTCAGCTACTCCATACTCGGTAATGATGACCATGGTGTCGTGCTCGGTGTGGTCTGTGTGAGACACGAAAGGAACCAGCGCGGAAATGGCGCCATCCTTGGCCACGGACGGCGAGACGAAGGTGGAGATATAGGCGTTGCGGGTGAAGTCACCCGAGCCACCGGTGCCGTTCATGATTCGGGAGCCGGAGACGTTGGTGGAGTTGATATTGCCGTAAATATCGGCCTCAATCATGCCATTGGAAGAAATCAGGCCAACGCGGCGAATGACCTCTGGGTGATTGGAGACCTGCTGTGGGCGAAGAATGATGTGCTTGCGGTAGCGCTCTGCCTCCGCGTTCATCTTCTCGGCATACTCCGGGGAAAGGGCAAAGGAGGTAGCAGAGGCCATGGTCATCTTGCCGGCGTCAATTAGATCAAGCATGCCATCCTGGATAACCTCGGTGTAGGCCTGGATATTTTCAAACTTGGAATCCAGGAGGCCAGCCATCACGGCATTTGGCACGTTGCCCACGCCGGACTGCATGATGAACTTGTCATACTCAAGGCGGCCGGCAGCCACCTCACCCTCAAGGAACTCGATGAAGTTTGCAGCGATCTTTTCCGAGATCTCGTCCGGCTCCTTAAACGGCGCGTTGCGGTCGGGGGCATCGGTCTTGACCACTGCGACCACCTTCTCCTCCGGCACCTCCATGTAGGTGGTACCGATGCGGTCACCCGGCTTGGTGATAGGGATAGGCTGACGGTTCGGCAGCTTTTCGATGCGGTAGATATCGTGCATGCCCTCGAGGTTGATGGACTGCCACTCATTAATCTCGATGATGATCTTATCCGCAGCCTCAATGTATTCGAGGTTATTGCCCACGGCGGAGGACGGGACGACGTGGCCTTCCTCGGTGATGCGCACAGCCTCGATGATGGCTACATGGAAATCACCGTAGAACCCCTCCTCTACTTGCTGGCCAGAGTGAGACAGGTGAATGTCCTGGTAGAGCGCGGTTCCGTCATTGAACTGCTTACGCAAGGTGGGATCGGAGTTATAAGGAGAGCGGAAGCGAATCGCCTCAGCTTCCGCGAGGACGCCATCGCAATCCGGAGCAGTAGAGGCACCAGAGAAGACATCGATCTTAAATTCCTCGCCCTTTTCGTGCAGGGCCTTGGCCTTTTCTGCAATGGCGGTAGGCAGGCCCTTAGGGTAGCCAGCGCCGGTAAAGCCGGAAATGCCTACGCGATCACCGTGGTTTACGTGCTGAGCAGCCTCTTCTGCCGAAACTACGAGCTTCTGAAACGGGGCATACGCGATTCTTTCGGACAAGGGTAATCCTCCTTCATCGAGAGACTAGCCAAAATAACGGCCGTCCTAATTAGTTACACAGACCACATTAGCGAATCTTTGCAAGATTTCCACCACATTTGTGTGACCCCCACCCCATAAAACGGAAATAAGGAACGCCACCACTGTGGCCCTAGTTGCTATTTTGGCCCGTCAACTAGCACAATTGGGGCGTGAATTTGCGCATTGGACACTACGATCTCTCCTCCCCCGTCATCCTCGCCCCGATGGCGGGGGTAACCAACGTTGCTTTCCGCACGTTGTGCCGCGAGCAGGAATTGGCGCGCACTGGCACGGTTTCCGGCCTCTACGTCTGTGAGATGGTCACCGCCCGCGCGCTAGTAGAGCGCAATGAAAAGACGCTGCACATGACAACCTTTGCTCCGCAGGAGGATCCCCGATCACTGCAGATTTATGCGGTGGATCCGGAATATACTTACAAGGCAGCAAAGATGATCGTGGACGAGAACTTGGCGGACCACATTGATATGAACTTTGGCTGCCCGGTTCCCAAGGTGACCCGTCGCGGCGGTGGATCCGCTTTGCCTTATAAGCGACGCCTCTTTGGCAATATTGTCTCCGCCGCCGTCAAAGCTACTGAGGGCACCGACATCCCAGTAACGGTAAAGATGCGCGTAGGCATTGACGATGAACACCATACGCATCTTGATGCGGGGCGCATCGCCGTCGAATCCGGCGCCGCCGCCGTTACCTTGCATGGCCGTACCGCCGCCCAGCGCTATTCCGGTGAAGCACGGTGGGACGAGATCGCCCGACTAAAAGAGCACCTAGCAGACACTGGAGTCCCGGTTTTGGGCAACGGCGATATCTTCCGCGCCGAGGATGCGCGCCGCATGATGGAACAGACCGGTTGCGACGGCGTGCAGGTCGGGCGCGGCTGCCTCGGCCGCCCGTGGCTCTTTGCGGAGCTCGGCGCTGCCCTTCGCGGCGAGTCCATCCCAGCTGAGCCCACCCTGGGTGAGGTTACCCAGGTTATTCTCCGCCACGCAGAGCTACTCGCAGAGCACGATGGCGAGGATAATGCTTCCCGCGACATTCGCAAACACATTGGCTGGTACCTGCGCGGCTTCCCAGTCGGCGGCCAAGTACGCGCGGGCTTGGCCAAGGTGGATTCCCTCGACGCACTGCGAGAAGCTCCTTGGCCCATGGGCAGATTCCGACGCCTTGGCTGCCGATGCCGACGGTGCCCGAGGCCGCCAAGGTTCGCCTTCCAAGGTGGCATTGCCAGATGGCTGGCTCGACGATCCGGAGGATGAATGCGTTCCCGTCGCCGCAGATATTATGAACTCCGGCGGTTAACCTTATTAGGGCATCAGAGCACCCTGGGGTATATAGGTATCGTGCATTTATCTTCCACTTAAGTTGCGCGGGAATGGAAAGTTTTCGCTATTATTTCTGGCATGCGTGCTGCCTACAGGGAACACTTAGACAACTTCTCCCATGACCTCATCGTCATGTGCGATACCGTGCGCACCATCATGGATAAGGCCTCACAGGCGCTAATCCAGGGCGTTTTGGAATCTGCCGAAGAAGCTCTCACTATGACTGAGGAGCTCGATGAGATCCGCACTCGATGCTCGGAGCGCGCCGTAAAACTTTTAGCATTAGAAAACCCCATGGCGCAGGATCTCCGCCAAGTTGTCTCTTCCATCTATATCGTGGAAGACCTCTACCGAATGGGAAAGCTTGCCCAACACATCGCGGATTCCGCACGCCGCCGCCACCCCGATCCCGTGGTGCCTGCGAACTACATGGGCTACTTTGAGGAGCTGTACCGTCTCACTGAAGAGATGGGTTCTGTGCTGCACAGTATTCTCGTTACTCCCGACGCGGATCTATCCGTGAACCTTCGCGCCGATGACGACGCCGTGGACGATATCAACTCTCATCTTTTGCGCCTCCTGACCCAGCGCGAGTGGGAAGGATCCGTCCGAGAGGCAGTGGAGACCTCGCAGATTACGCGCTATTACGAGCGCTATGCCGACCACTGCGTTTCGGTTGCCGGCCACATTATCTACTTGATCACTGGGCTGCTGCCCCACGACTATGCCAAGAAGCTAGAAGAGAGCAAGAAGGACGCGGAGTTCGAGGCCCGTATGGCCGAGCTGGAGCGTCAGTTCCGCCGCTAAGGAATAAAAACTAAGAAACGGGCCGGTTCGAATGAACCGGCCCGTTTTCTCGGACAATCTCTCTACTCTTTAGCCAAAGCGGCCAGAGATATAATCCTCGGTCTCCTTCTGGGAAGGATTCTCGAAGATCTTGGTGGTGTCATCGAACTCCACCAGGTGACCCGGCTTGCCGGTTGCTTCCAGGGAGAAGAAGCCGGTCTTATCGGACACACGGGCTGCCTGCTGCATATTGTGGGTCACGATGACGATGGTGAAGTTCTCCTTCAGCTCGTGGATAAGGTCCTCCACGGCGAGGGTGGAAATCGGGTCTAGGGCGGAACAAGGCTCGTCCATGAGCAGCACCTCTGGCTCCACGGCGATGGCGCGGGCGATGCACAGACGCTGCTGCTGACCACCGGAAAGGCCGCCGCCCGGCTTGTCCAGGCGGTCCTTGACCTCGTCCCACAGGTTGGCGCCGCGCAGGGACTTCTCCGCGACTTCCTTGAGCTTCTTCTTGTTCTTCTCACCGGAAAGCTTGAGGCCAGCCACGACATTGTCCTCAATGGACATCGTGGGGAACGGGTTAGCCTTCTGGAAGACCATGCCGATGGTGTTGCGTACGGATACTGGGTCAACCTTTGGTCCGTAGATATTGGTGCCATCGAGCAGGATTTCACCCTTTACCGAGGCGCCGGGAATGACCTCGTGCATACGGTTGATGGTGCGCAGCACGGTGGACTTACCGCAGCCGGAAGGGCCGATGAATGCGGTCACGGCCTGGGCCGGGATCTGCATATTCACGTTCTGCACGGCGTGGAAGTCGCCGTAGAAAATGTTCACGTCATTGAGCGCGAGCTTAGACATTTGGGAGTTTCTCCTCTAGCAAGTGTATGGCGGAATCGAGTGTTACGGCGTTTTACTTCTTAACCGAGAACTTTGCGGACACGATGCGGGCCGCAATATTGAGGACGGCGATGAGGATAACCAGCGTCAAAGCTGCACCCCAAAGCTTGTCCAGCACGGCTGGCTGAGCGCCGGCCTTGTACATATCCAGCATCATCAACGGGAGCGAGGACTGAGATCCCTTGAAAGCGTCCCAATTGATGACGGAGGAGGAACCAACCAAGACCAGCACCGGCGAGGACTCACCCATCACGCGGGCAATCGCCAGCATGATGCCGGTGACAATGCCGGACAGGGCGGTAGGCAGAACGATACGGGCGATGGTCTTCCATTTTGGTACACCGAGCGCGTAGGACGCCTCACGCAAGTCCATTGGGACCACGCGCAGCATCTCTTCGGTATTGCGCACCACAATCGGAATCATCAGCAGTACCAGGGACAGCGCCACGGCGAAGCCGGAGCGGCCGAAGCCGAAGAGGGTAATCCACATGGCGAAGATGAACAGGGCTGCGACGATGGAAGGCACACCGGACAGGATGTCCACCATGAAGGTAGTGATGCGGCCAAGCCATCCACCCTTGGAGTACTCCACCAGGTAAATAGCGGTGAAGATGCCGATGGGAATGGAGATGACGGAAGCCAAAATGGTTTGCACGAAAGTACCCACGATTGCGTGGGCAGCACCGCCGCCAGCCGAGCTATTCATGATGCCGCGCTGGGAGGCGGTCCACCACTCAGGGTTGAGGATTACCCCACTACCGCGGGCGATGAGTTCCCACAGAACCCACACCAGCGGGACCATAGCCAAAATCATTGCGCCCCAGACCACTGCAGTGGCGATGTTATTGGTCATCTTGCGGGAGCCGGAGATGTCCAGGAATGTCGCGCCGCCTTGGGAGGCAGGCTTGGCATTAGTTGTCGTAGTCATTGATCCTCCCCTCCTTACTTCTTCTTCACGATGGCGCGGGCAATTGCGTTGACCACGAAGGTCAGCAAGAACAGCATGAGGCCGGCGGCGATGTAGGCACCAGCGCGCATCTCGTTACCGAACTCGGCGGATGCCAGGGCGATGGCCGTGGCGAAGGTCGTGCCGCCATCGAAAAGCGAGAAGCGGAAGTCAATCAGCGGGGAGACGACCATGTACAGCGCCATGGTCTCACCCAGCGCACGGCCCAGGCCGAGCATGGAGCCTGCGATATAGCCGGACATGCCGAATGGCAGCACGGTCATGCGGATAACTTCCCAACGGGTAGCGCCCAGCGCCAGGGCGGATTCCACCTGGCCTGGAGGGGTCTGCACGAAGACCTCGCGGGCGGTGGCCGCGATGATCGGCAGAATCATCACGGCGAGCACGATGCCACCGGTAAACAAGTTGCGGCCGGTAGCAAAAGAGGGCGAGTTATCGAAGACATGGAAGAGGAAGAAGCCACCGGCCCAAGACTCCATCCAGGAATAGAAGCCGGATAGCGCTGGGCCGAGAACCTGCCAGCCCCACAGACCATAAACAATGGAAGGAACCGCAGCGAGCATGTCCACCAGGAAGCCGAGAGGTTTGACCAAGCGGGCAGGCGCGTAGTTGGACAGGAAGATGGCAATGGCCAGGGCCACCGGCATAGCCAGCAGGAGGGCGAAGACGGAGATAAGGACGGTGGTACCGAACATGGTCGGGATACCGAACTTCATCGCAGAAGTATCGGTGGTCTCCCAACGGCCACCATAGGTAAAGAAGCCCAAGATGCCGCCGTCGTTGACTCCCAGGGCGGGAACTGCACGCCACAGCAGGAAGGCGGCAATAGCCGCAATCATGACGGTAATAAGTGTTGCCGAAGCAGTGGACAGGAACTCAAAGACACGATCGCCTGGGCGCTTTACTCCGCTATTGGAGCTGGTGGTAGCTACCTCTTCGTGTCCGCTGGTGGAGACTCGCTCGGCAGCGGTGATATTCGCGTCCGCCTGCTCTGGAGCCGTGGTGAGATTATTGTCTGCCATGAGACTGTTAATCCTTTTCAGCGTTGAAAATGGAAAATATCGTTACATACCTGCGCCCCCAAAGCGCGAATCGTGTGCGGCAGTGGGGGCGGGAGGTATTAAGCTTTTACAGCTTTAGCGCTTACTGCAAAGCGTCAACAGCAGCCTTCAGCTTGTCCAGGTGAGCACCCTCAACCGGGATGAAGCCTTGCTCAGCCAGCTGGTCGTCCTGGTGATCCAGGACGGTGGTGAAGAAGGACTTGACCAGCTTGGAGGTCTCCTCATCGTAGCCCTTGGAGCAGACGATGTTGTAGGTGGTCAGGATGAGCGGGTATGCACCCTCGTTATCGGAGGAGAACAGTGCCTCAGAGTCAACAACCATGTTGTGCTCGGAGTCGGTCTTCTTGAACTCCAGGTTTTCCAGAGCCTTGTTGACGGACTCGGTGGAGAGCTCAACTGGGCCGTGGCCGAAGTCAATCTTGGCCTTCTTAACGCCCTCGCCTTCCTTCTGGTCTGCGAAGCCAGCCTCGACGTAGGTGATAGCACCGTCGATGCTTGCAACCTGGTCAGCAACGCCGGAGGAACCGTTCGCACCCTCGCCAACGGTATCCGGGAACTGCTTGCCCTCGGAGTCCCAGTCGCCCGTAGCGGCCTTCAGGAACTTCTGGAAGTTTGCGGAGGTACCGGACTCGTCGGAACGGAAGATGACGGTGATGTCCTTGTCCGGCAGGTCGGTGCCCTCGTTGTCAGCGGCGATAGCCTTGTCGTTCCACTTCTTGATTTCGCCCTTGAAGATCTTGCCCAGGGTCTTGGTGGAAAGGTTGATCTCGGTGTCACCCAGGTTGTAGGCGATTGCAACCGGGCCGATGGTGGTTGGCAGGTGCCATGCCTCGTTGCCGTCGCAACGCTTAGCGGCAGCCTCAACCTCGCCCTCGTCTTCCTTCAGGGCGGAGTCAGAACCAGCGAAGTCAGCCTGGCCGTTGGTGAAGGCCTCAACGCCGGCGCCGGAACCGGAAGCGTTGTAGGACAGGGAAGCGTCTGGGTGATCCTCAGAGAACGCGGTCTGGAAGTAAGACATTGCGTTTTGCTGGGAGGAGGCGCCGTCTCCGACGAGCTCGCCGGAGACGTCCTCGCCGCCAGCGGAATCGGAGGAGGAGCCAGACTCCTCAGAGCAAGCTACGAGAGCGGTAGAGGTTGCGGCTACGATGCCGAAGATTGCGGCGGTGCGCTTGAAGTTGCGAATCACGGGAAAACCCTTTCCGGTGCAGATCAGAGATTGATTGTCCGAGGAAACCGCATCTCCTAGAGAGATATTTCCCGCATCCCGCTTCGCTTTCTGGGGCGAGATGCAGGTGCGCAGGTGCGGTTAACTCACAAGGTGTAAAGCTATCCGCAGGATCTGACCAAAAGGGTGCCAATAGGTGAACGCTGAGTGAACAAACACGGCTCACCCCATGACTTTAATCACATACACCCCATACGACGTGTTCTTCATCAACTTTAAAGCCCAGGCGCTCATATGCTTTCAGCGCCGGATCATTGTCCGCTTCCACATAAAGAATTACCCGCTGAGCGCCCTTTTCCACCATGCGACGCAGACCAATCTGCAGCAGCGGTCCACCCAATTTCTTGCCGCGATAGTCCGCAGCCAAGCCCACCACGTAGACCTCACCGAATCCCGGGGCTTCCTCCGCATGCCATTTGGTCCAGTGGAAGCCGGCTAGGACCGGATCTCCTGCCGTATCCCACAAGAAGAGCAGGTCAGCGGGATCAAACCAATCCGCCTCCATGCCGCGGTGCAGGCGATCTATATCCCGGCCACCTTGCTCAGGGTGCCAGGAAAAAGCCTCATTATTTGCCTTGAGCCACTGCTCCTCCACAAACTCCTGCCCCCATTTTGCTACCGACTCGGAGTAATTGAGCGCCGTCAAAGGCACGTCCTCGGGACGGGCGACAGCAGCGAGCTCTTCTCCCCCAATACCCATAACCACTAGCTTACGGGTGACCTGCAGACCTCGGGAGTGTGCCAGGGCCTGTGCGGCCGGCAGGTTCCCGTGGGCCCAGGCCTGGAGATTGGGGGTTTCCGCGGCGGCGTCGCAAAGCAAAGCCCCATAGCCCTGTCCGCGGAAATCCGGGGCGATAAATAGCTCGGCGGTGGAACCATCCAGCCCAGCCACGCCGCACGGCTTCTTATCTACCCACGCCACCAAGTGGCGATGCTGCAGGCGGGAATCAGTGAGGCCATTAAGGAACTGCTCTGAAAGGGGCGCCATTCCATCCACACGTTCGGCCTGCTCAGCAAGCTCTTCTAGGCGGCTCGCCAGCTCCGGGGAGTCCGGCAGGTTTTCTTCCGTGATACTAAAGGCATTGCTAGTCATAGACCCCAGAATACGTAAGGTAAGAATGAAGGGGTGAGTGTTCTAAGAATTGACCGGCGCATCGTACACATCCTCCTCGTGGTGTGCGTATTCATTGCGGCCTGGGTGGCGGATGCCTGCGTGGCTATGCACACGGAACACAAGGTGGCACAGGCCGTAAAAGCCAATTCACGGCTGGAAAATACGCCAGATGTCTTTATCGGTGGCACCCCCTACGTGTGGGCTGCGGCCTCGAAGGAAATTCCCTATTTGGAGGTCAAGGCGCTCGACGTGGAGGTGCCCAAGCTGGGAATGGTCAATGCTTCGACCGTACTGCGCGATATTACAGTGACCCCAGAACAAGTAATGAACGGCGATATTGAGGGCGCGCCTGTTTCTACCTACTCGCGCGGCATTTCCTTAGACGGGGTGGCGTTGGGCCGCCTGCTGGGAATTACCGATCTATCCATTGCCAACCCAGACGATATCTCCCCTTCCGGTGGCACCTCCGCGGAAGCTGAGCTGACAGGCACCCTGCCTGGCGATACTCACAAGTCCACCGCCAAAGTCACCCTCCGCTTAGTCGGGCCGGAGTTTCGCATGCAGGTCTATGACACCGATGACGAGCGCCTGCAAAAGGCCTTTTCCCTCAACTTTGATACTCGCCAGCTTCCGCTTCCGGCCCAGGCTACCGCGGTAAAAATGCAGGGCGGCACCATCTCCTTCGAAATACAGCGCCGCAATATCAAGGTGCAGCTGGCCCAACTCTCTCCTCTGGAGATTGAAGGCTCGGAGCAAAAGGCCGTGGAAGAGGCAGAAAAGAAAGCCGCCGACACCAAGCACCGGGTGGGACCTGCGCCGCAGGCTAGCGCAGGCGGATAAAGTCCCGGAGCACTTCCTTCATCGTGCGCTTATGGACTTCTCTCCTATCCTGCGGGGCGAATACCTCGATGGCTTCCTTCACGGAGGCTAAGGTAACGGCATCGAAGCGCCCCTCAGATTCCCCGTCGGCCTGGAAGCGCTGCGGTTCGCGGCAGACCAGTTCGACGCGCATGGCATCATCGAAGGCCACCGTCTTTTCTCTGGTCAGCTTATTGAGCCATCCACGTTTATCGGCACCAAAGAGGTGCAGCAGGCCGACGACGCCGCCAAGTCCGCTAAACTCCTCCAGGCCAAAAAGAGCAAGGCCCTCATCAAAAGAATTGCGCGGATTGGTCACAACCGGCAGAGGGCCTAGGAAGGTCCACGGGTTGGTATTGGAGGTAAACATGAGCGGCACATCGTCTTTGCGCAGCTGCTCGCCGGTGCTGGATTCGGCCTTAACCGCAATATGCGGTGGATTCTTCCGCGCGCGGCTCCACGCCCGAATGGCAACATTGAGATAGCGCAGTGGAGTGGCAGAAAATCCTTGCTCGCGCGCCCGGTCCACGCGCGCCAAAACATCCGCATCCAAGCCGAAGCCGGCATTGACGGCAAACCAGCGATCGTTCCACGTGCCCAGGTAAATGGTGCGACGGAGGTTGCGCTCCAGCATGCGCGCCAATACGTGAGTGGCTTCCACCGGAGTATTGGGAAAACCTAGAGCGCGCACGAAAACATTGGCAGACCCGGTAGGAATTACGGCCAGCGCGGGGATGGAGTGGGGGTCGGGGCGCTGCCCATCGGCCGGGCCGAGGAGCCCGTTGACTACCTCGTTGACGGTCCCATCTCCGCCTACAGCGATAATGACGTCATAGTCATCCCTGGTCATTCCCTTGACCATCTCTTCGGCGTGGCCGGGGTGGTGCGTAAATTGCACCTTCAGGCGCAGCCCCTCCACCGCTTGTAGGCAAGGAACGATTTGGCGGAAAAGGGCGTTGGTTTGTGAGGTCGAGTTGGGATTCGAGATCATCAATGCATGCACGAGGCCCAAGTCTAGTAGTTAAATAGGCGGGTTCACGACTAGGCTGGACGCCCATGAGCGAAAATAAAAATGAAACCACTCCCGAAAGCATCGAAACCACCGCGGCTTCCCACCCGGAAAATGATCCGGGAAAGCTCAACGGCAACGATGCCGTGAACCAGGCCGCCGAGCAGTGGAAAGACGCCGCTAGCCGCAATATCCCCGCTCTCGAGCTGGGCGATACCCCGGTACCGGACGATACCGCTAACCTGCGCCAGGGCCCATCGCTGCACGACGGCCTGCTAGGACTGCTCCCCCTCGTGGGCGTCTGGCAAGGCGAGGGCCAGGCACACGATACGCAGGGCCAGGAATATACCTTTGGCCAGCAGCTGGTCATCGCCCACGATGGCGAGAATTACCTCACGTTTAGCTCCCGTACCTGGAAGATTGATACCGAGGGCAAGCCGGAAGGCCCCTCCGTGCGCGAGACCGGCTTCTGGCGCATTTCTGAAAAGGATGAAATCGAGGTCACTTACACCTCTTCAAACGGCATTGTGGAAATCTTCTACGGCGAGCCGTTCAATGACCGCGCATGGCAGCTGGAGTCCGCCTCCACCATGGTCACCGAAACCGGACCGAAAAACCTGGGGCCGGGCAAGCGCATGTACGGCCTGATGCCCAATAACAACCTGGGCTGGGTAGACGAGCGCATGGTTGATGGGGAAATGCGCCCCTACATGTCCGCGGAGCTCACCCGTATCGCTGGCTAGTCCCCTAGCGCTTTATCAATAAGGTCGCGGATAACGTCCACGTTATCCGGGGCCTTTAATTTTTTGTCATTAAGCCGGGTGACTCGGGCGGCAACGCGCACCGAGGACACCAGCCACACTGAGTCCGCCTTTTCCAGATACTCCACGGTGAGCGGCTTGGCTTTGCAGCGATAGCCCTCTTTAGTGGCGTGGGCGAAAAGGGCCGCCTGCGTGGTTCCGGGAAGGATGCCGCGGCCGGCGGCGGTGCGCAGTTTCTCTCCCTTGACGGCCACCACGGTCGAGGTTGCGCCCTCGAGGATTTCTCCGGTGTCCGGATCGGTGAGGATGAGATCCTCAAAGCCCTTATCTCGCGCCATGCGCAGCATCGCCATCGTGGCCGCATAGTTGAGCGTCTTGGCGGGTAATTCCTCCGCTACGTGCCACAGGCGCGGGCTGGTCATGACGGCTACGCCGTGCGCGCGCTGTTCTAAGACCTTCTCCTCGATGGGCTGCACCACGACCCAAGCGCTCGGCCGCCCCGTGGAGGCGCGTCCGCGGGTATAGGTCCAGGTGCATTTAGCATCCCCTGTCTCATCCCCGCAGAAATCCGCAATTGCAAGGCGCGTGGCTTCTTCCCACTTCTCCATGGGTGGTTCCGGCAGATTCATGGTGCGCGCCGAATCGCAGAAGCGTTGCGCGTGCCGCTGCAGGTTAGCGGCTTTTCCTCCGCGTACGAGCAAGGACTCAAAAATGCCATCGCCGCGGGTGACCGCGGCATCATCCGCGTAGACGAGAGGCAGCGTGGGCATATGCCTGCGTACCGACCCTCCAAAGGGCTCCACAACGTAGATGACCGGCTCTTTTCGCGGCGAGAACTTCATAGTTTTGATTATGCCCTACCATCGGTAGTTGTGAGTTATTCTTCGCCTCTTTTGCAGCGCGCCGGTGCCGCGGAGCACCAGGACGCAACCGTACTCGATGCCCAAGGCGTGGCCTGGCACTATGGCAATCCGCTGGGTGAGCAACGAGCTGCCGATGGCGGCACCATAGTCATCGACCGTTCCCAACGCCGCGTCATCCGTGTCAGCGGCAAGGACGCCGCCGAGTTTCTTAATAATTTGCTTTCGCAAAAGCTGGATACCGCCCCCGTGGGCTTTAGCGCCGGTGCCCTTGACCTAGACATCCAAGGACATATCCTCCACCACATGGATATCGTCCGCACCGAAGACGCCTTTCTTATCGACGTCCCCGCGGCCCAATTCGACTCCCTTTTCAAGTTCCTCACCATGATGATCTTTTGGTCCGAGGTCACCGTAGAGGAGGCTGATATCGCCATCCTCACCCTCCTGGGTGAAACCGATATTCCCCTACCACCCATGGTGGAGTTTTCCCGCCAGGTTCAGTGGACCGGAATCAATCGCGTTGACCTGGGAGTTCCGCGCGAATCCTTGGTTGAGGCAACGAAGCTCTTGGAGGAATCCGGCGCGCGACTGGCCGGGCTTATGGCGTTTACCGCCGAGCGTGTGCGGGCCCGTGAGCCGGAGCTGGCAGCGGATCTAGATAATAAATCCATCCCCCACGAGGTACCGCAGTGGATTAGCCGTAGCGCAGATAATCCGGCCCACGTCCACCTCAATAAGGGCTGTTACCGCGGTCAGGAAACGGTAGCGCGCGTGGAAAACCTCGGCCGCTCTCCTCGCCTATTGGTGCAGCTACACCTCGACGGCTCAGCCCCGCAACGGCCGAATGTGGGCGATGACATTACTTTCAATGGACGTAAGGTAGGCCGCATCGGCACGATCGTGGATGACTGCGATTTTGGCCCCATTGCCCTAGGCCTCGTGAAGCGCTCTGCGCTGGACGCCGGCACCCTAGAGGTGGGCGATACGGCGGCTTCTATCGATCCTTCTTCCATCCCCGAAGATGAGGGCCCCAAGGCCGGACGTGAGGCGGTAAACCGGCTGCGCGGACGTTAGATCTCCCACTAGCTAGGGGGCGGTGCGGAATTTTTTCGTCACACAGGCTATTGTGTCTTACAGGAAGATACTCAATAGACAAGTCGATGGGGCGCCCAAGAATCCCTGGCGCGCCCTACTAACCCAAGGGGGTCATGCACATGGGACGCGGACGCGCAAAGGCAAAGCAGACCAAAGTTGCACGCCAGCTCAAGTACAACTCACCCGAGATGGATATCGAGTCCCTACAACGGGAACTCGCCGCACAGCAAGAGGGTGACTCCCGCGATTATGAAGAGGATGACCCATACGCCGACTACGTCGATGAATGGGATGACGACCGCGACGAACGCTAATCTTCCGCTCGCCGCCGGATAGTTCAAGGGCCCTAGGATTTCCTAGGGCCCTTCCTCATGCCCTCCCCTAGCGGGACAAGACACTTTTAGAAATTTGGGTGCTCGCCGTGCATGAGCACGCGCGGCTCTTCGCCAGACGCGGAGCGAACGGTGCCCAGCTCCCACGCATCGATGTGGCGCGCAGTAAGCATCGCTAGGGCGCGGTCGCGGTCTTCAGGGTTGACCACGGCAATCATACCCACGCCCATATTGAAGGTCTTCTCCATCTCAGCCAGCTCCACCTTGCCCACTGAGGAAATGAGCTTGAAAATCTGACCCGGGGTCCACGAAGCGCGGTTAATATCGGCGGCTAGGCCTTCCGGGATGACGCGCTCGAGGTTGCCGGCCAGCCCACCGCCGGTGACGTGGCAGAAGGTGGATACAGAGCACTCACTGGCCAAAGCCAGGCAGTCCTTGGCGTAGATGCGGGTAGGCTCCAGCAGTTCCTCTCCGAGGGGACGGCCGAGTTCCTCCACGTGGCCGTCGAGAGGCATGCCAGCCTGCTCCAAAAGGACGTGGCGGGCCAAAGAGTAGCCATTGGAGTGCAAGCCGGAAGACCCCATGGCGATGAGCACGTCGCCATCACGGACCTTATCGGGGCCGAGCACGCCATCAGCCTCAACGACGCCCACCGCGGTGGCGGAGACATCGTATTCATTTTCTTCCATCATGCCGGGGTGTTCGGCGGTCTCGCCGCCCAATAGCGCGGCACCGGCCTGCACACACCCCTCGGCGATGCCCTTGACTACCTCGGCCACCTTTTCCGGCACGACCTTGCCCACGGCAATATAGTCCTGCAAGAAAAGCGGCTCCGCGCCGCAGACGACGAGATCATCGACGCACATGGCGACCAAGTCGATGCCGATGGTCTCGTGCTTGTCCATGGCCTGGGCCACGGCCAGCTTGGTGCCAACGCCATCGGAACCCGCGGCCAAGATGGGCTCCTTATAATCGCCGAGCTTAAACAGGCCGGCAAAGCCGCCGAGGCCGCCAAGGACCTCGGGGCGGGTGGCGCGCTTGGCGTGCGGGGCGAAAAGCTCAACGGCGCGGTCGCCCTCTTCGATGCTGACGCCGGCTGCGGCGTAGGTATTGTCACTCATGGTTTCAAAAGTCCTTTGTTATTTGGTGCCGAGCAAGGTGCGCACGGCGTCTGCATTGGAGTTTCCGGCGGGCAGGCCGAGCGGGTACTCGCCCGTGAAGCAAGCGGTGCACAGCTCGGACCGGGGCTGCTCGGTGGCGGCCACCATCTCCTCAACGGAGACAAAGCCCAGGGAATCGGCGCCGATGGTGTCGCAGATAGTGGCGCAAACGGTTTCCGGATCGTCGGAGGGGCTGGCATTGGCAATCAGCTCGCCTGGGGAGGCGAAGTCAATGCCGTAGAAGCACGGCCACTTCACCGGCGGGGAGGCGATGCGCACGTGCACCTCAGCGGCGCCGGCCTCGCGCAGCATGCGGATGAGAGCGCGCTGGGTATTGCCGCGAACGATGGAATCATCCACCACGACGAGCTTCTTGCCGTTGATGACCTCGCGCAGCGGGTTGAGCTTCAAGCGGATGCCCAGCTGGCGCAGGGTCTGGGTGGGCTGGATGAAGGTGCGACCTACATAGGCGTTTTTGACCAAACCGTGGGCGAAGGTGATTCCCGATTCGCGGGCATAGCCTACGGCGGCTGGATTACCGGATTCGGGTACTGGGATGACGAGGTCCGCGCCCTCCGCGGGGTATTCGCGGGCCAAGCGGCGGCCAATATCCACACGGGAGGCGTTGACGGAACGGCCCTTGATATCGCTATCCGGGCGGGCCAAGTAGACGTATTCGAAGACGCAACCGTGGCGCTTTGCCGGCGCGAAGTTCACGGATCGGATGCCAGCCTCATCGATGGCGACGAGCTCACCGGGTTCAATCTCGCGGATGAACTGGGCGCCGCAGATATCGAGCGCACAGGTTTCGGAGGCCACGACCCAGCCCTTGGCCAGGCGGCCAAGGACAAGCGGGCGCACGCCGTGCGGGTCGCGGGCGGCGTACATGGTGTGCCCATCGGTAAAGGTCAGGCAGAAAGCGCCCTTAACGCGCGGGAGCAGATCGCGGGCGGAGTCGAAGACGGAGGTGTCTTCATCCACGCCGTCGGCAAGCAGCATGGACAAGCACATGGAGTCAGAAACGGATTCCTCGTGCGGCTTGATGAGGCCGCGTTGCACGGCCTCCTCGCGCAGCTCCAGGTAGTTGACCAGATTGCCGTTGTGCCCAAGGGCAATGTCTACCCCGGTGGAGGAGGTAGAAAACATGGGCTGCACGTTGGACCATTCCTTGCCGCCGGCGGTGGAATAGCGCGTGTGCCCCACCGCTACGTTTCCTTGCAGGGCAGACAGGGTGGATTCATCAAAGATATTGGCCACCAGGCCCATGTCTTTGAATACGACGATGCGGTCATCATCGCCCACCGCGATGCCGGCGGCCTCCTGGCCGCGGTGTTGCAGGGCGAAGAGCCCAAAGTAGGTTAGCTTGGAGACTTCCTCCCCGGGAGCCCAAACGCCGTAGACGCCGCACTCTTCGCGGGGCTCCTGCTCATTGTGATCGTCAAGATTGGTGATACTAGGAGTATGTACTTCTACCACGGCGTTGAGTTTAGCCTGTCGCGCCGCCGGAAACTAACGGAATGAGCGGCAACCACTGCGCGATTTCGCCCGCGCGGGAGCCAGAAGCATCCACGCGACCAGTACTTACGGCCTCCTCCCAGTCCGCCAATCCGGTGGCAAGGCGCAGCCAGGTTTCCGGATCAGTCTCCACCACATTGGGTGGGGTGCCGCGGGTATGGCGGGGTCCCTCAATGCATTGCACCGCAACAAATGGGGGTACGCGCAGCTCCACGGAGTGACCCGGCGCGTCGGCTTCGAGGGTGCGAGCGGTGCGCCGGACGGCGTCGGCAAGCAGGGTCCTACCTGGCTTATCATGCTCCGCCGGGGCGGCAATCCAGTCTTTGATGGCCATGACGGCCGCGCGGGTGGCAGCGGGATCGACGGGCTTTTTCATAGCTACATCATAACTACTGTTATCTTGTTGTTTATGTCACCTACGCCTTCCGTTGCGGAAAATCAGAAATCGCCGGCGCTGACGCTGCGCTTTATGGCATCGCCAACCGACGTCACCATGGCCGGCGCCCCCGGCATCAGCGGCGGACGCGTCCTGGAATGGATTGATAAGGCCGCCTATGCCTGCGCCGTGCAGTGGTCCGGCCAATACTGCGTGACCGCATACGTGGGCCATATCCATTTCACTCGGCCGATCCCCTCCGGGCACATCGTGGAGGTACGCTCGCGCATCGCCATGACCGGCCGGTCTTCCATGCACATCGTCAATGAGGTGCTTTCGGCTGACCCGCGCGAAGGCATCTTCACTCGCGCCTGCGATTGCCTGGTCATCTTCGTAGCCAAGGACCCTGCCACTGGCAAGTCCACCCCGGTGCCGCCCTTCGTGCCGGAAACCGATGAACAGTGCCGCGTAGAAGAAGCAGCCAAGTCCCGCATTGAGCTGCGCAAGGCCATCGAGGCGGAGATGGAAGAGCAAACCTATGACGGGCCTTCCGATGCCCCGCGCATGGTCAACCGCTTCCTAGCCAAGCCCACCGACGTCAACTGGGGCGGCAAGGTCCACGGCGGCACCGCCATGCAATGGATCGATGAGGCCGGTGCGGCCTGCACCATGGAGTGGTCCGCCGAGCGCACCGTAGCTGTCTATGCCGGTGGCATCCGCTTCTACCGCCCGATTTCCATCGGCGACCTCATCGAGGTCGACGCCCGCATGATGCGTACCGATACCCGCTCGATGCAGATGTCCATCCACGTCCGCTCCGGCAACCCCCGCGGCGGCCGTGAGCACTTGCAAACCGCCATCCATGCCACCGTGGCCTATATCGCCCTCGATCATGATGGTCAGCCACAGGTGGCCCGCCCCTTCCATCCGCGTACCGAGGAAGATAAGCGCTTGGCCGAGCACGCCACCGTGCTGCGCGAGCTACGCGCCAAGTACTCGCCAAAACCTTTGGTGGTGGCGCCGACAAATCAGCACATCGATTAACTGCTCTCCCCTCGTTTCGGTGTTAGCAAGTCCATAGTGGCAGCGGCAACCCCGTCTTTATGCTTTAGATGGATTTATACGCGGACGACGGTTTCCTGCCGTCTGCTCTTATATCCACACAGAAACGAGGGAATATGCACACCCCAACTTTGCGCCGGTCGGTACGCACCGGCCTTGCCCTGATAGCTTCGGCCTGCCTCTTGGCGTCCTGCCAGAATCCGGATAACCGCCCAGCGGACGAAACTTCGGCCACCACACCCGAGTCTTCCGCCTCGCACAGCCCCACCAGTTCTGAGCCCGCGACCACAGAAGCAACCGAAACCTCCGCCACGGAAAGCGAGGGCCCACGCGCCACCGCCGAGGGACACGTGGTGGTCCTTTCTACCGGCGGCACTATCGCCAGCACACACGATAAGACTGGCGCGGTGGTGCCTACCGTTACTGGCTCCAAGTTGGTGGAACCGCTTTCTGGCACCTTTGATAACAACAAACTCACGTTAGAGGTCAAAGACATTGCTAAGCTGGATTCTTCCGCGATGACCTTGGACGATACCGATAGCATTATCACGGCCGTACACAAGGAGCTGCAGCGCAAGGACGTCGATGGTGTTGTGGTAACCCATGGCACCGATTCCATGGAAGAGACCGCCATCGCTGTCGATACCTTCCAAGACAGTGAGAAGCCGGTGGCCTTAACCGGTGCAATGCGCCCCTTTGATGATCCGAATCCAGATGGCCCGGATAACTTGGCGCTCGCGGTGAAGACCGTCACCGATCCCGCCAATAGGGGCCGCGGCACGTTTATCGCCTTTGCGGATCAGGTCATTCCTGCCCGCGGCGCTTTCAAGTCCGATACGTCCAAAGCCGATGGCTTTGCCAATAACAATGGCGAGAAGCAGCCTCAGCGCCCGAAGGCTCTGAAGTTTAAGCCACTGGGCAATACCCGCGTCGATATTATCGCCGCCTACCCCGGTGCGCCGGCTGATCTCATCCAGCGTTCCTTGGACAGCGGCGCCGAAGGCATCGTCATTGAGGGCATGGGCGCCGGCAATATCGGCGACGAGCTAGCACAGGCCGCTCAGGCCGCGGCCAAGAAGGTTCCGGTGGTGCTCACCACCCGCGTGGACCACGGCCCAGTGGAGGGAATCTACGGCGGAGCCGGTGGCGGTGCCACGCTTGCCGACGCCGGCGTTATCTCCTCTGGCACCCTGCGCGCGCCCCAAGCACGTATGCTGCTAGCCGCTGCGATTACGACCGGCACCGATGCTGAGGATCTCTTCGCTCACGCTGAATAAACACTCGCCTTGGAGCACCGGCTGGTGGAGTCACCACATTAATGAACGAGTTTTCATCAGCCACGCTTAGTTTCGACCTCGTCCCCGTCCGCATAGTCCGCCAAGAAGCGAAGAAACCGGTGAGCCGGCTCTGGGAGTCGGTTCTGCGAGCTCCACACCACACGTAGAGGCCGGTCAAACTTGATCTCAGCTACCGGAACCTCTATATACTCACCGGTGGCCAACTGCGACTCCACTGCTCGCCTGGCTATA
The DNA here is from genome assembly GCF_046717495.1 of Corynebacterium sp. LaCa54. Classification (NCBI taxonomy): domain Bacteria; kingdom Bacillati; phylum Actinomycetota; class Actinomycetes; order Mycobacteriales; family Corynebacteriaceae; genus Corynebacterium; species Corynebacterium sp. LaCa54. The sequence continues at coordinate 2,050,738 of NZ_CP177115.1, forward strand.
ACCCCTGGAGCGCCTAAGGCACCTATAGCAGCGCGTTGCGCCCCCAGAGATCCAAATTCTCCTGCAGGAGGAGCGAGTGACCCCAGAATGTCCTCTACTACCTCCCGCGTGCCGCTTCCCTGCTCACGCAGAACCAAAGGAGTAGTCTGCAGCTCCTCCTTAGTTACTGCAGCCATCCCCTTCAATGGTGCTGAAACTGTAGAAGTCCCAGCTTCATTTCGGTTATCCACCCGAGCCCAGTGATGGCCTGCGGGGACGACAACAACGAGTTCATCGTGTCCGGCTACACGCTGTTGCAATTCATGGGATACCCAGTTGCCTTCCACAATGGCCAATTCCGCCAATCCCTGTACTACGTAGCGCTGGGCCTCCCGGCTATTGAGCTGGCGCATACGCAGAAAAGTTTTCGGGTGAGCACGTTGAAACGCCGCAGCCCAGCGCGGGTAATCTACCTCGGCGACTGTATGCGAGACCACCAATTTAATTTCCTCGGTGACGCCTTCACCGATGGCTCTCTCAAGACCACGCGCGCAGTCGTTCAAGGCACCCTCTAGCACCTCGAGTACCCGGACAACCTGGGAGCCGACTTCCGTAGTAAAACTACCCGCAGCTCCACGCCAAAAAATGCGTTGATTTAGATGCCTTTCAAAATTGGCAATGCGATTACTCACCGACTGTTGGGAGACATTCAGGTGTATGGCGGCCTGATTCATACCCCCATACCGTGCCACAGCAAGTACGGCGTCGACTGTCTGGGCATCGGGGACAAATCCGCGCCGAACTGGTAAAAAGTCATCACTACTACCGATTCGCGAGGGGTACATATTTTCATTGTAACCCCGTCCAGAATGAACGCCCTCCCGCAATTCTGCCGTAAAGCTTAGCCTCAAGCGCATGTTAAAAATTCAGAACGAGATAGACCTTCCCCCGCTCGGCCCAGGCTGGGCCGGGGCCGTTATGGGCCTCGGAATCTCTTCTACTCTTATCGACGTACACGTAACTCCCCTATTAGGCTCGGCCCCCTCGAAAGCCATGCTTGGGGTTGTAACAATTCTTGCTATATCACTCGTATTTGGGTTTCTAAAGCACCATAATCCGGGATTTTACGCCGCCGACATGCCTGCTTGGGGCATGGTATCTATGGGCATACTTTCTTTGGGTAGCGCCTACTCCCTCATTTATGATGCCTGGTCGGTTCATACCTTGTGCTGGGCAATAGGAACGGTTCTCGGCGCGGTGACGTGCATCCGTTTTCTCGTGTTTCTCATCTGCGATCGCCCGTCAGCCCCCGCTTTCACCTGGGGACTACCGCTGGTTGCCCCCATGGTTGCGGCTACCTCCTCAGCTCAGTTGGCACCGCATGCCGGCGAGTGGGGATCGATAGTCCACAGCATTGGCGTAATCAGTTTTGCATTGGCTTGGCTTACAGGATTGCCTACATTCGCCTTCGTTTACCTGCGTACCATTCCGAAAATTCCTACCAGCTTCGCTGCCACTGCTTGGATCCCGCTCGGGCTGGTAGGCCAATCTACCGCGGGAGCACAATTGCTTGCAGGTGAACAATGGCACTTCCGCGCAATGGTCTACGGTGTAGCGATGCTCGGGCTTGGCATCCCGCTGGCCATTTACGCCATGAGCAAGCACTGGGGAGCGGCCCTAGGAAGCACCCCCATGTCTTATAACCCCACGTGGTGGGCTAGTACATTTCCCGTAGGTACCTGCTGTCTTGGTAGTCATACTTTGTCCACCCAACCTGCGGCACTGACGTTGGGCATGGGATGGATGGATACCATCAGCGCCGCCCTTCTAGTGCTGCTTCTTGTCCACGTCATGTGGGCTACTATCGGCGCAGCCGTGATCGGCTGGGCAAAAGCACGCTGAGTTTTCGAGTCTCATGACTTCTAGGTGAATACCCACCGTAGCGGCGTCAGTATGTGTACCCCCCTTCCATCTAAAAAGGAGTTTACAGGCAGTCCGGCAATTCCTGGGTGGAGGAGATAGACGTGCTAATAGTCGACCTACCCCTAGACGACGACCATCCACACCGCAACCAGGTGCACCACCGCCGCCGCAATCGTCGCGGTGTGGAAGTGCTCGTGGTAGCCGTAGTAGCGTGCGTTGCGCCCTGGCCACTTAAAGCCATAGACCAGCGCACCGAGCGAATAAACCACGCCGCCGGCAACGAGCAGCCAGACGACGGCCGCGCCGGCTTGCGTCCACAGCGTGGGCAAGAGCGGCAGCACCAACCAGCCCAGCGCTAGGTAAACCACCACGTCCAACCAGCGCGGGTGGCCAATCCACACCAGGTTCAAAATCGCGCCGAGAATCGCTCCTGCCCAGGCAACGCCTAGCATCCATGCCGCCTGTACCGGCGATAACACGATGAGGCACAGCGGCGTATACGTCGCCGCAATAAACACCGAGATGGTCGCGTGATCCGCCCGCCGCCACCACTGCACGGCACGCGCGCTCGCCCACGGATAGCGGTGGTAGAGCGCCGAAACGCCAAAAAGCCCGACCAGCCCCACGCCGTAAACAGTTACGCCAAGCCCCTGCCACCACTGCAGCGTCATCCACGCATAGGTAATGAGCACGGTGGAGGCAATCACCGACAGCAATGCTGCAATCGCATGTCCCCAGCCACGGCTTAGCGGCCTGGGACCGCGGTCGGCCATCCAGTACGTGCGCTGGACAAGGCCCGGCCCCGGCGCGCTATCCGCATGAATCTGTGCCACGAGGTACTTCCCTTCTGCTAGCCGCAACGAACCCGAACAAGAAACCTACGATACCGTAAGTCTACGGACGCAGCCGGAGGGATTCAAGGAAAATCGCCTCGAAATGCTGCTAACTTTCCACAGCAGAACCTTCCTCTACCAGCCCATCAACAATGCGTACCGTCTCCATCGCTACGCGCGTGACCTTGCCAATTAGGTCCACGATGCAGCGCGGATTGCCCACCTCATCGGCCCAATCCTTCGGGTCATTAACAATACCGGAGGCCTTGTCTTTCTTAACCTGGTAACGGTCAATCAGCCAGGCGAGAGCTGAGCGCGAGCCAAGCATATACTCATCCGCCTCCGCAGGAATACCACCGATGGTCACCTGCCTGTTGTAGATCAGCTTGGTCACGTCATTGACGTTTTTGCCTGTCTCCGGGTCCTTGCGCTTGGCCCATATCATCTTCTTAACGCGCCACGTCTCACGGTCAGACTCATCACCCTTGACCTGAATATCCAGCGGCCACGGCTCCACGGACTCGTAGTCCACGTGCAGGTCCATTAATTCTTTACCAGCCGCAGCAAACTTGTCGAACTCCGCACGCGAGGATGGCGTTTCAATATGCGGCAGCATCTTCTTCAAATCCGCCGCATTCTTCGTGCGATAGCCCGAGTCATGCAACTTTCCGTACACAAAGTGGAAGATGTCATCACCGCTTTTCGAATACTACGGCTTTGGACTCCCCCTGTAACCCAAGCATCTCGGCCTGTAGCGAGGCCCAGACTATAATCCTTGAAAATAGAAATCTTGTTTGGCTTTTGCCCCCAGTACCGGCCACTTTTCAAATTCTTCAGAGTGCTGGTGCAACCAGTCACCCTCTTCATTTGGTTCAATGGACTGCCAGTCAATGGTTTCAATCGCGGAGGAGTCGACGATCCCAAGCTTTTCTTCGACTGTCAGATAGTCACTAATGTCTCGGTAGTGAAGCTGGAAACCAGTCTTTGATACCGACGGTGATAGCCACGGAGTTGCGGGAACCAGAGCCGAAGACTTTGCCGCCTTCTTTGCGGGACTGTTCGCCAGCGGTACGTTGGTTGCCGCGAAGGTTAAAAATATAAAGGTCCGTGAAATCCTCGGCCATCGATAAGCGCACACCATCACCCGTATTGCCGTCGATCCACCCGCCATTGGACACGAAGGCTACTACCTCCTGGTCGCCGATGCGGTCGGTGCCCAGCGGAAAGCTCGCAAATAGGAATCGTAGAGGGTTCGCTGAGGCGTCGCCGTGGATTTCACAGCGTAAGTCTCTGCAATGCGCTTATCCAACCCCGGGTATTTCTGGTTGGCGTTTATATCATTGGCGGACTTTTGGCCGGCGGAATATGGCGGGTTGCCAATAACTACGTTGATGGGTGCCTTCTTCTGGCGCTCAATGGTGGCGTTGTTTTCGCGGAAGACGTTGAGGTCCGGAATGTCGCCGTCTTCGTGAATTTGGAAGGTATCCGCTAGAGCGATGTTGTTAAAGGTTACGTAGTCCGGAATTGGTTCCCCGTTGCGCTGCGGACATACTTCAAGGTCGAAATCCGAAAGGACGACACACACTAGGCCCAGCCGAGCACTAAAGGCTGCAATGGCGCTAGACCTAGAGCTGTAGCGAGCCTGCTTGCGGTTCCATTGAACTATGGAAACCATATGGGAGGCTGTGCCTTTCGGAAGCCGCCACTAAGCGGTGATTCGAGGAGAGCTTCCCAGTTTGTCGCCCCCCTCAGTAATATCTTGCCGTTACTAAAAGGGAAGTTGGATGCCGAACTTGTGTAGAAGACTTTCTATCTGCTGCCGGTTGAAATACACCGTTCCCACTGCAATAGTCAGTACACTGGCGAGGGCACCAACTACCGCCCACATCTTCGACTGTGAAGAGGCAACGCTACTTCCTGTTTGTGGCTTGTACCCGCTGTCCGCGGTGGAATCAATATGAGCTTGAGAGTGGTCAGAGACAGAACCAAGCGGCAGACAAGCGGACAGCTCATCGATGGTATAAAACGTCGAGCCCTCACTTATTGGCTCACACCCCTCCTTGAAGGGAATTTCCTTCTCGTTGTACAGCATGCGCACGAGGGTCTCGCCATTGTCATTCTGGAAGGCATCCCACTGGATATTTGCTCCCATTGGGGAGACCTCGTCACCACGCCAATCCGAGTTCTGCCAGGTGTAGAGCTCTCCTGCGGGAACTCCATTCTCTGAGCCAGGCGTTTTCAGCAATGCGGCGAGCGGAATGATGGTTTCCGCGTGACCAAACCTATATTCCGCAGCTATATCACCACCGGCCGCGCGATCCTGTACGCCCTCAATCATTTCCTCAAGCAGTGGCTCATAATTGTCGTAAGAAACAGTGCGACCCTCGATAGCCGGCCCCTTCTCATAGAAGTCTTCTACATCCAATAGGTATGCAAAGGTAGGCCCGCTCGCATCGTCCATGTACTGATCAAATATCCACCCCTCAGCAGGGGTTTTCTCCTCATGAGCAAGTGCTGGAGCAATGATGTACAGATTGTAGAACTGCAGCGCGGCGTCCACTATTCCTTCTACTGTCTTGCCATCCTTTTCACGGGCGCTAAAAGAAATGGACCCATCTTTTAGCTCATCGATAAAATCCGAGGTGAAAATCTTGGACAGCAACTCCTGCGATGCTTCTTGGGAGGCCGGCTTGGAATAAGCTTCCTGGATCTTTTCCTGTAGCTGCGGTGAGTCTTTCCACGCCGAATATTTTTCGTACGACGGTGACTTCTTATCTTTATGCGCATACATCAGGTCGGTGCGTGGCTCGATGGCGACATGCCCATCGTTGGTTCCGTCCACGAGGTTGTCAGCAAGAGTCGGAGCTTCCTTCAGCCACGCCGCACCGAAATTCCAACCAGAGTCATTAGCGCGGTCTTCACCCGAAGAGATGAATTTCACCTTGGAGTCGTCCCTGTCGATGCTGTGCATAAGCTCGGCATTGCGTTGCGCATTGCGCTGACCAATCCCCCGCAGTTCTTCCCGCCCAACTGCGGTGAGGTTTCCGTATCCGGCGTCTTGTCCGGCGCCACCGGCCAATTCCTCATTCACGGAAATCATCGCTTCTACCTGCGGAATGAGCTTTTCTCCTAAATCCGTGAGCTCACCACGCTCCTGAGCATACTCCAGCATTTGCTGTGCGAGGTCGTCATACTTAAAGCTAGACAGTCCACGCGAGCCATGCCGGTTCACCGTGGAGGTATAAATCTGTCGGAATCCTGCGGGTGCTTCGGAGTACTCCCGCCCCTGCGGTTCATAGTGCTGCTTGGTGGAGTAAGAGTAATAGGAACCATGCTCGGCGGCGGTGGCTGGCACTGTTACACCAGCACACGCAACGGCGGCAATAAGAGCGAGAGTACGAATGCGCATTGGACGTTGGCTTCCATGAGTAGTGGATATTTTGAAGAGGGACACACCCACGGTAGGCCGCTGACGTTACGGGAAGGTTGCCTGAAAGGAAAATGATTGAAAAAGAACTCGTACCGACGCTGTTCTTAGCCTTTGTCACTGCTCCTAACGAGCATAAAAGCCCGGCCGAAGCCGGGCTTTCCGCTTTGTCGCTTGGTTGCGTGTGTCCAACGCTGGGAGCGGTTTACTCCACTACGGAGTTAGCACCCACGGCATGGTCGAAGAGGTCAGGCAGGGTGGCAGACCAGGCGGAGACCAGCTGGGAGATGGCGACGGACTCGCCGCCGAGGGTGAGTGCGCCGGTTTCGGTAGTCTCACCCACGATGGCGGCTGGGATGCCGAGCTCGCCGGCGCGGGCAAGCACCTGGTCGGTGCGGTCGGCGGTGGTGGCCACCAGCACGCGGGAGGCGGACTCGGAGAAGGCGGCGACGAATTCGTCCTCGTGGACTGCGGTGAGGTCCAGGTTGAGGCCGAGGCCGGCGCCGTCGGCAGTCGCACCGGCGCGCTTGGCCATCTCAAAAGCAGCCACTGCTAGGCCGCCCTCGGACAGGTCGTGTGCGGCGGTGAGCAGCTCATTGCCGTGGAAGAACTCGGCCAGACGCTTCTCGTTGGCCATGTCTACCTGCGGGGGCAGGCCATTGAGGGAGGAAGCATCGGAGGTATCGGCGCTGACCTGCTGCCAGATGGAGCCGCCGAACTCATCCTTGGTTTCACCCAGAGCGATGAGCACTTCCTTCTCGTCCACGGTGCCCAGCTCGTTGCCGATGGCCTTGTGTACGTCATCGATAACGCCCAGCACGCCCACCACTGGGGTGGGCAGGATCGGCTCTTCGCCGGTCTGGTTGTAGAAGGAGACGTTGCCGCCGGAGACGGGGATGGAAAGCTCCACGGCGGCGTCGGCAAGCCCATGCACAGACTCGCGGAACTGCCACATCACGTCGGGGTTTTCCGGAGAGCCGTAGTTCAGGCAGTTGGTGATCGCGACGGGCTTGGCGCCGGTGACGGCGACGTTGCGGTAGGCCTCCGCCAGCGCGAGGCGGGCGCCCATGTTCGGATCCAGCTTGGTGTAGCGGCCGGAAGCATCGGCGGACACGGCCACGCCGCGGCCGGTCTCCTCATCGATGCGCAGCACGCCAGCGTCCGCATGGTGGGACTGCACGGTATTGCCGCGCACGTAGCGGTCGTACTGGTTCATGATGAAATCGCGCGAGCACAGCGCCGGGGAGGACACGAGCTTCTGCAGGGACTCCACCAGGCCGCGCTTGTCGGTGCCCTGGTACTTCTGCAGCTCGTCCTGCCACTTCGGGCGGGCATACGGGCGGTCATACTCCGGAGCCTCATCCGCAATGGTGCCGGCCGGGGCATCCACGACGACCTCGCCTTGGTGACGGATGACCAGGTGGTTACCCTCGGTGACCTCGCCGATCTCTGCACAGGTGACGTCCCAGTGCTCGCAGATCTCGCGGAACTTCGCCACGTTCTCCGGAGCCACAACGGCGCACATGCGCTCCTGGGACTCGGAGGCGAGGATCTCGGCCGCGGTCATATTCTGCGCGCGCAGCGGCACGTTATCGAGGTTGACCTCCATGCCGCCATCGCCGGAGGCAGCCAGCTCGGAGGTGGCGCAGGCCAGGCCCGCGCCGCCCAAGTCCTGGATGCCTACGACCACGCCGGCGTGGTAGAGGTCCAGGCAGCACTCGATGAGGACCTTCTCCGCGAAGGGGTCGCCCACCTGCACGGCCGGCAGCTTACGCTCGGCGCCGTCCTCGAAGGTATCGGAGGCCAGCACGGAAACACCGCCAATGCCGTCCAAACCGGTGCGGGAGCCGAAGAGCATGACCTTATTGCCCTTGCCGGACGCAAAGGCCAGCTTGAGGTCCTCCACCTTGAGGGTGCCCACACACAGGGCGTTGACCAGTGGGTTACCCGCGTAGGTCTCATCAAAGACGGTCTCGCCACCAATATTGGGCAAACCCAGGGAGTTTCCGTAGCCGCCAATGCCGGAGACCACACCGGGCAGGACGCGCTTGGTATCGGGGGCGTCGGCAGGCCCAAAGCGCAGCTGGTCCATCACGGCAATCGGGCGAGCGCCCATGGCCATGATGTCGCGCACGATGCCGCCCACGCCGGTGGCCGCACCCTGGTAGGGCTCCACGTAGGAGGGGTGATTGTGGGACTCCACGCGGAAGGTCACCGCGTTGCCGTCGCCAATATCCACCACGCCGGCGTTCTCACCGATGCCGGCGAGGATCTTCTCCCCCATCTCCTCGGTCATGGTCTCGCCAAAATAACGCAGGTGCGTCTTGGAAGACTTATAGGAGCAGTGCTCGGACCACATAACGGAGTACATGGTCAGCTCCGCATCGGTAGGGCGGCGGCCCAGAATATCGTGGATGCGCTGGTACTCGTCATCCTTCAGGCCGAGCTCCGCGTAGGGCTGCTGCTCATCCGGGGTGGACTGTGCCTTTTCTACGGTGTCATTATGAACGGTCATTAAAGTGGCCTCCTTAAACCGCCGGCGCCTGGGCGACGGCCTTGATGGCGGATACGAAAAGTCCCAGTCCGTCGGTGGATGGGCCGGTCAGCGTGTCAATGGCGTGCTCTGGGTGCGGCATGAGGCCCACGATGCGGCCAGATTCATCGCTGACACCGGCAATGCCGTTGACAGAGCCGTTGTAGTTATCGGTATAGCGGAAGACCACGCGGCCCTCGCCTTCGATGCGGGCGATATCATCATCGCCGGCCTGGAAGCGGCCCTCACCGTGCTTGGCCGGCACCAAAATCTTCTGGCCCTGCTCAAACTCGCTGGTCCATGCGGTGGTGGAATTGGCCACCTCCAGGTAGGTATCGGTGCAGTGGAAGTGCAGGCCCTTATTGCGGGTCAGCGCGCCCGGCAGCAGGCCCGCCTCGGTCAAAATCTGGAAGCCATTGCAAATGCCAAGCACCGGCATGCCCTGCTTCGAACGGTCAATAACGGACTGCATCACCGGCGCAAGCGCGGAAATAGCGCCCGAACGCAGGTAGTCACCATAAGAAAAACCGCCCGGCACTACGACCGCATCCACGCCGTGCAGATCGCTATCTGCGTGCCAGAGGCTTTTCACCTCTGCGCCGGCGGTGCGGGCTGCGCGAGCGGCATCCACATCATCCAGGGTTCCGGGGAAAGTGATTACTCCGATTGTTGCGGCCACTTACTTGACCTCCAGCCCAACAACCTCGTAGTCCTCGATGACGGTATTGGCCAGCAGTGTGGCGGCTACCTTATCTAGGTCCTCTGCGGTTACAGAGTCGTCGACCTCGATTTCGAAGCGCTTTCCCTGGCGCACATCGCTGACACCGGATACCCCGATGCGACCCAGCGCGCGGACGACGGCTTGGCCCTGCGGATCCAGAATTTCCGCCTTGGGCATGACATTGACAACTACACGAGCCATGAAAATATTGCCTTACTGTATGGGGCTTTGGTCTGCGCGGCTTAGTTTAGTTGGCACCCCCTGCTTTTACCTAGACTCACCCCCGCAGTGTGGGTTTCACCCCGCTTGGGCAAACTCTACGTGAACCTCAAACAACGCTCTGGCAAACTCCGGCGTGCGCTCCACCCCGCCCCGGCGCGGCGATCTACTAATAGACATCGCACACTATCGCTCTCATTTAAGGTTGAATCTATGTCTTCTCGTCGCCTAGGTGCGCTGGCGCTCGCCACCGCCTTGTCTACTGCCGCCCTTGCTGTACCCACTGCCACGGCTGCCACCGACGGCTCCGCCGCAGTCATCTCAGAGGTCTACGGGGGCGGTGGCAATAAGGGCGCTGCCTTCACCCATGACTTCATCGAGCTCTATAACCCCACCGATGCCCCGATTGACCTGAGCGGCTATACCGTGGAGTATTTCTCCGCCTCCGGCAACACGGGCGGCAAGGTAGTGCTTTCGGGCACCATCGCCCCGCATGGCTACTACCTCGTGCAGGGAGCGGCCGGCAATGGAGCGGGCGATGCACTGCCTACCCCAGATGCCGAGGGCAACCTCAACATGTCCGGTTCCAAGGGCTCCGTGCAGCTTGCCGACGCCACCGGATCCCCCATCGATGCCATCGGCTACGGCGCCGCTTCCCTCAAGGAGGGCACCGCTGCTGCGGGTCTGTCCAATGCCAAATCCGCCTCTCGCGACGCCGAGGGCACCGATACCGATGACAATGCCGCCGACTTCACCAGTGGCGCTCCCACCCCGACTAATACCGGTAATAAGGCTCCCTCCCCTCAGCCTGAGGATCCGGCCGAGCCCGAGCAGCCAGCTCCCGAAGGCGTGACCGCCATCGCGGATATCCAAGGCACCGGCGCTGAGTCCCCGCTCAAGGACCAGACCGTTACCACCGAGGGTGTTGTCACCGGCGTGTGGAGCGAGGGTGGCCTCAATGGCTTCACTATCCAGACGGGCGGGACCGGTGCCGAAGCTACCGATGCCTCCCAGGCCCTCTTCGTGTACATGGGTGATAAGCCAGCCGACCAGTACCCGGACCTCGAGGATTCCGTTGCGGTCACCGGCAAGGTCTCCGAGTTCTATGGTTCCACCCAAATCACCGCCGCCGAGGTCACGCAGCTCGATGCCCCGCTAGAGAAGGTCACCCCACTGAAGGTCGACCAGCTTCCTGATGGCAACGAGGCCCGCGAGCCCTTCGAGCACATGCTCATCCAGCCCGGCGAGCACACCGTAACCAATAACTACGCCCTCAACCAGTACGGCGAGATTGGCCTTGCCCCTGGCAAGGAGGCCTTCCGCCAGCCTTCCGATATCTTCTCCCCTTCCACGGATCCCAATTCCGATATCCAGAAGCTGACCAAGGACAACGCCGATAAACTGGTCACCTTGGACGATGGCCGCACCCGCGATTACCTCAAAACCGACCAGGAAACCCCACTGCCATATATCGCCCAGGACGATGCCCACACCATCAAATCCCTGCGCACCACCGATACCGTCTCTTTCCAGCACCCGGTCATCGTGGGCTTTTCTCACGAGCAGTGGCGCTTCCAGCCCACCACCCCGGTTACCGGCAACACCGCGGGCGCAGACCTGCCCATCTCTTGGGAGGACTCCCGCGAGGCTGAGCTGCACGCCATCGATGACGTCAAGGGCGAATACACCATCGGCGCCTTCAACGTTTTGAATTACTTCACCTCCCTGGGCGAGGAATTCGGCGGCAGCGCCTACACCGACCGCGAGGGCAATAAGGTCACGGTCAACCGCGGTAAGACCCGCGGCGCCTATACTCAGTCCGCACTCGCGGACCAGGAACGCAAGATTGTCGCGGCCATCAACGGCCTCGATGCCGATGTCATCGGCCTTTCCGAAATCGAAGATGGCTACGCTGTCACCGGTGACTTTGCCCAGCGCGATAAGGCACTCAAGCACCTGACGGAAAAGCTCAATGAGGCCGCCGGCTCCGATAAGTGGGCCTTCGTTCCTTCCCCGTCCAAGGACGCCGTACCAGACTCCCCGGATGTCATCCGCACCGCGTTTATCTACCACAAGGATGTGGTGAAGCCTGTCGGCGAGTCCCGCATCTTCCAGGACGATCGCTTCACCGGCACCGCCCGCGAGCCTCTTGCCCAGGAATTCCAACCGCTAAAGGAGGGCGAGGAGTCCTTCGTTGCCGTGGCCAATCATTTCAAGTCCAAGGGCTCGGTGGCCAAGGGCGATGCCGATTCCGGCGATGGCCAGGGCAATAACCCGAACGTGCGCAACGCGCAGGCACAGGCCGTCCTCGATGCCCTCCACAAGCAGGAAGACTGGAAGGATAAACCGCTTTTCGCCCTCGGTGATTTCAATACCTATACTCACGAGACCGCGCTCGACGTCTTCCGCAACGATGGCTTTACCGTGCCCGCCGAAAAATATGGTGCCGATCCCTCCTACCAGTTCTCCGGCCTGCTTGGCACCTTGGATCACGTGCTGGCGAACGAGGTAGCCACCGGCACGCTTGACGACGCCCAAGTCTGGAACGTCAATGCCGACGAACCCGTCGCCTTCGAGTATTCCCGCCGCAACTACAATATCGTCGACTTCTACGATGACTCCCCGTTCCGCGCCTCTGACCATGACCCAGTCAAGGTCGGTTTCACCCTCGGTGCGGACGACTCCGCCGGCCAGCCAGACGATCCTGCGGATGATCCTGCAGATGTTCCGGCGGATAAGCCTTCCGATGAACCTTCCGATAAGCCAGAGGACAAGCCGTCAGAAAAGCCCGGTAAGCCTGGCTTCGGTTCCAACTCCAGCACTAGCTCTGTCGGCGCCGGTATCGCCGCTGCCATCGCGGCTATCGCCGGCCTCGTCGCCATCCCCGGCTTCCTCGCTGTGACCGGCAATCTCCAGAAGGCCATCCCGGCCCCGATCTGGGGCATGCTGCCGCAAGAAGTAAAGAACTTCATCACCAGCCTGCAGCGCTAATCGCCCACAGACGCAGACCCCGCTCGCTTCGGAGAAATCCCAAGCGTGCGGGGTCTTAATTTTTGCGATTTCAACGATTTCGTCCATCTAAAACACTACAACCGTTGACGGAAACAGGGTTTTAGATGGACGAAATCGTGCTACCGGGCATAGACACCACCAACCATCCCCGCCACTTTTGTTCGCAGAACCTCTGACGAGGGAATGCGCTCCCTAATTTGGCAGGAAGGCGCCATAATCGGCAGGGGTCGCCCCAGCGTTAATAGCCCGGTCGGCAGCTTTGACGAAGTCATGGATCACCTTGCGGTCATCTAGGTTGCGGCCGGACACGGACAGGCGAACGGTATTGCCGCGCTGCGCGGACCGCTCTGCTGCACGAATGATGTTCTTGCGCCACCACTTAGCGGAGCCAAAGCCCTCGCCAAAGGACAAGTTACGGGCCTGGTGGAATTTGCCGGAATTGATCTGCAAAACACCGCGGGTAGAGGCTGCCACCTCAAACTTAAACTGTGGCAATACCTGCAGGGTGCCGGGAGACATGCGCCAGCGCGGCGGGGCGAAAATTGTGGGTTCGAAGCCGATCTTGGCCATCTGACGGGTCGCACCCGCGAGTCGCAGCTTTGCCTCGTGGGAGTCGAGATTCGCAAACTCTGCACGACGTCCCTGCACCGAGCGGTCGAAACCGTTGAGGATGAGTATGCGACCGGCATCGGCTTGGTCTCGGAGCCAGCTTTTGGTGTCTTTATCTTTCGCAAGGTGCCAGTTGCCGTCGATATGCGGGGCAATAAGCAGGGAAACAGGAATCTCCTCTCGATCAAGGATCGAGAGGAGCCGGCTAGCCTGCTTCCGTGTGCCATCAAAGATGCTGGAGATCGATACCAGAAGGTGGCCATTCATAAGAAAAATTATCGCACAGGAATTTAGGATTCGCGCGCTGGCCCCCTATCCGGGTTTTACTTCTCCAGACCGGTGGCCTTATTGATCGTCCACGCATACTCGAAGGCGTTTTGGCGCCACTTTTCATAACGGCCGGACACTCCACCGTGGCCTGCAGCCATTTCAGTTTTGAGCAGGAACTCACCGCCGGTGGCCGTCGCTCGCAGCTGGGCAATCCACTTGGCCGGTTCAACGTAGAGCACGCGGGTATCGTTTAGCGAGGTAATAGCCAGGATGTCCGGGTAGTCTTTGGCCTCAATATTCTCGTACGGCGAGTAGGACTTCATGTAGTCATAGACCTCAGGATCGTGGTACGGGTCGCCCCACTCCTCCCACTCAGGCACGGTAAGCGGCAGTTCCGGCATGAGGATCGAGGTCAGAGGATCCACGAACGGAACAACGGCTTGGATGGCGGTAAAGCGGTCTGGGGCCATATTGGCGATTGCACCCATAAGCATTCCGCCGGCCGAACCGCCCTCGGCCACCATTTGGTCTGCGGTGGTCACGCCTCGGGCGATGAGGTCATCGGCGACGTCGATGAAGTCAGTAAAGGTGTTTTTCTTTTTGAGCATTTTGCCATCGTCGTACCACGTGCGCCCCATCTCGCCGCCGCCGCGTACATGGGCAACCGCAAAAATCATGCCGCGGTCCATCAGGGACAGGCGGGTAACGGAGAAGGCCGGATCGACACTGACCTCGTAAGAGCCGTATCCGTAGAGCAGGGTCGGATTCGGCTGGGTGCGGTCGAGGTCGGCGCGGTGGACAATGGATACGGGGATATCGGTGCCGTCGGCAGCCGTGGTCCACAGGCGGTAGGCCACGTAGTCATCCGGGTTATAACCGCCGGGAACCTCCTGCTCCTTGAGCAGGGTAAATTCGCCGGTGTCCACGCGGTAATCAAAGAGCTGGGAGGGCTGGGTGAAAGACACGTAGCTCACGCGAAGCACCGGCGCGTCCCACTCCGGGTTACCGGATACGGAAACGGTGAAGAGCTCCTCATTGAAGTTGAGCTCTTCGAACTCGCCAAAGCCGTCGCTAATGCGCATGATGGCGGCGCGGCCGATGCCACCGCGACGGTAACCCACCACGATTTGGTCGCGGTAGGTATCCACGCCCTCGATGCGGGTGGTTTCCTTATGAGGCAGGAGCGCGGGCAGATCCCGAAGAGCGGGCAGGTCGCCTTCGGCCTTGGTATAGCCCACCTCGAAGTTGGGGCCGGTGGCGTTGTGGGTGACGATCCAGTAGTCCTCGCCCTTAACGACGGCGTGATCGACGTCGTAGTCCACGCCAGATTCGCGCTCCCACAGCAGGCGGAATTCACCCTCGGGGTTGTCTTCTTCGAGGACCCACACCTCAGAAGTCACCTTGGAGCTCACGCCAAGGAAGAGGTATTTATCAGAGCGAGCGCTGCCGATGCCGACGTTGAAGTGCTCATCTTCTCCCTTAAACACCTGCACGTCCTCGGACTGCGCGGTGCCTACCTTGTGGCGCCAGATGGCGTCAGGGCGCCATGCCTCGTCGACGGTCGTGTAAAAGATATAGCCGTCGCCGGCCCAGGTGGCGCCGTAGAAGATGCCCTTGAGGTGGTCGTCGAGAAGCGCTCCGCTTTCCAAGTCCTTAATATAGAGCTCAAAGCGCTCGTCGCCGGCGAAGTCCACGGAATAGGCCAGGTAGCGGCCGGAATCAGAGATGGAGGCGGCACCGAGGGCAAAGAAGTCCTTGCCCTCCGCCAGCGCGTTGGCGTCGAGGATAATCTCCTCGCCTTCCGGGGTGCCTTCCTCTGGGATAACCGGGGCAGTCCATGGGTCAGCCCCCTCCTCTACCGGGAGCCGGCAAGAGTAGCCGTAGCTCTTGCCCTCCTCGGTACGGCCGTAGTACCAGTAATCGCCGCGGCGAGAAGGCACGGACATATCGGTTTGCTTGATGCGGGACTTAATCTCCTGGAAGATATTCTCCGTCATCTCATCCAAGTGCGCGGTCTTCGCCTTGGTGTAATCATTTTCTGCGTTGAGGTAATCCAGGGTTTCCTGGGATTCCTTATCGCGCAGCCACTCGTAGTTATCCACGAACTCGCGGCCGTGGAAGGAACGGGTCACGGGGTGGACGGCGGCCACGGGGGCGGAAAGATTCTCGTTGCTCATGCCGCCCCACTGTACGCGTGGCGCCCCAGGGCTGGAAGCCTAAGGGGAGTTAGGCCTCGGGCGAGAGGAAGTCCGCGAAGCGCTCGCCGGAAAGCCGCTCGTAGGCCTCGATGTAGCGCAGGCGGGTGGCGGAAACGACGTCGTCGGGAAGCTGGGGCGGGGTACCGTCGGCGGCTTGATCCCATCCGGAGGCGTCAGAAGTCAGCCAATTGCGCACGTATTGCTTGTCGAAGGACGGCTGGACCTCGCCCTCCACGTAGGAATCGGCCGGCCAGTAGCGGGAGGAATCTGGGGTAAGGACCTCATCGGCCAGCACGAGGGTGCCGTCTTGGTCTAGGCCGAACTCGAACTTGGTATCGGCGAGGATAATGCCCTTCTCCTCCGCGAGCGCGGCGGCCTCGGAGTAGATGCGAAGGGTGGCCGCGCGCAGCTCCTCGGCGCGCTCGGCGCCCAGCTTGTCCACCACCAAGTCGAAAGAGACGTTCTCGTCGTGCTCGCCCTGCTCCGCCTTGGTGGCCGGAGTGAAGATGGGCTCAGGCAGGCGGGAAGCCTCAGCCAGGCCCTCCGGCAGCTTGATACCGCACACGGTGCCGTTGGCCTTGTACTCCTTCAGGCCGGAACCGGTGAGGAAGCCGCGGGCCACGCACTCGAAGGGCAGCATATCCAGCTTCTTGACCACCATCGCGCGGCCGAGGCACTCGGCGGGGATGCGCTCATCATCGAGCGGGCCGGCCAGGTGGTTGGGGAAATCGATGGAGTCGAAGAAGAACTTCGAGGTCGCTGTTAGCACGCGGCCCTTGTCCGGGATGGCCGGTTCGAGGGCGTGGTCGTAGGCGGAGATGCGGTCCGAAACCACCATCAACAGGGTGTTTTCGTCTACATCGTAGATATCGCGGACCTTGCCGGAGGCAAGATGGGTATAAGAAGAAAGCTCAGGTCGCATGACCTTCATTCTAGCGCCCAGGGGTAGCGAGCACGTTTCGATCAAATAAGCCGCGAAAACCGCGTGGGATTCGGGGGTTATTTGATCGAAATGCGAAAAGCGGGGCGCACTGCAACAGGTGGGGCGCACCGCGACGGGAAGGCGCCCTGCGCGGCTCGTTTTAGAGGATCTCGCCCGGGGTATAGGCCGCGGCCTTGGGGTGCTCGCCTACCAGGGCGTTGATGCGGTTGAGCACCTGACTGACCTGGGACTCGGCGGCGCCGATGAAGGCGTGCTTATCGGCTAGGGCGGCCTCGAGGTCGGACTCGTCCATGGGCAGGCGGTCATCGGCGGCGAGGCGTTGGACTAGGTCCTGCTCTCCGCCGTTTTCGCGCATATTGAGCGCAACGGCTACGGCGTTTTCCTTGATGACCTCGTGGGCGGTCTCGCGGCCCACGCCGGCGCGCACGGCCGCCATGAGGATGCGGGTGGTAGCCAGGAAGGGCAGGTAGCGCTCCAATTCGCGGTCAATCATGGCGGGGAAGGCGCCGAACTCGTCGAGGACGGTGAGGAAGGTTTCGAATTGGCCGTCGAGGGCAAAGAAGGCGTCGGGAAGCGCGACGCGGCGGACGACGGAGCAGAAGACATCGCCTTCGTTCCACTGCTGGCCGGCCAGGTCTGCGGCCATGGTGAGGTAGCCGCGGAGGATGACCTGCAGGCCGCCAACGCGCTCGCAGGAGCGGGCGTTCATCTTGTGCGGCATGGCAGAAGAGCCGACCTGGCCTTCCTTGAAGCCTTCGGTGACGGTCTCATTGCCGGCCATCAGGCGGATGGTGGTGGCCAACGAGGACGGGGCGGCGCCGAGCTCCACCAGGGCTGAGATGGCGTCGAAGTCGAGGGAGCGTGGGTAGACCTGGCCCACGGAGTTGAAGATGCGGTGGAAGCCCAGGTAATCCGCAATGGCGGTCTCTAGGGAGGCAAGTTTGTCTTCGGAGCCGCCCATGAGATCCAGCATGTCCTGGGAGGTGCCCATTGGCCCCTTGATGCCGCGCAGCGGGTAGCGCGCAAGAAGATCTTCGACGCGCTCTATGGCCAGCAACATCTCGTCGCCGGCCGTAGCAAAGCGCTTGCCCAGGGTAGTAGCCTGCGCGGCCACGTTATGGGAGCGGCCGGCCATAACCAGGGACTGGTACTCGGCGGCGTGACGGCCGATGCGGGAGACCACGGCGATGGCTTTATCGCGGATGATCTCCAGCGAGGTGTGGATTTGCAGCTGTTCCACGTTCTCGGTGAGATCGCGGCTGGTCATCCCCTTGTGGATGTGCTCGTAACCGGCCAGCGCATTGAACTCCTCGATGCGGGCCTTCACATCGTGGCGGGTGACGCGCTCGCGCTCCGCGATGGACTCGAGGTTCACGTCTTCCACCACGGCCTCGTAGGCATCGATGACTTTGGAGGGGATGTCTACGCCCAAATCCTTTTGGGCGCGCATAACCGCAATCCAGAGCTTGCGTTCCAGGATGATTTTATGCTCCGGGCTCCAGATATTGGACAGCTCTGCGGAGGCATAGCGGGAGGACAGGACGTTGGAAATCTTCTTCTTTTCAGCCACGTGACTATTATTCCATGCCTGCCCCACCGCGGGGTGAAGGGTTAGAGAGAAATCTCACCGTCTTCTGCTCGCTTGCCGATGTCTCGGCGGACAAAACCACCCGCAAACTCGATGCCGTCGACGGTGGCGTAGGCGTCGGCACGTGCCTCGCCCAGCGTGGAGCCCTTGCCCAGCACGCTAAGCACACGGCCGCCCGCGGTGCGGTAGGCGCCATCGGTATGCACGGTGCCGGCATGGAGGACGCGCTGCGGATCGTCCAAGGCGGCGCCAGAGATGGCATCGCCCTTGCGCGGGGAGGCCGGGTAGCCTTCGGCCGCCATGACTACGATAACGGCGAAGCCATCCTCCCATTCCAGCGGCGCGAGCTCGGCCAGGGTGCCAGTCGCGGTGGCGTGGAGGGCCTCGGCCAATGGGGACTTGAGAAGGGAAAGCACGGCCTGGGTCTCTGGATCGCCGAAGCGGCAGTTGAACTCGACTACGGCCGGGCCCTCTTCGCCCCACGCCAAACCGGCATAAAGCAGGCCGGAATATGGGGTGCCGCGGCGCACCATCTCCTTGGCCACAGGGACGCAAACCTCGTCCACGATGCGCTGCACGCCCTCCTCCGGCAGCCACGGCAACGGGGTGTACGCACCCATGCCGCCGGTATTGGGGCCTTCGTCGTTGTCATAGGCGCGCTTGTGGTCTTGAGCTGGCAGCAGCGGGACGACGGTCTCGCCGTCGACCAGGCAGAAAAGCGAAATTTCAGGTCCATCGAGGAAAGACTCCAGCAGCACCGGATTGCCGGCGGCAAGGACGGTATCTACGTGAGCGCGGGCAGCGGCGCGGTCCGCGGTGACCACCACGCCTTTGCCGCCGGCAAGACCATCGTCTTTGACCACAAACTGTGGGCCGAAGCGGTCGAGCGCGGCCTCAATCTCTTCCTCGGCCGCACCTGGGCGTAGCTGTTCCGCGCGAGCGGTCTTGACTCCTGCCGCCTCCATAACGTCTTTGGCAAAGGCCTTGGATCCCTCGATCTGGGCTGCTTCCTTGCTGGGGCCGAAGACCGCGATGCCGGCGGCGCGCAGGGCATCTGCCACGCCAGCAACGAGCGGCACCTCGGGACCGATGACGACGAGATCTGCGGCGATATCCCGGGCCAGTTCTACCATGCGATCCACGTCATCTACCTGGGAGTATTCCGGGTGGACCGTGGCGAGAGTGGACATGGCCGCGCTGCCCGGCGCGGCGTGGATTTCGGTGCTCTGGGGGTCGGCGGACAGGCCCTTAACAAGGGCGTGTTCACGGCCGCCCGAACCAATTACGAGAATGCGCATGCCCACCATCATAACCAGCGGGTAGCCTGGCACACATGGCTTCTGTATTTAGCAAGATCATTAACGGTGAACTACCCGCTCGCTTTGTCTACCGCGATGAGACCTGCGTGGCTTTCCTCTCCATCGAGCCGCTGCGCTACGGCCACACCCTGGTCGTGCCCATCGAGGAAGTAGATAAGTGGACCGACCTGGATCCGCAGACCTGGGCCCACCTCAACGAGGTCGCCCTGGAAATCGGCGGTGCCATCAAGACCGCGTTCAATACCCCGCGCACTGGCTATATCATCGCCGGATTCGACGTCCCGCATACCCACATCCATCTCTTCCCTACCGAGAAGATGGAAGAGTATGACTTTGCCAAGGCCTTCGACGCCGATAACACCGACGATGCCGCGATGGATGAGGCGGCCGCCCGCATCCGCCAGCACCTGGGCTGCAACGAGGAAGGCTTTCGGGAGGAGGACTAGGACTCAGAGGGGGCGTCGGCAAGCGCGGGCAGGCGCACCGTAAAGGTGGTGCCGCGGCCGAGCTCGGAGTCGACGCTAATGCTGCCATCGTGCTGTTCCACTAGGGAGTGCACGATGGCCAAGCCCAAGCCGGAACCGCCGGTATCGCGGGTGCGCGAGGTATCCGCGCGGTAGAAGCGCTCGAAGATATGCGCCGCATCTTCTTTGGACATGCCTTTGCCATCATCGATGACATCGATCAGCACGTCATTGGCTTCACGGCGCAGGCGCAGCGTCACCGTGGCCCCCTCGCCGCCGTGGCGGATGCCATTGGTCACTAGGTTAAGCAGCACCTGGTGCAGGCGGCTGGCATCACCATTGACCACGGGGATGGACTTGGCATCATTGGCCACCGAAATCTCGCGGCCGGGGAAGGCCGCACGCGCGGACGAGCCTACGGACAGGGCCAGTTCCAATAGATCCACCGGACGCAGGTCGAGGCGTGTACCCTCGGCGCGGGTAAGCGCCAGCAAATCCTCCACCAGCAGGGACATGCGCTTCGATTCATCATCGATCTTAGAAAAGACCATGTCCACGTCCTTGGTGGCACCGGAGCGATAAAGCTCGGTATAGCCGCGCAGGCTAGTAAGCGGCGTGCGCAGCTCGTGCGAGGCATCACCTACGAAGCGGCGCATTTGTTCCTCTTTGTCCTGCGCACGCACGACGGAGCGCTGTAGCTGCCCCAGCATAATATTGAGCGCGGCGGCCAGCTGGCCCACCTCGGTATGCAGCGGCCACTTGGGAACGCGCTTGTCCAGGTCGCCCGCCGCGATTTCCGACGCCGTCTTTTCCACCACCCGCAGCGGCCGCAACGCCCTGCGGATAAACCAGAAACCCACGGCCGCAATGGCGGCCAAGGCGATGGCGGCGATGGTCACCTGCACCATCGCCAGGCCGTGCAGGATTTCCTTTTCATGGGTCATATCCTTAGCGATGACCGTGATGACGCCATTAGAATCCGCAAAAGCCAGCGCGCGCCACTTGGTATTGTTCTCGATGGACCCAACGGTGGTGGGATAGCCGCCAAGCGGGATATTCTCCGCATTCGGTGTGGTCGAAGACGGCCCCGAATAGCGGATGGTGCCATTGGGCAGGTAGTTCAGCACCACGTATTCGGTAGGCGGGCGCTTAGTGTGATCACCGATAAAGAAGTCATTGCTGATATCGCGTGCCCACGTAGTCGATGCGGAGCGCAGCTCATCATCGACGTTATTAAAGAGCACATTGCGCATAATGGAGTTCACCGCAAAGGACGAGCCTGTAATACCCAGCCCAGAGACTACGACAAGGAGGATGACCAACCACGTACGCAGCGGCATTGCCTGCGGAATCTGGGAAAACATCCGCCGCTTGGAGGACTTGTCCTCCCCCTCGTCTTGCCCTAGGCCTTCATGCCACATGGATTGCGGGCGCGCTGCCGCTGGCGCAGGCGCCTGGCCCTGGGTCTCCTGTGAATCTTCCATTACCACAGCACTTTAGGAGCGCGGGGTGCGCAGTACATAACCCACGCCGCGCACGGTGTGGATCAACTGGGTATCGCCCGTATCAATCTTGCGGCGCAGGTAGGAGATATAGGACTCGACCACGTTGCCATCGCCGCCGAAATCGTAGTGCCACACGTTATCCAAAATCTTGGACTTAGACAGCACCACTTCTTTGTTCTGCATGAGGTAGCGCAGCAGATTGAACTCGGTGGGGGAAAGCTCGATGAGCTCACCGGCCTTGGTGACCTCATGGGTGTCATCATTAAGCGTCAAATCTGCGTAGCTCATGGTGGCGTCGTTGGTGGATTCTTCCGCCGCACCACCGCGGCGCATGATGACGCGCAGGCGGGTGATGACCTCTTCCAAGCTAAATGGCTTGGTCACATAATCATCCGCACCGATGGTCAGGCCGTGGATGCGCTGGTCCACCCCATCCTTTGCCGTGAGGTACAGCACCGGGCCGTCCAGCCCCTCCTGACGCAGCTTTCCTAGCAGCTCGAAGCCGTCCATGCCCGGCATCATCACGTCCAGGATGTAGGCATCAGGGTTTACCTCACGGGCTACGCGCAGCGCCTCGTGGCCGGAATTGGCGCTGAAGACCTCGAAGTTCTGGAACTTCAACGATACGGTGAGCAGCTCCACAATATTGGGCTCGTCATCGACGACAAGAACCTTGGCGAGTTTTTTGTCTTCCATGTTCTCCTCAGACTCCCTTAAAGGTTGCGAATTTCTATCACGCAATCATGACACGCTTGCTTCCCAGCCTACTGAAGAGTTTCTGGCTGAATCCTGTGAACATAGATGCTCGCCCTGGTCGCCGCAAAAGAAAACCACGCCCCTCCCCTAGTGAGGAAGAGCGTGGTAACTAACGCGGCGCGCTATTTAGAAGTCCTGCGGGCGTGGGATGTTGCGCAGGTTGGACTTTGCCATGGTGATCATCTGGCCCACACCACCGTCCAGAACGGTGCGGGTTGCGGCCTTGGAGAAGCCCATGAGCTGCTCGATGGTCAGCGTTGGTGGCAGGGACAGGGCGTTGGGGTCAGTAACGACGTCGATAAGAGCCGGGCCGTTGTAGGCTAACGCCTTCTTGATCTGCTCCGGAGCTTCCTTCGGATCCTCGATGCGGAAGTGCTTGATACCGGAAGCCTCTGCAATCTTGGCAAAGTTGACAGACTCGTGGTCGGTCTCGTGCTCCGGTAGACCCTGCACCAGCATCTCCAGCTTGACCATGCCCAGGGAAGAGTTATTGAATACGAACATCTTGATAGGCAGGTTGTGGAGCTTTACGGTCAGCAGCTCACCCATCAGCATGGATAGCCCGCCATCACCGGAGAAGGTGATGACCTGGCGACCAGGGTTAGCGGCCTGTGCACCCAGCGCCTGTGGCAGGGCGTTGGCCATGGTGCCGTGGCGGAAGGAGCCAATCTGCTCGCGCTTGCCGTTGGCAGTGATGTAGCGAGCGCCCCACACGTTGCACATGCCGGTATCGACGGTGAAGATGGCATCTTCATCCGCGTTCCTATCGATGAGGTCTGCAACGTACTCTGGGTGGATCGGGGTGTGCTTTTCCACGTTGGAGGTGTAGGCCTCCACGACGTGCTCCAGCTTGCCGTAGTGCTTCTTGAGCATCTTGTCCAAGAAGGAGCGGTCCTTCTTCTCATCCACGTGCGGCAGGATGTTCTCGATGGTAGCGGCTACATCGCCGGTAACCGGATAAGAAATCTTGGTGCGGCGGCCGATGTGGGAGCCGTTGATGTCCACCTGTGCCACATTGGCATCCGGCAGGAAGTCGTTGTACGGGAAGTCGGTGCCCAACAGGATGAGCAGGTCAGCCTCGTGGGTGGCCTCGTGTGCTGCGCCGTAGCCCAGCAGGCCGTTCATGCCCACATCGAATGGGTTCTCGTACTGGATGTACATCTTGCCACCCAGGGCGTGGCCGATAGGAGCCTTAATCTTCTCCGCCAGCTTCAGCACCTGTTCGCGGGCATCCTTGACGCCAGCGCCAACGAAGAGGGTGACAGTCTTAGCCTCGTTGATGGCCTGGGTCAGGGCCGCAGCCTCGGCTGGGTCTGGGAAGACAACCGGGCGACCGGTAGAGATCTTGGACTCCACAAAGGAGTCATCGTCGGCGTCCTGCATGGAGACGTCGCCCGGGATGACCAGCACGGAAACACCGTTGCCCGCCATGGTGGACTGAATGGCGTGGTGCAGGACAACACCGCCCTGCTCAGCGGAATTGACCATCTCGCAATAACCAGAGCACTCCTGGAAGATTGCCTCTGGGTGGGTCTCCTGGAAGAACTTGGAGCCGATCTGGCGGGATGGAATATGGGAAGCCAGTGCCAGAACCTTGGCGCCGTTGCGGTGGGCGTCATACAGGCCCTGGATGAGGTGAGTGTTGCCCGGACCGCAGGATGCAGCACATACTGCCAGCTTGCCGGTGGTCAGGGAATCTGCCTCAGCGGCGAAGGCTGCAGCCTCCTCATTGCGGACGTGAATCCACTCGATGGAGGAGCGACGAACTGCATCCACAATCGGATTCAGAGAGTCACCGACCAGGCCATAAATGCGCTCGACCCCCTGCTTTTCTAGGGTGTCAACTAGCTGTTCTGCATAGTTACGTGCCATTAATTATCATCCTTAACTCTTAATTGGTGCTAATACCACTGTGCTACTTACACCGCAGGAAAGTCCACTATTCTCCTATACACTCACACAGTGTCCCCAGCTGTGAGGAAGGTAATACTAACCTATCTTTGACTGTAAACTATAACGACCGTTCGGTACTGTTTACTCTGCTATGAGTATCCACCCGCCCCGCGCACGAAGCCTTACCGCTCCGGCCTCCACGGCCGCGCAGCGGTGGTCTTTCTGCGCCGTCATCTCTCTGGGGTTACTCATGGTTGGGCTGGATAATTCCATCCTCTACACCGCATTGCCGCAGCTATCGCAGCAATTGCATACCACCGATACCCAGCAACTATGGATTATCAACGCCTACGCGTTGGTACTCTCCGGTCTCCTTCTCGGTACCGGCACGCTAGGTGATCGCACCGGCCACCGGCGAATGTTCCTCATCGGTCTGGCCATTTTTGGCGGCGCTTCCTTACTCGCCGCCTATTCCCCCAGCGCCTGGACGCTGGTCCTAAGCCGGGCCTTCCTTGGCTGCGGCGCCGCCATCATGATGCCATCGAGCCTTGCGCTTATCCGCCTTACCTTTCCCGATGAGGTGGAGCGCAACACGGCCATTGGCATTTGGGGTTCCGTCGCCGTCATCGGCGCGGCGGCCGGCCCCACCGTGGGCGGCTTCTTTTTGGAGCACTTCTGGTGGGGCTCAGTATTCCTACTCAATGTCCCGGTCGTGGCCCTTGCCCTCGCGTTGACCTTGCTCCTAGCTCCGCCAAACGCCCCAAATCCCCTTAAACACTGGGACTTTCCTTCGTCCCTGTATTCCCTTATCACTCTTACCAGCCTGGTATTGGCCATAAAATCCCTGCCACACGCGTGGCCGGTGAGCGTCGCTGCGGCTGCCGTCTTCGTCTGCGGCGCGCTCGCCTTTGCCCACCGCCAGACCCGCTTGTCAGATCCCCTTCTGACCTTCGACATCTTTGGCTCCCGCGTCTTCAGCGGCGGGGCCTTAGCGGCCGGCGGCGCCATGTTCGGTATGTCCGGCCTGGAGCTACTCAGCACCCAAAAGCTGCAGCTTGTCGACGCCCTCTCACCCCTCCACGCCGGCCTTATCATCTCCGCCATGGCGCTATCTGCCATCCCTACCTCCATCCTGGGCGGCGCCACATTGCATCGCCTGGGATTCCTCCCGCTCATAAGCGGCGGATTCCTCCTTATGGCCACCGGCATGACCCTGCTGCTCGCAACCCGAGGCGAGACGCTTGCCCTACTCGTTGTCGCCCTCGTCCTCACCGGCCTAGGCGCGGGCCTTGCCATGTCCGTATCCTCAACCGCCATCATCAATGCCGCGCCCCTCCACCGCACCGGCATGGCCGCTGGCGTAGAGGCGGTCTCTTATGAATTTGGCACCCTGATTTCCATTGCCCTGACCGGAACCCTCGTGCCTTTACTCATGGCCCGCGAACTCCCACCTCACCTCGCAGAACTAGGAACCGACGCGCTGCATCACCCCGCTTCCCACGCGACCGCCGCCAGCGCCTACAATGCCGGGTATCTTTCCACCATCGGTGGCCTGGCTTGCTTCGCCTTACTCCTAGCCGCGATAACCGCCTGGTGCTTCCGCGATAACCCCAAATCAGGAGATCCCCATGCCGCGAATCAACAAAAAGACCGCAGCCCTTGAAGCCGCGCTCGATATCATCGCCGCCGAGGATGTCTCCGGCCTTACCTATGACTCCCTTGCGCAGGCGACCGGCATGTCCAAGTCCGGTCTCATCTACCACTTTCCTACCCGCCACAACCTGCTGGTAGATTGTCACCGTTTTTGCGCTGAGCGCTGGGAAGAAGAGCTCGAGCAACTAGCCGGCGGCCACCCTGCCAGCGAGCTCAGCTTGGCCGAGCGCTCCCGCGCCTTGGTGCTCTCCATGGGCAAAAAGGATCCGCTCGTCAAGCTGCTGATGTGTGTGCACTCCCAGACTCACCCAGATTTTTCTGCCCAATGGGCAGATGTGGATGCACGGTGGATGGTGGATCCCTCCGCCGCCGAGACCGACGAGGATGACCTGCTCGTCATGTTGCTTAGTACGGGGCTGTGGGTGCACGATCACCTCAACCAGCGCAAGCTCTCCCCCGCTAACCGCCAACGCATGGTTGACCGGCTTTTTGGGCTTATT
Source organism: Corynebacterium sp. LaCa54 (assembly GCF_046717495.1). Classification (NCBI taxonomy): domain Bacteria; kingdom Bacillati; phylum Actinomycetota; class Actinomycetes; order Mycobacteriales; family Corynebacteriaceae; genus Corynebacterium; species Corynebacterium sp. LaCa54. The sequence continues at coordinate 2,077,083 of NZ_CP177115.1, forward strand.
GATGCCCCACAAAACACCACGAAGGCTAGGCCCACGCTGGACCCAGCCTCCTTTTGAGCTGGAGACGAGACTTGAACTCGCAACCTACGCATTACAAGTGCGTTGCGCTACCAATTGCGCCACTCCAGCACCGCGGGAGATATCCCGCTCGTTGCATAGTACCCGAGCACCAACGCTAAAGGGAAAGCCGGTCCCCCATCTATGCATTGACAGGGTACAGGGGCTAAAGTTCAGGCAGAATCTATCCCACTTTCTCAGCGCTTTTTCGAGGGTTATTTCCGTGTCATTTTTGTCCGCTATGCGGGAGCGCCTGCGCGCTTCCTCGGGCCAAGTAGCCATCATCGACGCGGCTAAAGCCGCACCGCCGCCATCGCCACTCGCCCCGATCGATCTCCATGATGCCGCTCAAGTCACCGGCGTCATGGAGATCGCCGCCCGCATTGGTGAAATCCTCATCGGCGCCGGTACGGCTAACTCGGATGCCCGCGCCCAGGTACACCTGGCGGCATCTTCCTATGGCTTGCACTACTGCCACGTGGATATCTTGATGAATACCATCACCATCCACACCACCATCGGCACCGGCGAGCAGCGCCAAAACCTGCACGTCTTCCGTGTGGTGCCGAGCATTGGCGTGGATTTTTCCAAGCTCTCGGCCGTCGATAAGCTCATTCGCTCTATCCACTCCGGCCAGATGCCACCGGCCATGGCGGAGCAGCGCCTCGACGAGATTGACCGCATGCCCGCCCCTTATAAGCCGGCCACGGTCATGCTCGGCTGGGGCGCGATGGGTGGCCTGATTTCCATGATGCTCGGCGGCGATCTGCTCGTCGGCGTGGTGGCCTTTGTGGTTTCCGCCTTCATCATGGGTCTGAACGCTTGGTTGGCCAACTATCGCTTGCCGCCCTTCTATCAGAATGTGGTCGGTGGCTTCTTCGCTGTCTTCCCTGCCGCCATTTTGTACAACGTGGCGGCCTCGTTCGGCATTAATTTCTCGCCGGCACAGATCATCGCCTCCGGCATCATCGTGCTGGTAGCGGGTCTAACCTTGGTGCAATCGCTGGTCGACGGCATCACGCGCGCCCCCGTAACCTCCTCCGCCCGCTTCTTTGAGGCGCTGCTATCTACCGGCGCCATCATCGCTGGCGTGGGCGTGGGCATCCAGCTGGCTGATTCGCTGGGCTTTAACCTGCCGCCGCTGGCCACGCTGGCCCCGCCGGTCTACCACGAGATTCCGCTGCTGGTGGTGCTCGGTGGCACCGGCTCCGCCGCCTTTGCGCTAGCCTGCGGGGCTGCCTGGATCGAGATCACCATGTCGGGGCTTACCGCCGCGGCCGGCATGATCTTCTATTACTTCGTGGTGGTGCCGTTTGGCATCGGCCCGGTGATTGCCTCGGGCCTGTCCGCTGTGGTCGTCGGCCTGGCCGGCGGCTTGATGTCGCGCCGTTGGGGCATCCCGCCGCTTATCACCATGATCGTGGGCTATACGCCGATGCTCCCCGGCCTCATGCTCTACCGCGGCATGTACGCCTCGCTCAATGAGCAGATGATTACCGGCTTTACCAACATGGCAATGGCCCTGGCCATCTCCGGCGCCCTGGCCGCCGGCGTAGTACTGGGCGAGCGCGTGGCCCGCCGCCTGCGCCGCCCGCAGTACTTCCGCCCCTACTCCGCTTTCAAGCGCATCGGCCGCTTCTCCTTCCACAAGGCCACGCACTTGGCCCGCAAGGCCCCGCGAATCCCGCGTGTGCCGATGTCCCCATTTGCCCCGCGCGTCAATCGCCCGGAGTTACCACCCAAGCTCGGGCCGAAGCCGCCGCAGCAGCACCCGCGCCACGAGGCCCAAAACCACGGGCCGCATACCCGCTCCGCCGCGGACCTGTGGCCGGAGGATTCTCAGTGGCCGGCGCAGCCGCAGCAGCACGAGAAGACCACCTATACCGTGCCGGGCACCGAAACGTTTCGTGCCCAAAAACCGGAGCAGCCGGGCACCGAATCCGGACCCGAGCGGTCTTAAACGCCGCCGGTAGCGTACAATATTTGCTCTGATAGCTTTTCTTGCAAGCGCTTAAGTAGTTTTCACAACGTTCAGGAGGACACGTCGTGCCACCCAAGGTCCAAGACACCCACCCACAGGCTGACCAGAATCACGCCCTTGAGGAGGAGACCTCCCGCGCAGCCCGCCGCATCGTGGCCACCTACGCCCAAGACTTCCTCGACGGCGTGACCCTGATGTCCATGCTGGGCGTGGAGCCCAAGGGCTTGGTACACAAGAAGGTTCTGGCGGAGCAGGCCGATGCCGCCCCGAAGAAGTCGACCAAGAAATCCAGCAAGAAGTCCACGAAGAAGTCGACCAAAAAGTCCACCAAGAAATCGACAAAGAAGTCGACCAAGAAGGCCACGAAGAAAGCGACGAAGAAGGCCTCTAAGAAGGCAACAAAGAAGTCTGCTAAGAAGTCTTAAGTTATTCTTGCACCATGAGTGAGCATGGCAATGACTTCGTGGTGGTGGCCAACCGCCTGCCGGTTGATCTAGAAACCCGGCCCGATGGCAGCCATACGTGGACACCCTCGCCAGGCGGACTGGTCACCGCCTTGTCCCCGGTCCTGGAGTCCCATCAGGGCTGCTGGGTAGGGTGGCCCGGCGTGACTGACACCGCACCTGAGCCCTTCCGCACCGATGCCGGCGTGCTGCTGCATCCGGTCAAGCTCACCGAGTCCGATTTCGAGGGCTTTTATGAGGGCTTTTCCAATGCCACCCTGTGGCCGCTCTACCACGATCTCATCGTCACCCCTACCTACGACCGCGATTGGTGGCACGCCTATCGCGAGGTCAACCTGCGCTTTGCAGATGAGGTAGCCGAGGTCGCCGCCGAGGGTGCCACCGTGTGGGTCCAGGACTACCAGCTACAACTTTTGCCCGGCATCCTGCGCCAAAAGCGCCCCGATCTCACCATCGGGTTCTTCTTGCACATCCCCTTCCCTTCTGCCGATCTCTTCCGTCAGCTGCCCTGGCGAGAGGAACTCGTGCGCGGGCTGCTCGGCGCGGATCTCATTGGCTTCCACTTGGAGGCCAATGCCCGCAACTTCCTGGAACTCGCCCGCCGCCACGGCCTCGACGTGGAAGGCGAGGCCAGTACCCGCGAGGTCACCGCACATATTCACCTACCGCAGGGACGCACCATCGGCGTGGGGGCTTTTCCCATCTCTATCGCCGCGAAGGACTTTGCCAGGTTCACTGCGGAGGATGAGCGGGACGTCGCCAAGCTGCGCGAAGAGCTGGGCTCGCCCCAGCGCATTATCCTGGGAGTGGATCGCCTCGATTACACCAAGGGCATCCTGCAGCGGCTGACTGCTTTTGAGGAGCTGCTGGAGTCCGGAGCACTCGACCCGGAAGAAGTAGCAATGGTGCAGCTGGCCACGCCGTCGCGCGAGCGACTTGATCATTACAAGGCCACCCGCTCCAAAGTCGAAGAAGCCGTAGGCCGCATCAACGGGCGCTTTGCCCGCGTGGGCCACCCAGTGGTGCACTATCAGCACCGGGGCGTAGCCAAGAGCCTCCTGCGCTGCTACTACCGCATGGCCGATGTCATGCTGGTCACCCCCTTCAAGGATGGCATGAATCTGGTGGCCAAGGAATACGTGGCCTGCCACGACGATGGTTCGGGCGCGCTAGTGCTCTCTGAGTTTGCCGGCGCTGCCGATGAGCTCAGCCAGGCCTACCTGTGCAATCCCTTCGATATCGAGTCCGTCAAGGCCGCCTTGCTCAATGCGCTCACCGCACTTGACGATGCCCCCTCTGCCATGTCCCAGCGCATGCTTACCATGCACCAGCAGGTCACTGAGCACGACGTACAGCTATGGTCCCAGTCCTTCCTGAGCTGCCTGCGCCATGCCGACGCCGAGGAGGCTGGCGCATGATGCCTCGCTGTAACCGCCTCATTACTCCGCTCGCCGCTGCGTGCGCCGCCACGCTGCTCGTTGCCTGCGGCTCCGGCGAAGAAGAGCCCCAGGCCCCTGGTGATGAGCAGATCCTGGATAAGCAGTGGCAGGTAGTCTCCATCAACACCACCCCGGATGCTGCCTCTACCATCCCGGAATCCATCCCGCAGGCACCCACGTTGAGCTTTGGTGAATCTACGCTGGTAGGCACCACCGGCTGCACCCAAATGGTGGGAAAGGTGACCTATTCCGCCGATGAGGAGCGCCAAAATATCCAGGATGGCAACCGCCTGCACTTTGATGAGGTGGATTATGACGAGACCGCCCAGGATTGCCATGGCGCGTCCGTGTGGGCCGATAACCTGCTGCGCAACTTGATATCCGCTGGCCGCGATTTCCACTACACCGTCAATAGCAATAACCAGCTGGTCTTAGAGCTGGTTACAGACGAGGTAGACTCGCCGTCTATCAAATTGGTTTCCCTCGGCAATTAAATACGTAGGCTGGAAGCCATGACGCTTTCCACCACCATCAAGGCCCTTGCCGCCGCCGAGCACCTCGCGGTGGTCTCGGATTTTGACGGCACGCTCTCCCCCTTTGCCACGGCCATCTACGACGTCGAGATGAACCAAGACTCCCTGCGCGCCTTGGATAAACTTGCTCACCTGCCGCATACCACCGCGGCCGTGCTGTCCGGCCGGCACCTCGCTGGCCTGCAGCGCGTGTGTCCACTGCGCGAGCCCGTGCTATTCGGCGGATCCCATGGCGCCGAATCCTCTTGGGAAGAAACGGATCTAACTCCCGCGATGCGCGAGCATCTGACCGCCAAGGAAACCGAGATCCGCGCAATTATGGAGCGCTTCCCAGGCGCGGATATCGAGGTCAAGCCGTTCCAGCGCGTACTGCACCTGCGGGCGCTCGAGGAATCCGATCCTGAGGCGGCCGCCCAGGCTTATGAAGCCGGTCTCGCACTCGATCCGGGCGGCTTCCCACGCACGGCCGGTAAGTCCGTCGTGGAGTTTTCTGCCACTCAGGCCACCAAGGGCACGTGGTTAGACGAGCTACGCGAGCGTACCGGCGCCACTGCCATGGTCTTTTTGGGCGATGATGTCACCGACGAGGACGGTTTCCGCGCCCTCCATCAGCCGCCGGACGTCGGTGTCAAGGTAGGCGAGGGCGATACGGCGGCCGTAGTGCAGCTTGCCGACGTCGACGCCGTCGCCCACTTCCTCACTGAGCTTGCCACCGCCCGCGCGGCCCATATAGGTCACTCCCGCGGCGACGACGCCTAGCCGGTAAACCCCGGCCTGCCCCGACTTAACGCGGTGGTGCCACGGTCCGCCCCGCCGCGAAATTCGTCCGCAGTACCCGCCGCGACACCGCCGGCACGGCCGCCGCCGCATTATCCGCGGCGGCGATGAGGTTAGAGAGCATGTGGCCGGCGGCGGCGCCTTTGGCCTTATTGGGCTGGATGATGGTCGTCAAGCCAAGGCGCTGCGCCGCATCGATGCCGTCGAAGCCGGTGACGGAAAGCTCACTGGGAATATCGATGCCCCGTTCGCGCGCATAGGTCATCACGCCCAGCGCCATGGAGTCGGTGGTGCACAGGACTGCGGTGAGGTCAGGGTGGGCGTCGAGAAGCAACTGCGCGGCCGCCCGCGTGGTTTGCGCATCATTGATGTGCTGGGTGACCACGGGCACGGTTTCCGGCGCGATCCCCGCCTGCGCAAAGACGTCCATAGCGCCCATGACGCGGGCGTGCTGCACGTGCATATCGGCCTCTTGCAACTCCTCCCATGAAATGGGGCCATCGTGGCGCTCGCGTTTGAGGCGAATGGCCAGCACGCCAATCTTGCGGTGGCCGGCCTCCACCAGCGCGCGGGCGGCCGGAGCAATCGCGGCTCGGTCATCGATCCCTACAAAAGGCAGGCCCGAATCCGTCGGTTGATCGCAGACCACCACCGGCAGGCCGCGCCCGCGCGCCGCCTCCAGGTAGGCATCCCCAGCCGCCACGGAATAAACCACAAAGCCATCCACGGCAGCCGAGCCGACCAGGCTGGTCGCTTCCGCTTCCCCCTCCGGGCCGGCCGGGATGAGGGTAAGCATGCTTTGCGCGCCGGCCGAGGCCTCCGCCATGCCGGCCAAGAAATCCACCGAGGCCATGTCTTCGAAGGCATAGGACAGGTGCTCAGTCAGCAGCACGCCCACCGCGCCCGCACGGCGGGTGCGCAGGCTACGAGCCGTGGGGTCCGGCCCGGGGTACCCTCGCGCTTTCGCCGCTGCCAGAATGCGCTCGCGCGTCGCGGCCGAGAGCTGGTCCGGCCGGCTATAGGCATTGGACACCGTCGTGCGCGAAACACCCAGTTCGGCGGCCAGCGAGGCCAGCGTCTTGCGGGTGGGGCTGCGTTTCACCATGGCCGTAAGCTTACCCCCCGGCCGCGTTTTCAATACATATTCAATTGACAACAATTACCATCAACAGCACACTGGGAGCTATGCATAACTCACTTCGCGCAACCGCCACCCTCCTCGCGGCCGGCGGCCTCCTCCTCACCGCCACCGCTTGCTCCTCCTCTGACTCTCAAGACTCGGCCGCCGAGCCCGGCGCTCAGAAGAAAATCTCTATCGTCGCTTCCACTTCTATCTGGGCCGATGTTGCCCAAGCCGTGGCCGATACCGCCTCCGGCGTGGACATTGAGGTCAAACCCATCGTGGAGGGCAATGGCGTCGATCCCCACCACTTCGAGCCTTCCGCGGCCGATATCGCCAAGGCCGAAGACGCGGACCTGCTCGTAGTCAACGGCGGCGGCTACGATTCTTGGATTTACCAGGCCGTCTCCGAGCAAGACAACATCATCTCCGCCCTGCCGCTGACCGACCACGGCAAGCTGGCCGATGACCCCAATGTCATGACCATCGACGCCGCCAAGGCCACCGCCAAGAAGGACCCAAAGAAGGTCACCAATATCGAAGGCAACGAGCACATCTGGTACGACCCGGCTGCGCTCGACGAGGTCGCCGGTAATATCGCGGACCAGATCAACGAGCTCAATACCGATGCGCACGCCAGCACCGAGCGCGTGGACTCCCACGTCAACCGGCTGCGCGACAAGCTCAAGGAGCTACCGGGCGATCTCTCCTACGCCCAGACCGAGCCGATTGCGGACTACATCATGAAGTACACCTCCGGCAAGGACGTCACCCCAGAGGGCTACCGCAAGGCCACCATTTCTGAGGGCGAGCCCACCGCGGCCGACCTTGCCGCCTTCACCAAGGCCATCAAGGACCACAAGGTGGACCTTCTCATCTTTAACCCGCAGACCGAAACCGATACCGCCGGCCGTATCAAGTCCGCCGCGGAGGATGCGGATGTCAATATCGTCGAAATCGGCGAGACCCCGCCGGATGGCAAGGAGTTCTGGACCTACTATGACGAGGTCACCGACTCCCTGGGGAAGCTCTAGTGCTCATCCAATTTCATGACGCAGCGGTTGCCCCGCTGTGGTCCAGCCTTAACCTCGCCGTTGACCGCGGCGAGTTTATCGCCGTTTTGGGCCCCAATGGCGTGGGCAAATCCACCCTGCTCGGCACTATCTTGGGCACCCGCAAACTCACGGCCGGCAGCGTCGACGTGGACTGCCGCGTCGGATTCATCCCGCAGCAGCGCATGTTCCCGGCCGACCTGCCCCTGCGCGCCCGCGACTTAGTATCGCTCTCCCTTGCGCACGGCGCTTTCCGACGCCGCCGCCCTCCCCGCCACCGCGTCGACGAGCTCCTCGCCGAGGTAGGTGCCACCGGCCTGCGCGACCGCCGCGTAGGACAGCTATCCGGCGGCCAGCAGCAACTTATCCGCCAGGCCCAAGCGCTGGCCAATGACCCAGAGCTCATCCTTGCCGATGAGCCGCTGCTCTCGCTCGATCCGGCGCGCCAGCAAGACACCGTGGAGAAGCTAGATGCGCTACGCCGCGAGCGCGGCACCTCCATCATCTTTGTCACCCATGGCATCAATCCGGTACTCGGAGTGACCGATAAGGTGCTCTACCTTGCTCCCGGCGGCCATACCTTCGGCGCGGTAGATGAGGTCATGCGCTCCGATGTCCTTTCCGAGCTCTACGGTTCCAAAGTCAACGTCTTAAACGTCGATGGGAGGCTTATCGTTGTCTAGCTTCATAGAAGACACCCAGTACCTGCTGAGCGTTGATTTTGTACAGTCCTCGCTCATCGCCTCCGCGCTGCTGGGCATTCTTTCTGGCGTGATGACCTCGCTCATCGTGCTGCGCCAGATGTCCTTTTCCGTCCACGCGACTTCCGAGCTCGCGCTCATGGGTGCCTCCGCCGCACTACTTTTCGGTCTCAACTTAGGCTTTGGCGCGGTCGCCGGGGCCATCGTGGCCGCCATCATCCTCGCCGTACTGGGCTTTAAGGGCCAGCAAGACAGCGCCATCGGCGTGGTCATGAGCTTTGGCCTAGGACTGTCGGTGCTATTTCTGCACCTCTATCCGGGCAACGCGAATACCGCGATGACGCTGCTGACCGGCCAGATCGTCGGCGTGTCCTCGGCCTCGGTATGGCTTTTGGCCGCAACCACCGTAGTCATCCTCGCCGCCGTAGCCATCCTGTGGCGCCCCATGCTCTTCGCTTCGGCCGACCCAGTTATGGCCCAGGCGGCCGGCGTGCCGACCCGTTTTATTTCGGTCGCCTTCGCCGTACTCGTCGGGCTCGCGGCCGCTCAGTCGGTACAAATCGTCGGCTCGCTGCTTGTCATGGCGTTGCTTATCACCCCCGGCGCAGCGGCCGTGCAGGTTACTTCCTCGCCCCTGCGCGCGGTCATGTGGGCCACCATTTTCGCCGAGGTGTCGGCCGTAGGCGGCTTCATCTTATCGCTCGCGCCTGGTCTTCCGGTCTCGGTCTTCGTCACCACCATTTCCTTTGTCATCTATCTGGTGTGCCGGCTCATCGGCTGGCGGCGCAATAAAAGCGCAGTGCGCGACGAGGTCGCCGCTAAACGCTTCCACGCCGACTGCCACACCACGGCCGAGGAGCACCACGCCGACTAAACTGGGCGGCTATGCACGTACACCGCCGCACCGCGGATGTGGATGGCCGCACCCGCCGCTTCCTCATCATCACGCCGGATAATCCCGGCCCGCACCCGGACCTGCTGCTCTTCTTCCACGGCTCGTTGCAATCCGGCAACGTGATGCGCCGCTTTACCAATGGCACCTTCGACGAGCTTGCCGATGCCACCAACACCATCCTCGTCTACCCCGACGGCGTGGATCGCCATTTCAATGATTGCCGCAGCATCCTACCGGTCACCGCCCGCACGGAGAACGTTGATGACATCGCCTTCGCCACGTATCTCGTTGAAGCTATGCAGTGCGAGTTCGGCACCGCGCGCACCTTTGCTTGCGGCTATTCCAATGGCGGTCAGATGGTGCTCCGCCTGCTTTTCGACGCTCCCTTTACCCTCACCCGCGCCTGCATCTTCGCCTCCACCTTGGGCGAGGGCGATAACCACGCGCCCAGCAACCCGGATGGCTACCGGCCCACGCCGCTGCTGTTTTTCCACGGCACCGCGGACCCATATGCGCCTTATGAAGGCGGTGTGGCCGGGCTGGACGCCGAGCGCACCCGCGGCCGCGTGCTCTCCGCTCCTGCCACCGCGGAGTACTTTGCGTTGGCCAATGGCTGCCAGCCACCGCGCGACTACCACCCCGCCCCGGATGTCACCGCCACCGAATACGCCGGCGATTTTCCCGTCGAACTATGGACCATGGAGGGCCTTGGCCACGTGATTCCCTCTAGCATGAGAACCGACCCGCGCATAGGCCCCAATACAGATTCCTTCCGCGCTGTGGATAAGGTCCGCGACTTTTTCGGACTCGGCACCGCGCAGTCCTAGTTATCCACAGCGGCGCGCCTTATCCCTCGCCTCTGGTCGCGTCCCGCACCTAATGTGTGGAGCCATGAACGCGCTGCACACTTTCTTGACAGGCCTAGCCGCCGGCATGGACATCATCGCCGACTGCCACGGCCTTTCCAAGCGCGCGCTTATCGACGCCGGCTGTCCCGATACCACCGCCACCCGCCTGCTCGCCCTCGCCGATACCTACTTCGGCCCAACCGCGTTTAGCCGCCTCCAGCGCGAATCCATCGCCGCCGCTCGCACCAATGGGCACAGCCTTACCGCGCTGCTGGCCATCGAGCGCTACGCCACTCGGCTGAGAAATAAGCGTCAGGCCTGGGCGCTGCGTCGGGAGTTGTGTGGGATGAAGGAGGATGCCTCGGACGTCGAAAAGCGGGGGCATAAACGCGTGCGCGAGATTAAAGGCCCGCCGCAGCGCACACCCGGTGTCAAGCTCTACCGCCGCGCCGAGGGCCCCTGGACTATGACGATTACCGGCAAATCCGCCGATATTGCGGATATGCATGCCGCACTGGATAAAGATGCCCCGCTAGATTCGGTGCGCAAGATTTTCCAGGGCAAGACCGCCGCCTCCGGTGCGTCCGTGACCACCAATGTGGTGCTGCGCTTGGACGAGCTCGACCGCGTCGTCGACTGCGCGGGCGATGACGTGACACTGCAGCTCACCAATGGCGCCCGGATGACCGGCGCAGACCTCGTGCGCCGCGCATTTACCGAGCATGGCTATGTCACCCTCATCCATCCCGTTAAAGGCCCGGTGAATCTGTATCGCACGGAGCGGCTCGCCTCACCCAAGCAGCGCACCATGGCGGCCGCGGAAAATCCCACTTGTCCTTGGCCCCAGTGCAATTATCCCGCCGACGAATGCCAAGTCCACCACCTCACCGCCTGGCGCCACGGCGGCGAGACAAACCCCGAAAACCTCACCATCGCCTGCCCGTACCACAACGGCGTCAACGACGATGACCCCAACGCCCCGCCAGTTCGCGGCCGCTTGGCCCGGGTGAATGGCACCATTAGGTGGCTGCCGCCCTGGGCAGAAGGCGGCTAGAAACTCTCGCTAGAGACTACTGGGCCGCGCGGCGCTGGCGTGCGAATTCGGAAAGCACAGAACCGGCCGCGACGGAAGCATTGAGGGACTCGACCCAATCCGTCATAGGGATGGACATGATGACGTCGCAGTTTTCCCGCACGAGGCGAGAAATCCCCTTGCCCTCGGAACCGATGACGATGACCACGGGGTCCGTCGCGCCGTTATATGTATCCAGCGTGTGCTCGCCGCCGGCATCTAGGCCGACGACCTGGTAGCCGCTCTTTTGGAATTGCTGTACGGTGCGGGTGATATTCGTCGCGCGGGCGACCGGCAGGCGCGCCGCCGTGCCGGCCGAGGTACGCCACGCCACGGCAGTCACGGATGCGGAGCGGCGCTCTGGGATGATGACGCCGTCGCCACCAAAAGCTGCCACAGAGCGAATCACCGCGCCGAGGTTGCGCGGGTCGGTGATGTTATCCAAGATGACGAACATGCCCGGACGGGCACTTTCGGCCGCACGGGAGATGAGCTCGTCGACATCGGCGTATTTATACGGCGGGATCTGCAGCCCGATGCCCTGGTGCATGCCGTTGCCGGTCATGCGGTCCATCTCGTGGCGCTGCACCTCGATGATGGGGATATTGCGGGTATTGCACATGGCCACGGCCTCAGACAGGCGCTTATCGTTGCGGGTACCGGCCACGATATAGAGCGTGGTGGCCGGAACCTTGGCATGCAGACACTCGATGACCGGGTTGCGGCCCACGACCATCTCGGCGGTCTCCTTCTGGTGACGGCCGGAGTTGCGGCGGTCGCGCTCCAGCTTGGCCTTGTGCTTGGCGTGGTAAATGCGGTCCTCTGCCTTGGGTGTCGGGCCCTTGCCGGCCAAGCCCTTGCGGCGCTGGCCGCCGGAGCCCTTGGTTGCGCCCTTCTTATTGGTCTTGCGGATTCCCGCGCCACCGCGGCCGTGGGTACGTGCCATAGTTTATTGTCCTTTCGGAGTGCTTAACGCTGCGCCAGCGACCAGGTCGGGCCGTCTGGGGTATCGGTGATGGTGATGCCGGCGGCCGCGAGGCGGTCACGGACGGCGTCGGCAGTAGCGAAGTCCTTGTCCGCACGCGCCTGGGTGCGCCGCTCCAGTTCAGCCTGCACCAGCGCATCCAACGCGGCATCCGCCCCGCTAGCTTGCGCTCCATCTTCCCACTCCAGCGGGTCAAAGCCAAGTACGTGTGCCATCGCCCGTACCTGGCCGGCCAGCGTGCGCGCCCCGGCCTCATCGCCGGCGGCAAGGGCCTTATTGCCGGCGCGAACGGTGGTGTGGATTTCCGCCAGAGCCTTGGGCACCGCGATGTCATCATTCATCGCGTCTTCAAAGCCCTGTGTCCACTCGCCTAGCTCCAGGTCATCGAAGTGAGCGAGGAAGTCCTCGATGCGGCGGTAGCCTGCGGCGGCCTCGGTCAGCGCAGCTTCGGAATACTCCAGCACGGAGCGGTAGTGCGCCGAGCCCAGGTAGTAGCGCAGCTCCACCGGACGCACCAGCTCGAGCATATTCGGAATAGAGAGCACGTTGCCCAGCGATTTCGACATCTTCTCGCCCGACATCGTCACCCAGTGGTTGTGCATCCAGTAGTTGGCAAACTTATCGCCGGCCGCGTGCGACTGAGCAATCTCGTTCTCGTGGTGCGGGAACTGCAGGTCCAGCCCGCCGCAGTGGATATCGAAGTTAGAGCCCAGGTAATAGGTAGACATGGCCGAGCACTCCAGGTGCCAGCCGGGTCGGCCGTCACCCCAGGGGGTGGGCCAGCTGGGCTCGCCCGGTTTCGCGGCCTTCCACAGAGCAAAGTCTTGGGCGCCGCGCTTGGCCGAATCTTCGCCCTCACCCTGTTCCATTTCTTCTACCTTGTTGCCGGACAGCGAACCATAATCCGAGCCTTCGGCCTTGGTCCATGCGGCAACGTCAAAGTAGACGGAGCCTTCGGCGGGGTAGGCAAAGCCGGCGTCGATAAGCCGCTGCATATAGTCGACCATCTGGGTGACAAAGCCGGTCGCGCGCGGCTCTACCGAAGGCGGAAGCACGCCCAGGGTGTTATAGGCCTTGGTGAACTCGCGCTCATACGTGGATACCCACTCCCACCAGGGGCGATTATTCTCGGCCGCCTTGGTGAGAATTTTGTCATCGATATCGGTGACGTTGCGCACCAAGGCTACGTCATAGCCTTGGGCGAGCAGCCAGCGGCGCAGGATGTCGAAAGCGACGCCGGAGCGCAGGTGCCCGATGTGCGGCTGGGCCTGCGGGGTGGCGCCGCACAGGTAAATCGAGGCATGGCCGGGGCGAATCGGCTCGAAATCGCGTTGGCTGCGGGTGGCTGTGTCATAAATGCGCAAAGTACTCACGCCACTTAGTCTAATTGACGCGTGCGCGGGGTTAGTGCGGTGGGCTAGGCGCGCCAGACGACGGCCGTAGCAACCGCCGCACGCCCCTCCTTACGGCCGGTGAACCCCAGGTGGTCCGTCGTGGTAGCAGATACGGACACGGGGGCACCAAGGATTTCGCTCAGTACGGCCTCGGCCTCTTCGCGGCGCGGACCCATCTTGGGGGTCTGGCCGATGAGCTGGGCGGCGGCGTTGCCGATGATAAAGCCCTCAGATTCGAGGAGCTGGCGGCATTCGCGCAGCAACTTCGCGCCGGAAACGCCATCGTATTCGGGGCGGCCGACGCCCACGAAGGAGCCGAGGTCACCGAGGTGGGAGGCGGATAAAAGGGCGTCGACAAGCGCGTGCGCTACAACATCCCCATCGGAGTGGCCCTCGCACCCGTCAACGCTTTCGAAGAGCAGGCCGGCGATCCAGCAATCCTTGCCGGCCTCGATTTGGTGGGCGTCGGTGGCAATTCCAACGCGCGGGATAATCGGATTAGTCATGGGTCTCCTCGGTCAGGGCGTGGGCCAGGGTGAGATCGATGGGCGTGGTGATCTTGAAAGCCAGGGTATCGCCCGGCACGGTTGCCACGCGCTCGCCGTGCCATTCCATGAGGCTGGCGTCATCCGTGGCGGTAAATTCGGGCTGCTGGGCCCAATAATCGAGGTTGGCCTGGCGCAGCGCGGACAGGCGGAAGGCCTGCGGGGTTTGCACTGCGCGCAGGCGGGAGCGATCGGGGGTGCTCAACACGGCCTCATCCGCGACTTCCTTGATGGTATCGGCCACCGGAACCACCGGCACGGCCGCGGGAGCGCCTTCCGCCACCCGCTTGGCGACGCCCCGCACCATCGCCGGCGGCGTCAACGCACGGGCCGCATCGTGGATGAGCACCACGGCATCCTCGTCCGGGATTGCTTGCAGGCCGGCCCACACGGAATCGGCGCGCTCGCTGCCACCGTGAACGAGGCGAATCGGGGCGGCGCTTGCAGCGTCAGTAGCACCAACGGCGTCGATGCGGCCGATAATACGCGCGGCCTCAGCCTCCATGTCCGGGCTGACCAGGACGATAATTTCATCGACTACCCCGGAGGCCAGCAATGCTCGCACGGAGCGTTCCAAGAGGGTGCGGCCGCGCAGCTCGACATAAGCTTTGGGCACCTCGGCGCCGAGGCGAGTTCCCTGGCCTGCGGCCGCGATGAGCGCGATGACGCGCGGTTTAGTCTTCGTCGTCGAAGGAGAGGTCATCGAGATCGATGTCGTTGTCGATATCGGTGGTGATGGACTTATCATCTACCAATCCGGCGGCGCGGTGGCGCTCGATGGTGGCATCGATTTCTTCCATCATGGTGTCGGCCTTCTTCTCATCGACCGGCTTGGCCAGTGCGAGCTCACCTACCAGGATGGTGCGGGCCTTGCCGAGCATGCGCTTCTCGCCGGCCGAAAGGCCGCGATCCTGGTCGCGGCGCCACAGGTCACGCACGACCTCGGCGACCTTATTGATATCGCCGGAAGCCAGGCGCTCCTGGTTAGCCTTATAACGGCGAGACCAGTTGCCGGCCTCTTCGACGTCCTCGTCACGCAGCACGGAAAAGACCTTTTCTAGGCCTTCCTTGCCCACGACGTCGCGCACGCCGACATTATCGGCGTTCTTGATGGGCACGCGGACGACCAGGTCGGACTGGTTGATGTGCAGCACCAGGTATTCGAGCGTCTCGCCGCCCATTTCGCGGGTCTCGATATCCTCGATGACGGCCGCACCGTGGTGCGGGTAGACGACGACCTCGCCGACCTTATACTCCATTGCCACTCCTTGTGTTCCCGATTTATCCCGGTTGACTAAGGCCGCTATTTTATCACGCACGGCCGCCCCGACTGCGGATACCCCCGTATACCCCCACGGTCTACCCGCCCGATTTGGGACAACTGTGTACTTTATTGCGAAAGGGACTAGGCTAAAGCGTTGACAAGCCCTGTGATCGCAATTGATGGAGGATGCTCAACGTGCAGTCCCTGAAGTCCGCCGCCCGCCGCGGTGCCATTATTTCCGTTACCGCCGTCTCCGCTCTGGCGTTGGCTTCTTGCTCGGCGGGTCATGTCACCCAGACCGCTGAAAAAGTGGCTGCGGTCGATGGCGCTTCTGCAAGCACGGAAGATAATAAGGCTGCAGTTCGCGATGTCACCATCCTGGTAGAGCCGGACGGCACTGCTGCACTGAAGTTCAGCGCCATTAACCAGGGCTACGACACCGATGTCATTTCCTTGGAGTCCGTGAAGGTCGATGGCCAGCGCGTTGAGATGAAGCAGCCACAGCCGCTGCACCGCGATGAGTCCATCATCGCTGATTCTCAGAAGAACCTGGAAGCTAACCCCCAGCAGGATTCCGAAACCGTCCAGTACATCGCCACCAAGTTGAAGAATGATGACTACGGCTACGCCGGTGACCGCCCGGTTACCTTCGAGTTCTCCAATGGCTCCATCGACGTAAACGCCACCATCGCTGCCACCCAGATGCAGTCCGGCGAGTTCGACCGCGACGTCGAGTCCTCCGAGGGCTACACCTCCGAGGCTCCGAAGAACTAAGCCACACTACTTTCCAGCCCCGCTCCCAGCCCGTTTCGGGCTGGGAGCGTCTGTGTGTTTTAGGCTAGAAGCCATGGCCAAGAAAACCCGCCCCATCCATACCTGTTCCGAATGCGGCTACGTCTCGCCCAAATGGCTCGGGCGATGCCCGGACTGCGGTGCGTGGGGCACGCTGGAGGAAAAGGCACCGGTGGTGGCGGTGCCAGGGGCGTCGGCAAGCAAGGGCGTAGCCCCGTCGAGTCCGGCACAGCCGATTACCAAGATTGGGGCGCAGGCAACAAAGACGGTGCGCACCGGTATCGGCGAGTTGGATCGCGTGCTGGGAAGCGGCATCGTGCCGGGCTCGGTGGTGCTTATGGCCGGCGAGCCCGGCGTGGGCAAATCCACGCTACTGCTGGAAGTAGCCTCGCGGTGGGCACAGCTCGGCCGCACCGTGCTCTACGCGACGGCCGAGGAATCCGCCGGCCAAGTCCGCTCCCGCGCCGAGCGCACCGGCGCCTTGCAGGAAACTTTGTATTTGGCGGCCGAGTCCAACTTGGATGGGGTCTTCGGGCACGTCGATAAGCTGCAGCCTAGCCTCATCATCGTCGATTCGGTACAGACCATGCATGCCGTAGGTGTGGAGGGTGTATCCGGTGGCGTGGCACAATCGCGCGCGGTAACGGCCGCGCTGACGTCATTGGCGAAATCCACGGGCATTCCGGTGCTACTGGTCGGCCACGTCACGAAGGACGGCAACGTGGCCGGGCCACGCGTGCTGGAGCACCTTGTCGACGTCGTCTTAAACTTCGAGGGCGACCGCCAATCCAGCCTGCGCATGCTGCGCGGCATCAAAAATCGCTTTGGTGCCACCGACGAGGTGGGCTGCTTCGAGCAGACCTCCGGCGGCATTCGGGAGGTAGCGGATCCCTCCGGGCTATTCCTCTCGCACCGCGGTTCTACGCCGGATGGCTCGGCCGTGACGGTCGCGATGGACGGGGTGCGGCCGATTCTGGCGGAGGTGCAGGCGCTGACGGTGGACCCGGTGGCGAAAAACCCGCGGCGGGTGGTTACCGGGCTAGATTCCAACCGCGTGCCGATGGTGCTCGCGGTGCTCCAGGCCCGCGCCGGCCAGCGCACCAATGATAAAGATGCCTACGTCGCCACGGTCGGCGGCATGCGCATTACGGAAACCGCGACGGATTTGGCGGTGGCGTTGGCGACGTGGTCCTCGTTGCACGAGCAACCGCTGCCGGCCAAGACGGTTGTCATTGGCGAGGTGGGCCTGGCCGGCGAGTTGCGTCCAGTGCCCAATGTGGAGCGGCGCTTAATGGAGGCCGCGCGGCTGGGTTATAAGAACGCGATTGTCCCACGCGGGGAAATCGAGCCAGTAGACGGCATTCGCGTCCACCAAGCTGGGACGCTAGGGCAGGCCATCGCTGCGGTGGCGAGGTAGCACCTAGCGCAGCGTGAAGTCCTGCGGCGGGGAGGAGTTATCGCCGATGATGGTGTGGGCGAAGTAGGCTCCTGGTTCAGCCGCGGGACGATTGGTGCATTCACCCGGCTTGGAGGCTTGGCGAGACCATTCGGCCTCGAATTTTACGTCCTTGCCGGCCGGGAAGGTCTGCGAGCCGGTCTGCACGGAAGCATAGCAATCCGTATCGGACCACACGCGCTGGTTATCGGCCATCTTGTAGACCTCGAAGCGCAGCAGGTTCTTGTCTAGATCAATCTTGCAGTCTGCGGCCGTGGGGTTGGTAACCGTCATGAAGAACTTCGGCAGTTCGCCCTCCGGCACGGAGTAGTTCAACATGGAGGTGCGCACCTGGAGGTCTGCCAGGTCGCAGGTCTTCTTTGCTGCCTCGGAGCTCGCGGCCGCGGAGCTGGAGGGCTGGCTTTCGGCAGACTCGCTTTCCGACGCCCCCTCGGCCGACGCCTCCGCGGAGGTCGCGGAGGTTTCTGGGGCAGCAGAAGATGAGGTCTGCTCCGGCGTAGGCGCGGGTGCGGCGGTATCGGCCGGCTCATCGCTGCTGCCCCCGAAGGCAGCCACAGCCGCCCAGATCAGCACCACGACCAGCACGAGTACGATGATGAGCGCCGCTACTCGTCGGCGCTTGTAAATCTCTTCTGGTAGGGGCTTTTTCTGCGTCACGCTGTCAATTTTAAGCGGTGGGCACGGGCCGGTGCGCTAAGCCTGCGCCGCGTGTCAGGCGGGCTAGTCCACCCCGAAGGTCTGCAGGGTTTCCACGCTGGAATCTTCCAGCAGGTAGCGCGCGCCGATAACGCCCAGGGCACCCTCGTCGAGCAGACGGCGGACGTTGGGCACGCTGGCAACCAGCTGGGCGACGGTCTGGCGGGTGTGCTCCCGCTCGACGTCGTCAGTCGTGGCATTTGGGCCCGCCACCAGTGCGGAGGCGGCAACCTTCTCGATGATGGGGCGCTGCAGGCCGGTGGGCAGCTCGCCGCCGGATACGAAACCGGTAGCCGCGCCCACCGCGCCGCAAGATTGATGGCCGAGGACTACCAGCAGGTTGGGTTTGAGGGCAGCAAGGGCGTAGTCGAGGGAGGCTAGGACGGCGTCGTCAAGAATGTGGCCGGCAGTGCGGATGACAAAGGCATCGCCGAAGCCGATATTGAAGACGTGCTCGATAGGGGCGCGGGAGTCGGAACAGGAAATAACCACCACGCGAGGGTCCTGGCCGTGAGTTAGGCCCTCGCGGTTATAAATCTCGCGCACGTCGACGGTCTCGCCGTCCAATACACGCTGATTTCCCGCCTTGAGGGCCTCCCATACGGCCTGCGGTTCGTGGGTAACATTACGTAAAGGCATAGGCCACATTCTAATGCCCTAGACTATCTCCCACGATGGATTCGCAAGCTCTTCTTTCCTGGTTCGATGCCAATGAACGAGACCTGCCCTGGCGCCGGCCTGGCACGAGCGCGTGGGGTGTGCTGCTCAGTGAGGTCATGAGCCAGCAGACCCCAGTCGCCCGCGTGGCTCCGGTGTGGGAGGACTGGATGCGGCGCTGGCCCACCCCGGCAGATTTTGCCCAGGCCACTCGGGCGGAGGTGCTGCGCGCCTGGGGCAAGCTGGGCTACCCGCGCCGCGCGCTGCGCCTGTGGGAATGTGCCGCGGCCATCGGCGAAGGCGAGGTACCGGCGGACGTCGATGAATTGCTGCGCCTGCCTGGCATTGGGGATTACACCGCGCGCGCCGTGGCCTGTTTTCATTTCGGGGTCAACGTGCCGGTGGTCGATACCAATGTGCGCCGGGTTTATGCCCGGGCAGAGGATGGCAAATTCTTGGCGCCGCAGCCTTCGAAGCGGGAGCTGGCGGCCGTGGCAGAGCTTTTGCCGGCCGAGAATGGGCCGCGCTTTTCAGCCGCGCTTATGGAGCTGGGCGCGCTGGTGTGCACGGCGAAGAATCCCGCCTGCGAGCAGTGCCCGCTGCGGGAGAGCTGTGCATGGCAGCTGGCTGGCCGGCCCCAGCCGAGTGCGGAGGAGCAGGCGCGGGCGAAAAAGCGGGTGCAGAAGTTTGTAGGCACAGACCGGCAGGTGCGCGGCAAGATTTTGGATGTGCTGCGCGCAGCGGACGGGCCGGTTCCGCAGTCCGAAATTGATGTGGTCTGGCCCGATGCGGCGCAGCGCTCCCGCGCGTTGGCTTCGCTGCTTGCCGACGGCCTCGCCGAACAAAACGACGCCGGCCTATTCCACCTACCCATTTAGGTGACTAATAATGGCCGGCCATATCCGCAGGTCGCGATCCTGTGGGTGTGATCTGCTTAACGCCAGCGGCCGCGGAAATTGAAACCTCCGGGCAGATTCACCCACATGCCGCCGCGAGAATTGAATGTGACCGGTCCTACCTTGGTAGACATCGACGCGCCGGAGCCGGAAACGTTGATCCAGCTATTCTTGCCGGTCTTTTTCCTTGAACGATACTGAAGTCCCATAGGCATATATTTTAGCAATTCCACTTCCACCGTTCCTACCGCACAGTAGGTTTTGGATATGGAAAAGATTTGCATCAGACTTCTAGCGGTTTGTTCACTCATTCTCGGTTCCCTGCTAAATCCACCCGCAGCGCAGGCTGCGGTAACTTCGGCTCGGCCGTCGCCGCACGTGCTCGATGGCGTCGGCCGCGGGCAGGTATTCACGTATGACACCACTACGGATGATGGTCGACCGATTCAGGCCTCGGCAACCTTATACGAGCCGAATACACCGTGGCGCGGCAAAGGCGAGCGGCCCACCATCATCTTTGCGCCCGGCACTCGCGGCGCAGGAGACCAGTGTGCACCATCGCGCGCCGGCATGGGCCTAGGCTCAGTGGGACTCAGCAAGGTCGGCTCCCCCACCATCAATGCCAACTACGAATACGGCTTTTACATGGGTGCGCTCCACCATGGTGCCCGGGTGATCGTCGCGGATCTCATCGGCTTAGGCATGCCAGGGCACCACACCTATGTCAATCACATTGAGGAAGCGCACGCCATGCTCGATGCCGCCCGCTCCGGATTGGAGTTGGCCCACGCTCCAGAGGACACCCCTATCGGCTTTGCAGGCTACTCGCAGGGCGGCGGCGCCTCGCTTGCCGCGGCGGAATTTGCCGATTCTTATGCACCTGAGCTGAACGTGGTCGGCACCTACTCCGGCGCTCCGCCGGCTGACCTACCCAAGGTAATGAAAGCTATCGACGGTTCTTCCATCGTCCACGTGCTGGGATACGCCATCAATGGCTTTGCCGAGCGCGACCCCCAGTTCCGCGACGCAGTACTAGAAGAGCTCAATCCTCGCGGCATCGACTTCTTGCGCTCGGCGGCCACCAGTTGTACGGGTGACTCCATCCTCATGTGGGGTTTTAGCAGCACCCGCCAGCTCACCCGCACCGGGGAATCGCTGTCTGAACTAGTACAGCGCAAGCCCATTATCAAAGAAACCTTGCTTCGGCAGAACCAGGGCAAGCACCCGCTGAAGGGCCCGGCGATGATCGCTAGCTCGCCCCATGATGACCTCATTCCACACCAGCAGGTCCGCGCAGTCGCCGGGGCATATTGCCAGATGGGTGGAACCGTGGACTTCATGGCCGCGCCCGGCACCGCCACGATTCCAGGCGCAGGCGCCGACCACGCTTTACCGCTCTACATCAACGTCCCGGTGGGCTTGAAGTACCTCTTTGACCGCTTCGACGGGAAACCGGCGCCGTCCAATTGTGCTGGCTAAGGAGCCCGGGCATAAGAAAACTGCACGCAACGAAAACCACCCAGCCTCGCAGAAAGCGAGAAGTTGGGTGGTTTTATCTAATTTCCGGCTTACATCGGCTGGCCGGCGCCTGCTGGCGGCGGGTTATGGCCGTCGTCATCGGAGTCAGAACCAGACTCTAGGTCGGTGCCGGCGGCGGTGGAACCGCCATCGCCTGGGACATCTGGGGTGATGGTGTCAGGCTCACTGGAGTCGGTGGACTCGGCGTCGTTGTCGCGCACCTCGGTATCGTCCAGCTGAGGCTCCTCAGTCTCGTCCGGCAGCGGCTTCGGACGAGGGCTGAAGGTGAACTTCGCACCCGTATTGTCCTTAGATTCGCCGTCCCAGCCCTCGACGTCGACGGTGATGATTTCACCGGCACCGATTTCGCCGAAGAGGATCTTTTCGGAGAGCTGATCCTCAATCTCGCGCTGAATGGTGCGACGCAGCGGGCGAGCACCCAAGACCGGGTCGAAGCCACGCTTGGCCAGGAGGTTCTTGGCCTTGTCCGTAAGCTCGATGCCCATATCGCGCTCCTCCAGCTGCTTGGCCACGCGGCCGATGAGCAGCTCGACCATTTCCACAATCTGCTCCTGAGTGAGCTGGTGGAAGACAACGATGTCATCGATACGGTTCAAGAACTCCGGGCGGAAGTGCTTCTTCAGCTCGTCGTTGACCTTCTGCTTCATCCGATCGTACTGAGCATCCGCATCATTTTCGGAAGAGCCAGTAAAGCCCAAGCCCACCGGCTTCGAGATGTCCTGGGTACCCAAGTTCGACGTGAAGATGAGAACGGTGTTCTTGAAGTCAACAACGCGACCCTGGCCGTCGGTAAGCCGGCCATCCTCTAGCACCTGCAACAAGGTGTTGTAGATCTCCTTGTGGGCCTTCTCAATCTCATCAAAAAGCACGACGGAGAATGGCTTGCGGCGAACCTTCTCGGTCAGCTGGCCGCCCTCTTCGTAGCCAACGTATCCCGGAGGAGCACCGAAGAGACGAGAAGCGGTGAAGCGGTCGTGGAACTCGCCCATATCGATCTGGATGAGGTCATCATCCGAACCGAAGAGGAAGTTAGCCAGGGACTTCGACAGCTCGGTCTTACCCACACCGGACGGGCCAGCGAAGATGAAGGAGCCGGACGGGCGGCGCGGATCCTTGAGGCCTGCACGGGTACGGCGGATGGCGCGGGAGACGGACTTGACCGCCTCGTCCTGGCCAATGATGCGCTTGTGCAGCTCTTCTTCCATGTTGAGCAGACGGTTGGATTCCTTCTCTGTCAGCTTCAGCACAGGGATGCCGGTCCAGTGTGCCAGCACCTCTGCAATCTGGTCCTCGCCAACCTCGGCGATTTCCTCGAGGTCACCGGAACGCCACTGCTTTTCCTTCTCAGCGCGCTCCTCACCCAGCTTGCGCTCCTTATCGCGCAAGCCAGCTGCCTTTTCGAAGTCTTGGGCATCGATGGCCGCTTCCTTCTCCTTGCGGACCTCAGCGATGCGGTCATCGACCTCGCGCAGGCCCTTTGGCGCGGTCATGCGCTTGATGCGCATACGGGCACCAGCCTCATCGAGAAGGTCGACGGCCTTATCCGGCAAGAAGCGGTCATTGATGTAGCGATCCGAGAGGGAAGCTGCAGCGTGCAGCGCCTCATCGGTATAAGACACGCGGTGGTGAGCCTCGTACTTATCGCGCAGGCCCTTCAGAATCAAGAAGGTGTCATCCAGGGAAGGCTCGTCTACCTTAACCGGCTGGAAACGACGCTCGAGGGCGGCGTCCTTTTCGATGTGTTTGCGGTACTCATCCAAGGTGGTAGCACCGATGGTCTGCAGCTCGCCACGGGCCAGCTTTGGCTTGAGCAAGGAAGCTGCATCGATAGCACCTTCAGCAGCACCAGCACCGACCAAGGTGTGGATCTCATCGATAAACAAGATGATATCGCCGCGCTGGTTAATCTCCTTGAGGACCTTCTTCAGGCGTTCCTCGAAGTCACCGCGGTAACGAGAGCCGGCCACCAGGGAGCCTAGGTCAAGCGAGTAGAGCTGCTTGTCCTTGAGGGTTTCCGGGACCTTGCCGTTGACGATGTCGAGCGCCAAGCCCTCGACCACGGCGGTCTTACCAACGCCCGGCTCACCGATGAGGACCGGATTATTCTTTGTGCGGCGAGAGAGCACTTGCATGATGCGCTCTACCTCGGACTCGCGGCCAACGACAGGATCAAGCTTGCCGTCCTTGGCAGCCTGGGTGAGGTTGCGGCCGAATTGATCAAGCACCAGGGAATTGGAACGCTCACCGGAACCACCGGAGCCGCCACGAGCGCCGGCGCCAGCACCTGCACCGACTGGACCGGAGCCTTGACCATTGGAGGAACCACCCTCTTGCTGGCCGCCTTCATAGCCGGATAGCAGCTGGATAACCTGCTGGCGTACGCGTGGCAGATCGGCGCCGAGCTTGGTTAGCACCTGGGCAGCGACGCCGTCACCCTCGCGAATGAGCCCCAGCAGCAAGAACTCAGTACCGATGTACTTGTGTCCCATCTGCAGGCCCTCACGCAGCGAGAGCTCCAAGACCTTCTTGGCGCGTGGGGTAAAGGGGATGTGGCCGGTGTGCGGCTGGCTGCCCTGGCCGATGATTTCCTCGACCTCTCGGCGAACATCCTCCAGGGAGATACCCATGGATTCCAGCGCCTTGGCGGCCACGCCTTCGCCTTCATGGATAAGGCCGAGCAGAATGTGCTCGGTGCCGATGTAATTGTGGTTAAGCATGCGTGCTTCTTCCTGCGCCAGGACGATGACGCGGCGAGCACGATCGGTAAACCTCTCGAACATGATTCCCCTATACTTTCGCTTCTAATGTGGTACCCACTCTAACGCGGCAATCAACCGATAATTTCCGGTTTTGACCCCAGAAGCCCGCAACACCGCCAGAATTCACCATATTCGCAGCTCACACGGGTGTACGCCGGTAGCGAACAGGGGCATGTGCATGTAATCTAGAATCGTTTTATTGTTCCCTGCCCCACTTTTGCACTGTTTAAGGAAATCTCCACCGTGCCCCAACTTCCTGAGTTTTTTAACACCCAACACAACCTGCACGAATTGGCAGTAGTGGAGGAAGCTCCTTCCTCCACGCTCTTCGCCGTGGAAGACGGAGCCACGCACCAACCGTTGAGCGTGGAGATTTTCGCCCCAGGAATTACCGGCATGGTGGAAAAGTCCACCGCGTTACATGGATTGCACCACCCAGCTATCGCGCCGCTGGTAGGCACGGGCACTACCGCAGACGGGCAAGAGTTCATTGTGCGCGAAGGGTTTGTCGGCACCCAGCTTTCGCAAGTACCCAATAATCTCAGCCCCGCAGACGCGGCGGAGATCTTCGGCCCCCTGGCCGGTGCGGTGGACTTTTTGATCTCTCGCAAGCAGGCAGACTTTGCGGTCCATGGGCTGAGGGAGGCCCGGGTGGGCGTCGACAAGCACCGGCACCTTTCGGTGCTGACCGCAGTCGGCCCGTCCGCCGAGGCGCACGGCAATGCGGTAGAGGTATTCGAGCAACTTGTCGCACGCAAGTGCCCGGATTATAAGGCCACCGGCACGGCGGACAGCGCCAAGGATGTGGTAGCTCAGCTGCGCCCGCAGCGAGAGTTTGATACCGCGCAGATCCCGCGCGTGCAAGCCCCAGAACCGCGCCCCCGGCAGCAATTCGCGCCGCCCCAGCCGCAACAACAGCCGCAGCAGCAGCCGATGGCCCAGCCCATGGGGCAGCAGCCCATGGCGCCAGCGCCGCAGAAGAAGGGCAAGGGCGGTCTCATTGCGTTGATTAGCGTGTTGGCGGTGGCCGCGATTGCCGCCGCGGCGGCGCTGTGGTTCTTCTTGTCCTACCCCAGCTGGAATGACAAAGAACAAAACCTGGCGGATGCGTACCCGAACCTGGTGAGCTCCCGTAGCGGCCAGGAGGGCTTCGATGGGGCAAAGTGTTCCTCGCGTGAGCCGGAGTCTGGCCAGGAGGCCAAGATTTCCTGCGTGGGCGATGGGTTTAGCTATATCGTGACCTACTACCCCAGCATAGAAGAGCGCGATGCCATGCTTCCCGACGCCGAGCCGGTGGAGCTTTCCAATGACCAGTGCACCATCCAAAGCTATGAGACCACCGCGGATGTTCCTACTTACGTCATGGCCGTTGAAGGCACCCAATCCGCGTTCCTCGTGTGGGGCGATAAGGCTGAAAACGAGCGGCTGAACCTGCCGCTGTGCGCCTCTTAAATCGCACTCTCAGAGTTTCCGGCCCGCCGCGCATAGCGTGTGCGGGTCTTATGCCTGTCCTAGTGGCTACTCCGTCGACGGCACGCGCTTGAGGAAGGGGGCCAGCACAATAACCACCAGCGAGAGCACGCCTGCAAAAAGGAATGCCCAGTGCGCACCGTGAGCGGTGGCAGCAACATCATTCATGCCTTGTGCCAGGCCAGCCTTGGTGCCACGGCTAAGGAACGTCATCAAAAAGGCAGTGCCGGCCGCGCCCGCCAGCTGCTGCAAAGTATTAAGGATGGCGGAGCCGTGTGAGTAGAGCTCATCCGGCAGGGAGGCCAGGGACGTCGTCATCAGTGGCGTCATCATGAGCGCAATGCCGAGGGCGAATAGGACGTGCATAGCAATGACCATCCACACAGCGCTGTCCTCAGTGAGCAGGGTCATCAGCCACGTGCCCGCGGCAAGGAGAAGGGCACCGGGAATCATCAGCGGACGGGGCCCGTGGACATCATAGAGGCGGCCTACCATCGGGGAGATGCCGCCTTGCAGCAAGCCGCCGGGCATGACGACGAGCCCGGTGACCAGGGAACTTACCGCCAAAGAGGTCTGCAGGTAGATGGGCAGGACATTGACCACGCCAAGCAATAGCCCGAACATCAAAAGCATGCCGAGTACCGCCACGGTGAAGTTCGGAACCTTAAATGGTCGCATATCCAGCAGGGCGCGATTGTCTTTAGCCAGGCGCACTTGCCGGAGGGTAAAAAGCGCCAAGGCCACAAGTCCTATGGCGAGGACGAGGATGTCTATGAGGCCTTCGCCCTCCAGAATATTTTCTAGGGACGATACGGCATATACCAACCCGCCAAAGGCAAGGACGGACAAAATAACTGAGGGGAAATCCAGCGGGGTATCGCGTTTATCGCCCACGTTGACTAGGCGGAGGTAGCCGGCGACGCCGATGAGGCCGAGCAGCGGAACCATGGTCCAGAAGATGACGTGCCAGGTGAACATGCTAAGAACCAGACCACCCACCGTAGGTCCGAGCGCCGGGGCCACGGAAATGACCACGGAGATAATGCCCATGACGCTGCCGCGACGCTGCGGCGGGACGAGGGTCATCGCCACCGTCATCAAGGTGGGGATCATCAACGCAGTACCCGCCGCTTGGAAAACGCGCCCCACCAGCAAGATGCCGAAGGCTGGGGCGAGTGCCGCAAAGACTGTACCGGCAAGGAATACACCCGCGGAGGCGAGAAAGATCTGGCGGGTGGTGAATTTATCCATGAGAAAGCCGGTGGTCGGGATGACCACGCCCATGGTGAGCAGGAAACCGGTAAGCAACCACTGGGCGGAGGTAGCCGGGATGTCAAAGTCCGCCATGATGGCAGGCAATGCCACCGAAAGGGCGGTCTCGTTCAGGATCATCACCATCGCACCAAGGACGAGGATGGTGAGGTTGATTTTTACCTCTGCGGAAATGTGCGGATCTGGTTTCTGAGACACCCAGATAGGATACTGAGGCCGCCGATATGGGGAAAGTCGGGGAGTATAATTTTAATGTCTTCCTCCGCGCGGTCAGACCGCGCCACCCGAATATATAGAGAGGCCATCCCAGTGCGTTTTCTCCAGGATTCCCGCCCGCCGTACGAATTGACCTATTCCGATGTGTTCATGGTGCCCAGCCACTCCGAGGTGGGCTCGCGCCAGTCGGTGGATCTCACCACTGAGGACGGCACTGGCAATACCATCCCGCTCATCGTGGCCAATATGACCGCCGTGGCCGGTCGCCGCATGGCCGAGACCATCGCGCGCCGCGGCGGGCTCACTATCCTGCCACAGGACCTATCCCTGGATGCGGCCGCAGAGACCATCGCCTCCGTGAAAGCGGCTGACTTGGTCTATGACACCCCCATTATCGTGAAGCCGCACCATACCGTGGGCTATACCAGCAACCTTTTGCACAAGCGCGCTCATGGCGCGGCCATCGTGGTCGACGGGGACATGCCCATCGGCATTATCACACCGAAGGATCTGCGCGGGCAGGATAATTTCACCGCCGTCGGCCAATTGATGACCACGGATCTGGTGACGCTGCCGGTGGGCATTGACCCACAGGAGGCCTTCACCAAGCTGCGCAAAACCTCGCGGAAGTTGGCACCGGTGGTCAACCCGGATGGCACCCTGGCCGGAATCCTCACCAGGAAGGGGGCGGTGAGGGCGAAGATGTATAAGCCGGGCGTCGACAAGCAGGGCCGGTTACACATTGGTGCGGCCGTAGGCATCAACGGCGATGTGGAAGGCCGCGCCCGTGCGCTGGCGGAAGCCGGTGCTGACGTTCTAGTCATTGATACCGCGCACGGCCACCAAGCCAGCATGCTCAGCGCGCTGCGCAAGGTAAAAGCGCTGGACTTGGGGCTTCCCATTGCTGCCGGCAATATCGTCACAGCGGAGGGCGTGCGCGAACTGGTGGCCGCCGGCGCGGACATCATCAAGGTCGGCGTGGGCCCAGGCGCGATGTGCACCACCCGCATGCAAACGGGTGTGGGCCGCCCGCAATTCTCGGCCGTCCTGGAGTGCGCTGCGGCAGCCCGCGAGGTTGGCGCCCACGTCTGGGCCGATGGCGGCGTGCGCGACCCGCGCGATGTCGCTCTTGCTCTGGCCGCCGGTGCCTCCAATGTCATGATCGGCTCCTGGTTCGCCGGAACCTTTGAATCCCCAGGTGACCTGCACAAGGACGCCGATGGCGCCTTTTACAAGGAATCCTTTGGCATGGCTTCGCGCCGGGCAGTGCGCGGCCGCAACTCCGATACGGAGGCCTTCGAGCGCGCCCGTCGCGAGATGTTCGAAGAGGGGATTTCTACCTCGCGCATCTACCTCGACCCTGAGCACGGCGGCGTGGAGCATCTAGTGGACCGAATCATTTCTGGCGTCCGTTCCTCGTGCACTTACGCCGGCGCCAATTCCTTGGCTAGCTTCCACGAACGCGCCACTGTGGGCGTGCAGTCCGCCGCCGGGTTCGCGGAGGGGCAGCCGCGCGCCACGAACCGTTAATAGGCTGCATGCTACGTTGACAGATATGCTAACTCGCTATGACCAAGCGGCCTCCCGCGCGGCCGCACAGGTTATGGGGCGCTACTCCACCAGCTTCTCGCTGGCCACGCGGCTCTTGCGCGGGCGGGTGCGCGCCGATATCCGCCACTTATACGCGGTGGTGCGCATTGCCGATGAGCTTGTCGACGGCGCCGCTGCCCAAGCCCACACCGACCCCGCCGCCGCATTGGATGCCTACGAGAAAACCATCCTGGCCGCACCGCAGCAGCGACTGCACACGGATCTCGTGGTCCACGCTTATGCCTTAACCGCGCGTCGCTGTGGCTTCCCCCGCGAGTACCTTGCTGCCTTCTTTCACTCCATGCGCGCGGATCTTAAACAACGCGAGTATTCTTCGGCCGAGCTGCAAGACTATATCTACGGCTCGGCGGAAGTCATTGGGCTTTTGTGCCTACAGATTTTCCTAGCCGAGGAAAGCGTTTCACCCGCCGACCGCACTGCCATGGAACGCGGCGCCCGCGCGCTAGGTTCGGCATTCCAGAAGATAAACTTCCTGCGTGATTTGGGCGAGGATAGCTCTACTTTGGGGCGCACCTATTTTCAGCAGGCCCCATCCGGCCGGATTGATGAGGCCACCAAGTCCGCGCTCATCGCAGAGATCCGCCAGGAGCTTGCTACCGCCGCGCTCACCATCGACTTGCTACCTGCCTCCGCACGGGTTGGTGTGAGCGCGGCGGCGGATATCTTTGCCGAGCTGACCAATCGCCTCGCCGCAACCCCTGCTACGGACCTCGCCACCACGCGCGTATCCGTGCCCAACCACACCAAGGCTTGGTTAGCGGCCCGCGCAGTGCGCCGCCGCGGCCACAGCAAGCACGCCCCACACCCAGCCGAAGATTAAGGAGAACGTCATGCACGCCGTCGTCATCGGAGCCGGCATCGCTGGACTCGCCACCGCCGCCTTGCTCGGCCGCGAAGGATACGAGGTCACCGTGGTGGACTCGCTGGATGAGGTGGGAGGCCGCGCCGGCAGCTTTGCAGAAGACGGCTTTCGCTGGGATACGGGCCCGTCCTGGTATCTCATGCCCGAGGCTTTCGATCATTTCTTTGCGCTGTGCGGCACCTCTACCGAGGCGGAGCTAGATCTGGTGGACCTCTCCCCCGCCTACCGTGTTTTTCATGGGGATGCGCCCGTAGACGTGCACTCCGGTATCGAGGAAGTCACCGCGCTGTTCGAGTCCTTGGAACCCGGCGCGGGAGACAAGGTCCGGCAGTACTTGGCGCAGGCCAGCGATACCTATGACATGGCACTCGAGCACTTCCTCTACACCACCTTCTCCGCGCCGCTCAATTTGGTGCACCGCGATATTCGCGCCCGGCTTTCTCGCCTCGTGGCGCTGCTTGCGGCAAACCTGCAGCAGCACGTGGGCCGGACCTTTGCTGATGCCCGCCTGCGCCAGATTCTGAGTTACCCGGCGGTCTTTTTATCCTCCGAGCCGGCCGCCGCCCCGGCCCTATATTCCCTGATGAGCCACACCGACCTGGTGGAGGGAGTGCGCTACCCACAAGGTGGTTTCGCCGCCGTGGTCCAGGCCATCTACCGACAAGCGAAGAAGTTTGGCGCCACCTTCCGTTTGGGCGAGGAGGTTACCTCCATCAAAGTCTCTAATCGGCAGGTAACGGGCGTACGCACGAATAAAGGCGCCATCCACGCCGATATCGTGGTCTCCGCGGCGGACTTGCACCACACCGAGACCCAGCTTTTGCCGCCGCAGCTGCGCACCTACCCGGAGCGTTACTGGGGCCGGCGCAATCCGGGCCTGGGTACCGTGCTCATCTTGGCCGGGGTGAAGGGCAAGCTGCCCGAGCTGGCACACCATACGTTGCTCTTTAGCAAGGACTGGGATCCGGATTTCCGCGCCGTCTATTCCGGCCCAGAGCCCTCCCGGCCGTTGGGGGCCTCCGAGTCCATCTACGTGTCCAAGACCTCCGCCACCGACCCAAGTGTCGCCCCCGAGGGCCACGAAAATCTCTTCATTCTGGTGCCGGTGCCGGCCGCGGAGGCGCCCGGGTTTGGCAATGCCTATCACGCTGAGGAGTCCGAGCGCGTGGCTGCGATTGCCGACGCCGCCCTCAACCGCATCGCGGCCACGGCCGGGGTGCCGGATTTGCGAGAGAGGGTCGTCGTCAAGCGCACGCTCGGCCCCGCCGATTTTGCCGAGCGCTACCATGCCTGGTCGGCCGGCTCCATCGGACCGGCGCACACGCTGCGGCAGTCGGCGTTTTTGCGCGGACGCAATGCCTCGCGCAAGGTAGGTGGCCTCTACTATGCGGGGGCTACCACCGTGCCAGGCGTCGGTGTGCCAATGTGCCTGATTTCGGCCGAGAACATTATTAAGCGCCTGCGGGGCGATACCTCCGCCCGGCCGCTTTCGCACTAGCCCAGGCATGGCAAAAGCCGCCAGCCACGCGGACTGACGGCTAGCGATTGGCCGCTGGGCGGCTACTTCTGCTCTGGCTTAACCAGTGGGAAGAGCACGGTTTCGCGGATGCCCAGACCAGTCAAGGCCATCAGCAGGCGGTCCATGCCCATGCCCGTACCGGCTGTAGGCGGCATGCCCTGCTCCATAGCGGCGAGGAAGTCCTCATCCAGCACCATGGCCTCATCATCGCCACCGGCGGCCAGGCGGGCCTGATCCTCGAAGCGCTCGCGCTGGATAACCGGGTCCACGAGCTCGGAGTAGCCGGTTGCCAGCTCGAAACCGCGCACGTAGAGGTCCCACTTTTCGGTCACGCCCGGCTCGGAACGGTGCTGGCGGGTCAATGGGGAGGTCTCAACCGGGAAATTCTTGACAAAGATAGGGCCTTCGAGCTGGTCCTCGCACAGGACCTCCCAGATCTCCTCGACCAGCTTGCCGTGGCCCCAGCCGCCGTCCTTAGGGACGTCGAGACCAATGACGTCTGCAATGCCCTTGAGCGTCTCGACGTCAGTATCGATGGTGACCTCCGGCTGGCCCGGGAACTTGCGCTGCAGGGCCTCGTTCAGGGACGGGTACATCTCGATTTCCGGCCATTCTTCGCCACCGAAATCGAACTCGGTGCCATCGGCAAGGGTGACGGTGGTCGAGCCGAAGACATCGCGGGCAACAGCTTGGATGGACTCGCGCGTCATGCGGGCACAATCGTTGTAATCGCCCCACGCAGCGTAGGTCTCCAGCATGGCGAACTCTGGCGAGTGGGAGCGGTCAACGCCCTCATTGCGGAAGTTGCGGTTGATTTCGAAGACGCGGTCAATGCCGCCGACGACGGCACGCTTCAAGTACAGCTCTGGAGCGATGCGCAGGTAGAGGTCAATATCCAGCGCATTGGAGTGGGTGATAAACGGGCGAGCGGCTGCGCCACCGTGCAGGGTCTGCAGCATCGGGGTCTCGATTTCTACAAAGTCCTGGCTTTCCAGGTAGTTGCGCAGCGCGCGCATGACCTTGACGCGAATCATGGCGTTCTTGCGGGCATCTTCGCGGATAATGAGGTCGTTATAGCGCTGGCGCACGCGGGTATCTTCAGCCATATCGGCGAAGGACACCGGCAACGGACGCAAGGACTTAGCGGCCATGGTCCATTCGGAGACCATGATGGACAGCTCGCCACGGCGCGAAGAAATCACGCGGCCGCGCACGGAGATGAAATCGCCCAAGTCGACGTCGGACTTCCAGGCGTCGAGGCGCTCCTTGCCTACCTCAGCCAAAGAAAGCATGGCCTGCACCTGGGTGCCATCGCCATCCTGCAAGGTGGCGAAGCACAGCTTGCCGGTATTGCGCATAAAAATAAGGCGACCGGCAATGGCATGGGTAACCTCGGTTTCCTCACCAGGGGCCAGGTAGGTTACGCCCTCTTCGTTGCCAGGCTCTTCGCCTTCAGCCACGACGCGGAAATCATGGCGCAAATCCTTTAAAGAGATGGTGCGCTCAACGGTTACCGGGTAGGCCTCTACGCCGGATTCCAGCAGGCGATCGCGCTTTTCGCGGCGGATGCGCAGCTGCTCAGGGACATCGTTTACTTCATTATTCTTCTGCTCGCTCACGTTAGCCAAGGGTAGTCGATCCCCACCGCAGCACGCGATTTAGCCCACGCCACCCTCTCCCGGGAAAGGATTTACGCATAATTCACTTCACTGTCACCTCGGGGTCAACACACAGTTACGAAGATGACCTTTTATATATGGCTGTCCCCATATGTAATCAATATTTTTCGACATTTTTGGAGCAATACCCATGGCGCTTAAGGGCCGCAATCTTCTCTCTAGTCTCTTTGCATCCTCTCGTTCCAGCCTGACCTGCACTTACAAGTGTGGCAATGCGTGCTTCGGAGAGTGCGAGAACAAGTCCGATAACCCGTACTTCGGCGACCAGTTCTCCCGTCGTACCGCCCTGCGCGCGGGCAGCCTGTCCGTTGTAACCGTCGGCGGCGGCGCCGCGCTGGCTGCCTGCTCCAACCCGGATGATGCCTCCAACGAGGCGTCTTCTTCCGAGGGCAAGGGCGGCAAAACCTCTGAGGCGAACGTCGAGCTCACCTCCGCCGAGGGCATGAAGTTCGACCCAGTACAGCCGAATGAAAAGGACGAAGTAGTCATCCCGAATGGCTACGAGCAGTCCGTCCTCATTGCCTGGGGCGATCCGCTGTTTAAGGACGCACCGGAATTCGATGACAAGAATCAGACCGCCGAGGCAGCTGAGAAGCAGTTCGGCTTCAACAATGACTTTGCCGGTCTTATCGAGCACCCAGACGATGACAACCGCCTTATCTACGTCTGCTCCCACGAGTACACCACCGAGCCGCAGATGTTCCCCAACTACGATGCGGATAACCCGACCGAGGAGCAGGCCAAGATTGGCTGGGCTGGTCACGGTCACTCCATCGTGGAAGTATCCAAGGTTGGCAACACCGGTGAGCTCAAGCGCGAGTTTGGCCCACTCAACCGCCGCATTACCGCCACCACCGAATTCACCTTGGTCGGCCCAGCTGCCGGTTCCGAGTTTGTAAAGACCTCTGCCGATAAGACGGGCAAGAAGGTCAAGGGCACTTTGAATAACTGTTCCGGTGGCATCACCCCGTGGAACACCATGCTCTCCGGCGAAGAGAACTTTGACCAGTACTTTGCACACGCCAAGCTGGATGACAAGAAGGCGCAGGAGTCGCTGGAGCGCTTCGGCATGGAAGATGGCGAGTCCCAGCGCAAGTGGGAGCGCTTTGATAAGCGCTTCGACGTCTCCAAAGAGCCGAACGAGCCGAACCGCTTCGGCTGGATCGTAGAGATTAACCCACTAGATCCTAAGTCCACGCCGGTCAAGCACACCGCTCTGGGCCGATTCAAGCACGAGGCCGGCAACATCCACATCGCCTCCGATGGCACCGTGGTGTGCTACGCCGGCGATGACTCCCGCTTCGAGTACATCTACAAGTTCATCTCCACCAAGAAGTACAAAGAGGGCGATATCGAGCACAACCTCACCATCTTGGACCACGGCACCTTGTACGTAGCCAAGGTAGAGGGCAACTCCCCAGCCGACGAGATTGACGGCTCCGGCGTGCTGCCCGAAGACGGTGCCTTCGACGGCGAGGGCAAGTGGATTAAGCTGCTGACCTCCGATACGGAAAACAATAAGTTCGAGTCCCACGTTGACGGCATGTCCGCCGAAGAGGTTGCGGTTTATACCCGCGAGGCAGCCGATAAGGTGGGCGCCACCAAGATGGATCGCCCTGAGGATATGCAGGTCCACCCAGACTCGGAGAAGGTCTACGTGGCCCTGACCAACAATAAGTACCGCGGTGCTACCGGCGAGGACGCCAAGAAGAACAAGGAAGAGCCGATGGAATGGGCTCCCGTCAAGGAGAACAAGAACGGCCTGGTCATGGAGATTGAAGATGACCACGCTGGTGAGAAGTTCACCTGGAACCTCTTCCTGGTCTGTGGTGATCCGAAGGAGGCTAATACCTACTTCGGTGGCTTTGACAAGGAGAAGGTGTCCCCGATTTCCTGCCCGGATAACCTGGCCTTTGATAGCCACGGCAATCTGTGGATCTCCACCGACGGTAACGCGCTGGAGTCCAACGATGGCCTCTACGCGGTGACCACCGAGGGCGATACCCGCGGTGAGCTGAAGTGCTTCCTTACCGTTCCGGCAGGTGCCGAGACCTGCGGGCCCATCGTCACCGATGAGCGCGTGATGGTCAACGTCCAGCACCCAGGTGAAACCGATGACGCCACCTTTGAAAAGCAGACCTCTCACTGGCCTGACGGTGGCAAGTCCACCCCACGCCCGGCAGTGGTTGTGGTGTGGAAGAAGGACGGCAATATCGGCGTCGATAAGAAGTAACCACTACCTGGTTTAAGTACCCACCGCGCGGCCCTTGTTCCTGCTCGAGCAAGGGCCGCGCTTTTTGTCTATCCACGGCGACTGAACCAAAAGTCTCCGGGCGCACTTCAAATATAAATCCACCCATCGGTCTCCCCCACAGGCAAATGCATATGTGAGTTATGGCATACTACTCGCACGTGTGATGCACGCCACCTGCCCGTCTATGAGGAGACACACACCATGAACTCTCTTGTCCTCGCCATCATCGGTATCGCGATGATGGTTGCCGGCTATCTGCTCTACTCCAAGTTCCTAGGGCGAAGAATTTTCCGGCTATCCCCGAATTACTCCACCCCGGCCCACACCATGGAAGACGGCGTGGATTATGTCCCGACCAATAAATACGTTTTGTGGGGCCACCACTTCACTTCCGTAGCGGGTGCAGCACCGATTATCGGTCCTGCCGTAGCCGTTATCTGGGGGTGGGTACCGGCATTTCTCTGGGTCACCATCGGCACCATATTCTTCGCAGGTTTGCACGATCTCGGCGCTCTGTGGGCCTCCCAGCGCCACAAGGGCCAATCCATTGGTACCTTGTCTGGGCGCTATATCGGCAAGCGCGGGCGCAACCTCTTCCTCATCGTCATTTTCCTGTTGCTTTTGATGGTGAATACTGCCTTCGCAGTGGTCATCTCCAACCTGTTGGTATCCACTCCCACGGCCGTCATTCCCACGTGGGGCGCCATCGCCGTCGCACTGCTTATTGGCCAGGCCATCTACCGCCTGAAGTGGAACCTACCGCTGGTATCTATCGTGGGTGTGGTCGCGCTCTACGCGCTGATGATTATCGGCGACCGCGTGCCCGTGGTCTTGCCAGATACCGTCCTGGGGATTCCCGCCAATGGCGTGTGGATCATCTTGTTATTCATCTACGCCTTCATCGCTTCGATGCTGCCGGTATGGGTGCTGCTGCAGCCACGCGATTACATCAACGGCCTGCAGCTTTTCGTAGGTTTGGCCATCTTGTACGGGTCTTTCCTTATCACTCGGCCCTCGATTATGGCGCCAGCGTTGCGCGATAACGTACCAGACGGCACCCCGGGCATCTTTCCGCTGCTCTTTGTCACCATCGCCTGCGGCGCTGTCTCCGGATTCCACGGCGTGGTGGCCTCCGGTACCTCTTCCAAGCAGGTGGATAAAGAAACCGACGTGCGCTTTGTGGGCTACTTCGGCGCCGTGGGCGAGGGCTTGCTCGCACTGGGCACCATCATCGCTACTACCGCCGGCTTCAAGACCGCCGCGCAGTGGGAAGAAATCTACTCCGAGTGGAACGCTGGCGGCGTAGACGCCTTTGTGCAAGGCGGCGGCGCGCTCATGAATGAGGGCTTGGGTATTCCTACCTCGCTTTCCGGCACCATCTTGGCCACCATGGCCGTGCTTTTTGCGGCCACCACTATGGACTCGGGCGTGCGCCTGCAGCGTTTGGTGGTCCAAGAAATCGGCGAAATCATAGGCGTACGCATCAAGGCTTTGGCCGCCACCGTCATTGCGGTGGGCTTGGCCTTTGGGCTGACCTTCTCCGCCGGCGTGGACGGCTCGGGCGGCATGACCATCTGGCCGCTATTCGGCACCACCAACCAGCTCATGGCAGGGCTCACCTTGACCATCGTGGTAGTCATCCTCACCCACCTACGTCGGCCGACGTGGCCGGTGGTCATCCCACTCATCTTTGTTACCGCCATGTCCCTGTGGGCCGCGCTCCTGCAGCTAAAGTCGCTATTTACTAGCCAGAACTGGCTGCTGTTCTGCATGGACGCCATCATCGTGGTGGCCACCATCTGGGTCATTGTGGAGGCCGCCGGTGCCATCTCTCGTGCCCGCAAGGAGGCCCCACTGGAGTGGTCCGATGATGATCTTGACGCCCCGCTGCCTGAACATGCTCGACAAGCTTAGGGCTTTCGGGGCTGGTCTCAATGAGTTCTACCAGGCCCCGTACCGCGCCAGTTTTGCCAGGGCTCAGCAGCAGGAAGACGATCTCTTCATGATGCTGGTGGCCTCGGAGGCTCTGGGCATTCCCAACCCGGCCAGTTACTACACCCTGGAGCTTTTGCCGTTGGTCTATGAGGATTTCCACGCCTGGCATACGCGCATGGGAATGGAAAGATCCCCGCTGGAGAATATTCAATGTTGTTAGAGACCGCCCCCATCATGTTCTTTGGCGGCAAGGGCGGGGTGGGCAAGACCACCTTGGCCACCGCCACCGCGCTGCGCCTGTCCCGTGATCACCGCGTCTGCTTGGTCTCTACGGACCCAGCGCACAACCTGGGACACATCTTTGGCACCGCGCTTGGCGATGCCCCCGTGGCCCTCACCCCTTCCCTCTCCGCCATCGAGATCGACCCGGCGCGCGCCACAGAACAACATCTTGCGCAGGTGGGTTCTGCAATGCGCCGTTTCATGCCCGAGCATCTGCACGGCGAGGTCACAAAGCATCTGGACTTGGCCCGGCAATCGCCCGGCACGCAGGAGGCAGCACTATTGGAGCGTATCGCGGCGCTCGTCGGCCAAGAGTCCGACGTCGATTACCTCATCTTCGATACCGCTCCATCCGGGCATACCTCGCGGCTGATGGCCTTGCCAGAAATCATGGCCGCCTATACCGATGGCTTACTTTCCCGGCGCGAAAAATCCGATAAATTCGGCTCGCTAGTACGCGGAATGTCGCCCGGAAACAGCGCGGATAATGACCCCGTGGACCGGCGCAATCAGGAAATTCGCGCCACTCTTTTCCAGCGGCGCGAGCGCTTTTCCCAGTTACGCGCGGCGCTGACTTCACCGCGCACGGTCTTCCATATTGTCCTTAACGCCGAGCGCCTGCCCGTACTCGAGTCAGCCGAGTTCCACGCGGACCTCACCGGAAATGGTGTGCACGTGGGGTCCATGCTGGTTAACCGCCGTACCCCTGCCAATCAGGGAGAATTCCTCGCCGCCCGCCGCGCGGCCGAAGATGAGGCACTCGCACTTCTGCGCGCCGAGCTCCCACAGACCCCAGTGCGCGAGGTTCCGTGGCTGCCAGAGGAAGTGGGGACTCCGGGGGCCGTCGAAAAGCTGGCGGAATTTCTCTAGCTCTTCCCCCAACCAGCCCCATCAGGATTTCTAGTCTGCTAAAACCGAAATATGACTTTGCTCACCAACGAATACCTATCCCACTTGCGCGAGGAGGCCGCGGCCGATTCTGGGCTGCGCATCGCCCGCAACGCCATCACCAATGTCGGGGCGGCGAAAGCGGCCCTAGACCGCGACCGTATTACGGCCCTCTACCCCACCACCGAGGTCAAGCTGGATAGCTTGGAGGTAACGGATCAAAAGCGCTCCGGCCGCTGCTGGATGTTCGCCGCGTTAAACGTCTTCCGCCACCGCGCTGCTCAGGAACTCAACGTAGATAATTTCGAGTTTTCCTTCACCTACCTGCAGTATTTTGACAAGCTGGAGCGGGCCAACCTGGTTCTCAACCAGCTGCTGGATAAAAAGGACGCTGGTTGGGATGAGCGCACCGTGGCCGCAGTGCTCGACCACGCCGGGGCCGATGGCGGCTGGTGGTGCTTCTTTAGCAACCTGGTGGCCAAGTACGGCGTGGTACCTGCCGAGGTCATGCCGGAGGTCCGCTCGTCTGGACATACCGCGGAAATGAACCGCGATCTCGCCACGGTGGTGCGTCGCGCCGCCGCGCTAGATGGCCCGCGCGAGGACATCCTTGCTCAGGCACGCAAAGATTTCCACCGCATCCTGGCCATCCACCTGGGCACCCCGCCCGAGGAATTTACCTGGGCGTATCGCACCAAGGACGAGCAATTCGTGCGCCTGCACTCCACCCCGCGCGAGTTTGCCAAGAAATACCTACCCCACCTCGACGAGTTCGTGGTGCTGGCTGATGACCCCCGTTCCACCAACCCCAAGCATCGCGTATTTAGCAGCGCTGATGAAAGCAATGTGCTGGGTGGCGCGCCACAAGAGTACTTAAACGTCACCGTGGAAGAGCTCAAGGAGACCGCCAAGCGCAGCCTAGCCGCCGGCGAGCCGGTGTGGTTTAGCTGCGACGTCAACCGTCAATTCTCTTTCCTCAACGGCGTATGGGACGAGGGACTGGTGGATACCGATGGCCTCTACGGCATCGATTCCACCATGACTAAGGAGGAGCGTTTTACCTCCGGCGAGACCGCACCTACCCACGCGATGGCGCTCACCGGTGTGGATGGGGACCGAGCTTGGCGCGTGGAGAACTCTTGGGGCTCCAAGCCACCGCGGAAAGAAGACGGCGAGGAGGTGCCGGGCAAGGGTTTTGCCACCATGTCCGATGCCTGGTTTGACCACAACGTCTTCCACATCGCCGTGCGCAAGGAGCACCTGAGCGATGAGCTTTCTCAGGCGCTAGATACCGAACCGATTGAGCTTCCCCTCTGGGACCGGATGAACTAAGGAGAATCGAGAAATGACCGAGATTAACCCGAACGAGGTTCATGCCGCCAATGCTGAGCTCGCCAGTGATGCCACGCTGCGCTTGGTACGCAATGGGGTGGCTCAGGAAGGCGTCGATAAGCTCAGCCTCGACCGCGAGGTACTGCACACCCTTAACCGGGTGACCAGCCATAAGCTAGATTCCTGGGGCGTGGCCGACCAGAAGGCTTCGGGCCGCTGCTGGATTTTTGCCGGCCTGAATTCCCTGCGCGGTGGGCTGATGGACAAGGCCAAGCTTAAAGATTTTGAGCTTTCCCAGACCTATATTTACTTCTTTGACAAGCTCGAGAAGGCCAATTGGTTCCTTAGCGCCATGGCTGAGCTGAAGGACCGCGATATTACGGACCGCACCGTAACCAAGCTCATGGATGATCCGATCGATGACGGCGGACAGTGGTCCATGTTTGTCGCACTGGTGGAAAAATACGGTGTAGTACCGCAGTACGCCATGCCGGAAACCGCTTCTTCGGAGGCCACGGCGATGTTGAACCGTAACCTGCAGACCGTGCTGCGCCGCGCCGCGCACCGGATCCGCAGCGGCGAAGAGGGCGCGCACAAGCAGGCGCTTGCCGACGTCTACCGTATCCTCACCGCCAACCTGGGCCTGCCGCCGGAGGACTTTGTCTGGCAATATCGCGATAAGGATGATGAGTTCCACCGCGCGGGCACCTTTACCCCGCAGGAGTTTGCCAAGGAATACCTGCCCGCAGACCTCAGTGAGTACGTGTGCGTGGTCAATGATCCCCGCAATGCCTACGGGAAGCTCTACACCGTGGAATACCTGGGCAATGTGGCCGGCGAGCGCGTAACCTATCTGAACGCGCCGGTGGAGGTGCTGCGCGATGCCGCGCGTGACTCCATCAACGATGGCCAGCCGGTGTGGTTCGGCTGCGATACTGACCAGCAATCCGATGATGAGCACGGCGTGTGGGCCAAGCAGCTGCACGATTATGAGGCCTTCTACGGCGTGGAGATGGATCTGGACAAGGCACAGCGTTTGCGCCTGCACGAGTCCATGATGACCCACGCGATGGTGTTTACCGGCGCCGATATCGCCGAAGGCGGCGCAGTACAAAGCTGGCGCGTGGAGAATTCCTGGGGCCCAAAGAAGGCCGATAAGGGCTTTTGGACCATGGCGGATGACTGGTTCGATGAGTTTGTCTTCGAAATTGCCGTGCACCCCTCCCGCCTGCCGGAGCAGTACCAAGCGGCGCTGCAGTCCGAGTCCGTGACCACCCTGCCGGCCTGGGACCCGATGGGAGCGCTGGCGCGCTAGGCCTGCGGTGCGCCCAAGCGGCGCACATAGAGCATGCATACCAAGTCGCGGTCCTCGTTGACCGCGATGGTGCGCTCGCCCACCTGGCTAAAGCCCCGGCTGTCATAGAACTGGTACGTACAGCCATCATCGGTAAACAGGTAGATATTCTTCCCGGAATGGCGGGATTCGAAGGCCTCAAGCAGTGCCGTTCCCACGCCGCTCACGCCGGAGTTAGGGTCGGCGACGAGGAAGCCAATCTCGCCATCAATGGGATGCTCGCCTAGGTACTTGAGCAGCATGTCCTTATTGGCAGCATCATAGTCATCGCGGTGTCCGCCGGGGCGTAGGTTATTGAAGATTTCCACCGCATGGACATAAGCCTTGCGCCACCATGGATACGGCAACGCAGGCTTGCCTTTCATGGAGGCTAAAAGTACACCGAGAAAGCGGTCACCATCATAAGCGGCCAGGATATCGGTGGCCTTGGCGCGCTCTAAATCCCAAAAATAGCGGCCATAGGCGCGCTCGAAGCGAGGATTTTTCACAAACCAGTGCAGATGCATGCCTTCAATGGCAAAGGAAATGGCCTGGGGTTCATCGCGCGGGTCTAAGTCGCGGATCTGGATATCGGTCATTAGTCCTCCGATAGCTGTTGGGAAGCGGCATCTTGTGCGCGCTGTAGCGCGCGTTGTTGCTCGCGCTCGAGCTCGGCCTTGGCTTCGTGCTCTTCAATATTATTAAAGCCGATGCCCAGCGGCAGGCCCACATTATCGATGAGGCGGACGCCACCGATTGTCGCGGCGACGAGCAAGCGGGCATCACCCTCCTCGGGAGGCGTGCCGAGGTCGCGACCGCGCACCTCGAGGTAGTCCGGCTCAACGCCTGCTGCGCGCAGGACTTCCGCGGCCACCTCGCGGACCTTCTGCGTACCGGCTTCGGCGGCATGCGCGCCGGCGGTCAGCGCGGCGGATAGGGCCGCAGCTTGGTCACGGGATTCGGCCGGGACGTTGGTATTGCGCAGGCTCATCACCACGCCATCGGGCATGCGTACGGCGGGCACGCCCTGCACGCGCACGCCTAAGTGGAAGTCTTGGACCGCGTGGTGGATGGCGAGGAGGAGCTCGTAGTCCTTTTCGCCGAGGAGGACGTCGGTAGGCGAAAGCGTCAGGATGAGCGCAAGGTATAGCGAGAGGTCCTCGCTAAGGTCCGGCTCGAGGGCGGTCGCGGCGTCGACCGGAGCCACGGCGATGCGGCGACCATGCGGCCACAAGATTTCTGGCGAGTAATCCCACACGATGTCCACGCCCTCGGCGCGCAGAAGCTCAAGGTCCTCCTCGTGCGGGGACTGCAGAGCCACGACGGTAACCGCGCCGCGGATGTGCTTGGCCGCGCGCACCAGCGCGATATGGCCGGCGTGTACGCCGGTAGTTAGCGGTACGAAGGCGACTGGGCGGCCAGTCTTGTGAAAAGCACTACCGACCATGCGGATGCGCTCAATGTCGTTGATGACGGTAGCGTTTCCCAGCTCTAGGCTCATCGGCTCTCCTCTTGTAGGGCCCACATTTCTAACTCTTCGCGGCCGTCCACCTCTCCTAGGCGGCGGGCAACTTCCACGTAGCTGCGCCGCAGTCCGGGGTCGGTGGCGCCGCGGTAGGCGGCGATAATTTCTTCGGTGTCCATGTCCTCACCCACCATGGGCTTTTCCTCTGCAGAGGGGAAGAAACGAGCATCGACCGCCGCAGAGATGTGCAAGCGACGCAGCATCTCGGCGTAGTAGGCGCGGGCGGCAAAGGGAGGACGTTCGGCATCGGAAAGCGCGACGGCTTCGCCGCGGAACTCGGTGATATTGAGCTCCACTACAGTCTCACCCAGCTCGTCCAGGGTGGTCACGGCCCAGCGCATATGTGCAAATGGGGCGAGTGCCGCAACGACACACCCGCGGGTTTCTAGCGGATCTAGCACTTGGACACCGCGCGAAAGGCAGGTGTGGAAAACGATTAATCCGCGATGTACGTGTGGCTCAAGCAACTCCACGGTAGCTTCCAAGCGGGAATCGCCCACGGCGATAATGAGAGTTTCGAAGGAAGAAAGCTCGGCCGGGTCCGAGAGCATCTGCACCTCATGGCCGACGCGTTCCATGGCATTGGCCAAGGTAAACCCGGCCAAGCTCCGACCAAAAAGGGCTACCCGCATGCGTGGCGGGCGCATTTATTTATCCTTCTTATTCTTCGCCTGGGCCAGCAGCTCGGCCACGGAGACCGCGCCCTCGCGCTTATCGTCGCTGCGGCGGCGGCCGCGGGAATCAGGCTCTTCGGCGGCCGCGCGGTGATGCGCGCGGCCCGCCTTCTGGCGCACCGGCTCGGACTTTTCTGGGGCTACGTGCTGGCCGGAGCCTGGGTACTCAGCACGCTCATCGCGCTGTGGTGCCGGCTGCTGCGGGATGTCCTGGGTCTCATCATTAGCCTTGGTGGCAGCCTCTGGCTTGCGGTGGCTGCCATGGTGCTCGCTGGCCGCGGACGTGCGGGTATTCTTCAGGGAATCATCGCCGCCGGAATCCCAGCGCACGGCCTGGAATCCACCAGTATTGAAGGTAGAGGCACCAGAAGTCTTGCCGGAGTTGCGCTGCGCACGGGTCTTTTCGCTGATGATGTCATTAAGCGGGTTGGACTCGGCATGAGCCGCGGAAGGCTGGTTGCCCAAGCGGCCGGCGATGGCATCGGCGGACGGGGCGCCGGAGGAAGACTGGGTGAAGTCCACATTGCCCTCCTCAGAACCAGGGCGAGCAGCAGCCGCGGTCTGGGCCTCGAGCTGCATGATGCGGCGCGCCTCGGCGTGCAGAGCGGCCGGTTCATAGGTGAAGTTCTGGCCGGAAAGATCCTCGATCTGCTTGCGGATGGAAGCCAGCTCGGTGCGGATCTCATCCAGCAGTTCCTGATCCGGCAGCGGCTGGCCATCGGCGGCGCGGGCTTGCTTGAGCTCGGCGCGGTGAGCGCGCTCCTGCAGCTCTAGCTTGGTCACGGACTCCTCGGCCTGGCGGCGGTAGCGCATCACCAAGAAGAAGCCAAGCACAGCGGCCCACAAAGCGGCGATGAGCGCAATCTTAAGGGCTGCGGCAGAGCCGGAAATCAGCATGACGATGCTGGCTACAACGGCCAGCACCACGAGGACGATGAGCCCGGTCTGGCCCAGATCCGGCTTGGTCGTCTTGGCGGGAGTTTTGCTAGAAGAAGAGCGCGGCTCAGTCATGCTCACTAATGTACCGCTTGTACCCCATCTGGTGGGGGCGGGGTCTCGCAGTGTCGCTCTAGCCGCAGGCCAGCGGCGGCCATCGCGAGGCCGCCGAGCGCGGAGGCAATGACCCCTACGAGGTCATCGGAGGCCGCGGTTAGCGTACCTGCGTTGGGAATGACGTAGACAGCAATTCCGGCATAAATGCCACCCACGATGGAACCCGTCCATGCCGAGGCCTTTCCTACCAGCATGAACTGCGTGATGGTCATGGGGTTGAGCTGCGAATTATCCAGGCCAATGCCATGCTCGTCCTCGGTGGCTTGGTCCACCTTCCAGGTCAGCGCCAGGCAGATAACGGCCATAAGCCACAGCGTGGCCGAGACCGTTACCGGGATTTGCAGCATGGAGCCATAAAAGCGCGTGGTGAGGATGGCCGCCGCGGCGGCGAAAAAGACCCCGGTGCCAATGAGGACACCCAACGAGGTCCGTGTCATAGCTCCTCCATCATGCCCAGCCGGCGAATATCGGCGCGCTCCTGCGGGTCGAGTGCTGCTACCCGCTTGGCGACGCCCTCCCCACTCAACCTAGCACCACCATCGGCCGCCAACCAGGGAATCAGCACGAAGGCGCGCTCGTGGGCATAAGGATGCGGGACGGTGAGCTCCGGGTCATCGGAGGTGTAT
The DNA here is from genome assembly GCF_046717495.1 of Corynebacterium sp. LaCa54. NCBI lineage: Bacteria > Bacillati > Actinomycetota > Actinomycetes > Mycobacteriales > Corynebacteriaceae > Corynebacterium > Corynebacterium sp. LaCa54. The sequence continues at coordinate 2,121,536 of NZ_CP177115.1, forward strand.
CCCTCGATGTCCACGATGTCTACGTCTAACGTGCGCGGGCCCCAGTGACGCACCCGCACCCGCTCCGCGGCCTCCTCGAGCTTCTGCCCGCGGCGCAGCAGTTCCTTGGGTGACTCGTCCACATCCACAATGAGCACGGCATTGAGGAATTCATCCTGGTCCGTTACTCCCCACGGCGGGGTGGCATAGACCGGCGAGGCGGCAACAATGTCGCCGGCGAATTCGTCGAATACCGTGCGCAATAGCTTCACGCGGTCATCCATATTGGATCCGATGGATAGCACCGCGCGCATTAGAGCGTCCTCGCGTGCTTGCGGGAGCGGCGGGCGACCACGACGACATCGGCAAAAGTGCGCGGAATCGGTGCCTTCGGCTTATGAAGCGTGACCTCGACGGCGTGCAGGCCCTCGAAGGTAGCCATGATGGTATCGGCCACCTCGCTAGCGACGGTCTCGATGAGGTCGCGGGCGGGGCCTTCGATGATGTTTGCAGCGACGTCGGCAAGCTCGGCGTAATTGATGGTCTTGGTCAGATCATCGGTAGCGGCGGCCTCGGCGAAATCGGACCAGCAGGTGATGTCCACGATGAAAGGCTGGCCGGTACGCTTTTCTTCCTCAAAGACGCCGTGGTAGCCAAAGCATTCCAGGCCGGTGAGTTCAATGCGGTCTGCCATGATTTACTCCTCAGGTTTACGTGATAGAGCCGTGGACTTCATAGTTCCATTGCCATCAGCGCCATTGCTATAGCTGCCGCTGGCGTTGACCCCGCCTGTGTAGTCATTGCCGGCGTTCCAAGCGGCCGCCACATCCACGGCGTCGCGGGAGACAGCAACCTCATGCACGCGCACACCCCACGCCCCCATCTGGGCGGAAATGGCGGTTACGGCCGCGGTAGCGGGATCGGCCAGCAGCGGGCTGGACTCCACGCCGCGATCCTCCCGAATGGCGGCCAGGAAGCGTTTACGGGATGCTCCTACCAGGAGGGGAAATTCGCCGCCGAGGAACTCCGGCAGGGCCTTGAGCAACGCCCAATTATCCTGCGGGGTTTTGGCAAAGCCCAAGCCCGGATCGAGCACGATATTATCGCGGCGCACGCCGGCGTCTAGCGCGTTATTCGCCAGGCGTTCTAGGGTTTCTCGCACATCGCGCACCACATCGCCGCCGTGATCCGCGCTGCCGGCCGCGGAGCCGAATGCGCCCTCCTGCAGCGTACGCCAGTGCATGAGGCACACGGGCACGCCGGCCTCGGCCATCGCGCGATACATCTCAGGATCCGCCAGGCCACCAGAGACATCATTAATCATGTCCACGCCGGCCGCTGTCGCCGCACGTGCCACCGAGGCGCGCATCGTATCCACGGAGGTGCGGATGCCGAGCTTGCTCAAGGCCTGAATGACGGGCACCACGCGGCGCTCCTCGACGTCCGCCTCCACGCGGACCGCGCCCGGGCGGGTGGATTCGCCGCCGACGTCAATCATGTCAGCACCCTGCGCCACGAGCTCGCGGGCGTGATTAATGGCGGCATCAAAGTCCAACCACCGGCCGCCATCGGAAAAGGAATCCTCCGTAACGTTGACGATGCCCATCACCAGAGTGCGATTGCTCCGGGTCAGATCCGAAACCGAGGTTGCCTGCTGCATGGCGTGCTCCTTAAGGCTTTTAATGGTGAACCGAATTTAGCTACGAATCAGGCTGAGTACCTCTGCACGAGAGGCGGCATTATTTTTGAAGCCTCCGCGCACCGCGGAGGTGGTTGTCGTCGCACCGGGCTTGCGGATGCCGCGCATGGCCATGCACAAATGCTCGCACTCGATGACCACGATGACGGACTGCGCGCCAAGGACCTCCACCAGGGCATCCGCGACCTGCTGGGTCAGGCGCTCTTGGACCTGGGGGCGCTTGGCGTACATATCCGCTAGGCGGGCAAGCTTGCTCAAGCCGGTGACGTGGCCGTCTTTACCTGGGATATAACCAATGTGCGCCACGCCGTAGAACGGCACCAAGTGGTGCTCGCAGGTGGAATAGATAGGGATATCGCGCACCAGGACCAGTTCTTGGTGGTCCTCGGCGAAGGTCTTGTGCAAGACCTCGGTTGGGTCTTCGTGCAGGCCGGCAAAGACCTCGCGGTAGGCGCGGGCCACACGGGCCGGGGTTTCGCGCAAACCCTCGCGGTCGGGGTCCTCCCCCACTGCAAGGAGCAACTCGCGTACCGCCGCCTCCGCCCGGTCCTGGTCGAAGGGGGCACGGGCGGGAATGTGATTATCAGGCATTAGTTATCTTCTTGCTTGTCGTCCTCGCGCGCATAGGGATTCTTGCGGCGATCCTTCTCGTCCCAGCCAGGGCTAAACCACTGGCTGGTCTCAGCCTCAGCATCCGCGCCGGCATCCGGCTTGTGATGCTTACCGCCGCCCGTAGCGGGGCGTGCGGCAGGGCGTGCCGTCGGACGCTCAGCGGGTTCGGAAGGCTGAGCCGGCCGATCAGGCTGTGCGCCAGCTCGTTTGGTGTCTGTGGACTCCTTGCCCTGGTTTGTTGGGGTGCTTCCCAACTCGCGGGCGGTGTCCGGATCGACGTAATCGCCAGCGTGCTGGCCAAAGTTGAAGCCCACTTCACCCTTCGGTTCTTCACCGGCGAGGCGGCGCTCACGGGCGGCCCTGGAGGCATCGAGAAGCGTCATGCGCTTAGGCAGCTCCTCGCCGCGCTCCTTAGCCAGCTCGACCGGGGTCTTGACCGGCGCATAACCAATCTGGCGGGGGAAGCGATCATCCTCGCCTGGGAAAACGTCGAAGGCTTCGCGTGGCTCGATGCCATCGAAGATTCGCTCCAGGTCGGGGCGGCGCAGGGTTTCCTTCTCCAGCAAGGCCTCTGCCAGCTTATCCAGGTAGTAGCGGTTATTGCGCAGGATGTCATAGGCCTGCTCGTGCGCGCGCTCGAGCAAGTAGCGCATCTGCTCATCGATCTTGGAAGCAACCTCATCGGAGTACTCGATGGAGCCGCCGCCACCCATCTGGCTAAAGGGATCGCCCTGCTCCTTGCCGTACTTCACGGTGCCGAGCTCCGGCGAGAAACCGTACTCGGTGAGCATGGAACGAGCGATCTTGGTGGCGTTTTCGATATCGGAGGACGCACCGGTCGTCGGCGCACCGAAGACCAGTTCCTCGGCCGCGCGACCGCCCATGGCAAAGACCAGGCGGGAGAAAAGCTCATCGCGGGTGTACATGCCCTTGTCATCTTCCTGCGAAGTCATGGCGTGGCCGCCGGTGCGACCGCGGGCCAAGATGGTGACCTTGTACACGCGCTCAATATCCTTGAGTGCCCACGCGGAAAGCGTGTGTCCGCCCTCGTGGTAAGCGGTGACTTTCTTCTCGTGCTCGGAGATGATCTTGCCCTGGCGGCGCGGGCCGCCCACGACGCGGTCGGTGGCCTCTTCCAAAGCGTCATAGGTAATGACGTTGCCGCCGATGCGGGCGGTAAGCAAAGCGGCCTCGTTGAGTACGTTGGCCAGGTCCGCACCGGACATGCCGGCAGTGCGCTTGGCCAGCTGCGCTACGTCAACCTCTTCTGCCAGCGGCTTATTCTTCGCGTGCACGCGCAGGATCTGCTCGCGGCCGGCCAAGTCCGGGTTGGTGACCGGAATCTGGCGGTCGAAGCGGCCTGGGCGCAGCAGCGCCGGATCGAGGATGTCCGGGCGGTTGGTGGCGGCGATGAGGATTACGCCTTCACGGTCACCAAAGCCGTCCATTTCTACCAGGAGCTGGTTGAGGGTCTGCTCGCGCTCATCGTGGCCGCCGCCGGTGCCGGAACCGCGCTGGCGGCCCACGGCGTCAATCTCGTCCACGAAGATGATGCAGGGGCTATTTTCCTTCGCCTGCTTGAACAGGTCGCGCACGCGGGAGGCACCCACGCCGACGAACATCTCCACAAAGTCAGAACCGGAGATGGAATAAAACGGCACGCCGGCCTCGCCAGCCACGGCGCGGGCCAGCAAGGTCTTACCGGTACCCGGAGGGCCATAAAGCAGCACGCCGCGCGGGATCTTGGCGCCTAGGTCGTGGTAGCGGGTGGGGTCATCCAAGAAGTCCTTGATCTCTTGCAGCTCGTCCACGGCTTCGTCCGCGCCGGCCACGTCCTCAAAAGTATTGGTCGGCATATCCTTGGTCAGTTCCTTAGCCTTGGACCCGCCGATACCAAACATGCCGCCTGCACCCTGCTGCATGCGGGACATGAGCCAGAAGAGCACACCGAAGAGGATGATCATCGGCAGCAGCATGCTGAGCATGGAGCCCAAGAAGGATTCCTGCGTGACATTGGTCTGGTACTTCTGGGCACCAGAATCCTTGACAGAGTTAAAGACCTGCTCGGAGGCGCGGGCCGGGTACTTGGCCACAATCTCCTTCACGCCTTCGCGCTCGTCTACCGTGATTTCGTCCTTGAGCTTGATGCGCAGGCGCTGCTCGCGGTCATCAATTTCCACCTCATCGACGTTTTTGTCTTTAAGCTGGGTCAGTGCAACGGAGGTATCCGCTTGCACGTAGCCGCGGGCATCGTTGCTAAAGAAGGTAAAAGCGTACAGCGCGATAAGGATAAGTGCCGCAATCCCGCCGTAGCGAATAATCTTGTTATTTTTCATTACTGCGCGATTTTAGTCGGTGGTGTAGACATCAGGGTGAAGGGTGCCCACGTAGGGCAGATCGCGGTAGCGTTCCGCATAATCTAGCCCGTAGCCGATGACGAATTCATTAGGGATATCAAAGCCCACATCCAAAAGGTCGATATCGGCCTTTACTACCTCCGGCTTACGCAGCAGCGTGACCACATCAAGCGAGGCTGGGTTTCGCCCCTTCAGGTTCCGAATAAGCCATGACAGGGTAAGGCCGGAATCAATAATGTCTTCCACAATAAGCACGTTGCGCCCCGCAATATCGCGGTCCAGGTCCTTCAAAATGCGCACCACACCGGAAGAAGAAGTGGAGGCGCCATAGGAGGACACGGCCATAAACTCCAACTCAGAGGGGATAGATAGCTTGCGCGCGAAATCCGTAAGGAAGAAGGCCGCGCCCTTGAGCACGCAGACCAAAAGCAGGTCTTGCTCAGCGTCGGCATACTTTTCAGAGACCATATCCGCGAGTTCTTGGACGCGGTTTTGCAGTTCCTCTTCTCCAATGAGGATTGCTTCTACATCCTCACCGTAGCGGTTTGCGGGAACGGCGAAGTCTTTCTTGTCGTGCACGAGTGGGCTCCTTTAATGACCAGACAACAGTGCCAGTTTGCCACCTATACGGGCTACTTCCAACCTCTGCCCCACCTGCCGCGCCGATCGCACAGCCACCGGCCCTTGCCCGCGCCAGTGGGTACACAGCTTAGCGACGTCCCCCACTCCCCTCCGGGTCACCTCTACCCCTTCGCTGACTAGCCACGCCGCGATCGCTCGCCGACGCCGCGGTTCTGCCAATGCCGCCAGCTCCGCGCAGTCCGTGGTGGGTGGGGTGTAGAGAGCGGCATCGTCAAGCGCGGCGTCACGTGCCGCTTGCGCCAGCGCTGGCACCGCATCCCCGCCGATGATGCGGCTCAACTGCGGGATTACCTCGCGGCGCAGCGCCACGCGGCGAAAATTCGTGTCCGCATTCTGCGGGTCCTGCCACACCGAAAGCCCCAATTCCGCGCAGGCGCCCTCGGTATCGGCGCGGCGCACGTTCAACAGCGGCCGCACCACGCGGGCGCCTTCCACCTCGCTGCGCTCACTCATGCCGGCCACCCGTCCGCGCAGCGCGCCGAGCAAAAGCGTTTCCGCCTGGTCATCGGCCGTATGCGCCACGGCAACCTCTAATCCTTCGTCCGCGCACGCGGCGGCCAGTGCCCGATACCGCGCCGCCCGCGCGGCCGCCTCCATCGACTCCGCCCCCGCCGCAGCGTCCGCCTCAACGCTAAGCACCTGCGCCCGCGCGCCTAGCGTTCGCGCCTGGTCGGCCGCGCGCTCGGCCTGCGCCCGCGATCCGTCCTGCAACCCGTGGTCCACGCACAGCGCGAGCACCTCGTGCCCCTCCGCCACCAGCGCCGCCAGGAGAGCCAGCGAATCCGCGCCTCCGGACAGCCCCACCGCCACTGCGTGGTCAAGGCCAGCGGCGCGCACGCCGCGCCGACACGCCAGAAAGTGCGGCGAAACCCGCGGCCAAAAGGGCTTATTAGAACTCATGCAGAGCAGAAGCCAACGCGTCTTGGGCCTTGCGGGCGGCCAAAATATCGCCGTCATTCACCAGGAAGGCAAAGGCATATACGCGCCCGGAATCACCCTGCGCGGTGCCGGCCAAGGCCGAGACCCCAGTCAGCGTGCCGGTCTTAGCTCGCACGTAACCCTTGGCCGCGGAATCGCCGTAGCGCTCGTACAGCGTGCCATCGCCGCCGGCTACCGGAAGGTAGGACACCAGCGGGCGCAGGCGCGGATCCTTGACCGCGCCATTAATAAGTTGCGTCAGCAGCCCGGCCGTGAGCCGATTATCCACCGAGAGCCCGGAATTGTCCTTAATGTCGACACCCTCGACGTCGAATCCTTGCTCCCGCAGCACCTCGAGCGTGGCCTGCGTATCGCCTTCAAAGCTGGCTTCCTTGCCACGGGACATCGCCAGCTCACGCGCAATGGCTTCGGCCATGACGTTATCGGAATGGCGCACCATTTCTCGGGCGCGGTCCGCTAACGGCGGCGAATCCACGCTCGCCACCTCCTGCGCGTTCTCCGCCACAGAGCCCATGCCTACCTTGCCCGCGCCGAGGCGATCGCCTAGCTGCTTAGCGACGTCCAAAGCCGGCTCATGACTCCTCGGCACGTCCCCCGTCGTCGCGCCCAAGCGACCACCGTAGAGCATGGCCGGTTCCATCGGCGCGACGAAGCCGCCGTCCACGTTTTCCGGATCCCAGCCTGGGGCCTGCGCCTCGCCGGACCACACTGAGGTATCGACGTAGACGCCATCGACCTGCTCGACGTTCTTCGAAATCTGCTCGGCCAAATCATCGAGCTGTTCGTGCGTCATCCACACATCGCCCGCGGCTTTAATGACCACGTTCTTTTCGTTCGACCCACGGTAGACCTTGGTGGTGATTTTCTCATTCTCATCCAGCGCCAACGTCGCCGCCGCAGTGGTAAGGACCTTCGTAGACGAGGCCGGGGTAAGCCGCTTATCCGCGTCGCGCTGCCACACCACGTCACCGGTTTCGGTATCGATCACCTCGCCGCCAAAAGTGGCAAGGTCCTTATTCTTGGCGAGCTCATCCAGCTTCGCGCTCAGCGCATCCAGGTCTGCCTCTCCCGGCTCTGCTGCGCTCAACGGCTCCTCAGGAGCCTCGACCGCCTGCGCCTCCCCGTGCGAGAGATCGCCGTATTCGCGCTGGAGGGTAACGCCCAGCGCAGCCGTACCTCCGACCGCTGCCGCTACCACGAGCGCGGTCGCTGACCACCAAACATGCTTTGCTTTCATTGCCTTTAACCCTAGCGCGAATCCGCAACGCGCTAGACTATGGGCAGTAATTGATACCCAATCCCCCATGGAGGACATCGCTGTGAGCGTTGAAGTAACCATTGAAATCCCGAAGGGCTCCCGCAACAAGTACGAGGTTGACCACGATTCCGGCAAGGTCTACCTCGACCGTTACCTGTTCACCCCGATGGCTTACCCGGCTGACTATGGCTTCATCGACCACACCCTGGGCGAGGACGGCGACCCGCTCGACGCCCTGGTCATCCTGCCGGAGCCGGTCTTCCCGGGCGTAGTCGTTGAGGCCCGCATCGTCGGCGTCTTCAAGATGACCGACGAGGCCGGCGGCGACGACAAGCTGCTCGCCGTCATCGATGACCCGCGCTGGGAGCGCTACCAGGACATCAACGATGTGGAGCAGCACATCAAGGACGAAATCGAGCACTTCTTCGTCCACTACAAGGACCTGGAGCCGAACAAGGAAGTCACTGGCTCCGGCTGGGGCGACAAGGACGAGGCAGAGAAGATCCTCGAAGAGGCTAAGGCTCGCTTCAAGTAAGCGCTTCTGCCGCACGCTAACGGCGGCACTGTGAAGGTACGTTTCCGCAGACGGTGGGGACCGAAGAGGTTTCCCACCGCGCGCCGAAGCGTACCTTTCGCGTTTTCCGACTAATCACTGTCGTTCACGGTACATAGTGGCGAAAAATAGCGTGTTTCGGGGCGTTATTTGCCGTGAACGTTAAAGGCACCTGTGGACGAAAACCGCGCCTTAGAAGCCACAATGGGAGGCAAGCCAGCCGTCGAGCTCAGATTCCGGAGCATCAGGAGCGATGGGGTCCTCGACGAACTCCTCACCTGTGCACGCCTTGTCCTTGGCAGTAGTGAGCATGAGCGAGCGGCCGTCCGGGTAATCCAGCACCACGTTGGCGGAGGCGTAGCCGGCGGTCGGCTCGCCGAAGGTGCGCACGTTGTCCAGGCCGCGGAAGGTCAGGAGGATGGCTTCGGCGGAGGAGGCGGCGTCGATGGCGGCATCGAGGAGCTCCGCGTTGGTCGGGTCCTCTTTCAAAGCCTCGCGGGCGCGCTGAAATTCTTCACTCTCGCCATAGATTCCGGTATACGCTGCGGTATCCACCACCGCGGTGTTGATGTGTTTTTCGCTGGCGTTGAAAAGAAAATAGGGCTAGTCCAGCAGCGCCCCGCCATAGGAGGGGCCGAGGAAGTACACGGCGGCGAACACCGCGATAAAGGCAACGCTGAAGAGTCCGCCAAGAATTTTCAGTACAGTTTTCATTCTTTTTTCATTCTTTTCGACCTCCTGTGCGCAGCACGTAGCCGCGCAACGGTTCAACAAGGACAATGGCAAGAAGCGTGACCACCCAGCCCACCGCCAGGAAGCCGAAGGCCATAAGCAGGCGAGCGCTCACATCGACGTCGCTTTGCTCGACGTTGGAGAAGAACATCAGCGAAGCAATTCCGCCGCCGAAGAGAAAACCGAAGGAGCTCAAGGCCACGACCGGCCCCATGACGGTCAGCGCCCCGGAGCGGAACTGGAAGCCGCGCGGCACGCCCATCAAATCCAGAGAGCGGATGAGCTCCTTGTCCTCGAAGATGCCGGAAACCTGACCCAGGATGATGGACATGGTGGTCAACGTGAAGCCGAAAACGAGGGTTAGTACAACGCCAGTGGAGATGTCCTTGAACACCACGTTCATTCCGGGATCTTCTTCGAGCACCGAGGCCAAGGCATCGGAGCCCAGGGGCGCGGCAACGAGGAAGCCGGCCAGGTAGCCGAAGAAGCCGATGGCAGCGCTGCGCCGCCATGCCGGGCGGGCATTGCCCGCCACGCGCTGGCAGGCCACGAAGTGCGCGGTTCCGGGGAAGAGGGAGAAGACGTGCGCGCCCAACTGCAGGATGAAAGGCGCGATGAGGTTGATGCTCATCAGCATGCCAAACATGACCACGATGACCATCGCGGTGGGCGGGCCCGCCTTGCCCGTGAGGAACACGCCGCCGACTGCCACGATGATGAGGAAGACGATGGCGCGCCACCAGCGGTAGGCCGCGGGCATCTGGCGTTTGGCCACGCCCAGCGGGCTCACCCGCACGCGGCGCATGCCGTACAGTGCCGCGCCGATGGCCAGGAGGAAGAGCACGCCGGCCACGGCTATATATCCCCACCAGGGCAGCAGAATCTCTGTCAGGTCAATGGGCCGCATTTGGAAGTCCAGCTGGGTAAAGACCGGTGCGACGAGTAGGCTAATCAACCCGCCGAGCACGATGCCGATCACCGCCTGGAGGCCGGTTTCCACAATTGCCATGCGCTCCACCTGGCGGGAGCTTAAGCCCAGCAGGCGCAGGGTGGCTAGGCGCTGCTCCCTTCCGGACGCACCCAGGACGGCGGCCTGGGAGGTGAGGTTAAACAGCGCGGGAAGGATGAACGCGCAGGAAAAGAGAGCCAGGGCGAACCAGGGATAGAGGAAGGCCTCCATCTCGTTGCCAAAGGCCTCCTTGAGGGCGGGCGCGGCGTCCTCGACGTGCTGGGCGCGCTCCCAAAACATCCAGGTGCCGCCCGCAACCAAAAAGGCGATGGCGGAACCGATGGTCAGGCTCACAATCGCCAATAGAGAGACGATGCCCGTGCCCGAGCGCGCGCGAATGGATTCGCGCTGCAGGTCATAGACCAAGGTGGCGGTGTTCATCGAATCACCCCCAGGCGGCGGTCGTCGTGAATGATGCCATCGCGAATCTCCACGCGGCGCTGCATCCAATCGGCCACCTTCGGGTCGTGCGTGACCATGACCAGGCTCGCCCCGGCCTGGCGCACGATGGTGGTGAGCATCTGCATGACCTCGTGGCCGGTGGACTGATCCAGCGCACCGGTCGGCTCGTCGGCGAAGACAACGCCTGGGTTCGCCACTAGCGCACGCGCAATGGTCACGCGCTGAGCCTGGCCACCGGAGACCTGCGCCGGGCGGCGGTCCGCCAGGCCACCCAGGCCCAGCTGATCAAGAAGCTCCATCGCGCGCCTGCGGGCCGCACCCCGCCCCATACCGTTAAGCATGGCCGGCAGCGCCACGTTATCCACGTTGCTGAGCTCCGGCAGCAGCTGACCATCCTGGAAGACGAAGCCGAAGTTGCGCAGGCGGGTGCGGGAGCGGGGGGTGTCGGAAAGCGCGGAGAGCTCCTCGTCCCCGTAGCGCACGCTACCGTGCGTGGGGGTGAGCACGCCGGACATGCAGTGCAGCAGCGTGGACTTGCCGGAGCCAGACGGCCCCATGACAGCCACGAGCTCGCCCGGTTCAATGTCGAGGGAAATTCCGGCGAGCACCGGGCCGCCGCCGAAGTCCTTGGTGATGTCTGTCAGGGAAAGTATCTGTGCCATGTCTCTCATTTCACCGTGCCGGGCCCGCGGAAAGAACAGCCCTAGCGTTGCTCTTTAAGGTAGTGCCAGCACTACCCCTGTAGTTCGGGACACCCGATATGCTGTGAACCGTGTTCCGAAAGAATCCCCAACCCACCACGCACGAGCAGCAGCAGGCGCAGCAGATTGCGCAGCTCACGGCCTCGCGCCGCGCCATCGCGGACGCCTACGAGGTCGAGCGCGCCCGCATCGAGCGCGACCTGCACGACGGCGCGCAGCAATACCTCGTGGCCGCGAGCATGAAGTTGGGCGAGGCTCTTCTCGACGCCCCCGCTGGCCTCACCGAGCTCCTCACCGCCGCAAAGCAGGACGTGGACCGCGGCCTGAATTCCCTGCGCGCCACGGTGCACGGTATTCACCCACAGGTGCTGCAGGATCACGGCCTGGTCGCCGCGCTTGCCGACGCCGCCTCCTCCCACGGCCCCCACGTCAGCGTCTTTGCCCCGCATTCTCTGCCTGAGCTCTCCGCCTCCGTGCTGGCCTGCGGCTATTTCTTCGGCACGGAAGCTTTGACGAATGCGGCCAAGCATGCGCCGGGCGCGCCGGTTTCGGTGCTGGTGACCTCGGACGATTCGCTGCGCATCACCGTGGTGGATGAGGGCCCCGGCGGCGCACAGGTCGTCCCCGGGCGCGGCCTGGCGGGGATGGCCGAGCGTCTTGCTGCCTTCGGCGGAGAAATGTCTTTGTCCTCACCGCCTGGCGGCCCGACCCGGGTGGCCGGGTCCATTCCCCTTCTTCTCGATCGCGGACAGCCAGGAGTGTAAAAGATGAGCTTAAGGATTGTGGTAGCGGATGACTCCGCCATTCTGCGCGAGGGCCTGGCCGGCCTGTTGGAGCGCCGCGGGCACTCTGTAGTGGACCAGGCTTCCTCTGCCCCTTCGCTCGAGGCTGTGGTGGATAAACTGCGCGACGACCTGCCAGACATCGTCATCACGGACGTACGCATGCCGCCGGGCATGGGCGACGATGGTTTGAAAGCCGCCGTGAATTTGAGAAACGCCTACCCGGGCCTGCCTGTCATGGTGCTCTCCCAATACGTGGCCCCGGCCTATGCGGTGGAGCTCTTCGACTCCCCCGAGGCCGGCACCGGCTACCTTTTGAAGGACCGTGTCTCCGAGGTGCGCGACTTCCTGGCCAGCCTGGACGTGGTGGCCCAGGGCGGCACCGTCATCGACCCCACCGTGGCTCAAGCTCTCATGAGCTCCGGACGCAGCGGCTTGGGCGAGCTCACCCCGCGCGAGCGCGAGGTTCTCGAATTAATGTCCCGCGGCAAGTCCAACAAGGACATCGCCGCCGAGCTCGTTTTATCCGCCGCCGCGGTGGCCAAGCATGTCTCCAACATCTTCACCAAGCTTCGCTTAGACCCCAGCGAGGACAACCGCCGCGTCAAGGCGATTCTGGAGTACCTCTCCGCGCACCGTTAAAACGCGCACGCAGGCCTCCGCGGGGCCAGCGCCGTGTGTGTCACTTTGACCCGATGCGCCACACAAGAATCGCCGCGGGCAGCCCGCACGACGCTCACGGTAAATAGAGCGCGAACCCCCCAATTTCCGACGCTATTTACAGAAAACGACATCGACTCCTCACACGAACCGACGATTTAAGTGCCACAGCCAGATCCGCGGCTTGCACCTGCGTGCTCTCCGCCAGAACCCGTTCTTCAACACGACGAATCACGCGGTCCTTCACATTTTTATTCCGGGCAGGTGTGGCCTAACTTTCTGGCCGGTTTGTGCTCTGATTCAGCAAGGTGCGAGTTTTAACCTTCACTAGGTTGAGATTCCACAGTCGAGCCTCATCGACCATAGCGAATTCGGTGGTGTCCTCATCCGAGATGTCCACTTCGATGGTGACAGCATTGCCTGCGGAAGACATGATGGTGTAGTTAAGCCCTTCAAGCCTGTCAATTAAGGTGGTGACCGCTTCGCTTCTCGGGGAGGTCTTGCCCGAAAGCGCAGTAGCAATATCAACGAGCTTCTTTTCATCGATTGCTTCATCGCCGCTGTCGATGAAGCAATATTGTTGAATTGGCGATCCATCCTCTACAGGAGCGATGGAATGCTCTTCCGCTGAACCAACTTTTCTAAGTGTCAGCGTCCCGGTGACGTCCTCAAAAGCTAGCTGCTCCCGTGGACTGCGGTTGTTGCAGGCAAAGTGAATGGTGTCGCCTTCCCTCTCAGTGATAACAATTCCTGAATCACCAGTCATGCATTCGTATCCAGGTTCGACTCCTTCCATGTAACTATGGAGGTATTCGTTAAAGACACTGAGCCAGTCTGACTTTTGTCCGGTTCGCAGACGAAAGCCTGCGCTATTGCTAACGCCATCGGTAAGACGAATGCTGTTTTCTGTCTCATTATCAAAGAGCACGAACTCAGCGCTAAAGGTCCTAAGCCTCATTGCAGTGGGAGCCGTTCCTTGGCGAACTTCAAATTCGAGGTTGACAATATATTCGGTGTGAGGCTCCAAGCTCACCTCGATATCGCTTTCAATGGTTATGCCATCGATTTCAAGCGTGCCTTGTCGAAGCTCTGTCCGCATCTCTGCCAGACTTTGCATCAAAAATTTCCCTTTCAATTCAGATGAGCGTTGAAAGCGTGGCGGAGAAGCCCCACTCTCGCCATGAACAGAAAGCCGTACCGTGGGCTGTACGCCACTCTAATCACAACCAAGACGGGTTCGCCTGAATTCATCTCAGTTGCCGCTGGAAATTCATGCCCTGCGCACATCCGCCGCGGATGCCAAGGATTTGGACCAAGGCATACTCTAAGCCTCGACTACAAGGGGTTAAACGCCGAAGCAGATAACTGTTTGGGCTACAAATCTGGCGAGACAAGAGCTAAAGCTGCTGGAACAGACAATTGACGCAACGGGCCGAGCTCGCATGTTGTCGCCGTCCCTAGTTCCTCACGGCTCTTCTCGGACGCGGCACGCGGAGCAGCATAAGGACCTATGCGTGACTAGGGTATGAGGCATGAAAAACGTTCAACCAACCGAAGTACCAGAAGGCGCTCAGCTCATTGATGTCCGCGAGAATGATGAGTGGGCAGTGGAGCGCGCGAAGGGCGCGACCCACATCCCGATGAGCGAGATTACGGGTCGCATCCAGGAAATCGACCCAGATAAGGATATCTACGTAATCTGCCACGCAGGCGGTCGCAGCATGCAGGTCTGCCAGTATCTAGAACATGCGCTGGGCTGGGACACCATCAATGTGGATGGCGGCACGGATAAGTGGAAGGCTTCTGGGCTTCCCATCGAAACGGATTAATTGGCCTTAACCAATCTTTTGGGATTATGATGATGGTATGGCTTCCACGAATAATTCTGTAATCCCAACGACCCTGCTCGAGTCCCCGTCGTTCCAATTGGAGCGCCTCCGCCGCCGCACCCGCGATGGCGTAGAGGCTGCTTTGCAGACCAAGCAGACAACGCTGCGCGAGTACTGGGTCCTTACCTGTCTGGTCGACGCGGATGCCGCGTCGCAGTCTTATCTGTCCGAAACCCTGGCCATTGACGCCTCTGACATGGTGCGTCTTATCGACGCCCTCGAGGACCGCGGCTGGGCAAAGCGCGAACGCGACCCAAAGGATCGCCGCCGCCAGATCGTCGCTTCCACCAAAAAGGGCACAAAGGCCCACAAGGACCTGGCGGTGCTGGTCGCTACCGCCGAGGACGAGGCATTGGATGAGTCCACCAATAAGCAGCTCAAGCATCTGCGAAAGTTGGCTAAGTCCATCATTGCCGCGGACGAAGAAGAGGCATAAATGGCGGGTCCCGAATCGCTCGTCCCACAGCAGTACCTTCTAGGAAGCGCGGCACCGCGGCCGCGCACGCTGTGGGACATCATTACCACCACCGCGGAAATGAACCCCGATGCCGCCGCGCTTGATGACGGCGAAATCATCACCTATTCCGAGCTCATCCACGAGGTCGAGGCATGGGCTGCCGAGCTGCACGCCAATGGCGTGCGCCGCGGCGATCGCATCGGCATTAGGATGACCTCCGGCAAACGCGAGCTCTACCTCGCCATTTTGGCGACCTTGGCGGCAGGCGCAGCCTATGTGCCTGTCGACGCCGATGACCCTGACGAGCGCGCCGAGATGGTTTTCGGCGAAGCCGATATCGATGGCGTTTTCACGGACGACGGATTCCGCTTCCTGCGGGACTCCGCGCGCCCGGACGCCCCTGCCGAGGAGACGAATGCTCCGCGCCCAGAGGACACCGCGTGGATCATCTTCACCTCAGGTTCGACCGGCAAGCCTAAAGGCGTGGCCGTCAGCCATCGTTCCGCGGCCGCCTTCGTGGACGCGGAAGCGAGCCTCTTTTTGGTCAACCACCCGCACGGGCCCTTAGGTCCTGAGGATCGCGTGCTCGCCGGCTTGTCCGTCGCCTTCGATGCCTCCTGCGAGGAGATGTGGCTGGCCTGGGGCCACGGCGGCTGCCTGGTCCCAGCACCGCGGTCTCTGGTGCGTTCCGGCATGGATTTGGGCCCATGGCTCATCCGCCGCGACATCACCGTCGTGTCCACCGTGCCCACCCTGGCGGGCCTCTGGCCGGCCGAGGCTCTCGACAATATCCGCCTACTCATCGTCGGCGGCGAGGCCTGCTCGCAAGAATTGGTGGACCGTTTGGCCACCGAGGACCGCGAGATGTGGAATACCTACGGCCCCACCGAGGCCACCGTCGTCGCCTGTGCGCAGCAGATGCTGCCGGGCCGGCCGGTGTCCATTGGATTGCCGCTTAACGGTTGGGACCTGGTGGTCGTCGATAAGCAGGGCATGCCCGTGGAAATGGGCGGCGTCGGCGAGCTGGTAATCGGCGGCGTGGGACTGGCGTCCTATCTGGATCCGGCCAAGGACGCGGAAAAATACGCACCGCTGGAGTCCATGGGCTGGCAGCGCGCCTATCGCACCGGTGACCACGTTCGCCTGGAAGAAGACGGGCTGTACTTCGTCGGCCGCGTGGATGACCAAGTAAAGATTGGCGGGCGCCGCATCGAGCTCGGCGAGGTCGAAGCTAATGTTGCGGCGCTAGATAACGTCTACAACTCGGCCGTGGCCGTGCAAAAGACTCCCGGCGGCGAGTCCGTTCTGGTGGGCTATGTCTCCCTCGAGGATGAGGCCAAGGGCTTCGATCACGAGGCCGCGCACGCTCGCCTGGCCGATACCATGCCGGCCGCGCTCGTCCCGCGCATCTGCGTGATGGAAGAGCTGCCGGTGCGTACCTCCGGCAAGGTGGATAAGAAGGCCCTGCCGTGGCCGCTGCCTGGAGTGGGCGTGGAATCGACCACGCTGACCGAGACCGAGAAGTGGCTCGCGGAGCTGTGGGTAGAAACGCTCGGCGTATCCGTGGAGGACGAGAACGCCGATTTCTTCTCTCTCGGCGGCACCTCGCTCGCGGCCGCGACCCTCGTGGGTCATATCAGGGAGCGCTACCCCACCGTGGCCGTGCGCGACCTCTACGACCACCCACGCTTGGGCTCGCTGGCCGAGCTCATTGCGGGAGCCGAACCGCGCCCCGCTGCTGCTGACGTCCCCATGCGCGAGGTCACCAAGGTCGGCTTCGGCACCCGCCTCGCCCAGACCCTGATTCAGATCCCCGTCATGACACTGGCCGCCTCCAGCTGGCTGGCCTGGCTCATGTTGGGTTCTACCGTGGCGGCATCACTGGGCTTTGAGTGGGCCGCGGCCTATCCGTGGTGGCTGGTCATTGCCCTGCTCATCGTCTTTGTCACCCCCGTCGGCCGCATCCCCATTGGCGGCTACGGCGCGCGTCTTATTACGGCCGGCATTAAGCCGGGCGATTACCCGCGCGGCGGGTCGACGCACCTGCGCATCTGGGCGGCCGAGCGCTGGGCTAATGCCTCCGGCGCGAGCTCCCTGGCCGGTGCCACGCGCGTGAATAACTACGCCCGCACGCTTGGCGTCAAGGTCAAGCGCGGCGTGGACCTACACTCCCTGCCGCCGGTGACCGGCCTGCTCACGCTGGGCAAGCACGCCGCCATCGAGCCCGAAGTGGATCTTTCCGGTTATTGGCTGGACGGCGATATCTTGCATGTGGGCGCCATCGACGTCAAGGAAGGCGCTCGCGTGGGCGCGCGCTCCACGCTGTTGCCTGGCACCGTGGTGCGCAAGTATGCCCACGTGGAGGCCGGTTCCACCGTTACCGGCCGCAAGAAGATCAAGGACGGCCAACGCTGGTCCGGCTCGCCTGCCCAGAAGGTGGGCCGCTCCAAGCACCGCTTCCCGTCCCATACGCCAAAGCGCCGGCCGTGGTGGGTGGCTATCTATGACGCCACCTCCGTCCTCCTCGCCATCCAGCCGGTCGTGGCGCTGGCGATAGGCGCGGCCATCGTCCTCGCCCTTGTGCATTCCACGGGTGGCGATAGCTTCATCGGTGCGGTCTTCTTCGCGCCCGTCGGCGCGCTGGCGGCCTTTGCCACCTATATGCTGCAGACCTGGCTGGGCGTGCGCATTCTCTCGCTGGGCATTAGCCCGGGCGTGGCACCCGTGCGCTCGGCCACGGGCTGGCGCCTGTGGGCCATCGAGCGCCTCATGGACGAGGCCCGCACCAAGCTCTTTCCGCTCTATGCCTCCCAGCTGACCCCAGCCTGGCTGCGCTCGCTCGGCGCGGAGATTGGCGCCAACGTGGAAATCTCCACCGCGGTCATGATCCCCAAGCTCACCGAGGTCAAAGAGGGTGCCTTCCTGGCCGATGACACCATGATCGGCGGCTACGAGCTCGGCGGCGGCTGGATGCGCACCGGCGAGACCAAGGTGGGTAAGCGCTCCTTCGTGGGCAACTCCGGCATCACCGCACCCGGCCGCAAACTATCGAAGAACTCGCTGGTTGCCGTTCTTTCTTCTACCCCGAAGAAGACGAAGGCCGGCGCCAACTGGTGGGGTGCGCCGCCAGAGCGCATGCGCCGCGTGACCGTAGAGGTGGACTCCCCCGCCAACTCGGGTGAGGCGCTGACCTATAACCCGGGCTTTGCCGTCAAGGCCGCCCGCGGCGTGGTGGAAACCATGCGCCTTTTGGCACCGATGTTTTCTGCCATGTTGCTCGCGGCAACCCTTAGCGTCTACGACTTGCTTCTCGACGCCCTCGGCTTCCCCCTGACCTGGCTCCTCTCCGGCCTCGTGCTCATGGGCATGGGTGCGGTGGCCATGGCCGTCACCGTCGCGGTGAAGTGGATCTGCGTGGGCAAGCACCGCGCGGCTGACCACCCGCTGTGGTCCGCTTTTGTCTGGCTCAATGAGCTGCAGGATACCTTCGTGGAGGTCGTCGCCGCGCCGTGGTTCTTCCAGCACACCTACGGCTCCGGCGAGATCAACCTGGGGCTGCGCGCCCTCGGCGTGGAAATCGGCCGCGGTGCGTGGATCGATTCCTACTGGTTCCCGGAAACGGACCTCATCCGCGTCGGTGAGGCCGCCACCGTGGGCCCTGGCACGGTGGTGCAAACCCACCTTTTCCAGGACCGCGTGATGAGCCTAGATACCGTCACCATCCAGGACGGCTCCACCCTAGCCGCCCACTCGGTGGCGCTGCCTGCCTCGCTCATCGGCACTGCATCCACCGTGGGTCCCGGCTCGCTGGTTATGCGCGGTGACCGCGTGCCCACCAACGCCGTATGGCAGGGCAACCCCATCGAGCCGTGGGAGCGATAGGTCGCCGGCCATAATCTGCGCCCTACCGCGCGAAGTCCTGGTATTTAATCATCTCGCCGGACTTGAAGTCCCAGGCCTCCACCCGGACACGGTCAGCAAACACCTTGACCCGCAGTCCGGTGGAGGCCTCTTCCTTTTCCTTAACAATTTTTTCGTCGTTATCGCCATCCGGTAGGTACTCATTGAGAATGGCGCCGGTGTTGACCACGGGGAAGCCGGTACGGCCAGCCTCACCAGTGCCGTCATAGCGGCGGGTTCCCCACCAGTTATTCTGACGCAGCGAAGAGTGGCTGTGGCTGCTAAACCACACGATGTTGTTGTACTTATTGACCACGTTGGATAGCGCCTCGAGGTCCTCAAAGTCATTCTGGTACCACGCCGAATGAGACATCGATACCGTCTGTGGCAGCAGCGGATGGCTAAAGACCAACGCCGGAGTGCCCTTAGCATCCCAATAAGCCAGGCGCTCATCTAGCCAATCGAGCTGCTCCTTGCTGATGCGCTGGAACGGCTCCTTGCCGTGGCGCAGAATATCGGAATAAAACTCGGTATTTACCGAAATGAGCGGCACCCCATCCACCACTTCTTCCTTCCACGGTTTATCCTGGCCGGAGTATTTGAGAAAGCGATCCAGGTAAGTCTTAGAGCCTTCCTTGCCATACATTTCGTGGTTGCCGATGGTCCACAATTCCTTGCCCGAATCGTGCGGCACCTCGCTGTGCGCGGCCAAGAAATCATCCCACTGCTGCTGCGAGCCATCGTCCACGAGGTCGCCGTTGAGCACCAGCGCCCCGGCCTTGTCCTCCATACCGTTCAACTGGCGGACCGCGTCTTTGTAGTCTTGGGGGTCGCCCTGGACGTCGGAAAGCACGTCTACTGTGGCTTGCGGTGAGCCTTTAAGCTCGCCCAGCGGCTTGACGACGCCCACATTATCCACCGCCCACCACCAGTCATCATTGCCGTTGTTGTAGCGGAAGTTGACCTGCATCTTCCTTGCGCCAGCCGGCACATCGATGCCGATGGACTCGTGATTGGAAAAGACGTCCCTATCAAAAGCGGCAATCTCCTGCGCCTTACCGCCATCGAAAGAAACCTCCACGGTGGCATTCTGCCCATCTTTGCCTTGGCGGTAATGGTGATCGAATTCCACGTTTACCCGGTCCTGCCCCGCCACCGGGATGTCCGGGGTCTTCAGACCCGCGGTCATGGAATCGCCTTCGGCCAAGCGCTGCTGCTTGTTGTCGATGATGGCGAAGGTGTCATGAGCCTGAGTGAAGTAGTGGCGCATATCGGTACCAGATGCCCAGGTCCAGTGGCGCATATCGCCAAAGGTCCAGCCTTTCCAGCGCGCCTCGCCCGAGTCCACGCCCTGCACGTCGGTCTTCCACCCCTCCGGCGCGCGATGGGTGAACCATGCCGGGGTATCCGCCCCGTCGAAGCTTTCCTGCCACAGCACCCGAGACTCAGTGGCGTCCTCCTGCTGCACATCGTCTCCTGTGGAGGAACCGTGGGAGGAGCTCGGTGAAGAACTCAGCGAAGAGCCGAATGACGACCCCAATGAAGAACTAAGGGACGAACCCGGAAGCGAGGACTGGGCCGCAGCTCCGGGTGCGCCTACTATTGCGGTAAGCGCCAGGACAGAAGAGAAAGCACAGAGTTTATTTTTCATAACTCAATTTCTATCTGGCCTGGGCAACACGGCGGTTACATATACGTAAACTCTTGGCAAGCACTAAATGCTTGCCAAGAGTCCTGGCCTATGTTCCTTGCTATCTAGGCGTGACGGTGCAGCCAATCCACGACCGTATCGAGGGCTTGGTCGGCCGCCGGCTCATTGAAGACCTCGTGCTTCTGGCCCTCCCAGGTCACATACTCCACGTCCTTGGAGGAAATGGAGTTGTACCAATCCTGGGAGAAGTACGGCGGAACGATGCCGTCTTTGGTGCCGTGCATGATAAGCGTCGGAGCGGTGAAGAGGTCTGCATTGACGGCGTCATAATTCGCAATTGCTGCCAGCTGCAAGGCCGTGCCAGCACTGGTCTTTTTTGCGATAAGCGGGCTCGAAGCATATTCGTCCTTCACCGCCTGGTTAGTGGAGATGCCATCTGTAAACGGATTAGACATCGTGATGCCCTTGCTCCACTCCGGCGAGTCCACACCGATTTCGGTACGGTGCGGGATTAGGTTCTGCGCGTAGCGGGCATTGAAACTGGTGAGCTGGGCCAACGGCAAACGCTCAAAGATGGTGGGATCCAGTTTCTTTTGGGTCTCAGAAATATCATCCGGCGTGATGTTCTTTCCCGCAACATTCTTGCCCGAAAGGTTCAGCGGCGCGCCACCACCATTGGTGATGATGCCATCTACCTTGCCCGGGTTACGGATGCCATAGGCCTCTACGGTCAGCGAGCCCATCGAGTGGCCCAGCAGGAAGGTCTTAGCGCCCTGATTTTCCTCCTTCGCCATGTCCACCACATGGTCGAAATCATCCAAGATGTACTGGAAATTATCGATGTGTCCCAGTGGCACGCTGCCGCCGGCGGACTTGCCGTGCCCGCGGTGATCTACGCGGTAGACGTTGTAGCCCGCATCCAGCAGCCGCTTAGCGACGTAATCGTAACGCCCCGAGTGCTCAGACACGCCGTGGGCCAAGACCACCGCACCACGCGGATTGGCCACCTTTTGAGTGCGGTAGTAAATCTTGACGCCGTGGCCGTGCGCGCTGTCGAAATAGCCATCCTCATCAGATACCTGCTTCTCTGAGAGGGTCGGACGTCCCAACACATCCGGCTTTTGGTCCGCCGCGGGTGCAGGCGCTGGGGCTTCCTGTGCGATTGCTCCTGTCGTAAGCGTGCCAGATACCGTCACTGGTGCCGCCACTACTGCCGCTGCCGTTAGGTAGGCGGCGAGGTGCTTCTTCATCATCACTGTCTCCTTGAGGTGTTGTAGCTCATATCGGTTCGCTAGATGAGATTGAGATAACAGTAATGCTAAATATCAGATAATCCAGGGCACAAATAGTTTTCATTAATGATACCTACGGTTGCGTGACATAACCGCAGAAGAAGAGCCCTTTAGAAATCAACAATT
Source organism: Corynebacterium sp. LaCa54 (assembly GCF_046717495.1). NCBI lineage: Bacteria > Bacillati > Actinomycetota > Actinomycetes > Mycobacteriales > Corynebacteriaceae > Corynebacterium > Corynebacterium sp. LaCa54. Next base: position 2,143,176 of record NZ_CP177115.1, read on the forward strand.
CCCCCGAAACTTTTTGTCCGCATTTACCCCCTTTAGTACCCCTAAAACAAAAGGCGGGAAACTCGGAGCTACCGAGTTTCCCGCCCACGTTGCGGCCAATTCAAATCAACCTAGTCACCAATCTGGTCGCGACCGCGCTTGACGATATTCTCATCAACCTCGCCCACCAACTCATGATCCTTATTGGTGTACTCGAACTTAGACAGCACGTAGCGCATGGCGTTGATACGGGCACGCTTCTTGTCATTGGACTTAATGGTGATCCACGGCGACTCTTCCGTATCCGTGTAGCGGAACTGCTCCTCCTTCGCACGGGTATAGTCATCCCACTTATCCAGCGAAGCCAAGTCCATAGGCGAAAGCTTCCACTGACGTACCGGGTCAATCTGGCGAATGGCGAAGCGGGTGCGCTGCTCCTTACGAGTAACCGAGAACCACAGCTTAGTCAGGGAGATACCCGAGCCCAGAATCATATTCTCCAGCATTGGAACCTCGCGAAGGAATTCCGCGTGCTGGCTTTCGGTACAAAAGCCCATAACCCGCTCCACCCCGGAACGGTTATACCAAGAGCGGTCAAAGAAGACGATTTCACCACCGGCCGGGAAATGCTCGATGTAACGCTGGAAGTACCACGAGGTGGACTCACGCGGCGACGGCTTTTCCAATGCCACTGTGCGGGCACCGCGCGGGTTCAGGTGTTCGTTAAAGCGCTTGATAGTGCCGCCTTTACCGGCTGCGTCGCGCCCCTCAAAGATAATAATATGACGCTGACCAGTTTCCTTGGTCCAGTTCTGCCACTTCAGCAATTCAATCTGCAGCGCACGCTTAACGGACTCGTACTCATCGCGAGTCATGCGTTCATCGTAGGGGTAATTTTCACGCCAAGTCTGAACCGGGGAACCATCCGGCATGATCAGCGAAGGGTCATCCTCATCGGTTCCGTCGACGACGTAGCCGTCTGTTTTTGCCAGGTCAATCTCGGGAAGATCGTCGTCTTTAATATCAGCCATGCATTAAGTGTAACCCGAATATAGACAGCAAGCGCGTTAAACTTTCGAAGTTATCCCTTCCCTAAGAAGTTATCCCTTCCCTAAACAGCCACCAAAACGAAAAGAAGGCCTACCGAGACGGTAGACCTTCTTGCTTCAGTGAGCTTTAAAGCTCAGAACTGGAGGATGTTCTTATACGAACATGCCGATCAGCTTGGAAGCGCCTTCAGCAATGGACAGCAGCGGAGAAAGAACCTCGTGGATAGAGTTGAACAAATTGCTGCTCAATTCTACGAAGCTGCCGAAGTTGGAGGAAAGTTCCTGCATTTTAGTGTCTCCTTATTGAAGGTTGGTTGATGGAAAGGTCTTGCTTACTTGGAGCTCAGTTCTTCCAAGCCGTTACCGAAAGTCTCGAAAGCTTCCTTCAGGGCCTCAAATCCTTCAGCGACGCCTTTCCAGTCCTGGATGCCCTGAACAATCTTGCCCCAGCCTTCCCAGGTAGTTACGAAGTTATCCAAGTGCATCTGAATGGTGGAGAGATCCATGTTTGAACTCCTAAAATAGATCCGAAGCTACTGCCGCGGAGGGGTTTGCAGTTTGCAGACACCCTCAGCGGGCGTCACAAAAGATATTTTGACACAAGTTTGAACGAAATCAAGTCAAATTTGCATAGATGCCCCATCACGCAGGCAACTTGATAGGGATAAGTTTATGGCTTTTGGAGGCATTAAAATTTTTTAACTTAACTGAAAGGCTACTAAACTGGGCTTTTACATTACGCTTTAAATAGCTAGGTTAGCTCAGGCTTAACACTGTAACGCTTCCGGAGTAACGAACGATAGGTAGGCGCAAAACCCACTCTCCGAGAGCGAAAACCTTTTTAAATTCCGCCCCTTCAGCTACCCCTATACGGGGTCACTGGGGTGCATGGTTCGCATGTTAAAAGCTGTGGCGGAGAATCGCGAGCCATATAGCGCGGTGAATTTCCCAAAAGCTCTCCGATCTCCAGCCCCAATTGAAACCGACTATGACGAGCACATTCGGAAAGTCATCTCGTAAAGACGCAGCGTTCACATATCGCATCACTTAAAGAAAATGGTGCAGACACGCCGAAGCGCCCCGTTTCATGCGCTCTAAAGCACAGAAACGGGGCGCTCAGGCTGATGCTAGGCCCGTTGTTATTGGCGGCCTATGGGGTATAGGGCGTTAGAAGCCCATGCCGCCCATGGCGTCAGCGTCCGGCATGCCGTTGTTGGCTCCGGCCGGCTCAGGCTTGTCGGCAACGACGGCCTCGGTGGTCAGGAACAGAGCTGCAATGGAAGCAGCGTTCTGCAGTGCGGAGCGGGTGACCTTGACCGGGTCATTGATGCCAGCCTCCATGAGGTTGACGTACTCACCGGTAGCAGCGTTCAGGCCCTCGCCTGCTGGCAGGGAGGAAACCTTGTCAGCAACAACGCCCGGCTCCAGACCAGCGTTGTGTGCGATCTGCTTCAGCGGTGCGGACAGGGCCTCGCGGACGATCTTGACGCCGGTAGCCTCATCGCCCTTGAGGTCATCCAGGGAATCCAGGACGGAAGCAGCCTGCAGCAGGGCTACGCCACCGCCGGCAACGATGCCTTCTTCCACGGCAGCCTTTGCGTTGCGGACTGCATCCTCGATGCGGTGCTTGCGCTCCTTGAGCTCGACCTCGGTAGCGGCGCCGACCTTAAGGACGGCAACGCCGCCGGAGAGCTTAGCCAGGCGCTCCTGGAGCTTCTCACGGTCGTAATCGGAATCGGAGCTTTCGATCTCAGCGCGAATCTGCTTGATGCGGCCGTCGATCTGCTCCTGGGAGCCAGCACCCTGAACGATGGTGGTCTCATCCTTGGTGACAACGACCTTGCGTGCCTGGCCCAGGTACTCGAGCTCGGCGGTCTCGAGGGAGAGGCCGACCTCTTCGGAGATGACCTGGCCGCCAGTGAGGATGGCCATGTCCTGCAGGGTGGCCTTGCGGCGATCGCCGAAGCCAGGAGCCTTAACGGCAACGGACTTGAAGGTGCCGCGGATCTTGTTCACCACGAGGGTGGACAGGGCCTCGCCCTCAACGTCCTCGGCGATGATCAGCAGCGGCTTGCCGGACTGCATGACCTTCTCCAACAGCGGAACGAGGTCCTTGATATTGGAGATCTTGGAAGAGACCAGCAGGATATATGGGTCCTCCAGGACTGCCTCCTGGCGCTCCATATCAGTAGCGAAGTAGCCGGAGATGTAGCCCTTGTCAAAGCGCATGCCCTCGGTTACCTCGAGGTCAACGCCGAAGGTATTGGACTCTTCCACGGTGATAACGGAGTCCTTGTTTACGGAGCCGTTGCCCACGGTGTACATAGCCTCAGCGATCTTCTCGCCGATAGCCGGGTCAGCAGCGGAGATGCCTGCGGTGGTAGCGATCTGCTCCTGGGTTTCTACTTCCTTAGCGGAAGACAGCAGGGAATCTACAACCTTCTTGGTTGCGGTCTCGATGCCGCGCTTGATGCCCATAGGGTTGGAACCTGCGGCTACGTTGCGCAGACCCTCGCGTACCAGAGCCTGTGCCAGCACGGTTGCGGTGGTGGTGCCGTCGCCAGCGACGTCATCGGTCTTCTTAGCCACTTCCTTGACCAGCTCGGCGCCGATCTTCTCATAAGCATCCTCGAGCTCGATTTCGCGAGCGATAGAAACACCATCGTTGGTAATGGTCGGGGCGCCCCAGGACTTTTCCAGGACGACGTTGCGGCCCTTAGGGCCGAGGGTGACCTTGACTGCGTCGGCCAGCGTGTTCAGGCCGCGCTCAAGGCCGCGGCGGGCCTCTTCATCAAAAGCGATAATCTTTGCCATTGTGTTTGTGCTCCTTGGTTTATTGAGGACGACACTCACGTCTTTCTCGCTGCGGACGCCCGCGACGGCATGGCTGGTGAGTGTGAACCAACCTCAACCACAACGATGTAGATTTATCTGGCACTCATACTGTGCGAGTGCTAACGACCATTCTGGCACTCTCCCATCGCGACTGCAAGAAAAAATGGCGCCCCCATGCAGGGACGCCATTATATTAAGGAATGGATCTGAAACTAGGAGCTCTTCACCGTGCGCTTGGTCCAGCGGTAGATAAACGTCAGCGCAAGAATAAAGAGGATCACGCCAACCACTGTGGCGGAGGTACCGCCTGCAAAGATCTCCAGCGGGCTATCACCGCCAGCAGCGGCGATAATGCCGGCATTGACCACGCCAAAGAGGGACTCACCCACGATCAAGCCGGTAGCCAGGAGGGTTCCCATGCGCTTGGCAAACTCGGGGCGGGATTGCTTCGCGGCCCACTTATCGTAGAAAGTGCCCAGGATGGCGCCGATGGGGATGACGATGGTCAGCGCGGCCGGCAGGTACATACCCATGCCAGCTGCCAGCGGGGACAATGAGTACTTATCGGTGAACTTGCGCAGGAGCTCGTCAATAATAATGAGGACAGCGCCGATAGCCATGCCGATAAAGATAAGGTCCCAATCCAGCGAGCTATCGAAGATGCCGGAGGCAACCGAAGACATCAAGGCGGCCTGTGGGGCGGCCAAGGCGTCTTCGCCCGCACCCTCCATGCCTTGGAAACCGAAACCGTTGAGCATGACCTGCAAAATCGGCGGGATGACTAGGGAGCCGAAGACCACGCCGATAATGAGCGCTACCTGCTGCTTCCACGGGGTAGCGCCAACGAGTGCGCCGGTCTTCAGGTCCTGCAGGTTGTCATTGGAAATGGTGGCAATACCAAAGACAATGGCCGCGGTAAAGAGCGTATACGCCACCAAGGACAAAGGATCAGCGCTGGTGCCGCGGGTAACGGCGGCGATGAGCAGCGAGGCAGCAAGCACGGCAATGATACCGATGGAGGAAATCGGCGAGTTAGACGCACCAATCAGGCCCGCCATGTAGCCGCACACGGAGGCGATAATGAGGCCTACCAGCAACGTAAAAAGCACGGAGACGGTAATGAGCACGGCCATATGGTCATGGATATCGGTACCCTGCACGAAGTCCCACAGCAGCAGCGCGATGGGCACCATAAACGCCACGATGGTGGTGGCAACATAGGGGAAGGGAATATCTCGCTCGGTCACATCCACGGCGGAACCGGACTTACGGGCGCGCGAGGAGGCTAGCGACTGGCGGATACCCAGCGCAATGGGCCCGGCAATCTTCAGCAGGGTCCAGATAGCGGCAATGGCCATGGTGCCCACGCCGATGAAGCGGATGTCATCGGAGAAGGTGGTATCGACGACGTCGGCAAGCGCGGTGGCGCCCGAAATATCACCGGTGGTGAAAATGGGCAGCAAGATGAAATAGGAAATCACTACGCCAACCAGCATGGCGATGCCCACCGGCAGGCCCACCAAGTGGCCCACGCCGATAAGGGCGGTAGAAAGGCTCGTGCCCAGGGTGGTCGCGCCGGCGCCGAGTTTGAAATAGGCGGTGACCTCAGAGGCGGCCGCCTTCATTGCGGTCAGCAGCGCCATGACGGCCGAGGTAATACCGCCGGCGACGATGATGCGCAGACCCTTGGCATTTTCTTCCTGGTTGGCGCCGGAAGCATTTTCATCGCCCACCTTGAGGACCTCGGCCGCGGCCACGCCCTCCGGGTAGGGCAGATCGGAGCCTGTTACCAAAGCGCGGCGCAACGGGATGGAATACATCACGCCCAGCACGCCGCCGATGATGCACACACCGGCCGTCTGCAGGAAGCCGAAGCCCTGCCAGTACCCCACCATCACTAGGCCCGGGAGGACGAAGATGATGGCGGACAAGGTGCCCGCAGCAGAGGCGATGGTCTGGACAATATTATTTTCTTTAATGTTATGACCTTTGAAATGGCGCAAGACTGCCATGGAAATCACGGCAGCGGGGATGGAGGTAGCAAAGGTCAAGCCCACCTTCAGGCCTAGGTACACGTTGGCAGCGGTGAAGATGAGGGTAATCAGGCCGCCGATGATAATGCCGCGCAGAGTCAGCTCGGGCAGGGTGGCCTTGGAACCTGCGGCGGATGATGCGTTCGCCATGCCAGGTCCTTTCTATTCTCGGCTATGAAAGTTTCTCGTTTCACCCCGCGTAACAAACCGCAGCCTGCCACGTCCGTTCCTGTCTGTTTGTCCCCGATTCCTCGCCGGAATGGGGTCCGAACGGACAAAATCCGCACAGGGTGGAATGAATAAATTTTAGTTCACCACCCCAGCGTTTTCCTATTCCGGTTGCTCTATAGCTTGGGCAGGACGGGTACGGTAGTACACATGACTGCACTTAGTGAAAGCATCCGCAACGACCGCGAGACCATTTTCCGCCAGCTCAGCGAGCTCGTAGCCTTCAACTCCGTCCACAATGAGGAGGGCTTGGAGGACCAGACCAAGGGCGCGAGCCAGTGGGTTAAGTCCGCACTCGAAGAAGCCGGAGTGAGCGTGGAAACCATCACCACGGCCGATGGCTCCACCGCCATCTTGGGCGAGCGCAAGGGCGACGAGGGGGCCAAAACCGTCCTGCTTTACTCCCACTATGACGTAGTACCGGCGGGCAACCGCGAAGCGTGGGATTCTGATCCTTTTACCCTTACTGAGCGCCAGGCCGCCGATGGCTCTACTCGTTGGTACGGCCGCGGCGCCGCCGATTGCAAGGGCAACGTGGCTATGCACCTAGCGGCCCTGCGCGCGGTGGACAATAACGGCGGCACCAAGGTCAACCTGAAGTACCTCATCGAGGGTTCTGAGGAACGCGGCGGCGAGGGCCTGTCCCAGCTCATCAAGGACCGCCCGGAGCTTTTTGCGGCCGATGCCATCCTCATCGCCGATGCCGGCAACTCCGCCGTAGGCCAGCCTACCTTGACCACTTCCCTACGCGGCGGCGCGCAGATTGGTGTGCAGGTCGATACGCTGGCCGCCGGCGTTCACTCCGGCCAATTTGGTGGCGCGGCCCCGGACGCTACCAAAGCCCTGATGCGCGCCATCGACTCTCTTTCCGATGAGTACGGCCGCACCGTTATCGATGGCGTAGATACCACCGCCGAGTGGTCCGGCCAGGAATACTCGGCCGAGGCCTTCCGTGCCGATGCACAGCTGCTGGAGGGCACCAAGATCATGGGCGAAGATGACCCGGCTGGCGCCACCCCGGTGGCGAATATGGTCTGGTCCCGCCCAGCCATTACAGTGACCGGCTTTACCTCTACCCCGGTTGCAGAAGCAGTCAACGCCGTGCCCGCTACCGCTTCCGCCCAGCTCAACCTGCGCGTTCCGGCTGGCGCCGATGCCGCTGCGATTGCCGACGCCGTTTGTGCGCACCTCCGCAGCCACACCCCTTGGGGCGCCCACGTCAAGGCCGAGGTGCTCGAGTCCAATGCCGGCTTTGCCACCGATCCGGAAAAACCAGCCGCTGCCCTGCTAGGCGAATGCCTTTCCGAGGCCTATAACGCAGAGACCGCCGCACAGGGCATGGGCGGTTCCATTCCGCTGACCACCGAGCTGCAAGAGGCGCACCCGAACGCGGAGATCGCCCTCTACGGTGTGGAGGAGCCCAAGTGCACCATTCACTCCGCCAATGAGTCGGTGGATCCCACCGAGATCGAAAATATTGCCGCAGCCGAGGCACTCTTCCTGCAGCGCTACTCCTAAGGTTTGCGGCCCTAGTCCAGCCTGGGCCCTGGCTATTGCCGCGGCACTGCGGCGTACCCCGCTCCCCACGGAGCGGGGTTTCTTTATGCCGCAAAACAGCAGCATATAATACAGCGCCAAAAATAGTTCTTTCAAAGCCGTAGAAAAGCCGGTAAAGTGGCAAAAAGTTGGCCCCGCGCTCGGCCATGTTGCTTGCACTATGCCACCGCGGCGTACTCAGCGGCGTGCGGCTCGTGAATGTTCTCGTCTCTCAGTAGTTGTGATGCTCGTGGTGTTCGCGGCAGCGGGGCAAGAGAACGCGATACAACCAAAAGGAGCGCAGTAACCAACGTGCTAATACTCCTGGGTACTCTCATCGCCGCCACCGTGGTGGCACCGCTGCTCATCATGCGAATGGGTCGCCCGGCATTTGGAATTTTGGCCCTAGTCCCCGGCGCAGGCTTTGTGTGGACGCTCATGCACTTTCTGCGCGGCACCTTCGCAGACGGTGGCGCGGTTGAGCATACCGTGGAATGGATGCCCTCCGCGAACCTAAGTTTTGACCTCCGCTTAGACGGACTAGGCGCGCTGTTTAGCCTCATCATCTTGGGCATGGGCGCGCTGGTATTGATCTACTGCTGGGGCTATTTCGACGGCACGCGACGCCGCTTGGCCATGTTCGCGGCGCAAATGGTGGGCTTCGCCACCGCCATGTTTGGTCTAGTGGCCGCGGATAATTTCCTGCTGATGTACGTGTTCTGGGAGATTACCTCCCTGCTGTCTTATCTCTTGGTTAGTTACTATGCGGAACGAGCCTCCTCCCGCCGCGCGGCCCAGCAGGCGCTGATGGTCACCGCGCTGGGCGGGCTAACCATGCTCATGGGCATTATCTTGCTCGGGCGGCAAACTGGGGCGTGGACCTTTAGTGATATCTCCGCCTATGAGAACTTTGCGCAAACACCCTATGTCACGGTGGCCATCGTGCTCATCTTGGCGGGCGCGCTGACAAAGTCCGCAATCGTACCGGCGCACTTTTGGCTCCCCGGCGCGATGGCGGCGCCGACTCCGGTCTCCGCTTATCTCCACTCCGCCGCGATGGTTAAGGCCGGCATCTACCTCGTCGGGCGCTTGGCGCCCTCGATGTATGAGGTGGCAACCTGGCACGTGGTGGTTATCTCCTTAGGCGTATTTACCATGCTGCTCGGTGGCTGGATGGCGCTCAAACAGCGCGACCTGAAGCTGATTTTGGCCTATGGCACCGTCTCCCAGTTGGGTTTTATCACCTCCATCATGGCCGTAGGCTCGCGGGAAGCCATGCAGGCCGGCCTCGCGCTGACCTTTGCGCACTCGCTATTTAAGGCGGCGCTTTTTATGGTCGTCGGAGCTATCGATCACTGCTCGGGCACGAGGGATATCACCAAGCTATCCGGCTTGGGGCGCAAGGAGCCCTTCCTTTTCGGTATTGCGATCATTTCCGGGTTCTCCATGGCCGGCGTCCCACCACTGTTTGGCTTCGTGGCTAAAGAGGCCGTGCTGGAAGCCACCATGCACGAAGAGCTCTTGGCCGGCATGCCGCGCAATATGATGCTTGTGGCCTATGTCCTCGGTTCTATCCTCACGATGGCCTATACGCTGCGCTTTTTGTGGGGTGCCTTTGCCACCAAGAAGGAGGTCAATGGAACGGAGCCCGCAGAGGCCGTCGCCAAGATGCATCCGGTCAACCTAGGGCTATGGCTCTCCCCTGTCTTACTTACCGTCCTGACAGTGGTACTTGGCGTATTCCCCAAGCCGCTTTCGGCGGCCTTTGACCAACACCTCAATTCCACCTTCGGCCCGAAGGAGCATAGCGAGCTAGCCCTGTGGCATGGCTTGACGGTGGCGCTGGGCCTCTCCGCACTCATTATTGTGGCCGGTATTATTATGCACTGGCAACGCCAGGTCCTGGTCAAGTGGCAATTCTCCTACCCCGCGCTGGGCAATGCGGATGACGCCTATGATTCAGTCATCGCTCTTTTGCGGCAGCTCTCGCTGCGCACGACGGCAACCACGCAGCGCGGCTCCCTGCAGCTGAACTTGACGGTTATCTTTGCCACATTGATGCTGCTGCCACTGGCTATGATCATCAAGGGCGATCTCACCGATATCCGCATGATTGTGGCGGAAAATCCTTGGCAGATCGTCGCCGCCTTCATCATCATGGTGGCCGCCGTAGCCGCCACGGTCACCGATAACCGTCTGTCCGCCGTCATCATCGTGGGCGTGACCGGTTATACCCTCGCCTTCATCTTCGCTCTGCACGGTGCGCCGGACTTGGCGCTTACCCAGCTGTTGACGGAGACCATAGTCATGGTTCTTTTCATGCTGGTGCTGCGCCGCATGCCGGCCTCCACCGAGTGGAAGCAGGACCCCAAGATGGGGCGCCTGCGCGCGTGGCTTTCCGTGGGCACGGGCCTTACCGTCACCGTGGTGGCGATGTTTGCTATTAACGCCCGTCAGTCTAAGCCCATCTCCGAGTTCATGCCGGATCTGGCCAAAGAGATTGGACACGGCGCCAATGCTGTCAACGTCTTGCTAGTGGACTTGCGCGCCTGGGATACCTTTGGCGAAATCACGGTGATCATTATCGCCGCACTGGGCGTGGTCTCTCTGATTTATCGCACCCAATCCTTCGGCCGCGAAAGTCGCCGTCCCACCCTGCGGGTTACCGGCCGGCGGTGGCTGGCCGCCGGGGTGGAATCAGAGCAAGCACTCAACCGCTCGCTGATGATCGATGTCTCCACGCGCGTGCTCTTTCCGTCCATGGTCGCACTGTCCTTCTACTTCTTCTTCGCCGGCCACAATGCCCCTGGCGGCGGCTTTGCCGGCGGCCTCGTCGCAGCGCTAGCGCTCATCTTGCGCTACCTGGCTGGTGGGCGCGCGGAGCTGGAAGAAACCCTGCCTATTGATGCCGGCCGCACCATGGGCACCGGTCTCTTGCTGTCCGCACTGGCCACGGTGACCCCGATGTTCTTTGGACACCCGCCGCTTACCAGCGGATACACCTCGCCGGAGATTCCGCTCATCGGCAAGGTGTCACTGCCTTCAGCGTTGGTCTTTGACGCAGGTGTCTACCTCATCGTCGTGGGGCTCACGCTCTATATCTTGAATTCGTTGGGTGCCAAGCTGGACGAGGAAGAGGATATGCGTAAGCAACGTGCCCGTGATCGCGCCCGCTCGCTGGCCCGGCAGCAACGCCAACGCACCGCCAAGCAAAAGGCACAACGGGCCCAGCGCAAGGAAAAGAAACAAGCCGCTTCAGCAAGCACAACCGCCACCACAGGGAAGGAGAAATAAATGGAAGCCAACCTCTTCCTCCTCTTGGCTGCAGGCGTGCTCGTAGCCGCGGGCGTCTACCTACTCCTGGACCGCGCCATGACCAAAATGCTGCTTGGCCTGTTGCTTTTGGGCAATGGCGCTAACCTCTTCTTGCTGCAGTCCGGCGGTTCGGCCGGTTCCCCGCCTATCGATGGCCGCGACTCGGAACCTTTCGGCACCGAGATTGCAGATCCGCTGGCACAAGCAATGATTCTGACTGCCATCGTCATTTCCATGGCGCTGACGGCCTTCATCCTTACCCTGGCCTACCGCCAGTACCGCTACCGCACGGATGATGTCATTGAAGATGACGCGGAAGATACCGCTATTGCCGCCAAGGCCGCGCGCCCCGGCAATGCGGCCGCCAGCCCGGACCAAGATGCGTCCAATGATCCGGCTACCGGCCGCGCCACCAAGCAAGGCGATAACTTCGGCCCTGCATCCTTCGAGGAACCAGTAAAGGGGGCCCGCGATGAGTGAGACCGTACAGCCGCTTGTCGATGCCCTCTTTCCCTACATCGGCTACCTCATTCCGCTGCCCATTATCATCCCAGCAGTGGCCGCGGCCCTCGCCTTGATCTTTTGCCGCATTCCCAATGCGCAGCGCCAGATCGTATTTTTCTCACTGCTTATTACCGCCGTGGTCAATGCCGTACTCATCCTCATCGCGGATTTTGAAGGCATCCAAACCCTGCAGGTAGGAGGCTGGGACGCCCCGGTGGGCATCACGCTCGTGGCGGATCGCCTCTCTGCGGTCATGCTCTTTACGTCCTCCGTGGTGCTGTTTTCTGTCATTTGGTACGCCATTTCCCAGGGCGTTCGCGATGGCACCAAGGACGAGCCGGTGGCCGTCTTCTTGCCCACCTACATGCTGCTGACCATGGGCGTTAATATCTCCTTTTTGGCCGGCGATCTCTTCAATCTCTACGTGGGCTTCGAGGTCTTCCTCGTGGCGTCCTATGTGCTGTTGACCTTAGGTGCCTCGGCTGGTCGAGTGCGCGCCGGCGTGGGCTACGTGATGGTGTCGATGGCCTCATCCATGATCTTCTTGCTCGCGTTGGGGTATGTGTATTCCTCCGTGGGCACGATGAACATGGCACAGATTGGCCAGCGCATGCAGGACATTCCGGAAGGAACTCGCACCGCTATCTTTGCCACGTTGCTCGTCGCCTTTGGCATTAAGGCCGCCGTGGTCCCGCTGGATGCCTGGCTGCCGGACTCCTATCCCACGGCACCTTCGCTGGTCACGGCCGTCTTTGCCGGCCTGCTGACCAAGGTGGGTGTCTACGCCATCATCCGCGCCCGCACCTCCGTCTTTACTGCGGGTGGGCTCGATACCGTGCTCATGTGGGTAGCCCTCGCCACGATGCTGGTGGGTATTTTGGGCGCCATCGCGCAATCCGATATTAAGCGCCTTTTGTCTTTTACCCTGGTCAGCCACATTGGTTATATGATCTTCGGCGTCTCTTTGGGTACCGCGCAGGGGCTTTCTGGCGCCATCTTCTACGCCGTACACCACATTCTGGTCCAGACTGCGCTATTTCTGGTGGTCGGACTGGTTGAGCGCCAGGCCGGAACATCTTCGCTGCGCCGTTTGGGCTCGCTGATGTATTCCGCCCCGCTCATCGGAATCTTGTATTTCATCCCCGCCATCAACCTGGGCGGCATCCCGCCGTTCTCCGGTTTCCTGGGCAAGATCATTTTGCTGCAAGCCGGTGCGAATGAAGGATCCTGGATGGCCTGGGTACTTATCGTTGGAGCCGTGGCTACCTCCCTGCTTACCCTCTACGTGATGATGCTGGTGTGGGCTAAGGGCTTTCAACGCGACCGCGCCGATGCCCCTGAAGGCAACGTGGCGCTCGCCCGCCCGGCCCCGCTTTCCGATATCACCGATGAGGTGGAATTTTCCTCCCGCCAGGATGTGGGCAGGGTGCCCTTTGGCATGATCGCCTCTACGACCCTGCTGGTGGCCGCGTCTACGTCCATTACTTTCCTGGCCGGACCGATTTCCGGTGTAACCTCGCGCGCGGCCGAATCCGCGCAGGATACGTCCATCTACCAGTACGCCGTGCTGGGCGACCGCGCGGATGATCCCACCCGCCACCTCAACCAGAAGGAGCGCTACACCGGCGGCGCTGATTCCTATGAAAATAGGCGCAGCCACTCTCCTGAGGCGGAGCCCCCGGCCTCGCCGGGCCTGGATTCCCGCACCGATCCAGAAGCCGGTGGACGCGATGCGCATTCCACCACCGTAAAGTCCCCGGACGCCGCCAAGAGGAAGGATATTAGCGATGACTAACTCGCGCTTTTCCGGCCTGCACCACCGCTTCCGTCCGTGGTTCATCGTCTGGCTCATCATCATGTGGTGCATGCTGATGGGCGAGGTCACCGTGGGAAACTTGGTGGCGGGACTTATCATCGGCGTCGTTATTGTCTTTGCCCTACCGCTGCCGGCCATGCCGATTACCGGCATCGACGTCTCCTGGGGCAAGCTCATTGCTTTTATGCTCCGCTGGTTCTGGGAGTTGTTCTACGCCTCGCTCAAGGTGGGATGGCTGGCCGTGCGCCCGCAGCCGGTGCCCAAGACCGCCATCTTAGAGCTGCCCATGCGCTTGGATAATGAGTTTGCCATCTCTTTGGCGGTGACGCTGTACAACCTGCAACCGGGTGGCACGGTAACCGATATTGATATTGCTAACCGCATGCTCACCGTCCACATCTTAGATGCCCACGATGAGGAGCAAATCCAGCGCGAGATCAATGCCGTGGCCCGTATGGAGGCCTCATTCATCGAAATCTTTGAAAGGAGCCACCCCTAATGGATCCTCAGATCTACAATGCGATTTTGCTGGTGGCCGCCGCGCTGCTGGTCGTCTCCTTCCTCATTACCGTCTGGCGCATTATCACCGGGCCTAATTCGCTGGACCGTTTGGTGGGTATGGATGGCTTTACCGCGATGTTCCAGTGCGCGCTTGCTACCTACATGTGCTGGTCGCTCAACACCACGGTGGCCTCGGCCATGCTGGTCATTGCACTCTTGGGCTTTATCTCTACCGTGTCGGTTACAAGGTTTAGGAAGAGGGATAACCAATGAGCTGGTCCTTTATCGCTGATGTACTCTCGCTCATCCTCATTATTAGCGGCAGCCTCCTCACCTTGGCCGCAGCCATCGGCATCGCTCGATTCAAAGACACAATGTCGCGCGTACACGCGGTGAGCAAGCCGCAGACCACCGGTCTTATCCTCACCATCCTGGGCGCGATCATCCGCCTCACGGGCACGGAATCCTTCAGCGTGGCCGAGCGGGGGGATTTAGGAATGCTCATTTTGCTGGTACTGTTTGCCATGTTCACTAGCCCGGTAACCGCGCAGCGCACCTCACGTATTGCACGCCGTGAGGGCCTATACGGCACCGAGGAAACCATGTCCCGCAACGACCGCCCCGCCGCGAAGTCGCTGCGCCGCAAGTAGGAGACGCTTTTCACCGTGAAAAAGCTTTATGGGCTTCCCACTGTGGTGACTTTGCTCGCCGCCCTCATCGGCGTCATTGTCTATCGCTTCAGCATCTACGATGGCAATAGCGCCTTTGTGTGGCGCGTTCCGCTAGATCTGAAGATTTATTGGCTCGCCGGTGGTGAGGTAGCGCAGGGCGCAAACTTGTACGATAACGCCTATATTGGTGACCTGCCTTTTACCTATCCGCCCTTTTCCGGCACTCTTTTCACGTGGCTTTCCTCGCTTGCCGACGCCCCTTTGACACTCCTTTGGCAAGGCGGCACCGCCCTTGCCCTGTTTACGGTCATCATGCTGGTTCTGCGCGAGCGCGGGCTCAAGCTCTCCCCGGCAATGTGGTTATTGGGCATCTTGCTTTTGTGCTGCACCCCGGCAAATGAACCGGTACACGGCACTCTATTCTTTGGCCAGATCAACATCTTTTTGATGTTGCTGGTTGCTTTGGACCTCCTCCCGCGCAAGCGGGCCCTGCCGGGCATCGGCATCGGTTTGGCTGCGGGTATGAAACTTACCCCCGCTTATATGGGACTGGTTCTGCTCTTCCAAAAACGCTGGTGGCAGGCGATTATCGCCATCTTGACGTTCGCGGTAACCGTTGCCATTGGCTTTGTAACTATCCCGGATGCCGCCGAATTCTGGACCGATGCCATCTTTAAATCCTCCCGCGTGGGCGAGCACACTAACCCAGGTGCGCAGTCCATCCGCTCCGTGATGGTCCGCGCATGGGGCATCGACGGCGGCTGGGTATGGCTTGCCGCCGTGGTCGTGGTCTTTATTCTGACCTGCTTGGCGCTGCGTACCGCGATGAAGCACCGTAATAACTCGGCCGCGCTTGCGCTCGCCGGTATCAGTTCCTGCTTGGTCTCCCCCTTCTCCTGGTATCACCACTGGGTATGGACGGTGCCGTTGGCCGTCGTCGTACTGGTTTCCGTTAACCAGGCGCTGGGCAGGCGCTTGCACGGCTTCCTCGGCGCACAGTTCGCTGGTTTCGTATCCGTGCTGGCCATGTGTGCGGTAACCATGCCGTTCATTTCCGCCCCCGTGTGGCTATCTGCTGCGAGCCGTTCCCTCAACCACTGGGATCTGCAGCCCTGGGGCATGTTGGCCTTTACCGGCGCCGGCGTTATCTATATCGCCTTCTACGCGGTGTGGGGATTTATCCCTGGCACCCAACCGGCCAAGGAAACGACCGCCCCTGGTAGCCCCCAGCAGCCCGCTGCCGCGCAACCTGCTGCCACCACGACCGCGGCCCGTCCGGCGCATTCAGTGAACACCGAGTCTACGACCCGTGGTGGTCATTCACGGGCAGCGCGCACTATCAGCGATGAAACGGCAGAAATGCCCGCGGTGGGTCCCGAAACGCGCGCTTTCCCCGCGTCCCAGGACATCACCGATATCCCCGATACCCCGGCTTATGGGCGCCACTCGCGCTCCGAGGACTAAGCCCGAGGCGGCTACCGGCCCCCTGCCCTCCCGCTTTAGAGCGGGCGGAAGGTGCGCAGCTCGCGGCAGGTCTCCTCAACCACCTCGCGCCAGCTGCCAGTTTCTTTGAACAAGCGGCGCTGCCGCTCATAGCCGGCGCCGCCATCAATAATTTCGTGGATAAGCTGCAGCTCATTAAAGCATCCCAGCTCGCGGGCGATGGGGGCGAGTTCTTCCACCATCTGCGCTAGCTCGTCTTTGACCCAGGCTTCATCGGTCTCGCGGGAGGTAATTACCAGCGCATCCATGCCGTAGCGGGCGCCGCGCCACTTATTTTCTGCCACGTGCCAGGGCTGCAGGGTGGGAAGGGGTTCCGCGGCGTCGATAAGCCGGTCGTAGTAGACCACCAAGCAGTGAGTAAGCGCAACGATGGCGGAAAGCTCGCGCAGATTCGACGTCGCATCGCTCACGCGCACCTCCACCGTGCCCCACTTGGCGGCCGGCCGAATATCAAAGTGCATGGAGCCGGTGTGGTTGATAACGCCGGAAATCGCTTGGTCGCGCATATAGGACTGCCACTCGGCCCAATCGCGGAATTGATATGGCATGCCTGCGGTAGGCAGCTGCTGGTAGAGCATGGTGCGGTTGGAAGCATAGCCGGTATCCAGGCCCTCCCACCCCGGCGAGCACGCTGATAAGGCCAGCAAGTGGGGGTACTTGGTCATTAGCGCATTGATGATGGGCCACACGCGGTCCTCGTGGCTAATGCCCACGTGCACGTGCGTGCCCCAAAGCAACATCTGCTTGCCCCAGTACTGGGTGCGCGCGATGATTTCTTGATAGCTGGGTTTATCCGAAAGCGGATTCTCGCGGAAATCCGTAAATGGGTGCCCACCGGATGCCCAGACATCTACCCCCAGCTTATCGGCGGCTTCTTCCACCGCGTTCAGGGAATTTTTCAGGTCAGCGATTGCTTCCGGAACGGTGTGGCAAATGCCTGTAACTAGCTCCACCGTATTTTGGAGAAATTCCTTTTCCAGATGGATATCGGGATAGGTCGCATTGGCCAGATCGATAAGTTCCGCACCGCGCGGGACGAGGTCGCGCGTTTCGCGGTCCACGAGCGCTACCTCCCATTCCACACCTAGCGTTGGTTCGGGAGAGCGGGCGAATTGTTCTGCCGGGATCTTCACCCATTCAGCTTAACGGCTGACAGGTATTAAGACGTGAATTTTATTTAACCCATTCTCAGCGGCGGCCGTGCGGGTAGGCAATATCTCAGATCATAAAAGTCCAAGGGCATCCAGCCACAGAACAATGAAGTTTCTTTGTGGCCGGATGCCCTTGGACTTTAGGTCAGGTACGCAGTTAGCTTAGGCCTGCGGCACCGCTAGGGCGACGACGACGGCGCCGTCATCGGTTGCCTCCTTAGGCAGGTCGCGATTCATGGGCGCGATATCGGCCTGGTAGCGAGCGGCTACCTCTTTGGCCAGTGCTTCAGCGGAGGTGTCGCCTTCCGGGTAGAAGACGGTGGTCTTCGGGACGGTAAGGACATCGCCAGGCAGGTTGCCCACGTAGCCCACCTTGAAGCCGCCGCCTTTGAGGGAATCGGCTTCCTTCTTGGCTTTGTCTACCTCACCGGAGTTATTGAGGACGCTGACCTTAATATCTTTGCGGTCGCGCGCGGCGGAGTGGGCGTTTTCCTCTCCTGCAGCGTCATTGCCCTGAGGCGCAGCAGCCTCGTCGGCGGCACCGGAAGCAGCTGGGTCACGCGGGGCGTCGCCCTCACCTGGCGCCGGTGCAGGGGAAGGAGCGCTTGCGCCCTCGGAAGCGCCTGGGGCACCGGGGGCACGGGAACCTGCGGCATCGGGACCAGCGGAGCCTTCGGGTGCGGCACCAATGGTGGAACCGGTGGAGTTTTCTTGCTTGCTCTCGGAGGCCACGGTGGAATCATCGTCGCCCGAGGTTATGGAGTACAAAGCCCAGAGGCCGAGCATGACGGCCACCGCGATGAGGACCATCGCCAGGCCGCGCAGCGGGAGTCCGCCCTTTTTAGCGTGCGCGCCGCCACCAGCGGGGCGCTTAGCGGCACGGGAAGCGGACGCACCGGCAGCGGAGCCGGCGCGGGTTTCGTCGGGTACCTTGTCGGTCGAATTTTCCGGATTCACATTAGTCACATACGCAACACTAGTACCCAGAATTAACTAAAAGGGGTATTTCCCCGCGCGGCGCGCCGCGTGTTTTCTCTCTCCTCGCGCACGCGGCGCAGCCGGGCGACTAGGAGCGGGTGGGATTGGGCGGCCGCGGGGGCGTCGAGAAGCAGGTTAAGGCGCTGATGGTAGCGCACCGGGGAGA
Source organism: Corynebacterium sp. LaCa54 (assembly GCF_046717495.1). Lineage (NCBI taxonomy): Bacteria > Bacillati > Actinomycetota > Actinomycetes > Mycobacteriales > Corynebacteriaceae > Corynebacterium > Corynebacterium sp. LaCa54. The sequence goes on from NZ_CP177115.1 coordinate 2,161,441, forward strand.
TATCCAGTTGCGCGCGGATGGCCTCTTCCTTGCGGCCGATGCTGCGCGGCGCGGTTTCTTCAAAGTCCAAAATGGCGGCGTCTAGGTCAGACAAGGGGTTCATGCCTAAACTGTAAGGCATGACTATTCGCCCCATCGTTATCCACGGCGAGCCCGTGCTTCACAACCCCACCCAACCGGTGGAAGAATCCGAAATTTCCACCCCGGAAATGCAGCAACTCATCGCGGACATGTATGAAACCATGGATGCCGCCCATGGCGTGGGCCTAGCCGCAAACCAGGTAGGAATTGGCAAGCGCCTCTTTGTCTACCACTGCCCTGATACGGACGGACCCAATGGCACCGAGCTGCCGTCCGAAAAGGCAGGCATGCGCAAGGGCTGCGTTATTAACCCCGTGTTGGAGACCTCTGAAATTCCGGAGACCATGCCGGCTGACGACGGCTCCGATGACGAAGGCTGCCTCTCCGTTCCAGGCGAGGGCTTTCCCACCGGCCGCGCCGACTGGGCACGCGTGACCGGCAAGGACGAAAACGGCAACGACATCTCCGTCGAAGGCTATGGCTTCTTCGCCCGCTGCCTGCAGCACGAGACCGGCCACCTCGATGGCTTCCTGTACACCGATACCCTCATCGGCCGCTATAAGCGCCAGGCCAAAAAGGCCATCAAACGCAATGGGTGGACCGAGCCGGGTTATTCCTGGGTACCGGGCGAGGACGCCGATCCCTTCGGCCACGACGACTAATGTCACGTATCTTCCGCTCCGATGCCGTCCAGGTGGGCGAGCGCGTGGTGGCCCGGCGCGATTTCGGCGGCGTACATAGCGACGTCATCGGGCACGTACTGAGCCTCAATCCGCTGGTTATCCGCCCGCAGGAGGTCGGTGGTTTCCCCTCTGACCTGGATGCGGTAGAGATCCCGCCGGAAAAGCTGAAGATTATCAAGAGGCTCTCCCCGCGCATGGTCCGCAATTCCGATATCCGCGCCGTGGAGATTGCAGCGGCCGCGGCTTTCCCCGGCGGGGAACACGCCTGGACAAGCGATGGTTCCTGGCTCCTGCGCGCCGGCGACGGCGCTACCGGCAGCTCCAATTCGGCCGTGCCTTTGGGCCCTTCGGCCGGCTTTACCCCGGTGCCGATGGAAGAGATTAAGGACTTCTTCGCCCGACGCGACCTGCCGGTGCGCCTATTGGTTCCAGAGCGCATTGGCAAACCCGCCGAGCGCCTGCTTGCCGACGCCACCTGGGAAACCGAACCAGAAACGCTCGCTATGGTCTTGCGCGATCTGCCCGCGCTTGCCGAAGCCCCCTCTGCTTCCCCCACCTTCCATGTCGAAGACCATCCCGATGACCAGTGGCTGGAGATGTATCACTCCCGCAGCGGAACCCTTTCGCCTCAGGCACTGAAGCACCTGAGCGCCCCCATCGAGGGCACACTTGGCTTTGGCCGCCTAGCGCTCGAAGGCGTAACCGTCGCCATTGCCCGCGGTGCCATTAGCAAATCCGGCGATGGCACCGCGTGGCTGGGCCTTTCTAATGTGGAGGTAGCTGCGAACTCCCGCCGCCGCGGATTCGGCACCCTGCTAGGCCAGCACCTGCTGCGCTGGGGCCGCGATAATGGCGCGGAGCATGCCTACCTCACCGTTCCGGCTTCCAATACCGCAGGAGTGCGGCTGGCTGAGAAGCTCGGCTTCATCGAGCAACACCGCCGCGTCTACGCCCGCCTGCGGGGCTAGGCCCCGCGCAGCACCCTTTCGGGCTGGGTGGTGAGCCTTATGGGACTGCCCACTGACCTCGCTGCAGCGGGCAGGTACTGTATGTGGCATGCGCATCGCCACGTGGAATATTAACTCCGTTCGTACCCGCACACAGCGGGCGCTGGACCTTATCTCCAAGCACGATATCGACGTTTTGTGCCTGCAGGAAACTAAGGTAAAAGACGATAAGTTTCCACGCGAGCCCTTCGAGGAAGCGGGTCTGCACGTCACGTGCCACGGGCTCAACCAGTGGAACGGCGTGGCCATCGTGTCCACAGAGGCGCCCGAGGAGGTCTTTGTAGGTTTCCCGGGACAACCCGGCTTTGCCAAAGATCCAGATAGGCCACAAGACCGTGAAGCACGAGCGCTAGGGGCCCGCATCCGTGGCGTAGAAATGTGGTCCCTCTACGTGCCCAACGGCCGCGAGATCACGGACCGCCACTATGACTACAAGCTGGACTTTCTCTATCACCTGGCGCACTATGCGGAAAATAATGCGCAGTCTAAACTTCTCTTGACCGGTGATTTCAATATTGCTCCGCGCGATGAAGACGTATGGGACATCGAAGCCTTCCGCGGCAAGACGCATGTCACCGAGCCAGAGCGCGCCGCATTCCAGATGCTGGAAGAGTCCGGGCTCGAGGAGGTCACCCGCCGGTTCACGGAGGACCAGCGCTATACCTACTTCGATTACAAGGGCATGCGCTTCCAAAAGAACGAAGGCATGCGCATCGATTTCCAGTTGGCTTCCGCCCCACTTGCCCAGCACGTAACGGGCGCACAGGTAGACTTGGTTGAGCGCGCCGGCGATAAAACTTCCGATCACTGCCCGCTTCTCGCAGATTTCGATCTGCCCGATTTCGATTCCGTGCGATAAATGTCTTGGTCGCTTGATCTCAGCTTCTGGCAGCTTTTATTCCTAATCCTGGATTACGGCATCAAGATTATTGCCGTTGGCTTCGTGCCCGAAGGCCGCCGCCCGTCCAGTTCCACCGCGTGGCTGCTGGCTATTTTGGTGCTGCCGTTTATCGGTCTGCCGCTGTTTTTGCTTATGGGCTCGCCGTATATCAACCGGCGCCGCCACCGCATCCAGCAGCAAGCAAATGAGAAGATTGAAAACGTCACGGCCCGTACCCCGGACCACCCACAGGGCATACTTTCGGCAGAAACTGAGTCGGTCATCCGGCTCAACCGCGAGCTGACCGGATTCCCAGCGTTGGTGGGCCACAACCTGGGTCTGCACGCGGATTATGACGAGTCCATTCGCGCTATCGCCGCCGCCATTGACCGCGCCAAGAAGTACGTGTCCATTGAGATTTACATCCAGTCCTGGGATGAAGTCACGGACGTCTTCTTCGAGTCATTACGCAGGGCTACCGCCCGCGGCGTGAAGGTGCGGCTACTGCTGGATCAGATCGGCAGTTTTAAGTACAAGGGCTATTTCAAGCTGGGCAAGCAGCTGACAGAGATAGGCGTGGACTGGCATCTCATGCTGCCTATCCAGATTCACAAGGGCCGTTTCCGGCGTCCGGACCTGCGCAACCACCGCAAGCTGGTGATCATCGATGGCAAGGTGGGCTTTATCGGCTCGCTGAATATGATTAAGCGCCAGTACAAAACCAAGGACCGCTACTGGATCGACTACATGGTGGAACTCTCTGGGCCAATTGTGACTTCTATGTCCGCGGTCTTCGCCGTGGATTGGTACCTAGAGGCAGACGAGAACCTTCCCCTCGATGAGCTGCCTTATGACGACGCCCAGACTGCCGACGCCAATCACCTCCAAATCATCCCCTCCGGCCCTGGTTATACCACTGAGCCAAACCTGCGCATGTTCAACTCCCTGGTCCATCACGCTAAGGACCGGCTAGTTTTGTGCTCGCCCTACTTTGTCCCGGATGAGTCCTTGCTGGAGGCCGTAACCACCGCTTGCTACCGCGGCGTGGATGTGGAGCTTTATGTATCGGCAAAGGCGGACCAGTTTATGGTCAACCATGCCCAGTCCTCCTACTACCAGGCCCTGCTAGAGGCAGGCGTACACATCTACCAATTCCCCTATCCCTTTGTGCTTCACTCCAAGTTCATTATCACCGACCCGGACGATCCCGGCCGCGATCCGCTGTGTATGTTCGGCTCCTCCAATATGGACCCGCGTTCCTTTGGTCTGAACTATGAGTCCACCATGTTGGTGGCCAAGGGAGACCTCATTGATCAGTTCAACCAGCTCGTAGCCAATTACCGCGCCGTGTGCCACGAGCTAACTTTGGAGGAATGGAATGAGCGCGGCTTTATCCGCCGCTACGTGGATAATGTCATGCGCCTTACCTCCGCGCTGCAGTAAAGCGCACACGGACCATCACGACTGCAGCGAAAACGGTCCGGAAACAAGACACCGCCCCGGTGAGCAGCGAATGAGCTGCCGGCCGGGGCGGTAAAGCGCCTAAGCAATGGAATGCTTAAGCTTTAAAGGTGCTTAGACGTCGCGCTTTTGCAGGACGATGACGCCGAGGACCCACAAAAGGAGAGACCAGGCAATAAATACCAGGCAAAATACCCAGTTATCTTTCCAGGGAGCATCAACCGGATCTATCTCCCACAGCCAAGACTGGAAAGACTTGAACGGCATAAAGTTGACCAGCTTGCTACCAAACTTGGGAAGGCCAGCCACAAGATTATCCACGCCGAGGAAGAGGATGAGACCAATGGCCACGGAACCAGCCGTCGAGCGCAATAACAGTCCGAGACCTTGGGAGAAAAGGACGAGCAGCGCGGCGGCTAGAGGATACTTCCACAGCTGCTTCTGCCCCATCTCATCGTCCCAAGGCTGGAATTGCGCGGCTACCTCATCGTGAGCAAAAAACTCGGTGAGTAGGTAGGCACCCACCACGGCCACAAAGGTCAATGCTGCGGCGATAACCGCGTACATGAGCAACTTGACCACAGCGACCGACCAGCGGCGTGGGGTGGCCATGAAAGTGATGGTCTGCGTACCAAAGCGGTACTCAGTGGTGACAATCATGATGGCTTGGATCATGAGTACAGGCAGGCCAAGGGAAAAAAGGAAAGTCACTGCGCCATCTGGGGTAATAATCCCCATGCCCAACTCTACATCCTCGGGGGTTTCCGCCGGTTGGGTAAGGCGAGCATTCAAGATGGCCCAACCCCAGACAAAGAAGAGGAAGATGAAGGTAGTCCACCAGAAGGAGCGGGTGGTGTGCAGCTTGGTCCATTCGGACTTCAAGGTATTCAGCATGGCGAATTAAACCTCCTGCTGGGTGGGTCGAGCGAACGGAGTGGCGGCGCCAGCGGTTCCGGGGGTGGGGGCGCCGGTGGAGCCGTGGTACTGGACGGCGTCGCCAGTAAGCTCCATGAAAGCATCCTCTAGGGAGGCGCTCTTGAGGCTTAGCTCATTAAGCGGCACACCGGTGGAGTACGCCAGCTGGCCCACGAAATCCGTGGTCTGGTTGGCAATCACCAAGCGGGGGCGGCCTTCCTCGTCAGTGGACTCGGTAAAGGAGATTCCCTCGGCGCGCAGAGCAGAGCCAAAGGCATCGAGATGATCGGAGCGCACCAGCACGGAGGACTCCGAGTGGTCCTTCACAAAGTCATAGGTGGGCTGGTCCGCTACCAAGCGGCCCTTACCAATGACCACGAGGTGATCTGCGGTTTGGGACATCTCCGACAGCAGGTGGGAAGAAATCAAAATGGTGCGGCCCTCTTTGGCTAGGGCACGTACCAGCTGGCGGACCCAGCGAATGCCCTCCGGGTCAAGGCCGTTGACCGGCTCGTCCAAAATGAGGATGCCCGGGTCACCGAGCAGCGCGCCGGCTAGGCCTAAGCGCTGGCCCATGCCGAGGGAGAAGCCGCCGACTTTCTTACCGGCGACGTCGGAAAGCCCTACCAGCCCCAAGACCTCGTCAACGCGGGAAGTAGAAATGCCGTTGGACTGTGCGATCCATTTCAGGTGATTAGCGGCGCTGCGGTTGCGGTGCACTGCCTTGGCATCGAGCAAGGCACCAACCTCACGCAGGGGCTGCTTGAGTTCGTGGTAGTGCTTGCCGTTAATGCGCGCTTTGCCGGCCGTAGGAGCATCCAAGCCGAGGATCATGCGCATGGTGGTGGATTTGCCCGCGCCATTGGGGCCTAGGAACCCGGTGACCATGCCGGGGTTTACCTGAAAGGTGAGATCATCAACGGCGCGGACAGACTTATATTGTTTAGTCAGTCCTTCTACTTCGATCATGGCACTAGAGTGCCATAAATCTGGCAACTTTACCTGTTCAATGTTTCCATGCTCTCCCGCAGGCTGGGAAAGGAGCGGCGAAAGGCAGCCAATAACGGGAGGTTTTCTACCTCATCAAAAGGCACCCAGCGCAGCTCATAGGACTCTTCATTAGCTGTAGTAGGAAGCGGAATACCAGTGCGTGTGCGCGCGAGCACGGTGGTATAGGTCCACTCCCCCGGTAGATCCCCTGCTGCGGGATAAGGCCCAGCCGTGACTTGCGCATCGAGTACCTCTACATCGTGGGGTGCAATCGCGCATTCTTCCTGGGTCTCACGCAACGCGGCCTGGGTAGGCGTCTCCGTAAAATCGCGGGCGCCACCCGGAATCCCCCATGTATCGCCGTGATTGGTCCACGCGGCACGGTGTTGGAGAAGCACCTTGCGCCCAGCAACAAGGAAGAGGCCGGCGGCACCGAATTTTCCCCAGACCCGAATGCCGCCAGGACCTGCCGCCCAGCCGTCTCCACTGTGAGGATTATGCATGCTGCCTATCCTAGCCACACACGCGGGTATATGGTGGCGCCCAGCACACTGCGGACGCTATTCTGAGTTAATGACCGAGCAGGCAGTCCGGGCAGAAAGCGTGCACAACGAGCACGCTCACCCGAGCGATCACTGGCTCGATGAGGTCACCGCGCCCACCGGCCCGGCCTTCAGCGGGCTCAGCAGCCGCGCCATGCAATGGTTCGCAGGCCCGGCGCGCCTGATGCGCCGCTTTTACTACTTTGCCTCCACCACCCCGGGCAAGCTTTTTACGGTCACGCTCATCCTCACCGTGGCCCTGGGCGCTGCCGGCTTATCGATGTCCCAATCTTCCGCCGCCCGCCACTCCGATTTGGACGAGCTGCTAAGCACTACCGAACCGATGTCGAATGCGGCGCACCACCTTTATAGTTCGCTTTCGGTGGCCGATACCGTGGCCACCACCGGCTTCGTACAGGCCGGTGTGGAATCAGAGCAAAATCGCGATAGCTATAACGAAGCTATTGATGCCGCTTCGGTGGCAGCCACCGAATCCGTGCTGGGTACCACACAGGAAGATGGCCGTGTGCGCGAGCTGGTGACCTTTATCCAGCGCGAGCTGCCCGTCTATACCGCGATGGTGGAAAAGGCCCGTTCTAATCACCGGGCGGGCAATGCGGTAGCTAACTCCTATATGTCCAATGCCTCTGCACTAATGCGCGAGCATATCCTGCCGGCCGCCTCCGAGCTTTTCCAACTGACCACCGCCAAGGTAAACCAGCAGCAGCAAAAGCTCACTTCGCCGCAGTGGGTGCCGCTCTCCGGCCTCTTTGCCGCGCTCTTTTTCCTCGTTGTGGCCCAGTGGTGGCTGTGGCGCCAGACCCGCCGGCGTTTTAATCGTGGCTTTTTGACGGCCAGCGTGCTGCTCTTCCTGGCCATTTCTTGGGTAGCACTATCCAACCTCGCTACCTGGTCCACCGGCCACCAGGGCTTTGAGACAGCCTCGCGCCCATGGGATTCGCTGACGGCTTCGCGTATTGAGGCGCAGCAGGCGCGCACCTCTGAAACCCTGGCGCTGGTGCTGCGTTCCTCCGAGGAGGATACGATGGTGCGCTTTTCCAGCTCGATTAACTCCATCGAAATGGCCTTGCAGGATTATGAGGATGCCCTCAATGATGAGGACGTGGAGGTCACCGACCCCGAACTCATCCACAGCGCCCGGGCGGCCGCCGAGCAGTGGCGTGGCACCCACGATAAGCTCATGGGCGCGCTGAAAGACGGCGACTATGATGAAGCCATCTACCAGGCCACGGCCACCGAGCCCAAGGACGGTGAGATGACCACGGCGCGTTCCTATGACGAGCTCGACGCGGAGCTCTCCGATCTCATTAGTCAGGCGCGCGTCGCTATGCGCAGCTACCTGGAACGCGGCCTGACCGCCATGACCGCGGTGTCCTCGGCCGTATTCTTGCTGACCTTATGCGCCATTATCGCCGTGTGGCTGGGCATCCGTCCCCGATTGCAGGAGTACCTCTAATGCGCCGCCCACGCCTCGTCCTCGCTTCGCTTGCCTGCGTCTGCGCCGCGCTGCCTCTGGCTTCCTGCGATGTCCGCTCTACCCCGCCACTGGAGGCGCCCGCCGAGCAGGCCCTTGACGCAAAGCCGGGCCCGCCGCTGCCAGATGGGGCAAAGATTGAAAAGGCAGGAACCACCCCCGCGCACCGCGCCTCTGGTGAAGACATTAAAGGCAGCTACCGCCCAGATGACAAGAAAGCGAAAGAACGGGTGCCGGACATCGTCAAGCGCGGCCGGCTCATCGTGGGTGTGGACCGTTCCAATAACTTGCTGAGTTACCGCGACGCCGCCTCGGGTGAAGTACGCGGCTTCGAGGTAGATATCGCCCGCGAGGTTGCCCGCGATATTTTTGGTGATCCCAATAAGGTGGACTTCCGCTTCGTGGAATCCTCCAACCGAGTCGATGCCCTTAATTCCGGCGCGGTGGACATGATTGTGCGCACGATGACCATTAGCCCGGAGCGAGAGCGGGAGGTGGCCTTTTCCATCCCCTATATGCGTACCCAAACCCGCATGCTGGTGCTCAGCAAATCTGGCATCAAATCCATCAAGGACACCGCTGGGAAGACGCTGTGCGGTGTGGGCGAATCCACCGCACTCGATACCATCCGCGAGCACACCCCCAAAACCGATATCTTGGTCACCCGTTCCTGGGGCGATTGCCTCATGGCACTGCAGCTCAACCAGGCCGATGGCATCGTCGTCGATGATGCCCTGCTATCCGGCATGGCCGCCCAGGATTCCTATACCTCCATCGTGGGCGAACCGCTGGAAACCGAAAACTACGGCGTGGCCGTGCGCCTGCCCAGCAAGCAGCATGACACCCGCCCACTGCTGCGCCAAATAAATTCCACGCTAGAGCGCATACGCCGCGATGGCACGTGGTCTTCCCTTTTTGAGGAGTGGCTCGGTGCCTACTTAGAAGAGCCCACGCTGCCGGCCGGAAAGTATATCGAGGAGGAGGCTAAACCATGAGCCATAACCCGAACTTTAGCGATGATGAGCTCGAATACATCGAGCCGGAAAACCTTGATACCCAGCGTGCCTTCCGCCAGCCCACCAATGCCACCAATTCCGCGCAGGAGCCGGATGCGCTAGGCGATGCCCCCTCGGACGACGGCCCCGCCACCGCAGCCGTAGCTTTTGACCCGTTTGCGGACGAAGACGAGGAAGCAACCGAGGCGGTGGCCTTTGATCCCTTCGCTGACGAGGATGAAGCAGACGGTGATACCGGCACCTCCGCGGTAGCCTTCGATCCCTTCGCAGACGATGACGAGGATGGCGATGGTTCCATCGACCCGGACCATATCTCTAGCCTCTTGGCGGACCTAGACAATATCCGGGCTAAGCGCGAACAGCAGCGCGCCCAGCAGGCCCAGGAGGACTCCTCGCAGCGCTCGCGCCGCCGCGCACTCGATACCTTCCGCGAGCGCCGTGGCACCCACCGCACCGAGCGCCGCGTGGCCGATGGCATGGTGCGGCTGCCGTTTATCACCCCCTCCGAGCCGACCGACGCCCTGATCGACCCACACGAGGCATCCTCCGGTAAAAAGATCCCGCCACCGCAGTTACAGCCTGGTGACATGGTGGCCGGCCAATATGAAATCTTGGGCGTCATCGCCCATGGCGGCATGGGCTGGATTTACCTGGCCAATGACCACTTTGTTTCTGGAAGAGTGGTGGTCCTCAAAGGTATGCAGGCCCAAAAATCGGCCGATGAAACCGCCGCTGCGGTGGCAGAACGCGAGTTCCTCGCGGATATTACCCACCCGGGCATCGTCAAGATTTTCAACTTCATCGATGACCCCCGGGTACCCGGCGGCTTTATTGTCATGGAGTACGTCGGCGGGCCGTCGCTTAAAAACAGGCGGAAAAAGCAGACGGACAAGCTACTGCCGGTCGATATCGCAATCGCTTATATCCTGGAAGTCCTGCCCGCGCTGGAGTACCTGCATTCGCGCGGGGTGGTCTATAACGACTTAAAGCCCGATAACATCATCGTCACCGAGGACCAGGTCAAACTCATTGACTTGGGCGCGGTCTCCGGCATCGGCGCCTTTGGCTATATCTACGGCACCAAGGGTTATCAGGCCCCGGAAGTCGCCACCGAGGGGCCTTCCATCGCCAGCGATATCTACACCATCGGCCGTACCTTAGCCTCGCTGTGCCTCAAGCTTCCTACCGAAGACGGCGTTTATTTGCCAGGTATCCCCACCCCCACCGAGGAGCCGGAACTGCGCCGTTTCTTGTCCTTATACCGCCTGCTACAGCGCGCCACGGACCCGGATCCGGAGCGCCGCTTTACCTCCATCAAGGAGCTGCGCACCCAGCTCTACGGCGTGCTGCGCGAGGTCATTGCCATCCGCGACGGCCTGCAATATCCTTCCCAGCACTCGCTCTTTTCGCCGCAACGTACCACCTTTGGCACCAAGCACTTGGTCTTTCGCACCGACCAGCTTATTGACGGCATCGATCGCACCGTCCAGATCACCGCCCCCGAGGTAGTCTCCGCCCTGCCCACCCCGCTGCTAGACCGCGACGATGTGGGCGCCGGCCTGCTGCAGGGTGCTTCCTACGCGGAGCCACAAGAAGCCCTCGAAACCCTCCGCCAAGCCATGCAGACCCCCGAGTACGAGCACTCGGCCGAAATCCCACTCGGCGTGGTGCGCTCCATGATCGACCTGGGCTATACCGGCCAGGCGCGGCAGTGGCTCAGCTCCATCGAGGACCGCCTCGGCCGGGACTGGCGCTTCCAGTGGTATGCCGGCATCACGGAACTGCTCCTAGATGACTACCGCGACGCCCAGAAATACTTCTCCGCCGTCCTCGATCTCCTTCCGGGCGAGGCGGCACCCAAACTCGCCATTGCCGCCATCAACGAGCTCATCCTGCAGCAACTGGACTACAGCGAAATCTCGCTCATTGATCCCAGGGTGGCCCGGGCCTGTTCCAATATGCATTCCACCTTGGCCGATCTCCCCAACTCCGCCTTTGAGGGCCAGCCAGAAATCTGGAACCACGTCACGCAAGCCCCCGCTGCCCTGCGGTTTAACTCCATGCGCCTCTACGGAATCGTGTGGTCCACCAACCCCACGACCGTGTCCTCCTCCTTTGGCCTCGCCCGCCAGCTGCGCTCCGAGGGAGAGGTGGAGGTCGCCGTCACCGTACTAGACAAGGTTCCTAATGCCTCGCGGCATTACCGCATGGCCCGCTTGACGACGATCCTTCAGCTCATCGTCCACGATCTCTCCGAGTCCCGCATCCGCCGCGCTGCCCGACGCCTCGAAGAGGTCCCCACCAACGAGCCGCGCTTCCTCCAGATTAAGATCGCCGTCATTTCCGCCGGCCTAAACTTCCTGCGCAACGCCGATCTTTCCCATGCCGCCTCCCCCAACGATCTTTTCGAATACGCCTTCACCCAACGTGGCCTGCGCACCGGCCTGTCCGAGACCCTCCGCGCCCTCGCCCGCCAGGCACCGTTTAGCCGTCACCGCTACGCCCTCGTGGACCTTGCCAACCAGGTCCGTCCCGTGACCACCTTTTAGCTTGCGTTCTTGCATCTGCTCGCACAGCGCAGAACACAAAAGAAGGGGGCGTGCGGTCTTTTTACCGCACGCCCCCTTGTTCACTGCTCGGCCGCTTTCGCTGGCCGGGGAGGAACCTTTCTATTTGTAAAGCCCAGCCTCACGCGCCATAGCGGCGATTTCGGCAGACTTCTGCGCGATAGCCAGCTCCTCATTGGTCGGAACGACAAAGACCTTAACCGGGGAATCCTCAGTGGAAATCATGCGCGGCTGATCGGAGCGGACCAAGTTGCGCTCCTTATCAAAGTGGATGCCGTACATATCCAGGTTGTACAGGGAGTCCTGGCGCACCTCGGTATCGTTTTCACCCACACCGGCGGTAAAGGTGATGGCGTCAACGCGGCCCAGGGAAATCATGTAGGAACCGATGAAGCGGCGCAGCTGGTGGATGTAGATATTGTAGGCCAGCCACGCGTCCTGGTCCTCGTTGTCGATGCGCTCGCGCAGCGTACGGAAGTCATTGACACCGGAGATGCCCTTGACACCGGACTGCTTATTGAGCAGGTTGTCAATCTCATCCACGCTCATGCCCGCTTGGCGGACAAGGTGGAAAATGATGCCTGGGTCAATATCGCCAGAACGGGTACCCATGGCCAAACCGGCCAGCGGGGTCAGGCCCATCGAGGTATCAATGGCGCGGCCGTTGCGGATGGCCGCAGCGGAGGCACCGTTGCCCAGGTGAAGGGTGATCTGGTGGGTATGCATCGGGTCGCGACCCAGCAGGCCTGGAACCTGCTGAGAGACGAACTCGTGGGAGGTGCCGTGGAAGCCGTAGCGGCGAATATCGTACTTGGATGCCACCTCATTATTGATGGCATACAGCGCGGCTGCCGGCGGCAGGGTGTTGAAGAAGGCGGTATCGAAGACGGCAACGTGCGGGATATCCGGCAGCATCTTGCGAGCCACGCGGATGCCGTCCAAGTTAGCCGGGTTGTGCAGTGGAGCCAGCGGGATGAGGTCCTCAATCATGGACTCGATCTGGTCCACGATGAGCTGCGGCTCGGAGAAGAGGCGTCCGCCGTGGACGACACGGTGGCCAACGGCGATGACATCCACGTCGGTCGGGCCCACGTTGTGCTCACTCATGATGGCAAAAGCGCGCTCAAGGCCGAAGGAGTGAGTAGGAATTTCCAGCTCTTCCTTGTACTTCTCGCCACCGGTCTTCACGGTGACAGCGCCGAGGGGCTCGCCAACCTGCTCGACCAAACCAGAAACCAACGGGGTATCCGTGGCGCCGGATTCGGGATCGACCAGCTGGAATTTAACGGAGGAAGAACCTGAGTTAAGGACCAGAACGTATGACATTTATTTCTCTCCAGCCTGAATAGCGGTGATTGCAACGGTGTTGATGATGTCCGGAACGGTCGCACCACGCGACAAATCGTTAACCGGCTTGTTCAGGCCCTGCAGAATCGGGCCCACGGCGAGCGCGCCGCCGGTGCGCTGTGCCGTCTTGTAGCCAATATTGCCAGCCTCCAAGTCCGGGAAGACGAAAACATTTGCCTGTCCGGCAACCTCAGAATTCGGCATCTTCTTCGCAGCAACGCCTGGATCGCAGGCGGCATCGAACTGCAGCGGACCATCCACCTTGACGGAGGAATCCAGCTTCTTGGCGGCCTCTACGGCGGCCACGGCGCGCTCGACGTCCGGGCCGGAACCGGAAGTACCGGAGGAGTAGGACAGCATGGCCACGCGCGGGTCGATGCCGAACTGGGAAGCGGTCTGTGCGGAGACAATCGCGATCTCACCCAGCTGCTCGGCGGTGGGGTTCGGGTTGACGGCGCAGTCACCAAAGGCCCACAGGCGGCCGCGCATGACCATCAGGAAGATGGAGGAGACGACGGAAGCATTCGGCTTGGTCTTGATGATCTGGAAGGAAGGCTTGATGGTGTGGGCGGTGGTGTGAGCAGCGCCGGAGACCATGCCATCGGCCAAGCCCTTGTGGACCATCATGGTGGCGAAGTAGGAGATATCCTGCATCGTCTCGCGCGCCTGCTCGAGGGTAACGCCCTTCTTCTTGCGCAGCTCGGCAAAGTCGGCGGCGAATTCCTCCGCCAGCGGGGACTCGAGATGATTGATGATTTCGGCACCAGCCAGGTCGAGCTTGAGCTCTTCGGCGCGGGCCTTGATATCGGCCTCATTGCCCAGAATGGTCAGCTTGGCAACCTTATCGCGCAGCAGCACATGAGCGGCTTCGAGGATGCGGTCATCGTCGCCTTCCGGCAAGACGATGTGTGCGCCAGCCGCGCGGGCCTGGTCAATGAGCTGCTTCTGGAAGAGGTCTGCGGACATGACCGGGGTGACGTCGCCAAGCGAGGCAAGTGCACCCGGAACCGCCTCCAGATCGGTGAAGATGCCAGCGACGGTGGCACCCAAGGATTCCGCATTCTGCTGGGCCAGTTCGCCGGTGCGCTGCGGGGCGCCGGAAATGATGGCCAGGGGCAGGCCGAGGGCGGCAGCTACCTCAGCATCAAAAGCGATATCGCCGGTACCCTGCGCCACGATGTTCTCGGCAGCAGGCGCCTCAGCGAGTACAGCGGCGACGGTGGCGTCAAAGTCTTCGAGGCGGATGAACTCCGCCCCCAAGTCTTGGGCTAGGGCCGACACGTCGAGGCCATCAAAGCCACGGCCGATAGTGCTGATAACTGCGGAATGGGATGCAGACATGCAAATTACCTTTCATTCACGGTCACTTGAACACAATTAACGCGTGTCATAACTTCATGTCATCCATCACAGTTATTAACACGCGGTGACTCTTCCACTGTACGCGATTTACCCCCTCCTATGCCCTATCGTGACCGCCCTAAACTGGGGTTAGTAATGCTGTGGTTTTTATCGCATAGTGACCGCGTAGAATATGCAGCACAACGAAAGAAAGGACACCCTAAGCACATGACTAACCCAGTGCGCGTCGCCGTGGTCGGCTCCGGCCCGGCAGGCATTTACGCCTCTGACCTTCTAGTGAAATCCGACCTCGATGTGCAGATCGATCTTTTTGAAAAGATGCCAACGCCGTTCGGTTTGATCCGCTACGGCGTGGCACCGGATCACCCGCGTATTAAGGGCATCGTGCAGTCCCTGCACAACGTTATGGAAAAAGAAGAGATCCGCTTCCTGGGCAATATCGAGGTGGGCAAGGACATCACCGTCGAGGAGATGCGCGAGTATTACGACGCTATCATCTTCGCCACCGGCGCCACCGCCGATAAGCGCATGGGCATCCCCGGTGAGGATCTTAAGGGCAATCACGGCGCGGGCGAGTTCGTAGGCTTTTATGACGGCAACCCCAACTTCGAGCGCGACTGGGATCTCTCCGCAGAATCCGTCGCCGTCGTGGGCGTGGGCAATGTCTCCCTCGACGTCTCTCGTATCTTGGCCAAGACCGCCGACGAGCTGCTCATTACCGAGATCCCGGATAATGTCTACGCAGCGCTGAAGAAAAACCGCGCCAAGGAGGTCCACGTCTTCGGCCGCCGCGGCCCGGCACAGGCCAAGTACACGCCGAAGGAGCTCAAGGAGCTAGACGAGTCTCCGACCATTGAGGTCATTGTCAACCCCGAGGACATCGAATATGACGCCGCCTCCGAGGAGGCACGCCGCGCCGCCAAGTCCACCGACCTGGTATGCCAGACGCTAGAGTCCTACGCTATGCGCGAGCCGGGCGATGCCCCGCACAAGCTCTATATTCACTTCTTCGAATCCCCGGTAGAGGTACTGGGCGAAGAAGGTCATGTCACCGCCATCAAGACCGAGCGCACTGAGCTCAACGGCGATGGCACCGTAACCGGTACCGGCAAGTACACCGAGTGGCCGGTCCAGGCCGTCTACCGCGCGGTGGGCTACCACCCACAGTCCGTCGACGGTGTACCCTTCGACGAGACCAAGGCCACCATGCCAAACGACGGCGGCCATGTGCTGGCCAATGTCGACGGCGAAAAGCTGCCTGGCCTCTACACCACCGGCTGGATTAAGCGCGGCCCAGTAGGCCTGATTGGCAATACCAAGTCCGATGCCAAGGACACCACCACCATGCTCATCGCCGATTACAAGGCCGGTGACTTGGAGCCTGCCACCAAGCGCGATCCGCAGGACATCCTGGACTTCCTGGCTTCCCGCGATATCGCCGTGACCACCTGGGAAGGCTGGCACCGCCTAGATGCCGCGGAGCGCGCCGCCGGTGAACCGCACGGCCGCGAGCGCATCAAGATCGTCGAGTGGGACGAGATGGTCAAGCACGCCGGTCCGCAGGCCTAGCCCATGCCGCATTTCATTTCCGCCGCGCCCTTGGGTCAACTGGCAGCCTTGGACGTCCACCAGCTCTACAAGCTGCGGGTGGATGTCTTTGTGCACGAGCAGCGCTGCCCGTATGCCGAGATTGACGCCACCGACGCCGACCCCCAGACCGTGCACCTGCTGGCCTGGGATACGGACTCCCACGAATTGCTCGGCACGGCCCGCGTCTTTCCGGCTGCGCCTGCCGACGACGCCGCGCTTTCCGACGCCACGCCTACCAACGCCCCGACCACCGGCGCACAAATCGGCCGCTTCGCGCTCACGCCGGCCGCACGCGGCACGGGGCTCGGCCGCGAGCTACTCCAGGCGGCCATAGACCTTGGCGAGCGCATGCGCCCAGGCCAGCCGCTCTATCTGGAGGCGCAGGCCGGCCTAGTGGACTATTACGCTTCCTTCGGCTTCACGCCGACTGGAGAGCCATTCGACGACGAGGGAGTCCCCCACCAGCCGATGCTGCGCCCCGCCGGCTAGCCGCATAGCCAGCTAGCCGGCTACTAGTCGGCGTCGTCCACGCCGGAGGCGAGCTTCGGGTCGAGCTCCACGCCGCCCTCGTACTCCACGACCTCAATATCGGGAACATTCTCGGTTTCTGGATCGATGCCGCGGGCGCCGTCTTGCGCCAGCAGGCCCGGCGTGGAGGTCACCTCGATCTTGTGTGCCGCTAGTGCTGCGCGGTCGCGCGCTTCTTCCACATTTTCTGCAGTAGAAGAGACCAAACCCATGCGGCGGCCCTTGTAGGCCCCGGGCTTGCCAAAGAGTTTGACGTCCGTCTCCGCATAGCTGAGGGCCGCGGCGACGCCGGTATAGGCCACCTCATTCAGCTCCTCGTCCGCGTGGATGACCACGCTGGCACCCGGGGTGACCAGGGTGGCGTCGATGGGGTAGCCCAAAATCGCCCGGGCATGCAGGTCAAACTCGGAAAAGCGCTGCGTGTAGGCGGTAAGCATCGCCGTATCCGCGGGGCGCGGGGATACGGAGGAAAAGTACACGTCATCGCCGGCGACGAACAGCTCCACGCAGTACACGCCGCGACCACCCAGCTCATTGGAGATGCGCGCCGCCACAGAGCGGGCATTTTCCAGCGCAATCTCGCTCATTCCAGTAGGCTGCCACTCCTCCACGAGGTCACCGCGCTCGTGGCGGTGACCAATGGGCTCGCTAAACCACGTTGCCAGCTTGCCCGTGGCCGGGTCGATGGAGCGGATAGCTAGCAGGGTGACCTCAAGATCAAAGTCCACGAAACGCTCGGCCACCACGCGCTGCGAGTCCGAGGACACCCGCCGCACGGTCTCCCAGGCCACACGCACATCGTCCTCATCTCGGGCAATCATGTGGCCCTTGCCGGAGGTGGAGACATCCGGCTTAATGATGCACGGAAAGCCCAGCTCCCCGACTGCTTCTTCTAGCTCCTCCAATGAGCTAGCAAAGCGATACGCGGAGACCGGCAATCCAATATTCTCGGCCACCTCGCGCACGCACTGGCGATCCTGCGTCATGGCGCAGGCGCGAGCCGAGGGGACCACGATGGCATCACTTTGCGCTTCTATCTCTTCCAGCGCTTCTACCGCAACGGTTTCTACCTCTGGGACCACAAAGTGCGGCTGAATCTCCTGCGCTAGCTGCAGGATGCGCCCGGCGTCCTTGATATCGGCGACGTAGCTATACTGCGCCACCTGGTGTGCCGGCGCCCCCGCATACGAGTCCACCGCGTGGACCTCAAGGCCCAGGTTCTGGAAGGACATGGCCAGCTGCTTGCCCAGCTCGCCTGAGCCCAGCAGCAATACCTTGGTGGCATTGCTGGTCAGCGGCGTGCCAATATGACCGGCGATCTCGCCTGGATTATCCATGAAAATGCTCCTTCTAAGCCGCAGGCAGCGGCGGTTACTGCCCTAAATTATTTCATATTTAGGCCCCAACCCCACTACCCACATGCCAGGTGCCACGGATAAGAAAAGGCGCCCTGTGGGCAATTCCACAGGGCGCCTGAAACATTTCCGCCTAGGCTGCAGGAGCCTCAGCCGGAGCCTCCCCTGCCGGCTGCTCGGCGGGCTGCTCCGGCTCGCCTACCGGCTCCGCTACGGTAATGATGTTGTCCTCATAACCCAGTGCGCCGCCAACAAACTGGCCGCCGCAGGTAATAAGAACCAGGCGGTTCTCGCCTTCCTTATCGTTGACCACATCCGGGAATCCGGAACCCTTGGGCAGACGATACGGCGCTTCGGTCACGCGGAAAGTGCGCTCTTGGCCGTCGATGACCACGGTAAATTCCTGGTCCTTCTTCAGCTTGGTGAACTTCTCCGCATAACCAGTGCCCTGGCCCTGGTAGTTAATGTGGCCGGTAATCACACTCGAGCCCACATTGCCCGGCTCACCCGGTACTGCGGAGGCGGAATACCAACCCACGCGGGTGACGTCGTGTGGCGGAAGCAGCACGCCCTGGTCCGTGACCTGTACGGGATCCACGGCCGCGTACTCGCCATCAATCCCTACGGACATTCCCTCAAAGCCCTTGAACTCACCAGGCGCGGCTTCGTACTCGTGCTCCTGCTGGCCCGAATCATCCACGAAAGCATCAGACTTCGGTCCAGATTCCTCCGGTGCGCTCTCGCTGGCCACCGTCTCCGGCGCCGAGCCAGCCTCATCCTCATCATCGCGCGCCAAATACAGCACTACCTGCAACAAGATCAACGCCACAACAATGATGGCCGCGATAATAGCGATCAGCTTGCCACGGCCCATGCCCCGCTTGCCGACGCCCCCTTCTTCCCCACTCGCCGGATACTGCGAAGCGCCGTTTTCCTCCGGCTGCTCTGGCTCCCTGTGCTTTCCCATAGCTAGCTTCCTTCACTTCCTCGATTTGTCTACCCTGTGCAGGTTATATGCAAATCCCCTCCAGCGTGTGCAATCACACCCTGGAGGGGATTTTTGGTGTTTAAGTCTCAGCCCCAGTGGGGCGACCCGCAGGCCGCCTCACCGATGCTCAGGGATTACTTGATGTAATCCTGCATACCCGGCTCAAGCTCGGTTGCGCCGGACGGTACGGACTTAATCTCAACGCGGTCAGCGTTGGATGGCAGTGCGTTACCAGTCTCTTCAGGTTGCTGACCCTGGACCTCGATGCCGTGGCCGTGTCCATTGTCAGAGTTGCCGCCCTTAGGAGCGTCCTGGCCCTTGACCTCGTGACCATTGCCGCCATTGTGGCCGTCGGTGTGCTTACCGTTGCCACCATCATGGTTACCGGTGTTGTCACCGTGGCCACCGTTGTGGTTGCCATGATCCTTGTGGTCGAAGTGATCCTTGATGATCTTGCCCAAGCCGATGCCCGGAATCAGGATGAGCCACCACGGAATCTTGCCCTTGGAGGAACCGCCTGGCGTGTCCTGATCGTGGACCTCGTGAGAGGTCACAGTCTGATCCTTATCGTTGATGTCCTTGTGCTCAGCGATGTGGTTCGGCTTCTCCGAAGTAGCATCCGGAGTCTCCTTGCCATTCTTATCAACCTCGACAGAGGTCAACTCCTCAAAGGCAACCGCAGCCTCAACCGGCTCCGTCACATCATCATTAACAGTGATCTCAACCTCAACCTTGCCGTTAGAAGCCTCCGGCTTGAAGGTCTTCTCACCGGTACCCAGAACAGACTCGCCGTCCTCCTTGCTAATCAGCTCAGCCTTCAGGGTGTATTCCCTACCCGGAACCAGACCCTCATAGGAAACCTCATCAACAACCTTGGCACCAGCAACAACCTCGTGGGAACCATCAGCGAAGTCAGCATTAGTGGAAATCTTCGGGGTCTTCTCAGAACCCTCAGAGGTCACAGTCTGATCCTTATCGTTGATGTCCTTGTGCTCAGCGATGTGGTTCGGCTTCTCCGAAGTAGCATCCGGAGTCTCCTTGCCATTCTTATCAACCTCGACAGAGGTCAACTCCTCAAAGGCAACCGCAGCCTCAACCGGCTCCGTCACATCATCATTAACAGTGATCTCAACCTCAACCTTGCCGTTAGAAGCCTCCGGCTTGAAGGTCTTCTCACCGGTACCCAGAACAGACTCGCCGTCCTCCTTGCTAATCAGCTCAGCCTTCAGGGTGTATTCCCTACCCGGAACCAGACCCTCATAGGAAACCTCATCAACAACCTTGGCACCAGCAACAACCTCGTGGGAACCATCAGCGAAGTCAGCATTAGTGGAAATCTTCGGGGTCTTCTCAGAACCCTCAGAGGTCACAGTCTGATCCTTATCGTTGATGTCCTTGTGCTCAGCGATGTGGTTCGGCTTCTCCGAAGTAGCATCCGGAGTCTCCTTGCCATTCTTATCAACCTCGACAGAGGTCAACTCCTCAAAGGCAACCGCAGCCTCAACCGGCTCCGTCACATCATCATTAACAGTGATCTCAACCTCAACCTTGCCGTTAGAAGCCTCCGGCTTGAAGGTCTTCTCACCGGTACCCAGAACAGACTCGCCGTCCTCCTTGCTAATCAGCTCAGCCTTCAGGGTGTATTCCCTACCCGGAACCAGACCCTCATAGGAAACCTCATCAACAACCTTGGCACCAGCAACAACCTCGTGGGAACCATCAGCGAAGTCAGCATTAGTGGAAATCTTCGGGGTCTTCTCAGAACCCTCAGAGGTCACAGTCTGATCCTTATCGTTGATGTCCTTGTGCTCAGCGATGTGGTTCGGCTTCTCCGAAGTAGCATCCGGAGTCTCCTTGCCATTCTTATCAACCTCGACAGAGGTCAACTCCTCAAAGGCAACCGCAGCCTCAACCGGCTCCGTCACATCATCATTAACAGTGATCTCAACCTCAACCTTGCCGTTAGAAGCCTCCGGCTTGAAGGTCTTCTCACCGGTACCCAGAACAGACTCGCCGTCCTCCTTGCTAATCAGCTCAGCCTTCAGGGTGTATTCCCTACCCGGAACCAGACCCTCATAGGAAACCTCATCAACAACCTTGGCACCAGCAACAACCTCGTGGGAACCATCAGCGAAGTCAGCATTAGTGGAAATCTTCGGGGTCTTCTCAGAACCCTCAGAGGTCACAGTCTGATCCTTATCGTTGATGTCCTTGTGCTCAGCGATGTGGTTCGGCTTCTCCGAAGTAGCATCCGGAGTCTCCTTGCCATTCTTATCAACCTCGACAGAGGTCAACTCCTCAAAGGCAACCGCAGCCTCAACCGGCTCCGTCACATCATCATTAACAGTGATCTCAACCTCAACCTTGCCGTTAGAAGCCTCCGGCTTGAAGGTCTTCTCACCGGTACCCAGAACAGACTCGCCGTCCTCCTTGCTAATCAGCTCAGCCTTCAGGGTGTATTCCCTACCCGGAACCAGACCCTCATAGGAAACCTCATCAACAACCTTGGCACCAGCAACAACCTCGTGGGAACCATCAGCGAAGTCAGCATTAGTGGAAATCTTCGGGGTCTTCTCAGAACCCTCAGAGGTCACAGTCTGATCCTTATCGTTGATGTCCTTGTGCTCAGCGATGTGGTTCGGCTTCTCCGAAGTAGCATCCGGAGTCTCCTTGCCATTCTTATCAACCTCGACAGAGGTCAACTCCTCAAAGGCAACCGCAGCCTCAACCGGCTCCGTCACATCATCATTAACAGTGATCTCAACCTCAACCTTGCCGTTAGAAGCCTCCGGCTTGAAGGTCTTCTCACCGGTACCCAGAACAGACTCGCCGTCCTCCTTGCTAATCAGCTCAGCCTTCAGGGTGTATTCCCTACCCGGAACCAGACCCTCATAGGAAACCTCATCAACAACCTTGGCACCAGCAACAACCTCGTGGGAACCATCAGCGAAGTCAGCATTAGTGGAAATCTTCGGGGTCTTCTCAGAACCCTCAGAGGTCACAGTCTGATCCTTATCGTTGATGTCCTTGTGCTCAGCGATGTGGTTCGGCTTCTCCGAAGTAGCATCCGGAGTCTCCTTGCCATTCTTATCAACCTCGACAGAGGTCAACTCCTCAAAGGCAACCGCAGCCTCAACCGGCTCCGTCACATCATCATTAACAGTGATCTCAACCTCAACCTTGCCGTTAGAAGCCTCCGGCTTGAAGGTCTTCTCACCGGTACCCAGAACAGACTCGCCGTCCTCCTTGCTAATCAGCTCAGCCTTCAGGGTGTATTCCCTACCCGGAACCAGACCCTCATAGGAAACCTCATCAACAACCTTGGCACCAGCAACAACCTCGTGGGAACCATCAGCGAAGTCAGCATTAGTGGAAATCTTCGGGGTCTTCTCAGAACCCTCAGAGGTCACAGTCTGATCCTTATCGTTGATGTCCTTGTGCTCAGCGATGTGGTTCGGCTTCTCCGAAGTAGCATCCGGAGTCTCCTTGCCATTCTTATCAACCTCGACAGAGGTCAACTCCTCAAAGGCAACCGCAGCCTCAACCGGCTCCGTCACATCATCATTAACAGTGATCTCAACCTCAACCTTGCCGTTAGAAGCCTCCGGCTTGAAGGTCTTCTCACCGGTACCCAGAACAGACTCGCCGTCCTCCTTGCTAATCAGCTCAGCCTTCAGGGTGTATTCCCTACCCGGAACAAGGTCCTTATACGTCACGGTGTCAATAACCGTGGCACCCTTTTCTACACGGTTGCCATCCTTGATGGAAGCTTCCGTTTCAATCTTTGGCTCAAGACCCTTCTCCTGCTCACTAGTAGTAGGAGTCGGTTCCGGATTAGGCGTTACATCAGTCGTCTTATCCGGAGTCGTCTCGGAGGTGGTGTCCTTCGGAGTGGTTCCCTCAGAATCAGACGGCTCAGGATTCTCAGTTGTCTCGTTCGGAGAAGTCTCCCCGCCAGGATTTTCCGAAGTCGTCTCGGAGGTGGTGTCCTTCGGAGTGGTTCCCTCAGAATCAGACGGCTCAGGATTCTCAGTTGTCTCGTTCGGAGAAGTCTCCCCGCCAGGATTTTCCGAAGTCGTCTCGTCCGAAGAAGTCTCCTCAGAAGAAGTCGTGGGCTCTTCGGAACCACCACCATTGTCAGGCTCATCAGGCAGACCGGGCTGGTCTACCGGAATGACAGACTGAGCCTTTGAATTGCGATTGCCATTCGGATGCACAACGGTAATAAACGCATCTTCAGGCTGCTTTGCTATTTCCACCGTCGGGTCTTTTACAAGCTCCGGCACTTCTTTGGGTCCCTCGATTTTATAACCCGTAAGCGCCGTAAACTCTTCGTGCGATCCAGTAAACCCTGGGAAATAGTCTTTGCTATTTCCTACAATAGTTTCAAATGGTAGGTTCTTTGGATTCTGATGCGAATCAAGGAACATCAACAGGTAGACGTAATAGTTGGCAGCCGCCTTTTTATCCCCTCGTGCAGCTGCAGCTTCCATCTTCCGCCCGAGATTGATGACGGCGTCGTGATACTTCTCATCAAACTCAAGTTTCGTAGCGTTCTTCTTTTCATACGCTTCCCGCGTATTGAGAGGGGTTTTAGCGTGCGGTTCAATACACCAACCCCAGCCCACATCATTATTTTTGTTTCCACCATTGCCAAAGCCGGGCCCTGCTGGCTCTCCCGCCCAAACAAGCAGACCCCAGGAGTAGTCCGCGGCAAAATGCTGTGGGTCTTTTTCTTCCTTCTTAAGCTCGTTGCCCAATGTATTGTTGGGCGTAAAATCGGTAGGCTCAGCAGCCTCCGCCTTCGCTCCCGGAACGGTGACCATGGCCGCAATAACCGCAATCGCAGCAAGCACTGCAGTAAAGACCATCCACCCCTCTCGGGATATGTTTTTTAATCTACTCATTTTTCCTCTTCGAGCGGTACAAATACTTACATTCGCTTCCTGTACAGCGAGTTTTCGCTGAGCAGAACCTGAAATTGAGACTTGAACACACTGCAGTTAACCAGGGGATTCTACCCAAATCTAGATCAACTTTTATTGTGTACTTAGGATGGTATCACGGGAAAATTTAAGAATCCAGCCAGAAACCCTCAGGAAAGATGCATGTTGTACAGGCTTACTAACGCTTTAGACACAGGTACACGTATATATCCCCACATAACGCCCAGATTAAAATACACATATCCGATTTAGGATGGTTTCATTTTAGACCATATAGCCACGGCCAATAGCTCCATCAATACTAAGATTGATTTTAGCGATATCGATTTAAACACTTTCATACGCCGCTCGTTATTTGACGTTGTACAGCTTTGAAATTTGTTTTGCATACATTTTCGTCGCACTACTCCGAGCGGCACCCCTCTATAGTTTGGCGCTACAGATACTGCCAGTGCGCATTCGATAACAATATGCAACCATGCGTCACGGTGGACCTTCAGCAAGTCTTAACCCAGCTTCTATTCATCTTCAAGAAAATAAATGTGAGCGGAAACTCGCCTTAAGGTCGCCACAATCACACCTGGAGGCCACGCACAGGGGCAAGAAAATTTAGACAAAGAAAAACCCGCACGGGCCTCGGCAAGCAAATGCTTTACCTAGGCCGCAGTGCGGATCCTGAGGGAATGAACCAGGTCTTAAAGAACAGCAGTGACCTGGTAACCCTTCTCCTGCAGGAGCTGGGAGACTGCCTCGAAAGTAACGTCGTCCTTATCCGGGTTGTAGGTATCCGGATTCAGGGCGATATTGGCGGTGTCACCGTCGTAACGCACGCTGATGAACTCGTAGCCAGCCTCGGCATGGGCAGTATCGATAAGGGCCTGCACGTCGTCGTTATTGCCCTTCTCAGCAACAGCAACCTGCTTATTCTCAGGTGCCGGCGCAGCCTCCTGCGCCGCGGCACCCAAGCCAAAGAAGCTCATAATCGTGGCGAGTAGGCCACTCAAAAGCTTGATAATCATTGAAGTAACTCCCTGTGTATTAGTGCGCGGAAATAGGGCCCGCGAAAGCTGAAAATTCTCTGCACTTAAAGCCTGCTTAATTTTAACTTAGTGTTTAGGCGTGCACAACAGGGAAAGACTTAATTCAGCGTGTTAAGGCCGTGAGGGTAGCTAAAAAGCACCAAGATATCCCGGCACCTGTGCTTCGCCCCTAGGTTGGAGCTTGCTCCCCCAGGGAAGCGGGGAATTACCTAGTCAATAGGAAAACCTTGGGATGTCTACCTGAGGGCTGGAGGAATCCGCACTTTATGCGCAGATGTTAGCTACCGGGGCCAGAACCCGAACAGTGGAATGCCACTCGCTTCATAAAGGAGTGTTTCAGCATCACATCAATCTAGTTAGCCTGGCTAGCCGGCCATCCGCTGTAGATACCCAGCCGGTTTGTTAACGGGAAAATCTGGGTAGCAAACTGGCAGACGATGCCACTTGTCAGTGTAGGAACCTGCTCTACTCGTGGGGAAGTCCGAGATATTCACGGTCAATCTCTAAAGTTGAACGTGGCCAGGAACAGCAGCAAGGCCCCCGCCGATTGCGGCCGGGCTACAGTGGCATCGCTCGATGCCCGAGAATCCAAAGGATAGGCTGGGAAGAAGGAAACACCCAGCGTAGTCGATGCGGCTTGGACAACAACCGTTGCGACACCTTCATTCCTGCCCTAATCCCTCAACAAAGAGGGTTCCGTCACGCTCCAATAGTTCACTACCAGCGAAGGTAGATCAATTACTACCCCTACAATGCCGGCGGTATTGGAAGTAAGACACCTTCACCCTTATTAGTCACTGTGTCGAATATGCCGATCCTGAGGGGGTCAAAAGTGTCGGTCTTTCCTTGGCGCTTCCAGTAAACTTTCTAAAGTTAATTTATGATGTTTTCCGTTACTGTCGCCCGAGAGGGAAGTCTTATCGAGCGCGTTAGTAGCGATCCCGTTCCTCTCCTCCTGTAGCTACACACGGAACTTCCGTAGAAATACCAAGAGCCCCGCCACGCAGGACTAGCTGCGCGCGGGGCTCTCGCACCACGGTGGTGGTAAGAACTACGCCTTACTGATCCGCCATAACATCGTGGCGAACAATGGTCTGGTCGCGACCAGGACCGACGCCGATGTAGGAAATGCGGCAGCCGGACAGCTCCTCTAGGCGCAGGACGTAGTCTTGGGCCTTTTGCGGCAGCTCCTCAAAGGTGGAGCATTCCGTGATGTCCTCGTCCCAGGCGGGCATGGTCTCGAAGATGGGCTCGGCGTGGTGGAACTCGGACTGGGTAAGCGGCAGCTCATCGTAGCGCTTGCCGTCGACGTCATAGGCCACGCAGATAGGAATCTCACCGAGGCCAGTGAGAACGTCCAACTTGGTCAGGAAGTAATCGGTAAAGCCGTTCACGCGGGTGGCGTAGCGCGCAATGACGGAGTCGTACCAACCACAACGGCGCTTGCGGCCGGTGTTGACGCCAATCTCGCCGCCGGTGGTCTGCAGGTACTCGCCCCACTTATCAAAAAGCTCGGTAGGGAACGGGCCAGCACCAACGCGGGTGGTGTATGCCTTGATGATGCCCAGGGAGGTCTTGATGCGGGTTGGACCGATGCCGGAGCCCACGGAAGCACCACCGGCGGTTGGGTTAGACGAGGTCACGAACGGGTAAGTGCCATGGTCCACATCCAGCATGGTGGCCTGACCGCCCTCCATGAGTACGTGCTTACCGGACTCTAGGGCTTTGTTGAGCTCGAGCTCAGCATCGATAACCATCGGGCGTAGGCGATCGCGGTAGCTCAAGAAGTAGTCCACAATCTGGTCTGCCTCGATGGCCTTGCGGTTGTACATCTTCACCAGCATCTGGTTTTTAATGTCCAGCGCAGACTCGACCTTCTGGCGCAGGATGGACTCATCAAAGATGTCCTGGACGCGAATGCCAATGCGCGCGACCTTATCGGCATAGGTCGGACCAATGCCGCGGCCGGTGGTACCAATCGCGCGCTTGCCCAGGAAACGCTCCTGCACGCGGTCGAGCGTCTGATGGTAAGGGGCTACTAGGTGCGCATTGGCGGAAATCTTCAGGCGCGAGGCATTCGCACCGCGGGCTTCGAGGCCATCAATTTCATCAAAGAGCGCCTCGAGGTTAATTACCACGCCATTGCCCAGCACTGGGGTAGCGTTCTCAGACAAGATGCCGGCCGGCAGGAGCTTCAGCTCATATTTATCGCCGCCTACCACGACGGTGTGGCCGGCGTTATTACCGCCGTTCGGCTTGACCACGTAGTCAACCTTGCCGCCGAGGATGTCGGTCGCTTTGCCCTTGCCTTCGTCGCCCCATTGGGCGCCGACAATGACGATCGCTGCCATTGTTTAGTCACTTCCTCATTATTGAAGCCAAAATACTCTCCAACTTTACACTTTCCCGGCCAAAAAAGCGCGCGTAGCATGGTGCGCATGCGTTTTTTGTTCCTCCGCTGCGGCGCCCCGGACATCCCCATGCCCGCTGAGGCCCATGATCTCTCGGCCATTCCTACCCGCAAAGAGCTCGCGCTTATCGACGCCTTCCTATCCCCCCTCCTTCCCACCGACCCCACCCCCTCCCTCGATGACATCGCCGCCCAGCCCGACGTCCGCCACCTCGGCGCTCCCGCACCCGCCCCACAGGCGCCCCACCTAACAGAGCCCGCCCGCATCGTCGTCGCCGGCTCCGACGCCGCCCTCTCGGCCGTGCTCACTCGCCTCATGCGCTCCGACCGCCTCTGGGCCGAGGTTGCCTTCATCCCCGTCCCCTCGTCCGCAGCATCCTCCTCCTCAACCACCGCGCCGGCCACCTCCACTTCGTCCACCGCGTCCTCGGCCGCGCAGAACTGGGGTCTTCCCACCGCCCCGGCCGAAGCCCTCGACTTCGCCCGCACCGCCCCGGCCCGCCCAGCTCCGCTCATCCGCAACGATTCTGGCCTCGCAGTCGCTGGCTCTGCCACCATCTCGGATTCCGCAAACGGCGCTTTCACCGGCGAAATCATCATCGATGACCACACGCTCGCCGCCTCCTCCCCCAAGACCTTCGGCGCACGCCTAGTCCCGATGACCGATGCCCCCGGCATCCTCGCCGCCCGCGCTACCTCCCCCGTCGAATCCCAGGGCCGCCTCCGCTCGCTCCTGCGCAAGCCCGGCCAACTCGACCCCGAATCCGTGCGCACCGGCCGCGCCGTCCAGGCCGGCGGCCCACAGCTGCGCGTCATCGTCGATTCGGTCCCCCACAAGCGGCCGGTGACCCGCGTGACCTTCTACCGCCACCTGCGCGACCTCCAGATCGTCCGTCCTTAGCCCCCGCGCGACGTCACTCATTGCGCACGGCGTCTTTATCTACGCGCGAGGACGCTAGTCCTCGCGCCCCCACACCTCCGGCGGGTAGGCCGGATGCTGCGACGTCGGCACGAGGTGCGCCACGGCCGACTCACGCGAGAGCCCGCACACCATGAGCATATCGACCACAATGGAACGCGTCTGACCCAAAATCATATAGGCCGATAACGTGCCGTCCTTGTCAATGATGTCTATCCCGGCGCGCCCGCCCACGATGCGCAGACGCTGCACGAGGTCCGGAATCTCAATCGCTTCGTCGTGCCCATGCTGTTTGCCCTGGCCGTAGAGCTCGCTGATGGCGAGCATGATTTCAGAAAGCTCATCGAGCAATTCCACCTGCGCGTCTGAAACCTTGTCGCGGTCCTCCGTCAGGCCCAATGCCTGGCGGGAGAGCACGCGCACGCCGCGCACCGCGTTATCTACCGGCATGAGGATGCGCTCCAGCGAGCGAATGCTGCGCCGCGATGCCCACAACAGTGGCGAGACCTCCGAGGCCTCCCTGCCCGATTGCGCCGCACTCAGCAGGGTATTCACGCTGTCTTGCGTACCGCGCACCGCCTCGCGCGCATCTCGGATAACGGCGGGGTCTTGCTGGCGGATGCCGTACGTGACGTCGGCAAGAATGCTTGAGGCAATCTTGAGCACCTTCGATACCTCGCGCCGCGCCTCCACCAACGGGGAATTGGGAATCAACGCGATGGTTATCAGGCCAATGCCTGAGCCAATCATCGCGTCGATCGCGCGGTGCAGGCCACCCGGGCCCTCCGTGGGTGGAAAAATCGTCGCAATCAAAATCGCGCCAAAGACAATCTGGTTAGTAATC
Organism: Corynebacterium sp. LaCa54; assembly: GCF_046717495.1. Lineage (NCBI taxonomy): Bacteria > Bacillati > Actinomycetota > Actinomycetes > Mycobacteriales > Corynebacteriaceae > Corynebacterium > Corynebacterium sp. LaCa54. The sequence continues at coordinate 2,190,407 of NZ_CP177115.1, forward strand.
AGCGGCGACTTGGTCAAAAACGAGCCCACCACCAGGCCCGCGCCCACGATGAAGAAAATCTGGAACGGCCCCTGCCCCACAATCTGAAAGAGCAAGTCGCCTACGGCCACGCCGATGATGCCGCCAATCGACATCTCCAGCGCCTTCTTCATCCTGTCCCCACCGGACATCCCTAAAATGATGACCGCGGAAATCGGCGCAAAGAACGGCTGCGGGTGCCCCACCACATCGCCGGCCACCCAGTACGCGAGCGCCGCACCAATGGTCGCCTGCACAATATAAACAAACCGCGAACGGATGCGGTTTACCCGCGAGAGCACCGAGCGGTCAATCACCCGCAGCTTTTGCCGCGTTGAGACTCTTTCCTTCGCTTCCGACATGCCTTCCAGCATAGAAGACCGCCCCTACCATCGCCGCTGTCCCCGCGCATCTCGGCCGCCGGCTAACTTGTGGACAGCTCTTGCCGACGCCCCTTCTCCCCCACCCATCCACAATTTCCCCCTCCCCGGCCGCGCACCGCTTGTTCAGCCCTCGCATGCCTTTTAGCTTCGGCCGTGTGAACACCGAATTTCTCTTGCTATGCCGCCGCGGCGTCGACCTCGTCGCCGAATTTCGGGGCTGCTCCGAAGACTCGCTTCTCGAAGCCGGAGCCAGTCCCCTTCTGGCTGCCCAACTCGCCTGCCTGCAGCACGTCTACTTCGGCCGCACGTCGAATACCCGCAAGCAACACCACGCCCGCGAGGCCGCCCGCAGCCGCGGCCATGACCTCACCACGCTCGATAGCATCGAGTCTTATACTCGCCGCGTGCGCGATACCAACCGCGCTTGGGACCTGCGCCTAACGCTCTGCCGCACCGAGGCCCGCCTGATTCCCTCCGTGGCCAAGAAGCTACTCAAGCAGATCAATCCGCCCCGCCGCCCGGAGCCCGGCGTGCGCTATACCCGCCGCCCCGACGGCCCACACACCATCTCTATTACGGCCGATCCCACCGATATCGCCGATATCAAGGGCGTGCTCTCCTCCGTCAACAAGGACGACCCACTCGCCGCCGCCAAGAAGGTGCTCCTCGAGGGCAATCCCGGCGCGCTGCCGGCCGTGCATACCAACGTCATCCTCACCCTAGACCAGCTCGACCGCATCGTCGCTGCACCTTCCAATGCCTCCGATATCACCCTCCAGCTCACCAACGGCGCCCGCATGACCGGCGCACAGCTCGTTGCCCGCGCTCTCGCCCAGCGCGGCTACGTCAGCCTCGTTCACCCCGAGCACGGCCCGGTAAACCTGTATCGCACCGAGCGCATGGCCACGTGGAAACAACGCATGCTCGCCGCGGCCGAGCACCCCGTGTGCGCGTGGCCGGGTTGTAATACGCCTGCCGACGACGCCCAAGTCCACCACCTCACCGCCTGGTCCACCGGCGGACCCACAAACCAAGAAAATCTGGTCACCCTGTGCGCACACCACAACGCCATCAACCAGGATGACCCCTCCCGACCCACAGAACGCGGCCGTATGGTGCGCGTAAGTGGCCGCATCGCCTGGGTACCGCCGTGGAGCAATACCCCGCGCTTCGTCCCCAGCCCCACCCGGCCACCGAATCGCCACACGCAGCCACCTGGTCCTTAGCCCCTCGGCCCCACCACCCGCCAGCGCCGCCCGCGAAATCCCGACCCTGGCCGAAGACATGAAAAAGCCGCCTCCCACGCGGGGGAAGCGGCCAGTTCGGCGTGCCTACTTAAGGGGCTGCCGCAGCTTAGAAACTTTACTTGGAGAGGGACTTGCCCACAGAGTGCAGGTCCTGGCAAGACTCGATGACGCGCTCGGACATGCCCTGCTCTGCCTTCTTCAGGTAGGAGCGTGGGTCATAAACCTTCTTGTTGCCAACCTCGCCGTCAATCTTGAAGACGCCATCGTAGTTTTCCATCATGTGGCGAGCAACCGGGTTGGTAAAGGCATACTGGGTATCGGTATCCACGTTCATCTTGATGACGCCGTAGCGAAGTGCCTCTTCAATCTTTTCCTTCTCGGAGCCGGAGCCACCGTGGAATACGAAGTCGAAGGCGTACTCGTCCTCACCCAGGCCGAGCTTCTTCTGTGCAACCTTCTGGCCCTCCAGCAGGACCTCTGGGCGCAGCTTCACGTTGCCTGGCTTGTAGACGCCGTGAACGTTGCCGAAGGTAGCGGCCAGCATGTAGCGGCCCTTCTCACCGGTGCCCAGGGCATCGATGGTCTTTTCAAAGTCCTCCGGGGAGGTGTACAGGTTAGCGCCTGCCTTTGCCTGAACGCCGTCCTCTTCGCCGCCGACGACGCCAATCTCAGCCTCGAGGATGACGTGAGCGTTCTTAGCCTTTTCCAGCAGTTCCTGTGCGATGACCAGGTTCTCGTCGATTGGAATAGCGGAGCCGTCCCACATGTGGGACTGGAACAGCGGGTTCTCGCCGCGGTCGACGCGCTCCTGGGAGATAGCCAGCAACGGGCGGACGTACTCATCGAGTACCTCCTTCTGGCAGTGGTCGGTGTGCAGCGCGATATTGACGCCGTAGTGCTTCGCGGCCTCATGAGCGAATGCGGCCAATGCCTGAGCACCCTTGACCTTATCCTTCAGTGCCAGGCCGGAACCGAAGGCTGCGCCGCCGGTAGAGAACTGGATGATGCCGTCGGACTCGGCCTCCGCAAAGCCCTTCAGAGCTGCGTTAATGGTCTCAGAAGAGGTGCAGTTGATAGCTGGGAACGCGAAGCCATTCTTCTTCGCGGTATCCAGCATCTCGTTATAGACCTCAGGGGTTGCAATTGGCATGAATTTCCATCCTTAAAAGTGGGTTTGTGGTCAAACACGTTCCAGCACCCAAGTATGCCCGTTTCACGGAATTTCTGCCGCAAAAACTCTGTGACATTTTCAACCCATCTATGCGCGCCGCACAACTGGCCCGCCCCTGCGGACTATTTAGATAGATGCCGCGTCACGCGAGCGCAGGCCTCCATCAGCATCCATCCGGAAAGTTGCACGGATAAATCGCGCTCGTCCACGCGGATGATGCCTACCTTCTCACTCATGGTGCGCCGGCCGAAGCCGTAGTTATGCGGCAGGCGCGCATCGGACAACCAATCAGAGCCGAAGATCGGCAGACCATCAACCTCTAAGCGGTGCTCCCACACCGACTCGGCCGAGGCCATCACCATGCGCGCGGCCAGCTTCTTCGTGGCACGGTTGGCGGGAGAATCGCCGGGCAGGCGCACGGCGACGTCGGCAAGATAGCGCATCAAAATGCCCTTAAACAGGCCCCCATCACCATCGCCGGTCTCCCAGTCCACCACGCCCGAGGGGGTAGCCATGCCCGAAGCCACCGTCTGCACCAGGCCGCGGATGCGGATAATGTAGTCCATCATCTCGGACGCCAGCTCGGCCTCGTGCACGCTGTCGATTTGCTCCAAATCACCGATACCGGCCTTTTCCCGCAGCGCCAGCACAATTTCCAAGCACGCACCTAGAACCACGCCTTGGCAGTAGGGGTGGATGTTTTTTACCACCTCAGGGCCGTCCATGCGCATGCGCACGCCGTCCATGATGTAGCCGTCGTCATCAAGCAGGTGATCGTAGATCCAGTCGATGATGTGGCGCGCTTCCTCAATGCGCCCCATCCGCGCCAACATGATGGCGCCCGGGCCATTGGAGGGCACGTTCATGAAATTCTCGCCGAGGCGCCACGGCAACACGCCGAGCGATTCATCGAGTCCTTCGTGGATATTGCGCTGCAGCTCCGCCAAACGCTTCGGCGTCTTCGCCTTCTTTAGCTCCTCCACGCGGCCGAAGGCCAAGGCGAGCCACCCCTTGTCATCGTAGTATTTATTCTTCGTCAGCTGCGTCAGGTTGCGGATACGAATCCCCCGCATGGTGTCGAAGATGCGCTGTCGGCGCACCTTGGTGTTATTGCGCAGCGCCGCATCAACGAGGCAATCCAAATAATGGGCCTGCCACCAGTAGTGCCAATGGATGAAGAGTTTTTCTTTCGTGGTAGGCGGCCAGCTCACCACCGCAAGATTGGTGCGCGGCAGGCCCCACACAGGGTGCGCGTGGCGCTCATTGATGGCCGCTTCTGCAAGTTCGGCGCGGTGGGCCCATTTTTCTTCCACGATTCCTCTATCACTCCAGTTACGCGGGTAGATATAGCTAGTGTAACGATCTTCCTACCAAGAGTTGGCTAGATCAGCGTGCTGGCGAATCCAGGCGTGCATGGCGATTCCGGCCGCGACGCCTGCATTGATGGAACGAGTAGAGCCGAACTGGGCGATGGAGCAGGTCATCACGGCGGCGTCCTGGGCAGCTTGTGTCACGCCGGGGCCTTCCTGGCCGAAAAGTAAAAGGCTGCGCTCGGGCAGCTCGGCCGTTTCCAGGGGCACGCAACCGGGGGTGTTGTCGATGGCGACGACGGTCAGCCCCTCCTCGGCCGCCCACGCAATAAGCTTCTCGACGCTCTCATGGTGCATCAAGTGCTGGTACCTATCCGTCACCATTGCCCCACGCCGATTCCACCGCCGGCGGCCGACGATGTGCACTGTATCGACGGCGAAGGCGTTGGCGGTACGCACGACGGTGCCAATATTGGCATCGTTTTCAAAGTTCTCGATAGCGATGTGCAGGCTATGCCGGCGCTTATCGATGTCCTTTTTGATCGCTTCCCTGCTCCAGTAGCGGTAGGCATCGACGACGTTGCGACGGTCGCCTTCAGCGAGCAGCTCTGGGTCGTATTTCTCAGCCTCTGGCCCTTGCGGCAGCGGACCTTCCCACGGGCCTACGCCATGGCGGCCCTCGTTCCACTCGGTCGGGCCCTTGGCCTCGTCTGCGTTAGGCAAGGTCAAGGTCGCCCAGGCCCAACAGGGAGCGGTATTCAAGGCCTTCTGCGGCGATGACGTCGCCGGCACCAGTCTCGCGGTCTACGACGGTCGCTACGCCAACGACCTCGGCGCCGGCCTCGCGCAGCGCAGCCACGGCGGTCAGCGGGGAGTTACCGGTGGTCGTGGTGTCTTCTACGACAAGGACCTTCTTTCCTTCCACGTCCGTGCCCTCGATGCGGCGCTGCATGCCGTGCTTCTTGGCTTCTTTGCGCACGACGAAGGCGTCGATATCGCGGCCGTCGGCATGCATGATGGAAGTAGCAACAGGGTCGGCGCCGAGCGTTAGGCCACCGACGGCCGCGAAATCCCAATCGGCGGTCAACTCGCGAAGCAGCGCACCGATGAGGCGGGAGGCCTCGTGGTGCAAGGTAGCGCGGCGCAGATCCACGTAGTAGTTAGCTTCCTTGCCCGAGGACAGGGTCACCTTGCCGTGGACTACGGCCAGTTCCTTGACTAGCTCGGCAAGGCGGGCCTTCTTCTCGGCATCCAGGTTCTGGGCATTCGCGGTGTGCGCATTGGTGTTGTGAGAATCCACAGTCATCTGCTCCTTGTCGTGGTTCGTGCACGGCGGCTCGTGCGCGGCGGCAGGCCGCCAGTATCGGTCTCTAGGCTACTCTTCCCGGCGCGGGTCCGATTCCTCGGCTGCACGGGAATCGGCCGCGCCGGGGGCGGGCCCACTAGTGGAATCGTCGGAGGGGCCGTCGAAGATGGAGGCAGCGCGGAACTGCTGGCGCGGCAGGCGGGCGGTATGAGAATCGGGGGTGGGGCGCTCGCGGCCGTCGGCAATAGCGTCTACTTCGTCGCCGCCTAGCGCGCTGTGTTCGACCGGGCCGCGGGTTTCGGAGTACGCCCGGGACGGCATGTGCAAAGGCTCTTCCGGCCGCTGGATGACGGGACGCTCAAACACGGGCGCACCGGCAGCCGGCGCACCGCCGACAGCTTCCGCGATGGGCTGGGCGGGAATCTCGCGAGCTGGATCCAATTCCTCTAGTCGCACCACGTGAGTGGCCGAGGAGCGCGGTGGCAAGACACGGGCGGCGTCTGCCAATAACGCAAGCGGCGGTAGCATCGCTTCCCATTCCGCGGAGCGCGCCTGCTTCGTAGTCTGTGCTAGCACCCACTCAGTTTCCATCCACAGTGCGGTGACCGCTTCGGGCATTTGCTGCAGGGCGACGTGAACACGCTCGTCTACCATGCGCTCGGTAACAGCACTATCCGAGGAATACACATCAAACCCCTCAAGAGTCATGGCTAAATGCAGATCCTCGGAGGCCTTCGTGTCTTCGCGGTCGAAGCGACGGAAGTCCACCACCATGTCTGAGGCCGCTCCGGTGCGCATCGCCATGACGTTGACGCCATCAATATCCATCAACAGCATCTCGTGGCCATACACGTTTCCCGCGACAATGTCTTTTGGCGCCGCACCGGTAGAGGCCACTCCCCTCGTCCATTCATCTACGAGGTAAGGATCGGACTTCATAAATTCGAAGCCTTTTGCTTCTGCCCAACTGCGGCGCTCGCGACGCAACGTTCCCGGCAGAATCGGCCGATGGCGGGTGTGCGGCTTGGAGGGCGCGCGGTTCTCGCTCGCGGTCTCCTGGCTCGGATTGTGGCTTCGCTCGTGCTTCGGCTCGTTGCTCGGCTCCTGGTCTGGTCCGCGCTCAGGGGTTGGCTCAGGGTCTTGCTGGGTTTCAGACTCCGGTGCGGACTCTGGTGCGGCTTCGGCATGGGACTCGGGAGCTGGGGCAGCTGGCGAAGACGCTAGGTGGGCTGGGTCGACAGCGGGGGCATCGCTAGAGGTCGAGTCAACGGGAGCGGTATCGGAAGAAGCAGGCTCGGCGGACTCGGTGGACTCGGTCCTGGGCTCAGGCTCGGGGGAAGCGGCGTCGACAGGCGCGGCGTCTGCGGGAGTGGTGTCTGCGGGAGTGGTGTCTGCAGGAGCGGTGTCCGCGGGCGCGGTGTCTGCAGGCGTGGCGTCAGCGGGCGTCGGGTCCGTGTCGGCGGAGAGTGTAGGGGCGGAGGTGCGCTGTTTGCCTTCGTAAAGCAGCAAGGCACCGCCGACAATGCCGAGAAGTAGCGCCAAAGCAAGGATTAGAAAAGCCATCACCCCACGATAGTAGTAGGAACAAACAAGCCCTCAGCGCTCGGCGCGCGGAGGCGGGAGGCTGAGGGCGAGGGGTGAGCGTGGGCGATTAGCCGTTGACGGTAAGGCGGTCGCCGCGCTCGACAGGGTTCTTAGGGTTAGCGGACCACTGCGACCAGCCGCCGACATAGTGGCGCAGGCCGGTGAAGCCGGCGTCGTGCATGGCGGCGAGGGCGAGGGCGGAGTGGTTGCCAGAGCCGGAGTAGATGATGGCGCCTTGGACATTGTCGGGGGTTAGTCCGGCGTCGAAAAGAACTTCGCGGATTTCACCCGCAGACTTCCAGGTGCGCAGGCCGTCGTTGTGGAAGAGGCGCTCCGGCACATTGACGGCGCCGGGGATATGACCGGCCTTAAGGTCGAGGTTTTCGCGGCGGCCGGCAAAGCGGTTGCGGGTGCGGGTATCGATGAGCAGGCCATCGTGACTGCGCACGTCATCGATGGTGGCCACCGGCATCTGGCCGGGGTTTACCGTGGCGCTGGCGCCCACGGCGAAGTTGCCGGGGCCGGTCAGCGTCGTATAGCCCAGGTGGCGCCAATTGGCCAAGCCGCCGTCGAGGATGCGGACGTTGTCCAAGCCGGCCCAGCGCAAGGTCCACCACGCGCGGCCGGCGAATAGGCCGCGCCCCTCGTCATAGACCACGACGGGGCGGTCCTCACGGATTCCCCACTGGCGGAAGTGCTCCTGCAGCTTATCCGGATCCGGCAGCGGGTTGCGGCCTACCTGTGAACCGGGGAGACCGGCGAAGGAATTAGCGGTATCGCTAAACAGTGCCGTAGGAATATGCAAGGAAGTGAACTGGTTATAGCTCTGACGCAGCTGTGGCTGCCAGTGGGTGGCCAAGAGGGTAAATCGTTCGCCGTGATAAATGGATTCGCGGAGTTCTTGTGGGGAGACCAAAATGCTCATGCCCCGAGTCTAGGGGCATGAGCAGGATTTGGCGCGGCGGGCGGTACGCGGCCGACTAGCGGGCGGCGATGTCTAGCTCGGCACCGCCATCTGCGACGTCCACGTGGACAGTGTCGCCATCGACGATATCGCCGGCCAACAGCTTCTTGGCGAGCTTGTCACCAATGGCCTGCTGGATGGTACGGCGCAGCGGACGGGCACCGTAGGCTGGGTCGTAGCCGCGCTCGGCCAGCCAGGACTTGGCAGAATCCGAGACTTGCAAGGTCAGGCGGCGGGCGTCGAGACGCTCGGACAGGCCGCGCAGCTGGATGTCGACAATGCCGCGTAGAAGCTCCTCAGAAAGGGGCTCAAACATGACCACGTCATCGAGACGGTTGATGAATTCAGGCTTGAAGGCCTTCTTCACCGCATCCATGGTTTCCTCCCGGGTGCCGCCGGCGCCCAAGTTGGAGGTCAAGATGATGACGGTATTGCGGAAGTCGACGGTGCGTCCCTGGCCATCGGTAAGCCGTCCCTCATCCAAGACCTGTAGGAGGACGTCGAAGACATCGGGGTGGGCCTTTTCTACCTCGTCGAAAAGCACGAGCGTGTAGGGGCGACGGCGCACGGCCTCGGTGAGCTGTCCGCCGGCCTCATGGCCGACGTATCCCGGAGGAGCACCAACGAGGCGGGAAACGGAGTGCTTCTCCCCGTACTCGGACATATCGATGCGAACCATCGCGGATTCATCGTCGAAGAGGAAGTCCGCCAGGGCCTTCGCAAGCTCGGTCTTGCCCACGCCGGTAGGACCGAGGAAGAGGAAAGAACCGGTGGGGCGGTTCGGATCGGCCACTCCCGCACGGGAACGGCGCACAGCATCCGATACCGCGGTAACGGCTTCCTTCTGTCCCACCACGCGCTTGCCCAGCACGGATTCCATATTGAGCAGCTTTTCTGTCTCGCCCTGCAGCATCTTGCCGGCCGGAATGCCGGTCCAAGCGGAGACGACCTCAGCGATGGTGTCTGGGCTTACTTCCTCATCGAGCATGGTATTGCGCTGCTCGGTGGCCTTAACTTCGGCGGCCGCAAGATCCTTTTCCAGCGGCGGAATCTTGCCGTAGTTAATCTCAGAGGCGAGTGCGAGGTCGCCATCACGCTCGGCGATTTCTGCTTGTCGGCGCAGGTCATCGAGTTCTTCCTTGATGTTTTGCACATCATCGATGGCCTTCTTCTCATTAGCCCAGCGGGCCTTGAGCTCGCCGAGCTTCTCGCGCTGGTCCGCAAGCTCACCTTGCAGGGTGGCCAGGCGGTCTTGAGAAGCAGCGTCCGATTCCTTCTTCAGCGCGAGCTCTTCAATCTCCATGCGGCGGACGATGCGCTCGAGCTCGTCGATTTCCTGCGGGGAGGAATCGATCTCCATGCGCAGGCGGGAACCTGCTTCGTCGACAAGGTCAATGGCCTTATCCGGCAGGAAGCGGTTGGTGATGTAGCGATTGGACAGCTCGGCGGCCGAAACCAACGCGGAGTCCATAATGCGCACGCCGTGATGCACCTCGTAGCGCTCCTTCAGGCCACGCAGAATACCGATGGTGTCCTCCACGGAGGGCTCGGCAGCATAGACCTGCTGGAAGCGGCGCTCCAGAGCGGCGTCCTTTTCGATGTACTTGCGGTACTCGTCCAAGGTAGTGGCGCCTACGAGGCGCAGCTCGCCACGGGCCAGCATGGGTTTGATCATATTGCCGGCGTCCATAGAGCCGTCACCGGTAGCACCGGCGCCGACGATGGTGTGCAGCTCGTCGATGAAGGTGATGATCTCGCCCTCAGAGGACTTAATCTCATCGAGCACGGCCTTTAAGCGCTCCTCGAATTCACCGCGGTACTTAGCGCCAGCGACCATGGAACCCAAGTCCAGGCTGATGAGGGTCTTGCCCTTGAGAGACTCGGGGACATCGCCAGCCACGATGCGGCGGGCCAAGCCTTCCACGATGGCGGTCTTGCCCACGCCGGGCTCGCCAATGAGTACCGGGTTATTCTTCGTGCGCCGGCTGAGCACCTGGACCACGCGGCGAATTTCCTGATCACGGCCGATGACCGGGTCGATCTTGCCTTCGCGGGCGCGAGCAGTGAGGTCAGTGGCGTACTTTTCCAAAGCCTGGAATTGGTCCTCCGGATTCTCGGAGGTTACCTTGGCAGCACCGCGCACGGAAGGGAAAGCGCCCTTGATGGCGTCATAAGTAGCACCGCGGCCGGTAAGCAGCTCGGCGGCATCGGTCTTGGAGGCGGCGATGGCAGCCAGCAGAACCTCGGTGGAAACGAATTCATCACCAAGCTCACCGGCCAGTTCCTGCGACTGCGTTAGGACGTTGAGGCCGTCGCGGTTAAATTGCGGGTTGGCCATATTGGCGCCCTCGGCCTTGGGATAAGAATCAACAAGCTCGCGGGCTTCCTTGAGCACAGTATCCGGATCTACGCCGGTGGCCTTAAGAACCGGAGCGGCGATTCCGCCGTCCTGGCTGAGAATTGCCGCCAGCAGGTGAGCCGGGCGGATATCCGGGTTTCCATTAGAAGAGGCGGTTTGCAGGGCGTCCTGCAAGGCCTCTTGTGTTTTAGTGGTGGGGTTAAATGAGTTCATGTGTGCGTTGCTCCTTCTAAGATTTATTCACCCACTGTAGGGCTTCACTTAGTACAACGCACCCAGAGTTGAGCCTATTCCACTCAACCTAAATATTTTTGAGCGTAGGTCGCTCAACTTTGCACAGGGTGATTAAACCTGCTTGAACTCCTCGTTTTCATGGCCAAGAATCTGCAAGCCATGGGCGATGGCAAAGAAGGACACGGTTACCACCTGGATAAAAAGCGCCCACTTGAGATCTTCATTAAAGCTCTTGAAATCGCCGATGCTGCACAGATGGGCAATGCCATTGGCCCCTGCCCACACGGCCAAAGTGCTGATATAAACCAGCTGGTCGGTGGGAGTAATTCCCATCTCGATGACAAACTTGCGGAGCAGATCCATCATGATGGCGAAGTTCTTGGTCATGCCCTCATGCGAGCTACCATCACCATTGTGCGGAACTACAGAACCGCTGGCCAGCGCAATAATGGAGCTGAAACGCTCTGGGTACATCATCGCGTAGTTAAAGTAGGCGGCCGCAACAATCTGCAGGCGGTCTACCGTGGGGGTGTCATCCGGAAGCTCGGCGAGGCAGGCCTCAAAGATCTTCGCCATCTCTGTGGTGGTGAGAGTTTCTGCCACCTCACGCAGCGCGAAGTCATTGTCCACAATGGTGGTCAGGAAGTCTTTGGAGGTACCAAGCTTTTCGGCCACGTGGTCAAAGAAGCGACGGTCGACGCCGTTGCGACCAGCAACGCGCAACGCGGCCTCAATAATGACCTTCTTGGTTTCCTCCGGGTCCATTTGCTCAAGGTTATCCGGGGCCACGAAGGGCTTTTCACGTTCGCTGCCCATGACCTTTTCTACAATGCCGCGGGCATCGTTCATAATGGGGCGGCGCTGCGGGATCTGCTTATTTTTAAACCAATATTGCAGGGCATCAACCACGAGGCGATCCACCTGCTTCAGGTTAGCGGCGCGAATAACGGCATGCTGCAGGCGCAAGATGCCCACCACACTCAGGTGGCCCATGCCATGGATGAGCGACCAGAGGGCCAAAGTAATGCGGCCGATTTCCAGGGGCGAGATATCTCCGTCTGCCGCTACGACGGCACCCTGCTCTTCGGCAAAGCGCTTGACGACGTTCAGCGCCATGTCCGCACCCGGCGTGCCCGACTTTTCCCCCTTGGCAAATTGGCAGACCCGCTCCTCATCCATGGCATCGTACCGTTCGAAAAGGTAGTGGTAGATGTCGGGCTCGTCTTGCGCGTAGGCAAAGTAGGCCTCCGCCAACTGCATGAGGACATCGCCGCCAGAGTTACCCTCTGGCAGGTGACGTGCAGCCTCCACCATGTATTCAGACATGCGGCAATCCAAAAAATCTGGGATTTCCGCAAGCATGGCAGCACCGCTGCTAAATTCCTCAGAAACCGCCTCCGGCGAGAGGCCAGCCTGGTCTGCCACAGATTCCACGGTAACGGCCTGCTCGCCTTCGCAACCCGCTACATAAACAGCGGCTTCCAGGATAATCACCCGCCTGGAAGCCCCATCCAACTGGTACATCTATTTCCTCATCACGCCAGAGATTGACACCAGCTGATTCTAACAAATTTTAAGGTTTAGGGATAATCCCAATCGATTGCACTTTTCAAGTATTTTTACCCTCACCGATGTTGACGGTGGTAGCGGGGCCGATAGGCCATGGTCACGACCGCAGCCGCGTCCACCCGCCTCGCACTGGGAACCATTTTCTAAGTTTTGGTGCGCCCAATCTCATAGTTTTTTAAGGTAGCGATGCGGGAGGGGGGACGTCGGCAAGCGCGGCTATTCCCGCCTTTGTCCTACATGGCCAATACCCTCTTGGAAGATGGTGCCGCGCGGTGGCATAAGACGCATGGATTTAAAGGCGATATAGACGCCGATGGAAATCGCCAAGGAAATGGCGCCGAAAATGCCGGTAAACCCGTACATGACGGCCATTGGCGCGATGATGGTCCACGAGATTTCAAAGGGTCCGAAGCCGATATAGGCCATGCCATATTCAGACAGGGTGCCGGACTTGAGCTTGGGATCCACGATCTTCAGGACGGCAATGCCGGTCGCCACGGTGGCGGTGGCCCAACCCCAGCCAAAGATGCCGCGCTCAATCCAGCGCTCACCAAAGAACTCGGCCGGGAACCACAGCAAGAAGAACACACAGAAGATGGTGCCGAGGATAAAGAGGAGAAGAAGCGCCTGCCAGTAGGAAGCAATGGCGGCCGGAACGATGGCGGCCACGCCGAAGGCAATGAGGTAGTCCGTGGCTGCTCCGGAGATGGAGGAAATGGAGTCCTTATCTAGGTAGTCCTCGGCGCCCACGAAGTTCATAAGCGCGCGGAAGAATAGTCCCACCACCATGGACATGGCAAAGAGCGGCACGGAGACATTCTCCCAGATGCTGCTCAAACCCTGGTTGATGCCGTAGGCAGTCATCACGGTCAGGATGATGAAGCCGAAGTGCAGTGCGAGCGGCTCGATGGACGAGGGATTGGTGGTAGCGCGGCCGAGCGACGGACGATCATCAATGTTTTTGATGTAGCCGCGGCGCAGCTCTTCCGGCAGCTCCTTGGGCACGTGGGAAACCTTGCCCTTGCGGATGCCCCAGTTGCCGGCGATAACGCCGCCAATGATTGCGGCCAGCGTGCCGACGGTCGCCGAGGTAAAGCCCAGCGAGGATGCCGCATCAGCGCCTACACCTTCGAGCGCGCCACCCACGGCCGCGGCGGTACCAAAGCCGCCGGTAAAGCCAACGGGCAGCATCATGCCGAACCAATTTGGGGTATCAAATAGCGGCGCAAAGAGGAAAAGACCCAGCACGATGAACAGGCCCCACTGGCCGGTAAACATCATGGTGGAGTAGCCCCACATATTGCGCGCACCCTTGCCCATATTTCCGCCTACTTCCATGGAGTAGGCCATAGACGCAAAGACCACCGCGATGAGGATGGAGGTGTAGTCACCCAAGTTATCGGAGAAGTTAATCCAACCCAGCACGTTTGGACCAACCAGCAAGCCGATGAGGCCGGCGGTAATCGGGGCAGGTAGCAACAGGTCCTGGAAGATGAACTTCACTTGGTGACGCAGGACATTGCCGATGACCATGAGCAAAGAAATCCAGCCCACATCCAGCATGAGCGTATAAGCGGAAAAATCTTCCATGGAGACCCTTTCTAGCTGTGCAATTATGGCGGCTTGCCCCCGTTAGAGGGCAGACGGATAGGGAATACAATACCTTCCACTAAGTGATCCACAACATAGGCTCCCGTTTTCACCCCCACTACAGCTTTCAGTATGTAGCTCGACCTCCGGTGCGGCACCGACTATTAGGATGATGAGACATGTGGGAATTGGGCGAGCATTTTCGAAATTACGCAAACGAGTACCGCGATGCGGTGCACGAGCATTTCTTTAACGCGGTGCCCGAATCCCGGCAAATATTCGCCCTGTCTATGCGCGATACCCATACCTCTCTGGTCCCCGCGCTGGCGTGGGTGATTGAACGTACGGAGCCGGGACAGCCCCTGCTTTCCGAAGTCTCTGCAAAGCTCACCCAACTCGCCCGCGATCACCGCCGGCATGGGTTTCCGGCCGAGATTTATTCTCGTTTTGAACACGCCCTGATAGCGGGCCTGCGAGTCCTGGCACTGACGCAGTATCAGTACGATTTCGCCCGCGATGTCATCCACCGCATATGCACGACGATGGCCCAGGTTGCCGGAGAATCTGATGCCGCCGGCGAAGCACCGGCGCACTCGGCGCAAGTGGTGGCTGTGGACCATCCCACCCGTGATACTTCTATTATTCGCGTGGAAGCCGGCTTAGCCGTGCCCTATCAACCGGGACAGCACTTTCCCGTGACCACGCAGTACTTGCCCGGTCAATGGCGCATGCTTACTCCCGCACAGCCTAGCGACGGAACCGGCCAGTTAGTCTTCCACGTCTCCACCGCGGGTGAGGCCTCTCGGTCCCTCGCGCACGCGCAGCCCGGTGATTGGTGGACCCTTGGCCAGCCCGCTGGTGGAATAAGCCTCCACAACGCGGGCGCAGAAGAGCTAATCATCATTGCCTACGGCACCGGATGGGCCACGGCCCGCTGCGCGGCGCTCGCCGCGCTGGACGACGGCGACCACAATCACGTACCGCGCATCTTTGCCGTAGCGGGCAGCCCCGGTGCCCACTATGACACCTACTTCCAGCAAAATCTGGCAGCGCTAGGAGTCCGAGTGCGCCGCATCGTGCGGGAAGAAAGGGACCCGTGGTTGCTCAACGCCCGCGAATTGGCCCCCGGTGCCGATTATGTGGTCTCCGGAGAGCCGACCGATGTAGTAGTCAACGAGGTGGAGTTATCCACAGGCACTCCCCCGCGCTTCCTGCTCGTCGGCCCCGCCGAAGAGGTTGCGGAAGGTAAACAAGAGTTGGTTAAGAAGGGCTTGAACAAGCAGCAGATCGATGTCCTTAGCTGGGGCCGCGACGGGCGCTGGCAGCCGGAGGATTACGCAGCACTCGCCTAGTCCGCAGGGGTCACGACCGGCAAGGTGCGGCGGGTTTTCGCTACCTCATTCGGATCGATCTCGGCATAGAGGATGTCATCTTCGTAGCCAGCCTCGGCCACGCGCACCCCGTTCGGATCAACGATGGTGGAATGTCCAATGCCCGTCGGGCCGGAGGGATTGCCCGCTTTTGCGTCACCGCCTGGGCGCGATTGGCCGGCCGCCACAATGTAGCTGGTGGAATCCAAGGCACGCGCGGCCGTAAGCAGGCGCCACTGCTCCAGCTTGCCGGGGCCGTCTGCCCAGCTGGTAGGCACCACGATAAGCTGCGCGCCCTGGCTAGCTAGCTCCTTGAACTGCTCCGGGAAGCGAATGTCATAGCAGGTGGCCACGCCCACTACAAGGTCATCAACATCAAAGGCAACCAGCGATTCGCCGGCCAAGACAGTATCCGATTCGCGGTAATCGAAGGCGTCATAGGTATGAATCTTGTCGTACCCACCTAACACGCCAGGCCCTGCAATAAGCGCTGTATTGCTAACCCGATTGATGGTCTTGCCATCGCGCTCAACGGTATCGGCTGGGCAAAACATGCCGGCTACGACGGTAACCTCGAGTTCTTCTGCCAGAGCTTGGATCGCCGTGGCAAACGGACCTTCGAGTGATTGCGCCTGCTCATCAAGACGCCCGGAGCGGAAATTCTGTGACGTGGCCTCTGGCAGCACGATAAGTCGCGCCCCGTTTCCAGCGGCTTCACGGATCTTTGCTAGGGCTATCTCCTGGTTTTCGGTGATATTTCCGGTGGATGTTAACTGCACTGCTGCTACCTTCATGCCTCCCAAAGTAATGAAGCGGAACCGAGTTATCCACAGGCTGCCTCTGCGCCCATAGCGCTGAACTGCGACGTCCATCAGGCTAAGGGGCATGAGCTATGTAGAAATTCCCACGCACTTACCCGATTATGTCCGTTCCCTGCTCTCTCGGCCTCCGCTGCCACCGCCGACGGCCGCGCTCGATACCGCCTGCCGAACCGCAGACGCACTGGAGCGAGCCCGGTCAGCTTGGTCCAGCACCGTGGCCGCAACTGAGAATGCCACGGCCGAGCAATTGCGCTCCGTCGCGAACTTCCTCAGCACCGCCGCCGGGGTGGATTCCCGGCTAGGCCAATCCCTAGGAGCCGCTCGATGACCCTTTCTACGGCCCTAAGAAATGGCGCCAGCCACCTGCGCACAGAGCGCTCTGAACTGCACTTTCGTTTTATAGATTCGCACCATGATTGGCTTACTCTATCGCTGGGAGGGCCTGCTGGCGACGCCGCTCGCACCAGCTTGGCAGCCTATACCGACTGGCTGGCACCGTCGTTGCACCAGATGGAGCACGTTGCCGCCACCCTTGACCGCCACGCCAACCTGCAGGCCCGCCGTGAGGAACTAGAAGACCGCATCATCGCATTCCTAGGCCAGATAGACGAGCGCAATGTCGCGGCGGCCCGCGCCGCTGGGCTCCTATTAAATCAGGTACGAGCATTGGGCGATTCCCTCGATTGGCTCTGTTCCCAAGAAATTGATGCCCTGTGTACGCCTGCTGGTGTTTCTCCTCCCGTGCGGTTTGAAGAATTTTCCGATCTACCTGTGGACACCATTCACGAGATTAACCTAGCCCAAGCCAACGAGCACGTGGCTCAGCTGGCCACGAAAAACCCAGATATGAAGGTATTAGAAGCAAGCGACGGACGGCTTGTTGCCATGGTGGATCCAGGCGAATTCCGGACCACGCCGGCATCGCTCACCACATTTGTCGA
This sequence comes from Corynebacterium sp. LaCa54, assembly GCF_046717495.1. Taxonomy (NCBI): domain Bacteria; kingdom Bacillati; phylum Actinomycetota; class Actinomycetes; order Mycobacteriales; family Corynebacteriaceae; genus Corynebacterium; species Corynebacterium sp. LaCa54. The sequence continues at coordinate 2,207,274 of NZ_CP177115.1, forward strand.
AGGAGTTCACTCCTCCGATCCAGAAACCTGGCAGCGCGCGGTGGACCGGGGCCGCAACTTGGCTAAAGCCAGCGGTGGGCCGACCGTGGTGTGGTTAGGCTACCAGGCGCCATCTTCCCTGCCTCGGGCAATTCATGCCGGCCCCGCGCGCACCGCTGGCCAAGAGCTCGTCCGGTTTCAGCGCGCGCTTGGTGCGCGTTATCCGCAGGCCAAGCGCACCGTAGTGGGATATTCCTATGGTTCAGTAGTCACCGGGCACGCCGCTAAGGAGGACAAGATTGCTGATGACGTGGTGCTCGTCGGCAGCCCCGGAACCGGCGCTAGCCACTCCTCAGAACTCCATGGCCGCATCTGGGCAGCTACCAACGCGCACGACCCCATCGCCATTGCGACGGGGCCGCACGGCGGCATCCATGGCCCCGATCCCACCACGGATGCCTTTGGTGCCACTCCCCTTCCCGGCGCAGATGGCCTCCCTGGTGACCACGGCACCTATTGGGAGGACCCACGGTTCCTGCGCGGCCTAGGCCAAGTGGCACGGGCGCGCTAGGCCGCACGACATTGTGGAACCGCCTGCACAGATTTACCCGCGGGAGGTGTTTTAGAACAGGCCGGCCGGCTGATCCGAGTAGGAGACCAACATATTCTTAGTCTCCTGATAGTGGCCCAGCATCATCAAGTGGTTCTCACGGCCAAGGCCGGATTCCTTGTAGCCGCCGAAGGCGCTGTGCGCCGGGTAGTCATGGTAGTGGTTTACCCATACGCGGCCGGCCTGAATATCGCGGCCGGCGCGGTAGCAAATGTTTTGACTACGCGACCATACGCCTGCACCGAGGCCAAAGTTAGTAGCGTTAGCGATGGCAATCGCCTCGTCATAATCTTTGAACGTGGCTACAGAGAGTACTGGGCCGAAGATCTCCTCCTGGAAGATGCGCATGTCATTATTGCCCTTAAACACGGTGGGCTCAATGTAGTAGCCCTTTTCCAAGCCTTCTACCTTGTTCACGTGGCCACCGATGAGGGTCTCCGCGCCTTCCTGCGGGCCGATCTCCAGGTATTGCTTAATCTTGTCCATCTGCTCCTCGGAAGCCTGCGCGCCCATCATGGTTTCCGTATCAAGTGGGTGGCCAATCTTGATCTTCTTCACGCGCTCAATGGCCAGCTCCAAGAATTTATCCGCAATGTCCTCGTGCACCAGGGCGCGGGATGGACAGGTGCAGACCTCACCTTGGTTGAGGGCGAACATAACGAAGCCTTCAACGCACTTTTCCAGGTAGGAATCATCTTCATCCATGATGTCTTTAAAGAAGATAGATGGGGATTTACCACCCAGTTCCAGGGTGACGGGGATGACCTTGTCTGCGGCGGCTTTGTTGATGATCTTGCCCACTGGAGTAGAGCCGGTGAAGGCAATCTTGGCAATGCGGTCCGAGCCAGAGAGTGCCGCGCCTGCCTCCTCACCTAGTCCGTTGACGATATTGAGCACGCCAGCAGGGAGGAGGTCACCGATAATATCCATGAGAAGCAGGATTGAGGCAGGGGTTTGCTCCGCTGGCTTCATAACAATGCAGTTACCTGCAGCCAGTGCGGGCGCGATCTTCCAAGCGGCCATGAGCAGCGGGAAGTTCCACGGGATAATCTGGCCCACTACTCCGAGCGGCTCATGGTAGTGGTAGGCCACGGTGTCCTGGTTGAGCTGGGATAGGCGGCCTTCTTGGGCGCGGATGGCGCCGGCAAAGTAGCGGAAGTGATCTACGGCGAGCGGAATATCGGCGGCAAGGGTTTCGCGCACAGCCTTACCGTTCTCCCAGGTTTCAGCGACCGCGATCTTTTCCAGATTTTCCTCGACGCGGTCCGCTATGCGGTGCAGGAGCAATGCGCGCTCGGCTGGAGTGGTTTTGCCGAAGGTCTCGAAGGCTTTTTCCGCGGCGTCGATAGCCAGGTTGATATCGGCTTCTTTGCCGCGAGCTACCTGACAGAATACCTCGCCGTTGACCGGACTGATGTTGTCCATATATTCGCCGTCGACGGGTGCTACCCACTGGCCGCCAATGTAGTTGTCATAGCGTTCGCGGTAATCGACGATGGAGCCTTCGGTTCCCGGAGCTGCGTACAGGGTCATGGTGCGTGTCCTTTCCTGGAGAATACGAGGATCATCGGTGGTACATGACACTCGTTATGGTTTATGTGCCATAGGTCACCTTTGTGTTGAATATACTAACCCCAAACTTTGCAACGCGCACTGATTGCAGCTATCCCCTTTGCAAGCCTTAACATCACACCGTCACTGTGCAGGCAGAAGAAAACCCCGCAGCCAGCGGCGACGCTGGCTGCGGGGCGGGATGTACTCGTCTGCAGAGTAAGAATTAGTCCTGACCGTTACCACGGCCGCGGGCGCGTTTACGCTCGCGCGCGGTACGCGGACTCCACATCACCACGGAGGTAGACCGAGGGACATGGACAAGTTCGCCGCTGCGCTGCGGGCGGCGCCCGGCGGCCTGTTCGCGCAGGGTCCGAACCTCTTCAGCTAGGGCGTCGCGCTCGGCTTCAAGGCGATCGCGTTCCTCGGTCAGCTCGATGATGGACTTGATTCCGGCAAGATTGACGCCATCGTCTTGGGATAGCGCTTGAATCTTGCGCAGCAGCTCGATATCGCGGTCGGAGTAGCGGCGGCCGCCGCCACGGGTGCGAGCCGGGGAAACCAAGCCCATGCGGTCATAGGTTCGCAGGGTCTGGGCGTGCATTCCGGATAGTTCCGCGGCCACGGAAATCACATATACCGCGGTGCCGGAATCTTCTGCCTTTCCAGTGCTCATTCCTTAACACACCTCCTACCCTAAGCCTTCTCGGCGCCGGCCCAACCCGCACGCGGGTTGAAACCGGAGTCCTTTTCCGCTTGAGCATAGGTACGCAGGGCACTGGAGGCGGCGGCATCGAGCTTGGTGGGCACGGTGACCTGAACGGTAACCAAAAGGTCACCGGAGTTGCCCCCGCGCTTGGCGATGCCCCTTCCGCGCACCCTCAGCGTTCGCCCATCCGGCGTGCCGGCGGGGATCTTCACGCGTACCGGGTTATCCAAGGTAGGAACTGCGATGGTATCGCCCAAGGCCAGCTCCGTGAAGGAGACCGGGACGGTAACGTGCAGGTCATCGCCTTCTCGAGTGAAGACCTTGTCCGGTTTGACGGTTACCGCCACGAAGAGGTCACCGGCTGGAGTGCCGTTCGGGCCGGCTTCGCCCTGACCAGCAAGGCGAACCTTTTGGCCGTCAATGACGCCGGCAGGGATGCGCACGGTGATATTGCGGGTGCGATGAACCGTGCCGGTACCGTGGCAGTCCTTGCACGGGTCCGTGATGCGGCGGCCGGTGCCATCGCAATCCTTGCAGGGGGCGGAAAAGCCGAAGGCGCCGCGGTTTTCAGAGGTAAAACCGGTGCCACTGCAGGTGCCACAGGTAGAGGTCTTGCCGGATGCAGAACCCGAGCCGTGGCACGTGGTACACGGAGCATTTCCGCTCAGCGCTAGGGGGATGGTGGTTCCCTTGGCGGCCTCGCGGAACTCGAGGGTTATTTCCGTTTCGACGTCGGCCCCCCGCGACGGTTTAGCTGAGTGGCCAGCACCACCGCCGCGGTTGAAAACGCTACCGAAGATATCCCCAACACCGCCGCCCTGAGCCGCTCCTCCAGCGGATCCTCCGAAGAGGTCCGAGAGGTCGAATTCTTGCGCACCTTGTCCACCCATGCGCGTGGATCGAAACCCGCCGGGAAATCCGGCGCCTCCCATCCGTCCAAAGCCCCCACCGTTACGGAGCATGGCCTTGAACTGGTCGTATTCCTTGCGCTCAGAGGCATCGGAAAGCACGTCGTAGGCTTCCGCCACCTTTTTGAACCTTTCCGCTGCTGCGGGGTCGTCGGGGTGGGTATCGGGGTGGTTTTCGCGTGCTAGCTTGCGGTAGGCACGCTTAATTTCATTCTGTTCTGCGGACGAGGAGACCCCCAGATCCGCATAATAATCTTTGTCTGCCCATTCGGGTTTAGCGCTCACTGGGCATCTCCTCCTTTCAAAGAGAATCGATAAAGTTAAGTAAAAGGGCGCCGCGGGAAGGTCAATCGTCAGTTCCCAGGGCGCCCTTTATGTTATTTACTCGGAATCTTCCGAGCCGCTGGACTCATCGCTGGGGTCCGCGATGATGACCAGGGCATTGCGGACGAGCCTGTCGCCCACACGGTAGCCCTTGCGCAACACGGTGCCCAGCACCTGCTCATCGCCTGAAGACAAGTCCTGCACGGCCTCGTGAACCTCCGGGTCGAAGGCGTCGCCTTCTTCGCCAAAGGCGGCAAGCTCGTGCTTTTCCAGCGTGCTGTGGAGCTTATCCGCAAAAGCCTTGAGCGGGCCTTCCAAGTCACCGTGTTCATCGGCCAGTTCCAGGTCATCAAGGACAGGCAGAAAATCTGCGATGACCTTGGCCTTGGCGGTCTCGATTACGGCTTGGCGGTCGCGCTCGGTGCGGCGGCGGTAGTTGGTGTATTCCGCATTCAGACGCTGTAGGTCTTCCGTGCGTTCTGCCAACTGTGCTTCCACATCGCTGACGCCGTTGCCAGCGGGCTCTTCACCCGCGGCCTCGGCCTCTACCTCATCAGCGTTGACGTCTGCCAGCGCTTCTTCAAGGTCAGCATCGAGAGTGGGATCCAGCTCGGCTTCTTCGGTGGCATCAGCCTGCGCTTCCTGCGCGGCCTGGGCCTCCTCAGCCTGCTCGGCAGCAGCCTCAGCGCGGTCAGCCGAGGTAGCCTCCGGATCCGTGTTTTCCGGGTCGCCTGGGTTATGCGGCATTCCGCTGTCCTGAGTCATTACTTATTGCCATCCTTATTCTCATCCTCGTCAACTACCTCAGCGTCGACGACGTTCGGGTCACCCTGAGCAGCGCCAGCATCAGCCGCGCCCTCAGCACCAGCCTCAGCAGCCTGTGCTTCGTAGATCTGCTTGCCCATCTCCTGGGATTCGGTGGACAGCTTCTCCACTGCGGACTTGATGGCCTCGAGGTCATCGCCCTTCAGAGCCTCATCAACGGCGTCAGCAGCCTCGGTAACCTTGGTCTTAACATCCTCGGATACCTTGTCAGCATTGTCGTCCAAGAACTTGCGGGTCTGGTAGGAGGTGGACTCTGCGTTATTGCGCAGCTCCTGCTCCTCGCGGCGCTTCTTGTCCTCTTCGGCGTGCTGCTCAGCATCCTTGACCATGCGGTCGATTTCTTCCTGGGACAGGCCGGAACCATCCTGAATCTTGATGGTGTTTTCCTTGCCGGTGCCCTTGTCCTTTGCAGTCACGTGGACGATGCCGTTGGCATCGATATCGAAGGTGACCTCAATCTGCGGAACACCGCGCGGTGCCGGAGCAATGCCGCCGAGCTCGAAGGAGCCGAGGAGCTTATTGGCAGTAGCCATCTCGCGCTCACCCTGGAAGACCTGAATCTGCACGGAAGGCTGGTTGTCTTCTGCGGTGGTAAAGGTCTCGGACTTCTTGGTCGGAATGGTGGTGTTGCGCTCGATGAGCTTGGTCATCACGCCACCCTTGGTCTCAATGCCGAGGGACAACGGGGTGACGTCAAGAAGCAGCACGTCCTTGACCTCGCCGCGCAGAACGCCTGCCTGCAGGGCAGCGCCTACGGCAACAACCTCGTCCGGGTTAACGCCCTTGTTGGCATCCTTACCGGTGAGTTCCTTGACCAGGTCCGATACGGCCGGCATACGGGTGGAGCCACCAACGAGAACAACGTGGTCAATATCGCCGACGGAAAGGTCAGCATCCTTGATGACCTGGTTGAACGGAGCCTTGGTGCGATCCAGCAGATCCTGGGTGATCTTCTGGAACTCGGTGCGGGTCAGGGTCTCGTCCAAGAACAGTGGGTTCTTATCGGAGTCAACCGTGATGTACGGCAGGTTGATATTGGCCTGCTGGGAGGAGGACAGCTCAATCTTTGCCTTCTCTGCAGCCTCGCGCAGACGCTGCACGGCGCGCTTATCCTTGGTCAGGTCAACGCCCTGGGAGGTCTTGAAGCGGTCTACCAGCCAGTCAACGATGCGCTGATCCCAGTCATCGCCACCCAGCTCGTTATCGCCGGCGGTTGCCATAACCTCAACCACGCCATCGCCGATTTCCAGCAAGGAGACGTCGAAGGTGCCGCCACCCAGGTCAAATACCAGGATGGTCTGCTCCTGCTCGCCCTTTTCCAGGCCATAAGCCAAAGCGGCTGCGGTTGGCTCGTTGACAATACGGAGCACGTTCAGGCCTGCAATCTGGCCAGCTTCCTTGGTGGCCTGGCGCTGTGCGTCCTCGAAGTATGCAGGAACGGTGATAACGGCGTCAGTAACATCCTCGCCAAGGTAAGCCTCCGCGTCGCGCTTCAGCTTCATCAGTGTGCGGGCGGAGATCTCCTGGGAGGTGTAGTCCTTATCGTCAATGTTGATCTTCCAGTCAGAGCCGATGTGGCGCTTGACGGAACGAATGGTGCGATCAACGTTGGTTACCGCCTGGTTCTTGGCGGACTGGCCCACCAGAATTTCGCCGTTCTTTGCAAAGGCAACGACGGAAGGCGTGGTGCGAGAGCCCTCGGAGTTAGCGATAACGGTGGACTCGCCACCTTCCAGTACGGAAACGACGGAGTTCGTCGTACCAAGGTCAATACCTACTGCGCGTCCCATGATTTCTTCTCCTTTTATCTTGGGGTAATTAATAAAGTTGACTGTCAGTGACTCAACTTCTCGTTGTGTCCGAGCGCTACTGTAACAGAACTTTCACACCCAGTCACACAACCTTGAGCCTGTGTCACTCAATCTCTACAACGGGCAGCCTACAAAAGTTATTCCCCAAGACTCAACTTTTTCTCAAATGTCCCACTTTTACCAGCTCACCGCCGCTCTTTCCGACGCCCACTTTCCCACCCCTGCCCATTAACCCCCTCCCCCACACAGCCTCATACCCAAACGGAGATCCTTAAACATCTCTAAGAGGATCCAAAAGTTACCTCAGAAAGGATCCAAAAGAGGATTGGCGGCGCGCCCCCACTGCCGCATACTAGGAATCACAGCAGTTAAGAGCTGCTACCCCAGAGAGAGATTGTAGTTTTACTCCGCCTATCCGAAAGGAATGTATATGTTCGATTCCCTAGTAGACCTCAGCTCCGCCATCGACTTCGAGGCACTCGTCAAGGGCATCAAGGGCCTCGTCGAGGCTTCCTCCGAGTCCAACACCGACTCCGAGGGCCTGGCCTCCGTATTCGAGGGCCTGTCCTCCAAGGATGACGCAGAGGCTGCTGCAGAAGCTAAGTAATTAGCACTCTGCACTCCTTCATGAAGACCAGCTAAACCCCCTCACCTTCTACCTCCGCACGGAACCCACCACAAGGAACCGTGCACGAAGGTGCGGGGGTTTCGCTGTTTTCAATCGCTGTTTCACGTTCGCTGTACCTACACTAGGGAGATAAACCCCATTGAGCCTTAGCATCCAGGAAGCGTGGACAGCACCGTGTCGAAACCTTCACAGCCACCCCTTCACCAACGCATCCGCGCGGCCATGACCCTGCAGCGAACAGCCGCCCTAACCGCGGTGATTTGTGTAGCACTGACACTACTTGGCGCATTCCTTACCTCCACTGAATATCAATTGTCCGCAGCAGTCTTGGGACTGGCCCTTACAGCCATTGCTACGACTGCTTACCGCTGGCCGTTGAGCATGAGCGCCGCGTTCGTCATCACTTGGGCGATCGCCACGCTTCTCGCCAGAACCCCTCTTGTTAGCTCAATATTTCTCGCTCCTGTGTTTCTTGCAGTAGTGGCGTATCACGGAAAGCACATACGCACGATCGCAATAGGTTTGGTTCTGTGGCTTTGTGGACTAGTCGATCCTGTGGAGCTCACTTTAAGCTTGCACCCTGCACCAGCCCTTACGTGGGGAATGCTTATTGGAGTCGGCGGCGTTATTGGAGCAATATTCGCGCACTCAGCTGATCGCTACAGATCCGCAATGATGGAGTGGAACGATGACGTGAAGCGTCGTCAATCTGATCTCGCTGAAACCTTGCACAACTCGGTAGTTTCTAATCTGACCGTAAATACGATGCAATTGGAGGCTCTCAGCCTTGAATACTCCAAACAGCCGGAGCTAGTCCGAAAGCTCGATGCACTCAGTGATTCCATGCGCTCATCAATGTCCGAGGTTCGCGCACTAACAAAGGTCCTGCGCAACAACATTGATGGGGTAAACGATGGCATGAGTTTTGGCACCACGACAAAACCCACGAGTTTTGCTCAACTCATCTCAGAGGAAGAAGAGCGCCTTCAGCGCCTCAACCGGGCGCCCGTAGTAGAAGTACGCGGTGAGGAGTTTGCGCCGGAATTCCCACAGGAGATCCTCGACCCCATCGCGGCTATCACTACGGAAGCATGCCTTAACGCCGTGAAGTATTCACCTCCGGGCGCAGAAATTACGATTTCTGTCCGCCCGCATGTGGGTTGGACTGTCGTAACCATTACAAATCCCATTGCAAAACCCACGAGCAAGACCACCGATATGTCCTCCGGTATTGGAATGTCCTCGATGACTCGGATCGCTGCTACGATCGACGCACGCTTAGAGACAAACTTGGAATCGGAAAGATGGGAGTTGACTCTTTCTCTGCCACCCAGTCTCCATAAGCGGCGTTAGTTCCACCACGTTGTATAGCAAGCGTTTAATTCTTGCACTAAGCTGTCGCTTGTTTCTGGCAAATACAAATCTTTAAAAAGGAGCGCCCTCATGCAGGCCGCACTCGCTAGCTTTCTCGCCCCACTGATGTTGTCTTCTTCCATCTTCGGCGCTGGCCTTACACCCGGCGAGCTGCCGCAAACTACGAAATACGAATCTCCTGTTGATATCGCTTTCGGCTGCCCTGCACCATGGTGCGGGAGGTAAAAACATCCCTCTTGGTCGTCGATGACGACCCACTTGTCCTTGAGGCCTTGGGGCGCTATTTTGCCTCGGCTGAGGACATGGAGGTGCGCGCCACCGCAGAAAATGGCAAGGTCGCTCTCGCGCTTTTGCAGGAGCAGGACTTTGACGTCATTGTCGCGGACATCCATATGCCCGAGATGGATGGCACTACCCTCTTGCGTGAGGTCAATAAGCTGGAAGACCCACCGGTCTTCGTCGCCATGACCGCAATGGACAATGATGAAACCCTCAAAGAGGTCATGGCCAATAAGGCTGCGGCTTATATTCTGAAAAGCTCCAAGCCGGTCTACATTTTGGATACTGTGCGTGAGGCTGTACGCGGCGGCACGGTTGTCACCCCGCAATCCCTCACCCGCCTATTTGAACAGCTTCCTGATTGGAACACTGAGGGCACCGACGCTAATACAGCAGCAGCGACCGCGAAGATTAAGGACAACCACCACATCTCGCCTGCTTTAGAGCAGGTCTTGGACCTGGTCTGCCAAGGCAAATCCAATGAAGAAATTGCCAAGAGCACACACTATGCACCGGGCACAGTGAAGAAGTATGTGTCCACCCTGCTCAGTGAATTCCACGCCAAGTCGCGGCTTGAGCTGGCAGTGAAGGCGCTCAAGGCCGGCTACGGTTCTTAGAACCCAATTGTTGGACAATCCGGGGGTGGGCTACCCCCGGATGCGTCAATACCCCCTCTAAACCCCACATGCTGGGGTTTATTTTTTGTTTTTCTACCCCCGTTACCGTTTTGCAAAGGAGACTAGCATCACGTTTGGTGCTTCCCTATAATTACGACAACACCAAAGTTCATAGTATTTCCTAGGCAACAATCGCAGCCTGAACCTGCAGGGTTGCCGCACGTCAGAGCGCTATACCGCTCACGTTTCTTCCTCTGCCCCTATAGTCACGTCATAGAAAGCAGGTGAGTGTTGAACACCAACCTGGCGCGCGTTCGTCGCAGCAGCGATAGGCCTCCCGTCCGCATTCGGCCCGCATAAAGGCCCGCTGAACATCGCATTTCACCACGAATCTCTGCGACCCTCACATTGCGTCGCGCGCACCCGCGTGTTCGCTCCTCACCCAGCTGCACCCTGCAGCACCACATAGCTCACCGCTCACCATCCAGACGCCGTATCGCCCAGCAATTCCAGACCGGCGCAGATACATCTACCTTCACTCCCGCGTGAAGGGTGGTGTCTAGGATGTGACCCGTTTGAAATAGAGGTAGAACCCATATGACTTCTCCTGCAAATACCCGCTTGCCCATCTCTGATGATGTGGAAGCAGTCCTGCCCGCAGCGATTAGCCGCGCCCACGACTGGTTGAAGTCCACTGCGGACGAAGAAGATAAGGCCACCGAACAGCTCGCGGACCTGCTGCGCGATGACGACGGCGTGAAGTTCACCATGGACTTCGTCGACCGCGTCATGCGCCCAGAAGATGACAAGGTTGCCGCACACGCGCTGAAGGATATTTCCTCCCACTATGACCCGTCGTTCCTAGGCAGCATCAATGGTGCGCTCGTTGGCGCCGGTGGCTTCTTCGGTCCAATCCTGCCCAACCTGGTCATGCCGGTGGCCCGCCTATACATGCGCAAGATGGTTGGCCACCTCGTTCTGGACGCCGAGTCTGATGCACTCAACAAGATTCTGGACAAGGCCGCCGAATCCGGCGAACAGCTCAACCTCAACCTGCTGGGTGAGGCCGTGCTCGGTGAGGAAGAGGCTAAGTCCCGCGCGCAGCGCACCCTCAAGCTCATCCAGAACCCACGCGTAACCTACGTTTCGGTCAAGGCTTCCTCCATGGTGGCCCAGCTCAATCACTGGGATATCGATGGCTCGGTAGAGCGCCTCAAGGAGCGCCTGCGCCCGCTGTATCAGGCTGCTGCCGACCGCACCGACAAGGTCTTTATCAACATGGACATGGAGGAGTACCACGATCTCCACCTGACCATCCGCCTGTTCAAGGAGCTGCTCAGCGAGCCGGAGTTCCTCACCCTAGATGCCGGCATCGTGCTGCAGGCTTACCTGCCAGATACCTTCGATGCGCTCAAGGATGTCGCTGACTTTGCCAAGGAGCGCGTGGCTAAGGGCGGCGGCAAGGTCAAGGTGCGCATTGTAAAGGGCGCGAACCTATCCATGGAAACCGTGCAGGGCGAGGTCCACGATTGGCCGCTGGCTACCTACACCAACAAGCTCGACGTAGATGCCAACTACTACCGCCTTTTGGATTTCATCCTGCGCGAAGAGTACGCCGATAGCGTCCGCATCGGTGTAGCAACCCACAACCTCTATACCGCGGCAATGGCCTATGAGCTGGGCAAGAAGCGCGGCGTGCTGCACATGATGGATTCGGAGATGCTGCAGGGCATGTCCCCAGCGCAGCAGGCAGCGGTGCGCAAGGTCTTTGACGGCCGCCAGATCCTCTATACCCCGGTTGTCCACGCAGAAGACTTCGATGTCGCCGTGTCCTACCTGGTACGCCGCTTGGAAGAGAACTCCGCACCGCAGAACTTCCTCTACGCACTCTTTGCCCCAGGCGAGGAGCCGCTTGCGGACCAGGAAGAGACGTTCCGTCGGGCCGTCGCCAAGCGCTGGGACACCTTCGCTGGCGCCCGCCGCACCCAGAACCGCCTCGAGGAGGATGGCCGCCAGGCACCGCGCACCGGCCGCTTTACCAACGAGGCCGATACTGACTCGGCTCTTGCCCCGAACCGCCAGTGGGCACAGGAAGCGCTCAAGCGCAACCCGGGCGAACACGGCATCGCAGAGGTCACCGACCCAGCCGCGGTAGAAAGCCACATCGCCCGCGCCAAGGAGCTCGGCACCGAGTGGGGTAAGCGTCCTGCCGCCGAGCGCGCTGCGGCCCTCGAGGCGGTCGCGGACGAGATTGCTTCCCAGCGCGGTAAGTTCATCTCTGTGGCTGCGTATGAGGCCAATAAGACCGTTACTCAGACCGACCCTGAGGTCTCTGAGGCGATTGACTTCTGCACCTACTACGGCCAGTCCGCGCGCCTGCTGGAGGAGTCCTACTCCCAGTTCACCCCGCACACCGTCACCGTGGTAACCCCGCCGTGGAACTTCCCCATTGCCATCCCGACCGGCGGCATTGCGGCGTCCTTGGCGGCTGGCTCGGCGGTTATCGTCAAGCCAGCCCCGCAGGTAGTTCACTGTGGCAAGCTCGTGGTGGAAGCCTTCCGCACCGCCCTCGAGGCGCAGGGCCTGGATCCGGATTTGGTGCAGCTCGTGCTCACCGATGAAGCCGAGGCCGGCAAGGCGCTGCTCTCCCACGATGATGTAGACAATGTCATCCTCACCGGCGCGTCCGATACCGGTGCACTCTTCCGTTCCTGGAAGCCCAAGATGAACATCATGGCAGAGACTTCCGGTAAGAACGCGCTCATTATCACCCCAGCGGCAGACCCCGACTTGGCCATCGATGACCTCTACAACTCCGCTTTCGGTCACTCTGGCCAGAAGTGCTCGGCGGCCTCCCTGGTCATCTTCGTCGGCGCGGCAGGCAAGTCCGAGCGTCTGCGCACCCAGCTATTGGATGCTGTCAAGACCCTTAAGCCGGGCCCGGGCTTTGATATCACCACGACCATGAACGGCTTGGCCGAGGAACCAAGCGAGAAGCTCCTGCGCGGCCTCACCCAGCTCGAACCGGGTGAGAAGTGGCTACTCAAGCCGGAAAAGCTCAACCAGGAAGGCACCCTGTGGTCCCCGGGCATTCGCGATAATGTGCAGCCGGGCTCCTGGTACCACAAGAATGAGTGCTTCGGCCCCATCCTTGGCATCATGTACGCCGATACGTTGGAAGAGGCTATTGCCTGGCAAAACGACACCGGCTATGGCCTGACTGGCGGCATCCACTCGCTTGATGACGCCGAGATTGAGTACTGGATCGACAACGTTGAGGTGGGCAATGCCTACGTCAACCGCGGCATTACCGGCGCGATTGTGCAGCGCCAGTCCTTCGGCGGTTGGAAGAAGTCCGTCATGGGCCCGGGTGCTAAGGCCGGCGGCCCGAACTACGTGGCGCAGATGGGTGAATGGGCCGATGGCGAGCTCAAGCCACGCAATGTGGACATCGCTCCAGCTAGCCTCGCCGCGCTGCACCGCCTGCGCGATAACCTCTCCGGCAAGCTCACCGAGGACGACATCACTTGGCTATGGCGCGCCGCAGAGCTGGACCAGCTGGCTTGGCAGGAGGAGTTCGGCCGCAACCACGACCGCACCGGGTTGGTCTCTGAGGCCAATATCTTCCGCTACCGTCAGCTACTGACCAAGCTGCGCGTGCGTGTGGGCGAGGGCTACGCGCTGCGCGAAGTTGCTCGCCAGGTGCTGGCAGCCGCCATCACCGGTACTGCAACGGAAATCTCCGCCACCCCGGAGGTTGCTACCCAGCTGCAGGACCTCGGTTTCGATATCAAGGCCATTACCGACGAGGCTTTTGCCACCGACGTGGCCAATGCCCCCTCCTCCCGCGTGCGCGCCTTGGGCACCGTGCCGGATTCCATCTACGAGTCCGCAGTGCGCTCCAACTCCGTGGTGCTGGACCAGCCCGTGCTTGCCGACGGCCGCCGTGAGCTCATCCCTTACCTCCTTGAGCAGGCAGTCTCTGTAACCATGCACCGCTTCGGCATCATCCGCAACGTAGGCAACCTGCGCGAGGAGTAATCTCCCGCCGCATTAAAGGCACTCCCAGGAGGTAGCGTCCCGCCCGTGGGCCGCTACCTCCTTTTCGTATATACGCTGCACGTTTTATGTGGCATAGTGGTAAGCAATGTCTACATCACATAATTCATCTTCCCGCGACGAGGCCCAGCGCCCGTCTGCGCAGGAACAAGGCACCGCAACGCAAATCCAGAAGCCAGGCGAAGAAGATTCGCATACCCTCGTCGCTTATGATGATGCGCATCTCGGTGCAGAAGCCGCCAGCGAGCACCCCGCTGAGCGCGATGATAAATCTGCCATCCTGGCCAAGGACTTCCGCACCATGGCCAAGGTCTCGGTGGTCTTTATCCTCATCGTCGCCGGCTTGGCCCTGGCGGGCTATTTGCTCAAGTTCATCTGGGTAGGCCTGCTCCCTGTCCTGCTCGCCATCCTTGTCTCCACGGTGCTCTACCCAGTCAGCGCCTGGCTGCGCGGCAAGGGATTCCCGCGCTCACTCGCGGCCGTGAGCACTTTGCTCGGCCTGATCATTATCTTCTGCGGCGTCTTTGCCGCCATGGCCCCAGTGGTCACCAGCCAAAGCCAAACGCTCATTGACCAAGCCGAGGATGGCATTAACCAGCTGACGGAGATGGTGGAAAAATCCCCCATCGATATCCGAAGCGACCAGCTGCAATCCGTGCTCCAAGACGTGGTCAAGTTTGCCAAGGGTCAAGCATCCACCATCGCCACCGGCGTCATCTCTGGTTTCTCCATGGCCAGCTCCATCGTCGTGGCCGCGCTGATCATGCTCTTTGTCACCTTCTTCATCATCAAAGATGGCGACAAATTCCTGCCCTGGCTGCGCAAGTACACCGGCAACTCCACCGGCTGGCATGTCACTGAGCTGGGCGCGCGCATCTGGAAGACCTTGTCCGGCTTTATCCAGGCCCAAGCCGCCGTGGCCATGGTGGACGCTATACTTATCGGCCTTGGCCTGTGGGCTCTGCAAGTTCCGTTAGCACTCGTCATCGCCGTGGTGACCTTCTTCGCCAGCTTCATCCCCATCATCGGTGCCGTAACCGCCGGTGCTTTGGCAGTTATTATCGCTCTGGTATCCAATGGACTAACCAACGCGCTTCTTGCTTTGGCAGTTATCATCATCGTTCAGCAAGTAGAAGGCAACGTCCTCCAACCATTGCTGCAGTCCAAGGCCATGGGCCTGCACGCCACGGTCGTCCTACTCTCTGTGACCGTTGGCTCCACCCTGGCCGGCATTGTTGGCGCGTTCCTCGCCGTCCCCGTGGCCGCAACCATTGCCGTTGTCGTGCGCTACCACGCCGAAATGGCTGCGCTGCGCTCCGGGGAAGTCGAGCCTTCAGATATAGACATCATCACCGGCTCCAAGGATGATCCTGAAGACTTCAGCGACGTCACCTACGAACATGACGAGACTCCACGCGATATGGTAGAGCAGCTCTACCAGTCCATGAGCCCGCTGAGCTAAGACTCAGCGACCACAAGCAGCGCGCCGGCCCTCCGCCGGCGCGCTTTAGTATTTAGCGCAGAAAGCCTAGATCCGTAGCGGCCGAGGCGAGCTGGCGCGCGCCTCGGTCGAGGACGTTGGCCCACGTGCCCTTGGACTCCTCATTCGCGGAATCGGAGACCTGCTTGAGCAGGGTGCAGGGCACGTCGAAGCGCTGGCATACTGCGGCAATGGAATAGCCTTCCATGTCGCAGAGCTGGGATTTTTGGGCCAGCTCAGTGCGCAGGGCGGTATCGGAGACAAACATATCGCCCGTGGCCAGCCCACGAACCGGCAAGCGGCCGGAGGTTTCCAGCTCGATGACCTCTGGCAGCAGGTAGCGGTTGATATCGGTAAGCACCTCGAGCTTGAAGTCGTGTTTGGTGACCTTGCCTACTTCGAAGACGCCAGCCATGCCGTCGACAAGCGCGCCGGCCGTGCCGATATTGACCACGCGCTCGGGAAGGGCGCCATTAGCGCGGGCGTCGGCAAGAGCCTCCGTTAG
This sequence comes from Corynebacterium sp. LaCa54, assembly GCF_046717495.1. Lineage (NCBI taxonomy): Bacteria > Bacillati > Actinomycetota > Actinomycetes > Mycobacteriales > Corynebacteriaceae > Corynebacterium > Corynebacterium sp. LaCa54. The sequence goes on from NZ_CP177115.1 coordinate 2,222,933, forward strand.
GGCAATGGCCGCTGGAACCGTGCCGATTCCAGTAATGAGCAGGGGCTCGCCCTCCGGAATGTGCGCGGCCTCCGCATCGACAGCGGCGACAAAAAGGGTACGTCCGTTGAGATTCTCCATGCCTGTGAGAATACCTGCCCGCCCTAATCGAAGTTCAACGTGCGGTTCTTCTGGCGCAGGCGAATCGTAATATTCTTCTGGCCAGCACCGAGTGCGATAATTTTCCCGCTGAGCACGCGCGCGACCGCCAGGTCGGCCTCCGTGGGGGCTTCGGCGGCCACCTGTGCCGTGGGTAGCCAGGCGTCGTGCGGATCAGGCGCGCCAAGGTGAATGAGCCGCTCGCGCTCCACGTCAATCCAATAGCCTTCAGTGGCCATAAAGCGATCGTGGCTCCCATCGAAGGAATCGCGGCGCCACCCGCCCTCGGCCACACGGAAAACAAAGGGGCAATAACCAAAACGCGAAGGCACGATATAACGCGTCTGAGGGCTAACGCGCCAATGACCGCGCGCGGAGCTCCAGACTTGGCGGTAGGTATCAGCCAGGCTCATACCCAGCCGCAGGCGCTGTTGTCTGTCCTCGTCTAGCCCCGCATCTTCTACCTGCGTATTTAGCTCACCCAGGCGCGTAGCATCTGCCACGTACATGCCCAGCCATGCCTCTTCCGGCGTCGTATACGGCCCGGTGATATCGCGGTGAAAGGACCCCGGAATTGCCTTGTGTGCGTCCTGGGGCAGGCGCTGGCGCGCAGCAAAAGCCCACAGCCGCGGATGCCCCATGCGGTAGAGCACCACCGTCGCCCGTGGCAGGCGGTCATGCACCTGTCGGCGCGTCAAGTAATCACCAGCACTGATGCGCCGCAGCAGCTGCTTGGCGACGTCCCCCTCCACCTGCTGCTCCATTCCCGGCGCGACTTCCATGTCCGACAGCTGGCTAAGCAGCATCAGATCGATGATGTCTCCCAAATCAAAGACCTGGTTCAATTCCGACTGTGCTTCGGAGCCGAAGGCCTCGATAGCGTCATAGCCTAGGGCACTACCCAAGCGACGGATGAGATCCGGGGACACACTCACCCGGTTGCGAGTTGCGTGCAATTCCGCGGCGTTGAGATTGCGGTCCAGCCCCACGAGGGCTCCTTTCTCCCCCTCATTGGGGAAATAATTTTTGGTCATGCTTGGACTTAAGCCGGACATTGGCCTCCCCGGTTTCCTTCATTTGGGTCTTGTCTCGGAAAGCAGGCATCAGATGAAGCCCTTCTAGGAGGTTTTGGGACTTCTCAGCTTGGTCGCTGTTGGTTTTTCAGTCAGACAGATTATGACGTACTTAATCCCTACGAGTTCCATAATAGAAAAGTGGCACGTTGCAAATACCCCTTTCATAGTCCCATTCGAGAGAATCTTTGCAACTCTTATGCCTATAGTATGACGCGGAATGATTCTTAATCATTCTCTTTCTTTCGCATTTCTCTTTCTGGACAGCGCACAAAGGAGCCTTACCTTTGAACGACAAGAATTCTTGGGGTCCACCAGACTCAACCCCACTTTCAGATTCGAACGGGCCTGCCTCCTCTATGCAGGACCCCGGCACAGGAACAAGCACTGAATCTTCAAGCAAAGGCACGCGCACCGCCATTATTGTCGTTGCCGCTCTCGCCATCATTGCGCTTATTGGCGGTGGCGCCTGGGCGCTAACGGGAAACAAGGATTCTGATGGTTCGAGCAGCGCTGAACCGAATTTTCATTCTCAAGAAAACAGCAGCGAGGAAACTACCGAAGGAGCGGCTTCTGAAGAAGAATCCACTCTTGAAAAGAAAGCTGCGTCTACACAAGCTAAGAGCGCTAGCACTGGACCTTCCGCAGAGGAGAAGTGTGGAACGCTAGCCGATGACCTAATGGACGTTCCAATTGGCACGCTTCAGCTGTTTTGCGATGGCACCTGGCTTTACATGGCCCAAAAGCAATCCTCAAATTATGGACTGTTCTACTGGACCGATAATGAGTGGAAGTTGTATCGGTCTGACAATACGACTGGAGACTCCGTCAATCAGTGCTACGACAAGGGCAAGTTGGACACGGCTGGCGCCCCGAAGCAGCTGACCAACCAGCTCCAACTCTGCGATGCACAGCAAACGCAAACTCCAAAGGTTCGCGACAGGCCCATTACCGCCGAGGAGGAGTTTCCGCCAGAAGATTATTGGTACGGCGAATGCGATGGCAGCTACGTACTCATCGCGGAATCGGTCATCATCCCGCCGGCAACTGATCCGATTTCCGAGCCCTACCGAGTGCACAAAAAGTACCCAGGTTCCAAGATAATCCGGGGCGGCGCATGTAGTTCCCTGCGCAGCCGTACTGAGAGCGGCTCTGTCTATGCCATCATCTATGAAGCCGGCCACAGCGTGGAAAAGGTTTGCGAGCTCAAGGCTAAATACGGCGGCAATGCCCGATCCCTCAATAATGACGCGGATTTCTCTGACCCCTGCTAACCCCGATTCCGCGTTCGATTCCCTGTCACTCCCCTTCTGCTGCGTTGTCTCCCTACACCCGCTACAACGCAGCGTGCACCCCTTTGACTTTTCATCTACCGCCTCAATTTGAAAGCAATATCTTATGCCTAAATCATCTGCCCACCTAGGCCGAAATAAGCCGTATAAGCATTGCAGCGAGCGCCGCCCTTATTAGTTTCTCCTTGGCTTCCTGCGATGACGAAACGTCGGATACAACCGCACAGGAGTTTTCGGTTGAGTCGGCGTCAATGTCCGTTACGGAAGAAAGTAGCGATGCCAAGCCGGAAGAATCGTCCACTGACTCTGCTGCGGCGGAAGAAGAACCTACTCGGCCGGTGCCACCGAACGTGATGATGGATGACGAGCAGCCGAGCCCAGAAGCCGACACCACTTCGTCGTGTGGCGCGGCAGATGCCCAAGCTGCTTTCTCCGAGGGCGTATCCCAAGTAGCTCCGTGGGGCACCATCGGATGGCAGCTTTTCGATTCCTCAGGCTACGATCCCTGTGCATCTCTATCGTGGGAAACGCTGATGGTTGAGGGAGGAACTAGTTCTTCACCCTTCCACATTATGTTGTTTAACCATGGCGAATATTTAGGCACCGCAACGGCAAAGCCCTATGGATTCGCCCCCACTATTGAGCGCGTCAGTGACTCCGAGATCGCGGTAACCTACCACTGGCCGCGCGAAGGCGAAGGCAACGCGAACCGCTCCGGTACGACTGACGCTGGCTTCCGCTGGGATGAAGGCCAGAAAAAGGTCATCATGTCCGGCGACGTACCGCCAACATCTGTAGGCAGCTAAAGGCGTAATCAATCCACCGCTTTTACCCACCCCTTGGCCTCTGAAGAATTTCTCGCAGGCGTCAGGCATGATGTTTTCAGCTGATGTATTTTCGCACTATGAGCAAACAACAAATTCACCAGCACATCGCAGTTTTTGGTCAGGCTGGAAGCGGAAAGACAGTCCTTCTTTCCTCACTCTTTGGCCGCTTCCACGAGCCATCGACTATCCATAAGAACGGGTACAGATTCTTAGCGGACGATTCTGCGCGCGGAAATAAACTGCTCCAAAAATACTTGGGAATGAAGGAGCAAGCCCAAGCTCCGATGCAGGATAAGTTTGTTTCCTCTCCATTCGGTTTTAAATTCGTACCAGAGTCACAGCCCTTGGACGCGAAGAAGAAGACTTCGCACATTGGCATTACTTGGCATGACTATCCAGGCGAATGGTTCGAGTCAGAGGTCAGCTCTGAAAGCGAACGAAATGATCGGGCTCATACTTTCCGCCAGCTGATCCAATCAGATGTCGCTCTGGTTTTGGTTGACGCACAAAAGCTGCTCGACCACGAAGGCGACGAAGATCGCTACCTCAAGTCACTATTCGGCACCTTCCGGAACACATTGCTGGGCATTAAATCCGACATCATTGCTGACAATGAACGGCTGGAGCAGTTTCCCCGCATCTGGGTTATCGCGCTTTCTAAAGCCGACCTCATGCCGGAGTTGGATGCGCACAGGCTCCATGAGCTCGTCGTTCTTCATGCCGCTGATGAACTGAACGCGCTGCGCAAAGTTCTGGCAGATTTCGTCAACGGCGACGAGGCTCTATCCGTCGGAGAGGACTACATCGTCATCTCTTCAGCTGAATTCAAGAACGGCACAATTGATTTAGAAAAGCACAAAGGCGTCGACGCCTTGCTTCCGTTATCTACGATTTTGCCTATCCAGCGCTACCAGCGGTGGAATGTATTGCGCCTTCTCCCGGCTGGCCTAGCGGACGAAAAGATGGTGAAAAGGGGACTTGGTATAGCACAATCGGCTTTTGCGATGCTTGGCAAAGTAAACAAGATGCCATTTAATTTCCTGGCCAAGGCTCAAGGTATCGCTGGTCTGGTTGACCCGCTCATGTCTGCAGCCATTCCGGTGATTGCCGAGGCTCGAAAGAATGCGGTGGAAAAGCATGCATTTAAGGAATTGTTGCTTACAGATTTCGTCATGAAATTGCGCGAGAGCATCGACAACGACATTCTCGAAAGGTCGCCGCGATGGAAATAATCTGGGCTACGCGAGGCAAACACTGGGGCCATAAGTTCTTACTCGATGGCGGCTATAAGGACCCATTGCCGCCATATCTTGAGGCATTTTCGGGCTTTGAAAACTCCCGCCACGTGTTTGAGCGCTGCAATGGACACTTGGCATTAAGGTTTCCAGATCCAGAGGAACGCCATGATGAATCAGGTCGCTTGATTTACCACGACCTAGTTATCAGCGGCCATGCCATTACCGATGTACGCTCCTACGACGAAGCATGCTCTTTTATGTGGCCCTTGATTGCGGACGAATACAGCAAGCTCTGGAATGCAGAAAATTAGAAAAGAATCTGGGCTCTTTAAACAGTTAATCGCCGCCGTGAATATCAAGACCTTATCCCCAGAGGAATAATGAAGGTGACTGATGGCTGGAATTCAACAGAATTCGCGGAGAAGATGAACTGCCTACTAAAGCGATACTACGCAGGAGACAATGGGCTTTCTCCGGCTGCAGTAGAGCTTCGGGCGGTGTGGAGAACTGCAGGACTCGCATACGCCATTTTCACAGTCTCGAAACCGAGAGGGATTGCGTATGTGGGAGTGGAAATGACGGTTCTTCCGGGACTTGGTTCTGCCATGTCGGAAGAAGAAACCGCTATAGAAGGCTGGTTAGACCGATTAGCCGGAGATACGCTGGCCAGCGCATTGGACTACAACGAAGATGACAAAATCCAATGGCAGGGAAAGGTCGCCGGCAACACTCCAGAATTTTTCTCAGAGCTAGGCCCCGCTGTGGGAGAAGTATTCTTCCCATAAGTACCAAAAGCCTAGAGGGGCGCGGCAGCCAAAAGTGGCCGCGTTCTAGGCTTTCGCGGGGAACTAGGAGCAGGTTATCGTGGCCAAAGCGTAGCCGAAGGAGAGATAGTAATGAGCGAGAAGACGTTTCAGCAGAAGTTCGGAGCTTTCGCTCTGGTGGCGGCGGTTGTCCTGCTGAGCGTGAACTTAACCGTAGTAGGGCCTACGGTGTTCGGTATCTCCACGCCGCTACTGCTCGGAGTCACGGGCATCATTATGATGCGCGGTGACAGAAGTGAGAGCAGCAGCGGCACGAAGAACAACTAACGCAGGCGGTGGCCCACGAATCCGGCGGCGAGGGTGTTGCCGGAAGATTGGTCGATGAGCAGGAAGTTGCCCACCGCGCCGCGGGCGGCGTAGTCCTCGACGGGGAGCTCGGCTTGGGTCTGGATGGTGATGTGGGCGATGTCGTTCATGGCGACGGACTCGGGGTTCTCAAAATCGGAAACGCCATCGAGGTCCAGGGTGCGAGTGATGGCGGCGATGCGGGCTTTGACCAGGGAGGATCCGTAGCGCAGCTTGAGCATCTGTCCGGGCTTGATGTCCTTTTCGGTCAGGCCAACGACTGTGGCATCGAATTCGCGGGTGGCTGCGGGGCGTTGGGACCCAGCGATGAGATCACCGCGGGCGAGATCGATGTCGTCGGCAAGCAAGAGCGTCACGGAGTCGCCGGTGGTGGCGGAGTCGGCGGGGCCGTCGGCAGTGTCAATCTGGGTGACGGTGCTGGTGCGGCCTTCGGGAAGGCCAACCTCATCGCCCACGGAGATGGAGCCTGCCTTCACGCGGCCGGCGTAGCCGCGGTAATCGGAGGCGTGCTCGCGGATGACGTACTGAATGGGGAAACGGAAGTCCAGCTCATCGGCGCGGCCAGTGGCCACGGGGACGGTCTCGAGCACCTCGAGGACAGTCGGTCCGGTGTACCAGGGCATATTAGAGGAACGCTCGACCACGTTATCGCCCTTGAGCGCGGAAATCGGCACCACGGTGGTATCAGTGATGCCCAAGCGCGCGGCGATCTGGTTGAACTCGGACTCGATATCGCGAAAGACCTGCTCTTCATAGTCCACGAGGTCAATCTTGTTCACCGCGAGGACCACGTGGCGCACACCAAGGAGGGCGGCGACGTTGAGGTGGCGGCGGGTTTGTTCGACGACGCCATGGCGGGCGTCGATAAGAAGCACCACTACCTGGGAGGTAGACATGCCGGTGACCGTATTGCGGGTGTACTGCACGTGCCCCGGGGTATCGGCGAGGATGAAGGTGCGCTTATCCGTGGCGAAGTAGCGATAAGCCACGTCGATGGTAATGCCCTGCTCGCGCTCGGCCCGCAGACCGTCGACAAGCAAAGAGAGGTCCATGCCGTCGAAGCCGCGGTCGGTGGAGGTGCGCTCCATGGACTCCACCTGGTCTGCAAGCACGGACTTGGTGTCATAGAGCAGGCGGCCGACGAAGGTGGACTTGCCGTCATCGACGGAGCCGGCGGTGCACAGGCGCAGGGTATCGCGCTGCTTGAGGGCGCCGACATTCGGCGCGAGGGTGGTCGTCATCAGAAGTAGCCTTCCTTCTTGCGGTCCTCCATGGCGGACTCGGAGAGTTTGTCATCGGCGCGGGTGGCACCGCGCTCAGAAAGGGTGGAAATGGAAATCTCCGCCAGCACCTCATCCGGCGTCGATGCGGTAGATTCCACGGCGCCGGTGCAGGACATATCGCCCACGGTGCGGTAGCGCACGGTGCGGGTTTCCAGCTCCTCCCCCTCGGCCGGGCCGCCCCATTCACCAGGGGCTAGCCACATACCATTGCGCTTGAATACCTCGCGCTCATGCGAGTAGTAAATGGAGGGCAGCTCCAGTTCGCGGGCGCCGATGTATTCCCAAATATCGGACTCGGTCCAGTTGGAAATGGGGAATACGCGAACGTTTTCGCCGGTCATTTTGCCGCCGTTATACAGATCCCAGAGCTCGGGGCGCTGGCGGCGAGGATCCCAGCCGCCAAAGGAATCGCGGATGGAGAAGATGCGCTCCTTGGCACGGGCGCGCTCCTCATCGCGGCGGGCGCCACCACATACGGCGTCATACTCGCGCTCGGCGATGGTCTCTACCAGCGGCACGGACTGCAGCGGGTTGCGGGTACCATCGGGACGCTCCTGGAGGTCGCCGCGGTCGATCCAATCCTGGACGCGGGCGACGTGCAGGCGGGCACCGGATTCTTCCACGAGGCGGTCGCGGAAGTCGATGACCTCGGGGAAGTTATGCCCGGTATCGACGTGGAGGAGCTCGAACGGAACCGTGGCCGGAGCGAAGGCGCGGCGGGCCAGCTCGAAGACAACGACGGAGTCCTTGCCTCCCGAAAAGAGGATGCCTACCTTGTCGAATTGGCCGGCCACCTCACGCAGGATGTGGATAGACTCGTTTTCAAGGTCTTTGAGGTGTGGGGAAAGTGTGCTCATTATTCGTGTAACCCGCATTCTGTCTTGCCGTCTGCAAATACGCGCCCGGATCGGGCATCTTCGCCTTCGCCAACTGGGAAGGTCAGCGGGGCGCAGCCGATGGAGCGGTATCCCTGCAGGGTGAGTGGGTGGATGATGAGGTCGTTGTCCTCGATATAGCGGTCCGTATCGTCTAAATCCCAGGTGATGATGGGCGATATCTTCAATCGTCCGGTGCGATCCAAGCTCAGCGCCGGGGCGGTGGCGCGGTGCTCGGAATCGGCGCGGCGCAGGCCGGTAACCCAGCCGGCATACGGGTCCATCGCCATATTTAGCGGTTCCACCTTGCGCATGCGGTTATAGGCCGCGGTATCGCGGGCATACAGGCGCGGGCCGTAGACCTCGTCTTGTTCTTCTGGGCTCAATAGCGGCAGCACCCGCACTAGGGGCAGGTCCCGGTAGCGCTTTTCTACCTCATCGGCCACCTGGAGGGTTTCCGGGAAGTGCCAGCCAGTATCGATGAAAAGCAGATCCGCATCGAGCCCGGCGCGGTGGGCGAGCTCGGCCAAGACCGTATTTTCCATGGACATGGTCACCGCAAGGCGGCCGGGAGCGTGCTCGGCGGCCCATTCGGTGATGGTTTCGGCAGAGGCATCGTGCAGCTTATCCGCCCACTGGTCTACCAATTGCTGGTTGCGCGCGGCTACCTCGGCGTCCAGCGGCGCGGTATCCCGCGTGCCTTCCGGGGAGATGCTGGGGTCACGGTAGTTCTTGCCACCGTCCAGCAGGTTCGTTGTTGGGTTCATGCCGTCACACATTAGGCAAAACCCCAAGGCGGTGCAGGAGATTATGCGCGAAAAGCCGCTGAGCTTGGCGGGAGGTGCGAATAAAAAGTTTCCAATCCGTACCAAGCGGACTAGATTTACAGACAAGACAGTCTATTGCGGGGTATTTGCGCCCCACCCAAGGAGGCACTTCCATGCAGCGTATAGCCATCATCGGGGAGGGGCCGTCCGCCCTATCCACCGCCGAAAAGCTTATCAGCGCTGGCATGTGTGTGGACCTCATTACTCAACGTACCGCACCATTCGGTCTACTTCGACGCTTTGCCGGCCTCGCGGGCGTGCTTGCCGACGCCGTCTCAGGATCCCACTGCGGCCCCGGCACCACTCCCCGGCTCCGTCTCATCGGCAACGTGCGCGTAGGGCCCGACGGCGATATCACCCATAACGAAATCCACCGCCTTTCTGCCGCTGGCGACCGCGATCTGCTCATTCTCGAGCTCAAGGCCCGCGGCGTGGCCGTCACCACTTGGGAAGGTTTGTGCACCCCCCTCGAAGACTTCGAGGATTGGAACAGTGTCATCACCCGCGCCCAGCTGGCGCATGTGGGGATTTAAAGGAAGACTCAGACTAGCGCCCCGCTCACCCTAGATATAAACTTGCACGGCTACCCAGCCACGGCAAGGAAAGGGGCGCGAGTCCATGGATCTGGTTCGCATTCTCATTACACGGTCGGCGCCGTATACGCCGTATTTCATCGCGGTACTTGTCCTGCAGGCCTTGTCAACAGCTGCCACGCTGTACCTCCCATCGCTGAATGCCAAGATCATTGATGAAGGCGTGGCCCAAGGCGATGTGGATTTCATTTGGCACACCGGTGGGATCATGCTTGCCGTTGCTTTTGCCCAAGTCATCACCGCCATTGGCGCCGTATGGTGCGGCAGCCGCACCGCCATGGGCGTAGGCAGAGATTTACGCAGCCAAGTTTTTCGCCACGTTAATTCCCTATCTACTGAGGACATGAGCCGCTTTGGCACGCCTACGCTTATCACCCGTGGCACCAATGACATCCAGCAGGTGCAAATGGTCTATATGATGATGCTCAACTTCATGGTGACCGCGCCTATCATGTCCATCGGCGGCATCATCATGGCCATGCGCGAAGACGCCGGGCTGTCCTGGCTGGTGTGGGTGTCCGTGGCAGTATTGCTCGGCACGATTTCCGTCATCATTGCCCGTCTCATGCCACTCTTTCACATCATGCAGGACAAGCTGGATGCCATCAATGGCACCCTGCGCGAGCAAATTACCGGCATTCGCGTGGTGCGCGCCTTCGTGCGTGAGGCCTATGAAACCGAGCGATTTACCCAAGCCAATAAGGAAATTACCCGCCTGTCCCTGAACATTGGCCGCCTTTTCGTGGTGATGTTCCCGCTCATTACGGTGATCCTCAACGTGGCCACGGGCGCGGTGCTGTGGTTTGGCGGTCACCGCGTGGATGACGGGCTAGTCAACGTCGGCTCGCTCACGGCGTTCTTGCAATATTTGCTCCAGATCCTGGCCGCAGTCATGATGGGTACCTTCATGGCGATGATGCTGCCCCGCGCCATTATCTGTGCACGCCGCATTACCGAGGTCCTCAAACACGAACCATCCATTACTCCGCCTAGCACTACAACTACCCCGGACACGGCCACGGGCACGGTGGAATTCCGCAACGTGGGCTTTTCCTATTCTGGTGCGGATGCGCCAGTGCTAGAAAATATTTCCTTTACCGCCCAGCCCGGCACCACTACGGCCATCATCGGTTCGACCGGCGCGGGCAAGACCACCCTCATTTCCCTTATCCCGCGCCTTTATGTCCCAACCGAGGGCCAAGTGCTTATCGACGCCACCCCTACCACCTCCCTGGCCCGCCAGGACATCGTCCAGCGCGTGTCCATCGTTCCACAAAAGGCCTACCTATTTAGCGGCACGGTGGCCTCCAACCTGCGTCTTGGTCGCCCAGAAGCTACCGATGAGGAGCTCTGGGAGGCGCTGCGCGTAGCCCAGGCGGATTTCGTGGAGGACCTAGACATGCCTATCGCTCAAGGTGGCACCAATGTCTCCGGCGGCCAACGCCAACGCCTATCCATCGCGCGCATGCTGGTCGCCCGCCCGCTGGTCTATCTCTTCGACGATTCCTTCTCTGCCCTTGATGTGGCTACCGATGCCAAGGTGCGCGCCGCAATGCAGGCTTCCTTCGCACAGCGTGAGCAACCGGTGACCAGCATAATCGTCGCCCAGCGCGTGGCCTCTATCCGCTATGCCGACCAAATCCTGGTACTCGATGCCGGACGCATTGTTGACCGTGGCACGCACGAAGAACTTCTCGATCGCTGCGCGGTGTACCAAGAAATTGTTGATTCCCAAGAAACCGCCGCTGCTGCAGGAGGCGAGAACTAATGGCTGAAAATACCGCCTCCACCGCCGAGCCCACGGATAACGCTCCTGACGTCATGGGGGAATCTGCACCCCGCCAAGCCAAGAATTTTTGGCCCTCCATCAAACGCCTCTTTTCCTTGCTTGCTCCATTTAAGCGCAGCCTATGGGCCGTGGCAGCTATGAATGTTGTCTGCATTTTCTTAGCCGTTGTGGCTCCAAAAATCATGGGCAAGGCCATGGACGTCATCTTCGCCGGAGTTATTTCCCGTAACCTTCCCACCGATATAACCGCCCAACAAGCCATCGATGGCATGCGCGCTCAAGGACAGGACCGCTTCGCGGACATGGCTTCCGCCATGGATTTCATCCCTGGCGAAGGCATTAACTTTAACCGCTTGGGCACGCTCATCATCACCGTAATCGCGATGTACATCGTCTCTTCCGGCTTCCAATGGTGGCAGGGCGCCATTCTCAACAAGGTGAGCATGGATACCGTATTTGACCTGCGTGAGCGGGTAGAGGCCAAGATTAATGCGCTGCCGTTGAATTACTTTGATTCCCAGCAGCGCGGCGATATCCTCTCACGCACCACCAATGACATCGACAACGTGCAGCAGGCACTGCAGCAAGCACTCTCGCAGCTGTTTTATGACGCTCTGTTGGTCATCGGCATCACCATCATGATGTTTAGCGTTTCTTGGCAGCTCGCGCTGGTTGCTCTCCTAGCTCTGCCGCTTACCGCCCTAGTCATCGGGGTCATCGGCGGCCGCTCACAGCGCCAATTCAAAACGCAATGGCGCTCTACCGGCCAGCTCAATGGCCAGGTAGAAGAATCCTTCTCCGGCCATGACCTTGCCATCGTCTTCGGCCGCACAGAAGCTATGACGGAGGAATTTGATAAGCGCAACGAAGAGCTTTACCGCTCCGCGGCAAAAGCACAATTCCTCTCCGGCAGCATGATGCCAATCATGCAGTTCCTGTCCTATCTGTCCTACGTTGCCATCGCGGTCTTGGGTGGCCTGCGCGTGGCTAATGGCCACATGAATTTGGGCGCAGCCACTGCTTTCATCCAGTATTCTCGCGAGTTCAACCAGCCGCTGGGCCAGCTTGGTGGCATGATGCAGCAGGTCCAATCCGGCGTGGCCTCGGCCGAACGCGTCTTTGAGCTTCTCGACGCCGAAGAACAATCCCCCGACACCACCGACGAGGACCTCCCCGGCCGCGCTCGCGGACTCGTTGAGTTCCAAGACGTTGATTTCTCCTACTCGGAGGATAAAGAACTCATCACCGGCCTCAACCTGCGCGTGGAGCCCGGCCAGACCGCGGCCATTGTCGGCCCCACCGGAGCCGGCAAAACAACCTTGGTCAACCTGCTGATGCGCTTTTATGAATTAGACGGCGGTCAGATTCTCATTGACGGGCACGATATCGCCCGCATGCCCCGCCAGACGCTGCGCTCCCAGGTGGGCATGGTGCTCCAGGACGCCGTGCTTTTCAAAGGGTCGATCATGGACAACATTCGCTACGGCCGCTTGGACGCGACGGATGAGGAAGTCATCGCCGCAGCTAAAGCGACTTATGTGGACCGCTTCGTCCACGCGCTGCCCGAGGGCTACGACACCATTATCGATCAAGACGGCGGCGCCATCTCGGCCGGCGAGCGCCAGCTCATCACCATTGCCCGCGCGTTTTTGGCCCAGCCCGCGCTGCTCATTCTCGACGAAGCCACCTCTTCGGTCGATACCCGCACTGAGGTACTCGTCCAAGAAGCGATGAACGCACTGCGCGCAGATCGCACCTCCTTCGTCATCGCCCACCGCTTATCTACTATTCGCGATGCCGATCTCATCCTCGTCATGGAAAACGGCACCATCGTTGAACAGGGCTCGCACGACGATCTGCTCAATGCCCAGGGGGCGTACTGGCGCCTGCATCAATCCCAGTTCGCCCAAGGCTAAAGGCTGCGAGCTGCTACCCGCCTATATTCAATTGAACTCGGGGAGCGTTGAACTTATGGCCGGTGAGGTTCACCAGCTCCATGGTGACGTCCTCGAGCGCAATGTGATCCATGAGGGGGTCAGGAATGTTAGCGTCCGGAACTGAGTGTGGCTTGGGCACCCCCAGTTGGTCGAGCACATCGTTGACGTTTTCGGCCCCTAGATCAATGTCCACCGGAATTGTTGGCGTATTTTCAACAGCAGGGGTGGCCCTCAGTCCCGAAGCGAGAACCGTGACCGGACCATCCGTCACGGTTGTCTCGGCGTCGCCAGTAGTCAATTTTCCCTGCCCCGTAGCGCCAGGAAGAGTCAAAGAAAGTCCGCGTGCCACCAACTTGTCACCCACGAGTTTCAAGGCTCGCTCTTCACCATTCACGGAAGGCACAGTCACAAGCGAAGCGCGTACGTTGCCAGTCAGTGTGACCTTGTCTGCGGTGACGATGCTGTGCTCCGACTGGGCTAAGGCCAAAGCTTCTTGGGCACTGGATTCCTCCGGGTCGCTTACGGCGCACACAACTGTTGCGGAGCACACCACAACGGCCGCGCTAGTCTTTAGAGCAAGCGACGAATGGGACAACAACTGTTTGAAAGATTGGGTGCCCATACTCAGCCCTTTACCCTTCCCCGTTCTCTAGGCTGCCAAGCAAAGGTGAGTGCGCCACCGATTATCCCCAAGAGCGAGCCGATAACAAACCCTCCAATATTGGAGGTCGGCAAAGCAACGATTGCAACTAGAATTCCCAGCACGCCAACGTAGGTTGCCGTTTCCTGCCTAAACCAAGCCCCTAAACCAAACATGATAAGTAGGGCACCGATGAGCAGGGTAGAAACACCGGAAACGGTAGAGATCATCACCAGTAGATCCGAAATATGGATCGTTATATAGGCAGGGGCGGCGATAACTACCCCGGAAAGAATTAATAAAAGCCCGCCAGCGAAAGGACGCTTTTTCCGCCAAATTTTAAAGCGCTCCCACCTTCCACGCTTTTCCTCGCCAAGATTTCCTTCTTCCACGGTCTCTTCTTGCAATCCAGATTGGACATCACTGTCAGAAACCTTGTCTTTGTCCTCTACCACCGGCATGCTGAGGGTTTCTTCTTGCGAAGAACTAGCAGCCATTCTCGTGTCCTCTCTTTACATCCACGTTTACGCCCTTTGCAGAAAGCTTTTCAGCCCCCACGGAGGTGGTGCGGATGTCATCTGCGCTCAATACCACCTTTTCGGAGTTCAGTCCCCACGCGCCAGGTGCTGCGCGATCATTTACTTGGTGCGCATCAATACCCACGTTGGCATTGGTCAGATCTAGTTGACCCTTGATGTCCGTTGCCCCAACCAGCAGGTTTCGCACCTCAACACTGTTATCACCTTCGGCTCGCAACGCAAAAGTGGTCTCGCCGACGCCAGGAACGTCTGGAATCGTCGCCGACAAGCAAAGATTTGAAGCCAAGGCATGCTCGAACTTCAAACGCGCTGCAGGAACTGTTTCCTTAGCCATATCGTCTTTGTCCACAAAGATAGACAGCCCCTCGCCTTCCAAGTGACTCATGGAGACTTTAAAAAAAGTACCTGAAAGGGCCAGGTTTGCAGTCAAACCACCTTGCGCTACCGCAAATCCGGTTACACCAAAAGCCGCCAACCCAGCAGTCAGCGCCACTGCAAATTTTGGAATGCTTATTCTGCCCATGAAGGGACCTTTCTCTAACAAAAATAACCTATGCAGAGCTAAGGCTTCCCGCCGCTCTCGCTGCTCTGAAGATCTCCATTGTGCCAAGAAGCCACGTGACCATTAAGACAATCACACAGCTAGCTCAAAATTGCCTTTACTAGTAATTTTTCACATTCTAACACAAGCTGAGATGTGGGACACAATCTTGCGATCCCAATTACATAATTCACCAAACCATCTAATAAATAAGCACGCCCCTTCGCTTTCGGAACCTTGAAACGGAAGCGAGATCGGTCGCAATAAACCCCCAGCTCGGAAGAGCACACCCCCACAGGTCTCGTCCACCCCAATAACATGCCCCTCGGTACCAGTTTGTGCTTCACACAACATGGAACCCTCTGTGTGTGATACGCTACACAACATTCCATAGTTAACTTTTAGAGAGGGCTTTCCAATGTCTAACTTGCCTGATTCCAAAAATTCTCCTGAAATTAGTGAATCTAGCCAGGACACTGCTAACAACGAATCTAAGCGCAAGCTGCGCCGTGCCCCACTAGGTCCTGACTCCCTGCTTTGGAAATGGGGCTCAGACAACCGCCTACAGCTCTTGCGCGGGTACACCGGAATTTTGCAGAATATGCACCCGGCCATCGGACAATCACTGCTCGACCACTCCAAGTTTTTTGACGAGCCCTTCGCACGCCTTCAACGCTCCACACCGCAAATCATTCAGTCCATCTACGACGATGGAGACTTAGCCGAGCGCATCCGCGATTATCACGTGACTATCAAAGGAACCCTGCAAAGCGGCGAGCGATACCACTCCCTCAATCCGGAAACTTACTGGTGGGCTCACGCCACCTTTGTCTATCGCGTTATTTACGCACAGGATCTATTTGGCACGCCTTTCACCAAGGCTGAGCGCGATCAACTGGTCCGCGAAGGCGTGACGTGGTGGGATAAGTACGGCATGTCTGAGCGCCCAGTCATTGACAACTATGACGATCTCGTCGCCTATATGGATGACATGGTTGAAAACGTGCTTGAGCGCAACGAGACGGTCGACTTCGCGCTGCGCACAGCTCGTGTAGAACCAGTCAAGGCCCCCGATGGTGTCCCGCCTCGGTTGTGGAAAATTATCTGGAAGCCGATCATGCGCAGCACTATCTGGCTCACTATTGGCACCCTGCCAGAAAAGTATCGCCGGATTCTGGATCTGGAATGGACCTCGCGAGACCAAAAGCGCTTCGATCGCATAGCTAAGGCTATTCGAAAGGTTTTCACTCTCCTCCCCGAGGACAAGCGCTTCATGGAACCGGGCCGCTCACTAATGATCAAAAACGGCATGATCGAGGGCAAATACAAGGAGCCTAAGACCATTCAGGCCTACCAGCCCAAGAATGAAGCCGCCGAGGCTTCCGATACGGCTAAACCGAATGCCGAAGGCGATTCTAATGACGCAGTTGCAGCGCGCCGCGCTGCAGGCTGCCCGTTCTAATTCATCCACACCGGGTTCGTGAGCAGACCAGCTCACGAACCTTTAGCTTTCTGGAGTAGCTTTTCATGCCATTACCACACCGCCTAGAAGAACGACCCTTACCTCAGGACCTTTTATCGGAGCTGCAGCAACTATCTACAAACTTCGCTACCGGCTCCTTAGATAGCAGTGAACACCATGCCGTTAACTCGCCGCTCTTTGATGAAGAACTTGGCTGGGTTGGAACGGGAACCGACGCAGATGTTGATGAAGCCTTTCTGCGTGCCCGCAAAGCTCAAAAAGGTTGGGCAGAACTTGACGTCAAAGACCGAGTGAAGATTTTCCGGCGATTCCACCGCCTTGTGGGAAAGCACCGAGAACTCCTTGCGGATTTCATCCAGCTAGAAACTGGCAAGGATCGCACCGCTGCATACGACGAGGTGCTCGACGTACTTAACAATGCACGCTACTACGCCAATATTGCCCCTAAACTGCTACCAGCTGCTAAGCGGCCAGGAGCATTCCCCCTGATCACCAGCACTTCTTTACAAAGGATTCCCAAGGGAATCGTAGGCCAGATAAGCCCTTGGAACTACCCTCTCGCCCTTGGGATTTCTGATGCCATTGCTGCCCTAATTGCAGGAAACGCAGTGGTAGCGAAACCAGATTGGTCCACGCCCTTTTCAAATCTCATTTCTCTCCGCCTACTCCAAGAGGCGGGTCTTCCCCATGATGTTCTACAAATCGTCACGGGCTCTGGGGAAGTTGTAGGTGGTGCCATCTCACAGAAGTGCGATTACCTCATGTTCACAGGCTCTACCCAAACCGGCAAGATTTTAGGAAAAACGGTGGGTGAGCGGCTCGTAGGGTACTCCGCTGAACTTGGCGGTAAAAACCCGATGATTATTGCTCCCGATGCAGACATCGAAAAGCATATTGACACCATAGCCACGGCCTGCTTTTCCAATTCTGGACAACTCTGTGTATCCATCGAGCGAATATATGTTCCTGAGTCCATCTATGATGAATTCTTAAGAGCCTTTCAAAGAGCCACGGAATCCATCGTCTTAGGCAAGGGACTGAATTGGGGTTACACTATGGGCTCTTTGATCGGTCCGGAGCAACTGGACCGAGTGCAAGGATTGGTTGATGATGCAAGAGCAAAAGGGGCAACTGTCCTTACAGGCGGAAAGCCCCGACCAGACATCGGTCCATATCATTTCGAACCCACTGTTCTGACCAATGTGGGCGCGGACATCAAATTGGCAACCCAGGAAGTCTTTGGACCAGTAGTTTTTGTCCAACGAGTTCGTGACATCGATGAGGCAATTTTCCTGGCAAATGAAACCTCGTATGGACTAAACGCATCCGTGTTTGGCAAGCCGGAGACTGCGCGCGACATCGCAGAACGAATAGACGCCGGAGGTGTCACCATTAATGACGGTTACGCCGCGACGTGGGCATCAATTTCTACCCCACTGGGAGGAGTAAAAGAATCCGGTGTAGCTCGCCGCCATGGTGAAGAAGGCCTGACAAAGTACACAGAGGCCAAGAACATTTCCGCCCAGCGAATTATGCCGATGCGAGGTCCGCGGTGGCTACCACGTCGGTTCTACGGCAGCCTTATGACCGCCGCCCTTCGCCTAGGTAGGTTTCTCCGTTTTCTTCCCTAGCCTCCCAAGACATCACACAACTACCCGATTTGTGTACTGCGCTTCACATGGCCAATAAATGTGTGTATCATCACATATCATCCCGCGATAGTTTTACCCCCCCAAATCCACTACTCGATACGAAAGGTTCCGCACCCTACCGTTGCAACCTCGAAAGGAACAGTAATGTTCAAGCCCTACCGCCGACCAACCGTTGCCGTGGTTGGAGCCGGGGTGACAGGATGCGCTGCCGCCTCTGAGTGCGCATTCGCCGGATTCGACACGACACTTTTTGATAAGAACTCGGAGATCGGAGGTCAGTTCACCTCGCCTAATGCGCCAAGGGTCTCTCGGTCTTTTCATTTTCGCACCCCGTACCTTCGACTGACCAGAACCGATGGGTCACCGGCGTCGATTTCGCAGCACCTCGAAGCTGCCGTCGAAGCGAGCGGTGCCATATTCCGCGGCTCGACAGAGGTAACGGCAGCAGAATTCGATGCTGAAGAAGGTCACTGGACCGTTTCCTACAGTGGAGAATCGGGACTTGAATCCCGATCTTTTGATGTTCTTATCCGAGCTACCGGAGAAAGTTCACCATGGATTTCAGTTCCAGGACGGCCGCATACCAAGATCGATGACTTATATCTTCATCACGGAATTGAGGTACTGGGGCTTCCCAATACTTTATTCGTTGATGGGCCAGTGCCACAGGATTCTTACTTGAAGCGGCATCCACTCGCAGCAGTAGAAGCGCGCGCTGATCACTGCCGTCGATATGTACGCCAATTGGAGATTCGCGGTCCAGGCGCACTGACTGTAAAGCACGATAAGTGGCTAGTTCAGCCGGGTACCGTCCGCGGCATACGAACTACCCTTGCAGGATTCGACGCCGACGCGCACGCATTTACAACTGCTAGCAACTATGACGCCCAGACCGTCTCTTCCACTACCTAACAGCGCAATAAAGCTACCGCCCTCAAGGAGGCATGATGACTAACCTGAGCAATCCCACCAGCACTACTTTCGTTGACTCCACGGCCCATCCAAGCCAGCCGGAACTCCCAGAGCTTGGTCCAGATTCTTTACTGTGGCAGCGTTTTGGTGATTGGCGTTCCGCTTTCGTCGCTCTGTCCGCCGGACTTCTCCAAATTGCACACCGCGACATTAGCCGTTCCCTGGTCCAGCACTCCAATGTCTTTGACAATGAGGTAGCCCGCTTGGTCCGCTCTGCGTTCCCAATTATTCGAACAGTTTATGAGGGCCCAGAAGTTGGCATCATGATTCGTGATTTTCACAAAGACATTAAGGGAACTCACCCCGATGGAAGTCGCTACCACCCTCTAAACCCTGAGGTCTATTACTGGGCGCACGCCACTTTCGCTGCTATGCCATATGCCTTGGCGGGCAATTTCATGAACCCTCTGAGCAGCGAGGAGCGCGAGCGTTTATTCCAGGAGACTCGGACTTGGTACAGCTTCTATGGCGTCGCTGAACCCGATGATGCACCTAAGTCATATGCCGAGTATGAAAAATACATGGATCGCATGATCGATGAGCTCTCAATAAGCGAAACCATTGAGCGTTCTCGCATTATCAATGGGTTGACACTAGACAGCCCTGATCCCAAAGTCCCTAACTGGCTGTGGCGCCCTATTTCTCCATATGCTTCACGCCTCTTGTTGTGGGTAGCTATCGGTCTCATTCCTGACAAGCTGCGAAACAAACTGGGTTGGGAGTGGACTAAGAAGGACGCGCGCAGGCTCAAGCTTTTCTCTCGCAGCGTCAGAGTCGCATTCTCAGTACTGCCCCGAAAGCTGCGTATGGTGCCTATCGCTTCTCGTGCGTTCGATCGCGCAGAGGCTGAGGGCGGCTTTCGTTATTAGGACGTCACGCCTCCGCACTGAATGCAGACTCTCTGATTTCCAGCCCTAGGCTTTAAGGTAGAGAGAAACGTGGAGCATCAGTTTTAAAGGAGCACGCATGACCACCGTGTTCGGTTGGATCGCTATAGCCGCATCGATTCCGGTGTGGTTGTACTTTTTCACCCGCGTATGGGCCCTCTTCAAGTTCATCCGCTCGGGCGGGCCTACCCAGCTCAAACGCACCGACAATATAGGCAAGCGTTTATGGCGCGTGATTGCAGAGGTCTTTGGCCACTCCCATTTCAAGGGAAAACCTCTGGTCAATGCCGCCCACTGGCTGGTGATGGTGGGCTTCCTTTTCGGCATCCTGGTGTGGTTCGAGGCCTATATCCAAACCTTCGCACCGAATAAGGGCTGGCCGTGGCTCAGCCACTGGCCGGTCTACCACTTTGTGGAAGAAGTCTTGGGCATCGCGACGGTGCTCGGCATTGGCTTCCTCATCGGTGTGCGCCTCAAGCTCGGCGATACCGAGCGTGGCAGCCGCTTCTTCAACTCCCAGACCGCCTCCGCACGCTGGGTAGAGTTCATCGTCTTTTCCGAGGGCCTCGGCATGATCTTGGTGAAGTCCACCAAGATCGCCACCTACGGCGGCGGTTCCGCCTGGGCGGATTTCTTGAGTATCCACTTGGCCAAGCTCTTCCCCGAGTCACCGGCCCTGGTGAGCTTCTTCGCCCTGTTCAAGCTGCTGTCCGGCATGCTGTTTATCGTCTTTATCTCCCGCAATTTCCAGTGGGGCGTCATGTGGCACCGCTTCACCAGCTTTTTCAATATTTTCTTCCAACGCAATGCCACCGGTGAAAAGGCACTGCAGTCCTTGCCCACCCCGGATTTGGAAGAGGACATCACACCAGGCAGCTGGAAGATGCTGCTGGATTCCACTTCATGTACCGAGTGTGGTCGCTGCCAGGAGCTATGCCCAGCCTGGAATACCGAGAAGCCACTGAGCCCCAAAAAGCTCATGATGGACCTGCGCCAGGGAGCGCTGGATAACTACAACCCGCACGAGGGCTTGGATGTACTGTCCATGGCCGGCGTTATCGATGATGATGTGCTGTGGTCTTGTACCAACTGTGGTGCGTGCGTGGATCAGTGTCCTACCGATATTGAGCACATCGACCACATCGCAGACCTGCGCCGCTTCAAGGTGCTCGCTGAATCTGACTTCCCATCTGAGCTCACCGGCCTATTCAAGAACATGGAAAACAAGGGCAACCCGTGGGGCCGGAATAATTCTGAGCGCCGCGCCTGGATCGATGAGGCCCGCGCCGATGGCATCGACGTGCCCATCATCGGTGAGGACGAGGCCGATTTCTCCGATATGGAATACCTGCTCTGGGTGGGCTGCGCCGGCGCCTATGATGACGACGGCCGCCGCACCACCCGTGCGGTCGTAGACCTGCTGCATACCGCGGGCGTGAAGTTTGGTGTCCTCTCCACCGGCGAGACCTGTACGGGCGATCCTGCCCGCCGCGCTGGCAACGAGTTCCTTTTCCAGATGATGGCGCAGCAAAACGTGGAGACCCTCAACAACGCCTTCGACGGCGTACCGGAGGGCCAGCGCAAGATCATCACCACTTGCCCGCACTGCTTTAACACCATCCGCAACGAGTACCCGGACTTTGACGGGCATTTCGACGTCTTCCACCACACCCAGCTGCTCAACCGCCTGGTACGCGAGGGCCTGCTCAAGCCAGTACCGCGCACACCGGAGAACCGCAAGCCGATTACCTACCACGACCCTTGCTTCCTCGGCCGCCACAACAAGGTCTTCGATCCCCCACGCGAGCTGCTCGAGGCCACCGGCGTGGAACTGCGCGAGATGGACAAGAACCGCGACGAGGCCTTCTGCTGTGGCGCCGGCGGTGCCCGCATGTTCATGGAAGAAAAGCTTGGCACCCGCATCAATGACTTCCGCACCGAACAGGCTTTGGAAACCGGCGCGGAAGAAATTGCCACCGGCTGCCCCTTCTGTAATGTCATGATGACCGGCGGCGTGAAGTCCTTGGCGCAGGATTCCACCCCCGCCGCCAAGGTCAATGACGTGGCAGTTATGCTGCGCAATTCCATTTCCCTCGATGAGGCCGGCACCCTGCCAGAGCCCCACCCCAAGGCCTTCCTTGCCACTCCGGTGCGCCACCAGAAGTCCACCGGCACCAATAATGCCCCGCTTGCCGACGCCCCCACTTCCGACGCTCCTAACGCTCCCGCCCCCTCCGCCTCGGCACCGGCAGCCCCAAGCGCACCCGCGGCACCCTCGGCACCAAGCGCGCCCGCCGCCCCTGCGGCACCGGCTGCGCCTGCGCCAAGTGCACCTTCTACTCCATCAGCGCCGACACCGCCAGCTGCACCGCAAGCTCCCCAAGCACCGGCAGCTCCCGCAGCACCTGCGCCACAAGCACCAGCCGCTCCAACACCACCAAGCGCTCCAACGCCGCCGAACGCACCCGCAGCGCCCGCAGCACCCGCGCCAAGCGCACCTTCTGCTCCATCGGCACCGACGCCGCCAGCTGCACCGCAAGCTCCCCAAGCGCCGGCAACTCCCGCCGCACCGACCGCGCCTACCCCACCGAGTGCCCCAGCAGCACCTGCACCGAAAGCACCAGCCGCTCCAACGCCGCCGAGCACACCCGCAGCGCCTGCAGCTCCAAGCGCACCGGCTGCGCCTGCGCCAAGTGCACCTTCTGCTCCGTCGGCACCGACGCCGCCTGCAGCTCCGGCACCGCCGGCGTCGGAAAGCGCGCCACAGCCGCCTGAATCTGAGTAGGCGCGCAGGGGCATGGGTGCGTACGCTGTAGTCCATGCATTTTAATGCGGGACTCCCCACCGATGCCCTACTGCTAGCAGCAGGCGCGACCGAAAATACACACTCCCTCGTCTCTTTCGCTTGGATCATGGCCGCCGCCCTGCTGGCGCCGCTGATCTCTTATATGCTGGGCTACCGTCTTCCATCGGTAGCCCTCTTGCTGATTTTCGGCATGATTATTGGTCCTTCGGTGCTCGACCTCGCTGCCGAGGACGAAGGCATCGAAATGCTCAAGGAGCTCGGCGTGGGAGCGTTATTTCTCCTCGCGGGCTTTGAAATTCAAATCTCCACCCTCAAAACAAAGGAAGCCGGAACGGCGTTATCCACTTGGGCAATCTGTGCCCTCGCCTGTGGAGTGGGCGCCTACTTCCTAGTAGATAACGTGCCAGGAGCCATCGTGGTCGCCTTGGCACTGACCTCAACGGCGCTGGGCACGCTCACGCCGATGCTGAAACAGGACCGCATTCTGGGCACCAAAGTGGGCAACTCTGTGATGATTCACGGTGCCATTGGTGAGGTCGCCCCTATTACCGCAATGGCACTATTGCTGGGTACTCGTTCCACGCTGACGACGATGATCATTTTGTTGTTCTTCATCATCATCGCCGTTGCTGTCGCCATCATGCCAGCGGCTATCGCATCAACGATCCCTTGGGTGAAGACCGCCTTTATCTCTGGTGCGGGTTCAACCAACCAAACGATTCTGCGTCTTATCATCCTTATTCTGGCCATTCTTATGGCCGTTACCGCAGTCTTTGAACTCGATATTGTGCTCGGTGCCTTTGCTGCCGGCATCATCTTGAACCGCATTATCCCGGATGAATTCCACCGCCGCCTAGAGCACCGCCTCGATGTGGTGTTTTATTCGATGCTTATTCCAGTCTTCTTTGTGGTCTCCGGCATGAGCATTAGCTGGGATACCATCGCTCATAATCCGTGGAAGGTACTGGGCATTCCAGCTCTCATCTTGGTGACCCGTGGCCTGCCCGTCTTCTTGCGCGAGAATGTTGGGCATACCGGATCTGATATTGAAACCTTCCGCGAGCGCCTCCAAGTAGGTTTGTATTCCGCTACCGGTCTGCCAATCATCGTGGCGGTAACGTCCCTGGCGGTCAATTCCGGAATCATGGAGGCCGAGAATGCCTCTATCTTCGTCTCCGGTGGAGCGCTTACCGTCGCCCTCTTCCCATTCTTAGCCAGCCTGGTGGGCGGAAACCAGCAAGAAAAGAAGGACGAGAAGACCCCTGACGCTGAATCCAAGGAACTATAGGCTGCGTTCGCTGAGAGCACGTCCCTGGAAGGGCAGAATTTTCCTAGACTGGAAAACGTGAGTAATAACTTTGGTTCTTCCCCTGTCAATCGGACTCTGCGCCTGTCCGATTCCGAGCGCAACGATGCCATCAATGACCTCGCCCGCGCCGTGGGTGAAGGCCGGTTAACCATGGAGGAGTTCGAGGACCGCTCGGACGATGTCATGCGCGCCAGCACCCACCAAGACCTCGTGCCCGTCTTCCAAGACATTCCGGCGCGTGGTTCCCACGAGGTCAAGATCTATTCTCGGGGAGAAGTCACGCGCGCCCATAATGCAGGCAAGAAACCGAAGTTTGCGACTGCTCTCTCCGGCTCTGTGGTGCTTGCAGTAGCAAGCCCCACGCTGATCTTCTTGAGCGCTACCATGAGCAACCCATGGCTACTGTTAGGTGGCGTCACGGCAGCCGCACTCATCCCTATCCTGTGGATCATGCTCTACGTCGCCAAGGTCGGCCCCTCCTCGTGGCACGCCCCATCCGTGCGCCAGGTTGAGCGGCAGCAGCTGCGCGAGATTCGCGCTCTCACGGCGCATGAGCGCGCGCAGCAAAAAATGATCGAGGAAAAGATGTGGGCCGATCGCCGTATGCAAGCTGGCGAAATTACCGGCCAAGCCATGGATCTGGCCAAGCGGAAGTTCAGCGAGTGGAGTAAAAAATAGTCATCGCCGGTGTTGAAGCATTTTGTGCAGCTGTGAATCGTGGCACAATATTCCCATGACTTCTCCCAAACACCGCATCTTTGACCAATCCGACAAACTCAAGGGCGTCGCGTATGACATCCGCGGCGAGGTCTCTGCGGAAGCGGAACGCATGGAGCTCGATGGTCACACCATCTTGAAACTCAACACCGGTAACCCGGCCGTCTTCGGCTTCGAAGCACCCGATGTCATCATGCGCGATATGATCGCCGCCCTGCCTACTTCCCAGGGCTATTCCACCTCCAAAGGAATCATTCCTGCCCGTCGATCCATCGTTACCCGCTACGAGCTGGAGGATTTCCCACCCTTCGATATCAACGATGTCTTCTTGGGCAATGGCGTCTCCGAGCTCATCAGCATGACCACTCAAGCGCTGCTTAATAACGGCGATGAGGTTCTCATCCCGGCACCGGATTATCCATTGTGGACCGCTGCTACGTCCCTGGCAGGTGGCACCCCAGTGCATTACCTGTGTGATGAGGAGGATGATTGGAATCCATCCATCGAGGACATCGAGTCCAAGATTACGGATAAGACCAAAGCCATCGTGGTCATTAACCCGAATAACCCAACGGGTGCGGTCTACTCGCGCGAAGTACTGCAGAAGATTGTCAGCATCGCCCGCGAGCATAACCTGCTCATCTTGGCCGATGAGATCTATGACCGCATTCTTTATGACGGCGCGCAGCACATCTCCATCGCTTCCCTAGCCCCTGACCTACTCACCATCACATTTAACGGTCTCTCCAAGGCCTACCGCGTGTGCGGCTACCGCGCCGGCTGGATGGTACTTACCGGCCCTAAGCACCACGCCCGTGGCTTCATCGAAGGCCTTGAGCTTCTGGCCGGAACTCGCCTGTGCCCGAACGTACCGGCGCAGCACGCTATCCAGGTGGCGCTGGGTGGCCGGCAGTCCATCTTTGAGCTCACCGGTACCGGCGGGCGTCTTTTACGCCAGCGCAATATCGCCTACGAGAAGCTCAATGAGATTCCCGGCGTTTCCGCGGTAAAACCCATGGGCTCGCTCTACCTCTTCCCGCGCCTGGATCCGAATGTGTATGAAATCCATGATGATGCCAAGCTCATGCTGGATATTTTGAAGGCGGAAAAGATCCTCATGGTTCAGGGAACCGGCTTCAACTGGCCGAACCCAGATCACTTCCGCGTAGTCACGCTGCCGTGGGCATCCCAGATCGAAAACGCCATTGAGCGCCTTGGCAACTTCCTGGTGAGCTATAAGCAGTAGCTTTCTTCCCCGCCAGTTGCTAATGATAGTAATAATCCATAACAATATGGTGCATGGGAAGACATTCTGCGGCACCTAAGCCTCAGCCGACTCGAAGTTCATGGGGTCGGCTCTCTACTTCGTTAGCTCACCATCCTTGGCGCTTAGCCTTGCTCGGCGTGCTCGTCATAGCTCTTATAGCCACCATTGCGGGCATGGCATTGCTGTGGCCTACTAGCCCAGCCAGCGAGCACACCTCCACCGATTTTCAGCAAACCTACGCCCTCAACCACCCACAGGTCGAAGGCACGGTCGACACGACAGACCACTCGGCTTGCCAATCGGAACTTACTGGGCAGGCCTTCGATAAGCCACCGCTCATTCCAGGGTCTGAAGAAGTGCAGTGCGACCGCGCCTTGGTCAATATCACCTCCGGCGAGGACGAAGGACGCATGACCCAACTGGTCACCTACGGAAATGCCGGCGATCCGCAGCTTAAACCGGGCGACAAAATTGTTCTTTCTAAGGCAGATGACCCTTCCGGCGCTGTGTCCTATGCTTTTGCTGATTATCAACGCACCGGAAGCCTAGCTCTGTGGGCGGTTATCGTCGCCGTCGTCATTATCGCTTTTGCGGCGTGGCATGGCGTACGCGCCCTTATCGGCTTAGCGCTCAGCCTAGGCGTGATCTTTGCGTTCCTCGTCCCCGCTCTTATCGACGCCCATAATCCCCTGTGGTCCGCCCTTGTAGCCTGCTCTGCCATCATTCTGCTGGCCGTTCCTCTCGTCCACGGCATGAATTGGAAATCGGCATCGGCGGTGGGTGGTTCCCTCACCGCTCTCATTCTCGCAGCGGTGCTGGCATGGGCCACTATCGATGGTTCGCAGTTGCAGGGCTACAGTTCTGAGGACAACCTCAAGCTACTTCTTTATATGCCTGATGTATCCATCGTGGGCGTGCTCTTGTGCGGCTTTGTAGTTGGCGCCTTGGGCAGCCTTGCCGACGCCGCCGTGGCCCAAGCATCCACCATTACCGAACTCCACGAAGCGGATCCTGATGCCCGCCCTACACAGCTTTTCCTCTCCGCAATGAAGGTGGGCCGCGACCATATTGCCTCCATGGTCTATACGTTGATTCTCACTTATACCGGCGCGGCCTTGCCGCTGCTTATGCTGATTACCGCAGCAGAACGGCCTGCCGAACAGATTCTGAGCAGCGATCTCGTTGCAACGGAACTGCTGCGTTCCGGAGTGGGCGCGATGGCATTGACCCTCGCGGTTCCCATCACCACGGCCATTGCAGCTTTCACGGTGCCAAAGCGTACAAAAGCTTAAGCCTAAGCAAAAGGCTGAGCCAGCATCGACGCTGCTCAGCCTCTACTTTTAGCCCGTCCGAATCCGCCTAGAGGGTGCGGCCCAAGGCCTCAACCTTCCAGCCTGCCTGCTGCCAATCCGCGACAGGCAGCACATTGCGACCATCGATAATGTGCTTATTGTCCACCAGCTGGCCCGCTTGCTGCGGATCCAATTCCTTGAATTGCTTCCACTCGGTAGCCAAAATCACCAGCTCGGCCTCGCGCAGGGCGTCATCAGTGTCTGCGGCGTAATCCAAGGTGGGGAATACCTTTTTGGCGTTGTCCATGCCCTCTGGGTCATAGACGGTTACTGCCGCACCGGCCAAGGACAAGGAACCGGCCACGGAAAGGGCGGGCGAATCGCGCACGTCATCGGAATTTGGCTTAAACGCGCAGCCCAGCACGGTCACGCGGTGACCAAGCAGAGAACCATTGAAGGCTTCCTTGGCAAGGTCTACCACGCGGTCGCGACGGCGCATATTGATAGCGTCTACCTCGCGCAGGAAGGTCAGCGCCTGGTCGGCGCCAAGTTCGCCGGCGCGGGCCATGAAGGCGCGAATATCTTTAGGCAAGCAACCGCCACCAAAGCCGAGACCGGCGCCTAAGAACTTGCGGCCGATGCGTTCGTCGAGCCCAATGGCGTCGGCAAGCGCGGTCACGTCCGCGCCCGCAATCTCGCAGATTTCGGAGACTGCGTTGATAAAGGAAATCTTGGTGGCTAGAAATGCGTTAGCGGAGACTTTGACCAGCTCCGCGGTCTGCCAGTCCGTGACAATAAATGGGGTGTCTTGCGAGAACGGCTGGGCATAGACTTCACGCGCGACCTCTTCAGCTCGACTTTCATTGTTGGTTTCACCAACGCCGAGCACGATGCGGTCTGGGGTGATGGTGTCCTTGACGGCATAGCCCTCGCGCAGGAACTCCGGGTTCCAGGCAATTTCCACGGTGGTGCCTTCTGGGGCAAGCTCATTGGCTAGTTCCTGGAGTTCCGCGGCGGTGCCGACCGGGACGGTAGATTTACCGAAGATGATGTGATCGCCCTTGAGCTTGGGCACCAAGTCCGTAATAACGGCCTTAACGTAGGTCATATCCGCCGCGTAGGAACCACGGCGCTGCGGAGTTCCGACGCCCAAAAAGTGCAGGTTGCCGAACTCGGCTGCTTCTTCGTAGTCCGTGCTGAAATCGAGGCGTCCGGCCTCGATATTGCGCCCCAGAACCTCGGGCAAGCCCGGTTCATAGAATGGAACCTGGCCCGATTTGAGAGCGGAAATCTTATTTTCATCTACGTCCACGCCTAGTACTTCATGGCCGAGCTCGGCCATGCATGCAGCATGGGTTGCACCCAGGTATCCGGTGCCGATTACAGTCATACGCATAAGGCCTTATCTTAAAGGCCTTATGTGAATACCGGTTTAAGCCTATCGAAAATTCAGGTAAGACTTCGATGGCGTCGGGCCACGCTGGCCTTGGTACTTCGACCCCAGCGAACCCGTGCCATAAGGGCTTTCAGCTGCTGAAGTCATCTTGAAAATCGCCAGCTGCCCCACCTTCATGCCCGGCCACAAGGCAATGGGCAGGTTGGCGGTATTAGAAAGCTCGAGCGTAATGTGACCGGAAAAGCCTGGGTCAATAAAGCCCGCGGTGGAGTGGGTCAACAATCCTAAGCGGCCGAGCGAAGACTTGCCCTCCAAGCGGCCAGCCAAGTTCGCAGGCAGGGTGAACTTTTCCAACGTAGCACCGAGCACGAACTCGCCTGGGTGCAGGATGAAGGACTGATCTTCTTCTACCTCCACCAAGGTGGTGAGATCCGGCATTTCCTCTTTGGGGTCAATATGCGTATACCGCGAGTTATTGAATACGCGGAAATATTTATCCAAGCGCACGTCTACCGAGGAGGGCTGGATAAGCTCGCTGTCGAAGGGCTCGATGCCCAACTCTTCGGCGTCGATGGCGGAACGGATATCACGATCTGAAAGAAGCACGGCCCCAATTCTACTCATGCCGAAGGCCAAGGTGTATAGTAGGCCGGAGCGCATCAACGCGCAGTGCCGACGTAGTTTAATGGTAGAACTGCAGCTTCCCAAGCTGCTAGCGCGGGTTCGATTCCCGTCGTCGGCTCCAATTTTCGGGGGGAATTTTCTTGCTAGTCTGTGGCGCTTAACCACTGGGCAAGTTCTTTTTGTGCCCGCTCTACCCCGCCTGGATAGTGCGCCTCTAGTTCTGCGGCGGCCGGCTTCAAGAATCTCTCCACAAGCTCGGCCATATCACGCTGAGGCACGGTGCCACGGATATTATCCAGCGGGGCACGGAACGTCACTCCCAGGTCAGTCCGGAGCTGATATCCGCGCCAATCTTCGCTGTAAACGCGCAGCTCTGCCCCGCGCAGGTTCGATTCGATAACCACATTGCCAAAGATGAGCATTGTCAGAGTTCTCTCTTCCATGGCTCCGAGCCTACTAGCCGCAGCGGACGATGGGCTGCGGGTCGTAGACCGTGGTGGTGGTCTCGCGGGAGAGCTCTTTGCCGCCGAGGTCCTTGATGATGCGGGTATCAGACGTCGTAAAGCCTGGCGCACCAGAGGAAGGCGAGCAGTCGCCGCCTGGCACAGACATCGGCTGTGGGTCGGTATTGGCCCAGCGGCCATTGTTCACAGACTCAACGTCAACGGTCTTGGTGCCCTTCAAACGCACGGTAATCTTGCCGCGCCCGAAGTCGGTCTCAATGCGGACCGGGGTGTTGAAGGTATTGGTGAACTGCAGGTCGATGGCGCCTTCGTAAACGGTGGCCTCGCGGCCGGCGGGGTAGCGCGAAATATAGTACGAGTGCGGGGTGTGGGCGGTATCTTCCATGCCCGCAAAGTAGGCAGCGTTGTACAAGGTAGTGGCGAATTGGGAGATGCCACCGCCGACGGCGGAACCGGAGTGGCCATCAATAATGATGCCGGATTCCACATAGCCCTGAGCAGTGCCGCGCGGGCCGGTGTAGCCGTTGAGCGAGAAGGTCTCGCCCGGGTTGACCACGGCACCGTTGACCTGCTGGGCTACCAGCTCGATGTTCTTGCCCGAGGCAGCCGAGTAGCCCTCGGTGGTGAACTCACCGACGGTATCGTTGAAGGTCGCCTTCTTGGCATCTTCGGTGGTGAACTTGGCTGGGTCCGGCTTATAGGTTGCGTCCCACTCGCGGTCATCGCCGGTCACGCGCTTGTCAAAATCCTTCATGGTCGGTTCCCAGTCGATGATTTCGCCATCTTCGGACGGGGTGACCTGCTTGTCATTGCCGTTGAAGGAAATCTTGGCATTCACCCCGGGCACATCGGCGCCCTCAGAGCGCTCCGCCAACAGCTCCTGCGCGCGGTTGGTATCCACGGCGAGCTTGAGCTTGCCGTCCTTCTTTTCAATGCTGGTGAATTGGGAGATTTCCGGCTTATTCAGGGTAGCCGTGACATTATTTTTAGCCTTCAAGGTAATCGGATTATCCAGCGCCTTAGCGGCGTCGCCGGTGCGCATGGCCTCGATGGCCGCATCATTGATGGCCGGTTCTACCTCTTCTGGGTCCACGTCCACGCCCTCGGAATCGAGCCAGTTTTCTGTGACCGCGTTGTGCAAGGAGCCGGCGTCCACGGTTTGGCCAAGCTTCGGGTCGGTGACCTTGAGCTCGCCGTTGTTAAGCTCCAACATGCCATCGACAGGGTCGGTGGAAAGGTTTTTCTTCACCCGCTC
Source organism: Corynebacterium sp. LaCa54 (assembly GCF_046717495.1). Taxonomy (NCBI): domain Bacteria; kingdom Bacillati; phylum Actinomycetota; class Actinomycetes; order Mycobacteriales; family Corynebacteriaceae; genus Corynebacterium; species Corynebacterium sp. LaCa54. The sequence goes on from NZ_CP177115.1 coordinate 2,253,779, forward strand.
CAAGGCAGGCTGCAGCTGGGCTTCATCTACGTTGGTCTCTACCGGAATATCCCGGGTGGAACGGAAGAAGCTATAAAGGCGGGTGAAAGGGTTGAGGGAAGGCTCCTCAATATTGTCCACGGCCCGCTGGTTGTCCAAGGCAAGGCCCGATTCGGAGGGGACGAGTTCCGTGTGGAGGTCACCGGAGGTAACGGTCACGGGCTCGGTTTCTACGCCCGCGAGCTCATCTTCGAGCTTCTCCACGGCGGCGGTGCGATCCATGGCGGAGATGTCCACGCCGTTGACGGAAACGGCGCGCGGAATCTTGTCCTGGTTTGCCGCGACATCCCAGGCATAAGCAATACCCGCGATCAGGACAAGGCCGACAAATACACCGAGCGCGATGAGCCAGCCTTTAGCACCGTTTTTTCCTTCTGCCTTTTTCACGCCTTAAAGGTTAACGGTTTTAGTGGTATTTTTCCTAGTCCTGTGCGGCCTCGGGTGCAACGTCGGCCGGTGGAACGCTGACATGGCGGGCCGCGTCCTCGAGACGCTCGCGCGGCAGGCGCCCCTCGTCCACGTCACCGACAACGGCATCGATTACCGCATTGATATCGCCCTCGGTGGACCACAGGGGCATATCGGCACCGGCATTGAGGGAGGTCACGACGGCGTCGGCAAGCGGGAGCGAATCCGCAATCGCCTTCATGCCACCGATGTCATCGGTGTAAATAGGGCCGTCGTACTGCAGGGTCTCGCGAGCCAAGCCATAAGCCTCCGGCAGCATAGAAGCAGGAGTCTGGCCATCGCCCAAACCGGGCACGGCGAGGTGGCCCATCATGAGCGCGGCATTCGGCGCTTGAGGGAGGGCGGTTTTAAAAGGAATGAACTCGTGTCCCTCCAGCTCTTCCAGCGGCGGGGTAACGGCCTCGGCCAGGTGGGTATCGCCAGAAGCACGGCCGTGTCCCGGGAAATGCTTGAATACGGCCTTGACCCCAGCGGAATCCAACCCGCGGGCAAAGGCGGCGCCGTATTCACCCGCCTGTGCGGGGTCGGTGGAAAAGGACCGATCGCCCACCACCTCTAGGCCATTGCCATCGACGTCGAGCACCGGCGCAAAGTCCACGTTGATGCCATGAGCCTTGAGAGTGGTACCAATCTCGTGCGCGAGCTGTTCCACCTCTTGCGGGGAACGCTCGGCTGCCATTTGTTGCGGTGCGGGATACTCGCCCAAGATCTCTGAGAAACGCTGCACGCGCCCGCCTTCAAAATCGATGGAGACTTCAAAGTCGCGGCCTACCTCTTGGCGCAGGGCATTAATATCGCGGCCCTCTTCCTGCAGCAGGTTGGGATCCGCCCAGCTGGGAATAAAGATTCCGCCCACGCCAGCATCCAGTTTGGCCTTAGCATCGTCGTAATTGGTGACCGGGGGCATCAACACAGAGGCGGCCATGGCGCGGATGTCCTGCTGCGGGGCTGCTTCCTGCGAAGTCTCTTCTTGCGTCTCTTGCGTCGCGGCCGGTGAGCTCGATGCCGCTGGGGTTGTGGAGTCCTGACTCTCGGCGTCCTCCTGAGGGGAGGTGGAGCAGGCGCCCAAGGCCGTCACGAGGGCAAGGCTGGCGAGAATGCGCGGAGTTTTCATGCCTTCCAGTGTGCAATATTCCTCGCCTTCTGTCTGAAACGGTGGGTAGACTAGCCACATGAGTAACGGCGAGACAATGCTAATTGCCTACGATGGCACCGAACGAGCCGGCCGCGCCCTCGAGCACGCGGCCCAGCTGCTGCGGCCCACCACGGTAGAAATTCTCACCGCCTGGGAGCCAGTAGCCCGGCAGACCGCCCGCGCCGTCAGCCGCACTGGAATGCACCAGTCCACCGTCTCCCCGGACGGCGTCGAAGAGGATCCGGCCTACGAGGAAGCGTTGAAAATCTGCCGCCAGGGCATCGAACTAGCCGAAAGCCTGGGCTTGGCTGGCCGCGCCCACTTGGTGGAATCCGCCACCACTATTTCCTCCGCCATCATTGATGCAGCACACGAGCTGGACGTGGATGTCATCGTGACCGGCACCCGCGCCCTGACCGGTTTCCGCGCCTGGTGGACCAACTCCACCGCCGATCAGATTGTGCGCAATGCCGGCCTTCCCGTCTTTATCGTGCCGCAAGAAAACGAGGAAGACGCGGACGATGATGAGGCAGAATACTTCTAAATAGCTGCTAGTATTTTTAGCCATGGCTCTGGAAACCGATTCTTTGAACAAGCGCACCCTTGGCCCCGCCATCGGTAGCGCTGTTGTGGGCATCGCGCTCGGCGTCATCACCATCATCGGCATCGCGCAGTTCTCCGGCACCGATACCGTGCCAGAAGGCAATGCGGTTTCTGCTTCCGATGCGGTTTTGGGCGGCCCTGAGTACGGATCCCGCAACTAGGTGTGCGTACCCTCCGCGGGCGGCTTGCCCGCCCCTACCCGCTGGGGATCTTTGCCCTAGCGCTCATCCTCCTCGTGCAGCCGTGGGGGCTGACAGCTGCCGATACCAAGCATGATCTGGCCGCCAATCCGCTGCATTTTCTCCGCGGGGCACTGAGCGCCTATACGGATACCTTTACCCTGGGACAACTACAAAATCAGGCCTATGGCTATCTTTTTCCCCAAGGGCCCTTCTTCGTTTTGACCCAGCCACTGCCCGATTGGCTGGCCCAGCGCCTGTGGTGGCTGGTGGTCTTAAGCGTTGGCTTCATCGGCTTTCATAAGCTCGCCTGCAAGGTAGGCCTGCGCGGCGGGTGGGTCTGGGTGGCGGCGATGCTCTACGCGCTTTCCCCTCGCGCGCTTTCTACCCTGACCGCCATTTCTTCCGAGACCTGGCCGGTCATGCTCGCCCCCTGGGTCATCCTGCCCTTCCTCAATGCCAAGCTCACGTGGCGCGACGCCGCCGCAGCCACCATCCCCGTAGCGCTCATGGGTGCGGTCAATGCCACCGCCACCATCGCCGCCTGCACCCCGGCCGCGGTAATTGTGCTTTACCGCCGCGCATTCAAACCCGGCGCGGCCTGGATCCTAGGGTGCCTGGCGGTATCGGCGTGGTGGATCGGCCCGCTTATCGTACTTGGCCGCTACGCCCCGCCGTTTACGGAATTCATCGAATCCGCTCGCGTGACCACGCGCTGGCTCAACCTGCCAGAAATCCTGCGCGGGACCACGAGCTGGACACCGTTTGTAGATACCGAGCGCGTGGCGGGCAATGCGCTGGCTACCGAATCCTTCTTCGTGCTGGTCACCATGGGCATCGCGGCCGTGGGCATCTACGGGCTCACCAAACTGCCGCGTGTGTGGGCCGTTGTCCTAGTGGTGGGCATCGCGGTGCTGGGCTGCCAGGCGGGGTGGTACCTCGATGCTCTCGATGGCCCGCTGGCCGCGCTGCGCAACCTGCATAAATTCGATCCGCTGGTGCGCATCCCGCTGCTTTTAGGCGTCGCGCGCGCCTGCGCGCACCTGCCGCTACCGCACAGCTTGCGGCCTACCAAGAAGCAGACGGTAGGCGCGCTCACGCTACTGCTGTGCATCGCGGTCATCTCCCCGGCATGGTCGCAGCGCTTGCTGCCGCTGGGGGCGTATAAGGAGGTTCCCTCCTACTGGCACGAGGCCACGGACTTTATCAATACCCATGCCGCCGATACCCGCACCCTTATCTATCCGGAGGCGTCTTTTGCCCGGCAGACCTGGGGGTGGACGCGCGATGAGCCGGCCCAGCCGCTGCTCGATGTCCCTTGGGCCGTGCGCGATGCCATTCCGCTCGTGCCACCAGAGGCTATCCGTGGGCTCGACGGTGTGATGGCCGCACTGAAGGAGGACCCAGCCACCGGCGTGCGCTCCCTTCAGCGCCTGGGCATCGGCGCGGTCATGGTGCGCCACGATCTCTTCACCGGTGAGGACGAGGCCCTAGCCAGTAAATTTGGCGGCGAGGTCCACCGCTTCGGCGAGGTCGATGTCATCTTGCTCAACCACGCCGGCATGTCCTTAGGGCCCACAGACCCAGTCCGCGTGGCCGGCGGCGGGGAAGCCTTGGCGCTTCTCGACGCCCACCATGGCCCCACCACCCGCCAGCTCGTCGATCGCGACGCCGATATCGTCACCGATACCCCGACGCTCACGGACCGCAACTACGGCACCCTCGACGGCCCCATCTCCGCGCCCCTGGCTTCAGACGACCCCAGCCACGTAAATAACCGCCTGCGCGATTATCCCTCCGCGGGGCCTCTTAGCCAGGTCGAGACTCACGGCGGTTCCGTGGCGGTTTCTTCCTCTGCGGCCGATGCCACGGCCTTCGGTGGCGCCCAACCGCACAAGTCCGCCACGGCCGCGGTGGATGGGGAAAATTCCACCGCGTGGTGGCCCGCGCCGGGCGATGACTCCGGGTGGATTGAGCTGCGCGGTCATTTCACCCAACCGCGCCTAAAGCTCATGGCCACCAGCGCCACCACGGTTACGGTGCGCTCCGGCAGCGCCGCAGTAGACGTGGACTTACAGCCCTTCCGCTCGCAGGAGGTACGCGTACCTGGCGGCGATACCGAGGCCATTCGCGTGGAGCTGTCTCACCGCACCGGCATCGCGGAACTAGAGGTAGAGGGCCAGCCGGTCGAGCGCGTAGTGACCGTGCCGGATACCTCCCCCGATGTGCACCAATTCTTCTTCCAGCAGATGCTGCAAGATACCGGTGTGCTCATCCGCGACTTCACGGCGCCGCGCCCCATGCGGGTAAAGGTAGATTCCACCAAGCCGGTGCTTATCGACGCCCACCGCTACTCCCCCGGCGATTCCCTCACCCTGAGCCCCGGCACGCACCGTGTGCGCACCACTGGACCGTGGGTGAGCCTTCGCGAGGTGGGCTGGCGCCCGCCGGAGCCCTCGGAGCCCACTGGATACTCGATTAAAGCCAGCGAGGAAGACCGCCTCTTGGTCACCGGACGCGCCTTTAATAAGGGCCTGCGCGGGTATTTGGACAATGAAGAGCTCACCCCGCGCGAGATCGACGCCGCCACCCAGGCTTTTGTCATTCCGGCCGGCCGTTCCGGCGACTTCCATATGTCCTTCACCGCCCAGCCGGTTTATCGCGCCACCCTCCTCTTGGGCGGCTCCTTGGGATTGCTGACGCTCGGCCTGTGCCTCCTGGCGGCCGCGCGCCGCCCGTCCCAGCCCGCCTGGCACGCACCGCGTGGGGGCGCTGCCTCAGCCGCCGTGGCACTTGGTGCACTGGCCCTTACCGGCTGGCCGGCCGCAGTGGCGGCCGTGGCCGCGTGGTTGGTAGTGCGCTGGACCACCATCCCGCGCGCCTATCTCGCCCCCGGCGTAGTCGCTGCGGCTGGAGCCATCCTCGCCCGCGCGCCGTGGACGTCTGGTTCCTATGCGGGTGATTCGCTCTTGCTTAGCTGCTTGTGTGCCGCGGGCGTGGCCTGTCTTTTCGCCGCCGACCGAGGAGAAGATCCCGGCCGGGACGCTCGATGAGCGTATAGCTAGCGGCCGAAACCACCACGGTGCCCACCACAGTCACGGCCAGAATGACCCAAAAGTCCAGGGGTTTCCCGCTAAAAAGCGGCACCCCGGTAAGGGGAAAGGCCAGGCCCAAGATAGCCACATGCCACAAGAAGATGGAATAGGACCATGTACCCAGTGCCTGCATGAGTGGGCTGGTCAGCCAAGATTTCTCCCGCGGAGCTAGAGCCACCGGTACCACCACGACTGCGGCAAAGGCCGCTCCCGCCATTATCCGGCGGGAAAATTCCGCGGGTTCGGGATGGATAAGCCCCTGCGGCCCAAACCACTCGCGACTGGCACCCCACAGCACCACCGCCGCCGCAAGCCACCACGCCCAGCGCGGCCGCAGTACCCGCTGCACTCGCCGACTGATGCCGGCTTCTTCGAATTCGGCGGCCAGCATTCCCACGGCAAACCACGAGGCATACGCGGGCGGCCAGATCTGCGAGTTGACCTGGTCCTTGGCGTAATCGGCTACAAAGGGCACGAATCCCCACGCCCAGCTGAGCACTCCTGCCAAGATAATGGCGGCAATGCGCCAGCGCCGCGGCAGCGTTCCAAGCAGCCACACCAGCACAGGCAAGAAGAGATAAAAGAAGAACTCCACGCACAGCGACCACAGATGGGTAAGACCTGGGGCCAACCCGTCGACCACATAAATTTGCGTGGAAGTCAGGTTGCTCAGCAATTGGGTGAGGGTGAGTGAGTGAGCGTCGGGAAGCAGGAGCATCACCGCCACCACGCAGGCATAATAAGCCGGCAACAGACGTGCCACGCGCGAGCGCGCATAGCCGGATAAGCTGTGCAAGCCACGGCGGCGCCACAAGAGGAACGCGCTGAGGGCAAAGAAAACGGCGACGAAAAAATCGAAGCGCCCAGCAAACCCCCACCCAGTTCCGGTCTGAAAAGACACGTGGGTGACAATGATTCCAAGGGAGGCGACCGCGCGTAGACCGTCTAGCTCCGGCAGATGCTGGGGTACGCTTTTCACAGATGCCTGCGGCTGCACGCTTGCTCCTAACCCCGGATCGACCTGAAACTGATTGGACATATTACTGCAATGAAACGCTACCTTTGGCCACGCTCGCCACTGGCGTGGGTTGTCATTGCCGCCGTCATTTTCTTAGTGCTGGGCACTGTGGTGCCACCGCTATATAACAATCAGACTCGGCCCCTCGCCTTCGACCAAAACATCAACACCGTGACCGCTCCCTCTGCCGGCGTGTGGATGGATGCGCCCGCCTTTATCGCCGGCGCCAAGGCCACAGGCGATAGCAAGAATCCGCAGTGCCAAGAAAAGAAGGCACCCATCTGGTGCTACCTGCACCATGACCTGCTCACCATCGAGCGCAACACCACGACCGCTGAGGTGGCAGAAGACGATGCGCTCGCTCACTCTGATTCTTTATCGCGCCTGCTCGCCGGAGAGACTCCGCTCGCCCAAATCACCGAGCACTCCGTGTTGAACCGAGAATCCACCTACCCTGTGGCGGCCCCTAAGGATAAATGGGAATTCCTCCTGCCGTCAGTGGACACGGGCATGGCCCGCACAGATTTCGAACGAGATGGCATCAACTACTTTTTCCCCTCCGGAACCGAGCAGCGCTCCTATCCCTTTTTCGATCTGGCCTCACAATCCTCCACGGCGGTGGACTTCACCACTACGGAAAAGCTAGATGGTATCCCCACCTATTCCTTCCACCACGATATTCAGCCCATTTCCTTGGCTGATATGCGCAGAAACATCACCACCGAGGCGGTCGATTCCGGCAGCGGCAAAAAGCAGCTGGCCGCTAAGGACTTCCGCATCTCTGGACCGGCGAAGCGGTTCTATGACGGAGACTCGCGCGAACTCCTCGGCCTAGATCCCACTGACCGGGTCACGGTGGAACCTTTTTATACCGTCGGACGCGATATCTCCGTGGAACCCACCACCGGCACCATCGTGGATCTGCGGGAAAATATCAAGATTTTCTTCGCTGCCGACGAAAAACAAGCCGGCACCATGGTGGCCAATAACGATACGGAGGATCGCTCCATCTTCGCCGCCGATATGCGTTGGTCCGATGACACTCGCGCGGAGCGCCTCGATGAGGTGCGTCCGGTGATTCGCACCATTCGTGCCTTGATGGTCGTCGGCTGGGCGGGCAAGGCCATTGGCGTTGGCCTACTGCTTTGTGCTGCCTATATGTACATGCGCCGCCACCGTGAAGGCTAAGCGTCTTTTACTCCTCGCCTGGGGCTTCATCCTCGTGGCCGCGGTGTGCTGGCCCTTCGCCCTGCCCGGTGAGTTCCTGTGGCGCGATATGGCGCTGCTTGACCATCCGGCGCTTTCCCCTTCGGCTTTCGGCGGCGGCAGTTTGCTTGCCCGCAATGCCCCGCAAGACGGCTTCTTGGCTGTAGTAGGCGGCGCGTGGGCGGCGCGGGTGCTCATTTTTGCCGCCGCGGCGTCCTCCGCGCTCACCGCGGCGCGCTGGGCGCGCTCCACAGCCTCCGCGGTGAGCGCGATGGGGGTGGCGGTGGCCAATCCTTTCGTTATCGAGCGCCTCCTCCAAGGCCAGTGGTCACTTGCTGTGGCCGCGTGGCTGCTCCCGGTCATCGCGTGGGCCGGAAAGCAGCGCAATTGGGTGGCGTGGCTCGCCATGTGGGGCGCTTCACTTACCCCTACGGGTGGGCTCTTTGCCGTGGTGACCGCGGCGGTGACCTGCCGCAAGCGGGTGGCACTTGGCGGCGTGGTCTTGTGCTTGCCGTGGGCCATTCCAGGAATGTTCTATCCCACTGCGCCCGGTGATACCGCTGCGGCGGTGGCTGCGTTTGCCCCGCGAGCGGAAGAGCACGTCGGCACCGGGGGCGCGTTGTTGCGCCTGGGCGGCATCTGGAATGCACAAGCAGCCATCGGGTTCGCGATATGCGGTGTCATCGTGGCGATCATCGCCCTGCTCGGGGCGTGGCGGGTTCCCGTTCGGCTGAGCATACTGGCAGCTATTGGTCTTGGCGGGGCTGTGTTTTTCTGGCTGGTTCCCGGCGCGCTGGTGTGGTCCATCGATCACGTACCGGGGGCGGCGCTACTGCGCGATAGCGGAAAGCTGACCATGCTGGCATTGCCGCTTTATGTGGCCTCGCTGGGTGCGCTGCCGAACCTGCCGGCGGCACTAGCCACCGTGGCCGCGGCAGTGCAGCTGATTCCGGTTCCGGGGCGGCTAGCGGTGCTCGCACCGCGGGATACGGGAGTAGATAAGCAGCTGGTGCGCGAGATTGACGGCCGAGTGGCTTTCTTTCCAGAGCGCGCCAACCTTGTAGAGGTGCCTGGCGGTGTGGCGGTAGATCCCTATTCCAAGGCGGTGGCCATGGTGGAATCAGGGGAATTGAGCGTAGACGGGACCGTGGTGGATCAGGCTTCGCCGCAGTACCGGGCGGCGCTGCGCGCATGGGAGGCACACGATATGAAGCAGCTGTCCCGGATCGGTGTCGGCGTGGTTGTCGTGGACGGTGCTATAGCCGCGGAGACGGACGCACCACGACCGCAGGTTCCATGGGCGCTTACTGCGTTGTGGATGGCTTGTCCGCTACTAGCCCTTGCAGCAATTCCGCGAATTGCTCGCCGGTCTTCTCCCACGAGAAGCTAGCGGCAAAATCGCGCGCGTTGGAGCCGAGGGTGCGGCGTAAGGGGGCGTCGGCAAGCAGCTGCTTGGTGGCCGCAACAAAGTCTTCCTCGCGCTCTACTAGGATGCCGGTCTCACCGTTAATAACACTGTCACGCAGGCCAAACGTATAGCCGACGGTGGGAACCCCATGTTGGGCGGCCTCCATTACTGCCAAGCCCCACCCCTCTTTGCGGGAGGGCATAAGCAGGGCATCGGCCCGGGCGAGCAGGGCATGCTTATAGTCCTCGGTCACCTGGCCGCGGAAGCGCACGCGACTGCTGACGCCGTGTTCCTCGGCATAGGCACGCAGGTTAGCCTCCCACCAACCGGAGCCTATGACATCCAGGACCGCGCCCGGGGTCTGCGCCACCGTATCCATGGCATGCTCAATCTGCTTATGCGGCACCAGGCGCGAGAGCGTTACCAAGTGCACGTCGGCCTCTCGCTCCAGGGAAGGCACATGGTCCGGAACCGGGTCCAGACCATTGGCAATGATGTGCGCACCCTTAATTCCCAGTGCCTCTAGATCCTCGCGGGAAGCCTCAGAAACGGTGACATAAGGCGCGCCGCGATACACACGCGGAGCCACCCGGGACTCAAGGAACCAGCCGAGCCGCCCGAGGAGAGGGCCCGCCACCGGCCATTGTTCGCGGTGGCAATGGTGAGTAAGCAGCACCGTCGGCGCCCCGGACACCAGGCGAGCGAAGAAGGGGATGCCGTTTTGGGTATCGATTACCGCATCCACCCCGCGCAGGTCTCCCACCCCCAGGCGGCCAGCCAGCATCGCCGCCCAGGCGCGCGGATACACGCCAAACTTGGCACCGCCGCGGCTATAGCGCACGCCGTCGCGCACCTCACGGCGCGCGGCATTCATGTGCTTGGAGGTGCGAAAGACCACCTCGTGCCCCTGCGCCGCGAGGTACTCGCCCACGCGCTCCAAGTAGCGCTCCGAGCCGCCTCCTTGCGGGTGGGTGGAATCGCGCCAGCATAGTAAAAGAATCTTCATTGTGAGGTATTAGCCTAGTGGGTTATGAGACATACCCGTGAGATGGCCACGCTCCGCCGCTCCATTCAGCTGCTGCGTTCCTTCCGCTTTGAGCAGACGCGCCCGGAGATTTTCTACGGCGGGCTCGCGGAGGATACGGCCGCGCTGGTGGATAACCTCGGCCGCGACTTGGGCGTGGAGCTTCCCGGGGCGAGGGTACTCGATGTGGGCGGCGGACCGGGCTATTTTGCGGATGCTTTTGCCCGGCGCGGGGCCCACTATGTGGGACTAGAGCCAGATGCCGGCGAAATGTCTGCGGCTGGCATCCACTTGAGCAACTCGGTGCGCGGGGACGGCACCAACCTTCCCTTTGCCGATGACTCTTTTGACGTGGTCTACTCCTCCAACGTGGCCGAGCACATCCCCAATCCTTGGGATATGGGCGAGGAGATGCTGCGCGTGACCCGCCCGGGTGGCCTGACTATCCTGAGCTATACGGTATGGCTCGGCCCCTTTGGCGGCCACGAGACCGGCCTGTGGGAGCACTATGTGGGCGGCGAGTTTGCCCGCGATCGCTACACCCGCCGCCGCGGTCACCCGCCCAAGAATGTCTTTGGCACCTCGCTTTTCGACGTCCCCTGTTCCGCCGGCCTCCACTGGGCACAGCCCACCGGCGCGCTCAAACTCGCCTTCCCCCGTTACCACCCTAGCTGGGCTTGGTGGCTAACTCGCGTGCCAGGTGTGCGGGAATTCGCGGTTTCTAATCTGACGTTGGTGCTGCAAAAATAGCACCCAGCAACAGTGCTGTCGCTGGGTGCTATTGAACTTAGAGCTTAAGAGGCGTTCTCTACGCGCTCCTTTAGAGCGTGGAACTGGTCCCACACCTCAGATGGCACTCGGGAGCCTAGGAAGTTGAGGTAGCTGGCGTTATCCTGCATATCACCTTCCCAGTCCTCCGGGTTGACGGCGAGAGCAGCGCGCACATCCTCGATATCAAAGTCGATACCCTCGAGGTCGATATCCTCGGCGCGAGCGGTGTGGCCTACGACGGTCTCCTCGGCCTCAACATTGCCCTCGATGCGGTCAATGATCCACTTGAGCACTCGAGAGTTCTCGCCGAAGCCCGGCCACAGGAAGCGGCCATCGTCGCCGCGGCGGAACCAGTTAACCAGGAAGATAGACGGCATACGGTCGCCGCCCTTTTCACCCATGTCAATCCAGTGCTGCAGGTAGTCACCGGCGTTGTAGCCAATGAACGGCAGCATAGCCATCGGGTCGTGGCGCAGGGTGCCAACGCTGCCCTCTGCTGCAGCGGTCTGGCCCGAAGCCAGCAGAGCGCCAATCATGGTGCCGTGGTTCCAGTCAAAAGCCTGAGTAACCAACGGAACGGTGGTCTTGCGGCGGCCGCCGAAGAGGATGGCATCGATCTTTACGCCCTGCCAGTCGTCATACTCTGGAGCGGCGCTCGGGCACTGGGAAATCGGCACGCAGTAGCGGGAGTTAGGGTGCGCAGCCTTGGTAGACGAAGACGGAGTCCAGTCCTGACCGGTCCAGTCGATGAGGTGCTCTGGTGTCTCCTTGGACATCTCCTCCCACCAGACATCGCCGTCGTCGGTAAGCGCAACGTTGGTGAAAATGGTGTTACCCGGCTCCATGGTCCGCATGGCAATCGGGTTGGAGTCGTAGTTGGTGCCAGGAGCCACGCCGAAGAAGCCGTTTTCCGGGTTTACGGCGTAGAGACCGTCTTCGCGCAGGTGTAGCCACGCAATGTCATCGCCGACGACCTCAGCCTTCCAGCCCGGAATGGTTGGGGTAATCATGGCCAGGTTGGTCTTGCCACAAGCCGAAGGGAAGGCGGCTGCAACGTGGTACTTCTTGCCTTCTGGGTTGGTCAGCTTCAAGATGAGCATGTGCTCGGCCATCCAGCCCTCTTCCTTGGCCATAACGGAAGCGATGCGCAGCGCGTAGCACTTCTTAGCCAGGATGGCGTTGCCGCCGTAGCCAGAACCGTAGGACCAAATTTCCTTAGTTTCAGGGAACTGGGTGATGTACTTGGTGTCATTGCATGGCCATGCCACGTCTTCCTCACCCGGCTCCAGCGGGGCACCCACGGAGTGCAGGGCGTGGACAAAGTTGCCGTCAGCACCGATTTTCTCCAGGGCTTCAGCACCCATACGGGTCATGATGCGCATGGAGAGCACAACATAGGCGGAGTCAGTCAGCTGCACGCCCAACTTCGGCTCCGGATCGCTAATCGGGCCCATACAGAAGGGAACCACGTACATGGTGCGACCCTTCATGGAACCACGGAAAGCTTCCGTCATCTCTTCCTTCATTGCCGCAGGCGGAGCCCAGTTATTGGTAGGGCCGGCGCCATCTTCGTGCTCGGTACAGATGAAGGTGCGGGATTCCACACGTGCGACGTCGGAAGGGTTGGAACGAGCCAAGTAGGAGTTAGGTCGCTTTTCCTCGTTCAACTTGATAAGCGTGCCTTTTTCCACCAGCTCGCCGGCCAAACGGTCAGCCTCGTCCTGGGAGCCGTCTACAAAGACCACCTGGTCCGGCTGGAAAAGCTCAACATTTTCGCTAATCCAGCCGATAAGCTTTTCATTTTTAGTCGGCAGCTCTCCGACGAGCCCTGGGATAGTGGCGGTCATTAGTAATTCTCCTGAGGGTGGGTGTGAAAATTGGAGCGAAAAGCCCCAACTGTGCCTTCCACCTCAAGATTAACGTGCTCGCCCGAATAATTTGCGCAGAACTTGCCACACCGGTTATATCCACCACGTTAACCAGAACTTCACCAAGCGCATACGAAGGTAATGTGTTAAAAATCGCCTTTTCCACTCCCCCTTTCCGGGGGTTCATTGTCCCACTTTTCCGCCTCGAAACGATCTTCTACCACCCCCAACTGGGCCCACTGGTTATATCCGGGATGTCATCGCCACATGTATCCCTCGGCGCGGCGTATTGCTTGGCGGGGCTAAGCAGGGGAAAATAGGCCGCAATGAATAGCACAGATAATTCTCAAAACACCCGCGCTGGGGAAATGCCCCCTGGCCGCCCGCCACAAACCGACTTCAACGCCGTTTTCCACAACGAGCTTGACTACCCGCGCCTAGGCAACGTCACTTTCCGCCGCGGCACGCTGACCGAAAACCAGCATGAACTTTTTGAAAAGCGCTGGCCGGAGCTCGGACGCGTGCTGGAAGACGAGGTCATTGATCTCGCTTCCTGGTTCGGCCGCAGCGGCGCCAAGACGATCGTGGAAATCGGTTCCGGTACCGGCACCTCCACCGCTGCCATGGCACCGAAAGAAGCCGATACCAACATCATCGCCGTCGAGCTCTACAAGCCGGGCCTGGCCAAGCTACTGGGCCAGATCGAGCGCGAGGGCATTGACAATATCCGCATGATTCGCGGCGATGGCATCGAGGTCATGGTGCGCATGTTTGCGCCGGAATCCCTTGATGGCATCCGCGTCTTCTTCCCGGATCCCTGGCCAAAGGCCCGCCACCACAAGCGCCGCATCATCCAGTCGGGCACACTCAACCTTTTTGCCTCCCGCCTGAAGAAGGGCGGCGTGCTGCACGTTGCTACCGACCACGCCGGATACGCCGAGTGGATCGATGAACTAGTTGAAGTAGAGCCGAGCCTGGATTACAAGGGCTGGCCGTGGCCAGAGTGCCCACAGTTGGTGGACCGTCAGGTCATCACCAAGTTTGAAGGCAAGGGCCTAGATAAAGAACACGTCATCACGGAGTATCTCTGGGAGAAGAAATAAATGAGCACCTACCTACTTGTCTGGGATGCGCCCAATATGGACATGGGCCTAGGCTCCCTGCTCGGCGGCCGCCCCACCGCCGCACACCGCCCGCGCTTCGACGCCATCGGCCGCTGGCTGGTACACCTTGCCCAGGACGTTGATGCGGAACCGCGCGCCGATGTTTTTACTAATGTCACCCCGGGCGGCGCCGATGTCATCCGCCCATGGGTAGAAGCCATCCGCAACGTAGGCTTCGGCGTTTTTGCCAAACCCAAGATCCACGAAGACGACGACGTGGATCCGGATATGCTCGACCACATCGAAAGCCTCCGCGAAGATCTAGCGGGCGTGATTGTTGCCTCCGCCGATGGCCAGAATTTCCAGGAACCTTTGGAAGAGCTCATCGCGGAAGGCCTTCCAGTGACGGTCCTCGGTTTCCACGAGCATGCCGCATGGGCCGTAGGCCACGCGGATATCAATTTTGTGGACCTGGAGGATATCGAGGGCGTATTCCGCGAGCCGCTACCGCGTGTGAATCTGGATAACCTGCCGGAGGGTGGTGCATGGCTGCAGCCATTCCGCCCCCTGGCTGCGCTGCTTAATAACCGCTAGGAGGCTGCCCCAATGTTTGAAAAATGGGGACGTTTTTCCTATGCGCACCGCCGGCTCATCCCCGCCATCATCGTCGCCGCAATCCTTGCGCTCTTCATCGGCTTTGGCTTGCAGCTCGATGACCGCATGAGCCAGGAGGGCTGGGAGGATCCCAACGCGGCGTCGACAAGCGCGGCCCAGATCGAGCAGGAAACATTCGGCCGCGATAACTCCGGCGATGTTATCTTGCTCTTCCACTCCCCCGATGAGAACTTCGACGCCGCCAAGCAGCACTTGGCGCAGCTGAAAGCAGAGTATCCCGAGCAGATTGATTCGGTGACCAGCTACTTCGATACGAAGAACCCCAACCTAGTCAATGACGATCACTCCCTAGCTTTCGCCGCCATCGGTCTTAAAGGCGATGATGAGCAAACACTCAAGGATTTCCGCACCATCCAAGGCGCGCTTACGGATACCTCCGCCCCAGTGGAAATCGCGGGCGCTACCGCAGTTGCTGATGCCCTAGATAATGGCATGTCCCACGATATCTCCCGCGCCGAAAAGGCCGCGCTTCCTTTGGTGGGCATCCTCCTGCTGGTGGTTTTTGGCTCCGTCGTTGCGGCCTGCATGCCGCTCATCGTCGGCGGCCTCTCCATCCTGGGGTCTTTGGGAATCCTGTCCATCTTGGCGGGATTTTCCCAGGTCAATGTCTTTGCTCAAGCCGTTGTCACGCTGCTGGGCCTCGGCCTAGCCATCGATTACGGTCTCTTTATGGTCTCGCGCTTCCGCGAAGAGCTGGATAAGGGTCGCTCCACCGAGGAGGCCGTTGCTACCACCACCGCGACTGCCGGCCAAACGGTGGTTTTCTCGGCAGCCATGGTCGCCGTCGCACTTTCGGGGCTCTTTCTCTTCCCGCAAGCCTTCCTGAAGTCCGTGGCTTATGGCTCCATTTCCGCCGTGGGTCTAGCAGCGCTGCTTTCGGTCACCGTCCTGCCCTCAATTTTTGGCATGCTCGGCCCCAAGATCGATACCTGGTCTGTGCGCCGCACCTCTCGGACGGCGCGCACCATCGAAGACACCTGGTGGTACAAGCTGCCGCTTTGGGCAATGCGCCATGCCCGCGGGTTGACCATCGCCGTGTGCGGCCTGCTTATCGCACTTACCCTGCCCATCATGAGTATCACCTTCGGCGGCATCAACGAGTCTTACTTACCGCCCAACCAGGAAACCCGTGTGGCGCAGGATAGGTTCAATGAGGAATTCCCTACCTTCCGCACGGAGCCGGTAAAGCTCGTCGTGGAAAATGCGTCTAACCAGCAGCTTGTCGACGTCGTCATGCAAGTCCGTGGCCTCAATGGCCTCACCGAGCCCATGGCGCCGACAACAGCCACCAAGGACGGCACGACAGTTCTTTCCGCCGGCATTAAAGACCGCGATGATTACGCGAAGATTGTCCACGAACTGGAACAAGTAAAGGCACCCGAGGGCGTGAACCTGTACGTGGGAGGCACGCCTGCCATGGAAGTGGAATCCCTTGATGCGCTCTTCCATAAGCTGCCGTGGATGGCACTCTACGTGGTGCTAGCCACGTTCCTGCTCATGGCGTTGGTCTTCGGCTCCTTTGTACTGCCGC
Organism: Corynebacterium sp. LaCa54; assembly: GCF_046717495.1. NCBI lineage: Bacteria > Bacillati > Actinomycetota > Actinomycetes > Mycobacteriales > Corynebacteriaceae > Corynebacterium > Corynebacterium sp. LaCa54. The sequence goes on from NZ_CP177115.1 coordinate 2,269,902, forward strand.
TCAAGGCCATTGTGATGACACTGCTAACTCTTGGCGCAACGCTGGGCATCCTGACGTTGATGTTCGTTGCCGGCTTGGGCTCGGACATTCTCAACTTCACGCCCGGCCCGCTCATGAGCCCGATCTTGGTGCTCATCATCGCCATTGTCTACGGCCTGTCCACCGATTACGAGGTCTTTTTGGTCTCCCGTATGGTGGAGGCTCGCCGGCGCGGCGCTTCCACCGACGAGTCCATTGCAGCCGGCACCGCGCATACCGGCGGCATCATTACCGCAGCGGCGCTTATCATGATCGTGGTCTCGGGCGCATTCGGCTTCTCCGATATCGTGATGATGAAATACATCGCTTATGGCATGATTTTTGCCCTGCTTATCGACGCCACCATTGTCCGCATGCTCCTTGTCCCCGCCGTCATGCGCCTGCTGCGCGAGGATAACTGGTGGGCACCTAGCTGGCTGCGCCACGCCACTACTGCTTTGACTGGTGGCGCTAGACACCGCGGCAAGACTGTTCCCTTCTCTGAGCTCAAACAACGCCTCGAAGGAGATAAATAAGTGAAGAACTGGCTGCGGCTTATCGTCTCGCTCATCGTCCTGCTTATCCTGATTTATGTCTTCCGCGATGAGTTGGACTTCCTGCGCGAAGGCTTCTCGCGGCTGTCTCATTCTGACCCGGCTGCGGTAGCACTGGTGGTCATCGCCTCAATCGTGGCAGTCCTTGCCATGGGCGAGGTTATGCGCCTGCTCATTCGCGCCGGCGGCGTATACGTGCCGGCCTCAGAAACGGCCGCCCTCACGCTGGCGGCTAATGCTTGGTCTACCACGCTTCCTGCGGGCCCAGCCTTTTCCGCCATCCTCACCTTCTACGTGCAGCGCACGTGGGGTGCTTCCGTCATGCTCTGTGGGTGGTTCTTCGTGCTGTCTTCGGCCATTTCCACCATGTGGCTCGTACTCATCGGCTTGGGCGGCGTGCTCTTCCTCAATGCTGACATGGCATTGTGGTCCCTCATTGGCACCCTGGTGCTCATGCTGGCGCTTTCCGGCGGCCTTTTCTGGCTGACCAATCACCCAGACACCATCATTCGCTGGCTCAACCGCCAGAAGCTCGTTAAGGGCTCCAAGCGCGAAGCCATCGTGGACCAGGTCAAAAATCTAGAAGAGGTTCACCTCACCCGCCGCCAATTCGCTTGGGTTTCCTTTTACTCCCTAGCCAACCGCCTTATCGATATGGTCTCGCTGTGGGGCTGTGTCTGGGCCGTAACCGGCCACCTCCCTGCCCTGCATGCGGGTGAAGACACCACAACTATGGCCGGTGTGGCGCTAGCGTATCTTACCGCCAAGCTGGCCGGCTCCGCCCAGGTCACGCCCGCCGGCCTGGGCACGGTAGAGGCCGCCATTATCGCCACCCTGGTTGCCACCGGTATGACCGCGGTGGATGCAACCGGCGCGGCAATCATCTATCGGCTGATTTCCTTTGCCCTTATCACCATCATTGGCTGGGTAATCTACTTCTGGCACTATGCTCGCAAGGGCATTACTTACGCCGCCTTGAACCGAAAGGAAAACGCATGAGAATCGCCCCCGTCATCGATATCATCGCCCTGATGTTCTTTGCTGTGGCCGCCCGCCTCGCCCACGGCGGACTAAGTTTTTCCACCTGGGTTGATGCTTTCTGGCCATGGGCCATCGGCGCGCTCATCGGCTGGGCTATCATCTTGGCCGCCAAGGTGCAGGGCAAGTGGAAGGAAGGCGGCGTCGTCTGGCTAAGCACCATCGTGGGCGGCATGGCCCTGTGGATGCTGGTCAATGGCCGGCTACCACACTGGAGCTTCCTCATCGTGGCAACCGTTATGTCCGCGCTATTCTTCTTTGGCTGGCGGCTTTTCGCCCGCAAATAAAAATAAGGAGGGTTGAACCCTCCTTATTTTTTGCTCGTTTTACTTGGAGCTTACCGGTACGCCTGCTTGATTGAGAATATCGGCTACGAAACCAATGATCTCGCTGATGAGATCCACAGCGCTAGATAGAATCATAAATAACTCCTTGACTAGGATTGGGACTTTATATTCCTATCGCTAATCCAAGCACATGGCGTTACATCGGGGCAATGGTGTGCTTCTTCGGCAGGTCGCTTTCCTGCTTCGTTGCCAGCTGCCGCAGCGCTTGGCGGAGAGCCAACCGGGATTGACTCGGCTGAACCATGGCGTCCAAATAGCCGCGCTCAGCCGCAACATAGGGAGCGGTCATGGTCTCATCGTAGAAGTCCATGAACATCTTCTTGGTCATCTCGCGCTGCTCAGGGGTCTCGGCGGCGTCTAGCTGCTTACCGGCGATCATCACCACGGCGGCTGCGGCACCCATAACGGCGATCTGTGCGGTTGGCCACGCCAAGTTGATATCACCGGTCAGGTTCTTCGACCCCATCACGGCATAAGCACCGCCATAGGCCTTGCGCACGATGAGCGAAACCTTGGGCACGGTGGCTTCTACCACGGCGAAAGCAAACTTGGCGCCGCGGTGGATAAGGCCGACCTTTTCTTGCTCTACGCCTGGTAGGTAGCCCGGAGTATCCACCACGAAGACCAACGGAATGTTGTAGGCATCGCAGATGCGGATAAAACGTGCGCCCTTATCGGCGGCGTCCGCATCAATGCAGCCTGCAAGGTGCATGGGATTATTGGCTACAAATCCCACCGTCTTGCCATCGATGCGCCCAAAGGCGGTGATCATATTGGGCGCAAAGTTCTCTTGAATTTCAATGATGTCCTCGTCATCGCCCAATTGGGTCAACAAGTCCATCATGTCGTAGCCGGCATTGGTGTCATCCGGCATGAAGGAATTGAGGTCTTCGTCTTCGGCCACGTCGGCGTCGGAAGGCGCGGCGAATTCCGGGGCCTCATCAAAGCACGTTAGCGGCAGGTGATCCAAGAGATCGCGCACCATGTCGAAGGCGTCTTCCTCAGAAGGAACTACGGCTGAAACGTTGCCGTTGAGCTCCTGCTGGCGAGCGCCACCCAGCTCGGCGGAGGTAACGTCCTCACCGGTGACCTCACGAATAACGTTTGGGCCGGTGACATACATTTCCGCTTCCTGGTCCACGGCAATGACAAAGTCCGTGGTCACAGGGGCATAAACGGCGCCGCCAGCGGACTTACCCATCATGATGGAAATCTGCGGGCTGCGGCCGGACAGCGGCAGCTGGCGGCGGGCGATCTCGGAGTACATGGCCAGCGAGGTCACCGCATCCTGGATACGGGCACCACCGGAATCCTGAATGCCAATGACAGGGCAGCCAATCTTGATGGCCATATCCATGACCTCGGTAACCTTCTTGCCAAAGGTCACGCCGACAGAGCCACCGTAGACGGTCTTATCGTGAGCGTAGATGCACACCGGGCGGCCGGAGATGCGGCCATAGCCGGTGACCACGCCATCAGAATAGATGGCCTCAGGGTCACCAGGGGTCTTGCCCAGAGAACCAGTCTCGACGAAGGACCCCTCATCTAGCAGTTCATTGATGCGCTGGCGAGGCGTGGTGCGTCCAGCCTCGTCGCGGCGCTTGCGCGAGCGCTCACTTCCTGGGTCCTGCGCCTTATCTAGGCGCTCACGCAGGTCAGCGAGTTTCTCAGCGGTTGTCTGCTTGGCCGCCACGTACCTTCTCCTCGATCCATTCGTTCATATGCTTGCCCACGATGCCGATGGCCGGCTCGTCCGGTACTGCAAGGTGATCGCCTTGCAGCTGCACAATTTCTAGATCCTTAACGATAACTCCCCAACCTCCGTCAGGGTCAATCTCAGCGTAGCGCGGCTCCAGCTCAATCGCACCGTCATGCATGCGCTCGGAGCGGAAAAGCAGAACCGGCACGGTCACATCGGCCCAGCGGTGGAAGTCAATCTTGGCCAGAATCTGGTTATCCACAAAGGAGGCACGCTGGTGCTCTAGCACGCCCGCGGCTAGGCCGTGCTCGGAGGCGTCGGTAGTAGCGAGGAACTCCGCCAACATGGTCATGAGCGCATCCTCGCCCATGGTCTCGAGCATCTCGTACGGCGGTTCAAAGTCCAGCCCGTAGGTCTTCTTGGCAAAGGCCGCGTAGCGCTCCCAGCGAGCACGGGTTTCCTCCGGGGTATCCGGGGCCGGGTGGGATGGCTGGGTGGTATCGAGCAGCGCAATAAACGCCACCTCTACCGAGTCCTGGGTGCGCTTGTGCAACTGGTAGGCCACCTCGTAGGCCAGCGCGCCGCCGAAGGACCAACCTCCGAGCACGACCTTGCGGCCACGAGCGTAGTGCAGGATGTCCTCGACATATACCTTGGCTCGCTCCTCTAGCGAACCCTCGATGCGCTCGACTCCGTAGACAGCCACATCCTCGGGCAGGCGGCGGGTCAGTGGCTGGTAGACCACCGTGGTGCCACCGGCTGGGTGGAACATGAATACAGCGGGACCGTCGGCCTCGCGCAGCACGCGGATATTGCCCTCTACCTCGGTCTCTAGTCCCTCACGGACCAAGTCAGCCAGGCTCTCCAAGGACTCAGCCTCGTGGACCTGCTGGGTAGTGACTTCGATGCCTGCACGTTCGGTGAGGCGCTCGGCAATGTTGCTAGCAACCTCGTCGCTTACCTTTGGCAGTGCAGAGGTCACTCCCGCCGCGGCCTTGCCGGTAAAGGTAGCCCACGTGCCAAAGACCATGCGCTCGGAAGCATCGCGCGGGGCAACACCCACGCCCTGGCCCGGCTCATCTTCTTCTGGCGCCGGCGTGTCTTCAGTAGCGATCTCACTGGTATCCACACTGCCGCCAGCTACGGCCTCTTCCACCATGGCAATGACGTCCGCCAGGGAGGCGTCGCGCAGCGCCTGTACCTGCAGCGGCGGAATCTGGAAGTCATTTTCCACGCGATTCTTAATGCGCATACCCATCAGGGAATCCAATCCCAAGTCAATGAGCGGCAGCTCTCGCGGCAGGTCGGATACGTCATAGCCCATGGACTCAGAAACGATGAGCGCGAGGCGGTCCTCTACGGTTTCCTCCGTGGGATCCCAGCGCACGGCATCGACTTCTTCCGTCGCTGCAGGCGCGCTTTCAGGAACCTCAGCCACGCCTGGAATAGGCGCCGCACCCAAATCCAAAGCGGAGGCAAAGCCTTCCGCCACCAGCTCTGTCTGTGCACCACGAACAGCGTAGACAGCCACGGACATACCGCCGATGGACTGATTTACCATCGTGGTGACCTCGCCGTGCGGTGGCAAATCGGCGTGTTCCTCGGTGGCGATGATGCGTGCTCCTGGCTTGACGGCCTCGGCCGCAGCCTCGACGATGGCCAGGGCGGATGGCGCTTGGTCCGCATTGGTGGAGAAGGCAACCTTGCCCTCGGGCAGGTTAACGCGTGCGCCCGGCAGGCCAGAAACGCCGGCCGATGGACGGGCATTGGTCCAGAAACGTTGGCGGTTGAACTGGGTATAGGGGGCTTCTACGCGTGCGCCAGAGCCAAAGACCGCACCGAAGTCCACCGGCATGCCGGCGACATAGAGCTTGCTGAGCAAGTCGAGGAGAGACTCGGTGGGATCTACCTTGCGCTTTAGGGCATACAGCAGTTGCGCATCGGCCTTGCCTACCGCAAAGGCGGTGGACATGAGCCCCATGAGCGCAACCGGGTTTGGCGAGATTTCTACCAGCTGGTTGTGCCCGGCAGCGAAGGCTGCCTCGGTGGCATCCTGCAGGTAGACCGAGTGGCGGGTCATGCGCAGCCAGTAATCCTCATCATGCACGGTGGTTCCAGGACGATAGACCGTGCCCTTATCGACGGAGGAAAATAGCGGGGTGTGCAGCGGCTTGGCTTCCATACCTGCGATGGCAGCATGCAACTCTCCCAGGATGGGGTCTACGGCCGAAGTGTGCCCGGCCGCCTTCACATTGAGAGCGCGGGCGAATTTGCCCTCGCCATCGAGCTTTTCCACCAAGTCCAGCACCTCTTGGCGCGGGCCGCCCACGGTGGTCATTCCTGGACCGGTGTACACGGCAGGCTCGATGTTTCCATCAAGCGCGGCAATATCCTCGGCAGAGAGCTCAACTACGGCCATGGCTCCTTGTTCGGCATCGCTTAGCGACGCCTCACCTTCACCCATCAACCGCGCGCGGTGGCAGGCGATTACCATAGCGTCCTCGGCGGAAATACCGCCCGCGGCATAGGCCGCTGCGATCTCGCCCATGGACATGCCCATCACACCGGCAGGGCGCACACCAAAGGAGGCCAGCAAGTCCGTCACTGCAATCTGGATAGCAGTAATGGCTACCTGAGCAGTCTCGGTGTCATATGTTTGCGCATCATCGTTGACAATGTCCATGATGGACCACCCGGACTCAAAGTCCACGATTTTATCTAGCTCTTCCAAGCGGGCCTTGAACTGTGGCGAGAGCGCAATCATGTCCTTGGCCATCTTGCGGTGCTGAGAGCCAAATCCGGAGTACACAAATACCGGACCCGGCACCTGCGGGGAATCCGCAGCGGCAATTCCCACGGAAACCTTGCCCTCGGCCACCTGGCGCAGGCGCTTGACTGCTTCCTCGGCGGAGCTAGCCACCACGACGGCGCGAGAGCGGGAGTGATTGCGGCGGGCGACGGTACGGGCGACGTCGACAAGCGCGGGCTTTTCCGCCTCAATGAAGTCCGCCAACAGGGCCGCAGCGCGTGCCCGGCGCGATGGCAAGAGGCCAGAGACCGGCAACGCGACCGTGTCGGTGGAAAGCTGCGGCTCGCGCTCGGCCGGGGTGCCGCGGTAATCGGTGAGCACGACGTGCGCATTGGTGCCACCAAAGCCAAAACCGGATACGCCAGCGACCTTGCGGCCGGAGTATTCGGGCCACTCGCGCGGGTCCTCGACTACTTGCAGGCGTTCTGCTTCGAAATCGATATAACGGTTCGGCGCCGAGTAATTGATATTCGCCGGAATCACATCATTGCGCATGGACTGGATGACCTTGATAAGGCCCACCGCGCCCGCAGCGGATTCGGAGTGGCCGATATTGGTTTTGGCAGATCCCAGCAAAATCGGCGCATCCGCGCCACGACCGGCGCCGAGCACCCGCCCCAAAGCGGAAGCTTCGATCGGATCGCCCAAGATGGTGCCGGTGCCGTGGGCCTCGATATAGTCCACGTCCTGCGGATTCACGCCCGCATCGGCATAAGCTCGGCGGAGAACATCCTCCTGTGCCTCCGGATTCGGGGCGGTCAAGCCATTGGAGTGCCCATCGGAGTTGACGGCCGAGCCTTTAATGACAGCCAAGATATCGTCGCCGTCCGCCTCCGCGTCCTCCAAACGCTTGAGGACGAGGACACCAGCGGCATCGGCGCGCACGATGCCATCGGCGTCGTCAGAAAAAGCGTGAATGGCACTCGTCGGAGAGGTAACGCCCAATTCAGAAAACGCCGTCGACGCGTGGGGAGCGGCGAGGATATTTATGCCACCGGCCAGCGCCACGTCCGCGCTTCCCGTGCGCAAGTCCTTCACCGCCTGATTGACGGCTACGAGGGAGGAGGAGCAGGCCGTATCCACATTGATGGAAGGGCCGCGGAAATCCAGGGCATAGGAAATGCGATTGGCCACCACAGCCGAAGAAATACCGGTCAGCGCATAAGGATGCATCTCGGCAGAATCGGCGGCGATGAGCATGCCATAGTCATTATTGGTCGAGCCCATGTACACACCAGTCTGCGTGCCGCGCAGCTCGTTGGCAGGAACACCAGCGTTTTCTAGCGCTTCCCACACCAGCTCCAACAGGATGCGCTGCTGGGGGTCCATATTGGCGGCTTCGAGTGGAGAAAGACCAAAGAATTCAGCGTCGAAGGAAGCAATATCCTCGATATAGCCACCATCGGTATTTTGCTGGGTGATCTTCTCGCTCATTACAGGGTCCGCCGAGTACTCGGACCAACGTCCTACCGGCAGTGGACCTGTTCCGGCGCGGGATTCGGCCAGCATGGACCAGAATTCCTGGGCATTTTTTGCACCCGGGAAGCGGCCCGAAAGACCAATAACCGCGGCATCGGCTCCATGCGCTATGCGAGGAGAGTGCGCCTCAGGCTGAGGCGTTGGAGCGTTCAACAGGCGATTTGCCAGCAATTCGATGGTTGGGTACTCGTATGCCACGGTGGCATCGAGGCGGGTACCGAGTAGATTTTCCAGTTCGCCAGATAGCACTACAGCATCCCGCGAAGAAAGACCATAGTTTTCCAGGGGCTTGGAATCTAGGATCTCTTCTGGGGAAACACCGGTGGCCTGGGCGACCCAGTCACGCAGCCATGCTCGCAGTTGCTCGATGGTCATAAAAGGTCTTTCATTACGAGAAGTTATTAAATGGCAAGAGGATATATCGCTATATTTTGTCACTTTGTTAGCGATAAATCAGATCCCTACATAGTTCTTCTTAGCTACACGGCGCGCAATCTTGCCGGAAGAAGTACGGTTGATTTCCCCTGGGGCCTTCCACACGATGTCATCTGGCGTAATTCCATGATGCGAGGTGACGGCGGTGCGGATGACTGCGGACGCCTCTGCATCGCCGGCCGGCTGCGCATCATCGGCGCGCTCCACCAACAATACGAGAGATTCAGAATCCTTGCCTTCCACAGAGAAGGCGGCAACGGAGTCCGGTCGCACCTGCGTGGACGCTGCTTGTACGGTGCTTTCAATATCCTGCGGATAGTGATTGCGCCCAGCGATGACGATGAGGTCCTTCAGGCGGCCAGTGATATAAAGCTCACCATCCACGATGGCGGCTAGGTCACCGGTTGCCATCCAGTAATCGTCTTCTGACAGGCCGTCCTGCTGGCGCTCACCCAAGGTATTGCGGAAGGTCACGGCGGTTTCCTCAGGCCGATTGAGGTAGCCAGTAGCCATATTGGGACCATGCACCCAGATTTCACCGATTACGCCGTCCTTGACCTCAGCGCGCGTTTCCGGGTCCACGATGGCAAGGTGCTGATGCGGCACGCACTGCCCATTGGACACATAGGCCACAGTCGCGTCGGACTTATCCTCGATGATGGCGCGTCCCGCGGCCAGTTCGGCACGATTGAAGTGGGAGATGACTGGGCGCTTGTCGGTTTGCGGGGTAGATACAATAAGCGCCGCCTCTGCCAGACCATAGGACGGGCGCAGCACGGAACGATCCACGCTGAAGGCATTCAAGAAGGAATCCACGGCCGCCTCCGTTACCGGCTCTGAGCCGATAATGATGCCTGCTACGTGCGAGAAATCAGCATCCTTGGCATGGCGCGCGGCCAGTTCCAGCGCAAAGTTGGGGATAGCGGAGTACGTAGCTTGCTCGCCGGCGGTCAAACGCCGGATCCAGCGGTCTGGGTGTTGGATGAAATCGCGTGGGGTCATCATCTCGAAGTCCAAGCCCAAAATGGTAACGAATACGGCCAAAATGATGCCCATATCGTGGTGCATTGGCAGCCAGGAGACGATGCGAGCCGGCATCTGCAATTGCAGTGCTTGGAAGATCTGCGCAACATTGGTGATAATCGCTCGGTTGGTGAGCTCCACGCCGGCCGGGGTCCGAGTGGACCCAGACGTGTACTGCAGGAAAGCGGTGTCCTCCGCGCTTCCCTCCACGGGTGTCCAAGAACCAGCCAAGGAATCAGGAAGAGCGTCGAGGGAAATAATCCGCGGGCGCTCACGCTGGGCAGAGAAGTACTTACGCACAGCGGCGGCAGAAACACGATTCGTCACCACGATAGGCGGTTCGCAATCACCGAATACCGCCTCCAAGTGGTCCGCGTGGCCCGGTTCATTGGGGTCATAAAGCGGAATCGGCACCATACCCGCGTACAGTGCACCCAAGAAGCCAAAGACGTATTCCGGTGAATTACCAGCCAAGATGGCAACGCGGGTGCCCGGATCTGCTACCTGCTGCAGTCGCGCCGCCACCACCTTGATGCGTTTATTGACCTGCGCGCGGCTAAGCTCCCGGCAGGTTTCTTCCTCACCGTAGATCCACTGGCGCATAACCACACGGTCTGGGTCAGTCTCCGCCTGGTAGAGCCTTTCTGCCAGCTGGGCCAAACTGAACTCGGGCGCTAGGAATTGCCCCATCTGCGCTTTCAGATCCATGGAATCTCCTTAAGTGAATGGTTTCTTTAATAAAACTATCGGAGGGTGGGGAATTGCTGTTACGCGGCGTCGATAAGCTGTCGGGCCCAGCCCACTACCCACTGGTTAGCCGTCGTGCCATCAATGACACCACTATTAGAGGCGTACTGCGCATGGACGCCATTCGCGGCAATCAAACCCTGCGCGCGCTCCAGCGCATTAGACACGTTTGGCGGGGCATCACAGACTGAATCATTGGGCGCACAAATCTGGAAGGTCCGATCCGCCAAGCTACCGAACCCATTCGGGCGCGCACCACGCATGGACGCACCCGGAACGATGGGCTGAACTAAACCGGATACCGGCTGGAGGGCAATTTCCGCACCCACGCCGCCGACCTTGCGGCCTGGGTTTTGGCCAACGCCATTTTGGCGGCGACCATCTGCAATAAGGGCCACACCTGCAATGCTTTCCGCCGGCACTGCACCCTGGCCGCCACCGATCTCATCGGCAACGTCACCTGCAATGACCGCCCCCTGAGAAAAGCCACTCACAATGAATTTGGTTGCCGGGCAGCTCTCATGCACACTGCGCAGCTCATCATTCATCTTGGCGGTTCCCTCATTGCGGGAATCGTCGTAGCTCATTTCATGCTGTGCATTGATGTTTTTAAACTGCGCGGTATAAGGAAGGGTCCATACCTTCACGTCCTCCCCGTAGGCCTCCTGCAATGGCTTCGTAATAGACAGCATGAACGAGCGCGGATTGGCAGAAGGATTAAGGGGATCGTCGTCAGCCGCAGATTCCCACGTACCCGGGGCGGAAATGAACTCCACGCGCGGGCACCACTCGGGCTGCTGCGGCGGTGGCGCAGCCTGCTCCGTGGAATGCGGAGCTGGGGAGTCCGTGCCCTGGTTGAGGTAACGCGACGCGCCCACGCCGATAACAGCTAAAACGACGAGGACTGCGACAACGGTAATGGTTTTTCTCATGGATTAGTTGTACCAGGTGAACCTAGCAAATCCCTGTACGTGCGGAATCCGCAATCAGCTTAGAAAGCTCTTCAAAGCCCATCGTGGTGCGCTGTTGCTCAACAAGCTGGCCGGCGACCGCAGAGAGGGTGACATCATTCTCATCACAGGCTGCTTTGCCCGCGCCGAGGAGCTGATCTTCTACGCCATCGACGTTGACGCCGGCGTCTTTTAGCCTGCCTAGGTACTTGGCTTCCGATTCCGGCAGCTCGGCGGTGGGAATTTCAGAGATCTCACGCGCACCGCGGTCTTCCTGCGACTTAGAGGATGTCTCTTCCGCAGAGGTAGGGGCCTCCGACTCCCGCTCGAGGGGCGCGACCTCGGTCTCTTGCGAAGGTTCGCTATCCACCGTGGCAGAACCGCACCCCGCAAGGGTCAAGCACAGCGCCGCGCCCACTACTACTAGCTTGCGCATGACTACTTCTTCTCGGTCCGAACCTGGCCCAGAACCTCGCTGATCTTGCCGTGCTGGAATTCCTGGCTCAAGCCACCAGCGGCAATCTCGGAGTAGTCAGAGGTAGGCCAGCCGAACTCGCCCTGCTCCCAGCCAGCCTGGCCCCAGCGGTCCATAATCTTGCTCTTCAGAATGTAGTGCGCACCAGTCTTCGGGGACCAGTAGATGCTGCCCTTTTCAAAGGTCTGGAAGAAGCCGCCATTGACGGCGTTCTCTCCGGACGTCGGGAAGCCGAGCGCAGACTCCGCGCCGCCCATGTCCTTGTATTTGGCGCCGATAGCACCGTGTACTACCTGGTTGGAGCCATCCGGGTTACGGGTAAGGATTCCGTCCTGGAATTCCTGCATGTAGCCCTCACCGACCTTCTTTACCGAGCCGGTCGGGTACTTCAGGTCGCCCTTTTCGTAGCCATTCTTGCCCCAAGCCTGGAACATATCGCCGGTAATCTCCCAAGCGCCAGTCTCCGCGGACCAGTAGATGGAGCCGTGCTCAAAGTGCACGAAGCGGCCCTTGCCATCTGGCGTCTTGGACTCGCCGGTCTTCGGGAAGCCAAGCCAGGAGGTTGGTCCGCCGATTTCGGCGTAGCGAGCACCAATGCGGCCGAAGAGGGCATGCGCACCGGTGTCTGGGGACCAGTAAGCGGTGCCAGACTCGAAGTCCTGGGCCTTGCCCTTCTTAGCGACGTCGTACTCATTATTCAAGCAAGAGCCAATAACGCCGCTCTTGGTCTCCTTAGCGATGGCTCCGATTGCCTCACAGTCCGCACCGCGGTCGGCCTTGTCCATCTGCAATGCATCTGCGATGTATGGCCATGCCTGCTGCATCTCAAACTGCCAGTATTCCCAGCTGTGCACGCCGGATGGGCGGAACTTAACCACAGGGTCAATCTTGGCGCGCTTCGCATAATCAACATAGGTCTGGGTGGACATACGGGAGATGACCTCCAAGCCCATGCCAGCGAGGTTTGCCTGGCCCTTAGCCACGGAGTTGGCGTTGCCAAAGTCATCCTTGCCCGAACCTGCGGAGACATATACCTTCATGTCCTTCAGGTTTTCAATGCCCAGCTTTGGATCATGGTCGATCCAGTTTTGGGAGCCCGGCTGGCCCCACATCTTGCGGGAATCATAACCGCCGGCATCGCGCTGCGAAGCCATGATGGCTTCCGGCATGCCACGCGTAGTGGTATCGAGGTAGCCGGAGAAAGAACCCACGAAGCTAAACAGGTGCGGGTTGCGCTCAGCCAGGTTCATCGCGGCAGTACCGCCCATGGACAGGCCGGTTACCGCGCGCTTGTGGTTGGAGCGGTACTCATTGTCCAGGATCGGGATCAATTCCTTGGTCAGGAAGGTCTCCCACATATAGTGCTTACCGCGGTCTGCTTGCTCCCAGTCCGAGTAGAAGGAAGACTCGCCGCCTACCGGCATGATCAGGTTGACGTTGCGGTCGGCGTACTGGTTCAAAATATTGGTTTCAATGGTCCAGCCGGACTCATCGTCACGTGCACGCAGGCCATCCAGTGCCCATACCTCTGGGAACTTCTTTTCTGGGTGGGAGTACCAGTCACGGGCGAGCTGGATTTGCACCTTCTGCTCTTTGTCCGGCATCGCCGCAGACTTGATGTAGACCATCAAGTGGCGGTTGGTTAGGTACTCCACGCGGTTGATCTTCACGCCCTCCGGCAGGCCCTTAACATCCGGGTATTCGGTGTTCAGCGGGGTGCGGGCGGGTGGATCCTTCGGTGCGAAATGATCGGACAGGCTGGAATCGCCGCCGATTGCGGAAGAGAGATCGCCTACAGAAGATTGTGCGGTGGCGTTTGGCAGCAGGGCCAAACCCACGGCGATGGCGGTAGGTACTGCGGCCACAGCAAGGCCCTTGCGAGCCTTGCTCGGGGAAGTGCTTTTGCGCATAGGTAAACGTCCTTGAAGATTTGCCGCGGTACCTTTCCGAGGGTTCCCCTCCCCCGGACCGATGCCTACGGCGTGAGCTGTCTATCGTGTACTCAAGTTTAAGTTGAACTTGAGACTTACGCTAGACAGACACGCCGCTACATTGCCGGGGAATTACCCGGATTATCCTGTCCGCTCACGCGGTACAGGTGCTCGTTGACGAACTCGCCTACGCCCCAGCGCGCCAACTCGCGGCCATAGCCGGAGCGATTCACGCCGCCGAATGGCAGGCCTGCTGCGGTTACCGACGCCTCGTTAACAAACGTCATGCCATCGTTGAGCTGGTTGGCTACTTCAAACGCAGCATCCAAGTCAGTGCCCCACACGGAGCTAGACAGACCGTACTCAGAGTTATTGGCAATCTCGATGGCCTCTTCGACGTCCTTGGCCTTGTACACAATCGCCACTGGGCCGAAGATCTCGTTGCAGCCTACGTCGGCGGATGGGTCGACGTCGGTAAGCAGGGTAGGCTCCATGTAGGCGCCCTCGCGATCGATCTTCTTGCCGCCTACGCGAATCTTGGCGTCGCCGTTGGCCGCGGCCTTTTCGAGGCGCTCCACAATCTCATCGCGGGCGCCGATGGAAGACAGCGGACCGATATCGGCATTCTCCTCATCATAAGTACCGACCTTCATGTCCCCGATCTTCTTTTCCAGGTACTCCACAGTGCGGTCATAGAAGTCCTCTAGAACGATAAGGCGCTTCGGCGCATTGCAGGCCTGGCCGGTGTTATACATGCGAATCAGGTTGTACTGATCCAATACCCACTCCAGATTCTCATCATCGATAACCAGGAATGGGTCATTGCCACCCAGCTCCAGCACGGACTTCTTGTAATTTTCACCAGCGGTCTTAGCAACGGCAGAGCCTGCGCCCTCGGAGCCGGTCAAAGAAACGCCCTTGATGCGCTTATCCGCTACAAAAGCATCCATCTGGGAACCGGAAGCATAAATGTTGATATACGCATCCTTCGGCAGACCAGCTTCTTCCAAGATGTCCTGACATGCCTGGGAAGACAGCGGACAGATGGAAGCGTGCTTGAGCACGATGGTGTTACCCAGCAGCAGGTTAGGAGCTGCGAAGCGGGCTACCTGGTAGTACGGGAAGTTCCACGGCATAATGCCCAACAATGGGCCAATCGGCTCCTTGCGTACCACGGTCTTGTGCGCGTTCTGAGCCGGCAGGTACTCATCTGCGAGCAGCTCGTGCGCATGCTCGGCATAGTAGCGATAGATATCGGCAACAATCTGCACTTCAGCCTTTGCCCAACGGGTCAGCTTGCCCATTTCACGACCGATGTGGTCTGCCAACTCATCGATGCGCTCTTCATAAAGGTCTGCAGCGCGGGACAAAACCGCGGTACGCTCCTCGATGCGAGTACTACGCCATGCATCGTAGGCCGCGGTGGAACGGTCTAGGATGTCATCGCGCTGCGAATCATCGATGCGTTCAAACTTGTCTTCACTCTTGCCTGTGCTTGGATTCTCAATAGCGAACATGGGCCCCTGTATAGTCGCGGATCACAACCCACGCAAGCTTATGGAGCGACGAAATCGGCTCTAGATTGGGCTAGTTACGCAGGATTTACAACTCCCCGAAACCCCAGTAAACGAATAATTTAAGGATCGTTTATTTAATGATTGTTGAATGTCAAGCTACAAGTCAATGCCCTCATCCAGATCCAACACCTATGTCCGGCTTAAATGCCACTAAGAAACAGCCCACGTAGCTTCTCGGAACCTGTACTGACGCAAATAACATTTGAGACGTAGCTGTTGCACCCCTTTTGTGACACCTGTGAACGTACCACCCAGTACTATCCCCACGATTGAAGGAATGGCTATGGCCGTACTGCTTCAAATCAACGAAATCGTTTCTGGCCCCATTAAAGACCTTCTAGTTCACATTTCTGGAGGAAACTTCCCAGAAATTAAGCTCCCGAACATATCTTTGCCGGAAGTAAACCTCCCGGAGCTTCCACCAATGTCGTCTCCGACTTACCCAGAAGAGGTTAACCTTGAGGTTGGCGGTTCCTCTTTCGGCGACTTGGGTTCCTCGAATTTCCTCAACGAGACTGGCTCTTCCGAGCTACTGAACGACTTTCAGTCTTCCGAACTGGCTCTCAGCGCACTAGGCAGTGTTTTGGGCGGTTACCCCCCCATTTAACACTCGGCACCCTACTACATGCTAGTGATATTGAAAGCTCCTGCAGCACGGCACTAGTTTAGGCATGCGCCTCCCACCCGCAATCTTTTATCATCTAGTTTTAGGGAAAGCGTCCTCTTGATTGGCGTGCTACAGGTTGGGCGCCTATTGCTAGGCCATAGGTTCTTTCAGATCTTATGAAAAGCGAAGCAATCGGTTAGTACAGCATGGACGTAGAAGATTGTCGACTTTAACCAGTTTTCTTTTCCAAAACTCTACTTCATGTCGAACTGGATCAAGTCGTTAGACAATCGCGTTTTCGAGGGGAGGCACCATTCGGACAGTCTTCCCTGTCGATCTCCTCCCCAATGCGATGCGTTTGAGCCGCTCTTTAATTCCCCCTCCTCTGACTGGCTGTCAGTGGCCGTACGGCCATCGTTTCGGACGACGGTTGCAAGTCAGCGGAAAACCGGTTTTCTATACGCGACGTTGCAGTATTTCATAGCGTTCGCGCACTCCCGCTGCACCTATTCCCTCTGCTAGTTAAATATACACCGGTGCATCAGCGCCTATTCACGCGTTACTGTTTCAAAACACTTAGGCTGGGAAACTCGCACTTGTCACAAACGGAAAAATGATACTTTCACAGACTCGGATTCAAGAGCCTCTAAGCTCACACGGCTACCAATTTTCACCCCCATAACAGGAATTACCGCCCCTCAGAATTGGATTTTCCCTGTATAAGCACTACGTTTGTCAGGGTGATGAGCAAACCTCACACACTCCTATTGTTCCCGATCCCTAAGACCATGAAAAATATAAAAAACAGGATAACTGCCGGCTTCATCGCCCTCACCGTGAGTTTCTCCCTCGCCCAAACTGCCAACGCAAGCCAAGGGCAGGAAATGGTAACCTTCGGTGATTCTATTACCGCCAACGGCGGAGCACCTGGTAGCCGCGCATCTACAAGCCCCTACAAGCCCTACATCCAAATCCACCCCTGTTTTAATGACAAACGGAACTGGGCACATCAAACCGCCGATAACTTCCACTACACCCTCGCAGATTACTCCTGCAACGGAACCAGCTACTGGGTGGACGCCTATGTAAATGACGCGATTCGTACCGGTAATATCGGACCCAACACTAAAGAAGTCGTCTTCATGTACGGAGGACTTCAGCCAGACACTCATATAGATGCCCTAGCCAACTCCACCCTCCCAAACATTCCTAAAGGATCCAACTATCGAGCGCTACTCAGCTCAGAGTTCGACAAAATCCGCCGAGTTGCCCCCCAAAGCGCGGATCACTATGGTCAACTACCTGCCAATGACTGTAAATGACACGCTGTGTGCGATTAACGATGGCATCAGAGTTGTGCCTATCTCCTTCCCAGGTGCTACTAATGCGGAAGCCGAATTCAACCGTGAAATCGGACGCGCAGCACAAGCTTTAGGAGCCAACTTCATCAACCTCTATGACCAGGCCAAGACCCACGACACTTGCCAACCTGACGCCACTCAGCGTTGGACTGTAGCGCTGAAAACTCAAGCAGCACCTTCCGTCATGCCTATGCACCCGACAGATATCGGACACGACGGAATGGCCAGAATCATCACCAGCGAACTTCAAAAGCGTTAACCAGACGACAATCCCAGGAAGAACCTAAGAATGCGACTCCACACTAAAATGGTTGCAACTTCCATCGCAGCCGCAGCTCTCATGGCCGGAAATATCACTGCAACAGCCGCAGTACCAGGCAACACTGTCCTCACCGGAGACAGCGTGGTAGCAAACCCAACGCTCACCGATTTCTTGCAAAATAAAGCCAAAGTCAAGACAAATACTGGAGTAGGCTGCGTCACCGACGGCTCCATTGCCAATGAAATAGCCATCGCTTCTGGGGGCGCCCACGTCGATCAACCAATGCGCAGGCGCCTCTTTCGCAACTGGCGGTATACACATTGAAGACGCACTTCGAACTGCAGCACAACGCGGCGATCTCAACCCACAGACCAAAAACGTAGTCATTGTCGCAGGCGCCAACGATACATACCCATACGGGTCTGATGTTGCTGCTTCGGAACGCGCAATCCGAAGCGGTCTGCGTAACGCCATTAGCGTAGCACATCACCATTCACCAAATGCTAAAGTCATTGTTGTCGGCTACCCACATGTATCTTTCAATAACATGTCCTGCTACAACAGTGGCTTGGGGTCATCAAACCCACTACCCATCCCAGCCGGTAGTACCGCTGGCACCGAACAGCGCCTCCAAAACACACTCCGTGAAGTCACGCAACAAAACAACGCTACCTTCCTCGACGCATGGCCGATGTCCCAAGGACACGACGCCTGCTCCCCAGACCGATGGTGGGTAAATCTCGTCGACATCATGCCACCAGCACCAGGAAACCTGCCTTTCCACCTCAATGCCCACGGCACACACGAATATGGCCGTTTCATTGGGCGAAACATTGCAAAATAGCCCCATGCCGCCAGTTCCGAGTAAACAATCAAAGGCCTAGGCTTTTCTTCCCTAGTACATTGGATAGACTCTTGCACGCCCAAAAAATCACTGCCGCACTTTTTACCGCAATACTTACAACCACGGCCCTAGCACCCTCCGCTCAAGCCCTCCGACCAGGAGACAAATACGTAGCACTCGGGGACTCCTACGCCTCCACGGGCACAATCACACGGCCTGCTCCGGGGAGCACCCCGGCCTGCGTCAGAGACCGAGACAACTACCCCCACCGACTAGCTGAGCTCCTCAACCTCCAGCTCGACGATGCCACCTGCGCTTGGGCGTTTACCTACCAATATGACAACCCTCAACATCACGCTCTGCCTCTCACCGCTCCAAGTCCTCAGAAGCAACATCTCACCCCCGACACAAAAATAGTCACCATTAGTCTCGGGGGAAACGACGCAGGCCTAGCCGCCCTTTTTGCTAGTTGCGCACCCCACGTTCAAATTCCCGGACTACCCGAGTGCGCGCCCCTCGCCGAGCCTGTAACAGATGGAAGTATCTACAACCCCGATTTCACTGGCAG
The DNA here is from genome assembly GCF_046717495.1 of Corynebacterium sp. LaCa54. Classification (NCBI taxonomy): domain Bacteria; kingdom Bacillati; phylum Actinomycetota; class Actinomycetes; order Mycobacteriales; family Corynebacteriaceae; genus Corynebacterium; species Corynebacterium sp. LaCa54. The sequence goes on from NZ_CP177115.1 coordinate 2,288,626, forward strand.
GAATCTTAAACAGCGACTGATCGATATAGCCAACGATGTAAAGAGACGCGCACCGGCAGCCCAAATATTCTTCACAGGTTACTACACAGCCGCGACCCCAGAGCACACGTGCCCAGAAAGTGGCTTTCTCTCCCTAAGCGATCGACGATACATTGAAAGCTTTCTCACTAAGGTGAACTATACGCTTAAACAAGCAGCTTTGGAGTCACACACGACTTACATCAGCCCCCCAAATGACGATGAAGGTTGGTGCAAACCGCCGCATCAACGAAACTCCAACTTCCACGGGCTTCCCGAGGGCAATCTAATCGCTCATCCCACCGCATTAGGCCAACAACACATGGCACAAGAAATCGCCCGCAAGGTTCGCTAACCTCCTGCCCGAGCGGAGCAGTTGAAAATTTCAGTGGCTTCTGGCCCAGGTAGTCGAGCAATTCGGGCTTTAGGTAGTTCGGAGGCTCGTGATTTCCTCAGATTGTAAACACCGAGCGCGGTTATCTGGTCGTTCATGCGTCTGCCGGAGACCTTTGTGCGGTGGCTGTTTACAAAACGCGTTAATGCGGCCGCGGCATTCGTGTAGCTAGGCGAGAAAGGATTTTACGGTGCCTACTTCACGAAGTCTACGCCAATCAACCAACTCGGGTCTCAGAGGTCCTCCTCTAGCGATGGACAGCCAAGTTAGCGAGACCTGGATATTGACAAGCACGCCAAACTTGACGTACCCCGTAAAGAAGTAGCTAAGCTAAACATGAAAAGGGAGTTCTTCTCAAAATCGGCAGCCTTCTTCGTCACAAAGCAAAGAAGATAGAACGTTTGGGGATGCGGGCATTTCAGGGCTTTTCAGAGTAGCAGCTTGCATCGGCGTTGATTGATGCTTAGCCCCAAGCATTCCAGGCTTTCTCATATAGTGATATGAGTACGGGGTCAAAAATACCCCTTTAAGCAATGAATTGTTCAATTTAACAACCAGTGGATAGCAGTCGAAAGAGAAATCCACCGAATCCCTCGTCAAGCAACGGTCCCCACTCAGTTATGTTGAAGAAGTGTAGTTTAGTCGCTCTGGTTAATCTTGGCGGCATCTCGAAAAATTTGAGCAACTTGCTAGATTGCTCGTAGTTTTAGCTGGTTGTAGAGTGACCCCACTATATAATTTTCCACCACCCGGGCATTCAGAAGTATTCCCAACTGAAGCCCCCAGCCTTTCCGTATTGTACTGCTCCCCATTACTTCGCCTGAGAAATCAATTACCTACTCTAGTGGGGAGCAGTTGTATTCGCGCACGTAGTTCGTTGTCAGTGGCGCAGCGGGAGAATTGGCGGCCCGAGTTATGGTTACTAGGCTGCAGCTCAACATGTTGGTGTTCGCGTTGATCCAGTCCTTGTTTTGTTTGGTCGAGTCTTGCTCCATGGCAAGCTATGTCTTGTGAAAGGCCTTCAAAGCGTGAGGTTGCCGAGTTTAGGGTTGCAGGCCGCAAAGTGTATTTGTCACCGGTAATGGATCTCTTCGACCGCTGTATTGTCGCTCACACCGTGTCGCCATCACCGTCGATAGAGTTTATCGCCAAATTCATTGACAAAAGCGATTGCGGCTTGTGCGCCGAAGCCTGGGTGGGTGATGCACACCTATACCAAGGCTTCCAATACCAGCAGTCGACCTGGCGTACTTTGATTCACGACAACGGCGGTGTTCAGTCAGTGTCGCGTAAAGCCAACTGTGACGACAACGCAGTAATGGTCAACCTTTCGGACACTTAAAACCGAGATGTACCACGGAGAAGATTTTAGCAACGTCGAGGAACTCACCCATGCTATCGAAGATTACATCCAGTGGTACAAAACCGAACCCATCCAACCACGACTAAAGGGCCTGACCCCGATGCACTATCGGAATCAAGCCCTTGAACGTCTAACCACCTAGAATTAAACCAGCCCAACTTTTGGGGACCAGTTCATATCAGAAGGCAAGCAGAGGGGAGAATAGGCTTAGAAAAATCTCATCCTACACAGACGAATTGAACTCTCTAGGCTGTCGACTTGCCAGGAAGCTCAGGGCGTATAACCTTACCCATTGGGTTGCGAGGAAGATCAGTAACGAAAAACACGTCGCGAGGAGTGTGCGCGTCGGACAAGCCCTCGCGGACTAGCCGGCGAACTTCATCTTCTGTAAGCTCCTCCGAACTCACGCCGTCTTCCCGAATGATGTAGGCACGGAGAGCCTGGCCAAAGTCAGGATCTTGAACGCCGTGTACATGTACCTCTGCGACACGACTGTCTCGGATCAGTAAGTCCTCTAGCTCAGAAGGGAAAATCTTCTCACCATACTGCGTAATTACTAGGTCGTCCGCACGCCCGCCCACGTATAGCTTATTTCCCTTCTTATAGCCGCGATCACCCATACGCAGTAGCCCATTTTGAGTTTTAATATCAATTGATGGATCGGTATATCCGGCAAACATGTCGTAGGCACCGGCGAAAATCTCCCCTACTTCGCCGTCGGGAACCACTTGACCGTCATCGTTTCGTATCTCAATCATTGAGCCTGGGTGAATAGTACCAGTCAACGTTGGGTCTGCCGCCAAGTCTTCGGCTGCCGAAATCGCAAGACCAGAAGTTTCAGTGGAACCGTAGCAATTGTGGAAAATGGGGCCGAACTTTTGATTTACCTTTTGCACCTCGTAAGGGGTGAGGGGGCTACCCGAGGACGTTACAAACTCAAGGCCAGGCACGCGGTCAATACCGTTCTTATCCAAATAACCTATCATCCCGCGAAGCCGAGAGGCGGAGCTGATCCACGCATCCACACCATACCGTTCCACTTGTTCAAGTGCTTTCGCTGAATCGAAATTGCGTTGAGTAATTATCGTCGAACCGGTAAATAAGCACAACAGCATATTACCCCAGCCGTAGAAGTGAAATAGTACGCCTGTAAGAAGGACAGACATATCTCGGCGCCATGGGATAGCGTCCAAAACCGGTCCAATACCCTGAGGCGACTTAAGCTGACGGCGTACAACTCCCTTCGGCATTCCTGTGGTACCCGAGGTCATCACGACATGCTGAGACTTCGTAGGCTTTTTGGGCAGGAGGCTCAAATTAGGACTGCCGGCTTCTATGATTCCCTCCATAGTAAGGACATCCTCAGGGAGGGAGGAGCTATCCTCCACGTGACCAATAATGATCTGACACGTCTTCTTAGTAGTCTCCGTAAGCCTTTCGTAGAAACATTGGTCCACGATGAGGGTTTTAACTTCATGGAACTCAAGCACGCGCTCGATCTGGGGGCCAGAGCTGTTGGCGTTAATCATGAAAATATGGTAGCCAGCCATCTGACGTGCGCAAAGCGGAAATATTGCAGCACGCCCGTTTAGTGCCATGACGGCTACATTGCTTCCGTCCTCCACACCGTTTTTGAGAAGTCCGGTTGCTAGTCGAGTCACTTGCTCGAAGCACTCACCAAACGTTAGCTCGCCGTCATCATCAACTAGGCCCAGACGTTCAGGGTGACGGCGTGCGGTATTCGCCAATGCGCCACTTTCCAACGTCCCAAACCTTCGAATAGTCTCAAAGTCGGACCTTACCTCCCGCGCCGAACCGAACTCAAAGATGTTGTTTTTCCGAATGACGTTAAGAAAGTAAAGGAACTGACGAACAACTTCCTTCCTAGGAACACCATGCTGAGTGTTAGGTTGCAGTGTGTATTTTGACATTGTTTTCCTTTCACGGCTTAAATTACCTAGTTGCAATTTTATGAAAATGCATCAGTGACATAGGTAAACGATTCTCGTTCCATCTTTCCAACTGCAGCGGCGGCAGCGCTTTCATCTAGGTTGAGATGTTCCCCAACAATCGTTCGCATGACTTCACGCACCGAGGGCGCAACCTTGGTCGCATCTCCGCAAACTAGGACCCTCGCGCCCCTGGAAATATAGTCCATTACCTCGTGACGATTCTCGTATACTTTGTCTTGGACGTACTTCACCTCATTTTGGGAAGAATTCATTTCTGGATGCCTAGAAAAGGCTGTCCTAACGTCGACTAGACCGTCTTTCTCCCAGACTTCCAATTCTTCCCGATACAAGTAATCCGAATCTGGTCCGTGGCATCCGAAAAAGAGTAGTACAGGTTCCACAGCACGCCTACTATTCCGTGATTGAATCGCGCGTTCCTCGATAAACGCCCTTAAAGGTGCGATCCCTGTACCCGCACCAATCATCACCACTGGTTTGTCCACGTCATCGGCGCGGAAATGGGGGTTTCCACCAACAACGGAAACGCAAACCTTTGCCCCTGGTTTTAGTCCAGCTAGATAGTTAGAGGCAACACCGGAAAAAACTCCACTTCCAGACCAAGCTGGAGACTCTAGCCTAGAGAAGGTAAGGGACACCCGATTCGTAGACGCCAAAGAGGAGGAGGAAATAGAGTAGCGGCGGGGCTTCAGTGGCTCAAGGAGGGACAAATACTCTTCAAAGCTCAAATCAATTGATGAATACTTCTCGAGGAGGTCTATCAATGAGGTCCTATTCCTCAACAACTGAGCATAAGTGGCCGGCTCAAGGAGCATTTCCAATTCCTTCTTTTCCGGGGGGCACACACAGTTGCGTTGTAGGATGCCGATGTGCTGTTTACTAACTGGAGTTGCAAGCTCAACGTAGTTAGTAAGCAGTTCAGTAAGAGTCATCACTTGGCCGACTGGAAGAATCGTAGATTTGCCGTTCAGCTTTATGCGGGCTTCGCTTGAAAGCCTAAATCGATCCAAAACGCGATTTACTGAAACTTCTGGATTTCGCGGTAGTACTTCAAGATAGTCACCTGTAGAATAATTAACTTCTTGAGGTAGCTCTATATCCACCCGGTACTTATCATTGATCGGTCCATCTGCGGCGGTTGAAAGCCTGACAACTCTTTGAACTTCGGCCTCAAAAAACTCGCTCTCCGAATCGGTCGACAGGGCATCTGCTCGACCTTCGCTCATGTACTGGATCTGAACTGAATTCGCTTCGTCTTGGCGGTTAATTTCTACCGAAAGATGATCTCCAATAGCCTGCCAAAGCTGCTTTTCCCAGTCCGCGAAATCCGAGAGGTAGTCTCCGCGAACATCTACAGCTCCTCTATCGACGAGCCGGTTAGCCCCCGCCGCTTCCATAGCCTGATCGATGACTGACGGCACGCGTTGGAACGTTTCCGCCCATTCGGAATTACCACTACCAACTACGGCAAAGCTTACTTCACCTAAGTCAGGACAGTCCCCAGTGGTCAGCCACTTGAAAAAAGACTTCGCATTCTCCGGCGGCAATCCCTCATAAGAGCTGGTAGCAATTATTACTACGTCTCCAGAGTGCAGGTCATCAACTGCATCATCGAGGTCAGCCACCTCCGTTTCAAAACCTTGCGAATTAGCGAACGCTTCCAGTTTTTTCGCATGATTCCGAGAAGTCCCAGCATTGGATCCGACGAATAGCCGCAGCTTATGCCCGTTTGGCTCGGCAACCGCAACCTTGTCAAACTTTTCCTCGCCGGAAATCGACCCACCTGCTTCGGTCTCAGACTCCCCGCCTCGACCCCGGTACGGGAACTTTTCTCGCGGAGCGATGTTGATCAATAGGTCTTTCGGTTTCGAAGTGAGTCCATCCAACATGGTCAGTTCGTATGAAGGATCAGCGAATTCAAGATCGAAGTGTTGGATAATTAAAGCAAGAACCATTGTCGCTTCCTGCATGGCGAATGCACGGCCTAAACAGGATCGCTCGCCGTTGCCAAACGGCTTCCAAGCGTTGTGGGGAATTTTCTTTGCACTCTCAAATTCAAACCTCTCCGGTCTAAATTCCTCAGGGCTATCCCACACAGCCGGATCACGATGCATGTGTCCCAAAAGGACAAGAAGAGTGTCGCCTGGATTAACAGTTACAGGTTCGCCAGCCGTTCCTCCATTTTCGCCGATTGTGGTGGTTTTATAAGGTGTCACAGCATATGCTGGTGCCGTCGGATATAGTCGCAGGCCTTCACGTAAGATCTGGTCTATGTATCCCAGATTTTTAAGATCTTCATACTTAGGAAAGCGACCATTCAAAACCTTGTCTGTTAATTTTCGAGCCTTCTTAAGGACTTCCGGATTCTTGATTAACTCATACACCACAAAACTTAAAAGTCCTGAGGTAGTCTCGTGGCCTGCAATCAGAAAAGTAATGAGCTGGTAACGGAGATTCTCATCGCTTAGCTTTTCACCGGTCGACGGATCTTCAGCGTTCATCATCACGTCGAGAACATCTTCATCACCCTCAGCGCTGGGATTCCGACGCCGTTCTGAAATCAGCTCATCCACCGTATTTTCCATGGTTTTAATGTCCCCTTGGAACCGGTGTTGACCAATAAAGTCAAGCTTTTTTTGAATTTCAAGTGCGTGCGCTTTTCGGCCTGCATGATGTAGGCCTCTTGCCATTGCATTGACAAACGGGTGGAAACCTTCGGTGTAAAACGAGTTAAACCGATAGCTGAACGAGCATAGTGCGATTGTATCGAGAGTCAAACGAGTGAAATCATTAGCAACGTCAACTGCCGCTCCTGAAGAATTTCTGGACCACTTAAGCATTAACTGGTCCGCAATGTCCGTCATTTGACCATACATACTTCGCAACGCTAACGGGTTGAAGGCTGGCATGAGAATACGGTGGGCCTTGCCCCACTCCGGATCATCAAATTCAGAAGTAAACAGTCCATTCCCCGCAAAATTACGCACTACTTGCAGAGCAGGGTGGACTAATTTATGGAATCGGGATTCATCCGATAGTTCATCCACCAGTGCGAAGGAGCTCACTACATAGAAAGGCTCTGTCCCAGGGATTACCTGTCGATAAAATCGCCCATGTTCTTTAGCAAGCTTAGTTGCGGATTGTACAATGTTATTAGGGTCAACCGAATATGCAGTTCCGACAAACGGGTAAACCTTGGGTCCCGGCAATTCCGCCAAACAAGTTGAGTTATTGTCATTTTTCGAGGCGTTGGTGATAGTGCCAGCCATCTAGATTAGCTCCTTCTTTGAATTCACATCTCAGTAATACGTCTCGGATTGAAGTCTTTTTAGGACTTACAGCTAGGAATTTGTACAGCTACGTTAAATGGCTCTTGAAGGCGTACTTCTAGAATAATTGAAATACTTGTTGAATGCTCGGCCATGCATTCAAGGTTCTGTCCAAGAAGTTGTCTAAACGCAATGTACCGGTTAGATGAACCAGCGGCGTCGTGAGCGGATAGTTCTGGACCAGTGTGAATACAAACTCAGGAGTCATAATGTCGTTTTTTCTGTGTCAATGACGAAATTGTCGTCTCTTCTAGTAAAAGTCATAGACAGGGATTAATGGCTATTTCCATCGCCTGCCTGTTGACCCATTTGGATGCCTTAGCGATAAGTTTCGGCAATACGCCTACCATAATATCCGTGCCCGGCATCAGTGAGATGCCCGGCCAACTTATGCGGTGAATCGTCAAAGATCGAGGCACCATAACGTCCAGGATCATTAGAGCACCCATTCTTGCCACTTTGAACGGAAATCTCGGCGACCATATCCAGAAACTCACTTCCCGTATGCAGAGCGGCCAATCGTTGCTGTTCTCGCACTTCATCTTGGTAATAGGCCACAAGTGGGAAATACCAGTGACTGGTAACCCCTAGAAGATTAGAGCCACACGTATGATTGTGCCCATCTGTTTCATCTGGGATTCCCAGAAGAATTACTTTTGCGTTGGGGGCGACGCTTTTCACACGGTTAATAGCACCTGTCATTGCCGCATCGTAACGAGCCATTCGTTGGGGCTGTGTAGTCATTGATGGCAAGTTATTTGGCTGGTAAGTGTCGTTAACTCCAGCACTGATAGTCACCAGCCGCGTATTCGCATCGAGCTTACGATCCGCTATTGCTCGCTCAACCTGCTGACGAACTGTGTCATGTGGGATTGCATCATTTCCGTGCGGTTCGACGTATGCAGTCGCTCCCGGACAAGAATAGTCCTCTAGGCGCAGGCCAGTACGCTTCGCAGCCTGAACTGCAAAGTTGTTAGGATCCTGTGCGCAGGAGCCATTGCGAATGGTTGGCCACTCAAGATTCGGGACGTTCTTTTTAGTCTTGTATACCGCCACGTCTAGTGCTGTAGGGTTGGCCGCTACGGAGTCGCCAAAGCTCAGATAGGTTTCCCGAACGTTTTGGTTCACTTGAGGCTTTGGTTGGAGGTTTTTTGGTGCCGCTGGAAGCGGTGGCATTTGCGGCAACGGGGGAAGCGGTGGCATTTGCGGCAACGGGGGAAGCGGTGGCATTTGCGGCAACGGGGGAAGTGTCGGCGCTTCTTGAGGTAACGATGGTAAAGAAGGGGCTGCCTGTGCAATTGGCACCCCTGATACCCCGATGGCGAGCGCGACTATTACACCGCAAATTTTTCGTATCTTCATTGGTCCTCTTCTCAAGGTTAAAATTGACTGGCCAATCTTTGAAAGTACCACAGTGGCACTATTTATAGTTTTTCAGCTTTCGTTAAAATGTTACACGTCATCTCAAAGTTCCTCAGGGATATTCTGTATAGCTTGTAACTTTTTTAGAAATCCCTTTCTGCGCTGTATCCCATGTCTCCCCATTACTTGCTAAATCTCCTCGCACTGGAGCACTAAATTTGCGCGGATTCCACTACATGCAAACCATAAATGCTTGAACAGCGTTCGGAAATTCCTCCGTCTTTTGAGCAGAAGGCGTGTCTAGTTTGTAAGCATGCATTCGAGTTGACACATTGGAATATCGCTTTGGCGGTGCACTGCTCCTTAGTAGGGCCGTTTTTCGTTCAATGCACCGGAATGGCACCTACACGCGCTAACTGACTGCTAGTGCGCTTTACCACTGATACCAAAATTCCCTTGACGCTCTCTTTACGCTGTTCGAATAAAACGGGGGTTGAGAGTCACAATGCATGTCTAAGATCAGGTATTTTTAGATTCTGACCTGTAGGGTTTCGCAGGATATATGCTTCGCGGGCGTATATCTGAGCTTCAGATGCGAAATCCACGATGCGGTAGCCAACCCGTGGTAATAGGCGGTGGTCTGGTGGCCCAATGCCAAAGGATCGACCACGTTGCCACTGCGGCGGCGATACCAAATGCAAAGGAACTACCCGAAGGCGGTGTAAGGCCTGCGGAGTTTCAGTCAATAAAAGCCGACCAGATGTCACCAAAGCTGCCGCATTGAGCCAGTTCATCGAACATTGCATCTCCACAACTTCACTGGAAGCTTTGGCTACACAAAATGGTGTCAGTGCTTCAACAACGAAACGACGCTTTAGCTGGTGCTGGCTTGTAGATGTTCCCGACCTCATCGTCGGTCATACCGGGCGGATCTATGACCAAGTCTTTATCGACGGCACCTACACCGCCAGCAGATGCTTAATCGTGGCCGGCACCCTAGACCACGTCATTGCCTGCCACTGGTCCAAGCGCGAAACCACCCATGCCTACACACAGTTATTGGAACGAATATCAGTGCCTTCAATCGCCGTCATTGACGGCGAGCAAGGAGCTGCTAGCGCCATCAAACAGTGCTGGCCTACCACTGTCATCCAACGCTGCCTGGTGCATGCTCAGCGTGTGATACGCCGCTATACCACCTCACGTCCACGTACTGATGCTGGGTGCCCCATCTACCAACTGGCACCCAAACTCACACGCATTACCACTATCGACCAAGCCAGCCAATGGGGCGCACAACTGAATGGATTCGCCTCGGTCTACCGCACCTGGTTAGAGGAAAAGACCCTCGTCAAAGACCCCAAACAGTCCATTGAACGCATACGTTGGCCCATGCAAACGTGCGCAAGGCCTACAACAGCCTGGCGTAGCGACCTGCTGCTTGTCTACCTCACCCCGCCTGAAGGAGTCGTTGATACTCACGAATATAAGCCACCACCAATAGTCTCGAAGGCGGAATCAACCCCCAGTTGAAATTACTAGCGAGAACAAACCGCGGACGACGCGGAGAACGCCAACGCCGAATGCTCGAGTGGTGGCTCTATCTAAAAGCAGAACTGCCCGACGAGCCACTACGCATCGCCAAGCAGTCCCACTGGGGCCAAGACCAACTCGCCAAAGTATCCATCCTGACCCACACCGAGAACCAAGCCGACCACGAAACAGGACGACCAGCCCTCTACGACAACGGTATCGACACCGAGTACACCCACTCAATCGGCATCCAAAAAGGCCAAATCCAATCCCAGCGACACGCCGAGCCAGACACACATTTTGACCCTTAAGCCAAGTTCTCCTCAAAACATCTCGTATCCCACAGGAAATTTTTATCTGGTACGCACGCTACAAGGCGAAACGGCGGAACTCGTGGTGCTATTACTGCTCCATCAATTTGATGGCTATGACCGCAAATAAAATCGGACTAGTCGCGTAGAACCATACCCGTGTCCACTCAATCAGATGTGGCAAGAGGCGACCCCCGTAGGGCCATTCAGATTCATACCAATTCAATATAGCGAGACCATGATTGTACTGCGATCTTCAACTCTAGCTGTCGGCCTTTAGTTATAAGGACACTGTTCAAACAACCAACTCTAGTAAATGAACTACTGCGCTACCACGCGTTCATCACGTTCAGAACTTGAGGTTTAGAGCGATTAAGCTGATAACCAAATTGTTCCCAGTTGTGCAGGCCTTGGGCTGGGTAGCTTACAGTCGGATTTAGACCTTGCAGCCGCGCAGCACCTTCCCACACGTGAGTAGTCACGTTAGACCCGACCTCTAAGGCTGCCCCAGCGGCTTGATGCTCTGGCAGATAATGGCTGTCCCCAGGACCAGGAATACCAGAGGCCGAAGAAATATATAGATTAGTGTTACGCAATTGAGGGATCAGCAACAGCGGATCGTTTTGGAAACGCTTCGGATTAAACAGCGATCCGTACATTGCATTGATATTGAAGCCACCAGCATCCAACATAGCCAGACGCATGAACGTCTGTGCCCCCGGAACAGTGGTAGTCAAGAAACCGGAAAAAGACAGCGCTTGCCGGAATTGATTCGGGTGCTTCGCTGCCAGGGTTAGCGCGGCACCAGCGCCCATCGACAAACCCGCAATAGAGTTATTGTTACGTGCAACGCCGAAGTTTCGCTCCAGATAGCCTGGGAGTTCGCTGGTCAGAAACGTCTCCCATTTATAATTAACGGGGTTTGATAGATCGTAGGTCGCAGGCCCCTGCCAATCAGCATAGAAGGAAGCGGCACCGCCAACCGGCATAGCCAAGGTAATGTTGTGCGGCTCGTAGGTCCTTGCAGCATTGACGTCGTTTACCCACGCGTTGGTGCGATCGGTGGCACGGAGACCATCAAGCAAATAGAGGGCAGCATTGCCGCCGCGCTTTGCGGGCTGGATCTGTACCGGGATGGTGCGGCCCATGGCCTGGGACCAAACGTCACAGCGCTGGACCCACCAGGCAACCTTGTCCCACTCGCACGTACCAGTGGCGTCACGGCGCAGCCAGTCGCGGTTGGCTGCTTCTGCCGGCTGGGACCCCGCCACGACGGCTAGGCCCAAAGCTACGGCAACTGCCATGATGACTGATAGGACGCGACCCTTGATGGAAGCAGTCATCTTTCTCCTCCAAACTACTCGGTGATTGTCACTAAGCTCTATCGTCCGAACCCTGTATATCGTTAACGTCACGGATCGATAACAATGTCACAGGTTAGTGTAACTTAGGTTGGCCCTAAAGTCTGCATTTGAAGGAATTAGTGCAGGTAGTCCGAGGGATCCGAGGAGAAGGCTAGGGTCCGCCCGTCTGTCAGGGAGAATTTAATATTTTTCCAGAAACGGTCCCAAGTTAAAGGATCCCTGTAGGTAGCGAAGAGTTTCTGAAAATCGGCGTCGTCAAGAGCGGCGCGAGCCTTGGCAACCTCGTACTTATCAATCCACGCCGGAACGTCGTCAATATCGACGGCAGAGTCTGCCACCTGCCATGACATGTCCAAGCTCTTGTCGTGCCCAATGCGCCCACCCTCGATGCGTGGCTGGCGCGCCGCCAAAGGATTGCTGAGTCCAATATTGTCCAGCACGCGAATATCCAGCGGTGCATTCATGGAAGAAAGGCCCAAATTGAGCAGGTAAACGGTGGGTGGGTCGGTGCGCGAGGGATCTGCGGGGGCGGCCATCCACGAAAACCTATCTTCACCCTTGATATAGCGGAAGGTCATGGCGTCGCCGGCCTCCAGCTCGTCGATACCTTCCTGGTAGTCCTCCATAAACTTGGCACCGAGGAATTCTTCGGCTCGCCTGGGAGGATTCTCACGCTGGGTCGCGTAGGTCCAGAAATCGCGCTCATCCACGATGGAGATCTCGCCCTCGTAGATGCTGCGGTCCACCGGATGTCCGCGCAGAACGATAACTAGCGCCCATACCGCACAGAAAACGGAGGCTATCCATACTCGAACGCTGACCACAAAAATGGGAAGCAGTGCCGCAAAAAGTGGGAGCAAAAGCATGCGGCCGTGCATGAAATCTCCTCCCACGCGCAGCACGTAGAGCGTGTGAATGAGCGCAGTGCCTTCAAAGAGATAAATAGCGGTGGCAGTAGAACGCACCGCGGTGGGGCGCAGATTTGCCTTCCATAGACCTGCCACGGCGAGCACGATAAGCGGCAGGAAGAGCCAGTATGGGCCGACAAAATCCGCCAGGTAGGTAAACCCCTTGCCCCATTCGGCCCCAGCCGCAGACTTAGCCACGGCCGTGTGCGGGGTTAGTAGACCGTAGTAGCCCATGCGGAAAATCTCATAGGCCAACGGCAGCGGCACCGCGGCGGCAAGAATCTTCCACGAGCGGTGGGATACAAGAAGCACGATTCCCACCAGACCGCCGTATAAAGCGAGCTCTGGGCGCACCAGCCAGGACAATCCGGCCCAGAAGGCGAGCCAATAGGCATCGCTATTGCTCCCAGAGTGGCGGCGCGGGCGCGTCCAACGCAGCAAAAGCCGCCACAGCATAGCGAGATAGAAGATGCACAAGCCCCATTCCAGGCCAGAGGTAAAAAAGTCTCGGGCCGGCGGCAGGGCCAGATACACTAGCGCGCCGGCCGGAAGAACGGCGCCAGTGCGCATGCTTGCCGCAGCGCCCGTACCGACTACCATTGCCGCGACCGCCAGAATGAGCCCCAAGTAAATGGCGATGCCTTCTAGGTTTGCGTGGGTCACCCAGCGCACCAGGAAAATGAGGTACTGCCACAGCGTGGAGGTATTGGCCTCTACGCGTTCGCCCATATTGAACACGGGCTCATTTCCGGCTTCGAGGTTGCGCACGGTGCGCAGGACAATGAGTCCGTCATCGGAAATCCAGCGGCGCGCAAAACCGCCCCACAAAGATAAAACACCGATCACAAGAACGACCGCCGGGGTACTCCAGCGGGCGATACTCTTGTGGTCGGTGTTAAGCACGGGAAGAAAGTTTATCAGCCCCGCGGAAAATTTCTATATCGATTCAGCTGTGTCTAGAACAACGGCATGATATACACCGCCATGGCGATGCAAGCGAGCCAAGCCAAAGCGAGAACCTGCAAAGTGCGGTCCTCCAGTGCAATCTCATCCGGAGCGCCACCCTGGCCGCGGTCCACATCGGCCGCATAGCGCAAGATGGCGATGGTAAACGGCACCATGGAGACTTGGTACCACACGCCACCGGTCTGGGCATCGTTAGCAAGCTCGAAGCCCCAGAGGGTGTAGCAGATAACCACCGCGGTGGCGGCTAGCGTCCACACGAAGCGCAGGTAGGTAGGCGTATAACCTTCCAGGGACTTGCGGATTTTCGCGCCGGTTTGCTCCACAAGAAGGATCTCCGAGTAGCGCTTGCCTGAGGCCATAAATAGCGAGCCAAAGGCCGCCACCAGCAGGAACCACTGCGAAAGCTCGATGCCTGCAGCCACGCCACCGGCCATGGTGCGCAGCATGAAGCCGGAGGAAACCAGGGCGATATCAATCACCGGCATGTGCTTCCAACCGAAGCAATAGCCCAATTGCAACGCGATATAAATCGCCATCACAATTGCCAGCTGCGGGCCAGCGGTAGCAAGGAAGGATAGCCCGATGGACAAGCAGATGAGCACCACGGCCATGACATAGGCGAGCTTGATGGGCAGCACGCCGGAGGCAATCGGGCGGAAGCGTTTGGTCGGATGCTCCTGATCCTCGCGCCAGTCCTTCGCATCATTGATCAGGTAGATGGAGGAAGCGCCGAGGCAGAAGACGACGAAGGCCAAGAGGACATCGACAAGCACGCGGCCGTGAAATAGGGCATCGGCGCCGGCCGCGGCGGGGGCCGCCAGCACGAGAACGTTTTTGACCCACTGCTTGGGACGCAGGGCCTTAATCATGCCATCGACAAGATTCTTCGGCGGCTTGCGCTTGCGGCCGGTATCTACGCCAGAGGTGTGCGGTTCCGAATGGAAAAAGTGCTGGTTTCCATCATCACTCATGCTTCATTCCTTTCATCACGACCTCTGCGGTAGCAGCGCCGATGGCCGCACCCACTGCCGTATCTGTTGGGTAGTGCACTCCGAGGACCATACGCGATGCCATCATGACTGGCACGCCGAGAAGCGGCGCCTTGCAGCCGGTAAGGCGGCTCGCCGCCACCAGGAATGCAGTAGTCGAGGTCGCGTGCGAACTGGGAAAAGATAGCTTGGAGGGAGTCTTTACCCCCACGCGCACGTACGGATAATCGGGGCGCTTGCGGCGCACGATGCGCTTGAGCACCACGCTAGCGGCGTGCGCGAGAAAAGCAGCAGCGCCCACCCGGATCCAGCCCTCGCGGCGGCGCTTGTCGACGCCCGCCCCTACCGCAGCGCTGCCCATCCAGCCCAGGGCATGCTCGCCCCAGTGGCTGAGCCCGCGGGCGGTAGGAAGCACGCCGGGCACGTCAAAGGCCGCACCCTGGATGGATTCGAGGACGCGCGATTCTGCTACGGAAAGTTTATTGGGCATCAAAGACCTTCTTCCAGGACTCGCGCGAGGTCAGCTCCGGCTGCGCCGCACGGTATTCAGCGCGCAGGTCATCGAAGTTTTCCTCGATCTCCTTCAGTAGCTCGCGGGTCTGCGATACGAGGTCTTTGGCCAAGTCGCGGTCGCGCTTACGGAAGGCCACACCGGTGCCACCTGCGGTAGAGACGGTGGCAGAGTCCACGCGGGAAAGGGTAAACCACCGGGCCTCGTCCGGAGTGAGGTTAAGCTGAGGCGCCTCGTGGTGCGCAGCGTCTTCCTTGCTCACGAGGTGCTTGAGGCCCTTGATGGCCCACGGGATCTTCTTAATCTTGGCTAGGCGGCCGCCGATATTGCGCGTAGGCACACCCGGCGCGCCGGTGGGAGAGGGCAGCTCATCTGCGGATTCCAAAATAACAGCATCGGAATAGTTCTTGCGGATTTCCGCGATGCGCGGCAGCGAGGACTCCAGGATGTCAAAGAGATGGTCCGGCCCCGCTAGGAAGTCGCGCATAGCTTCAATCTGGATGGCCATGGTGGAGTATTCCATGCACATGGTGTGCTTGAGGGTGGACTTGAAGATGGACTTGGTAATGCCCTTGGCCGGTCCCTCGTGGTACATCGCGGCAACGATGAGGCGGTTGCGCAGGTGGAAATAGGCCTGCCAGTCAATGGCATCATCCTTATCGGCCCAAGCCATGTGCCAGATGGCGGCACCTGGCCAGGTCACCGTGGGGAAGCCATTGCGCGCTGCGCGCAGGGAATACTCGGTATCGTCCCACTTGATAAAGAGCGGCAGCGGCTGGCCGTTGGTTTCTGCCACAATGCGCGGGAAGAGGCACATCCACCAGCCGTTGTACTCCACGTCAACGCGGCGGTGCAGCGCGCGGGAATCGTACTTCTTGGGATCTAGGTGAGTTTCGCGGGTACCGATGGCGCGCAGCGGGTACTTGGCAAAGTCGTGGTCGTAGACGGCGTGCGGTGCCGCACCCCACATGAAATCGGCACGGTTGACGCGCTCGCCGGTAGTGCGCAGCTGGGAGCGCTCCTGCAGGTTAAGCATTTGGCCACCGACGATAATCGGCTTGGCAGCGTAACGGGCCGCTTGCACCGCGCGCAGCACGGAATCCGGTTCGATGGCGATGTCATCGTCCATATAAAGGATGAAGGGCGAATCGGTATTTTCCAGCGCCTCGTACATGATGCGGGAGTAGCCACCGGAGCCGCCCAGGTTGCCCTGGCGGAACTCGCGGAAGCGCTCGCCAAAGTGAGCGACTGCCTCGTCATAGCCTGGCTCATCAGCAGGGTGCTGGTTGCCTTGGTCCGGCATGAGGACGAAGTCGATGATTTCATCGACTACTGGGTCCTCGGCCAATGCCTTAAGGGCTGCTACGGCATCGGTCGGGCGGTTGAAAGTGGGAATGCCTACCGCCACGCGCTTGTCTTGGGCCGGCTGCTCGGTGCCGTCCGGCAGCACCTGCGGGCCGGGGGCGTGGGGGGAGCACCAGGCGGCGTCGGCAAGCGTGGTGTCCTGCTCGGCGGTGATATCGAACCACAGCCAGCCGCCGTCCTCGAAGTTTTTGAGTGGCAGCTCGAACTCATGGTGGCCGGTGCTTACCAGGTGGTTGGCCACGGAAATGCGCTGGCCATCCTGCTTGGAGCGGTAGAGGGAAATATTTGCCTGGCCCTCAATGTCCAGGCTGAGGATAACGGAGCGCAGCTGGGACCAGCGGCGCCAATAGGAGGCCGGGAAGGCGTTGAAGTAGGTTTCAAAAGAGGCTTCCTCGCCGGCCGGGATGGTTACGGACGTGCGGTTAAACCAACTGAGGCGTTCGCGGTTTTGCTCGGCCTCGATGAGGTAGAGCATCCGCACATCAAAGGGCTCGCCGCGCTTAGGCAGCAGAATGCGCTGCAGGGGCTCATGGGCCTGGGTGTTGTTGGCAGTCACGATAACTTCGATTCTCCAAACGGTATAAACAGTAGTCAGCGATTTAGCGTAGTTGCTTTTGCATAAGTACTACGGTTTACACGCGGAGCCCGTAGGATGGAACATCATGAGATGGGTTCCTTGCGCGGCAGTAGTAGGTCTTTTTGCTGCAGCTAGCGCACCCGCCGCCCTCGCGGAGGACAAGCCCGCGGTGGATTTTTTGGACCACGCCCAGATTCTAAGCTCTTCGGACGAAGAGGCCGTGAAATCACAAGCGCAGTCCATGCACCTTCCAGATTCCGTGCACGAGGTTGTCTACGCCACGTATCCGAATTCGGGCGAGGATTTTTCCCGCACCCTGTTGCATGACTTGGCGCGCGAGCACCCACAATTCATCAGCAACGGTGAGCTGCAGAAGAATGTACTCGTTATCGCCGTGGGCTTTGAACCCAATAGCATGGCCGTGCGCTGTGGCGCCCAAGTGTGCCGAGACATCAAGATTTATGACGCCGGCCGCGTGGACGGCATCCTGGATCAGATGCGGCCGGCGCTGGAGGACGATGACTATACCGTCGGCATGATCTTGGCCACGCGCGCCGCCGCGGATCCGACCGTGCGCCGGCAATATGCGCAGGAGGCGCCCACGTGGTCTATGTTCATTGCCACCACGTCAGTGATCGTGGTCCTCGCCGCGGTGGGGCTCATTACTTACTTGCTCACCCGCCGCGCCCGCCTGCGCAAGCGCTTTGACTATATTGCGGGAGTTCGCGATAGCGCCGAGGAGCTCATCGAGCGCACGGAGGCGCGCATTAATGCCCTGCAATCCCCCTTGGCGGGCGATTCCCTCAGGGTCCAGTGGCGTTTCCTAGTCAATCAGTACACCGATGCGCGGCCGACGCTCAAGGCCTTAGAACACGTCCAGGACTTTTCCTCGCATGCCGCCTCCATCAAGGAGTCCTATAAGGCGCTCAAGCAGATCCATACGGCCGCAGCGCAGATAGATTCCCTGGAAAAATTCTGCGACGGCGATACTGCGGTACGCGCCGGCGAGACGCAATGGCTGCTTAACGACGCCCAAACGGCCCTCTCCCGTCAACCCGACAACGCCAGCCTCCGCCAGATGACCCAGCGCATTAGTAACCTATCTCAGGACCTTTCGCGAGATGACTTTGACTTCGCCTTCGCTCGCCTCTTAGAGGACTACCACCCACTGGTGGGTGCGCTGCCAGAAAGGCTATATCCACAGCGCGACCGCCAGACTCCCCCGCTATTGGGCACGCCGGAATGGCGCCCCGGCATGGGCACGCACTATATGCCCTATAGGTTTGCGGGCTTCTGGGTGGCCAACAACAATGTCTCCTCCCAGCTACCGAACCCGTATCGCTTTTAGGCGTTAACCGGCTCAGTGACCGGATCAATGCCCAGCTTATTGAGCATGTAGAGCACGCGGGCTTCGAGGTCATCGGCCAATTCGCGCGCCTGCTCTACGGTATCCGCGGTAGGAATATCCCAGATTTTGATGTCTTTGCCTGCCTCATCGCGTTCGACCTCACGGCCTAGGAACACGATATAATCCGGCATCGCTACCGTCCGCACCTCATCAAGGTACTTATTTGGAGCCTCACCCATACCGCGCTCGTTCATGACATGGGCGAGGTGGCCTTCTGCCTCGTTTTCTGGGTGGGCAACGGCGGTATCCACAAAGAGGGCCTCGCCGGCGTGCTTGCGGGTCAGTTCCGCCGCAGCCTGGGCCAGCGCATTATTAGTACCGGCGGCAAAGCGGATATGAAGGCGGTGAGCGCCGAAGTATTCACGCACCTCACGCTCCACCAATAGCGGCACGAATTCTTCGAGCTCAGCCTTCTTGGTGTGCTTGGCAATAACCTCATCGAGCTTGGCATCGATTTCTGCGGCGGTGTACTCGTGGCCGTAGTTTTCGTGCAGATCCTGACGCAGGGTTTCAAACTGGTTCATTGTTATCCCCTTTCTCGGATTATTGTCCCGTTTGCTAAGTATTAACCTGACGTTAACTTTACAGGTTAACGGTGGGTTAAGTCAAACGGTTGGGTTAAACCCAATAGTTTTCTGCACCGAAAATGCGGGAAGGCCCGCCGGGAGTTCCGGCAGGCCTTCTTGGACTGTTCCTTCTTTTTATCGGGAATGCGCGATGCACGGCTACGCAATTTTAGATGCTCTTGCAGCCGCTCCGGCGACATTTTCCACATGCGGCGATCAGCCATACCGTCACCTCCTTTCCTGAGAGGTGATCAAGCATAGCGCTTAGTGGCCACGCTCCCGCTCAAGCGCCTTGCACTCGTTCCAGAACGGAGCCAGCTTGATGTCGAACATGCTCAGCGCGGAGACGATAACCATGCACATGTCGACATCGACAGACGGCCCGAGCCAACACGTTTACAAGCAGGAAATCGGCCACAAAGTGCACATCAATCCCCTGCTTTAGCACCGGATCTGACCGAACACGTCAGCAAGTCATGCGCTTTTGAAGCCCGATCCCCACGAAAACCAAACCACTCTCGGGCAACACTTTTTAGTATTAATTAAACAGCCTTAAGCCCCCTTCAGGACGATTACCATACTAAAAGCTGTTTACTTCACTCGAGTTCCTTTAACGTAGTGGACAGAGCAATCAGCAATGACCGCTCGCCCTTATTCCCCATCACTACCCTATGAAAGGAGGCCTCAAGTGACCGCAACACTGACACTCGCCGATGTCGCCCGGCTGACCGGCGTTACGCGCCCCGCGGTCAACGAGTGGATTCAGCGCTTTAACTCAGAATCCATCGCGCCCTTCCCATCCCCTTCCGGAGAACATGATGGCCACCCCTACTACGCCATCACCGAAATCCAAGACTGGCTGCGAGCAACCAAGCTCGGCCGCCGCGACACAGCCGTTGAAGATGCCCTCTTCTATTCTTCGCTCTACCGAATGCTGCTCCGCAATCCGGCACGCGCGGCATTGGGCCTTTTGAACTGCAACACGGCTTACTCCCCTCAGGATTTTTCGCCCTCTGCTGCAGTAATCGACTCTCTTACCGCGGCGTACCAGCGCGCAGCAGACAACATTCCTTCTGATGCCCCTGAAGCTGATATCGCAAAAGCAGCAGAGCAGGTAGCCGAGGCAGCTTTCGGGCCCGCGGCCGCGCTCGCCCGTCTTGCAGATGACCTCAGTGCTCAGCGCCAGGTCACACTCTCTTCCCGATTTACTTCCCGCGCTATGCAAGCAGTATCGGAAGCCCTCACGCTAGAGAACCCAACTCCACCTATCATCCCTACTGATGAATACAGCCTAGGTTTCGTCACTGGACTCACCCGGGAACTCGAAGAGACACTGGCGCTCAGCATCGGATATCGAAAAGACTGCGCACCAGACTCTCTCTATTGGGCCGAACTAGCGTGCCGAAACGTGGAATTCATCGACGCTAGCGAGGAGATCCCAGCGAATTCTCTCCTCGTTCACGCTGCTCCTTCCCCTCTCAAGAATGCGCCCGAATACTTCGAGCACCTCCAGGACTTGCTCGACAACTTAGACGAGCGCGGTGCAATGTTCTGCATTTCCACCGCAGACATGCTTATCGAGGACTCTTTAGCGCAGGTCGTCCGACGGCGGTTCCTCGCACCGACCGAAACCGGCGCAATTGCACCGCTGCGTTACAGCGCACGGCTGCCCCGAGGTATTTTTCCGGACCGCGGACAGCAGCAGGGCGCACTATGGATTCTCAAGCGCCCTAATCGCGAGGCCATAGGCAACCCTGCCGATGCTGCTGTGGTTATCGCTGACGTGCCGGACCTTAAGAGACCCGGTCTCGTCTCAGACTGGGCAACCATGCTCGCCACACCGGATGAAGCACGCAAGCACGCCTTTGTCCGCGGTCGTATTCTTCGCGCCGCTGATGCCTGGCGCAGTCGTACTCATTCTCTCGATGACTCGGTCTTTTCTTCTACGTCGACGTCCTCCGCCGCCGATCTCATGCATACCGCGCATCAAGCAGGATTAGACATCAGTTCAGCAGGGCTGGAGGACGCGCAGCCAAAGATTGGTATGCGCGCTGAATCGGGGGCAACGCGCCTTGAGTACCTACCGTGGAAGGCCGCGACCAACGCTCGCACTGGGGTACTGCAGAAACTCAGCGGATCCCGCATTGCCGAACATGATCTCGCCCCTGAAGCAGTAGCAAAACTGGAACTCATCGGTGAACCCGAAATTCTGGGGAGCACTCCACAGGGCGCACGTTGCATCGATCGTCTCCGGCTGGAAGACATTGCACCGCGCGGCACCCTCACAGAACCAGGGGACGTGGTCTTCATCAAGAACCCAAGACCACGCGCGCTCATCGATGAGGAAGGCGGCAAGCTAGTCACTGCACCGGCTCAAGCACTACGATGCCGCACCTTCCGTGGACGCAGCCACACTCCCTTGGAACAGGTCTGCCTTCCTTACCTCGTAGAGAAGGCTATTAACGAAGCTGTCTCCTCCGAGTTGGCATCGGTGTACTTCCCCGTATTGCCTCGCAAGAATGCGGAAGACCTCAGCACAGTCGAGCAACAGCTCGGCGCACGGCGTCGCCAGTTGGTTGAGCAGCTAAGGAGCATCGATGTTCTACGGCACAACCTCACTATTTCGATAGGTACCGGTGCTGTCACCATCGCTGAATCTCGTGCACAATCCCCGCCAGGTTAATAACAGAGTTCAACATTCAAACGCACAAACACCGTTATATCTAAGGAGAAAAATGACTAACTCAGTCAAGGATGAGCAGAACGTAGAGTCTGCCTCCGCCACCACCCTCAAAGAGCTCAAGGACACTTTATGGAAGGCAGCAGACAAGCTGCGCGGTTCCATGGACGCATCCCAGTACAAGGACATCGTCCTAGGACTGGTGTTCCTCAAATACGTCACTGATGCTTTCGATGCCCGGCGCGCGGAGCTGCGTGCCGAAGGCGAGGAGCACGGCGATAGCGAAGAGTACATCCAGGAAGACCTGGAGGATATCGACGCTTACCGTGAGAAAAACGTTTTCTGGGTCGACCCCATCGCTCGCTGGACCTTCCTGCGCGACAACTCGAAGGGTAAGTCGGCCGACGCTGGCCAGGAGTACCAGTCCATTGGCAAGCTCATCGATAACGCGATGAAGCAGCTCATGCAGGACAATGAGTCGCTATTAGGTACCCTGCCCACGAACTTCGCCTCGGATAGCGTTGACCAGCGTCGTTTGGGCGAACTCATCGACTTGTTCAGCACCACACGCTTTACCGCGGAGGGTCCTGAGCGCGCCCGCGATTTGCTGGGTGAGGTCTATGAATACTTCCTGGAGAAGTTCGCCCGTGCTGAGGGCAAGCGTGGCGGCGAGTTCTACACTCCCCGCCCCGTCGTCCGCACTCTCGTGGAAATCCTGGAGCCGACCCAGGGCCGCGTCTATGACCCGTGCTGCGGCTCAGGCGGCATGTTCGTGCAGGCTGAGAAGTTCCTCGAAACCACGGAAAAGGACCGCACTGCTTTGGCCATCTACGGTCAGGAGCTCAACGAGCGCACCTGGCGCATGGCCAAGATGAACCTGGCCATCCACGCTATTAGCTCCGCTGGCCTCGGCGAGCGCTGGGCCGACACCTTTGCCCGCGACATTCATCCGGGCAAGCAGATGGACTACGTCATGGCCAACCCACCGTTCAACATCAAGGACTGGTCCCGCAACGAGGAAGACTCCCGCTGGAAGTACGGCGTTCCGCCCAAGCGCAATGCAAACTTCGCGTGGATGCAGCACATTATCTCCAAGCTCACTTCTCAGGGTGAGGCCGGCGTCGTCATGGCCAATGGCACGATGACGTCGAACTCCTCCGGTGAAGGCGATATCCGCAAGGCCATGGTCGAAGACGACATCGTCTCTTGCGTCATCGCACTTCCTGCACAGCTCTTCCGCGGCACGCAGATTCCGGTCTGCGTCTGGTTCTTTGCCAAGGACAAAAAGGCCGGTTCCAAAGGCACCATCGACCGCACCAACCAGGTGCTCTTCATTGATGCCCGCGAGCTCGGCCACATGATTGACCGCACGGAGCGCTCCTTCAGCGACGAGGACATCCAGAAGATTGCAAACACCTTCCGCCTGTGGCGCGGCCGCACCTCCGCACCGGAGGGCGAGGCTTACGAAGACATTGCTGGTTTCTGCAAGTCCGCCTCCCTCGACGACATCCGCGACGCCGGCTTCGCCATGACCCCCGGCCGCTACGTCGGCTTCGCCGAGGCCGAGGAAGACGACGAACCCATCGACGAGAAAATCACCCGCCTCACCGGCGAGCTCACCGCCGCGCTTGACGACGCCGCCCGCCTTGACAAGGCTGTGCGCGAACAGCTGGGGAGGTTGAAGTAATGCCAAAGCTACGAATCCGCGAAATTGGTGAAGTCTTTGATGGTCCTCACGCGACACCCAAACGACGTGAAGAGGGGAAATACTTCCTGAACATCAGCTCACTCCAAAACGGACGCTTAATTCTCGACGAATCCGATTTCATCGATGACGAAGACTTTCAGCGTTGGACTCGTCGAGTAACGCCACGAGAAAACGACCTTCTATTTTCTTATGAAACTCGGCTCGGGGAAGCCGCGTTAATGCCGCCTGACATCGATGCAGCCCTCGGTCGCCGTATGGCACTGCTTCGACCGAACCCAGAAGTCGTCGATCCGACCTTCCTACTCTACTATTGGCTTTCCCCGAAATGGCAGCAAAAGATTGCCCAAAACACCCTATATGGGGCAACCGTAAACCGTCTGCCGATCACCACGTTGCCCAATTGGGAAATAACACTTCCAGAACTTAAAGTTCAACGCCCAATCGGGCGGACATTGGCATCCCTCGACGACAAAATCGCCGCTAACCAGTTAGCAATTCACAAGATTCAGGAGCTGCTGCATGCTCAGTGGCATGCCATCACCAACACCGGAGTTAGTTCTACTGAGCCGATTTCCAGTATCGCCGACGTCAATCCCCGCACGTTAAAGCCGCAAAGCGATGAATGTAGTTTCCTGGAGATGAAGGATCTTCCGGAGTACGGATTGATTGTGGACCGCTGGGGAAAGCGCGAGACCAAAGGAGGCACCAAGTTCAGGAACGGTGACGTCCTTCTCGCGCGCATCACCCCGTGTTTTGAGAACGGCAAGATGGCGATTGTCGACTTCCTTGAGGATGACGAAGTGGGAATGGGTTCTACCGAATACATCGTCTTCCGTCCCAAGGAAGGCATCCCTGCCGCTGCAATCCATGCCATTATCAGCAGCCCCGAATTCCGTAGCTTTGGGTACAAAGCACTTACCGGCACCTCTGGACGTCAACGGATTGCAGCCGACGACCTCAAGGAAATTGCGGTTCCTTGGCCCTCCGAAAGCGCTTCGACAGAGTACAGGCAGCTCGCAGACGCGCTCCTCAAGAAGGCTACGGCGCTTCGAAATGAAAACCAAGTCCTCGCCCGCACCCGCGACGAGCTCCTTCCCCTCCTCATGAGTGGCCGCATTACGGTCGGTGAGGCGGAGAACGTTGCGGGCACGGCGGCGTCGGAAAGCTAAGCACCCCTATCCCTACAACTCCTAAGGAGAAGCTCATGCTGAGCGAAGAATCCCTCGAACTCATTGTTCAGGACCACCTGGCGGAACTGGAATGGCAGGCCGGCCACGGCCCGGACTTTGCGCCGGGCTCCGGCGAGCGCGACGCCTGGAATGACATCGTGCTGCGCGGGCGTTTGCGCAATGCCGTGCGCAACCTCAACCCAGATGTACCGGAGGAGTACCTCGACCAGGCGATCGGTGAGGTCATCACGCCGAAGTCACAGTCCGCGATTGCGGAGAATCGGCGCATTCACCAGATTCTGGTGGAAGGCTATCGCGGTATCGAGTACATCGACCACGAGGGCAATATCCAGAACCCGACCATCTACTTTCTGTCCTCGCAGCCCCACAAGAATGACTACTTGTCACTCAACCAGGTCACCATTGCGAACCTGGACGGCGAGCGTCGCTTCGATGTGGTCTGCTACGTCAACGGCATGCCGCTGGCGTTTATTGAGCTGAAGAAGACGGGCGCGAATACCTCCGTCGAGGGCGCGTACAACCAGCTGCAGACCTACGTCAAGGAATTCGGCATGGCCTTCCGCTTTGCCAATATTGTGATTCCTTCGGATGACCTCAGCGCGAAGTACGGCACGCCGTTCACTCCGTGGAACCACTTTGCGCCGTGGAACGTGGATGAGGACGGCAGCCCGGTAGACCCCAACAACATGGTTGTGGCCGGCGAGCCGGTCACGCAGCTGGACCTGTTGCTTGATGGTCTGTTTAATGTGGAGCGTTTTGGGCAGCTCTACAGTGACTTCACGGCGTTCGATGACACGGCCGAGGGCCTGGTCATGCGCATAGCGAAGCCGCACCAGTACTTCGCGGTGACCAAGGCTGTGGGTTCCACGATCACGGCGGCGCGCGGCGACAAGCGCGCTGGCGTCATCTGGCACACGACGGGTGCGGGCAAGTCCATGGAGATGGAGCTCTACACCGCCAAGATTATGCGTCGGCGGGAGATGCTCAGCCCGACCGTCATTGTGCTCAATGACCGCACGGAACTGGATGAGCAGCTCTTTGAGACCTTCAACCGGTCCACCATCCTGCCGGAGGCACCGCGCAATATCGAGTCGCGTGCTGAGTTGCGTGAGCTGCTGTCACAGAAGACCTCTGGTGGTATTTACTTCTCTACCCTCCAGAAGTTTGGCTTGAACGGCCAGGGTGAGTTGCGTGAGACCGAGCACCCGTTGCTCTCTGACCGGAGCAACATCGTGGTCATCGTCGACGAGGCACACCGTTCCCACTATGGCTTTGGCGATACCGCCGCCGATGGTTACGCACAGCACCTGCGTAGTGCACTACCGAATGCCACCATGCTGGCGTTTACCGGTACCCCGCTTAAGGAATGGGACCGCGATACGCGAAAGGTCTTCGGTGACGACGTGGATGTCTACGACATGAACCGCGCCGTCGAGGACGGTGCCGTCGTTCCCGTCTACTTCGAGCCGCGCCTCATCCCGCTCAAGCGCATTGCTGGGATTACCGATGACGAGATTGATGACACCGCTGAGGAAGTGCTCACGGGTCTCGACGAAGTCGAGCGCGACCGGATTCAGCGCTCCGTCGCCGCGTTGGAAATCATTTACGGTTCCGACGACCGCTTGGATGCGCTCGCTGAGGACTTTGTTCGCCACTGGGAAGACCGCCGCGAGAACATGCGGGAGTTCATCGGTGCACCGGGCAAAGCCATGATCGTGACCGCCACGCGTTCCATCGCAGCACGCCTCTACTCCAAGATCGTGGCGCTGCGCCCTGAGTGGCACTCGGATGCCGATGACAAGGGAAAAATCAAGGTCATCTACTCTGCCGCGCCGTCCGATCCGGATGAGCTCAAGGTCCATATGCGCCGCCCGAGTGCGCTCAAGGCCGTGAAGAACCGCATCAAGGATGTTGACGACGAGCTGGAAATCGCCATCGTTCAGTCCATGATGCTCACCGGTTTCGATGCGCCGCCTCTGCATACGCTCTACATTGACCGCTCGCTCAAGAGCGCGCTACTCATGCAGACCCTCGCCCGCGTCAACCGCACGTTCCGGGACAAGCAGGATGGCCTCCTTGTCGCCTATGCTCCGCTGGTCGAAAACCTGGAGAAGGCGCTGGCTGAGTTCACACTCAACCCCTCCGACGACGGCACGAAGGTCACGGGACAGGACGTCGAAGAAGCGCTCAATCTGGCGAAGGGATTCCTGGCTCGTCTCGACGACATTGTGGGAATCGAATGGAAGAACACCGCTTTCATCGATGACGCCAACCTTCGCCGCGCTTTGCTCGACGTCACTGGTTTCCTTCGCAATCCAAGAACCGAAGGCAACTACGACCCCGAGAAGCCAAACGCGCGTCCTGTTGCTGATGAGTTCAAGCGTCAGGCTGGAAGGCTCGCGCGTGCATGGGCGCTTGCGTCCAACAGCCCTGCCGCCGATGAATTCCGTCCGAGCGTGCAGTTCTATTCCGAGGTCAAGAACTGGCTCATCAAGCTCGATGCAGGCGACCGTGTCGCCAACGGAGAGCCGATTAGTGACTCCATCCGTAACACCCTAGGCAAGCTGGTCGTTGATTCGGCTGAGGCCACCGGTGTCATCGACATCTACCGCCAGGCCGGGATTGAGATTCCGAACTTGCAGGATCTCACCGTCGACCTGTTCAAGGACAAACAATCCCCCTCTGAGGTCTCGTTGCTCATTGATGCGTTGCGCCGCCAGCTCCAGCAGGAAGCCCGCACCGCCACAGGAAACAACGAGCTGCGCTCCAAGCAGTTCTCCGAGCGGATCACCGAGCTGATGAATCGGTACACCAATCAGCAGCTCACGGCCGCTGAAATCATCGCCGAACTCATCCGCCTGTCCAAGGAGATTGTCAAGGAAAGCAAGCGCGGTGAACAATTCACCCCGCCACTAGGCAATGACGAGCTCACCTTCTTCGATGCGGTGTCGACAAACGAATCCGCAACCGAGCTCATGGACGACGAAGTTCTTGCTGAAATCGCACGCCAGCTCGTTTCCATGCTGCGTCGCGATGCAAAGACCGACTGGACAGTACGCGATGACGTACGCGCGAAACTACGCCGCTCGGTCCGCAGGTTGCTACGCGACTACAAGTATCCACCGGACAAGGCGCCGGAGGCCATCAAGCTTGTGCTTGAACAGATGGAGAAATTCGCGCCAAGGTATTCAGCGGCGGCGCGCGAACAAGGTAAGGTGACGTTGAACACCGTGGTTAGCCCTGCAGCCGATAGCGCTGCTTCGGGCTCTTCAGCGGCTCAGTGCGCACGATGACGCCTTCCTCAACAAGTTCGTTGATGATCCTGCGCACTCCGTTGAGGGACAGCCCTGCAGCCCCTGCCAATTCGCGGCTGGACGCTGTCCTGTGTTCGCGAAGATAGTCGAGCACGCGCCCGCGGGTTCCGCCGCCCAACGCCGCGGTGCGCTCCGGGGTAGTCGGATTTCGCCGCGCAAAGGTGAGTTCAAATTCGGTCAATGAATCCCGTGGTACCGGCGGCGGCAGCAGCTGCTGTTCCAGTTGGTCGAGAATCTCGATATATCCGGTACCACGATTTTCCGCAACGTACCCATCTCCGTCACCGGCAGGAGTCACCTCCAGCAACGCAGACAAATGTTGATTGCGCGCGCTAGACATACCCGCAGTGCCCAATCGATCAACGGTGACCGTTCCATAAAGACCACCGGGGTTGAGGATCTCCAGCCGGTCGACATAAAGGTTCACTTGTATTTGCGTGCCCCGCGCCTGCGGCGAATAGTCACGGTGCATAAGCGCATTAGCGACTGCCTCGCGCACAGCCCCCGGAGGATAGTCCGGCAAGTCCTTACGGAAGACTCCCTCGATTACGCCTCCGACGCGCATATTGCGTCGGACTGCCCGCACGGCATCCGCGACCAGCATCGGAATGGGCCCCACCAGACTTTCGTTGTCGAGGAAGCGCTGCTTGCCCATCCCGGCCGCTTTATCGGTGCCGGGATATGCTGCAAAGGTCACGTTGAGCCGCGGGAAAAACTGTTGCGGATAAGTGCCCGCTGCCATAAGCCCGCCCAGAGTTGGCACTAGTTTTCCGTTGTCGTTCCGGGTAATCAGGTGGAGCGCTAACATCGCCTCTTCATCGCTCAACCGTCCAAAAATGCGTTCATGGATGGAGCGCTCGCGGGCCAAGATCTCGGCCACAATGTCAGGATCCAGATCGTCGATGTCAGCAGCCGGAACCGGCTCCAGATCCCATTCCGGCTGGGTCTTGTTTTCCTCCAGCCGGTCAATCTCGTATGGCTTTAGTACGCGGTCCCCATCATGGACCCGGATATAGCTGCCGTGATACTTCGACTGGGAAACGACCCAGCAAGGCTTCTCAAAAGGAGCACATTCGGGAATGGTGCCAACGACAATGCTCGCGCCCTCCCACTCAACAATGTCGATCTGGGCGCGAACCGACGGGGTTACGAGGTCTGCGCATGCGCCAGCCAGGGCATCCGCCATGGCAGTAGCATCAAAGCCTGGTACCGTAACGAACCCGTTGTCTTCATCCAGCCCTAAGATGATGATTCCACCGGTCCCGTTAGCAAATGCAGAGATAGAGCGAACGAGCTTCTTGGGAAAACCTCCCACAGCTGCCTTGACCTCAACGGCGCGCGTATCGGTGTCCTGAGATCGCAGGCTTCCAATGATCTCGGCGATTTCCGCCTGGTCATCGTCCCAGACCACAATCACTCACCCCCTATCAGCGCTCAACGCTCCTGAACACCCTCAAACACTACACACAACACTACACACACTGTGGGGTGTTGTGTAGTGTTCATGCGCGTTCCTTGTCCGAAATTCTCACAGTACGGGATGATTTCGCAGGTCAATCATATTTTCCCGGTCTGCGCGACACTACACAACACTACATACAACACACCACCCAACACTCCATAGTGTGGTGTGTTGGGTGGTGTGTTGAGTGTTAAGTGTTCTGTTGACGGAGTTCGGCTTAGTGGCCGCGCTCCTGCTCAAGCGCCTTACCCTCGTTCCAGAACGGAGCCAGCTTGTTGTCGAACATGCTCAGCGCGGAGGCAATGGCCATGTGCATGTCGAGGTACTGGTAGGTGCCCAGGCGGCCGCCGAAGAGAACCTTATTATCCTTCGACTCCTGGGCGGCGAGCTTACGGTAGGCCTCCAGCTTGGTACGGTCCTCTGGGGTATTGATTGGATAGTACGGCTCATCGCCTTTGTCGGCGAAGCGCGAGTATTCCTTCATAATGACCGTCTTGTCCTTCGGGTACTTATCCTTGCGCTCCGGGTGGAAATGGCGGAACTCATGGATGCGGGTGTAGTCCACGTCCGCATCGTTGTAGTTCATCACCGGGGTGCCTTGGAAGTCGCCGGTATCCAGCACCTCCAAGTCAAAGTCGAGGGTGCGCCACCCCAGCTCGCCCTCGGCAAAATCAAAGTAGCGATCCAGTGGGCCGGTGTAGACCACGGGCGCATCTGGGGACTCGGCACGCAACTCTTCGCGCACCTCGAACCAATCGGTATCCAGGCGGACCTCAATATTGTCGTGGTCAGCCATGTTTTCTAGCCATGCCGCGTAGCCGTCGACCGGCAGACCCTCATAGGTGTCGTTGAAGTAGCGGTTATTGAAGGTATAGCGCACCGGCAAGCGAGTGATATTCGCCGCCGGCAGCTCCTTCGGGTCGGTCTGCCACTGCTTCGCGGTGTAATCGCGGATAAAGGCCTCATACAGCGGGCGGCCGATCAGCGAGATGGCCTTCTCCTCCAGGTTTTGCGCCTCTTCCGGGGAGAATTCGCCAGCCTGATCCTTAATGAGCTGGCGGGCCTCATCCGGGGAGTAGTAGCGGCCGAAGAACTGGTTGATAAGACCCAGGCCCATCGGGAATTGGTAGGCGGTGCCATCGTGCATGGCAAAGACGCGGTGCTGGTAGTCGGTGAAATCGGTGAACTTATTGCAGTAGTCCCACACGCGCTTATTAGAGGTGTGGAAGAGGTGCGCGCCGTACTTGTGCACCTCGATTCCGGTGGTGGGTTC
Source organism: Corynebacterium sp. LaCa54 (assembly GCF_046717495.1). NCBI lineage: Bacteria > Bacillati > Actinomycetota > Actinomycetes > Mycobacteriales > Corynebacteriaceae > Corynebacterium > Corynebacterium sp. LaCa54. The sequence goes on from NZ_CP177115.1 coordinate 2,319,187, forward strand.
GGCCTCGGAGTAGGCATTGCCGCCGAGGTGATTGCGGCGCTCCACAATGAGCACCTTCTTATCCAGCTGGCTAGCGGCGCGCTCGGCAACCGTTAGACCAAAAAATCCAGAGCCAACAACGATGAGGTCATAAGAAGTCATGGCCTCCACTTTATTGCACTACGGCAGCTGACACGGCGCATCGGCGTGTCGCAACAGATTTCACAGAAGTCACAAACGTACCATCACTATCAACTCTTAACTCTTGGCAACCGTTTTTACAGCTGCACAACCCTAGGGAGATAACAGTGCAACAACGACGTCGACTAGTACCCACCAGGTCAAAATGGTCCACCCCCGTCATCGCGGCGGTCACCTCCATCGCACTCGCCGTGACGGCCGCATTCGGCGGACAGCAAGTTCTCAAGACCCAAGACTCCGCCAACGGCGGTCCCATTGAGGTCAAAAATTCCTCCTCCAGCTTCAGTGACGGCGAATCCATCGTCATCGATGACCCAGCCGTAGCCGCTCAGGGCGACGGCGAAAGCCGCCGCGCGGTCAAGCAGTTCCACCGCGACGAAACCTTCAACATGTTCGCCGTCACCTGGGAGGGCAAGCGAGATATCAACTCCTTCGTCCGCTCCAAGCAGCAGGACGGTTCCTGGAGCGAGTGGCTGCCCATGGATGCAATGAATTACACCGAGGGCAAGAACGGCACCGAACTCATCTTCGTGGGCGATACCAACGATGTGCAGGTTTCTATGGCCAACGTTGACCTCGTGACCGGTTCCAACCTCGACAAGAAGGAAGACTCCCTCCTAGACAAGGCCGCCAAGGGCGCTGATGCCAACCGCCCCGCGCCGCTTGCGTACAACGTCGGCGATATCTCCCCCGTGGCCGATGAGCGCACCCAGGTAGCGGATCTCGACGCCGTGTTTATCGACGGCAACGCCCAAGAAGGCGAAGCCATCGAGCCCACCGCAGAAACCGCGGGCATGCCTAAGGTAGTCACCCGCGCCGGCTGGGGAGCAGACGAATCTAAGCGCTGCCAGGAGCCAACCTACGACGATGGCCTCAAGGCCATGACCCTGCACCACACCGCGGGTACCAATAACTACACCCGCGCACAGGCAGCGGCACAGGTACGCGGTGCCTACGACTACCATGCGCAGACCCTGGGTTGGTGCGATATCGGCTATAACGTGCTGGTGGATAAATTCGGCACCATCTACGAAGGCCGCTACGGCGGCTTGGACAAGGCCGTACAGGGTGCCCACGTGGGTGGCTTCAACTCTAATAACTGGGGCATTTCCATGATTGGCAACTACGAGGAAACCGAGCCTTCCCGCGAGATGCTCAACTCCGTGGCGGAGATTGCCGGCTGGAAAGCCGCTATTTCTGGCATCGATCCAATGGGCAAGGCCAGCTTGTACTCCGGCGGATTCAACGGCTCCAAGTTCCCTGCAGGAACCACGGCCACCGTGCCGGCCTTCGCGGGCCACAACGATTTCCACTACACGGCTTGCCCGGGCCAGTACACCACGCGCCACTGGGACGAGATTCGAAAGAATACCAAGCGCAAGGCGGATGCCATCAAGTCCGGCAAGAACAGCACGGACCTGAACTGGCAAGAGTCTCCACAGCCAAATACCCCCAAGACCCCGCAACCAAATACCCCCAAGACCCCGCAACAGGTGGGCGGAGAAATCATGTCCTCGCTTGGCGAGGTCGAGGTACCGGTCTCCACTATCTCCGCCCTTGCTGGCATCGCTGCCGCCGTCTTCGGCGTGCTCATCGCCAATGAGCGCCTGCAGAAGCCTGATACCGATCAGAAGGTGGCGGGCAACCTGACCACCGGCGATATCCCGGAGATTGTCAATAAGGTTGTCCAGGTCTCCAACAACGAGGGATTGAAGGAATCCTGGACCTCCGTCCTCAACGCTTTCGGTCCGGTCCTAGGCCTGGCAGTCGGCGGCCCGGATACTACCGACGGCGGCAAGATCCTCTACCAGCTCTTCCAGAATGGCGTGGTGCTCTCCTCCAAGGAATCCGGCACCAAGGCGTTGACGGGTGAGATTGCCAAGAAGTGGTCCGAGGGCGATAATGCCTCCAAGCTCGGCCTGCCTACCTCCAACGAGGAAAAGAATGGCAAGGAAATCCGTGTGAAGTTCCAGGGTGGCGAGATTGTCTACAACACCGAAACGGAAAAGGTAGACATCTTCACCGACTAGAACCAGCGCTCTAGCACCTTTGCGACGCCCGCCTGGTGGTTAGCCACGGTGACCGTATCCGCGGCCGCCTTAACCTCCGGGTGGGCGTTTTCCATAGCCACACCACAGCCTGCCCACTGCAGCATCTCAATATCGTTGGGCATATCCCCAAATGCGATCGTCTCCTGCTGGGCGACGCCGGTGTGCTCAGCCAACCATTCCACCCCGCGGCGCTTAGTCACATTGGGCGCGGCAACCTCCAGAATCCCTTCCTGCATGGAATACGTCAGGTGCGCGAGCTCCGGATCGATATGGGGCGCGATGAGCTCATACAGCTTCGGAGCGGAGTAGTCCGTATTGCGGATAAGAAATTTCACGGCAGGCTGCCCCACAAGCTCGCCCATGCTGACCACCCCGAAGCCTTCAAAGAGGGCGTTTTCGGAGTAGTGGCGTTCGACTACGAAGAGGTCCTCGACGGCGTCGCCAAGCGAGCCTCCTGCCCGCTCCGCTCCAAAGCCCACGGTACCCAACACCGTCTGGGCCACATCCACCACTTCTGCCAACGCTGCGGGTGAAAGCTCGTGGGCGGACATCACGCGGTCCTCCGCGGAATCGTAGAGCACCGCCCCATTCGAAGTCACACACACCGGGCGGACGGGAAGCTGCTCCAACACGGGCGCTATCCACCGGAACGGCCGGCCAGTGGAAAGCGCAAAATAGGCACCCTGTTGGACCGCCCGCGCCACAGCGTCACGATTGCGACGCGGGACACGGTGGTTGCGGTCCAGCAGGGTGCCGTCAATATCGCTCGCGATGAGGCGAGGAGCGCGGGCAGGGAAATTCTCCATACCCGCGAGTTTACTTCAGGACTTAGAAGTCCAGATCCTCGTCCTCGTTATCTTCCCAGTCCAAGGAACGCTTAATAGCGCGCTTCCAGTCGCGGTAGAGAGCCTCTACCTCTTCCTTCTCGCGCTTCGGCTTAAACACCTTCATGTCTCCTGTCTGGCTACCCAAAACGCTCAGGTCATCCCAGAAGCCATTGTCCAAACCTGCCGCGAAGGCCGCGCCGGTCGCGGTGGTCTCGATATTCTTCGGACGGTGTACCTCCACGCCGAGCATGTCCGCTTGGAACTGCATCAGAAGTTCGTTCATGGTCATGCCGCCGTCCACGCGCAGCTCGGTGATCTCCACACCGGAGTCTGCCACCATCGCATCGGCCACGTCTCGGGTCTGGTATGCAGTGGACTCGAGCACGGCGCGGGCCAGGTGCTTACGGTTGGCAAAGCGGGTTAGACCCACGATGACGCCACGAGCATCCGGGCGCCAGTACGGAGCGAAGAGGCCAGAGAAGGCAGGCACGATGTAGACGCCGCCGTTGTCTTTAACTTCCCGCGCCAGGTTCTCGATGGATGCAGCATTCGGGATAATCTGCAGGTTATCGCGCAGCCACTGCACTAGGGAACCGCCCATGGATACGGAGCCCTCCAACGCGTAGACAGGGCGTTCGCCCTCACGCTGGAAGCACACGGTGGTCAGTAGGCCATTCTCAGAGAACTTCGGGGTGGTGCCCGTGTTCAGCAGGAGGAACAGTCCGGTTCCGTAGGTATTCTTTGCAGAGCCGGCCCGGAAGCATCCTTGGCCAAACATCGCAGACTGCTGGTCACCCAGGATGGCGCGGATAGGAACACCGGAGAGCGAACCGCGCTCACGCACGGTACGGAAATCACCGAGGGATGGGCGAATCTCCGGCAGCATGGACATTGGGATGCCCATTTCCTTGCACAGTTCCTCATCCCACTCCAGCTTTTCGATGTCCATGAGCAGGGTGCGGGAGGCGTTGGTGACGTCGGTAGCGTGCAGAGCCTCACGGCCAGCATCGCCCTCGGCTCCGCCGGTGAGGTTCCACAATAGCCAGCTGTCAATGGTGCCGAAGAGCAGATCGCCGGCCTCGGCGCGCTCGCGTGCGCCCTCGACGTTATCGAGGATCCACTTCACCTTCGGGCCGGCCGGGTAGGAGTTAATGAAAAGACCGGTGCGGCGGCGCCACTTTTCCGGGCCTTCCTCTCCCGAGAGCTCCTTACAGATGGCGGTAGTGCGGGTATCTTGCCAGACAATAGCGTTGTAGACCGGCTTGCCGGTGTGCTTATCCCACACCACGGTGGTCTCTCGCTGATTGGTGATACCTACCGAGTCAATGTCTTCCACAGTGATATCGCCATTGGCAAGAGCCTCACCGACGGCGCGACGGGTATTGCTCCAGATTTCTTCCGGGTCGTGTTCTACCCAGCCCTTTTCGGGAAAGATCTGCTCGTGTTCGAGCTGACCAACGGCAACCTGCTCGCCATCGTGGTTAAAGATAATGCAGCGCGTCGACGTAGTTCCCTGGTCGATAGCGGCGACGTATTTCTTGTTAGTCATGTGTCTAGTCTCCTATACGAAGATGGAATTAGAGCGCAACGGACAACAGGCCAACGGCTACGGCCGCGACCAATGGGGCCACGATGGGGACCCAAGCATAGCCCCAGTTCGCGCTGCCTTTGTCCTGGATGGGCAAGATGAATGCATAAGCAATTCGCGGGCCCAGATCACGGACCGGATTGATGGCATAACCCGTAGGGGTACCCAGGGACAGGCCGATCGCCACCACAACGAAAGCAACGGCAAAGTAGCTCATTGGGCCAAGCTCGCCGCCGGTGGGGCCGAAGGCAATGAACATCAACAGCACGCAGGTGGCGATGAACTCCGTCACCGCATTCCAGCCGTTCTTAGGATGTGCCGGCTTGGTAAAGAAGATACCGTTCGTGTCCTTATTGGCGCCGGTGACGTTTCCGGCGTCGTCGTAATTATTGGCGTCGAAAAGCTGCTTGAAGGCAGCCCATGCCAGGATGGCACCGAGGATAGCGCCGAGGATCTGGCCCAGGAAGTAGTACGGCACCAGGGACCATTCGAGCGAGCCATTGACGGCCAACATTACGGTGACGGCGGGGTTAAGGTGCCCGCCCGTGGGATCGGCCACACTGGCACCGACGAAGACACCCATACCCCAACCCAGGGCGATAACGACCCAATCGGAGCCGCGCGCGCCAGAGGTGCGCAGGTTTACCAGCGCACATACGCCGTTTCCTAGAAGGAGCAGCAACGCAGTGCCGATAAACTCCCACAGGAATGCATCAAATCCGGTCATAACTTATACCTCGTTTTGGGTGGGTCGGGCGGATCCTGCGCGTACCAAAATGTCATTGGCCTCACGGTCAGTTACCGCAGCTTCTGCTTCAAGTTCGGCCTGGGTGTGGGCCTTGAATTGGGATACCTCGCGCTCCTTGTCGGCGTCGCTCCAGCCCAGCAGCGGTGCTACAAAATCAGCAACGGCCGGGGCGGCATTTACGCCGCGGTCACCAAACTCGATGGCGATACGCAGACGGCGGGACAGGATGTCCTCCAAGTGCAATGCACCCTCGTGGGTGACGGCGTAGCGGACCTCGGCCCACAGGTAGGACTCTGCACCTGGCACTGGCTCGAGCAGGGAGGCGTCCTCAGTAGCTGGCGCTAGGACCTCGCCCAGCAAAGAGCCATAGCGGCCGAGCAGGTGCTCAATGAACTTCTCGCTCAGGTTGTAGCGACGGGCCAGAGATGGGACTTGGTTAGCTAGAGCATGGTAGCCAGCGGCACCCAGGATCGGGGTTTGCTCGGTGATGGACTCTGGGACCTTGGTACCCAGTTCCTTCACCGCCAGGTCCACGGCATCCTTACCGATGACGCGGTACGTGGTGTACTTACCGCCGGCGACAGAGACCATGCCTGGGGCCACGCGTGCGACGGCGTGGTTGCGGGAAAGGTTGGTGGTGGAATCGGACTTGCCGGACAGCAGCGGGCGCAGGCCGGAGTAGACGCCCACGATGTCATCGCGGGTGATCTTACGGCGTACGCGCTGGTTAACCTGGCCCAAAATATAATCAATATCGGACTTGGTTGGTGCCGGATCCGGCAGGGACAGCCCCTTTTCCCAATCGGTGTCGGTGGTACCGATGATCCAGTACTCGCCCCATGGGATAACGAAGAGGACGGACTTTTCGGTTACGAAGCACAGGGCCGCGTCCGCATCGAGCGCATCCTTTGGCACAACGATGTGTACGCCCTTGGACGCGTGCACGGTGAACTTGCCTTCCACGCCGGCCATCTCTTGAACCTTGTCATTCCACACGCCGGTAGCGTTGATGAAGACCTTGCCGCGCACAGTGGTTTCGCGCCCAGTGGCGGTATCGCGGACCTTGGCACCTACGATGCGGCCGCCGCGGTCCTTGTCAAAGCCAATGACCTCGGTATTGGTGCGGACATCGGCGCCGTACTCGGCGGCGGTACGCAGCACGGTCATGGTATGGCGGGCGTCATCCACGAGGGTGTCGTAGTAGCGAACGCCACCCACAATGGCATCATCCTTCAGGCCCGGGGTCACCTTCAGCACGCCCTTACGGGTCAAGTGCTTCTGCATTGGCACGCTCTTCGATCCGCCCATGAGGTCATAGAGCGTAAATCCACCGAACATCATGACGCGCTCCCATACATGGTGGGTCAGCGGGAAGATGAACTTCAACGGCTTCACCAGGTGAGGTGCCAGGGTAGACATGTTGAGCTCGCGCTCCTTGAGGGACTCAGCCACGAGGCGGAAGTCAAACATTGCCAGGTAGCGCAGGCCACCGTGGAACATCTTGGAGGAGCGGGAAGAGGTACCTGCGGCGAAGTCGCGTGCCTCAATGACGGCGGTCTTCAGACCGCGGGTGGCGGCATCCGCTGCCGCTCCGGCACCCACGGAACCGCCACCGATAATGACTACGTCGTAGTCCTCATCTGCGTACCCGTTCCATAGAGTTTCAAAGTATTCGGGGTTAAAGGATTGATTGCTTTGCTGGATCATTACTGACCGCATCTCCTTCCTTGGTGCTTGCATGTGCCTGGGCCATAGGTCCGTGAATGAGATGGCATAAGCACAGCTAAAAGCAGGTAATTATGGGTTCGGTGGAAAGTATCGCACCGGGGCTACAGAGACTTCATCTCCTAAAATATATGTTAGGGGTCACCGACTTGAGTTACACATGTGGTTACTCACACGTAAGTTTCAGGCCCGTAAGCAGTCAGTTTCCTTAAAATACTTAGACTTCCAAAAAGAAAACCACCCCCTCGCGGGGGTGTAAAGCGGACGAAAAACTGTCGCTATTTCTTCGCTAAACGCGCCATCGCCTCGAGTACCTCTGACATTCCGGCCTTTTCTGCCGAGTAGGTTACCGCTTGAGCACCCTTAACCACCTCTATCGGGGCAGTTTCCAAAGCCACCACCGGCATCCACTCAAGGAAGTCCTCATCCCCCGGCTCATTTGCAAAGACTAGAGTCTCTTCCGGCTCATCCTGCAGATCCTCTAGGATGCGCTCCACGCCTTGTGCCGCACTGGCGGCAGTAACGGACATTGCTGCAGCATCGAGGCGTGGCTGTGCAACATCCTCATCAATGACAATGGTCCACACGGCTTGCGGGACATCTACATCGCCCGCGGGCGATACCACTATGAGAACTTCGGCCGCCGGGTAGATATCCGCAAAAGCCTTGCGCAACCGCGGGGTCAGTGCTCCATCCTCCCAATTCAGCGCACTACTATGCGCTACCACCACACGCGGGATGGAGGAGAATTGAGCCTTCATGCGGTGCGGCAGGCGCGAGACGATAAGCCGGGATTGGGTAGCTGCTGCCAAAAGGCCCTGCTCAGCTTTAGAACCGGCCCAAATCTCTTTGCTGCTGGCGGTAATGGAAGCCTGGGTTTGCGCCACATCAGATTTCAGTTGCGCCATAACATCCGCGACCTTATCGCGACCTTCATCCAAACCACGTGTTGCCTCTTCCACCACGGCGTTGAGATTGGCTTTGATCCAATCCAAAGTCTCTGGGGCGGTGCGCGCCTTAGTCTTGGGCGCATCCTCTTCATCCCCCTTGGCGGCGGCCATGCGGTTGCGCACTAGGTCAACCGTGGTGACGGATACGCGTTCTTTAAGCCCCACCAGATCATCACGTAGCCGGCGTACGCGGTGGCGCTCAGTTTCTACTTCAGCATCCCGCTCCTCCGCTTCTTCGAGGGTGGGAGCGCCGCCGCCCTTGCGGGCGGGCACCCAATAATCGCCCGCTGGCATGGGGCCAAATTCAGCTTCGTACTGTTCCCATAGCCCTTCCAAAGCCTCTTGCATTCGGCGCCTAATCTCCGCGGTATCGGCTTCCGCATCACCAGTGGGATAGTACGGTTCTAGGGCAGTGATAAAGACTGGAGTCTTCGTCCGTCCCAGATTCTTTTTATGCCCCTTGGTCCACAGGCGCTGGGAGCCGAAGATGACCTGCGGGATTACCGGCACCCCAGCCTCATAGGCGATGCGGGAGGCACCACTTTTCATGCTGCGAATTTCGAAGCTGCGGGAAATCGTGCCTTCAGAAAACACCCCGACAAGTTCGCCCTCTTTAGCGAGCCGAACCGCCTGCCGCATTGAGGCATTGCCATCGATGCGATCAACTGGCACATGGTGCATGGCCTTGAGCAAGGGACCCGCTAGTGGGGCTTTAAAGATGCCAGCCTTTGCCAAGAAGCGCACGAGGCGCTTTTTGCGGTAAGCCAAAAAGGCCCCGAAGAGGAAGTCCATGTAGCCGGTGTGGTTACAGACCAATACCGCGCCGCCTTCATCGGGGATATTTTCTTCACCCGAAAGGCGCATTTTTAATCCCTGCGCCAGAGTCACCCCCCTACCAATGTGAGTGATCTGGCGGTACAGGAAATTCGTCGCAGCGTTCATAACTCTCCAGGACGACGGCGGACTTACTGCGGGGTGAGGACATCCTTGCCCACGAAGGGGCGCAGGGCCTCAGGGACAACGACAGAGCCGTCGGCCTGCTGGTGGTTTTCCAGAATAGCAACGAGCCAGCGAGTAGTGGCCAGGGTGCCGTTCAAGGTAGCTGCGGTTTGAGTCTTGCCGTTTTCGTCGCGGTAACGGGTGGACAGGCGGCGAGCCTGGAAGGTGGTGCAGTTCGAGGTGGAAGTCAGCTCGCGGTAGGTGCCTTGGGTAGGAACCCAAGCCTCATTGTCGAACTTGCGGGCCGCCGAAGAACCGAGATCGCCACCGGCAATGTCGATGGTGCGGTAGGGCAGCTCCATGGCTTCAAGCATGTCCTTTTCCATGGATAGAAGGCGCTGGTGCATTTCCTCCGCATCTTCAGGCTTGCAGTAAACGAACATCTCCAGCTTGTCGAATTGGTGGACGCGCAGGATGCCGCGAGTGTCCTTACCGTGGGAGCCAGCCTCGCGGCGGAAGCAGGAGGACCAGCCAGCGTACTGCAGCGGACCGTTAGAGAGGTCGATGATCTCATCCTTGTGGTAGCCGGCAAGGGCTACCTCAGAGGTACCAACCAAGTACATATCATCAGCCGGGAGGTAGTACACCTCATCAGAGTGCTGTCCCAGGAACCCGGTGCCGGACATAATGTCTGGGCGGACTAGAACTGGCGGAATCATCAGCTTAAAACCAGCTTCGCGCGCCTTCTGTGCCGCGAGCATGAGCATTCCTAGCTGCAGGAAGGCACCGTCACCAGTGAGGTAGTAGAAGCGAGCTCCACCTACCTTGGCGCCACGCTTGACGTCGATGAGGCCTAGGGATTCGCCCAGCTCAAGGTGGTCCTTCGGTTCGAAGTCGAACTCAGGAATCTGGCCGACCTCTTCCATCACCACGAAGTCATCTTCGCCGCCGGCTGGGGCACCTTCGACCACGTTATCCAGCTTGTACTGCAGCTCTTCCACCTTGGCCTCAGCGGCAGACTGTGCCTCTTCCGCTTCCTTGACCTTGGCCTTCAGCTCATTGGAGCCCTCTAGCAAAGCCGGGCGCTCTTCCGGGGAGGCCTGGCCGATCTTCTTGCCAAAAGCCTTCTGCTCGGAGCGCAGTTCGTCGGCCTTTTGAATAGCAGCACGGCGCTGCTCATCAGCTTCCAAGAGCTGGTCTACGAGGGAGGGATCCTCACCTCGATTCACCTGGGAAGCACGGACAACGTCAGGGTTTTCGCGGAGTAGCTTGAGATCAATCACGAATGTAAGTTTAGCGTATTGACAACACCTTGCGGTGGTAATAACCAGCGAATTACCATGGAGTTATGTCCGCCGTTCAGCTCCCCGCCCGCACTATTACGGACGGCCCCGTTCCAAAACACGCCCAATTGCACGATATCCTCGAAGAATTGTGCCGCACGACCCTCAAACCCGGCGATACCCTCCCCGGCGAAAGGCTCCTTGAAGAGACCTACGGGGTGTCACGTATCACAGTACGCCGCGCCATCGGTGATCTCGTCGCGGCCGGGAAATTGCGCCGCATCCGCGGTAAGGGCACCTTCGTGGCCCCCAATCCCCTAGTCTCCCGGCTCCACCTGGCCTCATTTTCAGATGAGATGGGCGCCCAAGACGTCACCGCCTCTTCTAAAATCCTTACTAGCGGCCGCAGTAGCGCCCCAGAGGATGCCGCCATCTTTTTTGATACGCCCGCTAACGCCGAACATATTCACCTGCGCCGCCTGCGCTTGGGCGATGGCGAACCGTACTCCATCGACGATGGCTGGTATAACTCCACGTTCGCGCCCAGCCTTTTGGAAAATGACATCTACAACTCGGTCTACGCCATCCTCGATTCTGTCTTTGATGTCCCCATCACCGATGCGGATCAGACGGTCTCTGCAATATCGGCCGATGCGGACACTGCCCCGCTTCTCGACGTCCCCGTGGGCACCCCGCTGCTCCACATTGTGCGCTACTCCCGCTCGGGCGATAGGCCGGTAGAGTGGTGCTCCTCGGTTTATCGCACCGACCGCTATCGCCTGACTACCCGGGTGGCTAGGGAGAACAGTCTCTAGCCAGCATCCAGGTTAAAAGGTAAGATTAGGGGCCTTATGAAGAAATCACCTGCGTGGCGTTCCGCTGTGGCCGTCCAGATTGTCTTGATTGCGGCAATCGCGGCGGCCGTTTTCATGGGCATCTACGGCGTTATCAGCTCCCAGAAATCGGGCAGCGATGAGACCACCGCTGCCCAGCAGCACGATAGCGGGGATAATTCAGAAACCGCTGCCCCTAAACCGGAACCTTTCACCGCCGCGGCCGCTGGTGCCTGCTTGACGTGGGATATCGCGAAAGATGGCTCCGCCACAGGGTTCAAGGAAGTACCTTGTTCCGAACAGCACCGCTTCGAGGTCTCCAAGACCGAAGACTTAAGTGTGTACCCCACCAGCGAATTCGGACCAGATGCTACTCGCCCGGCACTTACCCGCCAACACCAATTGCGCGATGAGCTGTGCGAATCCGCCACCGTGAACTACCTGCACGGCAAGTGGGATCCCAACGGCAAGTACGACGTAGCATCCATTCTCCCGCCGCAGTCTGCCTGGGATCGCGGCGACCGCACCCTACTCTGTGGCCTGCAAACCACCGATGACCACGGCGTACCGCAGCTTAATCACGGCAACGTAGAAGCCTCCGAGCAGGCCAACCTCACCAAGCCGGGCGAATGCTTGGCCATCGATGACAAGCAGGTTCCACACGTCGTTGAATGCGCTAAGCCGCACCAGATGGAAACCGTATCCGTCATTGATGTGGGCAAGCAGTTCCCTGATGGCTACCCGGATGGCAAGGATATGGACAAATTCCTTTCCGATACCTGCACCGCCGCTACCGAGGACTACCTCGGCGGCGAAGAACAGCTCTATCAATCCACGCTGCAACCGTTCTGGGGTTCTATCACCGAGGCCTCATGGAATGGTGGCACCAAGTCCGTCAATTGCTTCCTCGTGCATGCCCGCGCAGGCGGCGGCTTCTCTGCCATCACCGGTTCCGCTACCGGTGGCCGTCAGGCCCTGACTATCGATGGCAAGCCGCCGGAGGAGCGACCTGAGCGCAATCCGCTGCGCGAGGATAAGGACAATAAGCCAGCGCCCGAATCCGCCGCCCCTGCACCAGCCCCAGCACCCTAATGGTGGAGGTTTCGGAAGAGCGCTTCGATGAAATGGTCAACGAGGCGCTGGATCAGGTCCCCGAGGAATTTGTGCGCCGCATGCGCAACCTCGTTATTTTGGTCGAAGATGAAAACCCCGATAACCCCATGTTGCTAGGGCTCTATGAAGGCGTGGCGCTGCCCCACCGCACCTTCGATCACACTGGTTTCCTGCCCGATGCGATCTTTATTTATCGCAAGACGCTGCAGCGCTGGGCTGGTAGCGAGGAAGAACTAGCGGAACAGGTTAAAGTCACCGTCTTCCACGAGCTCGGCCACTATTTTGGCCTCGAGGAAGAGGAGCTGCACCGCCTAGGTTGGGGCTAGAGCTCCGTATCTGCCCAACGGGTCAATGTCCACTGCCCAAAGTCCTTGCCGCGCGGCTCCATCACCATGAAGCGACAATTGGGCAGATAGCCGGTATAGGCAAAGTCGGCATCAGCCCCCGTGGCATGCTTGGTGACCACGCGGATGGCCGCGCCGTGGCTGACAAGGATGACATCATGGTCGTCGGCAAGCTGGCCCGCAATGCCCTCCAGCACCGGCTGGTAGCGCGCCAGCACATCCTCTAGGGTCTCGCCACCTTCCATGCCGGCGTCCTGCTCGCCATCGCACCAGCCGCGCATGGCCACCATGTGCGAACGGTGGGCATCCTCGCTGCCGTCCATTTCCCAATCGCCGGCAGAAATCTCGTACACTCCGGCAATCACGTCCACACGCTGGGAAAACTCGGGCATACCGCGCTCTTGTTCAAAGGCGCGTGCCGCCAGCATCGCAGTCTGCTGAGCGCGCAGGGCAATGGAACATTTAAATTCCACCTCGCGCTCGCCCACCAACTGCGCTAGCTCACGGCCGACCTCCGTGGCTTGGTCGCGCCCGCGCTCAGTAAGCTCGGCCCCAGGCGGGCGGGTATCAAGAAGACGAGAAATATTGGAATAGGTCTGGCCATGGCGCAGCAGGATGATTCTTCCGGGCATGCCTCTAGATTATTGGCCCCTGCGTGCCCGCGCTACCCATTCATCCGCCGCGGCAAGATCGCGCGGCGGCCTGCCTGCGGGGGTTGCCGCCGGCCAAGAACCAAGGAAGAGCACGTTCTGCGCCCGCAACCACAATGCCCGGAGCGCCTCTGCCACCGGTTGGTCTTCAATATGCCCAATGAGGTCTACATAGAAACGGTATTCCCCAAAGGCCTCCCGCTTAGGACGCGACTCGATCCGGGAAAGGTCCACCCCACGGTGCGCAAAGTCCTGCAGTGCCCCCACCAGGCTGCCCGGCTCATTAGGCAGGGTGAAGATAACACTCGTGCGATCCTGTCCGGTACGCGCGGTTGGTTTTCCCGGGCGCCCCACCAAAACAAACCGTGTTGCCGCGCCCTTTATATCCGCCACCCCCTGGGCGATGGTCTCCAAGCCAAAGATCTCGGCCGCACGCGCTGGCGCCGCCGCGGCATCAGCGTCCCCACGGGCCACAGCCTCGGCCGCAGCCGCATTGGAGCTAGCCGGCACGAACTCAACCTCCGGCAGGTGTTCTTTTACCCACCCGCGGATTTGTTGGAAAGCCACCGGGTGGGTACTGAGCCGTTTAATATCCTCCGCATCCGGCCGGGTCATGATGCTAAAGGCCACGGGGATATCCACCTCGCGGTAAATCTGCACCGGTTCTCCCTCTACAAGGGCATCAAAGGTGGTGGTTACCGCGCCATCGACGGAATTTTCAATAGCTACGCAGGCATACTCGGCCTGCTCGGCGCGCACCGCGGCCACCGCTTCCGATGGAGAGCCAACCGGCATGGTCTCTACTTCCGGCATATGCGCGGCAAACTTGTGCACGGCCGCTTCCGTAAACGTTCCGGCCGGTCCAAGGAAGGCGATGGTGGTAGTCATGCTCGTCACCTTAGCCCACTAGACTGGTGCCCCATGGACTTTTCCGTAGAACAGCTCCGCGCGGACCTGCGCGGCCTTGCCCCAGAGGAGCATGGTTTTACCTACGTGGATCTGGACCGCAAGCCTTCCGCCTACGGCCGGCTAAGCGGCTGGGTCCTGTCCGCTAAGGATCTCTGCGATGTCCGCGGCATGCCCACTACCTTGGGAAACATCGATCGTACCTACTACCCTGAGCGTAGCGATTCCTTCATAGAGGGCTTGGAAAAGCAGGGTGCGCGCATCATCGGCAAGTCCTCCGCTCCGGAACTTGGCCTGCGTGTAGATACGGAACCGGTGGGCCTGCCCCACCCCGATAATCCCCTCTACCCCGGCTGCACCCCGGGTGGTTCTTCGGGTGGCGCGGCGGTGCAAGTCAGACGAGGATTGCTGCGAGCAGCCCACGCCAGCGATGGCGGCGGATCCATCCGCGTGCCGGCCGCGGCCTGCGGCGTCGTGGGTTTCAAACCGGCGGGTGCGGAGCTGGGCGTGCAGGGCTTTATTACCCGGACCGTGGCAGATAATGCGTTTTTGCATGGGCACCGCATGATCACCCCGCGCGCCCGCATCGGTCTGCTACTGGAGCCGTTGTTCTGCGATGCCAGCGTCGCTGCGCACCACCTCCGCGCCGCCCGCGAGGCCGCCCAGCGCCTACAGGCAGCCGGCTTTCAGGTAGTGCCCATTTCCCCCTACCCTCAGGCTCGGGCTACCTTTGCGCATTTCCGGAATATTTTTACCTCCCGCCTAGCGGAGCTTCACCCAGCAGAAGGCTACGCCGAGTGGATTGCCCAGCAGGGGCGGCGCGTCAGCTCTGCTGAGGTGGCCGCGGCGCGGGCACACGTTCGGCAGCTGCCGGACCTACTGGCCCAAGAGTGGGGCGTAGATGCCATCCTCACCCCGATGCTGACCACGGATCCACCGCGCACCGGATATTTCCTGTCTCTGTCCCATGAGGAGAATTTCGCAGCCCAGACCCAGTGGTCCCCGTGGGGTTCGCTGTTTAATATGGCCCAACTTCCCGCCATTTCCGTGCCGTGGACCATTCCCAATCACCCACCGGTGGGAGTACACCTAGGGGGCATTACGCTTTCCGACGCCTCCCTGCTCGGCCTCGCCCACATCCTGCACCCATGACCAAGTCTCTACGCGCCGAACTGCTCATCGTCCTCACCCTCACCTTTGGTATTTCCGGGGTGCGGGCGGTGTTGAACCTCATCAATTCCTTCGCCTCACCGCAGCGGCTCAATGAGCAATCGGTCACGCTCAACTCCAGCCAGTCCTCTTTAGCCTGGGTGGATATGGGCCTGCAGCTGTGCTCGGCCGCTGTACTCTGCTCCTATGGTGCCTTAGCGCTCTTCCTGCTGGCTAAGGACCATATTTTCCCGCGCGCCTACCGCGCCCGCGACTGGCTGGAGGGGGCAGGGCTTGCCGCACTTATTGGAATTCCGGGACTCGCCCTATATTTCACGTCAGTCCACTTCGGGTGGAGCAAAGAGGTTATCCCCGGCGATTTTGCCAATGCTTGGGTGCACATTCCCGTTTCCCTTTTTAAGGCAGCGGCTAATGCCTTTGCGGAGGAAACCGTGGTGGTGATGTGGTTTATGACGCGCTTGCGCCAGGCCCGTTGGTCCCTGCTGACAATACTTGCCGCGAGCTCTGTCTTGCGCGGTTCTTACCACCTCTACCAAGGAGTTTCTGCTGGATGTGGCAATATCATCATGGGGTTCGTTTATGGCTACTACTACCACCGCACGGGGCGAGTATGGCCGTTAGTCATAGCGCATTTTCTTATCGACGCCGTCGCTTTCGTGGGTTATTCCTTCCTGTGAAAATGCCCTTAGGGGGACGTCGCGAAGCGGGCGAAACTCCCCGCACCTTGTAAGGTATAGCGCATGACTGAATCAGGACGAGATCCGCATAGGGAGGCCCGCCGCGCCGGCGACGGTTCCTCCACTGAATTCGTCCTTGGGGCCGATGGGCGTCCCCTCAAGGATCGATACGGCCGCCCCATTCGACGCCGTTCCTCCGCCCGCCCGACGCCGCGGCGCGTCGAACCGGAACAGCAATCCTTCCGCGCTCCGCAGCCACAGCGGCAGCAACAGCCACCGCGCCGCACCCCACCCCCAACGCCGAGCCGCTACCCGAGTCAATACCGAGCGCAGCAACGCCCACCCCGTCGGACCGAACCCCGACCTGCGCCCCGCCAGCGCCCGCATAGCCGCCGCAAGAAGGTCAATCCGGCCAAGCGCGCCCTCGGTTGTATTGGTATGGCGCTTGTTGTCCTCTTGGTATTCAACCTCGTCTTCATGTTTTGGACCGATGCTCGCCTCACCCGTGTCGAAGCGCTTCCAGAAGACCAAGTGTCTAATACCGCCGGCACCAATTGGTTGCTCGTCGGTTCCGATTCTCGTCAGGGCCTCAGCGAGGAACAGCAGGCCGAACTGGGCACCGGCGGCGATGTAGGTGAAGGCCGTACCGATACCATCATGCTGCTGCACATTCCCCGCACCGGCAAGGCCAAGCTCGTGTCCATTCCGCGCGATAGCTACGTAGAGGTCCCCGGTTTTGGCATGGACAAAATCAATGCCGCCTTTACCTACGGTGGACCGCAGCTACTCGCCCAAACCGTTGAAGGGACAACCGGTCTGCACATCGACCACTATGCCGAAATCGGCATGGGTGGCCTGGCCAATGTGGTCGATTCTGTCGGCGGTGTGGACGTGTGCGTGAAAGAACCCATCAATGACCCGCTCGCCGGCATCGATCTCCAAGACGGCTGCCAAAAGCTCAAGGGACGCGATGCCTTGGGCTACGTGCGCACCCGTGCTACTGCCATGGGTGACCTAGACCGCGTGCAGCGCCAGCGCGAATTCTTCTCCGCTTTGCTGGATAAGGTGGCTTCTCCTGCCACCATTATCAACCCATTCCGCGCCTACTCCTTGGTCAACCACACCGCTTCCTCGTTCATCGTGGGCAACGGTGACCACGTCTGGCATCTTGCCCGCGTGGCGCTTGCCATGGGCTCCGGTGTGGAAACAGAAACCGTCCCCATCGGTGGGTTCCAAGACACCGAGGTAGGCAACGTAGTCCTCTGGGACGAGGAAGCAGCCTCTGGGTTGTGGGATTCCCTCAAATAGGGATCAAAAAATGGCACCTCCGCCACAGGAGGTGCCATTTTTTATGTCTTTAACGCAAGGTCACCTGGCGAGACTTGATGTTTTCGAGCTGCTTGCGCTCATCGGCGCTGAGCTGAGCATCATTAGAAATTTCCTCCTCCAGGGCCTTATCCACGCGGGTGAGGTGGTCCTCATAGGAAGCGTGGTCAACCTCTGGATCCAAGTCAAAGACTGGGGCAATAAGGCCGTGGGTGCGGAAGACACCGGCAAACTTGGTATCTTCACCGAGGTTCAGCTCACCGCGGGCGGCTACGCGTGCCAGCGCATTCAAGAATGCGGATTCATCGTCACTCGGGCGGACCCAACGAATATGGGCCTTGCCACCGCCGGCATTTGCCCAGAAAGCAGCGCCGGTGATGTTCTCGCCCACTTCGTGGGATTCGATGACGGAATCATTAGCTGCGCGTAGGGACTGCGCAATCTGCGGGGTGACCTGTGCACCCTCCGGGATCCACCATTCGAAGTCTTGGTGCACCTGCACGTCGAGGGCTGCGGAGGCGTCGATAAGCTCTTCCAGCTTCGGCTCCGAGCCATCAGCCGCAGTGGATTCCAGGGTGGCGCCAGGCTCATTATTCTTCACCCAGTTGAGGGCAAAGGCGAGGTCGCGGCCCGGGTTATGGGTATGCGACTGTACCTGCAAGCCCACGAAGGCATCGCCGCCAAATTCGGCATCACGAATTAGCGCAGCAGAAGCACCCGGCAAGACGGTGGCTACATATACGTTCTTGTCGCAGCCCTTGACCTCAAGCTTGGCAAAAGCGGAGGGGACGAACTCCTGCATGGCGACCAGGCTGGCCTCTGCAGCAAGTCCACCGTAGGGGCGGGGATCCTTTTCTAGGGCAGCGCGCTCCTTGGCGCGGGCGGCGAGCTTTGCCTGGCGGCGGGACATGCCATCAGGCAGCTGTTCCTTGTTCTTTTTCTTCTTGGCCATGCTTCCAAGATACCTGGTTACTAGAGCTCAATGGCATGCAGGGCCACTTCGGGTTGGTTGGTAGCGAGCATATCCACCCCATTGGCCCACGCCCACTTCATATCCTCCGGCTTATCTACGGTCCACAGGTAAGTAGGCAATCCCTGGGCACCGATAATTGCTGGCTGTAGCTTCGCACGCAGCAAGGATACGCCCAGAGCGGTGGGCTTGGACAACATCACATCGGGCCGGTTGACGTGGCGTTCCCAATCGCGGCGGAGATAAATCCGGTCCATATGCGGCGCCAAGTTTTGCATCCGCCGAATGGCATGGTGGGAAAAGGAAATGATGTGGATCCGGGGATCGTCGAAAAGCCCTGCATAACGCAGGCGCAGCACCGTTTGCTCCTCCAGGATGTCGCCCTGCCCGGAGGGGTGCTTGGTCTCGATGTATAGGTGGTGCGGTTTGCCCTCGAGTAGCTCCAAGAGTTCATCGAGAAGCATCATGCGTTGGCCCGAACCGATGTCCACGCCGCGCAATTCTTCCCAGTCCAGCTTGGAAATGCGGCCGGGGCGCCCCGCAGTGCGGTCCAACGTGGGATCGTGTTGGACCACTACCTTTCCATCGCGCGTCAAGCGCACATCGCACTCGACGCCATGAATTGGCAAATCTAAAGCCTTCTCAAAAGCTAGAGGGGATAGCTCTGGATATTTTCCGGAGTATCCCCTGTGGGCGACAATCTTCACTAGCCGAAGAACTCTTCCTTGATGTCATTCAGGGTCTTCGCAGAAGCATCGAAACGCTCCTTTTCGTGCTCATTGAGCTGCAGCTCAATCGCGCGCACGATGCCGGAACGATTGATAATGGCGGCAGTGCCGATGTAGAGATCTTCTACGCCGTACTCGCCCTGCAGATACGCAGACACTGGCAGAGCCACGTCCTGGTTCTGGATGACGGCGGCGGTAATGCGGGCTAGGCCCATGCCGATGCCGAAAGAGGTAGAACCCTTGGCATCAATGATGGAGTAGGCAGCATCGCGGGTATCTTCGAAGATCTTCTCGATGCGCTCAGCGTACTCCGGATCCGTGTCGAACTTCTTGGACAACGGAACACCAGCGATATTGGCAGTAGAGACGGCCGGCAGCTCGGAATCGCCGTGCTCGCCCACGATGTAGGCGTGAACGGACTTCGGGGCAACGCCTTCTAGCTCACCCAACATGTAGCGGAAGCGAGCGGAGTCCAGCACGGTGCCGGAGCCGATGACTCGCTTGTGGTCCAGGCCGGAGGCCTTCCATACGGCGTAGGTCAGGATGTCCACTGGGTTGGAGGCGACAAGGAAGATGCCGTCAAAGTCATTGGCCATGACATCGGAGACGATGCTGTTCATGATCTTGACGTTTTTGCCCACCAGGTCGAGGCGGGTTTCGCCCGGCTTCTGTGCGGCACCGGCGCAGATGACAACCATATCGGCGTCTGCGCAATCGGCGTAGGTGCCCTTGGTGACGCGAGTGCGGGTGGGGGCCCAAACAACGCCGTGATTGAGGTCCATGACGTTGCCCTCTAGCTTCTTTTCATCGATGTCGATGATTGCCAGGTGGTCAACGATGCTTTGGTTGATGAGAGCGAAGGCGTAGGCGACTCCCACGTCGCCGGCGCCGATGAGAACTACCTTGTTTCCTACATGATTTGCCATGACCCCATTGTGCAACTTTTTGGGGGGTTTTGCACGGGCTAGATCTCACCCTGAAATTCCCACCGAAATCTGGGACAATCGGGCATTATGAAACGCGCTCTCCGCCGCGCTGCACTAATCGCTCTTGGCGTAGCCGCGGATCTCACGCCCATCGTCCGTATGACCAGCCGGCAAACCTTACCGCCCAATATGTCGGCTGGAATTTTGGGTGCGGAATTAGCCACGTGGGCAGCAATTTCACCCTCTCTCCTCCCTCGCCCGTGGTGGGTGACTGCCGCCAATGTAGCCATTGGCCAGGGCATCGGACATTTGGGGGCGGCTTCGACAAGCTTCCTACTCAACAGCATTGGTAAGCGCCCCCAGGACCGCCTGGGGCCACAACATCGACAGATCCTGCACCTTGCTATCGGCGCCGGCACCGCCTTTAATGCCGTACTTTCGTTGCGCAACCAGAAAAAGCAGGCGGAGTTAGTAAATAAACAGCTCGTGCGCGGGCCCGTTACGGCGGCGATCGGCTTGGCCGCTGGCACCGCAGGCTATGGCACACTACTGCTTATCGGGGAAGCCACACAGCTGGCCGTTACTAAATTATCGCGCCAGTTGGGACGCTGGGTTCCGGCGCTTATCGCTTGGCCGGTTGTTACCGCAGGACTGAGCCTAACGGCCTTTGCCCTTTCTGATCGCGTGGTTTTTCGGCGCTGGTTGCGCTCACTTTCGCACCAAGCGCAAAGAATCAATAAGCAAATTTTCCCCGGCACCTCCATGCCTTGGGAGCCGGAGCGGTCCGGTAGCCCGTGGTCGCTCGAGCCGTGGTCGGCGCTGGGGCAGCAGGGGCGCCGCTTTGTTTCTAATGGCCCCCGCGCCCGCGATATCCGCATGGCAACGGGAATCAATGCGAAAGAGCCCATCCGCATCTATGCCGGATACATTCCGGGGCGTTCCTTCCGGCAATCCGCAGAGAAAGTTCGCGCCGAACTCGAGCGCACTGGTGCCCTAAGGCGCGAAACTATTGTTATCCAGATGCCTGCGGGTTCGGGATGGATAAATAATTGGGGCGCGTGCTCCTATGAGTTTTTAACCGGCGGTGATTGCGTCACCGTCACCATGCAATATTCCTATCTGCCTTCGGTCTTTGCTTACCTTGTAGATAAAAACGCCCCGAAGCAGGCAGCCCGCGAATTGATTCGGGTGATACAAGAAGAAATAGATAAGCTACCGGAGGAAAACCGCCCTCGGCTCTATTTTGCAGGTGAATCGCTTGGAGCCTACGCCATTATGGATAACTACCATAATGTGGAGGACCTACTTTCTGCCTGCAATGGCGCCGTCTTTTCCGGCCCTCCACGCATGACGCATTTTACCCAGCGTTTGCGCCGAGACATTGGCTCTTTGGAACGTCTGCCCGTTATCGATGGCGGTAAACATGTGCGCTACGCAGCGGCCCCGGACCACACGCTGCACGACGCCTTTGGCAACGACTTCGCCCATACCTGGCGCCGGCCCCGCATGCTCATTGCCCAACACGCTTCCGACGCCATCGTGTGGTGGGACCTGAATCTCCTTGTGCGCAGGCCCACATGGATCCATGAACCGCAGCCGGAGGCCCTGCACGCGGATACCTTCCGGCAGCTGCACTGGGTGCCATTTATTACCTGGTGGCAAATTGGCTTGGACCAAATCAATTCCCTCAACGTCCCCGGCGGGCACGGACACAACTATTTTGAGGAAATGCTCTGGTATTGGGACGAGGTTTTAGGATCCCAATCGCGCCAATCGCTCACCCCAAAGTTGGCTAAGAAGATTGCCCGCTTCATCCGGCGCGACGCTTAATCGCACTTCACCCCGGTGCTGTGGTGCGGGCAGTATCCATTGGGCACCTTATGTAAATACTGCTGATGCTCGTCCTCAGCTAGGTAGTACTCCCCGGAATCTGTATCGGAGAGAAGTTTAACCTCCGTGGTGGTATCTCCGAATCCGAATTCCTTGAGCTTGTTTGCATAGGAATCCACGATGTCCTGGATTTCTGCCCGCTCATCCTCCGTGCGTGGATAGAAGGCAGAGCGATATTGCGTGCCTACATCATTGCCCTGACGGAAGCCCTGGGTGGGATCATGCGCCTCAAGGGCCTGCACCACAAGATCACGCAGGCTGATGCGTTGCGGGTCATAAACCACCTGAACCACCTCGGCATGGTTGGTCAGTCCGCGGCATACCTCGTAATACGTAGGATTCGGGGTAGTGCCACCCGCATAGCCCACCGAGGTGGACTCCACTCCTTCTGTCTCCCAGAACATCTTCTCCGCACCCCAGAAACATCCCAGTGCAATGAGGATGGAGCGCTGCCCTTCTTTCCACGGTCCGGTAATCGGCGTTCCTAAAACAGCATGCGGGGCAGGGGCCAGAATCGGTTCGGCTCGCCCTGACAGGGCTTGGTCTGCGGCAACGAGCTTGGGCTCTGGTTTAAACATCCACATGAGGCATAGCTCCTTCCTTATTCCTTCTTCCCAACGTTGTACTGCGAAAAGCTATTCCACAGCCAGTTAATTTTCGCGCTGGTTCCACAACTCGAATTAATCATGGCGAAATCTTTCAACCGTGCCTATCATCGGGACACGTACCCGAAGAAAGGATTAAATTAATGGCTGTTTACGAACTTCCTGACCTCCCATACGCATTCGACGCACTGGAGCCACACATCTCCGCAGAGATCATGGAGCTCCACCACGATAAGCACCACGCAACCTACGTTGCTGGCGCTAACGCTGCACTCGAGGCGCTCGAGGAAGAGCGCAACGGCGAGGCTAACCCGGATCGTATCCGTGCCCTGTCCAAGAACTTGGCATTTAACCTGGGTGGCCACACCAACCACTCCATCTTCTGGAAGAACCTATCCCCGAATGGTGGCGGCGAGCCAACCGGCGAGCTGGCAGAAGCTATCAACCGCGACTTCGGCTCCTTTGAGAAGTTCAAGGCTCACTTCTCCGCTGCCGCTACCTCCCTGCAGGGCTCTGGCTGGGCAGTTCTGGGCTACGACCACATTGCTGGCCGCCTGATCATCGAGCAGCTGACTGATCAGCAGGGTAATACCTCCATCAACTTCACCCCGCTGCTGATGCTGGATATGTGGGAGCACGCTTTCTACCTGCAGTACAAGAACGTTAAGGCTGATTACGTAAAGGCCGTATGGAACGTCTTCAACTGGGATGACGTTGCTGAGCGCTTCGCTGCAGCCACCAAGTAACTCCTTTTAGTTACACAGGCCGCCCCCTCTGGGGCGGCCTTTTCTATGCCCGGATAAACTCCCGGAATTGCTGCACCGGAGGCGCATCGTCCCCGGCGCGCCACACCAAACCGAGTTCGCGGTACGCCGGCGGCGTAAGGGGAACTAGGCTTCCCACCTGTAGATAAGGATCATCCAGCGGCAAGAGCGCCACCCCAAGGCCGGCCGCTACCAGCCCCGCAACGGTGGTAAGCTCCATCGATTCGAAAACAAGGTGGGGACTAAAGCCGGCATCTTCCGCCAGGGCATCAAGGAGCATGCGCGTGCCATAGCCGGGAAGCATGCCGATGAACGGCTCGGCCGCACATTCCGCAAGATCTACCTCTTGCCGGTGTGCTGCCCAGTGGCCTTCCGGTACCGCAAGACCTAGGCGCTGCACCTTTATCTGGTGCCAGCCCAATGCGGCATTCGGCCGCGGGCCTACCAGCGCGAGGTCGGATTCGCCATTTTCTACTCTGCTCACCAGCTCTTGCGCCGCCCCTTGGTGCAGGCGAATATCCACGTGGGGGTGCAGCTCGCGATAACTTTTGATCAGATCCGGAACCAGCCAGGTGCCGAGCGAGTGCATGAAATCAAGGCGCACGGTACCTCGTTCGGGGTCCATGAGGCGGGCTACATCGTCCCGGCCTGACTCATAGGCGCGGAGCATTTCCCGTCCTGTCGCAGCGAAGACGGTTCCGCGCGAGTTTACATGCAGGGTGTGCCCAGTGCGCTCAAAAAGACGGGCACCGAGGCTTGCTTCTACGCGCTGTACGCGGCGGGTCAGTGCAGATTGGGAAATCCCCAGCTCATCGGCCGCAGCGCCAACCCGACCGTAATCCACCACGGCGAGGAAGCCGCGGATATCTTCAACATTCATGCATGCTCCGCATCGCTTTTTGTAATTTTCCACATTTTACACATGCAGTGCCACAAGGCAGGCTAAATGACATGACTAGAACGCGGCGTGCAACGGTAGCCATGCTCCTAGTGGGCTTGGCCATCTTCTCCAGCCTTTATTCCACCCAAGCTATTCTTCCCACGCTGGTACAAAACATGGGTCTTTCCTCCACCGAGGCGGCCATGACCGTATCGGCCGCCACGGGTGCGCTGGCCCTGTGCGTCGTCCCCGCTTCCATCCTCTCCGAACGCTTCGGCCGCGGCCGTATCCTGCTTATTTCGGCCGTTTCCGCCACCAGCGTGGGGCTCATTGTGCCGCTCGCTGCCGAAGGATGGCATCTTATTTTGCTGCGCGGCCTGCAGGGCGCTCTCCTCTCCGGTGCCCCTGCTACCGCGATGGCATGGCTTTCTGAAGAACTCGATGATAAAGCGCTGCCGCGCGCCATGGGGCTTTACATTGCAGGCACCTCCGTCGGCGGCCTTACCGGCCGTCTCATTCCTACCGGGCTGGTAGAGATTTCCACGTGGCGCTGGGCCCTTTTTGGTTCAGCGCTAGTTTCGCTCGCCTTTGCCATCACGTCGTGGCTCCTGCTTCCCGCGCAACGCAATTTCCGGCCGAAATCCATCCATCTCACCAGCGAAAGTCGGGCGCTTTTCGGCCACTGGGCTAACCGGGATTTGGCATTGCTCTTTCTCACCGCGTTCCTCTCTATGGGCACATTTGTCTCCATGTACAACTTCCTGACCTTCCGGCTCATCGATGATTTTGGGTTGGCCCCTTCACTCGCCGGTTTGGCCTTCCTCTTCTATCTTTCCGGCACGTGGTCCTCTGCGCGGGCGGGCTCTCTCGTGGCACGGATCGGGCATGGGAAAACCCTCTGTGCTTCGGCCGCACTTTTTACCCTTGGCATCGCATTATGCGCCGGTAACCTTCCCATGACGCTCCTGGGCATGATCGCCTTTACCGTGGGCTTTTTCGCCGTCCACTCCACTGCCTCCGGGTGGGTAGGCCAGATTGCCACCCATGACCGTGCGGAGGCGTCCTCGATGTACGTATTCTGCTATTATTTCGGCTCTTCTGTGGTGGGAGCGTGTGCAGGCATGCTTTTCGACGCCCTTTCTTGGCCCCTCTTCATTGCCTTCTTCACCGCGGTGGCCCTTAGCCTTAGCGCACTGACTTGGACCAGGATTAAATCCGACTAATATCGGTTTTATGCCTGAGAATAAGTGGTCGGCGCGGACGTGGCACCGAAGGGCCTCTCGGCCCGTATCTCTGTGGATGATGGTCTTCATCCTCGTGGGTGCCACGCATACCCTGGTGCCGAACTACCGATGGGTGCTCATTCACCTGTTCACCCTCGGACTAGTGAGCAATAGCATCATGGTCTGGTCACAGCACCTGACGGAAAAATTCACCCAACAGCGCCTCCCCGATTCCGCCCGGCCCACCCAATTGGGTCGCATCTATGGCCTCAATGCCGGCATCATCATCACGCTACTCGGCCAAGTCCTTATGGAATTCTGGTCCCATCACTGGATAGTCACCCAGGTGGGAGCCACGCTCATTACTCTCATGATGCTTTGGCATGCGGCATCGCTCTTCCGGCAATGGCGCGGCGCCAAAGAAAAGCGCTTCCGGCCGGTGGTGGGCGCCTATGCACTTTCCGCCCTCTGCCTGCCGGTAGGCGCCATGTTTGGCGCACTGCTAGCGGTCCACCCCGGCCACCCTACGCTGCTGCTCGCCCATATCGCCGCCAATATCGGCGGTTTCATCGGCTTGGCAGCGGCCGGCTCCCTCACCATCCTTTTCCCCTCCATTTGGCGCACCCAAGGTATCAATCGCCACATGCGTTCCTCCTTTGCCCTGCTCGCCGTCGGCGTGGCCGCCACCATCATTGGGGCCTTCCTCGGATTCCCCCAGTTGGGCCTAATCATGTACTGCTGCGGTTGGGTACTGAGTCTGCAGCAGTGGCTCGACAACGTGCTCACAGTGGCTAAAGACCCGCGCGATCGCATTACTTTCGCCTCGGTCTCCGTCCTTATGGCCTCGTTATGGCTGGTGCTGTCTTTGGCGTATTACACCGTCCAGCACTTTTTCACCCCTGAACCGGCACTGCCTTCCCTCGCCTTGCTGGTGGGGTTTGCCGGTCAGCTCCTCATCGGCGTCATGAGTTACCTCTTGCCCACCACCATGGGTGGCGGCCCCTCTGCCGTCCGAGCGGGCCTACAGCAGCTAGACAAACTCGGCTTATTGCGTGCCACATTCGTCAATGGCGGGCTACTCATCTGGATCGGTACCGATATTTCCCTGCTCAAGGTGGCCGCCTCCCTTCTGTGCATCCTTTCTCTGGCTGTCTACCCCGTGCTCATCGCCCGAGCGGTCAAAGCCCAGAAACAGGTCTTAATGAAAAAGGCGGAGGGCCCAGATCCCAAGCCGGGACCTGAATGGAACCAGGTATATATGGGCATAGCGATCCTCGCGGTCGTGTACGCCCTATTTACAGCGCTTTAACCCCCGGTGCTCCGGCATCCATCCACTCGCGTACCGCGCGGGTGGCCTGTACATCGCCGGAGTTATAGTCCAGCAAACGCTGCCGCGCCACGAGGTCCCCGGCTAGCGCCTCGCGCCGCGCATTCACGGATTCTTCGCCGTCGAAATCCTCTTCTGGCCACGTAAACCCAGCCTCAGGCGCAACAACCTTCAGGCCCAGGCCAAAGGGGCCGGCGAAGGATCTTTTAACGTGGGCAAACATATCCACCCACTCGGGCGAGGAGATGAACTCTTCTACCTCCCGCTCATCCACCTCGTGGAAACGCCGCGCGGACATACGCATCCAGTGATTCTCGCCATGGGCAGAGTAGCAATAAGCAGCAAAGGTTTTACCCTGCGCATGCGCCTGCGCCCGCAGATCCATCAGCCAGCGCCAGAAGGCCGCAAAATTTTCCGCCTCGGCGCGCCCTCCCAACGGCTCCCAGGTCACGAAAGGGACATACTCGCCGTCGTACCACGCTCCCCATAGATACGCGCCCTGGTCCAGGTAGGCTTCCATATCCACGTCTACTTCCACGTCCGCCCGCGGAACGTTCACGTCACCGCGGCGCAACAATACTTCCCCGGCGCGCCAGGCGGCTGCGAGGCGGGAGGGTTCGCCCAGGTCGGCTTCGATAAGCGCCTGCACGGAAGTAATACCTCGCTCGCGGTAAGGCTTAGCGCGGTCGCCGGATAAAAAGAGCGAAATATCATCCGCCGCCACCAACTCTGGTTCACACAAAGACCAGAAGCGGCAGCTAGCGCACTCTTTAACCCGTACCGGCGCAGTAGGCAGCGGCTGATTCCACGCGCGTTCCAGATCAAACCTGGCCGTGTCAGTAAAAAATGCTCGCGTGCGATCCTGTCCAATGGCTCCGCCCCGGCCCGAATCAAGCCCTAGATCCTGCAAAGCACGAGCGGCAAAAGCTAAGCGGTAGCCATCCACCGCATGGTGGCGCAGCTTATACGGGGCTTCGAGCGGCTCGCTCAGCCCCAACCTGTGGGTGGGCACCGCCAGCGTCGTCTTCGTGTCATTCTTGCGGGCCACACGATGATTGGAGACGATGATCGGGGTGTATTTATCGCCCTCACGCAGCAGCACATCCACGTGCACCATCCACTCCTCGGTAGCAAAGACCGCATTGGTGATGTGCGTATATCCGGAAACCACAGCCTCAAGGGTGCGCATGGAGCGCTCCCACTCATCGCCTTCTAAATCGATGCGGCGGAAACGACCGGAACCCCTGCGCGGAAGCATCTGCATGACCGCCTCCACGGCGGCGGCGTGGCGCTCCGCCCGGGCAATCGAGGCATGGGTACGCGGCATCTCGGGGTGCGCACGCCGCTGCACTAAGCGGTAACGGCATCCCACAAGGTCCGAAGCAACAACCACATCCTCCACACCGGGTGAGCTTAATAGAATGGCAAGGTAAAGTTGAATCCAGACTCGATCAAACGTGAGGGAAATTAAATGAGCATTCTGAAGAAAATTAAAAAGGCCCGCCAAGAAGCACGCGCACAGGCAAAGGCTGCCAAGACCCGCGCTAAGGCAGAGGTAAAGGCCCAGTCTAAAGACCGCCGTCGCCAGCAAAAGCTCCTGGCCAAGCAGGAAAAGCACCTCATCAAGTCTGAGGAAAAGGGGCTAAAGAAGCGCCGCAAGCACGAGGAGAAGATGGCCAAGAATGAACTGGCCAAGCTCAAGGCCGGCCGTTTTAATTCCGATAACGTCAAGCGCTACGCCGGTGCACTGCGCACCGCCGCTCCCCTGCTGCTGCCACTTCTCTACCGCGGCTATGTAGGCTTGAAAACCGAAGGCGAAAAGCGAAAGGCCGCCAAAGCCGGCGTAACTTCAGACCAGATGGCTTCCTTTTCCGGCTACGGTGCCCCGCTCAAGGCCCGCACCGCAGGTATCCGCAATTCCCTCGATAACACGGATATCCCGGCCGGATTCAAGCGCGATGTGCGCGACCGCCTCCAGGAAGTAGACTCCGCCATCGACAATGCTGAGTTTATGACTAAGCAGCAGCGCCGCCGCGCACACAAGACCATTAGCTCGGAGATTGACTCCATTACTGCGGAAATCCAGCAGCGTCTGGCCCAGTAAAATCATTTATGCCACCACCGAATAGGGGGCGGTGGTGGCATATATTTATTTTCCATAAAGTTCCGGAATTTTTCGGGGAAAGTCTTTTCAGCCAGAAAAAGATGCGGATAATCTTCTAATCGCCCTATCCCTGAAACACCATTAATGCTCTCTTTGCTTGGTGTGCATTTAGAAAATTGGAGGCAAAATGTCCCGCCGTGAAGTGACCCAATTTTACGACGACTTGGACCACACCCTAATTCCCGAAGACCAGCTAGAAGTCATTCACTTCAGCGTGAACGGTCAAAACTACCTTATCGATCTCTCCACGGATAACGCGCGTCGCTTCCATAATCTTCTCGCCCCCTACGTGGATGCCGCCCGCGTTGCCCCGGACATCAATGCACAGCGCGCCAATCCGAGTCAGATCCGCGCATGGGCACGCACCCAAGGGCTGCCAGTGGCGCACCGGGGCAAGATCCCGCAGGACGTCATCGAGGCCTATAACGCTGCCAACTAGAGCACGCCCTGCTCGCGCGCAGCCGCCACGGCGGAGGTGCGCGAACGCACACCCAACTTGTCATAAATGTGCACAAGGTGGGACTTCACGGTGGCCTCAGACAACATAAGATCTTGTCCAATCTGGCGGTTTGAAGCACCGGCTGCCACCAGCTGCAATACTTCTAACTCGCGCGGTGTAAGGGAAGTACGCGGCGTGCGTACGCGAGTCATTAGCCTATCGGCCACGATAGGAGAAAGCGCCGAATCGCCCTCCGCAGTCGAGCGTACCGCCGCGAGCAACTCCTGCGGTGGTGCATCCTTGAGGAGATAGCCCACGGCGCCGGCCTCAATCGCGCCGAGAATATCCGCATCGGTGTCATAGTTAGTGACCACCAGAACCTTGGGCGGGGTGGCCATGGCGGATCGAATCTGCGCGGTAGCCTCCGCACCACCCATAACGCGGGTCCCTTCCACGCCGGCGCCAAAGCGCAGGTCCATCAGGATGACATCGATGCCGCCCGCCTGCGCAGCCGAAACCGCAGCTTCGGCCGTAGCGACCTCCCCTACGACGTCGATATCTTCTGCGCCCTCCAGCACGGAGCGCAAGCCTAGCCGGACGATTTCGTGGTCATCTGCTAATAGGACCCGAATCACGACATTCCTCCTATCGATGTCATTGTCAACCAAAAGTTTAATCTACTCGGCTGTTTAAGGGCATACTAGCTGACACAGCAGTGCCCTCCCCCGGCGCGGATTCAATAATGACCTCCCCGCCTAGCTCCTGCGCGCGGCGCCTGATTGCGGCCAGCCCAATATGTCCCAGCCCTGCAGGGGTACTCTCCACCGCAGCCGGATCAAAGCCCTTGCCATTATCCACCACGTCCAGGCGCACCTCATCACCCTCATAGGTCACCGTAATCCGGGCGCGGCTCGCCCCTGCATGCTTGACGACGTTCCCCACAGCCCCCTGCGCAATCCGCAATAACGCCGCCTCCACCTTCATGGGCAACTGTTGTACTTCACCTTCGGATTCCACCTCTACGTGGATATCTCCAGTAGCACCAAAATTCTCCGCCATGCGGGTCAACGCCGCCTCAAGGGAAGCCTCATTGAGCGTTGGCGGCTGCAAGGCCGCAATCATCGCCCGTGCCTCGTGCAGATTATCCGCGGCCGTCCTTCGGGCCAGTTCAATTCGCTCTCGCGCCTTGTCCACGTCCTGCTTATCCAAATCGCGGTCCGCCGAATGCAAAAGCATTTGAATAGAAGACAGCCCTTGGGCAAGGGTGTCATGAATCTCGTGCGCAATGCGCTGACGCTCGGCCACCATGCCAGCATCGCGCTCCGTGGCCGCTAGCTGCGAACGAGTTTCTATCAGCTCCTTATTCATCCGTGACAGCGTACGGAAAGCGTAGGTAATCGCTATCGTCACCAGCGCCGAAACTGCCGGTCCCATCACCCCGCCAAAAGTTAGCCCCTGCGGTATCTGCACCGCCACGGTGATGATTGAGGCTCCAATAACGCAGACTATGCCCGCCGCCATATCCAGCACCGTGAGGTACAGGAAGAACATCGCGAAGACCAAATAGATTGCCGCTGGAGCCACAGAAAGGTCCGCTATCCACAGCACCGATAGGATGCATAGCCATAGGTAGCGCACCGGCCTAGCCCAGTTCTCCCCGTACACCGAGCCCGCGAAAAATACCGCCGCAAAACCCACCAAGAGCAGCAGGTTAATAATCGCTTGGGAAAGCGGCATCCGCGCCGAGGTGAAAATGCCGACCACCAGCAGGCCAGCGGTGAGGATATGGATGCCGGTGCGGAGTGCATCGGTATCCCGGTCTATTGTGGAGTTCATGCGCAAAAGCCTACTTCCCCTTTTCACCCTAGCCGCTTTTGGGATCGCCGGCTGCGATTCATCCACGCCCGCCCCTGCGCCAAACACCCCGGTAACCCCAGAATCATCGCAAGCACCCGAGGTTAACGTCTCTCAGACCGCGGAGGTCAATGACTGGAGCGATTGCCCCTATATCGGCCCCGGCTGGCTAGAAAAAACCAACGGCCAGCGCCTGACCAAACAGGGCATCGACACGCGCTTTCCCACCCCAGCCTGCGTATTCTGGTCTTATCAGGACGATCCACAAGCCACCGTCATCGTGCGGGATATGCCCACGGCCGAAGACGCTCGCGCCGCAGTGGATTGGGCCGCACCTATCGACGCCACCGAACCCGCCTCTTTTGACGGTTGGGAAGGCGGCCGGGGCGTGGTCGATGAACACGCCGTATACGCCGTGCAGAAGGACACGCACGCGGTGCTGGTCTGGAGCAACCAGCAACAAACGGTTAAATCAGAGCAGATCGCCCACGAGGCGATTGCGAACTTAGGCCTTTAGACCGCGACATCGTTATACGGCATCATTGGCGACAGCCACGGGAATACAACCTCCATCAGCAGGAAGAAAACTCCCACCGCAATGGCGATGGCCAAGATGACTTTCACCGGTGTCGGCCCCGGCAAAAAATTCCATAAAGCGCGATACATTATTTCTCCTCTTTTTCTACTTCCATAGCGTGCACAATCATGCGCTCCGCATTGGAAAATTGCGGGTGGCACGTGGTCAGGGTAAGGATCTCGCGATTCGGCGCGGCGTCAGACTCTGGTACTGGGTTGGTCACTGAGACATCGCCAGGCGTTGTAATATGCCGGCCAACCACGTGGGAATACTCCGGCGGTATTCCGTTAAAGCAATCCGCCTGCTCTCCATCAATGGGCAGTACGCGATAGGTGATTCGCTCCGTTTGCGTCTCCACCACGATGTCATCGCAGGTCTCCAGCTTGCCTAGATCATTAAAGGGAGCCCCCTTGCCCACGCGGTGGCCGGCAACGGCAAAGTTTCCCATCTCCCCCGGCATCTGGGAATCTACGTAGCGACCAGGACCGCGGAGCAGATCATCTTCATTGGTGCCCTCAATGATGGCGAAGTGATAGTCAGAACCAAAGGTGGGAATGTAGAGCTGGGCGAATGCCTCGCCCAATTCCGGCTCCATCTTCTGGCGTGGGTTCCTCCATTGCTCTTCAAGATCGGCACTCGCCTCTTCTTGCAACTGCCCGGATTCTACATTTGTCCAATAGGCTTCATAGAATGCAAAGAGTAAAAGAACCACGCCAATGGTTAGCATGAGTTCCCCAAGAACTTTAGTCATGCCTTAGACCATACTGCCCATGAAAGGTTAAGTATGTACGAAGTCTTCATGTACCCGGTTTCTGGAATCATGAAATTCTGGCACTGGATCGTCAGCAGCTTC
The DNA here is from genome assembly GCF_046717495.1 of Corynebacterium sp. LaCa54. Classification (NCBI taxonomy): domain Bacteria; kingdom Bacillati; phylum Actinomycetota; class Actinomycetes; order Mycobacteriales; family Corynebacteriaceae; genus Corynebacterium; species Corynebacterium sp. LaCa54. The sequence goes on from NZ_CP177115.1 coordinate 2,351,697, forward strand.
GTCAGTGAATCCACGGCTTGGCTGATCTCGATCATTCTGCTCGTTATCACCGTGCGTGGAGTCGTTGTCCCCCTGAACTGGATTTCCGTACGTTCCGCCCGTATCGGCGCACTCATCCGCCCAGAAAACAACCGCATCAAAAAGCAGATGAACAACGCCACCACTACCGAGGAAATGGTGGAGCTCATGCAAGAGGAAAAGAACCTCATGAAGAGCTACAACTATAACCCTGCAGCGGGCTGTTTTCCCCCACTCATCATGATCCCGGCCTTCATCGGCCTCTACCAGGTGCTCCTGCGCATGTCTAATATCGAGCGCGGCTCCACCACCGTGGGAATGCTGAATGCCTCCGATGTGTCGGCCTTCCGCCAAACTACCTTCTACGGCGCCCCGTTGACGGATTTCGCCCGCGAACACGGCGACCTCATCAACCCCATCTTGATAGCCGCTATTACCTTTACCATGGCTAATTCTGTTATTTCTCTGGTGCGCAGCTTCCGCACCACTCAGTTTGATCAAAAGGTCAACCGTCGCGTCTTCATCATCATGGGCTTTTTGCTCTTAGTCATCCCATTCTTCCTATGGCACTTGGCCCAAACCGGACCAATCCCGGTAGCAATCATTCTCTACTGGGGCTGCGCGTATCTCTTCACGCTGATCCAAACCGCCATGTTTGAGATCATTTTGCACCGCGACTACCCACTTACTGAGGACGTTCATACTATGCGCCGAGACAGCATCCGCCGCTGGCGCAAGCGCGAAAAAGAACCCGCCCTCTCCAAGGAAGAGAAGAAGCGGGTCAACCGGCTACGTATGGAGGCACGAAAGTATCTTAAATCGAATAATCAGCAGGGGGAGCAGAAAGCATCTGAGTAGCCAGTTCGCGAGCCGTCTGCAGCGGCCCAATCTCCTTGGTGAGCCGAGCGCCGGCGCGACCACCATCCAAGAAGATCAAAAGCTGGCTCGCCTGCGAAGAGGATGGGTACCCATTGCGCTCAGTCAACAATGCCGTCAAGGTAGAGTGCACCCAGTTACGGTGCTCAATACATGCAGCCACGATCCCGTGCTCAGCTTCAGTTTCTGGTCGCGGGTATTCTCCGGCCGCATTCAAAAAGTGGGATCCGCGGAAATCCTGCTTGGGTTCTTCCTCAATCGCTTTATCAAAAAAGGCCATGATCTTTTGATCCGGATCCGTCATCTCCGCAGTGCGCTGCTCCCAATCCTGGCGGAACTTCTCGTCCAAAGCTTCCACATAGGCGATTACGAGCGCATCCTTGGAACCAAATAAGGAGTACAAAGAAGCCTTAGCTACGTCCGCCTCACGCAGGATGCGGTCAATTCCGATGACACGAATGCCCTCGGTAGTAAAAAGCTTGGTCGCCGATTCCAGCAGCCGACTACGCGGGCTGGGCCGATTACGGCGCGACTTCTTTTCTGCCATGGTTTCCTCTCTAAAACGACAAAGCCGGTTCATCTATACTTTATAGACAAACCGGTTTGTACGCGAATTAAATGCGGGCTACTTCTTAATGAGCCCCACGATCCACAACAGGATACAAGCACCACCAGTAGCGGCAATCAAGGAGAAGATCCATCCGCCTTCCTCAATGTTCAGGAAGTGGATAATCATTCCGCCGATAATGCCGCCCAGCACACCAACAATAAGGTTGGTCAACAAGCCGTGGTCGCGCTTCATAATCTTTTCTGCCAGCCAGCCAGCAATAATACCGATAACAATCGAGCTAAAAAGCCCCAAACCCAAATTCATGCAATCCTCCTAAATTAACGGGCACACTCCAACGTACACGAGCGAACCGGCTCTAGGGGGTACGCAACAACAAAGGTGCTCCGCCTACATGGGCGGAGCACCTTATACGCAGTAGCTTTTAGTTGTCCTCATCCGGGCGAACAACCATCATCGGGCATGGTGCAGACTGCAGCAATGCGCGAGAGGTCGAGCCCAAGAGCATACCCTTAAAGCCGCCGCGGCCATGGGAGCCCACAACCAGAAGCTGCGCACCTTCTGCGGCTTCGGTCAAAGCGCTCACTGGACGATCCCGGGTGATAAGCTGCTTGACCTCTACGTCTGGGTACTCCTCGCGCGGCTCCTTGAGGTTTTCAGCCAACAGCTCGCTCTGCTCCTTCTCGATATCAGCCCACTCAGACTGGGCGGCCGAAAGACCAGCCAAGGAAGCCTGTACCTGCATATCCATCCAGGTGTGAACCGCAATCAAAGCGGCGCCACGAGCCTGCGCCTCACGGAATGCATAAGCAGTGGCCTTCTGCGAGACCTCAGAGCCATCCACACCGACCACAACAGGACCGTACTTGGTGGATTCCGTAACGTGATTATCTTCGCGAACGACAACCACTGGGCAAGAAGCGTGGGAGACAACCGAAGCGGAGACAGAGCCCATCACCATGCCAGACAAGCCACCCATGCCGCGGGAACCCATGACGATCATGGTGACATCATGCGACATTTCCAGCAGCATATCGATCGGGGAGCCCTCAGCCACCGTATGACCAATCTTCAGCTCTGGGGCAACCTCATGAGCGATAGCGCGAGCCTCTTCGATCTTTTCCAGCGTCTCGGCCTGCAAGTCATCGAAAAGTTCCTTCGGCGGAACCATGCCCTCTGCGTACAAGAACTGCGGCATGGTGTAGCTCGATGCAATTCGAAGAGGAATCTCGCGCTTCATAGCCGTATTTGCGGCCCAGCGGACTGCATTCTTGGATGCTTCCGAACCGTCAACGGCAACGACTACAATGTCTTCCTTGGCCATGATGTGTCCTTTCCGTGGTTATACCTTAATTGTAGTACGGATTAGGCTTGAGGGTTGATGGTTGCGGCCTCAGAATTCGACGGGAACATAACGGTGTAAACAAATTCCAAGACGGTGCGAATTACGGCGCCGATACCTTCAGAGAAAAAGGCAACAACCGGTTCAATGAGAGAGTTAAAATCCATGGACAAAACCTTAGTACATCGCAGAAAAGGTTTCACGCCTTTACCGATTAAAGACGGCCTAAACCCAACCCGCGTGCGCACCCCTGAGGCAAACATAACCGCCTGGGATTTTCTTAGTGCAGTAATCTCGGCACAACGCCACCGGCATCCTCACGATGACGCCGCCGCGCTCCAAGCGCGCTTTGACTCCGGCGAGGTGGTCCTACGCGACCAAACCCAGCTCCGACCGGAATTCGTCTTGCGCCAAGATGAGGACGTCTTTTTCTACCGCATGCCGGCACCCGAGATACCGGTGCCTTATGACATCCCCGTTCTCTATGAAGATGAACACATTCTCATCGCCGATAAGCCACCGTTCATGGCCACCATGCCACGGGCGCGACATATCGTACAGACCGCTACAGTCCAGCTGCGGCGAATGACCGGAAATAGCGAACTAGCACCAGCACACCGTCTAGACAGACTTACATCCGGAATCTTGCTATTTACCAAACACCGTGAGGTGCGCGGTGCCTACCAAACCCTTTTCGCTGAAAAGAAAGTCGCAAAAACCTATCAAGCGATCGCCAAATACCGGCGCTTTCCGACGCCCCTCCAATGGTCCTCGCACCTCACCAAGACCCCCGGCGAAATCCAGGGCCGAATTGGCGACGGTCCCCCTAATGCGTTCACTACCCTCGCTTCAGTCGACCGCATAGACAATGCCCCTTATGAAAAACTACACGGCCACCTGCCAGAATTAGGAATTTACTCATTAAACCCCACCACGGGTAAGACCCATCAATTGCGTCTCCATATGTGGCAAGCAGGCGTACCTATCCTGGGTGACCCAGTCTATCCAGAAATCTTTCCCGAAGAAGCAGAGGATATGCGTATCCCCATGCACCTAACGGCCACGCGCATCGAATTTACTGATCCCCTGAGTGAAAAGCCGCGCGAGTTTGAGTCCGCCCTGCCGCTATACACACACCGTCTCATCGATTTTCAGTAGCACAAGCCCGGTACGCCGAGCCTCGTGCTAGCGGCTTCTCGATGGCCTATGTTGAAACCGATGGCTGCTACAGGATAGGCAGTGTGGTGGTAGTAAAAATAGCTCAATAGCCCGAGACTGCATAGACAGCTCGGGGCACCCTTGCCACGTTGTGGGCCGGTGACAAGATGTGAGTCCGCCCAGACTCTCCCCTCCATAGCCTTCAGCCGTACTCTTGGCTTTGCAGATGAGGCCTTCCACCGGCCGGGAGGGCTGGTAAAACGCAAAAAGAAGAGGGCGGTGGTATACCGTCCTCTTCTTCTTTGTTGTATTTTGTTGTGTTTGTTGTTTGGTGTCGGCGGTGACTTACTCTCCCACAACCTCCCGGTTGCAGTACCATCAGCGTGTGCAGGCTTAGCTTCCGGGTTCGGAATGGGACCGGGCGTTTCCCTGCAGCTATTGACCACCGACAAACCTTCAGAACATCTACCCTCTTTTTAATGGGTGTTCGGGTGTTGTGTCAGATACTGCATAGTGGACGCGGTCACGACAGTGACAAATTTGTTGTTTCTTGTTTTGTTGCTTTTTGCCAGCACACATAGTGTGTGTTGGTGTTTGTTGTGGTCAATTAGTACCAGTAGCCTTCACACCTTACAGTGCGTCCAGGTCTGGCCTATCTACCCTATCGTCTTTAGGGGACCTTAACGAAACCTCATCTTAAAACAGGCTTCCCGCTTAGATGCTTTCAGCGGTTATCCCTTCCGTACGTAGCCAACCAGCGATACCCCTGGCGGGATAACTGGCACACTAGAGGTACGTCCGTCCCGGTCCTCTCGTACTAGGGACAGCTTTCTTCAAGTTTCAACGCGCGCGGCGGATAGAGACCGAACTGTCTCACGACGTTCTGAACCCAGCTCGCGTGCCGCTTTAATGGGCGAACAGCCCAACCCTTGGGACCTACTCCAGCCCCAGGATGCGACGAGCCGACATCGAGGTGCCAAACCATCCCGTCGATATGGACTCTTGGGGAAGATCAGCCTGTTATCCCCGGGGTACCTTTTATCCGTTGAGCGACACCACATCCACAAGTAGGTGCCGGATCACTAGTCCCGACTTTCGTCCCTGCTCGACATGTCTGTCTCACAGTCAAGCTCCCTTGTGCACTTACACTCACCACCTGATTGCCAACCAGGCTGAGGGAACCTTTGGGCGCCTCCGTTACATTTTGGGAGGCAACCGCCCCAGTTAAACTACCCACCAGGCACTGTCCCCAACCCAGATCATGGGCCAAGGTTAGATGCTCAATCCGATCAGAGTGGTATTTCAACAACGACTCCACCACCACTAGCGTGATAGCTTCCAAGTCTCCCACCTATCCTACACAAACCGAACCAAACACCAATACCAAGCTATAGTGAAGGTCCCGGGGTCTTTTCGTCCTGCCGCGCGTAACGAGCATCTTTACTCGTAGTGCAATTTCACCGGGCCTGTGGTTGAGACAGCAGAGAAGTCGTTACGCCATTCGTGCAGGTCGGAACTTACCCGACAAGGAATTTCGCTACCTTAGGATGGTTATAGTTACCACCGCCGTTTACTGGGGCTTAAATTCTCAGCTTCGCCAACAACGTTGACTAACCGGTCCTCTTAACCTTCCAGCACCGGGCAGGCGTCAGTCCATATACATCAACTTAACGTCTTCGCATGGACCTGTGTTTTTGATAAACAGTCGCTTCCCTCTATTCTCTGCGACCCCACAACGCTTAACACCGCAAGAGTGCTCACATCGTAGGGCCCCCCTTCTCCCGAAGTTACGGGGGCATTTTGCCGAATTCCTTAACCACAGTTCACCCGAACGCCTTAGTATTTTCAACCTGACCACCTGTGTCGGTTTAGGGTACGGGCCATACACACACATCGCTAGAGGCTTTTCTCGACAGTACAGGATCACCACCATCAACCCCAATGGGTCTACGCATCACGCCTCAACCAAAATGTGCGGCGGATTTACCTACCACACGGTCTGCACGCTTACACCACCAATCCAATAAGTGGCGTGGCTACCTCACTGCGTCACCCCATCACTTGAACCACACATCAGGCCCCACGACATCAACACCACCAGACTTCAAAGAAGACCAGCAATGCATCCGCGGTGGTTAGTATCAGTGCTTTATCATGGGCGCGCATGTACGGGTACCAGAATATCAACTGGTTATCCATCGACTACGCCTGTCGGCCTCGCCTTAGGTCCCGACTCACCCTGGGAAGACGAACTTGACCCAGGAACCCTTAGTCATCCGGCGGATAGGATTCTCACCTATCAATTCGTTACTCATGCCTGCATTCTCACTCGCACACAGTCCACGCCTCCTTACGGTAACGCTTCAACCCATGCACGACGCTCCCCTACCCAACAAAAAATTGTTGCCGCGGCTTCGGCGGTGTACTTGAGCCCCACTACATTGTCGGCGCAGAACCACTCGACCAGTGAGCTATTACGCACTCTTTCAAGGATGGCTGCTTCTAAGCCAACCTCCTGGCTGTCTTCGCGATCCCACATCCTTTTCCACTTAGTACACCCTTAGGGGCCTTAACCGGCGATCTGGGCTGTTTCCCTCTCGACTATGAAGCTTATCCCCCACAGTCTCACTGCCGTACAACACAATTAGTGGCATTCGGAGTTTGGCTGACATTGCTAAGATTGTAGTCCCGCTCAACCAACCAGTCGCTCTACCTCCACCAAGCTATAATACGACGCTGCACCTAAATGCATTTCGGGGAGAACCAGCTATCACGGAGTTTGATTGGCCTTTCACCCCTACCCACAGCTCATCCCCGCAGTTTTCAACCTACGTGGGTTCGCGCCTCCACAACCTCTTACAGCTGCTTCACACTGGCCATGGGTAGATCACCCCGCTTCGGGTCCAGGACATGCCACTTTGCACCCCATTAGGATTCGGTTTCCCTACGGCTACCCCACACGGGTTAACCTCGCGACATGCCGCTGACTCGCAGGCTCATTCTTCAAAAGGCACGCCATCACACACACGGTGCTCTGACGGATTGTAAGCACATGGTTTCAGGAACTATTTCACTCCCCTCCCGGGGTACTTTTCACCATTCCCTCACGGTACTCATACACTATCGGTCACACTGAGTATTTAGGCTTACCGGGTGGTCCCGGCAGATTCACAGCAGATTCCACGAGCCCGCTGCTACTCGGGCAACCCAACAACCCACACATCATCATCTTCAGCTACAGGACTCTCACCTACTCCGGCAGGCCATTCCAAACCACTTCACCTAACAACAATGCGAGGGCGCGGCAATGGTAGTCACCGCACATCAGGGCCCACAACACCGCACACACAACCCCTACCAGGTATCACATGCACACGGTTTAGCCTCATCCACGTTCGTTCGCCACTACTAGCAGAATCATTATTATTTTCTTCTCCTACGGGTACTGAGATGTTTCACTTCCCCGCGTAAACCCCCACAACAGCTATGAATTCACTGAAGGGTAACCCCACATAACCAGGGCCAGGTTTCCCCATTCGGACATCCTCGGATCAACGCTTAATTGACAACTCCCCGAGGCTTAACGCAGCCTTTCACGTCCTTCATCGGCTCAGCATGCCAAGGCATCCACCATGCGCCCTTAATAACGAACACACAAACCACCACACACAAAAAGCGCGGGCGGCCACACAAGTGAACTTGACAAAATAAACACAAAAAAGAAATCACACAAACACACACAACACACCACACAAAGCGCAGCACGTCATACGTGTTTAATGCTCGCGTCCACTATACAGTTCTCACACAACACCCCAACCACAAACCAGCACACACAAACCATGCACACCAGCAAAATGGTCAGGCACCAAAAAAGGGGATAATGCCCCAGACACCCAACAATGCACCAACATACAAACAAATACTTTTTTCAAACTGTGCACGACACTGTGTGTCACAAAGCGCCATTCAAACACTCGGTCTTTGTCTTAAAGGTGTATCTTCCACCCGGAAATTTTCAAACAAACAACGTTGGCAGCATGACACTCGCACACTCAACCAACACCCACCACAAAGTGGCAGGACAAGGCACAACTGTGCCCGAATAATAAAGCTCCTTAGAAAGGAGGTGATCCACCCGCACCTTCCGGTACGGGTACCTTGTTACGACTTCGTCCCAATCGCCGATCCCACCTTCGACGGCTCCCTAACAAGTTTGGGCCACCGGCTTCGGGTGTTACCAACTTTCATGACGTGACGGGCGGTGTGTACAAGGCCCGGGAACGTATTCACCGCAGCGTTGCTGATCTGCGATTACTAGCGACTCCGACTTCATGGGGTCGAGTTGCAGACCCCAATCCGAACTAAGGCCGGCTTTCAGCGATTCGCTCCACCTCACAGTGTCGCTGCGCGTTGTACCGACCATTGTAGCATGTGTGAAGCCCTGGACATAAGGGGCATGATGATTTGACGTCATCCCCACCTTCCTCCGAGTTGACCCCGGCAGTCTCTCATGAGTCCCCAACCAAATGCTGGCAACATAAGACAAGGGTTGCGCTCGTTGCGGGACTTAACCCAACATCTCACGACACGAGCTGACGACAACCATGCACCACCTGTACACCAGCCACAAAGGGAAAGACTATCTCTAGCCCGATCCGGTGTATGTCAAGCCCAGGTAAGGTTCTTCGCGTTGCATCGAATTAATCCACATGCTCCGCCGCTTGTGCGGGCCCCCGTCAATTCCTTTGAGTTTTAGCCTTGCGGCCGTACTCCCCAGGCGGGGCGCTTAATGCGTTAGCTACGGCACGAAAGTCGTGAAAAGACCCTCACACCTAGCGCCCACCGTTTACGGCATGGACTACCAGGGTATCTAATCCTGTTCGCTACCCATGCTTTCGCTCCTCAGCGTCAGTAACTGCCCAGTAACCTGCCTTCGCCATCGGTGTTCCTCCTGATATCTGCGCATTTCACCGCTACACCAGGAATTCCAGTTACCCCTACAGTACTCAAGTTATGCCCGTATCGCCTGCACGCCCGGAGTTAAGCCCCGGAATTTCACAGACGACGCGACAAACCACCTACGAGCCCTTTACGCCCAGTAATTCCGGACAACGCTCGCACCCTACGTATTACCGCGGCTGCTGGCACGTAGTTAGCCGGTGCTTCTTATCTAGGTACCGTCACAAAAAGCTTCGTCCCTAGCGAAAGGAGTTTACAACCCGAAGGCCGTCATCCCCCACGCGGCGTCGCTGCATCAGGCTTGCGCCCATTGTGCAATATTCCCCACTGCTGCCTCCCGTAGGAGTCTGGGCCGTATCTCAGTCCCAATGTGGCCGTCCACCCTCTCAGGCCGGCTACCCGTCGCCGCCTTGGTAGGCCATTACCCCACCAACAAGCTGATAGGCCGCGAGCTCATCCTACACCGAAAAAACTTTCCAACCATCACACTAAAAATGGCTCCTATCCGGTATTAGACCCAGTTTCCCAGGCTTATCCCGAAGTGCAGGGCAGATCACCCACGTGTTACTCACCCGTTCGCCACTCGAGTACCCTGCAAGCAGGGCCTTTCCGTTCGACTTGCATGTGTTAAGCACGCCGCCAGCGTTCGTCCTGAGCCAGGATCAAACTCTCCACAAAAAAATTTCAGAACAAAATCCGAAACAGGCCGTGAAAAGCCCGAAACCCAACAAAAGAACAAACCACCACAAACCACACAAAATGCAGCTCATGCTGGCGTCCAAAAAATTACTACAAAGAAAAAATAAACAGTCCCCTCAACCCGACGGGGTCAAAAAGAGGAAACCAAAAAAGGTAAACACAATCACATGCCAACCAATCCATCTCAATGCAGCCGAAACACCAAACAGCATTCAAAAAGGTACGTGTTCCACATACCCAACCGGCACACACCAACCAACAAACCACTAAGCCTGCTGGCAGACAAACCAATCAACACACAACCATGCACACAAAAAATAAAAAGTACATTGGCACACTATTGAGTTCTCAAACATCACCACCACACAACAACGACACACTTGCGTGTGTAGCTCGTCGTGAGCGAAAAATTTATTTTGTCAGGGCCTGTTTTCCTATCGCCGCTTCAGCCAGGAACTTTCTTGTTCCTGTGGGGCGCTGTCGGTCGCGCTGACTCATATTAAGTTACACAGCGACTCAAACAAACACAAATCCCCAGGACAATTACTATTTTGGGAGCTTTAAGATACGCCCATCCAACGACTCATTCCGCCGCCGTGAACATTCGCTCGGCGAATGTAGCTGGGGAGGGTCAATGCCCATACTGCATAGAAGGCCACCGCCAAGAAGAACTTGGCAATTGCGGGGATGGGGGTCTGGACGTAAATGACGACTATTCCGGCTATGAGGACCGCATAGAGGATGAATAGGTACCAGTTCTTCTTTCCCAGAAATTCCAGCGTGACCAAAACCGGGGCACAGGTCGCACTAAGCAATGCGATGGCCGTAACGAGTTCACTGTCATTCGTCAGTGCTGCGCTGATACTGATGGCTGCGAGGACAGGTATCAGGCCGAGCACTGCAGTATGCAGGGCCCAATCTCTACGACTTCCTCCCATAACCGTGTATTCGCGGAGGGATTTTCTTAAGCTGCCCAAGACCGCCCCGAGCAGCACAACAGTCAGTACCCAGATGAAGATGCCGAGGAATTCGAGCACTGAAGCCGCGTCCTCATACTGGTAGAGAACTAAGCCAATCATCTGCGCCAAACACGCCCCACACCAAGCTTTGGCCTGCGGGCGATAGATCGTTTGCCCGGCCAAGGTGCGGGGGAACCAACCAAATCCGCTCGAAGGTTGCACGCCAACAGTGGTGTACCCGGAGCGTTTCGGAGTGGCGCTGCGATACATGGCCCATAGCGTCGCGACTGCATAAACAGGCAATGCCCACCACAGCTGCACAGTGAGAGCGCCCACGGCTGCCGCTAGTGCGAGTAGCGCGACGAGAATGCGACGATGTTCGTTCCAGATTTTCGATCCCAAGCCCACTAGTTGATATTTCTGAAAGTCAGGCTGCAGGGAGAGCACGAGCCCCAAGGAAGCGATTACGGGGAGCACGCTCCATGTTCCCTCTGCCATGACTGGCATGACCAATAATGCGAACAGGAAAAAGGTCCAGAGCCACCAATCGCCTAGGTACCACAGTAGTTTCATGCTCTCTCCTCTAATGCCAGCACCGCACGCTCTAAAGAGACCTCATTGACACGCAGGCCGTTGGCCTGGGCAATGCGAAAAATGGGATCGGTCGAAGCGGAGCGGGCGTCGATAAGCACGCGATCCCCTAAGGACGTGGTTGTCCTAGTCAGCTCAGGAAGGCCCAGCTCCTCGGCCGCTGCGGTGAGAGACTCGGATGGACCAGTGAGCTCCAGAATCCCCTCGATGAAGTCATCGATTGGACCGGAAATTGGATTATCTCCCATGAGAGAAACGGTATCGAGAAGGCCCGCCACCTCATTGAGGTGATGGGTGGAAATGACCATGGTGCGGCCGTGTTCCTCTCGCAGCACCTGATAAAAGAGCTCCCGGCGCTGTGCATCGAGGCCGAGATAGGGTTCGTCGAGAAGCATGACTTCGCAGCCAGATGCAACGGCGAAGATGAAGCCCACCGCAGACTTTTGCCCGCGGGAAAGGGAAGAATAAGCCTTGGCCGGAACATCAAAGCGAACCAGCAGCTCATTAAACCGCTCATCGTCCCATCGCGGCCACCGTGCCTTTCCTATGACGCCCAGCTTTCCGATGCCCCAGGAATCCGGTAGCGGGTTATCAATCCCCATCAAAATGACTCGGTTGAGAACCGATTGATTATCAAAAGGGTTCTCCCCGAAGACCGTTATCCCGCCTGATTGGATTTGGCCGGCGATCTTGCGCAGGAGCGTGGTTTTGCCTATGCCGTTGGGGCCAACTAGGCCGTGCGTCAGGCCATCGGCAAAGGTGAAATCTCGTGTCTTAATCATGAGTACATTCCTCGGCTTTCTGCAACGCGATCAAATAGGTCATGGAGTTGGGCGCGGTGGTACCCCAGCCGCACAGCTTCATCCACAAGCGGGGCCATGTATTCCGCCGCAAAATCGGCCCTGCGGCGCTCGCGGATCTTCGCCAGGGCACCGTCTGCGACAAACATGCCGATGCCGCGACGCTTATCCAGCACACCAATATCCACTAGGAGGCTTATCCCCTTGCGAGCGGTGGCCGGGTTGATGTTGTGGAAGTCAGCAAGCTCATTAGTGGACGGAGCCCGGTCCCCCTCGCCCAGGGTTCCGTCCACAATGGCGTCTTCCACCAAGGAAGCAATCTGGCGGAAGAGTGGTTGGGTGGAATTATCCATTAACCCTCGGTTCGTTGGTTAGCTACTTGTGTAACCAACCATATCGGCAACAGTCCACCGCTGCAATACTTCCGTAGAGAAAACTTTTTTGCCCCTACTGCGCTGGGATTTTGTCCAAGGTTATCGACGTTTTGTGACTAATGGGGCACACTGGAAACCACAAAGAATTTTATTTAGAACAATTAGAACGGAACTTAGGAGCCATGCTTGAACGCACACTTGTCTTTGTCGATACCTCATACTTGCTCGCAAGCTTTTATAACTCATGGGACACCGGAGCTCGCGCGCAACTAGAAATCGATCTACCCGAGGTGGTCAGCACGATGGGCGGGATGATCGAGAACCAACTGGGAACCCCGATCCAACGCCAATACTGGTATGACGGCATTCCCGATACCGGCCCGCACCGCTACCAACGGGCGTTGCGCACCTGCGAAGGCGTACAACTACGCACTGGCCAGCTCATCGAGTGGGGTGAGCGCCGCACCCAAAAGGCCGTGGATACCCGGTTGGTGGCGGATATGGTCATCGCCGCCATGAAGGGTCAATTCACTGACTTTGTCCTCGTCAGCGGCGATGCAGACATGATTCCCGGTGCCCAAGCAGCCGTGGACAATGGCATCCGCGTGCATCTTTATGGATTTGGCTGGGACTCCATGTCCTCCGCCCTGCGCCATGCGTGCGATTCCACCACCATTTTGGACCCGCGCGAGGACTTCGCAGACGCTATGGAATTGCAGGTCCTAGAAGGCCCGCTTCCGCCAGTGGTACGCGAAAACGCCCACAAGGACAGCGAGGAAATGCCGGAGCCGGACGAATGCGGCGAGCCTTCGGAGGTGGAGGCAGCCTTCGGTGCTACCGAGAAGCCCACCCCGGCCCCGACGCCCAAGCCAGCGCCGCCAAGGGCTGACACCACAGAGGACTCCGCTGCCGAGGAGGATGCTCCGGCAGAAAAACCAGCACCAAAGCCATCCATGATGGCGCCGCGCCGCAAGCTGCGCTCTAAATACGTTCCGCTGCCGGAGGAAGTATGGAGCTCGGCTGGATTCCAGTCCCCCTTCGACGTGGGCCAGCAATACGCCTCCTGGTGGTTCGATAACGCTGCTAGCACCGAGCAGCGCGACCAGGCACACCTGCTTTCGGGCGGCGGGCTTCCCCCGGAGATCGACCGCCCATTACTGCAATTTGCCTGCGAAACCCTGCACGAATACACCCTGACTGAAACTCAGCGCGTGAACCTGCGCGATGGTTTCCACTCGGGGATTCGTGGGGTTTTAATTAACGTTCGCCGGCAGAATTAATCGCCGGACTCGAGCTCTTTCTTCTTCTTAATATCCGCCCGGATGGCATCAAGGCGCGCAGTCGCCTTCATGTCATTGCCGGCGGCTTTGATCTCACTAATGCGGTCGCCACCGGTAGCATGCTGCAATTCTTGCGCGCCCAGGGCATCGGCGTAGCGCTTTTCAATCTTGGCGCGCACAGAATCAAGAGTAGGCACGGAATCATCCGGGTTTAGCTGATTCATGGAATCAATAGCCTGGGCGTTCTTTTCTTGCATAGCCGCCTGATCCGCCTGGGCCTCCAGCTGGCTAACCTGGGCTAGCTGCTCCTTCAAGCGCGCCTCAGACTGCTGCTGCTGACTCTTGGCCTGCGCGGCAGCTTGCTCTGCGGCAGCGTACTGCTGCTTGACGTCTTCCAGTTCCTGCTCCACTGCAACCAGCTGAGAAGCAACAACTTCCGCAGCCTGGTTATATTCGGCAGCCTTTTGCGGATCCTCCGCCGCATCTGCCAGTTCCAATGCACGCTGGGTTTGAGATTGGTAGTCCTGCTGGGACTTCACCAGGCGGTCCATCTGCATTTCCAGCTGAGACTTATGGCCGATGATTTCTGCGGCGTGCTCAGAAATCTGCTGGTGCTGCTCCTTGGCCGCCTGAACAGCCTGCTGGATCTGCACCTTCGGATCAGCGTTCTCGTCAATCTTCTGATCGAAGGAACTCATCATGTACTTCCAACCTTTGCTGAAAGGGTTAGCCATTATCTTCTCCTTTGGAAATAAAAAAGACGCTTTCTAGCGAGTTTAGCGATACTCACCAGAAAGCGCCGAGGAAGCTAGTTGGTATTAGCCCTGCGCATTTTGCTCTTCTACCTGGCGGCGGACCTCTGCCATGTCGAGTTCCTTAACCTGCTTGAGTAGGTCTTCCAATGCTGCAGGGGGCAGCGCGCCAGCCTCACGGAATACCAAGATGCCATCGCGGAAAATCATCAGCGTTGGAATGGACTGAATCTCCAGTGCGGATGCGAGGCCTTGGTTAGCCTCGGTATCCAGCTTGGCAAAGGTAGCATCGGTGTGCTCTTCGGAGGCTTTTTCAAAAACCGGCGCAAAGCGCTTGCAAGGTCCGCACCAATCGGCCCAAGCGTCTACGAGCGTAATGCCTTCGCCGGTAACGGTTTCTTCAAAGTTTTCTTCGGTGACATCGATAGTAGCCATGCTTGTTCTAACTCCTTTGTGTTTCGCTTTATTCCCCAACGTACCTGAATAAACCTTGTCATATACCCCCTGGGGGTATATGATTGGCTGCGGAATCAACCCACAGGAAGGATCATTATGAGCACCAAGAACTACACCGTAGAGGGCATGACCTGCGGACATTGCGAAATGTCAGTAAAGGAAGAAGTCGGCGAAATCTCCGGCGTTAGCGAAGTCACTGCAGACCACACCACCGGCGCCGTCACGGTTACTGGCACCGATTTCACCGATGAACAGGTAGCGGCCGCTGTAACTGAGGCCGGCTACACGTTGAAGTAGGCACCGCCATGTCCCACTTGGACCTTGGCGTCACGGGCATGACGTGCACTTCCTGCTCCTCCCGTGTCGAGCGCAAGCTAAACAAGCTCGAGGGTGTAAGCGCCAGCGTCAATTTCGCTACCGAGGCGGCGGCCATCGAGTATGACTCCCAGACGGTAAGTCCACAGGAGCTCATTTCGGTGGTTGAGGGCGCAGGTTACGGCGCTTTCGACATGGCCGAGACGAAGGCAGAGGATCCCCAGCCTAAGAAGGATGATGGCGACGCGTTGCTGCGCCGCACCATTGTCGCCGGAGCTTTATCACTGCCGCTCATGGTGGTATCGATGTCGCCGGCCCTGCAATTTCCCAATTGGCAGTGGGCCTGCGCCATCATCGCTACCATCGTCTACATCTTTGGTGGCGCGCCTTTCCACACCGCCACGTGGACGAACCTCAAGCACGGTTCTTTTACCATGGACACGCTTATCACCATGGGAACCTCAGCGGCCTATTTTTGGTCGCTGTGGGCGCTGTTTTTCGGCAACGCGGGCGAACCGGGCATGAAAATGCACATGACGCTGGACGCGAACGCGGCGCAGGTGGACCACATCTATTTCGAGTCCGTGGGCATGGTCATTACCTTCCTCCTGCTCGGCCGGTGGTTCGAGGCACGGGCCAAAGGCCAGTCCTCTGAGGCCCTGCGGGAGCTACTCTCCCTAGGAGCTAAGGAAGCTTCGGTGCTGCGCGAGGGAGGCGAGCAGCGCATTCCAATTGCCCAATTAAAGGTAGGCGATGTCTTCGTAGTACGCCCAGGCGAAAAGATCGCCACCGATGGCATCGTCGTTGCCGGCAATTCGGCGGTCGACGCCTCCATGATTACCGGCGAGCCCGTGCCCGTTGAGGTCGGCTCCGGCGATGCAGTGACCGGCGCGACCATTAATGCCTCTGGCAAGCTTGAGGTTCGAGCGACCAAAGTGGGCGAGGATACAGTACTGGCCCAAATGGCCCAGCTGGTCACGGATGCACAAACGTCCAAGGCACCAGTACAGCGCCTCGTGGACCGCATTGCGCAAGTCTTCGTCCCCGCGGTCATCGCCGTAGCAGTGCTGACACTCCTCGCCCACCTCCTCTTCGGCGGGGTGGCCCCAGCCTTTATCGCCGCGGTCTCCGTCCTCATCGTGGCTTGCCCCTGCGCTATGGGCTTGGCGACGCCCACAGCAATCCTCGTCGGCACCGGCCGCGGCGCGCAACTGGGGCTTGTCATTAAAGGCCCGGAGATCCTGGAATCTACGCGGCAAATCGATACCATCGTCATGGATAAGACCGGCACAGTCACAGCCGGAGAGATGTCCGTTACCGCCGTACACGGTGACGTGCTCGAGCTGGCCGCGGCCGTCGAGCACAATTCCGAGCACCCCATCGCTCGCGCCATAGCCAAAGAGCGCGACGTTAAGCCGGCTACCGACTTCGCAGTGGTTCCGGGTGGCGTGGAAGGAACTGTGGAGGGGGCCCGGGTGGGCGTCGGCAAGCCGCAAGGCTCCTTGGGTGACTTAGAAGCACCGTTCCGCGAGGCACAAGATTCTGGTGCCACGCCGGTGGTTGTCTCCGTGGACGGCCAACCTGCCGGAATCATTGAGGTCCGCGATACTATCAAGCCGAGCTCGGCCGCCGCTGTGGCGCAGATGAAGGAGCTGGGGCTTACCCCTTACCTGCTGACCGGCGACAACGCTGGGGCCGCCCGCGCCGTTGCTGCCGAGGTGGGGATCGAACGCGTCAGCGCCGAGGTACTACCGGAAGACAAGGTAAACCACATCAAGGAGCTGCAGGCCGCGGGGCACACCGTGGCGATGGTGGGCGATGGCATTAACGACGCCGCCGCCCTTGCCCAGGCGGACCTTGGGCTCGCCATGGGCGCGGGTACCGACGTGGCAATTGAAGCCTCTGATATCACCCTGATGAACGGCGATCTACGCTGCGCTGCTGATGCCATTCGGCTCTCGCGCCGCACGCTAGCAATTATCAAGGGCAACCTTTTCTGGGCCTTTGCCTATAACGTCATACTCATTCCTGTTGCCGCGCTTGGCCTGCTCAACCCATTATTTTCCGGCCTCGCGATGGCACTGAGCTCGGTTTTTGTGGTTACCAACTCACTACGCCTGAAAGGTTTTTCTGTTCAGCGATAGTATTATCGCATGCTCAGCCGCACCGAACGTCTCGATCGCCTTCCCGTCACCTCTAAGCACAAGCGCCTACTCTTAGGTTCCGGCCTTGGATGGGCGCTTGATGCTATGGATGTCGGGTTAATCTCCTTCATCATGGCCGCCCTTGCCGTTCACTGGGATCTAGGTGCCAGCCAGACCTCCTGGTTGGCCTCGGCAGGCTTCCTTGGCATGGCGCTCGGTGCAACCTTTGGCGGATTGCTGGCAGATAAATTCGGCCGCCGCAATGTCTTTTCTCTCACCTTGCTTGTCTACGGCTTGGCAACAGGGGCATCCGCGCTAGCTGGGGGACTTACGGTTCTCATCTTCTTCCGATTCATCGTTGGGTTGGGCCTCGGAGCCGAGCTACCAGTTGCCTCCACGCTCATATCCGAATTCGCGCCTCGGCGGGTCCGCGGAAGGATGGTAGTCATTCTCGAGGCATTCTGGGCCTTGGGATGGATCCTTGCGGCCATCATCGGCACTTTCGTGGTGAGCACATCTGAATCCGGTTGGCGCTGGGCCCTGGCCCTTGGCATGCTGCCAGCCGCGTATTCAATCTATGTGCGCCGCGGTCTACCAGAATCTGTGCGTTTCCTTGAATCCAAAGGCCGCCATGATGAGGCCGAAGCTATCGTTGCCAGTTTCGAAGCCGCGGCGGAAAATCGCCCGCTGGACGATGCCCTCCCAGAGCCCACACCTTCCCCCGCAGCGTCTATCTGGAGTCCGCAGCTACGAAGGAGGACCGCGGCGTTGTGGACCATTTGGTTCTGTGTAAACCTCTCCTACTATGGCGCCTTCATCTGGATTCCCTCTCTGCTAGTAGCCGACGGTTTCTCCCTAGTGAAGTCTTTTAGTTTTACCCTCATTATCACCCTTGCCCAGCTGCCTGGCTACGCGGTGGCAGCTTGGCTCATCGAGCTCTGGGGCAGGCGGGTAACCCTCGCGGTATTCCTGCTCGGCTCGGCAGCAGCAGCCGGCCTATATGGAGCAGCAGCTACGGAAGCATTGATCATCCTGGCTGGTTGTCTGCTCTCCTTCTTCAACCTCGGCGCCTGGGGAGCCCTCTATGCCATCGGTCCGGAGCTGTATCCCACTTCATTGCGAGGGCGTGGTACGGGAGCGGCAGCAGGCTTCGGTAGGCTAGCATCTATTGCGGCCCCACTAATCGTCCCGCCACTGCTTGCTGCGGGTGGGACGGCCTGGTTATTTATTGTATTCGCCGCAGCATTTGGCATTGCGGCTGCCGCCGCCTTCAGTCTGCCCGAGCAGAAAGGAATAGCGCTTGCTCAGTAGGCTCTCCCTCGCCGCGTGGACGGCCGTTATGGTCGCATTGACCACGCTCAAGCCTTTCTACCAAATCGGCTATTTGTGGAAACCGGAAAATCAGCGTGCGCGAGAACTGCGCTGGGTGCCGCTGGATGAATTCTGCGGCGGCAGCTGGTTTGGTCCGCTATTTGAGTACGCGGGAAACACGGCCTTCTTTATCCCGTTTGGAATGCTGGTGTTTAGTCTGTGCCGTTCCATTAAAACCACTGTGGCGTGGGGATTTGGCCTGAGCCTAGTGCTGGAGGTGTGCCAATATGCGTTTGCCCTTGGGCGAACGGATATTGATGACCTCATATTTAACACCGTGGGCGCACTCATCGGTGCGGCGTTCGCCCGCCTATGTGGCGAACGCTTCTTCCCCGTCTGGCGCTGGTTAGCGCTTGCCGCAGCTGCGGTTTTCCTGGTGTTGGTTATCCTCGGCCCACGATTGGGCGATCCCAATGCGGTGGTCGACCTGTAATTTATCCGTGGGCCATATTGACGAACTTGGAGTAGTGCAGCTGGTGTGCCACCTGCACGGTATCGATTGGACCGCCACGGTGCTTGGCTAGGATAATATCCGCCTCGCCGGCGCGCTCATTATCGCGATCCTGGGAGTCAGGACGGTACAGCAGCATGACCATATCGGCGTCCTGCTCCAAGGAGCCGGACTCACGGAGGTCAGCAAGCTGCGGCTTTTTATCAGTACGCGCCTCGGGTCCACGGTTCAGCTGCGAAATTGCGATGAGAGGAACCTCTAGCTCCTTGGCCAAAAGCTTGAGCTGGCGGGAGAATTCGGAAACCTCTTGCTGGCGGGACTCAACCTTTTTACCCGAAGACATCAGCTGCAGGTAGTCCAAGACGATCAAATCCAGCCCGTGCTGCTGCTTTAGGCGGCGAGCCTTGGAACGAATCTCCATCATCGTCAGGTTTGGAGAGTCATCAATAAACAGCGGGGCGTCTTGCACTCGGTTGAGGGTCTCATCAATTTTCGCCCAGTCCTCGGTGGAGACACGGCCGCCGCGCATATCGGCCAGCTTGACTTCTGATTCCGCCGAGAGCAGGCGCATGACAATCTCCGAGGCTGACATCTCGAGGGAGAAGATTACCGAGGACTTACCATGCTGCAAGGAGCAGGACCGCATGAAATCCATGGCTAGGGTCGATTTACCCACACCGGGACGAGCAGCGACGATGACCATCTGGCCCGCGTGGAGACCGTTAGTCAGCTTATCTAGATCGATAAAACCAGTTGGCACGCCTAGTTCCACACCGCCGGCTTGCTGCAGTGCTGCCAGCTCATCAATGGTGGGGTCAATGAGGTCACCCAAGACTCGGTAATCTTCCGCAGTTTTGCGCTGGGCGACGGCGAAGACTTCCTGCTGGGCGCGGTCCAGGACGGACTCGATCTCTGCATCCTCGGTGCCGGAAAATCCTAGCTGTACTACGCGGGTGCCGGCATCAACCAGCTTGCGCAACACGGCCTTCTCCGCCACGATCTCTGCGTAATAGCGGGCATTTGCCGCCGTCGGCACCGTGGCCAGCAGCGTGTGCAGATAGGGGGCGCCACCAACGCGTTCGAGGTTATTAAAGCGATCCAGCTGAGAGGCCAAAATGACAGCATCGACGTCTTTACCCTCAGAATAAAGGTCCAGCATGGCGCGGTAGATCAGGGTATGGGCCGGATAGTAAAAGTCCTCCGGTTCCAGTTCCTCAATGACTTCCATCACCGTATGGGGACTCAGCAGCATTGCGCCTAGGACGCCCTGCTCCGCCTCCCGGTCTGCGGGGGGCTGGCGGAATTCTCCATAGCGCTTTGGCTCTTCCTGCTGAAAGCGACGGCGTGGGGCCGGTTCCTCCTCGGGCGGCGGCTCCGGCGGCAGGTGTTCATCGTCAAAGCTGGCGTTGGTCATGTCTTCCCCCTTGTAGCTATTCGAGCGAGCGTAACGGAATTTCAGTTTAGTCTAGCGCCGGGACACTACCCCCTGGGTATAAAGCCGGAAGTTATCCACAGGATGGTGTGGAAATTGCTGGTCGCGGCATACTCGGGCCGCAATTGCCCTGCATATGCTTGTGGATAACTCAAAACCTCCATGACCTGCACACATCATATCCCCTGCTCACGACGGGTTTTCGCAGATGTGAAAAGTGGCACATTAACAGTGGATAAGGGCCCTGACCTGCGGGTTAATAAAGCAACCGAGGTGTAAACGCAAAGTTAATGAGCTAGAGAGTTATCCACAGATTTCCACAGTTATCCACAAGCCGGTGAAAACGCGCTAAAGGCCCCAAGAGCCTGCCACCTCACATAGCAGGAACTTGAGGCCTAAAGCGTTGCTGTTGTCTTTGGGTCTATATGGACCGTCGTGCGCCTAGTTAGGCAGCAACGACCGAGAAGTTCACCTTGCCGATAACATCAGCGTGCAGCTTCAGCTCGACCTGGTAGTTGCCGGTCTTCTTGACCAGGCCCTTTGGAAGCACAACAATGCGCTTATCCAGCTTTGGGCCACCGGCCTTGGAGACGGCGTTGACAATGTCTTCTGCTTTAACGGAACCGAAGAGCTTACCGGATTCGGAGGTCTTAACCTCTACCTTGACATCCGTCAGCTGCTCGAGCTGGTTGCGGACCTCACGTGCGTGATCCAGGTCGCGAATCTCGCGAGCTTCCTGGGCGCGCTTGATGCCCTCAATCTGCTTCTCTGCGCCGCGGGTAGCCACGATAGCCAGGCCGCGAGGAAGCAGGTAGTTACGTCCGTAGCCGTCCTTAACCTCAACAATTTCGCCAGCGGCGCCGAGGTTCTCAACGGCAGCGGTGAGGATCAGCTTCATGATCCCTGCCTTTCAATTGAGTTAGTTGAATAGTTGCGGGTGACAGACTTAGAACGGAGGTTCAGAATCAGCGCCTCCGAAACCACCAGCTGGTGGCGCGGAGTTCCACGGATCCTCAGAAGGAGCCTGGTTCTGCTGCTGCGGCTGCTGTTGCTGGCCGCCTCCAAAACCGCCCTGATTATTGTTATTCGAGCGCTGCTGGCCGCCGCTAAAGTTATTGCCGCCCTCACGTGGATTGCGGTTTACCTGTGCGGTGGCGTAGCGCAGAGACGGGCCGACTTCGTCGACGTCAATCTCGAATACGGTGCGGTTTTCACCCTCGCGGGTCTGGAAGGAACGCTGCTTCAAGCGTCCGGTAACGATGACGCGCATGCCCTTAGACAGGGTTTCGGCGACGTTTTCTGCCGCCTGACGCCATACGTTGCAGGTCAGGAACATAGCTTCGCCGTCTTCCCACTGGTTCGTCTGCGAGTTATAGCGACGAGGGGTGGAGGCGACGCGGAAGTTAGCTACTGCCGCACCCGCCGGGGTGAAGCGCAGCTCGGGGTCAGCAACGATGTTGCCTACCACCGTGATATTGGTATCTCCCTGTGCCATGTCTTTACTCCTTATCGGTTACGTGGATTGTGCTTGATCCCAGTATCCGTTACTTGCTGTCGGTGCGCAGAACCTTGGTACGCAGGATGGTGTCGTTCAGGTTCAGACGGCGGTCGAGCTCGGCAACCGAAGTGTGCTCGCACTCCAAGTTGACGACGGCATAAATGCCCTCTTCCTTCTTGTTGATGGGGTATGCAAGACGACGCTTGCCCCATACATCAAGGTTCTCAACCTTGCCGCCATCCTGGCGGACGATTTCGAGGAACTTATCCAGGGACGGGGTTACGGTGCGCTCATCCTGATTAGGATCCAGAATGATCATGACTTCGTAGTGACGCACGGACCTCATCACCTCCTATGGTCTAGTAGTTTTCGGCTGCATCACCTTTGCGGATGCAGCAGGAGGGTACGTTGCGTCAAGCAACCCCACTACAGTACCGCAAGTGACCGGCGAAAAGAAATCTAACCGGTGGTAGTTGCGGCGAAAAACACAGCGGCTGTCGCCGGAATGATGGTGAGGAAAAGGATAGCCAAGATCCCTAAAACGATGGGCCCGCGCCGATCCTCGCGGTTATGAAACAGCCAAAAGGCACCCATCACGCAGAGAAAGCCTAAGAAGATGGAGGCCATCCCGATATAGGTAACAATCATGCGAATGCTCCTGCCAAAGGATCACTGCTACCATGCGCATCGCGCACCTTATCCGTGACCTTCCCACACATCTGGCGAATGATAAATACAGCCATGGCGATAATGAGGGCATCGCGGGAAATAACGGCGACGTCGAGAAGCTCGTGCGGAATGCCCTTATTGTCCGTGCCCAGCATGTGCCACATCAATAGCGGCCATACCAGGGCGTCGACAAGCGCCCAGCTAAAGACCAGACGCCAGCGCGGCAACGCCAGAGCTGCGGGGACCACCAGCCAAAGCGAATACTGCGGCGACCACACCTTGTTGACCAATAAAAAGGCAGCCACGATGAGGTAGACCAGCTCTGCCATGCGCGGGGTTCGCGCGCTGCGCAGACCCAGCACCGCAATTGCTGCGCAAAGAGCCAAAAAAGCCACCAAGCTGAAGGTATTGAGAAACTCTGGGCTAAAACTCATGCCGGTATTGCGGCTGAGCACTGAGTAGATGGTGGTCCACTCCGCACCGCGCTCTTGGTTGAGGCGGAAAAATTCTCGCCACGCATCCGGGTATTTCATTGCCACCGGCGCGTTGACCGCAATCCAAGCTACGGACGCGCCAAGTAAGGCTAGGAAAAATTGCGACCAACGGCGGTTGCGCACCGCCAAGACCAAGAATGCCCCCAAGATGAAGACCGGCCATAGCTTGAAAGAGGCGCCAAGGCCGATAAGGACACCTGCTACCACCGGCCGCTTGCGCGCGGCGGCCAGAAGCGCGCCTACGGCAAAGGCGATGGAGGGGATATCCCAGTTGCTAAAGGCGTGAATGATGATAAGGGGGCTGGCCGCTACGAGGATGGTGTCCCACGTGCGATTGCCTACCAACAGGTAGACCATATAAAGCACGCCGACCCAGATACAGGACATGACCAGGGCGGTGAGGCCGAAGTACCAACCGGCCTCCGGGATTCCGGCCCACTCCACAAGGGAATAGGTATTGCGGGCGATCCACCCCATCATTCCTTGGAATAAGCCCGCGAGGACCGGGTATTCCATATAGCGGGTCAGGTCGCCCTCCTGCCAAGAATAGGCATAGGGGAAGCCGCCTTCATCGAGGCCACGGCCGCCGTAGAGCGGGATGATGTCGTTATAGCAGAAAGAGGTGTACTGGCGGTTTGCTGCCCAATTCAAGCTAATAACCCCGTCATCACCGCGGGTACCGCCGGCACAATTGGCTTTGGAGAGGAATCCGCAAGCCAGAAATACCCAACCGACGGCGATGATGGCGCGCAGCGGGGTCCACCATTGAGTGGGGCGAACGCCGGCAAAACGGCCCATTGGCCCGCCGAGGAATTCAATTACTCCGCGGGCCAACGGCTCTGAGGAGACGGGAATGCGCTGGTGCGAATTCACTGTCACTGCCGCCTACCCTAGAAGGTCTGCCAGGTCGCTATTCGGACCAATGAGGTCATCTAAGGACGGAGCCTCTTGCTGGGCCGGTGCTTGGTTGTTGTTGCCATTGTTGCCATTGTTGCCATTGTTGCCACGGTTGCCACGCTGTGGACTTGGCGCTGGCTTCGGGCTCTCCGGCTTCTCTTGTGGCTGGACCGGCTTGGTCTCTTCTTCCGGCGCAGCCTGCTGCTCTGGAGCCTCGTAGTTTTGCGTATCGCCAGCGCCGCTATCCCAGCTCGGGTCATAGGCCGGGGCGGCCGTTCCGGCGCCCATATTGCCGAATCCCAGTGGATAGGCGGCCGGGAAGTTTTGGAATTCGGAGTTGGCCAGGGAGTTATCCAGCACGGCCTTCCAAATCTTGGTCGGCGCGCCCGCGCCGTACATGATGCCACCGTACTGATCGAAAATGGCGGAGGTGTTATCTGCGGTACCTACCCACACGGCAGTGGCCAGCTGCGGGGTGGCACCAACCATCCAGGCATCCTTGTTATTTCCGGTATCGCCCATCTGGGTCGTACCGGTCTTAGAGGCAGAAGCGCGGCCGCCCGCAAGGGCGCCATTGGACCACGCGGCTACCGGCTCCATGGCCTCGAGGACGTTATTGGCCACATTGGACGATACGCGGCGCTCGCCTTCATCTTCAGGGTGCTCGTACAGCACTTCGCCGGCGGCGTTTTCTACGCGCTGCACAAAGTGGGGATTATGCCACACACCCTGGTTAGCCAGGGTGGACATCGCGGTAGCCATATCGAGCGGGCGGGACTGGTACTGACCCAGGACGATGCCCTCGAATGGCTGCTTGCCCTTTTCCGTCAGCGTCTTCTCAATGCCCGGCAGGGACTTAGCCACACCCAGGGCATGCGCCATATCCGCGGTGTCCTGCGTACCGTTCTTCAGGTCCGCCTGCAGGCGCAGGAAGGAGGTATTCAGGGACTGCTTGGTAGCCTCGCGCAGGTTGCATACGCCGCAGCCACCGCCCACGTTGGTAACCACATCGGATCCCGGCAGCTGATAAGGAGCAGAAGAGTAATTAGTATCCAGGCTAATTCCCTGCTGCAGGGCAGCTGCTAGGGCCATGATCTTGAAAGTCGAACCGGTCTGCAGCGGGGAGTTGGCGTAATCCCAACCATTGGAATCGTGGCCACCGAAGTACCCGCGGACCGCACCGGTCTTTGGGTCGATGGTGACGGAAGCCGCACGTGCATCTTCCTGCAGGGGAGCCATCTGCTCATCGACTGCCTGGATGGTGTTGTTCTGCACGTTCATATCAATGGTGGTGGTAATGCGCAGACCACCGGTGGACACCTCGTTTTCGGTGATGCCTACCTCTTCCAGCTCACGGATGACCTGATCTTTGATGTGACCGTTGGCGCCCGGGGCCTCAGTATAAGCCGAGTACTCGGTTGGGTCGCGGGTCTCCGGGAAAGTCATCCCATCGCGCTGTTCTTGGGTGAGGTCACCCATGCCCACGAGGCCATCTAGGACGTAGTTCCAGCGGTCCTCGGAGCCCTCTTGGTTCACGCGGGGGTCGAGTCCGGACGGGGACTGGATGAGGCCGGCGAGCATGGCGCCTTCCTCCGGGGTGAGGTCCTTGGCGTCCTTATTAAAGTAGGCGTTGGATGCGGCCTGAATGCCGTAGGCATTGCGTCCGAAGTACACGGTGTTGAGGTAGGCGTTGAGAATATCCTTCTTTTCCCACTCATTGGTCATTTTCACCGAGTAGATAAGCTCGCGAATCTTGCGCACATAGGAGTACTCATTACCCACCAGCGTGTTCTTCACATACTGCTGGGTAATGGTGGAACCGCCACCAGCATCAGCGTTGCCGGTTACCTTACCCACCACGGCGCGGCCGAGGCCGGTGAAGGAGAAGCCGGAGTTATCCCAGAAATCGCGGTCCTCCGCGGCAAGCACGGAGTCCTGCACATAGTCCGGGATCTCATCCAGGTTTACGTGGGTACGGTTGCCTTCCGGCGGCACCAAACGGGCGAGCTGGGTCTGGTTATCGCCCGCGTAAATGGTGGAGACTTGGTTATTGGCCAGGTCCTTGGGCTCCGGAACGGTGTATTGCGAGTACGCATAGGCAAAAAGTCCTGCGGGCAATGCCACAAAGACCAGTAGGAACGCCAAAACGACCCACGGCCAGATGCGGCGTTTCTTCTTCGCCTGCTTTTTGCTGGGGCGAGCCACCTTAGTGGACTTGCCGGTAGATTCCTTCTCGGTCACTGATTCGTGTCCTCATTCATCCCTGATCACAAACTAAATAATTGCAGCTTACTGCCTAAGGCGGTGCGCCGGAAACTAACACGCGTTAAAAGCAGTAGCAGAACGCAACAAGTGGTTCCACCGGCACTGGCGACATACCTCCACCTCGTGCACCGTAAACTCCAAGCCCTCGGCTACAAATTCCGCTATTTCTTTATCACTACGGGCGCTCCCAGCACGCCGGCCGAGGTTCTCTCCATAGACCCAGCGGGTAAGCCGCAAAGGCTCGCCGCACACTGGGCATTCTTTATCCATGGTGCGCCCGTGGTGCTCAGCTGCGGCGCGCAGCAGAAAATCGGCATCGCATACCTCTTCCCGTGTGAGCTGCCCAGCGCGAAATTCGCGCAGATGGTGGGCGCGTTCCCACTCGTGGGAGAGCACATGCTTATAGGCAACGGAATTCACCCGGATCATCCTAATTACCTCTTCTTGATCGATCCACATGGTGTTATGCCACCGCAGGGCATAATTTTCGGCTTAGTCTTGCGCAGTCACTGACAACCACAATTCATGGATATAAAAGGAGTAAACCTTGTCCGAGAAGGTAAAGGTCGCCATCGTGGGCGTCGGCAATTGCGCCACGTCCCTCATTGAAGGCGTGGAGTTTTATCGCAACGCCGCTGCCGATGCAGATATTCCCGGTTTGATGCACACCCAGTTTGGCCCGTATCACGTCGGCGACGTGGAATTTGTTGCCGCTTTCGACGTGGATGCGGACAAAGTGGGCAAGGACCTTGCGGAGGCCACGCGCAGCTCCCGCAATTGCACCATTTCTATTACCGACGTCCCGAACCTGGGCGTTACCGTGCAGCGCGGGCCTACCCTGGATGGCTTGGGCCGTTACTACCAAGAGTCCATTGCGGAATCAGAAGCCCCGCTTGCCGACGTCCCCGCTGTCCTTCGCGAATCCGGCGCCGACGTCGTAGTTTCCTACCTGCCGGTGGGCTCCGAAGATGCGGATAAGTTCTACGCGCAAGCGGCCATCGATGCCGGTTGCGCCTTCGTCAATGCCCTGCCGGTCTTTATTGCCTCTGATCCAGAATGGGCGAAGAAGTTTGAAGACGCCGGGCTGCCCATTGTGGGCGATGATATTAAATCCCAGGTAGGTGCCACCATTACGCACCGCGTCATGGCAAAACTCTTCGAGGACCGCGGCGTGCGCTTGGAGCGCACCATGCAGCTCAATGTGGGCGGCAATATGGACTTTAAGAATATGCTCGAACGCGAGCGCCTCGAATCAAAGAAGATTTCCAAAACGCAGGCCGTCACCTCTAACCTGCACAACTCGCCTATCGCCGGCAAGCGCGAGGACCGCAATGTTCACATCGGCCCTTCGGATTATGTGGAATGGCTCGATGACCGCAAATGGGCCTATGTCCGTTTGGAAGGATCTGCCTTCGGCGAAGTCCCGCTGAACTTGGAGTACAAGCTGGAGGTCTGGGACTCACCTAACTCTGCCGGCATCATCATTGATGCTGTGCGCGCCGCCAAGATTGCCCTCGACCGCGGGGTTGCCGGCCCAGTACTGCCTGCCTCGTCCTACCTGATGAAGTCCCCGCCGGTGCAAAAGGCCGATGACGTGGCACGCGCCGAGCTGGAAGATTTTATTGCCGGAAGCTAACTTTTTAACTTCCAAACTACCGCGCAGAGAAAACGAGCTATACAATCGTTTTCTATGACGCAGCAACATGAGGAGAAGGGCCCCGCTCAATCCCCGTCTACATACGAGGATGCCGTCGAGGTCGCGCGTTCCATCCAACCGGCGCTCAATAAGCTCATCCTTATTTTCCAGCGCACGGCAGAGGGCTCTTCTTTGACCACCTCCCAGGTATCCATCATGAACCAGCTGCGTATGCGGGGTCCATCACGCGTATCCACCATCGCGCAGGCAGAGCTTATCCGCATGCCCACCGCCTCTAACGCGCTCTATCAGCTAGAGCGCCACGGCTACGTAGAACGCCACCGCGATGAGGAAGACCGCCGCGGTGTCCTGGTAGCGCTGACGCAATTGGGCGAATCTGAACTCGCCATCGTTTCACAGCAGCGCGCCTCGGCCTTGGCAGAAATCATGCGGTGGCTAGAGCCTGAAGATTTGGATACCGCGAATGAAGTAGCCACTGTCATCTCCAAGCTTGCAGATGTCTATCGCCCCACAATGAACGGCGAACAGCGCTAGTTTTGCCCGCGGTGATTTCATTTTTCTCCGGCTTAACGTGATAATTGAGGGAAGCGAAATAACCGTAATCGTTCACTAGTTCATATCGTATGGCAACTGATATTTCCGATGGGCATCTCCCAGCCTTGAGCAAAGGCTCGGCCGAAAAGCCACTTCGCATCCTTATTTCTTGGAGCCCCGCTTCCTCCGGCACCGAGGCACTCGAGTGTGCCGCGTGGCTTTCCCGTACC
Source organism: Corynebacterium sp. LaCa54 (assembly GCF_046717495.1). NCBI lineage: Bacteria > Bacillati > Actinomycetota > Actinomycetes > Mycobacteriales > Corynebacteriaceae > Corynebacterium > Corynebacterium sp. LaCa54. The sequence continues at coordinate 2,380,489 of NZ_CP177115.1, forward strand.
GCTGATATCCAGGTACGCGTCATCTCTACCGTATTCCAGCCGTGGACTACTACTTCCCTCAGCAAACTAGGCGGAAAATATAAAAAATGGTTTAAAGAACAAAAGGAGGCTTGTGCCGCCGCTACCCGTGCCGCCCTCGATGAGGCCGGCGTGCCGTGTAGCTGCTGGGATGAGAAACCCTCCCTATTGGTCGACGGCCCTTCGCGCCCCCAGCTGCTGACGGAAATGGCCAAGAAGTTCGAGGCAGACCTCATCATTTTGGGGCCCAACCAGGCCGCGCCCAAGGGGCGTTTCTTCGCCGGCTCTACGGCCGATACCTTGCTGCATTTTTCTCCTCAACCATTGGGCTTGGTGCCTCGCAAGGTAAAGCTATCCAAGCACGGCGTCACCCGCTTTAACTTTGCCATTACTGAACGCAGCCCGCGCGAAGATCATGAGATGCTCGCCGCAGCCGAGCTTGCCAATCGCTGGAACCTGCCGCTGCGCCTGCTGGCTTTCTCGGCAAAGGGCTTGCTCAGTACCCCGTCGAAGGATAAGCACGATATGGCGCTCGAGCTGGCGGCGGAGTGGCTCGAGGATTCCCTTGCCATGCTGGATCGCGCCCGCGATTGCATCCAGGAGAAATTCCCAGAGCTGGATGTCACCTCTGAAATTGGTTCCGGTGCCGGCTGGGGCGGCGCAGTGGATTCGCTCAAGTGGAAAAAGGGCGATCTCATGCTTATGGCCTCCACCCCGCAAGGCCCCATCGCCCGCGTTTTCTTGGGTTCTACTGCCACGGAGCTGCTGCCGCATATTCGGGTGCCCATCTTGGTCCACCCAGCCTGCGGTTAGGATTGGGGTATGAGCCAGCGACCAGAGCATCCCGAAAACGATCTGACATCCGATGCTGACTATGCCAATCTGCGCCGCCCAGAACCGCAGAGTTTCGATGAGCTGGCCGATGAGCCGGATCCTTTAGAGATTGCCGCTGCTAACCGCCGCTCTACCCGGCAAGCCGTCTGGTACATGCTCGCAGTCCTTGTCATCTCCGCGCTCTATGGCTTCGCGGTCGCGCTCGCCGCTAGGCTTTTGGGCGGTCCTTTATGCGAAGATGGCACCGCTACGTGGCTCTGCACCGATGGGCAGCGCACCTTCTTTAGCCTGACCACCCCGATCATTCCCTTCTTCGGCATGATTGGCTGCGCCATCATCATGGTGCGCAAGCTACACCGCTATCTGCGCTGGCGGAGTTGGATGGCCATTTTCTGGGTGATGGCCTGCAATTTCATGCTCTGGACCATTACCGATATCCAGCTATTTCTCATGGACTCGGCTGCCGCCTAGAAAACTTCCCCCCCTCCCGATGATCCTCCTGCTTGATAATTACGATTCTTATACCTTCAACCTGGCTCACCTCATTGCAGAGGTAGACGGCCGTCACCCACTCGTTATTGCTGCCGGCGAGGCGGAAGGTCTGGCCGAGCGCGTCCGTGCCGGCGAATTTTCTCATGTGGTGATTTCTCCTGGTCCGGGCACGCCTGAGCGGGAGGAGGACTTCGGTGCTGCCCGAGCCATCATCACCGCCGCAGCAGCGGCCGAGATTCCGGTGCTGGGCGTATGCCTCGGCCACCAAGGGCTGGGCCTGTTGGCCGGCGCTCAGGTTTCTCGTGCGCCACAACCGCGCCACGGTTTTGTCTCCACTATTAGCCACTCGGGCGAGGGCATCTTTGCCGGAATCCCGCAAAATTTCGAGGTAGTGCGCTACCACTCCTTGCAGATTGACGAGGTCCCCGGTATCACCGTTCATGCCCGTAGCGAGGATGGCGTCATTCAAGCGCTCAAGGTCGATGGTTTGCCTCACTGGGGCGTGCAATTCCACCCGGAGTCGGTGCTTACCCAGCACGGCCGGGATATTATGCGCAACTTCCTGGGTGGGTTCCGCCTGATCCACCGCGAGGTGCCCGGCGCGGTGGACTGCCCGCGGGTCTTTGCTACCCTGCGCGCCGAAGGAAAAGATGCCTTCTTCCTCGACTCCGCGGATCCGCGCGGGCGCTACTCCATCCTCGGAGATACTGCCGGCACGTTGAGTCGTTCTTTCCGCTATCGGCTCGGTGACGCCCCCGATATCCTTGCCCTCTTGGACCGCGAGCTCGCTACCCGCGTCGCCAACGCCCCAGAACTTCCTTTCACCGGCGGGCTCATCGGCTACCTAGGCTATGAGTGCGCCCAGCTCACCCTGCCCATTGAGTCAAGCCACCGCTCCCCTTACCCAGATGCTTATTTTGTGCGGCCGCAGTCTTTTATGGTCTATGACCACCGGGAAGAAACAGCGCATCTGTGCTGCCTGGCTGGCGACGGCGCCGAGCAACTGCTGGACCGATTAGAAGCCGCCTTGAGTGCGGATGAACCACAGGAGACTGGGGAGGGCAGCGGGGCGTCGCTAAGCGCAGGCGCCTGGCGCAGCCCCGGCTACCTGGAGCGGATTAAGCGCGCTCAGGAGTTCCTGCACGCCGGGGAGAGCTACGAAGTCTGCCTGACCGATACCTACTCGGCCGGGGCCGAGGGGGAGCTTTATTCCCAACTGCGCTCACACAATCCCGCTCCCTATGCCGCGCACCTCGTCTTCGATGGCGTGGAAGTCTGCAGCACCTCGCCTGAGCGCTTCCTCACCGTGCGCGGCCGTGAGGTGGAAGCCAAGCCGATTAAGGGCACTATCTCCGCCGACCAGGATCCGACGTTGCTGACCACGGACCCGAAGACGCGCGCCGAAAACCTCATGATCGTCGACCTGCTGCGCAATGACCTTTCCCGGGTATGCGAGCCCGGCAGCGTGCGCGTACCGAAGTTGATGCAGGTAGAAAGCTATGCCACGGTTCATCAATTGGTGTCCACCATTACCGGAGCGCTGCGCGCCAATGCCACTGCGGTCGATGCCCTCCGCGCCACCTTTCCTCCCGGCTCGATGACGGGCGCGCCAAAGCTGCGCACCTGCGAAATCATCGATCAGCTCGAGACCGGCCCGCGCGGGGTCTACTCCGGCGTGGTGGGCTACTTGGGCTTCGATGGGCAAGCCGATCTCAGCGTGGTCATCCGCACGGCCGTACGCGCGAGCGGTGAGGTCACTATCGGGTCCGGCGGGGCCATCGTTTTGGATTCGGATCCGGCCGCCGAGCTAGAAGAGCGCAACCTTAAGGCGCAGTCCGTATTAGGGGCATGGCAGTGAGTACCTATCTCTGGCACGAGGGCGGCTTTATTCCCAGCCAACCCCATCCCGGTCCCTTTGACGTTGCGGATTCTTGGCGGATGCTTGGCGACGCCCACTCAAGCGCCCTTCGCCTTCACCTCCGGCGCTTCGAGTCGGTGGCGGGGCCGCTTCCCGCTGGGTTCGTGCCTGCGATGCTACAGCGCTTCGCCCCCGGCGATCTTTTTCCCCGCATCTCGCTAGCCGCAGGACAACTGCGCCTCGATATTCGCCCCGCACCCCCTGCACGCCCAGTCACCCGGCTAACCTATGCGCAGGCACCCGACCCGCGCTCGCAGCCTTTTGTCAAGGGCCCCGATTTCCCGGCACTGGCACGCTACCGCGCCGAATACCAGGACGACGGTGCCGATGACACCGTCATTGTGGATTCCTCCGGTGCCATGGTGGAGACCACCACCGGCGCGCTCGTCGCCTGGGAGGAGGAGACGCTTATTCTCTCCACCGGGACGGCGCTGCCCAGCATCACGCTGCACCAGGTCACCCAGCGCGCCGCGGCCCTAGGCATACGGACCGAAACACGCCCGCTCACCCCGGAGCTCGCCACCGAATGCCCCCTGTGGTTCCTCAACTCGCTGCACGGAATCAGCCCGGTGACCGAACTATACACACCTACCGGCATCATCTATCCGCCCTGCAACCAGCACACCGCCACCTGGCAACAGTGGTGGTGGGACTCCTTCCACAAGGAAACGGCGCGCGACTAGCTCTCCTGCTTGGCTAGCTGGGCTGCCAACTGCGTTTGCACTGCATGTTGACCGTAACCAGTCATGGGTACTGACTCTCTAAGTCGACTGTCCTCTACAAACACCTAACCACCCAGTCAGTAAGCACGAGAGCGGCCCCGCCTACTATGTTCGATAGGTAGACGAGGCCGCCGGAGAAAAGACTCAAAATCCTAAGCTGTTTGCTTTGAATTAACTTTCAACTTTCGAGCTATCAAGGTACAAAGGGTCGACATCACTAGTCCCGCACCAAATACCCAAACAAGGGCCGGCGAGAAGATCGCAGTTTGCCCATCATTTTTTAAACCGATTAACAGACCGACTGCAATGGCAATGATGCCGATGATCATTCCTGTCAACTGAACTTTCGCGGACTGTTTCGAGAGAATTAACGTGGTAATTGCGGAAACCGCAGATAGAATAATGACCACAGTGCCGATCCAACCGATTCTGACTGGGGCCATAAGAACGAGAGCCACCCCTAAGACGGCCGCCACCAATTCAGGCCAAAGCGGACGGAGGTTTCCACTTGCCATAGTTACTCTCCTTTGCTTCTCTTATCCCGAAATCGTAGGGTTCCACTGGCTAGGATGAACTGCAGTCACAAAAGCAAAATAGGTTCCTGCAGTAGAAAGACAGCCTCCCCTACGCGGATCGGCAGCATTTGGATAAACGCTCTTGCAAATATGAACCATGTCCTTATTTAGTTGAATATTGCAGCCCACACGCTCACCGGGATCCTGATGGGCTCCGTAGCACATGTCGTGCTTTGCGCATGCGCCAGAGAAATCAGCATTGTCGCCAGGAGCGGGGAACTGATCGGGAGAATTCGTACAATAGTCATTCAGATTTCCCTTTGAAGGGTCATACACATAACCCGGTGGGGGTTCAACCCCTGCTCGGTTGAACATTACAATGTGCTTATCAGCAAGAGCCTTTTGAGTCTCGGTAGATGTAGTTACAGGTTCCTCTTCAAATTCGGCATCGAGATCAAGATTCTGAGATGCTGCCCACTCATCCAATTGCTTAGCAACCTCGGGAGGCAATTCTTTTCCAACAGCATCATTAACCGCGTTCACCGTCTCATCAGTTTGTTCAGCCGCAACGGCGGACGGAACTGCAACAGAAATCGCACCTAGGGCAACGAGTGCAGCCGCGGCAACGCGCCCCCCTTCATCTTAAAATTGGGCATAAACTAAACTCCTCAAGTCAAATGTGAAAACCTTAGGCCCGCCTGCCACCGATGCGTACGATCTTTGCAGCGCAACGGCCAAAGCTGGACCTATAAAAATCAACATACTTGAAAATACTATGCAGCAAGTAAAATGGCAGTAAAATCTTATTAATACTTTGGTTAACACTCAGCCCACGCAAAGACGAAGCAAAGCATCTGCTGGGCGCTGCATCTAGCGATCTCGCGCCTGTTTTAAAGTACCTAGCAATTTCTAATCAAGCCTTGGAATCTTGGTCGACGAATTTTGCTGCTACCTCGGCGCAATCTGGCCGGCCGCAGTGTTGGGTTTCTACGTGCTGGATGCAGTCATCACATATAAGCACCTGCTGGCGGCAGGTATCTTCATTGATGCAATTGTGGAAGGTATTCGTGCCTTTGCCACAGTGCACGCAATGGCCCAGCTGGATAAAGCCTGGGTCCTGGAGTCCTTGGCCAAACTCATGGTGCATGCGCTTATCAAAGACGTACATTGAGCCTTCCCACAGGCCATCATTGCCGTACTTTTCGCCATAGCGCACGATGCCACCATCGATCTGGTAGACCTCTTTGAAACCACGATTCTTCATCAACGAAGACAGGATCTCGCAGCGAATACCGCCGGTGCAATAGGACACCACCGGCTTATCTTTCATCCAGTCGTACTTGCCGGACTCAATTTCTTCGATGAAGTCATGCGTGGTTTTCACATCGGGCACGACGGCATTTTTAAACTTGCCAATCTCTGCCTCCATGGCGTTGCGCCCATCAAAGAAGACGACTTCCTCGCCACGTTCTTCTACTAGTTTATTAACCTCTTCTGGCTTGAGGTGCACGCCGCCCCCGACGACGCCGTTTTCATCCACCTTCAGCTCGCCCGGCGCGCCAAAGGCCACGATTTCATCGCGCACCTTGACCGAAAGGCGCGGGAAGTCATCCGCTCCGCCCTCGGACCACTTGAACTGCATGCGCTTAAAGCCTGGGTATTCCTTGGTCTGGCGGACGTAGCGCTTGCAGGCTTCCATATCGCCACCTACGGTGCCGTTGATGCCGTGCTCAGAGATGAGGATGCGGCCCTTGAGACCCAGGGACTCGCACAGGGTGCGCTGCCACAGCATGATTGCGGTGGGATCTTCGATGGGGGTAAAGCAGTAATACAGGAGAACTTTGCCAATAGTCACGCCCCAATCTTAGGCCCGCAGCTGGGTAGATCCCCAATCTTGTAGTTGTTCTTTATAAGACTGCGGCCCCTCCAGCACGGGCTGAAAGGGCCGACCCTCTACTACGCAGAACCTAGCGCTTCTGGTACAGCGCTTTCTTGCGGGCAAAGACGGGATCAGAGGTCACGAGCACGCCCAAATTGCGGAAGATTCCCTCGTCCACCGAACCCAGGATGGTGGTGGTGTGAACATCGCACCCGGCAAGCTCCTTGATCTGCTCCAGCGCCTTGCGGGCATTATCATCCTTAGCGGCAGACACGGACAGGGCGATGAGCACCTCGTCGGTATGCAGGCGTGGATTCTTGGAACCCAGGTGCTTGGTCTTAAGCGTTTGAATCGGCTCGATGGATTCGGGCGAAAGCAGATGGATATCGTCATCGATGCCCGCCAGGTGCTTCAGCGCGTTGAGCAGCATCGCCGCCGAGCAGCCCAGCAGAGGCGCGGTGCGGCCGGTGATCATGGTGCCGTCGTGCAGCTGCATAGCAGAGGCAGGCTCGCCGGTTTCTTCCGCACGTTGGCGCGCGGGCGCCACCACGGGGCGATCTTCGACCTTGATGCCGGCCTTGGCCATGATGACCGCGGCACGCTCAGATTGTTCGGTCCCCAAGCCAGCGCGGGCCTCTTCCACCTGAGCCTTAAAGTAGCGGCGGATGATTTCTTGCTGGGCGGCGGCGCGGCACACGGCGTCATCAGTAATGCAGAACCCAGCCATGTTCACGCCCATGTCCGTGGGAGACTCATACGGGGTGGTGCCGGTGAGCTTTTCCAACAAGGTGCGCAGCAGCGGGAATGCTTCCACATCGCGGTTATAGTTCACGGTGGATTCACCGTGGGCGGATAAGTGGAAGTGGTCAATAATATTGGAATCGTTGAGATCCACCGTGGCGGCCTCATAGGCCAAGTTCACGGGGTGTTCAAGGGGGAGATTCCAGATAGGGAAAGTTTCAAACTTAGCGTAACCAGCATTATTGCCGCGCTGGTGCTCGTGGTAAACCTGCGAGAGCGCAGTGGCCAGCTTGCCGGAGCCGGGGCCCGGCGCGGTGACAACGACAAGATCGCGGGAGGTTTCCGCAAACTCATTGCGGCCAAAGCCTTCTTCGGACACGATTAGGTCCGTATTGGTGGGGTACCCAGGGATAACGCGGTGTCGGGCCACCTTGAGGCCAAGGCGCTCTGCCTTTTCGATGAAGGCCTCGGCCTGGGAGTTTCCCTCCTCCAGCTGGGTCATGACGATGTTTTCCACCAAGAATCCGCGGCTGCGGAATACATCTACAAGGCGCAGCAGGTCATCTTCGTAGAGGATGCCTAGGTCGGCGCGCACCTTCTGGCGGGAGATGTCCTTGGCATTGATGCAAATGAGGATTTCTACGTCCTCTTTGATGCGCTCCAGCATCGCGATTTTATTGTCCGGGGTGAAACCCGGCAGCACGCGGGAGGCATGCATATCGTCAAAAAGTTTGCCGCCCATCTCCAAATAGAGTTTGCCGCCGATTTCCTCGCGGCGGGTGTGAATGTGCTTTGACTGCAGCTCGATATATTTCTCGCGGTCAAAGCCGATTTTGTGCGTCATGATTTGAAAGCCTTCCCCTGAGTTAAATCATTCCGCATTTCGAGTTTACGCTATTGTCACCTCCCAAATAAGTGGGCTGGTTAGCGGCAGGTTTGGCCGAAAATTCTTCCCGATTAGACTGGCTTCTATGCCTGAAGGTCACGTCATCCACCGCCTAGCCAATAAATTCAACGCGGATTATCGCGGCATGCCGCTGCGCGTGACCAGCCCGCAGGGGCGCTTCGCGGCGGAGGCAGAGATTCTCGATGGCGAGCGCATCGAGCTGGCCGAGACCTACGGTAAGCATCTTTTTGTACACCTCACCGCTCCGGATCCGCGCCATATCCTCTATATTCACTTAGGGCTCATCGGCAAGCTGCGCTTCGAGCCCCGCGAGGAGACCGGCGGACAGATTCGGGTGCGCATTGATAATGGCACCGAGGCCGCCAACCTGCGCGGACCACAGTTTTGCCGCTTGCTTACAGAAGAGGAGTACCGCGCACAACTGGCCAAGGTAGGCCAGGATCCGCTGCGCCCAGACGCCGATGTGGAGGCCTTATGGGCCAAGGTGCACAAATCGCGGCGCAGCATTGGCTCGCTCATGATGGACCAGCATCTCTATGCCGGCGTGGGCAATATCTACCGTGCAGAAACCCTCTTTCGCCATGGCCTCTCCCCTTTCCTGCCTGGCCGCGACGTTTCCCGTGAAACCTTTGACGCCACGTGGACCGACCTAGTGGATCTGATGGAGTACGGGGTGGAACACGGCCGCATCGATACGGTACGGCCCGAGCATTCTCCCGAAGCCATGGGGCGCGAACCGCGTAAAGACGACCATGGCGGGGAGGTATACGTCTACCGCCGCGCCGGTTTGCCCTGCTATGTGTGCGGCACCCCAGTGACGGAAAAGGTCATGGAGGGACGCAACCTATTCTGGTGTCCGACCTGCCAGCCGGCTCCTTAAAGGCCTATTCTGGCGGGCATGCGATATGCCTATAGCGTTGCTGCCGTCCGTGCGGCGGAGCATTCCCTTCTAGCCCAGCAAAACGTTGACGATGAGCTCATGCGCTTGGCCGCGCGCGGCGTAGCAGCCACGGCCGCAGCCATGCTCGGCCCTGGGCGGCGAGTGAGTATCCTCGTCGGCCCAGGCGGCAATGGCGGCGATGGCCTCTACGCTGGCGCTTTCCTGGCGGAAGATGGTTATTCAGTCGAGGCCATCCTCGCGGCGGATAGCGCCCACGAACCCGCACTGCAGGCGTTTACCGCGGCCGGCGGGGCCATTGTGCACAGTCTGGAGGATGCCGATCTGCTTATCGACGCCGTCGCCGGCCTCTCCTCCACCCGCGGCCTTTCCGGTGCCCCGCTCAGCGCCTATGCCGAAGCCAAAAAGCGTGGAGTTCCAGTATTAGCGGTGGATATTCCCTCCGGAATTAACGCCGATACCGGTGTGGCTGCGACCGATGCGGTGGAAGCGGACGTGACCATTAGCTTTGGCTGGGCCCGCGCCGGACACGTCTGTGCCCCAGAATGCGGCGCGGTGGTGCTCTGCGATCTCCTCTTGCCAGGCGCGCCGCGCTCTTTTGCAGAAGAGCTGTCTGCCACCGCAGAACCGGTGGGCCATATCGCCAATGAACCCACCATCCCCTTGCCCTATCAGTGGCCAACCGAGCCGGTACTCACGGGTGACCAAGGCCTGGTTACCGCCCCAAAGCCGGTGGGCTGCACGGGGCCAATTCTGGATCCGACGCCGGGGGCAAAAAGCACCAAGTACACCGGTGGGGTTACCGCGGTATGCGCTGGCAGCACTACCTTTCCCGGCGCGGGCATACTCGCCGCCACGGGCGCGGTGCGGGCCACCCCCTCCATGGTCCGCGTCGTAGGAAATGACTCTGTGGTCGCAAGCCTGCCGGAGGTAGTGCCCCATGCAAGCGCCGAAGAAAAGGTCCATGCTCAAGCCTGGGTAGTAGGCCCAGGGCGAGGCACCGGGCCGAAAGCGGAAGCGGAATTGCGAAGCGTGTTAGCACGCAAGCTTCCTACAGTTATCGATGCGGATGCGCTCACGGTGCTCGCAACAAATGAGGATCTGCGCGAACTTGTGCGCGATCATCCTTGCACGGTTCTTACCCCGCATGCCGGGGAATTTGAGCGGCTCTATACGGCTACGCTTGGCCGCGCACTCGATCTTTCGGAGGGCTTAGGCGTACGCCTACAGGAGCTTGCCGCGTCGCTCGACTGCTTTATCCTGCACAAAGGCCGGATCACCACGGTCACGGCTCCCGGGCAGGAAATTTATGGCATGAACGCGGGGCACTCCTATGCAGCTACCGCCGGATCCGGTGACGTGCTTTCTGGCATCCTCGGCGCCACGCTAGCCCAGCTGAATTTTGCTGAGGTAGATGCGAAGGGGATCATTGCGGAGATTTTGCACGCCGCAGCCATACACCAACACGCTGCCGCTATTGCCGCCCACACCCCAGACGGCTTTGGGATTTGCTCTGCCTCCCAGATTGCCGCGGCGGTGCCTCAAGCAATCGCAAGGTTGCTGGTGATGCGGCGTTAGCTGAGCGCGGAAACTTTTTCCTGCTCGGAAACGTGGCCGTCTTTGACCTCAACCACGCGGTCAGCGAAGGTCAGCAGGGATCGGTCGTGGGTCACCAGCACGGTGGCGGTATTCATCTCCTGGGTAACATCGCGCAAAAGGCGGATGATCTCCTGGGAAAGATGAGAATCGAGCGCAGAGGTGGGCTCATCCGCTAAGAGCAGGTCTGGCTGCTCCATGAGCGCACGGGCAATATTGACCCGCTGGCGCTGGCCGCCAGACATCTGGCCCATGCGGCGGTTTTCCATACCTGCCAGGCCCACAAAATCCAATAGCTCATCGGCGCGCTGTGGGCGCAGCTTGCGGCCAGCGATGTGATCCATAATCAATAGTTGGTCGCGCACATTGAGCGAGGACAGCAAGTTGGCCTGCTGAAAGATGATGGACCGGGTGCCATCTACCTGTACGGAACCAGAATCCGGGGTAATAAGCCCAGCGGCTACGGATAGTAGCGTGGATTTACCAGAACCGGACTCACCCACGATGGCGGTCAGGGTATTGGATTCGGCCTTGAGGGAGGCGTCGGCAAGCGCGGTAGTGGTTGTCTCGCCGTCCTGGTAGGTCACGGTGGCATTGCGAATATCAAGAATGGTGGACATGTTAAGCGTTTCCTCCAAGTGCATCGAGTGGGTTGGCTTTAGCTACGCGGCGGGTAGCGACGAGGGCGCCGGCCATACCGAGGACCCAGATACCAACCGCAGGAACGGCTATGCTGCGCAAAGAGACATCGAAAGGAACGGTGCCGGAGGCGAGCGCGCCGAGCACCCACCCAACGACAGCGCCCAGGATGGTGCCGGCAGCCAAGATGATGGCGGCTTGCGCCAGGGCATCGCGCAGCAGGTAGCGCACGGTGGCGCCGAGCGCGCGCAAAATGGACAGGTCTCGGGTGCGCTGAATGGTCCATACGGTCAAGAAAGCGACGGTGACTAGCGCGGAGATGCCGTACAAGAAACCCTGCATGGTAAGCAGCGAGCCGCGTTCAGACTGATAGCCCGCCAGACCGGTGAAGGACTTGGACACCTTGACGGATCCGGGAACCTCTTGCTTATACAGTGCGGCGGTGCCCACCACGCCCTTCGGGGCGTGGCTAATCTGCTGCCAAGACTCGGTGGAAGCCCATACCACCGCAGAGTGGGAGTACATGGTCTCCGGAACAGTGCCCTCCACCGAGAAATCGGTGCCGCCTAGGGTGACGGTTTCGGCCGCATCGATGGAATCTGGCAGGAGCACGCCCTGCTCTGGGATGGTCTTATCGGTGCCCGGAACCTGGGTGCCGGCTGGCAAGCTGAGGACGGCAACGCCGCCGTGACCCTCCAGCTTGGTCTGCGCCGCGCCGAGGGGAATACCGTCGCTGGCGATATCGCCGGCATGCATCGCGGACTCGCTGAAGGAGGGGTCCTCGGTAGAGAAGGAAATATACGGGTACTCCTTTTCCAGGGACTCCAAAGCGGAAGTATTTTGCTTGGAAAGGCCCTCCGTTAGGCCGGAGAGCATCACCAGCAAAAGGGTGATGAGCGCAACCGTGCCGCCGATAAGCGCGAAGCGGCCGCGCGCTGTGGTGATTTCTCTGATTGCTAGGAACATACTTCTATATTCGCTTTATGCAGGTCAGAAGTAATCGGCCAGCTCGCTGAACCTCTAGTCAACCAAGTGGTTGATTCACTGTCCACCCTTGCGCGGATATCCTGGGTGGTTGTGTTTAAAGGACAGAAATTATGGGTCTATGGTTTACACGCCATGTTCGCGTTTCTGCTGGTCTTCGGCGTAGCGCGTGCCTACGTGGACGGCCGGCTCGATGCCCGCGTTATTGGCTTAGCCATCGCACTCGCCGTGGTGTATGCCGCACAACGCTGGTTGCCCACGTGGCTGTGGCTGGGTGGACTTTGCCTCCTCTGGCTGGGCTTGATGGTCCATGCGCAGGATTTCATGTGGCTGGAGTTCCCGCTTATTTTTGTCTTTCTGCGCGCCTTGCCCACCGTGCCTGGGCTGGTCTCCATCGCCATATTGTGGGCGGCTGCCGCTTTCATCCCCGCCTGGCTACATCCTGAGGGCTGGTCCATCGCGGCGGTGGTAGGACCGCTTATCGGTACCGCCTTTGCGGCCACGGTCTTTTTCATCCAGCGGCGGCTGCAGGCGGAGGCGGCGCACCACAGGGACATCGCTAGGCAGCTGCGCGAAACCCAGGCCGAGCTAGCTGCAAGCGAGCACCAAGCCGGCCGGCTGGAGGAGCGCGAGCGGCTCTCTCGCGAGATTCATGACACCGTCGCACAAGGTCTTAGTTCTATTCTGCTGCTCTCCCGTGCGGCCCGCGGCACCACTGATCCAGCAACCAAAGAGGAGCAGCTGGAAATTATCGAGGAAGTCGCCAGCGAGAATCTGGCCGAGGCCCGCCGCTTTGTCCGGGAGCTCGCCGGCCCCGATGAGCGGCTGGAAACCCAGCTCAATTCCCTGCTATCCCAGATGCGCAGCCGCGTGAAAGCCTTGGGCGAAGATACCACCTTTGAGCTGGTGGTTTCCGGCAGCGGCAAGGTGCCTGCCCAAATCAAAAAGGTCATTGTGCGGGCCGCGCAGGAGGGTCTCAATAACGTCATCAAACACGCCCACGCCTCGCGCGCGGTGGTCACGCTCGGACTTTTCGAAGATGCTGTCACCCTGGACGTTGTTGATAATGGATGCGGCGTAACCGCCTCCCCTAGCAGGGATAATAAGGATCATGGCTTCGGGCTTACCGGCCTGCGCAACCGCGTGGAGAGCGTGGGCGGCACTATGAACCTAGAATCGGGCGAAGGCACCGCCCTGGCCGTCCGTATCCCGCTGAAGGAGCGAAGCAATGGTTAATGTCATGCTGATTGATGATCACCCAGTGGTCCGCGCCGGCCTGCGCGCCATCCTCAATACCTTCTCCGATGTCGAGGTAGTAATGGAGGGCTCCACCGGCGCGGATGTGGATAAGCTTTTTACTGCAGATGCCCCGCAGGTAGACGCTGTAGTCTGCGATATCCAGATGCCCGACGTGGATGGCATCGCAGCCACCAAGCGCGTAGTAGACGCCGGCGGCCCGCCCGTGCTCATCTTGACCACCTATGACACGCAGGCCGATATCCTCGCCGCCGTGGAAGCCGGCGCGATGGGCTACCTGCTCAAGGACTCCCCCGAGCAGGCGTTGCACGAAGCCGTGCTCAATACCGCCGCGCACCGCCGCACCCTAGCGCCGGAGGTTGTGGATCTCCTCGCCCAGCGTGTGGGCCGACCGCAAGAATCGCTGTCCACCCGCGAACTGGAAATCCTCCGGGCGCTATCTAGCGGTTCCTCTAATAAGGAGCTAGCCAAGCAGCTGTTCATTTCCGAGGCCACGGTCAAGACCCACCTCATCCATATTTTCCAAAAGTTGGGCGTGGAAACCCGCACCGCCGCGGTGACCGTGGCACGAGAGAGAAAGCTCATTTGATGCTGGACTGCATAGTCATTGGTGCCGGCCAGGCAGGCCTCGCGGTGGGTTATTACCTGCGCAAGAAGGGCCTAGATTTTGTCCTTCTGGATGCAGAATCCGGTCCTGGCGCAGCCTGGCGCCATACCTGGCCCTCCCTGACGCTTTTTAGCAATGCGGCCTCCTCCAACCTGCCGGGATGGCCCATGCCCCACTACGAGGGCTTTCCACCGGCCAGCCACGTTATTGATTATTTTGCACGCTATGAGCAGCGTTATGAACTGCCCATTCGTCGGCCAGTCACAGTGGATGAGGTGACCCATGACGGCGCGTACTTCCACGTTTATGCGGGGGAAGAGAAACTCACCTCGCGCACGGTCGTAGCGGCAACGGGCACGTGGTCCGCACCTTTTATCCCCTACTACCCCGGCAACTTTGGCGGAAGGCAATGGCATTCCGCCTTCTATCCAGGCCCCGCGGACTTTGCCGAATCTACCGTGGCGGTCGTGGGCGCGGCCAATTCCGGTGCCCAAATCGCGGCCGAGCTCCTACTCTCCGGCGTAGAGACAACCTGGTACACCCGCAGCTCCCCGCGGTGGATGCCCGATGATGTTGATGGTCGAGTCCTGTTTCAGCGCAATCGCGCCCGCCTCAACGCAATGCTGCGCGGCGAACCAGACCCCGGCGCGGATTCGAACCTGGGCGATATCGTGATGGTCCCACCTGTCTTGCGGGCGCGGGATTCCGGGCTCTTGCAGGCCACTCCAATGTTTTCATCCCTCGATGAGGTCAACACAGACCACCTCATCTGGTGTACCGGCTTCCGGCCTGCCCTCCGGCCTATCCGCGGGCTCCTTGATGGTACCTCCCCCACCGTCGACGGTCTCTTCCTCGTAGGCTACGGCACCTGGACCGGACCCGGCTCCGCCACCATTACTGGGGTAAGCCCCTTTGCTAAACAGACTGCGCAAGCCGTTGCGAATATATGTGACTAAAGCTATAGGGTGCTCCCCACCTATTCGACTAAACTGCCTCCTCACAAGCAGTGCCAAACAATAAGGAAAAGCTGGTTTATTCATGTCCGCCTGGGATCTCTACGATGACCTCATCGATGCCATTCCCCGTGACATAGTGGTCTCCCGCGCTGCCCAAAACCCGCGGTGGACCCGCGTTTACACCGAAAGTCCTAGCTGCGGCGTGGCCATGACCATGTCAGCAACCTCCCGCCCCGCCCAGATGAGCGCTGAGTACTCCGGCGTTCCCTTACGTGCCATCGCACAGCTGGCCAAGAGTTGGAATTTCTCAGAGGCGTCCTTCGGCATGGCCGCGCTCAATTCCTATTACGCCACGCCTTCCGTGGCCGATAAACATGGCTTTGCGCTTGCCGACGCCCCCTGGCCCCAAATCTTCGATCCCTTCCGCGAAGCCGTCGCGGGTAAGAAGGTCGCCGTAATTGGCCACTTCCCTTTTGCGCCTAAGGCGCTCAACCAGGCGGCGGATTTTTATATGCTAGAGCGTTCGCTCAATGAGGGCGACTACCCCGATTCCGCCGCCGAGTACATACTGCCCGAGTGCGATTATGTCTTCATTACCGGCTCCGCCTTTGTTAATAAGACCGCGCCCCGCCTGCTCGAGCTCTCCCGCGAGTCCTTCAATGTAGTCTTGGGACCCTCAACGCCTCTGGCCCCTATTCTCCTTCAGGACTACGGGGTATCACAGGTCACCGGCATAGTTCCCACCGACGCCGCCGGTATGTTTGAGTGCCTCGAAGAGGGTTCTTCCCTCGATATGTTTAATTTCGGGCACCGCGTCAGCCTGGGTACTTAGACAATTACTCCGGCCACAATCGCAGCGGCGAGAGCCCCCAAGCCCAATGCGGCAGTCCAGCCGATAGCGCGGACGGCTCGCAGCTGCGCCTGTGCGCTCTTGCGGCTAACTAGGAACGCGCCCAAGGACGCTCCAAGGGTATTGAAAACCACATCGTCGACATCGCTGAAGCCTAGTGAGAATACATATTGGGTAGTTTCGATGCCCAAGCTGAGCGCCATCGCTAGAACGATGGTTCCGCCACGGCCAAAGCGGACGTGGCGCGAATGTTGCCCCATCACTACCAAGCACGCGCCAAGTGGGAAAAAGAGCGCTATATTGCCCAAGGTATTGGTCCACGGTCCCCACCACGGATGAGGGTTATTAAAGCCGTTGAACATTTGCAGATCCAGGCTGCGGCGGGCATGTGCAGAGGCATCGAGCACGCCGGGAATATCAATAAACGGCTTGCCCACTGTAGCTACGGCAATAGCCACCACAACGACCACGCAGGCAACGCCAGCACTGCGCCACAACGTGCGCTTGGCAGGCGCGCCTTGCACCCTTACCTGGTGCGAAGTGCGGGTGGATCCAGTGGTCATCGTCATAACGCCCAAGTTAACAAGCCTGTCTGAAAAATGCCCGGGAGATTCGCTGTCGAATCCCTGCATCACATTTAACGTACGATGGTGAGCATGAGCACGCTACTAGTAACTCGCAACGAAGATAAAACCGTCACGACCTCCTTTGAAGAGGGAGAGTTCCTCAGCGAGGGTGACCTTACCGTTGATGTTTCTTATTCTTCCCTGAATTACAAGGACGCCATGGCAATCGCGGGCGACCGCGGTGTCATGCGCACCAGCCCCTTGGTTCCAGGCATCGACGTGGTCGGCACCGTTGCCGAGTCCAGCGTAGAGCGCCTACCGGTAGGCACCTTGGTTGCCTCCTTCGGTGATGGCCTTGGCGAATTCCGCCACGGCGGCTACACCCCGAAGCAGCGCGTTAACTCCCAGGCCACGGTCGCGCTCCCCGCAGACTTCACCGCTGAGCAGGCAGCCGCTGTCGGTACCGCAGGCTATACCGCTGCACTGTGCGTCAACTCCTTGCGCGGGCTTCCCGACGGCCCCGTTTTGGTCACCGGCGCAACTGGCGGTGTCGGCTCCATCGCCGTGAACCTCCTGTCCAATGCCGGGTACGAGGTCCACGCCATGACCGGCCGTCCCGATGACTATTCCCAGTACCTTCACGAGCTCGGTGCCCACACCATTGTGGACCGCGCCGAGTTCGCCGAGACCGGAAAACCCTTGCAGAAGGCAACCTATGCCGGTGCTGTCGATACCTCCGGCTCCCACGTTTTGGCCAATGTATTGGCTCGCACGGTTTGGGGCGGCACCGTCGCCTCCACCGGTATGGCCGCTGGCCCTGATCTTCCCACCACCGTGTTGCCTTTCATTCTGCGCAACGTACACCTTGCCGGCGTCAATTCCGTAGACGCCCCACTGCACTACCGCCAGAACGCTTGGCAGCTCTTGGCCCGCAAGCTAGACCGTTCCATTCTTGAGTCCCTGACCACAACGATTCCACTTTCGGACGTGGTCGAGGAATCCAAGTCCCTTCTAGAGGGCACCCACCACGGACGCACCGTCCTCAAGATTTCCTAGGCCGCGCCCTAGCTAAAATTCCCCGGCACCCGCCGTCATGGCGGGTGCCTTTTGCATACGCGGTTAGGCTTCAGAAGCGAACTCTCCAGCGCCCTGCTCATCAATCCCACGCAACAACTTCCGAGAAATTTCCCCCAAAGTTTGTAGGTCTTCGTCACTAAGGGTGCTCACCACGATTTCATCAACTGCGGCGGTGTGGCGCGCTATTGCCGCACCGAAGGCGACACTTCCCTTTTCCGTCACAGTGACTTCAATGGCTCGAGGCCCAAGTTCCGGCGCTTCCCGCCTGGAGACTAATTTTCGTGATTCCATGCGCACCAGCTGTCGATGCAGGCGCGATTTTTCCCATCGTAGTTCCGTCCCCAATTCGTGCGGACGAGTATAAATTTTGCGGCGGCGATGCAACACCGCCAAGACCGCATAGTCCGCCTCGCTTAGACTAGAGTCTCTCTGCAACTGTGCAGAAAGTCGCGCATGCAGCACCTCTTGCATAGTGACAAAATCTCCCCATGCCGCACTCTGCTCCACACGCATGGCTATCCTCCTTCGATTGCCGTTATTTAACAGCTTAAACAGCGCAGTTGATCTAGCAACCCGTTAGGCGATCGGGAGTTGATACAACAACTCCTACTACTTTAATACGGCGGGCGTATAGCGCGTCAACAATTTAATGACCCTACATCTTTAGGGACAAAATCATATTTACTTTGCTTTTGGAACATTATTGGCGGGGTTATGCAAATGTTTAATCCGTTATGTTATTGGCGCAAAAATTAAATAGTTAAACAAAAAGTCTTAGTAGCGATCCGTCCGCTGGAACAAACGGCGTCTCGGGAGAAGCGACCGAAGTGTTTAAAATGGCGAGCATGGATAAGCTATTTAGCACATGTGGTTTCGATCTAATGGATATTGAAGAGCTCATCGCAGAGCTACCCACGAGCCGCGAAATATGGGATGCACCTGGATTTGATCGAGTCCTTTTTCACGCAGATCCGTCCGACATGGCGGTCACCGCGATGGAGTACGAAGGGGAGTGGGCCGCAGTTCCTTCGTATCGGGGAGGGGAACAGGCCCTGGGAACGATTTATCGCGCAACTCCCTATATCGGCATTGTGGAAACGGGGGATTTACGGTTCGCAGCACTGGCGGATGCACCCTTTGCCCTGCCAGCGGGAAACCCCGTCGGAGGCGAAAAGCTAGAGGGACAGGTCCAGCCGGCGGTTGTGGCCTTGCGGTACGAGGTGGGGGAGCCAGAGGAATTTTCTTTGAATTCTCCTGCTACCGAGCGCTTTTATAGGAACTTAAAGCCCAGCATGCTCAACCCGCAGGTAGAGGTGGCGGGAACCATCGGGGGCATCGCCAAGCACAGCAATGAGCTGGGCATGGGGGAGTTTTGGGTATGCGACCTCGACGGCCTGCCGCTCATTGTGAACGAGAAACTGGAGGTCGGCCAGGGAATCCGGGCACACGGCATAGCGCTGTGTGCCACGGAGTTTTGGGAGGAGTAACTACTTGACGACGAGGTTGACCATGCGGCCCGGCACGTAGATCTTCTTCACTACGTTCTTTCCACTAGTCAGTTCGGCGATCTTGGCATCGGCCAGAACAACCTCGAAGACCGCCTCCTGGTCGGCATCGGCAGCTACGTTGATGCGGGCCTTTACCTTGCCGTTGATCTGTACGGGCACCTCGATTTCATCATCTACCAGGTACTTTTCCTCAAAGGCGGGGAAGGGCTGATAGGTAATGGTCTCGTCGTGGCCAAAGCGCTGCCACAGTTCTTCCGCGATATGCGGGGCGATGGGGGAGACCAACTGGGCGATTGGTTCCACGGCGGCGCGCGGTGCCTCGGTGCGATAGGTTTTGGTCAGGTAGTTGACGTACTCGATGAGCTTGGCCACCACGGTATTAAGCCGCAGGTTCTCATAATCATCGCGCACGCCCGCGATGGTGCGGTGCAGCTGCTTGAGATCATCCTCGCTCAAATTGGCGTCGGTAGTGGCCAGCTCTCCGGTGTCCTCATTGACGGCAAGGCGCCACAGGCGCTGCAGGAAGCGCTGGGAGCCGACGACGTCCTTGGTAGCCCACGGGCGGGAGGTGTCCAACGGACCCATGGACATTTCATACACACGCAGGGTATCGGCACCAAAGTCGCGGCAGATATCGTCCGGAGCTACAGCATTCTTCAGGGACTTGCCCATCTTGCCGTATTCCTGATTGACCTCTTCTCCGTTGTAGTAGAACTTGCCGTCCTTTTCTTCTACCTCAGCAGCTGGCACGTACACGCCGCGGGAATCGGTGTAGGCATAGGCCTGGATATACCCCTGGTTGTACAGGCGACGGTAGGGCTCTTGAGAGCTGACAAATCCCAGGTCAAAGAGCACCTTATGCCAGAAGCGGGAGTAAAGCAGGTGCAATACGGCGTGCTCGACACCGCCGACATAAAGGTCGACACCGCCCGGATCCTGTGGACCATGCTGGTCCGGTCGCGGGCCCGTCCAATAACGCTCGTTTTCGATATCGCAGAATGCCTCATCGTTGCGGGGATCGATGTAGCGCAGTTGGTACCAGGAAGAACCTGCCCACTGCGGCATTACGTTGGTATCGCGGAAGTAGGTCTGCGGGCCGTCACCCAAATCAAGTTCTACCTCGACCCAGTCGCGCACCTTAGCTAGCGGGGGTTGTGGTTCGGAATCCTTATCCTCTGGATCAAAAGAAACCGGCTTATAATCTTCTACCTCTGGAAGCTCCACTGGCAGCATGGATTCTGGCAGGGCGTGGGCAAAGCCATCTTTGTCATAGACGATGGGGAAGGGTTCGCCCCAGTAGCGCTGGCGGGCGAAGAGCCAATCCCGCAGCTTATACTGCACCTTTTCCCGGCCAGAGCCGTCCTTTTCCAGCCATTCAATGGCCTTGGCAATAGCCTCGGCCTTATTCAGACCGTTGAGATCTAGGCCCTTGTCATTGGCAGAATTAACCAGGGCACCGTCCTCGGTCCAGGCTTCTTCGTCCAAGTTGCCGCCAGAAACAACCTCCGTAATGGGCAGGCCGAAGGTCTTGGCAAACTCGTAGTCACGGGTATCGTGCGCTGGAACTGCCATGATGGCGCCGGTGCCGTAGCCGGTCAGCACGTAGTCGGCGATAAAGATCGGGACCTTTTTGCCAGAAACCGGATTGGTGGCATAGGTACCCAGGAAGACGCCGGTCTTTTCCTTGTTTTCCTGCCGCTCTAGATCAGACTTGGCGGCAATATCGGTGCGGTAGGACTCCACGGCCTCCTTGGGATCATCGTGACCGTAGGTCCAACGCTCGTCTACGTCATCGTCATAAGGGATGGGGGAGAGGAGGGCATCGACAAGCTCATGCTCTGGGGCCAGCACCACGTACTCGGCGCCGAAAAGCGTATCCGGTCGAGTGGTAAAGACCTCGATCTCATAGCCCTCAGCGGGGAAGGAGACCTCCGCGCCGCGGGAACGCCCAATCCAATTGCGCTGCATGGACTTGACCTTCTCCGGCCAATCCAAAAGCTCTAGATCATCGAGCAGACGATCGGAATAGGCGGTAATGCGCATCATCCACTGGGACAAATTCTTGCGAAATACGGGGAAGTTGCCGCGCTCGGACTTGCCCTCTGCGGTGACCTCCTCGTTTGCCAGCACGGTACCCAAGCCTGGGCACCAGTTCACCGTGGAATTAGACAGGTAGACCAAGCGGAATTCATCGATAGCCGCGGCCTTTTCCTCTTCGGTGAGGTCCTCGTAGCAGCGGCCGTCCTTGGTAGTGCGCTTATTGGCCTCTAGTTCCTCGATGAGCTCCGCAATGGGGCGAGCCTTTTGCTGCTCCTCATCGAACCAGGAGTTATAAATCTGCAGGAAAATCCACTGCGTCCACTTGAAAAACTCCGGATCCGTAGATTCTACGGAGCGGCGCGGATCGTGGCCGAGTCCCAACATGCCCAACTGGCGGCGCATGTTTTCAATATTCGCCTCGGTGGTGGTCCGTGGGTGCGTACCGGTCTGGATGGCGTACTGCTCGGCCGGCAGGCCGAAGGCATCGTAGCCCAAAGTGTGCAGCACGTTCTTGCCCAGCATGCGGTTATAGCGAGCATAGGTATCGGTGGCGATATAACCCAGCGGGTGTCCCACGTGCAGGCCCGCACCGGAGGGATAGGGGAACATATCCTGCACATTGAGCTTTTCCTTAGGCAGCTCGCCCGCATCGGAGGCGAGCTCGCCTACCGGGTTCGGGGCGTTGAAAGTGCCATTGTCTTTCCAGTACTGCTGCCAGGTTTTCTCGATCTGGTTCGCCAGCTCCGGGGTATAGCGGTACGAGGTGGAATCGCTCTGGGTATTCATAATCACACAGTGTAATAGCCGCGTGCCGGTGCGGTGTAGTTCGCTGCCCGTTCCGCGTCCTGCTGGGCACGCGCACCCAAAATCTCCGCTGGACTCACCCCCGGCTTTCGGGTCATTTCCCCCGCTCGCAGCCAAAATGCAGATCTGCATGAAAATGATCTAGGCTGGGGTAAATGAGCCAGGAGAAGTTTCGCAGCCAGCTTTCATCTTTTGCAGACGCAGCGGTATTTCAGGGGATTCCGCACCTGCGCCTCTCCCCAGCTACCCACACTCTGGAGCTGTACCTACCAGCCTTAACCGCAGGTTATGAGCCAGAGGATCCCCAGTGGACCGTGTCCGCTCAGCTGCTCGACGACAGCGAGGACACTCGTAAGTTCTACTACGTGGAGGGCGAGGAGCCTGGGCTATGGATCAGCATGCCCCACCCCTTTAGCCACCTGAGCGTCTCCTTTGAGGAGCACACCTTGGAATTCGCCGGCGTGGCCAATGGCGGCTTAGTGCTGGATTCCACCCATCGTCCGGTCGATACCACCGCAGCGATGCCTAAAGGCTCATATACCTGCATCGCCCCTGCTGGCACGGAATTCACCAAGGCTAAGGCCGGCGAAGCTCGCCCACACGGCGCCTGGGAGGGTTGGTCCATCTTCCCGTTAGAGGTGAGCCAATCCTTCACGGTGGAGGCACCACAACAGGAGCCCGCCACCATCAAGGTGTCTGGCAGCCCTGACTTTGCCTGGGATATGGCCGTCAAGTCGCTGCCCAATGCCCACGGGCTAGATGGCGAGCTGGTCTATACCCAGTCACCGCGCGTCATCGCGAACACAGAGCTCAGCATGGAATTGACCTATGTCCCCATCGGTGGGGAAGAAGAGGCCGTGCTGGAGGATGAGCTACCGGAGGGCATCCACGAGGTGCTCCCGGCAGATGCCTTCGAAGATCCCTGGGTAGGTCGTTACCGCTTTAGCTTGTACAAGGATGAGGAACTGGTGGATATCCAGTACCTTAACTTCGCGGAAACACTGCATATGCGCGCCAAAAACGAGGGCCCGCGCGGCACTAACTTCCGCTTCATCGACGCCCTAGGCAATCTTTCACCGTTTAGCTACGCCTTGGCCTCTGCGCCGAGCAAGCCCATCCAGATGGAAAATGGCCAGCGCGTCTTTGGTGAGGACGAGAGCGTGCGCGAGGAGACCATCGGCAGCGAGGCCGGCTATGAGCTGACCTTCCAGGTGGAACCGGCGACGATTCGTACCCGGGTCAAGCGCACCGCGGCCGAACCAGTCGATTACCTCGATAAACAAGTCATCCTGGCAGATCAGCTCGATGCCGATGCCCTCTTTACCATCCACTCGCCGGAGCCTCTGCCACTAGCGAAGTTCGTGGTTATTGATAAAAACCAAAAGATCAGGGACCTCGTCACCGCCAATGGCTCTACGGAGGCGGCTACCAGCCTATCCGTGCCAAACCGGGCGCTGAAGTCTGCGCTGACAAAAAAGACCTCGCTGGAGCTTTATCTCTTGTGGTCCACGCTCTCCTATGAGGCGTACCTCGAGGGTCTGCCAGAAAAGGAGCGCGCAGCGCACCAAAAGCGCAGCTTTGACCGGCGCGTTATGGAATATGAAGCCACGGCGGCCAGCGACCTCATCTATGCCGCCATCGCCACCGTGCGCAAAGCTCCGTTGGTCTCCCGCGCCACCATCGAGGATGGCATCCTCGTCCCCGAGCAGCCACACGAGGAAGAGGTGGAGCTGCTGGCATGGGCTTGGCCACTGGGCAATCCCGCAGGCGAGCCGCTGCCACTAGAGCCCACCGAGGAAGGCTTCGAGCTGCCCGAGGAGCTGCTGGACGCCGGCCACCTCATCGTGGACTTCCGCGAGGATGAGCCGGCCAGCGACTTGGCCGCGCCGCAGTACCCGCCGGCGAGCGCGCTCATCATCTTCCAGGATGGTGAAACCGCAAACACCGAGGGTATGTGGCCCACCTACGCGGCTATGCGCCGCCTAGCGCCCAAGGCCAAGGAAACTTTCGAGGCGATCATCAAGGACATTGAGGCCGATCCGCGTGCCAGCATGGATGCCCTCATGGCGGCGGATTTTGAGCCGGGTCAGCGCATGCGCGCCTTTGTCCGCACCGGCTTGGTCTCCCGCAATTTCCGCCGCGAGGAGCCGGCCGAAAAGCCTTCCTCACTGCTGGCCGCGCTTGCCGACGCCGCCCATGACTACATCGAAGCCCACGGCTCCGCCGCGCTCGCGCGCGTGCCATCCACCGGCGTCGACGATGTCACCCGCCCAATGCTGCTGATGAGCGCCACGGGTGAGGCGCCCACACCATCGACGGCCAGCGATCAGCTCTGCGACGATGCTCACCGCATCGCTGCACTGCGCGAGTGCTTTGCCAACGACCTCGCGCTCACCCGCCTGGGCACCATCTCCAACCTGCGCAGCACCGCCATGCAGCTGCGGGTAACGCTGCAGCAGCTAGGTGTGGATAAGTCCGTACTGCACACCTTGCTCGCGCTCGATGCCTTTGGTGATGGCAATTCGGAGCTCGGCGATTCCGCCTGGATGCCGTTTATCTCCTACGTCTTTGCCATCACGGCGCGCGGCATGGCCAATGGCAAGCTGGCCGACCCCGCTTTCGCCGCTGCGCTTGACGGCGCCCTCCCGCAGCTAGCTGAAGCAGTCTCCCTCGCGCCGCAGCTGTTTTACCGCGATATTCTCACCGCGGAGGCGCTCACGCTCAGCTAGTGTGGCAGGCATGCAGGTCATTTCCACCAATGTCGCCGTCCGCCGGCCAGACCCGAGCGGGCGGCACGAGTTTTCGGGCATCGACAAGCAACCGCAACCTTTCATCGATGTGGCCGCGCCCGGCCCCCATTATGGCGATGGTTCCGGCGTGCACGGCGATATAATTGGTGACACCCAACATCATGGCGGCAATGATAAAGCCATCTACGCCTACGCCCGCGAAGAGTTGAACTACTGGCAATCCGAGCTTTCCCGCCCGCTGGCGTCTGGCTGCTTTGGTGAAAACCTCACCACCCAAGGCGTTGACCTGTCCGCTCTACTCATTAACCAACGCCTAAGAATCGGCACCGCTGTACTTGAGGTATCCGTTCCCCGCCAACCCTGTTCCACTTTTGCCGGCTGGCTAGGGGAGCGCGGGTGGCTCAAGCGTTGGACCGCCCGTGGCGATTGCGGTACTTATCTGCGCATTATTTCCCCCGGCCGCATCCAACCCGGCGACAGCATCACAATAGATGCGCCACCCAACCATGACATCACTATGCGCATCACCTTTGCCGCCAAAATGGGCAACCGTACCCTTGCCCAGCGCGTAATCGAGGCTGGCTGCTTGCCCCCTCACCAGAACAACAGTCTGCGCGCCTAGCCCTACACCCTGGACTCTTATTCGGCGAGTTTTCCGTTCCTGCGCTGCGCGCGACCCCCAGCCTCCGGACCCTCAAACTACAACCGCACGGTCTACCTAAAGCGAAAGCACACCAACCTCGGTGGCTGGTGTGCTTTTAATGCTTCAGGCTAACAGGGGAGTGCCGTGTTACTTACCTTCGTCGAAGTGTAGATGGTGCCCCTTGGCCTTGGGGAAGCGACCGTGCACAAAGAAGTAGTAGATGGCTGCGATGACTACGAGGGCCGCAAGGATGAGGTACATGGTGTCAAAGCCGGTTGCCCCAACAATGGGGCCTAGGCCGAACGGAGCCAGGCCAATGCCTAGGTCCATCAGGAGGAACATGGTGGAGATGCCCGCGCCCATCTGTGCGGCGGGTACCGAGCGCACAGAGATAGCCTGGCAGGCGGGGCTGAGGGTACCGAAACCTAGGCCGGTGCAGGCGCCTGCAACCACCAGCATGACGTCGTTGGTGGGGAAGCCCATGAGGAGCAGGGCGATAACAAAGGCTGCCAGGCCGAGGTACATCACGGCGTTATCGCCCTTGTGGTCTTGGATGCGGCCCAAAACAAAGCGCATGATAAGCATGGTTACTGCGTAACCAATAAAGAACAGACCTGCACCGGTAACAAGGTCTTCCTTGCGCGCATAAGCGTTGAGATAGGTGACCACACCGGAGTAGGCGATTCCGACCAGCAACATAAACAGACCGATGGGAACCACGTTGGGGTGCACTGCATTGCGCAGCGTAAAGGCCGGCTTCTCGGCAGAAACCTCAGCTGGGTAGCGCAGCACCAAGGCCAGGACCAAAGACACGACATTAGCGCCTAGCGCTACAGCAAAGAGCGTGTTGTAGCCAATGTTATTAGCCAAGAAGAGGCCGAGTGCTGGGCCGAAGGCCGTTGCCAAGGTAGTACCGAGGGCGAAGTAGCCAGTACCCTCCGCGCGGCGCTCGTGCGGAATGACGGACTGTGCCACCGCCATAAGCGCGGTGGAGGTCAAAGCGTAACCCGTGCCGTGCAGGAAACGGACAATGATAAGAACGGCGACGTTCTGTGCAAAAAAATACGCCACAGCAACAACTGTGACGAAGACTAGAGAGGTCAGCGCGGCCTTCTTGTGGCCTACGCGGTCCACGAGCCAGCCCGAGAATACGCGCACACACGTCGCGCCCAGAACAAAGGCGCTGGAGGCAAAACCACCCACGGTATCCGATGCCCCGAAGCTCTCTACCGCGTAGAGGGCCATGGTGGTCACGGACAGGTAGAAGACCAAAAACTGACAGAAATTAGCCACCCACGCGAGAACGAACGTGGGTGTAATCAGCTGCGGCTTAGCCGCTGCAGATTCAGTAGACGTCATATACTCACTCCAAATAACAAAAAGAAAATTCCCTCTCCACGAGCAGGCCATGAGGCCACGCTGCGCAGTCGAAGGAAATACGAATTAAATTATACGGAGAGGAACTATACGCCCCTCAAGCTTCAATGGTTAATCAAAAGGCTCTCTTGGTCTTGTTCGGCCTCACTTTTTGCAGCCCAATGCAAACAATATTGACGGTTTGAGCAGGATAAATGCTTTAGTTCGGGAAAACGGGCTCATTTTTAATGAATGTTTACATTATTAAGCCGCAGCCGGGCCCCGAAAGGGAGCCCGGCTGGCCTGTGTGTCTTTTCAGACGCTTGCGTTTCTAAACATTGACATAAGGGTCACGGATGCCCAGGTATTGAACTGAGGTATATTCCTCAATACCTTCGGCGCCACCTTCGCGGCCCAAACCGGATTGCTTGACGCCGCCGAATGGGGCAGCGGCGTTGGAGATGACACCGGCATTGAATCCCATCAGGCCAAATTCGAGACCATCGGCCACGCGCCACAGGCGGTCTGAGTTTTCCGTAAAAACATAGGACGCAAGACCATATTCCGTCTCGTTTGCTAACTCTAGGGCTTCCGCCTCCTCGCTGAAGGTAAAGATAGGTGCAACCGGGCCGAAAATTTCCTCCTGGGCCACGCGGGTTTCACGTGAAACATTGCTCAAGATCGTGGGGGCATAAAAGTGACCCTCACCTTCGCCACGCTTGCCACCGGTAACAACGGTGGCGCCCTTTTCCACTGCGTCATCCACTAAGGCGGCAATATTGTCGAGCACCTTGGCCTCAATGAGGGGACCGCAGGTAACGCCTTCGTCCAGGCCATTGCCCACGACGAGCTTGTTAAACTCCGCCGCCAACTTCTGCGTAAACTCTTCCGCCACGGACTCGTGCACTATGAAACGGTTGGCCGCAGTGCAGGCCTCACCAATATTGCGCATCTTCGCACCCATGGCCCCTGCTACGGCCTGATCGATATCCGCATCCTCAAAGACGATGAACGGAGCATTGCCGCCCAGCTCCATGGAGGTGCGCAGCACATTATCCGCGGCACCCTTCAGTAGAGTCTTGCCCACTGGGGTGGAGCCGGTGAAGGAAAGCTTGCGCAGGCGATCGTCGGCAAGCAAAGGCTCCGAAATGGCTGAGGCAGAGCTTCCGGAAACCACATTGAGCACGCCCTTGGGCAGGCCGGCATCGAGCATGGTTTGCGCAAAGTACTGCGTAGTCAGTGGGGTGAGCTTGGCCGGTTTCAGAACCATGGTGCAGCCTGCCGCAACAGCAGGCGCCACCTTGCGCGTGGCCATCGCGAGGGGAAAGTTCCATGGGGTAATTAGCAGGCATGGCCCGACCGGCTTGCGGCGTGTGACCATACGCAAAGTGCCCTCCGGAACGGGGGAATAGCGGCCATAATCGCGCGTTGCCTCTTCGCTAAACCAGCGCAGGTACTCAGCACCATAGGTGACCTCACCTTGAGACTCGGCAAAAGGCTTTCCCATTTCAAGTGTCATCAGCGTCGCGAACTCATCGGCGCGCTCGTGTACCAGCTCGAAGGCCCGGCGGAGGATATTCGCCCGCTCGCGCGGAGTGGTTCGTGCCCACTCATCTTGCACCGCACAAGCAGCATCTAGAGCGGCTACCGCATCAGCGGAATTAGCAGAATCGAGAGTAGCAATGGTCTCTCCGGTGGCGGGATTTTCCACCGTGAAAGTCTCGCCGGAAGATGCCTTTCGCCACTCGCCTCCAATCAAAAGTTGGGTAGGAACCTTTGCCACTACCTCATTAGGACTCATAGTCATTTACATCACCTTTCTTCCCTTTGTTAATGCACCCAACAGTACCCCACTCGTTTCTTTAAAGTCTTTAAAGTCCCGAATACGGCTTCTTCTGCGAGAAAGCCAGCTCGGGCTGTAAGAATATTTATCGGCAATATCTTCCGAGTTATAGAAATTTGGGTTAAAGTAGCTGCCATGAAGAACATGACTACTGCTTGGTGGTGGCGCGCGTAACCCGCGGGCCATCTTTCGCAACCTATTTTCAGGCTCGCATTCTGCGGGCCTTTTGGCGTTTTTGTGCCTGTGCTCGTGGAAGCTTAATTTTCGTTTCCCATACCCACCCTCTCCGAAAGGGCACTGCAATGCCATACACGGCTACCCGCGACATACCCTACGACAGCGATGCGGCCGCCACATTTGACGCGCTCGCGCAACCGCACGACTCCCTGTTGCTCGAAAGCGCAGACATCGAGACTAAGAAAAACCTCAACTGTCTCGCCATCCTCAAGGCAGCACTCAGAGTCACGTGCCATGGCCACAGGGTGGAGGTGCGGGCCCTCACCAACGCGGGGGAGGTGCTCCTTCCTCCTCTCCGAGACCGGTTCCGCCACCGCCTAGTTTCACGTGAAACTACTACCGCTGTATTCGAATTCCCGCCTTCTGCCGAACCCGACGAGCGGCAGCGACTCCTTGCTGAATCAACCGCTGACATTCTGCGATTCTTCCAATTAGAGGCCACCTATTCCTCTCCGCTACTACCATTTCTAGGGGGCGGGTTCGCTTATGACTACCTGGCCACCTTCGAAGATCTCCCCGAGGTTAAACCGGGGCCGAATTCCTACCCAGACTATGAGTTCTTGGTGGCTCAAACGGTCCTGGAGGTAGACCACCTGCAAAGAACTGCGCGCCTAGAGGGCTGGGATATCGACGAAGACCACCTTAAAGCGGAACTTGATTCCCTAGCCACGCGGCCGGAGACCCCACGCCCCACGGCACCACAGAGAAGCAAGATCCGTGCGGTGGCTGATGCGGATGACGCAACGTTTCGCGCAGACGTGGAAAAGCTCCAACGCAAGATTCACGCCGGCGATATCTACCAAGTAGTGCCCGCGCGTTCCTTCGCGCTGGAATGTCCAAGCGCCCTCGCGGCCTACCGGACGTTACGAGACACTAACCCTTCGCCCTATATGTTTTACGTTCGTGGCGACGGCTATGAGCTATTTGGCGCGTCGCCAGAATCCAATCTCAGGTTCACGCCGGAAGATAGGAGAGTGCAGCTCTACCCCATCGCTGGCACTCGGCCGCGCGGGCTGCGCCCGGATGGGAGCATCAGCCATGAGCTTGATATCCGCAATGAATTAGAGATGCGTACTGACCACAAAGAGATTGCGGAACACACGATGCTGGTAGACCTAGCACGCAATGATCTCGCGCGGGTAGCCGTTCCTCGTAGCCGCCAGGTGGCAGAGCTATTGCAGGTGGACCGCTACTCCCGTGTGATGCACTTGGTCTCCCGAGTCACGGCAACGCTCCACTCAGATTTCGATGCGCTCGATGCCTATCGGGCCTGTATGAACATGGGCACCCTGACGGGCGCGCCCAAGCTTCGTGCCACCGAGCTGGTGCGGCAAACGGAAGGGACACGCCGCGGATCCTACGGCGGGGCGGTGGGGTACCTGCGCGGCGATGGCGCCATGGATAACTGCATTGTCATCCGCTCCGCCTACGTCCAAGACGGCACCGCAGTAGTGCAAGCCGGTGCCGGTGTTGTCAAAGATTCCGTCCCACAGGCCGAGGCCGATGAAACGGTGCATAAGGCCTACGCCGTGCTCAATGCCATTGCCGTAGCACACGGTGCCGACTTGGAGGTGCAGCGATGAGTTCGCCACACATTGTCCTTCTGGATAACCACGATTCTTTTGTCTATAACCTCGTCGATGCCCTAGCTGGGTTCGATACCACAGTATTTCGTAACACCGTTGCGGTCGATGAAGTATTGGGGGCGCGGCCCGACGTAATTGTGCTTTCCCCCGGCCCCGGCCATCCACGGTCGGCCGGCTGCATGATGGAGCTTATCGACGCCACCCTGGGCACCACTCCCATTCTCGGCGTCTGCCTCGGCTTCCAAGCGCTTCTTGAATACCACGGTGGGGCAGTTGCGTCCTGCGGCCCGGTACACGGGAAATCCGTTCCGATGACTCTCACGCCAGCCGGGGTTCAGCATCCCGTACTCCAAGGGCTTGCCACCGATACCGAACCTGATCAACCAAATAGTCTCGGCACACAGATTCCGGTGGCACGCTACCACTCGCTCGGCTGTACGGATATCCCGCACGAGATGCGCTGCCTAGCACACACTTCCTCAGATATCGGCGAAGTAGTGATGGCCGCGGAGACAAAAGACGGTATGGGGCTAGGTCTGCAATTCCACCCAGAATCCGTCCTCACACCCACTGGACCCGTAATGCTCCAACGCTGCATTCACCAACTATCTACCCACACCACTATGGAGAAGGAAAACTAAAATGAGCCGAACACCACTGCGGACCTTTCAGGCCTATCTAAGCAATCCACAACCCACCATCGAAGAAGCCACGGAGCTATTTACCCCCTTGGCCGTGGGCGCCTACGACGATATCCATATCGCGGCATTGCTCGCTCATATCCGGGCTCGGGGCGAGACTTTCGCGGACGTTGCCGGCGCCGCCAAGGCTTTCTTAAAGGTGGGCTATCCCTTCCCCATCACCGGAAAAGGCCTTATGGATTCGGCCGGCACTGGGGGCGATGGCGCAAATACCATCAATATCACGACGGGGGCCTCGCTCGTCGCCGCTGCAGGGGGAGTGAAGATGATCAAGCACGGCAACCGCTCGGTCTCTTCCAAGTCCGGATCTGCGGATGTACTCGAGGCTCTTAATATTCCGCTCGACTTAGACGCCGCCCGAGCGGTCCGCCAATTTGAGGCCTCGAACTTTACGTTTCTTTTCGCCCCCGCCTACAACCCAGCCATCGCCCACGTCCAACCGGTGCGCAAGGCACTGGGCATCTCAACCATATTTAATACCCTCGGCCCGCTCTTGTCCCCAGGACACCCATCACTCCAAATCATGGGCATTGCAAACCCAGATCAAGGCCAACTCATTGCAGAGGTCTTTCGAGAACTTGGCCGCGAGCGCGCCTTAGTCGTCCATGGAGCCGGCACGGATGAGATTGCCACTCATGGCACCACGCAGGCTTGGGAGCTCAGGAACGGCGACATTATCACCTACCAGCTCACCCCTGAAGAGCTCGGTATCGAGCGCCACGAGCTCGCGGAGCTTGCCGGTGGGGATGGCGCTGCAAATGCCTTAGCCCTCCGCGCGGTATTTGCCGGCCGAGGTAAGCCCGCACACGTGGACGCCATCGCTGCCACCGCCGGAGCCATGTTTTACCTCAACGGGACCACGAGGAGTATCGCAGCAGGAGTCTCTCACGCTAAGGATCTGATTAATAGCGGCGCTGTCGAAAAGTGGCTCCATATCCACGAAAGCGCCAACTATGCGGTAGGGGAGAAGAACTAATGACGGCGAAGGAATTGCCAACCGTGCTACAAGAGATCGTCGCCCAGCGCCGCACTCATCTGCCGGCCATTCGCGACAGGTTGTCCTACGTGGACCTCGCTAGCGTACCGCCTTCGGAGCGTTCGCTTGTCGAAGCCCTCGATGGCACCAATCGCTTCATCATGGAATGTAAGTCTGCCTCGCCATCCCTGGGGTTGATTCGCGCGGACTACCGTCCGGGCGATATCGCTCGCATCTACTCACGCTATGCCTCCGCCATTTCGGTGCTGTGCGAGCCTGCGCGCTTTGGCGGCGACTATGACCATCTGCAAACCGTCGCCCAATCTACCCACCTGCCGGTGCTGTGCAAAGACTTCATTGTTGACCCCATTCAGGTTTACGCCGCGCGACACTACGGAGCCGATGCCATCTTGCTCATGATGTCCATCGTGGATGATGACACCTACGTTAAACTCAAGGCGCTGGCTGATGAACTGGGGTTAGACGTCCTGACTGAAGCCATCACCGAGGAAGAGGTGGAACGAGCGCTGCAATTAGGTGGCGACATCATCGGTATCAATAACCGCAACCTCCACGATCTCAGCATCGACCTAGAACGAACCGAGCGCCTCGCTAGCCATATCCCTGAAGGAAAAACGATCGTCTCGGAATCCGGAATCCGCGACAATGCCACCGTCCGCCGGCTGGGCTCTCACGTGCACGCATTCCTTGTAGGCTCACAACTCAGCCGCCAAGAGGATATCGATCGCGCCGCTCGCGATCTTGTCTACGGTGGCAATAAAGTATGCGGGCTTAACTCTGCCTCCGCTGCGCAAGCGGCGCGTGCTGCAGGGGCCCGCTACGGAGGACTTATCTTCGTACGGGAATCGCCGCGCACTGTTTCACGTGAAACCGCGCGTGACATCATCTCCGCAGAGCCGGGTCTGGACTACGTGGCCGTGACACGTTCTTCGGATATCGAAGAGCTACAGAGACTTTCTGAGCTCCCAGGACTCAAGGCACTTCAGCTCCACACCCCATTCCAAGGAAGTGGGGAAGCGGAAAGAGAATTCCTACGCCAGGTACGCAGCGTCGCGGGCGGATTATCCGTCTGGCGTGCCGTCGATATGCTCAGCCCCGATTTCGCAGGACTGGCAACTGACCTTGTCCCAGAAGTAGAAGCGCTAGTCCTGGACTCCGGAAGCGGCGGGTCAGGAAGCTCATTCGAGTGGAGCACTATCCCCCCTGAAGTTAAGGATAAATCCTTCCTCGCCGGTGGCCTCCGGTTAGACAACCTCGAAGAGGCTCTGTCGATCGGCACGATGGGGCTCGATCTCAATTCGGGTCTAGAGTACGCACCCGGCCGCAAGGATTCCTCGCTTGTGTCCCAAGCCTTCCACATCATCCGACGCTATACACACCCATAGAAAGGACACGATCATGACCGTTTCACGTGAAACACTCCTTCCAGCATACTTTGGTGAATTCGGTGGACAGTTCGTCCCAGAATCCCTTATCCCCGCCCTCGACCAACTTGAGAAGGCTTTTGTAGAAGCACAGAATGACCCGTCCTTTCGCGAAGAGCTCAGCGGCCTTCTGCGTGACTACCTTGGCCGGCCCACGCCACTGACAGAGGCAAAAAATTTAGGCGGTAAGGCGAGGATCTTCCTCAAACGTGAGGACCTCGTACACGGTGGCGCGCACAAGACGAACCAAGTCCTCGGACAGGCCCTCCTCGCCAAACGTATGGGAAAGACTCGCATCATTGCAGAAACGGGAGCGGGCCAGCACGGCACCGCCACCGCACTGGCTTGCGCACTCTTAGGGCTCGAGTGTGTGGTCTATATGGGGGCAAAAGACGTCGCGCGGCAGCAGCCCAATGTCTTCCGTATGGAGCTAATGAACGCGAAAGTCGTAGCCGTTGATACCGGGTCCGGAACGCTTAAGGACGCGGTGAATGAAGCGCTCCGCGATTGGACCGCTACGTTCCATGAATCCCACTATCTCCTCGGCACTGCGGCTGGGCCACACCCTTTCCCGACTATCGTCCGGGAGTTCCATAAGGTCATTTCCGAAGAAGCTAAGCAGCAGATGCTTGAGCGTACCGGCGGCCTGCCGGATGTAGTCGTCGCCTGTGTCGGAGGCGGTTCCAATGCAATCGGTATGTTCGCAGACTTCATTGCGGAGGAAAAAGTGGAACTCGTCGGCACTGAACCGGGCGGTGAAGGACTGGACTCCGGCAAGCACGGTGCCACCATCAACAACGGGACCGTAGGAATACTCCACGGCGCACGCAGCTACCTCATGAGGAACGCAGACGGCCAAGTGGAAGAGTCATACTCCATTTCCGCCGGACTCGACTACCCGGGAGTCGGTCCACAGCATGCTTACCTTCACTCCAGCGGCCGAGCACAATACGTTGGCATTACAGACGCCGAGGCATTGGAAGCGTTCCAACTGCTATCCCAGCGGGAAGGGATCATTCCCGCCCTTGAGTCTTCCCATGCTCTTGCTTATGCCTTGAAACGGAAGGATGAGGACATCACCATTGTGGTCTCTTTGTCTGGTCGCGGCGATAAAGATATCGACCATGTTCGCCGCGCACTTGAGGCCCACCCAGAATTTAAACTGCAGGAGAAGCACTAATGAGCAATCGATACGAGAACCTATTCCGATCACTGCGCGAAAGGGGAGAGGGCGCGTTCGTCCCCTTCCTCATGTTGGGCGATCCCACCCCGGAGGACACGCTGGACATTGTACGAACCGTTGTCGCTGCCCGTGCTGATGCACTAGAACTGGGCGTCCCATTTTCTGATCCCGTGGCCGATGGACCGACCATTCAGACGTCTCACCTTAGAGCGCTAGCGGCTGGCGCCACCGTAGATTCCGCCCTAGAACAGGTGCGGACGATTCGCTCAGAATTCCCTGAGCTTCCCATTGGCATGTTGATCTATGGCAACGTGGCTTTCACGCGCGGCTTCGAGCACTTCTATTCCGAATTCGCTAAGGCAGGCGCGGATAGCATCTTGCTACCCGACGTCCCCGTACGCGAAGGCGCTCCATTCATCGCTGCAGCAGAAAAGCCCGGCATAGATCCGATCTTCATCGCCCCGGCTCGTGCCACCGCGAGCACCCTCGAAGGCGTCGCTCACAGCTCGCGGGGTTATATCTATGCCATTTCGCGCGACGG
The DNA here is from genome assembly GCF_046717495.1 of Corynebacterium sp. LaCa54. NCBI lineage: Bacteria > Bacillati > Actinomycetota > Actinomycetes > Mycobacteriales > Corynebacteriaceae > Corynebacterium > Corynebacterium sp. LaCa54. The sequence continues at coordinate 2,415,558 of NZ_CP177115.1, forward strand.
CGTTACAGGTACCGAAAGAGAATCTAAAACCATCGGTCTTGAAGAAGTCGTAGCAAACATCAAAAGATTCGATGGCCCGCCGGTACTGCTCGGCTTCGGCATTTCAGCACCCGAGCATGTGCGCGATGCCGTGGCAGCCGGAGCGGAGGGGGCTATTACTGGCTCGGCCATTACTAAAATCATTGATCGCCACGTTTCACGTGAAACCGCTGCAGAGCGGACCCAAATCGAAGGGACCCCAAGCCGCGCTCGCGTGGACCCCGCGCTGCACAAAGAACTCGCTGAGTTTGTCACCCGCATGAAGGCGGCGACACGGAAATAGTCCCACAACGCATTAAACCCCTCGTCAGCTCTCGACAGCTGAACGAGGGGTGTGGTTTTGGTGAGCCTCTACGCGGTTGCTTCTGCAGATTCCTCTTCGGAGGGGTCTTTCTTGTCGCCTGCGAATTTGTCCACGATCATCGCAATAGCACCGTCGCCGGTGACATTGGCGGCAGTGCCGACCGAGTCGATGGCGATGTAGGCGGCGATCATGAGCGCCACCATGCCATCATCAAAGCCCATCATGTCTGCCAGAAGGCCGGCCGCCACCATGACGGCACCGCCCGGAACGCCCGGAGCAGCAATCATCATGATTCCCAACAAGAAGATGAAGCCAAGTCCGGTACCGGTACTAATATCAAGGTTTGCCATATACACGATTGCGAAGGCATAGAGCGTCAGCTTAATCATCGAACCGGACAAGTGGATGGTCGCGCACAGCGGAATGACAAAGCTTGCCACCGGCTTTGAAATGCCATTCTTAAGCGTAGACTCCAAGGACACCGGGATAGTCGCGGCAGAAGAGGAGGTTCCCAAAGCCGTGAAATAAGCCGGCAGCATATTGCGAAGCGCCTTGAAGGGATTCTTCCCAGTAATCGCACCAGCAATGATGTATTGCAAGACCAAGTAAACTAGGGTCATGACAACCGCCAAAATCAAAACCTTGGCAAAGGCCGAAAGTACCGAGCCCAGATTGCCATTCATGCCCAATCCCAAGAACATGCCAAAGATATAGAAGGGCAAAATCGGCACAACAAAGCCCCAGATTACCTTAACTACGACGTTCTCCAATTCCTTGGTGACAGCGTACAAGGTATCGGACTTCACGGTAGTCATAGCTACACCGATGCAGAACGACAACAAGAGGGCAGTCATAACCTCAAAAGGCGGCGCCATCTCCACCTCGAAGTAGGGAGAGAGTGCACCCTCATCAATATCGGAGACATTAGTAATCAGATTCTGACCACTAAGCATGGTGGGGTAGAGCCAGTGGGCAAGCACGTAGGCAAGAAGACCGGCGACAATAGTGGAGCCATAGGAAATCCCCGCTGTAACCCCCAGCCACTTACCGGCACCACGCCCGAGACCCGCAATGGACGGAGCGATCAGCGCGAAAATAAGGACCGGGATAAAGAAGTTGAGGAAGTTGCTAAATAGTCCATTGAAGGTGGCGAATACGCGACCAAACCATTCTGGCGCGAATCGGCTGACCACCACGCCAAGGATGATGGCAACGATAATGCGGAACAACAAAGATTCCGAGAGTTTCTTGAGATTCATATACTTACAATCAGATCGGGTGCTCTACCTCTAGGACTAAACGACCGAGGTGAAACAGCGCAGTGCGGAGGCCAAGGTCGATTCAATATCTATCAATCGACCTTAAATGCATACTACCTGAGCGCACACAGCGACAGAGCACTCGGCCTAGGCGCAATTTTTATCTCAGCACTACAAGGCTAAACTGAATACATGATCGCAGTGGGAATCATCTTCTTCATCCTCGCCGTCTTCCTCATCGTTGTAGGTACCATGGCCTCAACCAAGCGCCTACCCGGAAATAACTACATTGGCTTGCGACTGCAAGAAATCCGCAAGTCTCGCGAAGCGTGGGATAACGCCCATCGCATCGCTGGTCCATTCTGGATCCTCAGCGGTGTCTGCCTAATTTTCGGTGGAATCGTCGCGCTTAGCGCTGAGGGCTGGATGTGGCTCCTTCCGGTTCTTACCTTTGTGGCGGCAGTTCTCGCCCTATCTGTAGGTTCCAACCTCGGCTCGCGTGCCGCGTTCCTCTACGAACAGGCACACGCTAGTGAAGAAGGTTGTGGGGATTCCTGCAATTGTGGCTCCGACGGTTGCGGTGGGGAAGAGGCTGCCGCGGCTTCTGCACCGCAGGTCGATGTCGACGCACTCCGTCACGCCGCACGAGAATCTGACAGATAGCAGCGCCTGCTGCACAACCGCCCCCCTCTGGATAAGAATTACGCCTCATCCAGAGGGGGAATTTTTGTAGCTATTTCCTCTCGCTTGAATAGCTCATTGGATGTTTCCCGACAGTCACAGTGACGTTATAGGTCAGGCTCGTTACATCTTCTTGTTCCGTCACTTACGATATCCCGTCACTCTTTCAATATATTGGTCAATTCAACGCTAGGCTACGTTAATAATTGGATTACCGTACTTTTCGCCTTACTGCCAATAACGATGGAGATTGCGTAAAGCTTCCGGGGAACCCAGAAAGTAAAGAGCATCAGAGGCCTCCGCTGGGCAAAATGATACATATGAAGAAAAGCACCGCCCTCGCAGCCATCGCCGCTTCGACCTTTGCCATTGGCGCTTATAACGAGCAAGGCCACAAAGAGGCAACATCCACACCGGTAGCGGAGGGGCAGCAGTCGGCCCATAGCATCGTCGATGATTTAGGCATTGAATCTGGCACCTATGAACTCACTCCTACACCCACTGGCTCCCCTGAAACATGGGAGGGCTATCTGGTTAGTTAACTTCTGTGTTTCACGTGAAACTCTAAATTCGCTCAGCTACACGGCTGAGTCACAAGCCACCATCACCACCAGCTAGACTAAGGGCATGAATAAGTGCTCTCGCCGAATCTTCTTGCTCGGTACCGCTACCACTTTCGCAGGTGCCTACCTAGCAGCCTGTGGTTCTTCTCCGTCCGCGGAAATCGCAGCTACGGAAATTCCAGTCGGATCCGCGAAGATTGTAGATGGCGTCATTTTTACTCAGCCGAAAGAAGGTGAGTTCAAGGCCTATTCCCAGACCTGTCCGCACCAGCACAATCCGATCACCAAGATCGATGGCATGACGGCCACCTGCACCGCACATAACACCTCCTATGACCTCAGCGATGGAAGCGTAATATCCGGACCGGGCCGCGACCCCTTGGAAGGATACGAAGTTAAGCAAGACGGCTCTAATGTCACTACGACCTAGGGTGCATTCCTCCCTATGTGGTTTCACGTGAAACCACAGAAGGCATATTTTTGGCCCGAGTATTTCCCGGGCAGAAGGAGGGGCAAGGTTTAAACTTTTAGAATGCTGCAGAGTTTAAAGAAACCCGACCCCCTCATAGTGCTCATCATCTTGGCGGTCCTCCTTGCGGTCATTGCACCAGCTCGTGGGGTTTTTGCCGAGACATTCGGCCAGCTAACAAATGTTGCGATCGCTTTCCTCTTCTTTTTGTACGGCGCTAGGCTCTCCACTCAAGAGGCCCTCAATGGGCTTAAGCATTGGCGCCTACACCTAACGATCCTGGCCTTCACCTTTGTGGTCTACCCGCTCATAGGTATAGCGCTACGACCGCTTACCGCTTTCATTTCGCACGATATGTACCTGGGGATCTTGTTTCTCACGCTGGTACCGTCCACCGTGCAATCTTCGGTTGCCTTTACCTCCATTGCGAAGGGAAACGTTGCAGGCGCAATCGTGTCAGCATCTACTTCTAACTTGGTCGGAGTATTTATTACCCCTTCGCTGGTTATGCTCCTCATGGGTACCGGGGGAGGAGTCCACATCGACACTTCCGTATTTGGAGAAATCGCGCTCTTGCTGCTGGCTCCCTTTATCCTGGGTCAGCTGACTCGGCGCTGGGTTGGCAAATTCGCCCAAAGCAAGGCCACCAAAGTGGTAGACCGCGGCTCCATTGCCATGGTGGTGTATTCTGCCTTTTCCAAAGGCGTAGTAGACGGAATTTGGTCCTCCATCTCAATATGGGAGTTGGCCTTCCTTGTCGCCTTCGCAGCGATCTTCGTTGCTTTCATGCTGTGGCTCACCAAGAAGGTGAGTGAAAAATTGGGATTCAAGCGCGCCGATACAGTCGCAATCGAGTTCTGTGGATCGAAGAAGTCACTAGCCACGGGCCTACCCATGGCCTCGGTTATCTTTGCTTCTGGGGGAACGTCTCTTGGTCTACTTATCCTGCCGTTGATGATTTACCACCAGGTCCAGTTAATGATGTGTTCGTGGCTGGCATCCCGCTACGCCCAGCGTGCCACCACGTAGCTACACTTAGGTCCTATGGCGAATTATCTATACGTACGAACTGAACTAACCGTGCCCGGCGTAGGCTCGGCCATCCATATGGCGGAAATGGAGGAGCAAGATGCGCGCAGCTGTCGAATGGTCCGCATGATCGCCCTGGATCCCTCAGATGCCATAGTTGGTGTGGCTACCCCGACCAGTTCCACGGGAAACGTAGATCAGCCGCAAGAGGTTGTCCCGCACCCGGATACCTACGATGAGTTTCCAGACATTAGCGCCCACTACGTGGACCAATCTCATTTCGACGCCCTATGGTCCGAAGCTACCGCCAAGTTCGGCCTTTAGGGTTCAAACACGGTGCCTACAAGACAACGTTAACGAGAAGCATATAAAAGGCGGTTCCTCCGAAGATGGACAGCGCTGATTCACGCTTCCACAGGTGGAGCAGGAAGGTTACTACCACGCCGAGGAGAGCCGCCCAGATGCCCCCAGGGGCACCAGCCTGCCCGTAGACGGTATAAACCACCAAAATGGTCATCACACCTACAGGCATCATCATGCCCAGCAATGAAAAGAACTGGCTATCCTTCATCCATTTCACAAAGGAAAAGGGAAGCTGGCGCAGCACAACGGTAATAAGGCCGACGGGGACCAACACTGCGGCGATGGAAGCAAGCGTAACTCCAGCGGGCATTAGCGTTCCTCCCGGAATCTCGTAGACTCGCCGCGGCTACGCAAGCCAATAGCGGCATCGATGCGGGGAGATGCGTAGCGGATAATAAGCAGAATGAAGTAGGCACTCAGCCCCACCATGAGCAGTTGTCCTGGGGCGAAGACTGCAGCAAGGATTCCCACCACCACAGCACTTAACGGCAATGAAAAGTCCTGGTTACTGCGGAAGGAATCCATTGCAAGCACGACAAAAAGGGCAACCAGAGCGAATTCCATTCCCTGCACGGAAGAGGGAATCACTCGGCCGGCGAGGGCACCGACGATGCCGCCGCCTACCCACAAGACCTGACAAAAGATTTGGATGGTGAGTATTCGGTTCCCACTCGGGCGCTCCTCGGCGGGGAGGGAGGAGACGATGGCATAGGTTTCGTCGGTAAGCGCATATGTGGAATAAGCCCGGCCCACCCGTGAATGAATGCGGTGCCGGGGAAAGGTGAGGCCATAGAAAATATGGCGGAAGTTCACCATGAATCCGGTAACCAACGAAGCAAAGGCGGAAGCCCCACCAGTAACCATGGAAATGGCCAAGAATTCCATAGAGCCGGCGTAGATGACGAGGGAGAAAATCGGCGTCCACCACCAGCTGAAACCGCATTGGACCATGAGTAGGCCGAAGGCTAGGCCGAGGGGAATAAGGCCGATCGCGGCGGCCCAGGTATCTCTTAATCCTTGAGAAATATCCGGGCGCATGCGGGCTAGTCTAGCCCATTGCCTGCAGCGCGATAGGAATTAATTGTCTTCCACGTTGACTGGATATGTGGAATAGAGAGGCAACGGCATGGGCTGACGTTTCATAACATCGGCCCAGAGATCGGCCGGACCTGGAGTAATAACGTCTTGGGCAAGGGCAGGGGAGACGAACCATTCGCCGGCCTCGATTTCCTCCTCCAACTGGCCCGGGCCCCATTCGGCATAGCCGGCAAACATACGCATGCCAGAAACTAGGGGCTCGATCTCTTCTGGGTCCGCGCGCAGATCCACATGTGCCAGGCGCGGTGCGAGGCGGGTGAGCCGATCTTGCTTGTCCACATCGACGCCCTGTTTAGTCTGCGCGAGCCCAACAACGGATTGTTGGTTGAGCGGACCGCCGATATACAGCGCCTGCGGTTTAGCCACCACGGAAAGCCATTCCGGCAGCACATTGAAAATAGCTACCTCAGAGCGCTTGGTCAGATCCACGCCGAAGGTCATAATGTCATTGTGCTCAATGACGAGGATGACGGAGCGGGCGAATTCCGGCGAAAGCATGCCCGGAGCAGCGATAAGAAGCTGGCCGGGGGCGGGGTCATTGCGCTCGAGGGCGTTAAATAATCTATCGGCAAACATCACTGTTTAGAATCCCACCACTCGCGCAACTTCGCAATCGCTTCCTCGCGCTCGAGGGGGCCGTGCTCTAGGCGCAGCTCCTTGAGATAAGACCATGCCTGGCCCACCTCAGGGCCGGGCTGAAGACCGAGGATTTCCATAATCTCGTTGCCGTCAAGGTCCGGACGCACGCGAGCCAGGTCCTCCTTGCGGCCGATCTCTTCGATGCGCTCCTCAAGCTGATCATAGGTGCGCTGGAGTCGACGGGCCTTTTTAGCATTGCGGGTGGTGCAATCGGCGCGCACCAGCTTATGCAGACGGGGGAGGAGATTTCCGGCGTCGGTGACATAGCGGCGCACGGCAGAATCGGTCCACTGATTTTCCCCGAACCCGTGGAAGCGCATGTGCAGGTACACCAGCTGGCCGATGGCCTCCGTGGTGGCCTTGGGGTACTTCAACTTGCGCAGGCGCTTGCGGGCAAGCTTGGCGCCCACCACCTCGTGGTGGTGAAAGGAGACCTTGCCATCGGTGTTATCAAAGGTATCCGGTTTGCCAATATCGTGTAGAAGCGCCGCCCAGCGCAGGACAAGGTCTGGGCCATCTTCTTCTTGGTCCATGGCCTGACTTAGCACCTTCAGCGAGTGAGCATAAACGTCCTTGTGCTGCGCGTGTTCATCCGCGGTCATACGCAGTGCGGGGATCTCCGGAAAGATATAGTCCGCAATTCCGGTGGAAACCAGCAGGTCAATGCCGTCCCACGGTGCAGTGCCGCAGATAAGCTTATCCAGCTCCACCTGTACGCGCTCTACGGTGATGCGCTGGATCTCGCCGGCCATATCCCGCATGGCATCTACCACCCGATCGGCGACGCGAAATTCCAGCTGGGACGCAAAACGCGCCGCCCGCAGCATGCGGAGCGGATCATCGTGGAAGGAGATTTCCGGCTTGTCCGGGGTATCGAGCACCCGGTCGGCCACATCCTGGAGGCCGTGGAGGGGATCGTGGAAGGTAAAAGAGGCGTCGGCAAGCAGCTCGATGGCCATCGCATTGACCTTAAAGTCACGCCGCACTAGGTCACCTTCCAAGGTGTCACCATAGACCACCTCAGGGTTGCGGGACTGGCCATCATAAGAATCGGAACGGAAGGTGGTGATCTCAATCTGCTGACCCTTATAGGCCGCGGAGACGGTACCGAAGTCGATGCCGGTATCCCACACGGTCTCAGCCCACTCATCCAAGATCTCTTTAACCACGTCCGGGCCGGCCGGAGTGGTAAAGTCCAGGTCATTTCCCAAGCGGCCCAAAAGCGCATCGCGCACAGAGCCGCCCACAAGGTAGAGCGAATAGCCACGGGCGGCAAATTTCTCCACCAAACCGCCCAGCAGGTCGCTGAGGGAGGAGACGGTGGATTCCGCGCGGGCAAGAACGCCAATTAGCTGAGTGTCCTGAAAATTCACGGGTGAGAGTCTACTACGATTGGCAGGGATGACTAACCAAGAACAGGGCCCCTCTAAGGGAGGCGGCCGCAACCGTAACCGGTCCCGGCGCAGGCGGCGCCGCCGGCCGGATAATCGCGCGCGCCGCAGCACTCAGCAGCGCAGGCCCTACCGCGGTGGCAATGGCCAATCCACGGCCATGGAAACCCGCGATGAAACCTCCGCCGGCGGCCTTGTTGTCTCTGGTTTGGCGGAGTGTGTCGATGCCACTGGCCAGGTAGATCTTTCCCGGCTTTATGTGGCGCTCATCGGCCGCCTCGACCGTCGCGGACGCCTGCTGTGGTCCATGCCTAAAGGCCACGTAGAAAATGGCGAGGCCAAAGAAATCACCGCTGAGCGCGAGGTATGGGAAGAAACCGGCATTTCCGGTGAGGTTTTTGCAGACCTCGGCATGATTGATTATTGGTTCGTCTCTGATGGGGTGCGTATCCATAAGACAGTGCACCATCACTTGCTGCGCTTTGTAGACGGCATCATGAACGATGAGGATCCGGAGGTCACCGAGGTCGCATGGATTCCCGTCTCTGAACTCATCGAGCATTTGGCCTACGCCGACGAGCGCAAATTGGCGCGCATCGCGCATGATCTCCTTCCCGATCTCGCACGAAAGGAAGCCGCTGCGGGGAAAGTGACCCCACGGTAATGCGCCAACGCCTGAAGTCTTGGGCCGCCGTGGGCGGCTGCCTGGCGGTAGCGGGGTGGGGATTGGGCCTGCCGCTGCCAGAGGCCGCCGCGCAGATGGATTCGGCTGCGGGAAAACAGCAGGATATCCAGGCATGGTTGGGCGCGCGCGGACCAGAGCGGGCCACTCTCGATCTCATCAAGGCCGAACCCTTCACCGTGGGCAAGGAACTGAAACTTACCTTCCAGGTGCACAATCCCACCGATGAAGCCATGGAAGACCTCCAGCTGACCAGCCGCCGTGGCAATGCCGTGGAGAGTACTGCACAGGCTCGCACGCAGCTGGCCACCGGCGAATTCCCGTATTACGGCCCCAGCACCACCACCGCGCCCCTGCAACCGGGCGAAACCCGAGAGGTTACCTTCCAGGTTCCCACCTCCTTACACGGCGAGCAGACCCTAGCCATCGAAGACGCCGGCGCCTATCCGCTGCTATTTACCCTCACCGGCACTGTCGGCGGCGAAGCGGTCAGCTTTGCGGAAGAACGCCTAATAGGCCAGGTGCAGGGAAAGAAACAGGCGCTTGGCGATGCCCCCTCGGAGCCCAAACCCCACGATCTCACCGTGGTCTATCCCATCAGCGCCGATATCGACTCGGTACCAGGCGGCGCTGGGGGAGAAGACCTTATTCTCGCCTCCGATGAGCTAGCCACCGAGCTGGCTGAGGGCGGCCGCCTCGATCGCTTGGTGAGCACCTATGCGGACCACGATCTGCGCGGGGCAGGCTGCGTAGCCATCGATCCCGCACTCTTGGACACGGTCAACCGCATGGCGGAGGGCTATAAGGTGGGTTCGTCCCGCCCGGCTCAGGCGGAGCGTCCTAAGCGCCTGCGTGATTCGTGGTTCAATAACAACGACGATGTGCACCTCGAACCCGGCACTGGCAAAGAGGATGCCGCCCGCTGGCTCAAGCGCCTGCGCGAACTCGATTGCTTTATGTCTATGCCGTGGGCAAACGCCAATGCTTCATCCGTGGCCAAGGCGAATAATCCCTTCCTTACCTACGAGGGGCTGCAGCGCGGCAACCACACCATCGAGCGAATTCTCGGCACCAAGCCAGCCACCTCTGTCCTCGCGGTTGGCTCCGGCTATGTGGATCAACAACTGCCCCTGCCCGCACTGGTGGCTGATAATACTTCGTGGCCCGGCCGCGCCGTGACTTTCGACGCCTCCCTGGGCGCCCTCCTCGCCCAAACCGGCTCCAAACCACAGACGGTGGGCTATTCCAACCCAGAGCTGCGCTACGACTACTCGCTCGATTCCGAACTTTCCCGCGCCATCACCGGCGGCGCCGCGTTGAGTTTAGCCGCTAGCGATGACACTGTGGCGCGTTTGCCCAATTACTTGGATCCCAGCGCCGCCGAATACGCGCTTGACTCCGCCGAAGCGCTCATCGATTCCGGCCAGTCCCATGCGCGTACCGTCGGCAGCCTCAAGCAGGAAACCGCCGATCCGGGGTCACTGCCTGGCAGCCCCTTTAGTGATCCCGCCGCCTTCGCCGAATCCGATATCGTCCGCGTGGAGCAGCAGGCCCGCTATACCGATGAGCTGATGAATATCATGGTCGATGATCCAGATATCGCACTGACTCCCTATGAATTCGTCCTGCCTTTGCGCCGGGATTTGCTGGCCGCGCTCTCGCTGACCAACCGCGATAGCTTGGGCAGTAATGCTGAAGCGCGGCGAAGGTTCACCCACACGATGGATGTGCATTCGAATACTTTGCGCGATCTGCGATCTTCTGTGGCGCTTATCCCACCGGGCAATGTTTATACCCGCGTATCCGAGTCATCGCCGCTGCTCATCGTGGCAGAAAATGGGCTTCCGCTACCGGTGGAGGCCAAGCTGCAATACGATGCCCCCGATGGCGCGCGCCTCAACACGCCCAAGAGTGTCCGTATTCCGGCCAAGGGCTCTATTACTGTATCCATGACCGCCGATATGCCTAAGGACGTCGATCGCACAGACATTGGCCTGTGGCTTGCCACCCCAGAAAAGCAAACCATCTCGGAGCCGATCAGTATCGCTGTGCAAACGCGTGCCGGTATCGTAAGCGTGTATGGCGTCGGCATAGCCGGCGCTCTTGCGCTGGTCCTCGCCACTCTCTTCCGGCTAGGCCGCCATCGGCGCAAAAAATCACAAAGGCTTAAAAAGTAAGTTGAAGTTGTATCCTCTATGACTGATAAAACTGGCCGCGAGGCCGAACACGTGGAGAAGTCACCTGCGGGTGTAGTTGACCCGAAGGATGCCGCCGTGCCGGCAGAGCACCCCGCCCCAGCGGGTGCCCGCGGCCGCATCGTCCGCGCCTCTCCTCCCGCTCCGGTGCCAGAAAAGCGCCCCACGCCCGCGGTGCAGGACACCACCGTTCCTCCCGAGGAGGACAAGTCCGCGCTCACTGGACGCAACGCGGAAAACGAATCATCCAATCAGGACGTCATCCGCGCGACGGGCACGATGGCCATCGCGACGCTGCTATCCCGCGTCACCGGCTTCCTGCGCCAGATGCTCATCGGCGCCACCCTCGGTGCCACGGTGGGCACCGCGTTTAGTAGCGCCAACCAGATCCCCAACCTCGTCACCGAGATCGTATTGGGTGCCGTGCTGACCTCTCTGGTCGTGCCCGTTCTCGTACGCGCCGAAAAAGAAGACACGGACCGAGGCGAGACCTTTGTCCGGCGGCTATTTACCCTGGCCTTTTCTATCCTGGGCATAGTCACCATCGCCTCCGTGGTGCTCGCACCCTTCTTAACGAGGATGATGCTGCCGGAAGATTCCAAGGCCAATGCCGTGCAGGCAACCTCCTTGGCCTTCTTATTGCTGCCGCAGATCCTCTTCTACGGCCTCTTCGCCCTCTTCCAGGCCGTTCTTAATACTAAGAATATCTTTGGTCCAGGTGCGTGGGCGCCGGTAGTCAACAACGTCATCTCCATTAGCGTGCTGCTGGCTTATCGCTTCCTGCCCGGCCAGCTCGACCCGCACGAGCCCACCCCGGTGGCCGATCCCCACGTCATGCTATTGGGCTTGGGCACCACCACGGCGGTGATGGTGCAATGCCTCATCTTGTTGCCGTACCTCAAAAAGGCCGGCATTAACCTGCGCCCCAAGTGGGGCTTGGATGCCCGCATCAAGCAATTCGGTGGCATGGCTCTGGCCATCATCACCTATGTGGCTATCTCCCAGTTGGGCTACGTGATCACCTCCCGCGTAGCCGCCTATGCGGATGCCGGCGCCCCACTGGTCTATCAGAATGCTTGGCTCATGCTGCAGGTGCCCTATGGCGTAATCGGCGTGACGCTGCTGACGGCCATCATGCCGCGCCTGTCCCGCAACGCCGCCGACGGCGATGTTGATGCCGTAGTCCGCGATCTGACCTTGGGCTCAAAGCTGACCTTCATCGCGCTTATCCCCATCGTCATTTTCATGACCGGCTTTGGTGTACCGATTGCCCGAGCCCTCTTCCAATACGGTGCCTACGGCGCCGAGAGCGCCGAGCAGCTTGGCCTGACCATCAGCTTCTCCGCCTTCACGCTCATCCCGTATGCCTTAGTGCTGCTGCACCTGCGCGTGTTCTATGCCCGCGAGGAAGCCTGGACGCCGACCTTCATCATCGCCGGCATCACGCTGACCAAGATCGTCCTTACGCTTTTGGCCCCGTTGATGACGTCCAACCCGGACCGCGTGGTGATTTTGCTCGGTACGGCCAATGGCTTTGGCTTCGTCTCCGGTGCGGTCATCGGTGGCTTCTTGCTCAAGCGCAAGCTCGGCAGCCTCGGCGGCAAAGCCGTCACGCAGACCGTGCTGTGGGCTTCTGGTGCCGGTCTCGTAGGCTTGGTTGTCTCCTGGGTGCTGTACTGGGGCGTGAATTACCTCCTTCCAGAGAATTTGCCCTCCATCGTCTCGCTGATCAAGGTCGCGGTGCTTGGAGTCATCTTCCTCATCGCCACCGGCCTGGTGCTCTCTAAGTCCTCCTTGCCGGAGGTCCAGAACCTGGCCCGCGCCTTGCAGCGCATCCCGGGCATGTCCCGCTTCATCAAGGTCGATTCCTCCAAGGCTATCGAGCTGGAGGAGCCCGACGTGCCGGAAATCCGGCCGGTATTCACCCAGGATGCCTTCAATGCCACCCTGGTACCGCCACCAATGTCCGCCGGTATCGTCCGCGGCCCACGCCTCGTGCCGGGCGCCCCGGTATCGGATGGTCGCTTCCGCTTGCTCCAAGATCACGGTGCGGTCACCGGTGCACAGTTCTGGCAAGCACGCGAGCAGTCCACCGGCCGCCTAGTCGCGTTGACGTTCGTCGATACCAATAGCCTGGCACCGATTGCGCCATCGACTCCGGGAGTTGCCGCCCGCCGCTCCGCCGAGATTTCGCGCAATACCCGCCGCCTTGCCGAGCTGGAGCTCGATACCGTGGCGGATAATATCCAAGTCCTGTCCTACCGCACGGGCTGCCTGGTGGTGGCGGATTGGTTCGAGGGCACCTCCCTCAAGCAGGTGGCTGAGGCCGATAACCTCGACCCCCATTCTGTGGCTCGTGCTACTGCGCCGCTATTTGCTGACGCCGCCGCTGCCCACGATGCCGGCCTCATCCTCGGAGTGGAACACCGCGACCGCTTCCGCGTTTCTACCGACGGTGTAGTCAAGGTGGCCTTCCCCGCTGTACTGGATGGCACCTCCGCCGCCACCGACCGCGAGGCCCTCAGCTCCGCCCTGGAGCTGCTCGTGGAGTCCACGGAGCCTTCGCCGAAGAAGCTGCGCGATATTTCTGAAGATGCCAACCTCTCGGCCGACCAGGCCGCCCAGCGCGTCGAGGACGCGCACTTTGCCCTCGATAGTGCTGATGAGGACAGCCGCGAGGAAAAGATGGAACAGCTGCAGGAGGCAAAGGCGCTGACCTTGGCCGGCATCGCCCAGCGCCTGCACGACTTCGCACCGGAGGAACCGGAGGAAGCACCCGAGGCCTTGCCGGTAAAGGCAGAAGAAGAACCGGCCCAAGAGGATGACCCGGCCCAAGAGCCTGGCTTCGGCGGCCGCGGTTATTCCGGTTCCGGCGTCATCGTTATCGGTATCTTCGCCACCATCTTCGTCGTAGCGATGGCTGCATTGACCACCTGGATCATGTCCTTGCTCAGCGATGTAAAGGCGTCTAATCCGGTCAGCGAAACCATCCACGGCAGCACGGACATTCCGGATACCCCGCCGGTGCGTCTCCAGCCTTCCTCTGCGGTTACCGTTCCTGATAACAAGGACGACGCTGCGCTTATCGACGGCAAAACGGCCACCACCTGGTCTACCGAAGAGGAGGACACCGGCATCCTCGTCACTGTCGATTCGCCAACGCACTTCGCAGTCTTGCCGGTGGTGCAATCCAATTCGACTGGGGCGAAATATGCCGTCTATGGCGTTAATCGTGACCGCTTCAACCCAGAGAACCCACAGGCCGGCTCTCTGTACCAACTGGCAAGAGGCAAGTTCAAAAACGGCAAGGAAGACATCGAGCTGGAGAAAACCCCCGAGCAATTCGACGGCCTGCTGCTCATGATCACCGAGCTACCCAAGTCCAATAAGGCAACCATCGCAGACATTGGGCTCGTTGGACAGCCCTAGGAAAACTTCGGATACATGAACCCACATTGCGGTCCATGAAATGACGGCCGAACTGAAGAAAATCGCCTTCAGTTCGGCCTTAGTTTTTATTTTTCTTCAACACAAAACTTCATGAGCTGCGCCTTCTAAACTTTTTTACTTCAAGTATTGACCATTTAGGAGTAGTGCGTACACTGTGGGGTGTAACGCAAGCAACAATTTTAGGAGTATTCACTATGTCCCTCGCAGCAGGTACCTACGCACTCGATCCAGCCCACACCGTTATCGGATTCGTAGCCAAGCACGCAATGGTCACCAAGGTCCGCGGCAACTTCGCCGATTTTGAGGGCACCATTACCGTGGCCGAGAACATCGCCGAGTCCGCTGCTGAGGCAACCATCCGCACCGCTTCCATCACCACCGGCAACGATGACCGCGATGCACACGTAAAGAACGAGGACTTCTTCGCAGTAGAGCAGTACCCGGAGATCACCTTCAAGGCCACCAACCTCAACGTTGATGAGAATGGCAACGGCACCGTAACCGGTGACCTCACCATCAAGGACACCACCAAGTCCGTCGACCTCGATGTAGAAGATGTTGCTACCGCTGAGGACCCATTTGGCAATACCCGCCTGGGCTTCGAGGCAACCACCAAGATCAACCGCAAGGACTTCGGCATCGACTTCAACGCTCCGCTGAAGACCGGCGGCGTACTGGTCTCCGAGGAGATCAAAATTGAGCTCGAGGTCTCCGCTATCAAGCAGTAGACCCGTAACTCCAAACACACTAGAAGCATTAAGCTTCCCCAAGCCCGCAGCCACCTTCTGGCTGTGGGCTTTTCCTACGTCTTCCGATATAGCGGTACAGCCACTCCTTACCCTTGGGAAAGCATTTCAGCGTGAACATGAAGACATAAAAAGTAATTTTCATGGAAAATATGGTGCTGCGTGGAGGACGGTAAGTGCGTCACCGTTGAAATGAAGTACATGGAGGTACCAATCGCGGATACTTTCTATGGCGTTGACCTTAATCGTCACCCCGCGGAGACCGCACAGGAGAGCACTGAACGAGTCGCACAAGAGCTACAACGCCAAGGAATCCGCACCGAGACAAATAATTTCCTCATCTTATTGCCTGACCACTTAGTCGCAATCGAAGTGAACGAAGGCGTTGCTTGGTTCGATCCTGACTATTGGAGTCTTGAGGACTTTCTTGAAACGTCGTTCCTTGCCTAGTGAAAAGTAATCCTTGGATGTTAGCGAACGAGGCGGCGGCATGATTCAACGGAAAATAGTTAGAATGCACACCAACTGTGATGACGGTTTCAGTTTCCCACTTTGTACTGCGATATATGCCTAAGGGCGCTGTGCTCGTAAAGCGGAGACTCTGGAATTGTTCTTGATCCATGTTGCGGCATGAGGATCAATGAAACCCGCTATTTCTTGGATAGCGTTATCAACGGAGTCGAGATGTGCGACTTCACGGGCTCTATCGCGCTGTTGAACGATTGATTCGTGGTGAGAGCACCTATTTCTCATTTCATAAACAATGACTACAAGCTCTTCGAACTGCTGTCTGCTGTCAGGGGGTTTCTTCAACGCCCTCTTTACCTGAGGCCAGATGCTTGCTTGATAGTGGTTACTTAAAAGGTAACGCCAGAAGTCGAAGCTGAGTTCAGCAATGATTTTTCCCGGTAACGCCCCTCCTCCTCCAGCTCGTCTTTTCGCTTTGCGGATATTCTTCTTTGCCGCAACGTTGAAAGGTATTCGATCGTCATCAAACCATCGGTCACCGTACCTTCTGGTTAGGGCACTGTGAATGCAGTTTCGAAGAAGTACTTCAACATGCTCAATGTCAGCGAGATAGGTCTTCGTGAGGTGAGTATTCCAAAGGTATAGCGCCTCTGGTGTGGGGTGATCGGCGTACCGGCTCATCCGCGCGGATGAAAACCATTGGGATAGCGGTACGGGGGCCAATCTTGGATTACTCATTATGGAAATGCTAATCTCTATCTTGAAAGCCTCGGAACGATCCCTGCACTACGAAAGTAGGAGTAAATCGCCGAGGTTATTGATTTTTCCGGACGATTAATTTCTTGCACGTCTTTAGATCTAGTCGTGAGGCCCACCTTACTGTGCACCTGAGACGGCAACTAGGTTCTTTCGCAAATCTTGCGTGCTGAGATGAGATCGCCCACCTCCGCGCGAGGTTGCGTCCTCTAGTGTGGTGTAACGCTTGCTGATGGTCACTGACATCTAGCGCCGCTTGAAGAGTATGGGACGGGCAAAACTAGTCCAACAGGTCCGCAGCGAGGTCCCAATACCCGCTGGGTATTTTGCTCCTAGAAGGCAGCGGAACTTAGGACCCCAACCCCGCACCCTACGTGACGGAGGTAACTATAGTTCCTAAGTATGACCGCACCACAAAATAAGACGCAGCACGAATTGCTCCAAGAACGCGCGGCAGCGGTGGACCTGCGCGCCTATCACCTCCACCTTGATCTTTCGGAGGTACTCGATAGCCCCACCTACGGCGTGACTACCCGCCTCGAGCTGACCAGCAATGAGCCCGAGCTCTTCCTGGATTACCTGGGCGAATCGGTCGCGG
Source organism: Corynebacterium sp. LaCa54 (assembly GCF_046717495.1). Classification (NCBI taxonomy): domain Bacteria; kingdom Bacillati; phylum Actinomycetota; class Actinomycetes; order Mycobacteriales; family Corynebacteriaceae; genus Corynebacterium; species Corynebacterium sp. LaCa54. The sequence goes on from NZ_CP177115.1 coordinate 2,432,288, forward strand.
AGTTAAAGGTCAATGGCACCCAGCAGGAGGTGGACTTTGATGGCAGCATCATCCGGCTACACGGCGTGCCGGTAGGGGAGGAGCTGACCATCGAGGTCACCAGCCACTCCCGTTATTCGCGCACCGGCCAGGGCCTGCACCGCATGCACGATCAGGCCGATGACGCGACCTACCTGTACTCACACCTCGAGCCTTCCGATGCTCGCCGCATCTTCCCCTGCCTCGAGCAGCCGGATCTCAAGGCCGTCTTCCACGTGCGCATGACCGCACCGAAGCAGTGGCAGATCCTCTCTAACCAACCGGAAGTCGAGCGCAGTGAGGATGGCGATCTCGCCACTGTTACCTTCGCGCCGACACCGCCGCTGTCGACCTACCTGACTTCCTTCGCGGCAGGCCCTTACCAGTATCAAGAACGCACGTGGACCGCCCCGGATGGCAGCCACTCGGCACAGTTGCGCGCCTTTGCTCGCGCGTCCATGCTTGAGTACCTCGACGAGGAAATCTTGGACCTTACTGCCCAGGGTATGGACTTTTTCCACCAGAACTTTGGCTATCCCTATCCGTGGGGCAAGTACGATTCCATCTTTGTACCCGAATACAACCTCGGCGCGATGGAAAATCCCGGCCTGGTGACGTTTACGGAGAACTACATCTTCCGCTCCCGCGCTACCCGCGCGCAGCACGCCGGCCGTGCAAATACCATCCTGCACGAGATGTCCCATATGTGGTTCGGTGACCTGGTCACTCCGCAGTGGTGGGATGACCTATGGCTCAAAGAGTCCTTCGCGGAATTTATGGGCGCGGATTCTTCCGTCCACGGCACCGACTACACCGAGGCCTGGGCCAATTTTGCCGGCGCCCGTAAAAATTGGGCCTACTTGCAGGATCAGCTGCCCACCACGCACCCCATCAAGGCGGAGATCCCGGACGTAGATGCCGCGCGCCAAAATTTCGACGGCATCACCTATGCCAAGGGCGCGGCGGTGCTCAAGCAACTGGTGCACTATGTCGGTCGCGATAATTTCTACGCTGGGGCGCGCGACTACTTCCAGGAGCACGCCTTTGCCGCCGCCACCTTTGATGACCTCCTGAAGGCGCTAAAAAAGCACACAGACCGCGATCTTGATGCTTGGTCGCAGGCCTGGCTACGTACGTGGGGTCCAGATACGCTCATCCCGGAGCTGCACACCGAAGGCGAGAAGATTGCGGAGCTGGCCATCCTTGCAGAAGCCGAGGACGTCTGCCGGCCACACCGCCTGACCGCCTCGCTTTTTGATGCCGACTTACACAAGTATCGCGAGATCGACATCGATCTCCCCGCCGGCGATGACACCACCCGCACCATTATCGATGAGGCGGCCGGCCTTCCGGCCCCAGAATTGCTGCTGCTTAACGACGCCGACCATACCTACGCCAAAATCCGCTTCGACGACACCTCCCTAGAAACGGCAGGGAACCGCCTGACCGAAATCGAAGATGATCTCACCCGCGCTATCATCTGGACCGCACTATGGAACCTCACCCGCGATGGGGAAATGTCGGCGATTGATTATGTGGGGGTCGTCGTCAAGCACGAAGCCTACGAGACCAACACGACGCTGCTGGCTACTGCCTGCGCAAATGCCAATTTTGCGATTGCCCATTATGTTTCGGAAGCCGACCGCGAGCAGGTCCGCACCGACTATGCCGAGGCGATCTGGGGCCATCTGGACGAGGCCGAACCAGCCTCGGACGCCCAGCTTGTACTCGCACGCGCCGCCATCCGCGCACTCGCCGCAACGCCGGAGGAATCAGGCACCACGCGCCTTAAGGCCCTGCTCGCCGGTGACATTGCCGGCCTTCGCTTGGACCCCTCGATCCGGTGGTCCATCCTGCGCGCACTCGCCGCCCGAAATGCCGTAGAACTAGACGAGTTGGAGAAAGAAAAACAGCGCGATAATACGCTCACCGGCGCTACGGAATTCCTCGGCGCCAGCCACGCTTTCCCCACGCCAGAGACCAAGCGTGCCGCGTTCGATAAGGCGCTCACGCCGGGCACCTACTCCAATGCCGAGGTAGACGCGCTGGTCGCCGGATTCAATGCCCCGCGCTCAGCTGCACTGCAGGAGGCCTTTGCGGAGGAATTCTTCTCCCGCGTGGAAGAGATCTGGGCCGCGCACCCGATTGAGATTGCCAACCGCCTCATCCGCGGCTTCTATCCACAGCTGCCCATGGCCGACGACGCCACCACCCGTCTGCTGCACCGTGAGCTGCCAGGAGCACTGCGCCGCGTACTGCTCGAGTGTCGCGATAATCTGCGGCGCACGCTTCGCGTGCGGGCTGGTCAATAGACTGTACTGTCCAGCGCTCGCGCTCTGCTTCCCCTCGGGTCACACTGTGGTTAACAGTTGTTGATCCGGGGGGAATCTACATATGACACTGAGTCATGACCGCAGTGACGAAGAATTAGTTGATGCTTTCATTGAAGGTGATAATAAGGCCTTTTCCACCATCGTGGAACGCCACCGCACGCGGCTGACCACCGTGGCACGCCGCTACACCAAAAACGATCACGATGCCCAAGATGTGGTCCAGGAAGCCTTCTTGCGCGCCAGCTGCAACCTGCACTCTTATCGCCGCGAATCCGCGCTATCAACCTGGCTACACCGGCTGGTGAAAAATTCTGGCTATGACTACCTCAACCATCGCTCGAATAGGGAAAATGCCTCATTAGATACGGAGGACTTCGACGACGATCGCAACCCGCTGCTCGCGCATAATCCTTCCGAAAACCTAGCGGAGCAGCTGGCGGTGCGCGAAGCCATGGAGTTACTGCGCGAGGATCAACGCGAAGCGCTGGTGCTTACCGACGTCGCCGGGTTCCGCGTCGGAGAAGTTGCCACTGCTCAAGGAGTAAAGCCCGGCACCATTAAATCCCGCTGCGCCCGAGCGAGGGAAGTCCTACGCGCGGCCATTGGGTGAGTTTGCTAATACCGACGTTTGTCAGTGTGGCGGGTAGACTCATGGCGTTACGCGAAACCACACTCTGATTTAAGGGAGTTAGCAATGACCGTCCACGATGTTGCCATCGTAGGTTCCGGCCCTGCCGGTTATACCGCCGCGCTGTACGCGGCACGCGCCGAGCTCAACCCGATTGTCTTCGAGGGCTTCGAGTACGGCGGCGAGCTTATGAATACTACCGAGGTAGAAAATTACCCCGGCTTCCAAAAGGGCATCATGGGCCCAGAGCTCATGGAGGAAATGCGCGCCCAGGCCATCCGCTTCGGTGCAGATTTGCGCATGGAAGTCGTTGACTCGATAGAGCTAGAAGGCGATATTAAGAAGCTGCACGTGGGTGACGAGCTCTTCGAGGCCCGCGCCGTCATCCTCGCCACCGGTGCCGCCCCGCGCCACCTCGGCGTACCAGGTGAGGAAGAACTTACCGGCCGCGGCGTTTCTACCTGCGCTACGTGCGATGGCTTCTTCTTCAAGGACCACAATATTGCGGTTATCGGCGGCGGCGACTCCGCCATGGAGGAAGCAACCTTCCTCACCAAGTTCGCGGACTCCGTCACCATTGTGAACCGCTCCGAGAACTTCCGCGCCTCTAAAATCATGCTGGAGCGCGCCCAGGCCAATGAGAAGATTAAATGGGAGACTAATAAGGTCGTCGAAGAGGTCATTGAAGCCGACGGCAAAGTTGGCGGTCTCAAGCTCAAGGACGTGACCAACGGCGAGACCTCTACCTTGGACGTGACTGCCATGTTCGTAGCAATTGGCCATGATCCGCGCTCTTCCTTCCTCAATGGTCAGGTCGAGCTAAATGACAATGGCTATGTTGTAGTTGAACAACCCACCACCAAGACCTCCCAGCCTGGCGTTTTTGCCTGCGGTGATTTGGTGGATGACCACTACCAGCAGGCAATTACCGCGGCCGGCTCCGGTTGCCGCGCGGCAATTGATGCGGAACATTTCCTCGCAGAAAGCCGTTAATTCAGTATGAGCAACGTCAAGAAAGTAACCACCGATACCTTCCGCAAGGACGTCATCGAGTCCGATAAGCCCGTCGTCGTCGACTTCTGGGCCGAATGGTGCGGCCCCTGCAAGAAGCTATCCCCCATCTTGGAAGAGGTAGCAGAGGAGCTAGACGGCGAGGTCACCATCGCCAAAGTCAACGTCGATGAAGAGCGCAACCTAGGTGCCATGTTCCAGATCATGTCCATCCCTAACGTGCTGATTTTCAACCACGGCGAGAAGGTAGACGAATTTGTTGGTCTGCGTTCTAAAGATGACATCGTGGCGCAAGTGAAAAAGCAACTTTAACTGTTAATCTAATTCCTATTAGATTAAGCGTGTAGAAATTCTGAAATGCGGCCCCTAAACACGGGCTGTGAAAGGGGTAAAAGGCGTGAACCGCGTTCTTCGAGTCGGCGATACAAGCGTGCGTGTAGCTGAGGCTCGCGCCACCTTGGCCCGTCTCGGCCTCTTGTCAGATTTCAAGGGGGAACTTTCTGCGTGGAAAAAGCAGAAGTACTCCGAGAGCGACAAGAGCTTTGATGCCAATTTGTCTGAGGTCCTCAAGGCCTTCCAGCAATCGCGCGGCATCGTGCCCACGGGAGAGATCGATGATCTCACCCTGCGCGAACTGCGCCAGGCCTCGTATACGCTCGGCAGCCGTGTACTTGCCTACGAGCCCGCAAATGAGCTCGTGGGTGATGATATCTCGCAGCTCCAGCAACAGCTGCAGGAGCTGGGCTTTTACCAGCAGCGCGTAGACGGCCATTTTGGCACCAATACCTACGCGGCGCTCAAGGAATACCAACACAACTGTGGCTTGCAAGAAGATGGTGTATGCGGTCCCGCCACCATCCGCGCCCTCAGTCTGCTTGGCCGCCGTATCACCGGCGGATCCGCGCACAATATCCAAGAGCGCGAGCGCGTGCGCAACGCCGGCCCTAAACTGGCGGGCAAGCGCGTTGTGATCGATCCCGCCTTGAGCGGCGGCGACGCCGGCCAACAGGTCAAGGGACGCTTTGGTGATATTTCTGAGCAAGAGATCCTGTGGGACCTCACCCAACGCATCGAGGGACGCATGATTGCCGCCGGCATGGAGACCATCATCTCCCGTCCTCGGACCTCCGATGCGGATGTGAAGTCCCGCGCGGAGTTGGCCAACGCCTTCGATGCGGACATTGTCATCTCTTTGGCTTGTGATTCCTACCCCAATGAAAAGGCCAATGGTGTTGCCACCTTCTATTTCGGTTCCGAATCCGGCAATTCCTCGCTTATTGGTGAGACCCTATCCGGCTTTATCCAGCGTGAGATTGTCGCGCGCACCGAGCTGCTGGACTGCGGCAACCACGGCCGCACCTGGGATCTGCTTCGCCTGACCCAAATGCCGGTCATCCAGATCGTGCTGGGCTACCTCACCAACCCAGAAGACATAAAGATCCTCACCAATCCGTCCCGCCGCGACGATATTGCTGAGGCCATCGTCATCGCGGTAAAGCGTATGTATCTCATGGATCAGGATACAGTTGTGACAGGTACCTATAAATTTTCTGAACTCCTTCAAGCTGAGCAGTCCTAAGTCAACGAGATTTGCCCACAAATCTTGGCTCGAAGCGAATCATTCGATTAGTATCTACTGATAGTCTTCATTTCTACTATTTGAATGGATCTTCATGATGGATGCTTCGAGCCCCTCCGCGATCTCTCCCAAGGAAATGGGACGTGTAGTAGCTGCAACCACAATCGGTACGGCGATTGAATGGTACGACTATTTTCTATACGCGGCAGTAGCCGGACTCGTTTTTAACCAAGTAATGTTTTCTCCCTTAACCGGAAGTTTGGCCAGCATCGTGTCTTTCGCTTCTGTGGGCCTATCGTTTTTGTTTCGGCCCCTCGGTGCGTTTTTAGCCGGCTACTATGGAGATCGCTACGGTCGACGAATCGTCCTCATGGTCACACTTTTCTCCATGGGGGGCGCAACCACTTTAATCGGCCTCTTACCTACTTACGAAACGGTAGGTCTATGGGCTCCCATTATGCTCATTTTTCTCCGCATTATTCAAGGCGTATCCGCTGGAGGGGAGTGGGGATCAGCGGTATTGCTAGCGGTTGAACATGCTCCGAACCAGAAGCGTGGCCTTTACGGTGCCGGACCCCAAATTGGAGTTCCCATCGGTCTTCTCATGTCCTCGGGAATTTTATCCATTATGAATAGAATTGCGCCCGGAGATGCATTCTTTCAATGGGGTTGGCGCGTCCCCTTCTTACTTTCCTTCGTGTTGGTTATCGTGGGCTACGTAGTAAGAATCGGCGTCGATGAATCGCCGGTTTTCAAAGTTATAGCGGGCAACAAAAGTCATGAAGGCCCGAATCCCATTGGAGTTCTCTTCAAACAGCATCTACCTCTTGTATTTGTCGCCGCACTGGTATTTGCAGGCAACGGAGCTGTAGGTTATATGACAGCAGGAGGCTATATTCAAAATTATGCCACCAACCCAGAAGGACCCATTTCCTTTGAGCGCGGTGATGTGCTCAACGCAGTTACTTTGTCTGCCGTAACTTGGTTAATATTCACGCTATTCGCCGGCTGGGTGTCGGACTATATCGGTCGACGAAGGACTTATCTCATTGGATTTGTCGTACAGGCAATTGGAGCTGGAATACTCTTCCCACTGGTCAACTCAGCTTCACTGGGCCTTCTTTATGTCGCGCTTATCTTTCTAACTGTAGGCCTAGGACTAACTTATGGTGCCCAGTCCGCCATGTATGCTGAGCTCTACCCTGCATCCGTTCGTGCATCAGGGGTATCGATATCTTATGCCATTGGATCAATTCTCGGCGGCGCATTTGCACCTATGATCGCTGCATCTTTAGTAGATGCAACAGGCACAACAGTTGCGGTTACAATCTATCTAGTAACTGCAAGCCTCGTAGGTTTTACCGCTATCTTGCTTCTCCAAGAAAGAAAAGGTATCCCTCTTAGCCCTGATTTTGAAACGGAACAATCTAAAAGTCCGTTTATTTTTGGTAAGTAACCTAAACAACAGTAGAACTGAGGCATCCGATTCCCATAATCTTCACTGTGACTATTTTATGGTCAATTCGTGGAGTTTCGGACAAATGATCCGAGTCGAACACGCTCAGCTTGACAGGCTGTAGCTGTCATTGAACGATTCTGAATCAGAATAGGAGAGTAACGCCAACGTCCCTCTCTGACGGCCTTTCAACCCGAGCAGATCAAAAGTGCAATTTAGGGGTGTACCAATTACTTCTTCTACTTTTCACTTTGACAAAGAGTAACGATTTCCTTGCAAGTGAATTGTAAAACTTCACAGAGAGGTATTTAACTACATAAAGCAAATTCGGCAGCAATGCAATAATTGCAAATAATTCATCATCCCAAAGTTAGCAACATTCTATTGAAGGACACAAGAACCCCCCTTTAGGATCCTACGTCCGTATCAAATCTAAATACCTGGAGACGTCAATCGAAAGTTCAGAAAGCCATTAGCCTGACTTTAGGAGTTAAATAATCAGTGCTGCTACTAAAGCCTGCCTTGGGATTAAAAGATCGAATATTTTAAGTGACCGCAAACTAGCATTTGTTTAAACTTTCCATCTTTCGAAAGTTATCCACCTGGCTGCATTAGTGCCATGATGCGCTCAAAATCTTCTTGATCACCAAATTCCACGACCATCTTGCCCTTGCGTTTGCCCATGGTCACGGTGACTTTGGTGTCAAAGCGGTCCGATAGGCGCTCGGCAGAATCGGTGAAGTACTGCGGCTGTGGCGCCGACTGCTTCTTTTTTGATTCGGCCGGCTTGCCATCGCGCTTATAAAGGGTGACTGCCTCCTCAGTGGCGCGGACAGACAGGCCCTCCGCGATGATGCGGTTGGCTATATATTCCATCGCCTCCGTGTCATCCAAAGATAGAAGCGCACGCGCGTGGCCGGCGGATAAGGTACCAGCGGCTACACGTTTTTGTACCTCTACCGGCAGCTTAAGCAGGCGCAGCATATTGGTCACCTGTGGGCGCGAGCGGCCAATGCGGTCCGCCAGCTCGTTCTGGGTAACGCCAAACTCTTCCAATAGCTGCTGGTAGGCGTGTGCCTCTTCCAGAGGGTTGAGCTGCACGCGATGGATGTTTTCCAGCAGGGCATCGCGCAGAAGGTTGTCATCCTTGGTATCGCGCACGATGGCTGGAATAGTAGCCAGACCCGCCTTGGAAGAAGCGCGCCAACGGCGCTCACCCATGATGAGCTCGAAGCCACCCTCCTCGGAAGGGCGAACAACGACGGGCTGCAAGAGGCCAAACTCGCGGATCGAGTGAACGAGCTCGCCCAGCTCATCCTCGTCGAAGACGGTGCGTGGCTGCTTCGGATTAGGGATGATATCCCCAATGGAAATCTCACGGTAGGTCGCACCGATGGGAGCCGGGGTGGCCTGACGCTTCTTCGAAGATTGTGAGCCAGAACCCTGTTGAATGGTGGGCGCGCCCTTTACACGCTTGCCGTCGCCGCCCTTGCGGCCAGGCTGCGGGGTGGCATTTCCCAAGATGATATCCGCCGCGGAATCTCCCAGCCGCGGCTTGCGGGTAGGGGCATCAGGGCCGGATGGGATGAGTGCGGCGAGACCCTTGCCGAGTCCACCTTGCTTCTGTTCTGCCATGAGTTCCTATCCTTCCAATTCCGCGTAAATCTCTGGGCTCACGCCAATCGCCCCGGTGGTCGGGTGCGGGCGATAATCGCCGCGCCGGTTAAGCTCGCGCGCCGCCGCAAGATAGGCGCGGGCACCGGTGGACGAAGGAGCGTAATCAATAACCGTAGTACCGTATCCCGGCGCCTCCGAAACGCGCACGGAGCGCGGGATAACATTGCCCAACACCACGGCACCAAATTGCTCGCGAACGTTATCTGCCACATCTTCTGCCAAGCGCGTGCGGGCGTCATACATGGTCAACAGCACGGCGGAGATATGCAGATCCTCGTTGAGGTGTTCACGGATCATGGAAATATTTCCCAGCAGCTGGCCCACACCCTCGAGGGCGTAGTACTCGCATTGAATCGGGATGATGACCTCTTCCGCACACGTCATCGCATTGATGGTGAGCAAACCAAGCGATGGCGGGCAGTCAATGAAAACGTATTCGAAGCCATGCTCCTCGAGGAAGCCATTATGCAGGGCGTCATAGAGCCGAAATTCGCGACGTACCAAGGAGACCATTTCAATCTCCGCGCCAGCCAAATCGATGGTGGCGGGGATGCAAAAAAGGTTCTCGTTGTGCGAAGAAGGTTGCATAGCCTTCTCGGCGCTGCAGTCCCCGAGGAGCACCTCATAGCTGGAATCGGTGCCGGAATTATGTTCCGCCCCCATGGCCGTGGAAGCATTTCCCTGCGGGTCGAGATCGATCACCAGCACTTTCTTGCCCTCTGCGGCAAGCGCTGCGGCCAAGTTGGCGGCGGAGGTGGTTTTGCCTACGCCGCCTTTCTGGTTAGCAATGGTGATAAGGCGCGGATTAGTCATGCCGTCTACTTTAGTTCACGCGCGGGACACGAATGATCGTGGTTCCCTCGATGGTGCTGACCTCGGCCTTTCCACCGCCGGCCTTCTTGATATCAGCGGCATCGCGTTCTAGTTCTTCGTGTACGGAAGAGCCCTTCAGTGCGATCATCTCGCCCCCCTTGCGCACTAGCGGCAGCGACCACTTCGCAAGCTTTCCCAGGGGTGCGACGGCGCGCGAGGTCACCACATCGGCCCCCGCCACGCCCTTTTTGATCGGGCCTTCCTCAGCACGGCCACGCAGCACCGTCACGTTGTCTAGGCCCAGCTCTTCTACGACCTCATTGAGGTAGTTATAGCGCTTGAGCAGCGGCTCGATCAGGGTGATCTGCAGGTCCGGGCGCGCAATGGCCAACGGAATACCGGGCAATCCGGCACCCGAGCCTACATCGATGACCGTGGCGCCCTCCGGGATTGCTTGCTTGACGACGGCGCAGTTAATAATGTGCCTGTCCCACAGGCGTGGCACCTCGCGGGGGCCTATAAAACCACGAGTGGACCCGTCTGTAGCGAGCGAATCATGGTAAGCCTGCGCGAGGGGCAAGCGGGAGCCGAATACTACTGACGGGTCCATCTCGGACACGATGGGGTTCTCCTCCGTGTTTATTTGTTTTTGCGCTGTTTCTTGGTGCGGTTGTCCTTCTTGCGGGCACCCGGCTTAGGCGCGGAAGTGCGCTTGGCCTCAACCTTAGCGGCTTCCTCTTCTTCTTCCTCGCGGTCCATCTTGGCATAGACGATGCGGGTTTGGAAGAAGGTCCAGACCGTATTGGCCATCATGTAGAACAGCAAGCCAATCGGCCAGATGAAGCCGGAGAAGACCAGCATGGCTGGCATGACCCACAGCATCATCTTGGACATCATGGCCATTTGCTGCTGCATCATTTCCGCATTCTGCCCCTGTGGCGCTTGGGTCTTGCCAGCAGCACGGCGCTTTTCCTGGCGGTTCAGGCTCATGCGGGCGTTGAAGTGCGTCATGACCGCAATGATGGCGATCATCGGAACGATGATGACGGCTGCCTGGCTGGTAGTGACGCCCTCTACAATCGGCGAGTTCAAGCGCAGGTTGGTCACCAGCGGAACATCAAAGATCTTGGCATCCAAGAACTGCTGGACCAGATCCGGCTTAAAGATGTAGTTCGCGGTATTAGCATTTTCCTCAATGGACATTGGGTCACCACTGGGATGTCCAATGCCACCGGCTACCGCAACGGTTCGGTCGAAGGAGCGCAGTACGTGGAACAAACCAACGAACATTGGAATCTGCACGAAGACCGGCAGGCAGCCGGCCATCGGACGAACGCCGGACTCCTTGTAAACCTTCTGCATTTCCTGCGCGGCCTTGGTTTGGTCATTACCGTACTTCGCGCGGATTTCCTGCACCTTAGGCTGGATTTCCTGCATCTTGCGCGAGGAACGAATCTGGCTAATGGTCGGCTTGACCATTAGTGCCTTAAGCGTCCAGGTCAGCAGCACAATGGCCAGAATCCAGGTAATGCCCCAGGCAGGGTCCATTACGAGGGACAGCAGCCAGTGCCAGAACCACAAAACGGCCGAAATTGGCCAGTAAATGATATTAAGCACGAGTGTTTAATCCTCAATTGTTGTTGGTACCCGGGACCGGATCGAATCCGCCCGGATGCCAGGGGCCGCATTTGCAGACCCTGGCTATTGCCATCGCCGTACCCTTGAATGCGCCATGTTTGGATAGCGCTTCAAGGGCATAAGCACTGCATGTCGGTTCAAACCGACAGGTCGATACCATCTTAAGGCCAGAGACATGTTTTTGGTAGAAACGAACCACTTTGACCATTGGTGTGGCCAATCCTCTGGCTGGGGGAATTTCCTCCCCGCGGGAATTTAGATATCCCATTGCTTGCGCAGTGCTTTAGCAAGATCTTTTTCTAATTGCTCACTGCTAGCAGTGGCGCTAGCGGGCAATGCACGAATGACCACATCCACGCTGGCGGGCAGCTTGGGAATGAAAGTCATGCACACATGGCGAAGCCGCCGGGAGGTGCGGTGGCGAACCACTGCATTCCCGACGGCTTTAGAAACAATTAAGCCAAAGCGCGGCCCAGTGGCTGCAATTTCGGCCTCCTTGTCCGTACCTGCGTTATCGCGCGCATGCACGACTACCGTACGAGTGCCCGCCCGGCGACTGCCCTTCATCGTGCGCCGAAACTGTGTCGGCGATGTGAGCTTGTGCTGGGCCGGAAGCATAACTTACGCAGTCAGCTTTGCGCGGCCCTTCTTGCGACGAGCCGCAACGATTGCGCGACCTGCACGAGTGCTCATGCGGGTGCGGAAACCGTGCTTACGAGCACGACGACGGTTGTTCGGCTGGAACGTGCGCTTACCCTTTGCCACGTTAATTCTCCTTGAAGTTGTGCGTAGGCACACCACCGCTAACAGCGGCGCACCCACTGATGATTAGATTCCATGAACCTGACGCATCACAGTCTCTCCGGTGCACGGCGAGCCGACGGGCCCAGCCAGTGCGAGGTGACGCTGTCACTTTCACGCGCAACTCTTTGTTGCAATAGACCATGCCAGATTACGTGATTTCTGCCGCTAGAAACAAATCGACACCCGGGTACACCCGAAATTACATAAATGTTTTTTCCTGCAGCTAGGCGGCCAGATTCCGGGCTCTTACTGCGCCGAATCCACCGCACTGGAGGACCTATCCAGATCGGCGTCCAGGGGGTGAATTTTTCTCACTAGACACACCCGCCGCTTCGGCGGTACAACAGAAGAATCAAATTCCACAGCCAAGCCTGGCATGTGGATAACTCTAAATCAACGCTTGAGACTTTTGTAGTTTCCGCAGCTTAATGCCATAAACCGGCCTATGAAGAGTTATCCACAGCCATGAACTAAGCTGTGAATAACTCTTTCATCCACACCTGTGGATAACTCTGTGGAGATCGAGGTGACTCGATAAAAACCACTGTGAAAACCACGGTGGAATCCACGGTGAAAATTGTTATTCAATGTCCACCCGTTCCCAACTAAATTCCACAAAGGTAGCCTGTT